>NZ_FRCH01000009.1 GCF_900142825.1 Rhodanobacter sp. OK091 | reverse complement strand
TCGTCGCCGCCGTCGTCCAGACAAGAAAAAACCCCCACCGTTTCGGGTGGAGGTTTTTAGGGATAAAGCCCCTGGCGGTGACCTACTCTTGCATGGCAAAGCCACACTACCATCGGCGCATGCGCGTTTCACTTCTGAGTTCGGGATGGGATCAGGTGGTACCACGCCGCTATGGCCGCCAGGGAAGGGGTGGGAGCAGCGCGTTAAGCGCCGGCTCCACATAGGGTTGTAAACGAGTGACAAGCGTCGAGGTGAATTCGAATCGAGACGGTGTTAAAGCGATCGCTCTTTCGAGGAGTCCAGCCAAGGATGGCTGGGCTTTTCGCAGAGGGATCTGCAAACAAAGCGTCTTGGGGTTATATGGTCAAGCCTCACGGCTCATTAGTATCAGTTAGCTCAACGCATTGCTGCGCTTCCACACCTGACCTATCAACCACCTGGTCTTGATGGTGCCTTAAGGAGAGTCAAGCTCTCGGGAGATCTCATCTTGGGGCGTGCTTCCCGCTTAGATGCTTTCAGCGGTTATCACTTCCGTTCGTAGCTACCGGGCAATGCCATGGGCATGACAACCCGAACACCAGCGGAACGTCCACTCCGGTCCTCTCGTACTAGGAGCAGCCCCCCTCAAATCTCCAACGCCCACGACAGATAGGGACCGAACTGTCTCACGACGTTCTGAACCCAGCTCGCGTACCACTTTAAATGGCGAACAGCCATACCCTTGGGACCGGCTACAGCCCCAGGATGTGATGAGCCGACATCGAGGTGCCAAACACCGCCGTCGATATGAACTCTTGGGCGGTATCAGCCTGTTATCCCCGGAGTACCTTTTATCCGTTGAGCGATGGCCCTTCCATACAGAACCACCGGATCACTATGACCTACTTTCGTACCTGCTTGATCCGTCGATCTCGCAGTCAAGCACGCTTATGCCATTGCACACAGTGCGCGATGTCCGACCGCGCTGAGCGTACCTTCGTGCTCCTCCGTTACTCTTTGGGAGGAGACCGCCCCAGTCAAACTACCCACCATACACGGTCCCTGACCCGGATTACGGGTCGAGGTTAGAACGTCAAGCACTTCAGGGTGGTATTTCAAGGATGGCTCCACGCAAACTGGCGTCTGCGCTTCAAAGCCTCCCACCTATCCTACACAGAAGAACTCAACGTTCAGTGTAAAGCTATAGTAAAGGTTCACGGGGTCTTTCCGTCTTGCCGCGGGAACGCTGCATCTTCACAGCGAATTCAATTTCACTGAGTCTCGGGTGGAGACAGCGCCGCTGTCGTTACGCCATTCGTGCAGGTCGGAACTTACCCGACAAGGAATTTCGCTACCTTAGGACCGTTATAGTTACGGCCGCCGTTTACTGGGGCTTCGATCAAGAGCTTCGCCTTGCGGCTGACCCCATCAATTAACCTTCCAGCACCGGGCAGGCGTCACACCCTATACGTCCACTTTCGTGTTTGCAGAGTGCTGTGTTTTTGATAAACAGTCGCAGCGGCCAGGTTACTGCGACCCATCGACGCTCAGTCACGCACGTGACCACGTCAATGGGCGCACCTTCTCCCGAAGTTACGGTGCCATTTTGCCTAGTTCCTTCACCCGAGTTCTCTCAAGCGCCTTGGGATTCTCACCCTGCCTACCAGTGTCGGTTTACGGTACGGTTTTTCTTAAGCTGAAGCTTAGTGGCTTTTCCTGGAAGCGTGGTGTCAGTCACTTCGCCCAATAGGGCTCGTCTCGGTGCTCGGCATAAAGCATCCCGGATTTGCCTAAGATGCATGCCTACCTCCTTTCCCCGGGACAACCAACGCCCGGTAGACCTAACCTTCTCCGTCCCCACATCGCACTTAAGAAAAGTGCAGGAATATTAACCTGCTTCCCATCGACTACGCATTTCTGCCTCGCCTTAGGGGCCGACTCACCCTGCGCCGATGAACGTTGCGCGAGGAAACCTTGGGCTTTCGGCGTGGGGGCTTTTCACCCCCATTATCGTTACTCATGTCAGCATTCGCACTTCCGATACCTCCAGCAGACTTTACAATCCACCTTCACAGGCTTACGGAACGCTCCTCTACCGCGTACACATAAATGTGCACACCCCGAGCTTCGGTGCATAGCTTAGCCCCGTTAAATCTTCCGCGCAGACCGACTCGACCAGTGAGCTATTACGCTTTCTTTAAAGGGTGGCTGCTTCTAAGCCAACCTCCTGGCTGTCTATGCCTTTCCACATCGTTTTCCACTTAGCTATGACTTTGGGACCTTAGCTGCGGGTCTGGGTTGTTTCCCTTTTCACGACGGACGTTAGCACCCGCCGTGTGTCTCCCGTGTAGTACGTGTTGGTATTCGGAGTTTGCCATGGTTTGGTAAGTCGCGATGACCCCCTAGCCATAACAGTGCTCTACCCCCAACAGTATTCGCACGAGGCGCTACCTAAATAGCTTTCGAGGAGAACCAGCTATCTCCGAGTTTGTTTAGCCTTTCACTCCTATCCTCAGCTCATCCCCATCTATTGCAACAGATGTGGGTTCGGTCCTCCAGTGCGTGTTACCGCACCTTCAACCTGGCCAAGGATAGATCACTCGGTTTCGGGTCTACTGCCAGAGACTATGCGCCCTATTCAGACTCGATTTCTCTTCGCCTCCCCTATACGGTTAAGCTTGCCACTGACAGTAAGTCGCTGACCCATTATACAAAAGGTACGCAGTCACCCTTGCGGGCTTCCACTGCTTGTACGTATACGGTTTCAGGGTCTATTTCACTCCCCTCTCCGGGGTTCTTTTCGCCTTTCCCTCACGGTACTAGTTCGCTATCGGTCAGTCAGTAGTATTTAGCCTTGGAGGATGGTCCCCCCATGTTCAGACAAGGTTTCACGTGCCCCGCCTTACTCAATTTCACACAAAATGCCTTTTCGTCGACTGGGCTATCACCATCTATGGCCGGGCTTTCCATCCCGTTTGACTAAAACATAATGTGCTTTTGGGCTAGTCCCCGTTCGCTCGTCGCTACTCAGGGAATCTCGGTTGATTTCTTTTCCTCCGGGTACTTAGATATTTCAGTTCCCCGGGTTCGCCCTGCATGGCTATGTATTCACCATGCAGTACTCCTTGCGGAGTGGGTTTCCCCATTCGGACATTGCCGGATCAAAGCTTGTTGCCAGCTCCCCGACACTTTTCGCAGGCTGCCACGTCCTTCATCGCCTCTGACTGCCAAGGCATCCACCGTATACGCTTAGTCGCTTGACCATATAACCCCAAGTCGCCTCGGGATCACACGTCCAAACCACTTCGTTACTTGCCTTAACACTTGTCTCGGTTCGGTTCGAACCAAGACGCTTGTCACTCGTTTACAGGTTTTCAAAGAACATCACGCCGGCCTCAATGCCGGATGATTTCAAAATCTTTTGTGTGCTTGTTATTTCACGCGCCGTTCGTTCCATGGTGGAGCCTGTCGGGATCGAACCGACGACC
This sequence comes from Rhodanobacter sp. OK091, assembly GCF_900142825.1. Lineage (GTDB taxonomy): Bacteria > Pseudomonadota > Gammaproteobacteria > Xanthomonadales > Rhodanobacteraceae > Rhodanobacter. The sequence continues at coordinate 2,149 of NZ_FRCH01000009.1, read as the reverse complement.
CCCTGCTTGCAAAGCAGGTGCTCTCCCAGCTGAGCTAAGGCCCCAAGGAATCCTTGGAATAATGGTGGGTCTGGGTGGACTCGAACCACCGGCCTCACCCTTATCAGGGGTGCGCTCTAACCACCTGAGCTACAGACCCAGTGAGATCGAACCCCAGAACCTACGCCAGACAACCTGGAACCATGTTCGAAGCGGCTGTTGATGAAGAGTCCGGCCATGGATGGTCGGTCTTGATCTTCGCTCTTCGCGAAAGGGACTTCGCGTTGAACGATTACGTGAAATACAGGTGTCTTGTGTGGACGTCTTGCGAAGAGAGTTCGCGACCGTCTTTCTCGAAAGGAGGTGATCCAGCCGCACCTTCCGATACGGCTACCTTGTTACGACTTCACCCCAGTCATGAACCACTCCGTGGTCGTCGTCCCCCTTGCGGTTAGACTAACGGCTTCTGGAGCAACTCACTCCCATGGTGTGACGGGCGGTGTGTACAAGGCCCGGGAACGTATTCACCGCGGCATAGCTGATCCGCGATTACTAGCGATTCCGACTTCACGGAGTCGAGTTGCAGACTCCGATCCGGACTGGGATCGGCTTTCTGGGATTGGCTCCACCTCGCGGTATTGCAACCCTCTGTACCGACCATTGTAGTACGTGTGTAGCCCTGGCCGTAAGGGCCATGATGACTTGACGTCATCCCCACCTTCCTCCGGTTTGTCACCGGCAGTCTCCTTAGAGTTCCCACCATTACGTGCTGGCAACTAAGGACAAGGGTTGCGCTCGTTGCGGGACTTAACCCAACATCTCACGACACGAGCTGACGACAGCCATGCAGCACCTGTGTTCCGATTCCCGAAGGCACTCCTGCATCTCTGCTGGATTCCGGACATGTCAAGGCCAGGTAAGGTTCTTCGCGTTGCATCGAATTAAACCACATACTCCACCGCTTGTGCGGGCCCCCGTCAATTCCTTTGAGTTTCAGTCTTGCGACCGTACTCCCCAGGCGGCGAACTTAACGCGTTAGCTTCGACACTGATCTCCGAGTTGAGACCAACATCCAGTTCGCATCGTTTAGGGCGTGGACTACCAGGGTATCTAATCCTGTTTGCTCCCCACGCTTTCGTGCTTCAGCGTCAGTGTTGTCCCAGATGGCCGCCTTCGCCACTGATGTTCCTCCCGATCTCTACGCATTTCACCGCTACACCGGGAATTCCACCATCCTCTGACACACTCTAGCTAGCCAGTATCCATCGCCATTCCCAGGTTGAGCCCGGGGATTTCACGACAGACTTAACTAACCGCCTACGCACCCTTTACGCCCAGTAATTCCGATTAACGCTTGCACCCTTCGTATTACCGCGGCTGCTGGCACGAAGTTAGCCGGTGCTTATTCCTCAGGTACCGTCAGCCCCATAGGTTATTAACCCGTGGTATTTCGTTCCTGATAAAAGTGCTTTACAACCCGAAGGCCTTCTTCACACACGCGGCATTGCTGGATCAGGCTTGCGCCCATTGTCCAATATTCCCCACTGCTGCCTCCCGTAGGAGTCTGGGCCGTGTCTCAGTCCCAGTGTGGCTGATCATCCTCTCAGACCAGCTAGCGATCGTCGCCTTGGTAGGCCATTACCCTACCAACTAGCTAATCGCACATCGGTCCGTCCAACCGCGCGAGGCCCGAAGGTCCCCCGCTTTCTCCCGTAGGACGTATGCGGTATTAGCGTAAGTTTCCCTACGTTATCCCCCACGTCTGGGTAGGTCCCGATGCATTACTCACCCGTCCGCCACTCGCCACCCACAGTATTGCTACTGCTGTGCTGCCGTTCGACTTGCATGTGTTAGGCATGCCGCCAGCGTTCAATCTGAGCCAGGATCAAACTCTTCACTTAAGTTTTCGACAACCTCACCCTCGCGGGCTCGGCCATCTATCTTTCCGAAGCGTATGTCCCAACCGGATAAAACTCATTACTGACTTTTTCTCTAGTTGGACGCTTGCATTGCTTGGACAGGTCGTAACCCTCCACCGCAAGACGTCCACACAATTCACCTGCGCACACTGTCAAAGATCAACCACTTGCCACCGATTCCTCGATCGCGTCCAGAACGTTTCGTCCTAGGTGAGCCGCCCATTCTACATCGCTTTTCGTGACCGTCAACA
>NZ_FRCH01000007.1 GCF_900142825.1 Rhodanobacter sp. OK091 | reverse complement strand
ACCCCAACCACGACATCGCCCATCCGATAACGGCCAAGCCCAAGGCAAAGTTGGCAGCTGTCGTCCTCTTCATATGTTCAAGCCCTTAATTTCACTCGTGAAATCGCACTATCTCGATCGGATAGATTAGCGGTCCAACGTCCGTTATGGTCGACAAGCGACCTTCAGTCGGATGGTCAGGTGGTTGGCGATGCCGGTCAAGTTGTATGGCGAGCTTGGTCAGCTGTGTTGGCAATGACTTGGTCAACAAGCTGGGAACCTGCAGCAGCAATTTCTGTTTCGGCAACGACGCGACTCAACGCGAAATTTCGAGCTCTTCTTCCTTACTCCGCTCCCGGCCTTCATCTGACGGGTAGTGATACCAAGCCTCGTGTGGCGACTTCTGCTTGCACGACAAGCATTGCGTTATGGCCCAGAAGTGTCCGCAGCCGGGGCAGCAGCCCGCAGTCCAGAATGTGTTCCAACGGGTGAAGCAGCCCGCACCCGGCTCCGAAGGTGCGCAGCACCACAGGCTGTTTCCGTTGGGCTCCCACTTGCACAGCGGGCAGTAGATGAGCGGTTGCGGTTCCATGCGTTGTCGTTCCGTGGGTTCGAGATGACATCATAAATGTAGGACATTCGAGTGCTGCGGTCGTCTCGCCTTCTTGAGCATATGTCCGTCAAACCCGGGCCAGCTCAGAGCCACTTTCTGAAGCACTACTCTGCCGGCCGTGGCCTGCGCAGTTCCGTAAGGAGCGCTGACCCGGTTACCGGGGCGACAAGTTACGGTGCGTTTCGTCGCGTTGCGTCCTGGACAAAAGAAAGCTGGTGCTTCGTACATCGTCCTGCGTTGGCAGGATGATGTACGAAGGTAGTTCACTCAGGGGGCGGTGAACCGGCTGCTGGCAAAGCTCAACCGATGAAAGCGGCTATCCGATGCACCGACGGCAATCAGGTACGCATGCCCGCTCAGCAGGCCGGCATCGCTCAGGTTCGCGCTGCCTTGGGGCCCCAGCACCAAGGTCTGCCACACGGTGGCATTGCCATGGCCGCTGTTGGCAATGGCTGGATCAAGCACGTAGACCAGCGTCATCACCGCGCCACTGGGTGGGTTCCAGCTGACCGCATTGCCGTTCATCGACACAGAGAAGTTGCTGGGCACATGCTTGCCGATGGCAAACAATTCGAAGCTACCCTTCGGCGCAATGTAGTAACTGATGCACGAGGGGATATCGATGCGCTGCTTGCCACCGGCAACGGTAAACGTGCCGGCATAAGCACTTTGCGCTGCCGAATAGGTGCCGGTAAACGTGCCGGTTTGTTGGGTGCCGTCGATGCTGCCGTTCCAGTGGCCTTTCAACAAGGCTCCGGCTTTGGTGCCTGAGATGGTGCCCAGGTTATGGCTCTGGCAGCCGAGGTAAGTGAAGTACATGGTGCCCGAGAAGTCGCTATCGGATGCCGGCAGATTCAAGTACACCGAGCCCATGGTCGGGTCTTCGTGGTTGGTGGCCGGGTCTTCCTGGTAGTAACCGAGATAGACACTGTCTTGCGACGACGAGGCATCAGCGACGGCATGCGCCGCCGGGCTTGCCGCCCATCCGGCCAGCGGCAAAGCAGCAACCAGGGCAACGGCAAAAAGTGTGCGCATACGGATCTTCAAGGCAATCATCAGGAGGACTTGATCAGTGGCAGGCCGACCTGCTGCCGGCAGCTGTTACGCATTTCGCGCTCTTCGTTGACGGTATCCTGCACGGAACTCGAATCAGGCTTGCCGCTATTCATATTCTGTAGAGTGGCCGCCGCACGTTGCGCAAATTTTCCGGCAAAACAATGGCAGTAAGTCGCCAGCTTCGGGTTTCCTTTGAGATCCGCCTCGCCGTAGGGTGACGGGATGTTGATCGACTGGTTGGCGCACATATCGGCGTACTGGTCGACCATGCGCGACGACATGTCGTCTGCATGCGCCGGTGCGATCATGGCCATGCCGATGACGGTGCCCAACAAGGTACTGGTCCATGCCTTGTTCAGGGCAAACGAAACATTACGTACTGACTTCATGGCTTATCCATTGCGATGGTTTTTGACGGAGCGAAAAAAGAGCGAGACGCATCTTATATGGATTGCAGATTTTGGCTAGCTCAATCACCCAAGGCAGTTTCTGGGCTCTGGGCCCATTTACGTGCTGATTGCGGAATCTGCATGAGAGCCTGTTACACACAAGGAATGGACTCTGAGGTGACCCGGCTTTTTCGGACACGCTCATCCCGCCGAACTTGCTACGCCACAGGTAGTAGGAGGCCTCGCTGAAGCCGTGACCCCATATATTCCAGTTAGTGGCTCTGATCGGGTTAGCGACTCCGGGCTATCGTTTAAGTCGCACGTGCTCCAAATGATCGCCCGTTGATGCAGGCAGCAGCTAGGCCTGGCTCAAGACGAGGTAGTTCGATGGATGGGCCAAATGGCAGCACTTCACCAAACCCCGGTTCGAAGAATTCCGTTAGCATGCTCGTGCTGATATCTTCGGCCGTTGGTTGGCGATGATGGGACTTGAATAGGGCGGCGACATGTCGGATTTCTCGGTGGGCGGCACGCGCCATTGCTTGGACTGTGGGGCACCTCTTCAATTCCGGCAGCGCTTCTGCAGCATGTGCGGCCAGCCGGCAGCTACGCATCGCTTGACGACTCGCGAAATCGGTCATGATCTGCTGCACGCTTTGGTGCACGCCGATCGCAGCGCCTATACCGTCATAAAGGCTTTGGTTACGCGTCCCGGCCATGTAGCGCGAGAATTCGTCGCCGGAAAGCGTCGGCGTCACTTCGGCCCCTTTGCTTCACTTGTCATTCTAACGGCCATTACAACATTGCTGGTCAATGTGACTGGCTTCCATTCGATTACCTCACCGAATGGACTTAATGCGCTGCAAAGCTTTGAAGAACGGCACCTGAATCTCATCGTTCTAGCTCAAGTCCCGCTTCTGAGCCTTTTTTTTCTAGTCGTGTTTCGACGCGAGCGATTGAACTATGCGGAGCACATTGTGCTCGCAACCTACGCGTTTTGCCTCAGGGCCCTTATTTTCTGCGTGCTCATTCTGCCATTGTGGTATGTCGAGAGGTTATCGCCGACTACGGTGGGGTACCTGTCCGCTGCGCTATGGTGCCCATACGTTGGTCTTGCAACCCTGGAGTTCTATGCCGGCAACAGGTTTGCATCTTGGCTGAAGGGTGCAACTGCAGCCGCGCTGACGCTCGTGGTGTCCAACTTTATCCTTGATGGCGCATCTCGGCTCTACACTTTCTTGTTCCACCCGTAGGTGTTCGAAGCAGGGGCCAGGGTCGACTTTCCAGAAAGTGCACCCTGACCCCTGCTTCTGCGCCCGCTCAGATGCGGCCGCCACGATCGACGAATTCCCAGACCTTCGATATCACCACCGATCCCTCGCCGACGGCTGAAGCCACGCGCTTGACCGATCCGCTGCGCACGTCGCCCACCGCAAAGATGCCCGGCAGCGAGGCGGCGAAGGGCGAGCTTGCGCCTGCGGCCTCGCCGGTGAGCACGAAGCCCTTGTCGTCCAGCTCGACCAGATCCGCCAGCCAGTCGGTATTGGGGGCGGCACCGACCATGATGAAGAGCGCCCGGGTCGGCACCGTTTCTTCGTTCCCGCGCGCGGTGTTGCGGATCGTCACCGCCTCCAGGTGGTCGCTGCCGTGCAGCGCGCTGACTTCGGCGCCGTATTCGATGGTGATCGTCGGCTCCGCTTCGAGCCGGCTCGACAGGTAACTCGACATCGATGCCGCCAACGATCGACCGCGCACCAGCAGGCGTACCCGGCTCGCTGTTCGGCTGAGGAACATCGCCGCCTGGCCGGCCGAATTGCCGCCGCCAATGATGATCGCCTCCGTCCCCTTGCTATAGCGGGCCTCGATTTCGGTCGCGGCGTAATAGACGCCGGCACCCTCGAACTCGATCAGCCGCTCGATCGGCAGACGGCGATATTGCACGCCGGTCGCTACCACCACCGTCTTGGCCCGGATGCGCTTGCCGTTGTCGAAAGTCGCGCAGAAGCTGCCGTCCCCCAGCACCTCCAGCCGCGCGACCCGGCGCGGCATGGCGAAGCGCGTGCCGAACTTCATCGCCTGAACTTGGCCGCGCCACACCAGATCGGCACCGGAAATACCGGTGGGAAATCCCATGTAGTTCTCGATCCGGCTCGACGTACCCGCCTGGCCGCCAATCGCGATGTCCTCGGTCACCAGCGCGCAAAGCCCCTCGGCGCCCGCATAGACCCCGGCCGCCACGCCCGCCGGCCCGCCGCCGACGATCAGCACGTCGAAATCCTCGTCGTCGACCAGATCGAGGTTGAGCCCGAGCAGACGCGCGACCCTGTCCGGCGTGGGATCGACGACGATCGTGTTCCGGCCAAAAATGACCGCGGGACGACCGGGCGCCAGCGCACATGTGGCGGCCACGGCGTCCGCCTCGGCGCTGCCCAGCTCGAACGAGCTGTAGGGAATGCGATTGCGGGTGGCGAATTCGGCGATGCAACGGACATCGCGGTCGAGCTCCTCACCGATCAGCACCAGCGCACTGTCGCGTTGCTCGATCTGCCGGCGACGACGCGCGGAGAAAACGGTGATGATGATGTCCGACATCTCGGGGATCTGCGACATCAGCGTCAGCATCGTGGTGCGTGGCACCTCGATCACGGTCGTATCCCGCACGGCGCGCAGCGGCATGGAGGAGGTGCCGCCGTTGAGGAACGAAATCTCGCCCATGAACTGGGTCGGCCCCAGCGTCGACGGCAGATGACGCTCATCGGTGTAGGCGTTGACGACCTCGATTTCGCCATCGACGACATAGACGAAACGATCGGCCAGTTGTCCCGGGCGCGCGAGGTAGCTGCCGGCCGCGTAGACCACTTCCGTACCTGCCTCACGCAACGCGGCAACGTGCGCAGGGGCCAGCGGGGTACGCTGCATGACTCGCAAATCGTCACCGATCGATTCCATGGAATTCCGCCTTTGCGATGCGTTCCAACTCGTCGCCAACCGAATGGACGGCTATCGGGGAAATCACATGGGGCGATCATAGCGCGGCCGATGGGGATGACGCTCGGCAGCTTCTGGCTCTTGATCGAGCTTCTCTGAAAAGAGCGGGCCACGATGGCCCGCCGTTCTACCCGGAGCCCCTGTGCAATGGTGAGTCGAGGGCGACGGCCGCTCGCCAGTGAATGAACCTGGGCCCTTTCTCTAAAAGTGCACTCTCACCGCAATTTCTGTTTCGCAACGAGGCGACTCAACGCGAAATTTCAAGTTCTTCTTCCTTCCGCTGCTCCCGGCCTTCATCTGAAGGGTAGTGATACCACGCCTCGTGCGGCGACTTCTGCTTGCACGACAGGCATTGCGTCATGGCCCAGAAGTGTCCGCAGCCAGGGCAGCAGCCCGCAGTCCAGAACGTGTTCCAACGGGTGCGGCAGCCAGCGCCAGGTTCCAGGGGGCCGCAGTACCACAGGCTGTCTCCGCTCGGCTCCCACCTGCACAACGGGCAGTGGATATGGGGTTGCGGCACCATGTGCTGTCACTCCGTCGATTCATGATGACATCATAGTAAATGCCGAACATCTGACACATCATTCGTGGGGAGTGAACAGGTGCACCTATCGAGACTCTTGGCTTTTCTATGCGTGTTTTCCGCTTTCATAAGCGGGAGCAGTCCGGTATCAGCTGAGCCCGCTCAGATCGAAACCATAAGGCTCGGTCATTCGACTGTTGCCCTGAATGGCCCATGGCGATTCAAGACCGGTGACGATCTTCGTTGGTCTTTGCCGAACTTCGATGACAGCACGTGGGATACCGTCGATCTCACGCCTGCTCCTGGTGCACATGATGGAGATGTCGGGCTACCGGGCTATGTGTCTGGATGGAGCAAGCGAGGTCATGCGGGATACACGGGTTATGCATGGTATCGGCTGAAAGTCACCATCGACAGCGACAAAGACGCCCAGCTTGCGTTGGCGGGGCCGACCCTTGTTGATTCGACTTACCAACTTTATGTGGATGGAAAGCTACTTGGCGGTCCGGGTGTGTTCACCGGAAAAGCCCCAGCGGTGTACAGCGTCCGACCGAGCGTATTTCCATTGCCGGCGGCATCATCGGCGGGCGCGCGAACCTACCTGATAGCGCTGCGCGTGTGGATGGATCCCGTCGATGCGGGCGAGGACAACGGTGGCATTCATATCGCGCCGACTATCGGTTATGCGAACGGCATCGACCTTCTGCATCAAGTGCAATGGCTGGAGACATTCAAGGGTTACGTGGTGGATGCGTTTGAACCAGCTGCATTTGTTCTGCTTGCAATGATGGTCTTGGGGCTGATGGCGTCCCGCACCGATGACTCCTATCGATGGCTAGGCGCTGCGCTTCTTTTCCTTGCGCTGTTACGCATCAATCAAGTGACGTTTTCCTGGACGCACGTTCAAAGTCTTCGCTGCTATGACATCGCGACCGCAGTGATACTCAAGCCGCTCGCATTGGCGGCATGGACGATGGCCTGGCGGGACTGGTTCCGCCTGGGCAAGCCATGGCTGCGTTACGCGGTCAGCGTGCTTACCGTGGTCTACCTTGTCTTCGCGTTGATCGGCCGTCCATGGTTTGCGCCAGAAGCAACCCACGGTATCAAGATGGCCGCCAACATCGTTGTGGAGGGCGTACGTCTGATATATGCCGCGCTCTACCTATGGCTCATCGGGCTAGGCGTGATGCGACCAGGGAAGCCTTCCGCCTATTTGGCAGCGTTCGCCGCGATCCTGGTCGGCATAGGTCTGTTCGCGACCGAACTCAACGCCCTGGGCCTTCCAGGGATATGGTTTCCTTATGGAACCGGAGTGGCAAGGGGACAGTATGCGTATGCATTGTTCATCGTGGTTTTATTTGCGCTCATTTTGATGCGGCTGGTCGAGCTCGCACGAACGAGAAGGGCATGACTGCGATTCCCCGCGAGTGATCAGCGCGATCTTGGCACCGCATGAAAAACAAACTGAGTCAGAACCCGTTCCACACGCGAAGAAGGGGCTCTGACCCGGTTACCGACAACGCTTGCCTCAGGAAAGCGCGCTCTGCTTCCGTCTCCCGCTACTGATAGATCGGAAGCCGCCGCACGATGGGCGGCGTGCTGCCCATGAGCGAATGCGCGGGTAGCGCGAGGTAGGTGGCCCACTCTTCACGCACGCCGGGATTCGTGCCATGCGGTGGCTCCAGATCCTGCGCATTCACGTCGCGGATGATGTCGCGCAGCTTCTCCGCGTCGCGGACGATGGCGTCGCCCATGATCGACAGCGTGACGTCGGATAACTCGGCGTGATCGCTGCAGGTCACCACATTGCCAAGGGCCCTGAGGCTGCTCAGCAGCAGGTTGATCTCGTCGACCTGATCCAGGGTGACGCCGAAGAGGAAGCGGTTGTCGGCTTCAGCCATCACCGGCTCGGCGACATCCGGTTCCGCGACATCCGTGTAATCGTCCGCGTCCGCGTGCGCATCGGCCTCGCCTGCTGCCGCCCTTTCGCCATGCTCGGCCGGCCAGGAGAGTTCATTCAGCACCTGAGCGATCTGCTCCTCCAGCAGTTCCAGGCAGACCGCCACTTCGCCCGGGCGAATCTCCGCATAGCACTCCTTTTCCTCGACCGACGTGCGCGGTCGCGCGAGGTTGGCCAGGAACTCCACATACTCGCGCAGCTTCTTCAGCCGGAGCTGGCTGTCCTCCGGCAGGAAATAGCCCATCGTTTCCAGATCGTCCGAATCGAACTTAGACATGGTCGCCTCCTCATTCCATCGAAGTGCCCGTCCACGGCGTGACGACGGACGGGAAGTCGGGAGGTTAGAAACCGCTACAAGCCGGCGGGCGTATTCCCCTTGCGGGTGTTGTATTAGCCGCCCTCCCGACGCAGGCATCGCGTCGGTCTCGTGCCCGCAGCAACATGGGCACAAAAAACCCACCGGTTTGACGGAGGTGGGGACCGCTTGTAGAGGAGTTTCTACGCTCCTTGCAAACGAGTCTGCTACTGCAGTGGAGGGGTGTCAAGACAGGTTTTGTCGCTATCGCTGTCGTCCATGACAGGGTGGAAAACCTCAGCCCGTTTTTGATTGCCGCTGCTGTTGCTGTTGCCTTTGATCTTCAACCCCCTTGTGAGGCGGTGAGTCGTGGACGACAGGCCGGCAGGGGAGTCGACACGATGTCGACTCCTTTTCGACAGCACATGGATGTGCTGTCGAAAAGCCCGGCCGCGGCTCACGGACTTGCCGGGCGCAGCCCGGCAAGCGCCGAGGAGGGTGGCCTTCTCTTTGGTGACTTTCTCTTGGCCATTCAAGAGAAAGTCACTCGCGCGCCGAAGGCGCACGAAAGCTCTTGCTTCAACGAAAACGCAGCTCACGGGATAGGCTCCCCCGCGCGAGGAACGACAACGAAACAGGGGTCAGAGTGAGATGGCCCGGGTTTCGTGTCATACGAGGTACCGTTAGTTCGTCGGTTCTCCATTGACCTGTAAAGTCGCGATGGCAAAGTCTGCGGCCATCTTCCTGACTGCATCGACGGTACTCGGCGTATTGCCGCTCATGTATGTCCCCTCAGCAATCATGTGCCCTTTTACGAGCAGATGCGTCATGCCAATCACCATTGGGATGGTTGAGGCGTTGGTCGTTGTGGCGCCAACTATTACGCTTCCGTACGCATGCGGAATGTCAATTGATACAACCGGATACCCGTTTGCTGCCACACGTGTTGAGATCGAGATACCACCCTGCTTCAGCACATCTGGATGTTTCGCATCGTATTCATTTGCCGACGTAGCCATTTGAGCAATCAATTGGGCATCTTTTGTCTTAAACGCCGTGATCGCCCTCTGAAATAGGTTGAGTGGTACGTCATACAGTCTTGGGTCATTGGGTTGAACCACTGTGGCAAACCTAAAACTCTGACTCGCCTGCCCGCTGTTCACTGCGAGGATGAAGGTATGTTCAGCGAATCCAGTGAGCAGTGTCGCTCGGTCCCCTTGAAGAGCACGAAGACCAGCGGCGAGCTTTGGTGATTCGTCGATCGTAACTGGGGTCAGTCCTACCGGGACGGGTATGAGGGCGGTTACGCCGGGAGACAAAACAACACTGACAGGCGATGTGGCCGGGCGTTGTGACGGAGTCGAAGCGCAGCCAGCAAGCAACGCGACCGCCAGTGATGCGGTGATCATAAAACGCATTGAACTCTCCCCCTAGAATTAAACGCTTCGAAACAGGGGGCGGAGTCGACTTTCTAAAGTGCACTCTGACCCCTATTTCGCACTCTGACCTCTGTTTCCTTTATTCAATCACCACATAGAAAGGGTTGCTCATTCCTACCTGCACTTGGTCCACTTTTCTGATTAGGAATGCCTCAACCATATGCACGCCGCGGTAGCTTAGTTGCTCCCAACGCGTATGGTCAGGTTTTGACAATTCAAATCCTCCCCGAAGGGAGTTCCGGCGGGCTGCCACAGGCCCTGTGTTCGTCACTCGCCATTCCGTCCGATAGGCATCCGCGCTCGCACTACCCAAGAGATGTGCAGTAAATCGGATGTATTGGTCGCTCTCCAGGGCCTCGCCATTGGCAATCCGCTTCATGAGTCGCCCGTCCTTGAACGGCGCAATCCATGCCTGAACCCCAATGTTCATCTGAAGATTCGTGGCATCCCAAGCTGGAGTTTTTCGCCAACATGGCGCTGCAACCTCGGGGCTAAGCGCGGCTAAACCGTGTTCACGAATGACATCCACGTCGTCCGTGGTGGCAAGGATTCCGCGTTCCGAGTTGGCATTCGCTTCGACCTTAGTGAGCTTTGCCTTGCCAAAGTCATCACCAAAGACTTTGCGCCACTTCTCAAGGCTCTTTGCTTGGTCGGCCTCCTCGTAAGCCTCGTCAACCCAGCCTCGGTAACGGTGGATCTGCGTCCGGAAGTTCTGATATTGGACATCGGTCCATCCTGATGCCTGATCCTCAGAGGCCAATACCGGGTTAAACACACTTGGTCGAAACGGCTTAGTCTGTAGCCACGTATCCAGCCGACCAAGGACCGTCTTCAGCGCCGAAGGCAAATCCTTGAAGCCATCATTGTCCTTGTCACCCGGATAGATTTGAAGTCCAAGCAAAGTCGTGAGCAAGAACGAAGGGCAAGTAAAGGTGGTTTTGATGTCACGTAGATATTTCAGTAACCGGGTTACCTTCCGCAGATAGTTGTTTCCGCCATCAGAATTCCTGTCCTTTATCCACTTTGTGTAGTCCTCTGGCGCGGATGCCTCGAAACTGTTCGTGACACGGTTACACACCTCAACCGAGCCTTCGTATGTGCGTCCCAGCACGCAAGGCGCGATGTCCATCTTTCGGTCATTTACATATTCAATGGTGGCGCAGTGCGAGAAACGCCTTACTTTGTCTTTATAGGTGCCGCTTCCTTCGAACACCTTCATCAGTTCGTCAACGTAGTCGCACGCTTCCCAACCCTCAACCGGCTGCACGAAGACGATGATATCTGCATCGAAAGGATTGCCCTCGACTGGCCGAATGATGGTTTGATGGGCCCAAGATCCGTGTCGAAAATAGGAAGACACCTTTGGTGTATAGGTGGAGTTCCGGATGAATTTTTTGATGGCCTCAAATGAATCATCGAGGTTCTGTAAGCGAGTGCTGTTGATATTGACGACGTCCTTCAGGAAATCGTCAAAACTGTTCACATGCTTCACAGGGCGCCCCTCCCGTTCACGGAGACAGCAAGGCGCTTAATGAACTCCTCGACTCCAACATGCATCTTCGGTTCCATACGGCTTCGCTTGAGCTTATAGAGAATATTGCTGACCAATGGGCTAGTTGCTCGGTGCAAAAAAATGGCGTCTTGCAGCTGCCGCGACCGCCCTTGAGCATCATCGTGTGACGAAGCATCAATAAATTTGTCGATGGACGCCTCTATTTCGTCTAACAGCCTGGATAGCGTGATTTCCGTGTCTTTATGGCGGCGACGCTCCCGCTCCAGCCACATGACGAGCGGAACGAAGGGCACGAGCTTCGTCAAAACGAAATCGGCAAATGATGTGCCCAGAATAAAGCCCGATGCTAAGAGCGCTGCAACAATTACCAGCTCAAACCAAAGAATACAGCGGGCATAGTGATTTCGCAGCGCGGCGTCATACCAAAGGTTGGTACGTTGGCATGCCAATCGAGCCAGGTGAAGCGGAAGTCCTTGGACGCTCGCTGGATACCAATTGGGAAACGTCTTCTCCACGCTCGCAGATAGCTTGTCCCCTCCCAATTCAAAGACATCTTCTGGGATAACTTTCTTTGTTGCTGTGAAACTGTTCCAGGGAACGTCCAGGACGAGGCAATCGAACTGCTCCTGCAAGCGAGCCGAGAGTTTAATTTGCTCTTTTTGCCAGCGGTCCAGGCAATAAAAGTCCAACATGGCGACGAGGAGGGCTACGAAGCTTACCCAGGGCTTGCCTCCTTGCCACCAAGCGGCAGCGACGACGGATGCCACGGGCAAAATTAGGGCCGCGATGAAGTAGGCCCTTTGCGCGCGCTTTACGCGGTCAAGCGTGCGGCGACGTGCGCGGAGGAGCGTCAGCGCTTCCGCACTGTTCTGCAACGAAACGATAGCGTTCAAATCCCCTACTCCCAACCTTGGTTGTCTTGGATAGTCGGCGCCTCTCCCACGGCCGATTTCGTTATAGATTTGTGGCGGCCATCACACATTTCAAGATATCGCCACTTCTACTGATTCGAGATTGGCGACCACTACATGATGCGGCTCATGCCTATTAGCCGCATGCGAAGTGTCCACACGGATGTCCACGCACCGTTTCCCTCAGGCACAAAAAAGCCCTGAAAAAAGTCAGGGCCTTTTGCAATCTGGCGGAGAGAGTGGAATTTGAACCCAGGTACGCTTACACGTACGCCTGATTTCGAGTCAGATGCACCTCACCCGCACTTCGAATACCCACAATTCAAACACGTCTGACACCCATCCATCAGCACCAACGCCTGCGTATTGCACTTCACGCACAACGTGGCACCGGGCGGGAAGCCGGAAGATTCGGTGTCGCCGGACGTTTTCGCGGCTGAAGCCGCTCCCACAGGGGCCGCGGTTACGTCAGCCTTTTTTTTTGCGCCAGCCTGCTCGTACGCGGCGCGCTTCTCGGCGATCAGCTTGCGGGTGGCCTCGTCCATTTCCGGGTCGTGGATCATGCCGATGTTCTTCATGTGCTGCTCGATCACCGCGCCGATCTCGGCGACGATGCTGGGCATGTAGACGCCGCCGGACTTGAAGTAGCCGCCGCGGGGGTCGAACACGGCTTTCAGCTCTTCCACGATGAAGGTGACGTCGCCGCCTTTGCGGAACACGGCGGACAGGATGCGGGTGAGCGCCACGATCCACTGGAAGTGATCCATGTTTTTCGAGTTGATGAAGACCTCGAACGGGCGGCGCTGTTCGTGCGGGGTGCCGGCGTTGAGCACGATGTCGTTGATGGTGACGTACAACGCGTGCTCGAACAGCGGCGACTTGACCTTGAAGGTGGAGCCGACCAGGGTCTCGGGGCGCTCCACGCTTTCGTGCATCTGGATCACTTCGGCCTGGCGCGGCTCTTTCGGCGCGGCGGCGGCGGTGACCGGGTTGGCGGCAACCTTGTCTTCGGGTTTGACCACGTTGTAGCCAGTGATCTTCTTGTCGATCTTGATCGCCATGGTGTTCGCTTCTTTTTAAAGTGTTGATGCCGGAGTGGACGCGGCGTGATGCGAAAAACATGCGGCCCGGCGCACGGCCGGGCCGCATGCGGTGTCGCTTACTTCCGTTTTGCAGCGGCCTTCTTGCCGGCGGCAGCTTTTTTCATGGCTGGCTTGGCCGACTTGACGCTCGCCTTCTTGCTGGCAGTGGACCTCTTTGCCGTCTTGGCGACGGCTTTCTTGCTGGCGGACTTCTTCGCTGCCGCCTTCTTGGGTGCGGCCTTCTTGCTGGCCGACTTTTTGCTGCTGACCTTCTTTGCGACCTTGGCGGCTTTCTTCTTCACCACCTTGGCGACTTTCTTGGCGACCTTCTTCACCGCTTTCTTGGCGGCGGAGGCCTTCTTGGCGACTTTCTTGACCGCCTTTTTCACGGCTTTCTTGGCGGCTGCTTTCTTCGGTGCCGCCTTCTTGGCCGGTGCCTTCTTGGCCACCTTCTTGGCGGCGGCCTTCTTCACGGCTTTCTTGGCCGCTGCCTTTTTCTTGGGCGCGGCCTTTTTGGCAGCGGCCTTTTTCGGCGCAGCTTTCTTGGCCGCTGCCTTCTTCGGCGCGGCTTTCTTTGCGGCGGCCTTCTTCGGCGCCGCCTTCTTGGCGGCAGCCTTCTTCGCTACGGGCTTCTTCGCCACGGGCGCAGCCGCCGGCGCGGCCGGCGCGACCGCGGGTACGTCGGGCAGCACAGGCAAGACGACGGCCGGTGCGTCGACGGCCGGTGCAGCGCTGTTGTTCATTTCAATTTCGTTGTCGATGGACATGCTGATGTTCCCCTCCGATGGACCGCTTGAGTTGCCGCACGCCGCGGCGTGCGATGGTCAGAACTTGTCGTGAGCCTTTATTGCATGAGGCTCAAAACTTGCCGTAATACCCTTCCTTCAAGGCATCGAAGAGGTTGGCGGCGGAGTGCATTTCGCCGTCGTATTCCACCTGCTCATTGCCTTTCAGTTCGACAACACTACCGTCCTCCAGCTCGAAGCGGTAGAGGGTGCTTTCAAGATCGGATTCCTTGACCAGCACGCCCTGGAATGCGGCGGGGTTGAAGCGGAACGTGGTGCATCCTTTCAGGCCTTGTTTGTAGGCGTAGAAATAGATGTCCTTGAAGTCTTCGTAAGGGTAATCGGTGGGCACGTTCGCGGTCTTGGAGATCGAGGAATCGATCCACTTCTGCGAGGCCGCCTGGATGTCGACATGCTCTTTCGGGCTGATGTCGTCGGCGGAAACGAAGTAGTCGGGCAGCTTGTTGGCGGCCTCGTCGGTGAACACTTTGGCGTCGGCGTTGATCAGAGCGCGGTAGGCCAGCAGCTCGAAGCTGAGCACCTCGACCTTTTCCTTGGATTTCTTGCCTTCGCGGATCACGTTGCGCGAGTAGCTGTGCGCAAAGCTGGGCTCGATGCCGTTGCTGGCGTTGTTGGCCAGCGACAGCGAGATGGTGCCGGTGGGCGCGATCGAGCTGTGGTGGGTGAAGCGCGCGCCGGTCTCGGCCAGCTCGGCGACCAGGTTAGGCGCCACGCTGGCGATGCGCTGCATGTAGCGCGAGTACTTGGCGTGCAGCACGCGGCCGGGGATGGAGTCGCCGACCTTGTAGCCGTCGGCGACCATTTCCGGGCGCTTGCGCAGCATGTCGCCGGTGACGGTGAAGTCGCGCAGCAGGATGGGCGCGGCGCCCTTCTCCTTGGCCAGCTCCAGCGCCATTTCCCAGCCGGCCACGGCCATCTCGCGCGAGACTTCCTCGGTGAACGCGACGGCTTCTTCGCTGCCGTAGCGGTGCTTGAGCATGGTGACGGTGGAACCGAGGCCGAGGAAGCCCATGCCGTGGCGGCGCTTGGACATGATCTCGTTGCGCTGCTGCTCCAGCGGCAGGCCGTTGATCTCGACCACGTTGTCGAGCATGCGGGTGAATACCTTCACCACTTCGCGGTACTCGTCCCAGTCGAAGCGCGCCTTGGGGCCGAACGGATCGCGCACGAAGGTGGTCAGGTTGATCGAGCCGAGCAGGCAGGAGCCGTACGGCGGCAACGGCTGCTCGCCGCAGGGGTTGGTCGCGCGGATGTGCTCGCACCACCAGTTGTTGTTCATCTCGTTGACCTTGTCGATCAGGATGAAACCGGGCTCGGCGTAGTCGTACGTCGAGACCATGATCATGTCCCACAGGTGCCGCGCACGGATGTGGCTGTAGATCTTGCAGGCGACCAGGCCGTCTTCGCGATCGACGTAGTTCTCGTGGGTCGGCCATTCGCGCCAGACCACCTTGGTCGGGTCGTCGACGTCGATCTCGTCTTTTTCCTTGACGTGCACCGGGAACACCAGCGGCCAGTCCTGGTCGTGCTCGACCGCTTCCATGAAGCCGTCGGTGATCAGCAGCGACAGGTTGAACTGGCGCAGCCGGCCGTCTTCGCGCTTGGCGCGGATGAATTCCTTGGCGTCCGGATGGCTGATGTCGAACGTGCCCATCTGCGCGCCGCGGCGACCGCCGGCGGACGAGACGGTGAAGCACATCTTGTCGTAGATATCCATGAACGACAGCGGGCCGCTGGTGTACGCGCCGGCGCCCGACACGTACGCGCCGCGCGGGCGCAGCGTGGAGAATTCGTAGCCGATGCCGCAGCCGGCCTTCAAGGTGAGGCCGGCTTCGTGCACCTTCTCCAGGATGTCGTCCATCGAATCGCGGATGGTGCCGGAGACGGTGCAGTTGATGGTGGAGGTGGCTGGCTTATGCGCCAGCGCGCCCGCGTTGGACGTGATGCGGCCGGCGGGGATCGCACCGCGGCGCAGCGCCCACAGGAAACGCTCGTACCAGTGGCTGCGCAGCTCGTCGCTGACTTCCACGTCGGACAGCGCGCGCGCCACGCGCTGATACGTGCCGTCGATGGTGAGATCGACCGGCTCGCCGGACTTCGCCTTCAGGCGATATTTCTTGTCCCAAATGTCGTACGACGCGGGTTGTAGTGGAATGTCCACGACGGCATCACGACCTGTGGCTGAATGGGTGATTGGTGCACGCAATGTGCTCATCGGCTTCCTGACCTTTCGGTGTGGCCTTGCGGCCCCCGTTGATTTTTTATTTGATTAACGACGGTGTTGTTCACGCTACGTCCGCTGCAGCCAACAGGTCGTGAGGATTGCCCTCCAGACCTTGTGCCACTTGTTTCCGACGACAACGACTCCCCCCGAAGAGTGCGATGGCCGATACCAGAGCTTGTCTCGGCGCTGGCACTAGAACACAAGATGTTGTGGTTGCTATCGGGTAGGCAAGTTAACCCTCACGACACTGGAAGTAAAGAGCCTACGGCAGCATTTCAAGAGGATGGAACCGCCGCGCCGAGGTCCGGTCGAACCAGCGCCGCTTTCATCGCTACCTTTCATCGCTATCCAAGATCCACAGGAGCCTTCCATGTCGCAGCACCCCCGCTTCCTGCCCTGGCTGACCGGCTTGCTGGCCGCCGCCGTCATCGGCATCGCGCCGGGCGTCGGCCGTGCCGCCACCTTGCCCGCGACGGTCGGCGGCCAGCCGATGCCGTCGCTGGCGCCGATGCTGACGCGGGTGACCCCGGCGGTGGTGAACATCTCCACCAAGACCCGGGTGCAGGTGCGCGACGCGTATTTCGACGACCCGATGGTGCGCCAGTTCTTCGGCCTGCCCGCGACGCCGCGCGAACGGGTGGAGCAGAGCCTGGGCTCGGGCGTGATCGTGGATGCGGCCAAGGGCTATGTGCTGACCAACAACCATGTGGTGGGCGGCGCCGACGATATCAGTGTGACTTTGCAGGACGGACGCACGCTCAAGGGCAAGCTGATCGGCACCGACCCGGACACCGATGTGGCGGTGGTGCAGATCGCCGCCAACAACCTGCAGGCGGTGCCGCTGGCCGATTCGTCGCGCTTGCAGGTGGGCGACTATGTGGTCGCGGTGGGCGATCCGTTCGGGCTGGGCCAGACGGTGACTGCCGGCATCGTCTCCGCGCTGGGCCGTTCGGGGCTCGGCAGCCCCAATTCGGGAAGCTCGGGCTTTCAGAACTTCATCCAGACCGACGCTTCGATCAACCCCGGCAACTCCGGCGGTGCGCTGGTCAATCTGCGCGGCGAACTGGTCGGTATCAACACCATGATTTTTTCGCCGTCGGGCGGCAACGTCGGCATCGGCTTTGCGATACCCACCGCGATCACCACCGAGGTGATGGCGCAACTGGTGGCGCACGGCAAGGTGCAGCGCGGCAGCCTGGGCTTGCAGACGCAGACGATCACGCCGCGCATCGCCCAGCTGCTGAAGCTGAAGGACGACAACGGCGTGGTGGTTACCGGCGTCGGCAACGACTCGGCCGCCGCCCGCGCCGGCCTGCAACCGGGCGACGTGCTGACCACGCTCAACGGCAAGCCGCTGCGCAGCGAACAGGAGCTGCGCAATGCCGAAGGCCTGTTGCCGCTGGGCAGCGCGGTGCAGCTGGGCGTGCTGCGCGACGGCCATAGCCGCCAGGTCAGCGCCACGCTGAGCGCGGAGAAGCTGGACAGCGTCGACGGCGACAAGCTCGATCCGCGCCTCGCCGGCGTGCGCTTCAGCGACTTGAGCGAGAGCCAGCGCAGCCAGGGTCTCTACGGCGTGGCGATCAGCGCGGTGCAACCGGGCAGCCGCGCCGCGCGGGCCGGCCTGAGCGCTGACGACCTGGTGATCGGCGTGGGCAACCAGCGCATCACCAGTCTGCGCATGCTGCGCGGCCTGGCCAACGTGCATGTGCGCCAACTGGTGCTGGTAGTCGCCGATGCCGATGGCAGCCGGTACGTGGTGGTCAATTGAGGAGCATCCGAACAAGCTTCCACTCGCCGCCGAAATGCTGTGGGAGCGACTTCAGTCGCGATGGCCGCGGCAGCGGCCCGCAGCAACGCGGCGTTGCCACTGCTCGGTGCAAAACCGGGCAGCACGGCGCGCTGCCACACCGTCGCGACTGAAGTCGCTCCCACAAAGCAGGCCACAGCCGAGGCCGGCGAAACCGTGTCACGGGTCGCCGACCGGCCGTGTCACGGCGCACAGCCTGAGGCACGCCTTTACGCAAATGCATGAAAACGCTTGATGTTCTGCATTCAGGCCGATGAAATAGCGTTTCCAGTTCACCTTGTGTGCGCCTACAAGGCTGCATACTTGCGCCTACATAAACCACCTACATCACGCCGGGGCTTCCCATCATCATGTCCGTTCGCATTACCCGCTTGCTGTCCGTCGCCCTGATCGGGGCCTGCTTCATCACCGCACCGGCATTCGCCAAGTCCCACCCCAAGGCCAAGGCCAGCGCGCCCGCGAAGGGCCCCACCCTGATCTGGCGCGGCGATGTAGCGACCGCCAACGGCGTCGTCGAAGAAGTGGCGCAGGCGTGGGAAAAGAGCGGGCACGGCCATATCGAACTGCAGCCGTTCAACACCGCCTCGGGCATCGACGCGGTGGCCAGCGGTACCGCGGACCTGGCCGGCAGCGCGCGCCCCGGCGACGGCAGCGCGCAGAACGCGAACCTCACGTTCACTCCGGTGGCGTGGGACGGTCTGGTGATCATCACCCAGTCGTCCAACCCGATCCGGGGGCTTACGCTGAAGCAGGTGCACGACATCTATTACGGCAAGATCCACAACTGGAGCGAGGTCGGCGGCAGCAACGCGCCGATCGACGTGTACGCGGTGGCCAGCCCCGGTGACGGCGTGGAATACAGCTTGCGCAGCCTGCTGTTCGGTCGCGGCAACCAGCCGGTCGCCGCGCCGCGGCTGTACGTCAACACGCGCAAGCTGGAAGAAGGCATTTCGCTGAACCCGAACGGCTTCGGTGTCGCCACGCTCGCCGGCATCAGCGGCAACCCGAAGGTCAAGGCGATCCCGATCAACGGCAAGCCGGCCACCGTGGCCAACATCGCCGACGGCAGCTATCCGTTGTTCATTCCGCTCTACCTGGTGACCAACCCGAGCAGCCCGAAGGCCGCCGCGGCGCAGTCCTTCGTCGACTTCCTGCAGACCGATCCGGCCAAGGCCGCGCTGCGCAAGCATGCGGTATTGCCGTATCAGGACGGCAGCGCGCTGGCCTCGATGGACGGCTCGCGCCGCAGCGACATCCTCGCCGAAGTCGGCGCCCGCGCCAGCCATATCACGCCGGTCTCCGCGCCGGGCGCCACGTATGCTTCCCGCGTCGCAGTGGCCCCGACCTCGCCCGATACGCTGGCGGCGAAGATGGCGCTGGAAAATCGCCGCGCCGAGGACAAGGAAACCGCCCGACTCACCCGGGTCAACGGCAGCGTGGCGAACGTCACCGTCAGCAGCGTGGCTTATGCCAACGGCAGCGCCACCACGGTCAGCCAGGCCAACGGCAAGGATTTCGGCAAGGTGACGGCAGGCGTCAGCCAGACCGGTCCGACGACCTACAAGGTGAGCAAGGGCGACACGCTGTCCGCCATCGCCAAGCGGCATACGGTCGATGTGGCCCAGCTGCGCGAGTGGAACCACCTGAAGAACGACCAGATCAAGCTCGGCCAGGTGCTTCGCGTCAGCAACCGCTGAGTCCGCCGAGTCTTGCTGGCGTGCCCGTGCCGATACTCGCGCTGACGCTGGATCTGGACGACACCTTGTGGCCGGTGCTGCCGGCACTGCAACGCGCCGACCAGGCGGTGGACGCCTGGCTGCAGCAGCACCATCCCGAGGTCGCTCGCGCGTGGCCGATCGCGGCCATGCGCGAGTTGCGCGATCAGGTCGCCGCGGAGCGGCTCGACCTGGCGCATGACTTCACCTCCCAGCGCCAGCTCACCATGCAGCATGCGTTCGCCGCCTGCGGCATCGCCGCGGCGCCGATCGAGGCGTTGTGGGAAATCTACTTCGCTGCGCGCAACAGCGTGGAGCTGTATCCGGACAGCCTGCCGGCGCTGCAGCGGATCACCGCACGCTGGCCGCTGGCGAGCCTGACCAACGGCAATGCCGACCTGCGGCGCATCGGCATCCATGCGCATTTCGCCCATCACATCTGCGCCCGCGACAGCGGCGTGGCCAAGCCCGATCCGCGGATCTTCCTGGCCGCCGCCGAGCGGCTGGGCGTGGCGCCCGATCGGATCCTGCACGTCGGCGACGATCCGGAAATGGATGTCGCCGGCGCGCGCGACGCCGGCCTGCGCACCGCCTGGATCAACCGCGACGGCCAGCCGTGGCCGGCCGAACTGGGCGCACCGCCCGAGCTGGATCTGCGCGACATGACCGCGCTGGCGGACTGGCTCGACGCGCAGCATCCGGTCGCCGGTATTTAACCCGGCACATAGTCAAGCAGCGGGCAAAACGCGCATCATTGCCGACCGATCGTCACGAGTCCGGCGCGCTCGATGCGCCACAAGCCAGAAGGATTCCGCATGTCCGCCTTGATCGAACGCCAGTCCGGCGCCCGCCACAGCATCGCCATCGAGACCACCGATGCCGCGCATTACGCGGCGACGCGCCGGCGGCTCAGTGCGGCGCAGCGGCGCTGGTTGAGCGACAGCGGCTTCGCGGCGACGGCGGGCAGCTTCGCGCTGCTGTCCGATCCCGCCGGCAAGCTGGTGCGCGTGCTGGCCGGCGTCGATCCGCGCGATCCGTTGTCCGCCCTGGCTGCGCTGCCGTGCAGCCTGCCCGAGGCGAACTATCACCTCGCCGCCGAAAGCGTGCTGACCGATCCGGCGCTGGCGGCGCTGGGCTGGGCGCTGGGTGCGTATCAGTTCAACCGCTATCGCCAGCCCAAGCGCGCACCGGCCCGGCTCGCCGTGACCGCTGCCGAGCTGCAGCAGCTGGCGCCGCTGGTGGAGGCGACCGCGCAGGTGCGCGACCTGGTCAACACGCCGACCGAGGAGATGGGCCCGCGGCACCTGGCCGATGCGATCAAGCAGCTCGGCAAGACGCACAAGGCGAAGGTGCGCGAGTGGGTCGGCGACGACTTGCTCAAGGCCAATTTTCCGACCATCCACGCGGTCGGCCGCGCCAGCCATCGCGCACCGCGGCTGATCGAGCTGAGCTGGGGCAAGGCGGACGATCCCAAGCTGGTGGTGATCGGCAAGGGCGTGTGTTTCGACACCGGCGGGCTCGACCTGAAATCGTCCGACGGCATGCGCTGGATGAAGAAGGACATGGGCGGCGCCGCGCATGCGATCGCGCTGGCCGGGCTGATCATGCAGGCGAAGCTGCCGGTGCGGCTGACCTTGCTGGTTCCGGCGGTGGAGAATTCCGTAGCCGGCAATGCGATGCGCCCGGGCGAAGTGATCACCACCCGCGCCGGCCACACCGTCGAGATCGACAACACCGATGCCGAGGGACGGCTGGTGCTGTGCGACGCGCTGGCCTACGGCGCCGAACAGCAGCCCGAACTGATGGTCGATTTCGCCACCCTCACCGGCGCCGCACGAGTGGCGCTGGGACCGGATCTGCCGGCGCTGTTCGCCAACGACGACGGCATCGCCGCCGCCTTGCTGGCCGCCGGCCGCACGGTCAACGATCCGCTGTGGCAGCTGCCGTTGTGGCGGCCGTACCGGCGAATGCTCGATTCGTATCTGGCCGACTTCGCCAATGCCGGCGCGTCGCGCCACGCCGGGGCGATCACCGCGGCGCTGTATCTGGAACGCTTCGTGCCCGACGGCATGCCATGGATGCATCTGGACACCTACGCCTGGAACGACGCCGATCGCCCAGGCCGGCCGCGCGGCGGCGAAGCGATGGGTCTGCGCGCCGTATTTGCGTTTCTGCAAAACCGCTACACGCGCTGACGCACGACGGGCCGGGGTTGCCTCATCGCCCGATCGCGTTCCTATACTGCGCAGGTACGTCCCATAGCGAATCTACCGATGGACAACCCGCCGAACGTCACTCCCGCGACTTGCCGCGCGCAGGCGCATGCCGGATTGCAGCGTGGCGACGCGGCGCTTGCCGAGCAGGCGTTCCTGCGCCTGCTCGACATCCAGCCCGATGACGCGGAAGCGCTGCAGTTTCTGGCTAGCCTCCAGCTCAATCGGGGAAATGCGGCTCGCGCGATCGAGTTGCTGCTGGCGGCGCTACGCACGCAGCCCCAGGACGCGGCCATCCTGCACCAGCTGGGTTCGGCGCAGATGCTGGCCGGGGATCTGCAAGCCGCGGCGGACAGCTTGCGCCAAGGTCTGCAGCTCGGGCCCGGCATGTTCGTGGCGCGGCTGCGCCTGGGCGTCGTGTTCGAGCAGCAGGGGCGCCGGCACGACGCGATGACGGCTTATCTGGGTGCGATCAATGCGGCGCAAGCGCACGGACGCTGGCTCAGCGACGCCACCACCGCGCCAGACGTGCGCGACGCGGTAAAACACGCCATGCAATACGTTGCTGTCGCTCGGCGCGAGCTGTTCGATGCGATCATCGAGCCGCTGCGGCAACGCTACGGACGATCGGAACTGGCGCGCGTCGACCAGTGCCTGTCCATCTATCTCCAGGAACAACCCGCACCGTTCCCGGATCCGCGACAGCGTCCCAAATTCTTGTATTTTCCGGGCATCCCCAGCCAGATCTTCTACCCGCGTGAGCGCTTTCCGGCGCATGCGCGGATCGAGGCTGCCGTCGATGCGATACGCGAGGAACTGCGCGCGGTGCTGTCGGACACGCCGGATGACTTCGTGCCGTTTCTTGGCACCCCTTCGGCCGAGGCGGTGTCGGCGCATCTGCTGGCTTCGTCCAGTACGCAAGAGGCGGCATGGGATGCCTTCTTCTTTTATCGCCACGGCATACGCCATGACGCGAACTGTGCGCGTTGCCCCCGCACCATCGGGCTGCTGGACTCCATGCCGCTGATTCGGGTTCGCGACCACGCCCCGGAAACGCTTTTCTCGGTACTGCGTCCGGGTACGCATATCCTGCCGCACCGTGGCGTCACCAATACTCGCCTGGTCACGCATCTCCCGCTTATCGTGCCGCCGGATTGTGCGTTGCGCGTCGGTGGCGAAACCCATGTGTGGGAGGAAGGCCGCTGCGTCACCTTCGACGATACGTTCGAGCACGAGGCGTGGAACAACAGCGACCAGACCCGCGTGGTATTGATCATGGACAGCTGGAATCCCGATCTCAGCGAAGTGGAGCAGGCGGCAGTGGCCGACCTGGTCGCCGCCATCGGCGACTTCAACCGGTCCGGCGAGACTCCCTTGCAACCCTGACCCCCGTGGGTGCATCAACGGTATGACGACCTCCCGACTCCGAGGCGGCTGTGCGCGTGACCGCTTCTGGGAGTAGTCTTTTGGCGGCTGGATGCCGCAGGCAATCATCGTGGCCTGGCCAATGTACCCCGGAGGGGACTCGACGCACTCGAAGACCGGGAACGAACACCTACATCCACTGGGGAGACCAAATGAAACATGGCATGAATCACTTGTCACTGGCGGTGCGCCTGGCATTGACTGCAGGAATTTTCACGGCAGCGGGTGTCGCCCAGGCGCAGGTACCGCAGGCAGATACGTCCTCGGCAGATCAGACCACGCCGCCGTCCAAGAACAAGGCCAAGACCTTGCAGGCGGTGGTCGTGACCGGCTCGTTGATCCGGCGCATCGACGCCGAAACATCCAGCCCAGTCGTCACACTGGATCGCGCCGCGATCACCAACAACGGCAGTCCGACCCTCGGCAATGTGTTGCAGGCGCTGCCCAGTATCTCCGGCAATGCGACCAATACCCAAAACAACAGCAACGGTGGCGGCGGCGCCAGTCCCACACTCGAAGGTGGCGATGGCGCAGCGCGCGTCTCGTTGCGCGGCCTGGGCACTAACCGCACCTTGGTGATGGTCGATGGCCAGCGTCTTGCCAACGCCGACCTGAACATGATTCCGCAGAACATGATCGAACGCGTGGACGTCTTGGCCGAAGGCGCTTCCACGGTGTACGGCTCGGACGCTATCGGCGGCGTGGTCAACTTCATCCTGCGCAAGGACTTCAAAGGCGCCGAGCTGAGCGTCAACGATGGCATTTCCAGTCACGGCGACGGCCAGCGCCACGGCGGGCAGTTCACCGTGGGCGCCAGTGGCGACCAGGGCAACATCGTCGCAGGCATCGACTACAACAAGTACAACCCGGTGTTGGCGCCCCGTCGGAGCTTCTCCGCGCAGCAGCTGTACCTGTACGCCGGCGGCCCGCAGCCATCGGGCTCCCATACCATCCCTACGGGCCGCCTCCTGGTGCCACAGAACCTGGCTCCGGCGGGCTGCTCGATCAATTCGCAGGGCAACACCTATGTCACCCGCGCCAGCGGCACCGGCAGCAGCCTGGGCGACTACCGCTGCTTCAGCAGCGCGAACGACGTTTATAACTACAACGCCTTCAACTACATCCAGACCCAGCAGGAACGCACCAACGTCTTTGTCATCGGCAACTACAAGTTCAACGACTATGTGACGTTCTTCGCCGACGCGTTCTACAACCACACCAATTCCGCCGGCCAGGATGCCCCCGCACCGACGGGCGTCGGTGATGGTTGGCACGTGCTGGCGAGCAATCCGAACAATCCGTTCGGCGTCACCTTCAGCAGCGGCGCTCTCGGCAACCCGGCCACCAGTGGCTACGCCTTCAACACCCGACTCACGGGCCTTGGCACGCGCCTGCACACCTTCACCACCACTAACGAGCAGTTGAACACCGGCCTGCGCGGCAACTTCGGGGCAAACACCACCTGGATCTGGGACGCCAGCTTCGACTACGGCCATTCCCACCGCGTCCAGACCAACTTCAACGAAGTGAACATACCGGCCTTCCAGGCGGCCATCGATGGTGGCGCGAATATCTTCGACCAGGCCGACCCGACCGTCACCGCGCTGCTGAGGAAGGGTGTGGACGCCCCGGTCTATACCATGACGAACACCATGAAGCAGGCGCAGGCCAACGCGTCGGGCGAACTGTGGGATCTGCCGGCCGGTGCGATGCAGATGTCGGCGGGCGTGCTGTACCGCAAGACCTCGATGAACTACAACGTGACCAGTGATGCGGTCCTCGATCCGGCGACCGGCACCTGTACCGTGTTGCAGGAAGCCTGCGGCTCGCCGGGAGGCGGCAGCGACACGGTGAAGGAGCTTTATGCCGAATCGCTGATCCCGCTACTGACCGGACAGCCTTGGGCCTACTCGCTCAATATCGACCTGGGCGTACGTTATTCGGACTACGACAGCTCGGGCAGCACCACCAACGGCAAGTTCGCCATCGAATATCGCCCCATCGCCGACCTGCTGGTGCGAGGCACCGTATCCCAGGTGTTCCGGGCACCCAACATGGACGAGCTATACGACGGTCGCACGATCGCCGGCCCCAACCTCACGGACCCGTGCGTCGGATTGACCAGCGCACAATTGGCCCAGCATGCTGCCGCCTGTCAGTTTGTGCCGCCGAACTGGAGCGGCAATCCGATCGGCCAGGTTACTGGCTACTACTCGGGTGCGGCCGCCGTGGGCAGCAAACTGAAGCCCGAGCAGGGCAAATCGATCGACATCGGCTTCGTGTATTCGCCGAGCTGGCTCAATGGTCTGTCGAGCAGCCTCGACTTCTGGCATATCTACCTGACCGACATGCTGACACCGGTCACCGCCCAGACGGTGGCCAATTCGTGCTTCGCCAACAACAACAGCCCGTACTGCTCGTACATCAACCGCTATGACAACACCAGCAAGCTGGCCGGCGCGGTCAATTACATCAACACGCCCGTGGTCAACTTGGGCAACCTGAGCACCACCGGCGTCGACTTCACGCTGAACTACGCGGTTCCGCACTTCAACTTGGGCAGCGTGGACCCAGGCAACTTCAAGGCTGGTCTCAACACCACCTATATCTCGACATACAACAACGACTCCACCCCTGGGCAGCCGGGTGCGCGGACCACCAACTACGCGGGCACCTACAGCCAGCAGTTCGGCAATATCTCCCGCTGGCGCGGCACGGTGACGTTGAATTGGGCACTGGGCAACTGGAGCGCGCAGTGGCAGTCGCGCTACGTCCATCGTCTGACCAACCTGAATGCCAACCTCGATACCGGCGCCAGCTCGCCCATGGCGTCCGTGCTGTATCACTCGATCCAGGCAGGTTACGAGTTCAAAAAGATCAACACCCGTTTCGATGTGGGTATCGACAACCTCAGCGACAAGACACCGCCGCTGAGTTACGAGACTGGTTCAAACTACAACGTGGATACGGCCACCTATGACGTCATGGGCCGCTACTACTGGGCTCGCGCCACGGTGAAGTTCTGATCTGATTGGAGAGCAAGCGGATGGCCGCGGAGAAACCGCCGCGGCCATCCCGCTGCTAGGATTCAGGGATGACGGACCACCCTTCGCCATCTTCTGCCGACCTCGCCGCCCGCATGCTCGCGGCGTACAACAGTGGTGATATCGCCACCGTGCTGGCCCTCGGCGAACCCATCGCCGACGCGGACGACGCCGACGAAACCGCTCTGCTGTTGCTGGGCACCGCCCAGCAATCCAGCCTTAGACTCGACGACGCGCTAGCGACTTTTCAGCGGCTGGTGCGGCGCCATCCTGAAACGCCCGAGTACTGGAACAACCTCTCTGTCGTTGCCCGCCAGACAGGCGACCTGGCGATGGCCGAACAAGCGCTGCTGCAAGCCGTGGAGCTGGCGCCACATGAGGCGCAGATCCATTACAACCTCGGCCTGCTCTATGCGCAGCAACAACGCTGGCTACAGGCACGGCAGGCGATGCTCAATGCTGTGCAGCTGGTGCCCGCCTTCATCGACGCACGGCTGCAGGCGGCGTACGCCTGCCATGTCTGCGGCGACAACAATGGCGAGGAAGACATGCTGGCCGGCGCCGTCGACTGGCCGCCACAACCTGCCGAGCAAGCATTGCTCATGGCGACAATGTTATCCACCCAGGGTGATCAGGCGACTGCGTTTCAAATCCTGGATCAAGCGGTACTGCCCAAGGGACCGGATGCGCAGATCATGGAATGGCGCATCGTCGCATTGCGCGCAGCGATTTATGAGCGCAGCAACCAGATCGAGCGCGCTCAGACCGAACTCGCGCAATTGCCACTGAACACACTGGAGGCGTTATCCAAGGCGTCCCCGTCTCTTCTCTCTGCAGCCTGGCAAGCCCATGCGGCCATGGCTGCCCGTGTGGGCGAGCTGGATGACGCCGCCGGTCTATATGAACGCATGCTCGGCTTGGTTGACCAACCCGAATCGCGCGCGAACGCCGCTTTCGGGCTGGCCGGTGCGAGGAGCAAACAGGGGCGCCATCGGGAAGCCTGGCAGGCCGCAGAGATCGCTCATGCTGCGCAATGGGAAATCGCCAGGGACATCGTGCCCGAACTGACCGCCGAGGGCAGCCAGCCACTGTCCATGGCGAGCCATCGCGTGAGTCATCTGGAACATGACCGCTGGACCACGCTATCGGCACCACGCAGCCATGAAAGCCCAGTGTTCGTGGTCGGCTTTCCTCGTTCGGGTACGACACTGCTCGAACAGATGCTCGACTCCCATCCCGATTTTCGCTCGATGGACGAGCGTGGTTTCGTGTACGAGCTGATCGGACGCATGCAGCTCGCCGGGCAATCCTACCCGGAGGATCTTGCCGGGTTGATCCAGCAAGATACGGATCAGTTGCGGGGGATTTATGCCGGTTTGGTGAACAAGGTGATACCTGACCTCGGGGGACAACGACTGGTCGACAAGAATCCGCTCAATATGCTGTGCCTGCCGATGATCGCCCGACTGTTCCCCGAGGCGCGGATCATCCTGTGCCTGCGCCACCCCTGCGACGTGTTGCTTAGCTGCTATATGCTTCCGTTTCGCTCGCCGCCTTTCATGATTCTCTGCTCATCGCTGCAGCGCCTCGCCGAAGGTTATGTGCAGGCCTTCGAACAGTGGCAGCAGCATGTCGAGGTGTTCGCGCCGCAGGTGCTGGAGTGGCGTTACGAATCGGTCGTCAACGACTTCGACGGTCAGGTCGCGCGTCTGGCGCAGTTCCTCGACGTCACCGACGCCTCACCCATGACACGCTTCGCCGAACACGCTCGGCACAAGCGTTTCATCAGCACGCCCAGCTATGCGCAGGTCACCGAAGGTGTTCACCGCAAGGCTCTCGGCCGCTGGCAGAACTATCGCGAACATTTCGATTCCGTGCTGCCGGTGCTGCGGCCGTGGATGGACCGCCTCGGCTACGCCGAATAGCAATCGGTGCACCGTTGCCGCACCCGCATCGCGGATATGCCATATGGCATGACTTCTGGCGTTGTCGCCCCGGGCTGAAAGATTGCATCCTGCCGTTTCAATCCGCCGGTAGGAAACCCTCATGCACCATCGCCTGCACCTGCTCGCCATCAGCGTGGCACTCGGCCTCGCTGCCTGCACCAGCGTACCGGTCGCCAAGACTGGTGCGCCCACCCAGCCGGCGCTGACGGCGCAGACGCTGAACTCCGGTGGCGTGATGCCGGCCGAGCAGGCGCGCGTGCATTTCGATCATGCCGAGCTGCACTTCACGATCGACCCGGCCGGGCAAAGCATCGACGCCAGCGCCACGCTGAGCTTCACCGCCAAATCCGCCACCGACGTGCTGCTGCTGGACCTGGACCGCAACCTGCCGATCGGCGGCATCGCCCTCGACGACCAGCCGCTTGCCGCCACCCGCTGGAGCAATCCGGACGGCCGCCTGCGTATCGCACTGCCGGCACCGCTCGCCAGCGGCGGCAAGGTGCGCGTCACCATCCGCTACGGCGGCAAGCCGCATGTGGCGAAAAAGGCGCCGTGGGACGGCGGCTTTGTCTGGAGTCACACCGCGGACGGCCAGCCATGGATCGCCAGCGCGGTCGAGGGCGAAGGCTGCGACCTGTTCTGGCCGTGCATCGACCATCCGCAGGGCGAGCCCGACCTGGTCGACACCTACGTGACCGTACCGAAGACGCTCGCGGCGCCCGGCAACGGCGTGCTGATCGGCATCACCGAGGAAGGCGATCGGCATACGTATCACTGGCGCGCCAAGCATCCGGACACCTACGCCATCGCGATCAACGTCGGCCCGTTCGATGTACTCAAGGCGGACTACCCCAGCCGCTACGGCAACACCATCCCACTGGAATTCTGGTATCTGCGCGGACAAGAGGCACAGGCGAAAGAACTGTTCGCCGGGTTCCCACGCATGCTGGATTTCTTCGAGCAGGAGATCGGCCCGTATCCCTTCGGCGACGAGAAGATGGGCGTGGTGGAAACCCCGTACCTTGGCATGGAACACCAGACCCTCAACGCCTACGGCAACGACTACAAGCAGGACGGTTACGGTTTCGACCGGCTGCTGCAGCACGAGTTTGCGCATGAGTGGTTCGGCAACCAGATGACCAATGCCGACTGGGACGACATGTGGCTGCACGAGGGTTTCGGCACCTACATGCAGCCGCTGTACAGCCAGTACCTCAACGGCGACGCGGATTACTTCAGCTGGGTGCATGGCCTGCGCCTGATGTTGAGCAACGCCCGCCCCATCGTTTCCGGCAGCAGCAAAACCGAGGAGCAGGTCTACGACGAGAAGACCGGGCCCGGTCAGGACATCTACAACAAGGGTGCGCTGATGCTGCACACGCTGCGGCAGCTGATCGGCGACAAGGATTTCTTCGAAAGCACGCGCCGGCTGGTGTACGGCCGGCCGGATCCGAAACCGGGCAACTTCAGCCCGCGCTATGCCACCACCGACGAGTACATCGCGATCGTCGACAAGGTAACCGGGCGCGATCTGCACTGGTTCTTCGACGTCTATCTCCACGACGCCGCGCTGCCCCGCCTCGACATGCACCACGATGGCGACACGCTCGCGCTGCACTGGGTGACCGAGCATGGCAAGCCGTTCCCGATGCCGGTGGAAGTGCAAGTCGGCGAGGCCGTGCACACCGTGCCGATGACGCAGGGCGAAGGTCGGTTGCAGGTGCCGGCCGGCAGTCTGCTGATCGTCGATCCGCACTCCAAGCTGCTGCGGCAACTGCCGCACATCGATGCATTCCGGCAGTGGATGAAGCAGCAGCGCAAGGCCAAGTCCGCGACGCATTGAGCGCAAGGATGGCCGCCAAGCGCGGGAAGGTGGATCGAGTTGCGTTCATGGCATGGCTCGCATACGACGGCAGGCCGTACTATCGATGGTAGGGAGTCGATGCCCGCTACGAATCGGGCGCTTCCGTCCTATCCATGCCAATGAGGAAAACGAGATGGTCGATACCAGCCGTCGCAACAGCATCAAATGGATGCTGACCAGCGCCGCGGCCGCGCCGCTTGCGCTGCGGGCTACGACGGACACGCGCTGCATCGATCACCGCCTTCAGAGCCCTGCATGGGGCCACGGAACCGAAGGGCAGCGAAAGGCGGACCTGGGCAACGGGACGTATCTCAATCCGATCGTCACCGGCGACCACCCGGACCCGACCATCCTCAAGGATGGCGACGACTACTACATGACGTTTTCGTCGCTGTTCGCCTATCCGGGCCTGATCATCTGGCACTCCACCGACCTGGTGAACTGGACGCCGCTGGGGCCGGCCCTGCACAAGCAGCTCGGCAGCATCTGGGCGGTCGATCTGTGCAAGCACGGGAACCGCTACTTCATTTACCTGCCCGCCAATCCGGGCGGCAAGGGCTGGTCGATCTTTGTGATCTGGGCCGACCGGATCGAAGGGCCATGGAGCGAGCCCATCGACCTCAAGATCAGCGGTTGCATCGACCCGGGCCATATCGTCGGGGAAGACGGCAAGCGCTATCTCTTCGTCAACGGCATCCGGCGGATCCGGCTGACGGACGATGGCCTGGCCACGGATGGATCGCTGGAACCGGCGTACAGCCCGTGGCGATATCCCGATGACTGGGTGGTGGAAGCGTTTTCGCCGGAGGGGCCGAAGCTGCTCCGGCATGACGACTGGTTTTATCTGATCACGGCCGTCGGCGGCACCGCGGGTCCGCCGACCGGGCACATGGTGATCGCGGCCCGCTCGAAATCCATCCATGGCCCGTGGGAACACTGCCCGCACAATCCGCTGGTGCGCACCACCAGCGCCGAAGAGCCGTGGTGGTCGCGCGGACACGCGTCGCTGGTGGAAGGGCCGGCGGGCGATTGGTGGATGGTGTACCACGGCTACGAGAACGGCTTCAGGACACTGGGCCGACAGACGCTGCTGGAACCGGTCGAGTGGACCGGCGATGGCTGGTTCCGGGCCACCGGAGGCGATCTGTCGAAACCGTTGCCCAAGCCCCGGGGTGGCCGCCCCACGCCCACCCGTGCCGCGCTGTCGGACGACTTCGGCACGAACAAGTTCGGGATCCAGTGGTGCTTCCATGACCCGGCGCCGGACGAGATGCAACGTGCCGCGTATGAGAAGCAGGGCCTGCGCATCGTGGCCAAGGGAAGCTCACCTGCCGACAGTTCGCCACTGGTGTGCACGATGGGCGACCGCGGGTACGTCGCCGAAGTCACGATCGACCTGGTCGGCAAGGCCGAAGGCGGGCTACTGCTGTTCTACAACGCGAAAGCCTTCGTCGGCGTCGGCTTCACGCCCGACTACATGAGGACCTTCGAGTACGCGGACGAACAACTGTGGGCACGGCAGCCGATGCACACCTCCCGCGTCCGCATCAGGCTGACCAACGACCGTAACGTGGTGACTTACCACTATTCGCACGACGACGGAAAAACCTGGGCCCGCAACGGGCTGCGGATGGAAGTCTCGGGCATCCATCACAACGTCTTCGGCGGCTTCCTCAGCCTCAAGCTGGGCATCTACAGCGCCGACGAGGGAAGCATCCTCGTTAGCGATTTCAACTATCGCGCGCTGGAGGCCTAGCCCAAAAACAAAGGCAGCGCCGGAGCGCTGCCTTTGTCGGCCTTCACGCAGTGAAGCTCAATGCGCGATCGGTGCGGCGGCCGGTGGCGCCACCGCGGCCGTGGCGGAGAACTTGCCGCCATACGGCAACACCTCGCCGGCCAGCTTCGGATCGGCCTTGACCAGGCCGACCGCGTCGAACAGGATGTGCGCGGTTTCGTTGAGCTGCACGTCCTTCGCCTTCTTCGCTTCGCTTTCCTGCTTGAGCTCGCTCTTCAGGCTGCGCTCGTTCGCGTTGAGGCCGTCGTCGAGGCTGCTCTGGTCGTCGCCCAGTGTTGCGTCGGTACCGTCGATGGCCTTGTGCCGTGCGCGGAAATCGGACTGGATCGCATCCTGCTGCTTGCGCTCGGCTTCGCGCGTGGCGAAGTTCAGCGAGATCGAGGTCTTGGCGCGCATGGTCTTGTATTGCGCCAGCTCGTCCAGCATCAGTTTCCACGCCGGCGACTTCGCCGCGCGCTGGTCATGCAGCTGCACCAGCTGCGGCAGATAGGCATTGAGGTTCGCCACGGGCTGGTAGTCGGCCGGCGGAATCTGCGTCCACTTCAACGCGTTGTCGTAGGTCGACTCGCCGAAGTCCTTGTCGTCGCCGTTCTTCGGGAAGGCGATGTCCGGCGTCACACCCTTCAGCTGGGTGGACCCGCCGTTGATGCGGAAGAATTCCTGGATGGTCATCTTCAGCTCGCCGAGCTGCGGCTTCTCGCTGTCGCTCTGCGAGAAACGATCCAGATCGACCAGGTTCTGCACGGTGCCCTTGCCGAAGGTCGGTTCGCCGACGATCAGGCCGCGGTGGTAGTCCTGGATCGCCGCGGAGAAGATCTCCGACGCCGACGCCGTGCCGCGGTTGACCAGCACCGCCAGCGGACCGCTCCACGCCATGCCCGGGTCGTCATCGCCCTGCACTTCGACCTGGCCCTTGGAGTCGCGCACCTGGACCACCGGCCCCTTGTCGATGAACAAGCCGGTCAGCGAATTGGCCTCGGCCAGCGAACCGCCGCCGTTGTTGCGCAGATCGACTACGACGCCCTGTACGCCGGCGGTCTTGAGTTCGCCCAGCAGCTTGGCCACGTCGCGAGTGGCGCTCTTGAAGTCCTTGTCGCCCTCGCTGCGCGCGCCGAAGTCGGAATAGAACGAGGGCAGCTCGATTACGCCGATCTTGCGGGTGACATCGCCGTCCTTGATGTCGATGACCTTCTTCTTCGCCGCCGAATCCTCGATGCTGACTTTCTTGCGCACCAGCGTGACGATCTCGTGCTTGCCGTCCAGGCCGGCATCGGCGGGCAGGATCTCCAGCCGCACGGTGGTGTCTTTCTTGCCGCGGATGCGATTGACCACATCGTCCAGCCGCCAGCCGATCACGTCGGTCATCGGACCACTGTCGCCCTGCCCCACCGCCACGATGCGATCGCCGGCCTTGAGCTTGCCGGACTTGATCGCCGGACCGCCGGGCACCAGGGTGAAGATCATCGTGTAGTCGTCGCGCGCCTGCAGCTGGGCACCGATACCTTCCAGCGACAGCTTCATCTGGATGTCGAAGTTTTCCGCCGCACGCGGGCCGAGGTAGTCGGTATGCGGGTCGGTGGTTTCGGCGTACGCGGTCATGAAGGTCTGGAACGCGTCCTCGCCATCGAGTTGCTTGACCCGCTCGATGTAGCCGGCATAACGCTTGTCCAGCGTCTTGCGGATGTCGTCGTCATTCTTGCCGGCCAGCTTCAGGCGCAGCCAGTCGTTCTTGGTGCGCTGGCGCCACAGCTTGTCCAGCTCGGCCTGGTCTTTCGGCCAGTCGGCATGGTCGCGATCGAACGTGTAGTTTTCATCGACGGAAAAATCGAAGCCTTGCTTGAGCAGGCCGCGCGCATAGGTCATGCGTTCGACCGCGCGCTGCACGTACAGGTTGAATACCGAGAACGGCGCGGACAGGTCTTGATTCCAGATCGCGTCGTCGAGCTGGGTCTTCAGCGGCGCGAACTTCGCCATGTCGACCTGGGTGAAGAACACTTTCTCGCTGTCGAGCAGCTTGAAGTAGGCGGTGTAGATGCGCGCCGACATCGCATCGTCGAGCGGCTGCGCGTCGTAGTGGAAGCGGGTCAGGAAGCGCGCCGACAGCTGCGCGGCCTGCGCCTCGCTGGTGGTGGAGGTGAGCGGCCAGCTGGCCGCCTTGCGGCCCGTACTGCCGGCACCGAGATCGGCCGCCGACTGCGCGGAGGCGCAGGTCGCGGTGACGAGGGCAAGCAACAGGACCAGTGCAGGACGAAATTTCATGAAGGCTCTCAAGCTGACTCGGTGACACCGGCTGCATGGGCTTGCAGGTCGGCGTGATAGGACGAACGCACCAGCGGGCCGGAGGCGACGTGATGGAAACCCATCGCCTCACCGGCTTCGCGCAGCGCCTCGAATTCTTCCGGAGTCCAGTAGCGCACTACCGGGTGATGGTGGGGTGTGGGCTGCAAGTATTGGCCAATGGTGATCATCTCGACGTCATGAGAGCGTAAATCGCCCATGGTCTCGATCACCTGATCCCAGGTTTCGCCCAGGCCCAGCATGATGCCGGATTTGGTCGGCACCTCCGGATGCTGCGCCTTGAAGCGCTTCAGCAAATCCAGCGACCACTGATAGTCCGCGCCCGGGCGCACTTCGCGATACAGGTGCGGCACGGTTTCCAGATTGTGGTTGAACACGTCCGGCGGGAAATCCTTGAGCACTTCGAGCGCGCGCTCCATGCGGCCTTTGCCGCGGAAGTCGGGCGTGAGGATCTCGATCTTGATGTTCGGGCTGGCATGGCGCGTGGCGCGGATGCACGCCGCGAAATGCTCGGCGCCACCGTCGCGCAGATCGTCGCGATCGACCGACGTGATCACCACGTACTTCAGGCGCATGTCGCGGATCGTCTCGGCCAGCCGCGCCGGCTCCAGCGGATCGGGCGCGACCGGGCGGCCATGCGCCACATCGCAGAACGAGCAGCGGCGCGTGCATACCTCGCCGAGAATCATGAACGTCGCAGTGCCCTTGCTGAAGCATTCGTGGATGTTCGGGCACGACGCTTCTTCGCATACGGTGACCAGCGCGTTCTCGCGCAGGCGCGCCTTCAGCTGCTGCACGGCGTTGCCTTGCGGCAGGCGCACGCGGATCCACGACGGCTTGCGCAGGATCGGAACGGCAGTATCGAAGCCGGCACGATTCAGCGCGATCTTGTCATTGCCGATCTGCTTTTCACCGGCGGGCGCACCGCTGACGACGGTGATCGGAATGACTTTGGAAGAAGAAGTGGAGATTTCGCTCATGTAGACAGCTCAGACCGCTGCACGAGCGGGGAGTTCGGGTAAAACGGGGGCAGCTGGCTCGGCAGCAAAGCCGAACTGGCGGCAGAACTCCTCCACCAGCACGTTCTCGACCGTTGCCAACTGCGACGGGCCGCCCAAGTCTAGCAGCTGTGTGACCGCCAAACCCTTGTAACCGCAAGGGTTGATGCGATGAAACGGCTCCAGGTCCATGGCCACGTTGAAGGCCAGCCCATGAAAGCTGCAGCCGCGCCGCACGCGCAATCCCAGCGCAGCGACCTTGGCGTCCGCCACGTATACGCCGGGCGCACCCTCGCGCCGCACCGCCGCGACGTTCCAATGCGCCAGCGTATCGATCAGCGACTGCTCGATCCTGGTCACCAGCTCGCGCACGCCGACGCCGATCCGGCGCAGGTCGATCAATGGATAGCCGACGATCTGGCCGGGACCGTGATAGGTCACCTGACCGCCGCGATCGACCGGCACCACCGGGATATCGCCCGGTGCCAGCACGTGCTCCATCTTGCCGGCCTGGCCGAGGGTGAACACCGGATCATGCTCCAGCAGCCACAGTTCGTCGGCGGTATCGGCCGTGCGGTTGTCGGTGAACGCGCTCATCGCCTTCCAGGTCGCCTCATACGGCTGGCGACCAAGACGGCGAATTTTCAGCGGCAACGACATGACATCAGACCTTGGGAACGCAGTACGGGGAACGTTGGGGTATTTGGCGAGCGATCAATGGCACCACGGCGACCCGGGAGCGGTCACCTTCAGGTTGCGGGAAGACTCGCGCTCCCCGCACTTCACAGCGTGTAACGGATATCCGGACTCGCGCGCAGTGCGGCATGGGCCGCTTCGTACTGTTCGCGGTTCTCGCAGCGAAAGCTCACCGTGACCGAGACGAAGTTGCCGGCACCGGAATGCCGGTGCCGCACGCTCTCGTGCAGCACATGCAGGCCGGCACGCTCCAGCAGCTGCGGCACGTGGGTCGGCAAATTCGCACTGGCGCTGCCGACCGCCGTGATCTCGAACTCGCCGGGAAACTGGAAGCCCTTGCCGTCCTGCTTCGCTTTGGTGAAATCGATCGGTTGCATTACTTCGCGTCCGTACTCTTGGCCGGCGCCTCCGCAGCGGCCTTCTTGTCGCCGTGGAACCACAGCATGATGCTGTCCCACAGGCGCGAGAAGAAGCCGCCCTGCGGCGCGTCGTTCATGGCGATCAGCGGCACGCTCTGCACCGGCTGGCCAGCCAGCGTGATGCGCAGCGTACCGACCTGCTGACCCTTCTTGAACGGCGCGATCAGCGTGGCCGGAATGTCCATGGTGGCTTTCAGCTGGTCGTATTGGCCGCGCTTGACGGTGACCAGCACATTGTCGGCGACACCCAGCGGCAACTGGTTCGTCGCGCCTTTCCACAGCCGCGGCGTGGCCAGCGGCTTGCTGTTGTCGTACAGCTTGTGAGTCTCGTAGAAACGGAAGCCGTAGCTGAGCAGCGCCATCGCCGAATCGGCACGCGCCTTCTCGCTGCTGGCGCCCATCACGATCGCGATCATGCGCGCCTCGCCCTGCTTGGCCGAGGCAGCCAGGCAATAGCCGGCGCCAGCGGTGTGACCGGTCTTGATACCGTCCACGCTGGGGTCGCGCCACAGCAAGGTGTTGCGGTTGTGCTGCTTGATCCCGTTCCACTCGAACTCCTTTATCGCGGAGATCGCGTAGTCCTCGGGAAAATCCTGGATCAGCGCGCGCGACAGCATCGCCACGTCATGGGCGGTGGTGTAGTGGTTCGCGATCGGGTAGCCGGAAGCGTTCTCGAAGTTCGAGTTCACCATGCCGAGCTGCTTGGCATACGCGTTCATCAAGCCGGCGAAGGCCTGCTCGGAACCCGCGGTGTGCTCGGCCAACGCGATCGCGGCGTCGTTGCCGGACTGGATGATCAGGCCGTACAGCAGATCCTTCAGCGGCACCTGGCTGTTGAGCTTGAGGAAGCTGGTGGAACCGTCGGTGCCCGCACCGCCGCCGCGCCACGCATTCTCGGTGATGGTGACCGGATCGGTCATGTGGACCTTGCCGTTGGCGACCTCGGCCGAGACCACGTAGTCGGTCATGATCTTGGTGATGGAGGCGGGCTCCACGCGCAGGTCCGGCTCCTTGCTGGCGAGGATTTGTCCGGTGGCGTAATCCATCAGCACCCAGCTCTTGCCGTCGACATCCGGCGGCGGCGGCACCGGTGCGTCAGGCACCACCGGGCGCGGCACCGGCGACGGACGCGGCGGTGTCTGGGCGACGGCAACACCGACCAGCAACACGGCGGCGGCGAACGGAATCAAGCTACGGCGGAGGAAATTCATCGGGTTGTTCTGTCCAGTCTCTGAATATCGGCATCGCGGGTGCCGACGTGATTAAAAGGGGTACGCAAATCCTGCTCAGTCTACCGCGACCTGAGGCCGCGGCAGACCCATGCCTTCGATCCGGGCGCTGACCTGGTCGGCGCGATCCACATCGGCCAGCGGCCCGACCCGCACCCGCCGCACGCGGCGGCCGTTGACGTCGGCGTCCATCACCTGCACGTCGCCGAGATTGGCCTGGCGCAGGCGCTGGGCGAGCCGCTCGGCATTGTCCGCATCCGAGAACGCGCCCACTTGCAGGTAGATGCCAGGGTGTTGGGATGTGACCACAGCCGGCGGCGGCAGTTCCTGCGTAGAATTTCCCGGATCGATGCCACGCACCTCGACCAGCCCGGTGCCTTTGGGCCAGATGCCGATTTTCACGGCGGCCGCGTAGGAA
Organism: Rhodanobacter sp. OK091; assembly: GCF_900142825.1. GTDB lineage: Bacteria > Pseudomonadota > Gammaproteobacteria > Xanthomonadales > Rhodanobacteraceae > Rhodanobacter. Next base: position 11,019 of record NZ_FRCH01000007.1, on the reverse strand, counting down.
AGGTCAATCACCCGGTTCTGGTGGAACGGGCCGCGATCGTTGACCCGCACGATCACGCTCTTGCCGTTCTCGAGATTGGTGACGCGCGCATAGCTGGGCAGCGGCAGCGTGGTGCTGGCGGCGCTGAACCCGTACATGTCGTAGGTTTCCAGGCTGGAGGTCTTGTAGCCGTGGAACTTGTTGCCGTAGAACGAGGCGATGCCGCGCTCGTCGTAGTCGCGCGCGCTGGGCAGCACGTTGTACGTGTGCCCCAGCACGGTATACGGCGACTTGTTGCCGTACAGCGAACGCGGTTCGACCTTCGGCACCGGTTCGATCAGCTTGCTCACATCCGGCACGTCGTCCGGCACGCTGTCGCTGCCGTCGCGATAGCGGCTGTCCTGCGACCTGCTGAGGTCGTCGCGAAAACTGTCGCTGCCCGCGGCGGTTCCTGCCCGGCTCGGCCGCTGCCGATCGCTGGCGCCATGATAAGGCTTCGTCCTCGCACCGCCGCAGCCAGTCAGCAGCAACATCATGGCCAGCAGCAATACCGCCGCCCCCGGCAGCCTCATGGTGCAGCGTCCGCCTGGGCCACGCCGGCGGCGATGGCGCCCGCCAGCTGATCGACCGCCATCGCATAGAGCGGACTGCGGTTGTAGCGGGTGATCACATAGAAATTCTGGAAGGTAAACCAGTACTCCGGACCGTTCGGGCCTTCCAGCGTCTGCAAGCTGCTGGGTTGCGCCGGCGACAGCGGTTGCAGCGGCGCATAGCCCCACGCCTCGAGCTGCTCCAGCGGCCATTGCGGTGTGGTGTCCTCCACCGCGATCGGTCGCGCCGCGGCATCCGGCTGCGCCCGCGCCGCCACCGGATCGGCGCTGATCCAGCCGTGCTTCGCGAAGTAGTTCGCCACGCTGGCGAAGATATCCGGCAGCGAATTCTGCAGGTCGATGTGGCCGTCCTGATCGGCGTCCACCGCGAAGTCGCGGATGCTGGTGGGCATGAACTGGCCCCAGCCCTGCGCACCGGCATACGAGCCGGTGAGCGTATCGACCGGCCCGGCCAGATGGTTGTCTGGCATTTCCAGCAGCTCCTTCAGCTGCTCGCGGAAGAACTTGGCCCGCGGCGGGTAGTACAAACCCAGCGTGACCAGCGCGTCGAGCACCTTGTACTTGCCGGTGATGCGGCCGTAATTGGTTTCCACGCCGACGATGGCCACGATGTACTGCGGCGCCACGCCGTACTGCTTGCCGATCTGCTCCAACATCGCGCGATGCTCGCGGTAGAACGCGATGCCATCGCTGATGCGCTTGTCGGTCATGAAGATCGGCCGGTAATCCTTCCACGGCTTGCTCTCGGCCGGACGACTGATCGCATCGAGGATGCTTTGCTGCATCTTCGCGCCGTCGAGCAACCTGTTCAGCGCCTGCGGGTCTTTGCCGGTCTCGCTCGCCACCTCGCGCACCAGCTCAGCCTGACCGGGATGGGTCGCCGCCAGCGCCGGCACAGCCACCCCGAACAGGCTGAGGATGGCGAGAAAACAGGCCGCGCGCGGCGCAGGAGTGGCTGTCATGTGCAGGCTTCGCTCGCAGAAAACGATGTCATCGAAAGCCTAACACGCACGCCGGGGCAACTTCGGGCCGCACGCGGGCAACGCACTGGCTGTGTTCACAGGTGCGTCTTGCGATTGGCGTGGATCGACATCAATACACCGAAACCGACCAGCAGCGACACCGCCGAAGTGCCGCCGTAACTGACCATCGGCATCGGCACGCCGACCACCGGCAGCATGCCGGCGACCATGCCGCCGTTGACGAACACGTAGACGAAGAAGCTCATGCCGATCGCGCCGGCAAGCAGACGCGAGTAAGTGTCGCGCGCCTCCATCGCGATCCACAGGCAGCGGCCGATGATGAACGCATACAGCACGAACAACGCGCATACGCCGACCAGCCCGAACTCCTCGGAAAACACCGCGAAGATGAAGTCGGTGGTGTGTTCGGGCAGGAAATCCAGCCGCGACTGCGTGCTGTGCTGCCAGCCCTTGCCGAAGATGCCGCCCGAACCCACGGCTATTTGCGACTGGATGATGTGCCAGCCGTTGCCGAGCGGATCGGATTCCGGATTGAGCAAGGTCAGCACGCGATCGCGCTGATATTGATGCAGGAAGTGCCAGCCTACCGGAATCATGCCGCCGACCGCGCCGATCAGCACGCCGATCCGCCACCACGCCATGCCGGACAGGAACAGCGCGAACGCACCGGCGGCGCTCACCAGCAGCGCCGTACCGAGATCCGGCTGTTTGGCGATCAGCGCTGCCGGTATCGCGATCAGCAGGCCGACCACGGCGATGTCCTTCCAGCCCGGCGGCAACTGGCGCGGATGCAGGTACCAGGCGACCATCATCGGCATCGTCAGCTTGAGCAGTTCGGACGGCTGAAAACGCATCACGCCCAGGTTCAGCCAGCGGCTCGCACCGCGGCCTTCGCCCAGTACCGCCACCACCACCAGCAACAGGGTGCTGCCGGCATAGAGCCATGGCGTCCAGTTGCGCAACGTCGATGGCGGGATGCGCGAAATCAGCAGCAACAGCACGCCGCCCAGCACGAAGCGCGCGGCCTGGCCGCCGACCAGCGCGAGACTTTCGTCGCCGGCGCTGTACAGCGTGATCAGGCCGACCGTCGCCAGCGCGAACAAGCCGAGGGCCAGCGGAAGGTCGATCCGCGGCCGGGTCATGATGCGGCGCAGGAAGCGGCGCAGACGCACTTGCATGGCCCCGATCATGGCGTCTCTCCGTCGCTGCTGGTCGCTTCGTCGCTGCTGGACGGCTCTGCCGGCAGGTCTTCGGCAGGCACGGCTTGATTCCCCGGCGACGGCGACGACGTGGCCGGATTGGGCAGCGATGTATCCACCGGTTGCACGCCGCCCTTGGCGACTACCCAGGCATCAAAAATCTTGCGCACGATCGGCCCTGCATCCAGGGCGCCCCATGCTCCTGATTCGAGGAGGACAGCGGCGGCTATCTGCGGATCGTCCGCAGGCGTATAGGCTTCGAACCATGCGCGATGGCGCGTCGCCAGATAGGCCGTGTTCTTGTTCGTATCGTAGGCCTCCGACTTACGCGAGAAACGCTCGGCGGTACCGCTCTTGCCGGCGATCAGATACGGGAAGCCGTCATTCAACTTCGCATCCTTGCCGGTACCGCTGGTAATCACCGCCCGCATGCCTTCGTTGATCACATCCCAGTCAGAAGCTTTGCGGATCAGCGAGGGACCTGAGGGCGGATTGGCCAGTGGTTGAGGTTGTGCTTCGGCGACTGCCTTGGTGGCCATCACCAGCCTCGGCTGGTAGGGCACGCCGCGTCCAGCGAAGGTGGCCACGGCATGGCCGACCTGCAATGGAGTCACCGCCCAGTAGCCCTGCCCGATACCGGCGATCACGGTTTCGCCGGGAAACCAGCCGAACTTGCTGTGCTTGGCCTTCCACTCGCGCGAGGGCAGCACACCTTCGGACTCGCCGAGCAGATCGATGCCGGTCTTGCCGCCGAAGCTGAAGCGGCTCATCCAGGCGCTCAACCGGTCGATGCCCAGATCGAGCGCCAGCTTGTAGAAGTAGGTGTTGGTCGATTTCTCGATGGCACGCACCATGTCGACCACGCCATTGCCGCCGCGGTCATCGTCGCGATAACAGCGCGTCTGTCCGGGCAGACAGAACTGACCCGTGGACAGCACCGTATCCCCTGGCCGACGTATGCCGTACTCGAGTCCGCCCAACGCGAGAAACGGCTTCACGGTGGAACCGGGCGGATAGACGCCCTTCAGCACGCGGTTGACCAGCGGTTTGGCCGGATCGTTGGTCAACCCGCTGTAGTCGGCCTGACTGATGCCGTTGACGAACAGATTGGGATCGAACGTGGGCACGCTGACCATCGCCAGTACCTGGCCGTTGCGCGGATCGATCGCCACGGCGGCGCCCGGTCGACCGGCGAAGGCCGCTTCGGCAGCCTTCTGCATACGCACATCGACGCTCAAGTACAGATTCTTGCCAGGTATGGGCGGGTACGTCTGCAATACGCGCTGGGTACGCCCATCGGCATTGACTTCCACCAGTTCGTAGCCCGGGGTGCCGTGCAGCACATCCTCGTAAGATCGCTCGATGCCGCTGCGACCGACATGGCTGGTGCCTTTGTAACGCGCCGGATCAAGTCGGTCGAGGTCGTCGGCGTCGATGCGGCTGACATAACCCACCACATGCGCGAACAGTCCACCCAGCGGATAACGCCGGGTCAGGTAAGGCACTACATCCACACCGGGAAAACGCCAGCGGTTCACCGCGAAGCGGGCGATCTCGTCTTCGGTCAGGCGCATCTTCAACGGCACGCTGTCGAAGCGCCGGCTCTGCGTGAGCTGCTTCTTGAACGCGTCCAGATCGTCCTGACCCAGCGGCACCACATTGCCCAGCTCGACCAGCAGGGCCGGCATGTCCTTGACCTGCTCGGGCACCACTTCGAGCCGGAACGCGGGTACGTTGTCGGCCAGCATCACGCCGTTGCGGTCGTAGATCAATCCGCGGGCCGGAGGAATCACCCGCGGCTTGACGCTGTTGCTGGTCGAGCGGGAGACAAACTCATTGTGGCGCGTCACCTGCAGCGACATGTAACGGCTGACCAGCAGGCAGAGACCGAGCAGAAGCAGCACGAAACCCACCACGGCGCGGCGCCGGAACAATTCGCTTTCGCCGCGCGGGTCCTTGATCGATCGCCGGATCTTCATGTCACTGGATCATGTCTTATTGAATCCGCAGACGTGCGCGCAGGTCGTCGAGCAGCAGGAACAGGAACGGCCACAGCGCCGCACCGACGAACGGCGCGATCCACCAGCTGGCCGGCGGCAGCGACGCGCCGGCCAGCACGCGCACGATCAGTACCAGGATGCGGTCGTTCAACAACAACGCCAGCACCGCGAGGGTCTGCTGCCACATCGGGAAGAAACGCAGCCGCGAACGAAAGCGCAGCGCGATGAAGACCAGTGCGCACAGGCGCAAGGCCTGTTCGCCAAGCACCACGCCGTTGAGCAGATCCGCGCCCAGTCCCACCATGAAGGCCAGACCCAGATTGACCCGGTCCTCCGACTCCAGCGACCAGTACAGCAGGATCAGTGCCGGCCAGTACGGCTTGAACGGCTCCAGTACACCGGGCAGCGGCACCAGCATCGAGACCAGCGCAAACGCCAGCGTGCCGATGAACCACCACAGGCTCAGACGCTGCTTGTTCATCGCGGCACCTCGCCGGAGGCCGGCGTTGTCGCCGACCGGACGGTCGAGGTTGTCGCCGGCGCCGCGGTTCCGTTCGACATCAGCTCGCGGGGTGGGCCCATCGGTTTCACCAGCGCTGGCGGTCCATCCGGCTCGGCCTGATCGTGCAGAAGCAACACGTCCTCGCTGCGGTCGATATCCGCCGCCGGCCGCGCCAGCGCTACTTGGAACATGCCGGTGGCTGCCGGCGCCACCGAAACGATCTCGCCCACCGGGAAGCCCGGCGGAAAACGCCCGCCGAGGCCGGAGGTAAGCAGCTTGTCGCCTGCGCGCACATCGGTTGCCAGGGGAATATTGGGCAACGCGAGCTGATCGCCATCGCGCGAGCCGTAAGCCACGGTGCGCAAACCCGAGCGCTCGATCACCACCGGAATGGCGTGCGCCGGATCGGTGATCAGCATCACCACCGACGTCGTCGGCAGCACCTCCTTCACCTGACCCATCACGCCATGCGCGTCGATCACCGGTTGCCCCGGCTTGACGCCGTCGCGGGCACCCATGTTCAAGGTCAGCCGGTATCGGTAAGCACCCAGATCCACGCCGATCACGCGCGCCAGTTGCACGTTGAGCTCCAGGCTGTGCTGGGTATCGAGCAATTCCTTCAGGCGCTGATTCTGTTCGGCGACCGCGGCCATTCGGTTCAATTTGGCGTTGGCCAGCAGCAGATCTTCGCGCAGCCGCTGATTCTGCTCGGTCAGCCGCTGGCGATCGGCAAACGCCACGCTCATGGTGCGTATGCCTTCGGCCGGCAAACCGGCCAGCCGATACACCGGCTCCACCACTGCGGACGCGCCGTAGCGCAGGTGCCACAGCCAGCCGTTGCGATGGTCGAGCACCATCAGCACTACGGCCAATGCGAGATAGACAATCAGCCGCAGCGTGCCGGCCGCATTGCCGGCGAACAGAGGCGAGGATTCGTCGCGCGTGCGCGCCATGGCCGCCCCTGATTAGCGTGGGTTATTCGGGCGCGAAGAAGTCGCTGCCGTGCTGATCGATCAGCTCCAGCGCCTTGCCGCCACCGCGCGCCACACAGGTCAGCGGATCGTCCGCCACCTGCACGTGCAGGCCGGTCTCCTCGGAGATCAACCGATCCAGATCGCGCAGCAATGCGCCGCCGCCGGTCAGCACGATGCCCCGCTCGGCCACGTCGGAGCACAGCTCCGGCGGGGTCTGCTCCAGCGCCGATTTGACCGCGGCCACGATGCCGGCGAGCGGCTCGTGCAGCGCCTCGAGGATCTCGTTGGAGTTGATCGTGAACATGCGCGGCACGCCTTCGGCGAGATTGCGGCCGGAGATCTCGATCTCCTTGACCTCGCTCTGCGGGAATGCGCAGCCGATCTGCAGCTTGATCTTTTCGGCGGTGGATTCGCCGATCAAGGTGCCGTGGTTGCGCCGAACGTAATTGATGATGGCCTCGTCGAAGCGATCGCCACCAACGCGCACCGACTGCGAATAGACGATGCCGTTGAGCGAGATCACCGCCACTTCGGAAGTACCGCCGCCGATATCCAGCACCATCGCACCGCGCGCCTCATGCACCGGAATGCCGGCGCCGATCGCCGCGGCCATCGGCTCCTCGATTAGGAACACGTCGCGCGCACCGGCACCTTCAGCCGATTCCTTGATCGCACGGCGCTCGACCTGGGTCGAGCCGCAAGGCACGCAGACCAGCACACGCGGGCTCGGCCGCAGGAAACGCGACTTGTGCACCTGCTTGATGAAGTGCTGCAGCATCGCCTCGGTCATGGTGAAGTCGGCGATCACGCCGTCCTTCATCGGACGCACCGTGGCGATGTTGCCCGGGGTGCGGCCAAGCATGCGCTTGGCGTCGCTGCCAACCGCGGCAATGGTACGCGGACCACCGGGACCACGATCCTGGCGAATCGCCACCACCGACGGCTCATTCAGGACGATGCCCTGGCCGCGCACATAAATCAGCGTATTGGCTGTGCCGAGGTCGATGGAGATGTCGTTGGAAAAGATCCCGCGAAACTTCTTGAACATGGGTCCGCCGTGGGTCGGCTTGGCTAAAAAGTAAGCTCGCCAGTCTAGTCAGCGTGACCCGCATGCGCAAGGACAATAACGTTAAGAAATCCTTTCACAACACTGCCCTAAGCACATTTCCTGCGCCTCGAAGTGAGCTGTGCATGCCGGCAGGAAGTCGCCAACGCGGACATATGGCGGTACGATTCCACCCTTTGACCGCAGCATTCCGGTTCGGCCATCGCCGATCAGGGCACGCGCGGCCTTGCCACCTTGCCTGGGGACTCCCGCACATCATGCCTGCCGTCATCTGCGGATCGCTGGCCTACGACACCATCATGGTGTTCCAGGACCAGTTCAAGAATCATATCCTGCCCGATCAGATGCATATTCTGAACGTGTCGTTTCTGGTCCCGCGGATGCGTCGCGAATTCGGCGGCTGTGCCGGCAATATCGCCTACAACCTCAAGCTGCTCGGCGGCGATCCGCTGCCGGTGGCTGCCGTGGGCCAGGATTTCGCGCCGTATCGCAAGCACCTGGAGCAGTGCGGCATCCGGCTCGATTGCGTGCGCGAGTTCGACGACCAGTTCACGCCGCAATGCTTCATCACCACCGACCTGGACAACAATCAGATCACCGCCTTCCATCCGGGCGCGATGTCCAGTGCACAGGAAAACCACGTGCGCGACATCCCGCAGATCGACATCGCGATCGTTGCGCCCGACGGCCGCGAAGCGATGCTGCAGCACGTGGACGAGTTCGCCGAGCGCGGCGTGCCCTTCATCTTCGATCCGGGCCAGGCGATGCCGTTGTTCAGCGGCGACGAATTCCGCTCGATGATCGCCAAGTCGACCTATGTGATCGTCAACGACTACGAGTCGCAGCTGCTGCAGACGCGGACCGGCTGGAGCGCCGCCGAGATCGCCGCTAAGGTGACCGCGTATGTCGTGACCCAGGGGCCACGCGGCTCGATCATCCACGTCGACGGCGAGACCCACCACATCCCGCCGGCACGCGAACGCCAGATCGTGGATCCGACCGGCTGCGGCGACGCGTATCGTGCCGGCATGATCTTCGGCATCATGGGCAACAAAGACTGGCCGACGGTCGGCCGCATGGCGTCGCTGATGGGCGCGCTGAAAGTCGAACATCCCGGCACGCAGAACCAGCGCTTCAGCTACCCCGAGTTTGCGGCGGAATTCCTCGACCAGTTCGGTTACGCGCTGGATTGACCGTCGCGCCAGCGACTGGACCGCGAGGCTCCCTACGACGGGAGCCTCGTTCGTATCAGTCGACGCGAAAGCCGATGGTCGCGTTCACTGCGTTCTGCCAGCCGCGATACAGGCGTTGCCGGGTGGCTTCGTCCATCGCTGGCTGAAAGCGTCTATCCATCTGCCACAACGCCGCGATCTGTGCGCGGCTTTCCCAGAATCCCACCGCAAGTCCCGCCAGATAGGCCGTACCCAGCGCAGTGGTCTCGGCCACGCGCGGGCGCAGCACCGGCACGCCGAGCATGTCGCTCTGGAACTGCGCCATGAAGTCGTTCGCGATCGCACCACCGTCGGCGCGCAATTCCCTCAGCGGAATGCCGGCGTCCGCCTCCATCGCGGCCAGCACATCGCGCGACTGGTAGGCCATCGACTCGAGCGCCGCGCGCACCACATGCTCCTTGCGGGTGCCGCGCGACAGGCCGAACATGGCGCCACGCACGTCGCTGCGCCAGTAAGGCGCGCCCAGCCCCACGAACGCCGGCACCAAATACACGCCCTCGCTCGAAGGCACGCTCTCCGCACAGAGCTGCGAATCGCTGGCCTGCTCCAGCATGTGCAAGCCATCGCGCAGCCACTGAACTACGGAGCCGGCGACAAAGATGCTGCCTTCCAGCGCGTATTCGACCGTGCCTCCCACGTCCCAGGCGATCGTGGTCAACAGGCCATGTCGTGATGGCACGGCCCGCGTTCCGGTATTCATCAGCATGAAACAGCCGGTGCCGTAGGTGTTCTTGGCCATACCCGGTTCAAAGCAGGCCTGGCCGAACAAGGCCGCCTGCTGATCGCCGGCCACACCGCTGATCGGTATGCCTGCAGGCAGGCCCGGCAATGCCGCGGTATGCCCGTAGACTTCACTGCACGAACGCACTTGCGGCAACATGCTGCGTGGAATATCCAGCATGCGCAGCAGTTCGTCATCCCAGCATCGCGCATGAATATCGAACAGCAGCGTGCGTGCGGCATTGCTGATATCCGTGACGTGCAGCTTGCCACCGCTGAGGTTCCAGATCAGCCAGCTGTCGATCGTGCCGAACAGCAGATCGCCGCGCTCTGCACGCGCTCGGGCACCCGCCACGTGATCGAGAATCCAGCGGATCTTGCTGCCGGAAAAGTAGGCATCGATCAGCAAGCCGGTTTTTTCGCGCACCAAGGCTGCATAGCCGTCCGCTTCCAGTCGCTCGCAGATCGCCAGGCTCTGCCGCGACTGCCACACGATCGCGTTGTAGACCGGCTGGCCGGTATGGCGATCCCACACCACGGCAGTCTCGCGCTGGTTGGTGATACCTATGCCAGCCAGTTCATTGGCGCTTATCCGTGCCGCGGCCAGCGCGTTGCCGACCGTCTCCAGCACGCTGGCCAGAATCTCCTGTGGATCGTGCTCCACCCAGCCCGGCTGCGGGAATATCTGGTGCAACTCGCGTTGCGCCAAGCCCGCGACGGCACCGGCCTGGTCGAACAGCATCGCGCGCGAGCTGGTCGTGCCCTGATCTATCGCCAGTACGTAACGTTGCACCACGGTACTTCCTTTCGCGCGGACCCGTCGCCCATGAACCCATCGGCGAAGAGTAGTAGCAAGTGGCCGATGCGTGGAGCGATCGCCGTACCTCGACCGTCCGCGTTCAGTGCGCCCCGGCATGCTTGCCGGCGGGCTGGGTCAGCTTGTCTATATACGCGAGCGCCACCGCCGAGACCACGAAAGTCAGGTGCAGCAGGATCTGCCACATGATGGTGTCGCCATCCATGCTGCGCGCCTTGATGAAGGTGGCGAGCAGGTGGATCGAGGAAATGCCGATGATCGCCATCGCCAGCTTCACCTTCAACACGGTGGCATTCACATGCGACAGCCATTCGGGTTGATCCGGATGCCCTTCAAGCCGCAAACGCGAAACGAACGTCTCGTAGCCTCCCACGATCACCATCACCAGCAGGTTGGAGATCATCACCACGTCGATCAGACCCAGCACGGTCAGCATGATCGTCGCTTCGGCACTCTCGGCTCCGCCCGAAGCGTCGATCCCGTTGTGCAACAGCGTGGTTTCCATCAAGTGCCACAGCTCGCGCAGAAACTGCACCACATAAATGCCCTGGGCCACGATGAGGCCAAGGTACAAAGGCAACTGCAGCCAGCGCGAGGAAAAAATCAGGTACGACAAGGGGCCGAGGCGGCCTGGATGGGAAGTCGTCATTCGTGTTTGTGATGGGGGGGATACGGCCGATTTTAGCGAACGTCGCAAAAACTTTCGTTAACGCGAGTCATCATCGCAATATCTTCGCCGTTACCTCGGCAGGCGCATACGAAGGCCGACGTGATCATGGTTCGATTGGGAACTGAGCGTGCTCAAGCCTCTGGCAGTGGACCAAGTCGTCGCGCTCGGCGCTCGTCGCCGCCGTCGTCCAGACAAGAAAAAACCCCCACCGTTTCGGGTGGAGGTTTTTAGGGATAAAGCCCCTGGCGGTGACCTACTCTTGCATG
>NZ_FRCH01000008.1 GCF_900142825.1 Rhodanobacter sp. OK091 | reverse complement strand
GGAAATACTTGGTATTGCAGCGCGGCAATCATGGGCGTTCTGTCATCCAAAAGATCTATCGAAAGGCGGCTGCGAACTGCATGCGGCACTCATGAAAGATGAATGGGTGGTCATCGCCTCTCCCAAATTGCGGGGGCGCGACGGGATCTATAACTGCTGCGCGCCGGACTCCGATCATTTCTTCTACTTCTCGCGTACTGGTGCGTTCCTCAGAGAGGATGCGGGCGCCCCATAACACGCACCGAAACGTCGGCTTTTGGCCGAAGTTGGCCGGTCGACTTCCGCTGCTGGCGAGCCTGGCCGGGTTCTACCGACGATGGTAGTTGGGCTCGACGTAAGGAATGGGCAACGCGATGGTGATAATGGGCAGCGTGCTCGCCGACCATGGTTAGTTTTGCAAGCGAAGGTAGACAGTTGAACGGCGTTTTGCACGCACAGTGCGCAGGTCACATTCGTTGACCTCGCGTTCGTAGCGATTGATCCGCGTGTGCCACTTCAGCGGTGGCAGCCTATCGCTTCTTAGCGCGCGCTTTTAGCTCGTTCACCACTGTCCGCTGCTCCGCGCGCGGTAGTTTTGCGAACGCAACGATCACCTCTGCAATTTCGTCTGTATCCGCATACAGCGCAGCGAGTGGCATTCCGAGCACGTCTGCGAGTTTCTTTGCGGTGCGCAGGTCGCACTCGTTGACGCCGCGCTCGTAGCGGTTGATACGCGTGCGTGCCACTTCAGCCAGGATTCCAGTAGCGACACCCAGTGCTTCCTGGGTCAGGCCCGCCGCCAGTCGGGCTGCGCGCAAGCGGTTGGCAAAGATGAGGCGGGCGTCGTCCAAAGGAGTGCCACTGGGATGTGAATCGTAAAGCCAGCATGCAGTCTTGCCTTCGCCCTGTCTGTTACCGTATAAGTAACATCGAGGCGGCGTTGCCGCAATCGACTTGATCGATTGAGGAGATTTTTTGGCCGGCGATGCCGCGCCACCGTCTGCACTAGCCATACGCAAGACAGATCTCGCCCGACGACCGTGTCCGCTCCGGGACACCACCGGACCAACACGCGAAGCGGGCCAACCCAGGGGAAAGCAGAGGACGCACTTATGAAGATAAGCACGCTACGCAACGCCATTTCCATCGCCTTGCTCGTGGCCGGCCCCGGCGCGAGCGAGTGGGCCGTGGCCCAGGACGCCACGACAGACACGACCGCGCAGGGTAGGGCGCCGGTGACCAAGGCACCGGCCAAGACGCCACCGAAAGAATCGGCCGACACCTCCGCGGCGCCAGCGGCAACCAACCTGCAGACCGTGACCGTCACCGGCACCCGCATCCACGGCGGCACCACGCCCTCACCGGTCATCACGATCGGCAGCGAGCGGATACAGGAGGAAGGTTTCGCGGACCTCGGCGAGGTGATCCGTAGCGTGCCGCAGAACTTCAACGGGGGGCAGAACCCGGGAATAGTCGGTGGGGCCGAAGGTGGCGGTATCGCCAATCAGAACATCTCGGGCGGATCGTCGCTCAACCTGCGTGGCCTGGGGCCCGACGCCACACTCACGCTGCTCAACGGGCGGCGGCTTGCCTACAGCGGCTTTGTGCAGGCGGTCGATATCGGCGCCATTCCGGTCGAGGCGGTGGATCGCCTCGAAATCATTCCGGACGGGGCGTCGGCCATTTACGGGTCCGACGCCGTGGGCGGTGTAGGCAATGTGATACTGAAGCGCGACTATGACGGCGTGACGCTCGGCACGCGCTATGGCGGTGCGACGGACGGTGGACTGATCACTCGCGAATACATCGCCACGGCTGGCACCAGCTGGTCCAGCGGTGGCCTGATCGCGACGTGGAAGAAGGCATCCAGCGATCCGATCTATGCCGACCAGCGTGACTATACCGATCACCTGTTCAGCCCCACCACGCTCTATCCGCAAAGCGACCTGCGCAGCGGGTTGCTCAGTATCCATCAGTCGATGGGCAGTCGCGTCGAGCTGCGAATGGATGCCCTCAGGACTGAGCGCGAGCAACTCACGTACTACACGGCGGTCGCGAAACGGTTCTACCCAGCCACGTCGGAGACGATGACTTCCTTTGTTTCGCCCAGTGTCGAGATATCGCTGCCGAACGACTGGACGGCGTCCGTGGGGGGAACCTGGGGTAAGGACGACATCGTCTCGGGACTCTCGATAGGCACCCGCGCGACGGGGCGGGTGACGCCCATCGCTCGCAGCCTCTATCGCAACAAGAGCCTCACCTACGAGCTGGGCGCCGAAGGCCCGCTGTTCGTTCTGCCCGGCGGAGATGCACGATTGGCAGTGGGCGCCGGATACAGGAGGAACCAGTTCCTGCAACGCAGTTTGCTTAGCGGAACGGTCAGCGCGGACGGCGACGACAGCAGCCGCTTTGCCTATGCCGAAATCAACCTGCCGCTGATCGGTGCGGACCAGGGCATTCCCGGCGTGCAGCGGCTGGCACTGACCGCTGCAGTGCGTGGGGAGGACTACGCCAGTTTCGGCAGGATTGCCACCCCGAAACTCGGTGTGATCTATGGGCCCGATGCCGATTTCACGTTGAAGGCATCCTGGGGCAAGTCGTTCAAGGCGCCGACACTCTTGCAGCGATATCAAACGCAGTCGGCCTATCTGTATCCCGCGGCCAGGGTTGGCGGTAACGGCTACGCCAGCGACGCAACGGTACTGATGCCCTACGGCGGAAATCCCGATCTCGAACCCGAACGCGCGCGTACGTGGAGTGCCTCATTGGCGTTCCATCCCGAGGCGCTGCCAGCACTCGAGACGGAGCTGAGCTGGTTCGACATCGATTTTACTGGCCGTATAGCGCAACCGCTCGTCTATCAGGCAGAAGCGTTGCGCAACCCCGCATACGCTCAGTTCATCGACTATTCGCCGACAGCCGGCGAACAGGCAAGCATTATCGCGAACTCGAAGTTCAGCAACTTCACCGGCGTTCCCTACGATCCTGCCAAAGTTGTGGCGATTGCCTTCAATCGCTACATGAATACAGTCGCGCAAAGCGTCAAGGGGCTTGATCTCTCAGGGTCCTACGGGGCCGATCTCGGTCCCAGTCGGTTGGCGATCCGTGGATCGCTCAGTTGGCTGGACAGCTCGCAACAGACCACCGCGGCGGATCGTGTCCATGATCTGTCGGGCACCTTGTTCTATCCCGCCAAGGTCAACGGCCGCTTCGGTGTTGTTTGGAGTCTAGGCGGGTTCTCCGCTTCGACCTTCGCCAACTACGTCAGTGGCGTGACCAACACGGTGGATGGGAGCAAGTCGAGTTCATTCACCACCATCGACGCCACGCTGCGCTATGCCACCGGTGAGCGCCACGGCTTCTTCTCAGGCCTGGAGCTTGCGCTGTCGGCGACGAATCTCTTCGACCGATCGCCCCCGTTGTACACACCGTCGGTCAGCAATCCGCCCTACGACTCCACCAACTATTCGCCCATCGGGCGATTCGTGAGCGTCAGCGTCTCCAAGCATTGGTGATGTCGGCCCTATTCGGAGCAAGTGTCATGAATAGTTCGCAAAAGGGCGACCGATCAATCGCCCGAACGGTGAAGCTCGCAACCTTCCGCCTCTTGGCGGCGGCGGTATTGCTGGGCATGGTGGCTGGGTTGCACGCCGGGGAGGTGATTTCTTCACGACGTCTTATCGAAGTCGTCGATATCAGCGGTCCGGTGGTGTCGCCAGACGGCAGGCAGGTTGCGTTTCGGACCGAGCAGGCGTCGGTTGAGCGCAACACCTACGACTCGGTGTGGTACGTGCAGGCGATGGACGGCAAAACGCCGGCCCATAGGATCGGTGAGGGTGGAGCGCCCTTGCGCAGTTCCGCCGGGCTGTCGCTGCCGGCCCATGCTGTGTGGTCGCCGGACGGGCAGTGGATCTACTACCGGGCGCTCATGCATGGAAAGGTGGCCGTATGGCGTGCCAGCGCCGATGGTTCGAGTGCCAAACCGATCACCATCGACCCGGCGGATGTGCGTGATTTTTCGCTCGGCGCCAATGGCAAAGCGCTCGACTACAGCGTGGGAGCGACGCGTGCCGAGGTTATGGCGGCGGAGCAGTCGGAATACGAGCGAGGCATTCATGTCGACAGTTCGGTGCCCATCGGCCAGGGTGGCCTGTTCCGGTCCGGCAACGTGGGAGGCCGGCTTGCGACGCAGCGCCTGGATGTCAAAGGCGATGGATTCGCTCGCGTTCCGCTGCTTTCCGATGTACCGGACCGCTGGACGGCGATCGACCTGACGACGGGAAAAACACGGGACCTTGCGGCATCCGAGGTGCCATCGCCGCAAACCATCGCTTCGGCATTACCGAAAGGGCAATCCAAGCCTTGGAGGTTTGCGCTCGATCGCGCGAATCACCGAGTCGCCTTGCTGACGCGAGTGGGCGACCAAGGGGACATGGTGCGAAAGCCGGGGGTCGAGCTGTCAGCACTGTTGGGAAAGAATTCCCAGCGGCACATCCGATGCCAGGCTGAGCCATGCGTCGGCAAGGCGATATCGGGAGTCCAATGGAATCCGAACAGCGAGGAAGTGATATTCACGGTGACCGACCCCGCGGAAGGAATGGCCCAATCCATCTACCGATGGAATGTGAAGAACGGCGAAGTGCTGCCGGTTGCACGCTCCGCTGGTCTGCTCAACAGCGGAGAGCGATACGGCCTCGAGGACGCCGGCTGTGGCCTGTCGTCCACGGCGTTGGCTTGCGTCGCCTCCGAGGCCAACCGGCCGCCGCGAGTGGAGAAGATCGACCTGGAGACAGGCGAACGCCAGGTGTTGTTCGATCCGAACACATCGCTTGCGGCCGATATCTCGGCTGCCATGCCGGTGAAACTGCTTCGTTGGAGGGATGCAAAGGGAAGACTGTTCACCGGTCAGTTCTTTGCTGCGCGCAGAACGGGAGATCGTCCGCCTCCTCTTTTCATCGCGTACTACCTATGCCCGGGATTCTTGCGTAGTGGTTACGGAGGCGAGTGGCCTCTGGCGACATTTGCCGAGCACGGAATTTCCGCGCTGTGCATCAACTATGGCTCTTTTGGCTTCAATGCGGTTGAGCGCTACAACCTAGGTCTATCGGCGGCGAAGAGTGCAGTGGACCTGTTGGCATCGTCTGGAGAAATTGATCGAACCAGAGTGGGAATGGGCGAGCTGAGCTTCGGCACGGAGATAACGATGTGGACAGCAGTCAATTCCGATCTTCTCGCTGCGGCATCGATCACGGGAGCAACGCTTTCACGAAGCATGTACTTGCATGGAAGCCTGAAAGGAAAGGAGTTCATGTCACGCGCGCACAAGGTGTGGCAACTTGGATCCCCTGACGAGACGCCAGAGCAATGGAAACGGATTGGACTGGAGTTCAATTTGGACAAGATCAAGGCGCCCGTTCTGATGCAGGTGCCCGAGCAGGAATACGTGTGGCTGCTCGACTCCGCGGTTCCGTTGATGCTTCAGCACAAGGCGGACCTTTACGTGTTCCCCGAGGCACCGCACTTCAAGTTTCAACCGAAGCAACTTCTGGCCGCGAACGAGCGGAACGTCGACTGGTTCAGATTCTGGCTGCAGGATTACCAGGATCCCAATCCGGAGAAGAACGGCCAATATGCCGTCTGGCGTGAAATGAAGGCGCGTGCGTTCAGTCGAGGTGAGAACCCTGCTAGTCCGCGTGGCGACTAGGCTTGGTGACGCAACCAGTTCTCGACCGCGAACAGGGAAAGTATCCGCGTGAAGGACTTGTCCCGCGGCGGAAGCTCTGCGTTGAAGAAGCGTGTCAGCGCATCGGGATCAAGCAGGCGTTGATCGTGCAGAGCGCCCGATAGCAGGATCTCGTGCATCTGAATCTTGTTGCGCTTGAATATGGCGCCAAGATAGCCAACAAACGAGCCTTTGCTTCTGCGGTTGAGAACGCTTTGAGGTAGTACATCCGCGAATGCTGCTCTTGCAGCACTCCGGTTATGGCCGCCGGCTATCGACATCCAGGAGGGCACTCTGAGACACGCCTCGACGACAGGCTGAGAAAGTAGAGGCATGCGTATCCAGCGGTCCTCACCCCGATAGACGATGTCCCTGAACAACTGGTTGCTGGCAAGGTCGACGATCCTCTCCCGGTCGCCAGGCAGCGCGTCGGTCGGAGCATCGAACCACGGGTGAGCTTCTGCTGGGGCGACGGCAAGCGATGTGTTCAAGAAGCTGCGGTCTGGCGCGCAGGCTGCTTTGGGTCCCCGCATCATTTTTCGTGCGGTGAGCCTTGCGGCTTTCCACATCGTGCACTGATGCAGGAGGGAGAGATCTCTGATGGCAGAGAAGCCGGCAATCAGGCCCCGCTCCCTTATTGCGTCTGCAGCAGGGGCCGCGTTGGTCAGCAGGCCGAACACCGTGTCGCCCCCTGCACCCATGTAGGAGCTTGACGCCCCGTACCGCCGGGCTGCGGCTTCCATCGCCTTGGACACCGCGTATTGCAGGATGCCCATCCTTGGGGAGACGGCATCGGGAAAGGGCCTGACATCGCTGCAGGCCATATCGAGATCGAGCTGCTCGGTCTGTAGCGCTACCCCGAGATAGGCTGCCATCTGTCCGGCGTACTGGCGTTCGTCGGCACCGGGTACCGGTGTTGTCAGGTTGTAGCAGGTGACCTGCGGCCGCGCGTCCTTCAGGCAGGCCGCGACAATGGAGGAGTCCAGCCCTCCCGACAGTTCCATGAGAATGGAGTCGTCGATATCGGTCCAGGCACCGACCACCGAAGCCACGGCTTTCCGGATGTCTGTGGCTGCCTCGGAGAGGCTGGTGTGGCGGTGCTCCTGCATGACGAATTTCCATGGCGACCAGTTCGAATCCGTCGTGAGATTTCCCTGGCCGATGTTCAGCGACGATCCCGGCAGCAACTCGCAGATGTCGGCAAGGCCCGTGCGACGAGTTTTGAGGTTGGGGTAGGTCAGGCACTGGGCGAGAAAGTCCCAGTCGATCCGCTTCCGGTAAAGCTCAAGACGGGTGGCCAGCGAAATGTTGGACGTGATGAAACCAGCGCCGTTACGCAGTGAATAGACGCAGGGGACGCCGCCGGAGGGATCGCGAGTGATGGTGGTGGTGTCCGCGCCACGGCTCTCATCAGATTGAACCAGGAGGTACTCACCCCAGCAGTTATCCACGATGTGTTCTCGCAGGCGCTTGTTGTTTGAGAACGTGGAAAGGTGGTCGATAGCGTCAAGGGGTGAGAAGGTGCGCGAGAACAGGTGTCCGATCGTGAATCCGCCTCCGGGCAACGGTTGGCATGGTGTCTCTTCCGAGAGAAAGAGCTTGATCGATTCAGATGTGAAACGTTCCCGCATGCCAACCATCTGCAGTGCGGCTTCGATCTCGGGTAGGTTCGCGATATCCCACCGGCGATTGACGTCTACGAGCGCTAGGTAGCGGTAGCTCATCAGATCACACGAATCGGAGTATGGGCATTGGCGTGCCCTACTGTGTCGTTCAGAACCAGGTCTCCGGCCTGCACCCAGCAATGCGCCGAGAATGGATCGGAGGTGACGCCAAAGACGATGCTTGCGTGGAGTTTTCGCCTGGCGAGGAACTTGACCATCGCGAGAGAGTCGAGCAAGCAGCGGGTTTCGACGGGTGTGTAGGCGCGTGCGAACCTGAATTTACCGGAGGCTTCGAGGAGTAGCTGCTCGACTGCCTGGTCGGAAATGGAGCTCGAACGTGGTTGCTCGTTTGGTCTGGAAGCCGCGACCGCGTCGAGGATGCTCTTCAGCGGACGTGTTCTAAGCTGTCTCCGTATCGCGCAGACGGTGATGAATACGTCGACCAGTGAGCCGAGATGAAGCTTGGCTTGGCAGGATTGTTCAAGGGCGCTTCGGACGGGGCATTCGATGTTCACGGCCGTCACCCGATCTTGCGAGCCCGGGGCTTCTACCAAGATGTTTCGCTTTACCAGATCACCGACGTCGGTATCTTCATTCCCGTTGGCGTATGCAACAAAAGGGCGCTCCAGGCTGCCCTGCAACCGAAAGTAGCGGTCGTTCCGAATGTCCAGGAAGATGAGGTGATCGTCTACCCGGCAGAAAGACAGATCGTTGCGCAACGCGTAGGGCACGGTGTCCTCACTAACAAGAGAAAGGCGCACCTTTCGGTGCGCCTCGTGGGTTCAGTTCTCGGAAATTCCCGGCATGACATCGAACCCGATGGGCTCGATGACACCTCCGGGTCCCTGCGTCTCGACGCTGGCGACGCCGAGCTCGATGACATCTTCCGGCGTGTTGGTGCGGACGTTCTCGTTCGTGTTCATTTCAGTCTCCTGCGGTTACGTCATGGCAGTCCCATGACGCCGGCAGCGTAGGAGGCGGAATTTTTGATTTTCAAATGATTATTGCGTTGTTATCCGGTGATTATTTCGGGAGCGTGATGGTCGTCTCGCCACGTCGGACTCAGCTTCGAGCTTCTTCGGCCGACTGCGGCCACCGCGGAACTCGATCACCTGAACCGACCGTCTGTGACCGGGTCGCCGGCACACTGATCGGCTTCGAATCCAGCGGCCGCAACCGGCCAGAAACGGACCGTCAACGCTGTAGTTAAGCGACGGCGAAGCCATCCGCCTTGAACGAGTAGTTAGATTGGCTTCCTACTCGATGGACGCCCAAACAATGCGCAAACGAGGCCAAAAAGCATTAGGCCGCCGTAGAAGTTAATTGGAAAATCGTTGACTATTTTGCCATTGACGGAATACGTGAGTGCCCACTTGTCTTTTTGGATAAGAGTGCCAACCGGCAGACGCCTTTCCAATGATGCATCCGTTGGACCAGCCACATACGTAGAGCGCACATGATTTTGGCTTTCCACTATGTATGTGGTGTCACAACGATTGTTATATGGTTGAAGACAGCCAGTTTCTGATGACACTACAGTGCCGTTCAACGCGACTGCGGCTCGTTGATAAATTTCGTGCCCCGCAAAAAGCCAGATCAGTAGCGCAACCGGTGCTAGATTTGGAATGCTCTCGCGAAAAGTGGGGATCCTACGGCCTCCACCAGCACGCGCGTTGATGGCCAGCCTGAAATCACCAAACCAGTCCTTTGCATTTTTAAGCGCACTGCTGACAGATCGTGGCGCGGGTTTCCCCTGCGTTCCGTGGACGTCGGCAGCTCTTTTCAGAAGGTCTTCAGGTAGTTCCAACGCCATTGCGTATATATCCCCTTCAGTCCGCTGGTTGCGCGGTGGTGACGTCCGCTTCGGATGGAAGCGGACATTAGTGGGCCCTGGATAGGACTCTCACTGCCTTGAGCGTCGCCCCGACGTTTTCCAAAGCTCCGGAATTCCCACAGTTGTCCACATAGTTTGGTGGAAGCTTTTCCTTGCCCGCCAGCTCAACCGTCGGATAGTGGCTTACAAAGAGCAGATACTCCTTGTTCTTATCCATAGGAAAGCGGGCGCTGGTGTTCTCCGACAGCAGCCTGACCCTGTGAGGTGGCTGCCCCTTGAATGCTCGAAGGACTTCGACGTCGTAGATGGTCCAGTCGTAGAACTCAGGGTCATCCGGGCTCGCAACATTCCTGCTCGCGATGGCGCGCCCAATGAATACCCACGGCGCGGATACGTACTCTTTCGAGATGGAAGGGTGCCGCGTCTTGACGTTCGGGCTAGCGAGGTCGACACATGCTGCACACACGCCGAACGATATGACTGAGAGTGTCATCGAAATCAGAAGAACGCACTTTCCGGTCCGTACCACTGCCATCCCCTCGATTATCGAATGTTGGAGTTACTTGCGGATGTCCGCTTCGCGTCGGTCACTGCCGGTCGAGCTGGCCCGGACATCATTGCACCTACAAGGACCGCAACCGGCCAGAAGCGGAAGCTGGGTCGGAATGTGGTCGCCGCGTGGCGGACGCTCAGGCGGTCAGGGTGCCGATAAAGCGAGCTCGCGGAGGACGTCGAGTTGATTCGCTGATGCATCCGGAGCCATGAACACGGGAATTGTTCTTTCCGTACGGCGAGGTCTGGCGAGACATTCCGCAGGCCACGGGTCTTTCTACGGCATCGGCTCAACGCTCATCTCTATCGATCCGCCCCCCAGATCACCCGCCCCGCCCGGATCGTATCGCGCACGCGAGCGAAGGCGGTCGGGTCCTTGGCGGGATCGCCGTTCAGCAGCACCAAGTCGGCATCCATGCCATTCGCAATTCGACCCTTGTGCGCGGCGAAACCGAATCGCGCGGCCGGCGCAGTGGTGAGCGAGGCCAGGATTGCGCGCCAGTCGAGGGCGGCCGACATCAGTTTGTACTCCTCGGTCGTGTCGAAGACGTCGATATAACCGACGTCGGTACCGAACAGTATCTGGCCACCGGCGCGAGCGTAGTCTTTGACCTCTGCCGTGATGACCGTAATAGCTTTCGCGAGATCATTGGGACTTTCGTGGAACTTCTTCGCCTCGACACCGAACAACGTCATGGTCGGAATGAGAGCCATGTTGTGCGCGCGTAGCCGGGCGATCAGTTCCGGCGGCCACCCTCCCGGTCCACCTCCGTCCATCGCGGTGGTGTGGGCCAGGATATCGACTCCGGAGTCGATCGCCACATTCAGCCCGGCGAGGTTGGACGGGTGAGCGAAAGCGGGCTTACCGCGGTGGTGCGCTTCGTCGACGATGGCCTTGGCGATATCGATCCGCATCGGCAGAACACCGATCTTCCCGCCGACGATCGCGCCGGCGAAGATTTTCACGCCATCGGTTCCGCGATCGAGTTGGCGAGCGGCACGGGCCGCGGCCTCCTCAGGGGTCGAGACTTCCTCATCGGGCGCGCCATGCGCACGCAGGTATTCGCGCACGTAGATCGGCGTTCCGCCCTTGGGGTAAAAAGGGTCGCCGACCGTCAGGATCATGGGGCCTGCGATCTCGCCCGCTTCCACGCGGTGCCGTAACGCGATCGCGTTGTCGGTTGATGAGGCGATGTCGAAGACGGTAGTGAAGCCCCAGCGGGTGAGCATGGTCTCCAGGGCGTCTTGCAATGTGCCGGCTTTCGCCGCGGCGGCACCAAGAAGATCCGGCGTCATCAGGTGGACGTGACTGTTCCAGAAGCCCGCCGTCAGCACCGAGCCGCGGGCGTCGATCACATGGGCGGTTCGAGGAACCGTCATGGCCTGGCGCGAGCCCACTCGCACGATCCGGCCGTCGCGCACGAGGACGACGCCGTCGTCGATCGGCGTAGCGTCTGGTGCCGGGTAGATTTTCGCACCCACGATCGCAAGGTCTGCCGAGGCCGGAAGCCCTTTCTGCTCTCGGGCGGCCGCGTCCGCCGTGGGAATTGATCCAACGACCGGCCCGATCAGCGCCAAAAAAAACAACGCGCCGACTTGATATCGGGCGCTCCACAGCCGGGTCAATGCGGCGACCATCATTTTCTCCCAAGAGGTTTGACTGAATAGGATTCGAGGCAGTGACGCAGCGCCGTGCGAAAGATGGTTTTGAATTGTTCTTCGCTCGAAAAGCGGTTGCCGCGATGCATGGAGACAAGGCCTTGGGCCAGAGCCGCGAGCGACAGCGCGACCTCGAGCGCCGGCTTGTTGCCCAACCATCCGTCGGACTTGGCTTGGTCGATCCGCAAGATGACCATCGCCATCACGGGCGAGCGACCGGCTGCGAAGTCGTCCGGGAATCGGCGCGCGTTGGGTGCGGGTAGAAAGAACGCGGCGTCGAAGCGGTGCGGCTTTGTCAGCGCGAAATCCAGGAACGCTTCGGTCAGCTCCTGCAGCCACGCAATCGGATGGCGGGCCGTTATGGAGGATGCGATCTCGTCCCACGCTGTCAAACCGTCATCCATCAGGGCGTCGAGCAATGCACTCTTATCCGCGAAATGTCGGTACATGGCCATCGGCGATAGCTTGGCCCGCGCGGCGACCTTCCGGACAGTAAGTCCCGGTACCCCATCGCGGTCGAGGACGGCTCTTGCGGCGGCGAGGATGCGATGTCTAGTCATAGGTGTACACTGTACGCTACATTGCGTACAGTGTACACATCCGTCGTGCGCGCTTTTCGTGCAACGGCATTCGCAGCGCATGCGCCCATTGCCCGTGGCATGCAGTGCAGCCTTGTTCTTCATCAGGACAACCCATGCAGCGTCGGCCCAGCAGGCGCCGTAGCAGTCCCGGCTGAAACCCGTCGCGGCCGAGCCGGCGGCAGCGTTATAAGGCGCGAAGACCAAACCGCCGGCCGGCGGAGAGTCCAAACCTGCGGCAATCGAACTCGACACCATCGTGGTGACCGGTATCGCCGGCAGTATCCAGAACGCGATCAAGGCGAAGGGGAACTCCAACGATATCGTTGAGCCCGTCGCTGCCAAGGACATCGGCATCTGCCACGCAGGGCCTTTGCATGCTTTCGAGAACAAGAAACCCTTCACGACGAAGACACTGCAGCACATCCAGAAGCTGCGAGAGATTTACGGTCTGGATCTAACCGCCGAGGACAGTCATAAATTAAAAGAATGAGCGTGTAGAGGACCGATTCCGTTCGCTGGTTCGGTCTGAGGATTTATCTCCTCGCGAACGACGGCAGTGTGTTGCGTCGATCGGTTGAATCCACCGTCGAAAGCGGACGCCAGCTGAGAAGTTCGTCCGCGCAGCAGTCCAACCCAAGTGATGAGCTGGGCGTAAGTCACCTGGCAGGGCAATCAACCCGATTGTCTTGCACTGCAATGATCTGCCACCGCCCTTTGCGCCGGAGCCACATGTCGCTCCACACCAGACAGCGCCGCTCGTGCTTGGCGTCCGGTAGAGCAACCGTCTTTGATTCTGCTCCGTAAACAACCGCAGCATCAGGAGAGAAGAATCGCACGTCTGCCTGATCCAGGCGGCAATCGGTCGACCATTGAGTTTTGGGGTCGTACGTCGGTGCACTTTTTGGCTTGCCATAACGTATCCCTTTAGGAGCTGTCCCCTGAAAATCGTCCGCAAGGATCTCAGTGGCAACCCATTCCCCTCCACAAGCCATGTTTGCCCAAGCCCTTTCTTTTTCGATCATCCACTTGGCAGTTGCGCCGTCATTGGCCGGAATGTCGGCGGCCAGAGCTTGCCCGGCGAATGCCGCGGCAACGGCGGCGACCCAAAACAGGAATGTATGGCTGCGCATTGTTTCCCCTTGATCAGACTTGGCGCTGGCGTTGGATGACGTAGAGCCGCCCATTGATTATGTCTGCTTCGGATCGAAAGCAGACATTACCCATGTCCGAAATTGGAGCCCAAGGAACT
The DNA here is from genome assembly GCF_900142825.1 of Rhodanobacter sp. OK091. Classification (GTDB taxonomy): domain Bacteria; phylum Pseudomonadota; class Gammaproteobacteria; order Xanthomonadales; family Rhodanobacteraceae; genus Rhodanobacter. The sequence continues at coordinate 5,415 of NZ_FRCH01000008.1, read as the reverse complement.
CCGACGCGCACCTTCAAATGAAAGGAATCGTGGCTCCCACTTATCCGATCAATACGTTCGACATGCCCACCACCACCACCGTTGGGCTGGGCGCCTGCGGTCCAACGGGCGGCAGGTCGTGACAGGTTTCGCAGGGATCGCCTGCGCGAACCGCGCCGCGCCCGTTGATACGTACCGAGGCGCTTCCGGCAAGCACGCGCCCCAATTTGGTGGGAGGTATCTGAAAGGCCCCGCGGGAAGGGATATGCGGCAGAACGTTTTGCGCTATCGATCCCACTACCGCGGCCGGACGCCCGTTGATGCGCACATTGAGGCTCGTATTGACCGTGATTTCGCCGTCGAAAGGAAAAGGCAGGGGCGTCGGCACCGGACCTCCCGGCGCCGGAATCAACACGACATGAATATCGGCGGCGTTGACGATGCTGTCGCCAAAGCGCGCGGCTGGCTTTCCCATGAGCTTCCCCTCAGTTGATGTCGATCATGGCGGCGCTGAGTCTCATGCTCTGTCCACCCTGGGCCTGCAGAGAGGCTGCACCAAGATCCAGCTTCACTGAGCCGGCGGTGTTCTGAATCACTACCTGGTCGGCTTTCAAGATTATCGTATTGGCCGCGGTGATGGTGACGTCGCCCTTGCTCTCCACCGCGACGCGGTTGTGAGCGGTGTCGATCTGCACCTTGTTCTGGTTTTCGTCGATCAGGGTGAGCTGACCTTCCTTGCTGTCGTCGAAAATCAGTTGCTTGCCCTGACGAGTCTTGATCACCCGAACGTCTTGCTGTCGCGCGGCACCTTCCGACGGCGGCTTGATGTTGCCGTTCCCTAGGAACCCAAGCACGAAACCTTGTTTCAAGTCGCCGCCGGCAAAGGCCACCAACACCGAATCACCCTCCTTCGGTACACAAAACGCGCCGCAATCCAGGCCGCCATAGAAATTCATCACTTGCAGCCAACCCGACTCCATCGGGCTTCCCTCGCTATGGAACAGCACGGTCACTCGACCAAGCTCTTCCGGGTCGTTGACCTGTTTGACCTGGGCCAATGTCATGCCACCGTGCGATTGTCCGAGTAAGGCCCTGGGCATATCCAAATCCTGAATCATGTCCCGCGTCTCCTGATTGGGGATTGTCTGTAATGGGTCGACCTCTGCCCGTCGCAGCTTGCCCAGGTGTTATCGCGCCTGCAAGAGCTGTCATCCGCCACGATGCCCCACGAGAGCACTGGATCGGAGGCTGCCTAGTGAAGGTAGTCGCTGCGGTCACTCAGCAAGGCCACGATGCCCGGGACGAGTTGCTTTCGGCGTTCGTGATAGTCGCGTAGCGCGGACTTCAGAGCCGGGATGTCGCGTGTTTGCCAATGCCGGTTCAGTTCCGAAAGCTCTTCGAAGCTGCGCTCGAGCAATCCATGCTTGGCCCGCCGTATCGGTGCCAGCCGGTCGTTGGCTCGTTTCACGGCATGGTGCAGTGACCAGTGACCCGTTGCACCGGCAATCGCGTCGAACAGCTGCCAGGTCAGCTTCACCAGATCGTCGTCGGCGCGCGCAAGCTCCAGTTTTCTGGTCTTTCGGAACATCGGCGCCACACCGATATCGCAAGCCATCAACAACAGGCGCTCCATCCAATCGTAGAGATCGCGCATGGCGACTTCGGTGAGCAAGGGAACGTGCATTCCGTTGCGGGCGTGGTCGGCGACCATGCCTTCGCCGACCAGTCGGTACAGCGCGAATCGAACGGGCGTGGGACTGATGTGGAACTCGGCGGCAAGCGTGGCCGGATCGATCCGTTGCCCAGGGGCGTAGCGTCCTGATTGCAGAGCGCGCCTGACCTGTCCGTACACGAAAGCACTCTTGGAGTGGGTCGCATCCATAGCTGAACTCCATGGGGAACGAGGTTCACTTCTTCAGCCACTAGGAAGTGAACTCATCCTCGTTTTTTACTTGGCATGCCTGGCCATGTTGATGGCAGCGGTCTCGAACTCGTCTTCGGGCTTCAGCCCTTCGAGGGTCTTGATGGTGGCGGTGACGTCACTGCTGGAAAATCCAACGAGCGTAGTCGGCGCGTCGTGTCCGCCCATTGCTTTGGCGGCCCTTCAATGTCACTCGGGTAGCGGCCAAAGTCGGCACTCTGCATGTCTGGAACAATGGGTGTGTCTTTCGACGCGGCCGTGTCCGTCCCCGGCAACAACATCAGCCGTGCTGCAATCCATGCCTTCATAAAACTCCCTCCATGGTGAGTCGCAATATCTTACGACCAGCTAGCCGGGAAAAGGGTGAAGGAGTTAGGGAAATTTTCCAGGTGCGTCAAGAACAGGGTGCGGAGCGCGCCTTGTTCCACCGCATACGTTACAGCCCCACCCGCAGACGATTCGCAAAAACTTGCTAGTTGACAACAGATCCACTTGGGTCGGAATCTCCGATTTACGGCCTGAGCGCAACGCTTAGGTATAGGGGAGCTATAGATGCGCGTTTGGCAAGGGATCTGCCTGTCGGCAGTGCTGTTGTTTTCATCCGGTTCGTTCTGTCACGCGCAGTCGGTTCCCGAGACGGAATACAAGCAGCTCATCCGGGTCAATGAAGACATTCAGCCGTTGGGCGAACACCCATTTGGCGAGAACATCGGTCTCTACGACGGAACCCTGTCCTTTACCCAGACGGACATCAGTCTGGCGGGTACGGGCCCGTTGTTGCAGTTGGTTCGCCAGTACGACGCTGAGGGCGACCGACCCAGCAGAACATATGGCGACCCCGTTTTCGGCGACTGGGCACTGGTTCTTCCCCATCTGGAAACGATGACGGCAGGCATCCCCCCGTCGACGAGCGACCCGACCGGCACGCCGATGTGGAACTACAACTCGTATACCCAAAACGTACAAAAGATCTACGGTTGGCAGATCGACAACTCCACGGCGCCGGGTATCGATCTCAATGCACGGTGCAGCCACTTCGACGTGCCTCCCACGTTCGTAAGACAACTGGGTGATTCCGCGCTTGAACCGTGGGAGCCTTATGAGTGGTGGAAGGGGTATCACCTCGTGCTTCCCGGCGAGTCAGGCCAGGACATGCTCTCCAACGTCGATGCCGCTACTAAAAGCACCTATCCCGCGGTCACCAAGAGCCATTGGCGCTTCAGCTGCCTTCCAACCACGTCGAATGGCCAGCCTGGCGAGGCTTTTCTGGGTCAGGCGCCCGACGGCACGTTGTATTGGTTCGACCAGTTGATCTATCGCGGCGAACAAAGCATGACGCGTCCGCTCTATTACAGCGGGGCCAGTGTGAATTCGCACCCCTCCAGCAGCCTGGTGGCTTTCGCGAACACGTCCGTCGAAACGCTCATCAGCATGTTGTCCGGTTCGACCATGGCGCATGCCGTATCCACTACCGATGGCATGTCGCGAAGCCTGGGCTTACTCCTGGTCAGCAAAGTCCAGGATCGATTTGGCAACACACTCAACTACAGCTACGACGCCAACGGGCATCTGACGGGCATCACGGCGAGCGATGGCCGCGCGCTCAGTGTGACCTATGTGTCGGGCACCCAGCTTATTCAGAGCGTGACGTTGCAGCCCTCGTCCGGCGCAGCCCGAACCTGGACGTATGCCTATACTCCCTGGGCCGCTGGCACCTCCCTCAATGCCGTCACCCTGCCCGATGGCACCCAATGGCGCTACAACCTGACGGGCTTCGATGCGGCGACCTTGGTTTCCAGCAACCCCTTCTCCAGTTGCATCACGCTGGCGGTTCCCGCCAACCTCGGTCCGACGACGGGCACGATGACGCACCCCTCCGGTCTGGTGGGCACGTTCTCGATCCAGCCGATCAAGCATGGGCGATCACTTGTGCCTCGTGGTTGCATAGGCACCCAGTACGGTGATCAGGACACCGGTGGCAGCTATACGTATGTACCCGATGCCTGGTACAGCTTCACAGTCGTTCAGCGGACGCTTTCCGGCGCAGGCTTGCCGACCTGGACGTGGACTTACAACTATTCGCCGGCCAATGACAGTTGGGCCGATTGCACCGGAAGTTGCCCGACCACGATCTGGACGGATGTGGTCAATCCGGACGGCAGCACGGTGCGACATACCTTCAGCAACCGCTACGACATCACCGAAAGCCAGTTACTGTCGATGGACTACTACGCCGGCGCAGCAGGCTCGTCTGCACTGCTGCGTTCGGAATCCAGCAGTTATGCCCCGCCGACCACCGCGTCACTGCCAGCGGCGGCTGGCGGCAATTTGCTGGATACCCTCAATGCCGACCAGGTGACCAAATATTCACCGCTCAACCAACGCGTGATCACCCAGGACGGCGACACGTATACGTGGCAGGCGGAGGCGTTCGATGTCTACGCCCAGGTGACGCAGACCAAGCGCTCCAATTCGATCGCCGGGCAAAGCCCGATCGAGGAAGCCACCACCTACCTCAACGACACCAACCTGTGGGTGCTGGGCCTGCCGCAACAGGTGACCAACCTCACCACCGGCGAGGTCGAGAGCCTCAACACCTACAACACCAGCGACGACACGTTGCTGTCGCGCGCGCGCTTCGGCCAGCCGCTGATGAGCTACACGTTCAACAGCGCCGGCCAGCTGGCCAGTTTCACCGACGGCAACAACCACACCACCAGCCTGAGCAATTACAAGCGCGGCATCCCGCAGACGATCGGCTATCCGGACAGCACCAGCGAGTCCCTGACCGTCGACGACTTCGGCCAGATCAGCGCGATCACCGATCAGGCCGGCCACACCACCAGCTACGGCTACGATAGCGTCGGCCGGATCACCGGCATCACCTATCCCGGTGGCGACGAGATGGCGTGGCTGCCCAAGACCTTCGCCTACGACTTCGTCACCAGCGACGAGCGCGGCGTGTCGGCCAACCACTGGCGGCGCACCACGACTACCGGCAATGCGGTGGGCGTGACCTACTTCGATGCGATGCTGCGTCCGGTACTGAGCGACAGCGCCATCGGCGCCAGCGTGCAAGCCAGCACGTTGACCACCTACGACAGCAAGGGGCAGAAGACCTTCATTGCGTACCCGAGCGCCAGTGCGTTGAACTTCACGCTGTCACCCGCGGCCGCCGGCATTAAAGGCGTCGCGACCACCTACGACGCGCTGGAACGGATCTATCAGACCCAGCAGGACTCCGAGCTGGGCACGCTGACGGCCAGCACTGCGTATCTGTCCGGTGCCCGGCAACAGGTCACCGACCCCAAGAGCAACGTCACCACCACCAGCTATCAGGTGTTCGATACGCCCAGCTACAGCGCACCGATCCTGGTGCAGGCCCCGGCCGGCATTACCCAGGCGATCGCCCGCGATCTATACGGCAACCCGCTGTCGATCACCCAGTCCGGTCTGTACGGCACCGAGAACGACAGCGTTACCAAGACGCTGACCTACGACGCCTACCACCGCCT
>NZ_FRCH01000011.1 GCF_900142825.1 Rhodanobacter sp. OK091 | reverse complement strand
CTGCCGCCTGCTCTGCCGCTTAGCGCACTGCTGGCGGCGCTGCCGCTATACACCGTAGTCCAGCCACCGCCGTTGGCGCTTTCCTGCAGCAGGTAACTGGTAGCACCCGGCACCGCGCCCCAGCTCACCGTGTAGCTGCCGTTGTTGGGGTTGGCGTCGAAGCCGACCGCGGCCGGTGCGCCCAGCACGATCGTTTCGTTGTCCCCGACCAGCTTGGTGCCCAGATAGACGAAGCTGGTGGTCAGCGCACTGCCCGGCGCCCACTGGTACAGCAGCTGGCCGGCCTGGCTGTAGAAGTAATACGTCGTGACGCCACCGGCCGTCTTCGACACCCGCCGCCCCGATGCGTCGTAGGCGTAGGTGTCGCTGCCGATGATCTGGGTCAGCTGGTTCTTCTGGTCGAACACCAGGTTCGTCGCGTTCTTGCCGGTGACGTTGCCGCGGCTGTCGTACAGATAGCTGGTGAGCGTGGTGCCCCCGCTGCTGATGCTGGCCAGCTTGTTGGTGGGGTCGTAGTTGTAGGTGGACGTCTGGCTGCCGGTCTGCAGCGTGCGCAGATTGTTGAGCGCGTCGTAGGTATACGCCTGGGTGCCCCACAGGCCCGCCGCATTGGCACTGGTCAACCGGTTCAACGCGTCGTAGCCGAACGACTTGGCGCGCGGGCCGCCGGCCAAGTCGGCTACCGTGGTGATGTTGCCGTTGGCGTCGTAGCTGAGATCCTCACTCAGCTGCACCGTGCTGCCGGCGCCGTAGCTGAAGTTGCTGAGCAGCTGGCGGGCGTTCTGCGCGGCCACGTAGGCGGTGCCGTTGGCGTAGGTGAACTGCGCCACCTGTCCGTTGGGGAAGTAGCCGATGCCGGTCGCATAGCTACCGGCCTGGGTCGGTCGGCCCAGCGCGTCGGGCGCGTAGCTGACGTTCTCGCCATCGGGGTAGTGGATCAGGCTGAGGCTGCCGTACGCATCGTGCGCGTAGCCGATGCCCCAGGCGGCCTGGCCGGCCAGTTGCAGGCTCTCGCCGGTGAGCATGCCGCGGAAGTTGTACGCACCGGTCCAGGTGCTGATACCCGACACCACGCTGTCCGGCTGGCCCAGCGGCGTGTAGTGGTATTGGGTGCTCTGCGTGCCTGAAGGCGGGGCGATGGTCAGCACCCGGTTCATCGCATCGTAGGTGCGCGCGGTCTGCGCGGCGGTCGCTACCTGTTCCTGCCCACAGCCGGTACCGGTGATCGCCAGGCCTTGCGCACTCCACGCCAGGTTGTTGGCGGCGTCGTACGCCATCACTTCGCTGCCGCTTTCCGGTTCGGTGGTGCGGCACAGGCGGTGGTAGGCGTCGTAGGTCAGCGTCTTGGTAACGCTGTCGTTCTCGGTGCCGTACAGACCGGACTGGGTGATCGACAGCGGGTTGCCGTA
>NZ_FRCH01000006.1 GCF_900142825.1 Rhodanobacter sp. OK091 | reverse complement strand
AGGCGGTGGTAGGCGTCGTAGGTCAGCGTCTTGGTAACGCTGTCGTTCTCGGTGCCGTACAGACCGGACTGGGTGATCGACAGCGGGTTGCCGTACAGATCGCGGGCGATCGCCTGGGTGATGCCGGCCGGGGCCTGCACCTGGATCGGTGCGCTGTAGCTGGGCGAGTCGAACACCTGGTAGCTGGTGGTGGTGACGTTGCTCTTGGGGTCGGTCACCTGTTGCCGGGCGCCGGACAGGTACGCGGTGCTGGCGGTCAGCGTGCCCAGCTCGGAGTCCTGCTGGGTCTGGGTCACCCGCTCCAGCGCGTCGTAGGTGGTCGCGACGCCCTTTATGCCGGCCGCCGCGGGCGACAGCGTGAAGTTCAACGCACTGGCGCTGGGGTACGCGCTGAAGGTCTTCTGCCCTTTGGCGTCGTAGGTGGTCAACGTGCTGGCTTGCACGCTGGCGCCGATGGCGCTGTCGCTCAGTACCGGGCGCAGCATCGCATCGAAGTAGGTCACGCCCACCGCATTGCCGGTGGTGGTGGTGCGCCGCCAGTGGTTGGCCGACACGCCGCGCTCGTCACTGGTGACGAAGTCGTAGGCGAAGGTCTTGGACAGCCACGCCACCTCGTCGCCACCGGGATAGGTGATGCCGGTGATCCGGCCGATGCTGTCATAGCCGTAGCTGGTGGTGTGGCCGGCCTGATCGGTGATCGCGCTGATCTGGCCGAAGTCATCGACGGTCAGGGACTCGCTGGTACCGTCCGGATAGCCGATGGTCTGCGGGATCCCGCGCTTGTAATTGCTCAGGCTGGTGGTGTGGTTGTTGCCGTCGGTGAAACTGGCCAGCTGGCCGGCAGTGTTAAACGTGTAGCTCATCAGCGGCTGGCCAAAGCGAGCGCGCGACAGCAACGTGTCATTGCTGGTGTTGTAGGTGTTGAGGCTCTCGACCTCCCCGGTGGTGAGGTTGGTCACCTGCTGCGGCAGGCCCAGCACCCACAGGTTGGTGTCGTTGAGGTAGGTGGTGGCTTCCTCGATCGGGCTTTGCCCGGCGATCGAATTGGAGCGCTTGGTCTGCGTTACCTGGGCATAGACATCGAACGCCTCCGCTTGCCAGGTGTAGGTGTCGCCATCCTGGGTGATCACGCGCTGGTTGAGCGGTGAATACTTTTCGCTCTGGTCTGCGTTAATGAGAGGCTGAAGATTCTCGCCTACGATCGTTGGCAATGGCACGGTCGTCGGTGGGGCATAGGCGTTGTCTTCAGCCCGCAGCAGGGTCGATGCACCCGCGGCCCCGGCGTAATACTCCGTACGCAGCAACTGGCTCTCGGTCATGCCGAACAAGTTGCTGAAAATATGCCGCACCGCACTGCCATCCGGCGCCACGATGTCGCTCCAGATGGTCGTGGGGCAGGTCCCGGTGCAATTTGACCAACTCTCGTTGGCGGGCGAGTAGTTGTACGACCAGGTTTGGTTAGGGATACCTGCGCCCGAGACGGTCATCTGCGTAGCCGTCAAGCTGTACCACGCATCGGGGACGATTGCGTAGCTGCCTCCCGTATTCGGATCGTTGTACTGCACCCCCCCGCACCCTTGCCTGACATACGAGCGGCCGTGCTTCATCGCCGCCACCACGAAGGTTCCCGTCAGCCCCGAGGGGTGGACGATCGTGCCTGTCGTCGGACCGAGGTAGGCGGGAACCGCCAGCGTGATGCAGCTGGAGAAGGGGGAGCTGGCAGCCAACGTCGCCGTATCGAAACCCGCCAGGTTGTAATGCCACTGGGTGCCATCGGGGAGAGTTACGGTCGTGAGGGAAGGCAACGCCCCGGCAGAGTAAGCATAGGTCCATGTCCGGGCGGCGCCGGACGAGGGCTGCAGAGTCACGCTCTGAATAAGCTGGGTGCCCGACACATAGGTCACATTGAGCGCGCGACCATCGCTCGCCGTGATACCCGTCAGATAGCCGTTGACGTCATAGCTGTAGTTGAGCGTGTTGCCAAATCGATCCTGGATCTTGGTGACCAGCAGTACGCCCAGACTCTCCGTGATGGAGTCGGTGATCGGTTGAGCACGTGCCACGGTTGAACCGGACAGCACGCTGATGAGCGTCTCGACGGACTTGTTCGCGAAAGCCACCAGACTGCTGGAGGGATGCGAATCCACACTGGCCGTGGTGTCGAAGAGCTGTCGCGTCATGCCTGTCGCACCGCGATACACCAACTTGTCGAACCAATACAACGTGCCGTCGGGCGCCTGACCCAGAAAAGCCTCGCCAGGCAGGCCATTCGACGTGGTCGGAAGGCAGCTGAAGCGCCAGTGGCTCTTGGTGACCGCAGGATAAGTGCCTTTAGTGGCGGCATCGACGTTGGAAAGCATGTCCTGGCTCGACTCGCCAGGAAGCACGAGGTGATAACCCCTCCACCACTCCTCGGGATCCCATTCCTGGAGCCCTGGGTCGCCCAAGTGCCGAAAGACCGTGGGGGGAACCCCAAAATGGGTGCACCGTGCATTGAGATCGATACCTGGCGCCACAAAGTTGTCGACCTCCCAGCCGTAGATCTTTTGCGGCAGGTTGGTATACGGGTTGTAGTTCGCCATCGGCAAACCGGTCGGGTTGCTCGGCGAGGGAGGCACGCCCGCTGTCAAGGTTTCCAGGTGGGGAAGGATCAGTTTCCAATCGCCAAAGACGGTGTCGACATCTGACGCACTGGGTCGATCACCCTCAGCATCGAATTGACGAACCAGCTGCAGCAACGGGCCCGTGCCCGCCAGACTGATGTCCGTCTGGGTAAAGGACAGCGATCCATCGTAGAGACTGATGTTTTCGCCGAACGGGTGCTCACCCAACGGCTGGATGTCTTCGTTGACCCGGATGAGCTGCTTGTAGGCTTGCTCGGGCATTGACTGCGCATGGCACAGCGGCCCGAATGAAAACAGCAGCACTGCCGCCGACAGGCAGATCCCTTGCCAATTACTGCGCATTCCCTTTCCCCTAGATTCCGGCTTTGCACACGGATTGGAGCAAGAACTTGCTCCTGGAAATAGTCCTGTGTCAATCAGCAAGTTTTTGCGAATAGCTATTGCTGCATGCCAATAAAATCGACAGCAAGCACCAGGCTAGGCTGTGCGGCTCGTCCGGCACATAGCGCTCACCCCCGCGGATGATGCTGCGCATGCAATCGCTTCAGCCCTTCTTTCGCCACCAGCGTATAGATTTGCGTGGTGCTTAGTGAGCTGTGGCCGAGCAGCATCTGCAGGGCGCGCAGGTCGGCGCCATGGTTGAGCAGATGGGTGGCGAACGAGTGGCGCAATACATGGGGCGAGATGCGTTTCGGGTTGATCCCGACCTTCAGGCCGTAGCGTTTCACCAGGGTCCAGAACATCTGCCGGGTCATGCCTTCGCCGCGCTTGCTGAGGAACAGCGCCGCCGGCTGCCGCCCTTTTGCCAGCGCCGGCCGCACGTTGGCCAGATAGGCGTTGATGCGCTCCAGGGCCAGTTCGCCGACCGGCACCAATCGATCCTTGCCGCCCTTGCCGGTAACGCGCAGCACGCCCTGGCGCGTATTCAGCGCGGCCAGCGGCAACTCGACGAGTTCGGATACGCGCAGGCCGGAGGCGTACATCAGCTCCAGCATCGCGCGATCGCGCAGCCCCAGCGTGGCCGTGGTATCGGGCGCGTCGAGCAGGCCTTCGATCTCGCGTTCGGCCAGCGCCTTGGGCAGGCTGCGCGGCATCTTCGGGCGCTCGATCAGCAGCGTCGGATCGGCAAAGCCCGGCTCCGTGCGGGCGAGGAACGCGTAATAGCGACGGAATGCCGATTGCCGTCGCGCGATCGAACGCACCGCGGCCGACTGCGCGCCGTGATAAGCGGAAATATCTTCGCGCCGGGCTGTGCGCAGGTTGCGGCCGCGACCGGCCAGCCAGCCCGCCAATGCCTCCAGATCGCGCCGGTACGCCTCCAATGTGCGATCGGCCAGGCCGTCCTCCGACCATACCCGTTCCAAGAACGTGCTTATGCTCAGCCGGTCGGCTTCGGCGATACTGGCGCGGCTTTCTTCCTTTTCCATGCGCACGATGCTGGCCATTGCGCGCGCACTACGCAAGCGACCGACCGCCGATGCCCGCGAACCTCGCCACCACCGATCTCCCCTGCCCGCTGTGGCGCCGCCTGCTCGCACTGGTCTACGACCTGCTGATCGTGGTGGCGATCGTGATGGTGGTGGGGCTGCTGTGTCAGCTGGCCACGGGCGGCCGGTTGATCCATACCGTGGGAAAGGCGGCCGTGCCGATCTGGTATCAGCTGCTGCAGGCGCTGGTGGTGATGGCGTATTTCATCAGCTCGTGGCGCCGCGGCGGGCAGACCGTAGGCATGCGGCCATGGCGTATCCGCGTCACCCGCGATGACGGCGGCACGCTGACGTTGCAGCAGGCGCTGATCCGCGTGCTGGTGGCCGCGGCACCGCTGGTGCTGCTGATGCTGGAGCCGGTGATCGGCCTGCACGCCACGCTGTGGACGCTGCTGATCGTATGGACTGCATGGTTTGCGGTGGGCTTGTTCGATCCGCGCCGCCGCGCCGTGCATGATTTCGCCGCCCACACCGAGATTCGCCGGCTGGCATGAGTGGTTGGCGGCGACGTGTCGGAATACCTCACCGCTTCACACTTCCCTCAGCGATGACAGGATTCAATCCCACGATGCCTCACCCGCGCCCCGCCGAAAGCCGTAGCGACGCCGAACTTATCCGCGTCAATCGCGGCTTCTACGAATCGCTGTGGGCTGCGGCGAGGTTGATCGGGCCCGAGCGCTTCAATACCTGGCCGCTGCTGCGCGGGCTGGCGGCCGCTGCACCGAACCGACTGGAAGTGGCTCCCGGCCTGCGCCCGCGGCTGCCGCTGGATGGCACCTGCTTCGTCGATCTCAGCCACGCCGCCCTGCGCCGCCTGCACGCCAGCGGCGCCAAGGCGGTGCACGGCATGATCGGCGCGCTGCCCTGCGCCGATGCCAGCTTCGACCTGATCTGCGCACTCGATATTCTCGAGCACGTCGCCGACGACGACAGCGCGCTGGCCGAACTGGCCCGCGTCGCGAGACCCGGTGCCCACGTGCTGCTATCGGTGCCCTTGCATCCGGAAGCGTGGACCGCGTTCGATGACTTCGTCGGCCATTGCCGCCGTTACGAACCGGCCCAGATCATCGCCAAGCTCGCCCGGCACGGTTTCACCATCGAGCACAGCGCGGTCTACGGCATGCAGCCCAAATCATCGCGCCTGCTCGACCTCGGCCAGTGGTATCTGACCCATCGGCGCGAGCGCGCGATGTGGTGGTACAACCGGGTGTTCATGCCGCTGGGCCTGCACTTCCAGAAACCGCTGCAATGGCATGAAGGCCTCAGCCATACGCAAGGCGTCGACGAGGTGCTGCTGCGCTGCCGTTACCGCCCGACTCCGCAGCCAAGTCACTGATTGAGCTGGGCACTGTTATTGCGGCGTTGCAACACGCGAAGGGGAAACGGCGCTAAGATGGCTTTCGTCCCTACGGCTATCCCCACTCCGATGCTTTATCAGATCCACGAATGGCAGCGCTCGTTCCTCGGCCCGTTGAGCTACTTCGCGCAGGCCAATGCGCAGATGCTCAATGACAACAGCAGTCCGTTCGCGCAGTTGCCCGGCGCGCAGCGGATGGCTGCCGGTTACGAGTTGATCCATCGCCTCGGCAAGGACTACGAGAAACCCGAATTCGGCATCCACACCGCCATCGCGCACGATCAGGAGATCGCGGTGATCGAGCGCGTGGCGCTGGCCAAGCCGTTCTGCCAGCTGAAACGTTTCAAGCGCTTCAGCGACGACCCGGCCACCATCGACAAGTTGAAGAACGACCCGGTGGTGCTGGTCGTCGCCCCGATGTCCGGCCACCATTCCACGCTGCTGCGCGATACCGTGCGCACGCTGCTGCGCGACCACAAGGTCTACATCACCGACTGGGTCGACGCGCGCATGGTACCGACGGCCCAGGGCACGTTCGGCCTGGACGACTACGTCGCCTACGTCGAGGAGTTCATCCGGCATATCGGTGCAAGCTCATTGCACGTGATTTCGGTGTGCCAGCCCACGGTACCGGTGCTCGCCGCCGTCTCGCTGATGGCCGCGCGCGGCGAAGACACGCCGCGCAGCCTCACCATGATGGGCGGCCCGATCGACCCGCGACGCAGCCCCACCAGCGTCAACAGCCTGGCCACCAACCAGCCACTGTCGTGGTTCCGCGGCAACGTGATCCATACCGTGCCGCCGAATTATCCTGGCCACGGCCGCGAAGTTTATCCGGGCTTCCTGCAGCATGCGGGATTCATCGCGATGAACCCCGGCCGGCATCTCAATTCGCACTGGGATTTCTATCAGGATCTGCTGCGCGGCGATCTCGACGACGCCGAATCGCACCGCAAGTTCTACGACGAATACAACGCCGTGCTGGATTTGCCTGCCCAGTTCTATCTGGACACGATCGAGAAGGTGTTCCAGCAATTCCTGCTGCCCCGCGGGCTGTGGAATGTCGCCGGCGAGCGGGTCGATCCGGCCGCGATCAAGCGCAGCGCGCTGCTCACCATCGAAGGCGAACTGGACGACATCTCCGGCCTGGGCCAGACCCAGGCGGCGCACGATCTGTGCAGCAGCATTCCGGTCAGGCGGCGCGAACACAAGGTCATCGAAGGCGCCGGCCACTACGGCATCTTCAGCGGCCGTCGCTGGCGCGAGACGGTCTACCCGCAGGTGCGCGACTTCATCCGCAAGTTCGATCACGCCGGAAAATAAACGCCGGCGACGGGTTTGGCGCCGCTGGCGGCTTCGGTCGCTCTGCGATTGGCCCGGCCACGGAAACCATCCGTTCCCCGATCGGTGCTGGCACCGCCGCCGCCGATCGGCCAGACTTCACGCCATGCGTCATTTCCGCTCCAGCGTCTGGGTATGGTGGCTCGCGGCGTTCCTGCTGCCGCTGACGTCGGCGCATGCCGCCAGCGCCAGCTATCGCTACGACACGGTGCACAGCCAGATCGTTTTCAGCATCAGTCACGATGGTTATTCGCGTCCGTTCGGGCGGCTGCACATCGCCAAAGGCTGGCTGCGTTTCGATCCGGACGACTGGAGCACGGCTGCCACCGAGCTGGATATCGATCTGACCGGGGTGGACATGGGCGACACGGACTGGAACAAGGCCGTTTGCAAGCCGGCCCTGCTCGATTGCGCGCGCAACCCCTATGCTCATTTCGTCAGCAGCAGTGTCGAACGCAAGGACGATCATCACGGCACGCTGCACGGGCAGCTCACCTTGCGCGGGGTCAGTCAGCCGCTGAGCATTCCGTTCACATTCAACCGTGCCGCCAAAACCATCTACGGACTGCATACCATCGCCGGCTTCTCGGCCGCCGCCATGCTGGATCGCGAGGCATTCGGCATCACCGCCAACGCCGGATCGATCGGTCAGCAGGTAGGCGTCTGGCTGGAACTCGAAGCCGTTCGCGACGAGCAGGCCGTTCCCGCATCGAAGGAGCAACCATGAGTCTGCGCAGCAATGATCGCCAATGGGGTACGGTCGCCAAGTTTTTCCACTGGATCATCGCACTGGCCATCCTCGGCAACGGCACCTTCGGCCTGCTGATGGACCTGGCGCATTCGCCGATGCAGAAGATCAATTGGCTCGCGCTGCACAAGTCGATCGGGCTGACCGTGCTGGCGCTGGTGCTGTTGCGCGTGCTGTGGCGCTGGGGTGACGGCCGCCCGCGCGAGGAACCGGCGCCACGCTGGCAGCAGTGGGCTGCTCGGCTCACCCATGGCGTGCTGTATGTGTTGATCGTGGCGCTGCCGCTCAGCGGCTGGTGGTTCAATTCCGTCAGCGGCAAACCGCTGCAGTGGTTCAAGCTGTTCAATCTGCCGGCGCTGGCTGAGAAGAATGACGCACTGCGCGACTTAGTACGCGACGTGCACGAATACCTGTTCTGGTTTCTGCTGCTGGTGCTGGTGGCACACGTCGGCGCGGCGCTGAAACATCATGTGTTCGACAACGACAACGTATTGCGCCGGATGCTGCCGTTCGGCCGTCTGCGCAACCACACGACGCCCCAAGGAGAATCCTGATGAAACGACTTGCCGCGCTGCTCGCGCTCGCCCTGCCCTTCGCCGCCACCGCAGCCGACTATGCCGTGCAACCGGCCGCAAGCACGCTGGGTTTCAGCGATACCTTCCAGGGCGAGGCCTTCAATGGCCACTTCGGCCAGTGGACGGCGGCGATCAGCTACGACCCGGCCAACCTCGCCGCTTCGAAGTTCGACGTCGAGGTAGTCCTGGCCAGCGTGAAGACCGGCGACAAGGATCGCGACGGCGCCTTGCCCGGTACGGATTTCTTCGACGTGGCGAAATTCCCGAAGGCGCATTTCGTCAGCACCGGCTTCCATCAGAACGGCGCCCGGGTGATCGCCGACGGCAACCTCACCTTGCGCGGCGTGACCAAGCCGGTGAGTCTCGACGTCACGTTCAAGCCGCAAGGCAAGAGCGCCACGCTGGACGTGGCAGGTACCGTCAAGCGGCTCGAATTCGGCGTGGGTGGTGGCGATTATGCCGATACGTCAGTGATCGGTGCCGACGTGAAGATCACCGCGCACCTGCAGCTCGCGCCGAAGTAAACAGGCTTCACGATGGCGAGCGACGACTTGTGGCAACGCCTGCGTAGCTGGCTCAAGCCCGCCGCCGGCATGCCATCGACGCCGGTACCGCGTCCCGCCGCGCCGCCCCGGAACGGTGCCGGCTCGGCGCGGGTAGCCGACAGCTTGCGCAGCCTGCTCGACGACCCGACCATCCCGGCCTCGGTACGCGGCGAATTGGCTGCCGATTTCGGCCGCATCGAAAACATGTTGCACAAGCTCGAACGCGGCGAGTTGCACGTCGCCGTGTTCGGCCGCGTTTCGACCGGCAAGTCGGCACTGGGCAACGCGCTGCTGGGCCGCGAGGCATTCAGCGTCGGTGTCCTGCACGGCACCACCACCGATGCCGCGCACGCAATGCTCGATGAAGCGCAGCACGACGGCCTGGTGCTGATCGACACACCTGGCATCAACGAACTGGATGGCGAGGCTCGCGAACAGCTCGCGTTCGAGGTCGCCGAGGTCAGCGACCTGGTGATCTTCGTCGGCGACGGCGACCTCACCCGTGAGGAACTCGACGCGCTGAGGACGCTCGCTGCCACCCAGCGCCCGCTGCTGCTGGCGTTGAACAAGGCCGACCGTTACGGCGCCGACGAACTGGCCGACTTGCTGGCGCACCTGCGCCTGCGCGTGGCCGGGCTGGTGCGGGCGGAAGACGTGCTGGCGGTGGCCGCGCATCCGACCGCACAACGCGTGGTCGAAGTGGATGCGCGCGGGCGCGA
This sequence comes from Rhodanobacter sp. OK091, assembly GCF_900142825.1. GTDB lineage: Bacteria > Pseudomonadota > Gammaproteobacteria > Xanthomonadales > Rhodanobacteraceae > Rhodanobacter. The sequence goes on along the minus strand of NZ_FRCH01000006.1, from coordinate 138,982 downwards.
ACAGTCACACGAGCAGGCGCGTCCGCCGGATGTCGCCGCGCTGCGCGAGCGGTTGCTGGCGATCGCCGCCCGCGAGGGCAAGACGCTGTCGGCGATCAACGCCGGCCTTTATGCCGGCCGGCTCACCGACCAGGTCAGCGCGCGTATCGCGCAGACCCGGCAGGTGGTCGCGGCGAAGCTGATCCACAACTACTGCATCGCCAAAGGCGTGGCGGTCGCGCTGAACCCGATTCCCGTCGCGGACCTGCTCGCTGCCGCCGGACTGGACGCGGCGATGGTGGTGCAGCTGTCGCGGGTCTACGGCTTGCCGCTGACCCGCGCCGAATCGGGCCGGCTGGTGGCGGTGATCTCCGCACAGCTCGCCGCCTTGATGGGCGCGATCTGGGGCATGCAACTGGTCGCCTCCGCACTGAAGGGCGTGAGTGCCGGCCTGTCGGTGGTCGTCACCGCCGCCGCCCAGGGCGCGCTGGGCTGGTACGCCACCGTGCTGATCGGACGCGCCGCCGAACGCTATCTGGTCGCCGGCAAATCCTGGGGCGAGGCTGGCGCCAAGCGCGCGGTCGCCGACATCGTCGCCAGCCTCGACCGCGATTCGATCCTGCGTGAGGCACGCGAGGAAATCCTGCGCCGGCTCAAGAGCCGCCACACCGCGCACTGAACGGCTCATTCCCGATTATTTTTCTGCATGACGCGTCGCAGGCATGGCAACTGCGCCTAGAATCCGCCTGCCCGTCACAGTCCGCCATTCGGAGATCGCCATGTCAGAAGAGTTCGAAGTCCGCGGTGTGCATGAGGATCACTTGGACGCGGCGGCCGAACACGAGCCCCGCGGCATGGCCGGCAGGCTGGCGGTGATCACGGCGATCCTGGCCACCTTGGGCGCGATGTTCTCGTACATGGCCGGCGCCACCCAGGCCGAAGCCGGCCTGCTCAAGAATGACGCCGCCATCAAGAAGACCGAGGCGGCCAATCAGTGGAACTACTACCAGGCGAAGGGCAACAAGCAGAACCTGAGCGAGCTCGGCATGGAACTGTCCAGCGACCCGCGCAAGCCGTTCTTCGCGGCCGAAGTGAAACGCTACGAGGCCGAGAAGATCTCGATCAAGCTCGCTGCCGACAAGCTCGAAAAGGCCTCGGCCGAATTCGACGAGAAGAGCGAGGTGCAGATGCACCAGCATCACCGATGGGCGCAGGCCACGATGCTGCTGCAGATCGGCATTGCCATGGCGGCGATCGCACTGCTCACCCGCAAGCAATGGCTGGGCAAGCTGGTGCTCGCGATGGGCGGCATCGGCGTCATCGTCGGCGCACTGGCATTTTTCGGTATCTGAATTTCAGCTGCGGACACCTCCCCTCACGACACCCGTGTGTAGGAGCCCGCTCGCGGGCGATGCTCTTTTTTGCACTTGAAGCGAAGAGCTTTCACCCTCCTGCGGAGGGCGAGTTACTTCTCTTTTGCTTGTCCAAAAGAGAAGTAACCAAGAGAAAACGACACCCCGCTTACGCGCTTTGCGGGCATCGTGCCCGCAAAGTCCGCGGGTGGGTTACGGGGTTTGTCGACAGGGCTTCCTGCCCTGACGCCAAACTGGTCGGCATCCCTGCCGGCCACCCTGCGGGCTGTTCCTCCACCCACCCGCCGCTTCAGAGGGGCCCCGGGTAGAGCAGCAGGCCATCGTGGCCTGCACTCGGTGAAAAGCCGAAGCGAAGCGTCGCTCTGGCTGTTGACCTAGCTCTTCTGAAAAGTACGCGCAGGAGGCGCGTTGCTCTACCCGGGGCCCCTGTGCGGCGGTGAGACGGGGACGACAGGCCGCGCAGCGGGAGTCGACAGGGATGTCGACTCCTTTTCGTCAGGACAGGAGTCCTGTCGAAAAGCCCGGCTTCGGCTCACGGACTTGCCGGGCAGGAGCCCGGCAAGCGCCAAGCGGGGTGGCCTTTCTCTTTGGTTACCTTTCTCTTTGGCCACACAAAGAGAAAGTAACTCGGGCGCCATCGGCGCACGAAAGCTCTTGCTTCGATCAACCCACCTAGAGCCAAGAGCATCGCCCGCTAGCGGGCTCCTACCTACAGCGCGGTGGCGAGAAACGCGCGCACCGCTGCCGCGTCGAACGGCCAGTCCAGTTCGCGTCCGTCGCGAGCGTCGCGCAGCACCGGCACGCGCGTGCCGTAGCGCTGCTCCAATGCTTCGGCATCGTCGACCCACACGCTGTCGAAATCCGGCGCGCGCGCCTCGGCCAGCACGGCGAGTGCGAGGTCGCACAGGTGACAGTAATCGCGCTGGTACAGGATCAGGTCGGGCATGCGCTTGCGAATGGACTGCCAAAGGCGGGGACGCCGCGTAGAATAACCGGTCCACCTCCTTCATCAGCGTGCAACCATGGCCGTCAGCGTATTCGACCTGTTCAAGATCGGCATCGGACCGTCCTCCTCGCATACGGTGGGACCGATGCGCGCGGCGGCTCGTTTTGCCGAACGCTGGCTGGAAGAAAAAGGCGTGCTCCACCGGGTCACCCGCGTGCGCGCCGAACTGTATGGCTCGCTGGCGATGACCGGTCGCGGCCACGGCACCGACAAGGCCGTGCTGCTGGGGTTGGAAGGCCAGCATCCGGACACGGTCGATCCGGACGAGATCCCCGCCGCGCTCGAGCGCATCCGCAAGACACAACGCTTGCGCGTGCTGGGCAAGCACGAGATCGAGTTCGAGGAAAAGCGCGACCTCGTTTTCAACAAGCGCCAGAAACTGCCGTTCCACACCAACGGCATGCGTTTCAGTGCGTACGATGCCGACGGCAACGAACTGGCCACGCGCGACTATTACTCGGTCGGCGGCGGCTTCGTGGTGAACACCGACGAGGCGGCGGAAGATCGCATCGTCGCCGACACTACGGAGCAGCCGTACGCTTTTTCCACCGGCGACCAGATGCTGGCGCTGTGCAAGCAGCACGGCCTGACCATCGCCCAGCTGATGCTGGCGAACGAAACGGTGTGGCGCAGCGAGGAAGAAACCCGCGCCGGCTTGCTGACGATCTGGAAGGCCATGCAGGACTGCGTCAACCGCGGCCTGCGCTCGCCCGGCGTACTGCCCGGTGGATTGAAAGTCACCCGTCGCGCACCGGCGATGGCCGAGGAGTTGCGCAACGCACCTGAAGCCGCACTCAGGGATCCACTGACCATCCTCGACTGGGTGAACCTGTACGCGCTGGCGGTGAACGAGGAAAACGCCGCGGGCGGTCGCGTGGTCACCGCACCGACCAATGGCGCAGCCGGCATCGTGCCGGCGGTGGGCCACTACTACCTGCGCTTCTGCCCGAAGGCGAACGACGACGGCATCGTCGAATACCTGCTTACCGCCGCCGCGATCGGCATCCTGTACAAGGAGAACGCCTCGATCTCCGGCGCCGAAGTCGGCTGCCAGGGCGAAGTCGGCGTGGCCTGCTCGATGGCCGCCGGCGGCCTCACCGCCGCGCTCGGCGGCAACGTGATGCAGGTCGAGAACGCCGCCGAGATCGGCATGGAGCACAACCTCGGTCTCACCTGCGACCCGATCGGCGGCCTAGTGCAGATCCCCTGCATCGAGCGCAACGCGATGGGCTCGGTCAAGGCCATCAACGCCAGCCGCATGGCGCTGAAGAGCGACGGCAAGCACCGCGTCTCGCTGGACAAGGTGATCAAGACCATGCGCGACACCGGCCGCGACATGAAGGACAAGTACAAGGAAACGTCGCGCGGCGGCCTCGCGGTCAACGTGATCGAGTGCTGACGCCCCTGCCCTGACCTTTGCCGGGTGACACGCCCGGCCCAGTCTGCAACCATCGGTTTCTTTTGGGCGCTGCCGGCGCCCCAGCCGGAGCTTCCATGTCCCAAACCAACGCGATCCGCCGCGACGTCGGCCCCTTCGCCCTGATGCTTACCGGCCTGGGCTCGATCATCGGCTCCGGCTGGCTGTTCGGCGCCTGGCGCGCCGCCGGTCTGGCCGGCCCCGGCGCGGTATGGGCCTGGGTGCTGGGCGCCGCGATCATCATGACGATCGCGCTGACCTATGCCGAACTGGGTGCGATGTTTCCCGAGTCCGGCGGCATGGTGCGCTACAGCCATTATTCGCACGGCTCGCTGGTCGGTTTCATCGGCGCATGGGCGAACTGGATCGCGATCGTCTCGGTGATTCCGGTCGAGGCCGAGGCCTCGGTGCAATACATGGCTTCGTGGCCATGGCAGTGGGCGCACGACCTGTACATCCACATGCCTGACGGCCATGGCGAACTCGCCGTGCCGGGACTGATGATCGCAGCAGTGCTGGTGATCGTCTATTTCCTGGTCAATTTCTGGAGTGTGAAGCTGTTCGCCCACTCCAACACCGCAATCACCGTGTTCAAGTTGGTGGTGCCCGCCGCCACCGGCATCGCCTTGATCGCCAGCGGCTTCCACACCGAGAACTTCTCGGTCGGCATCCACGGCGACAAACACGCCACCGACTTTGCCGCGATCCTCACCGCGGTCGCCACCGCCGGCATCGTGTTTAGCTTCAACGGCTTCCAGAGCCCGGTGAACCTCGCCGGCGAAGCACGCAACCCGGGCAAGAGCATCCCGTTCGCGGTACTCGGCTCGATCGCGCTGGCCACCGTGGTCTACGTGATCCTGCAGGTCGCCTATATCGGCTCGGTACCGCCGGACATGCTGGCCAAAGCCGGCTGGCACGGCATCGATTTCCGCTCGCCGTTCGCCGAACTGGCGATCATCGTCAACCTGCACTGGCTGGCGATGCTGTTGTACATCGACGCATTCATCAGCCCCAGCGGCACCGGCATGACCTATACCGCCACCACCGCGCGGATGATCTACGGCATGGAACGCAACGGCACGCTGCCGAAGATCCTCGGCCAGGTGCATTCGAAGTGGGGCGTGCCGCGTCCGGCGATGTGGCTGAACCTGGCGGTGTCGTTCCTGTTCCTGTTCTTCTTCCGCGGCTGGGGCACTTTGGCGGCGGTGATCTCGGTGGCTACGATCATCTCCTACCTGACCGGCCCGGTCAGCGTGATGACCTTGCGCCGCACCGCGCCGGAGCTGCACCGTCCGTTCCGCCTGCGCGGCCTGTCGGTACTCGCCGGCATCGCCTTCATCATGTCGACCGAGCTGCTGTACTGGGCGAAGTGGCCGCTGACCGGCGAGATCATCCTGCTGATGGTGGTGGCGCTGCCGGTATATCTCTACTACCAGGCCAAGAACGACTGGCATGATTTCGGACGACAGATGAAAGGCGCCTGGTGGCTGGTGTTCTACCTACCCACGCTCGCGTTGGTGTCGTGGGCAGGCAGCACCTCGTTCGGCGGCAAGGGCTATCTCTCGTACGGGATGGACCTGGGCGTCGTGGCGGTGATCGGGCTGGTGTTCTATCTGTGGGGCGTAAAGTCCGGCTGGCGCACGCCGTCGGTGGAGGCGGCGCAACTGGAAGCACACGTCGATCCGTTCACGCCGCTGGTGCCACCGGATGAAGAAACGGCGGAACGCATCACCGGTCGCTGAGCCTCGCACCGGTTGCATCGAAAAGCGCGCGGCACCAAGCCGCGCGTTTTTTTGTTTCAGAGATGCATTCCATCCAGCGCGCTTGTCGAAAACGCGCCGCTCCGTTCGTCATTGATGCAAGAGCCCGTGAAAGGGCACACCGCCCGATGTGCGGAGGAGAACGACGATGCATTCCCCCAGCGATCGTTTCGCGAGAAGAGCGCCTGCCTACCCCCCAGTGGCAGCGCAACCCGGGGCGGGTCGCATGACGGACGCGCAGCAGACCCGGGATCTCGTGCGCCGCTTCTACGCCACATACCACTCGGCCGACCGCGACGCGATCGAGAAGCTGTTGAGCCACGACTTCCGATTCACCAGCCCGTATGACGACGCCATCGATCGCGCCACGTATTTCGAACGTTGCTGGTCGCATGCCGGAACGTTCGCCTATCTGGACGTGAAGGAGCTCCTCATCGAGGGTGACACCTGCTTTGTGCTTTACGAAGGCGCTGCCGCCAACGGCTCGAGGTTCCACAATACCGAGCGGCTCCAGCTCGAAAACGGCCGCATCCGTTCGGTGGAAGTCTTCTTCGGCCGGCCGCAAGGCGAAACCTCGGATGCCGGAAGCGATATCCGCGCGCTCGTCGAGCGCCAGGCCCAGGCCATCCGCGACAAGGACGCCGACGGTGTGATGATCCACAACGCGCCGGACATGTTGTCCTTCGACATCGTCGCGCCACTGCGCCAACGTGGTGCGGAGGTGGTGCGGGAGCGGCTGCAGCACTGGTTCGATGCCTTCGACGGCGCCATCGGCTGCGAGGTGCGCGAACTCGAGGTGGCGACTTCCAGCGACACCGCATTCGCTCACTTTCTGCAGCGCTTCAGCGGCACCAACACCAGCGGTATAGCGATCGACATGTGGGTGCGCGTGACGATGGGATTGCGCCGTATCGACGGCCGCTGGCTGATCGTCCATGAGCACATGTCCGACCCGTTCGATCCCGACAGCGGCATGGCGCTGACCCAGCTCGCACCTTGAGCACGCGCTATCCGATCAAGACATCCACCGGGCGATCGCGGCCGGATAAGCGATGCCGCGGCCCATTCCCGCGGCGCGTTCAAGCGAGTGCCAGCACATCTCCCAGCAACGCTTGCGCCGTCACTTCTGGCCCGGCACCCGGCCCCTGGATCACCAGCGGCTGGGTGTTGTAGCGGGTGGTGGTGAGCGCGAACTGGTTGTCGGTGCCGTACAAGCGTGCAGCCGGATGGCTCAGCGGCACTTCGACCAGGCCGACGCGGGCGCGGCCCCGCTGGTTGAGACGGGCAAGAAAGCGCAGCACGCAGCCGCGCGACTTCGCTTCGGCATGCAGTTTGGCCAGCGGTTCGTCCAGCTCTTCCAATCGAGCCAGAAAAGACTCCGTATCCAGCGCACGCAGCGACTCGGGCACCAGGCCTTGCATGTCCACCTCGTCGGTGCCCAGCGAGAAGCCGGCGTTGCGGGCAATGATCAGCAGCTTGCGCGCGACGTCCTCGCCGGACAGGTCCGAGCGGGGATCGGGCTCGGTGTAGCCGAGCTTGCGCGCCTCGCGCAGCAGCGCGGAGAACGGGCGGCTGCCGTCATATTGGTTGAATAGCCACGACAACGAGCCGGAGAACACGCCTTCCAGCGTGAGCAAGCTGTCGCCACAGGTGCGCAGGCGGCGCAGCGTCGACAATACCGGCAAGCCGGCTCCCACCGTCGCCGAATCGCCGTAGCGACCGCCATGTGCGAGCGCCGCCTGCAGCGCACGCCAGCCGGGCAGTTCGCCGCCGGCCAGCGCCTTGTTCGCTGTGACCACGTGATACCCGCGCGCCAGCCATTCGGCGTGGCGCGACGCCAGCGGCGCGCTGGCGGTGGCGTCGACGATCACCCGGATCGACGCGCCGCTGGCATCGAGTGCGGCGAGCAGGCCGGCGTTGTCGCGGATGTCGCCCTGGTTATTCAGTTGCTCGCGCAGGCTGCGACTGGCCAGGCTGGCCGGGTCGGTCTGCTGCCGGCGCGAGTTGGCGGCGCCGACCAGCCGCAACGACGCCGCGGCCGGCGTGTTGAGCAGCTTCAGCAGGGCACCGCCGACCACGCCGGTGCCAAGCAGCACGATCGCGATGGCCGGCGCTGCGGAAGCGATTTTTGTGGGAGCGGCTTCAGTCGCGATTTTCCCGCGGGCCGTGATCGCGGCTGAAGCCGCTCCCACAGTAGCCGCAGCATCCAGCACCGCGCTCATGCGATCACCCGGCGTTTGGATTTCTCCACGGTGACGGCACGCAGCAGCGCCGCATCGAGGTCACGCAACAAGTCGTCGCCATCCTCGATGCCCACCGACAAGCGCAAGAGGCTGTCGGCGATACCGGCATTACGGCGTGCCTCGGGCGCCATCGCCGAATGCGTCATCGAGGCCGGATGCGCGATCAGGCTCTCCACCCCGCCCAGCGACTCGGCCAGCGAGAAGTACTGCAGCCCGTCGACGAAAGCTTCGATCTGCGTCACGTCGCCTTCCAGCTCGAAGCTGAGCATGGCGCCGAAGCCCTGCTGCTGCCGCGAGGCCAGCGCGTGGCCAGCATGGCTGGACAGGCCGGGGTAGTACACCTTGCGCACGGCCGCATGACCGTCCAGCTGCGCGGCGATGCGGGTAGCGTTCTCCTGATGCTGGCGCAGCCGCACGCTGAGCGTGCGCAAGCCACGCAGGGTGAGATAGCTGTCGAACGGCGCGCCGGTGAGGCCATTGCAGTTGGCCCACCACTTCAACTGATCGAACACCGCCGCGTCGCGCGCCACCACCGCACCGCCGACCACGTCGCTGTGGCCGTTGATGTACTTGGTCGTGGAATGCACCACCACGTCGGCTCCCAGCAGCAGCGGCTGCTGCAGTGCCGGCGACAGGAACGTGTTGTCGACCACCAGCAACGCGCCGACCGCGTGCGCGGCCTGTGCCACGTGGCGGATGTCGGTGATACGCAGCAGCGGATTGGACGGCGTCTCCACCCATACCAGCGCGGGCTTCTGCGCCAGGCCGGCGGCTAGCGCCACGCTGTCGGTGAGGTCGGCGAACTCCACGCGGAAGCGGCCCTTCTTCGCCCATGCATCGAGCAACCGCCAGGTGCCGCCGTAGCAGTCGTGCGCGGCCAGTACCGTGGCGCCCGCCGGCACCAGCTCCAGCGCCAGCGCGACCGCCGACATGCCGCTCGATGTCACCACCGCGCCGGCGCCCTGCTCCAGTTCCGCCAGCGCATTGCCGAGCAGGTCACGGGTGGGATTGCCGCTGCGCGAGTAGTCGTACGGCCGCTTGCCGCCAAGGCCGTCGAAGCTGTAGTTGGTCGACAGGTGCAGCGGCGGCACCACCGCGCCGTGCTGGGTGTCCGATTCGATGCCGGCGCGCACGGCGCGGGTACAGGGGGCGGACTCGCTCATGGGATGGATCTCCGGGTCTTCGTGCTGTGGTGATGGGGCAAGTTCTGGCAGGAACAATTTCTGGCGGATGCGGGCTTAGCTCAGCGCTTCGCGCAACAGCGGCGCGAGCTGCTCGGGTTCTTTGAGGAAGGCGTCGTGGCCGTACGGCGACTCGATCACCTCGAGCGTGGCCGGACCATGCAGGCGGCGCTGCAGCTCGCACAGGTCGGCCAGCGGCACCAGCCGGTCGGACGGAAACCCGATCAGCGTGGCCGGCGTGGGGATCTGTTCAGGCTTGACGTCGTGCAGGTCGATCGACTCGGACAACGCCAGAAACCGGTCGGCATTGAAGCGCTCGACAAAGCGGCGGCCCTGATGCTCCAGATAGTCCTCGACCGGAAAATGGAAGCGGTCGTCGCGCCACTCCGGCTCGCCGGCAAAGCGGCGACCGAACTCGCCGCTGCCGCGGTAGGTGGTGACCGCCAGCTGACGCGCCAGCGCCAGCGCTTCGTCGACCTGGCCGCTGGCCTGGCCCAGCCGCACGATCCCGCGCTGCACGCTGCGCTGCGCCGTGCTGAGCGGGTGCGGCCGATGCGCGCCGGCCAGCAGCACCAGCCGGTCCACGCAGCGGGGATGCCGCGCGGCAAACGCCAGCGCCACCATCGCGCCGTACGAAGAACCGACGAAGGCATGTGCCCGCGAGATGCCCAGCGCCTGCAGCAAGGCAGCCAGCGCATCGGCCTGATCCTCGCTGGACACCGAGCCGGCGCCCAGCTCGTCCGGAGTCAGCCAGTCGATCGCCAGCACGCGCCAGCGTTCCAGATCGATCGCCGCACCGCTGCCGACCAGCGCCTGCCACCAGCCCGGTGCCACCTGGCCATCCAGTGCGGTGACGTCGCGGTCGGCCGAGATGCCACCCTGCACGATCAGCGTCGGCGCATCCGGTGCGCCGCACCACAGATAGCGCACTTCGACCTCGCGCGGGCCATTGCCATACCTGGGGCCGATGACCAGCCGCCGCGTGCTGCGCTGGGCGGTCAGGCCCTCGCGACGCGATTCCACATGAAAGCGTGCCGAAGGCTGGCTGATATTGGGCTCGGCGAGTGGCTGCGGCTGAAAGGTCATGCGGTTCTCCGGTCGCATCGCCTGCGGGGCGCCGGAGCCGGGTGTCATCCATGCGCGCGAAGGGAACTGCGGCAGGAATGACGCCCATCTCTCGGTGGCGCCGTGGCGCCTCCGCAGGATTTGGCACCGTGACGGGAACGTTTCCCGCAGGTTGCCCCGGCATCAAAGGGCCTATCCCTCCGCCGGTCTCGATGAGTGAAGCGGATAGTGAAGGCTATCCTCATGCGCTGTCAATAGACGTCTAAACATCTAAACGTATATATGTTTATTGGTTATAACCATTGACTGAACCTGCAGAGGCCAGACATCCGCACGACCGGAGCACTGCCGGCCTTTCCAGGCCGAACCCGCATACCCCGCCTGGGTGTTGTAGGAGCCCGCACGCGGGCGATGCTCTTGGATGTTCTTCGGTTCGACCAAATCCAAACCAGGAGCATCGCCCGCGAGCGGGCTCCTACACGGTCCGGGTTCGGCCGGGGTGGCGGCCATCGCCGCTTCATGCAAGCCCTGCTAACGTAAGGGGATGACTGACCACCCCGATACGTCCGCGCTGCACACCCGGCTGCAGCGCGACGGTTTTGCCTTCGTCACCGCCGACATCATGCGCGGCCTGCTGCAGGCGCCGATGCTGACCGACTGGCCTGCGTTCGCTGCCAGCTGGAGCGATCTGGCGCCGGACAGCTATCTCGCCGCCAGCGGTCGCCGACGGCGCCGGCGCCATGCCGCGTTTGCCGCCGATGCGGGTGGCGAAGTGTGGCGCCAGCCACACCAGCCGCATTACCAGAGCCTGCAGTACAACCACCTGCAAGGCGACATCCAGCGCTGGTTCGAACCCGTGTTGCCGGCGGTCGCCGACGGCGCCAGCCTGCGTCGCATTCTCGGCTTCTGCCGCGATTGTTTCGGTGCGCTGGCGCCGACTGCCCGGCATTGGCATATCGAGGTGCACCAGTTCCGCATCGAGGCGCGCGCCGACGAAGCCGGCGAGCCGACGCCGGAAGGCGTGCACCGCGACGGCGTCGACTACGTGCTGGTGCTGCTGATCGACCGCACCAACATCGAGAGCGGCACTACCACCATCCACGCCCACGACGGCAGCTTGCTGGGCAGCTTCACGCTCACCCATGCACTGGATGCCGCACTGGTCGACGATGCCCGCGTGTTCCACGGCGTTACTGCGGTGACGCCGCTCGATCCCGCCCTGCCCGCGCATCGCGACGTGCTGGTGGTGACGTTCAAGGCGACGAGCTGATAACGCACGTCGCCCAGCTCCCGTGTGCGCTGGCGCCGACTCCTGGCGCGAATCGTTCGTGCGAGCGGGCTACCCATCCGCTTTCGCGACGGCGGCCAACATTCGCCTTACGCGCAATCACGTAAGATGCGTGCCTGATCTTTCGCCAGGCCATGACATGTCCCTCGATTCATCACATCGCGGGGATTTCTCTGCCGATTCGCTGCCAGCCGATGCCCACGCCGAGCGGCTGACGTTCAATGGCGACAATTCGTTCCATCGCGAACTGCGCCGCCGTGTCGACGCCGAGTTCAAGCGCAGCGGCACCCGCCAACGCGACAGCGCCCAGATGTATCTGAAGACGGCGGCCATTCTCGCCACGTTCGCGCTTGCCTATGTCGCTCTGGTGTTCTTCGCCGTCACGTGGTGGCAGGCGCTGCCGCTGGCCCTGGTGCTCGGCACGGCGATGGCGGGCATCGGCTTCAACATCATGCATGACGGTGGCCACCAGGCGTATTCGGAACGGCGCTGGATCAACCGGCTGATGGCATTGGCGCTGGATCTGGTCGGCGGCAGCTCGTACATCTGGCAATGGAAGCACGCGCGATTCCACCATACCTGGGTCAACGTGGCCGGCCACGACAGCGATATCGATCTCGGCGTGCTGGGCCGACTGTCGCCGCAGCAGCCGCGCCGGCCGTGGCATCGCTGGCAGCACCTCTATCTGTGGCCGCTGTACGGCGTCACCGCGATCCGCTGGCATCTGTTCGGCGATTTCCGCGACATGATCACCGGCACCGTCGGCGAGCGCCCGTTCAAGCGACCGAAAGGCTGGAACCTGGCTGGGTTCGTGATCGGCAAGCTGGTGTTCTTCACCCTCGCGTTCGGCCTGCCGCTGATCTTCCATTCCGTCGGCACCGTGCTGTTGTTCTACAGCCTGGTCTCGGCGGTCGCCGGCATCTTGCTGGCGCTGGTGTTCCAGATGGCGCACGTGGTGGAAGAAGCGGCGTTCCCCGTGCCGGACGAAGCCGGCCAGCAGATCGACACGCCCTGGGCGATCCATCAGCTGGAAACCACGGTGAATTTCGCTCGCGGCAACCGCGTGCTGAGCTGGCTGATCGGTGGGCTGAATTTCCAGGTCGAGCACCACCTGTTTCCGCGCATCTCGCACGTGCACTATCCCCGTGTCGCCCGCGTGGTGGAAGCCACCTGCCGCGAGTACGGCGTGGCGTATCGCGAACACCGCACGTTCGCTGCCGGCATCGCCTCGCACTACCGCCTGCTGCGGCGACTGGGCAGACCCGATACCCACGTCGCTGCCGTGCAGACAAACACACCCTTACCAACCGGCTGACCTCACTCTACGCAGGCGACCGGCCCCGCGCCGCAGATGCGAAGCGGCCGTCTTTCCGCGTTTGCGATCGACCTACGCGGCTGCGACACTCCGCAGGCGCCGCCAGCCGTCGTTCGTCAGCCAAGGGGACCGTCATGTTCATCGCCGCCAACGTCGTAATCGCCGTCATCGCGCTGCTGCATCTGTGGTTTCTGATCCTGGAAATGTTCCTGTGGACCAGGCCTTCCGGTCGCCGCGCGTTCGGCCTCACCGCGGAATTCGCCGAGCAGTCGAAGGCACTCGCCGCCAACCAGGGTCTCTACAACGGCTTTCTCGCCGCCGGCCTGGTCTGGGGTCTTTGTCTGGGTGGCGCCGGCTTTGACGTGAAAGTGTTCTTTCTCGCCTGCGTGCTGATCGCCGGCATCTTCGGCGGGCTCACCGCGAGCCGGAAGATTCTGTGGATACAGGCGCTGCCCGCGGCGATCGGACTGGTACTCGTCCACCTGGCCTGATTAAGCAGACGCTCATGACGACTCCCTCCCGCGAAGCTGTCGGACCACGCTTCGACCCCACCTCGATGCAGCGCGCCCGCGAAAAGACCTGGGCTGCGTTGCACGGCATCCGCCAGCGCATGTGTCCCGGCATCAGCGAGGACGAGGCGAAGCTCGAAGCCGCCGAAGTGTTTCGCGAACTGGACTTCGAGCGGCTGTGGCATCCGGTGATCATCCGTATCGGCGCAAACACCACCAGGACCTATCGGCAGGCTTCCGATCCGAACGTGCGGCTGGGCGAGAACGACAGTTACTTCATCGACCTCGGGCTGGTGTTCGACGGGCATGAGGGCGACGTGGGCGATACCTTCGTGGTCGGCCAGGCGCCGGAGCGGCAGGCTTGCGCGGATGCGGCTCGTACCCTGTTCGGCGAAGTAGCCGACGCGTGGCGCACGCAGGGACTGAGCGGCCAGGCGCTGTATGCATTCGCCGGCGAACGGGCCGGGGCGATGGGATGGCGGATCAACCATGCGATCAAGGGGCACCGGGTCAGCGACTTTCCGCATTCGGTGCACAAAGGCGGTGACCTGGGTGACCTGGAAGCATCGCCATCCGGCGGGTTGTGGATACTGGAGATCCAGATCGCGCATCCCACCGAGCCATTCGGCGCGTTCTACGAGGATCTGCTGACGCGCTGATCCGCATGCGCGGCAACCCCAGAGTTGACCGATCGACGCTGCCTCGCCGCGTACCGGTTATCATGCAACCGACACGTACGCGCAGCCTGCCTGCACAGGCCCGCACATCCTGCGACCCTGCTGACCTGCAGTCCCATTGAAAAAGCGCCTGCCGGACAGCATCTGGTCTGCCCGCTGTCCGCTTGCTCGACACACTTTCTGGAATCTCTACCGTGGCCCGACAGAAACCTCTCTCGCTCTACCGCAACATCGGCATCATTGCGCATATCGATGCAGGCAAGACCACCACCACCGAGCGCGTGCTGTATTACACCGGCAAGAAACACCAGATCGTCGACGTGCACGACACCAAAGACGGCAAGGGCTCCACCACCACCGACTATCTGGAGCAGGAGCGCAAGCGCGGCATCACGATCCAGTCGGCCGCCGTCTCCACCGAGTGGAAGGGCCATCAGGTCAATATCATCGATACCCCGGGACACGTCGACTTCACCATCGAGGTAAACCGCTCGCTGCGCGTGCTCGACGGCGCCGTGGTGGTGTTCGACGGCGTGGCCGGTGTGGAACCGCAGACCGAGACCAACTGGCGCCTGGCCGACCAGTACAACGTGCCGCGTATCTGCTACGTCAACAAGATGGACCGCATCGGCGCCAGCTTCGGTCACTGCGTCAAGGGCATCCGCGAACGCCTGGGCGCCAACGCGCTGCTGTGCCAGATCCCGCTGGGCAGCAGCGACGAGTTCGTGGGCATGGCCGACCTGGTCGCCGGCGTGGGCTACATCTGGGCTTCCGACGACAAGGACAGCGCCTGGGAAACCGTGCCGCTGGAGCAATTGAAGGATCGCCTGAAGTTCGGCTCCACTGCCGACAACGAATGGATCGCCAACCTGCCCAAGCTGCGCGAGGAAATGCTGGAGCACGCACTGGCGCTGGACGACGACGCTTTCGAACGCCTGCTCAACACCGGCGAACACGATCCTGCGCTGCTCAAGCAGTGCATCCGCAAGGGCTGCGTCACCGGCAAGCTGGTGCCGGTGCTGTGCGGCTCGTCGTACAAGAACAAGGGCGTGCAGCAGCTGCTGGACGCGGTGATCGACTACCTGCCCTACCCGGGCGAAAACGGCGGCATCGCGATGGTCGACGAGGATGGCAACGTCATCGGCGAACAGGTCGTGTCCGACGACGCTCCCGCGCGCGCGCTCGCGTTCAAGGTGATCAACGACCAGTTCGGCACGCTGACCTTCTGCCGCGTCTACTCCGGCGTGATCAAGAAGGGCGACACCTTGCAGAACGTCACCCGCGGCAAGAAGGAGCGCGTGGGCCGCATCGTCGAGATTCAGGCCAACGCGGCCAAGGAAATCGATGAAGTGCGCGCCGGCGACATCTGCGCCTTCGTTTCGATGAAGGACACCGAGACCGGCGATTCGCTGTCCGATCCGGCGCATCCGGCGCTGCTGGAACGCATGCGCTTCCCGGATCCGGTGATCAGCGTGTCGGTCGAGCCGAAGACCCGCAACGACATCGACAAGATGTCCACCGCGCTCTACAAGATGGTCAAGGCCGACCCGTCGCTCAAGCTCGAAGTGGACAAGGAAACCGGCCAGACCGTGCTCAAGGGCATGGGCGAGCTGCATCTGGAAGTGACGATCGATCGCATGCGTACCGAGCTGGGCGTGGAAGCGAACATGGGCAAGCCCAAGGTCAGCTTCCGCGAGGCGTTCGGCCACGTCGTCGAGCACACCTATACGCACAAGAAACAGTCCGGCGGCTCGGGCCAGTTCGCCGAGGTGAAGATGATCTTCGAGCCGACCGCGGCCGGCACCGGCGTGCAGTTCTCCGACGAGATCGTCGGCGGCCGCGTGCCGCGCGAATACATCCCGGCGATCGAGCATGCGGTCAAGGTCGAGTCGAACCAGGGCCAGATCGCCGGCTACGAAGTGGTCGACTTCAAGGCTCGCCTGATCGACGGCAAATACCATGACGTCGACTCGTCCGCGCTGGCCTTCGAGATCGCCACCCGCCAGTGCTTCCGCGAAGCGCAGAAGCTGAGCAAGCCCAAGCTGCTGGAGCCGATCATGCGGCTGGAAGTGGTGATGGAAGCGGATTATCTGGGCGACGTCATCGGCGACATCAACCGCCGTCGCGGCACGGTCAGCGACCAGGGCCACAAGGGCACCTCGGCGTTCGTGCAGGGCTTCGTGCCGCTGGCGGAAATGTTCGGTTACATCAACTTCCTGCGCTCTGCGACCCGCGGCCGCGGCACCTTCACGATGGAGTTCGACCACTACGAAGACGTGCCGGCAAGCATGGTCGACAAGTTGATGGAGAAGGAAACGAAGTAAGTCTTGCTTCCCGCCGGCGCCGCGCGCTTCGGCGTCGGCGCCGTGTGGAAAAAAGCCCGGCGATCGGCTCCGGGCGGCATGCAAGCCGGCGATCAGCAAGGTCGCCGGTTACTGCTCATGGATAGGCGCGCATCGATCGCATGAGCTTGGGAAAACTCGCTGACCCGCGAAGCATTCGCGCCAGTCGCCGACGCGCATGACATGAAGATTTTTTCGCAGCCTGGATGCTGCGACGCACGATGACAGCAGCAAATCCGCTGATCATGCTGCACCGGGTTTCGCACGACGCATCGCGTCATGCGCACACCCGGGCGCTATAGGGGGCGCCCTTTCTCAACGGGAGAGGTTGATGGATTGTCATTGCATGTCGCGCACCGCACGTTCCGTTCGTTCGCGCAAGAAGCTGCTGGACGCTGCTTGCGCCGCCGCCCTGATCGCCTTCATGGCTGCCGGCCCGGCAGCTGCCCAGACCGCTCCGGAGCAGACGCAGACTCCGCCCGCGGATACAAAAGCGAAAACAACGCCAGCCAAGACCGCCAGCAAGACCGACAAGACCGGTCGAAAATCCGAAAACACGGTGAGCAACCTCGACGCCATCGTGGTGACCGGCATCGCCGCCAGCATCGAGAACTCATTGAAGGCCAAGCAGAACTCGGATGACATCATCGAGGCGATCTCGGCCGAGGACATCGGCAAGCTGCCGGACGCCAGCATCGCCGAGAGCCTCTCGCGCCTGCCCGGCCTGGCAACCCAGCGCCTGGATGGCCGCGCGAACGTCATCTCGATCCGCGGCCTGTCACCGGACTTCGCCGGCACCACGCTCAACGGGCGCGAGCAGGCCACCATTGGCGAGAACCGCGGCGTCGAATACGACCAGTATCCGTCAGAGCTGATCAGTGGTGCGGCGGTATACAAGACGCCCGACGCCAGCCTGATCGGGCAAGGCCTGTCCGGCACCGTCGACCTGCATACGATCAAGCCATTGGACCTGCCCAACCGCGCCATCGCGATCAACCTGCGCGGCGAACACACCAGCAACGGCAAGCTCAATCCCGGCACCGGAGTCGGCGACAACGGGCATAGAGCCAGCATCTCGTACATCGACCAGTTCTTCGACCATACCCTCGGCCTCGCCGTGGGCTTCGCCCAGCTCGATTCGCCGATCCAGGAGAAGCAGTACCAGGCGTGGTGGTGGAGCGTCGACAACGGTTCGGCCGGCATCGACCAGAACTGGGGCGGCCCGCATACGCCGGGCATGCCCGACAACGTGATCTCGCAGGAAGGCATGCAGCTGCGCGCGCAATCGGAAAACCAGCTGCGCAACGGCTTGATGACCGTGCTCGAGTGGGCACCGAACGATAACTATCACTCCACGCTGGACATGTACTACTCCACCTTCAGCGAGAAGAAGTTCACCAACGGCGCGCAGTGGTCCAGCAGTCCCTGGGATGGCATTTCCTATGCGAACGTGGGCGTGACACCCAGCCAGCCCTATCCCGTCGTCACCTCAGGCACGATCAACGGCCTCGCACCGATCCTGCAGAACGAATACACCAAGGAACACGACAAGCTGTTCTCGGCGGGCTGGAACAACCAGTACGACTTCGGCAACGGCTGGGCGGCGACGGCGGATCTGTCGTATTCCAGCGCAAAGAAGAAACTGCACGACGCTTACCTGTTCAGCGGCCTGTCCGGCGGCGCCTTCACCAGTGCGCAGTTCTCCACGCCGCTGGGCAACGGGTACCCGTACTTCACGCCAGGCGTGAACCTCGCCGATCCCGCCACGGTGGTCTTCACCGACCCGGATGGCTACGGCTACAACGGCCGCCAGGAATTCGACCATCAGAAAGACACGATCAAGGCGGTCCGGCTGGAAGTGACCCATCCCCTGGGATGGATCTTCAGCAGCTTCAACCTGGGTATGGACTACTCGGACCGCACCAAGACCAAGCAGGCCGACGTGGGCTTTGCCTGGTTGAACGGCAACGGCTCCACGTCGGGCACCTACGACAACCACTTCAGCACGCCGATCAATCCGGCTTTCCTGTATGGCCCCACCTCGCTCAGCTACGGCGGCATCCCGGGCATCCTCAACTACAACGTGCTGGCCGCGCTGCAGAACCAGTTCTACCTGACCCAGCGCAATGGCCAGTCGGACTGGAGCCGCAACTACACGATCGAGGAGAAAGTCCCCGTCGCCTACGCCAAGTTCAACATCGAGACGACGCTGGGCAGCATTCCGCTGCGCGGCAACGTGGGCGTGCAGTTCGTGCGCACCGATCAATCCTCCGATGCGCTGCAGACCAATGGCGATGCCCTGGTCGGCCGCATCACCGACGGTGCCAAGTACAACAACGTGCTGCCCAGCCTGAACCTGGTGGCGCAGCTCACCGACAAGCAATACCTGCGTTTCGGCCTGGCCAAGACGATGGCCCGCGGCCGCATCGACGACGAGAAGGTCGCGACCTCCGCCAGCGTGTCGAAGCAGCAGAACGGCCCCGCCGCCGGCCAGGTGCTGTGGTCCGGCAGCGGCGGCAACCCGAAGCTGAGGCCTTACGTGGCGGTCGGCACCGATCTGTCGTACGAGTTCTATTTCGGCAAGTCCAGCTATGTCGCCGCAGCGGTGTTCAACAAGAACCTGCTCAACTACATCTACAACCAGACCACGCTCGACTACGACTTCTCCCACTACATCAACGACAACCCCACGCTCACGCCTACCAGCAACATCGGCTCCTTCACCCGCCCAGCGAACGGCACCGGCGGCAGGATGGAGGGCCTGGAATTGTCGGGTGCGCTGGAAGGCGGAATGCTGACGCAGGCGCTGGACGGTTTCGGCGTGCAGGCCAACTTCTCGCTGACCAACAGCAGCATTCCGGTCAGCTCGATCTCCTCGATTCCCGGTGGCCCGAAGACCTTGCCCGGCCTGTCGCGCAAGGTCGCCAACCTCGCGCTGTACTACGAGAAGTACGGCTGGTCGGCACGCATAGCCGAACGCTACCGCTCGTCCTTTACCGGCGAGGCTGTAGCGCTGTTCGACCAGCTCGGCTACACCACGATACTGGCCAACAAGCAGACCGACCTCCAGCTCGGCTACGCCTTCCCCGAAGGCCGCTGGAGCGGCTTGTCGATCCTGCTGCAAGTCAGCAACCTCACCAATACTCCCGATGCGACGGCGCAGGTTGCGGGCCTGCCCAACAACGTCAAGGTCGCCAGGCCGCTGGAATACGACACCTGGGGACGCACGGTGATGCTGGGAGTGAATTACAAGCTGTAGCGGATGGTTGAAAAACAACCTGCCGATGCGATCCACGGAGGGATCGCTCGCGCATCGAGCATGCAAAGGGCCGGCTCGTCATTCCCGCGGTTTTCAACAGCCGCATGGCTGGTCAAGCGGAAATCCACCGTCTTTCCCGTAACGCGTGCACCACGGGATCCCGGATATCGCTTCGCGATTCCGGGATGACGGGCAAAATCAGGGCATCCTTGCCGACGCTCAGTTCGCCAGCGGCTCGGCCAGCGCGGGCTGAACGCTCAACGCGGTGCCGGCCGCGGCCACGATGATCGCCACAATGGCCAGCCATTGCAGCACGCTGAGCTGCTCGCCCAGCAACGCCACGCCGGCCACCGCAGCGACGGCCGGCTCCAGGCTCAACAAGGTGCTGAACGTGCGCGCCGGCAGCCGCGTCAGCGCGACCATCTCCAGCGAATACGGCAGCGCCGAACTCAGCACCGCCACGCCCAGCGCATACGGCAGCAGCGTCGGCGACAGCAGTGCCGCACCGGCATGCGCGACACCGAACGGGATCGCCAGCAACGCGCCGATCGAGGTGCCCAGAGTCACCGCATCCGCACCGTAGGCCGCCCCCGCCTTCCGCCCCAGCACGATGTACAACGCCCAGCCACCGCCGGCGGCCAGCGCGTACAGCACGCCGACCGGATCCAGCGCCTGCATTTGCCCGCGCAGCGGCAGCAACAAGGCCAGCCCGGCCACCACCAGCGCGATCCAGACGAAGTCGAGCAAGCGGCGCGAGCCGAACAGCGCCAGCGCCAGCGGCCCGGTGAATTCCAATGCCACCGCGATGCCCAGCGGTATCGTGCGCAGCGACATGTAGAACACCAGGTTCATCGCACCCATCGAGAGGCCGTAGCCCCATAGCGCGCGCCGGTCGCGCCGACTGCCCCAGCGACGCCACGGCCGCCGCCACAGCAGCAGGATCAGCGCGCTGAGCCCCAGCCGATAAGCGGTGGCGCCCTGCGCGCCGACCTGCGGGAACAAGTGCTTGGCCAGCGACGCGCCGCATTGGTACGAGACCATGCTGATCAGCAGCATGCCGACCGCGAGCGCGACCGGGGCAACGGTAGAGCGTGATGACATGAGTGCAGCCACGGCGGAAGAACAGTCCACCCATGATGCCCGCAGACCCGCATGAAACCCACCATGCAGACCGCCATTGCTGACAGCATCTGACAGCAATGAGCGGCATGGCTCGCGAAATGAGGCAGGATGCCTGGACTCAACCCCCCAAGACTTGCGATAAGGTCAATCGATCAGGGCGCCATTGAGGATGCTTCCATGAAACACAAAAACAGGTCGGCGCTACGCCGCGCCATCTTCGCATCGGGTATCGCGGCCTGCGCCTGCGCCCTGGCCGCGCCCGCACGACCCTGGAGCGATGCCGGTCAGTCGCCCGACGCGCGTGCGCGCGCGCTGGTCGGGCAGCTGACCGAGGCGGAAAAATTCCAGTTGATCCACGGCGTATTCGCCCAGCCCGATCAAGCCCACAACTGGCCGATGCCGGCCGGCGCGATCGGCTCGGCCGGCTACGTGCCGGGAATCCCGCGGCTGGATATCCCGGGGCAGCAGCAGAGCGACGCCGGCCTGGGCGTGGCCAACCCGGTCAACGTGCGGACCGGCGATGTCGCCACGGCGCTGCCCTCGGGCCTCGCGACCGCGTCCAGCTGGGACCCGCAGATCGCGTTCGCCGGTGGCGCGATGATCGGCGGCGAGGCCTGGCACAAGGGCTTCAATGTGATGCTGGCCGGCGGCGTCGACCTGCAGCGCGATCCGCGCAATGGCCGCAACTTCGAGTACGCCGGCGAGGACCCCCTGCTGGCCGGCACACTCGTCGGCGAGACCATACGCGGCATCCAGAGCCAGCACGTGCTGTCCACGGTCAAGCACTACGCGCTAAATGACCAGGAGACCGCGCGCACCACCATCGACGTGCGCATCGGGGAACGCGCCATGCGCGAGTCCGATCTGCTCGCCTTCGAATTGGCGATCGCGCGCGGCCGCCCCGGATCGGTGATGTGCTCGTACAACAAGGTCAATGGCGACTGGGCCTGCGAGAACGACTTCCTGCTCAACCAGGTGCTCAAGAAGGACTGGCGCTATCCGGGCTTTGTGATGTCGGACTGGGGCGCCACGCATAGCGCCGCCAAGGCGGCCAATGCCGGACTGGATCAGGAGTCGGCCGCCGAAGTGTTCGACAAGGAGGTCTACTTCGACGCGCCGCTGAAGCAGGCGCTCGCATATGGTGAGGTCAGCCACGCCCGGCTGGACGACATGGTCACGCGCATCCTGCGCAGCATGTTCGCCGTGGGGTTGTTCGACCATCCACCGCAAAAGGGCCCGATCGACGCCGACGCCAACCTCGCCGTGGCGCAGCGCACGCTGGAAGCCGGCGCGGTGCTGCTGCGCAATGAACGCACGCTGCTGCCGCTGGCGTCCGACCTGCATTCGATCGCCGTGATCGGCGCGCATGCGGACAAGGGCGTACTGGCGGGTGGCGGTTCGTCGATGGTGATACCGCGCGGCGGCAACGCGGTGACCGGCCTGGAACCGGCCACCTGGCCGGGGCCGGTGACCTACGATCCGTCTTCGCCGCTGCAGGCGATTCGTGCGGCGGCCGGCCATGCCAAGGTCGAGTTCGCGTCGGGTGACGATCCCGTCGCGGCAGCCGCGCTGGCGCGGCAGGCGCAGGTGGCCGTGGTGTTCGTGCAGCAGTGGACGGCCGAGTCGTTCGATGCGGCCGACCTCACGCTGCCGAACAAGCAGGACGCGCTGGTCGCGGCGGTGGCCAAGGCCAACCCGCACACCGTGGTCGTGCTGGAGACCAACAGCCCGGTAGCGATGCCGTGGCTGGACCAGGTCGGCGCGGTGCTCGAGGCGTGGTACCCCGGCAACGCCGGCGGCCAGGCCATCGCCAACCTGCTGTTCGGCCGGGTGAACCCGTCGGGACGCTTGCCGGTCACCTGGCCGCGCGATCTGTCCCAGTTGCCGCGGCCGCAACTGCCGGGAGCCGTCGCCGCGCCGGGAACCCCGCCACCGGCCACGGTCGACTACGGCATCGAAGGTGCCGACGTGGGTTATCGCTGGTTCCAGCGCAAGCAGCTGCAGCCGCTGTTCCCGTTCGGCTTCGGCCTTTCCTACACCAGCTTCGCGCAAACCGCGCCCCAAGTGACGGTGCGCGACGGCCTGCCCCGGGTCAGCGTGGAAGTGCGCAACACCGGTTCGCGCGCCGGCGCCGACGTGGTGCAGATTTATGCGCAGCTACCGGGCAATCCCATCCGACGGCTGGCCGGCTTCGCGAAAGTGACGCTCGCACCGGGACAGGCACGCACCGTCGAAGTGCCGCTCGAACCACGCCTGCTGTCGGAGTTCGACGTGGCCAAACGGCGTTGGATCATCCGCGGTGGCAGCTACGCCATCTACGCCGGACGCTCGGCCACCGATCTTTCGGCGGCAGTGCAGGTGAAGCTTCCGGCGAAGGTGCCGTAGCGGTATCAGGCCGATGCGCGGCTGCCGTGCACCCGGACGTTAGACGGGCGATATCCGATTGTTCAAGCCCGTCTCGTCCCAACGGCCTCCACTTACCGGCGCCAACTGGCTGCCCCTCAGCTCGCCCCGACCATCAGCCGCTCGAGGTGAACGCGGACTTTGTCGCGGTAGCCTTCGCTGCTCGATACGGTGGCGCCACCCGCGAGGACCAGGATGAAATCGCCGCGCGGCGTGCGGCTGACCTCCCGCACGTGATTGACGTTGACGAGGCAGGAGCGGCTGATGCGCAGCATGGGTTGCGAGCGCATCGCGCCTTCGGCCTGCTGCAAGGTGCTGCGGGCGTGCAGCGTGTCTTTGCCTACACGCAGCATTACGTAGTTGCGGTCGGCCTCGACCATTTCGACTTGCGCGACGTCGACCATCTGCATTCGACCGCCCGCGTCGGCCAGCAGCCGGGGGCGCGACTGCCCGGCTGTGTGAACTGCCCGATCCAGTTGGCCGATCAATGTTGCGAGCGCCGACTGCCGATCCACGGCGGTCTGTGCGAGATGGCGATGCCGGACGCGGGCGAGCATCGCGCGGAACCGCCCGTCGTCAAAGGGTTTGAGCAGATAGTCGATGGCACTGACCTCGAACGCCTCCAGCGCATAGTGGTCGTAGGCCGTCACGAACACGATCAGCGGCAGCGCCTCGGGATCCAGCGACTGTGCGAGCTGCATGCCCGACATCGTATTCATCTGGATGTCGAGAAATAACAGGTGCGGCGGGTGACGGCGGATCGCTGCCAGGGCCTCCTGCGCGTCGGCGAATTCCCCGACGACATCGAGGTCCGGCTCTGTGGCGCAGCAGTCCCGAAGAATTCGGCGCGCGGCCGCTTCGTCGTCGACAATCATGACATCCATCAGGATATCTCCCGGGCCGAACGCTGTTGCGTGAGCTCGCGCAACACCGGGATCGCGAGCTGCGCAACCCACGTGGTGGCATCGGTCGGTCCTATGTCCACGGTGGCGTTCGGGCCGAACTGTACCGCAAGCCGCTCGCGCACATTGCTGAGGCCGATGCCGTCACGCCGAACTGCGTGATTCGGCGCGATCGAATTGATCACGCGCAGGATCAGCGTTTCCGAGGACAGGAACGCCTCGATGCGGACGGTGATCGCTCCACCGTGGCCCGCCAGGCCGTGGACGACCGCGTTTTCGACGAGCGGCTGCAGGATGAGGCTGGGAACCCAGACCGCAGGCTGCGCTTCAATATCGGGCAGCACGACCGTCAGGCGATCAGCGAAGCGGCGTTCCTGCAGTTCGAGATACAGCTGCACGAATCGCAGCTCATCGGCAAGAAGTGAAAAATCCCGCTCGCCGGCGTTCAGCAGCCGCCGCAGCAGATCGGCCAGTTGCACCATCATCGACTGCGCGACCTGCGGATTCCAGTCGATCTGGCCGCGAATGGTGTGCAGAAGATTGAACAGCGTATGCGGCGACAGTTGCATCCGCAGTGCCGCCAAACGGGCCGTACTCCATTCGCGCTCCAGGGCTGCGACCTGCAATTCGGAGTCGCGGAAGCGTTGGTACAGGGCGAATCCGGTCACCAGCGCGAGCCCGAAGCCATAGCTCAGAAAGAAATTGATGAAGCTCGCGAGCCAGAGCGCCCCCATCGATTCCGCCGGCTGGCCGGCGGCCGCCGGCGGCATCTGCAAGTTGTCAGGCAACAGGATAGCCAACACCATCGCCCAGAATGACAGCGACGCGAACGCGACACCGAGCACGACCTGCGCCAGCGCACGCCAGACAGTAGTCCAGCCGATACGCAACGAGCTCCAATAGCAAACCAGCAGTACCGGGAAGAGCAACACGTGCTGCAGAACACGCTGGCCCCACGGCCCGAACACGACCACGTCGCTGACCTTGGCGACGTCGGCTTGCAGACTGTGCGCATAGAGCACGTTCGACAGCGTTACATAAAGCCAGAACAGCGTCGTGATCAAAAACAGTTCGCGCAGAGGCATGGGCGCAAGCCGCGCTGCCCGCTGCTCCGGTGCGTAGGCGAACGATGCTGCGGTTTCGGTCACGAGAGCACGGTTGTTCATGGAATACGGCGCATGCCTCCCGCGGCCCTTTCGACTGGCGTCAGCTTATCGCAATGCTGTGCGCCGATATCGAGTTCGTCGCCTCTGTTGGGACGGACTCGTCGGTGCCGGGGACGAACTCGACGTCCAGCTATAGATAGGCCGGTGGCAGCTGATGTCTCATAGACCGGCCGAGAAAACCATCCGCTCTGTGCCACCCGCGAGTCATCCGGAGACATGCATATGAAAACCCCCAAACATGCCCGAACCGGCTTTCTCGTGATCGCGCTTGTCGTTCTCATGCAGCCCGCTTTGAGCCTGGCGCAGTCGGAAAAAAGCGCCGCGACAGCCGCGCCGCAGGACACCACCGCGACGCGCGACGGGCAACACGATTTCGATTTCGAGATCGGCACCTGGAAAACACACCTAAAGCGTCGCCTGCATCCACTGACCGGCTCCACGACCTGGGTCGAAATGGAAGGTACGTCTGTCGTCCGCAAGGTCTGGAATGGCCGCGCCAATCTGTTGCAGCTGGAGGCCGATAGCCCGTCCGGCCACTTCGAGGGGCTGAGCCTGCGTCTCTATGATCCGCAATCCCATCAATGGCGCCTCAATTTTTCCAACAGCAACGACGGCATCATGGCCCAGCCCACGATCGGGGAGTTCAAGAACGGACGCGGCGAGTTCTACGATCAGGAATTGCTTAATGGCCGGGCCATTCTTGTCCGATTCGTCATCTCGGACATCACCGCGAATTCCGCCCATTTCGAGCAGTCGTTCTCGAACGATGGCGGCAGGACGTGGGAAGTGAACTGGATCGCGACGGACACGCGGGTCAGGGATGAAGAAGACAGAGCGCACTGAACGGCACCATGGACCATGGCGCTGATCGGACGATCTGAATAATCGCATCGCGTTCGAAAACCGTGCACGAATCGCCTTCGTCGTTTGGAAAACATCTCAACGAGCGAGGCCTTCGAGCGATCTGACACCGTGCCGTCTGGACGGCCACTGAGGGCAGTACGACATGCGCAAACTTATTGTTGCCTACGTGATTTCGGCGCTGGCCATGGCGGGTCTGGCCATGGGCCAGGCACACGCGGCCGATCCGGCGAATGTTCCCCATGCGGTTGCCGCTGCGGTCGCCGATGCCTCGCGGCCCGCCGCCGATACCGAACGGGATGCTGACCGCAAGCCGGCTTTGACCCTGGCTTTCGCCGGCATCAAACCGGGCGACAAAGTCGCCGACTACGCCGCCGGCGCCGGCTATTTCACCCGCTTGTTCACCGATGTGGTCGGGCCTCAAGGCCACGTCTACGCGACCGTGCCCAACTCCTTGTTCGTATACCCGAATATCGTCAAGGGGATTGCCGATATCCAGACCTACGCTGTCGCCCATCAAAACGTCACGGTGACCTTCGCGTCCGCGCTGGACGCGGCAAGGTTTCCCGAACGGCTCGATCTGTTCTGGATTTCCCAGAACTACCACGACTTGCATGACAGCTTCATGGGTCCGGTCGACACGGCTGCATTCAACAAGGCGGTCTATGCGGCGCTCAAGCCTGGCGGGGTCTACATCGTGCTCGACCATGTCGCTGCGAAGAACTCACCCGCGGACGTGACCGATACCTTGCATCGCATCGAGCCTTCGACGGTGCGCCGCGAAGTCGAGGCGGCAGGCTTCAAGTTCGAGGGCGAGAGCAAAGTGCTGGCCAACCCCGCCGACCCGCACACCGCCACCGTGTTTGACAAGGCGATACGCGGCCACACCGATCAGTTCCTCTTCAAGTTCCGGAAACCGAAGGGCTGAGATCTCGGCCCCGTGCGCTGCCCGGCGATCCCGTTCGGTGGCTCGCCGGCTTTGCTGGCTGGTCGCGCCGGCGATCTATCTGCATCGCATCCGCGAGGAAGAGATTGCGCTGACCGAGGGACTGGGCGACGCGTATCGCGAATATTGCCGGCACACGAAGCGGCTGATCCCCTGGGTCTACTGACTCAGCTTCGCTCATCCACGCCTGTCTTGACTCCCCTCCACTGCCGTAGCAGACTCGTTTGCAAGGAGCGTAGAAACTCCCTCTCATAGCGGTGCCCACCTCCGTCAAACCGGTGGGTTTTTTGTACCTGTTCGCAGGTGCAAGCCGACGCGAAGCCTGCGTCGGGAGGGCGGCTAATACAACACCCTTCGGGGAAATACGCCCGCCGGCTATGAGCGGTTTCTAACCTCCCGACACCCCGTCCGTCGTCATGCCGTGGGCGGGCACTTCTATGGAATGAGGAGGCGACCATGTCGACGTTCGATTCGAATGATCTGGAAACGATGGGCTATTTCCTGCCGGAGGACAGCCAGCTGCGGCTGAAGAAGCTGCGCGAGTATGCCGAATTCCTGTCGCATATCGCGCAGCCGCGCACGGCGGACGAGGAGCAGGAATGGATGCCCGAGATTCGCGTGGGCGAAGTGGCGATCTGCCTGGAATTGTTGGCCGAGCAGGTGGGGCTGGTGCTGGACGAGATGTCGTGGCCGGCCTACCGGTCCGAGAGCGAGGCTGCGGCCGAGGCCGGCGCGGAGCCTGCAGAGGAGATGCCCGACGACGCGGGTGGGCGCTACCGCTTCGGCATGACCATGGAGCAGATCGATACGCTCAACCGGCTGATCGACATGATTGTGGCCCATGGCGATGTGGTGATCGCCAGTGGTGAGGCCGAGTTCGCCGACCACACACTGTCGGTGCTGGGCGATGCCATCTTCAACGACGCGAGGACGGTGCGCGAAATCATCCGTCAGGTGGAATCGCAGAGGCTCGGGCCAGCGCACGGTTCGCAAACCGGCGTGGCCGAAGAGCGGGCCACATACCATGTCGGGCCAGCGCGTTTGTCTGCGGACAGCGCGTCGCAGGAAGCCGGGACGGGGGAAATTTTCCGGCGATTTGCGCCCGTCGCTCAATCGCGCCAATGTGTATCGCATGGGCATCGCACCAGAAGGTTTCATGAAGACAAAAGCGCCAGCAAGATGAGGCGGGTTCGCTGACAATCAGCGCTGCTGAGGCGCACGGGCCGCGCAAGTGACTGAAGCGCGGACGGCGAATGCTAGGGCAAGCTCGACAGGCAGAGACCGACCCAAAACGGACATTTCGAACGCGATATGCCAGGCTAGTGTGGCGGTCTAGGGGGCGATAGCTATGGATGTGACAGGAACCGGGCCAGGCAAGGCATTCATGCGCCCATTTCTCTTCGACTATTGGGCGTATCGGTCGTGGATGCAAAGGGAAGGCAACAGCCCTTCGGTTTTATCTTCGTACGCTGGATTTGGCTTGGCGTTCTACGGCATTTGGGTGATCGCAGGACTGACGTTAGTCCTGCTGCCACCGATGAAGGTGCTGCTGACCTATCGACTCGGCCCGATTCCAGCCTTCCCAGTTGTTGTGGTCATCGCTTACCTTGCGATCTCGGCCTTCGCTACTCGATTTCTCCGAGCCAGAGAGGCGCAGGCTCGGGACATCTATGAGGCTAGCAAGGGCATCTCATACGGATGGGTTGTTTTGGGTTCAGCGGTGATACTTCTGCCGCTGCCGATCGCACTCGCAGTTTCGCGAGATAGCTTTGTCGCGACCGTGCTGACCATTGCTTTCCATGCAGTTTACGTCGCTGCGATGGGCGGATTCCTTCTAAGGCTGATTCGTAAACCGCCAGCTGAGGCCGGTTAAACGATTTGAGTGCAAGGGGCCGCTTTCGACCGACAGTGTTGAAAAACTCGCTTCGAAAATTCGAGCTCGTTCAAAGCGAGAAAATCCGGCCACGACGATCGCTTTCTGTCGGCCTGAATGTGCAAATTTGTCCAGGATCGATTTATCGTCGTGGTCGCGATCCAAAATTTGGACGTCTATTTGTTAAGACGGAGTTTTTCAACAGAATAGACCCATAGCGGACGCTGCGGAACAGCACGGAAGGCCAATGAAGGGGGCTAGATGACGTACACAAAGCGGGAGCTATCGGTCGAGCTCGCTGCGCTCCTGGCTGCAATGCCCGGAGCAGTTGACTATGTGAAGGTGTCAAGCTGGGCCTATAGCGCTTACGTCAGCAACAACGACTTAGAACCCGAAGTCAGCAAGCTTCTTGTGGCGCTGGGAGCTATGGACTTGGGGCCAGAGTTTGAATTCAGCGAGTTGGAGCTCCGCCAGATTGCGGGAGGCAACCAAGAATAGGTTCGCTTTCGACCCGTTGCTGCCGGTCAGGAGCGTCAGCTTTGCGGAAGCCTATTTTCCGGGAGTGACTGCGGGCACCTGGAAATGCGAGTGGGTCCAATGCGTGAGGTGCGTCCCTCCGGACAGCCACCACATGCATCTCACGCACGTGGCTGTCGGCTTTGGCCCAAGATGAACCATTCGTCAATCCGATGTCGATCTGCTCGGAGCGCAAACTGTCATTTTGACGCGTGACAGCCGGCGAATTTCGTCGAATGGGTGAGTAACAGGCGCAGTCGGGAGGGCCCGTATATCCCCTCGGGTTGTGATGGATAAAACATAGCACCTCGAATAAAAAGGTTCGCATGGCAGCAAAGCGTCGATGCCGACTCCGGGCACATCAGGTAACGAGGGGATCTCGTGTAGGATTAGGGTGGAAGAAGGGGGACACGTGGAAGCTGAACATCCAGTGCATATTGCCGAATCAAGGCACTACTGAAGCGTTAGGCATGGGAAGTCATGAACATCATCGATATCATATTTGCTGCTTCGGTGCCCATCGTTTTCGCTGCCGTCATTTGGTACTACGTTTCTCTGTTCAAGTTTTCACGCATCCTCGCCCATGACAATCCGCAAGCCCTTTCTCAAGCTCGCGAAAAGCGTTCAATGCGCATCTCTAATCTCCAAGCTGCACACCTTGTGCTCAGTGGCACGAAAGATTCGGCATTCGATGGTTGCAAGCTTTCTAGCCGCGCGTTGGCGGCTCGCAATCATGCAAACAGGCTTCTATACATTGGCCTTTGTGCTTTCATGGTTCTTCTAGCTGCAGGGCTTATTGTGTCAGTCACGAAAGCCTAACCACTCATCCAAGCGGACGGCTCCGCTGCCGCTTAATTCCAGCGTTAGATTCAACCGGAAATTCCAGCATGACTCGAACTCTACAAAAAATGCTCTTAGCTACACTTCTTGTCGCTGGCAGTTCCGTTATCGCTGGTGAGCCTGTAAACGAAGCGATGTTGCAACGCGTGGCCTCAAGAATGAACAAGTCTTTACCTCAAATGGAGTCGGACAACACTCGCCTGGATAAAATCACTGTTGGCCCTGGACTAACATGGACCTACAATTTCACGCTGGTAGGCCTTGACGATTCACATGGCACGAGGAAAGTCATTGAGGCAAATGCACCATCAATTATTTCTAAGTTCTGCTCCCTCCCAGCTACAAAAATATTCTTAGAAAACAATATTATCACCCATATGCAATACACAGATCATGCCGGAAAGCTTGTCTCAGATGTTCTACTTGACAGGGCCAAGTGCTCTTGATTTGTATCTAACATTTCGTTCAAGGCGGACGGCTACGCCGTCGCTTAACTCCAGCGTTAGGCTTAAATATGAAAGTTATTGCAGTCATCGTGCTTGCTCTGCTGCTTGGAACAGTGGCCTTCCGTTCCTTTAGTCAACAGGCATCCTCTTCACAGGCAAACGATGACGCTGTCATCGAGCAGTTGCGCCTTGCGGGCTCAAACCTCTCGAAGCCGCATCCAATAGACTTCTATCTCTACGCGCCGACCCAAGAGTCTGCCGAGCGCATTGCGGGCGTCCTTTCTCATCAGGGGTTCACAGTCAAAGTCGAGCACGCTGCAACTGGTTCGCAGTGGCTTGCTCTGGCCACCAAAAAGGTCGTACCCACCTCTGCCGCACTCGCTAATCTTCGGCGCGATCTCACCGCTATCGCCTTGCGCGAGCATGGCGACTACGATGGCTGGGAAGCTCCGATCGTCAAGTGACGGCAGCCTAACATCACATTCGAGGCGGACGGCTCTGCCGCCGCTCAATTCCAGCGTTAGGCATCATTGGAGAATTTTATGCAGACCGATATGACGCCCGTTCGGCAAGAGCAGTTTTCTGTAAACGGGTCGAGCTATGAGCTCAGTCTTTTTCGCATCACTCAAACAGGAGAGCTTCGTCTCTTTGTATCAAAAGAAGGCCATGGTGTTGGCCGCTCATTCTCGGCAGGCTCCGATGTTGTCTCCGACGCAAAGAGCCAATCCGGCATAGACATTAGCGAGACGCTCTTCAATCAAGCTAAAGACGACATCACTCGCAACGAATTTGGCGAGTACTGATGCCTAACATCTCGTTCGAGGCGGACGGCCCTGCCGCCGCTCAACTCCGGCGTTAGGCGCAAGCAGGCCTCTCCTCAAATGAAACGTATAGTCGCTATAGCCTGCACTCTGTTTCCACTTGCCGTGGTCGGACAGGCAACACCTTCAGCGTTGACTGTGGCCGTGCACACGTTTACTGGCGGCGCTGAGAATCAAGCCTTCCGCCATTCCATCGTCGATCTAAGCGGCGACCGCAGCTCTGACGCGCTAGTTCTTCTGTCGGGCCCAAATTGGTGTGGTTCGGGCGGCTGCACCTTGCTTGTCTTTAGGCAAGTTCACGGCAAGTTCGAGCTGACCTCACGCAGTACGGTGGCACAAACCCCAATCCGGGTTTCGCCAGAAGCTTCCCACGGTTGGAAAACCCTAATCGTCTACTCCAAGGGGCGCGGCAATGTGCTGCTGCGCTTTGACGGTAGTCGCTATCCTCTAAACCCCTCTATGCAGCCACTCGCCACCAAACGGCAGGTCGAAGCATCCACTATGGCGCTCAATTAGTGTCAGTATTTGTGCCTAACAATTCGTTCAAGGCGGACGGCTTCGCCGCCGCTTAATTCCAGCGTTAGACGCCTCAGGGGAGATCCATTATGGGTGAAACGGAAGAAGCAAATAGCCGCCGCGCTGACATCGCCATGCGTAATCGTCGCCGCACGCTGGAGTCCCGTGAACGCAAGTTGACGATGGCGGTATTCGGGCTTATGGCTTACTCGGCATTCGCAAATGTTGTCAGCGGCATCGTCCTTCTAACAACGTCACCTTTGGATGCTGGCTTAGGCCTCATCCTCGGCGCCTTGTATTCGCTTGGCGCCTATCGCGTTTGGCTCAAAGACGATATCCGCTGGTGGCCCGTCGCAGTGCCAGCTGGTATCTCAATTGCCGTCCTGATAATGGCCTGGCTTGGCGGAGTCCAGCATCCCATTCCGTTGCTGCTTAACGCCATTCTCCTCGTACTCGTGCCCATCCGCAGACGGGCTGTGGCAGCGGTGCCTAACATCTCGTTCAAGGCGGACGGCTCCGCCGCCGCTCAACTCCAGCGTTAGGCCTTATGCACTGCCCATACTGTTCAAGCACGCTCACCGAATCAGGAGCTGGCGAGCTTCAATGCACACAAAGCGGCGCACTCTTCAGTCGCTCCATCCGTGCGCAGCTTGAACAAGTCGCCGCCCGCGTCTCGTCACCAGCAGCACGTACCGTACTGAGGCTTGGTAGCTTCTTTTGCCCCGGCTGTGGCGCAGAAGCGCCTGATGGCATCTGTTCGAGTTGTGGTGCTGTAATGTCTCCTCGGTTAGTGCACGAACTCCTAGAGTTCAATCCTCACGGTAGTGCCTAACTATTCGTCCAAGCGGACGCGCGTACCGCGCGCCGCTTAACTCCAGCGTTAGGCGCCAAAACATGCTTCACGCATTCTGGGATTGGACTAAGTTTGGTTTGGGATTCGGCCTTGTCTGTCTTGTTGCAGGGCTGGTCGTCACTCTGCCGCTGTTGCTATTCAAGCCTCTCCGAGAGCGCTTCTCCCGTTCTAAATTCGACGTAGAGACGATTGGCGCCATTGCGCTGGTCATCGCGCTTCTTGCCATAGGCCTCTACAATCACTTTGGCGCAAATGGCGTCTAACATCTCATTCGAGGCGGACGGCTGCGCCGCCGCTCAATTCCAGCGTTAGGCACCATCCGTGACTCGATCGCGCACATCACTTGAACTTGCGGCAGGCAAACTCACTTCCGCAATCCAAAAGGAGTGGGACGCCGAGATGGGTGAGTCCGCCTCGTCCGTAACAGAGCAAGTAATGTACGCTTCACACGAATTGCTGCGAGCGGCTAAGACTGGCTCACTTGTGCCCTTGCTTGGCGCTGCATCGGTGTCTGAGTTCTTGGGTATTCAGTGGGTGCAAGCCCACGCAAACGTTCGCCCTTTCATTCGAGCACTAGAGACCGCTGCATCGGGGGCAACACGTGCCTAACAATTCAATCAAGCCGACGCGGCTTATTTCAGGCGTTAGGCTTTCCACAGCTTCATTTCGGGCACACATTCTCGTTTCTCAATTACCGCGATGGTCGCGCTTGTCGATGAGGTGAAGTAGTGAGACGGAAATTGAGCAAGGAGGCCTTGTTAGAGCTGCTGACTGTAATGAGCCATCCAAGGCAGCACGGGCTCACTCAGGCAACCGTAGAGGCAACTATGTCCAACTTCTGCGCTGGCTGCCCTGATCCAATAGGCGCATATCGACTTGTTGTGGAGTGTCTCGATCCGATGACAGACGAGGAACTAGTCGATCGAGCTTTGGCAATGCCACTTCGTCCAATGTCCGAAGTGCCTAGGGCAATTGTTCCGACCAATCATCCTTCAAGAGCAGCCTAACTATGCGCTCAAGCGGACCGTGCGGGAGTAATCTCCTCGCGAAAATCACACATTGCGGCCCGCGCGGCCGCTTAGCTTAGGCGTTAGGGCTCAAATGCCGCATTTCGCTCTTACAAGACAAGGCTACGATCAACTCATCAAAGCTTGCGGTGGTCGCCTACCGTCTCCGCTTTGGGTCAACGCTGGCGTCCTCTCGCCTTCTGAGATGGCCGATTTACGCACCCAAGGGCTCCAAGTCACCGACTTCGTCCGAGCAGTCCCTTTGCGAGGTCCGGGCTTGGTTGACGCAATCGACACCATCGAAGAGCATCATCCGGGTTCGTCCATTTGGGTTGAGCACGTGGCGCAGCCCTAACCAGTCATCCAAGCGGACGGCGCCGCCGCCGCTTAATTCCGGCGTTAGGGCGCATATGCGGACTGAGGTTGTCGAAACGTTCTATTCAAAAGATCGCAAGCGACGAGTGAATATCGTTCGCCAGCCCGATGGGTCCTACAGTTATGTTGAAGAGTATTACTTCAAAAATGAGCTTGCGGAGATCGATGGCTGGGCCTCTCTTGGCGGCAACCCATCGCTATACGACAGCTTGGAAACGGCACGCCGCGAAGTACCATTCAATGTCACCTGGCTTGCTTCACAACGCGGCGAACCCTAACCACTCGCTCAAGGCGGACGGCTTCGCCGCCGCTTAACTCCAGCGTTATGCATCCCGGCCATTTGAATGGCCGCTTTGCGGCATGCACATGAGATAGCCGACCGGCCGTTGTTGGCCGATAGCCGACACCCCATCCAGCCCACCCCGAGCTCACCGCCCGATCCACGCTACAATTGCCGGTTCGCGCTCCCGTCGAACCGCTATCCATGTCCACCCATCTGCAAGAAACCCGCCGTCGCCGCACGTTCGCCATCGTCAGCCATCCTGACGCGGGCAAGACCACGTTGACCGAAAAGCTGCTGCTGTTCGGCGGTGCGATCCAGATGGCGGGGTCGGTGAAGGGGCGAAAGGCGGCGCGGCATGCGACCTCGGACTGGATGGCGCTGGAGAAAGAGCGCGGCATTTCGGTGACTTCATCGGTGATGCAGTTTCCGTACGAGGGCAAGATCGTCAACCTGCTCGACACGCCGGGACATGCGGACTTTTCCGAGGACACCTACCGCGTGCTGACCGCGGTGGACTCGGCGCTGATGGTGATCGACTGCGCCA
Source organism: Rhodanobacter sp. OK091 (assembly GCF_900142825.1). Taxonomy (GTDB): domain Bacteria; phylum Pseudomonadota; class Gammaproteobacteria; order Xanthomonadales; family Rhodanobacteraceae; genus Rhodanobacter. Next base: position 104,094 of record NZ_FRCH01000006.1, on the reverse strand, counting down.
AAGGTGTCGAAGAGCGCACGATCAAGCTGATGGAGGTGTGCCGCCTGCGCGACACGCCGATCATGACGTTCGTCAACAAGCTCGACCGCGAGGGCCGCTCGCCGATCGAACTGCTGGACGAAGTGGAGTCGGTGCTGGGCATCGCCTGCGCGCCGGTGACCTGGCCGATCGGCATGGGCAAGCGGCTGAAGGGCGTGTATCACCTGGTGCTGGATGAGGTACACGTCTTCGAGCCCGGCAAGAATTTCACCCGGCAGGATTCGACCATTTTCAAGGGACTCGATGCGCCGGGCCTGCTGGAGAAAATCGGCGACGAAGCGATGCGCGAGCTGCGCGACGAACTCGAGCTGGTGCAAGGTGCCGCGCCGTCGTTCGATATGAACGAATACCTCGCCGGCCGGCAGACGCCGGTGTTCTTCGGCTCGGCGGTGAACAACTTCGGCGTGCAGTTGCTGCTGGATTTCTTCGTCGAGCACGCACCGTCGCCGCGCCCGCGCGCCACGCTGGGCCGCGAAGTGCAGCCGGAGGAAGAAAAGCTTTCCGGCTTCGTGTTCAAGATCCAGGCGAACATGGACCCGGCGCACCGCGACCGCGTGGCGTTCATGCGGGTGTGCTCGGGCACTTATACCGCCGGCATGAAGATGATCCAGACCCGCACCGGCAAGGACATCCGCATCGCCAACGCGCTGACCTTCATGGCCAGCGATCGCGAGATCGTCGAGACGGCCTATCCGGGCGACGTGATCGGCCTGCACAACCACGGCACCATCACGATCGGCGATACGTTCACCGAAGGCGAGTCGATCAACTTCACCGGCATCCCGAACTTCGCGCCCGAACTCTTTCGCCGCGCGCGCCTGCGCGATCCGCTGAAGATGAAGGCCTTGCAGAAGGGCCTGGCGCAGTTGTCCGAGGAGGGCGCCACCCAGTTCTTCCGTCCGCTGATGAGCAACGACCTGATCCTGGGCGCGGTCGGCGTGCTGCAGTTCGACGTGGTGGCGTACCGGCTGAAGGACGAATACAACGTCGACGCCAGCTTCGAGCCGGTGACGGTGACCACCGCGCGCTGGGTGCATTGCGACGACGAGAAGAAGATGGCCGAGTTCCGCGAGAAGAATGCGATGAACCTCGCGATCGACGGTGCCGGCGAGCTGGTCTACATCGCGCCGACGCGGGTCAATCTGCAACTGGCGCAGGAGCGCTGGCCGCAGGTGCGCTTCGCCAACACGCGCGAGCATGCGGCCTCCGTCGAGGTGTAGCAGTACCGCAACACCACTGCTAACGCGCGAACCTTTACCGGGGGATCACACATGCACGACCAGGCCATCGCCTTCACCACGCCGCGCGGTGCCTCGGCCCGGCAGCGCTGGCTGCTGTTCTCGCCACTGGCGCGGATCGTAATCTTCGTGGCGCTATCCACGGTGCTGGGCCTGACGTTTGGTTCCTTGCTGCACCTACTGGGCTGGCACAACAAGGATGCCGCATCCGTCAGCTTCGGCTTGGTGCAGTTCCTGATGCGCGCCGTGCCGTCGCTGCTCGCTTATCTGCTGCTGGTGCGTTTCGTGGAACGCCGCGCGGTCACCGAACTGACACCTCTTCGGCTGCTACCGGACGGCGCCGCCGGCACGGCCATTGGCCTGCTGCTATTCAGCACGGTGGTCGGCATGCTGTATTTGCTCGGCAGTTATCACGTCACCGGCAGCAACCCGGACGCGCCATGGGTACCGGCCCTGCTGATGGTGGGACTGGGTGCCGGCATTGGAGAGGAAATCCTCTTCCGCGGCGTGCTGTTCCGCATCGTCGAGGAAGGCTTGGGCACCTGGTGGGCACTGCTGATTTCGGCACTGTTCTTCGGTGCGGTGCACATCGCCAATCCCGGTGCCACGTTGTGGAGTTCGGCTGCCATTGCGATCGAGGCCGGCCTGCTGTTTGGCATGCTGTATCACGTGACCCGCTCGCTGCCGATTTGCATGGGCGTGCATGCGGCATGGAACTTTGCCCAGGGCACGATCTACGGCATTCCCGTCTCGGGGCTCAAAACCGACGGCTGGCTGGTGTCCACCCGCACCGGCCCGGACTGGCTCAGCGGTGGCATCTTCGGCGCCGAGGCGTCGGTGATCGCGCTGGGTCTGTGCTTGCTGTGCACGTTGGCCTTGCTGGCCGTCGCGCTGCGGCGCGGTTCTATCATCCCGTGCCGGCCATGGCAGCAGTGGTTGCAACGGTTCGGTCGCCGCTGAGCCGCGGCGTGCGGCCGGCTATGGTTCGGCGCCGGCACCGGCTACTCTGTTAAAGGCCCGATCGCCGATCCGCTGATCGCAGAACAGAACGCCTACCGAACCGCCGTGATCCCCATGCAGCCATCTACCCGCCCGAAAAAGAATTCATGGCTGGCCGATCAGCCGCTGCAGCGCAAGATGATGCTGGCGATCGGCCTGTTGCTGGGTCTGTTCCTGGTGACCAGCCTGGTCACCTTGAACTCGCTGCGTCAACAGGAAGGCAATCGGCAGTGGACGACGCACACCTATCAGGTGCTGCTGGAACTTGACCAAGTGCAGCATGCGCTGCAGACCAGTCAGCTCGGTGCGCGCGGCTACATGCTGACCCAGCGCGCCGACCAGCGGGCCATGTTCGACAGCGGCATCAGCGACCTGCATGAACGTATCGCCCATCTGCGTCAGATGACCACTGACAACCCGCTGCAGCAGTTACGCATCGATTCGCTGGAAAAGATGGCGGCGCAGTGGCAGCGGGAGATAACGGTCAACGCGATCGACCCAATCGCCCAACGGAAGGTCGCCGATACGGCAGCGATGGCGCTGGAACTGCAGCGCATCCAGTCGAACTATCTGGAACACCGCACGGTGCGCAGCGACGACCTGCACGCCGCCATCAATCAGATGATCGCCGAGGAAAATCAGCTGCTGACGGTGCGCAACCGGCAACTCGATAGCGCCCTGTTCACCGCCAAGGTGATCAACACGATTGCGATACTGCTCGGTATCCTGCTCGGCATCGTGGTGATCAGGCTGACCTCGAAGCTGGTCAGCCGGCCATTGCGTCGTCTTACCGACCTGATGACGCGACTGGCGAATCGCGACCACGATTTCGAGATCCGCCGGCTCGATCGCCGTGACGAGGTCGGCGAAATTGCCCGCGCGCTGCAGGTGTTCAAACAGATGTCGCTGGATACCGAGGCGCAGACCTGGATCAGATCCCGCGTGTCGGACGTCTCGCACGTGCTGCTGCAAGCCACCACGCACAAGGAATTCGCACAATGGCTGGCCAGCGAACTGGTGCCACTGTGCGGGGCCGGCGTGGGTCTGTTTTATTCATTCGACGACACGCGCCATCGCCTCGACCTGCTGGGCAGCTACGGCCTGCGCCTGAACAACCGCACGGCGGACCAGTACATGCCCGGCGAAGGACTGGTGGGCCAGTGCGCGATCGAACGCAAAGCCATCATGCTCGACGACGTGCCGGAAAATTACCTGCACATCGATTCGGGCACCGGCGAGGCGTTGCCACGCAACGTCTCGATCCTGCCGGTGCTCTACCGCGACACCTTGATCGGCGTGCTGGAACTGGCCGGTTTCGTGCCGCTCAGTCCGTTGCAGAAACGGCTGCTGGATGAGCTGCTGCCGATCGTGGCGTTGACCCTGGAAAACCTCAACCGCGCCGTCAGCACGCACGACTTGCTGCTGCAGACGCAGGAACAGGCCGACGACCTGCGCGTATCCGAGCTGGTGATGCGCCAGCAGAAGGAAGTGCTGCGCGACAACAACGAGGCGCTGCAGGCGAAAACCGCCGAACTGGAAGAGCAGTCCGAACGGCTGATCGCCTCCGAAGAGGAGTTGCGTGTGCAGGCCGAAGAGCTGCAGGCGTCCAACCAGGAGTTGCGCGAGAAGACAGAGAGCCTGAACCGGCAGAAATATGTGCTGGAGGAACTGCAGCAGGAAACCGCCGACAAGGCGGCCGAACTGGCACGCGCCAGCCAGTACAAGTCCGAGTTCCTGGCGAACATGTCGCATGAACTGCGCACACCGCTGAACAGCCTGCTGATCCTGTCGCGCAACCTGGCCGACAACGAGACCGGCAACCTCGACGACGAGCAGATCGAATCGGCGCGGATCATCCACGACGCCGGCAACAGCCTGCTGCGCCTGATCAACGACATCCTCGACCTGTCCAAGGTCGAGGCCGGCAAGATGGAGCTGGTGATCGACGACCTGGCGCTGCCCGATCTGCTGCGGCGGCTGCGGCGCACGTTTGCGCATGTGGCGGAGGAAAAGGGCCTGGGCTTCACGCTGGACATCGACCCCGGCCTGCCGGCCGTCCTGCGCACCGACGGCAGCAAGCTCGAACAGGTCGCCAACAACCTGATCAGCAACGCGTTCAAGTTCACCGCCAAGGGCGCGGTGAGCCTTCGCATCGGCCGCCCCGACAGCGACACCGACATTCCGGAAATACTGCTGGGCCAGCCGCTGATCGCCATCACGGTGAGCGATACCGGCATCGGCATTCCGCCGGACAAGTTCCAGCGCGTCTTCAACGCGTTCGAACAGGTGGACGCCGGCACCAGCCGCCAGTTCGGCGGCACCGGGCTAGGCCTGGCGATCTCGCGGCGGATGACCCAACTGCTCGGCGGCGACATCGTGCTGCGCAGCGAGAGTGGCCGCGGCAGCTGCTTTACGCTGCTGCTGCCGGAGACGCCGCCGGAGGCGCCGGCGGCATCCGACTTCGCCGAGGATCTGCCGCGCGCCAGCAAGACCCGGCTCAGCCAGGCCGTGTCGCCGTATCTGCTGCCGGAGCCGATCGATGATGATCGCACCTCGCTGCTGCCGGGCCAGACCACGATTCTGGTGATCGAGGACGACCCCGCCTTTGCGCGCATCCTGATCGACATGATCCATCGCAAAGGCTATCGCGCGCTGGCCGCCGGCGACGGCGAATCGGGGCTGCAACTGGCGCGTGAACATCATCCCACCGGCATCCTGCTGGATATCTCGCTGCCGGTCATGGACGGCTGGAGCGTACTCGACCAGCTCAAGGCCGACGACGCCACGCGCGCGATCCCGGTCCACTTCATCTCGGTCGACGACGGCGGCACGCGGGGGCTGGAGCGCGGCGCAGTGGGCTTCCTGATCAAGCCGGTCAGCCGCGAATCGATCGGTCTCGCGCTGGAGCGCCTGCTGCATTTCGCCGCCGGGCAGCAACGCCACCTGCTGATCGTGGACGACGATGCCGACTCGCGCACCGCCGTGCACATCATGCTGCGCAGCGACAACGTGCAGATCGACGAAGCCGGTTCGGCGGAGGAGGCGCTGGAGAAGATCACCGGCACGGCTTACGACTGCGTCGTGCTCGACCTGGGCCTGCCCGGCATGTCCGGACTCGAATTGCTGGAGCGCCTGGCGGAGACTGCCCGTGGCGTGCCGCCTGTGGTGGTGTATTCCGGCCGCGACCTCAGCCGCGAGGAAAACCTGAAGTTGCGCCAGTACACCGACGCCATCGTGGTCAAAGGCGCGCGTTCCACCGAACGTCTGCTCGACGAGGTCAGCCTGTTCCTGCACAGCATCCAGCAGGCGCCGCGCCGGAGCGCCGCCGGATCCGCGGCGAAGGGCGAACTCGCCGGCCGTCGCGTGCTGCTGGTGGATGACGACATGCGCAACCTGTTCGCGCTGTCCAAGGTGATGCGCGGCTGGGGGCTGCAGGTGAACATGGCGCAGGACGGCTACAAGGCGCTGAAGGTGCTGGCCGACGACGAAGTGCCGGAACTGGTGCTGATGGACATCATGATGCCGGGCATGGATGGCTACGAAACCATCCGCGCCATCCGCGCCCAACCGCATTTCGCCGACCTGCCCATCATCGCGCTGACCGCCAAGGCGATGCTCGGCGATCGCGAGAAGTGCCTGGAGATGGGCGCCAGCGATTATCTGTCCAAACCGATCGACATCGACAAGCTGGCGTCGATGATGCGCGTGTGGCTGCAGCGCTGAGCGCAATGCCTGCGTCGACTGCGGCCAGCGAACTGGAACGGATCGAACTGGATTTGTTCGTGCAGGCGCTGAAGCGGCGTCACGGCCACGACTTCAGCCAATATGCGCCGGCCTCGCTGATCCGGCGCGTGCGCCAGCTGGCGCGCGATCACCGCTGCGGCAACATCAGCGAGCTGACCACGCGCCTGCTGCACGAGCCGGACTTCGTGGCAGTGGTGATACAGGGGCTGTCGGTCCCGGTGTCGGAAATGTTTCGCGACCCGCCGGTGTTCCGGGCGCTGCGCGAACAGGTGCTGCCGATGCTGGCGTCGTACCCGCAGATCACCATCTGGCAGGCCGGCTGCGCTTACGGACAGGAAGCCTATTCGCTGGCGATCCTGCTGGACGAGGCCGGGCTGTACGAGCGCAGCCATATCTTCGCCACCGACTTCAATGCCGACGCCTTGCGCCGCGCGCACGAAGGCATTTATCCGGCCAGGGACGCCCAGCTGTGGTCGCGCAACTACCTGGAAGCGGGCGGCGAGCGCTCGCTGGCGGATTACTACAGCGCACGCTACAACTTCATCAAGCTCGACCAGCGGCTGCGTCGCCACATCACCTTTGCCAGCCACAACCTGGTGGCCGACAAGGTGTTCTGCGAGGCGAACCTGGTGGTGTGCCGCAACGTGCTGATCTATTTTTCCGCGCCGTTGCAGAACCGCACGCTGGAGCTGTTCCATGACAGCCTGGTGCGTGGCGGCTACCTCTGTCTGGGGCTGCGCGAGAGCCTGGACTTCTCGCCGGCGGCCGCCGACTTCAGCGTGCTCGACGCCGCCCTGCGGCTGTACCGGCGCGGCCACCGGCCGGCCTCGATCGAGTTTGATGGGACAGTGCTCCCGTTCACGCAGGATGGCAGGGGTAGCGGTTAAGGTGGAGCCAAGAGGCAAGCCGCCCGGTCACCGACATGAACACGATGCCGCCGAAAATCCTGGTCGTCGACGACACCGCCGCCAACCTGATCGCGATGCGGCGGCTGCTTGCCCGCAGCGGCGCACAGATCATCGAGGCGCGCAGCGGCAACGAGGCGCTGGCGTTGTGCCTGGATCACCACTTCGCGCTGATCCTGCTCGACGTCAACATGCCCGACATGGACGGTTTCGAGGTGGCCGCGCTGCTGGCCGAGGCCGAGCAGCTGCGCGAGACGCCGATCATCTTCGTCACCGCGGCCTATGCCGACGACCTGAACCGGCTCAAGGGCTACCGCTCAGGCGCGGTGGATTACATCGCCAAGCCGATCAACGACGTGATCCTGCAATCGAAGGTGCGCGTATTCCTGGAGCTGTATGCGGTGCGCGCCGAACTGCAGCAGACCATGGCCGAGCTGGCCGAGCGCAACCAGCAGCTCACCCGCGAAATCGCCGAGCGCGAACTGGTCGAGGCCATGGTGCGTCATCAGGCCAGCCACGACATACTGACCGGCCTGCCCAATCGCATGCTGTTCAACGATCGCCTTCAGGTGGCGATCCAGCATGCACACCGCCACCATGGCCACTTCGCGCTGGCCTTCATCGACATCGATGGCTTCAAGGGCGTCAACGACGAACACGGCCATCCGGCCGGCGATGCGCTGTTGCAGGAAATCGCGGCGCGGCTGTCCACGCATCTGCGCAGCAATGACACGGTGGCGCGACTGGGCGGCGACGAATTCGCGCTGATCCTGGAAGACGTCGAAGATCCGCATCAGGCGCTGCAGCTCTGCCAGAAATTGTGCCGAACCCTGGGCGAGCCCTACATGCTGCGTTTCGACGACCGTCTGGTCGAAGTGTGCGTCAGCGCCAGCATCGGCATCGCGCCGTACGCTCCCGACGATCGCCCCGACGCCAACGAGCAACTGATCCAGGCCGCCGACCGCGCCATGTACACAGCCAAGCGCGGCGGCAAGAACCGCTGCGTGCTGGCGAGCTGAGCCCATCCGCGACAAACAACACGTTATCGAGGCGAGGCTGGATAGCGGCGCTGGGCTTGGCCTCGCGCGTGCAGGTCGCAACCGGCTAAGTCGCCGCCGCCCGCGTGCGCGGCGATACCCACATGTCGATGCGGGCGCGGAACACTTCCTCGCCGGCATCGTTGCGCACGCTCACCTTCACCGGCCATGCGTAGCCACCGGGCGACTCCACCGCAGCATTCTCGGGAGTGGCCTCGGCATGCATGGCGCCCTTGGCCTTGGCCAGGTACTCCACCGTCATGCCCTTAGGAATCCAGCGCATGTTGGCCGGAATGGTCGCGTCGGTCATCACGCCGGCACTGAGTTCGGCCAGGTTGCACAGTGCGATCGCGTGCACGGTACCGATGTGGTTGTGCACGCGCCGGCGGTCGCGGATGCGCACTTCGCAACGCCCTGGTTCCAGCGCCACGAATCGCGGCGCGATCGTGGCGAAATAAGGTGCCTTGAAACAGATCAGTCGCGAAAAGAGCCAGTGACCCGCGGGCCAACGTGTGATGCGACGATACAGCGAAAGCACGGGTGCGCTCATCGGCGACTCTCCAGGAAAAAGCCGGCCCGACGCTGATGGCGTGTGAAACCCATCAGGCACGGGCCACGACGTGCACGCTTGCCGGCGTTCTACTTGTCCGCGCGTGTCTTGAATGCGCGCAGCTCGTCCGGCTCGAAATCATCCACCGAGATGAACTCGAACACGCCTTCGCGCACGCGTCTGAGCAGTGCGACCTCACTGGCATTCAGCACGCCGGCCTGCTCCGCTTCCGCCAGCTGATCCATGTAATCGTGTGACTTGAACTGGCCGCCCTTCTGCGCCTTGCCGAATTTGCGGTCGACCGGTTCGGCCATGATCACGTCCGGCAACAAGGCGTTCATGCGGCCGACCGTGTTGTTCGCCGTCGGAGTCAGATACACCCATTCGAGCAGGCGATCGCGTGCCTCGCTGGGTGCGGTGATCAATGCGGCGACGCGGCGACCGAGACGATCGGAAGGCGGCACTTCGCGACGACCGAACGGAAACACCAGCGCGCGCAACAGCCACGACACCGGCTTCAGCGGGAAATTGCGGATCGCGCCATCCAGCGCCATCTGCATGTTCCACACGCACTGGTGGAACGCCCATGCCAGCAGCGGGCGATCCGCTTCCGGCCGGCCGGTGTCTTCGTAGCGTTTCAACATGGCGCTGGCGATGTACAGATAGCTCAGCACGTCGCCCAGGCGCGCGGACAGCTTCTCCTTGAACTTCAGTTTGCCGCCGAGCACACCCATGAACACGTCCGAACACAGCGCCAACGCGGCGGAGTAGCGGTCGAGCTTGCGATAGTAGCGGCGGGTGTACGCATCGCCGGCACTCTCGCCGAGGCGCGAACCGGTCAGGCCCAGCACCAGGCTGCGCACCGCGTTGGACACACCGAAACCGAGATGGCCGAACAGCAGGCGATCGAACGTCTTCAGCTGCTCGCCGCGATCGGTGATCGACAGCGCCTGCATTTCCTTCAGCACGTACGGATGGCAGCGGATCGCGCCCTGACCGAAGATCATCAGGCTGCGCGTCATGATGTTGGCGCCTTCCACGGTGATCGCGATCGGCACGCCTTGCCATGCCCGGCCGGCGTAGTTGTTCGGACCGAGCTGCACGCCCTTGCCGCCGAGCACATCCATCGCGTCGCCGGCCACTTGCCGGCCCCATTCGGTGGCGTGGTATTTCGCGATGGCCGACGGCACGGCCGGCTTCTCGCCCCGGTCGACCGCGGCGGCGGTGGCGCGCGACAGTGCTGCTGTGGCGTAGGTCAGGCCACCGATGCGCGCCAGCGCCTCCTCGACGCCTTCGAAGCGGGCGATCGCCAGGCCGAACTGCTTGCGCATGCGCGCATACGCGCCGACCGATGCCACCGCACCGCGCAGCGCGCCAGTGGCGTTGGACGGCAGCGAAATCGCACGCCCCACCGACAGGCATTCGACCAGCATGCGCCAGCCGTGGCCGGCCATGTGCGGGCCACCGATCAGGGTGGACAGCGGCACGAACATGTCCTTGCCGTGGACCGGGCCGTTCTGGAACGGCACGTTCAATGGGAAGTGACGGCGACCGATCTGCAGGCCCGGCGTGGAACGCGGCAGCAATGCCAACGTGATGCCCAGATCGTCTTTGTCGCCGAGCAGATGCTCCGGGTCGTACATGCGAAATGCCAGTCCGACCACGGTGGCGATCGGCGCCAGCGTGATGTAGCGCTTGTCGAACGTCAGCTTGATGCCTAGCGTGTCGACGCCATCGACCGTCTGCTTGCAGACGATGCCGAAGTCGGGAATCGAGGTGGCGTCGGAACCGGCATACGGACCAGTCAGCGCGAAGCACGGGATCTCGTCGCCCACGGCCAGTCGCGGCAGGTAGTAGCTCTTCTGTTCATCGCTGCCGTAATGCAGCAGCAGCTCGGCCGGCCCCAGCGAGTTCGGCACGGCGACGGTCGAGGCCACCGTGGCCGACATCGTGGCCAGCTTCTGCAGCACCGCCGAATGCGCCAGCGCGGAGAACTGCAGGCCGCCGTACTGCTTCGGGATGATCATGCCGAAGAAGCGGTTCTTCTTGATGAACTCCCACACGTTCGGCGGCAGGTCGGCCAGCTCGTGAGTGATCTGCCAGTCGTCGATCATGCCGCACAGCTCTTCCACCGGGCCGTCGAGGAACGCCTGTTCTTCCACGCTCAGTTCGGGCTTCGGCTGCTTGAGCAGCTCATGCCAGTCCGGCTTGCCGGAGAACAGCTCGCCCTCGAAACCGACGGTGCCCGCTTCCAGTGCGGTCTGCTCGGTGTCGGACAGTTTCGGGGTGACGCTGGCGAACAGTTTCAGCAGCGGCGCGCTGATCTGCCGGCGGCGGAAATCCACCAGCAGCAGCGGCACCGCGATGGCCAGTTCGATGATCAGCAAGAGGATCGTCGTCCACGGCGTATGCGCGATCAAGCCCACCACCAGCGTCGTGACAGTCGTGGCGATCGCCCAGGTGCGGAGGCTGCTGCGGTGGTAGGCACAGGCGCCGGTGGCAATCAGCGCCGCCAGCAAGGTCAGTATCACGGGCATCTCAGCACCTCATCACGGTTGGACAGCGCCGGCGTGCCGCCGGTCGACAGATGGAACAAGACTCTGCACGAAGCGGGCGACTTCGCGGGTGAACGCATCGTTCGCGTCGCCCGCCACCATGTGCGTGGCGTGCGGCAGTTCCACATGCCGGGCATGCGGCACCAGTTGCAGAAACTCATCGACGGTGGCGCGCGAGACTACGTCGCTGCGCGCACCGGACAGCAGCAGGACCGGCACGTCGATCTTCGCCGCGGCGGCCTGCAGGCGCGGCTGATAGCGCTCGCTCTCCTGCACCACGCCGCCGGCCAGCAACGCCGGATCCCAGTGCCAGCGCAGCCGACCATCGGCACCTTCGCGCAGCAGCGGGCGCAGTTGTTCCTCGCTCTTGCGCTCGCGCCGCTGCGGCAGGTACACGGCGATCTGTTCGGCCGCCTCGGTGTAGTTCGCGAAGCCGTCCGGATGGGCCTGCATGAAGGCAAGAATGCGTTCCACCCCGGCGGTTTCCCAGCGCGGCGTGATATCGACCAGAACCAGCGCACGGAACGGCGTCGGCCGCACTTCGCCGGCGAGCACGATACCGAGCAAGCCGCCCATCGATGCGCCGACCAGGATCGGCGGCTGCGGCTGCGCTGCGGCCATCCGCAGCAAGTCATCGGCGAACTGGTCCATGTGGTAATCACCGTTGACCACGCGATCGCTTTCACCATGCCCGCGGGTGTCGAATGTCACGCAGCGGCAACCCGCATCGGCCAGCGCCGCAGCCGCACCGCTCCAGGCGCCGCGGGTCTGGCCGAAGCCGTGCGCGAACAGCAGCGTCGGATGGCCGGCCGGATGGCGCGTCTCCACCGCCAAGCTCAGGTCGGCAACGGGAAAACGGTTGATGGTAGGAAGAGATGGGATGTCGGAAACCATACGGAAGAGTATGGATTGCCTCGGCGAGCGCCGTCAACCGCCCCATCGGCGAACCCCGTGCGACCTGAAAATAGCCAGCCCAATCAGCCGGATGGGTCGTACCCATTACAAATACACGGGGTATGGCTACCATACGCACATGAATGTCAGCACCAAGCCAGAACGCACCCGCCTGTCAGCCGAGGATTGGGAACTCGCCGCCCTGCACCTGATCGCCGAACAAGGCGTCGGCGCCCTGGCCGTGGAGGCGCTGGCCCGCCAGCTGGGTGTGACCAAGGGCAGCTTCTACTGGCATTTCCGTACCCGCGAAGCTTTGCTGAATGCCGCGCTGGAACGCTGGGAGCAGTACGGCGAACGTGAAGTGCTGGGCCAGATCGAGCAGATCACCGATCCACGCAAACGCCTGCCCGAGTTGTTCCGTCGCGTTGCGCACGAACTGCAGCCGCATCGCGTCTACGCCGCGCTGCTGAAGGCGTTGGATCATCCGCAGGTGGTGCCGGTGATGGCGCGCGTGTCGCAGCGGCGAATGGAATTTCTGACCACCGCGTATCGCGAAGCCGGTTTGCCGGCGCAGCAGGCATTGAATCGAGCGCGGCTGACCTATGCCGCCTATGTCGGATTCCTGCAGCTGAATTTCACTCTGGGCCTGCCGCGTATCAATCACGAGGAATTCGACGCCTACGTGGAGCACATGATCGCGACACTTATTCCGGCCTGATCTACAACGGAAATATCCCCGCACGGCGCCAACTGGCGCCGTTTTTGTTGCAAGAAACCTTGCAATACCAGTGCACGCAAACTACCGTTCCGGTTCAATTTTTCTGAAGACCTAGAGGGCACGATGGCTAGCAGCCTGGAAGCGCTACAGCATTGGGTAAACGACGTGGCGGCGCTGACGCGTCCGGCCCGGATTCACTGGTGTGACGGCTCGGACGCCGAATACCAGACGCTGGTACAGCAGATGCTGCAGACCGGCACTTTGATCGAATTGAACCAGCAGACTCACCCGGGCTGCTATCTGCACCGCTCCCATCCTTCCGACGTGGCCCGTGTCGAGCACCTGACCTTCGTCTGCCACCCTGACGAGCAGGATGCCGGCCCGAACAATCACTGGATGGCCCCGGCCGAAGCACACGCGAAGATCGATGCGCTGTTCGATGGCTGCATGGAAGGCCGCACGATGTACGTGATCCCCTACTGCATGGGGCCGATCGATTCGCCGCTGGCGCGCTGTGGCGTGGAGATCACCGACAGTCCCTACGTGGTCGCCAACATGAAGATCATGACCCGTATGGGCACGGCCGCGCAGGCGCGGATCGAGCGCGAGGGCACGTTCGTCAAAGGCCTGCATTCGACGGGCGAACTCGACCCTGCGCGCCGCTGGATCATGCACTTCCCGGCCGAGCTGTCGATCAAGTCCTACGGCTCCGGTTATGGCGGTAATGCGTTGCTGGGCAAGAAGTGCCACGCGCTGCGCATCGCCAGCAACCAGGCTCGTGCGGAGGGCTGGCTGGCCGAGCACATGTTGATCGTCGGCATAGAAAACCCGCGTGGCGAAACGCATTACATCGCCGCCGCGTTCCCGTCCGCCTGCGGCAAGACCAATCTGTCGATGCTGATTCCGCCGGCAAGCTACCTCCAGGATGGCTGGAAGGTGTGGACGGTGGGCGACGATATCTGCTGGATGCGCCCCGGCGCCGATGGCCGGCTGTACGCGATCAATCCGGAAGCCGGCTTCTTCGGCGTGGCACCGGGTACCAGCGACGCCACCAATCCGAACGCGCTGAGGAGCATCTCGCACGACACCATCTTCACCAACGTCGCCCTCACCGCCGACAATCAGCCGTGGTGGGAAGGCCTGCACGGCACGCCGGTCACCGACTGGCAGGGCCGCCCGTACGACGCGGCCAATGGCCCCGCTGCCCATCCGAACTCGCGCTTCACGGTCAGTGCAAAGCAATGCCCGACCTGGTCGGACAAGGCTGAAGAAGCGCAAGGCGTGCCGATCAGCGCCATCGTGTTCGGCGGTCGCCGGCCGTCGCTGCTGCCGCTGGTGATGGAGGCACAAGACTGGAGCCACGGCGTGCTGATGGGTGCCGCGATGGGGTCGGAAACCACCGCTGCCGCTACCGGCGCGGTCGGTGTGCTGCGCCGCGACTCGATGGCGATGAAGCCGTTCTGCGGCTACCACTACGGCGACTACTTCGCACACTGGCTGTCCCTCGATCAGCCCGGCGCCCGGTTGCCGAAGGTGTTCCACGTCAACTGGTTCCGCAAGGGCAAGGACGGCAAGTTCCTGTGGCCGGGCTTCGGCGACAACTTGCGCGTGCTGGAGTGGATGATCGATCGCGTCGAGAAGCGCGTCGATGGCACCGAAACCCCGATCGGCATTCTGCCGGCCGACGGCGAACTCAGGCTGGACGGCCTCAAGCTCCACCCTGCCCAGCTCGATGAGCTGCTCGATGTCGACAACGCCGGCTGGCAGACCGAGCTGGCCGCGATCGGCGAGTATCTGCAAACCTTCACTCCGCGCCTGCCAGAACAGTTGCACCGGGAACAGCAGCGTGTGGCCAAGGCGCTGGACGATGCCGACGCCCAGCCGCGCCGCGAGGCAGCCTCGCATTGAACCATCATGCGCCAGGGCGGGCTATCACGCCCGCCCTGGCGCATGATGGGCGCCGACACGGCGGCGGCGGTTCAAACCCTTTCGCATGACGGCGCATCCAAGCTGGCAAGATGATCGCTGCCTGCCCTGCCATTGGAAGTTCCATGTCGCCTGCCTCAGCGGGAGCCCACGACACCGATGACGTGCGCGCCGCAGCCGCCGGTGACCGCCACGCATTCCAGCGGCTGTATCAGTTGCATGTGGGCCGCGTGCACGGCGCGGTGTACCGGCTCGCCGGCTACGACCACGCCCGCGCCGAGGATCTGACCCAGGACGCGTTCATCCGCGCCTGGCAGAAACTGCCCGGTTTTCGCCACGAGAGTGCGTTCGGCACCTGGCTGTACCGGCTCGCCGTGAACGTGGCGCTGATGGATATCCGTGCCCGCGGCGCCGACCCGGTCAGCATGCTGGACGACGATCACCTGCCGGACACCGGCGAGACCCCGTTCTGCGCCGCCGAACGCGAAGAACTGGAGCGCGCGATCGGCCTGCTGCCGCCACGTGCCCGGGCCGTGCTGGTGCTGCATGACATCGAAGGCTGGCGACACGAAGAAATCGGCAACGAATTGGGCATGGCGATCGGCACATCGAAAGCGCAACTGCATCGCGCCCGCGGCCTGCTGCGCAAGGTATTGGGAGAAAGCTCATGAACGAATTCGAATGGCGCCGCCAACTGCGCGACCTGCGCCAGCCGCTGACGCCGCGACGCGATCTATGGGCCTCGCTCGACGCGGCACTGGACGACGTCGAACGGATGGACGCACCCGAGATCCAGCAGACATCATCGATGCATTCGCCAAGGCACCGGCGGCGTTGGCTGGTCGGCGCCAGCCTCGCCGCGTCGATGCTGCTGGTGGCCGGCATCGGCTGGCATCGGCTGCAGGCGCCCACGGATACACAGATTGTCCGCGCCGACAGAGCCCCGGCAAGCTGGAAACCTGCCGACCCACGGTTGGCTGGCGCAGCGATCGAACTGGATGCCGCCCGCATGGAGCTGCAACTGGCGATCCGGCAAGCACCTCATTCGCCGGCGCTGCAGCGCCTGCTCGACCGTACCGAACTGCAACAGACGCAATTGCGCCAACTGGCCGATCAGGCCGGCTGATACCCACAGGACCGATCATGAAAATCACCCGCTATCTTCCGCTGCTTTTGTGCCTGTGCATCGGTCAGGCTCTTGCCGACACACCGATTCAGCTGCGCCATGACGCCAGTCCGACCGCTCATGTCAGTATCAGCAATATCGCCGGCACAGTGAATGTGATCGCCTGGGATCGCAACGAAGTGCAGGTCCGCGGCCAGCTCGGCAATGGGGCCAAGCCGCTGGCCATCACCGGCAGCAATACCGACATGGCGATCAAGGTCGAGCCGCAGGGCGGCGGCTCCGGCTGGTTCAACTGGAAAGGCGACAACAACATGGCGTCGACCACGCTCGAACTGCATGTGCCCAAGGGGGCCTCGCTGGACATCGGCGTGGTCAGCGCACCGCTGGTGATCGACGGCATGGATGGCGGCAACATCGAGGTCAATACGGTCAGCGGCAAGGCACGCATCAACGCACGCGCCCGATCGCTGAAAGTCGAAAGCGTCAGCGGCGGCATCGAGCTGGCCGGACATGCCGAACAGGCCGACCTGCAGACAGTCAGCGGCGAAATCCTGGCCCCCGCACTCGGCAGCAACGTCAAGCTGCAGACCATTTCCGGTCGCATCCAGGCCTCTGGCGGACCGTGGCAGAAATTGACGCTGAGTACGGTATCCGGCGACGTGCAACTGACCGGCGGGCTGGCCGCCGACGGCACCCTCGGCATCGACAGCATGAGCGGCGACGTACAGTTGCAACTGCCGGCGGGCACCTCCGGCAACCTGCATGCCAGCAGTTTCAGCGGCAACCTGCGCAGCGATTTCGGTACGCCCAAGGAACCCGAGCATGGCCCCGGCAGTTCGCTGGACGTCCGCCTCGGCGACGGCCGCGGCAAGATCAATGTCGAGACCTTCAGCGGCGACCTGCGCGTTCGCAAGCAGAACTGATGACGGGCAGATACGCACTCTCAAACGAAAAACGCCGTCGCACTTGCGACGGCGTTTTCAACTCAGCCGGTGTAGATACAGCCCGGCGAATCAAAGATCCTGGTGGTACTGCACGTAAGGCGTACGCGACTGATCCGGCTCCGGGCCCACCGGCGTATTGGCCGGAGTGCCGGACGACCACAGGTTCTGCGCGCCGACGCTCAACACACCGCGCCACGGCAAACGCCAGGTCACGCCGAGATCGATACTGTTCCAGCGCCTATCTGCATTGAGGCTACCGGGGATACCGGCTTCCGGCTGCATGGTGCGACCGGTCAGGACACCGCTCAACGGGCCATGATCGATACCGAAACTCAGCGCTTTCTGATCCAGCGCGTTGACGCCGAGCAGGTTGCCGGGCAACAGGCGAATGCGGCCGACACTGGCACCCAGATCGATGCCGCTCTTGCTGCCCAGCGCGAGTCGGCCACGCGCGTTTAGCTGGGAGCTGCTGTCGAAACCCGACAAGCCGTCGACCCCCGGCGCCGCGCCTGGAAGCACGCGCGGCAATACGGCGTTGTGGTTCGATGTACTGACGGTGCCGACACTCAAGTCGAGGCTGTAGCGACCGGCGTCGTAGGTGGCACCCACTTCGCTACCGAGCACCCGCAAATTCTGGTTCGCCCACGAGTGTTCGCTGACCTCGGCATGTGCCTGCAGCCGCGGCCCCAGACCATATTGCAGGCCAGTCGTCATCACGCTGGCGGCATCGACCGGATGCAGTGCCAGCGGGGCGTTCTTGCGCAATGCATCGGCACCGGTGCTCTGATCCGCCTTGAGCGCCAACAGACGACCATCGGCGCCACGCCACAGCGGCACCACCACACCAGGCTCGACTTCGGTCATCTGATCCGGCGCCTGCGCCAGCAAACGCTGCGCTGTGGCGTTGTCATTGCCCGCAGACTGCCCGGCCGCGGTGAGCGGCAGCAGGGAGATCAATAGCAGGGCGGACAGGCGTCGCATGAGCGTTGTACCGATGACTCTTTCGATGATGGGGAGACCTGGACGCGAGTATACCCGGTTTTACGTTTTACTAACACCCCGAAAACCCCCACCCAATCACAGAACGGCATGGGTTTGTGTCAAGCTTCGACCGGTCGGGATACCTGCAGTTCCCGCTGTCGGAGCGCTGGCGACCGGGCCAACTTACACGCTATAAAGGCGTTTGACGCCGATCCGCCAGATCGTTCCGGAACCGACCACAGTCCTAATGAGCGCCAAGCCGACGATCCGTTCATCTCCGCCACTTTCGGCGGCACGGGATCTTGCGGCCTTGCACGGTGCAGTCGAACGCCTGTTCGAAGCTCCTGATGCCGCCAGCGTGATGGATATCTGCGAGGTGATGCTGGTCAATTTCGGCGTCCAGGGCCGGCTGCGCTGGCGCCGCATGGACGAACAACCCGCCTACCTGGCCGGACAGCTCGATCTGGCCGAGGATCCCCAGGGTCCGCGCACGATGACCCTCGAATGGGCCGACTTGCCGCTGACCGACGTGGTACGCGACCGGCTGGATTGGCTGGGCAGGCTGGCCGGGACCCGTCTGCGCCAGTTGGCCGAAACCAGTCGGCTGTACGAGGCGATTTCCCGCCTTGCCCTCGCCGAGCGGTTGCAACGCGCGCTGTATGCGATCGCCGAACAGGCCAGCGCCGAGCACGACATGCCCGAGATGATGCGCTCGCTGCATGCCATCGTCAGCAGCCTGATGTATGCGGAAAATTTCTACATCGTGCTGTACGACGCCGCCACCGATACCGTCCGCTTCCCCTATTACGTCGACATCGCCGATGCCGATCCGCCGTCGCCGGACCAGACCGTACCGTTGCACGACATGCTGCACAGCCTGACCTGGAACCTGTTGCAGGAAGGTCGCCCGCTGATGGGGTCGATCGAGGAAATGCGGCAACAATTCGGCGATCGCTTCGTACTGGTCGGACCCAGCTGCGAGCACTGGCTGGGCGTTCCGATGTTGCGCGACGGCCGCGTGGTCGGCGGCATCGTCATGCAGAGCTACCGCGACGACACCCATTACTCGCGGCATGATCTGGAGCTGCTGAGCTACGTGGCCCAGCATGTGCAGACCACACTGGAGCGGCGCGAGGCGCATATCGAACTGGGCCGCCGGGTGGCCGACCGTACCGCGGCGCTGCGCGAAGCCAACCGCGTGCTGCGCCAGCAAGTGCTGCAACGGCAACGCGGCGAACGCCTGCAGGCGGCGTTGTTCCGCATCGCCGAGCTGGCGAATACTTCGGAGAGCCTGGAAAAATTCTACGCGGCCATGCATCAGGTGATCAGCGGCCTGCTTTACGCGCGCAATTTCTACATCGCGCTGGTCGACGAAGATAACGGCTACCTGACCTTTCCCTATTCGGTGGATGATGTCGACAGCGTGCGGCCGCCGCGCGCGCATGGTCGCGGCGTGACCGAATATGTGCTGCGCCACGCCAAACCCCTGCTGGCCGACATGAAAGCCGTCGACCACCTCATTGAAACCGGCGAGATCAGCCACTTCGGCTCGCGCTCGGTATGCTGGCTCGGCGTGCCACTGATCTGGGGCGGCAAGGCCATGGGTGTGCTGGCACTGCAAAGCTATTCGCCCGAACACACCTACAACGAACGCGACCAGGAGCTGCTGACCTTCGTCAGCTACCACATCGCCAACGCACTGCAGCGCAAGCAGGCGGCGTCCTCGCTGAAGCATGCCTACGCCGGACTGGAACGCCGCGTCACCGAGCGCACCCGGGCGCTGGCGCTGGCCAACCGCGACCTGCGCGAACAGATCGCGGAACGCGAACGGGTCGAACGCCGGCTGAAATACGAAACGCTGCACGACTCGCTGACCGGCCTACCCAACCGCACCTTGCTGCTGCAGCGGCTGGAACAGGCGATGCAGCGCTACGTTGCGAATCCCAACGAGCAGTTCGCCGTGCTGTTCATCGATCTGGACCGCTTCAAGGTGATCAACGACTCGGTCGGTCATCTGGTCGGCGACGATTTGCTGTTCCAGGTCGGCGGTCGCATCCGCGCCTGCCTGAAGACCCGCGACGTGGTCGCCCGTCTGGGTGGTGACGAATTCGCCGTGTTGCTGGAAGGCATCGTCGAAACCGGCAAGGCATCGCTGATCGCCGAACGCATCATCAGCGAACTGCAGACTCCGTTCCGGCTCGGCACCAAAGAAATTTTCACGTCCGCCTCGATCGGCATCGCGTTGGCCAGCCCGCATTATCGTCAGCCGGAAGAGCTGCTGCGCGACGCCGATGCAGCGATGTACAACGCGAAAGATGGTGGCCGCCATCGCGCGGCGATGTTCGACGACCGCCTGCGCCGCGAAGCATTGTCGCTGCTGGACATGGAGAGCGACCTGCGCCATGCGCTCAGCCGCAACGAGTTCGAACCGTTCTACCAGCCGATCGTCGAACTCGCCGATGGCCGCGTTACCGGCTACGAGGCGCTGCTGCGCTGGCATCATCCCGAACGCGGCCTGCTGCCGCCACATGATTTCCTGCTGATCGCCGAAGAATGCGGCTGCGCCGAGGCGATCGACTGGCAGATCTTCGAGCAGGTCTGCACCCAGGCCGTGCGGTTGATCGGCAATGAGGGTTTCATCAGCATCAACGTCTCGGGCCGGCATTTCCGCTCCGCCGACCTCGATCAACGACTGCTCGCCCTGTTCGAGCAATACGCCGTGCCGACGCGCTGCATCCGCATCGAGGTCACCGAGCACGCGCTGCTGGAGAACCCGACCCAGGTCAAGCAGATGCTGCAGAACCTGCGCAGCCACGGCGTTGGCATCGCGCTCGACGATTTCGGCACCGGCTACTCCTCGCTGAGCTACCTGCACCAATACCCGTTCGAGACGTTGAAGATCGATCGGTCCTTCATTACCGAACTGCCTCCCGACGACACGGAAACCCAGGGCCTGGCGCTAGTGCGCGCGATCCAGGTGCTGGCCGATTCGCTGCAGATGAAGGTGATCGCCGAAGGCATCGAGGACGAGTCCCAGCGGCAAGCCCTGTTGCGGGTCGGCTGCCGCTATGGCCAGGGCTTCCTGTTCGCCACGCCGCAGCCTGCTTCCACTTGGCAGAACGCGGACAACCCGCTGTTGCTGGCCTGATCCGCGGCGGACCCGCCGTTCCGTTGCACCACGATTCATTGCGCCGGGGCTTGTTGCGCAGGATTCTTCACTGAGGTGTTTCCGGCGCTGCGGGCGCCGCACTGACGCTGAGCAGATGCTCGGCGTCGATCCGGTCGTAGTGATAACGCTGCGCGCAGAACTCGCAGATCACCTCGATCTGGTCGCCTCGCGCCACCAAAGCCGCCTCGACTTCATCGCGGCCGAGCGAACGCAGCATCGCCGTCACACGCTCGCGGCTGCAGTTGCAGCCGAATGCCAGCGCGTGCGGCTCGAACAGGCGCGCGGACTCTTCGTGGTAGAGCCGGTACAGCAACTGCTCCGGCGCGGTATTCAGCAACTCGTCGGCGCCCAGCGTGGCGGTCAGGTGCACGATGCGGTTCCACGCATCGTCATCGAGCGCGGCGTCGCGCCCGCCCTCGTCCGGCATCTTCTGCAGCATCAGGCCCACGGCGTACCCATCGTCGGCGGCCAGCAGGATCCGCGCCGGCAATTGCTCGGACTTGACGAAGTAGTTTTCCAGCGAGCCAGCGAGCCCAGCATGCTGCAGGTCGATCAATCCCTGATAGCGCTGGTCGCGGTCCACATTGCCGATGGTGATCGCCATGATCGCGTCGGGCAGCGCGTCCAGCGCCAGCGGATCGGGCAACGGCTCATTCCAGCGTGCCAGCCCGCGCAGGCGGCCCTGGTCGTTGCATTCGGCAAACAACAGACGCAACGCGCCGGAACTCTTCAGTTCAATCGACAATGCGCCATCCAGCTTGATGTTGCCGGTCAGCAATGCACTGGCGGCCAACGACTCGCCCAGCAGCGCATGCAGCGCCGGCGGATAGTCGGCGCGGCCGGCCACTTCGCGCCAGGCCGGCCCGAGCCGTACCAGCGTGCCGCGCACGCCGGCACGCTCCAGCAGAAAGCGATGCAGTACATCGTCGACAGGCAAGGTTTCCACAATAAGCGTTCCGGATGAGGTCAAGCGCCTCAGATGGGGGCGCGGCGGCGGCGGGACAACGCCCCTTATACTGCTACATCTTCCTGCACGTACCGCCATGCGCTCTGAGTTTCGCCGCCCTCTGCTGATCCGTCTGCTGCGCTCACTGGCGATTCTCGTGCTGGCGTGGCTGGCGCTGACCTGGCTTGTCGTGCTACTGCTGCGCTTCGTGCCGCCATGGACGTCGGCGATGATGATGGAACGCCAGCTCGGCGCGTGGATCCATGGCGAGAAGGATTTCCAGCTGCGTCAGCACTGGGTACCGTGGAAACAGGTGTCACCCTGGGTACCGCTGGCGATGGTGGCCGGCGAGGACCAGAAATTTCCCTACCATCATGGTTTCGATTTCGATTCCATCCAGGATGCGATGGATGCGGCCGACGACGGCAGGCGCCTGCGCGGCGCCAGCACGATCAGCCAGCAGACGGCCAAGAACCTGTTCCTGTGGAACGGCCGCAGCTTCGTACGCAAGGGACTGGAAGCCTATTTCACCGTACTGATCGAGCTGACCTGGCCGAAACAGCGCATCCTCGAGGTGTACGTGAACATTGCCGAGCTGGGCAACGGCATCTATGGCGTCGGCGCGGCGAGCGAGGCGTATTTCCATGCCTCGCCGGCGCAGCTCGGGCCAGCGCAGGCAGCACGCCTGGCCGCCGTGCTGCCGAACCCGATCCGCCTGCACGCGGATCGGCCCAGCGTGTACGTGCAAGGTCGCGCCAACTGGATCCAGCAACAGATGAACCACCTCGGCGGCCCCGCCTACATCGAAGGTCGCGCGGCGCCGCGACCGGGGCATTGAGTCGGGTCGCAGGCATCTGCAGCCGCCCTTTTTCAGCGCGCAACGCCCCCTGCCGCGCCGATCCGCAGGGCTTCACAACTTCGCTACACGTGAGGCCGGCACCGGAGTTAGACTCGCGACAAACGACCTATCCGGGTCGGTGGGAGGCCAGGCATGATTCAGGTCAAGCATCTGCTGGAACGCAAGGGCAGTACGGTCTTCAGCATCACACCGGATGCGCCGGTGCTCGACGCGATCAAGCACATGGCCGAACACCGCGTAGGCGCGTTGCTGGTGATGCGCGGCGACCAGCTGGTCGGCGTGATGTCCGAACGCGACTACGCGCGCAAGGTGATCCTGCAGGGCCGCTCTTCGTCGCAAACGGCCGTGTCCGACATCATGAGCAGCGAGCCGCTGACCGTCGGTCCGGATACCGACGTATTCGACTGCATGCGCCTGTGCACCGACAGCCGCATTCGGCATCTGCCGGTGGTGGAAGGCAAGCGGGTCGTCGGCGTGATCTCGATCGGCGACCTGGTCAAGGCGGTGATCGACGAACAGGCCGAAGAAATCGAGCATCTGCAGCGGTACATCACCAGCTAAGGCGGCACCAGCCAAGGCTGGCGCCAGCTGAGCGCCGCACGGGTTTCTTCAGATCGACGGTGCATCGGCGCCGCTGTTCTGAGCATGCTCGTCCGGCGCCAGGTCGGGCGACCAGCCGGCCCGGCGGGCCACCATCGCCGCCAGGGTGGCGACGCCGGCACCCAGCAAGGCCAGTCCGCCGACGCCCCAACCCAGCATGCGCAAACCGCTCACGGCGCTGGTTACCACCACGTCGCCAAAGCGCCATACCGCGGTCTCGACGAAATTCTTGCCCTTGTAGCGCGTCTCACGCGGCACCCGCGTGTACAGCGCGTCCACCGCCGGCTTGGTCATGCCATAGGCGAAGCCGCGTGTGATCACCAGCATCACCGCCAGCAGCGACACGTTGTAGCTGAAGAACCAAAAGCTGCCGACACCGATCAGCGCTACCCCCGCCAACAAAGCCACATTCACCACCGCTGGCAAGACCAGCCCCCAGCCGGCGCCGCGACGCACCAGCAACCACGGCGTCACGCTCAGCTGCAACGCTGCGCCGAGCAGGTTGGTGGCCAGATCGAGATCGTTGTAGAACGACGTACGCGCGACCGTGCTGGTGAAATGCGCCTTGGCGTAGTCGGCCACCAGCGCGTAGGCCAGCGTGCCGATGCCGTCGCCGAACAACATCAGCAAAGCCATGTAACGCAGGAACGGACGCGACCACAGCTCCCTGATGCCGGCCCACAGCGAGCCGCCAATCGCCTCATCAGCACGGCTACCCGCTTGTCGATCGTGCTGCGCCGAAAGCTGCAGCAACAGCATCATCGAGAAGCTCAATGCCAGCGCCGAGACCAGCAACAGCGGCGCTACGCCGATCAACTGCACCAGAAGCTTGGTCACCAGCGGGCCGAAGATCGCGCCAGCCATGCCGCCGAGTGCGATCAGCGAAAACACCCGCCTAGCCTGGCCGCTGGAGAAGATGTCGGCCATGAAACTCCAGAACAGCGACACCACGAACAGGTTGAACACGCTGACCCAGACGAAAAACACCACGCCCAGCTCGCGCGCCCCGATGCGATCCTGCGCCATGAAGGCGGGTACGAACGCGAGCAGACACAGAATGAAGAAGCTGTAGCTCCAGCCAAGCAATTCCCTGCGCCGGAAGCGCGCCGCCAGCATGCCGAACACCGGCGTCAGCAGCAGCATCACCACGAACACCGCGCCGTAGAACAGCGGCAGCGACTGCGAACCCACCGCGCCGCTCAACTGATCCCTGACCGGCCGGATGATGTAGTACGAAGTCATTACGAAGAAAAACGCCAGCGCGGACAGCGTCGGCGCGGCAGCTTGTTCCACAACGGTTTGGCGGGGCAAACTCACAGGCACATCCAGCGTGGGGCGCGGCAAGACTAGCATGCACCCATGTCCATCCAGCCCTCGTCTATCCCGTCCACGTCCCTCCAGTGAGGAGCGATAGAGCCCTTGAACAACTACGACTACGATTACGTCATCGTCGGCGCCGGTTCGGCCGGTTGCGTGCTGGCCAACCGGCTCAGCGCCGCCCCAGGCAAACGCGTGTTGTTGCTGGAAGCGGGCGCGTCGGACTGGAATCCGCTGATCCACATGCCTGCCGGCATCGCCCGGCTGGCCAACAACCGTCGGCTCAACTGGAATTACCGCACCGAACCGGAGCCCGCACTCAACCAGCGTCGCCTCTGGTGGCCGCGCGGCAAGACGCTGGGCGGCTCCAGTTCGATCAATGCGATGTGCTACATCCGCGGCGTGGCGGCCGACTACGACGGCTGGGCGCGGGCGTGCGGCGATCCGCGCTGGTCATGGCAACAGGTGCTGCCGTGGTTCCTGCGCAGCGAGGACAATACGCGCGGCGCCAGCGCGTGGCATGGCGTCGGTGGCCCACTCGGCGTGGCCGATCTGCGCCACCACA
The DNA here is from genome assembly GCF_900142825.1 of Rhodanobacter sp. OK091. GTDB lineage: Bacteria > Pseudomonadota > Gammaproteobacteria > Xanthomonadales > Rhodanobacteraceae > Rhodanobacter. The sequence goes on along the minus strand of NZ_FRCH01000006.1, from coordinate 78,982 downwards.
ACGTGCTGTCGGCGACTTTGATCGATGCGGCTGCAAGCGCCCGCTACCCGCGCAACGACGATTTCAACGGCGAGCAACAAGCCGGCTTCGGGTTGTACCAGGTGACGCAGCGTGACGGTGCGCGTTGCTCCACTGCAACAGCCTTCCTGAAGCCGGTACGCCAGCGCGCAAACCTGCACGTGCGCACGCATGCACTGGTCGAACGCGTGCTGCTCGAGCATGGCCGCGCGGTGGGCGTGCAGCTGCGCCGCGGCCGGCACGCTTGCGAACGGATCGAAGCAGGCGAGGTGATCCTCGCCGCCGGCGCGATCAACACGCCGCAACTGCTGATGCTGTCCGGATTGGGCCCGGCCGATCATCTGCGCGAACACGGCATCGAGGTGCTCGCCGACCTGCCCGACATCGGCGGCAACCTGCAAGATCATCTGGATATCTGCACGCTGGACGGCAGCAAGCAGAAGATCACCTACGACCATCTCAATGAGCTGACCACCGGCCTGCGCTGGTGGCGCCACCGCGACGGACCGGGCAGTTCCAATGTGGCCGAGGCCGGCGGTTTCGTGCGCAGCCGGCTTGCCGACGATGAGCGCTGCGACCTGCAGTTCCACTTTGTGCCCGCCCTGCTCGACGATCACGGCCGCCATCGCCTGCCCGGCTACGGCTACACCTTGCACGCTTGCTATCTGCATCCGCGCAGCCGCGGCCGTCTGCGCCTGCACTCGGCCGATCCGGCACAGCCGATCGCGATCCACGCCAATTATCTTGGCGATCCGGAAGGCCACGATCTGAAGCGGATGATCGAGGCGGCGCGGCTGTCGCGCGACCTGTTCGACCAGAGCGCGTTCGATGCGTATCGCGGCGAACCGGTATTCCCCGAGCGGCGAATCAGCACCGATGCCGAGTACACCGATTTCATCCGGCGCAAGGCGGAAACCATCTACCACCCGGTCGGCACCTGCCGTATGGGCAACGACGACCGTGCCGTGGTCGACAGCGAGCTTCGCGTACGTGGCGTGGAAGGTCTGCGCGTCGTCGATGCCTCGGTGATGCCCAGCCTGCCCACCGGGAATACCAACGCGCCGACGATCATGCTGGCCGAGCGGGCCAGTGCGCTGATCCGCGGCGAGATCTAGACATCATCGCGTGAAGCGCAAACCTACTGCCTAGCGGCGTGCTGCTACACCGGCAGCGGGCAATGCAGGCTGGCGCAGATCACCCGCAGCAACTCGGCCTCCTCCACGCTGACGACGCCATCGGCATGGATCGCGCTGGCCAGGCTCTGGATCACCAGCTCCTTGGCCGGCGGCACCAATCCGTCGAGATCATCCAGCGCGCGCTCGAACGGCGTCTGCCACGCCGCCGGCGGTGCCGACCAATCCAGCGCTTCGCCGGGGAAAGCCTGCTGCATCGCCAGCAACCAGGCGCGACGCGCGGCGGCTTCGTCGGCATTCCCGTTCACGGCAACGACTGCGCAAACCAGCATCACGCTGCCACGGCACGCCGGCAGTTTTTTCAGCCCGTCCACCGGTGAGCGCCGCGGCTGTTGCGCCTCGATCAATTGCAGGCGCAGCAACCGGACCAGGCAGTACTCGTCGAGATCGACCCGGCCATCCGCCCGCACCAGCGCATCGAGCGAAGCCAGCAAGGTCTGCTGGCGTCCTTCCGACAGCTGTTTCAGCGCGGGGAACGCCAGCGCCGCCAGCGGCAACCGGGACTCCGGCGACAGCGTCGCCACTTCGAGCGCCGTCGCCTGCACGGCCTGCTCCAGATCATCGCCAAAGGCATCGGCGATGATCCTGCGCTGCGCCTCCTGCAGTTCTTTCTCCGACGATGTGGCCAAGGCCAGCACAACGGTCAGTGCCGACTCCGGTTGCTGCACGGCTGCCGTCAACGTGGCCGGCATGGCCTGCTGCACGGCTGCGGCGCGCTGGAAGCGCGTCGAACCCGTAGTGCTGCCGACACCTTGCGCCAACACCACGGCGCCCAGCACGGCCGGCAATGGCGGCGGCGTGGCCACGGTGGGCGCCGGCGGCGGGTTCGCTGATTTATCGGCGAAAGCTGCCGTCGATTGCGCCTGAGCAGTCTGCTGCATCGACGCCGCCAATCGGGCCAGATCCTCTTCGCGAAAACCGGGCTCCAGGGCACGGATGCGTTGCAGCAGCGGTGGATGGGTGGCGAACAACGCGTTGAACGCGCCGGCCTCGCCAAACAACATGTGCGCCACTTCCTGCTTGTTCGCCACCTGCAGTTCGGAGCCTTCGCTGAGGATTGCGATCTTCTTCAGTGCGCCGGCGATGCCATCGGTCTGGCGGGTGAATTGCACCGCCGACGCGTCGGCCAGCGATTCGCGCGAACGGGCCACCGCGGCCTGGATCAGCCGCGCGAAGAAGTACCCGATATAGCCGACCACGATCAGCGCCAGTCCGATCATCCACACCTGGCCACCGCCACCGTCGCGCCGGCTGCTGCGGCCGCCGCCGAACCAGATCACCTTGCGCCCGACGATCGTCAGCACCAGGATGCCGAACAGCAGACCCATCAGGCGGATGTTGAGCCGCATATCGCCGTTCAGCACATGACTGAACTCGTGCGCGATCACACCTTGCAACTCGTCGCGACTCAGGTTGTCGAGGCAACCACGGGTCACGCACACCGCCGCGTCGGATGCCGAGTAGCCGGCGGCGAACGCATTGATACCGGGCTCCTCTTCCATCAGATAGATGTCCGGCACCGGCACGCCTGCCGCGATCGCCACTTCCTCGATCACATTGCGCAATTGGCGCAGCTGCGGGTCGCGCGTATCCGGTGGCACCGGCACCGCGCCGACACTCTCGGCCACCGTCTTGCCGCCACCGGACAGGCTCATGATGCGGAACAACGAACTGAGGCCGATCCCGGCCAGCACCGCGGCGCTGCTGGCCAACAGCAGCGACAGATTCGATCGCGCCGGCTCGCCCTCCATCGGGTGGTGGCCCATGGCGAACCACACCACCGCGTCGATCGCCGCCACGATCGCGATCACCGCCAACACAAACAGCGCAACCAGTCGTCGGCTGCTGCTGCGTACGCGCGCCTGTTGCGCAAAAAAATCCATGGAGGCTCCGGCGGCTGAACGTGTGCATCGCGACGACAGTCGCGATGCAGCGGCGATCAGGTAAAGGAAACCTTCGGCGCGTCACGCACAGCCGGGTCCTCGATCTTCAGCGGCTCGGCCGCGACGAAGGCGAAGCTGTTGGCCACGAACGACGACGGAAAGACTTCGCGCTTGTTGTTGTAGGTCAGCACCGAATCGTTATAGGCCTGCCGTGCGAACGCGACCCGGTTCTCGGTCGAAGTCAGCTCTTCGGAGAGCTGCATCATGGTTTGGTTCGCCTTCAGGTCGGGATACGCTTCCTGCAGCGCGAACAAATGACCCAGCGTCTGGGTCAAAGCGTTCTCGCTGCTGGCCAGCTGCTGCATTGCGGCCGGATCACCGGGGTTGGCCTTGGCGCCGGCCAGCCCGCTGACCGCCGCGTTGCGGGCCTGAACCACGGCCTCGAGGGTGCCGCGTTCATGCGCGAGATAACCCTTGGCCGTTTCCACCAGATTCGGAATCAGGTCATGCCGGCGGGTCAGCTGCACATCGATCTGCGCAAAGGCATTCTTGTAGCTGTTGCGAGAGGTCACCAGTCCGTTGTAGATCGCCACGAAGTACAAGACAATCAGAACGACAACAATCAGAACAATGATCAGGCCCATCGGTCGACTCTCCACCCTGAGGCGCTTCCCCACGCCGGAACAACACCAGAATATCATGCAGTTTCAGAAGATCTTCCTGTTGATCGCGGGCGTGTTCGGAGCGGCTTGCGCGCCGGTCCGCGCCGCTACTACCGCGACAACGTTGCCGACGGTCAGTGTTCACGGCACCGCCGAAAGTCTGCCGCCGGCACGCATCAAGCAGACCATCGACGACTACCAGCGCTGGCTGAACCGCATAGCCGAGCGACATGCCGTCGCCGGCCTGGTCACGGCGCTGGTGATCGACGACAAGGTGGTCTTCGAAGGCACGGTCGGCTACACCGATGCCGTTACCAAACAACCGGTGACGCCGGAGACCGTGTTCCGGCTTGCCTCGCTGTCGAAGGCATTTGCCACTGCCATCACCGGCCTGCTGGTGGACGATGGCAAGTTGAGCTGGGATACCAAGCTGGTCGATGTGCTGCCGTACTTCAAGCTCAAGGACATGCAGGCAGCCTCACAGGCCACCGTGGCCGACATCCTGGGACAACGGCTGGGTCTGCCGCGCAACACCTATGACAACATGCTCGAAGGCGACATGTCCTACGAGGAGCTGGTGCGCAAGCTGGACGAAGTCAACCTGGTCTGCGGTGTCGGCCAGTGTTACGGCTACCAGAACGTCGCGTTCGGCATGATCGGCGATGTGGTGCTCGCACGCACCGGCGACTTCTTTTACCGCCAGGTCGACAAGCGCATCTTCTACCCGCTCGGCATGACCACCGCCAGCTACGGCCGCGAGGCACTGGAATCCAACAAGAGCTGGGCTCGCCCGCACCGCGCGAGCAGCCACGGCTGGATACCGTTCGAACCGAGCGAAACCTACTATCGGGTCGCACCGGCGGCGGGCGTCAACGCCAGTTTGCGTGACATGGAAAAATGGCTGATCGCGCAGATGGGCGATCGCCAGGATGTGCTGCCCAGCTCGTTGCTGGAAGTGCTGCATGCGCCGGGCGTGGTCACGCCCAGCGAACTGAATGCCACGCCATGGCGCCGGGCACGATTGACCAACGCGCACTATGCGCTGGGTTGGCGGGTGTACGAGTACGGCGGCGAAACCCTGATCTTTCACGCGGGAGCCGTGGCCGGCTATCGCACCATGATCGGCTTCTTCCCGAAGTACCACGCCGGCGTGGTCACCTTGTGGAACTCTACCGGCCCGATTCCCAGCGGCTTGATGCCGATGGTGTTCGACGATCTGCTGAACCTGCCGCACGTGGACTGGGCCGAGATCGAAGGCAACGCCAAGGCGCCGGCAGCGGCACCACAACGGAAAAAGCTGCCTAGGCACCGTCGCGGATACCGCTTCTGAATCGCTGCCTCCCGAAACGAAAGACGGCGCATGGGAAACATGCGCCGTCCGGTTGCTGCTCTCACATCAGTGCATGACGATCAGAGCTTGAACTCGATCCGCTGCTGCTTGACGCTGGCGACGGCCACGCCGTCCTTCTTCGCCGGCGTGAACTGGTAGCGCTGCACCGCATCTATCGCGGCGCGATCGAAAACACGGCGCGGCTGTGCGTCGACCACCTTGATGTCGCCCGTCCGCCCAGCGGGATCGATCGTGAACGACACCAGCACCCAGCCTTCCTGCCGCGCGCGCATCGCCGCCGTGGGGTAGCGTGCGCCGACGGCCCTCAGCAGCACCGCATCGCTGGTCTGGCCAGCAGCGTTGCCGCTGTCCGCACCGGCGGCCGCCGGGTTGCCGGCTTCTGTCGACGGGGTCGTCGACGGCTGCTGACTCGGCTGTTGCGCCGTGCGGGCCGACTGCGCTTTCTGTTGCTCGGCCGCCAATTGGGCCTTCTGTTGTGCGGCCAGCTGATCCGCTGCCGCCTTGTCGGCCGCCGCCTTCTGTGCCGCCAGCTGCTGTGCCTTCTGCTGATCGGCGGCATCTTGCTGCTGCTTGTCCAGCGTCTTGCGCTGCGCATCCAGCTTGGAACGCAGGATGGTCAACGTGAAGTTGGTCGGATCGGCCTTGGCCAGCAGGTCGATCTGACGCTGCGCTTCATTGAAGTCTCGCGAGTTGATCGACTGCTCGGCCGACGTGGCGGCGAACGGGAACGTCTCGCGCAACGCATCGGATGCGACCTTGTTGCCCGGATCCTTCTCCAATACACGCAGATAGAACTCGAAGGCGTTATTGCCGGTCGGCGCCAGATAGCGCTGTTCGTTCATTGCGGTACGCGCTTCGGCCAGCAACTGGTTGACGTCCATCGCCGCCACGTTGGCGGGCGGTGGCGGCAGTGCCCGGGTAGCCGTGGATACCGGCGTGGACGGATGGCCGCCCGCGTCGGCCATGACCAGCTCCTGATGCGGCTTGATGATCAGGAACCATGCCCCTACGGCCAGCAGGGCGAAAACGGCGATGATGGCGATGACTACGGGCCTGATGGCCCCACGCTCATGCCGGCGTGTATCAAATACGTCTCGGGTATCCATGGTCTCTCGCTGAGTGTCGACAGATACCCGCGCTTTTTCCCCCTGTCGATCCAGGAGCGGCGAATCCCCCGGATTCACCGCAGCGCGGATAGGGGAAAGGTAACTCCAATGAGCCAGCACGGCAAATCGTGCATGAACGCACGGTGCGGAAAGTGATTTTGTTCCAAGGGCCGGAGGCCGGACATCCGCCTGGCGATCAATCGGCCGGGGGTCTCGGCGCCCCTCACGGGATGGGCGCGGGCGGCCCTCTGCTGCCGTGGTGAATCTTTCCCGACCCCACAAACGAAGCGTCCCGGCCAGGCCGGGACGAAAGCTTCTCGAAATGCCCTCCCCGCGCTGGGCACCGCGGGGAGGGAAGTATCGGGTGACTTGTCTTATTGGAGGTGTTGCTTGTCGCGTGTAGCTTACTTCTTGGCCTTGGAGGCTTTTGCGGTCTTGGTGGCTTTCACCACCTTGGCCGGTGCAGCTTTCTTGGCGGCGGCCTTCTTCGGCGCAGCCTTCTTCGCAACCTTCTTCACGGCGGCCTTCTTGGCCGGCGCAGCTTTCTTGGCGGCGGCCTTCTTCGGCGCAGCCTTCTTCGCGACCTTCTTCACGGCAGCTTTCTTGGCAGCCGGCTTCTTGGCGGCGACCTTCTTCACGGTGGATTTCTTGGCGGCCGATTTCTTGGCAGCCGGTTTCTTTGCAGCGGATTTCTTGGCAGTGGCCATGGTTCGTCTAAGCTCCTCATCAGTTGGCAGTGGTTGCCCAGTAAAAGCGTGCAGGAACGCCTCAACCAACAAGTCGCTGTTGGTGGCGTGCCGAAGATTGTTCACTTGGCGGTGAGTGCGCAAATCGGAGAGCCGCCGCAGAACATGCAGCGGAATCGAGACAGTGATCTTGCGTACTGCGTTGGCCTTTTCACCGTGCTCGACATAAGGCTTGATGAATTTTGCTGTCGCCATAAAGCACATTCCCCGTGATCTGTTGCGAAAGCTATCCCTGAAGATTTCACCTGTCAATTGATTTTAGTCATGAAATCAAACCACTGCACCCCTCCCCATACCGACCGAAAACCGGTTACGGCAAGGCCTCAAGGCCATTTGAGACCATTGCCAATTGGACGTCTATACGTCCATATATTTTTCGGTTGAAAACGTATATATCCTTCGAAACCGTTGCTGCACAACGGTTTCCAACAATCGACTCCGTCGCGAAGAAAAAATATCTCGCGCAAAATACCGCTCGCAGCAAGGCCGCATTCGGACCGCTTCATTGCCTCCGTCAGATGAACGGGACGCGACTGAAATTATTTTGGCCGACCCGCCGAACCGGGCAAAAAAAGTCCGTCACCCCGGCTCGCACGGACTTCGACCAAGATGACGGGCACCCCGGCGCTCGTCGCCGAAGAGCATGGGAGCGATGACATTTTCCGGCGCGATGACGTCGGCGACGACACGCAAACTCGGCATCGACGTCGACACGATCTCGTCAAAAAAAGCAGAGCAAGGATCGTGTCGACGCTGTCGATGCAGATCGATGGACGATGCAGCGAATGCGTGCGCTGCATGCAAGGCGTGACGACGCGATGCATGCCGCCCTGACGGATCGTCTTATCGATCATCATCGGATCGGACGGACGGCTCGACGTCTCCCCCGATCGCTACGCCCAAAACGTTGCCGGCCGCACTTGGCGGCCGGCAACATCACGCTATGGCGCAAGACTCAGTGGTCTTCGTTCTCGACCAGCTCTTCGTAGTCGTTCGCGTCGAGCAGCTCATCCAGCTCCGCACGGTCGCTGGGACGCACCAGGAAGATCCAGCCTTCGCCGAAGGCGTCTTCATTGATGATCTCGGGCTTGTCGTTGAGCAGCTCGTTGACCTCGACGACTTCGCCGGAAACCGGCGAGTAGATGTCCGAGGCGGCCTTCACCGACTCGACCACGGCGGCGCCGACGCCCGCTTTCACGGCCGAGCCGACTTCCGGCAGCTCGACGTAGACCAGATCGCCTAGCTGGTCCTGCGCATGGTCGGAGATACCCACGCGGACCAGGCCGTCGTCTTCGGCGCGGGCCCACTCGTGGGACTTGAGGAATTTCAGATCGCCAGGAATCTCGCTCATGATCGGGGTCCAGTCGTTTGGTGTGAGTCAGGGTACAGGCGGTGATTCTAGCCACAACCGCCGTGGGTGAGTTGTGCAGCGGTGGATCAGATGCCCGCGCACGGCTTGCCGTCGCGCACGAACGGATACTTCACCAGCCGCACCGGCACTTCGCGACCGCGGATGTCCACCCGCACGTCGCCCGGCTCGCCGGCCGGAATGCGCGCGAATGCCACTGCCTTGTTGAGGGTCGGCGCGAAACTGCCGGAGAGAATTTCGCCGGCGCCGTTCGCGGTCAGAACTTTCTGGCCGTGGCGCAGCACGCCCTTCTCGTCCAGTACCAGTCCGACCATCACGCGCGGCACGCCGGCGGCTTTCTGCCGCTCCAGCGCGGAGCGGCCGATGAACTCGCGGCCCTCGTCCAGCGCGATGGTCCAGCCCAGGTTCGCTTCCCATGGCAGGACGCTCTCGTCCATATCCTGCCCGTAAAGATTCATGCCGGCTTCCAGCCGCAGCGTGTCGCGTGCGCCCAGGCCGGCCGGAGCCACGCCGGCGGCAGCCAGCGCTTCCCACAATGCGACGGCGTGCTCGGCCGGCACGATGATCTCGAAACCGTCTTCGCCGGTATAGCCGGTGCGCGCCACGAACAGCGGTATCCCGTGCGGGCCTTGCGCAGCAGCGGCAGCGAACTTGCCTAGCTTCTCGATGCGCGGGCGATCCACCTCATGCAACAGGCCAAGCACCTTGGCGCGGGCGTTCGGACCCTGCACCGCGATCATCGCGAATTCCGGACGCTCCTTTACCTGTACATCGAACGCGGCGGCCTGCTGTTCGATCCATGCCAGGTCCTTGGCGCGGGTACCGGCGTTGACGACCAGCCGGAAATACTCCTCGCCGAGGTAATACACGATCAGGTCGTCGATCACGCCGCCCTGCTCGTTCAACATGCACGAGTAAAGAGCCTTGCCGACCACCTTCAGCTTGTCGATGCTGTTGGCCAGCAGATGGCGAAGGAACTCGCGTGTGCGCGCACCGTGCAGGTCGATCACCGTCATGTGCGAGACGTCGAACATGCCGGCATCGCGGCGCACCGCATGGTGTTCTTCGATCTGCGAGCCGTAGCTGATCGGCATGTCCCAGCCGCCGAAGTCGACCATGCGCGCGCCGAGCGCACGGTGGGTGGCGTTGAGTACGGTCTTCTCGGTCATCGCGGCGGCGCCTTGCAGGGGAAGTCCCGTATTATCGCCGCCGGCCCGGGGCAATCCAAGCCTTGCCCCACCGATGGCACCGTCGCGTCACGGGTGAGTGCCGCTGTTGTCCAGCTTGGACAGCAACTCTGCAGTGACCTGCTCGGCCAATTGCTCGGCGCGTTGTCCGCTGCTCAACAGATGGATGTCCGGCGCCTCGGGCCTTTCGTACGGGGCGTCGATGCCGGTGAAGTTGCGGATCGTACCTGCACGGGCCTTGCGGTACAGGCCCTTGGGATCGCGCCGCTCGCATTCCTCCAGCGGCGCATCCACGAACACCTCCATGAATTCCGCCGCCCCGAACAACTCGCGCGCCGAGCGCCGCTCGCTGCGGTATGGCGAAATTGCGCTGACCAGCACGATCAGTCCTGCGTCCACCATCAGATGCGCCACCTCGGCGATACGCCGGATATTCTCGACGCGATCTTCCGGCGTGAAGCCCAAGTCCTTGTTGATGCCGTGGCGCACGTTGTCGCCGTCGAGCAGATAAGTGTGATAACCGAGCGCATGCAGCCGCCGCTCGACCAGGTTGGCGATGGTGGACTTGCCGGCACCGGAAAGGCCGGTGAACCAGAGGCACAGCGGATGCTGTCCCTTGCTGGCGGCGCGTACCGTGCGGTCGATATCGACGTGTTGCCAGTGCACGTTGGCCGATCGTCCCAGTGCGAAGTCCAGCATGCCGCATGCCACCGTGGCATTGCTCAGGCGATCGATCAGGATGAAACCGCCCAGCGTGCGGTTGCTGGCGTAGGCCTCGAAGGCGATCTCGTCGTCCAGCCCCAGCGTGCAGTAACCCACCTCATTGAGACCGAGGTGGCGTGCCGCAAGCCGAGCCTGGCTGTTGACGTCGACCTTGTACTTGATCGACATCACCCGCGCATTGACCGTGCGCGTGCCGATCTTCAGCCAGTAAGTACGGTTGGGCAGCAACGCGGCGTCGCCCAGCCACAACAGGTGGCAGGTGAACTGATCGGCCACCGGCGCCGGACGCAACGCATCGGCAATCACGTCGCCGCGACTGACGTCGATCTCGTGGTCCAGGCACAGCGTCACCGCCTGCCCGTCCGCCGCATCAGCCAGGTCGCCGTCGGCGCTGACGATGCGTTCAACGCGTGCACGTTGTCCGCCCGGTTGCACGATGATTTCGTCGCCGCGACTCACCCGGCCGCCGCAGATCGTACCGGCGTAGCCCCGGAACGCATGGTCTGGGCGATTCACCCATTGCACCGGCATGCGGAAATCGGCGGCGCGGAACGGCGTGACCTCGACCGACTCCAGCAGTTCGAGCAGGCTCGCACCCTGGTACCAGGGCATCCGCGACGAACGCGCGCCCACGTTGTCGCCGGTCAACGCCACCACGGGCAGGCAATGCACCTCGACGATACCCATCTCCTGTGCCAGCTCGCGGTACTGCGCCGCAATCGCGGCATAGACCGCCGGGTCGTAGTCGACCAGATCCATCTTGTTGACGGCCAGCACCACCTGCCGGATGCCCAGCAACCCACAGATATAGGTATGCCGGCGCGTCTGCGGCAACAGGCCCTTGCGCGCGTCGACCAGCACCACCGCGAGCTCGGCGTTGGACGCGCCGGTGGCCATGTTGCGGGTGTACTGCTCGTGCCCCGGACAGTCGGCCACGATGAAACTGCGCTGCGCGGTATGAAAGTAGCGGTACGCCACATCGATGGTGATGCCTTGCTGGCGCTCCGCATCCAGACCGTCGGTGAGCAGCGAGAAATCGAGCACGTCGCCGGCGTCGGCATGCTGCCGCCGGCTGTCGCGGGCCAGCGCGGCCAGCTGATCGTCCGACAGCATGCCGGCGTCATACAGCAGCCGGCCCAGCAGGCTGCTCTTGCCGTCGTCCACGCTGCCGCAGGTGATGAAACGCAGCAGGCTCTGTGCGGGCAGCACGGCACCCTTTTCAGTCGTCGCACCCATCAGAAATAACCTTCCTGCTTCTTGCGCTCCATTGATGCAGTCGGATCCTGGTCGATCACCCGGCCCTGCCGCTCGGAAGTTCGCGAGCTGGCCATCTCGTCGATGATCTTCGCCAGCGTGTCGGCCGAGGACTCCACCGCGCCGGTCAGCGGGTAGCAGCCCAGCGTACGGAAACGCACTTCGCGCATTTGCGCGGTTTCGCCGTCGCGAAGTACGAAGCGGTCGTCGTCGACCATGATCAGTGCGCCATCGCGTTCGACCACCGGGCGCGGTTTGGCAAAATACAGCGGCACCACCGGAATGTTCTCGCGCTGGATGTACAGCCACACATCCATCTCGGTCCAGTTGGACAGCGGAAACACCCGCACGCTCTCGCCCTTGCGGATGTGCGTGTTGTAGGTGTGCCAGAACTCGGGCCGCTGATTCCGCGGATCCCAGCGATGCTGTGCGTTGCGGAACGAGAAGATGCGCTCCTTCGCCCGCGACTTTTCCTCATCGCGGCGTGCCCCGCCGATCGCCGCGTCGAAACCGTACTGATCCAGTGCCTGCTTCAGCGCCACCGTCTTCATCACGTCGGTATGCACTGTGGCACCGTGGGTCAACGGCGAAATACCCTGGCGCACGCCATCCTCATTGATGTGCACCAGCACCTCTACGTCGCCGGCGGCCGCCACCTGATCGCGGAACGCGATCATCTCGCGGAACTTCCAGGTGGTATCGACGTGCAGCAGCGGCATCGGCGGCCGTGCCGGATAAAACGCCTTGCGCAGCAGGTGCAAAAGCACCGAGGAATCCTTGCCGATCGAGTACAGCATCACCGGGCGCTGGAAACCCGCCAGCACCTCGCGAAAAATGTGGATGCTCTCGGCCTCGAGGTCATCGAGATGGGAACGGGATTGCAGGGAAGCTGTCGTCATGCCGGAAGAGCCCGAATGTTTACCGCGGCGGTGTATCAACGGTGCCGTCGGCATCGCATACCGCCCGCCATCTTACGCGATCCTCAGGCGATCACTGGATACGTCGGCTCGGCGTCCAGCGTCGCGGCGCATGCCGCCGCCAGCTCCAGCAGGCGCAGGTCCGAACCGCGCGCACCGACCAATTGCAGCCCGATCGGCATGCCATTCGGCAAGCTGCCCATCGGCAGGCTCACGGCGGGACAGCCGGCCAGGCTGGCGAAGCTGGTGAGATCGGCTTGCGAATCCGGCACCGGGCCGCCCAGCGGAAACGCCCCTTGCGGCGTGGTCGGCAGCACCAGTACATCGACCTGGGCGAACAACCGGCGCATCTTCAAGGTGGCCGCGTCGAGCACGCGATCGGCCACCGCGTAGTCGGCCGCGCTCTTGCCAGCCGCATAACCGAGCATGTTGCGGAAACGTGCCGACACCGGATGCTCGGTATTGGCCAGATCGGCGGCGAAGGTACCGAGCATCTCCGCTTCCATCAGCAGCAGGCCGGCGCGACGGGTACGGCTGAAATTCCAGTCGTCGAAATCGACCGTGCGCCGGTCGCCCAGCGCATGCGGCAGCTTCGCCAGCGCCGCCTCGAACACCTCGATGACTTCCGGCTGCACGCCCACAGCAGCCAGATCCGGCAACAGACCCGCGCGCAGATTGCCCGGCTCCCAGTCCGGCAGCGCGAAGGCGACACGGCGACGGCGCGAACGCGCATCGTCGGCGTCGTACCCGGCCAGTACCTGCAGCAGCACCGTGAGATCGTCGACGCTGCGCGCCAGCAGGCCGACCGCATCGAGCCGGCGCGCCGCCGGCACCAGGCCGCGGGCGGAAATTTCGCCGTGCGTGGGCTTCAACGCGTATACGCCGCAATAGCTGGCGGGAATGCGGATCGAGCCCAGACTGTCCGAACCGACCGCCGCCACCGCCAGACCGGCGGCCACCGCCGCCGCCGCACCGCCTGAGGAACCGCCGGCGCTGTAGCCGTGCCGATGCGGATTATGGGTGGCGCCGAAATGCGGATTGTCGGTTACCGCACCCAGCGCGCCCTCGTCCATATTGGTCTTGCCCACCAGCACCGCGCCGGACGCACGCAACCGCGCTACCACATGCGCATCGTCCTGCACCGGCTTTTCGCGGCCCGGCAGACCCGCCCGGGTCGGCCAGCCGGCCATGTCGAAATTGTCCTTCAACGCGATCGGGATGCCGTCGAGCCGTCCGATCACGCCGTCGCGACGGCGCCGATCGGCCATATGCGCCTGCTCCTGCAGCAATCCCGAGCGCTCGTCGACGTAAGCATTGAGTTCGGGGTTGAGCCGTTCGATCGCGTGCTGATAGGCATCGGCCAGCGCCTGCGGCTGCACGCGGCCCACCGCCAGCCAGTGCAGCAGCTGGCACAGCGAGGCGCGGCGCAGGTCGAGATCGGCGATCGGCGGCATCGAATTCATGGAGACTCCTTCAAATATGTCCCGATTATCGCCATGTCCGATGAAACGATTGCAAGCGGTAGCGCAACACGCGTTGCTGCTTGGCGCGCGAAACCGGACAATGGCGGTCTGATCCATACCACCACGCACGGCCACCGCCTGCACTGCCCGCAGCACCACGGAGTCCGCCATGAGCGACCGCGAAACCATGGAATACGACGTTGTCGTCGTCGGCGCCGGCCCAGCCGGCCTGTCGTTCGCGATCCGCCTCAAGCAGCTCAAGCCTGAGGTGAGCGTGTGCGTGATCGAGAAAGCCTCGACCATCGGCGCGCAGATCCTGTCCGGCGCGGTGATCGAGCCGCAACCGCTGGATGCGCTGCTGCCGGGCTGGCGCGACAACCCACCGCCGATCTGTGTGCCGGCCGGCGAGGACGAGTTCTGGCTGCTCAGCAAGACCAGCGGCCGCAAGCTGCCGGTACCGCCGGGCATGCACAACCACGGCAACTTCATCGTCTCGCTGGGCGCGATGTGCGCCTGGTTGGCGCCGCAGGCCGAGGCGCTGGGCGTGGACGTATTCCCAGGCTTCGCCGCCGCCGACACCATCTATAACGAGGACGGCTCGGTCGCCGGCGTGCGCATCGGCGACATGGGCGTGGCGAAGGACGGCACACACAAGCCCGGCTACACCGAAGGCATCGACATCAAGGCCAAGGTCACGGTGCTCGCCGAAGGTGCGCGCGGCAGCCTCACCAAGCAGTTGATCAAGCGCTTCAAGCTCGACGCGGACAGCGATCCGCAGGGTTACTCGATCGGCATCAAGGAACTGTGGCAGCTGCCGCCCGGACGCGTGACACCCGGCAAGATCGTGCACAGCTTCGGCTGGCCGGCCGACACACATACTTATGGCGGCAGCTTCCTGTATCACCTGGACCAGGATCGGGTGGCGCTCGGCTACGTCAGCGGGCTCGACTATAGCGATCCGAACTATCAGCCGTGGGAAGCGTTCCAGCAATGGAAGAACCACCCCACGGTGAAACCGTTGCTGGATGGCGGCACGATCCTCTCGGCCGGCGCCCGAGCGATCGTCACCGGCGGCTACCAGTCATTGCCGAAAACCGAAATGCCCGGCGCCTTGCTGATCGGCGACACCGCCGGCCTGCTCAACGTGCCCAAGGTGAAGGGCACGCACCAGGCGATCAAGAGCGGCATGCTCGCCGCCGAACACCTGGTCGCCCATGGTCTCGATTCCGCCGGTTTCGACGCGAAGCTGCGCGGCTCCGACGTGATGGCCGAGCTGAGGAAAGTCCGCAACATCAAACCCGCGTTCAAGAAGGGCTTGTGGTTCGGCATGTTGAATGCGGCATGGGAAACCGTCACCGGCGGCATCTCGCCGTGGACCCTGAAGAACAAGGCCGACTGGTCGTCGCTGCACAAGCTGGGCGCGCAGGAAGAGCCGAAGCGCGACTACGTGCAGCGCACGCTGGCTCCGCGCGACCGCCTCGCCGGCGTCTACTTCGCCGCCACCGAGCACGACGAGGATCAACCCATCCACCTTCACGTCGCCGACACCCGCATCTGCATCGACCAGTGCACCACCGAATACGGCAACCCGTGCACCCGCTTCTGCCCCGCCAATGTCTACGAGATCGTCGAGGACGTTCACGCCGATGGAAGCAAGGGCCGCCGCCTGCAGATCAACGCGGCGAACTGCGTGCACTGCAAGACCTGCGACATCAAAGACCCGTACGAGATCATCACCTGGCTCACGCCGGAAGGTGGCTCGGGGCCGAATTATCAGAATCTCTGAGCGAAACGGGCCTCAACCCACCGCCGAGCCCACCCAAGACCCTCGCAAGACTCATTGAGGATTTCATTCTGACCAGCACGATGCAATGGCAGCTACGACGACTGCATTATCTACTGAAGCGGGTTGGCGGCAGCATGGCCCAGCGAGGCCTTCGCGGTACATTCTCCCGTGTTGCTGAAGAGTTGCGTCCTCGCGCAACAGACTCCAATTGGACGCTTGAACCATTGGACGTTCCGTTTATTCCAATTAGCTTGCCGTACAGCGAGTCTCCACGCGTTTCAATAGTCATCCCAGTTCACGGAAAACTCCGCTATACACTCGCCTGCCTGCGCTCGATCGCGCGTTACGGCGCTGATGCATCTTTCGAAGTTATCGTGGTCGACGATGTGTCTCCCGACGAAAGCGCCACCACACTGGCGCAAACTGTTGGTCTACGCCTGCTCCGCAACACCGAGAACCTCGGCTTCATCGGCAGCTGCAATGCAGGTGCCGCGATTGCCCGCGGTGCATTTGTGCTGTTCCTCAACAACGATACCCAGGTCACTCCGGGCTGGCTCGACCGGTTGCTGGATTGCTTTACCGAGGAAGATGGTTGCGGCATCGCCGGTAGTCGTCTGGTGTATCCGGACGGACGGCTCCAGGAAGCCGGTGGCATCGTATATGCCGATGGGAAAGCGTGGAATTATGGCCGCTTCGAGAAACGCAATGATCCCCGATTCCTGTACCGACGCGATGTCGATTACGTTTCTGGCGCGGCGTTGATGATCGACATAGCCTTGTTCCGTAAAATTGGAGGATTCGATACGCGCTACGCACCGGCGTACTGTGAAGACGTGGACCTTGCGTTCGCCGTGCGCGCTGCAGGACGACGCGTTGTCTATCAACCGGCCAGTCTGGTGGTTCACTGCGAAGGCATCAGTTCGGGGCTTGATCCCTTCGAGGGTGTCAAGCAGTATCAGATAATCAACCAGGCTAAGCTAGCCGAAAAGTGGCAAGGTGCGCTGCTTAATCAACCCAAGCCACGTACACCGGTGGAACAGGCCATTCACCATGGTGGCGCGCGCCACATATTGATCGTTGATGCCTTGACGCCTGATCCTTCGCGCGACTCTGGCTCGCTACGGCTAATCAACATCATGCGGCTGCTGCGCGAGCAGGGATGGCGAATCAGTTTCATGGCCGATAATCGACGCGCCACCGAAGACGAGATCGAATTGCTAGGTAGCAAGGGTATTCATGTCCTGTGCAAGCCCTGGGCACCCACTCTCTCTACTTGGCTGGCACGAGAAGGCGCGGGACTGGATGCTGTGATGCTCTGCCGCCACTACATCGCGCAACCTCACTTGCTGCTGGTGCGCAGGTTGGCGCCGACGGCCAAAATTCTGTTCGATACCGTCGATCTGCACTTCCTGCGCGAACAGCGCGCGGCAGCGCACTCCGGTAATGCTGCACTGACACGGCAGGCCGAAGCATCGCGGCGGCGTGAGATCGCGCTTGTGCGTGCATGTGACGCCAGTTTCGTGGTCAGCCCAGTCGAACTCCGCTTGCTGGCAGACGAAGTGCCCGAAGCACGGGTAGAACTGCTTTCGAATGTGCATGAGGTGTTTGGACGCACCAAAGGCTTTGCCGAACGCAGTGGACTGGTCTTTGTCGGCGGTTTCGGTCATCCGCCCAATGTCGATGCGGTGCGATGGCTGGTCGAGCAGATCCTTCCGTGCATCCGCGAACAGCGACCGGACATCGTCTTGCATCTGATCGGCGACATGCCCGATGACGCTCGGCAACGATTCATCGGAATCGGCACGGAGGTGCATGGCCGCGTCGACGACCTCAAACCATGGATGGAAAACTGCAGGGTGGCGCTTGCCCCACTGCGCTATGGCGCCGGCGTCAAGGGCAAGGTGAATATGGCCATGAGTTACGGTCTGCCGGTGGTGGCGACGCCGATTGCAGCTGAGGGCATGAATCTGATCGATGGCCAGAACGTATTGCTGGGCGCTGATGCGCCGACCATTGCTACCGCCGTACTGCGCTTGTATGACGATGAAGCACTGTGGTTGCGACTATCTGAGGCCGGGCTGGACAACGTGCGTCAGTACTTCTCTTTCGATGCGGCCCGCGCGGTTCTGCAGCGAGTGCTTCATTGATTCAACCGACAACCGGCAGAGCACAATTCATACATGTGTTGCCGTCGAGGTAGAATAACGGTTTTCGAACTTCTGAAAGAGCTGCCCCAAGGTCAAGGAACTGCGAATGAAAATTCTGGTCGGCTACAAGCGCGTCGTGGATTACAACGTGCGCATCCAGGTCAAGCCCGATGGCAGCGGTGTGGTCACTGACGGCGTCAAGCTGTCCGCCAATCCGTTCGATGACATCGCGCTGGAAGAGGCGCTGCGCTTGCGCGAGAAGGGTGTCGCCACAGAGGTGATCGTGGTCGGCATCGGTCCGGCCGATCTCACCGCACACCTTCGCAACGGCCTGGCGATGGGCGCAAACCGGGCGATTCACGTGGTCACCGCCGATGCCGTGCAACCGCTGACCGCCGCCCGCGTCTTCCTCAAGCTAGTCGAAAAGGAGCAACCGGAGCTGGTGATCCTCGGCAAGCAGGCGATCGACGACGACGCCAACCAGACCGGCCAGATGCTCGCCGCGCTGTGGGATCGCCCGCAGGCTACCTTCGCCAGCAAGATCGAGATCGCCGATGGCAAGGCCACGGTGACCCGCGAAGTCGACGCCGGCCTGGAAGTGATCGAGGCGGAGTTGCCGGCCGTGATCACTACTGACTTGCGCCTCAACGAACCGCGCTTCATCAAGTTGCCGGACATCATGAAAGCGAAGTCCAAGCCGATCGACACGATCGAGTTCGGCTCGCTCGACGTCGCGGCACACGACCATCTGAAGACCACGCAGTACGCCGCCCCGACCAAGCGCAGCAAGGGCGTGATGGTGAAAGATGCCGCCGAACTGGTCGCCGCGCTAAAGCAAAAAGGCCTGCTGTAAACCCCATTCCTGTGGTAGGAGCCCGCTGGCGGGCGATGCTTTTTCTTTTGAGAATCTAGAACAAAAGCATCACCCGCCAGCGAGCTCCTACACACGCACGAAGCTCCGGAGACACACATGAGCAAGATCCTGGTCATCGCCGAACATCTAGGCGGCAAACTCAACTCCTCCACTGCACGCGCCGTGAGCGCAGCCATCGCCGTGAAGGCTGAAGCAATTGACGTACTGGTGCTCGCCGACAGCGTCGACGCGATCGCCGCCGAGGCCGCAAAGATTGACGGCGTCAGCCGCGTGCTCACCATCGCCCGTGCCGAGAACGCGCATCCACTGGCCGCCATACTGGCGCCGCAGATCGCCAAGGCCGCCGCCGGCTACAGCCATGTATTCGTGCCATCCACCACATTCGGCAAGGACGTCGGCCCGCGCGTCGCTGCCCTGCTCGGCGTGGCACAGGTCAGCGACGTGATGAGTGTGGAAGCCGCTCACACCTTCAAGCGTCCGACCTACGCCGGCAACGCAATCATCACGGTCGAGGCCAATCCCGCACACACCGTCGTCGCCACGATCCGTTCGGCCTCGTGGCCGGCCGCCGCCACCGGCGCCAGCAGCGCGCCGATCGAAGCCCTATCCATCGATGCAGCCTTGCCCACGCATACCCGTTTCATCGAACTCAAGCAAGGCAGCAGCGATCGCCCGGATCTGCAAAGCGCCAGCAAGGTCGTCTCCGGCGGCCGCGGTGTCGGCTCGAAGGAAAACTTCGACATCATTTTCAAGTTCGCAGACAAGATCGGCGCTGCCGTGGGCGCCTCGCGCGCCGCCGTCGACGCCGGCTACGTGCCCAGCGACTTGCAGGTCGGCCAGACCGGCAAGATCATCGCCCCCGAGCTGTACATGGCGATCGGCATCTCCGGTGCCATCCAGCATCTCACCGGCATCAAGGACGCCGGCACCATCGTGGCGATCAACAAGGATAGCGAAGCGCCGATCTTCGAAATTGCCGATTTCAGTCTGATCGGTGATTTGTTCAAGCTGATCCCGGAGCTGGAGCAAGCGCTCTGACAACCAGGGCTTCATGATGAAGTGTGTCAGTCCTCAATCAGCTAAATCCATGCTGAAATTACAGACATGATCTACAAACTGAATTGGCTCACTACTTTCTTCACCCTAACTACACCATGCATTGCAAGACCTGCCCTCAATGTCGATTCGATTTCGGCGCTAATCAGCTTATTCCGGCAAGGCGGCATGCCATCTATATCCCAATGTATCCAATCTGAGTCACGCTGATGTCCCCACACGGAAACACCCCGATAATTTCAGTTGTGTCCCCCGTCTATGGGTGTAAAGGCTGTTTGGAGGATCTCGTTGATCGCGTGTCGGCAATCCTCCTTCCTCGCGGAGAATCATTCGAAATCATATTGGTCGACGATGCCAGCCCAGATGGCGCTTGGTCACGAATTTGCGAAATTGCTGCAACTAGGCCGAAGGTACGCGGACTGCGACTGACCCGCAATTTCGGCCAACACGCCGCGATTTCCGCTGGCCTACACCACGCACGCGGAGCGCGCGTGGTAGTCATGGATTGTGATCTTCAAGATAGTCCTGATGAACTCCCCCGCTTATTGGATGCGTTAAAACCTGGTGTTGAAGTGGCTCTTGCGCAGCGAGTCGACCGCCAAGACGGGGCGCTAAAACGGTTGGGTTCATGGGGCTTCTATAGAATGCTTGGCTGGCTTACTGATAGTCCACACGATCACACGACTGCCAACTTTGGTGCCTATACCCGCAAAGTGATCGACACAATCAATGCGATGCCTGAATCGGACCGTTTTTTTCCGTTACTGGTTCGTTGGACTGGGTTTCGTACCGTTTTGGTACCTGTTACCCATGGTCGTCGTGATCATGGACGCAGCAGTTATGGGCTCCGCCGCTTGCTGCGGCTCGCGACCAATGTGGCGATCTCCTTTTCCGACAAGCCATTGCGACTAGTTGTGAAACTTGGCTTCTTGTTCGCCATGTTTGCACTCTGTGTGGCTGCCTTCAGCATCTATCGATATATCATTGGCGATATACGAATCGCCGGATTTACGAGCATCATTGCTTCTATTTGCCTCGTCGGCAGCGTTGTCATATCAAGTATCGGAATACTTGGCCTATACCTTGGACGCCTGTTCAACGATATGAAGAAACGCCCACACTTTGTCATTGCTGAATACTCGGAACATATCTCATGAACTCGGATGGAGACTGGTTCATACCGTCGCCAAAAGACTCCGCTCGTTTTGGGCTGAAGATCGTGCGCGGTCGAATTGACCAAGATAGTCCGACGCCAGGTATCTTGCATAGCGAGATCGTAGCGCTCGGAACCGATATCGCCGTACTCCGTATTCCCGCGGGAATGACTGCACCGCTACGCGACTTCACGAACCACGGGTTGATTCCAATACACGCCGACACGCTGGTTTATTATGAGCGGCAACTGACATCTCCAGTTGCCATTTCAGAACCACCAACCAACCTAATTGTGGAAAAGGCGACAATAGAAGACCGGAGCTCCATCGCCGACGTCGCACGCCGTGGATTTGGCTCTTATCGCAGCCATTACCACGCAAATCCGTTACTAGATCCAGTTTTAATTTTAGAGGGTTATGCCGAATGGGCCATTGATTATATCTCTAGTGAGCCATCAGACCGGGAAACCTGGATAGTACGCAATCGTGGTGCGGTGATAGCATTCGCAACTTGCTCATTGATTGTCGGCGATGAAGTCGTGGAAGTCGTACTAAATGCGGTTGACCCAGCGCATGCTGGACACGGCGTCTACGGGCATCTGCTACGCCATATGCTGCGCACGTATCAACGACGCGGTTTGAGGGCAATCAGAATTTCGACCCAAGTGTGGAACTATGTCGTTCAGCGTGCGTGGACTCGCGAAGGTCTGGCTATCACGCATGCATATGACACTTATCACATCAATTCTTTATTCGGATCGAAGACAAGGGATCTACCATGAATGCCTCTGTAAGCACTCCAATCGCCTGGCTAATGGTATTTTGTACCGTCCTACTCACGGCATATGGGCAACTTGTTTTGAAATGGCAGGTTTCAACACCAGCGTCGGCTCCATTTGCATGGGCGGATAAATGGCCACCCCTCTTGCTACTTTTTCTGCGGCCTTGGGTAATATCAGCATTTGTGGCCGCCTTCGCTGCCTCACTTTGCTGGATGCTGGCCTTATCCAAGCTCGAACTCAATCGTGTTTATCCATTCATGGCATTAAATTTTTTGTTGGTTTGTCTGCTGGCGGTTCCGCTATTCGGGGAGACAATGACACTTGCGAAGCTTACGGGCCTAGGCCTTATCATCGTCGGACTCGTAGTTCTCAATCAAGGATGAACCCGGTGTCATAGAAGCTGCTCACTCCTACCGCTTCAGGAGCATTAGGATGGCCCAAATCACCAGCGGTATCCGAACAATCCTGTCAAATCCTTCAGCGTATGATTTTCTGCAGTCCGCATTAGGGGCTAGTCGTGCACGCAAACGCTTGATACGTGATCACATTCGCCCAAGGCCTGATGATCATCTTCTCGATATCGGCTGCGGTACAGGTGAGTTGCTGAAATACCTGCCCGCTAATGTTCATTACATAGGCTTCGATCTTTCCCCGGACTACATCAATGCTGCGCGCGAACGCTATGGCAACCGCGGTCGTTTCGAATGTTCTGATGTCGCAGACTTTGAGCCGACCGATCTCCTTGGTGTCGATCTCGTACTTGCAATTGGTGTCCTCCACCACCTTGACGACGACCAAGTAGTACACCTGTTACTGACCGCATGGAACAAGCTTCGCCCAGGCGGCCGATTCATTTCGCTGGATGGCACGTTAGTGAAAGGTCAGTCGCGAATTGCGCGCGCACTGATCCTCCGCGATCGTGGACAGAACATCCGCTCACCAGATGGTTATCAGGCGCTCGCAGCATCGAAATTCTCCATTACCGCATGCACGGTCCGCCACGACCTACTGTATGTCCCCTATACGCACTGCATCTTGGAGTGCACGCGCTGATTGCCACTGCAAACGCAAGCGCTTAGCAAGGATTTAGCAATGATTCCATTCAACAAGCCCTACATGACTGGTCGCGAGCTGTCGCAGATTGCCCAGGCGCACGCCAATGGCCATTTGTCGGGTGATGGTCCATTTACGAAACGATGCCACGCTTGGCTTGAGACGAGTACCCGCGCCAGCAAGGCATTGCTTACGCACAGCTGCACCGCAGCACTCGAAATTTGCGCGCTGCTACTCGACTTGCAGCCCGGTGACGAGGTGATCATGCCGTCCTACACTTTCGTCTCTACGGCAAACGCCTTCGTATTGCGCGGCGCAGTGCCCGTTTTTGTCGATATACGCGAAGATACGATCAATCTCGACGAATGCCAGATTGAGGCTGCTATCACACCACGCACCAAGGCGATCTGCGTCGTGCATTATGCTGGCGTTGCCTGCGAGATGGACGCCATCATGGATATCGCGCAGCGGTACGGGCTGAAGGTTGTGGAGGACGCAGCGCAGGGGATCATGTCCACGTATCGCGGCCACCCATTGGGTACTATCGGCGACCTCGGCGCGTTGAGCTTCCACGAAACAAAAAACATCATTGCTGGTGAAGGTGGCGCCCTGCTTTGCCGCGATCCGGACTTAGCAGAACGCGCGGAAATCATTCGGGAAAAGGGCACTAACCGCAGCCTATTTTTCCGTGGCCAAGTAGACAAGTACACCTGGGTGGATATTGGCTCGTCATTTCTTCCGGGTGAAATTACCGCTGCATTTCTAGCAGCCCAGATGGATGCAGCCGATGACATTACTAGTCGCCGCATGGCGCTATGGAATCGCTATCACACATGGGCTGCCTCACATGAAGAAGCCAGACGGCTGCGCCGACCGATAGTACCCGCGCATTGCACTCACAATGCCCACATGTACTACTTGTTACTTCCATCGCTGAAGGCACGGACTGCGTTTATCGACTCACTCAAGAAGGCAGGCGTACAAAGCGTATTCCATTACATTCCTTTGCACACATCACCGGCGGGTTTGCGCTACAGCCGCGCCCACGGCGACCTGCCAGTTACTCGTGGCATAAGCGATCGGTTGGTACGCATGCCCCTATGGATCGGGCTTGAAGATGTGTTTCAACAGGTAATCGATGCTGCCGATGGCGCTCTTCTTTAATCACACTCGCTGACGGCTCCGGCTCCAAAGGTTGCGGATTGACCTGGGGTCGTCTTCGGAACATAAACAAGCAGTTCGGTCCGGTCGCGTGAAGTTGGCACCATGCGATAATTCGTGTTCACGAATTGCCATACTAACGGATGGGTATTCGCGTAGCGGAGTTCATTCCGTCCATCAACAGCAATATCGTAGATAAACAGCAGCGCGGGGTCTGCTCGCCGCAAGCGATTTATTTCCTGCTGCTGGAATGCCTCATTGCGCGGCATAAGCGGATAGATCTCCCATACTGGAGACTTGGTCCCAAGCAGCGTATAAACCCCAGGCCACACTGGTGCCGCGAATACGCTACCCCCCGGGGGAACATAACGCTTTGCCAAGCACTTAATGTTTCCAATCGCGGCTGCCGTAAATCGATCTACAAGTAGACTGTCACCACGCACGTCGATAGCCTGCCAGTCATCCGGATTCTGGGTGTGTACCACAAAGCCGGAGTGCAGTGGCAGCGTTACCGATAGCGACGCTATGGCCAGAAGTGGAAGTACTACCCGGCGATGCACAGTTCTAGTACTGCCTTGGATCGGACAAATAATCAGTCCGATGATGCATGGGAATATCGCTTGCGCTAAATGCGCGACATCTGCTCGGGAGAACGCCACGTTTAGATAGGGAATCGCGGTCGCGACACAAGCGACGAAAGCCGGATTTTGGATTCTTCGTTCATGACGCATCTGTCGAAAAACAAACAACGCCCCTCCAATGCACAGAGCTGGAAGCGCCACAAAAAAACTCCCAATAAACCACTCCCTTGCAGTCATGGAAACAGATTCACCGGCACTGTGGATGGCCCACGGCCATGGCACGGGAAGCGGCAAGTTGGTGCCCTTGTACTCAAAAAGGGTGAAACGGATCCCATCCCAGAACATGGCCGTAAAACGGTGGTCCATCAGAAACCCGATCAGCATGGGACTATAGCCCGCGGTCACGCCTCCGATCCACGCCGGTATGAAACGGTGCCATTGCGGCTTTGGGTCGGCAAATAGCAGTATTGGGATTACGAGCAAGCAAGCGACAATGCCATAAAGTCCATGGTTGCGCCCCAGGATCGCTGCCACACCAACTACCACTCCATGCTGAAAGAAGAGCGTGACAGTGGGGCGAGTCAATAGTCTAGTCAGACTCGCAATCAGGATGATGGAGATTGCCGCATCATAGCCCTTCCAACGTGGTACCAGCCACAGCAGGAACATAACGGTTGCAAATGCGCATAGCCCTATACGAGCCGTTCTACCATCCGATGATCCGCGCAGTACCAGCAAGGTTCCCGTTATGACCCCTAGCATGGAAAACGCGGCCGTCGTCGCACGCACCGCGACGATGCCATTTATCTGTAGCAACCACATTAAGCCAGCTGCCCAGTAGTACCGACCGGGATCATAAGACATGAAGTCCCGGATCGGAATTTCTCCTAGCAATGTGTGTTGCACACCGTACCAAAGAAATCCCTCGTCCCAAAGATTGAAGTCAAGATGCGCTTCCAGAAAAAAGGCTCCGACACACGCTAGGACACTCGACACCACCACGATGACAACCATGGTTTTGTCTGTGACAGGATTCAGCCACGATCGGATTAAGCGAACTGGCGTGGTGGTCTTCGTCATCACTAATGGGTACCGGCAGGCACCGGTACCGACGGAAGCAGAGGCGGAACCGCAGCAGCAGTCGGCAACCGCGGCAGATAGCTATATCGCGCCTGCACCTTCGGCGAAAACACGTTCAGATGATTCACGCGGAGAAACTGCACAAGCTGTTGGCGTTTCTCCAGTGACCAACCGCAAACAACCAATTCGGGGAGGCACCCTTCCGTGTTCGCCGGATTCTCGGCTAGCTGGCCGATCTGGATTGCCAGCTGTTGATAGTAATGGGGTAGATAACGCTGCCTATGCCAAGCATCACTTGACAGCGGAACCTGTATGGCCAACATCGCAAGACAACCCGCGATCGGAAATACCGTGAGAAGCGTGTGTCGCCACGAGACGATCTTCGGCCCTAACTCGCTAGCCGTCGCCCACATGAGCAACAGCGCTACCAAATTGAACTGGAAAAACTGAACGTAGCGATCCTGATATAGATAGTCGCTGCCAAAATAGGAAACTCGTACCAACAGGATACCGGCCAGCCAGGCATACGAAAGCAGCATCAAGCATATGGCAACGAACATTGGCAAATTGTACTTTCCGCGCCACGCCCGCCACCAGAATGCTATATGCGCGGCTAGCAGAAGCGCGACCATGGTCGCCCTGACAATCGGCCACAGCACCCATGAAGAAATCATCCGGTCAGGAAATTCGTACACTACCGGCAGTGATAACGGAAGCGAAAACCATTTCCACCAATCCCCGGCCGACAGGCGTCCGACCAATTTCGACAGTTGAGCCGACATCGAGGGGTCTTGGGATGCGCCAATCACCGGTGCAAATCTATAACCAATCCTTACCACTACAATGCATGCAACGATCGTAATGATCGCTCTCCAGACCCCGGCACGTTGCGACCCATCGGAAAACGCCACAACCAATAACGCCAGAATGGTAGCAATCGCCGCAATCAATGCACTGTCATCTGCGACAACTCCAAGCAACAATGTCGCGGCTATCAAGACAACATAGCGTCGTCTTTGCAGAGCGTGCCACGCCGCTCCCATAAACAGCAAGACAGGCACTATAGTAAGGTAACCGATTGCGACCAATGACCATGTCCAGATGCCAACGGCATTCAGCGAGAGCAGCAATACGCACATTGCAACCCAAGCCAAATATCGCCTGTTATCTGTTACGTCACCGCACCTACCCGCCATCACGAATTGATGAAGAATCAGCACGCAGGCAGCGGCTGCGAATACTCCCACGACAGCTTCCATCGTGAAATCCAGATCGAAATATCGCCAATCGATCAGCAACAATAGCTTCAAGAGAGGTTGTGCATGGTCGTCACCA
This sequence comes from Rhodanobacter sp. OK091, assembly GCF_900142825.1. GTDB lineage: Bacteria > Pseudomonadota > Gammaproteobacteria > Xanthomonadales > Rhodanobacteraceae > Rhodanobacter. The sequence continues at coordinate 52,101 of NZ_FRCH01000006.1, read as the reverse complement.
TAACGTTTTACAAAGAAATCAGTGATTCCAAGACTGCCGTCTGCCGCCTTGCTCAGAAAAATATCCAAAAAATACCAGTCATCCGAACGAATAACCGGATTGGTTGTACGCAAGACATAGCAAAGCGTATTTAGGAGGGCCGCGACAGCGATCATCCATGCAGTCACACGCACCCATACGGAGTGGACTGTCGACAATGCCATGGTCGAACGATATTCTTCCTTAATCGAACTCACAAAATTTCCCTTAAGTAATTGTTCTGGTGGACACAACGTAACCAAAGTCGTAAAACCAACGTATAGCGAGCCCCACCATGCGCATCGTTAGTCAAATTGCGAAGTCAATCGATATTATTGACAAAAATGTACATCTCTTCGAAGTAGTGACAGACGGTACCGCCCTTCCGCAGAGACTATTGCCGCAACTGGAAATTGCTTAGATGATTCAGGTTCCTTCTACCTGAGTAACTTGTTGACAACGTGCAAGTAGGCATCGGGCCAAATTCGACCAACCGTAAGCAGAGGCAGTACAGCTGTCATCCGTCAGTAGCGCGTACAACCGTTCTGGTGCCTCAACAAGTGTCGTCAGAAAAATCCGCAGACTGGGCAGGTCATTGGCACACGACCAGCCCCGGCGCCATTCATCGAGCAGGCTTACGGCCGGATCATCTTCTACCGAATGGCAATGCAGGATCGGTTTACCACTGCCCAAATATTCATACAGCTTGCCGGGGATCTGGGCACTAAGCGCGTTGCCGATATTCACTAGCACGTCGCATTCCTGTTGCAACTTGAGTACCTTGGCGTGCGGTTGTTCACCAAGAAACACTATTCGGCCACCACTTCGTGCCGCATAGGCCAAATATTCCGGTCTCACCTCGGGCGCAGCAATGGTCAGCCAGATCTGCTTCAACTCAAGCACAGCCTCAAGCAGTGCGGTTGGGTCCCGAAACGGATAGAACCGCCCCGTGTAAAGCAAACGTAGTTCCCCTGGATGGGATTTTTGCGCCGAGTCTATTGTGGGTGATACCGTATCGTCAAAACCCTGGCTGATCGTGAAGATCTTCGACGGATCCATGGTGTCGTACCGCGCCATTAACAACTCACGGGTACTCGCAGTAGTCACACTGACTGCGGTGGCCACACGACATACTTGGGCCTCCAATTCACTGGCGCGGCGGTGCCACCGTCTTGGGGTGTACCCAGCAAGCACCGGATCTCCAAGATCAGCAAACCATGCCTGTACGCGTCCCGCTACTTGCAGGCCGAGTTGCAGTGTCACGGCTGGTTCGTGTGAGCTGATCAGTACGTCCGGCCTGATTGTTTCGATCAATTCATCGAGGGCTGCACTGGCGGGGGCGCGCCACTGTCCGCGGCTATCGGGGTACACCCAATGACTCAGACATCGCTCCAACCAATGATGCAGGCGCCCCTTCCAGTTCAACGTGGTTGAACCCACATGCGTGGCCTCGCCAATGTGAGACTGCTGTGGTGCCAAGACAGTCGCCAGCGGACGCGCTTGCTGACGGCGCGCAAGCCATCCCGCCAGGCCGCCAGCATCGCACCGATGCATTGTCACACCGCTCGGTATATCGAGGCTGTTTCCATCACGCGCAGGAATATCCGGCGCGAGTACATGCATCTCCACACCAAGATGTACCAGTTCGCGACTGAGGTAATACCAACGAATTGCCTGCGGCGAATTCAGCGGTGGATAATCGTAAGCGACAAGAAGAATCCGCATATCTGGCACCTTCATCGATTACGATCAGCAAGCGACATCGCTAGGCTACTGAAAGTAGAGCATCACGTAATACCGCCGCGATGCGTTGCGATGCTTTGCCGTCGCCATAGGGAGAAACTCCCCGCGCCATTTCCCGATACGCATCTGGATCATCCAGCAATCGCGATGCCTCGGCCACGATGCGAGCTTCATCGGTACCAACCAATCGTACAACGCCTTCGTCCACCGCTTCTGGGCGCTCGGTTTCCGAGCGCATCACCAGCACCGGCTTGCCCAATGCTGGAGCCTCTTCCTGCACGCCACCCGAATCAGTAAGGATTAGATACGCCCGCTTTTGAGCTTCGACAAACGGTGCGTAATCAAGCGGAGCACACAGACGGATACGCGGATGACCTCCCAATAACTCATGCGCCACCGAACTGATATTGGGATTCGGATGTACCGGATAGACCACTTCGATATCCGCATAGCGGTCTACCAGCGTGCGAATCGCCCTACATACTGCCCGGAACGGCTCACCGAAGTTCTCACGCCGGTGAGCCGTCACGAGCACAAGCCTCTTGTCGGAATCCAACGGGATATCGAGTGGCCAGTCAGTGGCAGCAACTTCAAGAAGGGCATCGATCACTGTATTGCCGGTAACGTGAATCGCCGAATCGGGGATTCCCTCTCGCAGCAGATTTTTCCGTGAACGTTCGGTAGGTACGAAATGCCATCGGGCCAAATGACCCGCCACCAATCGGTTCATCTCTTCGGGGAAAGGATTGTCCAGATCGTGTGTGCGCAGACCGGCCTCGACGTGGCCGAATGGAATGCGTCGATAAAACGCCACTAGCGCAGCTGTCATTACCGTGGTGGTGTCACCTTGAGCGAGAACTACGTCTGGTGAAAACTCGGCGAACTTTTCATCCAGCGCTGTAATCAGCCGTGCAGTCAATTCGGGCAGCGCCTGATTGGCTCGCATGATATTCAGATCCACATCCGGCTGAATATCGAACAAGGAAAGCACCTGATCCAACAAGCCACGATGCTGCGCCGTCGCCAACACGGTCACCTGTGCCCACGGCTCACGTTTGAGCGCCTTAATCAAGGGCGCCATCTTGATGCCTTCGGGGCGCGTGCCGACGATGCAAAGGATGTGCTTTTGATGATTCATGTATTTCCGAAACTTGATCGATAAACGGGTCGACATGGCCATGGCAGCCGATGCCAACGTATGATCGGCAGCACAAGTCCACGATATCTCTCACCAAATGAGAGGCTACTAAATAGCAGCTCAGGAGCAAGAAGGATGTTTGGATTCGCAAGAAAAAAGCGTAAGCATCGAATAGCGTGCAACTTGCTTTCCACCACTCTTTGCAAATCGTCCGTCATTTCACGACGAAGTAGACAACATTGCTTCTTTTGTCATTCGCGCCGCTCCCAACGCGAACTTGAATTGGATATTTTCCCACGGTTGTATAGCGTTCTGCAGGTACCACGGCACTGATCACATTGCCTGAAACAGCACTTTCCAGACGATGATCTCCCCACCATATCGCCGCACTGGAGCCAGTTGCAGGGTGATCCAGCTCTACCCACAGAGCCGCTTGGCCAGACGACTGTGTGTTGAAAGCCACTCCCGCACCGCTTTCTTTTGGACCATATTGAACGATCTGAAAATTGGATTGACCCTGCCGGTCAATTGCCGTCAAGGCCGGAGGTGATGAGGTTGCCGTAGTGGACTTGTCTTCCTTGCCGCAAGAAACGATGGCTACGAGAGCGAGGCAAATTGGTAATGTGGTGCACAGGCTTTTTATGCGCATCTCTTTGGACTCCTAGTTACTAGTTCTTCTACGGTTTAGGTCGATAGACGTGAGGCACCCACTTGCCCCATTTCTTTTCGTAGATGATCTTGTTCTGTTCGAATAGCTCTTGCCGCGTTTCCTGCTTGAGCTTGTTGAATGAAGCGGACAGGTTGTGATGTATGAACACATCCTCTGCACAGGCAATGGTCCAGCCGGCGTCTTCCACTCGCCGGCAATAGTCATCATCCTCGAAGAAGCCGATGCCGAACGCCTCGTCTAGCTCACCCACTTTGACATACACCTCACGTGGCATCATCACGCAGAAGAACGCCGCTGTGCGCAACGGCATGAGCTGGCCTGCATGGCGTACGGTATAGTCCGCGGCGATGTGCAACATTTCATCCATGTTGGCGTAGTGGATATCGATGCGCGCCTCGTTGCCGATGTTATTCGTGACAGGCCCGAGCATGCCAAGTGTCGCCGTGCGACGCAGATGACCGACCAGGGTAGCGATCCAGCCTGGCGTGACATAGGTATCATTGTTGAGCATCACCAGGTAATCACCGGTGGCTGCGGCCAGTCCCTGATTGTTGGCGGCGGCGAAACCGCGATTGTCCTGATTGAGGATGACGTGCCGATTCTCGCCGCTCGCGGCCCATGCGATGAGACACGCCGGCGTGCCGTCCGCCGATGCATTGTCGACTACGATAACCTCGAGATCGGGGTAATCGCTATAAAGTTCGATGCTGTGCAGGCATGCCTTGGTCAGTTCAAGATTGTTGTAGGTCACCACGACTACGCTAACTCGCGGTGCGGGTAGCGAATCGACACTCGCGATCAGATCGTGCACGCGATGCGCCCAGGTCTGTCCGGCGGCGAACTGCTGGCGTCGCGCGATCACCGCCGGCTCCGGTGCGGTCGTCAGCGCTTCGTTCACGGCATGCAGAAATGAGGCGTGATCGGTACCGGTGCGCACCAATTCGCCGAACTGGCGGATCTCCGGCAGAGAGATCGATACGACTTCTTTGCCAGCACTCAAGTACTCGTAGACCTTGACCGGATTGGTGGCGAGCGTCAATGGAATCACCTGAAAAGGCAGCAGGCAGACATCAAAGGCATGGAGATAGTGCGGCAACGTGCTATAGGACACCTCGCCGGTGAACTCGACGTTGGAAAGATGTCGCAGGCGCTGTTGCGCTCCGGTGGTGTCGGCACCCACCAGCAGTATTAGGCAGTCATCGAAACGCTGTGCCAGCTTTTCCAGCAGATCGAGATCGAACCATTCGGCGATGGCGCCGTAGTAGCCGATTATGCGGCGACCTTTGTCATCCTTGAATTTCTGCGCTGGAGGCTTGAAAAAGTGCTCGTATTGGCACGCGTTGCGGATCATCACGCGATGGGGGTTGTACTTGCCAGATTCTTCATACAGCCAGTCAGACGTCACCACCAAGAGGTCAGCGTCGCGCATGAGTTCGTGTTCGCGTGCCAGCACGTCCACACTGTTGTCGGCAAAACCGCCGTGATGATCCATACAGTCGTAAACCAAGCGCGAATCTGGCAGCACCTGTGCAGTCTCCAGCCAGTAGGGATGCTGCACCAGCGATGCGCAGCCACGGCTGCGCGTCCAACCTAACAGCAAGCCGATGCCGGCGCGCAACTGCTCCCGTGCCGGCATGTCGGGTGCGGCATGGTAGATCGCCGGGCTTCCCTTGAGATGCAGGTTGATCTGGAACAGCCGGCCGTCGCTATCGAGGGCCTCGACACTGAATCCAGGCTCATCGCGATTAATGAAATTGTTCGAAATGTAGAACACTCGATGACTCGCTGCCGCCAATTCACGCGCCAGATGCTGCGGCCGCTGGATACGGAAATGCCAGTCAATCACCGACCAGACGAATACGTCACGTTTGCCGTCGATCTGCAAAGCAAATCGCGTTGTGGATTGTGTCATCGGCATAGGGACAGCCACGGCCGTCATCGCAACCACGGTATCAACGGAAGTTGGCACAGCTGGGAGCGCAGCATGCGTCGGCAATGCGGAAGTCTGTATCTGGGAGCGCCTCAACCGGCGGCGCAACTGCTCGCGATCGGCCTCGCCAAGGCGCCCCCCGCTGCGCAGCATGCGTAAAGCCACTCGCATCGGCCGCGTCCAGCGCCAGGAACGGCTGGCTTTGATCATATCCAGCTCATCACTCACCTGCTCCAGCATGCGGATACGCGCATTGCGCTTGGCCAGCTCACCACGGATCACAATCAGCTCACCATGAAGTACTTCACGCGCCTGAGCTTCTGTCCGCCTTGCGCTTTCCAATTCCTCTCTCACGCTCACCGTTTCCTTCCTTGCATTTTCCAGTTCCTCTCTCACGCTTGCGGTTTCCTTCCTTGCATTTTTCAATTCCTCTTGCACGCTTGCTGCTTGCCGTGTTGCATTTGCTGCTTCCTGTCTTGCGCTTGCCGTTTCCCGCGTTGCACTTGCCACTTCCTGTCTTGCGCTCGCCGCCTCCTGTGTAGCATTTGCTGCTTCCTGCGTAGCACTTGCTGCTTCCTGTCTTGCGCTTGCTGCTTCCTGTCTTGCGCTTGCTGCCTCCTGCCTCGCGCTTGCTGCTTCCTGCATTGCACTTGCAGCATGCTGCCTTGCGTTTGCCGCTTCCTGCGTTGCACTTGCAGCTTCCTGTCTCGCGCTTGCTGCTTCCTGCATTGCACTTGCGGCATGCTGCCTTGCGTTTGCCGATTCCTGCATTGCATTTGCGGCTTCCTGCCTAGCGATTACCGCTTCCTGCTGACCATGTCGCTGGGCAGCCGCACTTTCTTCAAACAGTCGAGCAGCCTCGGCCCGGTAAGCTTCTTTGCCGTTCTCAGCCTCGATTAACTGTGACTGAATCTGGTCCCGTTGAGATTTTGGTTGTAAATCCATGATCAGCGGCCGCGCGAACTCGAGCCGCATCATTACTACATGTAACTGCGCATCGAGATCAGCCCAATCACCTCTGTCTCGTACTACTGTTTGGCTGGCGGCATAGACGTCAAGCAGGGGCTCGCGCCATACGACTGGCAGCAGGTCGCGCGTTGCCGCCATGTGCTGATGTCGCAGGTCATGACGCAGGTGCACGTCAACTTCGACTTCGCAGTCCTGCGAAGGGATCGGCCACGCCACGTCGAGGTCGGATGCGATCCTCGACATGCTGACATGCCAGTTGTCCAACAACTCGTTGTAATCGACAAGGCAACGACGCATATTCTGCGTGAGGCGCACGGGTTCGGCCAGATGTCGTAGCCACAATAGCGAGGCCGTCGCCGCAGACAGTCCATTGCGGTGCATTAGCGAACCCACCACCTCGCTTGGATCGCGCATCGCAAAAATTAGCTTGGGTTCAATTCCCATACGCCCCAGTGCCTTCAGCCACAAGGGTAACAGTCGACACAGGCGCGGATCCTTGACTGCCCAGATTCTGGCATCACCGAACTCGGAGGCTATCAGTGCTATCAGTTCGTCAATATAGGCCGCAGTGAGCGCCTCATCGGCCCACCCCAGGCGCAGCTCACGTGGGTCATCCCAGCTGGATCCGATATCTGCAAGCAGACGCTCGTGCAGATTCACCACGCGCTGGTTTTCCCAGAATCCTGCTTCATTGTCGAAGGCCCCTCCCGGCAGTTTGGAGCCCAAGGTAACGCCGTGCAAATTAATGACTCGGGTCAACGCCGAGGTACCACTGCGATGCATGCCGATGACCAGCAATGCTTGCTTACCGCTGGACCGTCTTAGCGTCATGCGTGCACCTCGCTGGGACCCAACACAGTGGCATATGACGTAATACAGAAATCAATGAAGCCTGTAGCCAGGCGTTCTGGCTGTGACATGACGCGGAACATCGCTGCATCGATCAAACGATCGATGTAGGTTTCTTCCCCTGCGAGGCAGGCAAGCACCCCCGCGTTTAAGAAATAGGTACCAGCATCGAGCAAGCAACGGAATCGAAAGCGTACCTCGACGGTTTGCCCAGCCTCGACCAATGGCATCGAATTTTGCGGCAGAGCAGTAGCGCCACCGCCCAATTCGAGACCGGTCAGGGTCTTGATCAACATGCCGAAGCGCACTTCGGTGGCGCTGTCATGGAAGTCCACCCGATACACATAAAGATATGTATCCCCCGCATGCAGCACATTGACTTTACGTCCTTCTGGCGTCTCGATGTGCGGTACGCCGATCCGAGCACCACGGGTGTCGTAGCGCACCGTACTCTTCGGTACCAGACCCTCGTCAAACCAGCCGCGCGATCCGCTGTCTTCCAGCAACGCGGACGGTGCGCTCACCGAGGAAACCAGTCGCGCATCCTCGCGATCCACCACCGACAGACTGGAAAGCTCCGTGCTAGCTGGAAGTGCATCGTCCTCGCGTTCAGCGCGAATCGCCGCGCGCACGGCCTCGGCTCGATCGGGTGGTACGTACAGCATCTTGTGATAGCGCGACACCACGAATTTTGGCGAGCCGCTCGAAAGCAATTCGCCGCGATCCAGCAGCACTGCACGATCACACAACTGTGTAACGATGCCAGCGGAGTGCGAGACGAACAGTACCGTGGCACCATCATCACGGATACGATTGATACGTGCGAAGCACTTGCGCTGAAATGCCTCGTCCCCCACAGACAATGCCTCATCCACGACCAAAATGTCCGGCGTCACATTGATCGCCACGGCAAACGCCAGACGTACATACATGCCACTGGAGTAGCACTTGACGGGCTGATCGATGAACTCCCCGATCTCAGCGAACGCAGCGATCTCGTCGAAACGTTCCTCGACCTGGCTGCGGCTGAGCCCAAGGACGGTGCCATACAGCATGACATTCTCGCGACCGGTGAACTCAGGATTAAATCCGGCACCCAATTCCAGCAATGCGGCAATACGTCCACTGACCTGCACCGTGCCCGCCGACGGCTCGAGCGTGCCGCAGATGATTTGCAACAAAGTCGACTTGCCCGAACCATTACGACCGACCACACCCAGTGTCTCGCCCTTGCGAACAGTGATATCGATGTTCTGGAGCGCGTGGAACTCCCGATACCAACGTTGCTTCGCCGCACGTGGAGACAGCATCTGATAGAGCCGATGCATCGGTTTGTCGTAGACCGGAAACGCCTTGCTCACCCGTTCGACGCGGATCGCCAGCTCAGAGGACATCGGCGAACCCCCGTCGAGTCAAACGGAAAACCATGTATCCGAGGTAGAGCACGATCAGAGCACACAGGGTATAGATACCCAACCCGGTCCAGTCCGGCATATGCCCCCACAACGCAACTGCGCGTGCCTGGTCGATAATGAAAGTCAGTGGATTGATGATCAAGAGCCATCGGTATTGCGGTGGAAGTGCCTCGATCGGGAACATCGCCGTTGAAAGAAAAAGCATCGCAGTAGCTAGTACGCCTGTAATCTGACTGATATCACGTAGGTATACGCCCAAAGCCGCCAGTAACCAGGACACCCCAAGCGTAAGCAGCACCAGCGGCAACAATACAAGCGGCAGCAGGACAATCGTCCAGGTTACGGTGTGATCAAGCACAAGATGCAGAGCCAGAAATACCAGAAAATTCATGAAGGTGTGAAACAACGCGGACGCCACCATTGGCCATGGCAGAATCTCTAGCGGGAAGATCACTCGTTTGACGAAGTTGGCATTGCTAGTGATCAGCTGCGGGGACCGGCTTAGACATTCTGCAAAGAACCCATGCACGATCAGCCCGACAAACAGGATGATCGAATAATGTGCATGACTTTGTTCGGCTTGCGGCCATTTCGCTTTCATCACGAAGCCGAACGCGAACGAGTAGACCATCAACATCAGAAACGGACTGATCAGCGACCATAGCAAACCGAAGCTGGCGCCACGATAGCGCCCCAGTACATCTCGTTTGGCCAACTCGAAAGTAAGCGATCGATATGTGCCGAGCGCGCCAAACGGTCCCGGCTTCGATCGCGGTGTAGTGGATATTGCATGAAACTCCAAGTCAAAACCCTCGTTCTCTCGTTCAGCTCATTGATCGCAATCAACCCAGCGCAACGGTCAATTCATTGCGCAGATCTTCGATGTTCTCCACCCCCACCGACAATCGTATCAATCCGTCGCTGATGCCCAGCCGCTTGCGGTTGGCCGCCGGCACCGACGCGTGGGTCATGATCGCCGGATGCTCGATCAGGCTCTCGACACCCCCGAGCGACTCGGCCAACGCGAACAGCTCGCAGCGCTCGAGCATGCGCTTGGCTTTTTTCAGGCCGCCCTTCACCTCGATGCTGATGATGCCGCCGAAGCCATCCATCTGGCGTTTCGCCAGAGCGTGCTGCGGATGACTCTTGAGACCTGGGTAGATCACCCGCTCCACGGCCGGATGCTTTTCCAGCCACTTCGCCAGTTCCAGCGCGCTCTCGCAGTGCGCCTTCATGCGCAGATGCAGTGTCTTCAGGCCGCGCATGGCGAGGAACGAGTCGAACGGGCCGGCCACCGCGCCGACCGAGTTCTGCAGAAAGCCCATCTGCTCGGCCAGTTCCTTGCTGCGGGCGACCACAATGCCGCCGACCATGTCGGAATGGCCGTTGAGGTATTTGGTGGCCGAATGCAGCACCAGGTCCGCACCGTATTCCAGTGGGCGCTGGATCATCGGTGAGCAGAACGTGTTGTCCACCACCAGGATCAGGCCATGTTTCTTGGCGAACGCAGCGACCTTGGCCAAGTCGACCAGCTTCAACATCGGATTGGTCGGCGTTTCGGCCCAGATCATCCGCGTGTTGGGCTTGAGCGCTGCCTTCATGGCCGCGCTTTCGTTCAGATCGATGAAGCTGAAATCCAGTCCAGCGGAACGCCGCCGTACCTTTTCGAACAGCCGGTAGCTGCCGCCATAAAGATCGTCCATCGCGATGACGTGGCTGCCCGAATCGAGCAGATCCAGCACCGTCGCTGCAGCAGCCAGACCGGAAGCGAACGCAAAGCCGGCCACGCCACCTTCCAGATCGGCCACGCAGCGCTCGTACGCCATGCGGGTGGGGTTCTGCGTGCGCGAATACTCATAGCCTTTGTGCTTGCCGGGGCTTTCCTGCACATAGGTCGAGGTAGCGTAGATCGGCGTCATGATCGCGCCGGTGCTGGGATCCGGGTGCTGACCGGCATGAATGGCCCGGGTTCCCATGCCGTGTTGGCTACGCTTTGCAGCAGTTTTCATCGCTGTCCTTGCAGCCCGCCGGACGGGCTGCCTCGTGATATGAAGTCCAGCATCTTAGCTTTTATGCAGGCCGTTGCCGACCGACGCAAGAACTTGGCGTTCATGTAGAAATGGGCAAACTGCGGCCCTCGCACCCCGTAACGCCATGCCGACTGCCCACCAATGCTTGGTCGACAAGGCAAGAACAGGCATCATTTGCCGTCTGTTGGATGGCCGAGATGTCTTGGCCGCCCCTCTTTCGTCAAACCATGGACGTACTCGATGAACAATTCATCCGCAGGGATCAAAACGCTACTGGTCACCGGCGGCGCCGGCTTTATCGGCGCCAATTTCGTCCTTCAGGCGGTGGCGGACGGCTTGCATGTGATCAATCTGGACAAGCTGACCTATGCCGGTAACCTGGACACGCTCAGCTCGCTGAAAGAAGTCCCTGCCCACACGTTCGTCCAAGGCGACATAGGCGATCGCGAGTTGATCGTCAGGCTACTGTCCGAGCATCGTCCCGATGCCATTGTGAACTTCGCCGCCGAATCGCATGTGGATCGGTCGATCGACGGCCCCGCCGAATTCGTGCAGACCAATGTGGTCGGCACGCTGGGCCTGCTGGAAGGTGCGCGCGACTACTGGCGCAGTCTCGACGGCGCCGCTCGCGATGCGTTCCGTTTCCTGCACGTGTCGACCGACGAGGTCTACGGCTCGCTCGGTGACGAAGGCAAGTTCACCGAAACCACGCCCTACGCACCAAACTCGCCGTACTCCGCCTCCAAGGCAGCCTCCGATCATCTGGTGCGCGCGTTCCAGCACACGTACGGCCTGCCCACGCTGACCACTAACTGCTCCAACAACTACGGGCCGTACCAATTCCCGGAAAAACTGATCCCACTGATCATCCAGAAGGCGCTGGCCGGCGAACCGCTACCGGTCTACGGCGATGGCAAAAACATCCGCGATTGGCTGTTCGTGGGCGATCACTGCAGCGCGATCCGCCGGGTGCTGGAAGCGGGCCGCATCGGTGAGACCTACAACGTGGGCGGCAATGCCGAACGGGAGAACATCGTGGTGGTGAAGACCATCTGCACGCTGCTCGATGCGCGCCGCCCGCTGGCCGATGGTCGTGCCCGCGGGTCGCTGATCACCTATGTCAAGGATCGCCCCGGCCACGATCGACGCTACGCGATCGACTCCAGCAAGCTGCAGAACGAACTGGGCTGGCGGCCATCGCAGACGTTCGAAAGCGGTATCGCGCAGACGGTGGACTGGTATCTCGCCAACCAGCCGTGGAGCCAGCGCGTGCTCGACGGCAGCTATCGGATGGAGCGTCTGGGGTCATGAGCAACACACAGAAAGGCATCATCCTCGCCGGCGGCTCCGGCACCCGGCTGCACCCGATCACACGCGCGGTCAGCAAGCAGCTGCTGCCGGTATACGACAAGCCGATGATCTACTACCCGCTGGCCACTTTGATGTTGGCCGGCATCCGCGAGGTGTTGGTGATCAATACCCCGCATGAGCAGGCAATGTTCCAGCGCCTGCTCGGCGACGGTTCGCAGTGGGGCCTCGACATCCGCTACGCGGTGCAACCGTCGCCGGACGGATTGGCGCAGGCATTCACCATTGGCCGCGATTTCGTCGATGGCAAGCCCAGCTGCCTGGTGCTCGGTGACAACATCTTCTATGGCGGGGGCCTGACCGAACGGCTGAAGCATGCGGCAGCTCGCGACCACGGTGCCACGGTGTTCGGCTACTGGGTGAAAGACCCGGAACGTTACGGTGTGGCCGAATTCGATGCCGCAGGCCGGGTGATCGGACTGGAGGAAAAACCGGCCCAGCCGAAGTCCCATTACGCGGTGACGGGTTTGTATTTCTACGACGGCCGCGTCTGCGATTACGCAGCGGTACTGAAACCCTCGGCCCGCGGCGAACTGGAAATCACCGACCTCAACCGCTGCTACCTCGACGACAACTCGCTGCATCTGGAGCAGCTCGGCCGTGGCTTCGCCTGGCTCGACACCGGTACCCACGAGTCGCTGATGGAAGCGGGAAGCTACATCGAGACGATTGAAAACCGGCAGGGACTCAAGGTGTGTTGCCCGGAGGAGATCGCCTACGTCAACGGCTGGATCAATGCGGAGCAATTGCTGGCACTGGCTGCGCCGCTAGCCAAGACCGGTTACGGCCAATACCTGGAGCAGTTGATCAAGCAGGGGCTCGTACGATGAAAGTGATCGAAACCGCGTTGCCCGGCGCCCTGATCCTCGAACCGCAGGTGTTCGGTGATGCCCGCGGCTTCTTCTACGAGAGCTACAACAAGGCCAAGTGGCAGGAAGCCGGCATCGACGCTGATTTCGTTCAATCCAACGTCTCGCGCTCAGCCAGGGGCGTATTGCGCGGTCTGCATTACCAGTGGCCAAACCCGCAGGGCAAACTGGTCAGCGTGCTCGAGGGCGAGGTATACGACGTGGCAGTGGATATCCGCCGCGGCTCGCCTACGTTCGGGCAGTCGATCGGCGTGATGCTGACTGCCGACAACCACCGCCATTTCTGGGTGCCGGAAGGCTTTGCGCACGGCTTCTGTGTGCTGTCCGAATTCGCCACCTTCACTTATCAGTGCACCGCGCTGTACGACGCCAAGGCCGATGCCGGCATCCGCTGGAACGACGCCGACCTCGGTATCGACTGGCCACTCAGTGCGCCACTGCTGTCGGACAAGGACGGCAAGACGCCGCTGCTGAAGGACGTCGCGCCCGAGCGATTGCCGATTTTCGTGTCATGAGAGTCTTGCTGCTCGGCGCCAATGGTCAGCTTGGCCGCACGTTTCTCGAGCACGCCGGCCAGATCGCAGATGCTGAAGTCATCGCTGCCAGCCGGGACGGCGTGCTGACCACCGGCGGCTACGGCGAAATCGCCGATCTTGCCGAACCAGCCAGCTTGCCCATCTTGCTCGACCGCGTGCAGCCCGACGTGATCATCAATGCCGCCGCCTATACCGCCGTCGATCGGGCCGAGCAGGAGGAGGCGCTGGCCACCCGCGTCAACGGCGAGGCGGTCGGCGTGGCCGGTGTATGGGCAGCCGCGCACGGCACCCTAGTGATGCATTACTCTACCGATTACGTGTTCGACGGCAGCCAGTCACAGCCGTATGCCATCGATGCACCCACCGGCCCGCTGGGCGCGTACGGGCGCAGCAAGCTGGCTGGCGAACACGCATTGCGCGACAGCGGTGCCGACCATCTGACCTTTCGCACGGCGTGGGTGTATGCCGCACATGGCCAGAATTTCCTGCGCACCATGTTGCGGCTCGGCGCCGAGCGCGAGGAATTGCGCGTGGTGGACGACCAGCACGGCGCACCTACCGATACCACGCTGATCGTCAACGCCAGCCTGGCGGCACTCGCTTGCTGGCAACACGCCGATCCAGTACAGCGTCGCCAGCTCAGTGGCACTCATCATCTGGTCGCCAGTGGCACCACCACCTGGCATGGCTTCGCCAGCGCGATCTTCGAGCAGGCCGCTGCGCATGGGCTGATCCAGCGGCAACCGCGCGTGATCCCGATCGCCAGCGCTGAATTCCCCACTCCGGCAGTGCGCCCGGCGTGGTCGCTGCTGGACAATCGCGGCTTCCAGCAGCATTTCGATTTTCCGCTGCCCGATTGGCGGCACGGTCTGAATGATGTCATCCGCCAGCTGGCCACTTCAGGATCCTGAGTCATGTTGATACCCATCATCCTCAGCGGCGGCAGCGGCACTCGTTTGTGGCCGGTCTCACGCAAGAATCTGCCCAAGCAATTCCTGGAACTGGCCGGCAAAGGCACGCTGTTCCAACAGACCATCGCGCGCACGCGCCAACTGCCTGACGTAGCGGCACCGATCGTGGTGGCCAGCGAGGATCATCGCTTCCTCGCCGCCGACCAGTTGCTGGAAGCCGGTATCGAGGACGCGACCATCGTGCTGGAGCCGCTGGCCCGCAACACCGCGCCGGCGATCGCGCTGGGTGCTTTGCAGGCGCTGCAGCGCGATGCCGACGCCGTGCTGCTGGTGTTGCCGGCCGACCACCTGATCGGCAATACCACTGCCTTTGTCGACGCGGTGAAACAAGCCATGCCGCTGGCCGCGCAGGGCTGGCTGGTGACGTTCGGTATCCGGCCGGATCGTCCGGAAATCGGTTTCGGTTATATCCGTCGTGCCGAGGCGATCGGCAGCGACGGTTACCGGGTGGAGCAGTTTGTCGAGAAGCCTGGCCTGAGTACCGCCGAGTCGTATCTCGCCGATGGCGGCTACGACTGGAACTCCGGCATGTTCCTGTTCAAGGCGTCACGCTACCTGGAAGAATTGGCCGCGCACGCGCCGGCCATGCTTGCCGCCGTGCGCGAGGCGCACGCCAAGGCGTCCACCGATCTGGATTTCGTGCGGATCGACCGCGATGCGTTCGCTCTGGTGCCGGACGATTCGATCGACTACGCGGTGATGGAAAAGACCCAACACGCGGCCGTGATTCCGGTCAGCTGCGCATGGAGCGACATCGGCTCGTGGTCGGCGCTATGGCTGACCGGTGACAAGGACGCGCAAGGCAATCTGCGCGAAGGCGACACGATGGCGATCGACACGCGCAACTCGTTGCTGCGTTCACACGACCGCCATCTGATCGCCACCGTCGGCGTCGACGACCTGATCGTGGTCACCACACCCGATGCCACCCTGGTGGCTCATCGTGATGCCGCGCAGGACGTCAAGAAGATCGTCGAGCAGCTCAAGGCTGCGGGACGCAGCGAGCATTCGCTGCATCGGGTGGTGCATCGGCCATGGGGCAGTTACGACTCGCTGGAAGCGGGTGAACGATTCCAGGTCAAACGTATCCAGGTCAAACCGGGCGCCAGCCTGAGCCTGCAGAAACATCATCATCGCGCCGAGCACTGGATCGTTGTCTCCGGCACCGCTGAAGTCACCTGTGACGACAAGGTGTTCCTGCTCGGTGAAAACCAGAGCACCTACATCCCGCTTGGCAGCAAGCATCGCCTGCGCAATCCGGGCAAGGTGGCGCTGGAACTGATCGAGGTGCAGTCCGGCAGCTATCTCGGTGAAGACGACATCGTGCGTTACGACGACGTTTACGGCCGCGCCTGACGCCGATCGAGATTAGGACGGCCAGCACGTCTATCGAAGCCGGCGGTATCGAAACCGGCGGCGCCTAAGCCGCCGAGCGGCAACCGGCGGATGCCCCAGCCGCGCTCACACGTTTTCAGGGGCCTGCCCTGCTCGTCCAACAAGTATGCGCGCAAGGGTGGTGCCCCAGCCCAGACCGACCAATTCCACTCGCAGCGCGCTGGCGTTCATCAAGCCTGCTTGTCCCTGCGGACGGTGATCGCCTCACCGGTGTAGTCGACGCCCTGCTCCACCTTGGCGTCGAAATCCGACGCCGTCGGCGTCGGGCCGGAAATCCAGCGGATGTTGAAACGACGTGTCACCGGCATGCCGGGATAACTGCCTTCGCGCTTGCCGATACTGAGCATGCCGCTGGCCTCGTCGTAGCTGAGCGGGATGCGCGAGTACGCGCCGTGCTCGTAGTCGTAGGTCGTGCCCTGATCCTCGTATAGCGAGAACGTGCTATCGGCGCCGGTGTAGACGACCAGCGTGATCGGCGCGTCCGGCTTCTCGCCGGTGTACTGGATCGCCGGACCGATCGGCACGATGGCACCGGCGCGCACGAACAGCGGCATGCGCTCCAGCGGCGCATCGGCCTTGATCGTGTTGCCGCCCTCGTAGCGCCTGCCGGTGTGGAAGTCGTACCAGCTACTGCCGACCGGCAGGTAGACGTCGCGGCTGCGTGCCTTGTACTCGGTCACCGGTGCGACTAGGAAGGCCGGGCCGAACATGTACTCGTCGTCGATGTTGCGCACTTTGACGTCGTTCGGAAAATCCATCACCAGGCCGCGCATGATGGTACCGTCGCGGAAGTAGGTGTCGGCCGCCAGCGTGTAGATGTACGGCATCAGGCGATAGCGCAGTTTGTCGTACCAGGCCAGCGCGTTATAGACGTCCGAACCGACCGGCGCGAGGTTGTAGATCTCGCGGTTCACGCCTTGGCCGTGCGAGCGGAACAACGGCATGAACGCACCGAACTGGAACCAGCGCAGGTTGATCTCGCGCCACTCCTTCAGATCTTTCGCGTCCGGTTTTTCGTAGCGCGTCTCCAGTGCATAGCCGCCGATGTCGGTGGTCCAGTTGGGGATGCCCGACAGCGAGAAGTTGATGCCCGCGGAGATCTGGTCGCGCAGGTTGCTCCAGCGCGCCACCACGTCGCCGCTCCAGCCGGCCGCCGCGTTGCGCTGCTCGCCGGCGAACATGGAGCGGGTGAGGATGAATACGCGCTTGTCCGGATATGACTCGCGGCTACCCTGATAGACACCTGTGGTAGTCATCAGCGGATAGGAGTTGAAGAACGCCGCGCCCGGACCTTGCGCGGTCGGGCCCATGCGCAGCTTGCGCTCGTCGATGTCGAGATTGGACTCGATGTCCGGCTCGGTGGCGTCCATCCACCAGGCATCGACGCCGAGGTCGCCGAGATTCTCACGGATCTGCCGCCAGTAGATCTGCCGCCCCTCGACCGAATACGGATCGTAGAACGAGCTGAGGTAGCCCGGGCCGACCCAGTCCTTGGCGCCGGCTTCGACATTGCGGCGATACATGTGGCCCTTGGCGTCGAGCTCCTTGTAGTTCGCAGTGGTCGGGTAGAACTTCGGCCACACCGAGATCATCAGGTTCGCATGTTCGGCATGCACCTTGTCGATCATGCCCTTCGGGTCGGGGAAGCGCGCCTTGTCGAACTGGTGCGAACCCCAGGCATCGTCCTTCCAGTAGCGCCAGTCCTGCACGATGTTGTCCAGCGGCAGCTGCAGCTCGCGGTAGCGCTTCACCACGCCGAGCAATTCATCCTGCGTCAGGTAATGATCGCGGCTCTGCCAGAAGCCGTACGCCCAGCTTGGCAACATCACCGACTTGCCGGTGATATCGCGGTAACCGGCGATCACCTCGTCGAGATTGTTGCCGCCGATGAAGTAGTAGTCGACCGCGTGGCCCAGCTCGGAGGACAGCGACAGCTCGTTCTGCTCGGCTGCCGGCAACGGATCCTGATGATCGAGCGCGATGTAGCCCGACTGCGGTGTCCACTCGATGCGGATCGCATGCTTCTCGCCGGGCTTCATCGCCACGGAGAAATCGCGGTACCACGGGTTCCAGCTCTGCCGCCAGTCGTCCAGTACCAGCTTGTCGTCGACATACAGTTTGAAGTAGCCGCTGACGTACAGGCGGAACTTGTGCAGACCGGCCACATCGGACGCCACCGCACCCTTCCACTCCACCGTCTGGCCTGGTCCGCCGGTGATGCCCTTGTCGTCCTTGAGCTGGTCCGGCCAGTGCTTAAGATCCTTGATGTACTCGTAGTTGACCGCGGACTCGACCCGGCTGAGCTTGAGCTTGCCGTCGACGTAGTAGTTCGCGGTGAGGCCGCCCGGCTTGCCGTCGGCGTCGAACACTTTCAGCTGCTTGTCCAGCATCTGGTACGGGCGCGGATCGCCGAAACGGGTGATCGAGTTGTTGTCCCACAGCAGACCGTAGTTGCGGCTGGACACCACGAACGGGATGCCGATGTCCATATTGTGCTGGGCCAGTTCGACGTCCTTGCCCTTGTAATTCATCGTGCCCTTCTGATGCTGGCCCAGGCCGTAGAACGCCTCGTCGTCGGGCGAGGCGAACTGCTGGCGCACGGCGTAGAACGCCTTGTCGTCTACTTTCGCCGGCGTGAACGTGCGTCCGTTCGGCTGCTCGGCCAGGATCACTTTGCCGTCCTTGTCGAGAAACTGCACGGCCCCGGTGGCGGTCGCCACGTCGGCGGTGATCGCGGCGGTTTTCAGGCGCACGTGACCGGCATCGCTGCTCACGGCGAACTGCTTGCCACCACCGCTCTTCACGGCCATCAAACTGGCCGGCAGGTCGAAGCCGCCGCCGGGAATCGCGGTGACGTGGATGATCCTGTCGCCGACCACTTCAAGGCGAACCTGCTTCGCCGCGCCACCGACATCGACGATTACGCCATCGGCGATCTGCCGGAATGTCGCCTGCGCTGCGCTGCTGTCATGGGGTGCCGCGATCTCGGTCGAGCCGCTGTTGCCGCTGCAACCGGACACCAGGCCGATGGCGAGCAGGCCGGCCAGCATATTCATGGGAATGCGATACATGATTCAGTCTCCAAGCGTCAGGTCGGCTGACAGCGGGGTGTGGTTCGAGGCGTCGCCCACGTAGACCTTGAAACGGCCCGGGTCGACCTGCCATGCGTGTTGCTTCACGTCGTAGTACGCGAACGAGCGGCGATCCAGAACCAGCGTGACGTGCTCGGTCTGGCCCGGCTGCAGCCGTACTTTGCGGAACGC
This sequence comes from Rhodanobacter sp. OK091, assembly GCF_900142825.1. Taxonomy (GTDB): domain Bacteria; phylum Pseudomonadota; class Gammaproteobacteria; order Xanthomonadales; family Rhodanobacteraceae; genus Rhodanobacter. The sequence goes on along the minus strand of NZ_FRCH01000006.1, from coordinate 32,937 downwards.
CTTCAGCTCGCGCGCCGGCCGTGCCACTTTGGCCGACGGATCGCCCACGTATACCTGCGCCACCTCGGCGCCAACACGCTGGCCGGTGTTGGTCACGTCGAACGACACACTCACCGTATCGCCGGCCTTCGCTGCCGCCGGCGATAGCTGCAGGTTGGCGAACGTGAACGTGGTGTAGGAAAGCCCGTAGCCGAACGCGAACAGCGGCTGTGCTTTCTCCGGATACGAGGTGTACCAGCGGTAGCCTAGGAACACGCCTTCGCCGTACTTCACGGTGGGATTGCTTCCGGCCGGATGCGGCGGGGCGTCGTAGAAATCGCGGGTGGGGTTGTCCTTCCATTCGCGGCCGAAGCTGATCGGCAACTTGCCTTCCGGCGTGTGGGCGCCGAACAGCACCTCGGCGATCGCGCGGCCGCCTTGCTGGCCCGGGTACCAGCTCTGCAGCAGCGCGGGCACCTTGGCCAGCCAGCTGTCGGTGGCATAGGCGTCACCGGAATTCACCGTCACCACGGTTTTCTTGTTGGCCGCTGCCACTGCCTCTATCAGTGCCTCCTGGCCCCATGGCAGCTGGAACGTGCGATCGAACGCCTCGCTCTCGGAGGTGGGATCGAAGCCCACCGCGACCACGGCAGCATCCGCCATCGCCGCCATCTTCCTGGCGTCCGGGGAGATCAGCTCATCCAGCGCGATCACGCCCAGGCCCATGCGGCTGTAGCTCACGTCGGGTTTGTAGTCGAGGCGGATCGTCACCGGCTTGCCGGCGACCAGGTCGAGCGTGACGTACAGCGGCGCCTGGCCCTCGCGCTGCGGCTGTTCGATCACGTTCCTGCCGTCGACGAACAACTGGTAGGTATCCAGGCTGGCGGCGGCCGTGAGGAACAGATACTTGCCGCTATGCGTGGGTACGAAGCGGCCGCTCCAGCGGATGCTCTGGCGCTCGGTCGCCGATGTCGTCCACAGCTCCGGCTTCCACTGGTCGACATGCGCGTCCACGCCGGATTCGGCGGGCTTGCCCTGGAAATCGCTGTTGGCGAAGGTCTGCCTCTGCAAGCCCTTGCCACCGTCCGGGCTGACGAACACCGATTGCTTGAACACGTCGTCCGCGGACGGCAGCCCGCGGCTGTACAGCACGCGCACCTTGTCGCCGAGCTGATGGGTGATGCCGCTGAGCACGCTCTGCGCCTCGAACGTATCGACGTGCGAACTGCCGCCGGCACTGGAGATCGCCGGAAAGGCGTTGGGACCGATCACCGCGATGGTCTTCAGCTTGCCCGCGTCGAGCGGCAGCACGTTGAGCTCGTTCTTCAGCAGCACCAGCCCCTCGCGCGCGGACTGCAGCGCCACCGCATCATTGTCGAGACTCAACAGCGGCAGCGACAGATCCTTCTGCGACCGGTCGAGGAAGCCGAAACGCACCGCCGTGCGCAGGATGCGGCACACCTTGTCGTTCAATACGTCCGGCGACAGCTTGCCGTCCTTCAGCTGAGGCAACAGCCGTTGCGGCGTCATCGCCTCGGCCGATGGCATCTCCAGGTCGAGGCCGGCGTTGAATGCCTTGATACCGTCGTGAGTCGCCTGCCAGTCGGACATGAAGATGCCGTCGAAACCCCATTCCTGCTTCAGGATGTCGTGGCTGATCGCGCGGTTCTCGCTGAGATGGTCGCCATTGACCAGGTTGTAGCTGCTCATCACCGCGCCGACATGCGCGTCCTTCACCGCCATCTCGAACGCCGGCAGATAGATCTCGCGCAAGGTGCGCTCGTCGATCAGCGTGTCCAGGTGGCGGCGGTCGTACTCGGAATTGTTGGCCACGAAGTGCTTGATGGTGGCGACCACACCCTGGCTCTGGATGCCGTCGATGAAGCCGACACCCATGCTGCCGGCAAGAAACGGATCCTCGCTGTAGTACTCCATGTTGCGGCCGTTCTGCGGGGCACGATGGATGTTCGCGCCCGGGCCGAGAAAGAAGTGCACGCCACGCGCGCGCGCATCGCGGCCCATCGCCTCGCCTACCTGCTGCGCCAGTTGCGGATCCCATGACGCAGCCAGGCCGACACCGGCCATGTACGCGGTGGACGGACCTACCGAGCGCACGCCGAACGGGCCATCGGACATCTGCATGCGCGGCAGCCCGGCGGCAGGTTCGGCACGGATGAACATGTTGTCGACGCCACCGATCAGGTCGACTTTCTGTTCCAGCGTCAGCTTGCCCAGCATCGCATTCACTCGTTGCTCGACGGCCGGCGAGTCCACGACCGGACCCGACGCAGCGGGCACGGCGGCGTGGGCGAAGATCGGGCCCAGGCAGGTCAGCAGGAGTGCCGGCAAGATGCGGGACAGGGGTTTCATGCGCACAAGCGGCATCCTTTAATACGTGGCCAGCTTGACCCGCAGGACCTGCGGCTGGCTGGTGAAGTTGAGTCCGTAGTCGGTCTGGTCGCCGTTCCACTCGCGGATGAAATGCCACTGCCCGTTTTCGTAGCGGCCTTCCTCGACCCGCTCCAACAGGAAGCGCACGCTGTTGCTCCCCTTGGCCGGCATGAAGTTGACCCGTGCGTGATAGCCGGTCACCAGGTATTCGTTCTTGCCCAGTTGCGCGATCAACACACCGCCCAGCTTCTTCTCGTTGCCCTTGGGCGCATCCATGCCGAACTGCGGCTGGCCATAACCGATGTGCACGCGCCAGTCGGCCAGGTCCAGCGTCTGCTCGTGGATGTCGTCCGGCTCGGACGCACCCCACACCTTGCCTTCGATACTGAGCCCGGCGATGAGGCTGCCCAGCGGAGCCAGCAACTCGTAGTTGGCCGCGAACGGCGCGATTGTGTCCGCGTCGATCGTTTTCGCGCCCAGCGGCCAGTTCGAATACCGGGTGTAATCCATGCCGAACGGCGAGAAGCCGATGCTCTGCTGACCCAATGCGGCGAATACATAGCGCGCATAGGCCACATCGTTGCCGGTTTCGGCGACGAACAAGGCATTGTCGTCGCGGCGATAGCGGCTCAGTACGGCGTTGTATTTCGGGTACTCGCGCATGTAGATGTCGGGCGCGACGAAGTCCAGCGACGGTGCCGCCGCACGCCATATGTCGAGCACGTTGTCGGTGGGACCACCGCTGGAGTAGCCGCCCGGCGGACCGGGATGGAACGGATCGCGCAGCGCCGCATTCGCGTACATCGGCAAGTCGTAGACGGCCTTGCCGGCGGTCGCCACTTCGTTGATGTAGTGCGCGACCGCCCAGGCAAACGAATACTCCGGCGCATTCTTGCCGAACACCTGGCTCCAGCTGCCGGCCGCGTTGCCGGTCTTCTGCAGCACCACCGGCGGCACCGGCGACTGCAGCAGCTTGTCGCCGGCCGCGGAGTAGTCGCGGTCGGTGCCGTAGGTGCCCGACTCGTTCTCCACCTGCACCATGATCACCGTATGGCGATCACCGTCGATCTTGCGCAGATGCGTCATCAGCGCCACGAACGCGCTGCGGTCGGCATCCATCGTGGCGGTGCCGAACGGCGACAGCGAATTGAGCGTCGAGCCGTCTTTCTTCAGCACGCGCGGGTAGCGCCGGTTGTCCAGTTTCACCCAGGCCGGCGCATAGCTCGGCCCGTTGTTCTTCCAGGTCGCGAACCACAGCAGCACCAGCCGCACCTTGTGCTCGCGCGCCTGCGTCAGCAGCGTGTCCAGAAAACTGAAATCGAACTGGCCCTGTGTCGCCTCGATCTGACCCCAGCTGATCGGCACCTGCACGGTGTTGGCATGCAGCGCATCGATCGCCGGCCACACTTGCGGCAGCATCTCCGGCCAGCCGCTGGAGTTGTTGACCTGCGCACCGAGAACCAGGTACGGCTTGCCGTCCACCATCAAAGCATGACGGCCGTCGCGGTTGACGATGTGCGGCGGCTCGGTGGCACGCGCGGCGCACGACAAGCCGGCGGCGAACAAGGCGCAGGCCATGTATCGAAGCATCAAGGTGCGCATGGGCGTTCTCATGGCGAAGCCGTGGTGCGGAATGGCACGGCCGGCAAGCCGTCGCGATGGGCCAGGTTGGCCTGGTCGGGGTTGTCGCTCCACGCATAGCGCACCGCGACGGGATGCGCGACGGCGTCGCTCGACACCACCACGCGGTCGCCGTCGATGCGCGCTTGCGCGGGCTGGTAGCGCATGTCGGCGCCGGCGATCTCGAAACCATTCACCGCGTTGCCCCCGCCGCGCACCGCCAGCGGCTCGCCCCGCGTGTCGAAGGACACGATGGCCTCTCCCTTCTCGACCCGCAGCTCGCGGAAGGTCGGCCCGGCATCCACCACAGCATCGCCGAACACCACACGGCGTGCGACCCCTGCGAGCCGATGTCCCACGTCCTGTTTGTCGGTCGGATGGATGTTGTCGGGATTGCCGATGTCGATGGTCACCGCCTGGCCGGTGTATGGCAGCGACAACGCGGCGGACTGCGACTCGCGCAGCTCGGCCCATGGACTGCTCTGCGCCGTATCGCCGCTGCTCTTGAAGTTGGCCAACTGCACCCAGAGGAACGGCAGCCGCGGCTGGTTCCAGTGCGCGCGCCATGCCGCGATCATCGCCTTGAACTGCGCGCGGTAAGTCATCGCCTGCCCGGCCAGCGCATTGGCCTCGCCCTGATACCAGAGCACGCCGCGCAGCGGATAGCCGAGCAGCGGATGGATCATGCTGTTGTAGAGCAGCGTAGGCGTCACGTTGCGGGTTTCGGTGGCCACCAGGCTCACGTCGGCGGGGCGAAATCGCCACACGCCGCTCAGCGAGCGCCGCGCACCGCCCACCGGCTGCACATAGAGCTCGGCGGCATCGCCATGAATGCCGCCGCCGTTACCGAGGTCGTCCACGCGGATCGCGATGCTGTTGCTGCCTGCACGCAGGGCTTCCGGCGGCACGCGATAGACACGCGCCTGGTCCCACTGTTTTTCGGTTTCGCCGACCAGCCGGCCGTTGACGTAGCTGCGGTCGGAGTCGTCGACTTCTCCCAGGCCTAGCGTCACGCCTTGCGCCGCTTCCGCCGCGCTCAGCGTGAACTGCGTGCGATACCACGCCACGCCGTCCATGCCGTAGTAGCCCACGGTTTCCCAGTACGCCGGCACGGCGATGGTCGCCCACGGCGACTCGTCGATTTTTTCGGCGGCCCAGGCCGGCTTGCCGCTGGCGTCCGGCATGTCGCCGTGCTGCGTGGGCCAGCGTGCGAGGTGCTGGCGTGTCTGCGCCAGCTTCGCTTCCTCGCCGGCGTTTCCCTGCTTCAGCCTGGCGACGAGCGCCTGCGGATCGACGTGGCCGGTGCGCGCATCCGTCCAGGCTTCGATGCTGCTGCCGCCCCAGCTGCTGTTGATCAGGCCTTGCGGCACGCCGGTGCGTACCTTCATGTCTTTGGCGAAGAACCAGCATACGGCGGAGAATTTACCCACCGTGGCGGGACTGGCGGCCACCCAGCTACCGCCGGCTAGCTTTTCCTGCGGCTGTACCGACGCGCTATTGGGAATCTTGAAATGGCGGATGGAAGAGTCGTTCGCCTTCGCTTCCTCGGCGGCCGCATCGCGCCCTTCCGACACCATGAATTCCATGTTCGACTGGCCCGAGCACAGCCACACGTCGCCCACCAGCACGTCGCGAACCACACGGTGTTCGCTGCCGTCGTCGATGTCCAGCGCGTATGGACCACCCGCCGCATGGCGCGGCAGCGTCGCATCCCAGCGGCCCTTCGCATCGGCCAGCGCCGTGGCGTGCGCGCCGTCGAAACCGAGCCTGACTCGCGCACCCGGCATGGACCAGCCCCATACGTGCATGGGCTGGTCACGCTGCAGCACGGCCCCTTGCGAAAACATCAGCGGCAGTTCGAGCTTCGCCTGCGCCGCCGCCGGCGACAGCAGGCCCAGCGCCAGTGCGCCGGACAGGAACAGATGCTTCATGGCGTGGACTCCGCAGGTTCGCCGTCGATGAGGCCGCGCCCGCTGGTGGCGAAATACACGCGGCCGAATACGCGCGGATCGCCGGTGAGATGGCTGATCCGTCCATAGCGATGCGCATCGTCGTCGATGCGCCGCCATTGACGCCCGCCATCGACCGAGCGGAACAGGCCTTGCAGGTCGCCATGCCTTCCGGCCGCGAACAGTGTTGGCGTGGAGCTGCCAGCGGCAGGCTTGCCGAAACCGAAAGCGTCGACACCGGTCAGCCCGGGCAGACGCTGCTGCAGATGGCCCTGATCATCTCCGCGCAGCAAGGGCAGATCGCGGGCGGCGAGGTACAACACGCCGGCGGCGTCCGGTGCGGCCTGCAGTTGCACCTGATCGTGTCCGCGCGCGGCGTCGCCCAACGCGCCGGCGATCGGCACGAACGTCACGCCGCCATCGCGGCTGGCGAAGAGTCTGCCGGCATGTTTATCGAACGCGTAGAAACGTTTGGGATCGACACGATCGCCCAGCACGTTCATGCGCCCACTCAAGCCCCGCACTGCTTGCCAGTGCTTGCCGAAATCATGTGTCAGATAGACGTGCTGCGCATGATCAGGCGCCCACAGCGTGCTGCGGCCGTCGGCAGCCAGCGCGATACTTCCCGCGCCCTCGCCTTCAGATGGCTCGCTGGCAAACGCTTGCCAGTGCTGGCCGCCATCGCTGGACCAGGCCGCGCGAATCGCGGGCCCGAAAGGCTTGCGCAGGTAGCCGCTGCGCACGATCACCGCAGGCTGCTGGCCGGCATAGTCGATGCTCTCGGCATTCGCATAGCGCGGTGGGGCCTGGAACTGCAGCGGCGCGACATCGAGATCGTCGTGGCGGTAGCCGTCCAGATCGCCTACCGCGCTGAGCAGATGCGCGCCTTGCGGCGGACTGATCAGGCCCAGCGGCACGGTTTCTTCCAGGCCGCGATCCTGGAACCGCCAGTGCGCGGTGCCGCCCTTGTCGAAGGCGCGCATGTCGCGCGATGCCCAGATGCCGTAGCCGGTCACGAACATCACGTGGTCCGGATCGAACGGATCGATTACTACCGTGCTCATCCAATGTGGGGTGTGTTCGGCCGTCCAGATCGCTTCGCCGTGATCGAACGACGAGCGCGCGAAGATCTCGTTCCAGTGCGCGCCACGGTCCGTACTGCGGAACAGCAGGTCGTGCGGCTCGTAGCGATGGAAGGTGCTGGCGACCAGCACGTTCGGGTCGGAAGGATCGACCGCGATATCGCCCCAGCCGAAACCCGATGGCGTGCTTTTGCTTGGCACCGGCGTGATGTCGGTCCAGCGGCCGCTCGTGGGCTGCCAGCGCCACACGGCGCCGTCGCTCATGGTGTCCGGGCCCGGCTCGTCGCCGTAGCTGAGGTAATAATCGCCGTCGCTGGCGCGATGCATGTGGCTGGGTCGCAAACCCTTGGGCTGGCCCGGAACCTCGCTCCAGCTGCGGCCACCGTCGGTGGAGCGGAACAAGCTGGCGTCGCCAGTGGACACGCCGGCGTAGATCGCCGGTGTCGGCCTGCCCCGCCGGCCGCTGGTCGGCTCGAACACCACGAACACGATACCGATGGGTTGCGTGCGCCAGTTGTTCCGCGCACTGGCAGACGGCGACGTCGCTACCGACGGAAAGCCATCCACTCTCACCCAGTGCGCGCCTCGATCTTCGCTGCGCCACAGGCCGGCGTTGCGGGAGCCGAGGAACAGCACGCGGCCGTCGTTCGGGTCGACCACCAGGCGTTCGCCGTTGCCCCGACCCAGCTCATTGCCGCCCAGCTTGAACGGCAAGTCGGCGCGCTCGAAGCTGTGGCCGCGATCGTGCGAGCGCAGGATGGCGGCGTTGCCCGCCTGTGGGCTGGTATAGGTACCGGCGGCGAGATATACGCGTTCGGGATCGGAAGGGTCCAGCGCCACGCTGTCGATGCCGAACAGGTTTTCATCGCGCGCTTCGAGCCAGTCGGTCAGCGGCACCCATTGCGCGCTGGCCCGGTCCCACCGATATGCGCCACCCACGTCGGTGCGCGCGTAACAGAGACCCCGCTCGGCCGGATGGCAGACCAGTCCGCTGACGTAGCCGCCACCGCCGATGCGTACGTTGTGCCACGCATAGGGAGCCGGTTGCGCAGCCACCGGCAGCGACGCCGACAGGCAGAGCAGCAACAGGCAGCGGGAAACCACACGAATAATGTTGGTCGGTTTTGGAAGGCGCATCATTTCGTCAGCAAGAGCGGACCGGCAACCCGCGAGGGAACAGGGTTGCTGGCAGATGGGCGAGGAGCAGGGATGTCGACCTGGGCCTTCAAGCTCAACACGCGGTCATTGGTCTGCCCGTCACGCGGAAGTGTTCGAAGACCGAATCTGCCCGCCCGCCTGGTATGGATCGGATTCGAGGCGGCAGTCAGCGACACAGCGGTACTGCCGAACCCGTCGTTCACTTGGCTCCCCTCCAATGATTGTTTGCTGACCGCGGGACTTGAACATGTCGACCCGCTCGCCAGCGATGGCCTGGGCGACATGCCGGAACGGGCGAGGTTTTCTGGCGCCAGGCAAGGCACCCAACGCTGGATGCCTTGCCCCATCCCGGAACCTTATCGACTGCTCAGGCACTGCACGATCAGAACGCCACGCGCAGCGTCAGCGCATAACGGGCATCGTTCACGTACCAGGAAGTGATGTGCTTGCCGGAGGCATTCTGGTACATGATCGTGCGCTGTTCGGCGTTATTGAGGTTGTTCATCTCCAGGCCGAGCTTCACGTGGTCGTTGAACGAGTAGAAGATCGAGCCGTCCAGTTGTCCGTAGGCATCGGCGAATACCGGCAGCTTCCACGGAATGTTGTTGTCGGTACCGTTGTAACCATTCGGACCGATCGACAGCAGATACTGGCTGCGCCAGTTGTAGGCCAGCCGGATTTGCCACGGACCGTGCTCGTAGAAGCCGGCGACATTGAGGGAATCCCTCGACAGGCCATCCGCCGGGAGGTTGCCGTATTTGGAGCCATCCGTATCCACCGGCACCGCCGTAGTGTCGTTCGGCACATGGGTCCTGCTCCGGATGTAGGTGTAGTTCGCCGACATGCCGAAGCCCTTGACCGGCAGGAAATCGAAGAACTGGTTCCAGCCGATTTCCGCGCCATCGATCGTCGCCTTGCCGACGTTCACCGGACGGGTGATCAGATACTGGTAGTTGTTGCCGTCGACACCTGGATACGTCACAAAGTGCGACTCGCGGCGGAAATAGTCGCGTATCCCCTTGTGGAAGAAGTTGACCCAGGCCATGCCGCCGCGGTCCGGATCGAAGTACCACTCCAGCGACAGATCGAACTGGTTGGCCTTCATCGGCGTCAGGTAGGGGTTGCTGTAGGAATCGCCCGTTAGAGCCAGCTTGTCGACCGGCACGGAGGTCGTGCCGGCCGGCGGTGTATAGCCGGGCTGCACGGCGGCATTGAGAACCTGATAGGCCTGCATCTGGCTGAAGTCCGGCCGCGCGATCGCCTTGGAAAAGGCAAAACGCGTGATCAGGTTCGGAGCGAACTCCCACTTCAGGTTCAAGCTGGGCAGGACGTCGGTGTACTCGTTGCGGGCCGTGATGGGCGCGGTCTGGCCTGCACCCAGATAGGGCGCCAACACCTGGTTGGGATATACCAGGAAGCCCTGGGCGGTATTCGTGGTCCTCACCGCACGCACGCCGACGTTGCCGCTCAGGTTGGCATTGTCCACCCCGAAGTCGAGCATGGCGTACGCCGCGTAGGTTTTCTCGTGCTGAACATTGGTGTGCGCGGCATCGAGCACCGTGTTCTGATACGTGCCGGCATAGCAGCAGGTGTAGAAAGGATCGGCGGCGGCGTGGATGTCCTGGTAGCTGGCCGGGTAGCCCAGCGCGGTCGACGGCACCGGCGCATAGAACGCACTCGGTATGTTGGCGTCGCCCTTGTAGAAATTGTTGAACTTATCCAGGTGCACGAGGCTGGTATTGACCGTGCTGTTCAAGTTCAGGCCAGGCAGCGGAACGCCGCCGGGCACCGCCCAATATTGCATCCAGGTCTGGAACACGGGCTTCCAGTTGTAGCCGGTATCGATGTTGTTGGCATAGCGGTTGGTCAGGCGCACGCCTGCCTTCACCCCCTGCACGAACCCGTCGGCGAAGCTGTGCTCGATGTCGGCGCGCCAGGCCAGTTCTTTGGCGTAGTTCTGGTCCTGGTGATCCATGGTGAACCCCCAGTAGTAATTGGCGGGGTTCGTGGTGTAGCTGGAATCGACGCCGAGGCGCGGCGGGTTGCTGCCGTTCAGGGCGACGTCGATGTAGGGCACGTTGACACCTAGCGCCACCGTGGAATCCAGACTGTTGGTGGTGGCCCTGACGAACTGCAACGAACTCGTGACTTCGGTGCTCGTGCCCAGCCGCCACTTCATCCCGGTGGAGAAGTCCGTGGTCTTGGAGTGGCTGTTGGAGGCGCGGATGTCGGTGCCCATCGGCACGCCGCCGGGCTGTGTGAGACGACCGGACTGGAACACGCCGCCATTGACCTGGCTCGGCTGACTGGCGTCCACCATCACCTTCGTCGGATCGTTGCTTACGAAGATCGCATCCTCGTTCCAGACTTCGTGGTACTTGCTCTGGAACGCAGTGGCGTAAAGGTCAAGACTGTTGCTGGGACGCCATTGGAAAGCCAGGTAGGCACCATCGCGCTTGCGATCGTAGAGCAAGGTGCGCCAGTCGGCGCCGCGCGGCACCCAGGTGCCACTTGCGTTCTTGAAGAACGGACGCACGAACAGGCCATCGGTACGCGTCGCCAACCGGGAATCGGCGACGTCGACGAGAACTCCCATTTCGCCGATGCTGGTGTTCCAGCGATTGCTGTAGAGCGCGGAGGCGGACGGCTTGTACTTCTTGCTGAAGTCGCCGTAGTTCTCGCTGACTGAAGCGGCGATCTTCTGGCCCTGGAAGTCGAAGGGCATGAAGGTGCGCAGGTTCACCGTGCCGCCCAGGCCGCCCTCGATCATCTGGGCCGTCTGGTTCTTGTAGACGTCGACGCCGGACATCAATTCCGACGGAACGTCCTGGAAGCTGAGGGCGCGCCCGCCGTTGGCGGAGAAACTGTCGCGGCCATTCAATTCGGAACGCACCTGCGTGAGGCCGCGCACCTGCACGCCATTGCCTTCGGCAGAGAAGTGTTCCGGATCGCCTTGGGAGAGGAAATGGTCGATGGTGACGCCGGGAATGCGCGACAGGGTTTCAGTGACGCTGCGATCCGGCAGCGCGCCGATGTCCGTGGCGGATAACGAATCGACGAAGGTGTCGGCGTCGCGTTTGGTGTCCTGCGCCTTCTCGACTGATGCGCGGATGCCGGTCACCACGACCGCGCTGAGTTGGGTCGCTGCCTTCTTCTGGTCCGCCTTGGCCTTCTTGGCGGCCGTGTTAGACGGGACGGCCTGGTCGGCGCCTTGGCTGTCGGCGGCGGTGGGCGTGGCCTGCTGTGCCCAGGCCTGCGCCGGCACATAGAGCAGCGCCACGCTCATCGCAATGGCCATCGAAAGACCCGTGCGCCGCAACTGCGCGGATGTCTGTTGCCGAACACTGTTGCTGGACCGATTATTCACTCTGATACCCTCCCCATAATTGCTAGCTGCCGAAGGAGCTGCGCTCGCGAGCCAGCGCATCGATGATGGCCAGGCCGCAGTACGCATTTCCCGGATAATCTCGCCGCACCGTCTGTTTCGGTTTGAAACACGCCATACGGTCTAAACGGTACGTGCTGCAATGCATGCTGCGGTCGCAGCCGCAGGGGCGCAATTACGAAATTGCTCAGTCCGGCTGACGTTTCTTCTTTTGCACTTGCCGCAAAAACCGCGGGGAAACGGGCTTTTTTTTGTCGGCCGGAGACGCCTCTCGAATTGGCGAGAAGACGTCTTTTGTGGGAGCGACTTCAGTCGCGATGGCTTTGCGTTTGATGGGTGGTTTGAGGCGAAGAGCTTTCGTCCTCCTGCGGAGGGCGGGTCACTATCTCTCGCTTGCCCGAGAGAAAGTAACCAAAGAGAGGAGTACCCGATGACGCGTCTACCGGGCATCCGTCCTATTTGTGGGAGCGACTTCAGTCGCGATAGCTCTTGCTCATTTTTGTTGATTAAGTGCAGAGCTTTCACCCTCCTGCGGAGGGCGAGTTACTTCTCTTTTGCTTGTCCAAAAGAGAAGTAACCAAGAGAAAACGACACCCCGCTTACGCGCCTTGCGGGCATCCCTGCCCGCAAGGTCCGCGGGTGGGTTACGGGGTTTGTCGACAGCACATCCTGTGCTGACGCCAAACTGGCCGGCATCCGTGCCGGCCACCCTGCGGGCTGTTCCTCCACCCACCCGCCGCTGCAGAGGGGCCCCGGGTAGAGCAGCGGGCCATCGTGGCCCGCACTTTTCAGAAGAGCCAGAGCAACAGCAGAGCGACGCTTTGCTTCGGCTTTTCACCGAGTGCGGGCCAGGATGGCCCGCTGCTCTACCCGGGGCCCCTGTGCGGCGGTGAGACGGGGACGACAGGCCGCGCAGCGGGAGTCGACAAGGAGGTCGACTCCTTTTCGCCAGGACAGGAGTCCTGTCGAAAAGCCCGGCCCCGGCTCACGGACTTGCCGAGCAGGAGCCCGGCAAGCGCCAAGCGGGGTGGCCTTCTCTTTTGGTTACTTTTCTCTTGGCCACACAAGAGAAAAGTGACTCGGGCGCCACAGGCGCACGAAAGCTCTTTGCTTCAAACCACCAACCAAAGAGCAAAGGGCATCGCCCGCCAGCGGGCTCCTACAAGAATCGGCGACATGGAGTAGCTCGATAGACGAAGGTGTTTGGCTCTGATTCGGCAGCGAAGCGGCAAAAGCATCGCGACTGAAGCCGCTCCCACAGATAGGCGACGCCCTCAGCGCCGGCGCCCGCTGGACACCACGTCAGCCCACACCGCCAACACCAGAATCAGACCCTTCACGATCATCTGCCAGTACGCATCCACATCGATCATCGACATGCCGTTGTCGAGGCTGGCCATCACCAGCACGCCGACCAGCGCGCCGTGCACCGTACCGACGCCACCACGCATCGAGGCGCCGCCGATGAAACATGCAGCGATCGCGTCCAGTTCGCCATTGGTGCCGGCCGAAGGCGCTCCCGCGGCCAGCCGTGCAGTATTGACCAGGCCGGCGAACGCGCACATCACACCCATCAGCACGAACACCGCCAGACGTACCCGATCGACATTGATGCCGGACAGCCGGGTCGCTTCGATATTGCTGCCGATAGCGTAGATGCGCCGGCCGAACACGGTCTGCGAAGCGATGAAGGAAAACACCGCCAGCAACCCCAACAGCAACAGCACCGGCACCGGGATGCCGCCGTAATCGTTGAGCACATGCACGAACACGAACAACACCACGCCCGCCGCAACCAGCTTGGCGGCGTCCAGCCACAGCGCATTGATCTTCAGCTCCAGCCGCTGTCGCGCCACACGCCGACGCCAGGTGATGAACACCAGCAAAGCAAGGATCAGCACGGCCAGCACGTTGCCGGTGACCGGCGACACATAACCTTGCCCGATCACCACGAACGCGTCGGACGATGGCGCGATGGTCGAGCCGCCGGTGATGCCCAGCAGCACGCCGCGATAAGCCAGCATGCCGCCCAGGCCGACGATGAACGACGGCACCCGCAGCCAGGTCACCCACAAGCCGTTGAGCGCGCCCACCGCGGCGCCGAGCAGCAGCACCAGCGCGATGGTGGCCGGCAGCGGCAGATGCCGGCTGATGTCCAGGATCGCCGCTACGCCGCCCAGCAGGCCCAGCAGCGAACCCACCGACAAGTCGATCTCGCCGGCGATGATCACGAACACCATGCCCAGCGCCAGCATGCCGGTGATCGCCATCTGCCGGAACAGGTTGGAGATGTTGCGCGAGGTCAGGAACGCGCCGTCGGTGGCGTGCCAGAAGTACAGCCAGATCAGGGCGACGGCCACCAGCAGCGCGATGATCTTGTACTGCGAAAAGATTTGCCGGAAACGCGCCGCGTATCCGATGGCCTGTGTGTCGATGCTGGAGCTCATGCGTTCTCTATCCTGTGCGGCAACGCCAGTGCGGCGGCCAGCAGATCTTCCTGGCGCAGCCCGTCGTTGATGAAGTCGCCGCATACACGGCCATCGGCCATCACCAGCACGCGGTCGCTGAGACCGAGCACCTCCGGCATTTCGGAACTGACCACGATGATGGCGATACCGCGCGCCGCCAGGTCGAAGATCAGCCGGTAGATTTCCTGCTTGGCGCCGACATCGACGCCGCGGGTGGGCTCGTCGAGAATCAGCACCTTCGGCTCGGGCAGCAGCATGCGGGTGAGCACGGCCTTCTGCTGGTTGCCGCCGGACAGGCTGGCGATCGGCAGCATCGGGCTGCTGGCGCGCACGTTGAGGCGGCGCATCTCGTGATGAAACGCATGCGCCTCGCGATTGCCGTCGATCACTCCGGCGCGCGCGTAATGGCCGAGCACGCTGAGCGTGATGTTGGGCCCCACCCCCATCAGCGGCACGATGCCGTGATGCTTTCGATCCTCCGGCACCATGCATAGCCCGGCGCGCACCGCCGCCTGCGGCGAGCGCACGCGCACCGGTTTGCCGTCGATGCGCAACTCGCCCTGCCAGGTCCCTGGATAAGCACCGTAGATCGCGGACACCAGTTCGGTACGGCCGGCGCCGATCAAGCCGGCAATGCCGAGGATTTCGCCGCGACGCACCTGCAACGATACGTCGTCGACCCGCTTGCGCCGCGGATTGACCACGTCCAGGCAGGTGACGTGGCTGGCTTCCAGCACCACCTCGCCGATCGCATGCGGCTTGCGCTCGAACATCTGTCCCAGTTCGCGGCCCACCATCATTGTGACGATCCGATGGGTATCCAGCTCCGCCATCGGCTGCGTGCCGATGTGCCGGCCGTCGCGGATCACGGTCACCCGGTCGCATACTTCGGCCACTTCGTCGAGCTTGTGCGAGATGTAGACGCAGGCCACGCCGCGCCGCTTGAGGTCAGCCACGATGGCCAGCAAGGTGCGCGTTTCGGTCGCGGTCAACGACGACGACGGCTCGTCGAAAATGATCAGCCGCGCCTGCTTGCCTAGCGCCTTGGCGATCTCGATCAGTTGCTGGTGGCCGCTGCCGTAATACAGCACCGGCTGCCCCACCTTGATGCCATCGATGCCCAGCTCGCGCAGCAGCGCCTCGGCGCGCTGGTGCATCGCCGGATAATCCATGCGCCCGCCGAAACGGCGGATTTCGCGGCCGAGAAAGATGTTCTCGGTGACGCTCAGCTCCGGCACCAGCATCAATTCCTGATGGATGATCGCGATACCGGCGCGCTCGCTGTCGGCTACCGAATGCGCGTGCAGCGGCACACCGTCGATCAGGATTTCGCCGCCATAGCTGCCGTGCGGATAGACGCCGGACAGCACTTTCATCAAGGTGGACTTGCCCGCCCCGTTCTCACCGCACAGTCCCAGGCATTCGCCGGCGCGCACCTGCAGGTCGACGCCGTCGACGGCCACCACGCCGGCGAACGACTTGCTGATGCCGCGCATCCGGAGCAAGCAGGCATCGCCGTCGACGACAGCGTGTTGCGGCTCAGTTCCCATAGACCTGCTGATGGGTATAGAAGCCGTCGCTGATCACCTTGTCGACCTTGGCGCGGGTCAGATCGATCGGCTGCAGCAAAATGGTATTGACGGATTTTTTGCCGTTCTCGTAATGCGCGTTGTAGACCGGCGTCTTGCCGGTCGCCAGGCCCACCGCGAGGCCGGCGGCCTGCGTGGCGAGCTGATCGAGCGGCTTGTATACCGTCATGGTCTGCGTGCCGGCCACCACGCGCTTGACCCCCGCCAGATCGGCGTCCTGCCCCGACACCGCGACCTTGCCCGCCAGCCGCTGCGCGGCCAGTGCCTGTACCGCGCCGCCTGCGATGGCATCGTTGGAGGCCACCACGGCGTCGATGCGATTGGCGTTGGCGGTCAGCGCATCCTCGATGATGCTCAGCGCTTTGGCCGGACTCCAGTCGGGCACCCATTGGTCACCGACAACCTTGATGTCGCCCTTGTCGATCAGTGGCTTCAACACCTGCATCTGGCCCTGGCGCAGCACCTTGGCATTGTTGTCGGTGGGCGCGCCGCCGAGCAGGAAATAATTGCCTTTCGGCTTCACGTCCACCAGCCCTTGCGCCTGCATCTGGCCGACCTTGAGGTTGTCGAACGAGATGTAGGCATCGATGTCGGCGTCGAGGATCAGGCGGTCGTACGAGAGCACCTTGACCCCGTTGCGGTGTGCCTCGGCGATCACGTTGCCGAGCACTTTGGAGTTCTGCGGCACGATCACCAGCACATCGACGCCGCGCGAAATCATGTTCTCGATCTGCGCCACCTGGCGCTCCTCGCTGCCGTTGGCCGATTGCACCAGCACCTTGGCGCCCAGTTTGGTCGCCGCGGCGTTGAAGAAATCGCGGTCGCGCGCCCAACGCTCGAGCCGCATGTCGTCGATGCTGAAGCCGATCAGCGGATGCGCCTTGTCGGCATGTGCCGGCGCGGCGAAGCCCAGCATGCCGAGGCCGCACGACAGCGCCAGCGCGCACAGGTTTTTCAGTTTCATGCTTGCTCCATCACTCGCGTGGTTCGTCGGATTCGTCGGCGCGGTGCAATCCGCGCAGCCGTGCATACAATTCGCGGAAGACCGGCCGCCGTTGCCGTGCATGATAGGCATGCCGGCCCTCGCGCGGCTCGAAGCACTGCAGTAGCGGCGGCTGTGGGCACACCGATGCCGCCGCGGCGGCGCCGTCGACGGCCAGTTGTGCCAGCCGCGCCGCACCGAGCGCCGGACCCACCTCGCCGCCCGCGCGCAGCTCCAGCGGCCGGCCCAGGATGTCGGCCAACATCGCCAGCCAGAAACTGCTGCGCGCGCCGCCGCCGATCACGCTGATCGTCGGCAAGGCCACGCCGGCGCTTTCCAGCGCGTCGATGCCATCGAGCAGGCCCAACCCCACACCTTCCAGCACCGCATGGGCCATATCGACCCGGCGAGTCGCCGCGTCCATGCCGAACAGCACGCCGCTGGCGTGCGCATCGTTATGCGGCGTGCGCTCGCCGGCCAGGTAAGGCAGAAACCACGGCCGTGCTTCGCGCAGCGGCGCCGACTCGGCATCGCGCAGCAGCTCGGCCACATCGGCATAGCCGCCCAGCCGCGCGGCGAAGTCCAGGCAACTGGCCGCGCTGAGCATCACCGACATAAGGTGCCAGCGGGCAGGCAGCGCGTGACAGAAGCTGTGCACCGCCAGCTCTGGCTGCGCACGATAGCCGTCGGAGACCGCAAAACAGACGCCGGAGGTGCCCAACGACAGCATCGCCTGGCCCGGCTGGATCACTCCGGCGCCGATCGCGCCGGCGGCGTTGTCGCCCCCGCCTGCAGCGATAGCCACCTCGCGCATCGACCAGCGCTGCGCCAGCTCGCCGCGCAGATGGCCGGTCACCTGCGGGCCTTCGGCCAGGGTGGGCATCTGCGCAAGGTCCAGCCCGCAGGCTGCCAGCATGGCCGGGCTCCAGGCACGCCGAGCCACATCCAGCCACAGCGTGCCGGCGGCATCGGACGGATCGCTGGCGAAATCGCCGCTGAGCCGGTAGCGCAGGTAATCCTTGGGCAGCAGCACCTTGTCGATGCGCGCAAAGATCTCGGGTTCGTGCTTGCGCAGCCACAGCAGCTTCGGCGCGGTGAAGCCGGGCATCGCCAGGTTGCCGGTGATCGTACGGAAATCCGGCACCGCCTCCAGCTCGGCGCACTCGGCCTCGCTGCGGCCGTCGTTCCACAGGATCGCCGGGCGCAGCACGCGGCCGGCGGCATCCAGCACGGTGGCGCCGTGCATCTGCCCGCTGAGCCCGATCGATTCGATCGCGGCCGGGTTCAGGCCCTGCTGTGCGGCGGCCAGCATCAGCCGGTCCATCACCTGCAGCGTGGCCTGCCACCAATGTTCGGGATCCTGCTCGGACCAGCGTGGCCGGGGCCGCGAGATCGCCAGCGGTTCGCTCGCACTGGCGCGCAGCGTGCCATCGCGATCGAGCAGCACCGCCTTGACGGCGGAGGTACCAAGATCGATGCCGACGAACATCAGTCGAACGCCTCACGGCAGCGGTGATGCGTGGTCATCGTCATCAACCGTGGATGAAGCGGTTGACCAGATTCTCCAGCCGCTCCTGTTCGCCGCTGATGTGGCGCGGATTGAAGGCCTGCGCCAGCGCCTCTTCGCTGACGCTGGCCAGGCTGCTGGAACCGGCCAGGATGCGCTGGCCCAGTTCGCCGTCCCAATCGGCGTAGCGGCGTGCCTTGAGTTCGCCCAGCAAGTCGCGTTCGACCATGTCGGCCGCGCGCAGCAGCGCCAGCGCCAGCACGTCCATCGCGCCGATGTGGCCATGGAACAGGTCGGCCGGGCTGCTGCTCTGGCGGCGCACCTTGGTGTCGAAGTTCATGCCGCCCTTGCCGAAGCCGCCGGCCTTGAGAATCTCGTACATCACCAGCGTGCATTCCTCCACGCTGTTCGGAAACTGATCGGTGTCCCAGCCGTTCTGCGGATCGCCGCGGTTCGCGTCGATGCTGCCGAACACGCCCAGTGCGATCGCGGTGGCCACTTCATGGTGGAACGAGTGTCCGGCCAAGGTGGCGTGGTTCGCCTCGATATTGGTCTTGATCTCGCCTTCCAGCCCGAAATCCTTGAGGAAGCCGGCGACCGTGGCGACGTCGTAGTCGTACTGGTGCTTGGTCGGCTCCTGCGGCTTCGGCTCGATCAGGATGTCGCCGCCGAAGCCGAGCTTGTACTTGTGCTCGACCGCCATGTTCATGAAACGCCCGAGCTGCTGGCGCTCGCGTTTCAGGTCGGTGTTGAGCAAGGTGTCGTAGCCCTCGCGGCCGCCCCACAGGACGTAGTTGGCGCCGCCCAGCCGCTGCGTGGCGGCCATCGCGTGCACCACCTGGGCCGCCGCATAGGCGAACACCTCAGGCTGCGGATTGGTCGCCGCACCGGCGGCGTAGCGCGGGTGCGAGAACAGGTTCGCGGTGCCCCACAGCAGCTTCACGCCGGTCTGCGTCTGCTTGGCCTCCAGCACGTCGGTCATCCGCGCGAAGTTGTCCACGTACTCGCGCAGGCTGCCGCCCTCCGGCGCCACGTCGGTGTCGTGGAAGGTGTAGAACGGCGCACCGAGGCGGCCGAAGAAATCGAAGGCGGCATCGGCCTTGGCCAGCGCATTCGCCATCGGGTCGCCGGCGGCATGCCATGGCCGCTCGAAGGTGGGCTGGCCGAACATGTCGATGCCCGGCCAGACGAAGCTGTGCCAGTAGCACACCGCGAAGCGCAGGTGCTCGGCCATCGTCTTGCCGAGCACGCGCCGGCCGGCATCGTAATGGCGGAATGCCAGCGGCTGTTCCGTGCCGGGTCCTTCGTAGCGCACCGGGGCGATGGAATCGAAATACGACATGGGAGTTTCCTTGCGATGAACGGGTGGTGAGGACAGTGGCATCGCCGCCACCGCACCCCGGGGATAGGGTCGGACGTTCGCGCCGGCAGCGCGCAGCTACTGCTTCAGTCGAAACATCCAGGTTGATCGCCGCGCCCGGAGTGCGCACCCGGGCTCGGTGGCCGGCCACGCCGGCGGCGTCCAGGCGAGCCAGCCCTTGTCCCGGCGACCCTGCAGCAACCTCATGCGCATGTTCCACCCTCTGTCACGCTGCCGGCCACCGACATCCCGCGGCGACCGTTCATACTAAAACCGTAGTTCATGCTGCGGGCAGCACGAAAACCGCGCAATTACGAAATTGCCCAGAGCGACTGACGTTTCTTATTTTGCACTCGCCGCAAAGCCTCCGCACCCCCCATCCGCCCGTGCTAGCCTCAGGTCGATCCGGGCTTGGCCCGGACCACAATCGATGGTCCTGGGGCCGGCGCCGAGCGCCATGCAACCAGGCCACCGCACGGTGACCGGATGAGCAATCGATGAGCAATCCACGTGGCGTCCATCGCATCGCGTTGCTGTTCAACGCGAACAAGGTATATGACCGGCAGATCATCGCCGGTGTCGGCGCGTACCTGGCATCCACCCGGGTCAGCTGGGATCTGTTCATGGAAGAGGACTTCCGCTGTCGGCTGACTGGACTGGCCGACTGGTGCGGCGACGGCATCATCGCCGACTTCGATGACCCGCAGGTATGCGCGGCGCTGCGCGAGGTGAATGTACCGGTGGTTGCCGTGGGCGGTTCCTATACCGACGCGTCGCGCTACCCCGATGGCCTGCCCTACATCGCCACGGACAACGCTGCGCTGGTGCGGCTGGGCTACGACCACCTGATCGAGCAAGGCCTGGAACACTTCGGTTTCTACTCATTGCCGGTGGCGCCGGCGCACCGCTGGGCGGAGGAGCGCGAACGGCTGTTCGACGGCATGGTCGCGCGCGATGGCCTCAAGAGTTTCATCTACCACGGCCACGCCACCAGCGCGGCGGGTTGGAGCGACGCGCTCGAGGCGCTGATCGCCTGGCTGAAATCGCTGCCGAAACCGGTCGGCATCCTCGCCGCCACCGACGCGCGCGCGCGCCAGCTGCTGCAGGCCTGCATGATGGCGGACATCCCGGTACCCGACGAAGTCGCCATCGTCGGCATCGACAACGATCCGCTGGCGCGCACGCTGAGCCGCATCCCGCTGACCTCGGTGCAGCAAGGCACCGAGGAAATGGGCCGCACCGCCGCGCACCTGCTGCATCGCATGCTGCATGGCGCCGATTGCAGCGACACCCGCGTGGTGGTGCCGCCGGAAGGATTGCACGTGGCCGCGTCCAGCCTGCACCAGACCCGGCGCAGTCCGTACGTGATGCGTGCCATGCACTACATCCGCCAGTACGGCTGCCTCGGCATCCGCACCGAACAGGTGGCTAACTACGTCGGCGTATCGCGCTCGCTGCTGGAGGAACACTTCCGCCGCAGCCTCAAGCGCAGCGTCCATCAGGAAATCCTGCGACACAAGCTGGAGATCGCCCAGGAACTGCTGCGCAGCGGCGAATCCAGTCTCGCCGACATCGCCGTGCGCTGCGGCTTCACTTCGGTGCAATACCTCTACACCGTATTCCGCCGCGAACTCGGCTGCACCCCGAAGGCCTTCCAGGAATCGCAGCAGGCTGTATTGCAGGATTGAGCGGAGAGAAGTGAGAAACGAGTGGAGGGTCGAAAGCCACTCGTGGTCAAACAAAAAGCCAGGCATCCACACCGCGGGGGAGAGGGTCGGCATGGATGCCTGGACGGGGTAACTCAATAATCGTAATTGACGCTCAAGCGTACGTAGCGCGGGTCTTCCCGATACAGCGCCGTGCCGAAGAGCGGGTTGGGCGTAAACGCCTTCTGTTCGGAATTGGGCTGCAGAAAAATCGGCCGCTGTTCGTTGAAGACGTTGAACACGCTGGCGGTGAAGCCGAGCTTGTGGGCGGCGAACGCGGGCCGGTAGGTCAGGCCCAGATCCAGTTGATGGGTCCAGGGCAGTCGGCCATGGCTGCCGGGCGGCGAGGGTTGCCCGTCGCACCAGTGATAAGCGTTGCCGTAGCCGACCGGATCGGTGTGGTCCGGCCCGAAGTAGCCCAGGCAGATACGCGGATTGCCCGATTGCACACGCAGATTGGCGGACGCCACCCATTCCGGACTGAACTGGTAATAGCCGTACAGCTTGAGCTGATGCGTGTGATCGTTGTTCTGCGGACCATTGGTGTTGACCATGATCGCCGAGTTGTCCCAATCCTCACTGGCCGAGGCGCCGCCTTGCAACAGGTCCGAACGCACCTGGCCTTCGGTGTTGCCGTAGCTGCGCGAGAAGGTGTAGTCGACACGGCCATACCAGGTGCCGTCGAACGGATGCTCCAGGAAGGTATCCAGCGCGTAGTAGCGGCGCTTGAGCTGCGGAAAGCCGAGCTCGGCATTGCTCAAGGTCACGCTGAAGGGATTGCCCGCGGCATCCGTGAGGTTGAAGGTGTTTGCCCGTCCCGGATTGATCAGATAGCAGCTGTTGGTCGAGCCCACGGCGTAGCCGAGCGCCGTGGCCTTGTTGGTCACCAGGTTGACGTCGCAGAAGTCGTCGATGGCGGTGCGCAGGATGCGTTGGGTGAGTTTCGCGCCATAAAGCCAATGATCGCCAGCGGTCTTGGTGAAGCCGATGATGAATTCGTCCTGATACTCGGCCTTGATGCCTTTCGCCGTGACCGTATTGGGATCAGGCGGCACGCCGAACGAGTTGTTGGCCGAGACCGGCTGCGAGATTTGCGTCAGGCCGGTCGGCGTGCCGTCCGGCGCGATGCCGCTATAGGTGTAGTACTGCTGGGTCGCGATGTAGCCGGAGGCCGCGCCGGTGGCGGGGTTGAGCGGCAGGCCGAGATAGTAGCGGCCGGCGTTGCCGAACACCTTGAAGCTCGAGTCGCCGTTGACGTCCCAGCTGAAGCCCAGCCGCGGCGCCCATTGCGGCTTGGTTTGCGTGATGAAGGCCTGACCGGCGGGGTTGTAGTCGGTGAACTGGTCGTTGCGCAGGCCCAGCGACAGCAGCCAGCGGTCGCTGACCTGCCACTTGTCCTCGATGTACTGCGCGCGCTGCTCGGAGCGCACGGTGACCAGGTTGCTGGCGATGTTCTTCTGTACGTAATAGCCGCTGGCGCCGTTGGGAAAGCCCGCGGGCGCGGGTACACCGAGGCCGGAGACGATCGGCAATTCGGGATGATCCGTATGACCGTAGCCCCAGCTGTAGCCGGGGCCGCTGTTGACGGTGCCCTGGTCGATGGCTTGCGCTCTCTGGTTGTCGATGCCGACGCTCAGCGTGTGGTCGCCCAGGTGGTAGCTGACGTCCAGGCGCATATTGGTGGTCTTGTTGCTGCGCCCGGGATGCGCCAACGAAGAGACCTGTGAATTGCCGCGGGGCACGCCGCCGTTGAGCGCAGGATTCTGATCGGTGATGCCGGTGATGTAGGTGAGGCCGGGGTCGTAATTGCCGGGCACATCGTAATCGCGCGTTTTCATTTCACCGTACATCGCGCTCAGCGTCAGGTTGTCGGTGAGGTAGCCGGTGTACTTGGCCACGTACAGGTCGCCGCCCTTCTTGGTGTCGTCCAGGGGACGCAGAAACGCGCCGCGCTGCAGCGCGTTGTAGTCATAGGCGTAGACAGAACCCGAACCCTCGCGCTTGTCGGAGGCGCCGGTCAGCTCGAGGATATTGCTGTCGGTGATGTTCCAGTCCAGCTTGCCGTACCAGCGTGGATCGTCGTAGCGGTAGTTCTGGTAGGGCGTGGAATTGTCGACGGCGTTGGTGGACTTGCCGCTCTCGCGCTCGTACTCGCCGGCCAGAAAGAAGAACAGCTTGTCCTTGATCAGCGGGCCACCGACATAAGCGCTCACCGTGGTGCTCGACAGCTTGTTCGTGGCCTTGGGGTTGTAGAGATTTCCCGCGATCGGCGTCTTGGGCGTGCCGTTGGCGTAATAGATGTTGGTGTAGTCGCCGCGCGCGAACGACGGCTCCCACAGCACCTGCGCGCCGAAATGCCAGTCGTTGGTGCCGCGCTTGCCGACCTGGTTGATCACGCCGCCGTCGGAGCGACCGTACTGTGCGCTATAGCCGCCGGTGTACACCTCCTGCTGGTCGATCGCGCCGTAGGGCAGAGTGAGGCCGCCGGCGGCGTTGAGCGGATCGGTGGTGTTGAATCCGTTGATGTAATACGCGTTCTCGCTGGCAGCCGAACCGCCGAAACTCACCAGGGGTTGTCCGGTGGCGCTGGCGAAGTTGGCGGTGTTCCGGGTGACGCCGGGCGCCAGTTGGGCAATGGCTTCCGCCGATCGGCCCAGCGGGAGCTTCGCCAGTTGTTCCGCCGTGATCACCGTGCGCGAATCGACGCTGGTCACATCGATCGCCGGCAATGTGTTTCCATGGACGTTGACCGCACCCAGGCTGGTAGCGCTCGCCACTCCGCCCACCGCCGGTGCGGCGAACGACACGTTGGTCGCCGCACCGACGCGCAGCGTGACATTGGCGTGCGTATCGACCGTCTTTCCCGCTTGCTGCAAGGACACGGTGTAGGTTCCCAAAGGCAACTGCGAAGCCACATAGCGGCCATGCGCATCGACCGGCACCTGACGGGCGAGGCCGTTGCTGCCCTCGATCAGCACGGTATCTCCGGCGTGATCGGCCACCTGTCCGACCAGGGCGCCGGTGGTGGACTGGGCCGAAGCGGTGGCAGCCATGCCGAGACCGGCAGCGAGCGCCATGACCTGGGCCATCGCCCGGAGCAGTGGACGCTTGCGCGAAAAATCCATGCCGTCATTCATGTGCTTGCTCTCCCGTCGATGCTGGATGAACGGGCCAGTGGGCCGACTGCGCTGAGCCGTGAGGTGTTCCCCTGGCTTAATTTAGATCGATCTAAATTCGGGGTGGAAAAAAGCGGCCATGGGGGAGCCGCGTTTTGTATCGATCTAAATTTGGGTTTACATCAAGCCGTCGGCCGTGTCGACAAGCAACCGCCTCAAAATGACAACCGTGTCATAAAACGAAGACTCGTCGTACCTGTCGGCGGTTTCCAGTTCGCCGCTCACTCCATCGACGACAACGCCGTTGCCGGACTAGCCGGCAACGGCGCGAAGGTGACCGATTGAGCCACCTAGACTGACTCGTCCTCACTCCATGCCGTCGATCCATATCTCCACTCTTCGATTCGGCGCCAGGCATGCGATCAGCTGCACACGCGGACCCTCCTGGCAGTCCTTCACCGGATCGGCCTTGCCCAAGCCCTCGGCGGTGACGCGATCGCCCGGCACGCCTCGCGCCACCAGATAGTCCTTCACCGTTTGGGCGCGGCGCTGCGACAAGGTCTGGTTGTAGGCCTCGCCGCCGAGACGATCGGTATAGCCGACGATGCGCACAGAACGCAGCTTGTCGCTCTGCCCGCGCAATTTCGCAGCCAGGTCATCCAGTGCCGTGTGTCCGGCCGGCGAGAGTTCGGCCCGGTCGAACGCGAACAGCGCATCGGCGGACAGCACGCGCGGCTTGGCCGGCGCCCGTGCGGCAGACGCCGCGGGAGCCTGCTCCTTCAGCAGATCGGCGCAAGCTTCCGGCTTCCAGTAGAAGCTGCGCGCGAGCTTGTCCTCGTCGAACAGCACCTTGTACTGGCACACCACGATCTCGTCGCTGCCGGCCTTGCGGAAGTTGAACACGTAGTTCCATTCCCTCACGCCCCATATGCCTTCGCTGAAGTGCGGATAGCCGATCAGGTCCGACACTTGCTGCTTGTTGAGGCCGGCCCTCACCTGCCGCAGGTTGGCGAGGTTGGGGAAAGTGCCTCCCTTGTGCATGGGCGTGGTGTCTGTCGGCGCCGGCCACACCACCTCGCCGGCCGAACGACCATCTTTCGCCACGTTGTGGCTGACGTTGCCGCAGGCGGCGAGCGCCAGAGCCAGCGCGGCCAGAGCGATACCTTTGAACGATGCACGCATGTTGTTGACTCCTGGAATAGCGTTCATGAAATTCTTCCTCACCACACCACGCCAGCGCCGACGCCCGCGCCGGTATCGCCGCGCGAGTTGCTCGTGGCGTTGAGCTTGAACACGTAGTGGCCGCTCTCGGTGATGGTCGACACGCCGATGGCGATGCCGGCCTCGCCGTGGAAACTGCCCAACGCCACCCCCGCCGAGCTCTGGTTCGGCTGGTAGGCCTGCGGCAGGCTGGCCATGGCCATCGCCGCGGCGACGCCCGCGTCAGCGCGGTTGCCGATGCGGTTGAGGTCTCGGTCCACGCCCTGGAAACGCTGATCGACGTAGTCTTTGGACCAGTCCTTGGCAGTCTGGATGGCTTGGTTGAGCTGGCCTACGTTCACTGCGTCGGTGTTGTTCACGCCCGCCGCCACGTTGGTGACGGTGCGCTCGTTGCCTACCGAACCCACCGACACCGAATTGGCTTGCGACGCCACCGAGCCGGCACCGATCGCCACGCTGTTGTCGCCGCTGGCCGTCGAACCCGCACCGACCGCCGTGCTGCTGTTGCCCGACGCGTTGGAGCCGGCACCGACGGCGGTCGAGTTGTTGCCCGTCGCCGAGGCGTTCGACGTGTTGTCCGCGCTGGTCTGGTACGTGTTGATGTTGGTGACAGTGCCGCCTTGCGGCAGGTTGTTGACGATGTTGTTGAGGCTGATGAGCTGTGAATAGAGCGCCGACAGCGTCTGATTGGTAGCGAACAGCTGCGAGCCGTTGATCGCGTCGGTGCTGGCTCCACTGATGCGGCCGGCCGCCACGTTGGTAAGCGTGCGCTCCGCACCCACGCTGCCCACGCTCACCGTCGAGCCCGGCGTTGTGCCGGCGAAGTTGTACGTGACGCCGGCGAGCGTGGTGCTGGCGGTGCCGACCGCTGCGTCCGTCACCGAACCCGCGCCGAGCGCTACGCTGCCCGCATAAGCCGCCTGCGTGCCCGCGCCCAACGCCATCGCCTGGATACCGTTGGAAGTGGCGTTGGTGCCAAGTGCCACGCCGTCGGCCAGGTTCACTGTCGCGTTCTGGCCGATCGCGGTGCCGCCCGGCGCCGTCTGCTGCACGATCGCACCGTTGCCGATACCGACGCCGTTGTCGCCGTTCACTGTGGTCTTGGGACCGACCGCCACCGATTCCGCGCCGGCGGCGAGCGAATCGGAAGCCGTGGAGTTGGCGTGGAAATACTTGGTCGGCGTGACCGAGAACGAGCTCATCGCGCCCTTGAGCTGGCGCAAGGTCACTGCGTCCTGGTCCAGCGTGCCGTCCGCCACATTGGTGATCTGACGGAAGTCGGTGGCGTTGCCTACCGATACGGCGCCCAGCAAGTTGCGATCCGTCGTGTTGTACGGAATCACATTGGTGCCGACGAGGATCGAGCCCGAGGTCGGTACGATCGCGCGGTCGGATACCGCGCCCGAACCCAGCGCCACGCCGCCCCGTATCGACACGCCCGTGTTCTGACCCAGCGCCGTACTGCTATCCGCCGTCGCCGCGGCTCCCACACCTGCCGCCAGCGCGTCGAGTCCGGTAGCGCCGTTGTTGGCGTAATTGCCGCCCTGCGTGCCGCCGTCATTCACGCTGTAGTAGTGCGTGGCGCTGGCCATCACCGTGTTGCTGAGCGTATCCAGCGCCTGGTTGGTGGCAAACAGCTGCGAGCCATTGATGGCATCCGTGCTGTTCCCATTCACCTGGCCCGCCGCCACGTTGGTGATGGTGCGCTCTGCCCCTGCCGTGCCTACGCTCACCGTGCTGCTGGGCGTAGTGCCGGCGTAGGTGTAGGCGTTACCCGCGATGGTGCCGCCGGTAGTGGCAACCACCGCGCCGGTGACGCTGCCCGCGCCCAGCGCCACGTCGCCGGCATTGGTGCCTGCAGTGGCGCCATTGCCAATGGAGACCGCATTGGCTGTATTAGCCGTGGACACCGGACCGATCGCCACGCTGTTGACGCCGTTCGCCAGCGAGTCGGCAAGAGTGGAATTGGCGTGGAAATACTTGATGCCGCCGGTGTCGATCTGGTTGAAGATCTGCTGCAGCGAGCTGTACGTATTGCCGCCATAGGTAAGGCTGGTGTTGAGCGTGCCGGTAGCCGGATCGTAGGTGGTGCTGCCGCCGTAGCTGTTGGCGATGGTCGTGCCCAGGTTGGTCACCGTATTGCCCAGATTGGTGACACTGCTGCCCACGGCGCCGATCGCCTGATTGGCGGCGAACAGCTGGCTGCCGTTGATCGCATCCGTGCTGTTCTGATCGACGCGGCCGGCGGCCACGTTGGTGATGGTGCGCTCCGCGCCAACTGCGCCCACGCTCACCGTCGAACCCGGCGTCGTACCCGCGAAGGCGTACGTGGTGCCGTTGATGGACGTGCTTGGAGTACCGACCGCCGCCGCTGTCGCCGAGCCCGCGCCCAACGCTACGCTGCCGGCGAACGACGCCTGCGTACCCGCGCCCAGCGCCATCGCCTGGATGCCGTTGGAAGTGGCGTTGGTGCCCAGCGCCACACCATCGGCCAGGTTCACCGTGGCGTTCTGGCCGATCGCGGTGCCGCCCGGCGCGGTCTGCTGCACGATCGCGCCATTGCCCATGCCGATGCCATTGTCACCGTTCACCGTCGTCTGCGGACCGATGGCCACCGACTCGGCACCCGCCGCCAGCGAATCGGTGGCAGTGGAGTTGGCGTGGAAGTACTTGATCGGCGTGACCGAGAACGAACTCATCGCGCCCTTCAACTGGCGCAGGGTCACTGCGTCCTGGTCCAGCGTGCCGTCCGCCACATTGGTGATCTGACGGAAGTCGGTGGCGTTGCCTACCGATACGGCGCCCAGCAAGTTGCGATCCGTCGTGTTGTACGGAATCACATTGGTGCCGACGAGGATCGAGCCCGAGGTCGGTGCGATCGCGCGGTCGGATACCGCGCCCGAGCCCAGCGCCACGCCGCCCAGCACCGAAACGCCGGTGCCTTGGCCGAGTGCGGTGGCGTTGTTGGCGGTGGCGGTGGAGCCCACGCCAGCGGCCAGCGCATCGAGGCCGGTGGCGCCGTTGTTGGTGTAGTTGCCGCCCTGCGTGCCGCCGTCGTTGACGCTGTAGTAGTGCGTCGTGTTGGCGGTGACCGTGCTGCTCAGGCTGTCGATGGCCTGGTTGGTAGCGAACAACTGCGAACCATTGATCGCATCCGTGCTGCCGCCATTGATGCGACCCGCCGCCACGTTGGTGATGGTGCGCTCGGCACCGCCCGCGCCCACGCTCACCGTGCTGTTCGGCGTGGTACCGGCGAAGTTGTACGTGGTGCCAGCGATGACGTAGTTCGGCGTGCCCACCGCCGTGGTGGTGGTGGAACCCGAACCCAGCGCCACGTCATTCGCATTGTTGGCAGTGGCCGTGTTGCCGAACGCCAGCGAGCCGGCGCCCAGCGCGCTGCTGGTATTGCCGATCGCTACCGAGCCCACGCCTTGCGCATTGTTGGTATTGCCCAACGCCACCGCGCCGTCGCCGTTGGCGGTGTTGTTCGCACCCACGGTGACGGCGCCGTTACCCGTGGACGAATTCGGATCGCCGATCGCCACCGCGCCATTGCCGTTGACGGTCTGGCTTTCGCCCAACGCCACCGCGCCGGTGCCACCCAGCACCTGCGAGTTATGGCCGCCGGCGATGGAACCGGTCCCCGCCGCCGCGGCGACGGTATTGCCGTCACCTAGCGCAACCGTCGATACCGCCAGCGCCTGCGAAAGATTGCCGAGCGCTGTGGCGCTCGCCGCCGCGGCGTTCGCGCCGGGGCCGACGGCCGAGGCACCCACGCCGGACGCACTGGCGAACTCGCCGAGCGCAAGACTGTTGGTGGCGCTGGCGTTGGCGAAGGCGCCAACCGCCGTAGAGCCGCTGACCCCCGATGCCGTGGCGTTGACGCCGATCGCGGTGCTGCTGACGGCCGAAGCGTTGGTGCGGGTGCCGAGCGCAATGGCATCGCCGCCCGACGCGTTCGCCTGATAGCCCTGCGCTACGGCTTGACTGCCCGACGCCGCGGCCGCGATGCCTGCCGCCATCGAATTGGCGCCGGTAGCGCCGTTGTTGAGGTAGTTGCCCCCCTGCGTGCCGCCGTCGTTGACGCTGTAGTAGTGAAGTGGCGTATTGGTCGCGAGCGACTGCACCGCCTGCGTCACTGCGTAGAGCTGCGACCCGTTGATCGCATCCGTGCTGCTGCCGCTGATGCGACCCGCCGCCACGTTGGTGATGGTGCGCTCGGCGTTCAATGCGCCCACGCTCACCGTACTGGTCGGCGTAGTACCGGCGAAGTTGTACGTGGTGCCGCCGATGACGTAGCTCGGCGTGCCCACCGCCGTGGTGGTGGTGGAGCCCGAGCCCAGCGCCACGTCATTCGCATTGTTGGCGGTGGCCGCGTTGCCGAAGGCTAACGCGCCAGCGGCCAGCGCCTTGCTGGTATCGCCCAGCGCGACCGAGCCCTGGCCGATCGCCTGGTTGCTGTTGCCGATCGCTACGGCGCCATCCGCCGCGGTGGTGCCGGCGGCATCGCCTGCGGCGACGTTGTTGGAGCCCATCGCCACGGCGCCGTTGCCATTGGCGATGTTCGGATCGCCGATCGCCACCGCACCGTTGCCGGTGGCGGTCTGTGCCTCGCCGAGTGCGACGGCTCCGAGACCGCCGCGCACTTGCGAGTTATGGCCGCCGGCGATGGAGCCGGTGCCGGCCGCGGCGGCAACGGTATTGCTGTCGCCGAACGCGACGGTAGAAACCGCCTGTGCCTTCGATGCAAAACCGATCGCCGTGGCATTGGCAGCCGATGCACCGGACTGTTGCCCGACCGCCACGGCGTTCTGAGCCGTCGCGGAACTGGCGCCCAATGCAAGGCTGTTCGTACCCGACGCAACCGTAAAATTGCCTAATCCGACTGCCCCTGTCCCACTGGCGGTGATATCCGTGCCGACAGCAATCGCATTGTTCGCCGTGGCGCCTGCGCCGGCGATACCGCTCTGGAGCGCCCCTAAATAGATGGAGTTAATGCCAGTCGCAACTGCCTGCCTACCGATGGCAATGGCGTCACCCTGGCTTGCGTTCGCCTGCAGCCCCATGCCGATGGAATAGATGCCTGAAGCAGTCACATCCGTGCCGATGGCGATAGCCGATTCGGCCGATGCGCCGGTCCCGACCGTGCGGGCGCCCAGATAGACGGCGTTGAGGGCGGTCGCATAGGCTTGCCAGCCAACGGCGGTTGCATGGGAAGCAAGACTTTGCGATGAAAGTCCGACCGCCGTTGCGCCATCACCGGTGGTCTTCGTAAAGGCACCCAGTGCGGTGCCTTGCCCCGCGCTCGCCGAGGCCGACGAACCGAGGGCGACGGCATTGATGGCCCCCACCGCGCTGGCCGAAGGACCAATGGCAACGCTGTTGCCGGAGTTTGCATCGACGGAACTGAGGACGCCGATGGCAACGGCATTGCCGCCAATGCCTTTCGCGGTCGACCCAAAAGCGAGGGCATTGCTGCCGGAAGCCGTGACATCCGTGCCGATAGCGATCGCGCCACCCGCCAGCGCACCGGTTCCAGCAGCCGTGCGTGCGCCCAGATAGATGGAATTGATGGCCGAGCTGTAGGCCTGGAAGCCAACGGAGATACTGTTCTGGCCCGCCGAATGTGCGACATATCCCACAGCCAAACCGCCAAGCACATCGGTGAGCGCAGATCCGCCAAGCGCGGTGGCACCCAGACCGTTGGCCTTGGCGCCATAACCCATGCACGACGTCGCGCTGCTGTAGAGATTGTAGGGCGCCGCGGTGCAATCCAACGACTGCGCATCCGCCCGCTCAACCCATCCCGCTCCGCCCAATGCGATCAGCCCGGTCAGAATGCCCAGGCTGAGTCGGCTTGGGGATAGCCGATGACGTGCTCCGCGCCGGTCGACCATGCCGCCGCGATGACGCGCGGCAAGCTCCGAAGCGACGACGACTTGCGCCAAGGCGCAATTCCAAACTTTGCTGTAGATCTTGTTCATACCTTCTCCGTGTGCGGGGGGGACAGGGTGTGGGGGACAGAGGCCGGAAGCCGGAGGGCACGAATCGCGGGCGCGCAGAAGCCCGAGGCGCAAAACCGCTATGGGTTTCAAGCCGGTATTCGACGCGAACGACGTGTGCCCCTGTTTTTTCCGCGCCCCTGCTTGCTTACGCGCGCGATCGCCGACCGCACGCAATGGTCAAGACGGGACGGAGTCCCGGATCAATCGCTCAGGCGAGCTGTGGGGAAACGGTCAGACCTGGCGAGGCGCGGGTGGCGCATGCAGGAGCGGGGCATGGCGAAGAAAATCATCGAACCATGGGGCGCGAAAGTAGTGCGATTCAATCATCGACATTGGGTACTCCCATGTCTTGTCCATCTCGATGGATACATGTCCTTTGTGTATGCCACTTCCCGTCCCGGGAAGCCGTTCCCTTCATCTATTGCTGCAGCACCTGCCCTGTTCGCAGAGCCGGCAGGCGCCCTCGCTGCGCCGGACGACGCAGCGGTTGTATGAACCAGAAAAACAGGCGGCCGCGTGGGCCGCGTAAGATGCGCGGATGCGACCATCCCCTGTATGTCGTGCGCTACGCGACTGTCTACGGTCCGATGTGCCGGCATGAACGTCCAAGTTCGCTGATGCGATGCCATAGGGAGTTCGCCTGAGGAAGTCGGCTCCCGTGAGGCGAACACCTTCGCGCGACGACAGGACATGCGACCCCGTGCCGGATAGATGAGGTGTTCGACCCGCGATTCGCGGAAGCCTGCCCCCGATGCCCCCTGTGAGCACCTGTGTGGTGTAGCCATGAGTTCCCCGGGAGCGCCTCGCATCATCGCCGCGGGCATCGTCCGGGCACTCCCGATTTGAATCGATCTTATTCAAGCCTTGTGCAGACTTGAAAGCCGCATCGCGAAAAAATGTGATGAACTCCACTGAATTTTCGTGCATGCGGTCATGTCCCCTGCGCGCCGTCCATGGTGATCGCCTTTGTCGTGGCACTCGGCCCGGACAAATTTCCCCTTCACTCTGCAGCCCTGTCTAGTCCAAGGCGATAGCGGCAGGGGCGCCACGTATCTTTGATCAGAGTGGGATTGTGATTGCGACCAATCGCGCTTGCTTTTTTTCTGCGACATGGTCGTGAAGATTAGGTGGACTTTCATGTTCGAGAGGAACAGCCATAGGGCGACAACGGCGCGGCGCCGTTCGCCCTCGACCATGTTTCATTGAAGCCGGACCAGCCAATGACGGTTCACTACCGCGCACGTTTTTGGCGGAAAACTACCGGGTCACAAGCGCGAGCAGCGATATGGAAGTCATCCAGCCATGAGCGAGAGATCACCGTGACCGGTTTTATTCCACCGTCACGGACTTCGCCAGATTGCGCGGCTGATCGACGTCGGTGCCGCGCAGCACGGCGACGTGATAGGCCAGCAGTTGCAG
>NZ_FRCH01000005.1 GCF_900142825.1 Rhodanobacter sp. OK091 | reverse complement strand
AGCACCGTGCAGACCA
Organism: Rhodanobacter sp. OK091; assembly: GCF_900142825.1. Lineage (GTDB taxonomy): Bacteria > Pseudomonadota > Gammaproteobacteria > Xanthomonadales > Rhodanobacteraceae > Rhodanobacter. The sequence continues at coordinate 173,516 of NZ_FRCH01000005.1, read as the reverse complement.
ACGGCCTGACCAGCTGGAGCACCAGCGGCCGCGGCAACGGGACGTACGGCTACCACGTGCAAGCGTGCAATGTGGGGGGTTGCGGACCGTGGAGTGCGGTGGGGAATACCACCGTGCTGCTGCCGCCGCCGGCGCCGGCCAGCATCAGCGTGCCGGCGAGCAGTAGCGGGAGCTTCACCGTGACCTGGGCTGCTTCAGCAACGGCTACCAGCTACACCTTGCAGCAAAGCGTCAATGGCGGAGGTTGGACAACCGTCTATAGCAATGCAGCCAATGGCACGACGTTGAATGAAGCTGCCACGGGTAGCTACACCTTGAGGGTTCAAGCATGTAACAGCAGCGGCTGTAGCGCTTACACCGCAAGCAACCCGGTAGCGGTCACGGTCCCGCCGGCGAGTGCGCCGAGCCTGAGCGTGCCGGCCAGCAGCACTAACGGCAGTTACACGGTGAGCTGGGGCGGTGTCAGTGGCGCCACCAGCTACACCTTGCAGGAGCAGGTGAACGGCGGCGGCTGGACCACGGTGCAGACCAACGGCAACACGAGTTGGGGCACCAGTGGAAGAGGCAATGGCACGTACGGCTATCACGTGCAGGCGTGCAATGTGGGCGGCTGCGGACCCTGGAGCGCGGTGGCAAGCACCACGGTATTGCTGGTACCTCCTGTGCCAGCCAGCATCACCGTGCCGGTGACCAGCAATGGCCCGATTGCCATCAGCTGGGCCGCCAGCGCCACGGCGACCATCTACGGTTTGGATCAGAGCATCAATGGCGGGGCATGGGCGCAGGTGTATGCCAACAGCGCCACCAGTACGACCGTGACGGCAGGCTCGTCCGGTAGCTACAGTTTCCGGGCCTATGCCTGCAATGCCAGCGGCTGCAATGGCTACGCCACCAGTGGTGCGGTGGCCGTGACGCTGCCGCCGGCCAGTGCGCCGAGCTTGAGTGTGCCGGCGAGCAGTAACAACGGCAGCTACACAGTGAGTTGGGGGGCGGTCTCGGCAGCGACGAGCTATACGCTGCGTGAACAGGTCAACGGCGGTGCCTGGACCACGGTGCAGGCCAACGGCAATACGAGCTGGAGCACGAGCGGAAGGAGCGATGGCACCTACGGCTACCAGGTGCAGGCGTGCAATGGGGGTGGTTGTGGGCCGTGGAGCGGGGTTGGCAGCATCAGTGTCGCCCTGGTACCTGTGCCGCCCACCAATCCGATCATGATCGATACCGTAGCACCCAAGAGCGAAAGCTATCTCGGCCAATGGGATCCGGTCGGCAATGCAACGCGTTACGAACTCATGCGGACGGATTCCTCGTTCGTTTTCTATAGCGGAACGGCGACTTCGTATCCATTGGGAAGCGGCCCTGTCGGCTACGAGCTGCCGTACGGCGTCGAGCTCAGGGCATGTAACAACGCGGGGTGTTCGGCTTGGGAGTACTTGCAATTGCAGTGACGAATTTTTCAGTGGCCTGGCGTCGTTCCGCGTCAAGGCTTGTAACTTCTGCGGTTGCTCGGCATGGAGCGCATACAGCTACATCACAGTTCAAGGAGACATGTTTTGATCGCGAAACCGTCCGTCAGCACAAGGAGTTGCCCATGACCAAGTTGACGCGAATCCTCGCGGCAATAGTCCTGTGGGCGGCGGTGGCGGTGGCTCATGCCGGCACGCACCACTACTACTACACCGATCCGCAAGGCACCGTGCTGGCCAAGGCCGATGCCAGCGGCACCATCGTCGCCACGTACGACTACGCGCCGTATGGCACAGCGGTGGCGAGCCTGAGCCCGGCGCCGAATGGGCCGGGGTATACCGGGCATGTGAACGATCCGGATACTGGGTTGGTGTATATGCAGGCGCGGTATTACGATCCGGCGGTGGGGAGATTTTTGAGTGTGGATCCGGTGGAGCCGAGTGAAGGTGATCCTTTTAAATTCAATCGATTCGCCTACGTCAACAATAATCCGATTGTCAACACGGACCCTGATGGAACGACCTGTACGAAATCAGAATCGTCAAAGCTTTACGAATGTCACGTGGACAAAAACGACGGCAAAAAGTTCAATGATCAACAGATCAAGGATACGAATAAGGCTTACACAGATGCCGTCAACACATTGAACTCGCATCCCAATGCAACCGTGGTAGTAACTGTGCAAGGCGTATCCTTCAAGGCGAACGCTGGTGACGTTGCACGCGCGCTTGTCAGCGCCATAGTCGTCACGAGTTCGGAATCTTCGACAGGACGGGCGTCAACCCTGGGCGGAGGGCTGGCAGCAACCAGCAACTATCGCCTCAATTACCAACCACTGACCACGATTTTCAAGAATGCGATAACTACCGACCGTAGTGGCGGTACGTCAAACATAATTCCAGACTTGGCTCGAACATTTGTGCATGAAGGCATACATATGCTTCCACGCGAAAACAAGTTGTACGATATATATCGAACCAATCCCGCCAGATTCGAAATCATTCATCGTGACCCATACAATAAAGCCGGTAATACACTCTACGATGGAGGCAAATAGGTCATGCGACTAAATGTGTTCTGCGTAGCAGCTGTTATCTCCTTGGTCGCATTCCCAGTTCCTAATGCGCACGGTACTGAGAAGTGCAACGGCTATATCTACGATGCGATAAATGCAGGCGACAACAGAGCTGTGGTAGTCAATCGCGTCACTCGTGACGTCGGTATCCAGGACAAACGCGACGCGCGCGTTGATGCTATGCCTGGCGATTTTTCTGCCTCTTACGAAGATTGCGGAAACGAAGTTTTCTTTTGCCTCGCTGGTCCGTTAGATATCGTCATTCCCAAGTCCATGCCTATGAAGCAATGGCAGTACCGTGGCTTGTCCTGCAAAAGAATCGGCGAGCCTGAAGGCGACGCCATTCGTGTAACTTGTTCGTCGTCTAGGCTCTACCACACGGGAACCAGCTTCACTTACTCGCGCTCGCGTGGAGTCTTGTCATTCGGTAATTCACGGGTGGGTGGTGCCCGTGGTGGTTTCGCATTGCGCGGACAACGTGGCCTGTTTTCGCCAGGGTGCAATCCCTAGCTGGGACTTTGGGGGCGAAATGGCGTCCCCTTATCGCGCGAAACCTTGCCCATTGGTTCCGAAGAAGGGCAAAAATTTTATATTCAAAAACAAGGCAATAATGGCTTATTGCCGCCACCCTACGTACAATGAAATATCAACTTATTCTGCAATGGCCGTCCTATTCCATTGACTGCGATTCGATAATATCCATCGAAGAGTCTTTGATTGAAAATTTATCCAATAACAATGATGTCGATGGTCACGATATTGGTGCTGGAGAGGCTAATATTTTCATTCTTACCAATGACCCAGAAGGCGTCTTTGCTGAGATAAGAGCGCTTCTTGAAAATGATGTTTATTGGCCCGATATCCGAGCGGCATATCGTGATTTTGCGGGCGCAGAAGATTGCGTTCTTTGGCCAAAAGGTTATAAAAATTTCAAAATAGGTTAGGAAAACTCTGATCCACTTAAAACAGGGGTCAGCTCGATCCGTGTTCTGTCCGCATACAACGCAGATGCCGACGATCGCGACCTTTCAGAGCGACGGCTTCGAAGCCAACCTGTGTTCCGCTGTTTCCCGCCCGCGACCGTCAACATGATCAGGTGGACGGTCCCTGATTTCTCGGACACCACAAAGCAAGGACAATCCTTGGACGGAGGTGTTCGATGGAAAAGCGTCAGCGGTTCACAGCGGAGTTCAACCGACCCTTCAGGCAATCACATAGGACAAAAAACCATGACCAGAGTCACAGGCATCGGTGGCATCTTCCTCAAAGCAAAGGATCCGGCGATGCTGCGGGCTTGGTACAAAAAGCACCTTGGCATTGACGTTCAAGTATGGGGCGGCGCGAAGTTTCGTTGGGTGGATGATTCAGGCCATCCCACTGCCGGGACAACCGCTTGGATGGTTGGAGATGGTGAGAGCTTTGCCCCAAGCACCGCATCATTCATGGTCAACTACCGGGTGTCCGACCTGCATGGACTCTTGGCCGCGCTCCGTGATGAAGAGTGTGGGGTCTTGGAGAAAACCGAGGAATCGGAGTACGGCAAGTTTGGCTGGGTCATGGACCCTGAGGGTAATAAGGTAGAACTGTGGCAGCCTCCCGAAGGCAAGTAAGTCGCATGCATCCCATCGGGCCCAACAAGTCACTCCAGCCGACCGTCCAGTCGCCGCTTCGTAGCGTCCGGCCGGCAGCTGAGTTCGTGCATTAGGCGGCGGAGGCTACGGCGATGGCGAGATCAGCCTGGGGAACATGGCGGGTGCGGTTGATCGCCGGTCTCGCCGTGGGGGCGATCATCTCCGCAGTGGACAACGTTATCTCCGATGGCGAGGTTAGCCCGATCGTCATCGTGGCCATGCTGTTCGCCGCGGCGGTCGCAGCCGGTCTCTTCTGGGGGCGGCTGGGGTGGCTCGTGGCGTTCGCGGTCTGGGCTTGTATACCGGCGACCCACCTGGCGAAGCGGCTTCTCGGCCTACCGGACACGCTTCACCCGAACACCTATGCTTCGATCGCGATGCTCGCCGCGTTCTCGTTCGTCATAGCCACAGTGGGCATCGCATGCGGGTTGCTAGCTCGCCGTTGGTGCTCCAAAGCCAGCCTAATCTGACGCTGCAGCAGTGCGGCACCGTCCGTGCTCTGATCGCTTGCTCCGGCGGCGAAACCCGGGCCATCTCAGAGTGCACTTTTTAGAAGGTCGACTTTGACCCCTGTTTCGGTGTATGCCCAGCATCGTCGCCGAGATCGGCGTGGTGATCGAGCAGCACACGAAGAACATCGGGATGATCCACGATCCGCAGATGGACGATGCCGCGCGCCAGCTTCTCGCCGAGGAGCGTGCTGCGTATGCATAGCGCCGAAATGCTGGTGCGCCCCTCGCACTTCCTCGGCGAAATGCCTGCCGAATTGATCGACGAAATACGCCCCGCGTGCAGGTCAGCCTTCCTATCTAGGCCGGCCGCTTTGCCGGCGCCTCGGCCGCTGAAGAAGAATCGCTGCCGCTGAAACTCGGCCAGCGTGTCAGCCATCCTCACTTCGACGAGGGCTTCGTGTTCAGTGCCGAGGAGCCCGCGTCCAGGCGCTCCGTTCGATCAGTGCGCCCGCGCTCGTCAATTCGTGCGGCTCAGCTTGCGGCTTAGCCTGAAAATCTTCGCGTCCTTTCCGTTCGCCGTAACTCCCGTAGGCTGCGCCGCGCCATCGGCCTCAGGCCTCGTGAAGGCTGTGCAGACGCCCATCCTGCCCGCCCCGGCGTCGATGCTGCGGCGCAACTTGCCGACCCGCTCATGAATAGTATTATCCAATAATAAGACAATACGAATTCACGGATGGAATGAGAACGCGACAGCGAGGGCCTGTCGGATCGCTTCGGGATGTCACGGGCGAAGAACTTTGGAACGGCTGCGTGCCGCCTGAGGAATCGGGCCAACGAAGCAGGTGTGACATCGCATGAATGGCTGGCGAAGCGTCGCATGACGTCCCGCAGCCATCGTGCCGGGGGTTGACGAGCATTCCATTCAAGGCATTCCACATTCAAGGAGCAATCCATGCAACGAACCAAAATGGCGATTTCGGTGCACCAGGCACTGGCTGCAATAGGCGCCGTCTGCCTGATCGGTTACAGCGCGCAAGGGCACGCGCAGACCAGCACAGCCACACCGACAGCCAGCGCTCCGGCATCGACGCCGTCGGATCAGGACAAGTCCGGCGAGAGTGCCAAGAAAAAAGCCGACCACAAAACCGCGACCCTGCTGAATGAGGTGCAGGTGACCGGCCAGCTGGCGGCGATCCAGCGGGCACAGGCCATCAAGCGGGATGCCGTCAATGTGGTGGATTCGGTTTCCGCGGAAGAGGCAGGAAAATTTCCCGATCCGAATGTCGCCGATGCCCTGCAGCGCGTACCGGGCGTGTCGGTCGATCGCAGTGGTGGCGAGTCCAGCCAGATTGCCGTGCGTGGCTTCGGCCCTGACTTCGTCGCCGTCACCGTCAACGGCCGGCAGATGGCCACCGCATCCGGCTCGCGCGCCTTCAACTTCGACGTCTTGCCTTCGGAGATCATCAACGTCGCCCAGGTCAACAAGACCTCATCGGCCAACATCCCTGAGGTCGATATTGGCGGCGTCGTGGACATCCAGACCGCACGGCCCCTGGATTTCAGCGGTTTTCACGGTGCATGGAGCGCGGCCGGCGTCAACAGCAACCTGACCGGCGACTGGCAAGGCAAAACCACGCCCAAGGCATCGGCGCTGGGCGGCTGGACGAACAGCGATCACACGTTTGGCGTCATCGCCTCGGCGATGTACTACAAGCGCAAGGACACCCAGATCAACACCCAGGCCAACTCCTGGTACACCAACCAGAACATTTCCCAGCTGTCGGGTCTGGCCAATCCCAACTACACGAACGTCGCCGTTCCCGAGACGCTCGCCAGCAACATCCTGGACGAGACGCGGACGCGCAAGGGCTTCAGCACGGCGGTCGACTGGAAGCCGACCGACAAGCTGACCCTCCAGCTCGATACCCTGTATTCCAGCTACAAAGTGGACAAGCAGGAACACGAGTTCGGCGAATACGGCAACACGGGCGACATCCAGTCCCTTACCACCGACGCCAACGGCACGGTGACGCAGTTCGTGCGCAAGGGCGAAGGCCCCAACGTGATGGCGAACGACTACGTCGTGTCGAGAATTCCCAGCTACGAGAAAAGTTTCCAGAACGGCCTGAACGCGGCGTACGACTTCGACGAGACCACCAAGCTCAGCGTGGACGTGTCCAACTCCAAGGCCTGGAACAAGCAGAGCCCCAACGGCTATTTCTTCGTGGTCGGTACCAAGAACTTCGGTACCAATCCCACCTGGACCAACAACGGCAACAGCGAGCCGCCGTCCTACAGCAATATCCTGGCCCCGGATAACCTGGGCAACCTCACGGCGCATTGCTGCAACGACGGTGGTCAGTCGAACAACGTCACCAACAACGTCAAGCAGTACAAGGTGGACCTGAGCAAAGCCTTCGACGGGCAGATGCTTACGGAGCTCGACTTCGGCATCCAGAAGACCGACCAGTCGGTGAAGTCGGTGAACGTGACCACGCCCAACGGCATCCTCTGCAATGCCTATTGCGGCTATTCGATTTCCGTCCCGGCGGACGCCATCGGCGCGTACATCTACACCCCGCCGTCGCCGATCCACGGCGTGTCCTCGCCGGGCGTGCCGAGCCAGTGGATCCAGTACGACGGTGACAAGTACCTGGCATGGCTGGCGTCGCCCGCGGCGTACAACCAGCTGACGCCGGAGAAGAGGGCGGCACTGCTGCAGGGCCTGGCGGCAAACGGCGGAACCTTGAAGGCCGCGGTGAACCCCGGCAGCTTCAACAAGGTCACGGAGAACCAGAAGGCGTTCTATGCCAAGGCCCTGTTCGCCGGCAACTTGGGCGCGATGCCCTGGCAGCTGGACCTGGGCGTGCGCTACCTGAACATCACCTCCGAGAGCGTCGCGATCAACCGGCCGCCGGCGACCCTCACCATCGACCCGAACGACACCAGCAATGGCCAGGTGACCTACGGTCCGATGGCGCCGCAGCAGGCCAACGGTGGCTACCACAGATGGCTGCCGTCGCTGAACTTCAAGTTGAACCTGCTCGACAACCTGGTCTACCGCTTCTCGGCGTCCAAGACCTTGACCCCGCCGGAGCTGAGCAACCTGTACTACAGCAAGAGCTACGGCACGCGTCCGAACTCGCTGACCATTTCCCAGGGCAACCCGCAGCTGCAGCCGTATTCCTCGCGGAACTACGACATGGGCCTGGAGTGGTACATGAACGATGCCAGCTACCTGGCGCTGGAAGGGTTCTACAAAAAGGTCAGCAACTTCAGCACGCTGATCAGCTCGCCGTTCCCGTTCCTGACCAACGCCAATACCGGGCAGCCGTTCATCTGGTCGCTGACGCAGCCGGTGAACCTGAATTCGTCCAACATCTACGGCGAAGAGCTCACCTTCAACTACCAGTTCAAGAACATCCTGCCGGCGCCCTTCGACGGCCTGGGCATGGCCGTGAACTACACCCACGTGAAGAGCAGCACATCGCTCGGGCCCAGCGAGATATCGGCGGGCGGCAAGTTTGCCGTGCCGGGCATCGGCGATTCGGCGAACCTGAGCGGGTACTACGAAAAGGGTCCCGTGCAGGTACGACTGGCCTATAACTGGCGCGGCAAATACCTGGAAAGCATCGCCTACGGTTCCGGCGCAAATCCTGCCACGCGCAGCGCCTACGGCCAGGTGGACTTGAGCGCGAGCTATTCGGTCAACAGGTTCCTGTCGGTGTTCGTCTCCGGTACCAACCTGACCCACCAGCACCTGTACGACTACTCGGTCTATCGGAACCGGTTCCTGTATGCCGAGGCGGATGGCACGGTCTACACCGTGGGGGTGCGAGGCAGCTTCTGATGAAACCCTCTTGGAACGCTCTATTGGGCTTGCTGTTCGGCGCGTTGCTTTCGAGCAACGCGCCGGCGGCTCCCGCCACTCCTCCCGCCGCGGCGGGGGGAAGTCTCGCCATCGCGCAGGGCCGCTTCATGCTCGATGGCAAACCGTTCCGGGTGATTTCCGGCGAGATGCACTACACCCGCGTCCCGCGCGAGTACTGGCATGATCGCCTGAAGATGGCCAAGGCGATGGGCCTGAATACCATCACCACCTATGTGTTCTGGAACGCGCACGAGGCTACACCTGGCCACTACGATTTCAGTGGCCAGAACGACGTCGCTGAATTCATCCGCGAGGCGCAGCAGGAAGGCCTGTACGTGATTCTTCGCCCGGGTCCCTACGTGTGTTCCGAATGGGAGCTCGGCGGACTGCCCGCCTGGCTGCTGAAGGATCCGGACACCAAGGTGCGCACCATCGATCCGAAGTTCATGCAGCCGGCACAGCGCTGGTTGCACCGGCTGGGCCAGGAGCTGGCGCCGCTGCAATTGACGCATGGCGGCAACATCATCGCGGTGCAGGTAGAGAACGAATACGGCAGCTTCGGCAAGGACAACAGCCCCTACCTGCAACAGATTCGTCGCGACATTGTCGACAGCGGCTTCGACGCGTCGCTGCTGTTCACCTCCGACAGCGCCCAGCAGCCAGGCTCGCTGCCTGGCTTGCTCAAGGTGATCAACTTCGGCGTCGGTCACGCGCGCGAGAAATTCGCCAAGCTGCATACGTGGCAATCCACCGGCCCTTACATGGCCGGCGAATACTGGGTGGGCTGGTTCGATCATTGGGGCGCACCGCATCACGTTGCCGATCCCAAGAAAGTGGCGGGCGAACTGACCTGGATGCTGCAGCAAGGGTATTCGGTCAATTTCTACATGTTCCATGGGGGCACCTCATTCGGCTGGATGAATGGCGCCAACTGGGATGACGACAATTACCAGCCCGACGTCACCAGCTACGACTACGACAGTCCTCTGGATGAAAGCGGACGCCCCACGCCCAAGTACTATGCAGTGCGCCAGGCGATCGCCAAGGAAACCGGCGCCACGCTGCCGCCGGTACCGGCAACGCCGGCCACCCAGGCGATCGATGGCATCAAGCTGGATGAAGCGGTCTCACTATGGGATGTATTGCCGACACCCATGGCATCGCATGAACTCAAGACCATGGAAGCCTTGGACCAGGCGTACGGCGATATCCTTTATCGCAAGCGCATGGCGACCGACGCCTCCGGCGAACTGCGCATCGATGGCCTGCACGACTACGCGTTGATCTACGTCAACGGTAAGCATGTCGGCACGCTCGATCGCCGGCTGAAGCAGGATCATCTGTCGCTCAAGCTCGTCAAGGGCGATACGCTGGATCTGCTGGTGCAGAACGACGGACGCATCAACTTCGGTGAGAAGCTGCTGGCCGAACGCAAGGGGATCATCGGGTACGTCAGTCTGCAGGGCAAGGCATTGCAGGATTGGCAAATCTATTCGTTGCCGTTCACCGACAGCAGCTCGTTGAACTACAGCCGCGGCCCATGCACGCATGCACCGTGTTTCTATCGCGGCACGTTCGATGCCGCCGTTTCCGGAAATGCCGTCGCAGACACCTTCCTGGACACGGCGGGTCTCGGCAAGGGTTTCGTCTGGCTCAACGGACACCCGTTGGGGCGGACCTGGAGCATTGGCCCGCAACGCACCTTGTACGTGCCTGGCGTCTGGCTGAAGCCCAGCGGCAATCAGCTGGTGGTGATGGATTTGCTGGTTGAAGGCCAGCCGGTACTCGCCACGCGCAAACAGCCCATGCTTGGCACACCCACGGTACCGATGCCATGACGCATGACATGGTGCGATCGCTGTATCCGATTTCGTTCAAACAACTACGGGGAACACCGATGAAAGATTCCATTCCGAGCTTGTTGCGTGCGGCAGTTTCATTCGTGTTCGCTGCCGCCATTGCGGCGACCGTCACGCCAGTGCGCGCGGGCGCGGCGACGCCGGCGCTGCCGCAGATGGGTTTCAACAACTGGAATTCCACTCACTGCCGCGATGAGTTCGATGAGGCGATGATTCGTGGCATCGCCGACAAGTTCATCAGCCTTGGTTTGCGCGATGCGGGCTACCGCTACGTCAATATCGACGACTGCTGGGCAAACTGGCAGCGCGACAAGGACGGCCATCTGCAACCCAATCCCAAGCGTTTCCCGGGCGGCATCAAGGCGCTGGCCGAATATATCCATCAGCATGGCCTGAGGTTTGGCCTGTATTCGAGCGCCGGCGTTTCCACGTGTGAGCCATTGAAGGAAAACCGCGGCTTTCCTGGTGGTCTCGGTCACGAGAAGGACGATGCTGCGACTTTCGCTTCCTGGGACGTGGACTATCTCAAATACGACAACTGCAACAACCAGAAAGTCGACGCTCACAAGCGCTATACGGCCATGGCCGAGGCACTGCGCAACAGCGGCCGGACGATTTTCTTCAGCATGTGCGAATGGGGCGAAAACAAGCCATGGCTGTGGGCCGGCAAGCCGCCGGTCGACGCCGGCTCGTGGCGTACCACCGGTGATATCAGCGACAACTACGCCTCGATGCTGAAGATCTTCAAGGAGAACGTGGTGCTCGATAGCTACGCAAGCCTCGGCCACTGGAACGATCCGGACATGCTCGAGGTGGGCAATGGCGGCATGAACGACCTCGAATACCGCAGCCATTTCAGCCTGTGGTCGATCATGGCGGCGCCGCTGCTGATCGGTACGGACTTGCGTACGATCAAGCCCGATGCATTGCAGATACTGCTCAACAAGGAAGTCATTGCCGTGGATCAGGACCCACTCGGCGTCCAGGGCCATCAGATACGCGACACAGGCGGCATCCATGTCATCGTCAAACCGCTCAAGGACGGCAGCCGCGCCGTGGCCGTGTTCAATGAAACCGATGCGGCGCATGACGTCACCGTTACCGCCAGCGAGCTGGGCCTGAAGGCCGGCCAGAGCTACAACGTGCGGGATCTCTGGGCGCACGCCCAGAGCAAGGGCGACGGTTCGATCAAGATCGAGCTGGCGGCGCATGCCACCGCGATGTATCGCATCGGCCGCCGCTGAGGCGCGGAGGGCCGTTCCCGCCAGCGCGGGCAACACGAGGTAGCAGTTGTCCGTGCTGGAGATAGGGAACGCGATCCTCGGTGTATGCATCGTGCCCGAAGTCGGCGGTGGACCAGCCGTGGCCGGCTTCGAGTGAGGCTGACGCGGCCAGCCGATTCCGCCGCCGCAGGCGACGCTGCGGATCGGTTCGTTTCCGCGTGTTCGATTCGTTACACGATCGAGCCGATCGAACGCAGTTACGAACGCGCCGGTTTGCCAGCGCGACGGCGGATGTTCTTGCGCGAATCGTGGACCAAATTGACCATCGCTTGCCGCGCCACTTCCGGCTGCTTGCGCTGAACCGCCTCGTAGACTTTCAGGTGCTGCGGCAGGGCAACGTTGAAGTTGGAGGCATTGCGCGCGGACAGGCGAAAATACGTCCCCAGCGCCGTTTCGATCACCGAGAACAGCGAAGACATCAGTTCGTTGTTGGCGGCCCGCAGCAGATGTTCGTGAAAGCTCAGGTCGGCCACGGCCCAGGCATCGAGGTCGGTTGCGGCGGCCATGGCCTCATACGCCTCCTTCAGGGCGGCCAGCTGCGCCGACGTGCGCCGACGTGCGGCAGCGGCGGCAGCGGCCGGCTCGATGATCTCGCGCATCTCCACCAACTTTTCGACGAAACTCTCGGTCGGCATCAAGGCACAGCGCCAACCCAGCACATCGGCATCGAGCTGATTCCAGTAGATCGCGTCGCGCACGCGGGTACCGGTCTTCTGCCGCGACTCGATCAACCCCTTCGCGGAGAGCACCTTGATCGCCTCGCGCAGTGCGCTGCGACTCACGCTCATCTGCTCGGCGAGCAATTCTTCGCGCGGCAGGTTTTCACCGGGCTTGAGTTCGCCGCCGACGATCAGCCGCCCGAGTTCATGGACTACCTGTTTGTGCAGGTTGTACACGGTAATGGGTTTCACCACCATGGCATGGCACTCTCGAAATGGATTCACCGACAACCAAAGTCGAGAATCATCCTCGGCTTGACCAAGTGAAATTATAATACAAAATAGTTGCTTGGCAGGCGCCTCGTCGGCAATGACGCGGGCTTCATCAGGCCACCAGGTTTATTCGCGCAGCCGTGGCACATCGTGCTCGCTGCGCTCCTCGATGGCGACCGAGGCTGAGCAGCAGCGTGGCATCGTTCGATGCCAAAGTGTCTCGGAAAATAGCGCAGGAGGTTCGGTTCTGATCCATTTGCGACCATATTCGTGCGCGTTATTTTCTCGCGCCCAGGCTCCTTAGTTAATTCCACTCTACTCGGATTTTTCGGCAATTTTAAAAGGGGAATTACCCGTACGCCATCGCGGCGGGTCCAGTTTGTGATTTGAGTGCTGAAGAGCATGGATAGCTGATCGGTTTTCGCTGCGGCAGCTCCGGTTGCGTGCAACTATCGCTTCCTGCACAATTGTACGACAAATATGGTCCAGGACTCGGGGCAGGCGTGAAGACGCTATCGCCGCATAGTTCATGCGACGAATCGAGACTGACAATATCCAGAGGAATTGCCTGTGCAGATCGCGAATGGCGCGCCTGACGACGCCAATGCCGTGAATGCCGATAGCGGCCTCTATATATGGCTGATTTGCCTGGTCGCAGCGCTCGGTGGTCTGCTTTTCGGCTACGACTGGGTCGTCATTGGCGGCGCCAAGATTTTCTACGAAACCTATTTCGGCATCCACGACCCGGCGATGTCCGGCTGGCTGATGAGCGCAGCCCTGGTTGGTTGCATCGCTGGAGCTGCTATGGCGGGCAAGCTTGCCGACCGTTTCGGCCGGCGCGCAGTGCTCATCGTCTCGGCGGCAGTGTTCTTGATCTGCGCGCTGGGCACTGCATGGGCGGACGGTGCCGGCAGCTTTGCGGCTTTCCGCATCATCGGCGGACTCGGTATCGGCCTGGCGTCCAGCATCTCGCCGCTGTACATCGCCGAAGTCAGCCCTGCAGCACATCGGGGACGCTTCGTCGCGATCAACCAGTTCACCATCGTCGTCGGCGTGCTGCTGGCGCAGTTGGTGAACCTGTGCATCGCCCGGCCGGTGCCGCCGGGGCTTGATGCGCACGTGCTGCTGCAATCGTGGAACGTGCAATACGGGTGGCGCTGGATGTTCTTGAGCGGCGGCGTGCCGGCAGTGCTGTTCTTCGTGCTGGCGATGGTCATACCTGAGTCGCCACGATGGTTGAGCCGGCGAGGCCGCCACGATGCAGCGGAGCGGGTGCTGGCGAAGATCGGCGGCGACGCCTATGCGCGCGCTTCGCTGGCAGCCATCCGCACGGTGCAGGACTCCACCTCTGGCGCTGGCGTGACCTGGCGTGATCTGCTCGACCGGCGCGTACGCCCGGTAGCCGTGATCGGCGTGACGCTAGCGGTGTTCCAACAATGGTGCGGGATAAACGTTATCTTCAACTATGCGCAGGACATCTTCGCGTCGGCGGGATTCGACATCAATGAAGGGCTCAGGTCGATTGTCGCCACCGGCTCAGTCAATCTGTTGTTCACGCTGCTGGCACTGGTGCTGGTGGATCGCTGGGGGCGGCGCAAGCTCATGCTGATCGGCGCTGGTGGTCTGTTTGCTGTCTATCTGCTGATCGGTGGCGCTTATGCGCTGCACTTGCTCGGCCTGCCGGTGTTGCTGCTCGTGCTCGCGGCTATCGCGATCTACGCCACGACGTTGGCGCCGGTCACCTGGGTGCTGCTGTCTGAAATCTTCCCCGACCGAATCCGCGCACAAGCGATCGCCATGAGTGTGTTTTGTCTCTGGACCGCGTGCTTCGTACTCACCTATACGTTCCCGTGGCTCAACGCGCATCTTGGGCCGGCAGGCAGTTTCTGGTTGTACGGCCTGATCTGCGGTGCCGGCTTCCTGTTCGTGCTGCGACGTGTTCCGGAGACTGCCGGCGTACCGCTCGAGGTGCTGGAAGCTCGGCTCGAACGCCGCACCGATGGGCGCTGAGAGCCTGTCTACGATCAACCCGAACGTCAAGCGTGATAGAGCTGGCTGCGGCCGCCGTCGATCAGCAAGTCCGTCGCGTTGATAAAGCGCGCCTCGTCGCTGGCCAGGAATAGCGCGGCATACGCGACCTCTTCGGGCTCGCCGATGCGTTTGCAGGGCAGAAGGTCAGTCTGCCTGCGGCGCTCGGCTTCGGGGTCCGGGCATGACTGGAAATAGCGTTCGGTCGCCGGCGTCAGGATCAGTCCCGGCGAAATCGAGTTCACGCGAATGCCGCGGTCAGCGTATTCCAGCCCCAGCGCGCGAGTGAGTCCGATGAGGCCGTGTTTGGCGACCGGGTAGGGGAAACTGCCCGGAATGATCTTGTGCCCATGCACGGATGCAATGTTCACGATATGCCCGTAGCCTGCTTCGAGCATCGATGGCAGCACCGCACGGGCACAGTGCCAGGCACCTTGCAGGTTGACGCCGAGGTTGCACTGCCAGTCCGCTTCGCTCAACGTCAGCGGATCGCGAAAGACGTTGACGCCGGCGCCGTTGATCAGGATGTCGATGCGACCGAGCGCTTCCCGGGACCGCGCCACGGCGTGCCGCACCTCGTCGGCATCCGACACGTCTGCTTGCACGGCGATGGCGGGGTGGCCCGAGTCTACGAGCTGACGCGCCAGCGCTTCGGCCGCGGCAGCGTCCACGTCCAGCAGCGCCAGCGATGCACCTTCGCGCGCGAAAAGCTTGGCGATGGCGCTGCCGATGCCGCTGGCGGCGCCCGTGATCAAGGCGGCTCTGTTCTCAAGGCGTGGGTTCACGTGGTTCTCCTCCCGAAAGCTGCGGCGCCCGATGGCATGGCGGGAGCTGCATCATCGTCCTCCACGCGGAAGCAAAAATGCCGGCACAGGCGCTCGCCTGGCGCCAGAGCCGTCATGCCGTGCGCCAGTGGCCCGCCGGGCAAGTGCACGGCGTCGATCGGATGGTCGACTGGTTCGAAACAGAAGAAATCCGCCTCGTCCGGCGTGTAGAGCAGGAAGGCGTCGACATCCGCCAATACGTGCAAGCGCAGTCTTTGCCGGGGCCAATGCACTGTGGCTTTGCCCGACCAGGGCAGGAAGCAGTGATTCAGCACTTCGCCCGGCAATGCCTTCGGCTGCCGAAAGTCCCAGTCGGAGGGCACTGATACGTTCTCCAATGGCAGTGGCGAGAGGCCGTCGTTCTGCCATACGCGGGCGGCGGGCGCGTGCAAGGTAACGCCGTCGTGCAGTGCGATGAACGGATGCAAGCCAAGCCCGAACGGCAGCGCCGCGTCGCCCGTATTGGTCACGCACAGTTCGATCTCCAGCGAGTCCTCACGCAGTGCGTAAGTGAGCATGGCTCGGTAGGTGTAGGCATCCGGCACTTGCTCGTCCAGCACCAGCTGAACTTCATCGGCGGTATGCGACTGCGTTGTCCACGAGCGGCGCCAGCCGCTACCGTGGATGGGATAGGGCTCGCCGGGACAGTTGGGCGACAAGGCCACCGAGGTGCCGGCAAAGTCGAATCCTCCGCACGAAATGCGATTGCTCCATGGCACGAGGGGATAACAGGCCAGGCGGTTGGGATCGAAGACCCCGCGGCCATCCGCAGGCGACGGTATGTACGGGCGCAGCAAGGGGAGGGCGACGTCTCGTCCAAGCCAGTCGAAGCGGCCTAAGCCGCCCCCCTGCATTGGTAGCACCTGCACGCGCAAATGCGTGTTCTCGATCCAGCAACCCTCTTCCTCGATCATCGGCCGGCGCATCCGCTACTCGCGGTCGAAGGCGATGGCGGCACCTTGAAAATCGCCACGCATCACGACGTCGATACCTGCGTTCATCCAGTAGGCGCCGCTCGCCACGGTCGGCGTACGCTCGGCCAACGCTCCCTGGAGTACGCGCATGCGGTAGCGCACATTCGGATCGAGCCCCTGGAGCCGCACCGTGGGGTACGGATAGCCTTCGGCGCTGGAATGCAGGAATGCGAACAGCACGGCATGGGCCTTGTCGGGCGATACGCTCTCGGTAGCCGAGTGCTCGCTGCCGTTATCGGGCGAAACCAGGCGATACAGGTCGCCATGCTGCACGGTCTCGCGGATCACCTTGTAGTCGGCGACCAGGCGTTGTGCGGTGGCCACGTCCTGCGCGGTCCATTTCGTCAGGTTCGCGCCGATACCGAGCGAGCCCTGCATGGCGGACAGGAAACGGTATTCCAGCGACATGCTGCGCCCATCCATGGAGGAGGGCGAGTCGGTAACCCAGGCCATCATCACCCCCGGCGTATGCGCCTGGGTAAAGCCGTCCTGGATGCGCAGACGGTCGAACGCATCCGTGTTGTCGGAAGGCCAGACTTCGTCGGTGAGATGCATGATGCCAAGGTCCACGCGACCGCCGCCGCTGGAGCACGATTCAATCTCCACGTTCGGATGCTTGTGGCGTAGTTCTTCGAGAATGCCGTAGACATTGCGCACGAAGTCGACGTAGACATTCTTCTGCTGGTCGGGCGACAGCTGTGGCCAACCTGGTTCGGACCAGCTGCGGTTGTAGTCCCACTTGAGGAAGGCGATCTGGTTTTCGCTCAGCAATGTGTCCAGCGCATGGAACACGTAGGCGCGGACGTCTGGCCGGGCGAGGTTGAGCACCATTTGGTTGCGGCCCAGGCTGCGCGGGCGGCCGGTCATGTTGAGCACCCAGTCTGGATGCGCGCGGTACAGGTCGCTGTCCGGGTTGACCATCTCCGGTTCGACCCAGATGCCGAAGTCCATGCCCAGCGCGTGGACGCGATCGATCAAAGGCTTCAGCCTGTGCGGGAATTTCTGTGGATTGACGGTCCAATCGCCCAGCCCGGCCTTGTCGTTGTTGCGCGCGCCGAACCAGCCGTCATCCATCACAAAACGTTCGACGCCGATGCTTGCCGCCTTCTCCGCGAGCGCGGTCTGCCCGGCTTCGTTGACGTCGAAGCCCGTCGCCTCCCAGGAGTTGTAGAGCACGGGCCGCGCACGCGGGTGTGGCGCCTGCGGCAGGATGCGAGTGAGCTCCAGCCGGTGCATCAGTCGCGAAGCCTCGCCCATGCCGCCGTTGGTGACGCCCGCATAGAAGCTGGGTGTCTGCAGACTTGCACCGGGCGCCAGCTTGTAGCCGAAATCAAACGGATTGAAGCCGCCTGTGACGCGTACCTGCTCGGCCTGGTCCTGCTCGATCGTCATCTGCCAGGAGCCGCTCCAAGCCAAGGCGCCAAACCAGACCTGTCCATGTGTTTCGTTTGCGTCGTTACGGCGGATGGCGAACCATGGCTCGTTCTGCATGCCGGTACTGCCGCGGCGGCTTTCGAGCACGGTCTTGCCCGGCTGCACCGGGCGCTCGTAGATGTCGTTCTCGCCCGCCCAGCGGCCTGCAAGGTACCGCAGCGTGTAATCGCGGCTGCGCGGCAAGATCCACGTACCCGCGCTCGCCTGTTCAACGATAACCGGCGTCGCCGCCCGGTTCTCGATGACCGCGTTGCGCCGCAGGATGCCCGTGCCTGGGTCGATCTCGTACTGCAAGGTGACGACGATCGGGCGCTCGATGTCCTTCAAGACGACGGACAGCACGTTGTCATGCACGCTGTTCGACACGTAGCGCAGGACCAGGTCGCGATTGCCGTCTGGAAACGTCACCTTGAGATCCGGCTCGTAGTAGAGGCCTTCGCCCCAACCGGCATATTCCTGTGGGATCACATTGACTACGCCGTCGATGGCGTCGCGGCCGGGAGGCGCGACGGGGGCCGGCAAAGGGTCGCTCGGTGCCAGTCGCGGTCCCCAATAGATCGACTGAAGCTGTCCTTTTTCGTTGACCCCAAGCGCGTAGGTCACCTTGGCCGCATCCAGCCGGAAGACATGGCCCGATACATTGATGTGTGCTGCGCCGTCGCTGGCCGCAGCTCGTGCATCGACCATCGCGCCACATGCCATCAACATCATCGCGCCAAGGATCGCCATATAACGGCGGGCGCATGTTCTTGAAAATTTCATCAAGCGAGGAACCCCTTTTGTCGTTTGCCGAACTGCCACCGGTCACTTTGCGACCGTTGCGACCGAGCATGCTCAGCGGCGGCCACGCCCACATCTCCAACTACTCTTGACAAGGATGCGTGATGCAAGTCAAGTAGAGGATATACTATAGTACGACAAATAAACTTTCGATCCATTTTCCCTTCAAGAGGCGACGATGCCAACCATGGCGGCATGGTCCATCAGGCGAAAGCTCGATGATCGTGTCGCGTGCATCGTCTACGGTGAACTTGGTGACGGTAAGCCGTTCGGCGGAAAAGTTGGGTGCGTGGATTTCATAGCCCACCTGCCAACGGTCGCCGACACGCACTACCGGCATGCCCACGTCGCAGCCACGACGGATGGCGAGGTTTTGCGCGAACACCCCGTTGGCAATCAATAAAGCAGGACGCGCTCAAAAACGAGCGTCATGAATAGACGGGTTAAGGTGTTGCCCCTTCGTGTTGGGCAGATGCGCTACAGCTTGCATGCGCACCGAGCGCTGCGCCTGTGGCGGTTAAACACCTAAAGGACGAATTCTTCAACGAATGTCTCTGCATGGGTGTTGGTTCGGCCTGGCCATTCGCTGGTACCGCCACGCAAACCTGCCCGAGTGGCAAGTAATGGTTACTCGAGATGCCGACGATAAGATCCCAAGAGAATGCCGATGAGTAACGAAGAACGGCCAGTGCGACTGGATCGGGCGCGTACCGATCTGATGGCCAGGCGCTGGTTCTTGAAAATGACCGGCGCCACGGCGGCCATGCTGCCATGGCTTGGTTTACCCAGGTTTGCCGAAGGCAGCGCCGTACAACGCCCCGTCGGCTCTCTGCCGGTGGCGGCATCGAGGCATACGCTTTGGTACGGCACGCCGGCGCCGGAGTCGAACGTACTGCGCGAGGGCTTGCCCATCGGCAACGGGCGTCTTGGTGCTCTGGTCGGTGGCAGTCCGGTGCGAAATTTTCTTTACCTCACCGATGCCTCGATGTGGCTCGGAAAAGGCGATGTGCTGCTAGGTGACGATGGTCAGTTCGAGTACACGACGGGGCACTTCGGCAGCCTGGTGATGCTGGCCAAGCTGTACATGTCGATAGAAGGGCATGAGGCCGCGAACATCACCGGGTACCGTCGCGAGCTGGACTTGGGACAGGGATGCATTCGCGTGACGTATCAAAAAAATGGCGTCGGTTATGCGTGTGAAATCTTTGCCAGCCACCCCGATGACATGATTGCCGTCCATCTGTCTCAAACCGGCGGTGGCGTCTATAACGGCTCTATCGAGTTGCAGGGTATGCATGGCGAAGCCGCCCGCCATGAAGCCGAGAGTGCGAGCAGCCATTTCGAAGGCGTCCTGGACAACGGCCTCAAGTACGCGGCGAACATCAAGGCCGTGGCGGCGTCCGGTACGGTGACGACGGATGCCAAGGGGCTTCGCTTTGCGAACTGCGAGGCGCTCACGATCATCTTCTGCGGAGGCACCAACTACACCCCGGATCCGGCGATGAGCTTCATGGATGCCTCGCTCGATTCATTAAAGCTTTCGGTGAAGAAAGCAGAAGCTGCCGCCAAACATACGCCGGCAATGCTGCTGCATACGCACGTGCTCGACTATCGTTCCTTATTCGACACGATGAATGTCGACTTCGGCGCGTCGACGAAGGCGCAGCGCGAGATGGATACGTGGGCGCGTCTTCAGGCACGGGCCGCGACCGGTTCGCCAGCAGACCCGGAGCTGGAAGCGTCTTATCTGCAGTTTGGGCGTTATCTGACGATCGCCGGTTCGCGCGACAGCTTGCCGACCGGTCTGCAAGGCCTCTGGATAAACAACAACGCGCCTCCCTGGATGGCCGACTATCACAGCGACGTCAATATCCAGATGAATTACTGGCTGCCGGATCGCGCCGGGCTGCCTTCGTGCTTCGATGCCTTGACCGACTATTGCCTCAGCCAGGTAGCCTCCTGGACGGCCATGACGCATCGGTACTTCAACGATCCGCGTAATGTGTTTCGCAATAGTTCGGGCAAGATCGCCGGCTGGACGATGGGTATTTCCACCAATATCTATGGCGGCGCAGGCTGGCGGTGGCACCCGGCCGGCAATGCATGGCTGTGCAACAATCTTTGGCAGCACTATCAGTACACCCAGGATCGCAACCACCTCGCGCGCATCTATCCCCTGCTCAAGGGCGCCTGCGAGTTTTGGGAGTCGCGCCTGCTTACCATTACTGTGACGGATCCGCAGACTGGCGTCGCGCGCGGTGTCCTGATCGATGACGCCGACTGGTCGCCGGAGCAGGGTCCGCTCGATGCCAAGGGCATCACCTATGCACAGGAATGGGTGTGGGACCTGTTCGAAAACTATCGTCAGGCCAGTTCGCTTTTGAGCAAGGACGCGGACTACGCCGCATCGATAGCGCAGCTGCAGGCACGCCTGTATCTGCCTCAGGTGAGCCCCAAGAGCGGCTGGCTGGAGGAATGGATGACGCCGGGTAATCTCGGTGAGACGAGGCACCGCCATTTGTCGCCGCTGGTGGGCTTCTTTCCCGGCGATCGCATTCGCCTCGACGACAGCCCGCCCGCCTTGATCGAAGGCGTTACCAAACTGCTTGAGGCGCGGGGCACGAGCGGCTATGGCTGGGCTTGCGCCTGGCGTGCGATTTGCTGGGCACGCCTGAAGAAGGCGGAAAAGGCCTATCAGCTGTTGCTCACCAATCTGTTGCCATCGAAAAACCACAGCAATGGCACCGCGCAGAATTTCTTCGATGTGTACAACCTAAGCGCCGACAGCGACGCCTTCCAGATCGACGCCAATTACGGCACGCCGACAGCGATGCTGGAAATGTTGATGTATTCGCGCCCTGGCTTGATCGAGCTGCTACCGGCACTCCCCAAGGCCTGGGCGGCCTCGGGTAGCGTGACGGGCATGGGCGCGCGCGGCGGCTTTCAGGTCGACTTCTCCTGGCGACAAGGCAAGATCGCGTCGGTCACGGTACGAAGCATCGGCGGCGAACAGACGCGCGTGAAATGCAGTGCATGGACGAAGCCGATCGCGCTTCATGCAGGCGCGTCCGTCACGATCGACCCCAACAACACCTGAGTCATTGCAGGCTTATGATCAGGCAGATGGGTCGAATCGGATGGCAGGTATTGAGAGGCTGCCGGAGGCCAAGGGTCGCCCTTCGCTCTTTAATTAGCATCGACTAAAAACTCAAACCCAGCGGTTGATTGCAGTGATATTTCTCGTCGGTTTGATCCACATCGCTTGGCGAAATGTGTCGCGCGATCAATTCCCGGGGAGTCAGGTTTCGCCATACATCGACGTCCATGCAATGACGGCTTGTAACGCCAAAGAGGCGCTGCGCCTGGCGCATCGCTGCACCGACACCTTGTGTACGGGAGTCGATCAAACGGATGCCGGGTACAAATGGCTTGTCGGACCCCGTGGGAGTGAGCGCCAAGCTGATGGCGATGGAGAAGGTGAATCGGGTGGGCGGTTTTTCAGACCCGTCTTCCGACCCGGACGTATACTGAAGTCCGTTCCGGGAGGCCTGCCATGAAATCTTCCTCGCTGTTCCGCCTGCTGTGTGTTGCCTGCCTGGCCTTTGCTTCCGCCGCGGGGTGGGCGGCGGCACCGCAGGACAACGTCGACGTGCACTACAAGGATCCCCAG
The DNA here is from genome assembly GCF_900142825.1 of Rhodanobacter sp. OK091. GTDB lineage: Bacteria > Pseudomonadota > Gammaproteobacteria > Xanthomonadales > Rhodanobacteraceae > Rhodanobacter. The sequence continues at coordinate 151,236 of NZ_FRCH01000005.1, read as the reverse complement.
CACTTCACCGAGGCGAAGCGTAGTTCCGGGGTGCACCTGATCAAGGCCGACGAATACCTGGAGCCGCTCAGGGCCTACATCGTCCAGCGCGCCTCGCGCATGCTGGCGCCGGGCCAGCGGCTGGACATCGAGGTGACCGATGTGGACCGTGCCGGCGAATACGAGCCCTGGCGCGGGCCTCGCTTCGACGACGTGCGCGTCATCAAGGACTTGTACCCGCCGCGCATCGACCTGAACTTCACTTTGTACAGTGCCGACGGCAAGGTGCTGCGCGAGGGCCAACGCAAGCTGCGAGACCCGGCCTTTCTCAGCCACGGCTTTGGATCGGATCAGGATCCGCTGCGCTACGAGAAATCCCTGATCGATTCCTGGCTGCGCAAGGGAGCCGGGAAGCTCTGAGACCAGGATCTGTGTGCATTTTTTTCGAAAGTCGGCTTGAGAAAAGGGTGCGGCTCGGCATGTACCTTGGGAAAGCCGACCCCGTTCACTGTTTCGCAGCCCCGGTAGAGTGACATCTGCCGAGTTTCGGATTCAAAATGGTCCGGTAATCCCTTCGCCCGGAAGCTTCGTCATCGTGGAGTTGTCGCAAGTGAACTGCAACGTGGACGATGGGCTTCGTGCGCGCCATGGATGAGGGCGAATATATTTCTCGCCGGATGGCGGTCTCGTCCATCGTTTTGCTTTCCCTGTTCGCACTGGCTGCTCTTTACGTGCCGCGTCGCGAGCATTTCGGGGTACGGGCCGAAGTTACCGTGACGCCGCTTCCGGTGACAGCCGGGGTCAAATTGTGGCTGAGTACGGCGGATCGTCGGCTGCGTCTGGTGCAGCAGCCTGACATCGCGCTGAGCGCCCACGAGTCGTCGCCCGCCGACGTGGTCATCGACATCGGCAAGAAATATCAATCCATCGTGGGCTTCGGCGCAGCGCTGACGGATTCGTCGGCGTGGCTGCTGCAGAACAAGCTGAATTATCGGCAGCGCAGCGCACTGCTGCACGAGCTGTTCGGCCCACCGCCCAACCTCAATCTGAACATGACGCGCCTCACCATCGGCGCCTCGGATTTCTCGCTGCAGCAATACACCCTGGATGATGTTCCTTTCGGCCAGACCGATCCGCAGTTGCTGCATTTCAATGTCGCATCCAATCTGCGCGACGTCATACCTACGGTGCGCGAGGCGCTGACTGTCAATCCGCAGCTGCGCATCATCGCGTCGCCATGGAGCGCGCCGGCGTGGATGAAGGCCAGCGCAAACCTGATCGGCGGCGAGTTGCTGCCGCAGTTCGAAAGCACGTACGCGACCTATCTCGTCAAGTACCTCGATACCTTCCGTGGCTACGGCATCCCCATCTTTGCATTGACCTTGCAGAACGAACCGGGCTTTGTACCGCTGACTTACCCGAGTACGGAATTGCCTGCGGCAACCCGGGCGCGCATCATCACCCAATATCTCGGCCCGGCGTTGGCAAACCGCAAGCCAAAGACGCTTATTCTCGGATGGGACCACAACTGGGACGAGCCTGAGCAACCCCTGAGCGTGTTGGCCGATCCCGATGCTTCGCGTTATGTCGATGGCATTGCCTGGCACTGCTATCGAGGCATCGCGTCTGCGCAAAGCGAAGTGCATCGTGCGTTTCCCAAGAAGGACGCCTACATCACCGAGTGTTCCGGAGGCGACTGGGAGGCCACCAAGAACGGTGAACTGCTGTGGTTTGCGCGAGACCTGCTGCTCGCCGGGATCAGGCATTGGGCACGCGGCGTGGTGTACTGGAACCTGGCGCTCGACGAGCAACACGGTCCGCACTTCGGTGGGTGCGACGCCTGCAAGGGTGTGGTCACGATCGACTCGCACACGGGCGAGGTGAGCCGTAACGATGAGTACTACGCGTTCGCCCACTTCAGTCGTTTCGTCCTGCCCGGCGCTTTCCGGGTGGGCTCCGGCGATCCCGACAAGGGACTCGCCAATGTGGCGTTCCAGAATGCTTCCGACGGATCGGTCGTGCTGGTGATGGTGAACAGCAAAGCGGAGGCCCGCAGCGTCTCGGTGATGCAGGGGGAAACCCGCTTCCAGTACACGATGCCACCGCAGAGTGTGGCGACTTTCGTATGGGACCCGGAGCAGGTAGGCAAACCCGTGGATACGGCGAGCTCATCCCTGATCAAATCGCTGCTGCTCAAATCGCCGCTGATCAATTCATGGCTGCTCAAAAAGACGCCCGGCACACCTGCCACGAGCGGGACAGTGGATGACGCAAAGTGATCGAGTGATGCAATGTTGTGAAAGGCGCTTTTTCTCCACCGACGGAATCGCATGATGTGCTCAGCCTCCTCTTTGTTTCGAACCATCGTGGCCACGGCGATGCTCTTTGCGAGCGGGGTCTCGCTTCCATCTCGCGCGCAGGCAGCGCCTGCGGCGCAGCGTCCGAAGATCATCGTCATCAGTCTGGACGCCTTCGGCGCGGCCAGCCTGCATGAGCCGCAGCTACCGGCGCCGACGCTGCATGCGCTGATGCAGCGCGGCGCCTATGCGGTTTCCATGCAGCCGATCAACCCCACTGTCACCTGGCCGAACCATACGGCCATGGTCACCGGCGTCAACGCGAGCCTGCATCACGTGCTGGTCAACGGGCTCATCGTCAACCAGCGCAGCACGACGCTGCCCGGCATCGACATGGGCGCGCCAAAGTCCCAGCTGGTCGCCGTTCCCACCGTCTACGATGCCGCGCACCAGGCGGGTCTCACGACGGCGCAGGTGGACTGGGTCGCCATCGAAGGCTCACAAAACATCGACTGGCAGTTTGCCGAGCACCCCGATCCCGACGGCGCGATCGAGCAGGACCTCGTGCGGCAGGACGTCATCACGCACGATCAACTCGCGCATTTCGGCGTGCCATCCCAGGCGTGGCGCGATCGCATGTATACCCGCGCGGCTGTCGACATCATCCAGAAGCATCATCCCGACCTGCTGTTGCTGCACTTGCTGGCGCTGGACAGCATCGAGCACGAGACGGGCTTCGGCAACAACGCGGGGCGCAATACCATCGCGTTTCTCGATGACCGCGTCAAAGAGGTTGTCGACGCGGTGCGCGCTGCCGGTGAGTTCGACCGCACCACGTTCATCATCGTCTCCGACCACGGTCAGCAAAGCGTCCACCAGCAATTGCACCCCAACGTGCTGCTCAAGCAAGCGGGGCTGCAGGCAGACTCTGCGGCGCGCCCCGCCTTCTGCCTGACCGACGGAGGGTTCGCCCTGGTCTTTCAGCAGCGCGCCACGGATGCTTCGATCAAGGCATTGAAGTCGCTCTACGTGGGCCAGCCCGGCATCCGCTCTGCACTGACTCCTCAAGAAGCGGCGAAGGAAGGCTGGCCTACGCCGGCACAGAGCAATCAAGCGCCCGATCTGCTGCTCTACGCCGCAGACGACTATGTCTTCAGCAAGGGCGACACGGGAGACTTCGTGACACCGACTGTGGAAATCGGAGAGCACGGCTATCCCAACTCGAACCCCCTCATGCAGGGCATCTTTATTGCTGCGGGCTTCGGCATTCAGCCCAAGGGTGAAATCCCGGCATTTCCCAACGTCGACATCGCGCCCACGATCGCGCGTCTTCTGCACGTTTCTCTCGGCACTATCCAAGGCAAGCCGCTGACGGGAATTCTGGCGGTCAATCAGCCGTAACGAACTCGGCCTTTTCCGGAGAACGCGCATGGCTCGCGACCCAGGTCTGGAGGAACTGCTGAACGAGCAGTTGGAAACCGTACGGAGGCTTGCCCGGAAGCCCATGTTCGGCGGTTGGGCGTGGCTCTTGAATGGCAACCTGCTTTGCGCCGCCCGCGACGACGGCATGCTGGTGCGGTTGGGCAAGGGCAACGACGGCTGGGCGCTGGATCTCCCGGGCATCGTGCCGATGCTGTCGCGGGGGCGGCACATGCAAGGCTGGGTGCGGGCGGCGCCGGAGGCCTACGGCGACGATGCGCTGCGCCAGAAACTGGTGGATGCCGCGCTCGACTTCAACCGTTCGCTGCCGGCGAAGTAACCGGGACTGCGCATCACGCGCGGGCCACCGTTCAACGAAACAAGTCTTGGGCCTATGGCGGGCTCACCACCGGTACGGCGTGTTGCCGCAGCCGACGTTGGCACTTGCCCGGCTTGACCACGATCAAGTTGGCCGTGCTCACTCCTTGCGAAACTGCCGGCACCCAGCGCGGTACGGCGGGCATCGCATGTGGGGACGTCCGAAGAACCCGCTCTCGCCCGTCATCCCAGCGCAAGCTGGGACCCAGTGTCTCCAGCTCTTCAAAAGCTTGAAAGTCACTGGGTTCCTGCTTGCGCAGGAATGACGAGTTATTCGAGGCCCCCATGCGCGAGCAGACCATGAAGGCCGCCGGTAGCCCGTAACTTCGCGATGGCCTCCGACTCTGCTGCGCCTGCATGTACTGCGCCATCGCACTTTTGAGGAACCCGATCCATGAGCACGAAACCAAAGGCTTATCTTGTAGGCGGCGGCATAGGATCCCTGGCTGCCGCGGCCTTCATGATTCGCGACGGCGGCGTACCGGGCGAGAACATCTCGATCCTGGAGGCGATGCCCGTTCTGGGAGGAAGCCTGGACGGGGCGGAAATCCAGCCCGGTACCTATTCGCTGCGTGGCGGCCGCATGCTGACCACCGACAACTACGAATGCACCTGGGATCTCTACAAATCGATTCCCTCGTTGACCCACCCGGGTCAGACAGTGTTCGACGAAACCCTGGCCTTCAACGAGATGCACAAGGCCCATTCGCTGGCGCGACTGGTCGACAGCCGTCGTGCGAAGGTGCCGGTAACGTCGATGGGGTTCTCCATGCAGGACCGCGTCGAGTTGCTCAAACTGAGCAAGGCAGACGAGAGCGAGATGGGTACAAGCGCCATCACTGACTGGCTTTCGCCCGGCTTCTTCGAGTCCGAATTCTGGTACATGTGGGCGACGACATTCGCTTTTCAGCCGTGGCACAGCGCCATCGAGTTCAAGCGGTATCTGCACCGATTCATGCTCGAGTTTTCCCGGATCGAGACCCTGGGTGGCGTCAAGCGCACCATCTACAACCAGTACGACTCCCTGGTTTTGCCCCTGACGGCGTGGCTGCGCGAAAAAGGCGTCAAGCTGATCACGGATTGCAAAGTGATCGACCTCGATCACACCACCGGCGACGGCCATTTCGCGGTGACCGCGATCCATTGTGTGCGCCAAGGCAACGCCGAAGTACTTGCCGTGAATGAAGGCGACCTGGTTTTCATGCAGAACGGCTCCATGACCGATGCGTCCAGCCTCGGCTCGATGACGAGCGCACCGGCCAGGCTGACCAAGGTGGATAGCGGCGGTTGGTTGCTATGGGAAAAGTTGGCGCGGGGTCGGCCGGCATTTGGCAACCCTGCCGCCTTCAACAGCTGCATGGCCCAGTCGTGCTGGGAGTCGTTCACCGTCACGCTGAAGGATCCCGACTTCTTCGAAAAGATGACCCGCTTCAGCGGCAACGAGCCAGGTACCGGCGGACTGGTGACGTTCAAGGACTCGCATTGGTTGATGTCCATCGTGCTGGCGCATCAACCTCATTTCGCCAACCAGCCTGCCGACACCCAGGTGTTCTGGGGCTACTCGCTGTTCCCGGACCGGGTCGGCAATTTCGTGGCGAAGCCGATGGCCGAGTGCAACGGAGCGGAAATCCTGCAGGAGCTGTGCGGGCATCTGCGCTTCGACCAGGAGACCGTCGCATCGGCAACCTGCATACCGTGCCGGATGCCTTACATCACCAGCATGTTCATGCCGCGCCTGCGTAGCGATCGACCGCTGCCGGTACCTGAGGGCTCGAAGAATTTCGCGTTCATCAGCCAGTTTGTGGAAATTGCGGATGACGTCGTGTTTACGGTGGAGTACTCGATTCGGGCAGCGCAGATCGCGGTCTACCAGCTGATGGGCATCGATCGCGAGGTTCCGCCCATCACCCCGCACGACAAATCGCTGCACACGCAGTTCGAGGCGCTGGTCAAGGCGTTTGCGTGAGGTTTTTCCGGTGCAAAACGGCGTGCGTGCGGGCCAGCCGGCGGAGCTTTTCCTGCTGAGGAGCCTAGAAAACCTTTCCCTTGTTCGTCATCCCAGCTTTCGCTGGGATGACGGTCAAAATCGTGGGTTTTTGAGGGCCAGGTTTTGTCCCGCGCAGAATCAATCCGGAATTTCCGGCTCCACGAGCTTGCCCAACAGTACCAGCGATTCCTGCCAGCCCATGTAGCACTGCTCGACCGGAATGACGGCGGGCAGGCCTTCCTGCACCACTTCCATTTCGGTGCCGCAGGAAACGGCGCGGAAGGTGATGGTGGTCGTCATCTCGCCGGGCAGGTTGGGATCGTCGAAGCGGTCGTTGTAGCGAATGCGTTCGCCCGGCACGAGCTCCCGGTAGGTGCCGCCGAAGCTGTGGCCTTTGCCGGTGGAGAAGTTGGTGAACGACATCCGGTAGCTGCCGCCGACCCGCGCGTCCAGCTGATGGACCTTGCAGGTGAAGCCGTTCGGCGGCAGCCATTTGGCGATGGCATCGGCCTCGAGAAAGGCGCGGTAGACCCGCTCGGGCGGCGCGCGCAGAACGCGATGGAGACGGAGGCTGTTGGTTGCCATGGTGGTTTTTCCGATGAAGAGGACTAGCCCTCATCTTGACGACGAACGGGTGGGGCGAAAATCGACCGGCCATAAGTCTCAACGGATCATTGTTTCTCTGCGCATCTGCATCGGAACGTTCAACAAACGGCCACGGCTCACTTGGCTGGTGAGGACGCGGCGTCCCAGGTGAGCTCGGTACTTACCGGAAAGTGATCCGATGGATAGCGGCCATCCTGGCCGGTGGTGAGGGTGTGCACGGCGGTGGCATGGAAGCCGCGGTAGAGAATCCAGTCGATGCGATGGTCCGGCTTGCCGGTGAAGTCGTGGAAGGTGGCCTCGGGACCGCTGCGCGTGCCGGCGCTGATCCGCGCATCCTGCAGCGTCTGTGTGAGCAGCGCATGGGCCTGGCTGTCGGGTGTGGTGTTGAAGTCACCGGTGAGCACGAACGGAAGGTTGCCCGGCAAGGTCTTGAGACGCCCGACGATTTCCTGCGCGGCGCGGGTGCGCGCCGGCTCGTCCTGCTCGCGATAGGGGAAGTGGGTGTTGTAGTAATAGAAGCGGCGGCCGCTGTCCTTCTCTTCGAACAACGCCCAGGTGACCATGCGCGGCAGCGGGTGCCCCCAGGTAATGCTGCCCGGTTTATCCGGCGTGTCGGACAGCCAGAAGTTGCCCGATTCCACCAGCCGCAGCCGATCGGTGCGGTAGAACACGCCCATGTGCTCGTCGCGATCGTCGCCGTAGCGGCCGAGTCCGAACCAGGTGTACTGCGGCAGCTTGCTGACCAGGTAATCGCCTTGCAGCTTGTACAGCTCCTGGGTGCCGAGCACGTCCGGATGTTGTTCGCGAATGGTGCGCACCATCAGGTCGCGGCGCAGCTCCCAGCGATTCGCGCCATCGTCCGGGTTGGGATAGCGCACGTTGAAGGTCATCACGCGCAATACTTGCGTCGCCAGCGTGGCGCCGGACAGGCCGAGAAGGGCGATCGCGATGGCGCTCAGCAACAAGCGGGAAGGGCGCATGGGTTTGCTCCAGTGGAAGGGATCACATGGCGCATCAGGATGCCCCAGCTGGATGACGGTTGCATCAAGGCGCGATGACCGGATCGTTCACGTGCGTAGTTCCAGCAGCCACCTGGAGATAGTCGATGTCGAGCGCGTGTGCGCCACCTGCGAGGTCGATCCGCAGCGGCGCGGAGGTAGGTGCACTCGTTTTATGAGACCACCTTCGTGTTCAGCTGCCATCGAGACGAGATGTGATCGAATGCAGTCATATTGTAGTACAATATAAAAATCATCAAACTAACGACGACGGCCATCGCAGCCACGGCACCAGTGACGGAACGAAAGGCGTTGACGCATTGCAGCAACTTGGGGTGGCCAGAATGGCGGTTAAGCCTCGTCTTTGGGGGCTCACGGGCCATCACTCGCCGATGCCGCACGGCGCTTGGGGAATCCATCGAACAATGACGCTGTCTCCATGGTCTGATATAAACCACTTGTATGACAAATAAACCAACGAAGGATCTCACCCCGCCGGCACCGAAGGCAGCCGCGACCGGCGTCCGTGCGGCGCCGCCGCGCCGCCGCGTGCCCGGCTCCTCGCCGCCGCGCAATCTGCACGGTCATGTGTTGCACGAGCTCGGCCAGCGCATCGTCGGCGGCGAATTGCGCCCCGGCGAGCTGCTTCCGCGCGAGGAAGCCCTGGCCGACCAGATGCAGGTGAGCCGCACCGCCTTGCGCGAAGCGATGAAGGTGCTTTCGGCCAAGGGTCTGGTGGAGTCGCGACCGAAGGTCGGCACGCGTGTGCGTGATCCGCGTTTCTGGCACCAACTGGATGCGGATGTGCTGGCGTGGCGCTGCGCGTTGATGCCCACCGAGGATTTCGTGCGCAAGCTGGTGGAGATGCGCGAAGTGATCGAGCCGGCCGCAGCCGCGGCGGCGGCCGTGCGCTGCAGCGTAGAGCAGCTCGAACGGTTGGATGCCGCCTATGCGGCCATGGCGGCGGCGAAGGACCTGGACGACTGGGCCCAGGCGGATCTCGCCTTCCACGAAGCGGTGCTCAATGCCACCAACAACGAATTGATGGCCTCGCTGTTCTCGGTGATCGAGACTGCCCTGGGTACGTTCTTCGTGCTGTCGGCACGCACCGCCAAGGATTTCAAATATTCCCTGCCGCATCACCAGAAGGTGCTGGAGGCGATCCGCCGGCGCCAGCCAGACGCGGCGCGCCGGGCCATGCTGCGCATGGTGGACGATTCGCGCGCGAACATTGAAAAGCGCCGCCGCGGCGCGAAGGTTTGACGTCATGCACTGGTTGATCGGTCTTGACTGGGGAACCTCGCGATTGCGCGCGATGCTGTTCGACAGCGATGGCGCCGTGCACGAGACGCGCAGCCGGCCCTGGGGCATCCGTCATCTTCCGCAAGGTGGTTTCGACGCCGCGCTGGCATCGATCTGCGACGGCTGGCCGCGTGTGCCGGTGCTTGCGGCCGGCATGGTCGGCAGCCGCCAGGGCTGGCGCGAAGTGCCCTACGTCGACACACCTGCCGACGTCGACGCGCTGGTCGCCGGCATCGTCAGCGTGCGCAGCGCGGACGGCCGCGAGGTCGGCATTGTTCCCGGGGTACGCGACGGCGCCGCCGTCGACATGATGCGCGGCGAGGAAACCCAGGCGATCGGCGCACTGGCGTTGCGTCCCGAACTGCACGGTCACGCGCGCTTGCTGTTGCCCGGCACGCACAGCAAGTGGATCGAAGTGCGCGACGGACGCATCGTGCGTCTGGCCACCATGATGACGGGCGAGCTCTATGCGGTACTGCGCGAACATTCGATTCTCGGCGCCGGTATCGCCGAGGCGGGTACTTCGCCAGACGGCACCGATGCGTTCGATGCCGGCGTGCGCGAGGCCCGCAACAGCGGTACCGCCGGCATGTTGACGCGGCTGTTCTCCGCGCGTGCGCTGGTGCTCGAAGGCCGCCTGGCGCTGGCCGCCGTGCCGGACTATCTCTCCGGCCTGCTGATTGGCGAGGAATGGCGTGCAGCCCTGGCGCTGGGCTGGATCAATGCACAGACACCGCCGCTGCTGATCGGCGATGAATTGCTGTGCGCGCGTTACCGGCGCGCGGCGTCGGTGTTCCAGCTCGCCGAACCCGATACGGTCGCCGACGCATCGGCGCACGGTCTATGGCGCATCGCCCACGTGGCGGCGCTGGTCGGTCAGTCCACTTTTGCCCGCGGAGGATATTGAATGTTTAGCCAGTGGCTGGAACCGCTGCCCCTGATTGCCATCCTGCGCGGACTGCGCCCGCAGGAAGCGGTGGCCGTCGGCAGCGCCATCGCGGACGCGGGCTTCCGCATGCTCGAAGTGCCGCTGAACTCGCCGCAGCCGTTGGAAAGCATCCGCCTGCTGGCAGATGCCCTCGGCGATCGCTGCCTGATCGGCGCGGGTACCGTCCTGCATGCCGACGCGGTGGCCGAGGTCGCCGCGGCCGGCGGCCGGCTGATCGTGATGCCGCATGCCGATACCGCCGTGATCGCGGCAGCGTGCCGTGCCGGTCTGTTCTGCGTGCCCGGCGTATCCACGCCGACCGAAGCCTTCGCCGCGCTGCGCGCCGGCGCCCATGCGCTGAAGGCGTTTCCCGCGGAACTCGTCACGCCGTCCGTGCTGCGAGCCTGGCGAGCGATCCTGCCGCCGGAGCTGGCACTGCTGCCGGTGGGTGGAATCAGCCCGGAAAATATGGACGGCTATCGCCGCGCCGGCGCTTCCGGCTTCGGCATCGGGTCGGCCTTGTACGCACCGGGGCGCAGCGTCGCCGATGTCGCCGACGCGGCTCGCGCCTTCGCCAGCGCATGGACGTCATGCAATCAGCCATAACCAGGGATACGCAACGCGCATGAAGATCACCAGTCTCACCACTTATCTGGTTCCGCCGCGCTGGCTGTTCGTGCGCATCGACACCGACGAAGGCATCAGCGGTTGGGGCGAGCCGGTGGTCGAGGGGCGCGCGCATACCGTGGCGGCCGCCGTCGACGAACTGGGCGACTACCTGGTCGGCAAGGACCCGCGCCACGTCGAAGACCTGTGGAGCCTGATGTATCGCGGCGGCTTCTACCGCGGCGGCCCGGTGCTGATGAGCGCCATCGCCGGAATCGATCAGGCGCTGTGGGACATCAAGGGCAAGGATCTCGGCCAGCCGATCCACGTGTTGCTGGGCGGCCCGGTGCGTTCGCGCATTCGCGTCTACTCGTGGATCGGCGGCGACCGTCCGTCCGATACCGCCAAGGCCGCGGTCGATGCGGTCGCACGCGGCTTCACCGCGGTGAAGATGAACGCCACCGAGGAACTGCAGTTTGTCGACACCTACGACAAGGTCGAGCGCGTGCTGGAAAACGTGCAGGCCGTGCGCGACGCGGTGGGGCCCCATATCGGCCTGGGGCTGGATTTCCACGGCCGCGTGCACAAGCCGATGGCCAAGGTGCTGATGCGCGAACTGGCGCCGTTCAAATTGATGTTCATCGAGGAGCCGGTGCTGTCCGACCATCTCGAGGCGATACCCGAACTGGCCGCGATCGCCCCGGCGCCGATCGCGCTGGGTGAGCGGCTGTATTCGCGCTACGACTTCAAACGCGTGCTGGCGATCGGCGGCGTCGACATCATCCAGCCCGATCCGTCGCATGCCGGCGGCATCACCGAAACGCGCAAGATCGCGGCGATGGCCGAGGCCTACGATGTCGCGCTGGCATTGCATTGCCCGTTGGGCCCGATCGCGTTGGCGGCGAACCTGCAACTCGATGGCGTATGCCACAACGCCTTCATCCAGGAGCAGAGCCTGGGTATCCACTACAACGCCAGCAACGATCTGCTCGACTATGTCAGCGACCGTAGCGTGTTTGCCTACGACGACGGCTTCGTCAGCATTCCGAACGGGCCCGGCCTGGGCATCAGCGTCAACGAGGAATACGTTGCCGAGCGCGCGAAAGTCGGTCATCGCTGGCGCAATCCGATCTGGCGCCACGCCGACGGCAGTGTCGCCGAATGGTAAGCGCCCGACACACCGATCCCGGAACACACGCCATGTCCGCTTTTGCCTGTTACCCCAGCCTCGTCGATCGCACGGTACTCATCACCGGTGGCGCCACCGGCATCGGCGCCGCGTTCGTCGCGGCCTTTGCGCAGCAGGGCGCGCGGGTGGCGTTCCTCGACATCGACAATACCGGCGCCGATGCCTTGCAGCGCGGTCTGGGCGACGTGGCGCACGCGCCGTTGTATTTGCGCTGCGATGTCACGGATCTTGACGCGTTGGATGCGGCGATAGCCGAAGCCCGCACGCGTCTCGGCCCGATCGGGGTGCTGATCAACAATGCGGCCAACGACGTGCGCCATGCGCTGGGCGGTACCACCGCGGCGGATTTCGAGCGCAGTATCGCGGTCAATCTGCGCCATCAGTATTTCGCCACCCAGGCGGTGGTCGAGGACATGCGCGCGCTGGGCGGCGGTTCGGTGATCTGCCTGGGCTCGACCGGCTGGATGATCAAGAACGACGGTTACCCGATGTATGCCATGGCCAAGGCTGGCGTGCGCGGACTGGTCAACGGTCTGGCGCGTTCGCTCGGTCGCGACCGCATCCGCATCAACTGTCTGGTGCCGGGCTGGGTGATCACCGACAAGCAGCGCGAGCTGTGGCTCGATGCGGAAGGCGAAGCGGAGATCGCCCGCCGGCAGTGCCTGCCCGATCATCTGATGGCGCCCGACCTGGCCCGCGCCGCGCTGTTTCTCGCGGCCGACGACAGCAGCATGTGCACCGGCCAGGACTTCATCGTCGACGGCGGTTGGGTGTGAGCGGCCTCGTCGCCAGCAGCGCACTCGATGCGGGCAATCTGCTGGGTGAAGGCATCCTGTGGTGTCCGCGTGCGCAGGCGCTGTACTGGACCGATATCCAGGCGTCCATGTTGTGGCGCCATCACCCCGCGACCGGCAGCACCGAAACCTGGCCGATGCCCGAGCGGTTGGCCTCGTTCGCGCTGTGCGAGCGCGACGATTGGCTGCTGCTGGGCCTGGCCAGCCGCCTCGCCTTTCTGCACCTGCCCAGCGGTGCGCTGGAGCCGTTGTGCGAGGTCGAGGCGGAGCTGCCCACACGTCTGAACGATGGTGTCTGCGATCGCGAAGGTCGGTTTGTGTTCGGTACCTTGCACGAGCCGCACGATGGCGGCCCGAAAAAACCCGTCGGCAGTTTCTACCGCTTCGATGCGGATCTCTCGCTGCATCGGCTCGATCTCGGCCACGTGGCGATTTCCAACAGCCTGGCGTTCAGCCCCGACGGACGCACGATGTATTTCTGCGACTCGCCCAGGCGGGTCATCCAGCGCTGCACCTATGCCGTCGACGGCAGTGTCGGCCTCGCCGAGGACTGGCTGGATCTACGCGCTATGGACGGCGAGCCGGACGGATCCACGGTGGATGCCGCCGGCGGCTTGTGGAACGCGCAATGGGGCATGGGCCGCGTCGTGCGCTACACGCCGGACGGAGTCCAGGACCTGGTGGTGACCGTGCCTGCACGGCAGCCGACCCGGCCCGCACTCGGCGGTACCGCGCTGGACACGCTGTACATCACCAGCGCCCGCGATGGTCTGTCCGCGCAGGCTCAGCGCGAAGACCCGCAGGCCGGCCATCTGTTCCGCGTTCCGTCGCCGGTGCAAGGCCTGCCGGAACCGCGGTTTGCCGGCGTGCCCCGCAGCGTGGCTGCGTGCGAACGCCACGACGACTCACCCGACGATCCTCACAAAGAATCGCAATCCCCGGCACCGCGACGCGGTGCAACTTCCACTCGGAGCCATCCATGAACACCATTGCGGAACCGATCAAAGCCCATCCGATGGCGGCGACCATCTTCACGTGTGTGCTGGCGGCGCTGGCGGGACTGATGTTCGGCCTCGACATCGGCGTCATTTCCGGCGCCACGCATTTCATCCAGGCCGAGTTCCGGGTCGATGACCGGACTATCGAATGGATCGTCAGCATGATGATGCTGGGCGCCGCCGCCGGTGCGCTGGCAGCCGGCTGGATGTCCGCCGCGCTGGGCCGCAAACGCTCGTTGATACTCGCCGCGACATTGTTCGTGGCTGGTTCGTTGCTGAGCGGCTGGGCGTGGTCGCCGGCGACCCTGATCGGCGCGCGCTTCGTGCTTGGCCTGGCCATCGGCGTGGCCACCTTCACCGCGCCGCTGTATCTGGCCGAGGTGGCGCCCGAGCGCATTCGTGGCGCGATGATCTCCACCTACCAGCTGATGATCACCGTCGGCATCCTGGTCGCGTTCCTGTCCGACACCGCCTTCAGCTACAGCGGCAACTGGCGCTGGATGCTGGGCATCATCGCGATTCCCGGCGCGCTGTTCCTGCTGGGCGTGTTGCTGCTGCCGGACAGCCCTCGTTGGCTGATGATGCGCGGACGCAAGGCCGAAGCGATCGATGTATTGACCCGTCTGCGCGGCGATGCCGTGCACGTGGCGCACGAAGTGGCCGACATCGAGGAGCAGCTGAAGACGCCGCAGCGCGGTTGGCACCTGTTCCAGCAGAACAGCAACTTCCGCCGCTCGGTAGGACTGGGCGTGCTGCTGCAGGTGATGCAGCAATTCACCGGCATGAACGTGGTGATGTACTACGCGCCGCGCATCTTCGAAGGGATGGGCTACAACACTGAATCGCAGATGTGGTTCACCGCGATCGTGGGCCTGACCAACGTACTGGCCACCTTCATCGCTATCGGGCTGGTCGACAGACTCGGCCGCAAGCCGATTCTGTATATCGGTTTCACCGTGATGGCGCTGGGCCTGGGTGTGGTCGGCACGATGATGCATCTGGGCATCAGGACGCATGTCGAGCAGATGTTCACCGTAGTGATGCTGCTGACCTTCATCGTCGGTTTCGCGATGTCGGCCGGCCCGCTGATCTGGACGCTGTGCTCGGAAGTGCAGCCGCTGAAGGGCCGCGACTTCGGCATCGGCTGTTCGACCTTCACCAACTGGATCGCCAACATGATCGTCGGCGTGACCTTCCTGAGCCTGCTCAACGGCATCGGCAACGCGGCGACGTTCTGGCTCTATGCGGGGCTCAACGTGTTGTTCCTGGTAATCACCTTCTGGCTGATCCCCGAAACGAAGAACGTCACGCTGGAGCAGATCGAACGCAACCTGATGTCGGGCAAACCGCTGCGTGAGATCGGGCAGTAAAGATCTGGATGCGAACACCCGCCTTTAGGTAGGAGCTCGCTAGCGGGCGATGCTCCTGCTCTGATCGTCGGCTAGGAGAGATTCAAAATCGCCCGCCAGCGCGCTCCTACAGCGACGACGACAGATCGCCCTGCGGAAGACGTGCGACGTGGCGCGGCCTTCCGGTGAAAGCGGGCATGCCGATGACGGTACCGCCAGGCTGATCCGGCATTTGGGATCCAGCTTCATGCCGCCTCTTGGTGAGGCTTCGGAGTGCCAGCCGTTCGGGGGGCGAACGGGCACTTTCGCGCCGGCCGAGGCAGGAGGACACTCTGGCTTGTTGGAGAGGGCCGGCCGGTCGCCGGTCTTCGTCTTGGCGACGCTTGCCCACGAAGGTTTGCTGTCGCTGTCGGGGGCCGGAAGGGGGTGTCGAAGATCGCGGGTCGGGCCGCTTGCGATCGGGGACGTGTGCCGCTGCGCGCGGCAGCACGCTTACGGCATTGACTGACGGGGTGATTCCCATGAATGCACGGGATTCCGCCATCGCGGCGGATGTGGTTGCAGGTCGGCATTTCTACGTCTGGATGGCCGGCGCGTTTGTGCTGGTGGCTTTCGGCGGCTTCCTGCCGACGTACTGGGCGCCGGTGATCGCGCGAACGTTTCACGCGCCACCGATCATCCACATTCACGGCATGCTGATGTTTACGTGGACGTGTTTCTACTTCGTGCAGGCGACGCTGGTGGCGACCGGCCACACGATGAACCATCGCTCGTGGGGCCTGGCGGGCATCGCCCTGTTCAGCGTTATCGCCTGCGTGATCCTGGTGGGCGAGATGGCGGTGCTCAAACGGGACGAGGCGCTGGGCATGGGCGAGGCGTCGCGTCGTTTCGCGGCGGTGACGCTGTGCGCATGGCCGCTGATGGTGAGCGTGTTTACCCTGTCCATTGCCAACGTGCGCCGCCCCGAAGTGCACAAGCGCCTGATGACGCTGCTTATGAGCGCCATGATGACGCCGGCGATCGCCCGCGTCTTTCTCACCTTGTTTGCGCACGCCGGCGCCGCAGGACCGCCGCCGCCGTTCGTGTCGATACCGCCGGCACTGATGGCGGACTTGTTCGTGGTGGTCGCCATGGTGCGCGACTGGCGCATCATCGGTCGGCCGCATCCCGTGTATGTTTATGGAGGAGCGGTATTGCTCGCGCAGCAAGTGCTGACCGTGCCGTTTGCGGCCACGGCCACGTGGATGAATATCGTGCGCGCCTTCGAAAGCCTGGCGGGCTAGGTAGGGCGTCCGGCGATCGTTCACCGCGTGTTCGATCCGCTGCGCCCGAAACGCAGCTAGTCTAGGGACCGGTCGATATTCCAGACGGAGGCAACCATGGAACAGGCAATGAAGCGATGCCCGGCGTGCGCGGAAGAAATCCAGGCGGATGCGCACAAATGCCGGTACTGCGGCACAGACATCGACAGCTACGTGGCGGCGCACGAGGCGACGGTGGAGAAGACACTGTTTTCGGGCCATCCGAAAGCGATCTATACCTTCGGCCAATTTGTACTGGCAGTCTGCACGCTGGGCATCGCCTTGCTGGTGTACTGGATCCGCAGCCTGAGCGTCACGTTCACCGTCACCACGCAGCGCGTGCAGATCGAGGGCGGGCTGTTCTCCAAGGTGAAGGACAATCTCGAGCTGTTCCGGGTCGACCATTTCGATGTGTTGAAGCCGTTCGGCATGCGCCTGCTGGGCCAATGCGAAGTGCACCTGCACTCGTCCGACCAGGACATGTCTTCGGTGTCCCTGTACGGCATCCCCGGACTCGAGGCGATGGCCGAAACGCTTCGCGACTGCTCCCTGCGTGAGCGCGCCCGCCGCCGTGTGCTTCCGATAGAGCAAATGTAAGTTGGTGAATATGTAAGTGGAGCAGAGGTAAACGGCCCTTGCTCTTGAAACCCTCGGACCAAGAGCGCGGCCGTAATCGCGAATGGCATGCCAAAGGTCCGGGCTGACTTGGAAGCGGACGATTCAACCACCAGTCCTTGTTCTATGCTTGCCAATCCATGGCTGTTTGCTCCCGCGAAATGCCTGTCATAACCACCTTGCAAGATGGCTCGATCCTCGCGCTGGACTATCGGTGTACGGCGGTGCCCGGCGACGAGCCATATCCTGAGGTTCACCGTCGCTATTCGGTTTCCTACGTGCGCAAGGGCAGTTTCGGCTGCCGCGTGCGCGGGCGAGCTTTCGAACTGGTGGCGGGCTCGGTCATGGTCGGCCGCGCAGGCGACGAATATATCTGCACGCACGACCACCATCACGGCGGCGACGAATGCCTGTCCTTCCGGCTGACGCCGGCACTGCTGGATTCCCTCGGCGGCGATTCGGCGGCATGGCGCATGGGGTGCATCGCGCCGCTGCCGGAACTGATCGTGCTGGGCGAGCTGGCGCAGGCCACCGCCGAAGGCCGCAACGACCTCGGGCTGGATGAAGTGGGCATGCTGCTCGCGACCCGTTTCATGAATGTGGCGTCCGGCCGCGGCAACGCGCCGCTGCGAACCACGGCGCAGAATCGCCGGCGCGCCGTCGCGGCGGCCTTGTGGATCGATGCTCACGCCCGGCAACAGATCGATCTCGAGTCGGCGGCACGCGAGGCGGGCCTGAGCCCGTTCCACTTTCTGCGCGTGTTCAACAGCGTGCTGGGTGTCACGCCGCATCAGTACCTGGTGCGCTCCCGCCTGCGCCGCGCGGCCCGCCTTCTGCTCGAAGACGAGCGTCCGATCACCGATATCGCCTTCGATGCTGGCTTTGGCGACCTCTCCAACTTCGTGCGTACCTTTCATCGATGCGCCGGCATGCCGCCAAGAAGTTTCCGTCAGGCCGGCCGCGGCGATCGCAAGATTCTCCAAGAAAGGCTCGCCGGCTTCTCCGATGCTTGGGTTCCACCCGACGCCATGCACCGGAGAAAATCATCATGTACGACCACATCGGACTGAAGGCCAGCGATCTCGACGCCAGCGTACGTTTCTACACGGCCACCCTGGCGGAGCTGGGCCACGTACTCTGCTCGCGCGATGAGACGAGCGCAGGCCTGGGGCCCAAGGATGCGCCTTCACTATGGTTGTATGCGCAGAGCGGGGCGAGCCCTGCAGGCACGCATCTGGCCTTTTACGCCGCGGACCGGGCGGCCGTCGATGCGTTCCACAAGGCGGGACTCGAGGCGGGCGGCCGCGACCATGGCGCACCTGGCCTGCGCCGCGATTATGGCGACCACTACTACGCCGCCTTTCTGCTCGACCCGGACGGCAACAACGTCGAAGCCGTGTGCCTGAAGTGACCGAAGGAGATTCCCATGGCATCCATCCGCAGGGAAGTCCTCATCAATGCACCCGCAGAAACCGTATGGGCGGCGCTGCGCGATGTCGGCGCACTGCATACGCGGCTGGTACCCGGTTTTGTCATCGACACCCGGCTTGAATCTGGCGCGCGCATCGTCACGTTTGGCAACGGGCAGGTGGCGCGGGAACTGATCGTGGATGTGGACGACATCGAACATCGCCTGGTCTGGGCCATCGTCGACAAACCGTTCCAGCACTACAACGCCGCAGCCCAGGTATTCAGCGAAAAGCCGCACCAATGCCGCTTCGTCTGGATCGCCGACCTGCTTCCCGACGAACTGGCCGATCATGTCGGAGGGATGATGGTGCAAGGTCTGGCTACCATCAAGGCGACCATGGAAAACGACGCGGCGACGGGGAAAGCGGTGTCCGCTTCGGTGGCGTCGGAGCCCGGGTAAAAGTGTGCTGCCGCATAGCGGTCACGGAGAACGCGGTACTCTGCGTGGACTCAAAGCACCAGGCATTCCATGTCGCTCAAGCTCGATTTCGAACTGATGGCCCGCTACAACCAGTGGATGAATGCGCGGCTCTATGCGGCCGCCGCGCAGCTGGATGAGGCGGAGTTGCGCGCGGATCGGGGCGCGTTCTTCGGCTCGATCCTGGCCACGCTGGATCACATCCTGGCCGCCGATACGCACTGGATGAAACGCTTCGCGGCGGCTTTTCCCGACCTGGCTTCGCTCGATGCCGTGCGCACGCTGCCGCTGCCCGAGCTGGTTCGCGGCATCACGTTTCCCAACTTCGCGCGGCTGCGTAGCGGGCGCGAGGCGATGGATACGGCGATCGTGAATTTCACCGGCGAAGCCACCGATGCGTTGTTTGACCAGCCGTTGCGCTGGGTGAATAGCGCCGGCGAGTCGTACGCCAAGCCGTCCGGGCTGGTGCTGCGCCACGTCTTCAATCATCAAACCCATCACCGCGGCCAGGCCACCACCTTGTTCAGCCAGCTCGGCGTGGACGTGGGCGTCACCGACCTGTCCGCACTGATTCCTGAAATCCCTGCGTGACGAGGTGATTTTTGCTGCGCCCTTAAACGCCGCCGCCTTCCACGGCATCCAAGAGCGGAGAACGGGCTTCAGTGGTGTCGCGCTGCAGGGCCGACGCTGATCATCCGCGCGGATGCCGAAATGCGCGGTTCTGCACATGGTTGCATCGTCAAAGGGGTGGCTCATGATCCGGAAAGTATGCTTGGCAGCCCTGCTGCTGGTACTTGCCGTTCCTCTCGCGGCGCTTCCACCACCCCAGGCTGAAGGCGGACTGTTTGCCCGTGCCCCATGTCCGGCAAGCGTTCAGTCGGAAGACGGCGTCGAGTGCGGTGTACTGACCGTGCCCGAGAATCGGCAAAGGGCCGGCAGCCGGATGATACGGCTGCCGGTCGTGATCTTCCGCAGCCATGCGAGCGCCCCGGCGCCGGATGCTGTCGTCTTCCTGCCGGGTGGTCCGGGCGGCAGCGCGCTGGCTCGACCTTTGTCCGTCAAGAACAATCCTTTTCTCGCGACCCGCGACTACGTCCTGCTCGAACCGCGTGGCGCCAAGCTGGCGCAGCCATCGCTCGGGTGCCCGGAAATCAACGCGCTAGTCGGCGTCATCGCGGCCGGGCACCTGTCGGGCAAGGCGGCGGATACAGCGCGGGTAAAGGCGGCCATGGCCTGTCGCGCGGATCTGGTCGCGAAAGGTATCGATTTGGATGGCTATACCAGTGCGGAGACAGCGCAGGACGTCGAAGATCTCCGCAAGGCACTGGGCTATCGGCAGTGGAATCTGTTTGGCCTGTCCTATGGCACGCGGCTGGCTCTCACCGTGCTGCGGGATCACCCGCAGGGCATACGCAGCGTGATACTCGATTCGGTTCTGCCGCCGGAGGCGAACTTCGACGAGCACGCGACGGCCAACTTCAGGCGCGCACTGGACGCCGTGTTCAACGGCTGCGCTGTGGATACAGTGTGCGGCAGCATGTATCCGCATTTGGCCGCAGATTTCACCGAATTGGTCGCGCGGGCTGACCGGCATCCTCTGGCGATGCCTGGCGTGAGCGGTTCGGACGGACGCTCGGTGACTGTGCGCGGTGCCCAGGTGGTCGCGGCGCTATACGACGCACTGCATGCGCCGTCCGCGATCGGCCGCATCCCCGCTGTTATCGAAGACAGTCTTGATGGCAGGACCACCGAGCTGGCCGGGTTGGTCAAGGCCGACCAGGGCCCATCATCGTTCACCTGGGGCTTGCGCCTGTCCGTGTGGTGCGCAGAGGAAGCTCCCTTTGAAAACCCAAGCCGCGTCGAACAACAGGTTTCCCTGGCGTGGGGACTGGGCGGTATCGACGAACGCACGGCTTCGCCGGCCGTATGCCGGGCCTGGAATGTCGCAGCCGCCGCGCCATCGGAGAACGTGGCCGTGACCAGCGATGTACCCGTGCTGGTGTTCGCGGGGGAATTCGATCCCGATACACCGCCCGAATGGGGACGGGGGTTGATCCCCCACATTCCCAACGCCAGAGTGGTGACATTCCCCGGCCAGAGCCATGGTGCCGGCTTCAATCCGTGCGGGGCCGCGATCGCGACTGCTTTTCTTCATGATCCAGGCGGATCGTTGCCGCTGGATTGCGTACTGAAGATGCATGGAACGGCTTTCACAACGTCAGGCGGTGCGAAGGAAGAAGGGCAACGTCGGGGCCACGAGAAAACCAAGAAGCCGACTCCGTGACTTCCGGCGCTGGACGGCGTTGCCGGCGGCGGGCATCGTGAGTCCGGCATGAGCGCGCCTACCACCACCACGCTGTTCGACAGCCCGCTGATACGGATCAGCGGCATCGCCTGCCGGCATCCGCGCGGCGGTTCCGGCTATCACGTCGACGGTACGGTGGTGATCGGCGAGCCAGCCATGGCTTTGCTGTATCGCGCCGGCGGCAGCTACCGGATCTCGCATCCGTTCGATGGCGGCGACGACCATCGGGTCGGGGTGGCGCCGAGCGTTGCCCGCGAGTCGATGTGTTCGGCCCGGCTGCGGCGCCTGGGCAGGAATTTGATAGTCCGCCCCATAGGTGCGAATTAGTCTCGACCGCCCACCGATCACGCTCACCGAGCAAGGAAGACGATATGAAAGGTACGGTTCTGATGGCCATCCTCGCATTTGGTGCGACATCGCTGCATGCCGCCCCACCATCGCATGCGCAGCTTCCGGCTGACCTCGCGCAGGCGGTGGCCGAGTTCGATCGCGCGCAGATGAAGGGCGACGGCAACGCACTGGCGCGCCTGCTCGCCGACGACTACGTGCTGGTGAACAGCCGCGCGCAACTCGAAAACAAGGCCGATTTCATCAACGACTACACCGCACCCGGCTGGAAGCTCATGCCCTACGTGGTCGAGGACGAAACCATCCGCCAGTGGAACGGTGGCGCGGTCCTCGGCGGCGCGGTGACGCTGCAAGGCCTGAGCGGCGGCAAGCCGTTCAAGGTGAGGCTGCGTTTCGCCGACATCTGGCGCAAACGCGATGGCCGATGGCAAGTGATTTTCACCCAAGCCACGCGCGTTCCCACGCCTTGACGCTGGCAACTCCGGCTCATCCATCATCCACCCGTACAGGAACGCCCAACATGCCCGCTACGCTCAAACCTGCTCTGTTGCTGTTCGCACTGGTCGTGGCGGCGTGTCCCGCGCACGCCGACGACAACGATGCGGCGAAGCTCAAGCAACTGTCGCAGGCGTTCTCCGATGCTTCGGCTTCGGGCGACAACGCGGCGCTGGCACGCATGCTTGATGATCGCGTGATCTTCATGAACGAAAGCGGCGATATCGCAACGAAGAAGGATATCGTCGGTACGGCACCTGCCGCGCCTGCGCCCAAGCCGGCGGCCAATGCCACCGTGCTGGTGCAATCCGACTGGAACCTGCAATTGCACGGCGACGTCGCGGTCACCAGCTTCACCGACAACGCCACCTTCCATTTCCATGAGCAGGTCAGGCACGCACGCTTCCGCTCGACCGAGGTGTGGCTGAAGGAGGCCGGCATCTGGCGCATGATCTCCAGCCAGACGCTTGCCGTACCCGATGCGCCACCGGCCATCCAGTTGCCCGAGGCGGAGCTCGACCAGTACGCGGGCACTTATTCGGCGGGCGCCGATGCGATGGTAAAAATCTCCCGCCAGGGACAGCAGCTGCTCAGCTCCACCAACGACGCCACGCCGACATCGCTAGCCGTCGAAGTGCGCGATGTGCTGTTCACGCCCAGTCAGCCGCGCATTCGCCGCATCTTCGAACGCGATGGCCAAGGTCGCATTACCGGCTTCCTCGCCCGCCGCGAGGGGCATGACATCCGGTTCAAGCGAGTGGGATGAGCGTCGGCTGCGTTTCTTGCCGGTGCTAAAGTGCGCGGCATACCTATTGGCGCAGCAGAGTGAGCGATATGACGACGACTCAAGCACCTTATCCGATCGGCACGCCCGGCACCCGCTGGGGCAACGCGGAGGTGGCTGCATGGCTGGCACGGCAGACCGTCAAGCGCAGCTATGAAGTCGATGTGCTCGGCGCGATCGAGACGCTTCGCGCACGCTTCGACGTGTCGGAGTACGGCCGCCTGAAGTACGGTTCCGATAGTTACCCGCTGTTCGCGATCAAGAGCCGCGACTGGCGTGACGAACTGCCGATCGTGCTGGTGACGGGTGGCGTGCATGGCTATGAAACCAGTGGCGTGCACGGCGCTCTGCAATTCGTGGAACTGCATGCGTCGCACTATGAAGGCAAGGCCAACCTCATCGTTGCCCCTTGCGTCAGCCCTTGGGCCTACGAGCGGATTCACCGCTGGAACGCGGACGCGATCGATCCCAACCGTTCGTTCCGCGACGACAGCCCCGCGCAGGAATCGGCCGCCCTCATGCGCTTGGTCGCGCCGTTCCGCGATCGCGTGCTGGTGCATGTGGATCTGCATGAGACCACCGATAGCGACGAGTCCGAGTTTCGTCCGGCGCTGGCCGCCCGCGACGGCGTGGCGTATGTGCCGGGCGAGGTTCCCGACGGTTTCTATCTGGTCGACGACAGCGAGCATCCGCAACCCGCGTTCCAGCAGGCGGTGATCGCGGCGGTGGCGAAGGTCACCCACATCGCCCCGGCCGATGGCCAGGGCGAGATCATCGGTTCGCCGGTGGTCGCCCCGGGCGTCATAGAGTATGCGCTCAAGCAGCTCGGCCTCTGTGCAGGCATCACCGATGCACCTTACAAGACCACCACCGAGGTCTATCCCGACAGTCCCCGGGCCACCGCCGAGCAATGCAACGCCGCCCAGGTGGCGGCGGTGTGTGCGGCGATCGATTTCGCATTGGCGAGCGGTGCAATCAAAGCAGGGGCGAGGTCGGTGGTCTGATCGGGAAGACAACGCCCATGTGGCGTAGAGAGCTGGTGCTGTTGCTGTCCAGATGCACTCACGTGGCGATAGAGCCGGCCCGGACATCTCGCGATGTCCGGCGACTGAGTCACGACCCCATCGATGGTTGAAACGAATGGGCAATAGATCGAGCGGATGAGCTATCCCGTAGCGGTCTTCATCGGCGCAGCATGTCTGCATGGACCCGGGCAATCCGTCCGGAGCAGACCGAGGAGATTTGTCATGTTGGATTGGCCGGAATACCGCAAAGAATTGATGGGCCGCATCGGTGAGATCGGCAAGCTGAGTCCCGATACCTTGGCTGGCTACCAGACCTTGTCCAAGGCCGGACAGAAGACCGCGCATCTGGATGCGAAGACCCGCGAACTGATCGCGCTGGCGGTGGCCGTGACCTCTCGCTGCGATGGCTGTATCACCGTGCACGTCGCCGAGGCGCTCAAGCACGGCGCCAGCCGCGAGGAGATCGCCGAGGCACTGGGCGTGGCCGTAGCACTCAATGCCGGTGCGGCGATGGTGTACTCCGCCCGCGTCATGGACGCCGTCGGAGCCTATGGCTCATCGGCGTCGGTGCAAGCGCCATGACCGACATGCTGCAAGCCGTGTCCAGTGCCACCGCGTCATCGCCGCCGTTCCAGGCGGTGGTGACCTCGGCGCTCGATTTCGAGGGCACGCTGGCGCGCCTGAAACAGGGCATCGAGGCGGCGGATCTGTGGCTGATCCAGGAAATCGATCCGCAGATGTTGTTGCGACGTGGTGGCTACCTCATCGCGCCGGCGCGACAGTTGCTGTTCTTCCATCCACGCTATGTGGTGCGCCTTTTGGCGGCAGATCCCGCAGCGGTGGTGGAAATCCCCCTGAAGCTGGTCGTGCTGCAGATGCCTGACGGCAGCGTCACTGTTCGTCATGCGGACGTGCGCGCCCAGCTCGATCGTTATCCGGGCATGCATGCATTGGCCGACGAACTGGCCGCCATGAGCGCGCGCCTGCTGGCATCGGTGGCGCCACCGATAGCGCCAGTGTGAACACGTCACATCCCGGCTTGGCAGGGTTGGGCGTGCGCTAAGCTGGCCGCCCGATTCGATCATGCCGGCGCCATGGATACGCTCAGCGAACTACTAGACGGCCACCCCGCTCGCGGCGACCTCGATGTGCGTTGCCAATGGTCCGGCCGCCGGTCTGTACCGCATGTCGCCGAAGCACCGGGCACCGTACGCTTCCATGTGGTCATGCGCGGAGTAGCGTATCTGCGCGTGGCGGGCGAGACACCACGCGAGCTGGCGGCGGGCGACATCGTCGTGCTGCCTTCGGGCGACGCCCACATCCTGGCGGGCGGCCCGGACGAGTGGAACGCGCCACGCCCGAATGCCAGCCTGCGCACCCATCCGCTGCTGAAGTGGCAAGCGGGCGACGAGGCCGAACACGCCTTGGACATGTTCTGTGGCCGCATCGACTTCGGTGGCGGCGCCGCTACTCTGTTGGCGTCGCTGCCGCGTGTGTTGCACCTGCCCGGCGACGCCAGCTTGCCGCTGGCCTCGTTGGCTCCGCTGATCGAGTTGATGCGACGTGAAGTCAACGATGCCGCACCCGGCGCGCGCAGCGTGGTCGGGCAGTTGTCGTCCGCCCTGTTTGTGTTGGCGCTGCGCCATTGGTGGAGCCGCAGCGACGAATTGCACGGTGTGCTTGGCTTGCTGCGCGAGCCGCGTCTGCGTCCTGCCTGCACCGCCATGCTGCTTCGTCTGCACGAGCCGCTGACGGTGGAGACCCTGGCTGGTGCCTGCCACATGTCGCGCTCCAGTTTCCTGCGCCTGTTCGAGCGCGCCACACAGGCCACGCCAGCAAATATGCTGGTGCAGTTGCGCATGGACACCGCTGCTGTGCGCCTGCGACGCGACAGCGACGGCATCGCCAAGGTCGCCGAGATGGTAGGTTTCCTGTCCGAGTCGGCCTTCATCCGCGCCTTCGAGCGACACAAGGGCGTGAGTCCTGCTGTCTATCGCAAGCAAAGGGATCAGGTTCATTGAAAATGAAACCCAAGAAGCCAGAGAGGGCGATTTGCGATGCCGGTTGATCAGGAGTCAGTCCAATGAAAGTCAGGTCGCTCGGACCCGCTGATGCCCCGGCCTATCAAAGGCTCCGGCTACTGGCGCTGGAGGAAAGCCCGACGGCTTTCAGTGCAAGCCATGTGGACGAAGCTGGCCGATCCATGGATGAGGTGGCTGCCCGGATCACTCCGGCTGCCGACGGATCCATGCGCATGTTGGGCATCTTCGAGCTGGATGAGCTGGCCGGATTCATTGCCGTCGTCCATCCGCAGCGGGAGAAGCTGCGCCATGGGGTGGAGCTGGCCGGCATGTATGTCGCTCCGGCATTCCGCCGTCGCGGATTCGGCCGCGCGCTGCTGATGGCGGCGGTGGCGCACGTCCGATCCATCGCCGGCGTCCGCCAGATCCGGCTCGGCGTCAACGTGACGAACAAGGAAGCCCGGGCGTTGTACCAGTCGATCGGTTTCGCAAGCTATGGGGTGGAGCCGGACGCGTTGCAGATCGATGGTGTGTTCTATGGCGAGGAGCGCTATGTGCTTCGGCTGAATCCGGCCGGCTGACTGCTGCGTGCTTCACAGGAAACAGGATCTTTGCCAAATCAGATCACTCGGCTCCTTGATCTGCTGTGTGACTGGTCTTCGCGGCAAAGTGGGAGTGTAATAAGGTGGGAAGGGGACCCGCTGCAGGCGAGCAATAGTGCAGGGCCGTGGCTGGGTAACGGGGCTTGCCGTTTGATTTCGACACGCCCTGGAAGCAAGGCGAGACACGATAAATGGAGGTGCACAATGCTTCGTGGAAAACTAGTTTGTTTGGCGCTGCTTGCTCTTGCTTATGCCGGTACTTCTCTGGCCCAGCAACATCAGCCGGATGAAGCACCGTCTCACGATATGCAGATGCAACAGCAGGCACAGGCTTACAGCCGGAGCGAAGCTTCTGACAATAATTGGGAGCACGACTACGACCGACGCTCGGCCAAGGCGATGTCCGATCTGCCCAAGGTCCGGGCGCATTTGACCGAAGTTTGGCAGCACTTCGGCATGTCTGCGAAAGATGCTGCGACGGTTGCATCGGCCTATCGGGTCAGCGATAACAGTCTCGATCGCGCCTCATCGCTGACCGGCAAGAGCGACGCGGAGATCGCAACCATGCTCCAGTCCGCTCTCAGCGCCAAGAATTACGCCTTGGCCAATCTGCTGATGATCAACTACGAGAAGAAAAGGATTCACACCACGGCGGGGAATTAGGTCGAAGCATAGCCATTCGCCGTCGCGGATCTGTCTGTGCGTTGCTGAAGGATGACGGCGAAGAGCACGGTGTGCTTTCGGCAGGGTCAAGCCGTTCACAGGAAAAGCAGCGGCCACCCATCGACGCATGGCGCGTCGATGGGTGGCTGGTCCTCAATGCTGGGTGGTTTCGCTCGATGGCGAGCTATGGCGTCGACCGCGGCTTCGGGTCGCCCAGCAATTGCTGCAGTTTCAGATACACGCCATTGGTCCAGCCGAAGCCGATCACGTTGTCCTTGTAACCGGCGCTGATCTTGACGTCGGCGTTGCCGCTGACCATGTTGTATTTTTCGCGGATGGTGCCGTCGGCAGCGAGACTGCGGTCGATGGTGCCGTTGAATTCATGCGCGATGCGACCCGCTTCCTGGTGGAAGCCGTAGGCATCCAGGCCGGAAATGGCCAGCCAGTTGGTCGGAGCCCAGCCGAACGGCGCATCCCATTGCGCACCGCTCTCGCGGTCGCTGGTCTGCAGGCCGCCCATTCGCTCGAACAAGGCAAGTTTGCCGCGCAGTGAAGCGGCTTGCTGAGGCGAGGCCAGGCCGGCCCACAGCGGGTAGAACGTCGCGACGAAGTGATAGTCGGACGGCTTGCCGGTGACGAAGTCGTAATCCATGTACATGCCCTGGTCGGGGCGCCACAGGTACTTGTCGATCGCCCGGTGCCGCGCCTCGGCGGCGCTGGCCCAGTGGCTGGCATCCGCATCGAGCCCAAGCTGCACGGCGAAATCGTGCAAGTCGCGTTCATAGCGGTACATCAGGCTGTTCAGGTCCACCGTGGCGTACTGATGGGTGGAACCGCCGAACGGACCGACCCGGAACGAGGTGTCGAAGCCCGACTCGCGCATCGCGCGATCGCCCAGGTAATAGTCGGCGCTGAGGCGGTAGCCGCCGGTCCACGCCCCCGCGCATACCGTCGAGGCGCGTACGTCGCAACTGGTGGTTTTCAGGCGTGCGGCTTCCGCATCGTCGGGGTGCTCCGAGGCCTTGACCAGATAGCCGGAATCCTTCGTCGGATGCGCCATCAGCCACTTGATCACACCGCGAAAATAACTGCTGTCGTGCATCTCCAGCACCGGGCTGGTGCCGCCGTAATCGTAATAGCGCGAAAGGCCCGTGTCGCCCGCGAGATGCTCCTTGCGCGTCCAGGTCGAGTAGTCGCGCACGGCCAGCGGATACGCCCGCTTGAGCCATGCGCGCGCCTCGGCCTTGTCGTGGAAGCTGTCCGGATCGTCGAGCACTGCACGCATCATCGAGCTCAGGAACGGCGGCTGCGATCGGGTGAGGTAGTACGTGCGGTTGGCGTTGAGCACCGCACCGTAATACTTGACCTCGAACAGCGCGTTGTCGACCATGCCGCGCGCCAGCGTCTCGCGATGATCCGCCACCAGACCGAGCACGATGAAATAACTGTCCCAGCCGTACATCTCGTTGAAGAACCCGCCGGGCACCACGTACGGATGCGGCAGATAGAGCAGCCCCTGCTTGGGCAACTGGGTGGGCGAGATATCGCCGAGTTCGCCGATGGCGCGTGGCAGCACATGCACGTCGACGCGGCAATGTTTGGCGATCCCGGCCAGGTCCGGTGGCGTCGGCAGATCTGCCGGCAGGTACAGCACCGGCTGGGTTTTTATCTTGCTGTCGCTCAGCGACGAGCAATCGTCCATCGATCGCGTGAGCGTGTCCCAGGCGTGATCGATATACGCGCGTGTCTTCGACGGGTCGGGCTGGGTCCTCGCCGATGTCGTGGCTACCAGCAGGAATGAAAGCGCGGTCAGTGCGAATCGCTGGAATGTTTTCATGAGACGGGCCTGCGTTTCGGAACAATGGCAATGGGGGAAGCAACGACACTAACCGATGTTACCCCCGACGATCAGAGACGCCCACCTCCGTGCAGGCCTCGATGTCGACCAGGTGCCGAATTCAAAGCAGGGAGTCAGAATGCGTATTCCTCCCACCTTGTCCGATGTAGGAAAGCCGCCTGATGCTTCGAGACGCCACACCCGCCGATTTTGCCGCCATTCTCGCGCTCAACGAGGCCTTCGTGGCCGTGCTCAGTCCGCTCGACGGCGAGCGTCTCGCGAGGTTGCATGCGCAGGCGGCGCTGCACCGCGTGATCGAACAGGACGGTCGGATCGCTGCGTTCCTGCTCGCGTTCCGCGAAGGGGCGGACTACGACAGTCCGAACTACCAATGGTTTTCGCAGCGCCATGCGCGCTTTCTGTACGTGGATCGCGTGGTGGTGGCTGGCGACATGCAGGCGCGGGGTGCGGGCAGCCGGCTCTATCGCGACGTGTACGCGCGGGCGTCGCGCGATGACGTGCCGTTGATCACCTGCGAGTTCGATATCGAACCGCCCAACCCGGCGTCCGAGCGGTTCCACGCCAAGCTGGGCTTCCGCGAAATCGGCCGCCAGCAACTCGACAGCGGCAGAAAAACCGTCTCGCTGCAGGCGCTCGATGTCGCGGCGGGCCATACATCGCTGGGAAAGATCGATGCCGGGTAACGCTTCATTCCCACGGGAGCCTCAAAAAACTGGCTATTGCTCGTCATCCCAGCGATGCGGTTTACATCAGTGAAGCTGGGATGACGAGCGGCTTTTTTGGGTTCTACTCTTTCCCGCAACATCAAATATCACCGATGCGCATCGCGGTCCCCGCGCACGATGGCGATGCCGTTCGTGGCGGTGTTGTTGATGGTCGCCAGTCCCTTCAGGCTGAAATTGCCATCCTCGTCGACGTCGAAAATGGAGACATGCGAGACGCTGCCGTCGGCGTCGATCACCGCGGCCAGATTGCTGCGGTAAGCGATGTCGGTCGGGCTGCCATGGAAGCTCGCGACAACCGCCGCGTCCTGAATGATTTTTTCGCCGTAAACGGCATATCGCGACACCGACTTGCTCGGTGAATTGGCGGAAAACAGGAACGGTCCATCCAGCGTCACCCAGCAGGGTGCGGATTGGGTGCCCGAACCGGTAACAGCCAGCACCGTGTTGTTTCGAACCAGGCTGATCTCGTTTGCGTGGGCGATCGTCACATAGGCGTCGTTGCCGCGCGTAGCCAGGCCGAACGGCGCATTGATGTTGGCGGGAATGTTGGCGACAAGCGTGGTCGAGCCGGTGACCGCGCCGTTACCGTCGAGGTTGACAGTTTCAATCGCATTGCTCTTTTCGCTGATGATCAGCTGACCCTGCAACGTTCCCACTTGAGCGGCGGAGCCATCGCCGATGACCAGCCTGGCCTCGCCATCCGCCCTCGGGTCCACACCGTAACGATCGATCCGATGCGATTCGATATAGGACGTGGTCAGGATGTACAGGTGATCGTTGCCGAACGCGACGCTTACGGGATTTGCGACGGCCGGAACAAGCTTCTCATAGCGCAAGCCTGGGTGATCGAAGTCCTTGTCGAAAATCGACACGTTGCCCGAGCCGAAATTGACTACGGCCAGTCGATCATGATTCTGGGCGATGCCGCCAGCGTTGCCACGGACGCCTCCCGCTCCGCCCGTAGCAAACTGTTCGAGCAGAGCCCCTGTCGCGTTGTAGATCATGAGCTGGTTGTGCGTCGTATTCGACGCGGTCACGATCAGCGCTTGTCCGTCGCTCGATGGCGAAGCGCTCTGCGCAGCCACGGCGCCGGCGATGAACAGCGAAAGCAAACCCATGCCACAGGCTGATTTTTTCATATGCGTATCCTCGATTGAACGATTCGGAATGACGACCCGCTAGGGAGTCGTCCTGCAGTGCTTCCAGCTGACCGGGATGGCGTCGGTCTTCCATTCATTCGTCGGGATAAGGAAAAAGTTACCCTCGGTTTATCGCCTCATGGAAAGTGAGGTCGCCCTTATGGTTGTCGCGCAGTTTTGCCAGCAGGCGCTATTTGCGCCGACAAAGGCCTATGCTGTGGGAACGATCACGCCAAGAGGCTTCCGCCATGAGCAATGTCTCCGGCAAGACCAGCAATGGATTCACCTACGAAGCGGACTACCAGCCGGCGAGCGCAGGCCGCATCAACTGGACAGCGACTTTTCGCCATAAAGGCGACTACGCCGGCATGCGTCACGGCTGCGTCCACGGCATGCTCGGTATTCCCGCCGAGGCTGTCGATGAGGCGGTGAAAGTCGATATCGAGTCGACATGGACGGATGCCGCGTGACGGTTTGGTCGCCAACAAAGGGCCGTCATTAAAGCGCGGGCGTACGAGTCCGATCCGCTCTAGGAGTCGATTCCCGATTGCCATCAATCCGTAAGATGTTTCGCTCTGCGAGCCATCGCTTTTGCGCGGATAGTCATGCAAACATCACGTCACCGTCCGGGGCTTGGGACGGTGAGTCGTACCCCGCTGGGATCTCCATCGCATGGACGCTGTGCGCCTGTCGCATGCCTTCCGTGTGAGTGAAGGTGTGCGGGGCAAGGGAATCCATACTCAACAGGGGGAAACATGTTTAGAAAACTATTGGCGGCAACGGTGTTGGCGGGCGTACTGGTCATGTCGGGTTGCGCAAGCGTGCCCATGGCCAGCAAGAGCGCTGACACCCAGGCGAAGCAGTTCACTCCGGTTACGGACAAGGCAACGGTCTATATCTACCGCAACGAAGTCTTTGGCTCGGCGATCAAGATGCCTTTGCTGATCGACAATATGTCGGTAGGCGATACCGCGTCCAAGACATATGTCGTGAAACAGCTTCCACCGGGATCGCACACCATCACGTCGAAGACGGAGAAGGACTCATCGGTCACCATCGATATGGTGGCCGGACAGCTGTATTACGTATGGCAAGAGGTGAAGATGGGTATGTTCGCCGCCGGTTCGGCGTTGCATGTCGTCGATGAAAAGAAGGGGCGGGCCGGAGTGCAGGAATCGACATTGATCGAGTAAGCGCAGCGGTATGGCCACAGGCGGGAACATGATGCTCGCCGGCTACTGACTCATACACCAAGGGCGGCAGCGATGCCGCCCTTGGGGTCAGCATGGATCAATGGCATTTATTCCGCACCAGCTCATGTTGGCCCGGATGAGTTCGGTGCAAAGTTCGGCGCGGCCTGGCGATCCGCTTCGCTCGCGGCCACCGCCAACCCCGACACCACGCCCAGCGAGGGATCGCCCTGCACCAGCGGAATCTCCGGGAAGCAGGCTTGTACGCGTGCCTTCACCTGCGGTGAGCGGGACGTGCCGCCGGTGAGGAAGACGCTGGCGGGGAGTTCGTCGAGGTCGCTGCGCACGGTCGCGAGGGTGCGCTCCATCTGGCCGAGAAACGGGGCGATGGCGTCGCGGAAATCTTCGCTGTCGAGTTCGACCGCGAGGCCATGCTCGATGAAGTCCAGCTCGGCACGATGGCTCGGAGACGTGCTCAAGGCGATCTTGCTGCGTTCGGCCGTCTGGTTGAGCCGGGTGGTAGCACCGGGCTCCTGCAATGCGCGAAGTCGCGCGCCGTACGGCTCGTCGATGAGGCCATAGTTTTGCTGGCGGAACTCGCGCTGCTTGGGCAGGTTGTGCACGCTGGCGGCATCCACGAATCGATGCGCGGGCATGCTGATCTGATCCTTGCCCAGCTGTGGCATGAAGCTGTGCAGGCTGACGCCGACGTCGAGGTCGGTGCCGCCCCTGGGCAGGCCCCAACTGCGCGCGATCCGCGCGGCTTCGCCGCCGCCGAGTCGGGCGTGGGCCACGTCGGTGGTGCCACCGCCGATGTCGACGATCAACGCGTACTGCCGCTGCTGCAAGCTTTGGTGGTAGTGCATCGCGGCGGCGGCCGGTTCTTCCAGAAATGTCACTTGGTCGAAGCCGGCCACGGCAGCCGCCTCGCGCAGTATCTCGATCGCCTGTGCCGAGCCTTGCGCGCCCATCGAGCTGCGAAATTCCACCGGTCGCCCGATTACCGCACCGCGCACCGGCACGCCGAACTGGCGGCTTGCGGTGAGGCGGATGTGTTCGAGGATGTGCGTGGCGATGTGCACGATCACTTTGCGTACTTGCGGGTCCAGCCGATAGCCGAACATCGACTTGGGCGATTCGATCAGGTTGCCACCGCCGCTTTCCAGATAGCCTTCTACCGCTTCCTCCCCGAACAGCGCGTGCTGGAAACTGGCTACCGAGGCTGTGGCCGTCCGGGTCTGCTCTTCCATCCACTGCCGACGCACCACGCGCAGCGCTTCGCGGCGCAGCTCGTCTTCGCCGCGCGACGCCGGCGCCTGCCCGCGCGCGGCGGCCGCCGCGGCCTGCTGGCGTTGACGGGTCCTGGTCAGGCGAAGTTCGGCCTCCAGTTGCGCTTCCAGCGTGGGAGTCAGCGCGAAGTCGTTGGGGTCCGGCACCCGTTCGGGGAAAAACACCGCCGTGCGGAACTGCTCGGTGTCGCCGAAACGCACCAAAGTCAGTTCGCCGTCGATGATGGCTGCGGCAGCCGAGTAGCTGGTGCCGAAATCGATACCGATGTGCATGAGTCGCGCTGTCGCTGTAGGGCAACCCCGCATTATGACGGCTACAGGGGCTGGCGTCTGGTGTACGTATCGCGCACTCACCGAACCGGGTGCGCGGACCTTCCGAAACAGTTGCCCGCGAAAAGCCATGAATACGTCTTTGCAGGCCAGAAAAATCTCGCACAATGCCGGCCATTCCCTTCACCCGTCGCGACAGGATGTCCATGCATCGCCTTCCCGGCCTCGATCTCCTGCGTGCCATCGCCATCGTCTGGGTGATGCTGTTCCACTCGTTCATCGTCGGCGGGCTCGGCCCTGACTTTGCCTGGCTTTCGCGCTATGGCTGGGCGGGCGTGGACATCTTCTTCGTGCTCAGCGGATTTCTGATCGGCACGCAGGTGTTGCGGCCGCTGAAGCGTGGCGAGCCGCTGTCGTTCGGCGCGTTTTATGGGCGTCGTGCGTGGCGCATCCTGCCCGCGTTTGCGGTGGTGCTGGCGCTGTATGTGTGGTTCCCGGGACTGCGCGAAGTGCCAGGACTGCAGCCGTGGTGGCAGTTCGCCACCTTCA
This sequence comes from Rhodanobacter sp. OK091, assembly GCF_900142825.1. GTDB lineage: Bacteria > Pseudomonadota > Gammaproteobacteria > Xanthomonadales > Rhodanobacteraceae > Rhodanobacter. The sequence continues at coordinate 117,339 of NZ_FRCH01000005.1, read as the reverse complement.
CGCTGAACCTGCTGACCGATACCAACAACCAGGCTTTCTCGCATGCGTGGTCGCTGTGCGTGGAGGAACATTTCTATCTGGTCTTTCCGCTGCTGGCGTGGTGGCTCACGCGGCGGTCGTCGACGTTGGGCTTCATCAGCCTATGCGTGGCGGTGGTCATGCTCGGCGTCGCCTTGCGCACGACGGTGTGGCTGCACGATGTGGCGATGGATCCGCCGCGCAACTGGTTTCTGGAAGACATCTACTACCCGACCTGGATGCGGCTGGACGGTTTGCTGATGGGCATCATGCTGGCCACGCTGCGGGTGTATCGACCCCAGGCGTGGACGCGATTGCAGGCGCGCTCAAACATGGTGCTACTCGGCGGTATCGGGGTGTCGTGCTTCGCGTTATGGCTGTTCCGCGATCGCACCGGCCTGCTTGCCAATGCGCTCGGTTGGCCGTTGCTGTCATTCGGCTTCGGGCTGCTGGTGTTCGCCGGCGCGGATCGCCAGAGCCTGCTCGGCCGCTGGCGGCTGCCGGGTGCCGGCTGGCTCGCGGGCATTTCCTACAGCCTGTATCTCAGTCACAAGATCGCCTTCCATGTCGTGTCGACGACATTCGGTGCGCAACTGCAAGGACACGGCATGATCGCCTTCATGACGTACGCGGTGGCCGTGCTGATGCTGGGCGCGGCGCTGCATTATCTGGTTGAGCGTCCTTGCCTGCGTCTGCGCGAGCGTCGCGCCATCAGGCAGACTTCGGTGCCGGCGACGTGATGACGGGGCCTGGTTGAGCTGTCGCCGCGCCTGACGTCGATATCTCATGCCAAGCGCGGACTGGACGCCGAGTGTTTGCGGAGAGCCTGACCATGGTCGGTGCGGGCCGTCCTGTTGCGGAAAAGAAGGCATTTCATGCGCAGGTTGTCGTACGACTCCAGATGATCGTCGAGCCACAGCTTGAACTTCGCGGTGAACAAGTCGTCCGCCTTGTTTTTCGATGGTCGCGGAAGGCCGCTGACGGCGCCACGTTTCCAGGGTTCGTGTTCCAGATCCGCGATGGCCTGGCTGCAGGTATCCGCAAGCCGGAGATCGTGCGGCAGGCCCAGGAACTGACAGATCCGGGCCCATTCGCTGTCGGGCTCATGGACCAGGTCTTCCAGAAATACGAAGGTGTGATTGGCCCGACCGAGGCAGGTTTCATGAATCTGCATGGCGCGATTCCAGCGACGCACCCAGTGCACCGCGCCGCCGCCGAAGGCATCGTCGTCTTCGAAGCGAAGGTAGGCATCCATCAGCGAGGCCAGCACGTCCGCGCCCGGGCGTATGACGTGGATGAAGCGGGCATCGGATGCGCAAGCTTCGATTTCCGGCATGTACAGAAGATGGTTCGGCGTCTTCTCCACCCACAGCGAACAGCCGGCCTGCAGCGCAAGCGCGTCGAGCAAGTCGATGAACCTGACGGCACAGACGTTGGAGTGGAACGGTACGCGCCTGACCTGTGGGCGATTACCACCCAACGAGCGCAGCAGCGGGACGATCGATGGCCTTACTTCCTTTCGCATCAACCCGAGGCGCTGGCGCCATCGGCGTCGGCGCGGTTGCGCGCGATGATCGCCCCAGCGCCATTGCAGATCGGCGTAAAGGAGTTCAAAGAACGCCGTCTCGGGCAGCGTGTACACATCCGGATGCCTGGCCAGCATGGCCTGCACGAGCGTCGTGCCTGATCGCGGACAACCAACGATAAAAGTCCGTTGCACGGTTTGCGGGTCTCCACCGACTTGCGCCGGAAGCGACAAGCCCGGCCTCCGCATTCAAACGTTGCTCCATCCGGGTGGTTGACCTGTGAAAAACCGGAGCGCGTGATCCCTGTCGCAAAATGCTGCGAGTCGGATCGCTCCTTATGATGAAGAACAGCTAGCGACAATGCGCCGGATGCGCAGGCGGTGTCCTCGCAGCGCAGGTCATGGATGCGATGGCTGGTGCGGCGCGTCCGTCGGGTTTGACGACTTCACGTCTGGCGATTTCACGATCTCGCTTTCGACGATCATGTCGAGCACGTACGCGGTGGGCGGCGCGTCGGCGGGCGGCTGTTTCAGCGTGTAGCGCTTCACGCGCAACACGTTGCGCATGCCGGGCTGATGCACATAGCCGTCGATGTCCTGCTGCAGCGGCTGCCATGGGCCGGGCTGGCCGCTATGAAGTCCCTGCGCGTCATAGTGACGTTCACGCACCAGCAGGCACGACTTGTCCGGGATCAGCGGGTGATGGCAGGGCGTCGTGTTGGGCGCCACTTCCAGGTACACCGTTTCCCCGGGCCCACCGTAACGTGCCTCCGCTGTCTGCTTGCCGGAGAACGTCAGCGACAAGCCGTTGTCGGCTGCCAGCGTGAGCAGTGGCGTGTCGCCAGCCGTGCTCAGGATCAGCGTGGGCCGCCCTTGCAGCATGGCCTCGATGGTGGATTCGCGCTGCATCAGGGTCGGCTCGGCGCAGGCCATCATGGTATGCAGCAGCGGCGCGGTGACGAGATGGCCCTCGACGAGGGTGTAGTTGCCGTGGATGTTGTTGCAGGCGTTGCTCACACTGATCCGGTCTGCGCTGAAGTCGAGCTGCAGCGGCTGCGGTTTGCCGAACAGTGCATCGAGGCGGCGGTTGTTGCCGTCGACGGCGTCGTGCAATTGCCAGTGATAGCGGGCGAGGGTGATGGTGGATGTCGGCACACCGGCGCTGGCAGGAGCCGGCGTGGCTTCGTGCCGGGCCGCTTCGCATGCGGACACGCAGACGGTGAGCGCGAGCGGGAGCAGCAGTAGGCGGGCTTTCATGGCGAATTCTCCTTAAGGACGCCTTGATCGATTCAACAATCTCGCACGTGAACATGGCTTGACGATGGCATGGGTGTGGCGATGCCTGCCCGCAAAAAAAAGCCGCGTCAGGCCTGCGCCGGACGCGGCAAATGTTTGAACCGACCACTGCCAGTGCATCGGGTCGCCAGCGGAAGGTTCCGATTGGCCCGAGCCAAGTTAGCGGTCGCCCGTCTCACGGACTGGGATGGCGTGTGGCGATGCCGCCATTCAGCCGTATGCAAGGCGATTGCCTGCTCTCAACCCGCAGGCGAGGAACGTGGCCGGCGCGGCCCCGGCGCGGATTGCCGCCCCTGCGCCGCGTCGATCTCGTCGATCCAGCCCGCGCGCGAGGTCGGAAATGCATCGGCGTAAGGCACGTACGGCTTGATGTCGAGGATCGGAGTGCCGTCGAGCAGGTCCAGCCCGCGTACGCGCAGCGCGCGTTCGCCGACCTCGACCAGTTCGACCGCGGACAGGCCGATCGCGTTCGGCCGGTGCGGCGAGCGGGTCGCCAGCACGCTGCGCTTGCCGCCGCCGCGGGGCGGCCGTACCTCGGGCTTCCAGCCTTCGCTGCGGTGGAACACGAACACCAGCCAGATCCGTTCGAAGCCGGCCAGGTCGCGAAACGCCGCCGTCGGGAAGTCCTCTGCGAATTCGATGATGGCTTCGGCCACCTCGCCGGTTTCGGTGCCTTCCACTACCGTAGGTTGATGCGGCGCGTCGATGCGCCGTGCATACGGCGAGCGTACGAAGGCGATCGGATGGCAGGAAAACGCGCGGGAGATATCGTGCATGGTGGTCAGCGTGGCGGGATGGCGGCATTATCCATCTTTCGTACGCCTTCCCATGGCCTTATCCATCTTCCCCTGTCGAGGACGCCATGCAATACCTGGTCATGATCTACACCGACGACGCCCTGCTTGGCGCGCTGCCCGAGGGCGAGTTCGACACGCTGATGCACGGCTGTTTCAAGCATGCCGATGAATTGCAGGAACAAGGCCATCTGCACTATTCACAGCAACTGGAAGCGCCGACCACGGCGAAGACGCTACGCGTGCGCAACGACCGCATGACCGTCGTCGACGGGCCGTTCGCCGAGACCAAGGAATACCTGGGCGGTTTCAACCTGATCGAAGCCGACAGCATGGACGAGGCGGTACGGATCGCCGCGGAATTTCCCTGGTCGCGTACCGGCGCGATCGAAATCCGCCCGGTGCGCGACATGGCCGCGGTACGGCGCCGGGTGGGTGCGTGATGGCTGGCGCTTCCCCCGCGGCGGCGGACGCGCCACCATGCAACTCCTGCCCGCGGTGATCCACCCATGAATTCATCCGACGACGATTACGATGCCGAGCGTGAATTCGACGATGTCGACGAAGACTCGGTCGAGGCGAAGGTCTGGCAACTGCTGCTGCTGATCAATCCCGGCGACGAGGAAACGGCGCTGCTGCAGTTCAACGACTACCGCGAGGCGATGGCCGACGTCGATGCCGAGGAGGTCGAACCGATCGAGGTCATCGGCCGGGTGATCGACTGGCGCTCCGGCTTCATCGTCGATGCGCACGACCTGCGCTCGCTGGTGCAGGCGGTCAACGAATTGTCCTCGCGCTGGAATCTGTCGGTCGACTGGAACGGCGACCCGGACGACGACGAATTCTTCGACGACATGGATGCGGCCGAGCTGTTCTCGATTGCCTACGACCGCCTGGCCGAGTTCGGCTACACGCTGTGGGCATGGGAAACCGACGGCGACACCTACGCCGGCTGGATGACGCTGACCCGCGACGGCGAACCGCTGCGCGAACTGGCGACAGCGTTGGGCATCAACCTGCGGCTGGGCAGCGAAGTGAGCTGAGCGGCGATAACGAACGAGGGGCGGCATGGCGCCGTCGGCGACGAGAACACAGGCAGGACAGGTTTCCATGCTGCAATTGATCGGTTTCGATGGCGACGACACGCTGTGGCATAGCGAGGGCTATTACCGTCAGGCGAACGAGGAGTTCGCCTCGATCGTCGGGCGCTACGTGGATCTGGGCGACCAGCAGGTGCACGACAGCATGCTGGTGACCGAGCAGCGCAACCTCAAGCTGTTCGGCTATGGCGCGAAAGGCATGGCGCTGTCGATGGTGGAGACCGCGATCGCGGTCAGCGCCGGCCGCATCACGGCGGCCGATATCCATCGGCTGATCGAGCTGGGCAAGGACGTGCTGCAGCACCCGGTGGAACTGCTGCCCGGCATCCGCGAGGCGGTCGAGGCGGTGGCGCAGCATCACGCGGTAGTGCTGATCACCAAAGGCGACCTGTTCCACCAGGAAAAGAAGGTTGCGCAGTCGGGTCTGGCCGACCTGTTCCGCCGCATCGAGATCGTCTCGGAGAAGAACGCCGACACCTATCGGCGTGTGCTGGCCGAGTTCAAGCTGCAGCCGGCGCAGTTCGCGATGGTGGGCAATTCGCTGCGCTCGGATATCGAACCGGTGGTGCGCCTGGGTGGTTGGGGTATCCATATCCCGTATCACGTGACCTGGGCGCACGAACTGGAAAACGGCCTCGACGACAACGATCCGCATGTGCTCACGGTGCAGACGCCTTCGGCGATTCCCTCGGCGGTAGCGCAGTTGCGCGAGCTGGCGGCTTGAATCGCGGGTAGCACGCGATCCTAGTTGCCATCAGCAGGTTCACCCGATTCGGAGCGCCATGCCATGCACGCCTTGCTGTTTGAAAAGTTCGGTGGCCCCGACGTGTTGCATTGGAGCGAACAGCCCGACCCGATCCCCTCGCCCGGTCAGGCACTGGTGCGCATGCGCAGCGTCGGGCTGAATTTCGCAGACGTCTACCGGCGCAACGGAAACTATCACCTGAGCGGCAGCGCACCGTGGATTCTCGGCTACGAGGGTGCCGGAGTGATCGAGCAGCCGGCAGCTGGCGATTTGCTGTTTCCTGTCGGCACTCGGGTCGGTTTCGCCGACATGCCGTATGCGAATGCCGAGCTGGTCGCGGTGGATCTCGACAAACTGATCCTGTTGCCGGATGACATCACATTCGATATCGCGGCCGCGACCCTTCTGCAGGGACTGACCGCGCAGTATCTGGTGACCGATAGTTATCGCGTGCGGCGTGGCGATGTGGCGGTGGTGCACGCCGCGGCCGGTGGCGTCGGTCAGCTGCTGGTGCAGATGTTGAAGGCACTGGGGGCGAGCGTGCTGGGCGTGGCGTCCAGCACCACGAAACGTGCCGCGGTGCTGGCGGCCGGTGCGGATGCCGCGTGCGATTACGGCGAGCTGCTGGCGCAGACGAAGGAACTGAGCGCAGGGCGCGGTGCCGACGTGGTCTACGACTCGGTCGGTCGTACCCTGGGCGACAGTCTCGCCGCGACACGCATCGGCGGCACCGTGGTGTTCTACGGCATGGCGGCTGGCGATCCCGATCCGGTCGATCCGCGCTTGCTGATGGATCGCTCGCTGACGCTGACCGGCGGCGATCTGTGGAACGTGCTGACCAGTGCATCCATCCGCCGTGAGCGGGCGGCCGCCTTGTTCGAGCAGATGCGCACCGGCCGGTTGCGGCCGAACATCGCGGCGCGTTTTCCGCTAGTCGACGGCGCCCGGGCGCATGCGTATCTGGAAAGCCGCGAGGCGATCGGCAAGGTGCTGCTGACGCTGTGATGTGCGCCGCCTGGCGAGCGCCAGGTGCCGGGCTATGGCGGCGGGTCTGCCGGCTTGTCGTCGTCGAAGCCCGTGTAGCCGTCCGGGAAGATCGGGGTGCCGTCGTCCTCCAGGCCCAGCATGTCGGCCAGCGCCTTGGCGGCGGCGGTCTCGGCGATGGTCTTGTCGCGGAAGCTGCGGTTCTCGCAGATCGCGAAATACATCGGAAAGCCGCTCTTGCGCGGCGTGACCGCAAGATAGGCGGTATAGCGGGAGCCCTCGAGGGTGGCGCCGGAGCGGGCAAGGTAATTGTCGAACTCGCGCTCGGCCATGGATGGTTATCCTTTAGAGGAAAGACTCAGTGTATCGCCTGACGGCAGTACCGCCTCGCTGCCAAAACCGACGAGGCGCTCACCCTCATCCAGCGGCAGCACGGCGTGGAAGATGCCGTAGTCGATGATATTGAGTCCCTTGCCGTCGTCGCTGACGAGATCGAGATAGCGATGGTTCCAGCGCAGGTCCTGATGGCTCCATTGCCGGCGTGCGAGCATGGACTGCGAGGTCGTCTCGTCGATGCCTTCGATGCTCAGCAGGAAGGCTGACTGGGTGTTTTCCAGTGTTTCCAGGGTCTCGCCGTGGAGTGGGCTGGTTTCATCGATCACATGCATCAGGCTCCAGCTCAGCATGAAGATCGGATGGCGATCGCGCACCAGCTTCAGGTCGTGGATCCTGCGCAGCTTGAAACCCTCCGGCGATGTCTCCAGGCGCAGCAGATGCAATTGCGCCGACGCTTCGGCGATCAGATTCAGTCGGGTGTTTGCCGCACGTATCATCAAGGTCGGCTTGCCGTCGATGATCCGCACGATGGGATGATCGGTGAAGATAATCTTCGCGCGCGGCCGCGAGAAGCGCGAGAAGATCAAGCCGGTGACCACCGCGATACAGACCATGCCGGTGAAGATTTCCACCGTGGCCACGATATGGGCGTAGACGGTCTGCGGATGCATGTCGCCGTAACCGACCGTGGCCAGCGTCTCCACGCTGAAGAAGAACGCGCCGGCGAAACCGTGCGGATACTGGTTTGCGATGGACTGCGCGCCGAGCTGGTAGAGCCCGGCAAACAAGGTGTTGAGCAGCAGGAAGATGGTCGCCGCCAGGCCGAAGAACACCGGCCAGCGCACGGTCAGCGCGCGATGATAGATATCGTCCCAGATGCGGTGTGACAAGCCCTGGCTCACGAACGGCCGGCCGGCGATGTCGACCGTCCGGGGCTGATTCAGGAAACGCAGTATCTGCTTGGGATTCATCGCTGGCTTGATTCGCAAGAATGGATGCCGTTCAGGACAGGGGCGGCGAGGCGTATCGATTGTAGCGCGCGTCTTGTGGCGGTCTGTGCGACTGGTCTGTGGCAAGCTGCGTTATCCATGCTTCGGTAGTGCGCCATGCTTACGCCCTTCGACATCTCATGCCCGTATTGCGGCGAGCCCATCGAGATCCTGGTCGATGCATCGGCCGGCGATCAGCACTACATCGAAGACTGCCAGGTATGTTGCCGGCCCATCACGCTGAGCATCCAGATCGATGAGGACGGCGAACCGCAGGTAACCGCGGCATCCGAAAACGACGTTTGATGGGAGCGGCCGCACTCATGCGATGGTCTTGCCCGGCGCTGCTGCGATGACTCGCATCGACCATCCGGTGCCGCGCATCGTGCTGGATACCAATGTGTGTCTGGATCTGTTCGTGTTCGGCGACTCGTTGAGCTCGCATGTGCTGGCGGCGCTGCGGAGCGGGGCGGTGCAGGCGGTGACGCGCGACGATTGTCGCGAGGAATGGCACCGGGTGCTGCACTACCCGCAACTGCCGATCGACGATAGACAGCGTCCCGGGTTCCGTGACGCTTTCGACGCCTTGATCCAGTGGCTGCCGTCCGAGGCATCGACGGTAGGCGACGATGAAGTCCGCCTGCCGCGCTGCGCCGATCCGGATGACCAGAAATTTCTGGAGCTGGCGCTGGCATCGGGGGCCAGCTGGCTGCTCAGCAAGGACAAGGAGCTGTTGAAGCTGGACCGGCGCACCCGCAGCACCGGACTGTTCGCGATCCGGTTGCCGCAGTCGTGGTCGATAGCCGACGCGCGACCGCACAAGCCCGGGTGACTGCCCGCTTCAGTCTCGCCGCAACTCACCGGCTTCGGTGATCGGGAGGCCTTGCGCCAGTAACGTAGCGCGGGTTGCCGCATCGGTGTCCGGCGTCACCGGGCGGCTGAGATCCCACAGCAGGCGGGCGCGAAAACCGAGCTCCAAGGCATCCTGCGCCGTCCACAGCACGCACACATCGCGTGCCAGCCCACATACGAACACCTCGTCGACATCGCGCTCACGCAGCCAGCCGGCCAGGCCGGTGCTGGGACGCGCGCCGCCCGGGCCGTGGTTCTCGCGAAAGCCACTGTAGGAGTCCACGCCGGGATCGCTGCCTTTGCGGATCACCGCATCGAGCGCCGACCAATCGATCGCCGGGTGCAGCACGGCGCCGGGCGTGCCCTGCACGCAATGGTCCGGCCACAGCGTCTGTGGCTGGCCGTACAAGGCGAGCTGTTCGAACGCCGTGCGGCCCGGATGCGAGCTGGCGAACGAGACGTGCCCTCGTGGATGCCAGTCCTGGGTCGCCACCACGTGGCGGAAGAGGCGCGAGCGCAACAATCGGTCGATGCCCGGCACGATCGCGTCGCCCTCGTGGCAGGCCAGCGCGCCACCGGGCATGAAGTCCGGCTGCACGTCGACGACGATCAGCGCGGCGCGGGACGAGAGATGGTGGCTCATGCTGCAGTTCGCGGATGGACGGACATACGAGTCTAGCGCGGCTGCGTCGCCAGCCCGATGAGCGGCTGCAGGCATAATGCGCAGGACAACCATCGATGGAAGCCGCGGCACCATGCATTACGATCAAAGTTGGATGGGCTACGGCATCATCGGCGGCATCGAGGCGGGAATCATTTCGGCGCTGGCGGGCCTGCTGCTGTTCGGTCTGTTCCATTGGCTGGGAGGGCGCAACGACTGGAGCTATGGCCCGCAGATCGGCTGGTCGTTCCTGCTGGCGACAGTGCTGACGGCCAGCGGCGATCTGTGGGATCTGTTCTATTTCAACTACGCGCGCTTGCAGTCGCTGCAACTGCTCAAGGCCAAGCTGGCGCAGGTGCATGATCCGGACGGTATCGGCACGCGGGTGTTGTGCGAATTGCTGGGCGTGGCGCTGGGCATCTATATCGGCTGGTTGTGCAGTCGCCGGGGAGGGGATTCCGGCGACAAGCGCGAGTCGGGTTGAGACGCCACGCCGGGGCGCATGCTTCGGAGGGTCATGGGATGGCCGGTAGCCGGTGCGCGAACATCCATGGCCACAGTTCCGCAGTGGCATAAGCCGCTTCCCATGAGCCATGTCCGACGCCGGGGAACTCGGTGTAGCGGACCTCGTCGCCCCGCTTCTCGAGGGCGGCGTGCATGCGGTGCGATTCGTCCGGCGGCACGACGTCGTCGACGGCACCGTTGAAGATCCACACCGGCAGCTTGCCGATGTGCATGGCCACCCATGCATACGGATCGGTGATCCGGGCGGGAATGCCCCGCACGCGCAACCACTCCATGTCATTGGGATGGCTGATGCCGCCGCAGATGATCGCGGCGGTGGCGAACATGCCGGGATGATCCAGTGCGATCTGCCACGAGCCGTAACCGCCCATCGACAGGCCGGTGAGGTAGAGCCGCCGGCGATCGCCACGCCAGCTCGCGATGCTGTCATCCAGCGCCTGCAATGCCATCTGCTCGACCTCGCCGCTCCACTCGCTGTCTGCCGGCGCCTGCGGAATCACCACTACCGCGGGGAAGTCCTTGCCGTGCTGCGCCAGCCACGGCGGCAGGCCCTGGCTTAGCTGGCTGTGGTTGTCGTTGCCGCGCTCACCGCTGCCATGCAGGAACAGCACCATGGGCCATGTGCGTTTGGCCGTCCAGCCGTCCGGAATGAAGACCTGGTACCGGTATGTCTTGCCATGCAGCTCCAGCGAGCGCGGTATGAAGTGCGCGGGTTCGCCCGCATGGCTGGCAAGGCTGACGACCATCAAGAGAAGCAGCAGGATGAGAGGGCGCATGGCAGGAAATCCACGATGAAGTACTCCAGTTCATGATGATGCCGCGCGGTGGGCGAGCCGCATCGCCGCATCGCCTACAGCAGCGGATCGAACAGCCGCGCCACGTGCATCGCCACCCGGCGCAGGTACGGCGCATCGCGGTATTCGCGCTCGTCCACGGCCCGGGCATGGCGGAAATCCTCCGTCAGCATCGTCGCCACGTCGGCGGCGAAAGCGGGGTCGACGGCCAGCGCAGCGACCTCGAAGTTGAGACGGAACGAGCGACTGTCCAGGTTCATGCTGCCGATCGCGGCGCTGTCGCTGTCGATCAGCAGCGCTTTCTGGTGCAGGAAGCCGGGCTGGTAGCGGAAGACGCGAATGCCGGTGCGCACCGCGTGATAGGCATGCAAGGTGGAGGCGAGAAATACCGTGTGGTGATCCGGGCGGACCGGAATCAGCACGCGCACGTCGACCCCGCGCAACACCGCCAGCTGCAGCGCCGCACGCACGGCGTGGTCGGGAACGTAGTAAGGCGTGCTCAGCCATACGCGCTGACGTGCCGCGTTGATGGCGGCAGCGAAGAACAGCGAGCCGGTTTCCTGCAGATCGGCCGGGCCGCTGGCGACGACCAGCGCAGTGGCGTTGCCGTCACAAGGTGGTGACGGCAGCAGCGGAGGTCGCGTGCCGGTGATCCACTGCCAGTCGTCGGCAAACAGCTGCTGCAGGTCGGCTACGGCCGGTCCTTGCAATTCCAGCTGGGTATCGCGCCACGGCGCCAACGGCGGTTTCAGGCCCAGGTATTCGTCGCCCACGTTGAGGCCGCCGACGAAGGCGCGCGCACCGTCCACCACCACGATCTTGCGATGGTTGCGAAAATTCAGCTGCAGCCGGTTGCGCCAGCGATGGGTGGCAAACCGGTGGATCGCCACGCCGCCGGCGCGCAGCGTGTCGACATAATGCCGCGGCAGCGCATGGCTGCCGATACCATCGAACAGCACGCAGACCTGCACGCCGGCGGCCGCGCGCTCAAGCAGTATTTGCTGCAGGCGCCGGCCCAGCGCGTCGTCGTGGATGATGAAGAACTGCACCAGCAAGCAGTGCTCGGCCGCGGCCATGGCTGCCAGCATCACGTCGAACGCGGCTTCGCCGTTGATCAGCAGGCGCAGTTTATGGCCGCCGCGAAATGGCCGCCCCTGCAGCGCGCTGATCGCGGCGAAACGAGTGCAGCCTGAGTCGATGGCGAGCGTGTCCGCCGCGGCAGATACCGAGCGCGGCAACGGGCGATGCCCCACGCGATAACCTAGAAAGCGGCTGGAGCCCAGATACAGGTACGGCAGCAAGGTCACGTACGGCAGCAACAACAGACCCAGCGCCCAGCCGATCGCGCCCTGCGGTGTGCGCGTATACATCACCGCGTGCATCGCCGCGAACATGCCCAGCAAGTGCAGCAAGGCGATGCCGAGGGTGAATGCGCTGGCTGTCATCGCGGGCGCCGGCGGCGCTAGGCGCTCAGCAGCCGATCGGCCAGATGGCGCGCCTGCTGGCGAATCTCCGGCATCGCGGTGGATTCCCAGAGCGTGCCGCGCAACAGGCTGCCGATGGCGAACAGGTGCGGCCAGTGCTGGCTGTCATGTTGCAGCCGGCCATCCGTGTCGGCCTTGACGCCCAGCCCGAGTGGGTCGGCCGTGATGTGCGCATTGGTCAGCAGTTGGCTGATCAGCCGATGGCTGGTTCGACGCACGTCGGTATCCAGGCCGACGGTCTGAACGATCAGGTCGGCATTCAAGGTGCGCGTCTTGCCGGCGTGGCTCAGGTTCAGCTGCAACGCGTCGCCGAAGGCGTCCACCGACTGCACGCGTCCGCGCTGGCGTTGCAGGCGTCCGGTCTGCTCCAGCACGCTGATCGCCGCGCCCACCTGCGGCGGCATGCGGTGACGGACGCGCTCCCAGGCCCAGCGCGCATGGCGCATGAAGCGCGCGCGTTGTTCCAGCGGCAGATCGGCCCATAGGCCGGGCACGTGCGGCCGCACACTGTCGAAGACGGTGCGCCACTCCTTGCCTTCCTGCGCGATCGCCTCGCGCATCAGGTGCATCCAGTGCCGGATTTCCGGTGCGTCATGCATCGCCTCGATCAGTTCGGCGCTGTCACCGGCGGGCGCGGCGGCCGCATGCAGATGCGCCTCGGGCAACAGGCCGTGACGGGAGATCGCGATGAATTCGGTCTGCGGCCATTGCACGGAGAGGTCGAGCAGGACGTCGACCGCGGTGAGCCCCAGCCCGATCAGCACAACTTTGCGCGGCGGCTGCAACTCGCCGGCAGCGGCCAGCAAGCTCCACGGATCCACCACGTAGCGGCCGCTGACCAGTGCGCCGGCGCTGACGCCGGGTAGCGGCTGCGGCGTCAGTGCGCCCAGCGCCAGCACGGCGGCATCCACCTGGTGGCTTTCCTCGCCGTGGATCACGGTGGCGCCCTCGCGCTCGGGCACCAGCGCATCGACCGCGAATGGGATGATGTTCACGTCATGTCCGTGCGTCTTGCCCTGCTGCAGTGCGCGCGCCACTTCCGCCTCCAGATAGTCGCCGTAGCGGTGGCGCGGCAGGAAGTCGGTGCCGGAGATCGCCGGATCATCGCGCTGCACGAAGTCCAGAAAACCGCGCGGCCTGCCGGCGAACATGCTCATCGACGCTGCCCGCACGTTCAGCAGGTGGCGGTCCGACTTGGTGCTGTAGGCCACGCCGCGCGCAGACGTGCCGCCGCCCGTATACCAGTCCAGATGCAGCGGCTGCGGCGGCTTGCGCTCCAGCAGTTCGCTGAGCAGCGTGGCTGCCGCGGCACCGCCACCGATGATGGCGACCCGTCGAAACATGAAATTCCTTGTTGGGTAGTGTCGTGCGAGTCAGCGCAACAGATGCCCGGCAATCGCACTGCGCTGGGGCTGTGCGATCCATCGCCCGGCCGGCTCCGCCTGCTCGTACGCGAGGTACTCTGCCAGATTGCCGCCGTAGACGTGAAGGGTGAGCGCCGTATCGTAGCGGGACAGATTGCGGCAGCGGTGCGCATAGTGCCGATCGCCTTCGAACCAGGTGGCGTCGCCCGGGCCGAGCCAGTCGAGGCCTTGCATGCGCAAGTCGCCCGAGACGGGATCGCGTCTGTACGACTGCACTTCCAGTGCGCCATGCAGGGTCAATTCCAGGCCCCACAAGCCGGCGTGATCGTGTACCGGGGTGAGATGATTCGGTGGCCATGCCATCACCAGCACGCTGAGTGCCGGTTTGCTGCGCTCGGCCAGCAGCCAGCGTTCGAAGCCGCGTCGGCGTGCATGCAGCGGAGCCAGGCGTGCGGCCATTGCCGGTGCATTCTGATGCACCACCCTACCCAGTTCGCGTGCCATCAAGGCGAGATCGGGCTGCTCGGCGGCGCCATGTTCGAGCGCGATCGCGCGCAGGGTTTTCAAGGTGTTCGAGTGCTTGCCCATGCATGAAACCTGGCAGGGTGGATGGGCGCCAGTGGAGCATGCGTATCGTTAAAGACGCGTAAGCCGGCAGTCGGATATTCGCCACGTTGAAGCGTCCGCGCCGGCTCGTAGGGCGAGCGCCTGCGGACCTGGAAAAGCCCGGCCGGGCTTGGTGCGGCCGGGCTTGGTGCGGCGGTCAATCGAGCAGCTGGAAACTCACTGGCACCCGGGCCCATGCACGCACCGCCTGCCCATTCACCATCGCGGGCAGGAAGCGCCATCCGGCGAGGACCTGATCCCGTGCGCTGCGGTCGAGCAGGGCATAGCCGCTGCCCTGTTCCACCGTCACTTGCAGCGGCTTGCCGGTTTCATCCACCAGCACTCGCAACAGCACGGTGCCGTGCATGCGCTGTTGCCGGGCCTGCGCGGGGAAACGCAACGGGGCCACGCGATAGGCCAGGCTGGCCTCGATCGCGGGTGCCGCCACCGCCGCGCCGGGAGCGGCATCGCTGGGCAGCAGCGTCGGCGCGCTGATCGGCGGCGCGGCGATACGGCCTTCCTCGCTGGGCATGACGACAGGCGGGCTGACCGGTGTGGGGCGCGGAAGCGCCCGCGGCGGTATCGGTGGATGCGGCAACGGTTTCAGCTCGACCGGCAGCGGCGGCGGAAGCACCGCCGGTGGATCGATGATGCGGATCAGCGACGCCGGAGTGAGCTGGCTGACTACCGCCAATTGCGCCGGAGTGATCGGTCGGGTGGCAATCAGGATGACGGCCAGGTTGAGTGCCATCGCGGCGCTGAGGGCGGCGATGCGTGCACTGTCGGGGTGTGGGCGATGAGCAACGGCCAGGCTTGCGGACGACATGGGCGACCTCCTGACATCGACTGTGGGGATGTGGCGGCAGTCGCGCTGCGTGAGCAGGGGGATCGCGGTGCCGCGACTGCAGCGTATGCCTCTGCGGTGATCTTGCGCAAGCAGGCGGCTGGACGGCCATACGGGGGCGGCATTGTCGCGGGTCGCGAGGTACTTCTGCAAAATCCATCATCGGCAACCGGCCAGGCGTGCCGGGAAGAACGGCGACCACCTTGAACTCAAGGGATGGCTGTGGTTACGCAGCAAGGTGGGTCAACGGTAGGCAAGCGTCGACGCGCCCGTTAAGGTAGTCGGGGCGCTGGCAGGCCTGCCGCGCAGTCAGGAGTTCACCATGTCCGTCACATCCGGCGCGCTGATCCCGCGCTACAGCTTCGGCGACGAACTGGCCAGCAGCGTCATTCACGGCGTCGGCATCGTGCTCAGCATCGCCGGGCTGGCCACGCTGGTGGCGTTTGCGGCGTTGCATGGCAATGCGCTCACCGTGGTCGCCTGCGCGGTGTTCGGCACGTCACTGGTGCTGCTGTATACCGCCTCCACGCTGTACCACTCGATTTCCGTCGCCGCCGCCAAGCCGGCCCTGCGCGCGCTCGATCACATCGCGATCTATGTGTTGATCGCCGGCACCTATACACCGTTCACCTTGATCGCGCTGCCCGGTGTCTGGGGCTGGAGCCTGTTCGTGGCGGTGTGGATGCTGGCGCTGGCCGGCAGTGTGCTGGAGCTGGGCCTGTTCAAGCGTTATCACAAACTGGCCGTGCTGCTGTATGTGGGCATGGGCTGGATCGGCATGGTCGCGTTCGAGCCGCTCAGCAAACACCTGCAGGCCGGCGGCATGCTGTTGCTGATCGGCGGCGGCGCGGCCTATACGCTGGGCGTGCCGTTCTATCTGTGGCGGCGGCTGCCGTACCACCATGCGCTGTGGCACGTGTTCGTGCTGGCCGGCAGCGTGCTGCATTTCCTCGCCGTGCTGCTGTACGTGATTCCCGACGCGCGGACATGAGCATGCCGGCGGCACTCGCTGTCATGCGTGGCGAGCTCGAGGACGCGGCCGCGCATCTGGGCAAGCTGCATGATCTGCGCTTCAAGCCGATGTTCGGTGGGCTGATGGCCTGGCTCGATGAAAAGCCGTGTGCTTGGCTGACGGCAGGCGGCATGGCGTTGAAACTGGCGCCCGCCGACCAGCCGGCGCTGCTGCAGCTCGCCGGCGCGTCGCGGCTGATCGCCCAGCCGGGTGCGGCGCCGAGCCGGCATTACATCGTGCTGCCCGCTGCGCTCAGTCGCGACACGGTGCAGCTGGCCGGCTGGCTGGCGAAGAGCGCCGCCGGCGCGCCGCGCAGATCGCGTCGCTGACCTGCGGCCCGGTCAACCAAACAGCATCGCCACGCCGAACAAGCCGACCATCACGAACGAGAGCACGAGTTTGACCAGCGTGCCGAACAGCAGGCCGAGCCAGGTGCCGACCCCTACGTGCGCCGACCGCAGCACGCTGGTGCCGGATGCAAGCTCACCGCCGAGCGCGCCGAGAAACGGTCCCAACAGCAGGCCGGGAATGCCGAAGAACATCCCGATCAGAGTGCCCACCGTGGCGCCCCACAAGGCCAGCTTGCTGGCGCCGACGCGTTTGGCGCCCAGCGTGCTGGCGACGAAATCCACGATGACGCCGAGGCTGCCCAGTGCGCCGATGACCAGCAGCCACCACAGGCCGAGATGCCGGTAATCGTCTACTGCGGCGACCAGCCATATCCCGCCGAAGAGCATCGGAATCCCCGGCAACGTCGGCAGCACGGCACCGGCCAGACCCCCGACGATCAACAATGCGGCGAGTACGTACAACGCGATATCCATCATGCTGGTCTGGTCGATGCGGGCGATGCAGGGATTGGAGCAGAAGTGAGTGGAGAGGGGTGAGAAACGAGAGAAAGCTGTGCCTCCACTCGCTCCTCGCAGGTCACTTCTCCACGAATGCCCGCTCGACCACGTAATCGCCGGGCTCGCGCGTACGCGGCGAAGCGTGGAATCCGCGGCCGTCGAGCAACGTGCACAAATCGTTCAACATCACCGGGCTGCCGCAAAGCATCACGCGGTCGGTAGCGGGATTCAGTGGCGGCAGACCGATCGTCTCGCTCATCACGCCATCGACGATAGCATCGGTGATGCGCCCGCGATGGCGGAACGCCTCGCGCGTGACCGTGGGGTAGTAGATCAGCTTCTCGCGCACCAGCTCGCCGAGGTACTCATGCTGCGGCAGTTCGTGTTCGAGATAGTCGGCGTAGGCGAGGTCGTCGATGTGGCGCACGCCGTGGGCCAGCACGATCTTGTCGAAGCGTTCGTAGGTGTCGGGGTCGCGGATGATGCTCATGAACGGCGCCAGTCCGGTGCCGGTGCCGAGCAGGTACAGATGCTTGCCGGGTTTGAGATCGTTCAGCACCAGCGTGCCGGTGGGTTTGCGCGTGACGATCAGCGTGTCGCCGGGTTGCAGATGCTGCAGGCGCGAGGTGAGCGGGCCGTCGGCAACCTTGATCGAGAAGAACTCCAGGTGCTCTTCCCAGTTGGCGCTCGCGATGGAGTACGCACGCATCAGCGGTCGTCCGTCCGTTTCCAATCCGATCATCACGAACTGCCCGCTGTCGAAGCGAAAGCCGGGATCGCGCGTAGTGCGAAAACTGAAGAGCGTGTCGTTCCAGTGCCGCACGTCGATGACGTGCTCGGTTGCCATTGCCACCATGGTGCTTGTCTCGATATCTCTCGGGGGTCGGGCGGCGCTGCGCACCGCGGCAGCGATGCTCGCTTGCAGGCAGGGCGGGGTGCCGGGGCCTGGCGAATGTCGCAATGAGCTCAGGGCCGTCTCGGCATTTTACGCGATATGGCATGCGGCTGTCGGCACGGGGTGGTGCCCGTTCCTTCCGGGAACGTCCAGCGGCGTCATGTGCCGATCGAATGGGTGGCATGGAAACAAGGCATCGCAGCGGCCACCGGGGCACGTGCGCCCCTCACCTGGATCGGCTGGCGATGATGTGTCGCAGAGGCAGGTCGCCGCCATGCAGCGGCGGCCTGCCAGCCACGATCCGTCAGCCCTGCTTGACGGTGTTCGCAGGTACGAAGGTGTAGCCCATTGCCTGCAGGCCCGCGACGATCTGCTTCAGGTAGCTGATATTCAGGTATGGGTGGAAGAAGAAGCTCTGCACACTATCCTGGATAACGGTGTTGCACTTGGCGCTGAAGAGGATGTCGGCAGGAAAGCGTGGCGGGTTGTTGTTGAACTCGACCAGTTCGACGTTGCCAAGCTGCTCCGGCACCACCACCGAGTTGTAAATGTCACGTACGAGGTACGGGTAGAACTCGCCGTAGATCCTGGTGTAGTCCGGTGTGCCGGTGCCGCAGGCTCCATTCGGGCACCAGCCTGACGCGTACAGGCCGCGATCGTAGCGTGCGGTAAAGGCGGACTGGAACACTTGATAGTCGATGGCCGAAGCGGCGTAGTGCGGCGGCACGAAAATGGTCGGCGCGGAAAGGCCTGCCTTGGCGAAATCCTGCTGACCACTGGTGATGCGTCCTAGCGCCCACGACATGGAGTCTTCCGCCACGGGCGTGTCGAAGACCACATAGTTGCTCGAGTTGATGTGCGCGCGGAAGAACTCGAAATCGTCACCACTGACCGCGCTGTAGGGGTTGGCGATATTGGAGTACTGGTGCGTATACCCATGCATCAGTAGTGTTCCGCCCCTCGACTGCATGTATTTCAGCGCTTTGACCACGTTGGGTGATTGGTATAGATGCTGGAAAACCGGTATGCCGTTGTTGTAATAACCGTTCGGGTCCACGTAGTACGGGATCACCGTCACGCTGAACGGTGCATGCACGCTATACAGGTAGTCAGCGACCGCACGTAGCTCGGCCGGATCGGCATCCGGGCCGACATCCTCGATGCGCACCAGTGCGCGCTTGCGCGACAGCATGGTCGGGTTGGATACCTTGCTGATCAAATCGACGGCCGCGAGATAGCGGTCGTTCGGCCCCGTATAGCTAAAGGGGATCTCGCCGATATAGGTCAGGTTGGCGCCGCGAGTGGCCCAGTTGATGGTGCCGCCGACGTCGTTGGTTGCCGTGGCCAGTACCTGCGCCTTGGTGGGGTCGTTGATCGCTGTCTGCAGCAGGCCGGTAGGAACCGTCAGCGCATTGCGCTGGAGTGCAATGCCCTTGTAGGTCACCGTCAGCGCATTGCTGAAGTCGAAGAACATGGGCGTGAAGCCGTACTGCCCGGCAAAGTTGCTGGCACGGGCCGACAGCTGCCAGATGTTGTCGTTCATCCACAGCACCGGCTTGGTGGTCGCCAGCACGTCGTCGAGCAGCGCGGTCGGCAGCGGTTCGCCATACGTCGAGCCGATATAGATCAGACCGGTGTAGCTGCCCAGTTCGCCCGCGACGTAGTTCACCGCCGGATGCAAGGTGTATTTGCTGCCGTGGGTGACCAGGTTGCCGGCCATCACGCCATAGGCCTCGCCCAACCAGCCCCACTGGCCGGAGGTGTCATACAGCACCAAGGTGTTCTGGTTCGGGTTTGCACCGGGTGCGCCGGTGTACTGGTTCGGTGCCAGCAGCAGCGCGGACGTCACGAAAGTGGTCGGCGTCGAGAGGACGGTCAGCGAATCCTTCGTCGGCAGTGCGGCGCCTGGGGGCGGCGGCGGCGCTGGAAGCGTGCGGGAACCCGTGGACTGCACGGCCGCTGTAGGAGCGGGGGTCAGTTGCGTGGCACTGGCGAGGGACATCGGGCCGGATGCCGCAGCGCAGACCAGTACTGCGCTAGCGACGAGGGACTTGAAAGTCGACAGCCTGAGAAGCGTTGATCTGGTCATGGGAGTGCCTCACGCGCAGTGATTGGGTCGACGCGCGGCTACCGCGCGCATTGCTGGAAATGCGATATGCATCCCGAATGCCCTATCCCTGATCCCGCGAAGGGGACGCCCTGCCTTCCAACGGCAAGCCTACGCCCGAATGATCAGTTTTTTTAGTTAGCCACACGATATATTGATTTTAGTCAAGTGCATGTTGGATAAATTTCCCTAACAATATCTCCAAATTTAACGACTAGTTCTCAAAATCAAACATTCATGCACAGTTTCTTGGCCGCCGGCGCTTGCCGGCCGCGGGCGTCGCCCGAATAAGCGTCCACGGTCCACTTGCTACTGATGAAGCTTTGAAGGCTAAGGAAAAGGTGCCGCGTGGCAGGGCCGCGTCGCCGTCCTGCGAGGGGAAATGTATGCAGGACATACTGATCATCTGTGGCACGCGTCCGGAAATCATCAAACTGGCGCCGCTGTATCACAGCCTCCGCGCCAGCGGATGGCGGCCTCAATGGCTGCACACCGGGCAGCACGACGAAATGGCACGCCAGATGCTTGCGTGCTTTGACATCGTTCCCGACATCTCGCTTGAGCGCGGCGGCGAGAGTCTGTGCGAATTCAGCACGGATTGCCGCAAGTTGCTCGACGGCGTGATGGCGGACAAGTCCTGGTCGTTAGTGATCGTGCAAGGCGATACCGAGAGCACTTTCCTCGGCGCGCTGAGCGCCTTTCATCACCGGATTCCCGTCGCGCACGTCGAAGCAGGCCTGCGGACCTACGACCTCGACCGGCCATTCCCCGAGGAGGGGCTGCGCCAGATGGTCAGCCGCATCACCCGTTTCCATTTCGCACCGACCGAGCGCGCGGCGAGAGCGCTTCGCGAAGAAGCGATTCCGCAAGAGCGCATATTCGTCACCGGCAATACCGTGATCGATGCGCAGCATTGGGTGGTGCGGCATCGCCGGGTGCGGCGTGGCGTGGAGGGGCGGGGCCATCTGCTGGTCACCGCGCATCGCCGCGAGAACTGGGGCAGCGACCTGCGCGAGATCTGCTACGCGATCGCCGATGTCGCGAGTCGTCACCCGGAGCTGCAGGTGCTGTTTCCGGTACATCTCAATCCGGTGGTGGGCCAACCCGTACATGCCATCCTCGGCGAGCTGGCCAACGTGCGCCTGAGTCCGCCATTCGACTACCTGGAGATGCAGCAAGCGTTGATCGACTCCTGGCTGGTACTGACCGATTCCGGAGGCCTGCAGGAAGAGGCCCCCACCTTCGGCGTGCCCCTGCTGGTGCTGCGTACGGAAACCGAGCGGCCGGAGGCGATCGAAGCCGGTTGCGCCCGGCTGGCTGGCACACAACGTGCATCCATCGTGAGGCAGATCGAGGAGCTTTGGTCGGACCCGGCCGCGTACCAGTCGATGGCACGCGCGGGCAATCCGTTCGGTGATGGCCACGCCAGCATCCGGATCGTCGATCTACTGCAAAACGCGTTGGCGAGCGGCGAGCGCCTGCGCGTGGCGATCTAACGCGATGGGGGTGCGGCATGTGGTGGCTGGACGGATTCTCAACCTACCTTTACGGCCTGAGCGTGGTCGCCACCGCGATCGCATTGCTGATGCTGGTCAGCGGCGTGGACGACTTGTTTATCGACACCGTTTACTGGTCGCATCGGCTGTGGAAGTCGCTGTTCATCTACAGCAAGCACGAGCGTACCGACTATCAGGAGCTGTACGGCCCCGCCGAGAAGCCGTTGGCGATCATGGTGCCGGCCTGGAATGAAACCGGTGTGATCGGCCACATGGCCGAGCTGGTCGCGACCACGCTGGACTATGAGAACTATCACATCTTTGTCGGTACCTATCCGAACGACCCGGATACCCAGCGCGACGTCGACGAGGTATGCGCGCGCTTTCCCAACGTGCACAAGGTGGTATGCGCGCGGGCGGGGCCGACCAGCAAGGCCGATTGCCTCAACAACGTGCTGGACGCCATCTTGCAGTTCGAGCAGCGCGCCCGCATGAAGTTCGAAGGCTTCATTCTGCACGACGCCGAAGACGTCGTGTGCGAGCACGAGCTGCGGCTGTACAACTTCCTGGTTGACCGCAAGGATCTGATCCAGATCCCGGTCTACCCGTTCGCGCGGCAATGGAACAATTTCACCAGCCTGCACTACCTGGACGAATTCGCGGAGCTGCACGGCAAGGACGTGCCTGTGCGCGAGGCACTGGCAGGGCAGGTGCCCAGCGCCGGCGTCGGCACCTGCTTCAGCCGACGCGCCGTGCTCACGCTGATAGAAGCGGGCAACGGCGTCGCGTTCGACGTGCAGAGCCTTACCGAGGATTACGACATCGGCCTGCGCCTGAAGGCCTGGGGCATGGAGGAGATCTTCGTGCGATTCCCGGTACTGCGTCAGCAGCGTCGCCCTGCGTGCGAGAACTGCTTCGGCCAGAGCCGGCGCGAGTCCAATGTGATCTGCGTGCGCGAATATTTTCCCGACCGCCTGGCGACGGCGGTGCGGCAGAAATCGCGCTGGATCATCGGCATCGTCTACCAGGGCTACCGCACACACGGCTGGAAGCACGGTCTGGTGCTCAACTATTTCCTGTGGCGCGACCGCAAGGGCGCGATCAACAACTTCGTCAGTTTCGCGGCGATGCTGATCCTGCTCCAGCTGATCGTGATCTGGCTGCTGCAGCAGGTGTGGACGGAAGCGCCGCGCTTCGTCTCGATCTTCGAGGGGCGGCCGTGGTTCGACACCATACTGACAGCGAACATCGCGCTGATGGGCAACCGCATGCTGCAGCGGATCATTTTTGTGTCCGGCTACTACGGCGTGAAACAGGGCCTGTTGTCGATACCGCGACTGCTGTGGGGCAACTTGATCAATTTTCTCGCCAACTGGCGGGCGATCCGCCAGATCATCAAGTGCGGCGATCCACGTCGCGTGGCCTGGGACAAGACTACCCACGATTTCCCCAGCATCGGTGGCGAGAACCACGCCAAGCGTTCGCTCGACGAGATACTGGTCGGGAATGGCGTGGTATCGGCGCTGGAATTGCGTGAAGCGGAACTGCATTGCATCGACGGTCTGCAACTGGGCAGCTCGATGATCCACCAGTCCCGGATCAGCGCCACGCAACTGGCCCGCTCGATCGCCGAGCAGATCGGCGTCGGTTGCGAATCGGTGGACTTCGCCAAGTTGCCGCGCGAATTGCTGAATATGCTCCCGGCGCGCATGGCGCTGCATTATGCCGTGCTGCCGCTGCGCTTCGAAGGCCACACGCTGGCTCTTGCCAGCGAGTCCTACATCGATCCGGTGTCGCTGGCGGCCATCGCGCGCCAGCTCGGCCGGCCGGTGCGCTATGTGATCGCACACAAGGGCCAGGTCGCAGTCGGCCTGCGTCGCTGGTACGCCCATGTGTACGACCGCGATCGCGACTCGCATCATTTGCTTGACGCCGCGGCGCGCCATGGGCAAATCAACGGCGGCCGCATGGCGCAACTATGGGACAGCTATGTGTCGCGCCAGGTCATGCTGGGCGAGATCCTGATCGCGCAA
Organism: Rhodanobacter sp. OK091; assembly: GCF_900142825.1. Classification (GTDB taxonomy): domain Bacteria; phylum Pseudomonadota; class Gammaproteobacteria; order Xanthomonadales; family Rhodanobacteraceae; genus Rhodanobacter. Next base: position 94,031 of record NZ_FRCH01000005.1, on the reverse strand, counting down.
GGTCATCTGGATGAAGTGGCATTCAGGTCATTGCTTTTGAACTATGCGCGCAGTGCACAGCCGTTGGGGGAGTTCCTGGTCGAGCAGGGTGCGATCAGTCGCGAAATACTGGATCGCGCACTGGCTCTTCAGGCAGCGCTGCAGCCGAGCATCGCCAACCTTCTGGAGAAGGAGGCCGATGTACCGGCGCAGGTGGCGACGTCAACGGAGCAAGCAGCATGAAACAGCCATGGTCGACTCGATGTGCGATGGCGCTGTTCGTCATGGCGCCGGCGTGGCCGCTTTACGTGGCGGGGCAGGAATCAGCCGCAGATAGCAGCCGCTACCGGCAGTTCATGGTGTATCCGCATCGTCAGGCCGGTTATGCGGCCATGCGCGCCGGCAATGAGCGCGTCGCAGTTGCCGAGTTCGCGCGCGCGCGCGCGCTGGCGCCGCAGAGCATCGACACCGCATTGGACCTGGCCGAGGCCTATCGGCATTTCGGCCATGCGGCGCAAGCGCGGAAATTGCTGGACGAGCAACGCCGCTACACGCCGAACGATCCACGGCTACGCGCCCCTCCGCCCGTTGCCGCGACACCTGCCGTGGACTGCAGTCGCGACGGCAGGCCGGTATGCCGCGCCCAGCGCGGCTTCGACGACTTGCAGGTGGGCGATCTCGCCAAGGCGCAGGCAGAACTCGATGCCCCGGATTTCGCGCGCAGCCCCGAAGGTCGCGCTTTGCGTCATGCACTGGTCCAGCGTGCGATTTACCTCGGAGACCTTCAGCGCGCCGATGCGCAACTGGCCGTACTGGATGCCAGCGACAAGCTCAGCACCGACGAGCGCAGCCAATGGTTCAATTTGCTGCTTCAGCTCGGCAAGCTGGATGCCGCACGTCAGTTGCAATCGCGTGGCGGGCTGGATGCGCCGGCACAGGACCTGGCCATGGCTCAGGCCATGGCCAACCACAACGATCGCAAAGGACTGGCCACTTATATGGCGTCCCGCCAGCCCGCATTCGCCAGCGAGAAAGACGAGCGGCAATGGGTAAACCTGTTCGCGTTGGTGGCGCACGATCGACCGGAGCTGTTGGCCCGCTATACCTCGCACTATCCTGCCAACGGCGCGTTGCAGGCGCGCCTTTCGGTGCCGTTGGCGATGGCGCGTGGCGACAACGCGATGGCGCAGCGCATGCTGTCGCGGTTGCCTGACAGCAGTTTCCGCGAGGATCGTTTCAGCCTGGATCTGCAGCAGGGCCGGTATGCCGAAGCAAGGCAGCAGGCCGAGGTTCTGATCAGCCAACCGGAGGGGCATCATCTGCTCGATCCCCTCAGCTATCGCTTGATGGATGCGGGTGCCGGTGGGGAGGCAAAGCAACTGCTGTTGGGTGCATACCCGTTTGCCGGCAACCCGGGCTCGGCAGCCTTGTTTTCCCGCGTAGCCGTGCTGGCCGACAAGCAGCCGGCGCTGTTTTCATCCGACGATCGCGCACGCCTGCGGCAGCCGCTGGAAAGCGTGCCGCTGCGCATCGCGCAGATTTCCATCCTTGCCGCGCTACGCGACTGCGATGGCATCCGCCAGGTGATGATCGACCTCTCACCGAGCTATCCCGCCGAACTGTGGCGACAGCTCGGCGATTGCTACGGCAACGACCGGCCAGGTCTGGCCGAGTACGCCTACGCCGAGGCCAACAAGCGCAAGCCCGACAGCGAGGTCACCCGGGCGTTGGCTTATCAGGCCTATAGCGCGCAGGACTATGCAACGGCCTTGCAGGCCTGGCGCTCGGTACCGGCGGCGCACATGCGGTCGGCCGATCTGATGGCCGCCGCGACCACCGCACTCGCCATCGACGAACCGGCCGTGGCACGTTCCTGGCTGGATACGTATGCAGCGCAAGGTGGTCAACGGGATCATACGTATTGGTGGCTGCGCGCGCAGGCCGACGAGCCGCGCGATCCGGCGCTGGCGCGTGCCGATCTTGAAAACGCGGTAGCCATGCATCCCGATCCACGGTACTACGCGCGCCTGGCGGCCTTGCAAAGCCACGCCGGCGAAGCCCAGCAGGCGCTGGTTTCGCTGCAGCATGCCAGCGCGCTCGCGCCCGACGACCCCAGGCTGGCGGCATCGTTGGGCTACGCCTATCTGCAGACGGGTGCGCCGGACAAAGCGGTTGTGGAATTCGAGCGTGCGCACCAGGCCAACCCGGACGACCCGGCATTGACCCGGCAACTGCTATACGTGCACCAGCAGCTCGGCGACAGCGCACAGGCGCAGGTCTATGCGGCGCAGGCGATCGACCAGCTCGGTCCCGCCGCCGATGCCGACACTTCAAGCGGCGGCGCGACGCGGGAAGGCGAAGACCAGGAGCGCTACACCTTGCGGCGCCTGCATGAAGATCTCGGCCGCAAGTGGCGCTTCAATGCCGACATGACCTTGGGCGATAGCGTGTCCTCGGCGGCCAATGCGGCAGCGCCGGGCGTCTCCTATCGCAGCTACATGCAACTCGAAGCGCAATACCGCCTCGATCCCCATCTCACCGGTGGCGACGCCAATACGCTGGCCGCCTATGCGCGCGTCTTCGCCGGCAGCGGCGCCAGCGGTTCGGTGTGGCCGGTGCATTCGCCGATGCTGGGTGTGGGTGTGCATTGGAAGCCGCTGCTCTCGCAGAACGTCATATTGTCCATCGAGCAGCAAACACCTGCCGGCAACAGCCGCGACACCCACAACGACACCATGCTGCGTGCCAGCGGGTCGTGGTCCTTCAGCCCGCGGCTCAACGACGACTGGCATGCGACCGGGCGGGGCTGGTTCACCCAGAACTTCTACGTCGACGTCGCCCACTACCTGCGCGCCAGGCAAACCGTGTTCACCGCGGACTACCAGCTGGGCTGGCAGCACAAACTGGTGGACGGCCAAACCATCGAGCCCTATGTCCATATGCAATACACCGGCATCGACCGCGCGCACGGCGCGGGTTATGTCCGCGATGCGCGAGCCGGCGTCGGTCTGCAATGGAACCTGTGGTACGGCGAAACCCGCTACGACGCCTATCCGCATCGCTTCATCGTCGCGGTGGAAGGGCAGCACGCCTTCACCAGTTACCTGCGCGAGAACAACGCGGTGTTCCTGATCGTGAGGACCCAGTGGTGAGCCTCGCACTGCGCTGGCTCACGGGACTGACGCTGCTGCTGTCGACGTTGCTGGTCGACGCGACCACGGCGGTCTTCTACCAGCCTCAGCTGCGCGATCGCGAGGTCGCGCAAGCGCAGTGGCCGTCGATGTTTGCGCAAGTGCATGCACGGGGCTTCGACACTCTGGTGGTGCAGTGGACCCGGTACGGCGACGCCTTCGGCGACCAGGCCGGACACGCATGGTTGCTACAGCGAGTGCGCGAGGCGCACGCTGCCGGTTTGCGTATCGTGCTGGGGCTGGACAGCGATCCCGCTTTTTTTCAGCGCCAGGAAGCGTCGACGATGGAGTTGGACGACTACCTGCGCATGCTGTCGCGCCGCAACGCCGAGGCCGCCCGCCAATGGGCCGGAGAGCTGGGGAGCGAAGCGATTGCCGGCTGGTATCTACCGATCGAGATCGACGACAGGCGCTGGCGCGATCCCGCTGCACGCGGGCGGCTGCAAGCTTATCTCGCGGCGGAGCGACGCCAGCTGGATGGCATCGCGCAGCGGCCGATCTACGTGACCTCGTTCTTCGCGGGCAATATGACGCCATCGCGTTATGCCGAGCTGCTGGCCGACATCCAGCGCAGCGGCGTGCGGGCCTGGGTACAGGACGGCGCGGGCACAGGGCGCCTCGGAAAGGGAGAGCGTGAGCTGTATCTCGGCGCGGTGAGCCAATGTACAGGAGTGCATGCCCACGGCATCGTCTACGAAATCTTCCGCCAGACCGGCGGGGACACGGCGTTCACCGCATCGGCGTTGCCCGTCGTCGAAGCCACCGCGGCATTGGCGCAGCGAGCGCCGTGCGGGGGTGATAGCGTTTTTTTCGAGCTGCGTTATCTGCCCGAGCTGGCGAACGTATTGCGGCGCTAGCCACGTGCAAAAAGACAAAACGCCTCCAGCTGGAGGCGTTTTGTCTTACTTGCAAAGCGATCACGCAAGGCGATCGATCTATTGCATGGAACGGTCTCTGTTTACTGCGGGACCTTCAGCGGGGCGATCGTCTGGTCGAGCAGGGTCCAGTACGCCTTGGTGTACGGAACCATTTGCTCGGCGTAATTCCACCAGAAGAAACCACCGACGAACTTCGGATCTTTATTGGTATTGACCATCGGGTAATACGTCTTGATCAGGTTCGTCTGCACCGATGTGGGCGCGCTGGTGCTCGACGTGCCGATCTCACCGAAGCCGACCTTGGCGTTCGGGAAGATGCTCTCGAGTGCGCTGAAGTCGGCGCCCCACGAGGGGGAGAGTCCAGGGCAGTCCTGGTAAGGGTAGTAGCTGAAGAATGCGTAGTCGGCACCCTGGCGCACGGCGGATGAGAGGAAGGTGGTAGGCCAGGTCTTCCAGTAATCCTGCGGTTTCTCCCAGCAGTTGGTGCCCTTGCTGTCATCGTTGTAGTAAAGCGTGATGGCGGTCTTGCCGCCGACGCCCTTCACGATCGAATTCGCGGCGGCGACCATCTGTCCGATGGCGGTCTCTTCCGCATTCACCGTGGTGTTGTTGCCGCTCGGATCCTGACGCAGCCATTCGCCATTGATCTCGTTGGCGATCTCCCACACGTCGACTGTGCCGTTCAGGCCGTAGACCAGCTCCTTGGTACGCGCCGTATAGGTGTTGATATCGGTCGGGAAGTAGTACGAGTCCATGATCTCGCCCATCACGTTGGCCACCGTATGCAGCTTGACCAGTGCGGGATAGTACTCGGCGGCGGTCGTGCCCGGATCGAACACCACGCGGACCGTGGGCTTGTACGGCAGCTTGGTCAGCGACGTGACGATCGCATTGATGTTGGACAGGTCATCCAGAGTGACGCCGTAGATGGGGGTTTTGAGAGTCGTCGCGGCCTGGGCATGGGCGTTCGAAGCGAGTGGTGCCGCCGCGGCATAGAGGGCAAGGGATGCTGCAAGTGGGACCAAAAAGGTCTTTGCGGCAGTTGCAAGATTTGTCATCAGATTGGAGTTCTCGTAATTGGGCGATCCTTTACCCGGTTCAGGAGTCATGGCTATGGCACAAGTGGTCCGCCACGGCATGAAGACGGCGCCATGGGAAAACTTGCGAAGTTGAGTTGAGTCGCGCTCGTCCGAGCACTGATGAAAATCGTCCATAAAACGGCTGCCTCCCCTGCGCCAAGGCAAAAGGGGGCGATGGAACCACCGTTGGGAATGCCAGCGAAGACTGCACGGAAGGCCGAAACCATGTCGGACCATCCCGCAGCACAGCGATCGAATCAGCCTTTATCGGAAGACTGGGTACCCGACCCTCACTGGCGCAGGCGAGTCTAACGAATCGACATTCAGGGAGATCAAAATTTGGTTAGCACGCGCCAATTTGTCGCGGTGAACTATGTTTTTTGTGACGTAGTTGGCAGACGTGATCACAAGACATCATCTAGGCGTAAGATGGCTTTATTGATCTATTTGTCAAATATCGGCCCATGACTCCCATTTTTGACAAATACATCAAATGCAGACAATTCTCGAACTTGGAGAAGCGGTAACCGCCAGGCGGAGATCTCTCGGCCTGAAGCAGGGCGAGGTCGCCGCGCGTGCCGGCCTTACCCAGGAAGCGCTTTCCCGCTTCGAGCGAGGGAAGACGGCGGAATTCGGTTCGCGAAAACTGTTGGCCGTGCTGGCCGTCCTGGGAATGGAGTTGCAGTTCACCGAATTGGGGTGGTCAGGCTCACTGGATGAACTTCGTCGCGAGCGGGGTGGCACATGAAGCTCTCGGTCTACGTGCTTGGTCGCGAAGTCGCCGCGCTGGAGTCCATTGGCGACTTCAAAAGCTTGATGACTTATCACCAGGGCGTGGCACCGGAAGACTTCGTCTCTCTGACCATGCGGGTACGCCACGACCCCTATCTCTGGGACGACGTGCTGCATCCGATATTCCAGATGAATTTGCCGGAGGGCTACCTGCTTCAGGTGTTGCAGGAGCAGTTCGGTCCGCATGTCGGCGCCAGTCCCATGGCGTTGTTGGCGGTGATTGGCCGCAACATGATCGGCCGCATCCAGGTGGCGCCGCCGGGCGTCAATTTGAAAGAACCACCCAAGCCGGTGGATGTCGCTGATCTGCTTCAAGGGGACAACTCCGAGGAGGCCTTCGCGGAGCTGGTGCGTCAGCACGCCACCAGTGGTGTATCCGGCGTGGTTCCGAAATTCCTGGATGCGAACGCAGAAAAGATAGCTGCGGGTCCCCACAAGAAGATAACGCTGGTCACCCACCGTCACATCATCAAAGGCTCATCCAGGCTTTTGCCGTTTGTTACCTTGAACGAGCACCTGTGCATGCAAGTCGCAGCCCAGGTCATGCCCACCGCCAGGACCGAGATCTCGCGTGATGGCCAGGCGTTGATCGTCCACCGCTTCGACGTGGACGAGCATGGCGTTCCCCACTGGGGCATGGAGGACTTCTGCGCGCTGCTTGGGCTGCGCCCGGCGGCCAAGTATGAGACGACTTGGGAGCGTATCGGGAAGGCTGTGCGGGATCACGTACCGGTCGCCAACCGGTCCGGTGTCTTTCAGCAAATGGCGGTCATGCTGCTTCTGACCTATGCGCTCCGAAACGCCAACTGCCATGCGAAAAATGTCGCCTTGCTCTACACCGGCCGAGAGGACGTCCATCTCACCCCCGCTTGCGGCATGATCACTACCGCAGCCTATGCGGACTACAGCAACAACCCACCGGGCATAGCCCTCGGCGGGAGGAAGACCTGGGCGCCCAGGAAGCAGCTTCAGCAATTCATCACGGCGACCTTTGGAATTTCCGCCCGGGACCAGAGGCTCATGGTCGATCGAATCACGGACGCGATGATCGACGTTGGCCCCCGCGTGCGTGACGCCATGAATGAGCACCCGGGTTTCGTCGACATCGGCAAGCGCATGCTGTCGGCGTGGCAGGATGGCATCGCCGGCTTGCGCGACAAACGGGTGTACGCCATGGACGGTGCGGATTTGGGCGAGGCCTTCCGTAGCTCCTCGGATTCCGCTCCGACGAAGGCACGTCGCGCCGTCAGGGGACGATCCGATTTGCCGGGGAAAAAATAAGCGTCCTTGCGATCCTCGGGATTCGTGGAAGTCTTCGTTCTTCGTTATTGAGTCGTTGCTTCGGCGGCGTTGAACCATACTTGCCCGTGAAGTGGCGCTACATGACCGTTGATGAAGCAACTAACGTGGCACCGTAATACTCGAAACACCCCGAAAACTGCCGGAAATGCCCAAGAACGTGAGCGCCACAGAAATCAAAGAAAATCCGCTGCAGAGCCAAAAGTCGCTGGATCCCGGCGACTGGCGCATATCCGTCGCCCCGATGATGGATTGGACCGATCGGCATTGCCGCTATTTTCATCGGCTGCTGTCGCCGCGGGCGCGGCTATATACGGAGATGGTGACCAGCGCGGCGCTGGTGCGCGGCAAACAGCTGCGACTGCTGGAGCACAGCCAGCAGGAGCATCCGTTGGCGCTGCAACTGGGCGGCAGCGATCCGCATGAGCTGGCGCAGGCGGCGCGTCTTGGCGCCGAGGCCGGCTACGATGAAATCAATTTCAATGTCGGCTGCCCGTCCGATCGAGTGCAGTCGGGCCGTTTCGGCGCCTGCCTGATGCGCGAGCCGGCGCTGGTCGGCGATTGCGTGAAGGCGATGCGCGATGCGGTCAGCGTACCCGTTACGGTGAAATGCCGCATCGGGGTGGACGACCAGGACGACTACGCCGGCCTGCAGCATTTCACCGAGATCATGCTCGCTGCCGGCGTCGAGGTGCTGATGGTGCATGCGCGCAAGGCGTGGCTGCAGGGGCTGTCGCCGAAGGAGAACCGCGAGATCCCGCCGCTCGACTACGAGCGGGTGTACCGGCTCAAGCGCGAGTTTCCGCAGCTGATCGTGGTGATCAACGGCGGCATCACCACGGTCGAACAGGTGCGGGCGCATCTGATCCGGCTGGATGGGGTGATGCTGGGGCGCGCGGCGTACCACGATCCGTATCTGCTGGCGCAGGTCGAGGCGGCGCTGTACGGCGAGCCGCTGCCGCAGCGCGACGACGTGCTGCGGCACATGCGTCCGTATATCGAGGCCGAACTGGTGCGCGGCACCGCGCTCAAGCACATCAGCAGGCACTTGCTGGGGTTGTACCAGGGCGAGCCGGGCGCGCGTGCGTTCCGCCGCACGATCAGCGAAGGGGCGCATCTGCCGGGGGCGGGCTGGGGCCTGCTCGAACAGGCTTTGGCGCCCTGCTCGGTGACCGCGTGACAGCTGACGGTCATCCGGTCAGTATTCAGCCCCGATTGCCTAGGCTACACAGCATGGCAGCTGCCGGGCGGAATTTTCACGCATGACAACGCACAAAAACTTCATCCCTGCTCTGCTCATATGGCTGTCCATGGGTGTTGTGGCGACGGCCGGGGCGCAGTCGGCGGCGATGACGCTGGATCAGGCGGTACTCAAGGTGCAACAGGATACCGGGGGCAAGGTGCTGTCGGCCAAGCAGCGCGGAATCGGGCACCGGCAGGAATACCGCATCAAGGTACTCACGCCGGACGGTCATGTGCGAGAGATGGCGGTTTCCTCCGAGGCGAGCAAGAATCCAGTTTCGACACCGTCAACCAAGAACCCGCCCGGCAAGAATCCGGGCAGCAAGGAGAAACACTGATGCGCATCCTGTTGGTGGAGGACGAGGCGCCGTTGCGCGAGACGCTGGCGGCACGCCTGAAGCGGGACGGTTTTGCGGTCGATGCGGCGCAGGATGGCGAGGAGGGCATCTACCTCGGCCGCGAGGTGCCGTTCGATCTGGCGATCATCGACCTGGGCCTGCCCAAGATGTCCGGCATGGATCTGGTCAAGGCGCTGCGCGAGGCCGGCCAGCGTTATCCGATCCTGATCCTGACCGCTCGCGGCAGCTGGCAGGACAAGGTCGAGGGGCTGAAGTACGGCGCCGACGACTACCTGGTGAAGCCGTTCCACGTCGAAGAACTGCTGGCGCGGATCAACGCGCTGGTGCGTCGCGCCAGCGGCTGGTCGAAGCCGATTCTGGCCTGCGGCATGATCAAGCTGGACACCACCGCGCAGACGGTGACGGTGGAAGGCAAGTTGGTCGATCTGACCAGCTACGAGTACAAGGTGTTGGAATACCTGATGCTGCACGCCGGCGAGCTGGTCTCCAAGGCCGACCTCACCGAGCACATCTACCAGCAGGACTTCGACCGCGATTCCAACGTGCTCGAAGTGTTCATCGGCCGGCTGCGGCGCAAGCTCGATCCGGAAGGCTCCCTCAAACCCATCGAGACGGTACGTGGACGCGGATACCGCTTTGCCATCCCGCGCACCGACGGCGACGACGAATGAGCTGGAATCGCCGCGCCGCCCGCTGTCACTGGCGGCACGCGCGGCGATCGCCACCGGCTTCGTGCTGGCCGGATTCCTCGGCCTGGTCGGGCTGACCCTTTCACAGGCGAACAAGGACCGTGAGCTGAGCGCGTTGCATGACCGGCTGCAGAATTTCGCGATTGCCTACATCACCAATACGGAAGTCAATCGCTACGGCAACAAACTGCTGCCGCCCAGCGACACCTTGCCGGATCCGAATTTCTCGCGACCGGGATCCGGGTTGTACGCGGTGGCCGTGGGTGATTACGGGTATCGCTGGGAGTCGTCGTCGGCGATCGGCCGCGACTTCAGTTTCCTGAAAGCGCTGGAGCCGGGGCAGAGCCAATTCGTCGGACCGATCGATACGCGCATGGGTCGGCTGTACTACTACAGCTACGGGGTGGCGCTCGATACCGGCGAGAAGGGCAAATCGGTTCAGCTCACCATGACGGTGGCGCAGACTGAAGAGCAATTCGAAGGCGTGAACGCAGCGTTCCGGCACTCACTGGTGATCTGGCTGTCGATTCTCGGTGTGATGCTGATCGTGCTGCAGCTGTTGCTGCTGCGCTGGAGCCTGACCCCGCTGCGCAAGGTGGCCAGCGACATGAGCCGGGTAGAGCTCGGCGACAGTGAACTGCTGGACAGCCAGTATCCGCTGGAGCTGACCGGTCTGACCGAACGCATCAACGCGTTCATCGACAACGAGCGCGAGCAGCGCACCCGTTACCGGCATACCCTGGCCGATCTCGCGCACAGCCTGAAGACGCCGCTGGCGGTGATCCGTTCACAACTGGAATCAACGGCTGGCGATGAGCCATCGTTGCGCGGCAGCGTGCTTGCCCAGGTGCGGCGGATGGATGAACTGGTCGCCTACCAGCTGTCGCGCGCCGCCACCACGGGCCGTCGCACCTTCGCCAGCGCGGTGCCGATCGCCGGTCACGCCGAAGATCTGGTGCAGAGTCTGGAAAAGGTCTATGCCGCCAAGAATGTGCTGTGCGAATTCGACATCGAGGACGGCGCGGTGTTCTACGGCGAGCAGGGCGACCTGCTGGAGCTGATGGGCAATCTGTTGGAGAACGCGTTCAAGTGGGCGGGTCACCGCGTGCTGCTGGTGGTGAAGATGCGGCCGCAATCGGGTCGGCAGCGACCGGGGCTGAGCCTGAGCGTGGAAGACGACGGTCCGGGCATCGCTGAGGAAAAGATTGAAAAGGTATTGCAGCGTGGCGTGCGCGGTGACGAGCGAGTGCAAGGCCACGGCATCGGGCTGTCGATCGTGCAGGATATCGTGCATGCCTATCAGGGCGAGCTGGTGGTCGATCGCTCGCCGGAATTCGGCGGCGCGCGCTTCAGCGTGCGACTGGCGGCGAGCTGACTCGAAGGTTCAGCGCGGACGGCATAAGCCAGGCGGTTCGCAACCTTCGGCGGGCGAGCGGCCGTAGAACGCCTCCAGCAGATCGGCGATTGCCGGCTCCGCCTCGCGCAACAACGCCGGTTGCGAGTAGTGCAGTTCGCTGACCACTGCGAAATATTCGCTGGCACTTTCCGTTGCGTAGTGGTCGATCGGGCTGGCGTGACTGTCCGGCGGAGTATCGACCAGCCGGTCATAGGCCAGCTGGAACTGCTCGATCCAGCGCCGCCGCGGAATCTCCACCAGCGGCGGTACGCCATCGGGCGGGCCGTCTAGCATATCCAGCTTGTGGGCCATCTCGTGCACGACCACGTTGTAGCCGTCCCACGGCTGCTCCAGATCCAACTGCACATCGGCCAATGACAATACCAGTGGGCCATGTTCCCACGCCTCCCCGATCCGTACTTCGTCGCCTTCGGTGACGACGCCGGTATGGTCATCGTGATGGCTGCGGCGCACTTTGAACTCGCCCGGATAGATGAGTATCTCGCGCCAGCCGCGCAAGCTGGCAGCGCCTTGCCGCAGGGCCGGCAGACACGCTTGCATGGCAATCAGCAGCCGCCAGTAATCGTCGAGTACGGCCCCCGCCAGCGCATGGAAATTTTTGCGGGCGAGGAACAGCGTGGCCAGCTGGCGCAGTTCGTATTGCCGTTCGGGATCCAGCCGACGTGCCAGTGGGCAGCCGATCAATGCGCGCCGCCACAGCGAGTCTGCAATCGGAGGGGGTTCGAACCGAGCCCGCAGCGATCGCCACCAACGCCCGGGCACGACGCCGAGTGCTACTGGATTGATCCAGGCAGCAGCGATTGCCAGCCCAGATGCGGCCGGCGGGCCGGCATCGATACCGACGAACCACCGCCGCCCGAGCGATCGTTGCCGTTGCTGGAGGTACTGCCTGAGTTGTCGCTGCTTCTGGCCGACGGGCAATCGCGATTCAACCCCAGCGCATCGCCGCCGCTGCTGGTGTTGCCGTCGTGCGAGCTGGTGCTCTCGAGCGCAGTGTGTGAGGAGCTGTCCTGCCCCTGCTGGGTTTCCAAACTCGCTGCCGTGGCACTGCCGATTCCGGCAATGCACAAGGCGCAACCGACAAGCCAATGGGTGAGGCGCATGGCGATCGAACTCCCTGACGACCCGCAAGCGAAGGTCCTGATCGTCTCAGAAACGCCGGCGGCGTGCCAGTGCTGCCGTTTTGACGGCTGTCACGCGACGCCGCATGCCGCACGACGCGCGAGCCGGGCTAAAATCCGCCGATGCCCATCCTGCCAGGTTTCTCCTTCTCCGATTGCCACCAACTGGCGATCGCCACCGCGACCGGGACTGGCTGATGCAGCCGGCGCAGTTGCTGGCGCTGCTCGCCGCGGGTGAGCCGCTTCCGGGCGAGGGCCTCGCGGCGCAGGCCGGGGTGACCCGGGCCGCCATCTGGAAACAGGTCGAGGCCTTGCGCGCCCGTGGCGTGCCGATCGAGGCGCGTGGCGCTGCCGGTTATCAGCTGCCGTGGCCACTGCAGATGCTGGATGCCACCCAGATCCGCGCCGCCTTGCCGGCCTCTACGCTGAGCGCCTTGGGCGCGCTGGAGGTGCATTGGGAACTAGATTCCACCTCCAGCGAACTGCAGCGCCGCGGCGCCACGGCCAAGGATTTCAGCGTCGTGCTGGCCGAAACCCAGACCGCCGGCCGTGGCCGGCGTGGCCGCCGATGGCTGTCGCCGCCGGGGCTGAACCTGTATCTGTCCTGCCTCAAGCGCTTCGATCAGGGCTTTGCCGCGTTGAGTGGCCTGTCTTTGGCGCTGGGCGTGATCGTGCTGCGTACGCTGGAAAACCTGGGCATGGCCGGGGCCGGCTTGAAATGGCCGAACGACGTGCTGGCGGTCGCCGCCGATAAACGTCCGGCTGGCAAACTGGGCGGCATCCTGGTCGAGCTCAGCGGTGAATATCAAGGGCCGTGCGCGGCGATCATCGGCATCGGCCTCAATCTGCGACTGACCGCGGCTTTGCGCACACAGGCCGGGCAACCGGCTTGCGATCTGGCCACGCTGGCCGGCGGTACGCCACCGGACCGCAACCGTGTCGCCGCGGTACTGGTCGAGGCGCTGGTCGAGGGCTTGCGGCAATTCGAGCGTGACGGTTTCGCCGGCTTCGTCGACGACTATGCGCGACATGATCTGCTGCGCGATCAGCCATTGCAGCTGAGTGGCGTACTCGGCGCATTCGACGCCATCGGCGCCGGCGTGGATGCGCGCGGCGCATTGCGGGTTCGCATGGCCGACGGCAGCGTGCGGCAGATCGACAGCGCGGAAGTCACGGTACGTCGCCCATGAAGTTGCTGCTCGACATGGGCAATACGCGGCTGAAGTGGGCGCTGCAGGCGCAATCAGCCGGATGGCTGGCGCGCGGCGCAGTCGACTGGCAACCGGACATGGCGACGGCGCTGGAATCGGCCTGGGCCGAACTGCAGCGGCCGGTGACGGTGATCGCAGCGTCGGTCGTCGACACCGCGCGCGAAGCCCAGGTAACCAACGTTACGGAACGCTTGTTCGCCCGCGCGCCCAGCTGGTTGCGCACGCCCGCCAGTGCCTGCGGCGTGCGCAACGCGTATGCCGAGCCGCAACGGCTGGGCGTGGATCGTTTCCTTGCGATGGTCGCGGCGCGCGCCGATGGCCATGCGCCCTGCATCGTGGCCGGTGCAGGCACCGCGCTTACCCTCGATGCGCTGGCCGCCGATGGCCAGCATCTGGGTGGTCTGATCGCGCCGGGTCCGCAGCTGATGCAGCAATCGCTGCTGGACGCGACCGCCCGGGTGCGACCCGATCGCCCCGGCGACATTCTCGAACTGGCCGACAACACTGCCGACGCGGTGGTGTCGGGCTGCTGGCAGGCGGCGGCCGCGCTGATCGAGCGCTTCGCCGCGCGGATGGCGCCGCGGCTGGGCACCACGCCGGCGCTGATCCTCGGCGGCGGCGATGCGGCACGCCTGGCGTCGTTGCTCTCGATACCGGCCCAGCTAAGTCAAGACAGCGTGCTGCGTGGCCTGGCCGTGTGGGCCAACACGCCATGACGCCGGCGCGGTCCGTCTAGAATGGCGATTGCTGCCGGGTGATGGGGGTTCGATGTTTCTGCGTCTGCTGTTTGTGCTTTTGAGCGCACTCAATATTGCTGTGGGCGCCTGGCTGTTGCTGGGGCAGCCGTATGCCCGGGGTGGCAGCGCCAGCGATCCGGGCGTGACGGAGCTGCGTCTCCTGTCGGAGCTGCCGCAGACCGCACCGGCACCCTCGACGCCTGCCACGGCGGCCCCGCCGGTAGCGGACACGGCGACGTCATCCGCCCTCAGTTACAGCTGCGTCGCCTTGGGTCCGTTCGCGACGCCGCAGGATCTGCGCAATGCGCGTCAGGCGCTCACTGCGCAGGCCACGCGCATGCGTTCGCGCCAGGAGCAGGCCAGTCAGTCAGGTGGCTGGTGGGTGTATCTGCCGGCTGCCAGCAGCCGCGCCCAGGCGCTGGAGCAGGCGCGGCAGCTTGGTGCGCACCAGATCAGCGATTATTTCGTGGTCAGTTCCGGCGATCAGCCCAATACCGTTTCGCTGGGCTTGTTCAAGGATCCGGCGAACGCGCGCAAGCGCCGTGATGAAGTGGTCGCCGCCGGCTTCCCCGCCCGCATGAGCGAACGCAGCGAAAGCGTGCCCGAGTACTGGCTGGATCTGGTGGTTGCCGACAGCAGCCGCTTCGACTGGCGCAGCCGCGTCCATGCCAGCGGCATCGGTTCACACAGCACCGGCTGTTTTTGAGCATGCGCCCCGGCTGGCCTGCTAGAATCCCCGACCTTCGCCGGCATAGCTCAGTTGGTAGAGCAACTGATTTGTAATCAGTAGGTCCCCAGTTCGAATCCGGGTGCCGGCACCAAATGACCCTCCCAAGCCACCCCGTCACGGCCCAGGACTCCAACGAAACCCGCATGGCAGCGGGTTTTTTTTTGTGCCCATAGGTTCCGGTCGTGTCATTGAAACCCGCGCAGTGCCCCTGCCATCCGGTGTGAATTGGCTCCGGGGGCGCGATTCTGTTGCCTATAGGCGGACGCCTACACGTAGCAGCGTGCTCTGCTGATCCCATCCAGACACCAACGCCGCCAGCATGCCCATGCCCCGCGAGTCAGGTCCAGACTGTCCTCTGTCAGCGCGGACCGATGACCGGGGCGACTTCCCTTGCATGGGTGCTGCGCATGATCCTCTATACCGTCAAGCAAAACGAAAGCGGTCTGTGGTGCATTCGCTACATGAGCATCACGCTCGCGGACGGCCTGCAACTCGGCCCCGCCATCAAGCAGGCCCGAAACGCCGCCCGTGCGGAGCACCTGGACTCCGGACTCGCCACGCGGGTGGAAATGCATGGTGCCGATGCCATCGTGCCCCTGGCCAATTACCAGAAGTCACAGGACCTCTGGACGGGCGCTACCGCGTGATCGCGAGTGTGGGCGAGCGGATCAATGTCCGCGACCGGCTGAGCCGTGCACACTGGTGTGGCTGCTTCGCCTGCAGCGATCAGGATCTGATCGAGGCGGTACGAACCACCGGCAGTACCGAGGTAGGCGTGGTGGGGCTGTATCTCGCCACCCGGTACGCCTTGGAGTCGTTTGATGCAGGCCCGCGGATATGAACCGCACCCACGCCTGTTAACTGCGCTGTGCCATTGAGTGCACACAGGCGGCTTCACGGTGACACGGGGTTCAACCCTCGAGAACCCGCGGAGCAACCGTATGACTTGTCCTCTCGATGGCGATGAACGGTGCATGCTGAGCCAGCTCTGCGCGGTCCCATGCGTCTGGAATCGCCGCTATGACCCTATCGTCGGTCTTCGACTGGAGCGGAGAGACCTCGCCCAGTTGTCGTTGCTGGGCCAATGGTACCCAACCCCGGCAGGTCGGCTGATGGCGGCTTCGCTGTGACTCCCATCGCGCATCGCATGTGAGTAATTTCGTGAGCATGTTCGTGGAACAACATGAGACCGCTCATTAAAAAAATGTCTTACGGGACGACCTCCATTTCGGCGGCTGATTTTTCCCTCGTCTGTAGGGCGCCATGCCTGAACCGTTCCGAAGATACTTAACTTCATTATCGCGAACTGTACACTTTCGTTTGTTCAGGCTCGAAGCTATCAGGGGCAATCTTCTGAGACGCGAGGACACATCATGGGAACACTTTACGTGGTGCAGGGTTTTTGCGAGGTGGGCGGCGACGTTGTTGCCGACAAACCGATCCTCCATGGCATGGAACAGCTGGCCCGCACGCGCGGCGAGATGCTGGCCGAACAACGCGATGGCGTACTGGTGTATGCGCAGGCTGCAGATATCGATCGTGGTGAATACTCGGAACCGGTCATTCTTGCGAAGTACGGCCTGGTGCCGCATCCGGAACAACAAAGCCTTTCACAGGTCGGATAGCCCCCGTACCTGGGCAGGAATCCATGCCGCTCGGCGCCATGCCGAGCGTTGATCCCGCTTCGGCGCAACACCGAAAAATCGTTCCCCGAATCCCGGCTGCGGTACGTCGTCGGTCTCGAAGTGTTATGTAAATGTCAGGGGCTGTTTTCACGCCGGAACTCGGCGTTTCCGAATGCGAAAACTATGTGCACGCGGCGTGAAAACCAGTAGGATCGGCTCGACGGTTGCACAGGGGCAGCCGGGAGTAACGACATGCAAACGCTTCTTGCACATTCCGCCTTCTGGCGTGGAGTGGCGCTGTTTGCAGGGATGCTGTTGGGAAAGATCGCACGTGATTCGAACACCGGGATGGTTCGTCGCGACGAGCTGGTGTCCTGGAGTTCGGCTGCGCGCTCGCGCCGCGAAGATGAGCTGGCGCGAAGTCAGGGCGTATCCCACTAAACATACGCCTCATCCCGATGTGGATAGATCGAAGCGCATGGCGCCCACCATAACGCCGTGCTGCGGCTTGCTGCCGTTTTCGATCCTGACCTGAAACGATTGGCGCAATCCGTCAGCAATTCGCTGGCAGTGCGTTGCGCTGTGCGAGAGGCGGTGCAACGGCGTGGACGGACCTATTCCGGTAAACTTCGGCCGGTTCGTGATGCTTCATGTTGCGAATATCTTTCTCACACGGACGCCGGTGATTCGCCTGGGAGCGGTGGCTCGATGCCGCCCTCGCTGGCCGCCGCACCGACATCGACGGAGCGTGACGGCCGTGGCCCGTGCCCGTCGGCGTGCCACAGGCAGGTAAAACAGAGATATGAGCAGACAGACCATTTCACTGATCGGCGTGCCGACCGACATCGGTGCCGGTCATCGCGGTGCCGCCATGGGGCCGGAGGCGCTTCGGGTGGCCAATCTGGCGGCAAAGCTGGAGCGTCGGGGGCTGAAGGTGATCGATCGCGGCAATCTGCAGGGGCCGCTCAATCCGTGGCAGCCGCCGGAGCACGGTTATCGCCATCTGGATGAGGTGGTGGCCTGGAATACGGCCGTCTATACGGCCGTTCATCAGGAGCTTCAGGCGGGGCGTTTGCCGATCATGCTCGGTGGCGATCATTGCCTGGCGATCGGCTCGATCTCGGCCGTGGCCCGCCATTGCCATGACGAGGGCAAGCAGCTGCGGGTACTGTGGCTGGATGCACATACCGATTTCAACACGGCGCAGGCCACGCCAACGGGAAATATCCACGGTATGCCCGTAGCCTGTCTGTGCGGTATCGGCCCGGCCGAGCTGACCGGCCTCAGCGGTCATGCGCCCGCAACCACGCCGGATGTGTTTCGCTACATCGGCATCCGCTCGGTCGACGAAGGCGAGAAGCGGATGGTGCGCAGTGCGGACATGCAGGTCCACGATATGCGTCATATCGACGAAGTCGGCATGAAGCGGGTGATGGAGGAGGCGCTGGCCGGCATCGACGGGAACACCCATCTGCACGTGAGCTTCGATGTCGATTTCCTCGACCCCAGCATCGCGCCGGGTGTCGGCACCACCGTGCGTGGTGGGCCGAATTACCGCGAGGCGCAGCTGTGCATGGAGATGATCGCCGACACCGGCTGCATGGCGTCGCTGGACATCGTCGAGCTGAACCCGGCATTCGACAAGCGCAACCAGACCGCGAAGCTGGCGGTGGACCTGGTCGAATCGCTGTTCGGCAAGTCCACTCTGATCCGTTGATCATTCCACTCCGAAGACAACACAAGCGAGCAGCATGCAGACCCGAGTCCTGACCGGCATCACCACCACCGGCACCCCGCATCTGGGCAACTACGTGGGCGCGATCCGTCCCGCCGTCGAAGCCAGCCGGCGGGATGACGTCGATGCGTTCTATTTCATGGCCGACTATCACGCGCTGATCAAGAGCGACGATGCGGCGCGGATCGAACGTTCGCGGCTGGAGATCGCAGCCACATGGCTGGCCGCTGGCCTCGATCCGGCGCGGGTCACGTTTTACCGCCAGTCGGACATTCCGGAAATTCCCGAGCTGACCTGGTTCCTCACCTGCGTCGCTTCCAAGGGCATGCTCAATCGCGCGCATGCGTACAAGGCGGCGGTGGACAGGAATGTGGAGACCGGCGAGGACGCCGATGCCGGCATCACCGCCGGCCTGTACATGTACCCGGTGCTGATGGCGGCCGATATCCTCGCATTCGATGCGCACAAGGTGCCGGTGGGCCGCGACCAGATCCAGCACATCGAGATGGCGCGCGATCTCGGCCAGCGCTTCAACCACATCCATGGTCGCGAGTTCTTCGTGCTGCCGGAGGCGTTGATCGAGGAGCAGGTCGCGACACTGCCGGGCCTGGACGGGCGCAAGATGTCGAAGAGCTACGACAACACCATCCCGCTGTTTGAAGGAGGCAAGAAGCAGCTGCGCGAGACGATCATGCGTATCGTCACCGACTCGCGCTTGCCGGGCGAGGCGAAGGATCCGGACAACTCTCCGTTGTTCACGATCTTCCGCGCTTTTGCCAGCGAGATTGAAACGGCGGCATTCCGTCAGGCGTTGCTGGACGGCATTGGCTGGGGCGAGGCGAAGCAGGTGCTGTACGAACGAATCGAGTCCGACGTGGCGCCGATGCGCGAACGCTACGAGGCGTTCATGGCCGATCCGGCGGCAATCGAGGCGATCCTGCAACAAGGTGCGCAGAAAGCACGGGCGATCGCCACGCCGAAAATCGCCGCCTTGCGCGACGCGTTGGGGCTGCGTTCCGCCACTTCGGTGGCAACCACGGCGAGCTCGCCGAAGGCGACGCCGAAGCAGGGCAAAATGCCGCGCTTCGCCAGTTTCCGCGACGCCGATGGTAACTTTCGTTTTCGCCTGTTCTCCGCGGACGGTGAGGAGTTGCTGTTGTCGATGCCGTTCGCCGATCCAAAGGCAGCCGGTGCGCTGCAGAAACGTCTCAAGACGCTGGGTGCAGCCGCAGCTGTACTGCAGGTCGAGGCGTCGGGCATGACCCTGGCGCTGGATGGCGAGCCGGTTGCCAGCACACCCGATTACCGCGACGACTCGGCACGCAACGACGCTCTTGCGCAACTGCGCGAAGCACTGGATCAACTCGCGGCGCAGGAATGATGCGCCCGATGCATGAGTGACTGACCGATGCGCTACCTCGCCATCCTGCTGCTTGCGCCGTGGCTGCTGATTCTGTGCTGGGCCTACTGGGCCTATCCGAAGAGTTTGCCGCGCACCCTGGCTAGACGCATCGTGGATGCTGCAGCCCTGCTGCTGGCGCTGATCGCCGCCGCGCAGTGCGCGGTGATCGGTTTCGACCGTGTCGAGTTGCCCGTGGTCGACGGCTTCGGGCGCGCCAGTGGCGCGATCTGGCAACAGGTACTGCCTGCGTTGTACGGCTATGGCGCATTTACCGCAGTACTGCTGCTGGCGATGCTGCTGCGCCATGTGGTCTGGGGTCGCCGCCGCTGACTCGCCCGATGGCAGTTGCGCCATGCCGACGATTCTGTCGCGTGTGAAGCGGTAAGCCATCCATCACGGCGAGCCACTGCCTGCCACAAGTCATGCGTGACTTATGGCTGTCGATGACAGCTAAACGCAAAGTGCAATCTGCGCATCTATCCGACGCGGCGAATTCATCGCCGCGTAGCGCAATCCTGCGCAGCATCAAATGGAAGTCCCCACGACATGCGTATGGCATGCCTGTTGTTCGTGATCCTGGCCGCATTGTCGGCACCTGCACTCGCTGTCGACATCGACGGCCACATCGAGCCCGGTGAATGGGAGGGCGCGCGCCACATTACCGATTTCCGCCAGACCCAGCCGCTCAGCGGCAAGCCCGGCTCGGTGCATACCGAGGCCTGGATCCTGGCTACGCCGAAAGGCCTCGCGGTGGCCTTTCGTTGCGACCAGCCGGCGGATGTTCCACGCACGCGACAGCGCGTGCAGCGCGATTTCGAGGATCAGGTCGATCGCGTCAACCTGATGGTCGACTTCGATGGCGATGGGCGTACCGGCTACGACTTCGTGGTCAGCTCGACCGGTGGCATCAACGATGCCGTGATCACCAACCAGAACACCTTCAACAAAGACTGGGACGGCAACTGGAAGCATGCGGTCAGCGAGGACGCCGCCGGCTGGACCGTAGAGATCCTGATACCGTGGTACATCGCCCCGATGCACGCCGACCATGACGGCAAGCGAACGCTAAGGGTGTATCTCGATCGCGTTGTGGGCTCGACCGGTGAACGCGATTCCTGGCCGGTCGCCAGTTTCACCCGTCCGCGCTTCCTTTCCGAATTCAGCCCGGTCGAGGTGCAGCAGTACAGCCAGTCGCTGCTGGCGGTCACGCCATACATGTCCGGCCTGTACGACAACGTACGCGGCCGCAGCCGCCTGCAGGAAGGTGCCGACCTGCTGTGGAAGCCGAACGGCCAGTTCCAGCTGACCGCGGCGCTGAATCCCGACTTCGGTCAGGTCGAAAGCGACGATCTGGTGGTCAACTTCAGCGCCACCGAAACCTATGTCAGCGACAAGCGGCCGTTCTTCACCGAGAACCAGGGCATCTTCGACTTCAGCCTGCTCGACGACAACAGCCAGCTCGTCTACACGCGGCGTGTCGGCGGTCCGTCCGACGATGGCCACGGAGCGGCCGACATCGACGCCGCCGTCAAGCTCAACGGCAGCGTGGGCACCACCAGCTACGGCGTGATGGCGGCGGACGAGGCTGGCGAGGCTGGCCGGTTCTTCGGCGCCGCACGGATAACCCACGACTTCGGCGACCAGAGCCTGGGCATGCTGCTGACCCGCGTCGATCGGCCGTGGCTGGATCGGCAGGCAACCGTGCTCGGCATCGATCACCACTGGCGGCTGACCCCGCAATGGACCATAGCGACCAACCTGATCGGCAGCGACATCCTGCAGTCCGGCACGCATAGCCGCGACAGCGGCGCAACCGTGGTGGCGGATTATGAGATGGGCAATGGCTGGCGCCAGCAGTGGCTAGGCATGCATTTCGGCGATCAGCTGCAGGTCAATGATTTCGGCTACCTGGAGCGCAACAACTTCAACTATGGCCACTGGGAAGTGCGCAAGCGCTACACGGATTTGCCGGCCGACTCGGCATACAGCTCGCATGATTTTCAGTTCCGCATCGACGCGCTGGATAACGATCACGGGCTGCGCCTGCGCCGCCAGTTGCGCATCGGCGACCGCAGCGATCTGCGCAACGGCGCCACCGATCAGGTGCAGCTCAACATCAACAGCGCCGGCTGGGATGATCTGCTGACCCGTGGCCACGGTGCGCTGTATCTGCCGCCCTGGGTGGATCTGGTCTACGAACGCATCAGTCCGCGTCATGGCGACTGGGCGTTCAAGCTCAATGCCGAGGTCGTCAGCGGCGGCCTCGGCGGCAATCACCAGGTCGGTTACAACGTCAAATTCCTGCCGACCTATTTCATCAACGATGCCTTCAGCGTGTATGCCGGCCCGTATTACGAGCACATGCCGGACTGGCTGGTATGGCAACACGACAACCTGATCGGCCGCTTCAACGAGCACAGCCTGGAGCTCGACGCCGGCTTCAACTGGAACATCGACAGTCGCCAGGAGCTGCGGCTGAAACTGCAGGCGATCGGACTGGATGCGCGTGTGCGTGGCGGCTACCGCGTCGGCGCGAACGGTCGCGCGGTCGCCACGGATGACCCGGTCGATGACTTCAGCGTGCGCAACCTCGGCCTGCAGATCCGTTACCGCTATGAACTGGCGCCGCTGTCTTATCTGTATGTGGTCTACGGTCGCGGCGGCTACACACAGGACAGCTTTTCGCACAGCACCACCGACGTGTTCGGCAACAGTTTTGGATTGCGCGATGACGAGCAACTGCTGGTCAAGGTCAGCTATCGCTTCGACATATAGGCCTCAGTCCCAGCGGTTGAGGTGCGGCCCGAACGCCGCGCGCTGCGGCTGCACCACGCAGAAGCGTTGGCCGCTGGGCGCTTCCATCACCCACCAGCGATCATGTGCCAGGGCAACGCGGCGAGCGCCGAGCTTTTCCAGCCGGGCCACCTCCGCATCCAGGTCGTCAGTCTCGATATCCAGATGCACGCGGCTGGCGTGGTCCACTTTCTGCAGCACGATAAGTGGTTCATCCGCAGCAGTCTGCAGTTCGGCATATCTGCCATCGCCGTCCTGATCGGGATTGGCGACCGGCTTGCCTAGCGCCTGGCTCCAGAACGCGGTGGCCACGTCGAGGTCGTCGATGTCGCAATCGATGACGATGGTGCTGAGCCGGCTGTGATGCATGGGACACCTCCGCTGGTAATCGAAAGTATGTGTTTTACGCCGAAGCGCGTGAACCGGCGCAATGCGAGAATACGCGCATGATTCCGCTCAAATACCTCCAGGCATACCCGGCCACCTTGCAGGACAAGGTGCGCGAGCTGATTGCACAGGAGCGTCTTGGCGAGCATCTGGCCAAGCGTTATCCGCAGCGCCACGCAGTGCAGAGCGACAAGGCCTTGTATGCCTACACGATGGATCTGAAACAGCAGCATCTGAGGAACGCGCCGGGCATCGACAAGGTGCTGTACGACAGCAAGCTCGATGTAGTGCGCAACGCGCTGGGTCTGCACACGGCGATTTCGCGCGTGCAGGGCGGCAAGCTCAAGGCGAAGAAGGAAATCCGCGTGGCCACGTTGTTCAAGGCGGCCGCACCCGAGTTCCTGCAGATGATCGTGGTGCACGAACTGGCTCATCTGAAGGAACAGGATCACAACAAGGCGTTCTACCAGCTGTGCCAGCACATGTTGCCGGACTACCATCAGCTGGAGTTCGACCTGCGCGTGTATCTGACCTGGCGTGAGCTGCCGTCGACGACGAACGCAACAACCGGAAATGGCGATGAATAGTGCGGCGCTACAGAAATACCTGCTGCGGTTGTTCGAGCGGCACGATGTCGAACTGGACGCGGACGAAGACGGTTGGCTGGTCACCGACGGCGATTTCCCCGCGATCCGTGCCGAGTGGCACGAGGGCAGCGCGACCGAACCGGGTCGCCTCGATGTCGACGTGGTGTTGAGCGAGGACCGCCGCATCGAGGAAAGCTTCGCTGGCCTCGGCGCGGGTGAAGCCGGTTGCCGCGATGCCTTGCATGCATTCGAGCAGAGCGCGTTCCACGTGTTGCTGGCTGCGTGCTGGTATGTCACCGACGATCGCCGGATGCGAATTGCCACATGGGATATCGGCGTGCGCAGCTGGGACGTGTTCATCGGCCCGTTCAACGTGCGAGGCGCGGACGGCGATGCCATGAGCATGCCGGCCGAGGCGTTGGCGGCGATCGAGGCCGCATTGAAACGTGAAGCACTGACGCCCGAGCTGCACTGGCTTCGGCTGGTGCACAGCCATGCTGGCAGCGGCGACGATTCGCGCAGCGAGGCTTTGCTCGACAACGAATTGTGGACAGCGGGAACCCTGGCGCTGACCGCAGTGGCATGGCCGCATGGCGGCGACTACAGCGCGCGTTGTTTCATGTTGCTGGACGTGCGCGATTACTGACCCCGCTGCCTCTTGTTGTCGTAGGAGCCCGCTGGCGGGCGATGCATTTGTTCTGAATCTCCACATCCAGACATCAAAGCAAAAGCATCGCCCGCCAGCGGGCTCCTACAGCCTCGGGTGGGTATCATGGTAAAAAAAAATGGGCGCCGTGAGGCGCCCATTTTCTTGCACGATGTAGCGAGTTCAGTTCGGCAGCGCCAGATCGTCCAGCATCGCCTTGAGGAAGCGCGCGGCTTCACCGCCGGTGGCGGCGCGGTGGTCGAAGGTGAGCGACAGCGGCATGCGGCGATGCACTTCGATGCCGCCGATCACTGCTACCACGTCGTGGCTGAGCTTGCCGGCGCCGACGATGGCGACCGTCGGCGGCACCACTACCGGGGTGGCGTACCTGCCTGCGAACATGCCGAAATTCGACAGGCTGATGGTGTAGCCGGACAGTTCTGACGCCGGGATGCTGCGATCTTCCACCTGCGTGCGAAGGCGCTTGATGGCGGCGCGTACGCCGGCGGCGTCGAGCACATCGGCATTCCGCAGCGCCGGCACGAACAGGCCGTCGTCGGTATCCACCGCGATGCCGATGTCGACGTGCGGATGCAGGGTGCGGCTGAGGTTCTTGCCGTCGAACCAGGCGTTCAATGCCGGCACCGTCTTGCAGGCGGACACGATGGCGCGGATCAGCCGCGCGGTGATGTCCTGCTTGCCGATCCACGCGTGCAGGTCGGCGTCGTCGACCAGGGTGGTCGGCACGACCTGGGCGTGGGCGTCGGCCATCACGCGGGCCATGTTGCGACGTACACCCTTCAGCTGCTCGGGCTGGCCGCTGGCCTGCTGCGAAGGCGGCGCGGTACGCACCGGCTTGCCGGCAATGGAAGTGGCGGTGCGTGCCGGTTCCTGTGAAGCATGGCCCGGCTGCGGCAGCTCCGGTGCGAGATGGCGGCCGGCGGAGGCAGGCACGGCACGCGCCGGAGCGGCGCCGAGCGTGGCCGAACCGTTCGCGGCCGCATCCTTCACGTCCTTCATCGTCACCACGCCGTCGGCGCCGCTCGGCCGCACGCGGGCGAGGTCGACCTTGAGTTTCTTCGCCAGCGCACGCACGGCCGGCACGGCCTTGACGCCGCCGATGCTGGCGGCTTGTTCGACGTGCACATGGCTGCCGCTGACCATCGCGCCGACCACGGTGCCTTCGTCTTCGCGGGCTGCGGTGGTCTCTTCGACTTCGCCGCCTTCATCCGAAGCGACCACCTTGCGGTCGTCTGCGGCGGGGCTGCCCACGCTTTTCTTGGGGCCGTGGTGATGGCCGGTGGATTCGGCTTCGGCGCGCTGCTTCGCGTTCGGGTCCGGCTCGAAATCGGCCAGCGCGGCGCCGGTCTCGATGATGTCGCCCGGAGCGCCGTGCAGCTTGGTGACCTTGCCGGTGTACGGCGAGGGCACATCGACCACCGCCTTGGCGGTTTCCATCGAGCACAGCGGCGCATCGAGCTTGATGCTGTCGCCCACCTTCACGTGCCACTCGACGATGGTCGCGTCGGGCAGGCCTTCGCCGAGGTCGGGCAGGTAGAACGTCTTGATATCAGCCATGGGATCGGGTCCGTTGAAGGTTAGCTGGCAGCCAGAGTGCGCTTGGCCGCGTCGACGACGCGCTCCACGCTCGGCATGTATTTCATTTCCAGGCGGAACAGCGGGATGTGCGTGTCGAAGCCGGTGACGCGCTCGACTGGCGCGAGCAGGTCGTACATGCATTCCTCGGCCAGCCGTGCCGCGATTTCGGCGCCGAAGCCGGCGGTCTTCGGCGCTTCATGCACGATCACGCAGCGGCCCGTCTTCTGCACCGATTCGGCGATAGTGTCGAAATCCAGCGGGGTCAGTGTGGCGACGTCGATCACTTCGGCGCTGATGCCTTGCTGGGCCAGTTCGTCGGCGGCCTCCAGCGCCTCCTTCACCTGCGCGCCCCAGGTCACCAGGGTCACGTCGGTGCCGTCGCGCAGCACGAAGCACACATCCAGCGGCAGAGCCTCGCCGTCGTCCGGCACCTCTTCCTTGTACTGGCGATAGATGCGCTTGGGTTCGAAGAACATCACCGGATCCGGATCGCGGATCGCGGCAAGCAGGAGTCCGTAGGCGCGCGCCGGCGAGGACGGCATCACCACGCGCAGGCCGGGGATGTTGGTGAACAGGTGCTCGTTCGCTTCGGAATGATGCTCCGGTGCGCGGATGCCGCCGCCCCACGGTGCACGGAACACCGCGGGCACGGTGAGCCGGCCGCGGGTGCGGTTGCGCATGCGCGCGGCGTGGCAGGCGATCTGCTCCATCATCGGATAGATGAAGCCCTCGAACTGCGCCTCGGCGACCGGCTTCATGCCTTGCACGGCAAGACCGACGGTGACGCCGGCAATCGTGGTTTCGTCCAGCGGCGTGTCGAGCACGCGCAGCTCGCCGAATTTTTCCTGCAGGCCCTGGGTGGCGCGGAACACGCCGCCGTTGACGCCGACGTCTTCGCCCAGCACCACGACGCTGTCGTCGTGGGCCATTTCATAGGCGAGCGCCTGGGTGACGGCTTCGATGAGAGTGATTTGTGCCATGACTCAGTGGCCCTTCTTGGATTCGAGCTGGTTTTCAAGGGAGAGGACGTAATCGCGCTGCTTGGCGAGATCGGCGGGGACTTCGGCGAAGATGTAGTCGAACATCGCCGATACCGGCTGCGTCCTGGTCTCGAGGTAGGCATTCACCTCGTTGTCCATCCACTCGTCGCATTCGGCCTTCCAGGCTTCTTCCTTTGCGTCGTCCCATACTTTCTTGGCCACCAGCCACTTGCGCAGGCGCTTCATCGGCTCTTTTTCCCAGCCGTCCTTCACTTCCTGCTCGCCGCGGTAGCGGCGGGCGTCGTCGGCGGTGGTGTGGTCGCCCAGGCGATAGGTCACCGCCTCGATCACGCTGCCTCCCTGGCCGCTGCGCGCGCGCTCCAGCGCGTCCTCCATCGCCTTGCGCACGGCGATGATGTCGTTGCCGTCCACCTGGATCGAGAACAGGCCGGCGGCGATGCCTTTCTGCGCCAGCGTCGGCGCACCGGACTGGATCTTGCGCGGTACCGAGATCGCCCACTGGTTGTTGACGATGACACAGACCAGCGGCAGGTTCTGCGCGCCGGCGATGTTGATCGCGCCGTAGAAGTCGCCCTTGGACGAACCGCCGTCGCCGATCGTGCAGACCGCCACGCGCTTCTCGCCGCGGATCTTGAACGCCAGCGCGGAACCCGCGGCGTGCAGGCATTGCGTGGCGATCGGCACCGACCAGGCGAAATCGTGCCGCGCGGGTTCCTTCTGGTAGTCGTTGCCGCGCTCGTCGCCGCCCCAGTACATGTACACCTCGCGCGGCTGCACGCCGCGATACAGCTGCGCGCCGTATTCGCGGTAGCTCGGCGCGTACACGTCTTCCGGCTTCATCGCGCTGCCGATGCCGACATGCGCGGCCTCATGGCCCAGGCAGCTGGCGTAGGTGCCGAGCTTGCCGGTGCGCTGCAGCGCGATCGACTTGGCGTCGAACACGCGGGTCGACAACATCAGCTTGTACAGCTCGACCATGTGATCGAGGTCTTTCGCAAACTCGGGCAGATCGTCACGGACCTGCTTGCCCTCGGCATCGAGATATTGCAGGTATTCGATTTCAAACTTGGCGGCGATGGTCACGACTCGCTCCGGGGTGATAGAAGAAGGGAAGCAATGGAACACGGCATTTTACCGGGTCGGTGGGAGCCGTAGGTCCGAACAAGACCGCGCTTGATAACAGGCCGGCATGTTGCACTGCAAGGTACGGTGCAGCATTCGTGGGCGTACGGCATGAACCGCAGCAACCGCTAAAATGGTCAATCCTTGCAGGACGACGAAGCCGCATGAGTGACAACCAGCGTGATATCGAGGCAGGCATCCAGACGGACCTGAATGGCCAGATGACTTACGGCGGCTACTTGCATCTGGACACGCTGCTGTCGGCGCAGCAGCCGTTGAGCCAGCCGCCGCATCACGACGAAATGCTGTTCATCGTGCAGCACCATGTCTCCGAGCTGTGGATGAAGCTGCTGATCCATGAGCTGAAGGCGGCGGTGACGCATCTGCAGGTGGACGATATCGACGCTTGCCTGAAAATACTGGCGCGGGTGAAACAGGTGCAGCGCCAGCTGTTCGAGCAATGGGCGGTACTGGAGACGCTGACGCCGTCGGAGTACCTGGAGTTTCGCGGCGTGCTGGGGCCGTCGTCCGGTTTTCAGTCGCTGCAATACCGGCAGATCGAATTCCTGCTGGGCAACAAGAACGCCGGCATGCTCAAGGTGTTCGCCCACGATCCGGCGGCGCAGGCCCAGCTGCGCGAGGTGCTGGAAGCGCCGAGCCTGTACGACGAATTCCTGCGTTACCTGGCGCGACGCGGCCATGCCGTGCCGGCCGAACTGCTGCAACGCGACTGGACCCAGGCCTATCGGCGCAGCGAGGCGTTGCTGCCGGTGCTCAAACGCATCTACGAAAGTCGTGCGGATTTCTGGCCGGAATATCACATGTGCGAACAGCTGGTGGACGTGGAAGGGAGTTTCCAGCTGTGGCGTTTCCGCCATATGAAAACCGTGGAGCGGATCATCGGCCATCGTCGCGGTACCGGCGGCTCATCCGGGGTGAGCTTTTTGAAGAAGGCGCTCGATCTGGAGTTCTTTCCCGAGCTGCTGGACGTACGCACCGTGCTGGGCAGCTGAACCGTGTGGCACATTGATGCTGCGCGCGAGTAGCCATTACATCTACCGACATCACGATTCCGGGCGGCGTGCACTGCGCCGATCCGGAACCATCCAGGGGAATCCATGAATCAGATTGCCGAGACAAACGCCGTACCGGACTATCCGCAGCTGTTCGGCCATCCGCGCCCGCTGTGGATGCTGTTCATGACCGAGTTCTGGGAGCGCTTCGCGTTCTACAGCGTGAGCTGGGCGGTGGCGCTTTACGTGGTGGCGCAGTTCTACCACGGCGATCCCTCCGGGCAGGGCTGGGCCGGTGCGATCTTCGGCACCTATACGGCGCTGATCTTCGGCACCGGCATCTTCGGCGGCTACGTGGCCGACAAGCTGATCGGCTACCAGCGCGCGATCCTGATCGGCGCCCTGGTGATGGCGGCGGGCCTGTTCACCCTGATCGTGGCCGACAAGACGGTCTTCCTGCTGGGCCTGGCTATGGTCATCGTGGGCGACGGCTTGTTCAAGCCGAACATCTCCTCCATGGTAGGCCAGCTCTATGGCCGCGACGACCCTCGCCGCGACCGCGGGTTCACGCTGTTCTACATGGGCATCAACGCCGGCGCGTTCGTGGCGCCGCTGCTGACCGGCTGGCTGGCTGCGACCTTCACCGACACGCCGCTGCAGCAGAACTACAAGCTGGTGTTCATCGCCGCCGGCGTGGGCATGCTGCTGAGCTTCCTGTGGTTCTGGTTCGGCCGGCGCCAGCTCGGCGGCGTGGGCCGGCCGCTGCCCGGCATGGAAGGCCGCACCCGCTCGCTGCTGGTGCTGGTGGGAGCGGTGGCGGCGGTGCCGCTGATCTACTTGCTGCTGTCGCGGGTCGGCACCATCGGCCTGCAATGGCTGATCGGGCTGCTGGCGGTGGGCGTCGCGGCGCTGCTGATCACCGAGGCGATGCGTCACGACCGCATCCAGCTGGATCGCGTGTGGGCGATGCTGATCATCTTCGGCTTCAACGTGCTGTTCTGGATGTTCTATTACCAGCTCGGCAGCTCGTTCAACTTCCTGGCCGAGAACCTGGTCGACCGCAAGATGTTCAACTGGGTGTTCCCGGTGAGCTGGTTCCAGTCGGTCAGTCCGTTGACCATCATCTTGCTGGCGCCGGTGGTCAGCCTGGCCTGGGGCTGGCTGGGGCGCCGACGGATGGAGCCGTCGATCCCGCGCAAGTTCGGCTTCGGCCTGATCTTCAACGGCCTGGGCTTCCTGGTGTTGATGTACGCGCTCCAGCATCTGATCGACCCGCAGGGCATGATCCCGTTCTGGCCGCTGGCAGCGTGTTATTCGCTGCAGACCGTGGGCGAGCTCTGCCTGTCGCCGATCGGCTTGTCGATGGTGACCAAGCTGGCGCCGCCGCGGCTGGTGGGCCTGGCGATGGGCGGCTGGTTCCTGTCCACCGCCGCCGGCGGCAACTTGTCCGGCCTGCTGGCCAGCTACATCGCCGGCGAGCACGGCATGACCGCCGCCTCGGCGCTGTCGGGCTTCAGCTTCGGCTTCTGGCTGCTGGCCGCCTCCGGCGCGTTGCTGCTGCTGATTGCGCCGCTGATCAACCGGCTGATGCATGGCGTGCGCTGATCCGGAAACTGGTTGCCATGCAGAAAGGCGGCCCATCGGCCGCCTTTCTGCATTTTGCCGTTCACATTTTCTTGCGGGGCCGATGTCCCGTGTTGCAGCGCATTTGACGCGGCGTGCCGCCATCGATTACATCTTCCCGCAAGAAATTACGTGTCCGCACGTGAAGTGCCGACCATCACCGGGAAAATCCATGAGCCAAGCCACCCATACGCCGCCGGGCGCCGCGCCCGACTACCCGCAGACGCTTGGCCATCCGCGCCCGTTGTGGATGCTCTTCATGTCGGAGTTCTGGGAACGCTTTGCGTTCTACGGCATGCGCTGGGCGCTGACGCTGTATATCGTGGCGCAGTTCTTCGATGGCGATAACGCCGGCCAGGCCTCGGCCAGCCGCACTTATGGCGCCTATCTGGCGCTGGTCTATGCCACCGCGGTCTTCGGCGGCTACGTGGCCGACCGGGTCATCGGCTACCAGCGCGCGATCCTGCTTGGCGCGGTGGTGATGGCGGCCGGACTGTTCATGGTAATGGTGCCCAACCAGCAGATCTTCATGCTCGGGCTGGCCACGATCATCGTCGGCAACGGCCTGTTCAAACCGAATATCTCCTCGATGGTAGGGCAGCTCTATGCCCCTGGCGATTCGCGTCGCGATCGCGGTTTCACGCTGTTCTACATGGGCATCAACGCGGGCGCGCTGATCGCGCCTGTACTCACCAGCTATCTTGCCGGACACGTCTTCGGCACACCGGCGCATGACAACTACCACGTAGTGTTTGCCGCGTCCGGCGTGGGGATGCTGATCAGCCTGGTGTGGTTCTGGTTCGGTCGACGCCAGCTCGGCCGGGTCGGCATGCCGGCGCCGGAAGTCGCCAGCCCGATGCGTGTGGTCTATGTGGCGATCGGCGTGCTGGTGGCCATTCCGCTGGTTTATCTGCTGATGGATCGCGCCGGGGCGGTGATGCTGCAATGGCTGCTGACGGCGCTGTTCCTCGGTGTGGGCGTGGTGCTGGTGATCGAGGCGATTCGTACCGGCCGCGTGCAGATCCAGCGGGCGATCGCCATGCTGATCATCTTCACCTTCAACGTGCTGTTCTGGATGTTCTTCGAGCAGGCCGGCAGCTCGTTCAACTTCCTCGCCCAGCACATCGTCGACCGCGATCTGGGTGGTTGGGACTTCCCGATCGGCTGGTTCCAGTCGGTCAATCCGATCGCGATCGTGGCGCTGGCGCCGCTGGTGGCGCTGACCTGGGGCTGGCTGGACAAGCGGCGCATCGAACCGTCGATTCCGCGCAAGTTCGGGCTGGGCCTGATCGGCAATGCGCTGGGCTTTGCGGTGTTGATGTACGCGCTGTCCCGTCTGGTCGGCAGCGACGGTTTGATCCCGCTGTGGACTCTGGTGCTGTGCTACGTGCTGCAGACCGCCGGCGAGCTGTGCCTGTCGCCGATCGGCTTGTCGATGGTGACCAAGCTGGCGCCGCCACGGCTGGTCGGCCTGGGCATGGGCGGCTGGTTCCTCTCCACCGCGATAGGCAACAACCTGGCCGGCCTGTTCGCCGCTGGCGTCAGCGGCGAAACCGGGATGACCGTGGAGTCGGCGCTGTCCGGCTACAGCATGGGCTTCTGGATACTGCTCGGCGGTGGTGTATTGCTATTCCTGATCGCGCCGCTGATCAACCGGCTGATGCACGGGGTGAAGTGAGGCTGAGAAGTGAGTGGGGAGGAGCGAGAAATGAGTGGGGAGGAGCGAGAAATGAGTGGAGAGGAGTGAGAAATGAGAGAAGAGCCGGGCTAGGCGGCTGTCTTGCTCTCTCTCATTTCTCACTCCTGCTTCACAGGCGTGAGCTTGTCGAGGATGCGTTCCAGCCAGGCGCGTTCCTCGGCATCGAGTTTCGCCAGCACTTCGCGCTCGCGCGCACGCGCCATCGGCGCGACTTCGTCGTGCATGGCCCAGCCCGCCTCGGTCAGGCCCAATACCGAGCGGCGCTTGTCGTTGTTGTGGATCGCCCGGCTGACCCGGCCGCCCGCGACCAGCCGCGCCAGGGCGCGGCTCACCGCGACCTTGTCCATCGCGGTGCGCTCGGCCACTTCGCGCGCTGACAGTCCGTCGAAACGGGCCAGCACCGCCATGACCCGCCATTCGGTCACCGAGATGTCATAGCGGCGCTGATAGTCGTCGGCAATCGCCTGGCTGATCGTGTTGGACAGGATCGAAAGCCGGTACGGCAGGAAGTGTTCCAGCTCCAGCGGCGCATGTTCGGCGGTGGTGGGGGCAGGCTGTCGTTTGGCGGGCACTGCGGCGACGCTCCTTGCAAATGGTTTCATATGAAACTATAACGTGGGGATTATCCCGATGGTGGCACGCTCATGGCACGCTCAGACGTCGTCATCGTGCACCGACATACAGGAGAGCGCCATGAACGCCCAACCGAACCTTGGCATGCAGGTCACCACGTTCGAGAACCCGATGGGCATCGACGGTTTCGAATTCGTCGAGTTTGCCGCACCGGCCGGCCGCGCCGGCGAGCTGCGCGACCTGTTCAAGCGCATGGGCTTCACCGCCGTGCTGAAGCATAAGGCGCGCCCGATCACGGTGTATCGGCAGAACGGGGTCAACTTCCTGGTCAACGAGGATCCGGATTCGTTCGCGGCGGATTTCGCCAAGGCGCACGGCCCCTGCGCGTGCGGTTTCGCCATCCGCTTCCGCAAACCCGGCGTGCAGGTACTGCAGACCGTCCTCGGCAACGGTGGCGAGAAGATCGACCACAAGGAAGCCAGCAAGGCGGTGAACGCGGCCGTGGTCAAGGGCATCGGCGATTGCATGCTGTACCTGATCGATCGCTACGGCGACCTGGGCAGCATCTACGACGCCGACTACGTGGCGATCGAGGGCGCCGACCAGCATCCCACCGGTTTCGGCCTGACCTTCATCGACCATCTGACCCACAACCTCTACTTCGGCAACATGCAGAAGTGGTCGGACTACTACGAGCGGCTGTTCAACTTCCGCGAGATCCGCTACTTCGACATCAAGGGCGTCAAGACCGGCCTCGTCTCCAAGGCGATGACCGCGCCGGACGGCGTGGTGCGCATCCCGCTGAACGAGTCGAGCGACCCGAAGAGCCAGATCAACGAATACCTCGACGCATATCACGGCGAAGGCATCCAGCACATCGCCTGCTTCACCGACGACATCTACACCACGGTGGAGAAGATGCGCGCCGCCGGTGTGGAATTCCTCGATACGCCGGACGCGTATTTCGAGGTGATCGACGAGCGCGTACCCAACCACGGTGAGGACGTCCAGCGGCTGGCGAAGAACAAGATCCTGATCGACGCCGACCTGGAAACCAAACAACGCAAGCTGCTGCAGATCTTCACCCAGAACGCGGTCGGTCCGATCTTCTTCGAGATCATCCAGCGCAAGGGCAACGAGGGATTCGGCGAGGGCAATTTCCAGGCGCTGTTCGAGAGCATCGAACGCGATCAGATGAAACGCGGTTTCCTGTGAATGAAAAAGCCCCTCTCCCCGCGGGAGAGGGGTTGGGGTGAGGGTTCGGTCATGCCGGAACGCATCAAGTCACCATTGCCTACACGAACACGCGAGCATGCACGTGAGTTGCGCCAAGGCGGCACGGATGCCGAACACAAGCTGTGGCAACGGCTGCGAGCCGGGCAACTGAATGGCCTGAAGTTTCGTCGCCAACATCCGGTCCCGCCATATATTGTCGATTTCTACTGCAATGCGATGAAACTGGTGGTGGAGCTGGACGGTTCACAGCACAACGATGAAGTCGATCGGACACGTACTCGATTTCTCGAGTCGCAAGGCCTCAAGGTTCTGCGATATTGGGACAATGAAGTTCTGCAGCAGATGGATGTGGTGCTTGAGGCGATCTTGAGCGCCATCGGAAACCGAACCCTCACCCCAACCCCTCTCCCATCGGGAGAGGGGCTCGAAGGCGAAGATCGATGAGTGCGATGCAATCTCGTGGTTACCAATCCGGCTTCGGCAACGAATTCGCCAGCGAGGCGATCGCCGGCGCGCTGCCGCAGGGGCAGAACTCGCCGCAGCGCGTGGCGCATGGTCTGTATGCGGAGCAGCTTTCGGGCACCGCGTTCACCGCGCCGCGCCACACGAACCGGCGCAGCTGGCTGTACCGGATCCGTCCGGCGGCGGTGCACGAGCCGTTCCAGCCGCTGGCGCATGCCGCCTTCCACAATCGCTTCGATGAGGCGCCCGCCACGCCGAACCAGTTGCGCTGGGACCCGCTGCCGCTGCCTTCCGGGCCGGTCGATTTCGTCGACGGGTTGACGACGCTCGCCGGCAATGGCGGCGCGGCCGAGCAGGCCGGCATAGGTATCCACCTCTATTCGGCCAATCGCTCGATGCAGGGGCGATTCTTCTACGACGCCGATGGCGAGTTGCTGATCGTGCCGCAGCTGGGCAGCTTGCGGCTGGCCACCGAGCTGGGCGTGCTGGAGATCGAGCCGCAGGAGATCGCGGTGATTCCGCGCGGCGTGCGTTTCCGCGTGGAGCTGCTGGGCGACCAGGCCCGCGGTTATGTCTGTGAGAACTTCGGCGCACTGTTGCGTCTGCCGGATCTCGGTCCGATCGGTTCCAATTGTTTGGCCAACGCCCGCGACTTCCTCATTCCGCATGCCGCCTACGAGGATGTCGACGGCGCGTTCGAACTGATCGCCAAGTTCCAGGGTGCGCTGTGGTCGGCGAAGATCGACCACTCGCCGCTGGACGTGGTCGCCTGGCACGGCAACTACGCGCCGTACAAATACGACCTGCGCCACTTCAACACGATAGGCTCGATCAGCTACGACCATCCCGATCCGTCGATCTTCACCGTGCTGACCTCGCCCAGCGACACCGCCGGCACGGCGAACATCGACTTCGCGATCTTTCCGCCGCGCTGGCTGGTCGCGCAGCACACGTTCCGGCCGCCCTGGTTCCATCGCAACGTGGCCAGCGAGTTCATGGGTTTGATCACCGGCGTGTACGACGCCAAGGCCGAGGGCTTCCTGCCGGGTGGTGCTTCGCTGCACAACTGCATGAGCGGACATGGCCCGGATGCAGCTACGTTCGAGAAGGCATCGGTTGCCGACCTTTCCAAACCCGACGTGATCGGCGGCACCATGGCCTTCATGTTCGAGACGCGCAGGGTGATCCGCCCCACGCAGCAAGCGTTGGCTTCACCGCAGCTGCAGGACAATTATTACGAATGCTGGCAGGGCATCCGCAAGCATTTCGAGCCGTCGCAGGCCTGAGCCGTCACACCATTTTGTCTGGGGAATTGCATGAAACTGGGAAGTCTGAAGGAAGGCGGCCGCGACGGTACGCTGATCGTGGTCAGTCGCGACCTGACCCGCGCCGTGAAGGCCGGCGGCATTGCGTCGACACTGCAGGCGGCGCTGGACGATTGGTCGAACGCGGCGCCGCGACTCAACGCGCTGTCCGACGAGTTGAACGCGGGCCACGCGACCGGCGCATTCGCGCTGGACATGGCTGCACTCGCCTCGCCGCTGCCGCGTGCCTATGAATTCGTCGACGGCAGCGCCTACCTGCCGCACGTCGAGCGCGTGCGCCGCGCCCGCGGCGCCGAAGTGCCGAAGTCGTTCTACACCGATCCGCTGATGTACCAGGCGACCAGTGCCGGTTTCCTCGGTCCGCGCGATCCGGTGGTGGTGCCTAGCGAGGATTACGGCATCGACCTCGAGGCCGAAGTCATCGTGGTCACCGACGACGTGCCGATGGCGGCCACGCCCGCGCAGGCATCCGAGCATATCCAGCTGATCGGTCTGGTCAACGACGTGAGCCTGCGCGGATTGATTCCCGACGAGCTGGCCAAGGGCTTCGGCTTTCTGCAGTCCAAGCCGCGCTCGGCGCTGTCGCCGGTGCTGGTGACCCCGGACGAACTCGGCAACGCCTGGCAGGGCGACAAGCTGCACCTGCCGATGCGTACCTGGTTGAACGGCGCCTGGTTCGGCGAGGCCGAGTGTGGCGTCGACATGCAGTTCAGCTTCGCCGAACTGGTCGCCCACGTGGCGAAGACGCGGCCGCTGGCCGCCGGCACCATCGTCGGTTCCGGCACCATCGCCAACGAGGACACCGGCAAGGGCGCTTCCTGCCTGGCCGAACAACGCACGGTGGAAACTCTGCGCGACGGCAAACCCAGCACGCCGTTCATGAAATTCGGCGATTCCCTGCGCATCGACATCACCGACGCCGCCGGCGCCTCGATCTTCGGTTCGATCGAGCAGCGGATCGAACCCTACAAGCCCTGAAGCGCACCGCGACCTCGCTGTCGTAGGAGCCCGCTAGCGGGCGATGCCCTGGCTTTGAATTTCCTTATCGACCATCAGAGCAGGAGCATCGCCCGCTGGCGGGCTCCTACAAAAGAAGTGCAGGTGCGCCGCGGCAGTCGCGCCAATTGATCCGGATCAAGGCGCGCGACCCGGTACATGGACAGACTCCTCTCCATGGCCAGTCCCGTCTCTATTCCTGAATTCGATCCCGCGTTGATCGCCCGCTACGACGTGGCCGGCCCGCGCTACACCAGCTATCCGACGGCGCCGCAATTCACCGCCGATTTCGACGAGACGGCGTTGCGCGCGGCGATCCGGGCGTCCAACGAGGAGCCGATTCCCCGTCCGCTGTCGCTATACGTGCATGTGCCGTTCTGCATGAGCCCGTGTTTCTATTGCGGCTGCAACCGGGTGATCACCCGCGACGTGGGCCAGGCCGATCGCTATCTCGAACGGCTGTACCGCGAGATCGAGCTGATCGCGCCGCTGTTCGACCGCGACCGGCCGGTGCGCCAGCTCCACTTCGGTGGCGGTACACCCAACTTTCTCGATGCGGTGCGCATGCGCGAGCTGATGGAATCGCTGGCGCGTCATTTCAGCTTCAGCCACGACACGAATCGCGAATACGGCATCGAGATCGATCCGCGCTATGCCGACGGCAAGTACGTCGGGGCGTTGGGCGAGTTGGGCTTCAACCGCATCTCGGTCGGCATCCAGGACTTCGACCCGGCGGTGCAGCAGGCGGTCAACCGCATCCAGAGCTTCGAGCAGACTCGCGAGGTGATCGACGCAGCCCGTGCCGCGCACTTCCGTTCGGTCAGCGTCGACCTGATCTACGGCCTGCCGTTGCAGACGCTGGACGGTTTCAGCCGCACGCTGGATCAGATAGTGGCGCTGGGGCCCGATCGCGTCGCCGTTTATGGCTACGCGCATCTGCCGGAAATGTTCAAGGCGCAGCGCCAGATCGACGCGGCCGAACTGCCCGATGCGGCGACTCGGCTGGCGCTGTTCGGTTGCGCGCTGGAGAAGCTGAGCGCGGCCGGCTACGTCTACATCGGCATGGATCACTTTGCCCGCTCCGATGACGAGCTGGCGCGGGCGCAGCGCGCCGGCACGCTGCAGCGCAATTTCCAGGGCTATTCGACGCATGGCGATTGCGACATCGTCGGCCTCGGCGTCAGCGCCATCGGCCGCATTGGTGACAGCTACAGCCAGAACGCGCGCGACCTGGTCGGCTACTACGCGGCGCTTGACGCCGGCCGCCTGCCGGTGGCGCGGGGCCTGCAACTGGATGAGGACGACCTGATCCGGCGCGAGCTGATCGGCCAGCTGATGTGCCATGGCGTGCTGGACAAGCGTGCCTTCGGCACGCGCCATCGGCTGTTGTTCGACGAATACTTCCTGCGCGAGCGGAAGCAGCTGGCGCCGTTGCTGGCCGATGGTCTGATCGTCGAAGACGCGCGCATGCTGCGGGTGACCTCGCGAGGGCGGCTGCTCTTGCGTATCATCGCCATGTGCTTCGACGCCTATCGAGGTGACGCGGCGCAGACACCGCGATATTCGCGCGTGATCTGATCGAACCTGATCTGATCAAACTTGATCTGATCGAATCTGGTCTGGTCAGGCATGGTTTGACCAAGCCTGACCCGGTCGAGCACGATCCGTTCGCGAGCGAGCTGAATCATCCAGCCCCAACCCGGCATCCATCATCCTCATGCAATCCAAGCACCCGGCAGGTCGCCTGCCCGATCCGCCCAGCCCGATCGCCGATGACGGTGACGAGGCGCGTTTCTGTGGCACCTGTGCGTTCTCCAGCGCCTGCATCGCGGCCGGTTATCACAAGCCCGAACTCGCTGCGCTGCAGTGCCTGGTCGAGCATGTGGGGCCGTTCCGCGCGGGTGAACACATCTTTCGTACCGGCGACCCGTTCCGCGCGATCTTCGCCGTGCGCGGCGGCACCGTGAAGACCCGCATGGTCGACAAGGACGGTCGCGAACAGGTGCTGGGTTTCTATCTTCCCGGCGAAGTGATCGGCCTCAACGCGATCTATCCGGAGCACTTCCCGTGCGATGCGGTAGCACTGGACACCACGTTCTTCTGCCGGTTCTCGTTTCCGGCGATGAGTGCGCTGGCTTCGCGCATCCCCGCCGTTCAGCAGCATCTGTTCCGCATGCTCAGCAAGGAGCTGGGCACCGCCAGCCTGCTGGCCGGCGACCACAGTGCCGACGAGCGGGTTGCCGCGTTCCTGATGGATCTGGCCTCGCGCTACGAGGCGCGAGGATTCTCCGGCACCCGATTCCACCTCAGCATGTCGCGCGGTGACATCGCCAACTACCTGCGACTGGCCGCCGAAACGGTCAGTCGCGTGCTCAGCCGCTTCCGTATCCAGAAGCTCATCCAGATCGAAGGGCGCGAACTGCAGGTGCTGGATCCGAAAGGCCTGCGCGCGATCGGACAGGCACTGTTGCCCGAGTGATGCGGTTGCGCGATGTACCCAGGGACGTCCTGACCGACCTCCGTTTTGTCATTCCCGCGGTTTTCAACAGCCGCATGGCTGGTCATCTACTGTCTTTCGCGTAACGCGGCGATGCCTAAAGGCGCTGGGTCCTGGATACCGCTTCGCGATTCCGGGATGACGAGCTACATCAAGGCGTCCCTAGTGCTGCATCAGCACCGGAATGTCCGCTTCTTCCAGCACGCGCCGGGTGGCGCCGCCGAAGACGCGCTCACGCGCCGGCGAGCGGCTGTAGGCGCCCATCACCAGCAGATCGACCTGCGCATTGCGCGCCTTCTTCAGCAGGATATCGCCGGCGAGGTCGGACGAGGCGCGGATGTATTGCGGTTTGGCGGTGATGCGGTGGCGCAGCAGATAGACGAACGGATCGAAGTGCGGCAGGCAGCTGTCGGCGTCGTTCGAACTGCGCACGTCGCCATCGACCAGGGTCACGTGTTTGGCCATCCGCAGAAACGGCAGGGCGGCATGGATCGCGCGGATCGATTCGATGCTGCCGTTGCAGCCGATCACCACGTGCTCGAAGCTGAGCTCGCGGTTCCAGCGTGGAGGCAGGATCAGGCACGGCAGCTGGCTGCCCAGGATCGCCTCGCCGAGGATGTCGAGCAACCCGGAAGTCTCCACCATGTCCCGTTCGATCACCGCCAGGTCATGCCAGGCGCCCAGATGCTTCAGGGTCCGGGCCAAGCCCGTGTGGCTGACTGCCCAGGTTGCTTCGTGCACGCCCGACTGCCGCGCGAAAGCGCCGAACGCGGCGTGCGCATCGGCATCATGGGCAGGCGGTTTCTCCAGCAAGCCCAGTACCGTGGGCTCGTGATCGGCGTCGTGCAGCATTCGCGCCGAGGGTTCCAGGAAACAGCCGGTCAGGTTGCTACCCCAGCGCGAAGCGAGCGACGCGCCGGCTACCGCAGCTGGACTCCAGGGACAGGTCGAGGTCACCAGTGCCAGTACGTCACAGCGGCCGGCGACAAGCGTGGCCTGATCGGCGGCGGAATCGATGCGGGCGGTTTCAGATCTTTCCGTGTGCATGAGCGGCATCTCGACGGGAACGGCGCTGGTCAGAGATCCAGCGTATGAATGACCTGGGTCGAATCGCCCGGATCGAGCCGGCGACGAAAACCCAGATAGCTGGCGAGGTCGCGCATCGCCTCGTTGTCGGCGGAGTCGAGCGACACCATCTGTTTGAAGCCATTCCTGCGGGCGAGGTCGATCAGGTGCCGCATCAACAGCACACCGAGGCCGCGATGGTGCCAGTCGTCGGCCACCGTCACCGCGCATTCGCAATGGCCTTGGTCGTCGGTGGCGCTGTAGCGGCTCACGCCGACTTCGCGCAGCTTGCCGTTGTCGTGGGCCAGCGCGACGAATGCCATCCGCTGATCGTAGTCGACATCCATCAACTGGTTGATCAGTTCCGGGCTGGCCTCCTTGAATCCGCCCATGAAACGAAATCGGCGGGAAGCGGGCGACAGGCGATGGATGAAGTCTTCCTCGCGCTCGCGATCTTCTTCGCGCAGTGGCCGGATCAGCACTCGCGTGCCGTCGGTGAGGGATTCGATCCAGTGTGTGCCACTCAGCTTTCCGAAATGGATGTCGGTGGCGTCGTCAGCGTCGGCTTGAGGGTGAGCGATATTGGGCATGGCGTGGTTCTCGATGCGGGTGATCATGCGGCTCCGATGCCCGGTGGGCGGACATGGCGACTTCCTGCACGATGTTTGTACGCCGCTAGCCGCCGGTGCCAGTTGACCTCCGTCAATAGATCGCCGTATCGAGCCGCCCGGGTCGCCGGGTGCGGCGTGATGCGCGGGCGAAAGGGCGGATGGCGGCCCGCAGTGGGGCAGAGCTCAGCTGGCGTCTTTCTGCTTCGACATGGTGTCGGCGCGGCAGAGTCCGGCCAGAAGGTCGGGACGCAGGATGCGCACGGATTTCCGATTGACCTCGAGCACGCCCATTTCCTCCATGCGAGAAAACAGCCGGCTGACCGTCTCGACCACCAGGCCGAGGTAGTTGGCGATGTCGTAACGCGACATCGACAGGTTGAGCGCGGCGCCGTCGCGCTGCAGACGCTGATAACGGTTCGCCAGGCTCTTGAGGAAGGTGGCCATCTGCTCCTGCGCCTGCTGCCGGCCCATCACCATCAGGTGCCGGTGCTCCTCCACCACCTCGCGGCTGATCACCCGCATCAATTGCCGATGCAGCGCCGGCACCTCGCTGGTGACCCGCTGCAGATGGGCATAAGGCAGTTCGCAGATGCTGGAACGTTCGAGTGCCTCGGCCTGGCTGACATGCTGGTTCGATGCCAATGCGTCGAAGCCGATGATCTCGCCGGGCAGATGGAACGCCAGTATCTGCATGTCGCCCGCTTCGTTCTGCACGAAGCTCTTCAGCGAGCCGGAACGCACCACGTAGAGCGCATCGAACTTGTCGCCTTCACGGTACAGCATGGCGCCGCGATCCAGCATGCGCTTGTCCTTCACCGTGGCATCCAGCCGGTTCAGGTCGTCGGCGCCGATGCCTGCCGGCAGGCACAGCTCGTGCAGTGCGCATGAGCTGCAGCTGCGGCGCAGCTGATTGAGGTCGAGCACAGTGGCCGTGGGTTCCATCGACGCCTCGCGCGGGCGGAAACCGACCCAGGTTGGCCAGGTTGGAGTTCCCTGCCTGCGAAAACTATCACACGGCGCTCCGCCTTCATGCGATGGAAAGCCGGACGCGGCGAAACGCCGCAAGTACCGCCAATGTGCGACGGCGCGTGGCAGATGACGCAGCGGTCACCGGCCGCGAATTTGATCAGGCTCAAGTCGATGCGTATCGCATGGGCGCATGCTGACGCCGCTTGTTTCCGGTCCGATGTCGTTTCGCATATAGCCAGAGGTGACCGGGGCCTACTACGGAGGATCACCATGAACTGGAAGAACACCATCGATCGTTACGGCTCGCTGTCGATTGCCATGCATTGGCTGATGCTCCTGCTGCTGGTGGCCGTGTACGTCTGCATCAACCTGCGTGAATGGTTTCCCCGCGGCAGCGACCTGCGCGAGGGCCTGAAGATGTGGCATTTCATGTTGGGGCTGGCCGTGTTTGTGCTGGTATTCCTGCGCATGGCGATTCGCTGGTTCGGCGTATCGCCGCGCATCCAGCCGGAACCGGTGCTCTGGCAAAAGCGCCTGGCCGGCCTGATGCATCTGGCGCTGTATATCTTCATGGTCGCGATGCCGTTGCTGGGCTGGCTCAGCCTCAGCGCCGCGGGTAAGCCGATTCCGTTCTTCGGCCTGCAACTGCCGGCTCTGCTCGGTGTCGACAAGACGCTTGCCGACTCGCTGAAAGAGATCCACGAAACCATCGGCACGATCGGTTACTACTTGATCGGCATGCATGCAGCAGCGGCGTTGTTCCATCACTACGTGGCCCGCGACAACACCTTGCTTCGCATGCTGCCGCGGAGGAACCGGCTTGCGTAAGCGGCATCGGTCAGTCGATCTTGATCGGCTCGTGCATGCCCGGCAGCTGGCAGGCCACGCCGCGGCTGGCGAGGCAATCGCGCATCGCCTGCATGCCGCGTTCGTACTCGCCGTGCACCAGCAATACCTTACGGCGGGGCGCATCGCCCAGCCATGACAGCAAAGACAGCTGATCGGCATGCGCGGAGAAACCGTTGATCGTCCACACCTGCGCGCGTACCGCAATCGGTTCGTTGAAGATGCGTACCGTGGTGGCACCGTCGACGATCCGCCGCGCCAGCGTGCCCTCTGCCGCATAGCCTACAAACACCACGCTGCAGCGATCGCGCCACAGATTGTGTTTCAGGTGATGGCGCACGCGCCCGCCGTTGCACATGCCGGAGCCGGCCAGGATCACTGCGCCGTCCTCGATGTTGTTGATAGCCATCGATTCGCTGGTGTCGCGGGTGAAATGCAGGCCGGGCATGTCAAACGGATCGCCGTGCTGCAGCTCGGCGAGAAAGTCGTCGTCGAAGCATTCCGGGTGGCGCCGGAAGATCTCGGTGGCGGAGATCGCCATCGGCGAATCCAGGAATACCCGCACATGGGCAGGGATCGCCCCTTCGCGAATGCCGTGATTCAGGTAATAGAGGACCTCCTGCGTGCGCTCCAGCGCGAAGGTGGGGATCACCACATTGCCACGGCGCGCCAACGTGTCGCGGATCGCCTGGTACATCTCCTGGATGGAATCCGGCACCGAACGATGCGGGCGGTCGCCATAAGTGGTTTCCATCACCACGTAGTCGGCGGCGGGTGCGGGCACCGGATCGCGCACGATCGGCCGGCCCGGGTTGCCCAGATCACCGGAGAACAGCAGATTGCGGCGCAGCGTGCCGTCGTCGACGTCCAGCAGGATCGATGCGGAGCCGAGGATGTGGCCGGCATCCAGGAAGCGGGCGGTGATGCCATCAGTCAAGTGCACGGTTTCGTCGTAGCCGACATCCGGGCCGAAGAAATCCAGCGCGTGCAGTGCATCGTCCAGCGTGTACAGCGGTGGCGTCACCGGTTCGCCACGCCGGTTGCGGCGCTCCGCCCGGCGCGCGTCCTCCTCTTGCAGGCCGGCGGCATCGAGCATCACCACGCGGGCCAGCTCACGGGTGGCGGCAGTAGTGAGGATGCGGCCGCGGAAACCCTGTCGCACCAGCAACGGAATCCGCCCGCAGTGATCCAGGTGCGCGTGGGTCAGCAACAGCACGTCGATGCCGGCCGG
The DNA here is from genome assembly GCF_900142825.1 of Rhodanobacter sp. OK091. Classification (GTDB taxonomy): domain Bacteria; phylum Pseudomonadota; class Gammaproteobacteria; order Xanthomonadales; family Rhodanobacteraceae; genus Rhodanobacter. The sequence continues at coordinate 50,264 of NZ_FRCH01000005.1, read as the reverse complement.
GTCGAAGCCGAACGGCTCGGCATTGCCGCGCTCTATCTCCGGGCCGCCTTGGAACATGCCGCAGTCGACCAGTACGCGGTAGTCGTTGCAGGTGATCAGGTGACAGGAGCCGGTGACCTGTTTGGCGGCCCCGTGGCAGCTATAGATGATCATGCTTGTTTTGCCTGTGGTTGCGGGCGTTCGGTCAGTTCGTGCCGGGACTGTGGCAGGGTGCTGCGAGAATCGGATTGATCGGCGTCAACCGGCGCATTGTTCGATCGAACATTGACAGCGGCGGACCCACCGGCCAGCGTAGCGACCATGATTGCAGTGCCGTTCCATCAGGACCCACGGGTCGTCCGGGGATTCACCCACTTCTCGCGCGCCGTCGCCGTGATGATGAGCGTGGTTGCTTTGGTCCTGCTGGCAGGCTGGTGCTGGAACGTGCCGCTGCTGACCGCCGCGGTGCCGGTGCAGCCTTCGATGAAGCCCAATGCCGCCATCGGCTTTGCGCTGTCCGGCAGTTCGCTGCTGTTGAGCCAGGATGATTCCGGGTCGTTGCGATTGCGCCTGGCGTCGTGGCTGTCGCTTGCCGTGATGACTATCGGCGTGGCCACGTTCGGCGAATATGTCTGGGCGGCGGATCCTGGCGTCGACTATCTGGTCGACGATTCGCTCATGGCGTTGGTGTTCGTGCTGCTCGGCGGCCTGGGTCTGCTGGTATCCGCGCGCCGCTGGCTGTATCTGCGCGAGGGGCTGGCTATCGCCTTGCTGGCGATCGCGATGATCGGGCTGGCCTCGTATGGCATCGCGCTGGCGAGCAAGCACGGTCCTCTGTTCGACCGGGTGCCGATCTACACCACGCTCCTGCTGCTGGCGGTGCTGGGTTGGTTGTCCTCCACACCCACCACCGGCCTTACCCGGGTGGCCACGGCCGATACGTTGGGTGGTGCATTTGCGCGCCGCCTGTTGCTGCCGGCGTTGCTACTGCCGGTGGTCTTTGCTTTCGTGTTCGAGATGTTGCAGTCCGGGCTGGGCCTGCCTGAAACGCTGGCATTCGCGTTCATGGCGTTGTTCAGCGGTGCCGCGGTGGCGTTGCTGGTGTGGTGGGTGGCAAACCTGCTCGACAAGCTGGAGCGCCAACGTCGCGAGACGTTGTTGCTGCGCAACGATGCAGACACCGACACCTTGACCGGGCTGGCTAACCGGCGCGCGTTCGACGATGCGCTGGCGAACCTGCTGCACGGGCAGCGCAAGCATGACGCGATGTTCTCCCTGCTGATGCTCGATCTGGACAGGTTCAAGAGCTACAACGACGATTTCGGCCACCTCGCCGGTGACGAAGTATTGCGCATCACCGGCCATCTGCTGGGCACCGCGCTGCGCCCGTCGGATCTGGCCGCACGCTATGGCGGCGAGGAGTTCGCGTTGCTGCTGCCCCATGCCGATATAAGCCGGGCCAGTGACGTGGCGGCGCGCATCCTCGGTGCCTTCCGCGGCTTTGCCTGGTCTCGGCGCGCGGTCACCATCAGCATCGGCGTGGCGCAGTCCGCCGCCGGCGACGACGCCATGGATCTGATCCAGCGTGCCGATGCGGCGTTGTACGACGCCAAGCGCGCGGGGCGGGATCAGGCGGTCACGGCGACGACTGCACGTTGAATGCCTCAATCCGATGCCGTGCGCCACGCGAGGATACGTCGTGCGAAATGCGGCCAGCCCTCGAGCCAGGCGCCGCTCGCCAGCAGCATGCCGGCGATCCAGGCCAGCGCCGCCGCATCGGGTAGCGCCGGCGCCATCACACTGCGGAAGAATGGTGCGCCGATCACAGTTCGCGCAGCGATTCCAGCGCGCGTAGCGTCTTGCGCTCGTGTGCCAGCGTGATGCCGATCACCACGAACACGAACGACAGCAGGAACGCCGCTTCGGCCTGGTCGTCCAACGCCAGGTACAAGCCACCAGCGACCAGCAGCATCAGGAACATCGGTTCCAGCAGTACGCCGATGACCATCTTCCACAGTGTCTTGGGCATGCTGCCGGTCAGCAGGTTTGGACCCTCCGCGGCCAGCCGGCGCGCCGCTTAGGCCGGATCCAGTCCGGTCAGCCTGGTAGGTTGAGGCGGCCTCATGGTGCTCATGCGGCTTTCAATGACAGACAAGCACCGGTACCTCGGCCAGCAGCAGCACCTTCTGGGTCACGCTGCCCAGCAACAGCTTCTCGATGCCGTGCCTGCCGTGGGTGGCCATCACGATCATGTCGCAGTGGTATTTCGAAACGGCGGCGGCGATCGCGCAATAGGGCCGGCCATCGATCTCGTGGCTGCTCTCGCAGGCTACTCCGGCGGCCTGCGCGCGGTGCCGCACTTCGCCCAGTATGCACTCGGCACGGGCCAGGGCACGCTCGACGTATATCGTTTCGTCGGCCTGGGCGATGGCGGCAAAATACGTGGCCGCGGCAAATGGCGGCAACACATGCAGCGCATGGATCCGGGCGCCCAGCGTGGCGGCTAGCGCGATCCCGCGATCGACCGCGCGCAACGACAGTTCGGATCCGTCGACAGGCAACAACAGGTGCTTGAACATGGGTGACTCCTGCGTTGAATCGATCAAGGCGCCTTTGGGACGGCGGAGAATCAGCGGCAGACCAGCACGGGGATTTCGCTTTTCAGCAGCACCTTGTGCACCTCGCTGCCCAGCAGCAGCCGGGTGAAGCCGCGCCAGCCGTGCGATGCCATCACCACCAGATCGCAATGCTGCTCGCGCGCCGTGGCGAGGATGGCTTCGTGCGGATGGTCATCGAATACATAGCTGCCGGCGCACTCGATGCCGGCTTCCGCGGCGATGCGCTGCACCTCGGCGATGTACTGCCTGGCGCGCACGATGGCATCCTTGGTGTACACGACTTCGGTGGCCGCCAGCATCTCCGCCATGTAGGCGATGGTGTGGAATGGCGCCACCACATGCAGCGCATACACGCGTGCGCCGCAGGTCTTCGCCAGCTCGACGCCGAGCCTGACGGCGCGCAGCGACAGGTCAGAACCATCGACGGGTAGAAGGATGTGCTTGAACATGGCTGATTCCCCGGTTGGAATGAATCTTCAGCGGCAGCTGTAGCCGCCATCGATGACCAGCTCGCTGCCGGTCACGAACTTCGCCTCGTCCGAGGCGAGGTAGACCACGCCCCAGGCGATGTCGTCCGGCTCGCCCATGTGGCCTAGCGGGTGCAACGCATCGACTTCGCGCCGGTGCTGCTGCGGATCGCCGCCCATCGAGGCGATGTGCTGTTCCACCATCGGCGTCCAGATGAAGCCGGGGTGGATCGAGTTGACCCGGATGCGGTCGGCCGCATAGATCAACGCGTCGGTCTTGCTCATCAGCCGCACCGCGCCCTTGGACGCGTGGTAGGGCGGCACGTCCGGCGCACCGACCAGGCCGTAGATCGACGACAGGTTGATGATGCTGCCGCCACCGGCTGCGCGCAGAGGAGCGATCGCATGCTTGGTGCAGAAGAACACGCCCTTCACGTTGACCGCCTGTACCCGGTCCCACTCGGCCTCGGTGAGTTCGTGAGTGGGCTTGTTCGGCCCCGCGATGCCGGCGTTATTGACCAGCACATCCAGACGTCCGAACGCTGCCACGGTACCGGCGATCGCCGCTGCCACCTCGGCCTCCACCGAGACGTCGGCGTGGAAATAGCGGGCAGCGTCGCCGAACTGGCCGGCCAGCTGCCGACCCGGTCCGTCATGCAGGTCGACGATGGCGACCCGTGCGCCCGCTTCCACCAGTCGCGCCACGCAGGCTGCGCCGATACCCACGGCGCCACCGGTTACCAACGCCACCTTGCCGGCTAGCCTGCGCATGATCGTGCCTCCGCGATTGATGACGGCAGCGTGCGCGAGATGGCCTGGGGCGGTGTTGACCGGGATCAACTGAATGTCTTGCCGGGGCGGCATGCGATCATGGTGATTGTGGCGGAGCCTTCCGGCATCGCGGCACGGCAGCTGATGCAGGTCATGGCCGCTGTCCCTGCCAACCTGCCAGCATGGCGAGTCGTTCTTATCCGAGCTGGCTCGCCATGGCTGAATCGCCCACTTCATTGCCCACTTCAGCCGTCAAGCCCGCGACCTTCGCCGAGCTGCCGGCTTTGCTCGCCTCGGCGCCGCACCGGCTGCTGTTCCTGGCTGGCTCCGTCGCGGTGCTGCTGAGCATGGCGTGGTGGGCGCTTGAGTTGACCTGGATGCGTTTCGGACTGGGCAGCTGGCCGCAGCCGTCGATTCCGCCGGCGTATGCGCACAGCATGCTGATCCAGTACGGCATGTTTCCGCTTTTCATCTTCGGCTTCCTGCTGACGGTGTTTCCGCGCTGGCTGAATCGGCCTTCGTTGCCACGATCGCGTTACGTGCCGGTGGCCGGCTGCGTGTTCGGCGGCTACGTGCTGGCGAATGTGGGATTGCTCGATCTTCCATGGCTGTTGGCGTTGGGCATGGCGCTGATGCTGCTGGGCTATCTGATCGGACTGGTCACGCTGGCGTCGGTACTGCGTGCGTCCAGCGATCGCAACGACCATGCGCGTTCCTGTCTGCTGGCGCTGGCACTGGGTGTGCTCGGCTTGATCGCTTTTCTGGCCTATCTGTTCGGCGCTCCGGACGAATGCGCGCGGTTGGCCACGCGGTTAGGCACCTTCGGTTTGCTGCTGCCGATCTTCTTCTCGGTGACGCACCGCATGCTGCCGTTCTTCAGCAGCAATGTGATCAAGAGCTATTCGGTGGTCCGCCCGCGCTGGAGCCTTCCGGTGGTGTGGGCGTTGTTGCTGGCACATCTGCTGCTGGACTGGCGCGGCGCGCTGGGTTGGCTGTGGTTGGCCGACATTCCGCTGGCGCTGGTATTCGCCTGGCATGCGCTGGCGTGGCAGCCATGGAAGGTGATGCGGCCAGGCGTGCTGGCGGTGTTGCATCTGGCGTTTGCGTGGCTGCCGGTAGCCTTCGCGCTGTATGCGGTGCAGGACGTGATCTATGCCGCCAGCGGCCAGATGCTGTTCTTCCGCGCGCCGCTGCATGCGCTGGCGATCGGCTACTTCGGCTCGATGCTGGTAGCGATGGTGACCCGCGTGACCCAGGGCCACTCGGGCCGACCGATGCAGATGGGTGCGGTGCCGTGGCTGTGCTTCGCGCTGCTGCAAGCGGTGGCGCTGGTGCGCATCCGCGCCGAGTTCGGCGGCGACGTCTACCTGTGGTTGGTGGTCGCCGCATACGGCTGGTTGCTGGCGTTTCTGCCGTGGGTGCTGCGTTCGGCATGGATCTATCTGACCCCGCGTGCTGACGGCAAACCCGGCTGAAGCCAGGTGGACCATGGGCTGTGGCAGGGTGACGCAGCGCCGCCGCAAATCCATTCCGGCTGATCCAGATCAAAGGTGCCATACCGCGTTCTCATAATCTGGCAGCAGAACCCAGGGAGAACCTTCATGACACGTCCGCACCTTTATCTCGCCGCTGCCGCGATGCTTGCGCTGGCGGCGTGTTCCGGCAAGCCGTCTGCTTCATCCAGTCTGGCCACGACCGCCGCTACACCGGCCGCCGGCACATCGGTCGCCTCCGAACGCGGCGACTTCGGTCCGCCGCAGGGCGCGCCGATCCACGCCGTGCTGACCAGCCCGCCGCATGTGCCGCCACCGATCCATCGCAACTATCCCGCCAAGGTCATCGTGGAGCTGGAAGTGATTGAGAAGGAGATGCAGATCTCCGAGGGCGTGAGCTACACGTTCTGGACCTTCGGCGGCACCGTGCCGGGCAGTTTCGTCCGCGTGCGCCAGGGCGACACGGTGGAGTTCCATCTGAAGAACAACCCCAACAACAAGATGCCGCACAACATCGACATGCACGGCGTGACCGGGCCGGGCGGCGGTGCCGCATCCAGCTTCACCGCGCCGGGACACGAGTCGCAGTTCACCTTCAAGGCGCTCAACCAGGGCATCTATGTGTACCACTGCGCCACCGCGCCGGTGGGCATGCATATCGCCAACGGCATGTACGGCCTGCTGCTGGTCGAGCCGCCGGAGGGCCTGAGCCCGGTCGATCACGAGTACTACGTGATGCAGGGCGACTTCTACACCACCGGCAAGTACCGCGAGAAGGGCCATCAGCCGTTCGACATGGAGAAGGCGATCGACGAGCATCCGACCTACGTGCTGTTCAACGGCAAGGAAGGCGCGCTCACCGGCGACAATGCGCTGACCGCCAAGACCGACGAGAAGGTGCGCTTGTTCGTGGGCAACGGCGGCCCCAACCTTGTCTCCAGCTTCCACGTGATCGGCGAGATCTTCGACAAGGTGCAGCCCGAGGGCGGCACCGTGGCGCAGCACAACGTGCAGACCACGTTGATCCCGTCCGGCGGCGCCGCGATCGTGGAGTTCCACACCGACGTGCCGGGCAGCTACGTGCTGGTCGATCATTCGATCTTCCGCGCCTTCAACAAGGGTGCGCTGGGCATCCTGAAAGTGGACGGCCCGGAGAACAAGACGGTCTACTCGGGCAAGGAAGTGGACTCGGTCTATCTGAGCGACCGTGCCGGCAGCAACTTGCAGGCAGTGACTACGGCAGCCAAGGCGCATGAGTCGGGTACGCTGACCAAGGACGACCAGGTCGCCGCGGGCAAACAGCTGTTCGCCGGCACGTGCTCGGTCTGCCATCAGGCCAACGGCGAAGGTCTGCCGAATGTGTTTCCGCCACTGGCCAAGTCTAGCCTGCTGGCGGCCACGCCGAAGCGCGCCATGACCATCGTGACGCATGGCCTGACCGGCAAAGTCACCGTCAACGGCCATGAATACGATTCGGTGATGCCGCCGATGTCGCAGCTGACTGACGACGAGGTGGCCAACATCCTGACCTACGTGCTGAACAGCTGGGGCAACCCGGGTGGCCAGTTCAGCAAGGATGAGGTGACCAAGGCACGCGCGGAAGCGACACCCCCGCCGGCAGCGGCGCACTGAGATGCGCGCGCTGGCACTGGCTTGTCTGGGCTTGCTGCTGGCGCTCCCGGCAACGGCGGCGGACTACGTCGCCCTGCCGGGAGGGAGTTTTACCAGCGTGTTGCCGGCGGACGGCAAGGCAGCCGCGGCGCAGGTCGCGCCATTCCGTCTGCGTACCGAGCTGGTCACCAATGCCGAGTTTCTCGCCTTCGTGGAGACTCATCCTTCCTGGCGACGCGATCAGGTAGCGCGCATCCTTGCCGATGCGCGCTACCTCACCCAGTGGGCTGCTGCCGATGCGCTGGGTGACGAAGCGCTGCCAGGGCAACCGGTAACGCGGGTCAGCTGGTTTGCCGCACAGGCGTATTGCGAAAGCGAGCAGGCGCGCCTGCCGAGCTGGTACGAGTGGGAGTTCGCTGCCGCGGCCGATGCCACCCGCGGCGATGCACGCTCCGACCCCGCATGGCGCGAAAGCATTCTTGGCTGGTACTCGCGGCCTTCCGGCACGGCCCTGCCGGAGGTCGGCGGCGCCGCCAACGTCTACGGCGTGCGCGACATCAATGGCCTGGTCTGGGAGTGGGTCGACGACTTCAATGCGTTGATGGTCGCCAGCGACAGCCGCGACCAGGGCGATCCGGATCTGCTGAAGTTCTGCGGTGCCGGCGCACTCAGCATGCAGCAGAAGGAAAACTACGCGGTGCTGATGCGCATCGCGATGCTGTCCGCACTGAAAGCCGCCGACACCACCAACAACATGGGCTTTCGCTGCGCGAAGTCCGATTGAGGAACCGTCATGAAACGCTTGCTGCCATTTCTCGCCATGGTTCTGCTGCTGGTTGGCAGCGCTCATGCAGCCCAGCCGTTGCCTGGCGATTCGGTCTATCAGCTGCCGGTGCAGCTGACCGGTCAGGACGGCCGGCAGCAGATGCTGTCCGCGCGGCGTGGCCGGCCGCAGCTGGTGACGATGTTCTACACCTCGTGCCAGATGGTCTGTCCGCTGATCATCGACAGCCTGCGGCTGACCCGCAATGCGCTGGATCCGGCAGTGCGTTCGCAGGTCGACCTGCTCGCGGTGAGCTTCGATCCGGCTCGCGATGATGTCGCCGCGCTGCGCCGCTATGCCGACAAGCGCAAGCTGGATCCGCGCTTCTGGACTCTGGCCCGCGCCGAGCCGGCGCAGGTGCGCCAGCTTTCCGCCGTGCTCGGCCTGCAATATCGGCAGTTGCCCGGTGGCGACTTCAACCACAGCAGCGAATTGATCCTGCTCGATGCCGACGGCCGCATGGCGGCGCGCACCAGCGTGATCGGCCGACTGGATCCGGCGTTCGTGAAAGCGATCGCCGAGACGGTGTCAAGGCACTGAGTCGATGATCGATATGGACGTCTGTACGTCCATCGAGATCCGTCGATTCGCGAAACGCCGCCATCATGGCGGCGTTTTCGCATGTGCGCTGGCGTGGCGTGTTGTCACAGCGGGCGGATTCATCGCGACGGCCTGATCAAGGTCAGTTTTTCGATGCCTGGCTGCTTGCAGACTGCGTGTATCCACAAGGGGACGCGCCATGATAGAAACGACACGCAGGATTCTTTCCGTTGCATGCTTGCTGGCAACGGTGATGACCGCACCATCGATCCGCGCCGAGGGTGCCGGCACGCCGGCAACATCCGCCAGCGCACCGCTGCAACTCGAATGGGACGCGCGGCTGCGCCACGAGCAGGTGGACGACGATGCCTTCAGTCGCGACGCCAATGCCGACACTTTGCGTCTGCGGCTGGGCCTGCGCGCGAACTTCGGCGACGGTTGGAGTGGGCTGCTGGAAGGCGCCGGCGTGGCCAGCGCCGGCGAGCGCTACAACAGTGGCGCGAACGGCCGCACACAGTATCCGGCGATCACCGATCCGCATGGCGGCGAACTCAATCAGGCCTGGCTGGGCTGGCAAGAGGACGCATTCGGCGTGACCGTGGGGCGTCAGCGGCTGCTGCTGGACAACCAGCGCTGGGTCGGCAACAGCGGCTGGCGCCAGTATGAGCAGACGTACGACGCGCTGGCACTGCAATGGCAGCCGCTGGCGGCATTGACGGTGCGTTACGACTGGCTCGACCGCGTGCACCGGGTGGCTGGACTTGATGCGCTCAACCCGCTGGCGCGCGAGCGCAAGCTGAATACCCATCTGCTGAATCTGGCCTGGATACAAGGTGTGCAGCAGTGGGTGGGCTATGCGTATCTGCATGAGGACCGCGACGTGGCCAGCGCGTCCAGTGCGACTTATGGTCTGCGCTGGAGCGGCAAGGCCGTGCGCGATGGCTATGGGCCGGGCTGGACACTGGAGGCGGCTCGGCAAGTCGACTACGCCAACAACCCACTGCACTTCGCCCACAGCTACTGGCTGCTCGAGCCGGCCTGGACCGTGCAAGGGATCACCGCGAAACTGGGCTGGGAGCATCTGGGCGGCAATGGCCATCATGCACTGCAAACCCCGCTGGCCACGCTGCACGCGTTCAATGGCTGGGACGACCAGTTCAACGTGACGCCCGCCGGCGGCCTCGAGGATCGCTATGCAAGCGTCGGCGGCAACCTCGGTCATAGCGGCCTCGCTGGCAAGCTGGGCTGGGTGGTGTCGTACCACGACTACCATGCCGATCGTGGCGGCCGCTATGGCAGCGAATGGAATGCGTCGCTGAGCTTCCCGCTGGCGGCGGGCCTCAGCGGCTTGATCAAGATGGCGGACTATCGCGCCGACGGCCTCGGTCGCGACAGCGCCAAACTGTGGCTGCAACTCGAATGGCATGGGCAGCAGGCGTTGACGAACGCGCTTTGACCGAAGATGCATGTCTTGCCGCGGCTGCTTTGACGCAAGTCAACGCAGCCGCATTGGCACTGTGTCGAGATAGCGCCATGCAACTTGCCCGGTCGTTGCTCCCACGCCGCTCCAACACTATCTACGGAGCCTACCGATGCTGTTGCCCAATCCTGAGCGTCTCGCGCTGACACATGTACGTGGCGCGATCGACCGCGTCGACGATGGCCTGATCGTGCTGCTCGCTGCACGGCGCCGGCTTGTGCGCGCGGTGGCGGCGCTGAAGCCGCGCGCCGGCGTGCCGTCGCGTGACCTGGCGCGCGAGCGGCAGGTGCGAACGCGCGCGCAGTCGCTGGCACGTCGGCTGGATCTGCCCGCGGACACCGCCGCAGGTCTGCTGGACCTGGCGATCGTCGATGCGTGTCGCCAGCAGGGCATGGCGATTGACCTCGATCAAGGCGGTCCCATGCGGTTGCCCGCCATGATGCAGCCCATCATGTCCGACCCGCTTCTCTCCGAATCGCGCGCACCGCATCTGTTGCGCCTGCTGCCACCGCCGCGCCGGTTCGCACCGCTGCTGCGCGTACTGCCCCTGCGCTGGCAACGCGCCTTGCTGGAGCGCGCAATGGCGCGCGTGCTTGCCGTTCCGCTGCAGGACGGCACATTGGAATTCATGCGCGGCCGCCGCCTCGGCATCGAGGTCAGCGACCTGCAACTGCGCTGGGTGCTTGAACTGCACGATGGCCGCTTGCGCGTCGGCGATGGGAAACCCGAAGCCAGCGTGCGCGGCAGCGCCACCGATCTGTTGCTGCTGGCCAGCCGTCTGGAGGACGCCGATACGCTGTTCTTCCAGCGTGCACTGGAACTGACCGGTGACACCGAGCTCGGACTCACTGCGCGTAATCTGCTCGAACGGCTGCCTTGGGAATCGGTGCCGCTGGGCTTGCGTATCGCGCTCAACCGGGGCGCGCGGTTTGCCCGGGCAGCGCGCACCGCTCATCGAAGTGACGATTGACGAGCGTCGGTATATCGCTGCGCGCAAGCGACGCGACGATGTGCTGCCGGATGACGCTGGTTGATCCGAGTCAAGGCAGTCCTGCACTGCGCCATCCAGACTGCGACCTCCCCACCTAGTGAGCTTTCCATGACCCGCCCTTCCTCGTTCAATTACGAACAATTGCTGGCCTGTGGCCGCGGCGAACTGTTTGGCGACGGCAATGCACGGCTGCCGTCGCCGCCGATGCTGATGTTCGATCGCATCACGCACATTGCCGCCGAGGGCGGGACTTATGACAAGGGATTGATCCATGCCGAAATGGACATCCATCCCGCGTTGTGGTTTTTCGGTTGCCATTTCATCGGCGATCCGGTGATGCCCGGCTGCCTCGGGCTCGATGCGATGTGGCAGCTCAGCGGTTTCTTCCTGCCCTGGCTGGGCGAGCCCGGCCGCGGCCGCGCGCTGGGTGTGGGCCAGGTGAAATTTTCGGGGCAGGTGATGCCGAGCGCGAAACTGCTGCGCTACGAGATCGATATCCGCCGCGTGATGCGCGGCAAGCTGCGGATGGTGATCGCCGACGGCAAGACCTTCGTCGACGACCGGCTGATCTACGAGGCCAGCGACATGCGCGTGGGCTTGTTCCAGTCCACCGAGGGTTTTTGAGATGCGCCGCGTCGTGGTGACCGGCATGGGTATCGTGTCGTGCCTGGGCAACCAGCCGGCGACGGTGTCGCGCGCGCTGCGCGAGGGCCAGAGCGGCATTCGCGCGATGCCGGGCTACGCCGAGCAGGGCCTGCGCAGCCAGGTGGCTGGCGTGCCGCAGATCGACCTGGATGCCGAGATCGACCGCAAGCCGCGGCGCTTCATGGGCGATGCCGCCGCCTATGCCTGCGTGGCGATGCGTTCGGCGATTGCTGATGCCGGGCTTGCCATCGAGCAGGTGCGGCATCCGCGCAGCGGCGTGATCGCCGGTTCCGGCGGTGGCTCGGCGCAATGGCAGATCGAGACCGGTGACCTGGTGCGCAACAAGGGCGTGCGCAAGGTCGGCCCGTTCATGGTGCCGCGCACGATGTGCTCCACCGTGTCGGCCACGCTGGCCACCGCGTTCGGCATTCTTGGCCTGAGCTATTCGATCGCCGCCGCCTGCGCCACCTCGGGGCATTGCATTGGTGCCGCGGCCGATCTTATACGGCATGGTGCGCAAGACGTGATGTTTGCCGGTGGCGGCGAGGAAGAGCACTGGGGCATGACCGCGCAATTCGACGCCATGGGCGCGCTGTCCACTGGCTACAACGACACGCCGCAGCGCGCATCACGCCCGTATGACGCCGGCCGCGACGGTTTCGTCATCGCCGGTGGCGGCGGCATGCTGGTGCTGGAGGAGTACGAGCATGCCAGGGCGCGCGGCGCGCGCATCCATGCCGAACTGGTCGGCTACGGTGTCACTTCCGACGGCGCCGATATGGTGGCGCCCTCCGGTGAGGGCGCGGTGCGCTGCATGCGAATGGCATTGGCCAACGTCAGTGGGCGGGTCGACTACCTCAACACCCATGGCACCGCCACGCCGCTGGGCGACATCGTCGAGTTGCAGTCGGTGCGCGAGGTTTTCGGCGACGCCGTGCCGCCGCTGTCCTCGACCAAGTCGCTGACCGGCCATGCGCTGGGCGCGGCCAGCGTGCACGAGGCGATCTACAGCCTGCTGATGCTCAACGAGGGCTTCATCGCCGGCTCGGCGCACATCGACGAACTGGACCCGCGCGCCGAAGGATTCCCGATCGTGCGCTCGAGTCGGCCGGCGCAACTGGCCACCGTGATGTCGAACAGCTTCGGCTTCGGCGGCACCAACGCCAGCCTGGTGTTCGCCAAGGTGTAGCGGTCACCGCTGCCGTTGTTGTTGTAGGAGCCCGCTCGCGGGCGATGCTGTCCAAACATCAAAGCAACCGCATCGCCCGCTAGCGGGCTCCTACATGTTCGCCCATCTTTCGGAAGTCTCCTCATGTCATCCATCTCCGCCTCGCGCCCATCCACCTTCGGCGAGGAACTGGCCAACAGCATCAGTCATGGCCTCGGTGTGTTGCTGGCCATCGTTGGTCTGCCGATATTGGTCGTCAACGCGGTGCGCATCGGCAGCACGGCGGCGATGGTGGGGGCGGCGGTGTTCGGCGGCAGCGCGATTCTGCTGTACATGGCCTCGACGCTGTATCACGCGGTATCGCACCAGCGGGCCAAGGCGTGGCTGCAGCGGCTGGACTATGGCGCGATCTATCTGCTGATCGCCGGCACCTACACCCCGGTTGCGCTGGGTGTGTTGCGCGGTAGCTGGGGCCTGGCCCTGCTCGGCGTGATCTGGAGCCTGGCGCTGCTGGGGCTAGTGTTCAAGCTGGTGGTGGGTGCGCGGTTCCACCGGCTGTCCACCGCGCTGTATGTGGCGATGGGCTGGATGGCGCTGATCGCGATCCGGCCGCTGTGGCTGCACCTGCCGGCGGGCGGGTTGATCCTGCTGTTCGGCGGTGGCGCGGCGTATACGCTGGGCGTGGTGTTTTTCATGCTGCACGAGCGGCTGCGCTACAGCCATTTCGTGTGGCATCTGTTCGTGCTTGCCGGCACCGGCTGCCACTACGCCACCGTGCTGATGTACATCGCTTGATTCGCGGCCCGGACGGGCCTCGCTCATGCCAGCCGTTGCCAGATTGCCGAGTCCTGGTATCTCTGTTGGCCTGGGCGCGCTAGCATGGCTGCCGGCACGCTGTGTACCCGAAAGGGCGCATCGACAACACAGCGTCGCGACAGCAGTGGGGCGTCGTGACGGAGGGGCACATGGAAACGTGGTTTTCGCGGGTCGAACCGGTACTGGGTGCTGCGCTGGAACTGCGCGACCTGCACACGTCGGTCCATTGCGGACGTGTCAGCCAGATGGCCTTGATGTTCGCGGAGGACCTCGGCCTGCGCGGCGACGCGCTGCTGGCCCTGGATGTGGCAGCCCGATTCCATGACGTCGGCAAGATCGGTATTCCCGATACGGTCCTGTACAAGCATGGATCGCTGGATGACGCCGAGTGGGAAATCATGAAGGGCCACAGCGCCCGCGGCGAGTACATCATCCGGATGGATGCGGGCCTGGTATTGGGAGACGAAATCGCGCGGACGGTGCGCCATCATCACGAGCACTACGATGGCAACGGCTATCCGGATGGTCTGCGTGAGCAGGCCATTCCCCTGCCAGCACGGGTCTTGTCCGTGATCGACAGCTATGACGCGATACGCAATCGTCGCGCCTACCATGCAGCCCAGTCGCATGAGGATGCGTTATTCATTCTGGCCAGCGAACGGGGTACCAAACACGATCCGCAAATCCTCGATGCGTTCCTGTCCTATGACAGAAGCTGGTTCGACCGGCTGAGCTGATACGGTCAGCGAAGGCGCAACTGCAGCCAGGATTCCCCGCTGCTCGTGAGCAGGGTCGAGGACGAGCTTATGCGAGCCCGGTCATGTGCATGCCCGGCTCGCCGTGCCAGTAACCGTTGCGGGCGCCGATGCGTGGCGGTGCCACCGGCGAGCGGCGGGCGAGATGGAAGTGAGCCACCATCTCGGCCATGCCCGCGGCTTGCGGGTACAGCCGCAATACATCCACGCCCAGTTCGCGCAATGCCGGCAGTTCGGGGCCGAGGTCGGTGACCTCCTCGCCCTGGATCTGGATGCCGTTGATGCGCAGGAACGGCCGGCCCTCGCGCGTGGCCAGCGGCATGCCGTCGGGATAGTCGATACAACGGAAGTCGCACTGGTCCTTGCCGACGTCGAGCGCCCGTGCGGTGAAGCAGCGTGCGGAGAAGGCCAGCGGCAACCGGCCGAAGGCGATCACCTCGAGTTCCGGCATCGGCCGGCCTTCCGCCTGCATCGCGTCGCGCAGTTCGCGCAACAAGCTATAGCCTTGCTCCACGCCGGGTACCCAGCGGCGCAGGCCATCGTCCATCAGCATCGCGAGCGCGCGATGGTTGTAGACATTGAGCGTGGGGCCGGCGACGAACGGCAGCCGGCGTTCGCGGCAGAGCTGCACGGCGGAGAGATCGTTCGCCTCGATCCAGCAACCGCCGTGATCGACCAGCCGCCGCAGCACGCCCAGTTCGGACTCGGCTTCGATCAGCGCCAGCGACGACAGCACGACCTGCTTGCCACTGGCGGCCAGCTCGCCGGCCAGTACGATCCAGTCGCGCGTGCTCAGCTCGCGGCGCTTGCTGCATACCGTCTCGCCCAGATAGATGATGTCGACCGGCCAGTCGGCAGCCGCGCGGTAGAACGCCAGCGTGCGTTCGCGCAGCCAGAAATACTGCAGCGGTCCGAGACTGAGTTTCATCGTCGTCGCCTCAATGCCAGGAACGGTGATAGGGACCGAGCGTGGTCTGATGACCCTCGGCATGTTTCGATAGCGACTGCTGCCAGCCAGGCTGCAGGCTCCAGCTGGCCGGGGCGTCGCGGTAACGGTCCAGCGCCGCGCGCCAGGTGCGGGTGACTGAACCGACATAGGCCACGCCACGTTGGCGACCTTCGATCTTCAGTGCCGCCACGCCGGCTTGCGCCAATCGCGGCAGCAGCTCCAGCGTGTTCAGGCTGGTCGGTTCTTCGAGTGCGTGGAAGATCTCGCCGCCCACGTCGAAGCGGCCCTTGCACACGGTCGGGTAGCCGGCCGGTTCGGCCGGCTCGAACTTGTCGATCAGCACCTGGTTCAGCCGTACGCTGCGGCGACCGTCGTCGTGTTCCTCCCAGCGCACGAAGCTGGCCGGCGAACACACGCCGTGCCGGTTCGGTGAGGCGCCGGTGACATAGCTGGACAGCTGGCAGCGGCCTTCGACCATGATGCACAAGCTGCCGAACGCGAACACTTCCAGCGGCACCGGCGAGCCTTCGCACAGGCGCTCGACCTGCTGGATCGACAGCACCCGCGGCAGCACCGCGCGGCTGATGCCGAAGCGCTCGTAGGCATAGCGCAGCGCCGGCGCGGTGGTGGCGGAACCCTGCACCGACAGATGCCGCTTCAGCGCGGGATGCATGCGTGTGGCGTAGTCGAGCACCGCCATCTCGGCGGCGATGATGGCGTCGCAGCCGAACTCGGCGGCCTTGTCCACCGCGCCGTACCATTGCCGCAGACGCGTGCTGTCGGGGTAGGTGTTCAGCGCCAGATAGACCTGCTTTCCACGCTGGTGCGCATAGGCGATGCCGTCGCGCAGCTCCGCGTCGCTGAAGTTGAGGCCGGGAAAAGCGCGCGCATTGGTCTGATCGCGAAAGCCCGCGTAGACCGCATCGGCGCCGGCGTCGATCGCCGCTTGCAGCGCCGGCAGGTTGCCGGCGGGACAGACCAGTTGCATGGACACCTCGAAGCCGGGAGTTCGGGGCGCATTGTCGCGATTGCCCCAGGCCGCCGTGCTGACCTGGATCAACCCCGATCGTGTCAGTGAACAGGCCTGGCCTGGAGATGCACGGTGAATGTCAGCCGGCGCGGCGCCTGCGGCCGGAGCGGCTCTTCGCACCGCGCGCGGTGTCTGTCGCACAGTAGATGTCGTACAGCGAGGCGATGATGGCGTGCGCGGGGCCCGCGGGCAGGGTGTACCAGACGGTTTGTGCCTCGCGCCTGGTGCTGACCAGACCTTCGTTGCGCAGCCGGGCCAGATGCTGGGACAGCGCCGACTGGCTGAGTTCGGGCAATTGTTCGTTGATCTGCCCCACCGACATCTCGCCGTCCAGCAACAGGCACAGCACGCGCAGCCGCTGCGCGTTGCCCAGGGTCCTGAGCAGTTGCGAGGCCTCTTCGGCGCGCGACTGCATAAGGTTCAGATCCGCATCGGCCGGCATGTTCATCGGGTGGTATTCCTCGCGATTGCAGTTGTCGATTCCGCGGGCTTGACTTTACCATGAAACTCTAATTAAGATAAATCTAATTTAGAAACACTTGAATAAGTGAGCTGCACATCGGTTTCCATCCACCACGGGAGTTTCGCCATGAATGTCGATCGTGTCGTTCTGGGTTTCGCCGGCACCGTCGTGCTGGTGGGTATCGCGCTGGCGCATTTCGTGGCGCCGGGCTGGATCTGGCTGTCGGTGTTCGTGGGCGCCAACCTGCTGCAGTCCGCGTTCACCGGCTTCTGCCCGCTCGCGATGCTGTTGCGCAAACTGGGCCTGAAACCCGGCTGCGCCTTTCCGTCCTGAGTGCCGTTGTCCATCTGGACGAGGTGAGCCATGTACTACATCGTTGAAACATCCAAGACGCCGGAGCAGGCCGCCGCCGACCTGGCCGAAGCCGTTACGCGCAACGGCTTCAGCGTGTTGCACGTGCACGATCTGGGTGCCGCGTTGCGCGGCAAGGGCATCGCGTTCGAGCGCCAGTGCAAGGTGTTTGAAGTATGCAACCCGAGGCAGGCGGCCAGCGTGCTGGCGGCGGACATGCGGCTGAACATGGCGCTGCCCTGCCGCATTTCGGTCTACACCGACGCCGGCAAGACCTGGATCGGCATGATACGGCCGGTGCCGATGCTCGGTCTGCTCTCGACCGATCCCGCGCTGGTGGCGACGGCTGGCGAAGTGGAGCAGGTCGTCACGCGCATCATCGACGAGACCAGGTAGCACCGTGGCCACGTCGGGAAGTCCCCGCGCGATGTCCGTGCCAATCCGGCTTGTCCGGCTTGTCGACAACGAGCCATCTCTTGCCGACTTGACTGGGCTCAAGTCCGGCCATGCTCGGACAGCGCACGCTGTCAACAACCCTGAGTAGGAGTCGGCCATGTGCGACGTCGTCATCATTGGTGCGGGTTTGGGCGGCATGAGTGCCGCCTATGAAATCAAGGCCGCGTTGGGTAGCGCCCATCGCGTTACGGTAGTCGGAGAGGGTGGCCTGTTCTCGTTCACGCCATCCAACCCCTGGGTCGGCATCGGCTGGCGCAAGCCTGCCGACGTGCAGATCGATGCCGCGGCAGCGCTGGGCCGGCACGACATCGCGTTCGTCGACTCGCCGGCCAGCGCGGTTCGCCCGACGGAAAACCGGGTGCTGCTGCAGGATGGCCGCGAGCTGAAGTACGACTACCTGGTCATCACCACCGGTCCGCGCCTGGCATTCGATGAAGTTCCGGGCCTGGGGCCGCTCGGCGGGTACACGCAATCGGTCTGCACCACGCCCCATGCGACTGCTGCCTGGCAGGCGTACGAGGAGTTCCTGAAAGCGCCCGGTCCGGTGGTGATCGGTGCCGCGCAGGGTGCGAGCTGCTTCGGCCCGGCCTACGAGTTTGCGATGATCCTCGACACCGATTTGCGCAGGCGCAAATTGCGCGATCGGGTGCCGATGACGTTCGTGACGCCCGAGCCTTATATCGGCCACATGGGGCTGGGCGGCGTCGGCGACTCCAAGGGCTTGCTGGAGAAGGAGCTGCGTCAGCGCCATATCAAGTGGATCACCAACGCACGCATCGACAAGGTCGAGCCCGGACTGATGCAAGTCAGCGAACGTGACGCGCACGGCCAGGCGCTGGAGGAGCACAAGCTTCCATTCGCCTACTCGATGGTGATACCCGCGTTTACCGGCGTGGCTGCGGTGCGGGACGTCGAGGGTCTGGTCAATCCGCGCGGTTTCGTGCTGATCGACAAGCACCAGCGCAATCCGGCGTTTCCGAACATCTTCGCCGCCGGGGTATGCGTGGCGATCCCGCCGGTGGAAGCGACGGCGGTGCCGACCGGGGCGCCCAAGACCGGCTTCATGATCGAATCCATGGTCGGTGCGCTGACCGCCAACATCAAGGCCATCATCGACGGCAATGCCGCCACCGCCGAGGCGACCTGGAACGCGGTTTGCCTGGCCGACATGGGCGACAGCGGCGCGGCCTTCGTGGCTCTTCCGCAGATCCCGCCGCGCAATGTCACCTGGGCGAAGCAGGGCAGGTGGGTACATCTGGCCAAGATCGCGTTCGAGAAATATTTCATGCGCAAGATCCGTTCGGGCAATACCGATCCGATCTACGAAAAGTACGTGATGAAGGCTCTCGGCATCGAGCGGCTCAAGCCGGGAACGCAGCCCGGTGTAAATCCACCCCGATGACACACCCGGAGTCGATTGCCATGAAGTTCTTCCTCCATCCCGTCGCCATGTCGTTAGCGGTCATCGCGCTGGCCGGCTGCGGCAACCGGAATATGCCGACTGCCGCGCAGAGCCCGCCACCGGCGCTGGCCAGCGTGGTCGTGCACGCACAGACGGCGCACGACGAACAGGTCTGGGATGGCGTGGTGGAGGCGGTGAATCAGGCCACGATCACGGCGCAAACCAACGCACGAGTGCTCGAGTTGCCGCATGACGTCAACGATGTCGTCGCCAAGGGCGATGTGCTGGTGCGCTTCACCGATGTCGAGCAGAAGTCGGCGCGCAGCGCAGCACAGGCGCAGGTCGCTTCGGCCGCGGCGACCTACAAGGAGGCCGCCGCGTCGTACGAACGCATCAAGGCAGTTTACGCGAAGGGTTTTGTCTCCGCGGCGCAACTGGATCAGCAGCGTGCCCTGCGCGATGCGGCACAGGCGGCACTGGCGTCGGCTCGAGCCCAGTTGAATCAAGTGGGCCAGGCGCTGGACTACACGGTGCTGCGCGCGCCTTATGCGGGCATCATCACCCGCCGCTACGTGCAAGTGGGTGAGGCCGTGCAGGCCGGTCCGCCGTCACCCCAGCCACTGATCGCGATGCAGTCGCTGGACGATCTGCGGGTCAACGTACGGGTGCCGCAGAGCGCGGTCGACCCCATCCGCCATTTTCATGCGGCCGATGTGCTGCTCGCCGGTGACGGTGCACGCCGCGTTGCCGCCAGCAGCGTCGGCGTGTTTCCGTATGCCGACCCGAGCACGCATACCTTCAACGTGCGGCTGCAGTTGCCCGGTGGCGATACGGGCCTGTACCCGGGCATGACAGTAAAGGTCGCCTTCGCCACCGGTGAGGCGAAACGCCTGCTGGTGCCGGCCAGCGCACTGGTGCAGCGAGGCGAATTGCTGGGCGTATACGTGCTGGATGAACACGGTGCAGCCTTGCGCCAGCTGCGCATCGGCCATCGCTATGCGGATCGGGTCGAGGTGCTGGCCGGGCTCGATGACGGCGAACGGGTCGCCACCGATCCGGCCGCCGCCGCGCGCTGGCTGATCGAGAACAGGTCGACCGACGGCAAGCGCGGAGCGGCGCCGTGAGTGAGCCACGGCTCGGCTTCTCCGGCCGCATCGCCCGCACCTTCCAGCGTTCGCCGCTGACGCCGATCCTGGCCATCGCGGCACTGCTGCTCGGCCTGGTCGCCGTGATGATCACGCCGCGCGAGGAAGAACCGCAGATCGACGTGACCATGGCCAACGTGATGGTGCCGTTCCCGGGTGCCGACGTGCACGACGTCGAGAACCTGGTGGCCTATCCGCTGGAGCAGAAGCTGGCCGAGCTCGAGGGCGTCAAGCACGTCTACTCGGTGAGCCGGCCCGGCATGGCGGTGATCACGGTGGAGTTCCAGGTCGGCGTGCCGCGGCAGACCGCGATCGTGCGGCTGTACAACCAGGTGTTCCAGAACCAGGACTTCGTGCCGCCCAACCTGGGTGTGGGCCGGCCGCTGGTGCGGCCGATGGGCATCGACGACGTGCCGGTGATGGCGCTCACGTTGTGGAGCGACGATCCCGCGCGAGGCCCGACCCAGCTGGCCGAAGTCGCGCATACGCTGGAAACCGAATTGAAGCGCGTGCCCGGTACGCGCGACGTCTACACCATCGGCGCACCCGAGCGGGCGGTAGTGGTGGACCTGGATGCGGCGAAACTGGCCGCGTACGGCATGGCGATCGGCGACCTGGCGAATGCCTTGCGTGCGGCCAATGTGGTGACGCAGGCCGGCGATCGCGTGACAGGCAGCCGCGACGTGCCGGTGACCGCCGGACGCTTTCTCGCCGACGCGGCAGACGTGGCCCAGCTGGTGATCGGCCTGAAGGATGGCCAGCCGGTGCTCCTTTCCGATGTGGCCGCGATCCATCAGGGTGCCGATCTGCCCAGCCGTTATGTCCGGTTCGGCGCGCCCGCCGGCAAGGCCGGCCCCGCCACCGGCAACGCGCCGGCGGTGACCATCGCGATAGCGAAGAAGCCGGGGACCAATGCCGCCGACATCACCCGCGCGATCGGCGCGCGACTGCGTGTGCTCGAAGGCGTGGTGATTCCCGCCGGCGTCCACGTCACGGTGACCCGCGACTACGGCCAGACCGCCACCGACAAGGCGGACAAGCTGATCCACAAGCTGATCTTCGCCACCTTCTCGGTAGTGCTGCTGGTACTGCTGACGATGGGTTGGCGCGAAGCGATCGTGGTCGGCAGCGCCGTGGTCATCACGCTGGCGCTGACTTTGTTCGCGTCGTGGGCGATGGGCTTCACCATCAACCGGGTCTCGCTGTTCGCGCTGATCTTCTCGATCGGCATCCTGGTCGACGATGCGATCGTGGTGGTGGAGAACATCCACCGGCACATGGCGCTGGGTGGGCGCACCCTGCGCGAGGCGATTCCCGCGGCGGTCAGCGAGGTCGGCGGGCCGACCATCCTGGCCACCTTCACGGTGATTGCCGCGCTGCTGCCGATGGCCTTCGTATCCGGCTTGATGGGGCCGTACATGCGGCCGATCCCAATCAACGCCTCGGCCGGCATGTTGCTGTCGCTGGCGGTCGCGCTGATCGTGACGCCATGGCTGGCGCTCAAGCTGCTCGGCCATCACCGGCACACCGATGCGACGCCGACGGAAGGTCATGCCGCGGGCGACGGTCGCCTGCACCGCGTCTTTCATCGCCTGATGCTGCCGTTCCTCGATGGCAACCGTGCGCCGCGTCGACGCCGTCTGCTGTTTGCCGCGATGGGCGTGCTGGTGCTGGGCGCCGTCGGCCTGGTGGTGATCAAGGCGGTGGTGCTGAAGATGCTGCCGTTCGACAACAAGTCCGAGTTCCAGATCGTGGTGGACATGCCCGAAGGCGGCACGCTGGAGCGCACCAACCGGCTGCTCGGCGAACTCGCGCAGAGCCTGGCCGGCGTGCCCGAAGTGAAGGACTGGCAGAGCTACGCCGGTACCGCCGCACCGATCACCTTCAACGGGCTGGTGCGCCAGTACTACCTGCGCAGCGGCCCTATCGTCGGCGACCTGCAGGTGAGCCTGGTCGACAAGAGCGAGCGTTCGCGCCAGAGCCATGCCATCGCGCTGGCTGTGCGGCCCGCGCTGGCCCGCATCGGCGCGCGCTACGGTGCTTCGGTGAAAGTGGTCGAGGTGCCGCCCGGTCCGCCGGTGCTCGCACCGATCGTGGCCGAGGTCTACGGACCCGACTACGCCGGCGTGCGCCGCACGGCGCGCGAACTCGAGCAGAAGTTCAAGGCCAACCCCGACATCGTCGATGTCGACACCAGCGTGGAAGCGGATGCGCCACGCGAGGTGCTGGTGGTCGATCGTGCACGCGCGGCGCGGCTGGGGCTGGATCAGGCGTCCATCGCACAGGTGTTGCGCACCGCGTTGTCGGGCGACGATGCGACCTACCTGATGGATGGCCACGCGAAGTATGCGGTGCCGATACGCCTGCGCCTTGACGCGGGCGACCAGGCGGCGATGAGCCAGCTGCTGGCGTTGCGCATGCGTGCGCAAGGCGGTGCGCTGGTGCCGCTGTCCGAGGTGGTGGGCGTGCAGCCGGCGAACTGGGAAAAGGCGATCTATCACAAGGATCTGCTGCCTTATGCCACGGTTACCGGAGACGATGCCGGCGCCACCGACAGCCCGCTGTACGGCATGTTCTCGCTGGTCGGCGAACTGGGCCACGACCGGCTGGACGGCCAGCTGCTGCAGCAGTACTTCACCGCGCAGCCCACCGACACCACACGCGCCGCGGTGAAGTGGGATGGCGAGTGGCAGATCACGTTCGAGACGTTCCGCGACATGGGGCTGGCCTACTCAGTCGGCCTGCTGCTGATCTACCTGCTGGTGGTCGGTCAGTTCAAGAGCTACGTGGTGCCGCTGATCATCATGGCGCCGATCCCGCTGACCGTGATCGGCGTGATGCCGGGACATGCCTTGCTGGGCGCGCAATACACCGCTACTTCGATGATAGGCATGATCGCGCTGGCCGGCATCATCGTGCGCAACTCGATCCTGCTGATCGATTTCATCAACCATGCGCTGAGTGCCGGACAGTCGTTGCGCGATGCAGTGATCGACGCCGCTGCGGTGCGCGCGAAGCCCATCGTGCTGACCGGGGTGGCGGCGATGATTGGCGGCCTCTTTATCGTCGACGATCCGATCTTCCAGGGCCTGGCGGTGTCGCTGATCTTCGGCATCCTGGTGTCGACGGCGCTGACCTTGCTGGTAATTCCGCTGCTGTATTACGTATGGTTGCAGCGGCATCCCTTACCCGAGACACCATCCCCCGAAGGAGCGTGAGCATGAGCGAGACCCAGGAATTCACTCTCACCCTGACCCAGGAGTCGGATTACGTTTTCCGCATCGAGTTCGACGACACCGCGATCCCCGCGCTGCACACCGACGAATCCGCGCCGCTGGGCGGCGACACTGGCCCGAATCCGTCGCGCATGCTGGTCGCCGCCGTGGCCAATTGCCTGAGTGCCAGCTTGTTGTTCTCGTTGCGCAAGTACAAGAACAACCCGGGCAGCATCGTGGCCAGGGCGAAGGCACGGCTGGAGCGCAACGAGCACAACCGCCTGCGCGTGGTGCATATCGACGTGGCGATCGAGCTGCCGGAGACCGCCGCCAGCTACGCGCAGATCGAGCGGTTGCTGGCACAGTTCGAGGACTTCTGCATCGTCACCGAAAGCGTGCGTCACGGTATTGCGGTGGACGTCACCGTGCGCGACGGTAGCGGTGTACAGGTACATCCCGCGGTGTCCGCTTGATGTGCGCGAGATCGGGCAGCGCCCACGCGGCGCCACCCGCCCTTGCTGCGGATCACTGACTGCGTGTCGAAAGGAAAGGGCGCTCAAGGAAGACACGAGCGCCCCAAGGTATGCTCGGGCGTCCTTAGATCAGAAGCGGTAGCCGAAGCTCAGGCCGTAGACCCATGGGTTGACCTTCGCCGTGCCCACGTTGGCGCCGTTGACATGCACATCGCCCTTGATACCGATCCAGCGCACGTCGGCGGTCAGCAGCCAGCGCTCCGACAGCTTGACGTCGACACCCGCGTGCGCGGCCGCGCCCCAGCTGTTGTCGATCTTCACCTTGGCGCCTTGCAGCAGGCCTTCGCCCTTGGTGCTGAAGAAGCGCGTGTAGTTGATGCCGGCGCCGACGAAAGGCGACACCTGCGCCTCAGGCATGAAGTGATAGTTCACGCCGAGCACGGGCGGCAGCTGCTTGGTGCTGGCCGCCTTCTGACCATCGAGCCTGACTTCGTGCTTGAACGGCAATGCGGCAAGTATCTCGACGCTCCAGGACGGAGCGAACAGATATTCGAGACTGGCGGTCGGCTTGGTGTCGCTGTCGATGCTGGCCTTCATGCCGGCGAGATGACCGTTATCCGATTGAGGATTGATGGTATGCGCCCCGAAACGGACCACCCAGGAATCGGTATCGGTGGCGTGCGCGGTAGATGCCGCACCGACAGCGAGGGCGGTAACGATAAACAGGGGAAGCAGGGATTTCATGTTGTTGTCCTTAGGTTGGTGTGTGCCGCGCGCATTCTCCGAGACGACACCTGAGGACAATTGATGCAGGTCAGTTTCACGGTGGGGAAGCCTGGGGGTTGCGACGTTACGCCACAGCGTCCGCGCATGCGGCGGTTAGCCATCGCGCACGGATTTGCCTGCGACTTGATCGCGATCAAAATCCATTGGGACGGAAACGAAACAATGCGGCTGGTGCGCCGTGATGTTGATATGAATCAGTAGGGGCCGCGTCGTCGCGCGCTAGCATGCTTCCATTCGCGGAGTCTGCACTGCCTGCTGGAGTTTCCTGCATGAAATCCATGAGAACCGTTCTTGCCCTGGCGGCTGGCCTCGGCGTGGTCATGACTGCCTACGCCGTTCCCGGGCACGTTCATGAGGCTTGCCGCCACGACAGCCGCATCCGCGCCGGTGAAGCGCTGGACGCCCGACACCTCGCTGCGCGACGGCATGCGCCGCGCGTATGCCGCAGTCGACGAGCTGCGCCACTACGAGATGGGTCACATGAGCGCGCCGATGGCGGTGGATCGGGCCACCACCGTCGAGGAGGCGGTGACCTTCATGTTTGTCCACTGCAAGCTGGCGCCCGAGCCTGATGCCGCGCTGCACGGCATCCTGGCGCCGCTGATGAGCGCGGCACAGGCGCTGAAGGCCGATCCGAAGAAGGTCGGGGCGGTAGCCGACATGCGTGCGGCGATCGCGCACTACCCGCAGTACTTCAACGATCCCGGCTGGGACAGGCCAGCTCCGGTCGAACACGTGATGCACGACGAACCGTGAGGCGGTAGGAGCGCACCCTGTGCGCGAATGCCTTCCGTCACGTGACGAAGAGCCATCGCGCACAGGGTGCGCTCCTACCTGTCGCGCAGCACCGCCCACAACGTGTCGACGCGTCGCTCCACCGCTGCATCCGGCACGATGGGCCGGCTCCACGTGCGGGTTGTTTCGGACGGCCATTTGTTGGTCGCGTCGAGGCCAAGCTTCGAGCCCAGCCCCGCGGTCGGGCTGGCGAAGTCGAGATAGTCGATCGGCGTGTTCTCCATCAGCATCGCGTCGCGCGCCGGATCGACGCGGGTCGATACCGCCCAGATCACCTGCGCCCAGTCCCGCACATCGATATCGTCGTCGGTGATGATCACGAACTTGGTGTAGGTGAACTGACGCAGGTATGACCACACGCCCATCATCACGCGTCGTGCGTGGCCGGCGTATTGCTTGCGGATGCTGACCACGGCGATGCGGTACGAGCACGCCTCCGGCGGCAGGTAGAAATCCACGATCTCCGGAAACACCTTCTGCAGAATCGGCACGAAGATATCGTTCAACGCCAGCGCCAGCACCGACGGTTCGTCATGCGGCGCGCGGCCCATGTAGCTGCCGTGATAGATCGCCTCGCGCCGCAGACGCATGCGCTCGATGGTGAATACGGGGAAGCGGTCCTGAGCGTTGTAGTAGCCGGTGTGGTCGCCGAATGGACCTTCCAGCGCGGTGTCGCCGGGATGAATGAAACCCTCCAGCAGGATTTCCGCGCCGGCCGGTGCATCCAGGCCGGCCAATTCACTGTGCCAGACGCGGGTGCGCTGGCCGCGCAACAAGCCGGCGAATTCGTATTCGGACAAGCTGTCCGGCACCGGCGCCACCGCCGCCAGCATGGTAGCCGGGTCGGCGCCGATCGCTACCAGCACGGGAAATGGCTGCTGCGGATGCGCGGCGCACCAGTCCGCGTAGTCGAGCGCGCCACCGCGATGCGGCAGCCAGCGCATGATCACGCGGTTCGGCCCGATCACCTGCTGGCGGTAGATCGCCACGTTCTGTCGCGGCTTGTTCGTGCCGCGTGTCACCACCAGGCCGAAGGTGATCAGCTTGCCGACATCGTCGGGCCAGCAGTGCTGGATCGGCAGGCGCGCGAGGTCGATCTCGCTTCCCTGCAGTGTCTCGTGCTCGAACGCGGCCTCGCGTACGCGCTGCGGTGCCACGTGGGCGAGCTGGGCCAGCTCCGGCCAGCTCGACAAGGCCTGGCGCAGGCTGGATGGCCAGCGCGGTTCCTTGATCGCCGCCAGCAGCTGGCCGAGTTCGCGCAGTGAGGCCAGCGGGCGCCCGGCCAGCGCCAGCTCGATGCGCCGGCGATGACCGAACAGGTTGCCGAGCAGCGCATGCGTCGCGCCCGCCGGCTGCTCCATCAGCAGTGCCGGGCCACCTTCGCGCAACGCACGCAGGCTCAGCGCGGTGGATTCCAGATGCGGATCGATCGCGGCAGCGACGCGCAGCAGCTGCCGGTCGCGTTCGAGCAAGGCGAGAAAACCGCGCAGGTCGTGAAAGCTCACGGGAAGAGGCCCGGGCTGCCGGGGATGGCCAGACTGCCATCCGCATCATCATCATCATCATCGTCGTCGACCAGCAGCTTGCGATGGATCGACTCCAGCGACACGAGCAATCGTGAACGCGCTTCGGCGGCGTAAGGGTTCTCCCGCTGGATCGCGGCGAACAGGTGGCCGGCATCGCCGCGCACCGCCGCCAGCATGTGCTTCAAGCCCTGGAACGACGGCGGCGCCAGCGTCATGTCGTCGTCCACGCCCAGATCGACCAGGCCTTTGGCCAGGAAGAAGGCCAGTGCGTGAGTATTCGCCATGGCGCGGTCGTGGCTGTCCGGATCCTGCTCGATCACTTCGCAGCCGAGTTCGATAAACAGTGCGCGCGCCCGCGCCGCGGCCTGCGGGTGCCGTGCGCTGGCGCAGATCACCGTGCGCAGCGGCCGCTCGCCGCGGGCCAGGCTGAGCGGCCCGAACAGCGGATGCGTGCCGACGTGGGCGATCTCGGCGCCGAGCAGCTCGTCCATCATCGCGCAGGGATGCATTTTCACACTGCCCACGTCGAGCACGGTCTGCCCCGCATGCAGTCGCGGGCGCAGCGCGTGCAACGCATCGCGCATCTGCGGCACCGGCATCGCCAGCACGATCCATGAAGCGGCGTCGACCGCGGCGGACATCGACGCGGCAGCCAGCGCGGTCGGGACGTCGGCGCGCGGATCGAACGCGCGAACACGATGTCCCGCCTGCAGCAACAAGTCGGCAAAGGCCTGGCCGAAGCGGCCATAGCCCAGCACGGCGAAGGTCATCGCGGGCTTCGCGAGGTATTGCATAGCGATGGCGCTCACGTCGTGGCGCTGGCTTCGACCGGCATGCTGCCGCTGGCCAAGCTCGCGCGCAGCGCGGCGTCCCATGGCGTGGTGTCGATGCGATGGGCGGCCAGCCACAGCGGATCGAACAGCGTCTGTGCGTAGCGTTCGCCGCGATCGCACAACAGGCTGACGATGCTGCCGCGTTCGCCTCGGGCGCGCATCGACGCGGCCAGTTGCAGGCAAGCCACGAAGTTGGTGCCGGACGAGCCGCCGTAGCGACGGCCCAGCAGTTCCTCCAGCAGCCAGGCGGCGGCGATCGAGGCGCTGTCCGGTACTTCGATGACTCGGTCGACCACATCGAACAGGAAACCGGGCTCGACCCGCGGCCGGCCAATGCCCTCGATCAAGGTGGGCTGGCTGGCTACGGCGCCGGCGTCGCGCGTGCGCCAGCCATGCACGAAGCCGCTGCCGGTGGGCTCGGCGACGCACAGGCGGCTGTGCAGTCGGCGGTAGCGCAGGTAGCGGCCTATCGTGGCCGAAGTACCCCCGGTGCCGGCGCCGCAGACGATCCATTCCGGTTCCGGTTCCGCCTCCAGCGCGAGCTGGCCGATGATGGACTCGGCGATGTTGTTGTTGCCGCGCCAGTCGGTAGCGCGTTCGGCGAGGCCGAACTGATCCAGATGGCAGGCGCCGCGTGCGGCATGTTCGGCCGCGCGTGCGTGCACCCGGGCGGGGTCGTCGACCAGATCGCATTCGCCGCCCAGTGCCTGCACGTCGCGGATCTTGCCCGGCGCGGTGCATGCCGGCATCACCGCGACGAACGGAAGCCCCAGCATGCGCGCGAACCACGCCTCGGAAATGGCGGTGCTGCCGGAAGAGGCATCGACCACCGTCTGGCCGTCATGCAGTCGCCCGTTGCACAACGCATACAGGAACAGCGAGCGCGCGAGCCGGTGCTTGAGGCTGCCGGTGGGGTGCGAGGCCTCGTCCTTGAAATAGAAGTCGATGCCGTGGAATCCGGGGAAATTCAGCTTGAGCAGATGCGTGTCGGCCGAGCGCGCCGATTCCTGCATCAACTTGGCCAGGGCGGTGTGCACCCAGCGGCGTTCGGCTTCACGCTGCGGATTGACGAGGCGCAGGATGGTATCCATCGAAGACTCCGTGATCATGGCTGGGCGTGCCCGATGGCGGAGGTCCAGGATTTCGGCATGGCGAGGATCGGGATCCACACGCGCACACGGAGCAACTCCGAAAAGAACTCGGAACGCCTACTCATCGCGCATTTTCCTTCGAGCATGCACGCATGTTGGAGGCAATGCCGGTGGGCCTTCTTGACGCAGGTCAGTTCCTGCCGCACGTGCGTCGCACGAATTGTCGCAGGGGATCGCACGGATGACCGTGTGCCTATTTTTTTTTGCGCAAGCGGAACCGCTCCTGCAGGCACGGAACGGCGACGCTTGATGCAAGTCATGGCCGATGCGTCGGTGGCGGTGGAGCCTGTACCTCTTCCTCTCGCCGAGCTTCGCCGTGTCTGCCTGGTATCCATGGATCGTCCTGCTGCACTTGTCCTGCGCGATCGTGTTTGCCGGCGCGGTGACGTTCGAGGTGCTGGTGGTCGAATCGCTGCACAAGCACTTCGACGGCGCCACCATGCAGCGGATCGAACAGGCGGTGATGGCAGCGGCACGCCGCTTCATGCCGGCGGTGGTGATCCTGCTGTTCGTCAGTGGCGGCATGTTGTTCGACATCCGTTGCGACGGCCTCGACTGCGTCGGCTCGCGCTTCGGAAATCTACTGCTGCTGAAGGTGCTGCTGGCGTTCGGTGTGCTGGCCATATTCGTCGACGCGATGTGGGCGATGCGCCATGGCGGGATGGACGTCTGCCGGTTCCAGCTTACCCACCGTATCGTGCTGGGCTTGACGATAGGGATCGTCTTTCTGGCCAAGACCATGTTCTACTTGTAGGCCGTTTTTTCCTCACGAGGTGCAACATGTCCAACGTCACGCTCAAGGGTCAGCCGATCAGCGTCAACGGCAAGTTTCCGGCGGTCGGGTCGACCGCGCCGGCGTTCCAGCTGGTCGGCGGCGATCTGTCCGATGCCGGGCTGTCGAAATTTTCGGGCAAGCGCAAGGTGCTGAACATTTTCCCCAGCGTCGACACGCCGACCTGCGCCATGTCGGTGCGCCATTTCAACGAATCGGCGAGCCGGCTCGACAACACCGTGGTGCTGTGTATCTCGGCCGATCTGCCGTTTGCGCAGGCGCGTTTCTGCGGTGCCGAAGGGCTGGACAAGGTGATCAATCTGTCGCTGATGCGCGGCCGCCAGTTCCTCGACGACTACGGAGTGGCGATTGCCAGCGGTCCGCTGACCGGCCTGGCCGCGCGCGCGGTAGTGGTGCTGGATGAACACGACAAGGTGATCCATGCCGAGCTGGTCGGCGAGATCGCGCATGAACCGGATTACGACGCGGCGTTGAACGCGTTGGCGTGATGGATCGGTGGAAGCGACTTCAGTCGCGATGCTCTTGGTTTTCCAAAAGCCATCGCGACTGAAGTCGCTCCCACAGGATGGTTTCTTCCCGCAAATGAGGTTCAGCGACCGGCACCCACGATCGGCACGCCGAGCGGACGTGCCTGCGGACGCAAGCCGAGCCCTAGCTTGAGGCTATGGCCGATGCGCTGGGCATATTCCAGCATCTGCGCGGCGTGGACTTCGTCCAGTTCTTCCGCGCAGGTTTCGCGCCACAGCACGAGCCAGTGGTCGAAGTGTTCGGCGCGGATCGGATGGGACCGATGCGCAGCCATCGGGTTGCCCCGATAGCTGCTCGCGCGCAACGCCACCGATGACCAGAACGTGGTGAGCAGACGCTTGTGTTCGTCCCAGTCGTGCACGGCCGCGTTGAATATCGGGCCGAGCTCCCGGTCGCGCCGCACTTTTTCGTAGAAGCGGTCGACCAGGGCGGCGATGGCCGACTCGTCGAATACGTCTGGTGGATTCATGCGGGACATCGTGGGCCAGGTTTACTTGCCCAGGCTCAGTGTGCCCTTCATCAGCGCTGCATGGCCGGGGAAGGTACAGAAATAGGCATACGACTCGCCTGCCTTGAGCTTGGCCACACTGAATGTGGCGACATCGGATTCGCCGCCGCCGATCAGCTTGGTGTGGGCGATGATACGGCTGTCATCCGGCTTCTCGTAGCTGCCGGCCGCGCCGGCCTTCATGCCGTCGGCGATCACGCCGGACTCGTCGGCGCTGCTGGCCAATACCCAGTTGTGGCCCATCGCGGTCTTGGGCAGCTTGCCGGTGTGTTTCAGGGTCACGCCGAAGGTCTTGCAGGTCTTCGGTACGGCGATGGTCTTCTGGTTGTACTGCATGGCGTCGTTGGCTTCGACGGTGGTGGAACACTCGGCGGCCATCAGCGGGGTGGACAGCAGGCCGAGCAGTGCGATCGCAATCAGTTTGCGCACGATGTATGGCTCCGTGGGGGAAAAGG
Organism: Rhodanobacter sp. OK091; assembly: GCF_900142825.1. Taxonomy (GTDB): domain Bacteria; phylum Pseudomonadota; class Gammaproteobacteria; order Xanthomonadales; family Rhodanobacteraceae; genus Rhodanobacter. Next base: position 19,248 of record NZ_FRCH01000005.1, on the reverse strand, counting down.
GAAGATGCGCGGCCATTCTGTCGCGATGGCACACGACCGGCACTGATCTGGATCATGACGAGGGCACCCGTCATCGCCGACACTGGGGCCACGTATCGGCTGGCGCCGGAGGAGGCGCGATGACGCACGTCGTCACCGACAACTGCATCAACTGCAAGCACACCGACTGCGTCGAGGTGTGCCCGGTAGACTGTTTCCACGCCGGGCCGAATTTCCTGGTTATCGATCCGGATGAATGCATCGACTGCACGCTCTGCGTGGAGGAATGTCCGGTCGGCGCGATCTTCCCCGAGCTCGATGTTCCGGCCGGGCAAGAGATCTTCCTGTCGATCAACGCGGAGCTGGCCAGAGAGTGGCCGGTGCTGACCAGCAAGATCGCCGCAATGGAGGATGCCGCCAGGTGGGACGGCGTGCCCGACAAACTGCCCTTGCTCAAGCGCTGAGCCAAACCACGCATGCGTCGCGGCATTGGCCGGCAACGCACAAAAAAGCCGGGCGGGCGCCCGGCTTTCCTGTCGCACGTCGAAAGCGTTTTACTTCGCCACGACCCGCACCATCTCCAGGCACTTGTTCGAATAACCCCATTCGTTGTCGTACCAGCTGACCAGCTTGACGAAGGTGTTGTCCAGCGCGATGCCGGCGTCGGCGTCGAAGATCGAGGTGCGTGCGTCACCGCGGAAGTCGGTGGCGACGACCTTGTCCGTGGTGTAGCCGAGGATGCCCTTCAGCGCGCCTTCGCTTTGCGCCTTCATTTCCGCGCAGATTTCCGCATAGGTCGCGGGCTTTTCCAGTTCCACGGTCAGGTCGACCACGGACACGTCCGAGGTCGGCACGCGGAAGCTCATGCCGGTGAGCTTCTTGTTGAGTTCGGGAATCACCACGCCGACGGCCTTGGCGGCGCCGGTGGAGGAGGGAATGATGTTTTCCAGGATGCCGCGGCCGCCGCGCCAGTCCTTGTTGCTCGGGCCATCGACGGTTTTCTGGGTGGCGGTGGCAGCATGCACGGTGGTCATCAGGCCGCGCTTGATGCCCCACTTGTCGTGCATCACCTTGGCGATGGGCGCCAGGCAGTTGGTGGTGCAGCTGGCGTTGGAGATGATCGCCTCGCCCTTGTACGTCTTGTCGTTGACGCCGTAGACGAACATCGGTGTGTCGTCTTTCGACGGCGCGGACAGAATGACCTTCTTCGCGCCCGCATCCAGATGCTTCTGCGCGGTGACCTTGTCCAGAAACAAGCCGGTGGATTCGATCACCACGTCGGCGTTCACTTCATTCCACTTCAGTGCGGCCGGGTCGCGCTCCTGGGTCAGGCGGATCTTCTTGCCGTTGACCACCAGGTGGCCGCCTTCCACTTTGACGTCGCCCTTGAAGCGGCCATGCACCGAATCGTAGCTGAGCATGTAGGCGAGATAGTCCGGCTCAAGCAGGTCGTTGATCGCCACGATTTCGATGTCATTGCCGAAGTTCTGCACGGCGGCGCGAAGTACGTTGCGACCGATGCGGCCGAAGCCGTTGATGCCGACCTTGATGGTCATGAGTGGGCGTCCTCCAGAAGGAATGAAAACGTGGCTGCGAACGGCAGCCGGAAAAGCCGCGATTTTACAGCCAATCGAGGCCGGCCGCTCGCTGCGCCGTGTCCGCCGTTGCCGCACCTGTCATAAAAACCCGAATCGGCTGTGGCAGACTGCCCCGATTGCCCAAAGGATCATCTGCATGAGCTCGACCCGTCGCGCCGCCACTGTCCTGCTTGCCTGCCTCCTGGCCGCACCGGTGCAGGCGTGGGGGCCGCTAGGTCACAGCGTGGTGGCCGAACTGGCGCAGCGTCATCTCAGTCCCGCGGCCGAGGCCGAGGTCGAGCGCCTGCTGGCATCGGAGCACACGCGTTCGCTGGCCGACATCGCCAACTGGGCCGATCAGATCCAGGACGACCCGGCGCAGGATGCCCTGTGGAAGCAGACCCGCGGTCAGCACTACATCAATTTTCGCGGCGGCAGCGACTGCGATTACGCGCCACCGCGCGACTGCCGCGACGGTCGCTGCGTGGTGTCGGCGCTGCAGTACTACGTGGGCGTGCTCGGCGATCGCAGCCAGTCGGACAGCGCACGCCGCGAGGCGCTGAAGTTCGTGGTGCATTTTGTCGGCGACGTCCACCAGCCGCTGCACGCCGGCTACCGCGACGACAAGGGCGGCAATACCTATCAAGTGCAGTTCGACGGCAAGGGCAGCAACCTGCACAAGGTGTGGGACTCGGGCATGTTGCGCACCCGCGGCCTCGAATGGCAGGCCTATGCGCAGCAGCTCGACTCGCCGGTTCCGGTGGCGATGCCGGCACCGGTGGCGCCGCTGGACAACCCTTACGCACAATGGGCCGAAGAGTCCTGCCGGATCACCGCCGAAGCCGGTTTCTATCCGGACGGCCACGACATCAACCCGGCTTATGTGCGCGCCGAGTTGCCGGTGGCCGAACAGCGCCTGCGCGAAGGCGGCCGCCGCCTGGCTGAAGTGCTGAATCTCACCTTGACCCAGTAAGTGGCTGACTGACGGTTCGCAGGTGCGAGCCTGTGCGGCGATCGCCGATATGGCGATCGAGGAAGTCGATCATCTTCTCGTAGGCCCCGATCCGGTGGGCCTCGACAAAGAAGCCATGCCCCTCGCCCGGTTCCACCAGTGTTTCGTACGCCTTGTGCTGGTTGTCCAATGCGGTGGTGAACTCGCGAAAATTCTTGAATGGCACGCGCTGATCTTTGCCGCCGTGGATCAACAGAAGATCGGCCTTGATACGGTCCACGCCCGCCAGGGGCGAATGCATCAGCAGGCTGGCGGGGTCGTCGCCCATGGTCTGGCGCATGAAGCTCACGCCGGCATTGGTGTCCTGGATGTCGCTCTTTTCCAGCTGCACGCGCATGTCGTAGACGCCGGCGTAGCCGATGGCGCAGCGGTAGAGGTCGGGCTCGCGCACCACCGCTTCCAGCGCGGCGTAGCCGCCGTAACTTGCGCCGTAGATGCACAGGCGCGCGGGATCGGCGTAACCCTGCTGGATCGACCAGCGCGTGGCATCGATCAGGTCGTCCTCCATCGCCAGTCCCCATTGCTTGTAGCCGCGACTGATGAAGCGTGATCCATAGCCGCCCGAGCCGCGGTAGTTCACCTGCAAAACCGCGTAGCCGTGACTGGCAAACATCTGTACTTCCGGATCGAACGCCCATGGATCGGAAACGCCGAACGGCCCGCCGTGGACGAGCACCACCAGGGGAAACGGTGCATGTCCCATCGGCAAGGTAATGAAGCCATGCAGGGCAAGTCCATCGCGCGCCTTCAGGGCGATGGGCTGCATCGGGCGCATCTGCAACGGATCGATGTGGAGTGACGTGCTGAGCAGGTGGTGTGCGCTGCGTGCATTCAGGTCGAGCAGGAAATAGTCGCCCGGATTGCGATCGCTTTGCTCATGGACGATGGCGCGCTTGCCGTTGGCACTGAAACTGGAGAGGTAGACCAGCCGCCCGGGGAACTGCTTTGCGAGATCGCGGTTGAGCTGGGCCTCAGTGCTGTTTGCGTCGATGTAATGAATATCCTGGCGGCCCTCCGCGGTGATCGCGGCGTAGTAGTCCTCGCCATCTGCGGTGGGTAGCAGGCGGATCGGATCGGCAACCTGTCCCTGGTAGACCAGGTTGCGTTCGCCGCTCGCCATGTCCATCAGTTCGATCGCGTCGGGTGCATCGCCCTGGCTGGTTTGCACGTAAAGCTTGCTGTTGTCGCGGTTGAATCCGATCGGCACGAGGTTGACACCTGACTTGGCAGGGTCGTTGACCAGAACCCACGGAGCGTCATTGTCGGGTCTTGTCCACAGCAGCGTGTCGAGGAAGTCGCGGCTGGCGGAGGCGACACGGACCTGGCCGTTGTGGTCGGCGACGAAGTCCGCGTCGTGCGCCGGTGAAACCCCGATGCGCCGGCTGCTTCCTGTGATCACATCGAGTGTTTCGATGCCGGTATCGGTGCCGTCACGGTCGCTGCTGAATGCGCGGGTTGCGATCAGCACACGGCCGCTGTCGGCCAGTTCGGTACTGATCACGGTCGCGGCCGCATCCCGTCGCTGCTTCTGACCAATGCCGGTCTCGGTGTTTGCGCGGGCGCGGAAGCCGAACAGGTTGGCCGGCCGACTGCCGTCCGCATTGATGGCGTACAACTCGCCGGTCGGTATCGGCGTGTCGAGGCCATCGAGTTGGATGGCCACCGTGCCGATCAGCCGGCTCTTGCCCACCCACAGGTAATGGCTGATGAGCTGGTAGGGGCCCGAGTTCAGGACGCGTAGCGGCTTGGCGGTACCGGCATCGAGAATCACCAGCTGGTTCTGATGCGGCTTGCCGGGTTTGGGCACCAAGGCCGCCAGATAGTTGCCGTCCGGCGACACCGTGACCTGGGTGAAATCAGGGTTGCGTGCGAAGTCGTCGATGCTGGGCCGCGGGCGCGCCTGCATGGTGTCCTGCGCCAAGACGCTTCCCGTGAAAACGGCCGTGGCGAGCAGCACGGTCAAACCGAATGTCCCTGACATGAGTGTCACAGCCCCCTGTATGCGATCCGTAGCATGGATTTCCGTGCGGCTTCAGGCAAGCAGGAGGGAGAGGGACCTATCCCGCGTAATGCCACTACCCAGATGGGCCGGTCGGGCGGATGCCGAGATGTCTGGACGCCCAGACATCCATTGCATACGTTTGCAGGGCTGGCGCAATGGCTCGCATCTGCTAGCCTCAGTGGTTATGACCGACACTCCCATACGCCGTACCAAGATCGTTGCCACCCTCGGCCCCGCCACCGACGCGCCTGGCATGCTCGAAAAATTGATCGCCGAAGGCGTCGACGTGGTTCGCTTGAATCTGTCGCACGGCCAGCCCGATGACCATCGGGCGCGAGCCAACGCCGTGCGCGCCGCATCGCTGGCTGCTGGCCGCGAGGTCGGCGTGCTGGCCGACTTGCAAGGTCCCAAGATACGCATCGAGACGTTCGCGAACGGACCGGTGGAGCTGGCCGACGGCGCTTTGTTCGTGCTGGATTGCCGTCCCGGTGCGCCTCCCGGCGATGTCTCCCGAGTCGGCGTCAGCTATTACGAATTGCCGCAGGACGTGCATGCCGGCGACGTGCTGTTGCTGGACGACGGCCTGGTCGCGCTGACCGTACTTGAAGTGGTCGGTGTCGAAGTGCGCTGCCGGGTACTGGTCGGCGGCAAGCTGTCCAATCGCAAGGGCCTCAACCGGCAAGGCGGCGGATTGTCGGTGACGGCACTGTCCGACAAGGACAAGGCCGACATCAAGCTGGCTGCCGAGATCGGTGCCGATTTCCTGGCAGTGTCGTTCGTGCGTTCGGCCGAAGATATGCATCAAGCCCGCCGCCTGCTGCACGAAGCCGGTGGCAAGGCGTCGCTGGTGGCGAAGATCGAGCGTGCCGATGCGATTCCGGTGCTGGGCGAGATCATCGACGCCTCCGACGTAGTGATGGTGGCGCGCGGCGATCTCGGCGTGGAGATCGGCGATGCCGAGTTGCCCGGGCTGCAGAAGAAGATCATCCGCGAATCGGTGCAGCGCAATCGCGCGGTGATCACCGCCACGCAGATGCTGCAGTCGATGGTGCGGTCGCCGATCCCGACCCGCGCCGAAGTGCTGGACGTGGCGAACGCGGTGATCGATGGCACCGACGCGGTGATGCTGTCGGAGGAAACCGCCGCCGGCGCGCATCCGGACAAGGCGGTGGCGGCGATGCGCCGAATCTGTCTCGGTGCCGAGCGTCAGTTCGAGCCGAAAGAAGACCTGACCACGGGTGGGCACATGCTGGATCGCACCGATCAGGCGATCGCGCTGGCGGCCATGCTGCTGGCCGGCGAGCTGGGCGTGCGCGCCATCGTCGCATTGACCGAGTCCGGCGCCACGGCGCAATGGCTGTCGCGCTATCGCACGGCGGTGCCGATCTACGCGCTGTCGCCGCTGGCCGACGCGCGTCGACGCATGCTGCTGTTGCGCGACGTGCAGCCGGTGGCGTTTTCGCACGAGGGCCTGAGTTCGGTGGCTACCACGCGTGCCGCGGTGCAGCAGCTGTTCGCGCAAGGCCGCCTCAGCGAAGGCGACCGCGTGGTGCTCACCCACGGCGACCATGTCGGCCAGGGCGGCGGCACCAACACCTTGAAGCTGCTCTCGGTCGGCGCCGACGGGATGGTCGAAAGTCTGCGCGATCTGTGATGCTGACGCGCGGCTGTCCACTGATCGCACGTTGACTGCCGCCGAACGAAAGGGCGGCTACACTTTGAACCAGCTTCCCTTCCGGCCCAGGAGATCGCCATGAAATCCATGTTTCGCCCGCTTCGCCAGGCCTTGTTGCTGGCATTGGCGCTGGTCTTCGTGGCGCCGGTGCTGGCGCAGTCACGCAAGGTCGACCAGAAGGATCTTTACCGCTACTGGATCCTGCTCAATACCCAAGTGCAGATGGATGCGCCCAACAGCGGGCTGAATCTGTACAACCCCGGTTGTGCGGCGGTGACGTATACGGTGGGGTCCGATGGGGTGCCGCTGGACGTGCGGGTGGTCAAGGTCGTGCCGAAAAGCGATCTGGGCCCGGCGGCGCTCAGCGCGGTATCCCATTTTCGTTACGGTCCGTCGTTGAGCAACCGCATCGGCGAGCCCGTCGCCACCTATTACGTGGTGCCTTTCAACGCACCGAAAGACCCGGCGCAACGCCAGCAGCTGATGGATGCGTGCAAGCTGCCTGGCTACGCGCCCTGAATCAGCGCTGATATATCGGCGCCCGCGGGCCGGCGCGTCCGGTCCGCCGATCTGGCCTATAATTGCCGTTTTGAACCATGCCGCTCCGGTTTCGAGGCGGCTTCAACCTTTGTGCCGGCGGACACCGCCTTCGCACCACGGAGTCGTCATGAGTATTGAAGATCTTGAAAGCATCGCCCTGGCGATGGTCGCGCCCGGCAAGGGCATCATCGCCATCGACGAGTCGACCAACACCATCAAGAAGCGCTTCGAGGCCGTCGGCATCGAGAACACCGAAGAGAACCGCCGCGCCTACCGCGAATTGCTGCTGACCACGCCGGGCCTGAACGAGCACATCTCCGGTGCGATCCTGTACGACGAAACGATCCGCCAGTCGACCAAGGACGGCGTGCCGTTCACCCAGCTGATGAAGAAGCTCGGCATCATCCCGGGCATCAAGGTCGACAAGGGTCCGCAGCCGCTGGCCGGCTTCCCGGGCGATGTGGTCACCGAGGGCCTGGATGGCTTGCGCGAGCGCCTGCAGGAGTACGCCAAGCTCGGCGCGCAGTTCGCCAAGTGGCGCGCGGTGATCAACATCTCCGAGGACAATCCCAGCTCCACCGCGATCGAGGCGAACTGCCACGTGCTGGCTCGCTATGCCGCGCTGTGCCAGGAAGCGGGTATCGTGCCGATGGTCGAGCCCGAAGTGATCATGGACGGCGACCACAGCATCGAAGTGAGCTACGAAGTGCACGAGGCCGTGCTGCGCAGCCTGTTCAATGCGCTGTACGAGCAGAACGTGATGCTGGAAGGCACCATCCTGAAGGTCAGCATGGTCATTCCGGGCAAGGATTCGGATGAGCAGGTCGATGTCGAGGAAGTCGCCGAAGCCACCGTGCGCGTGCTCAAGACCACCGTGCCGGCCTCGCTGCCGGGCATCGTGTTCCTGTCCGGCGGCCAGACCGACCTGCAGTCCACCGCGCATCTGAACGCGATGAACCAGATCGGCCCGCATCCGTGGCCGTTGTCGTTCTCCTACGGTCGCGCCATGCAGCAGGCGGCGCTGAAGCTGTGGGCGAAGGACATGAAGGCGAACTACGCCGATGCGCAGAAAACCGTGCACGCGCGGGCGCGTGACAACGGCTTGGCCGCGCTGGGGCAGTGGAACGGTTGATCAGCTAGCTTCGTCGCAGCTGTAGATGCGGCGGATCGGACAAAAAAAGGGCGCCTTGCGGCGCCCTTTTTCATGCGGCCTTGCGACCGGCAAGGTGGATCAGAAGCGGTATTCGGCGCTGGCCGAGACCATGTCGGTGCTCAGATCGACATTGTGCTTCTGCGCGTCGAAGTAGTCGTAGTTCAGACCGACGCTGAGGTTGCTGGTGATGTTGTAGCCCACGCCGGCGCCGGCATACCAGCTGTTGTCGCTCAAGCCCTTGCGGACCGGGTTGACGTCATTGCTCATGCCGTGGCCCGTCCAGCTGTAGAGGCCGGTGCGGCCGCTGATGTACCAGTTCGGGGTGAGATCGAAGTGGGCATTGGCACCGGCAGTCCAGCCATGCAGCTGCGACTTGCCCGGGGCGATGACCGGCTGGCTGTTGAAGACGTTCTTCGCGTGGATGTTGCCCAGGTCGTTGTAGCCCACCTCGGCGCCCAGCGAGAAGTTCGGTGCCAGCGACCAGCGGTAGCCGCCGTTGAGCGCATAGCCCGTGTCATGGCCGTCGTACGGGCCCTGGTTGATGGCGGTACGGCCGACGTTGCCGTTGATGAACCAGCCGCCGTTGTCGGTCGGCGCGCTCTGCGCAAACACGGCAGGAACGGCCAGCAGGCCGGCGGTGGTGAGGGCGAGGGCAAGCAGGGTCTTTTTCATTTTCATTAGAGATGCTCCAGTTGTCATGGCAGTCGGCCCAGAGGGGGAATGGCCGTTGCTGCAGGTGCGCTGCCCAAGTCGGGCGGCGGCACTCGAACCCTTAGATTGGGCAGTGGCAGAAAGATTCAATACCGATTAGTTCAGTATTAAGCCGAGGTTAATATCAGATGCAACGATGGCGCGGAGGCGAGCCCCCGCGCCATCGGTTGCCTATCTTCAGAAGCGGTATTCGGCCGTCAGCGATGCGGTATCGGTGGACAGGTCGACATGATCCTTCTTGGCGTGGAAGTAGTCGTAGGAGAGGCCCAGGCCAAAATGGTCGCTGAAGTCGTAGCCCACACCGGCGCCGGAGTAATAGCTGACCTTGTCGAGGTCATGGCGATTGATGCTTTGATTGTCGTAGCCGTGGCCCTTCCAGCCGTACACGCCAGCGCGGCCGCTGACGTACAGGCCCTGCCACACGTTGATCTTGCCGTTCACGCCGGCAGTCCAGCCACGCAAGGCGTTGCGCTGCGAAGTCAGGTTGACGTCGTTGCTGTTGAAGACGTTCTTCACCTTGAAGTTGCCCAGATCGTTGTAGCCGACATCGACGCCAAGCCCCAGATCCTGGCCTACTTTCCAGCGGTAGCCGCCGTTGATCGCATAGGTGGTCGGGTGATCGTTATACGGGCCCTTGTACAGATGCGCCTGGCCGACACTGCCGTCAATGAACCAGTTGCCGCTGCCGACCGGCTGGTTCGGCTGATAGTTGCCGCCGGCGGGCTGAGTGCTGCTGGCCGCCGCATCCGGCGTCGGGGACGCCGGTGCTGCGTCCTGCGCCAAGACGGGCAGGGCGAGCAGGCTGGTGGTGGCGAGTGCAAAGGCAAGCAAAGTCTTTTTCATGGGGATTCTCCTTCTTATAGACAACAAGCCATCAGGCACTTGGGGACGTGCGCGGATGGCTGCGCGCGGAAACCGCGCACCGGGCATTGAACGAATTCTTAGCTGAAGCTCGGCGGTATTCGGCCCGGAGAAATTAAGGATGAGTTAATTCGTGGCGCACTATGTGCGCGGAATGGGAACGTGCGGATACGGTGAGCGGGGGCGACAGCGCCGGGTCGGATCGGCGACAATCGGCGTTTTGCCAAGCCTTCGGAGATGTATCGATGACCACCCGCCGCGAACTTGCCAACGCCGTGCGCGCCCTTGCCATGGACGCCGTCGAGGCGGCCAAGTCCGGTCATCCGGGCATGCCGATGGGCATGGCCGATATCGCCGAAGTGCTGTGGAACGACTTCCTGCAGTTCAATCCGGGCAACCCGAAGTGGTTCAACCGCGACCGCTTCGTGCTCTCCAACGGCCACGGCTCGATGCTGCAGTACGCGCTGCTGCACCTGAGCGGGTTCGACCTGCCGATGGGTCAGCTCAAGCACTTCCGCCAGCTGCATTCGAAAACCGCCGGCCATCCGGAAGCCAGCGAAACCCCCGGCGTGGAAACCACCACCGGTCCGCTGGGCCAGGGTCTGGCCAATGCGGTCGGCTTCGCGCTGGCCGAGAAGGTGTTGGCAGCGCATTTCAACCGCGACGGCCACGATATCGTCGATCACCACACCTATGTGTTCCTCGGCGATGGCTGCCTGATGGAAGGTATCTCGCACGAAGTCGCCTCGCTGGCCGGGACCTGGCAGCTGGGCAAGCTGGTGGCGGTCTACGACGACAACGGCATCTCGATCGACGGCGAAGTACACGGCTGGTTCACCGACAACACACCGGCACGCTTCGAGGCGTATGGCTGGAATGTGATCCGCGGCGTAGACGGTCATGATGCCGAGGCGGTGAAGAAGGCGCTGGCCCTGGCGACGTCGCAGAACGACAAGCCCACGCTGATCTGCGCCAGGACCATCATCGGTTTCGGTGCGCCACACAAGCAGGGCAAGGAAGAAAGCCACGGCGCGCCGCTGGGCAAGGACGAGATCGCCGCCGCCCGTGCGCAACTGGGTTGGAACTACGCACCGTTCGAGATTCCGGCCGAGATTTACGCGGGTTGGGATCACAAGAAGACGGGTGCCGAACGCGAGCAGGTCTGGAACGACACGTTCGCGAAATACGCATCCGCGCATCCGGACCTGGCCGCCGAATTCAAGCGCCGCCTGGCCGGCGAGCTGCCGGCCGACTGGGCCGCGAAGTCCCAGGCGTATATCGCGAAACTGCAGGCGGAAGGTCCCGAGGTCGCCTCGCGCAAGGCTTCGCAGATGAGCCTGGATGCCTTCGGCCCGTTGTTGCCCGAACTGATCGGCGGCTCGGCCGACCTGGCCGGCTCCAACCTGACCAAGTGGAAGGGCAGCCTCGACGCCGCCAACGGCAACAGCGCGGACGGCAAGGGCAACTACGTCTACTACGGCGTGCGCGAGTTCGGCATGACCGCGATCGCCAATGGCCTCGCGCTGCACGGCGGCTTCATTCCGTACGACGCCACCTTCCTGGTGTTCTCCGATTACGCGCGCAACGCAGTGCGCATGAGCGCGCTGATCCCGGCGCACGCGATCCACGTCTACACCCACGATTCGATCGGCCTGGGCGAGGACGGCCCGACCCACCAGCCGGTCGAGCACATGGCCAGCCTGCGCTATATCCCGAACAACCAGCTGTGGCGTCCGTGCGATGCGGTGGAGTCGGCCGCATCGTGGAAGGCGGCGATCGAGCGCAAGGGTGCGCCCTCGTGCCTGATCTTCTCGCGGCAGAACCTGAAGCATCAGCAGCGCAGTGAGCAGCAAGTCGCCGACATCATGCGCGGCGGCTATGTGTTGTCCGATCCGCTGGACACGAAGTTCCAGGCGATCCTGATCGCCACCGGCTCGGAAGTGGAGCTGGCGATGGAGGCTTCACGGGCGCTGGCCCAGCAAGGCATCGCGGCACGCGTGGTGTCGATGCCTTGCACCGAGGTGTTCGATGCGCAGCCGCTGGAATATCGCGAAGGCGTGCTGCCGGGCTGGTGCCGCGCACGCGTGGCGGTGGAAGCGGCGACGGCCGACTTCTGGTGCAAGTACGTGGGCCTGGACGGCGAGGTGGTCGGCATGACCACGTTCGGTGCATCCGCGCCGGCGCCGCAGCTGTTCGAGCATTTCGGTTTCACCGTGGCGCACGTCATGGACGCCGTGAAGCGCGTCATCCGCTGATGACTTGATGACTGTTGTAGGAGCGACCTAGGCCGCTCCTACAACGCGGGGTCAGGCGAGCAGCAGCCGGGCCAATTCGTCCGGAGTCGCCGCGACCGCGCTGGCGCCTGCCTGCTCCAGCTCTTCGCGACTGCCGAAACCCCACAGCACGCCGAATCCGCGTACGTCGTTGGCGACCGCGCCGTCGATGTCGAAGTGGCGGTCGCCGATCATCACCGTATTCGCCGGGTTGGCACCGAAATCCGCCAATGCCTCGGCGATCATCGAGGCTTTCTCGCTGTGCGGGCTGTCGGGGTGCGGGCCGTACAGGCGCAGGAACGCTTCGCCGAACGGCAGGTGGGCGATGATGGGCGCGGCGTGCCGGTGCGGTTTGCTGGTCACCACGGCAAGCTGGTGGCCGGCGCCGAGCAATTGTTCGATCAGTACCTCGATGCCGGGGTAGATCTCATGCTCGCGCCAGCCGTGCGTGTTGAAACGCTCGTGGTAGTACTCCACGGCCGCCTCGATCCGCTCCGCATCGTGATCCAGCAGCGGCGCGAAGCTGTGCCGCAGTGGCGGGCCGATCCAGCCGCGGAGTTCCTCGTGCGCCGGCGCGGGCACATCCAGCCGCGCCAGCGCATGTTTCACGCAGGCGGTAATGCCGTGTTCGGAATCGATCAAGGTGCCGTCGAGGTCGAACAGGCAAAGCATTACTTCGCTGCCCGCGCCTTCAACGCGGTGACAGCCGGCAGTTCCTTGCCTTCGAGGAATTCGAGGAAAGCACCGCCGCCGGTGGAGATGTACGACACCTGGTCGGCGATGCCGTACTTCTCGACGGCGGCCAAGGTGTCGCCGCCACCGGCGATCGAGAAGGCGTTCGACGCGGCGATCGCCCGGGCCAGCGTTTCGGTGCCCTTGCCGAATGCGTCGAACTCGAACACGCCGACCGGACCGTTCCATACCACCGTACCGGCTTTCGCGATCAGTTCGGCGTAGCGCTTGGCAGTCTCCGGCCCGATGTCGAGAATCATCTCGCTGTCGCCGACCTGGTCGACCGGTTTCACCGTGGCAGGTGCCTGGGCGGAGAACGACGGCGCAACCACCACGTCGACCGGCATCGGCACTTCGGCGCCACGGCGTTTGGCGGCGGCCAGCACCTTTTTCGCGGCATCGATCAGGGCCGGCTCGTACAGCGAGTTGCCGACCGAATAACCCATCGCGGCGATGAAGGTGTTGGCGATACCGCCGCCGACGATCAGCTGATCGACTTTGCCGATCAGGTTGTCCAGCAAGGTCAGCTTGGTCGAGACCTTGGAGCCGGCAACGATCGCCAGCAGCGGATGCGCCGGATGCTCCAGTGCCTTGCCCAGCGCGTCCAGCTCGGCGCACAGCAGCGGACCGGCCGCGGCGATCGGGGCGAATTTGATGACGCCGTGAGTGGATGCCTGTGCGCGGTGCGCGGTACCGAATGCGTCCATCACGAAGATGTCGCACAGCGCGGCATAGCGCTTCGCCAGCGTCTCGTCGTCCTTGCCCTCGCCGACGTTCATGCGGCAATTTTCCAGCAACACCACTTCACCGGCAGCGACGTCGACACCGTCGAGATAATCGGCCACCAGTCGCACCGGCGTGCCGAGCTGCTCGCGCAGCCATGCGGCGACCGGCGCCAGCGAGGACTCGGCGTCGAACTGGCCCTCCTTCGGCCGGCCCAGGTGCGACAGCACCAGCACATGCGCACCCGCATCGCGGGCAGCCTTGATCGTTGGCAGCGCGGCGTCGAGGCGCTGGGTCGAGGTGATCTGGCCGTGGTCGTCTATCGGCACGTTCAGGTCTTCGCGGATCAACACGCGCTGATCGCGCAAATCGAGGTCACTCATGCGGATGACTGACACGGCGGAACTCCAGTAGTGGATCGGGTTCTTGTGGATCGGGCTCGCCCTGAGCGGGCGGCAGCCGCCTATTGTCCGCAGCGTTGCCTGTCGATGCAAACGCCGGCCGATCATACGGGCCGGCCTCATGCGGGGTGTGCGAAGCGGCATTGCAGCTGGCCATGTGTCGAGGCCACACTGAGACTAGACTGCGGCTACCCGCAGCGTTACTCATCCAGGGGATGGTTCATGGCTACCGATCTGGTGCTTTACAGCTACTGGCGCTCCAGCGCTGCCTATCGCGTGCGCATCGCGCTGAATCTGAAGGGCCTGAGTTACGAGACGCGACCGGTGCACCTGCTGCGCGATGGCGGCGAACAACATGCGGAGGGCTACCGCATGATCAATCCGCAGGAGCTGATCCCCTGCCTGCTCGATGGCGATCGGGTGATCACCCAGTCTCTGGCGATCATGGAATATCTCGACGAGATGTATCCCGAGCCGGAGACGGCACTGTTGCCGGTCGATGCGCGCAGCCGTGCGCAGGTGCGTGCGCTGGCCATGGCGGTGACCTGCGACATCCATCCCCTGGGCAATCTGCGTGTGCTGCAGCAGCTCGAAGCGCAGTTCGGTGCCGGCGAGGAACAGCGCGCCACGTGGTCGCGGCATTGGATCGCCACCGGTTTCAAGGCGATGGAAGCGATGCTGACCGACAACGCGGCGACCGGCCGCTACTGCCATGGCGAGACGCCGGGCATGGCCGACGCCTGCCTGGTGCCACAGGTCTACAACGCATTGCGCTGGAAACTGCCGATGGAGAATTACCCGACGTTGTGGCGGATCTATCAGGCATGCAACGAGCTGGACGCGTTCCGGCTGGCAGCGCCGGAAGGGCAGCCGGATGCACCTTGAAGCTAGAAACGAGTGAAGAGGAGTGAGAAACGAGAGTGGCTTGCATCACTCTTTTCTCAGTTCTGACCACTCGTTTCTCAGAAGCCCATGCCGTACGGGTCGTTGCCGATCAGTTCCGGGTCGTTGCTGCCGCCTTCGGCCAGCCGGATCTTCAGCGCCAGGCCGTCGCGTGAATCAGACTTGGCGAGTGCTTCTTCCAGTTCCACGCGACCTTCCTTGTAGAGGCGGTACAGCGACTGGTCGAACGTCTGCATGCCTTCCTGCAGGCTGCGGTCCATCGCTTCCTTGATCTCGTGGATCTGGCCGCGGCGGATCATGTCGCGGATCAGCGGCGTATTGAGCAGCACTTCCGCAGCCGGAATGCGCCGGCCGTCCTTGCCCACCACCAGACGCTGGCTGATCACCGCGCGCAGATTCAGTGCGAGGTTCATCAGCACGTTCTTGTGCGCCGACTCGGGGAAGAAGTTGAGAATGCGCTCCAGCGTCTGGTCGGAGTTGTTCGAGTGCAGCGTGGCCAGGCACAGGTGGCCGGTCTCAGAGAATGCGATCGCCGCCTCCATCGTGTCGGTATCGCGGATCTCGCCGATCATGATCACGTCCGGCGCCTCGCGCATCGCGTTCTTCAGCGCCTCGTGGTAGCTGTGCGTGTCCAGCCCCACCTCGCGCTGGTTGACGATCGACTTCTTGTGTCGGTGCAGGTATTCGATCGGGTCTTCGATGGTGAGGATGTGGCCCGGTGTGTTCGAGTTGCGCTGGTCGATCATCGCCGCCAGCGTGGTGGATTTTCCCGAACCGGTGGCGCCGACCACCAGGATCAGCCCGCGCGGTTCCATGATCAGGTCACGGAAGATGCCGGGCAACTGCAGCTGGTCGATGCTGGGGATCTCGCTCTTGATCGCGCGGATCACCATGCCCACTTCGCCACGCTGCTTGAACACGTTGATGCGGAAACGGCCGGCTTCCTTCACCGCCAGCGCCATGTTCAGTTCGAGGTTGCGCTCGAACTGCGGCACCTGGCCCTCGTCCATCAGCGAATAGGCGATCTTCTTGACCATGCCGCCGGGCAGGCCGGTGTTGCCCAGTGGATACAGCTTGCCCTCGACCTTGATGTTCACCGGGGCGCCCGTCGTCAGGAACATGTCCGACGCGCCCTTGTCTACCATAAGCTTGAGGAAGTAACCGATATCCACGTAAGACCCCTGTTTCTATGCGCGTTGCAATGATGGATTATGCCTGTCCACAATACGCCGCGACACACCATGAGGAATGTGATGTACATCTTTCCACCGCCGGCCGGATCCCTTGGCCGCATCCGTACGGCAACGGCTGTTCTGGCACTGACACTGGCGCTGGCCGGCTGCGCCAGCGTGCCGCCGCCCGATGATTCGATGAATCGGGCACAGACGCAATTGCAGGGAGCGCGCGATGCCGGAGCCGCGGACTACGCGCCGGTCGACCTGGGTTTCGCGCAGGACAAGTTCCAGCAGGCGCAGGCGGCCATGGCCCAGCGCAAGTATGCCGACGCGGCCAATCTGGCCGAGGAATCGCGTGCCGATGCCGAACTGGCCCGGGCCAAGGCCCGACTGGGCGCGGCACGGGCGCAGATCCAGAGCAAGGTGCAGGAAAACACCCGCTTGCGCAGTCAGGGCGAGCAGGCTGCCGCCGAACAGCAGCAACAGCAACAGGCACCTCCGGCGCCGGCATCTTCCGGTGCGGTACCCACCCAGGACATGCCGGCACCGCCCTCGTCCGAGTTGTCCACGCCGCCATCCGGCGCGGGTTTCCAGACCCTGCCTGACAACGGCCAGCAACCCGCCTCCAGTTCCAGCACTCAGGAGGTGCAGCCATGAAGCGGCTCGGCATCATTTTCGCCTCGATGACACTGGCCCTGGTCGCGGTGGGCTCCGCGCATGCCCGCCAGGACGATATCGACATCAGTCGGCTGAACAGCAGTCTCGACCAGCTCGCCAACGACCCCAGCCTGGGCGGCTACGCCCAGGCTGAACAGGCGCGTGCGCGCGATGCGATCAACCGTCTGGCGCAGGCGAGTTCGCACGAGCGGGCGCATGACTTGTATCTGGCCGAACGTCGCGTGGATCTGGCCAAGGCCGCCGCGCAGTTTCAGGACGCCCAGATCAAGCTGACCCAGCTGGATCGCGAACACGATCAGATCCTGCTCGACAACAGCCGGCGCGATGCGGAAATGGCGCGTCGCGAGCTGGAGCGTCAGCGCCTGCAGTACCAGTTGGCGCAGGAAGAGGCGGCCCGACTGCAGCAGCAGGGGCAGGAATACTCGCAGGCGGCCGATCAGGCGCGGGCGGAAGCCGAGCAGGCGAAGAAGCTGGCGGCGGCACAGAGCAAGGTGGCCAACGCTGCTCGCCGCGAAGCGGCACTGGCGGCGCAGGCAGCCAAGGCGATGCGATCGCAGATGCAGGACGGCGGCGCGGTCGAGGCGGCTCCGGCGCCGAAGAAGAAGCCCGCCAAAAAGCATACGGACCACGCGGACCAGCCCTGACCAAACGTCCCTGATCCAGCATTGACAAGTCGGCTGCAGGCCGCCGTCCGACACCGGTCGGCGGCTGCCGGGACACCTGCTGAGCGGCTCGTCGGAGCTTCAGTTACGTAAATGTAAAATGCTGTTTTGACAGGTTTTTCGTCGACATTCTGTTGATTTCCCGTGAGGCCGACAACAGGGTTGCACCACCTGGATCGGGAGAGTAGGGTCAAAGTCCCACGAGGCACCCCGGCCTCGTGGGTCACAGACCTGAACCATGCGCCTATCCCACGTTCAATACTTCACCTGCGTACCGATATTTTCGGCGTGGGTCGTGGATGTGTGCATCGTTCAACTGTCTGCGGATGCGCACTGTCGCGGCATCCGCAAGTCCACTCGCGAGGAGGTCGGATCATGTTTGAAAACCAACAGCGTGATGATGTCGAGGCATTGATGAAGGCCGATGCCGAATTTCGTCGGCTTTATCAGCATCACAAACAACTCGACAGCAAGGTGCACGACGCCGATATCGGCGTGTTACCCATCGACGATGTCACTCTCGCCAGCATGAAGAAGGAAAAACTGCTGGCCAAGGCTCGACTCGAGCGCATGTGGGAGAGTCGCGCGCACCTCATCCACTGAGCCTGCGATTTCACGCGAAGCGCGGCCCCGGACTCTTCCTGCTCTATCGGAAGGGACGCCGGGGCCGCGGCGTTTCCGGCGTCCGGCCGGGCGGCTCGGTTATCATGGCGGTCTTGCCGAATCGACACGCTCCCTGCGTGACCGGCGTTCCCTGTGACGGAGCCACCATGACGGTGCACCAGAGTGTTCTCGAACTGATCGGACGTACCCCGATGGTGCGCGCACAGCGCCTGGATACCGGGACGTGCGAACTGTTCCTCAAGCTCGAGAGCGCCAACCCCGGTGGTTCGATCAAGGATCGCATCGGTCTGTCGATGATCGAAGGTGCCGAAAAGGATGGTCGGATTCGGCCCGGCGATATCCTGGTCGAGGGCACCGCCGGCAATACCGGCCTGGGTTTGGCGCTGGTCGCGCAGCAGAAAGGTTACCGCCTGATCCTGGTGGTGCCGGACAAGATGAGCCGCGAGAAAATCTTCAACCTCAAGGCCATGGGCGCCGAGGTCGTGCTGACCCGCTCGGACGTGGCCAAGGGTCATGCCGAGTATTACCAGGACATGGCCGAACGCATCGCACGCGAAACGCCGGGCGCGTACTTCATCAACCAATTCGGCAACCCGGACAATCCGGCGGCGCACATCCAGACCACCGGCCCGGAAATTCTCGAGCAGATGGACGGCAGGGTCGATGCGGTGGTGCTCGGCTGCGGTTCGTCCGGCACGCTCAGCGGCCTGTCCAAATTTTTCGCCGTGCATTCGCCGCAGACGGAACTCGTGCTGGCCGATCCGGTGGGTTCCATCCTGGCCCAATACATCAACGAGGGCACGCTGTCGACCAAGTCCGCCAGCTGGATGGTCGAGGGCATCGGCGAGGATTTCCTGCCCAGCATCAGCGACTTCACCCGGGTCAAGAAGGCGTATGCGATCCCCGACAAGGAGAGCTTCCTGACCGCGCGCGAGCTGCTGGGCAAGGAAGGCATACTGGGCGGTTCGTCGACCGGCACGCTGGTAGCGGCGGCGTTGAAATACTGCCGCGAACAGAGCGCGCCCAAGCGGGTGGTGACCCTGGTCTGCGACACCGGCAACAAGTATCTGTCGAAGATGTATAACGACTACTGGATGCTGGACAACGGTTTCCTCGAACGCGAACAGCACGGCGACCTGCGCGACTTGTTGCTGCGTCCGTTCGCCCAGCGCGACACCGTGGTGATCGGCCCCAACGAACTGCTGATCACCGCCTATACCCGCATGAAGTTGTACGACGTGTCGCAGCTGCCGGTGATGGACGGCCACAAGCTGGTCGGCATCGTCGACGAGTCGGACGTGCTGATGCACGTGCATGTCGACGAGACGCGTTTCCGCGACCCGGTTTCCACCGCCATGATGACCAGCCTGCAGAAACTCCAGGTCAGCGAAACGATCGAGGCCTTGCTGCCGGTGTTCGAGCGTGGCCACGTGGCGATCGTGGTGGACGGCGAGCAGTTCCTCGGCCTGATCACCCGGATCGACCTGCTGAACTATCTGCGCCGCAAGGTGAACTAAGCGGAGGGCCCGGCGGCGTGGCCCGCCGGTTCACGCCACGAAAGTTTGCC
>NZ_FRCH01000004.1 GCF_900142825.1 Rhodanobacter sp. OK091 | reverse complement strand
AGATCAACCACTTGCCACCGATTCCTCGATCGCGTCCAGAACGTTTCGTCCTAGGTGAGCCGCCCATTCTACATCGCTTTTCGTGACCGTCAACACCTGCGAGGAAGAAAATTTTCATCGTGGTTTGCTGAAGGACCTTCGCGAAAGGGCGTTTCGTCGAAGGGGCAAGAATCATAGCGCCGCGGCGATCTTCTGTGAAGAGGGCGCGAGGATTTATTTGCCATGAAGACACGCACAACCGCGGCGCTACACTTCCCGACCATCTATCCACACGTGATGAGTGCTCATGATGAAACGATGGCTCGTGCTGATGCTCTTCCTGCTGGCCGGCGGCACCGGTGCTGCGCCGGTGAACGCCGCGGCGCCTGCCGTGGAACTGCATGGACACCGCTTCTCTGTGGAATTCGCCACTGACGACGCCAGTCGCGAACACGGCTTGATGATGCGCACCACGCTGGCGCCCGATCACGGCATGCTGTTCGTCTTTCCTTACCAGGCCCCGCAGGGGTTCTGGATGAAGAACACGCTGATCCCGCTCGACATCCTGTATTTCGATACGGATCGTCGCCTGGTATCGACGCAGTCGAATGTGCCGCCATGCAAGGCCGATCCCTGCCCGATCTATCCCAGCAATGCGCCCGCGCGTTACGTGCTGGAGCTGTCCGCTGGCACGGCGAATCGCGTAGGCGTGCGGGTGGGCGATGAACTGAAGATCGACGGCGACGTCGGAACGGTGCGCTGAGCGAACGGGCCGGATTTGTCCAGCAGCCCGACGCGATAAGGAATCAGATCCTCAGGACGCAGGTTTTCCAATGCGTCCCAGTCGTCTTCGAACGGAATGAACTGTTGCATGGGATGCTCCTTGTATAGCGTGGCACTTGATCGTGCACAGGAACATCAGAGCAGACGGCCCGGTCATTACGGTGACGGGATCGGGCCATTTGCGGGCAGGAATCGGCCTTCAGTCGATTTCGATCATCTCGAAATCGTCTTTGGTGGTACCGCAGTCCGGACAAGTCCAGGTTTCGGGCACATCCTCCCAGCGCGTTCCGGCGGCGATCCCTTCATCGGGCACGCCAATGGCTTCGTCATAGATATAGCCGCACACGACGCACATCCATTTGCGCAAGGCTGCGGGGGTTTCGGTGGAACTCTGGCTCATGGTCGGACTTCTTCGGATCGCTGTGGAGTGGCACATTCTCGCAACTCGCCCGGCAATGCGAAAGCATTGCAGCATCACCTGCCACTCCGATCCATGCATGTGAGGTCATGATTTGAATACGCTCGCCACATGGCCAGGCCGCGGCCTGTATGCCGTTACCGATGGACCGCGCACGGATTTGCTGGAGGCCGTCGCGCAGGCCCTGGCCGGCGGCGCGCGGCTACTGCAGTACCGCGACGAAAGTGGCGATGCGCCGCGCCGCCATGCCGAAGCGACGGCACTCCTGCAGTTGTGCCGCACTCATGGCGTGCCTTTGATCATCGACGGGGATGTCGCTCTGGCGCGGGCCGTGGGTGCGCATGGTGTGCATCTGAGCGGGATCGAAGATGACATCGGCACCGTCCGTGCCGAGCTCGGCGAGCACGCGATCATCGGTGTGTCGTGTCGCGGTTCATTGCCATGCGCTCAGGTGGCTGCCCGTGCCGGGGCAAGCTACATTTCGTTCGGCACGTTTTTTCTCTCGCCCACCAAGCCGCTGGCGCCTCGCGTTTCAATCGATCTGCTGAGGCAAAGCGCCGCGCTCGGTGTACCACGTGTAGCGATCGGCGGCATCACGCCGGACAATGGCGCATCGCTGGTCGAAGCCGGCGCGGAATATCTGGCCGCGATCTCCGCCGTATTCCGTGCCACCGATGTACGCGCCGCCGCGCAACGCTTTACCGACATGTACTCCTCCGATCAAGAACATCCCCATTGAGAACACCCCCATTGAGAGCCGCACGATGACCAACCACGAACTCTTCCAGCGTGCCCAGCAACTGATGCCCGGCGGTGTGAATTCGCCGGTGCGCGCGTTCAAATCGGTCGGCGGCGAACCGTTCTTCACGGCACGCGCCGACAGGGCCTATCTGTGGGATGTCGAAGGTACGCGTTACATCGACTACGTCGGCTCATGGGGACCGATGATCGTCGGCCACAACCACCCGGCGGTGCGCGAGGCGGTGGAGCGTGCGGTCAAGCAGGGGTTGTCGTTCGGCACGCCTTGCCCGGCCGAAGTCACTATGGCAGAGACGATCATCCGGCTGATTCCGTCGATCGAGATGGTGCGCATGGTCAACTCCGGCACCGAGGCGACGATGTCGGCGATCCGACTCGCCCGCGGCGCCACCGGACGCAGCAAGATCGTGAAGTTCGAAGGTTGCTACCACGGCCACGGCGACAGTTTCCTGGTGAAAGCCGGCTCGGGCGCACTGACTTTCGGCGTGCCGACCTCGCCGGGCGTGCCGAAAGCGAATGCCGATCTCACGCTGACCCTGCCGTACAACGATATCGACGCGGCGAAGGCCTTGTTCGCCGAGCAAGGTCATGACATCGCGGGGCTGATCATCGAGCCGGTTGCCGGCAACATGAATTGCATCCTGCCCGTGGACGGTTATCTGCAGAGCCTGCGCGAATTGTGCACGCAGTCCGGCGCGCTGTTGATCTTCGACGAGGTGATGACCGGCTTCCGCGTCGCGCTCGGCGGTGCGCAGGCGCATTACGGCGTGACGCCGGACCTGACCACGTTCGGCAAGATCATCGGCGGCGGCATGCCGGTGGGCGCTTACGGCGGCCGCCGCGACCTGATGGAGCAGATCGCACCGAGCGGCCCGATCTATCAGGCCGGCACACTGAGCGGCAACCCGGTGGCGATGGCGGCGGGTCTGGCCATGCTGGAACTGATCCAGGCTCCCGGCTTTCACGATCAGCTCGCTGCACGCACGCGCCTGCTGGCCGATGGCTTGCAGTCAGTGGCCGACGGCGAGGGTGTGGCGTTCAGTACCAATCGCGTCGGCGGCATGTTCGGCTTGTTCTTCAGCGCCGAAAAAGTGCAGACCTATGCGCAGGCCACCGCGGCGGACACCGCGCTGTTCAACCGTTTCTTCCACGGCATGCTGAAGCGTGGCGTGTATCTGGCGCCATCCGCGTTCGAGGCCGGCTTCATGTCCAGCGCGCACAGCGAGCAGGACATTGCCGACACGCTGGAAGCCGCGCGCGGCGCCTTGCGCGACGCGAAAGGCTGATTCACCACTGACCGGTATTGGGCATCGTGGCCCACGGCTCACGCGGTGGCAGATGCCCGTCCTGCAACAGCTCGATCGAGATCAGATCGGGCGAGCGCACGAACGCCATGTGGCCGTCACGTGGCGGGCGATGGATGACGCAACCCATCGCCTGCAGCCGGGCACAGGTCGCGTAGATGTCTTCCACGCGAAACGCCAGATGGCCGAAGTTGCGCGCCGAACCGTAGTCCTCTTGCGAACCCCAGTTCCAGGTCAGCTCTATCTCGGCTTCTGGGCTGTCCGGTGCGGACAGGAACACGAGCGTGTACTTGCCTTCGGGGACTTCTGTCCGGCGCACTTCACGCAATCCAAGACCTTCGCAATAGAAGCGCAGCGAAGCATCCAGGTCATGCACGCGGACCATGCTGTGCAGATATCTCATCGTGGTCGCTCCAATCGGAATATTTCCCGGTTTATTTTGTGGTGAACGCCTGCAATGCGGCGTGCAGACGCGCAAGCCCGTCGGTCAGCTCTTCATCGGTGATGTTCAGCGGCGGCACCAGCCGCAACACGTCGGGGCCGGCCTGCAGCAGCAGCAGTCCATGAGCCGCCGCGATATCGAGCACCTCGCCGGCACGGCCCTTGTACGCATCGGCCAGCACCGCACCGATCATCAGGCCGCGGCCGCGCACATCGGTGAACAGGCCGAACTCCGTACCCAGCCGCATCAGTCCCGCCCGCAGTGCCGCCGATTGGCGATCCACATTCGCCAGCAACTCCGGCGAACCCAGCTTGCGCAAGGCTACCCGTGCCACCGCCGCCGCCATCGGATTGCCGCCGAATGTGGTGCCGTGCGCGCCGTATTGCATCACTTCGGCCACTTTCGGCCCAGCCAGCATCGCGCCGATCGGAAAGCCGCAACCGAGCGCCTTGGCCAGGGTCACGATATCCGGCGTCACCTCATCCTGTGTGTGCGCGAACAGCGTGCCGGTGCGCCCCATGCCGCACTGGATCTCGTCCAGCACCAGCAGCGCGTCGTATTGATCGCACAGCTCGCGGACGCGCCTCAGGAAACCAGGTGCGGCGGGCAGCACGCCGCCTTCGCCCTGCACCGGCTCCAGCATCACCGCGGCAATGTCGCCGGCAGCGAAGGCCAGCTCCAGTGCCTCCGCATCGTTGAAGTCGAGGTAGCGGAAGCCGGCCGGCAGTGGCTCGTAGCCTTCCTGGTACTTCGGCTGCGCAGTGGCGGTGACCGTCGCCAAGGTGCGGCCGTGGAACGAACCCTTGAACGTAATGATGGTGCGTTGTTCCGGCGCACGACCTTTCGATGCCGCCCACTTGCGCACCAGCTTGATCGCCGCCTCGTTGGCCTCGGCGCCGGAATTGCACAGGAATACGCGCTGGGCAAAGCTCGTGGCGCGTACCAGTTCCTCCGCCAACCGCAGCGGCGGCTCGGTATAGAACACATTGCTGGCATGCCACAGCTTGTGTGCCTGCGCGGTCAGTGCCTCGAGCAGATCCGGATCCTGATGGCCTAGCGCGTTAACCGCGATGCCGGCGCCGAAATCCACATAGTCGCGGCCCTGCGTATCCCATACATGCGCGCCCTTGCCGTGATCGAGCACGAGCTCGCGCGGCCGATAGACGGGTAGCCAGTAACACTTTCCCAGCTCCATCAAGGATGCGCTGGACGGCGATGGTTCGTGCATGTCTTGCTCCGGGCCTCGCCGACAGGCGACACCAGCGAGGTGATCCAAGGTGGGGATTCGGGCCGCCCTCGACACATGGCCGGGGCGACGCACACCACGCATCGTAAAACCTGGAAGCGTGATTTGCACGGCCGAAGTGCCCGTTTTCACGCATGGATGCAAGCGGGCAACCGGCTTCTTGGCCGGATTCATCGCATTCCTGCCCGCTGCCCTGCGCTTCGCCGTCGACGGGAAAATTCAGTCCAGAAAAAGATCCGGCAACAACGGCATACCCGGCTGCACGGCGTAGTTGTCGAAGTCGACCATTCCCGCCTCGCGCAGGATGGTCTCGTCGATCGCGAAATGACCGGTATAGTCGCGCGCCGGCCGGCTCAGGATGACGTGCGCGGCATCGGCGACGATCTCCGGCTTGCGGCAATGCTCGGCCTTCACGCCATCGATCATGCCGATCGCGGCAGTGGCGATCACCGTACGCGGCCACAATGCATTCACTGCAATGCCCAACGGCGCGAACTCCGCGCTCATGCCAAGCACGCACAGGCTCATGCCGTATTTGGCGATGGTGTAGGCGGTGTGCGGCGCAAACCACTTCGGGTCGAGGTTCGGCGGCGGCGACAGCATCAGCACATGCGGATTCGCCGCCTGCTTCAGATACGGCAGGCAACTCTGGGTTACCAGGAACGTGCCGCGCGTATTGACCTGATGCATCAGGTCGTAGCGCTTCATCGGTGTATCCGCCGTACCCGCCAGCCAGATCGCGCTGGCGTTGTTGACCACGATGTCGATGCCGCCGAAACGCTCGGCCGCCTGCGCCGCGGCAGCGCGCACCTGCGGTTCTTCGCGAATATCCACCTGCAGCGCCAGCGCCTTGCCGCCGGCTTCTTCAACGGCCGCCGCTGCGGTATGGATGGTGCCGGGCAATTTCGGATTCGGCACGCCGCTCTTGGCCGCAATCACGATGTTGGCGCCGTCACGGGCCGCACGCAGCGCGATCGCCAGGCCGATGCCGCGCGAGGCGCCGGTGATGAACAAGGTCTTGCCGGCGAGGTTGCCCATGCGCATCGATTCCATCGCAAAAACGTCAGTCTACGACGTGTGAGTGGCGATAAGGATTCACGGCTTCTGGAAACGCGGCAGGATATCGCGCAGTTCGGTCAGCCGCTGCACGGGATCGTTCAGTTCCAGCATATGTTGCTGCTCGCTCACATCCAGCGGCAGCAGTTCGGCCAGCCGGAAACCCAGCCAGCTGGCATCGTCGTAGGCGCTGCGCGGCGCATGCCGCCATTGCGGCGCCATTGTCTCGATCAGCCGTTCGAGAATGCTCTGCAGCAAGGCAAACTCCACCGGCACCACCTCTTCCGGCTCGGCCGGCCAGACCTCTACGTCGCCACGCAGCAGACCATCGGAACGCGCGCGGCTGCGCGCCACGCGGAAGCGCGAACCGCCCTCGGCCACGATACCGAGCAGGCCATCTTCGCCAGTGTGGAAATCGGTGATCCGCGCGACCGTGCCGATCGCCGCCGGAATCGCCGGAGCGCCGACCTCCTGCCCATCGAGAATCAGGCACACGCCGAAACCGGTGCCGTGACGCGAGCACTCGCGCACCAGATCCAGATAGCGTGGTTCGAAAATACGCAGTTGCAGCTTTCCACCAGGAAACAGCACGGAGGCAAGCGGAAACAACGGCATCTCGATCAGTGGCGATTGGGCAGCCATGCGGCAAGTGTACCCAGTGCCGCCGCACCGGTCAGCGCGCGGGCTCAACCACCCCGCAGACGCTCGACAAAGCGCCGTGGCGCCGCTTCGAAGCCACCGTTGGACATGAAGATCACCTGATCGCCGGGTTGTGCCTGCGCGTGCAAGGCCGCGATCAGCGCATCCACCGTCGGCGCCGTGCTGCCTCGGCCGTCCAAGGCCGCGGTGACGTGACTGGCATCCCACGGCAGCTCCGGGCGATGCAGGAACACCACCGCGTCGGCATCGGCCAGCGATGGCGCCAGCGCTTCGGCATGCGCGCCCTGGCGCATCGAGTTGGAGCGCGGCTCCAACGCCACCAGGATCCGCGCACCCCCGATCTTTGCGCGCAGACCGGCCAGCGTGGTGGCGATCGCGGTGGGGTGATGGGCGAAGTCGTCGTAGACGCGCACGCCATTCACTTCGCCCACCAGTTCCATCCGCCGCTTGACGCTCTCGAACGTGGCAAACGCGGGCAGCAGCGCGCGCGGGTCGGCACCCGCAGCCGCGGCAGCAGCCAGCGCGGCCAGTGCGTTCATTACGCTGTGGTTGCCGAGCAGCGGCCAGCGCACGTCACCGATCAGCTCGCCGTCGCGGTGCACAGTGAACGCCGACCCATCCGTTTCTACCAGTGTTGCCTGCCAGTCGCCGCGGCCGATGCCGAAGGTTTCCACCGGCGTCCAGCAGCCCATGGCCAGCACTTCGGCCAGCCGCACATCGTGCGCGTTGACGATCAGCCGACCATTGCCTGGCACAGTGCGCACCAGATGATGGAACTGGCGCTGGATGGCGGCCACGTCCGGGAATATGTCCGCGTGGTCGTATTCGAGATTGTTGAGGATCGCGATACGCGGGCGGTAGTGCACGAACTTGCTGCGCTTGTCGAAGAACGCGGTGTCGTATTCGTCTGCCTCGATCACGAAGGGCTTACCCTGCCCCAGCCGCGCCGACACGCCGAAATTGCCCGGCACGCCGCCGACCAGGAAGCCCGGCGCGAAACCGGCACTCTCCAGCAGATGCGCCAACAAGCTGGTGGTGGTGGTCTTGCCATGAGTGCCGGCGACGGCCAGCACGTCGCGATCGGCCAGCAGCGTCTCGCCCAGCCACTGCGGACCGGAGATGTAGCGCAGGCGCTGATCGAGCATGTATTCGACGGCAGGATTGCCACGGGTCATGGCATTGCCGACCACGACGAGGTCCGGCGCGGGCTGCAGGTGTTCCGCCGCGTAACCGCTCATCAACCCGATGCCCAGCGCTTCCAGCTGCGTGCTCATCGGCGGATAGACGTTGGCGTCGGAACCTTCGACCGTGTGGCCCAGCTCGCGCGCCAACGCGGCAACACCGCCCATGAAGGTGCCGCAGATGCCGAGGATATGCAGACGCATGGTGGGACGGATTCCTTGAAACCGCTCGACGGGAGCGTCAGCCGTTCGCTGCCGCCGGTCCGTTCTGCAGCGCCTGCTTGACCCGCGCGGTGACCTCGCCGAGCTCGCCGACGCCATCGACGATCTGCAGCTTGCCGCGCCTGGCATAGAACTCGGCCACCGGCGCGGTCTGCTCGGCGTAAATCGCCAGGCGCTTGCGCACGGTATCGGGGTTGTCGTCGGCGCGGCCTTCGGCCTTGAAGCGGATCTCGCAGCGGCCGATGATCACTTCGCTGGGTACCTTGAGCTTCACCACCGCGTCCAGCGGCTGGCCGATCTTCGCCAGCAGGTGGTCGAGCGCGTCGGCCTGGGCCAGGTTGCGCGGGTAACCATCGAGGATGAAGCCTGCCTTCGCGTCGTCCTGAGTCAGCCGGTCTTCCAGCATGCCGAGCAGGATGTCATCGGAAACCAGCTGGCCGGCGTCCATCACCGCCTTGGCCTTCAGTCCCATCGGCGTACCGGCGGCGACCGCGGCGCGCAGCATGTCACCGGTCGAGATATGTGGCACGCCGAACTCCGTCTTCAGACGCGCAGCCTGCGTGCCTTTGCCCGAGCCGGGCGCACCAAGTAGGACGAGTCGCATAATGCTCCACAAGTTTGACGGGCTGCCGCACACTACGGAGCCCGCCAGATTCCCAGAATTGGCTGTCAAATTAGCGGCTGTGCCCGGTGCCGTCAAACGGCGCACTTCGTTACCTGCCGCCAAGTGTCTGTTGCGAAAAGATTTGCCGCTGATCGCGGCCACTTTAGCCACCGCCCGATTGAGGATCGCCATGAGCCCTAGCCGCCGTTCGCCCGCCATCACCGGCAACCTGCTGTACGCCCAGTCAGGCGGGGTCACCGCGGTGATCAATGCCACCGCTGCCGGCGTGATCGAGGCCGCGCGCGGCAAAGGCGTGAAAGTGTACGCCGCGCGCAACGGCATTCTCGGCGCGCTGCGCGAGGAGCTGATCGACACCTCGAAGGAATCGGCCGCAGCGATCACCGCGCTGCGGCACACTCCCGGCGGCGCGTTCGGGTCGTGCCGCTACAAACTGAAGTCGCTGGAAGACAACCGCGCCGAGTACGCGCGGCTGATCGACGTGTTCCGCGCGCACGACATCCGCTGGTTTCTCTACAACGGCGGCAATGACTCGGCCGATACCGCGCTGAAGATTTCGCAGCTGGGCAAGGCGATGGGTTACGACATCCGCTGTATCGGCGT
Organism: Rhodanobacter sp. OK091; assembly: GCF_900142825.1. GTDB lineage: Bacteria > Pseudomonadota > Gammaproteobacteria > Xanthomonadales > Rhodanobacteraceae > Rhodanobacter. Next base: position 295,738 of record NZ_FRCH01000004.1, on the reverse strand, counting down.
GCCGAAGACGGTGGACAACGATCTCGCCGTCACCGACTGCTGCCCCGGCTTCGGCTCGGTAGCCAAATACACCGCCATCTCGACGCTGGAAGCGAGCCTCGACGTGGCCTCGATGGCCGAGACTTCGACCAAGGTGTTCATCCTCGAAGTGATGGGCCGCCACGCCGGCTGGATCGCCGCCGCGGCCGGGCTCGCCGGTGAAGGTGCGGATGCGCCGCCGCATATCATCTTGTTCCCGGAGAACACGTTCGACGAAGCGGCGTTCCTGGCCAAGGTGAAGGCCACCGTCGAGCGCGTGGGCTGGTGCACGGTGGTCGCCTCCGAAGGCGTGCGCAATGCGGCCGGTCAGTTTCTCGCCGAAGCGGGTACGCGCGATGCGTTCGGCCACGCACAACTCGGCGGCGTGGCGCCCGTGCTGGCGGCGCTGGTGAAAGAGAAGCTCGGCTACAAGTATCACTGGGCGCTGCCCGATTATCTGCAGCGCTCGGCGCGGCACGCCGCCTCGGCAGTCGACGCCGAACAGGCCTTCGCCGTCGGCAAGGCCGCGGTCGACTACGCGCTGGCCGGCATGAACGCGGTGATGCCGGTCATCGTGCGCGGCAGCGATGCGCCGTATCGCTGGAAGGTCGAGCCGGCGCCGCTGGCAAAGATCGCCAATCGCGAAAAGAAGATGCCGAAGAATTTCATCACCCGCGACGGCTTCGGCATCACCGCGGCCGCACGGCGCTACCTCGCGCCGCTGATCCGCGGCGAGGCGCCGTTGCCGTACGGCAAGGACGGCCTGCCCCGCTATGTGCAGCTGAAGAACGTCGCGGTGGCGAAGAAGCTGGCGGGCTTCCAGCGCTGAAATTCCGTCTTCGTGAACCGGCGCTCAGCGACTGAGCGCCGCCTGAAACGGTGCGGCGCCCGTCTGCCTCCTGTTCAGTCGCATGTTCTTACGATTCGTCCATCCGAAGTCGATGGCCGCGCCGTTGCGTCCGCGACGACCACGAAGGAGACCATGATGAAACTCATCAGCCGCCTGCTCATTGCCGTTGCTCTGCTTACCACCGGCAGCTTCGCGCTGGCCGATCAAGGTGATCATGGCCGTCATGGCCACGGTCACGATCGCCATGACCGTGGCGATTATCGTCGCGGCCGCGGCCATGACGACCGCCGCTGGCGCGGTGACGATCATCGCCGCTACGGCTATCGCCACGGCCATCGCGACGACGGCCCGCGCTATTACGGCCGCCGTCACTGGGAACGCGGCCATCGCTACTACGGCCCGACCTATGTCGTGCGCAACTACGGCTATTACCGCTTGCGTCCGCCGCCGTACGGCTATCACTGGGTACGCGCCGACAACGACTATCTGCTGGTCGCCATCGCCACTGGCATCATTCTGGATGTGGCGTTGCGCTGAGTCCGCGCCAGCGTGGATGAGCCTGGGCCATGCCTTCGTGCATGGCCTTTTTCTTTTGGAGGACGATGAGGCGTTGATGCGTTGCGCCGCACAACAGCCTGCGCGCCAACGTCTGCCTATACTCCCCGGGACCGCCCGTTCCGGACGGCCACTGACAATCATGGGGAGGTTCCGATGCTGCAGCAGTATGGCTGGATCGTTCTGGCGTGTGCGGTAGTGGCAATTCTATATGGCGCGTTTTCCGCGCGCTGGATCCTGGCGCAATCGCCGGGCAACGAACGGATGCAAGAGATTGCGGCAGCCATCCAGGAAGGTGCGCGCGCCTACCTCAACCGCCAGTACGCCACCATCGGCATGGTCGGCTTCGTGCTGATGCTGCTGATCGGCTTTTTCCTGAACTGGCCGACGGCGATCGGCTTCCTGGTCGGTGCGGTCCTTTCCGGCGCTGCCGGCTACATCGGCATGAACGTGTCCGTGCGCGCCAACGTGCGTACCGCCGAAGCCGCGCGGCGCGGCCTGAGCGCGGCGATGGACGTGGCCTTCCGCGGCGGTGCGATCACCGGCATGCTGGTGGTCGGGCTGGCCCTGCTCGGAGTTACCGGTTACTGGCTGGTGCTCAACCACATGGGCATCAGCGGCGAGCCTGCCCTGCATTCGCTGGTGGGACTGGCATTCGGCAGCTCACTGATCTCGATCTTCGCGCGCCTCGGCGGCGGCATTTTCACCAAGGGCGCGGATGTAGGCGCCGATCTGGTCGGCAAGGTCGAGGCCGGCATTCCCGAGGACGACCCGCGCAATCCGGCGGTGATCGCCGATAACGTGGGTGACAACGTGGGTGACTGCGCCGGCATGGCGGCCGATCTGTTCGAGACCTATGCGGTGACCGTGATCGCCACGATGCTGCTGGCAGGCCTCACCTTCGCCAACAACCTCAATGCCGTGCTGTACCCGCTGGTCATCGGCGCCGTATCCATCATTGCCTCGATCATCGCGACCTTCTTCGTGAAGGTGAAGCAAGGCGGTTCGATCATGGGCGCGCTGTACAAGGGCGTGATCGTGTCGGCGGTACTCTCGGCCGTCGCGTTCTGGTTCGTGACCGGCAACTTGCTGCCGCAAGGCCTGACTACCGGCGACGGTCTGGTGATTTCCAACCATGCGCTGTTCCACTGCTCGCTGATCGGGCTGGTGCTGACCGGCCTGATCGTGTGGATCACCGAGTTCTATACCGGCACGCAGTTCGGCCCGGTGCAGCACATCGCCGCGGCGTCGACCACCGGCCACGGCACCAACATCATCGCGGGCCTGGGCATCTCGATGAAATCCACCGCGCTGCCGGTGATCGTGATCTGCGCCGCGATCTGGAGCGCGTATGCGCTAGGTGGCCTGTACGGCATCGCGATCGCCGCCACGGCGATGCTGTCGATGGCCGGCATGATCGTGGCACTCGATGCCTACGGCCCGATCACCGACAACGCCGGCGGCATCGCCGAGATGGCCGACCTGCCGCCGGAAGTGCGCGGCGTTACCGATCCGCTCGACGCGGTCGGCAACACCACCAAGGCGGTGACCAAGGGCTACGCGATCGGTTCGGCCGCGCTGGCTGCGCTGGTGCTGTTCGCCGACTACACGCACAACCTCGAAACGCATTTCGGCAGCGCCACCACATTCGACCTGTCGAACCATTACGTGATCATCGGCCTGCTGATCGGCGGCCTGATCCCGTACCTGTTCGGCGCGATGGCGATGGAGGCGGTCGGCCGCGCGGCCGGTGCCGTGGTCGAGGAAGTCCGCCGCCAGTTCCGCGACATTCCCGGCATCATGGAAGGCACCGGCAAGCCGCAGTACGACAAGGCGGTGGACATGCTGACCAAGTCCGCCATCAAGGAGATGATCGTGCCCTCGCTGCTGCCGGTGCTGGTGCCGATCGTGGTCGCGTTCGGCTTCAAGTGGCTCGCAGGCTCATCCGTCGCCGGCGCGCAGGCGCTCGGCGGCGTGCTGATCGGCACCATCGTGACTGGCTTGTTCGTGGCGATCTCGATGACCACCGGCGGCGGCGCATGGGACAACGCCAAGAAGTACATCGAGGACGGCCACCACGGCGGCAAGGGCTCCGAGGCGCACAAGGCCGCGGTCACCGGCGATACCGTCGGCGATCCGTACAAGGACACCGCCGGTCCCGCGGTGAACCCGCTGATCAAGATCATCAACATCGTGGCGCTGCTGCTGATTCCGTTGCTGTAAGCCACGCGTTCTACTTCAGCAAAAATCCCGCCGGCGAGGCGGGATTTTTGTTTGACCGCCACGCAGATCGGCTCGCCCTGACTTTAGTCACACGCACTCGTATCATCGCGCAGTTACGCTCGACCGACGGTGGGCCGCGCCTGCCAATCCATTCGCATACGAGGGGCACACGATGAAATCGGTCTGGCTGATGTTGGCACTCGGCGTCACACTGGCGGGCATGAACGATATCAAAGCCCAAAACAATCCACCTGCCACGGCGTCCGCAGACGCGCCGTCGACCGACGACCCGTTCCTGTGGCTGGAGGACATCCGCGGCACCCGTTCGATGGACTGGGTGAAGCAGGAGAACGCGATCACGACGAAGCAATTCGTCGACAACACCGAGTTCGTCAAGACCCGCGACAGCATCCTCGAAGTGCTCGACTCCGATGCGCGCATTCCCTATGTCAACCGCATGGGCAACGAGCTGTACAACTTCTGGCGCGACAAGGCGCATCCGCGCGGCATCTGGCGGCGTACCACGCTGGCCGAATACCGCAAGGCCGAGCCCAAGTGGGAAGTACTGCTGGACGTCGATGCGCTGAACAAGGCCGAGGGCAAGCGCTGGGTATACAAGGGCGCGCAGTGCCTGAAGCCGGCGTTCGAGCTCTGCCTGATCTCGCTGTCGCCCGACGGCGGCGACGCGACGGTAGTGCGCGAATTCAGCATTCCGCACAAGGCCTTCGTGAAGGGCGGCTTCGAGCTGCCGGTAGCGAAAAGCCAGGTCGGCTGGATCGACGAGAACACCATCTACGTCGGTACCGACTTCGGCCCCGGCTCGATGACCGAATCGAGCTATCCGCGCATCGTCAAACAGTGGAAGCGCGGCACGCCGCTGTCGGCCGCCAGCATCGTGCACGAAGGGGAACCGACCGATCTCGCGATCAGCGCGTATCACGACCTTACGCCAGGTTACGAACGTGACTTCGTCTCCGTGGCCAAGGATTTCTTCCACAGCGAGCTGTACCAGCGCAACGGCGACAAGCTGACCCGGCTCGATGTGCCGACCGACGCGGACACCGATGCCCATCGCGAATGGCTGCTGGTGCGGATCCGTTCGCCGTGGACGGTCGGCGGCACCACGTATCCTTCCGGCGCGCTGCTGGTGACGCGGTTCGACAGCTTCATGGCTGGCAAACGCCACTTCACCGTGCTGTTCCAGCCGGATGCGCATACCTCGCTTGACGCCTACACGTGGACCCGTCACCACCTGATCCTCAATCTGATGGATGACGTCAAGAGCCGGCTGGAAGTGCTGACCCCACCATTGGCGGCGGCGCCCACCGGTGACTGGAAGCGGGAAACGATGCCCGGCGCGCCGGCGATGAGCACGATCAACGTGATCGACACCGACCCCGACCACAGCGACGAATATTGGCTCGACGTCGCCGGCTTCCTCGCTCCGGCGTCGCTCGAGCGCGGCGTGCTGGGCAGTGCGGCAGCCGAGAAGATCAAGCAGGAACCGGCGTTCTTCGACGCCGCGACATTCACGGTGAGCCAGCACTTCGTCACATCGAAAGACGGCACCCGCGTGCCGTATTTCGAGATCGCTCCGAAAGACATGAAGCTGGACGGTTCCAACCGCACGTTGCTGTACGGCTACGGCGGCTTCGAGGTCTCGCTGCAGCCGCATTACAGCGGCAGCATCGGCCGCGCCTGGCTGAACCGCGGCGGCGTCTATGTGATCGCCAACATTCGCGGTGGCGGCGAGTACGGCCCGCAATGGCACCAGGCCGCGCTAAAGGCAAACCGTCCGCGCGCTTACGAGGACTTCGCCGCGGTGGCCGAGGATCTGGTCAAGCGCGGCGTGACCACCGCAAAACATCTCGGGGCCGAAGGCGGCAGCAACGGTGGCCTGCTGATGGGCAACATGCTGACGACGTATCCGCAGCTGTTCGGCGCGATCGCCTGCGAAGTGCCGCTGCTCGACATGAAGCGCTACATCCATCTGTCGGCCGGCGCATCGTGGATGGCGGAGTACGGCAATCCGGACACCGCGGACTGGAACTTCATCAAGACGTTCTCGCCGTACCAGAACGTGAGGAAGGACGCGCCCTACCCGCCGGTGCTGTTCTACACCACCACCAGCGACGATCGCGTCGGCCCGGTGCAGGCGCGCAAGATGGCCGCGAAGATGAAGGCGATGGGCATCGCGAACGTGTGGTTCTACGAGAATCTCGAGGGCGGCCACGGCGCCGGTGCGGACAACAAGCAAGCTGCGCTGATGCACGCGCTGGCTTATGACTTCCTGTGGGATCAGCTGAAGTAAGAAAGCACCGCCATGTTGCCGGATCCGTCTGCACGCGCTCATCCGTGCAGGCGGCTCACTTGCGCCCTGACTGATCTTCCACAAAAGCAGGTTTGCTGACCCGATCGTTTCGCTCGCCGTGCGAGTGTCGAGCGGCTCCGGCTTTACCCGGACGCTCCGTTACGGGCATCGCCTCCGCATTACCTTGCGCGACCATCGCCCGTCCAGCACCTGGCGCAACGCCAGGCTGACGATACCGAACTCCTCAAGGCCGTCTGGACGGCCAGCCATCACGTGGATGGCAGCACGCAAACAAGCACATGACCGGCATGGGGCTATCGGTGGTGCATGCGATGTTGGCCAACTGCGCATCCGCATGAACCACAGCCTCCACGCACATGGTGTGGGACCTGTGATCACCGGGTCGCTCCCCGAATTTGGCTTTATCGGATTCGCATGAATTGGTCATTGATCGGCGTTATGCCGACTCCTACCTTTCGCTCAAGGTTTCTCTAACGAAACCTTGACAAACCACTCTATTCCCCCTGCCTCGCCTGAACGCATTACTCACATTCACGGGCCTCAGGCGAGGCTGTTTTTTTCTGCTCTTGGAGTACCCGTCAATGTCCACGATGGCGCCCAACCTCGGGACGCTCCAGCCACCCCGCTTCGAACGTGACAGCCATGCCCAAGGCATCGGGGGTGCGGGCATCGGGAGCGAAAATCTGCCCGCCTACCGTGCTCTTTTCGAGCCATCGCCCGAGCGGCCGCCGGTCGTGATGCGAATGGTGCGTGAGCCATACGCAGATGCCTTGACTGGCGCCGACGATGCGCGGGATCTGGCCATGCGTATTCGGTTGTTGATAGCGCGCGAAGGGGGCGCCTCGATGCTGGCACGGCGTTGCGGCTGCTCCGAAGGAACCGTGCGCAGCTGGCGCGATGGCCATAGCGATCCCTCCCGGGCGCGCTGCGTCGCGCTGGCTCGCGCCTTGAATATCTCGCTGCAATGGCTAGTGACCGGCGAAGGTCCGATGCATCCAGAGAGCAACGAACACCATGATGCGTCCGCCGAGTCGGCACCATCTCCTGCAACCACAGCCGTACCGACCACAGCGTCGGTGTCGGCCATCGACGCGCAGCGCCTCGCCGCCACACTGAAATTACTGCAATCGTACATATGCATGGTCGGTGGCTCGTTGAATATCGAGCAGCGCGCGGAAGTCGTGGCTGAGCTCTATGGCCTGCTCTGCGACGCTGGCGAACTGCAGGAAGTCGACCGCCTTATAGCCTTCCATAACAAGCTCGGCGCCCAACTGCGCAACGGGCGCGCGACATTGATCTGACCGCATGAACGCCGTCATCCAGGCCGATCGGAATTCAGCGGATCCCGCGGTACGTCATGGCGCGCAACCGCCTTGAATCCAGCCGCCTCGATAGGCGCATTCGACCTGGCCGCCCGTGACCTGGAGCGTAAGCGCGCTGCTCCATCTGCCTGGCCAGTGAAATAAATCGACTGCCAGCATGCATTCGGCCTGCTGTTTCGTCGCATTGATCGAGTTATGCCACTCGGCCTCCGGGCCTTCAACACCGATGGGGAGATTCATCTCAAATGAGCAGTCATCAGAAAAACCGTTATCCCATATGGCGCCATACGGCGCTCGCCTTGGCGCTGAGCATGAGCCTGGGCGGCGTCGCCATGGCACAGTCCACCACCGGCTCCATCTTTGGTCAGGCACCAGCAGCCTCCGGCGAAACCGTCGCCGCCACCAATTCCTCAGGCCAGACCCGCGAAGTCGCCGTCGACAGCTCGGGCCGTTTCCAGATCAGCAGCCTGCCGGTCGGTGTCTACACGGTCTCGCTCAAGAAGGATGGCGCCGTCATCGACTCGCGCAAGAACGTCGCACTGTCGCCGGGTGCCGGCGCTTCGATTTCGTTCGCCGCACCGACCACCGCAGCCGGAGCAACCTCGCTCGGTGCCGTGACCGTGCAGGCCAATGCCTTGCCGACCATCGACGTCTCCAGCGTCAATTCCAGCACTGTCATCACCGCCGCTGACCTGCAGAAGCTGCCGATTACCCGTAGCGCGGAGTCCATCGCGCTGCTGGCACCGGGTACGGTCAAGGGCAGCAGCTTTTTCCCCAACGCGGTTTCTTTCGGCGGCTCCAGCGTCTCTGAGAATGCGTATTACGTGAACGGCTACAACACCGGCGAGCCGTACAAGAACATCGGCGGCTTCCAGCTGCCTTACGGCGCGATCGATCAGCAGGAAACGCTTACCGGCGGTTACAACGCCAAGTACGGTCGCTCCGACGGCGGCGTGATCAACCAGATCGGCAAGCGCGGCACCAACGAATGGCACTTCGGTGCCCAGGTGTCCTGGCAGCCGCGGTTCCTCGAGGGAGCCCCGGTCAACAATTATTACGGCCATCCGACCATCCCCGGGTCGATTGCCAACCCCAACAGCCTTGACGGCCTGACCCATTACCAGCTGGAAAACCCGAGCAAGCCGGGCACGCTGAACCAGTACCGCAACGACAACAAGCAGTGGGAGACGATCTACTCGGCCTACGTCGGCGGCCCGCTGATCAAGGACAAATTGTTCATGTTCCTGGCGGGTGAAACCACCAGAACGCATTCCAACAATGTGGAATTTGCCGCCAACCAGCTCGTCCAGTACAACCGGGACAAAGACACCAAGTTCTACGCCAAGCTGGACTGGAACATCACCGACAGCAACATCCTCGAACTGACGGCGCTGGACAACCACTCCGCCACCGGCGCGGGGTCGACCTATGCATTCAACACCGACACGCTGAAGTCGGGTGCCTTCGTCACCAATAACGACGTGACCAAGGACAATGCCCGGTTCTACCTCGCCCACTTCACCAGCTACATCACCGATGCGGCCACGCTGAGCATCCTGTACGGCAAGGCCAACTTCCAGGACCCTGTCGTCTACGCCAACCACAGCCCGCTACCGTTCATTGACCGTCCGGACAACCAGAATCCGGCCTTCCTGCCGCCAGGAACGGGGTCAAACGGCATCATCAACTCCCAGACCAACATCAACTGGACCTCACCCCAGGCGGCCAACAGCACCCACGGCCTGCGCGTCGACTTCGACTACAAGCTGGGCACGCACGACCTGGCTGTCGGTATCGACAACATGACCTACCAGGCCAGCCACCAGGGTCCGGATCAGACCAATCCGTTCAACCCGTCGATCAACTATTACTGGCGCTACTATCCGGGCAACATCGTGCGCAAGCGCCAGATCGGCTGGGCCACCAGCATGTCGACGACCCAGAAGGCCTACTATCTGCAGGACGACTGGCAGGTCACGCCCAACGTGCTGCTGGACCTCGGCATCCGCAACGACCATTTCAAAAACTTCAACGATCTGGGCGTGGCGTTCGTCGACCAGAAGAACCAGTGGGAGCCGCGCATCGGCGCCAGCTGGGACGTCATGGGTGACTCGTCGTTCAAGGTCTATGGCAATGTGGGTCGCTACTACCTCGCCCTGCCGGACAACGCAGCAGAGCGCGCGGCGAACATCTCCACATTTGAAATCACCAAGTACAGCTATACCGGCATTGACCCGAATGGTATCCCGACCGGCCTGACGCAGATTGGTGGTGTCACCTCACCCGATGGCGAGTTCGGGCTGCCCAAGGATCCACTGCAAGTCACCGCGCGCAACCTGAAGCCGGAGTACGTGGATGAGTTCATCCTCGGTTTCGACAAGAAGCTCAACGACCAGTGGACCTACGGCGCCAAGGCGACCTGGCGCGATCTGAAGACTGCCATCGACGACGAGTGCTCGCCGGGCCAGATCGCCGCCAAGATGACCAAGATGGGCCTGAATGCGGGCAACTACTCGGACTCGCTCTACGGCGCGTCGTACTGCCGCCTGATCAACCCGGGCCTGACCAACACCATGTTGGTGAAGCCGAACGCTGGCACGGCCGGCCAGAATGTCCTCGTGTCGATGAGCCAGCAGGACTGGGGCTACATCAACGGCGTCAAGCGCAAGATCGGTTCGCTGAACCTGTATATGGAGCATCCGTTCGACGGCACGTGGATGGGTCGCGTCGACTACACCTTCAGCCGCGGCTTCGGCAACACCGAGGGTCAGGTGCGTTCCGACTTCGGTCAGTCCGACGTTTCCAAGACCGAAGACTGGGATTCCTGGCAGCTGATGGATGGCCAGGACGGCGAACTGTCCAACATCCGCAAGCACCAGATCCGCTTCCGCGGCGCCTACCAGATCACGCCGGAATGGCTGGTATCCGGCACACTGCTGGCGCAGTCCGGCACGCCGAACGAGTGCCTGGGCTACTACGGTCCGACCGGCACCGGCGACCCGACCGGCTACAACAACGGCGGTGGCGGCAACTACCACTGGTGCCACGGCATGCGCCTTCCACCGGGTTCCGTCGGCCACACACCGTGGACCGAGCAGCTCAACCTCGGCGTGCACTACACCCCGGCGTTCGCCGATCATAAGCTGGGCATCAACCTGGACATCATCAACGCGCTGGACCAGCAAAAAGCGATACAGACCCAACCGGTCGGCGAAGCTGCCTACAACAACAACCTGGCTCCAGACGGTGTCACCCCGGCCCCGGCCTTGATCTCCGTCAACAACAGCTACGGCCAGGGGATTTTCTGGCAGCCGCCGCGCATGGTGCGCCTGTCGGTGACCTACGACTACTGACAAGCAATACCAGCTGAAACGACCAAACCAAGCCACCAACCTTTGGGTTGGTGGTTTTTTTTGGAACATGGGTCGACGAGCGGTCCGAATACACTGGCCCGCATCCTGGCAGACCAGAGTGCTGGTGCGCCCGGCGGCAATGGCTCAGGTGCACAAGCTGATCTTCCGCCATTCCGCTGAAGCACAGACGAGCGCGAGGGTCTTCGGCCAAGTCTCTTTGATCGAGATATTCAACCTGTTCGGTTTCGCGCGTCGCGGCGGCGTTGCCACCGAGCCGCATGACACGACGATTAGACCAAGCCACATCGCGCTGCGCACGATTTCGCCAAACTGCGGCTCTCGTAAATATTCCGTGCTGCCGGCGAGGATCGGATGACTGCGTTGCATCGGCCTCGGGGTCGTTGCCGCCGAGTGCTTCCGCCGCGAAATGTCGGCACGGGCACGAGCTTGCCTCGGACCGGCCGCCAGGTACTTCCCGACAGCCGGTCATCCATCACGCATTACGCAGAAGCAGGTTCCCGTTGCGGGCGATGATCCTGACTTGTATCCACCGTCACGCTCGACCTCGCGAGGTATCCGGCCATCAGCCAGGCGCCACCACACAGCGCGATGGCAACGCACAGGCTGGTCCACTCCGACTGATTATGGGGACTGGCCAGCACTCGCGGAACGTGCACGATCAATACCCAGCTGCCGAACATGATGCCCAGCATCGTCGCGGCCAGCCGCGCCTGCACGCCGCTGAGGATGGCCAGTCCGGCCGCGATGTGCGCGCAGCCGGTGAAATACGCCCAGAACACCGGGGAGCCCGGGATCCAGCCGGGAATCACACTGGCGACGTATTGCCAGTAAATGAAATGCAATGCGCCGAACACCGGCAGCGTGATGCCGAAACCGTAACGGCCGATGTCTGCCAGCCGACGGAGTCGACCGTTCCAGGATGTGCGCACGGTCGCGCTATCCGACAATGCGTGTGCCAGCACCCACGCAGCACTGCACAATGCGAGGCACTCGAACGCGGAGGTCCACTTGCTGCCATTGTGGATATTGGCGAGCAGTGTCGGCACCTGAAGAATCAACCAGAGAGAAAGCAGCCCGCCCAGCATGATCGCCGACTGGCGTGGTCGCAGCCGATCGCTGAGGACACAAACACCACCCACGACCAGCAACAAGGCGATGATATAGGTCCACAAGGTCTGCGCCGGCAGCCAGTCAGGCAGCGGCTCCAGCCCGAGGACGGGAGTGCCGAACACAAAGTTGAGCACGCCGAAAGCCAGCATGCCGATACCGAAAAGACCGCTGCCAAGACGTGTGGCACTTCCCATGAGGTTTCCTTTTATCGGATGAAGCGCGAGGTCGATCGCACCCTACAATCCAGGGTGTGCCGAGGGCAATGCCGGCGCGCCTGACCTGATCCTGGCGCGGCGCGGCAAAGGCGCTTTCCGGAGCGTCGCCCATGGCAGAGTAGGCGCTGCCGCGTCTTTCATCCATGACCAATTTCGCCCTATTTGCAGGAGCCAATCGGAGAGTCGGCATGTTTCTGGAACTGGATGGCCAAGGGCCACACTACGCACAGCTCACCCGCGCCATGAAGGCCGCGATACTGGACGGCCGCATGGTTGCAGGCTCGCGGCTGCCGCCTACGCGGGTCCTGGCGCAAGAGCTCGAACTTTCGCGCACTACCGTCCTGGCCGCTTACGAACAACTTCGCGCCGAAGGTTTCATCGACGCCCGCGTGGGCTCGGGCAGCTATGTCGCCACGCTGCAGCCAGGGGCGACATTGCAGTCGCCCGTGGACGTCATCAGCGCACCTTCGCACTACGCGGAGCGTGCGCGACAGGTGCAGGATCGCAAGATGGCCGTGCTGCATCGCGGATTGCGCTATCACATGAACTACGGCGAGCCGACCATCAATCCCATGCTCAGCAGCGTCTGGGCGCGCGAACTGGCCCGGGCTGCCGCCTACATGCCGACAGCCGGCACGGGATCGCAGGGCCTGCCGGCACTGCGTCAGCAGGTTTGCGACTATCTCGCCCGCCGGCGCGGTGTGCAGGCAAGGCCGGAGGATGTGCTTATCGTCAGTGGATCCCAACAGGCGTTCTCGCTGACCGCCCGCGTGCTGCTGGACGAAGGCGACAGCGTGGTGCTGGAGGAACCGCATTATTTCGGCGCGTATCAGGCGCTGATCGCGCATGGGGCCCGCATCTGCGGGGTTCGCACCGACAACGACGGACTGGTGTGCAGCGAACTGCCCGCAACAGCGCCTTCGCTGATCTGCGTCACCCCCTCTCATCAGTTTCCCACTGGCGCCGTGATGTCGCTGTCGCGCCGGCTGGAGCTGCTGCGTTACGCCGATGCACAGCAATGCTGGATTCTCGAGGACGATTACGACGGCGAATTCCGCTATGACGCCCAGCCGCTGGCGGCATTGCGCTCGCTCGACCAAGCCGATCGGGTGATCTACGTCGGGACTTTCTCCAAGGTTCTGTTCGGCACCTTGAGACTGGCCTACATGGTCCTGCCTGTCGCGCTGCGGGAGGACTTCATCACCGCCAAGTTCCTCAATGACTTTGCCTGCCCGGGTTTCGAACAGGCGGCGCTGGCGCACTACATGGAGGACGGTGGATTCGAGCGGCACCTGCGCGTGGTTCGCAAAGAGCTCAAGGCCCGCCATCAGGAACTCATCAACGGCTTGCGCCAGTATGTCGGCGAGCGTGTGGAGATCGTCGATTCACCGGCTGGCATGCATGTGGTCGTGTGGTTCCGCGATTACGACAAGGCTCGCGCGGAGGCGTTGCTCGAACTTGCCAGTTCCCGTGGGCTGGGCATGTATTCGATGGCGCCACACTATCTGAACCCGCCATCGCGCCAGGGTCTGCTGCTCGGCTATTGCGGCCTGTCCACCGGCGAACTCCGTGACGCCATGAAGCTGTTTGGAGCCTGCATGGACGAGATCGACGCCCGCATGATTTCCGACGCCGCCCGCAGCATCGGGGACGCTGCATGAAGTAACCTTTCCAGTTCGTCAGTCAACTCAACCCGCCATGCAATCACGCATCACGATCAGCCCGGAATTGCGCGAATGGATTCTTGCCACGACACGAGCAGGCCATGGCGTGCACGACGTGCTGCGATTGATGAAGGAGAACGGCTACGATCCGCGGCAGAGCCGCAGCATCGTCGCCGAGGTGATGAAACTGCCGCTGGCCGCGCTGCATGCGAGTACCGGCAGCCCCGCACCGCAAGGCTTGCGCACAAGACCTCCCGAGGCGCCCGAGGTCAGCATCGACGGACACGCCATCCAGATCCCGATCAGCGTGGAGGCTCCGATGCTGCGGGTGCTGGACGGCATGCTCACCGAACAGGAATGCGCCGAACTGATCGAACTGGCGCGACCGCGACTGCAGCGCGCCCTCACCGTCGACAGCGATGGCCGCCATCAAGTCGATCAGCGGCGTACCAGCGAAGGCATGTTCTTCACCTTGAACGAGCTGCCCTTGGTCGGTCGCATCGAACAACGCCTGGCCGCCTTGCTCGGCGTGCCGGTGAACCACGGCGAAGGGCTGCAGATCCTGCATTACCTACCGGGTCAGGAATACGAACCGCATTACGACTGGTTCGATCCGGAGCAACCAGGCTACGGCGCGATCACGGCTGCCGGCGGGCAACGCATCGCCAGTGTGGTGATGTACCTGAACACGCCCGAGCAAGGTGGCGGCACCGCGTTCCCGGAGATCGGTCTGACCGTCACCGCGCGCCGCGGCGCGGCCGTCTATTTCGCCTATGAAAGCGGCGATCTCAACTCGCTGCATGCGGGTCTGCCGGTGCTGCGCGGCGAGAAGTGGATCGCCACCAAATGGCTGCGCGAGCGGCCTTACCGGATGCCGAAAAAGGCCTAAACCGATCGTGGCACATGTATCGTTGCTGCGTCGCAGCAGCGTTTGCCGTATCCTTGCGGACCAACTTTCTCATCCGCACCAAGGACATCCCATGGGTCTGCATCTCGTCCCCGCCGGCAGCGACGTGCCGCACGAAATCAACGTGGTCATCGAAATCCCGAAGGATGCCGAGCCGGTCAAATACGAAGTGGAGAAGACGAGCGGCGCGATCTTCGTCGATCGCATCCTGTCCACTCCGATGCGTTATCCGTGCAACTACGGCTACGTGCCGGGCACGCTGGGCGGTGACGGCGATCCGCTGGACGCGCTGGTGATTCTGCCGCTGTCGCTGATCCCTGGCTCGGTGATCCGCTGCGTCCCGGTCGGCATGCTGAAGATGTCGGATGAGGCCGGCAGCGACGAGAAGCTGATCGTATTGCCGGCGCCTAAGATCTTCCCGGGCTATGCGCACATCACCGACATGAAGGGCGTCTCGCCGCACTGGCTGGAGCGCATCGGTCACTTCTTCGAGCACTACAAGGACCTGGAGAAGGGCAAGTGGGTCAAGGTCGAAGGCTGGGTCGGCGCTGACGAGGCGAAGGCCGAGATCGTGGCCGGCATCGCGCGCTACCAGGCCGAGCAAAAGAACTGAGTTCAGCTTATCCGCGAAGCGGCAGGTCAGCTCAGACGGCTGCGTGATCCGAACGGAGCACGCAGCCTGTTCCGCAGACGCAGCAGATCGCTATGCCGCAGGTCCTCACGCAGCTCGCTGGGCGAAGCGCCCAGCGACTGGCGGAACGCCTCGGTCATGTGACTGTGGCTGCTGAAGCCCACATCACAGGCCAGTGCGGCCAGATCCTCCTCGCCGTCACCAAGACGTCCCAGCGCGTTACCGAGACGCTGCTGCAATCGAAACTGCCGCAGCGATTGCCCGGTGCTGTCGCGGAAGATACGGCACAGGTGAAAAGACGAACAGCCGGCGAGCTGCGCCAGGCTATGGACGTCCAGATTCTCTCCGGCGTGGCCGATGATGGCCTCTTCCACCCGCGCCACCCGATGTGCCATCCCGGCTTGCCTCGCGCGCGGGCGAACCGCCGCGCATGACTGCAGCAGACTGTCCAGTGTATCGAGCAGAACTTCCTCGGCCGCGTCCGGCATGTCGCCACCGTGCCGAAGGCCCAGCAACATTTCCACATGGGTCTTCTGGAACTGCAGGTCGTGGCTGAATTCCCGGCATGGCGCTGCGATGGCGCCGGTCATGTCCAACGAGTCCAGCACGGCATCGTCGATCCACACATCAGTGCAGCAATCGCAGCTATCGAAATCCGGGTGCGAGATGCGGTATTCGACATTCTTCTGCAGCAGGATCGCCTGCCCCGGCCGCGCGAAATAGGTTCTGGCACCCACATGCACCGCGAACGAACCCCGTCGGGTGAAGATGAAGCGCGCCGGCTCAGAGCCTTGCGGTCCACCACAGTCGACGCGCGGCCGCTTGCAGACATGGTTGATCACCATGAAATGCGACGACTGCAGCACGGTCTGCATGATCGACATCGATAGCGCTCCGCCATCCGCTGAAACCCCTACGGAAAATCATACGCTCCGACGGGCGACTCGACGCCGCCCGGCATGCAATTCGCCAGCACGTTTCTGAAAGCGGTGGCGTCACGGTTGTGGCATCGCGTGCGGCTGCCGAGACCCCTGGATCCAGCGCTCCGCACCGCGCAGGTTTCTGAAAGCGCCGCCGCGACGGCCGCGGGAAGCTGGCACGGCTTTCCGCCAAGGGAAGTCCCCCGGAAATCCGGCCGGCGCGCTCCCCACTTCCCCGCCGGCTGCACCGACCCACGTACGCAAGGAGATATGGTCATGATCAAGAAACTCTGCACGCTGCTCGCCGCCTGTTGCGTAATGACCGCCGCCAATGCAACCCAGCCCTTTTCGCCCGACGACTGGCTCAATCCGATGCTGTACCCGAAGGACTCGCAGCCGTTCGGCAAGAGCATGTCCAGCTGGGCCGAGCTCAACTGGCAATGGATCTACGCGCAGCCCTTCGATCACAACCCATACCTCGATCCCACCGGCGCCGATTGCGCTGTCGGTCAGAGCGGGCCGGTCTGGCAGTTGGCGCCGATCGCCGCCATGATGTCCGGCACCTACACGCGGACCTGCACGATTCCGAGTGGCAAGGCGGTGTTTCTGCAAATCGGCGCCGTGGCCGACGACTGGCCCTGCCCCGATCCGGCCTTCGGCCCGAAACCGGGGCAGTCGCTATACGACTTCCTGGTCGCCGACGCGGTGACCTACAACATGGTCACCGAGCTGGATCTGACGCTCGATGGCCGGCCGATCTTCAACCCGCTGCATTACATCTACACCTCCGATGATCTGTTCGCGCTCAAGGGCGACCCCAGCGAGGTGCAGTTCGATCCGTGCATCACCGGCGGCTACCAGCCCAGCATCATGTACGGCTACTTCATGATGTTCCGCCCGATGTCGCCAGGCATGCACACCATCGTGCGGCACAATCACGACAGTGACGGCAAGGACCTGACCTTCATCTACCATCTCACCGTGCAGTAACGGCCTCATCGATCGCCACGCACAGCGGTCCCTCGCAAACCCCGCCCGCCTTTGGCGGGGTTTGCCCGCGGTGCGTTCAATCGCACACGCTCAGTTCTCCCATGGCGGATGATCACCCAACCGCTCGGCCAGAAAATCGACGAACGCGCGTACCCGCGGCGGCACCAGCCGGCGTTGCGGCATCACCGCGTGGATGCCGGTGGCGGCCAGCGGATACTCCGGCAACAGCACCTGCAACCGTCCCGTGCGCAATTCTTCGTGCACATGCCAGACCGAGTGCATCGCAATACCCAATCCGGCTACCACAGCGTCGCGCAACAACTCGCCCAGATTGCTCTCGAAGCGGCCATCCACCCGCTGTGCGATCTCGCCGCCGTGACCATCGCCGAAACGCCACACGTCCTGGCGACCCTGACTGCCTACCAGCAGCAGGCAGTCATGCGCGGCCAGATCCGCCGGAGTACGCGGCGTGCCATGCCGGCGCAGATAATCGGGCGATGCGCACAGCACGCGCCGGTTCACCGCCAGTTGGCGCGCCACCAGCCCTGAGTCGCCCAGCGCGCCGACGCGGATGCCCAGATCGAAGCCGGAGCCGACCAGATCCAGCATCTGGTCGTTGAGATTCACGCTGAGTTTCACCCGTGGATACCGCGCCAGGAATTCGGGCAGCAGCGGCGAAATGTATTGACGTCCGAACGATGCCGGCAAAGTGACCCGCAAGGTTCCAGCCACCTCGGTGGCGGCTTGGCGAAGGCCGCCGGTCAGCGCCTCCAGATCCTCCACCAGTGCGCGTCCCTGTTCGGCCAGGGCGGCGCCTTCCGGCGTGGCGTGCAGCTGGCGGGTAGTCCGGTGCAACAGGCGCACACCGAGGTCACGCTCCAGCCGCTTCAGGCGCTGGCTGGCCACCGCCACCGACAGGTCTAGGCTGCGCGCGGCTGCGCTGATCGAACCTAGGTCAAGCACGCGCAGGAACAGGCTGAGATCGCCAACACGGTCCATAACTATCAACTATTCATTGAAAATGATTAGTCATCTTGGTGGTTTTTGACGAAAAGACAACTGCCTAAGCTGATGCATCGTTTCTGCCTGGATTGTCGCCATGTCCTCCACTGCCATCACCCGTGCACGCACGCCCTTGGCGCTATACGCGCTGACCGCCGGCGCGTTCGGCATCGGCACTACCGAATTCGTGATCATGGGCTTGCTGCTGCAGGTGTCCGCCGACCTGCATGTCAGCATTGCCGCGGCTGGCCTGCTGATTTCCGGCTATGCGCTGGGCGTATTCGTCGGTGCGCCGCTGCTGACCGCGGCAACCAGCCGGCTGCCGCACAAGACCGCGCTGATCGCGCTCATGGTGATCTTCACCATCGGCAACCTGGCCAGCGCGCTGGCGCCGAACTACGCGGTGCTGATGCTCGCGCGGGTGATCACCTCGCTGGCCCATGGCACCTTCTTCGGCGTAGGCGCGGTGGTGGCGACCGGGCTGGTAGCGGAGGATCGCAAGGCCTCGGCGATCTCGATCATGTTCACCGGCCTGACCGTGGCGACCCTGCTCGGCGTGCCGGCCGGCGCGTGGCTGGGGCTGCATTTCGGCTGGCGCGCCACGTTCTGGGCGGTCAGCGCGATTGGCGTGCTCGCCACCGTGATCATCGCCATGCTGGTGCCAGCCGACCGCGGCGACAGCGCACCGATGAAGTTCGTCGAAGAACTGAAAGGCATCGCGCATCCACAGGTGCTGCTGGGTCTGCTGATGACCGTGCTCGGCTTTGCCGGCGTGTTCGCGGTGTTCACCTATATCCAGCCTATCCTCACCCGCGTCACCGGTTTCGCCGACAGCGCGGTGTCGCCGATCCTGCTGGTGTTCGGCGGCGGCATGGTGGTCGGCAACCTGCTCGGCGGCCGTCTTGCCGACCGCCGGCTGGTGGCGACCCTGCTGGGCTCGCTGGCCGCACTGGCGATCGTGCTCGGCATGATGACGTTCGCGCTGCACAGCAAGCCAGCGATGATCGCCTTCAGCGGCCTGCTCGGCGTCGCCGCCTTCGCCACCGTGGCGCCGCTCCAGCTGCGCGTATTGCAAAAGGCCACCGGCGGCCAAGTGCTGGCGTCGAGCTTCAACATCGCCGCGTTCAACCTCGGCAACGCGATCGGTGCATGGCTGGGCGGCATGGTGATCAGCCATGGTCCGGGCCTGGGCGCGGTGAGCTGGGTAGCGGCGCTGCTGCCGGTGCTCGGATTCGTTGTCGCGCTATGGAGCGTACGGCTGGACATCCGACCGTCACGGCGGGTGGCCATCGTGACCTGTGCCGAAACCCCTCTCTGACTTTCGTAAGGATCGCCTTCATGGAATACCGCTATCTCGGCAACTCCGGCTTCAAAGTGCCCGCACTGGGCTTCGGCGCCGGCACGTTCGGCGGCAAGGGACCGCTGTTCAGTGCGTGGGGCCATACCGATATCGAAGAAGCAAAGCGGCTGATCGATATCTGCCTCGACGCCGGTGCGAATCTGTTCGACACCGCGGACGTCTATTCGGACGGCGCATCGGAAGCCATCCTCGGCGCAGCGCTGAAGGGTCGGCGTGAGCAGGCGATCATCTCGACCAAGCTCACCTTGCGCGCGGGCGATGGCCCGAACGATGTCGGCGCCTCGCGCCATCACCTGATCGGCGGCGTGGAACGTGCGCTCAAACGGCTCGGTACCGATTACATCGACCTGCTGCAACTGCACCACTTCGACGCCATGACGCCGGTGGAGCAAGTGATGTCGACGCTGGACGATCTGGTGCGCGCAGGCAAGGTGCGCTATCTCGGCGCGTCGAACTTCTCCGGCTGGCAGCTGATGAAGTCGCAGGCCGCGGCCGACGCGCAGGGCTATTCGCGCTTCGTGGCGAACCAGACGTACTACTCGCTGATCGGGCGCGACTACGAGTGGGAGTTGATGCCGCTGGGGCTCGACCAAGGTCTCGGCGCGGTGGTGTGGAGTCCGCTCGGTTGGGGCCGGCTCACCGGCAAGATTCGTCGCGGCCAGCCGCTACCCCAAGGCAGCCGCCTGCACGAGACGGCGGGCTTCGCACCTCCGGTCGACGAGGAGCGGCTTTATCGCGTGGTCGATGTGCTGGAGGCGGTCGCCGCGGAAACCGGCCGGACGGTTCCACAGATTGCGCTGAACTGGCTGCTGCAACGGCCCACCGTTTCCACGGTGCTGATCGGCGCGCGCAATGAAGCCCAACTGCGCGACAACCTCGGCGCGGTGGGCTGGACACTCGACGACGACGCCCTCGCCCGGCTCGACGCGGCCAGCGCAGTTACTCCGCCTTATCCCTACTACCCTTACTGGAATGGCATGTTCGCCGAGCGCAATCCGCCAGCGGTATCGTTCAACGTCGCCACGGAGTCGCAAGCATGAAAGCCGTCGCACTCACCCGCTACCTGCCGATCGACGATCCGCAATCGCTGCTCGATGTCGAACTGCCCAGACCTACGCCCGGCGAGCACGACCTGCTGGTGCGTGTCGAGGCCATCTCGGTAAATCCGGTCGACACCAAGGTCCGTTCGCCGAAGCCGCAGGTCGAAGCCCAGCCGAAAGTACTCGGCTACGACGCCGCCGGCACGGTCGAAGCGTTCGGTGAGGCCGTCAGCGGATTCGAGCCGGGCGACCGCGTCTATTACGCCGGCGACATCAGTCGCCCCGGCAGCAACGCGGAGTACCAACTGGTCGACGCACGCCTGGTCGGCCATGCACCGCGGTCGATCGACCTTGCCGATGCGGCAGCGCTGCCGCTGACCACGCTCACCGCGTGGGAGCTGCTGTTCCAACGCATGCCGTTCGACAGCGAGAAGGGCGGCGCAGGCAAGTCGCTGCTGATCATCGGCGGTGCCGGCGGCGTCGGTTCGATCGCGATCCAGCTGGCGCGGCGCGCCGGCTTCACCGTCATCGCCACCGCTTCGCGTGCCGAAACCATCGACTGGTGTCGCTCGCTGGGCGCGCACCACGTGATCGATCACCGCCAGCCGCTGGCACCGCAACTGGCCGCGCTGGGTTTCGACCAGGTCGATGCCGCACTCAATCTCGCCGATACCGTTCGCTACTGGGACATTCTCGGCGAAGTTCTTGCGCCGCTGGGCCATGTCGGACTGATCGTCGAGCCTAGCAGTGCTCTGAAGATAGGCGATCCGTACAAGGCCAAGTCGATCGGCATCCACTGGGAAATGATGTTCGCCCGACCCCGCTTCAAAACCGCCGACCAGGCCGAGCAAGGCCGCATCCTCGAGCGCGTGGCCGCGCTGATCGATGCCGGTGAACTGCGTGGCACGCGCACCGAAACCTTGACTCCGATCAACGCCGCGAACCTGCGCGAAGCGCATCGCCGGCTGGAGTCAGGCAAGACGATCGGTAAACTGGCGCTGGCTGGCTGGTGATGCCCTGAACGAATGGGCGCACGCGCTCCGTTCGTTCGTGGCGATCAACCGTGTTTGCTGGTCGCCGGCTTCTTGCCAGGCGCCGGCTTGGCGGGCTCGCCTTTCTTGCCCAGCTGTTCCAGCAGCGTATTCATGTCCTCGGCGTGTTCCTCTTCCACCGCCAGGATGCCTTCCAGCACGCGGCGGGTGGTCGGGTCATCGGTACCGATATAGGTGATCATCTCGCGATAGCTGTCGATCGCGATGCGTTCGGCAACCAGATCCTCCTTGATCATGTCGACCAGGTCCTCGCCCTCGACGTAGTCGGAATGGCTGCGGCTGAGCAGACCCTCGGGCGACAGATTCGGCTTGCCATCCAGTTGGGTGATGCGCTCGGCGATCTGGTCGGCGTGGCCTTGCTCCTCGTTGGCGTGTTCGAGGAACTCCGCCTTGATCGCCTGCGAGTTGATGCCCGACGCCATGTAGTAGTGGTACTTGTAGCGCAGCACGCAGACCAGTTCGGTGGCCAGCGCATGATTGAGCAGTTTGACCACAGTAGCCCGGTCAGCACTGTAACCCGCTGTCATCGCGCCTTTGTCGATGTCCTTGCGTGCGCGCTTGCGGATGTTCTCGATGTCGCTGACGAACGGTTTGGTCTTGGCCATGACTTGCTCCTGCGGGGGCTGGAAAGGGTGCGACCGCGATATACCGGCCGGCACCGCGGGAAGTCCGCTCAGCGTAGAAATCCGCATGAAAAAGCCGGGTGAAGGAATCCCGCGCGGCACAATAAATGACCCGGCAACAGCCTTCAGCGCGCGGCGAACCGTTCAGCGCGATCGAATGTGGCCTGCAACCCCGGAAGAATATGTTCGATCAGTTCGGCGTGCCGGCGCCACTTGTCCGGTGCAGGCCGGGACACGGTGTAGCCGGATAACGGCAGTGTTGCGCCCAACGGCTTGTCCCATCCGAGACCGAGAGCACCGCACAGGCGTGTCATTTCCGCCATCGGCGCCGCCAGAAATTCGTCATAACGGATCACGTGACAACGATCCGCCGGAAACGCTGCAAGATCGTCCAGTAATATGCGCGTGGTGATCTCCCATTGCGCGGCAACAATCTCGTGTAGTGGACGTCCGATCAGCTCCCGCCAGCCGGGTACCAGCAGCAGCGACCACGGCAGCCCCGTCCACCCTGGTAGCTGCGGGTATGTGCGGAAATGCGCGGATTGCCAAGCCTCGATCATGCTGCTCAGGGTCTGTCGCGGATCCCGGTGCAGGTAAACGAAGCAGGCTTCCGGAAATGCCCTGGTCAGCAGCGGGATGCGCAATGCGTTCTTCGGGGTCTTTTCCAGGAAACGGTACGGTAGCTGTGTCGGCGGGTGACCATTCCGGTCACGCATCTGCGAATGAAAACGCCGGCGCAGCTCGCCGACCACCTCGGGCGTTGCAGTGGACTCGTCGAATCGATTGGAATCGTAGCCGCGCTGTGCCGGACGCAGGCCATTGATTCCCTCGATCAATCCATGGCTTTCCTGACCGGTGGTGAAAAGGTCGCGTGCCTGCGCGAGAGTTTCGAACAGGAGAGTGGAGCCAGAACGCGGTGGCGAGATGATGAATACCGGACGATCGAAGACCGGATCGCGCAGATTTCCGATCGGGTGAGCCCCCTGCATCAAGACACCTGTCTCGCTTGCTGGAGCAAACGCGCATGTCGGCGATCCCCGAGCATCACTACGGTTAAGCCATTCAAAGCCTGCAGGAATGCCATATTGTTGAACAGTTTCAACGGCGCTGCGAGGTGCCCCATCAATTGTTCGAAAGTATTCAACTTCTCGCGATAGACCGGCCATGCCGCATGATCACTACCGTATTGCGCCCATGTCGCCTGCCACGCAGTGATGAAACGCAATGCGAGCTGCTTTGCCGGCGCAAGCTGAGCATGCGGACTCGTCTCATCGAACAGGAAGTTCAGGTACTCGCGCAGTTCCCACGGCGTCATGATCTCCGGCAAGTTGGCGCTTTCGCAGGCAAGGCGTGGCAATGACGATGATGACTGTGGTGCGAACCTTTCCGCCTCCCAATCTGTCCGATCGGGTTCCACTCCCGGTATCCGGCCATGCTCGACCGTGCTCCAGAAGCGCTCGCTACCCACCGTGTCCGCCACCAGATGGATCCGTTCGGCGTCCGCGGCATTGATCACCCGGTGCATGCGCCAGGTATCGAATATCCAGCACTCACCCGCTTTCATGTTGACCTCGTCATCCCCGCACAGGAAGCGCACGGCAGGTTGAGTCACGATCGGAATATGAACCCGCACACGGTCATGCCAGTAATAGTTGACATCGACGTGCGGCGTGACTTCGGCGTGTCCGCTCAATTTCATCAGGCGGCTGCGCCCCCATACGGCGCCCACCTTTTCGAGCACCTGCACGAGATAGGGGCACCGTTCGAGATACGGGGTGGGCCGCATCGGGCCTGCAAAGCCGTCATGCTGCGGATCGCCGCCCCGCGAAATCAGCGGCAACGCGAAATTGCCCGGAAACTTTTCCGGGTGGTCGCGCCAGCATGAGGCATCCAGCGCATTGACCTCGGCAAGCAGCCGGGACGCATCAAACAGAAATGGCAGCTGGATGAACGGCGCTTGGAGCTTCATGGATGGTCTCAACCTCGGAAATGGAGGTCGGCAGCGTCAGCAAAGATTCGATGGATTTTCTCCACCATCCCGACATTGAGCGCGACGACCTCGTCCGCAAAGTATACGGCGGCATAATCGCGCAAGTCCCGGGGTAACCTACTTCGAGCAGAACCTCATGCCTGCATATCGAGTTCGGTGACGCGTTGCGACTGAACTATGCAACGAAGCTTCCTACGCTGGTATTCAGCAGACCTGATTCGAACAGACGCCTTCGGCCGGCTGATGCCAGCCCGTATCTTTCAAAGCGATGACTCAAACGGCAAACCGAATGCAGGAGTGTCAGCGCGGCAGGTACGCGCGCAGGAACATGTCGACGCCGGTTCGCGCCGTGGTCTCGATTTCCTGGGCGTAGCTCTCGGGACATTCGGTGCAGCCGAACATCTGGCGCATCATCAGGTTGCCCTTGATCAGGGTCAGGAACTGCGCGCTGGCGCGCGGCACGTCGTCGATGTCGAGCTGGCCGGCGTCAACCGCCTGGCGCAGCAGACGTTCCATCAAGCCATGCGTACGCATGGCACCCTCTTCCCAGATCAGCTTGCCGTAGCGCGGATTGCCTTGCCGGCAGTCGCTGAGGATGGCGCGGAAGGTGCCTACGGTTTCGGGATTGCAATCCAGATGCGCATGAGTCAGTGCCACCCGCAGCAAGGTGTCCTTGATATCGACCTGGGGATTGAAGAAATAGGTCTCTTCCGGGAGCAAGTCCTGGATGCGCGAACGGATCACTTCACGGAACAAGTTGTCCTTGTCGCCGTAATGGCTGTAGACGGTGAGCTTGGATACTCCGGCATCAGCTGCGATAGCGTCCATGCTGGTACCGGCAAACGCATTGCGGATGAACAACGCCTTGGCCGCCGCCAGAATCGCCGCGCGCTTCTCCATGTCCTTCGGGCGACCGGGGCCCTGGGGTTTGATTGGCGCGCTGGTATTCATGCCTCCACCTACACAAAAGGGAATTCGAGCTTTATTATACGCAGTGGTTCACTTATTTTCCAGAATGCGGCCGATCCAGCGATTCGACGCCATTTGTGGATGCATCCGATCGCGGGTGACGTCCGTCAGCCGCTTGCGATGACTTCCGGCACTTCGTAGGCCAACGCGCAACCGGCAGGCTTGTCACTGTCGGACCTGTCATTGTGGGAGTGAGCTCCAGCGCTTATTCTCTTTGACCTTTTTTGATCCGCACGGGACACGAGCAGATGGCCATGAATATCGAGCAGGCACGACTGAACATGGTGGAAAACCAGGTGCGTCCATGGGACGTACTGGACGGCCGTGTGCTGGACGTCATCAGTCGTGTGCGCCGCGAGGATTTCGTCGCCGCCGAACATCGCCAGCTTGCCTTCGCCGACCTGTGCCTGCCGCTGGGCCATGGCGAAGTGATGATGAAGCCGGTGGTGGAAGGCCGCGTGCTGCAGGCGCTGGAGTTGCAGCCGACCGATCGCGTGCTGGAAATCGGCACCGGCTCGGGCTTTCTCACCGCCTGTCTGGCCACCTTGTCGGCGCAGGTGATCAGCGTGGACATGCACGCCGATTTCACCGCATCGGCGGCGCAGCGACTGCAGGCGGCAAGCATCACGAACGCCAGCCTGGTCACCGCTGAGGCCGTCCTGGCGTGGCAACCCGATGGCTTGTTCGACGCGCTGGTGGTGACCGGCGCCGTCTTCGAGATTCCTCCGCGCTGGCTGACCTGGCTCAAGCCTGGCGCCCGTTTGCTGGCCTTACGCGGGCTCTCGCCGGTGCAGCAGGCCACCTTGCTGACCCATGAAGGTGCTGGCCGTTATCGCGAAGAAACCCTGTTCGAAACCGACCTACCCTATTTGACTCACGCCGAACCCCCGCAACGGTTCGTCTTCTGACTACGCCCCGACCGATCCCCCATGAGGCAACCCATGCGTTTGAAGCTGCTCACCCTGGCCCTGGCACTGGCCGCCATGTCGCTGCCCAGCCACGGCACGGATCTGCTCGATGCCTACCACGACGCGCGCGCCAACGATCCGGTGCTGTCACAGGCTGACGCCACCCGGCTGGCCACTGGCGAAGGCGTGGATCAGGCACGTGCGCTGCTGCTGCCGCAAATCGACGGAAGCATGAGCCTGAGTCAGACCAATGGCGGCAACCTGATCGGGCATAGCCGCTCGCGCAGGATCAACGGCACCCTCAGCCAGACCGTGCTCGACTTCAGCAAGTACGCCAACCTCAAGGCTGCGCACTCTGCTTCGGATGCCCAGGACGAGCTGTACCAGGCGGCGGCGCAGGAACTGTACGTACGGGTGGCCACCGCTTACTTCGGCGTGTTGACCAGCCAGGATGAGCTGACCTACGCCAAGGCCAACGAGGATGCGTTCCGGCAGCAGTACGAGCAGTCCGACCAGCGCTTCAAGGTCGGCCTCTCGGCGATTACCGACGTCTATCAGGCGAAGGCTTATTACGAGGCGGCCAAATCGCAGACGATCGCCGCGCAGAACGCGCTCAATGATGCCCGCGAGGCACTCACCCAGATCACCGGCAAGCCGACCGGCGATCTGAAGAAACTGCGCGACGACCTGCCGATGGAGCCGCCGGCACCGGCCGATCAGGACAGCTGGGTCAAGCAGGCCTTGCAAACCAACCCCAACCTGCTCGCGCAGAAAAACAATGTGGAAGCCGCGGAGCACAGCATCACCGCTGCGCGTGCCGGCCACCTGCCAACGATCAGTGCGGGGGTAACCTACGGCAAGGGTGCCAGCTGGTCCGAAACCGACGCCAACAGCCGCTTTCGCGACCCCTCCTCGACCACCATCGGGCTGACCCTGAACGTGCCGATCTTTTCCGGCGGTGCAACTCAGTCGCGTGTGCGCCAGTCGATCTACCAGCGCGATTCCGCTACCGACGCGATGGAATCGGAGCGTCGCTTGGTGGTGCGCAATACGCTCAACTACTACCGTTCGGTGATTGCCGGCATTGCCCAAGTGGAGTCGGCCAAGGCCTCGGTGGACTCCGGTCAGAAGGCGCTTGAAGCGACTCGCGCAGGCTTCGAAGTCGGCACGCAGACAATGACCAACGTGCTGCTGGCGATCCAGATCTTGACCTCTTCGGAAAGCAGCTACTCGCAAGCTCGCCATCAGTTCATCCTCAACAAGCTGCTGCTCAAGGAAACCGCCGGCACAGCCGATCTGAAGGACATCGAGACGATCAACGCCTTGCTGCAGTAAACCGCCGCGCGCTGCACGCCGAAACGGCCGGGATCAAACCCGGCCGTTTTGCTGCCAGCGCCTTTCGCATGCGGGCTATTCCTGCAGCGCCGTATCGATCAGCTGCATGATTCGCTGCACCGCACCGCGCTCGCGCTCGAACACTTGCTGCGCCGCCTTGCCCATTCGCGCGCGCTTGGCGGCGTCGAGCAACAGCTTCAGCACGTCCGGGCCGAGTTGATCGGCGGCAGCCACGCGTTCGGCACCACCTTGCTGGATCAGGCTGTGGGTGATCTCCGCGAAATTGAAAGTGTGCGGACCCACCACGACCGGAACGGACAAGGCGGCGGGCTCCAGTACATTGTGGCCGCCGATCGGCACCAGGCTGCCGCCGACGAAAGCCACCTCGGTCGCCGCGAAGAACGGCATCAGCTGCCCCATCGCATCGATCACGAATACCTGATGCGACGGCGACGGCACGTCATCGCTGCTGCGTGTGGCGACCGTGAAGCCCAGGCTGCGCACCGCTTGTTCGACGACCCGGAAGCGCTCAGGGTGACGCGGTGCGAGCAGCAGCAGCGCATCGGGCAATCGGTGCAACACCTGAAGGTGTGCCTCGAGTACTGCCAGCTCCTCGCCTTCGTGGGTACTCGCGGCCATCCATACCGGCCGCCGTGGCCCCCAATGGTTGCGCATGGCGGCACCCTTCGCCACGGCGCCGTCGGGTATCGGCATGTCGAACTTCATGTTGCCGGTGACCAGGATTTGCTGTGGGTCGGCACCCAGCAGCCGATAACGGGCGGCATCGGTGCGCGACTGCGCCGCAATCACCCGGACGCAACGCAACGCCGAACGCGCCAGCCCGCGCAGCGGCTTGTAGCCGCGCAGCGAACGCTCGGACAGCCGCGCATTGACGATCATCAGCGGAATACCCCGCCGGCGGCAGGCGAAGTAGAGGTTCGGCCATATCTCGGTTTCCACGATCAGCGCCAGTCGTGGCCGTATCCGTTTCAGGAATCTGCCCACGGCAAACGGCAGGTCATACGGCAGGTAGACGTGGAACACGCTGTCGCCAAACAGCTGATGTACGCGCGCGGTACCGGTCGGCGTGACCGTGGTGATCACCAGCGGCGCGTTCGGATAATCCCGGCGCAACGCCTTGATCAGCGGCTCGGCTGCGTTCACCTCGCCGACCGATACGGCATGCACCCACAGGCTTCCGATGAATCCGGGCGTGTCGAAAAAGCCGAACCGCTCCGGCCAACGGTGATGGTAGGGCCGCGAACGTACCCCGCGCGCCAGCAGCCGCAATACCAGCAGCGGCGTAGCCAGAAACATCGCGAGGGTATAGAGATAGCGCAACAGTCGATCCTTGCAGCGGACGCGCGAGTATAGCGAGAGCCGCCGAACCGAACTGGCTCCATATCGGAGACGGCCCGCTACAATGCCCGCGATGCCCGGCATGCCCCGCCCCACCTTCACCCGTTCCCTGCTTGCGCCGCGCCAATGGCCGGCGTGGGTGGGCGTGGCCGTGATCTGGCTGATCGCGCGACTGCCACAGCGCGCGCTGATGTGGGTGGGACGGCGTGCCGGCGCGCTGGTATTGCGAGTTCCCTCCGAGCGGAGGCATATCGCCGAGACCAACATCGCACTGTGCTTCCCCGAGCTCGACGCCGCCGAGCGGGCCGCGCTGGTCGACGCCAACCTGCGCGACATCGGCCTGATGCTGGTGGAATTTGCACTGGGCTGGATGGGCAGCGACCGCCGCATGGCCGACATTCCAACCCGCATCGAGGGGTTGCAGCATCTCGAGGCCGCGCGGGCGCAGGGCAAGGGCGTACTGCTGGTAGGAGGCCACTTCTCGCATCTGGAGCTGTGCGCGCGGCTGGTCTCGCAGCGCATCCGCATCGCCGGCATGTACCGGCGGATGGATTCGGCCGCGTTCGAATGGGTCGTGCTGCGGGCGCGATTGCACTATGCGGCCGCGATGTTCGACAAGGACGATATCCGCGGCACGGTGAAATACCTGCGTGGCGGCGGCACGCTGTGGTACGCGCCGGATCAGGACATGCGCAGCAAGGACAGCGTGTTCGTACCGTTCTTCGGCGTGCCGGCAGCGACCATCACCGCCACCCATCACCTGGCACGGATGTCCGGTGCGGTAGTGATCCCGTTCTTCCATCGCCGTCTGCCCGACGGCAGCGGTTACGCCCTGCGGCTCGGCGCGCCGCTGGAAAATTTTCCAGGCTCGGACGTGCTGGACGATACCGCCCGGGTCAATGCCTGCATCGAACAGATGGCGCGCGAAGCACCGGCGCAATACCTGTGGGTGCACAAGCGCTTCAAGACACGGCCGGATGACGGGCCATCTCCATACTGAAACCGGCACGCTTCGTGCGAAAATGCCGCATGAACCCGCGCCGATTTCCGGAACTCCCACAAGCATCGATCCGCCACGCATGACACGCACCGCACCGGAGCGGGCAGCCGCGCTGCCGATTCTCACCTACCACAACATCGCGAACGCGCCGCGCGATATTCGCCGTTGGCGCAGCCTGTACGTGGGTCCCGCCGCATTCGCGCGGCAGATGTGGCTGTTGCGGCGTTTCGGTTACCGCGGGCTTTCCATGTCGGATGCGATGCCGTATCTGCGAGGCGAGCGCAGCGGCCGCATCGCCGTCATCACACTGGACGATGGCTATGCGGACAACCTGGAGTCTGCACTGCCGATATTGCAGCGCCACGGCTTCAGCGCCACCTGCTATGTCGTCAGCGGCAGCATCGGTCGATACAACCAGTGGGACGACGAACGGCTGGGCGTGCGCAAGCCGCTGATGTCGGTGCAGCAACTGCGCAGCTGGCAGCACGGCGGCATGGAGGTCGGTGCGCATACCGTCAGCCATCCCCGGCTGACCCAATCCAGCGATGCCCAATTGCGCGACGAGATCCGCGGCAGCAAGGCGACGCTGGAAGATCATCTCGGCGTGCCGGTCACCCAGTTCTGCTACCCGTATGGCGATGCCGACGATCGCGTGGCCGGGATGGTACGCGAAGCCGGTTTCGCCGCCGCCACCACGACCCGTCGCGGCCGGGCCAGCGCCGGCATGGATTTGTGGCAGCTGCCGCGAGTACAGATCGCGCGCCATCATCTGCTACCGCAATTCGCGATGCGGGTGATGTCGGGTTACGAGGATCGCCGGGCGTGAAACTCCTTTTTGTCGGCACCAATCCCGAGAACACCGGTGCCGCCAGTCACTTTGTCGCCCTGGTGCAGGCGATGGCCGAGGCCGGGCACGAAGTGAGCGCGGTGATCTATCCCGACGGCCTGATCTGGCAAGGGCTGGCGCAGTCCCGTGTGCGCCTGTACAAGGCGAAATTCCGCAACGTGCTCGACCTGC
Source organism: Rhodanobacter sp. OK091 (assembly GCF_900142825.1). GTDB lineage: Bacteria > Pseudomonadota > Gammaproteobacteria > Xanthomonadales > Rhodanobacteraceae > Rhodanobacter. Next base: position 264,971 of record NZ_FRCH01000004.1, on the reverse strand, counting down.
GCGGCTATGCCGCCGTCTTCAAGGCCGCGCGTGAACTGAAGCCCGACTGGCTGATCGGAAACTTCGGCAAGGAGTACTGGCCGCTGATCCTGGCCGGACGGCTGCTGCGCGTGCCGGTGGCACTGTTCCGGCATCGCACGCCCGCCATGAAAGCTGTTTCCGCCTACCTGATCCCACGTCTCGCGCAACGCTTCTTCGCCGTCTCCAGACATGCCCGCCAGGCCTATCTGGATCGCGGCATCCCGGGCCATCTGGTGCGTGTGCTGTACAATCCGGTGAACCTGGAGCTGTGCCGGTTCGATCCGCAGCAGCGCCGCGAGATCCTGCGCTCGCTCGGCCTGGACGAGGACGCGATCGTGCTCGGCTATACCGGCCGCATGCACACCGGCAAAGGCATCTTTCCCCTGTTCGATGCCGCCACCGCGGCGATGGCGGAACAGCCGCGACTGCACTGCATATGGCTGGGCGATGGCCCGGACGCACAAACCCTGCGCGAGCGTGCGGCCGTTACCGCTACTTCGGACCGGCATCACTTCCTGGGTTGGATTCATGACGTCCACCCGTATTACAGCGCGTTCTCCATGCTGGCCTTCCCGTCGATCGCGACGGAAACGTTCGGCCGGGTTTCGGTCGAGGCGCAGGCCGCGGGCGTCCCCGTGCTGGGCAGCAATATCGGCGGGATCCCGGAGACACTGGATGCCGGTGCGACCGGCCTGCTGCTGCCGCCGGGCGACGTCGCGGCATGGCGCGACGCCATCCTTAAGCTGTGCGACCCCGTCTTGCGCAAATCGATGGGTGCGGCGGCGCAGGACTACGTGCAACAGCACTTCAGCACGCAGGTGATCGCCGAAGAATTTCAGCGAAGCCTGATCGAGGATTGATGCGGCGCCGGTTAATGGGGGGTGGTATCAATCCTGCCGGCGGCGCTGCAACTCGTACAGCTTGGCGTATTTCAGGAATGCGTAGAACGCATGGATCCGCGCCGCGATGAAACCGGCCCAGCCGGAGCGCCAATGCCCCCGCAGTACGTAGTAGCGCAGAAACGCCACTGTCGGATACGACACCATGCGCAGTCGCAGCCAGCGCACCTCGCGCCGGGCCAGATCGGTCAACTGCATGCTGGAATAGCGGTTCGCCTTGGTCACGCGCCCGCTGATGTCGGGCTCGCCATGGTGATCGATGACCACGTCCAGCACGCCCATCGAACCATCCAACTGCACCTCTTCATGTACCTCGTGGCCGCTCATCCGCGCACGCTGCCGATCGAATAGGCGCACGTAGTGGTTGAGCCGGCTGCGCCGCGATTGCCAGCGCCAGAATTGCCACTCGCGCCGCCACAACTGATAGCCCGCATGCTGCGGTGTCAGCAACGCCTGCTGCAGCCGCCCGGCAGCGTCCGCGTCCAGCGATTCATCGGAATCCAGCAGCAATACCCAGCGATGGCTGGCCAGGTCGATGGCCGCCTGCTTCTGCGCGCTGTAGCCGGCAAACGGCTGGGTGTGGACGTGGGCACCGTAGTGCGCGGCGATCGCAGCGGTGGCATCGGTCGAGCCCGAATCCAGCACCACGATCTCGTCGGCCCAGCTCACCCCTTGCAGGCAAGCATCGAGCGTATCGGCGTTGTTGAACGTGGTCACTACCACCGACAACCGCTCACGCTCGGCCATCGTCGCCCTCCACATACAACGCCGCGCACCACAACCCGAGCAGCCAGGCGAACAGCAGTCCCCACCATGCCGAATAGAACGCCAGATGGGTGTTCAACGGAAACAGCATCACACCCAGCGCCAGCGTGGCGGGGAATGCCCGCGTGCGCGCCGCCGCACCGACCCGGCGCCATGCGCGCCACGCCAGCGCCACGGCGGCCAGCCACAGCAGCAGGCCGATCGTACCGGTCTCGGTAAGCACCTCCAGTACCAGTTGGTGTGCATGGCAGGCACCCTCGCCGACGCCGCAGGCTTCTTCGGTCACCACGAACGGATCATTCGCCGGTGCATACTGCGGATAGGCATAGCGAAAGCCGCGCACGCCGACACCGTTGACGGGATGCGCCGCGATCATGCGGACGCTGGCGTGCCAGATATCGAGCCGGCCGCTGAGCGCGGTATCGACTGACTGATCGGTGCCATTCAACACGAGCAGGGTACGCTGCATCCGATCGTGGAAACGCGCGGAAGTTTTCCAGGCGATGCCGCCGGCCAAGGCCAGCAGCACCGCCGCGAGCATGCAGATTCCGGCAAATCGCAGCGGCGAGTGGGCCTCGCGCCAGGCGAAACCCAGCGCCACCAGCGCGTAGCACAGCCATGCCGCGCGCGAGCCGGCCAGCAACACCGGTCCGAGTATCAGCACGAAAGCGATCAACAGACCCGGCAGACCCCAGCGTCGTCGTGCCGCCCACAACGCAAACGGCGACAGCACCGCCAAGGTCGGGCCCAGCTTGAGATTGTCGGCGCCGAAAATGCCGGAGACCCGCAGTGCCTCGGCGTGGCCACCCAGACTCCAGCCGGTCAGCGCTTGCAGCCACGCGTCGGCGCACCACAGCGCCAGCACCAGGGCGACAGCCACATACATTGCCTGCAACTTGTGCTCGCGCCGGACCGCGAAGCACGCATACAAACCCAGCGGTACGTAGCGCAACAGTGCGGCCACGGTGCCCCAGCTTTTGCCGGGCATGATGGCATCGACGGCGGACAGCAGCGCCGCGCCGATATAGGCGGCCAGCAACCACAGCAGCAGACGCGCGCCGGCGTGCTGCTGCAGCGCCTGCGGGTCCCGCGCAAACAGCATGATCACGCCGAGCAGGCACAGGAATGTGCCCAGTTCCGAACTGCGTCCGAACGGCAGCAACGCCACTACCAGCCAGAACGGCAGCAATGGGGAACGCAGTGCGGCCTTGAGTGAGGTGCCGAAAGAATTCATGGGCGGACCGGAACGGAGGCGGTCACGCATTGTAGGCGAGCGCGAACGTTCGCGGACCCAGGCTGGTTCTCAGCCGGCGGCCACTTCGTCATACAGCGCCAGGGTGGCCTGCTGCATGTCGATCAGGCGGTAACTCTGCAGCGGCGAAATCGGCGGCGCTACCCGCAGCAACTCGGCCGCGCGTTCGACCAGCCGCTCGCGATCCCCAGGCGGCACCCGGCCAGCCGGATACAGCTCCGCCAGCAACTCGCCGACACCACCGTGCGCATAGCCGAGCACCGGCCGGCACAGCGACAACGCTTCGATCACGGTGCGTCCGAACGATTCGGGCTTGTTCGACAGTTGCAGCACCAGCGCCGATACCGCATAGATGTCACGGACGTCGTGGCGCGGCGGCGTCAGCACAACCTGCGAGGCGACCCCGCGTGCGCGGATCAACTCGTGCAGTTCGGCTGCATACGCCTCGCGACCGGGCTCGATCACGCCCAGCAGCAGCAGACGCGCCTCGATGCCGCGGCGCTTGAGATCGGCCAGCAGCTCGATCGCGTCGTGATGCCCCTTCAGCCGCGTACCGCGCCCAGGCAACGTCAGCAAAGGCGCACCGCTCAACGCCGGATATTCGGCAAAAAACGCCTTCTGCCACGCATCGTCAGGTCGATGTCCGTAGGGGAACGCGTCCGGATCGATGCCACGCGGAATGACCCGCACCTTGGCCGGCTCCAGCCATGGATAGTGGCTCAACACAAAATCGCGCACGGTCTGCGACACCGCGATCACCCGTTCGCCGCGCAGCAGGATCGCGCTGTAGCGCCCCGGCGAATTGAGTCCATGCACCGTGGTGATGAAATGCGGCTGCGGCGCCATCCCCTTCACCGCCCACCAGCCCAGCCAGGCCGGCAGCCGTGAACGGACGTGCACGATGTCCGGTTTCAGCTCGCGCAATATCCGCCGCAACGCGCCTAGCCGGCCCAGTGTGCGCAGCGACTTGCGGCCCAGATCGAGTGTGATGTGTTCACTCCCGCCCGCCTGCAATTGTTCGACCAGCCGTCCGCCAGCCGAGATCACTATCGAGCGGTGACCGACCTGTACCAGCGCCCGGGCGATCTCCAGGGCCGAACGCTCCGCTCCACCAGAATGCAGTGCAGGGATCAGTTGGACCACAGTCAGCAGCTTGGCGGGGACGGCAATGCTGGACATGAGCTCTGGGCTGGAGGCTTTCATTCTACCAAGGCAAGCAAAAACGGTGCCGCCAGCGGCTCGAATGCCTCTAAATGCCTCCAGACGATCAGTCGCGCAGCACGTAATTCGCGCCACAGTAGGCGCAGGTTGATTCCCCGCCGTCATCGACGATCGGCAGGTACACCTTCGGGTGCGAATTCCACAGCTCCATGCCGGGCATCGGACAGGACAACGGCAGGTCGGCGCGCGTCACTTCGTAACGATTTTCGGCATTTGCCGGCACCAGCGGCACCGTCGCGGACAGGGGGGGAGACATCAGCGAACTCCAGACTGGACATCAGGCCGCAAATGGTAGCAGGCTGCAGCCTTCTGTCGGGGGGCAGAGGGGGTGAAGCGGGGAATCAGCCGCGGCTAATGGCCGGCAGGCTGCTGCAGGTTTTGTCACGAAGTGGGTACATCATTTTCGACCCGGCGTGTCGTTCCGGGCCAACTGCAACTGCTTTGGGAGCAGACCATGGATTTCGGAAAAATCATCGAACGCGTCAAGGCCATCCTGATGACACCCAGGACCGAGTGGCCCGTCGTCGCCGCCGAATCGGCCACGACCAGCAGCCTCTATGCCGGTTACATCGCGATCGTCGCTGCCTTCCCGATCGTCGCGGGCTTCATCAAGGGCAGCCTGATCGGCACCAGCGTATTCGGCATCACCGTGCGCACACCGATCGGCATGGGCATCGTCGGCATGGTTCTGCATTACGTGCTGACCCTGGTGCTGGTCTACTTGATGGCACTGATCATCAACGCGCTGGCGCCCACCTTCGGCGGCCAGAAGGACATGGTGCAGGCGCTCAAGACCGTCGCCTACTCATGGACCGCCGGCTGGGTGGCCGGCATTGCGGTGATCGTGCCCTGGCTGGGCTGGCTGATCACAGTAGCGGGGGGCGTCTACGCCATCTACCTGCTGTATCTGGGTCTGCCGCGTACGATGAAGTGCCCGGCGGAGAAAGCCGGCGGCTATACCGCGGTCAGCGTCATCATCGCGATCGTGCTGAGCTGGATCATTGTCCTGATCGTCGGCAGCGTCATCGGCTCGGCGGCGATGACCGGTGCGGCGATAAGCAGCATGCACATCACCGGCAGCAACGGCGACAGCGTGACCGTCGACAGCGACAGCGCGCTCGGCAAACTCGCCGCGATGGGCCAGCGCGCCGAACAAGCCGGCAAGGAACTGGATGCCGCGCAGAAGTCCGGCGACAACGCCGCGCAATCGGCCGCGATGGGCAAGATGATGGGCGCCGTATCCGGCAGCGGCACCGTCGAGGCGCTTGCGCCGGATCAGATCAAGGCGTTCCTGCCCGACAGCCTGGGCAACCTCAAGCGCACCAGCACTTCCGCCCAGCGCAACAATGCGATGGGCATGCAGATTTCCGAAGCCACCGCCGAATACTCCAATGACAGCGGCCAGCACATCACCTTGGAAATCACTGATACCGGCGGCGCCAAGGGCTTCATGGCAATGGCCGCCGCGATGGCGCCGGAAGAGGAAAAGGAAACCGACCACGGTTACGAGAAAACCTACACCGCGAACGGCAACATGATCCACGAGGCATGGAATACCGAGTCCAAATCCGGTGAATACAGCGTGGTGCTTGGCAAACGCTTCACGGTCAAGGCGAGCGGCACGGCCGACGGCATCGATCAGCTGAAACAGGCCGCTACCGGCATCGACATGAGCAAGCTGGAGTCGCTGAAGGATGCCGGCGTGAAATCCAACTGACGCCACTGCGACACAAAAAAAACCGCGCCAGCGATGGCGCGGTTTTTTTGTGGACCGAGGGAGCTTACTTGCCCGCGTCGGCCTTCGGCACCGAGCCTTCCGTGGTGATGCGGATGCTGATCTCGTCACCGACCTTCGGTACATACGCACCGACACCGAAGTCCGAACGCTTGATGCTGGCGGTGGCGTCGAAACCGATCGCCTGCGCCTTGCTCATCGGGTGCGGGCCGACTTTGTTCAGCGTGGCCGCCAGCACTACCGTCTTGGTCACGCCGTGCACGGTAAGGTCGCCGGTGACATTGAATTTATGGCCGCCCAGCGGCTGCACCTTGGTGCTCTTGAACGTCACCGTCGGGTACTTGTCGGCATCGAAGAAATCGGCTTCCTTCAGATGCTTGTCCAGCGCCGGCACGTGGGTGTCGAGGCTGGCCAGCGGCAAGGTCACGTCCACGCTCGACTTCGCCGGATTCTGCTCGTCGAACACCACAGTCCCGTCGCCCAGGCCGAAGTCGGCGGTGGGGTTGGAATAGCCGAAGTGGTTCCAGCTGAACAGCACCATGGTGTGGCCCGGATCGAGCTTGTAGGTGACCGGTGCAGCCTGTGCCGATACGGCGACGCCAAGCAGGCTGGCGAGAGCGAGATACTTCAATGCATGCATGAGGGGAACTCCTGGGTAAAGGGTTGAAGGCGGGGTTGCTTCAGGCGATCGTGCAGGCTTCGTCAAACGACAACCGGGGGCTGCGCGGGAACAGATTGCGGCTGGCATCCCCATGGCCGATGCTGATCAGGAAATTCGACTTGATGGTGGTACCGGAAAAAAATGCCGCATCTACGCCCGCATTGTCGAAACCGGACATCGGTCCGCAATCGAGCCCGAGCGCACGCGCCGCCATCAGCACATAGGCACCTTGCAGCGTGGCATTGCGAAACGCGGTGGTGTCGATCAATGGCTGGTTGCCGACGAACCAACTGCGCGCATCGGCGTGCGGGAACAACTTCGGCAGCTGTTCGTAGAACTCGTGGTCGGTGGCGATGATCGCGGTCACCGGCGCTTCCATGGTCTTGGCGAGGTTGCCTTCGGACAGGAACGGCGCCAGCTTCGCCTTGGCATCCTTCGACTTCACGAACACCACGCGCATCGGCGAGGAGTTCGCGCTGGTCGGGCCGAATTTGGCCAGTTCATAGAGTTGATGCAGCTGCTCGTCACTCACATCCTTCGGCAGCCAGGCATTGAAGGTACGGGCGTCGCGAAACAACTGGTCGAGGCTGGCCTCGGAAAGCAACTCGGTCATGGGTATCCTCTGCATGGAAGCGCCGACGACGGCGTCATGGCGTGCAAGTGTATAGGCGGGCGTACGCCAGCAGATAACGTCTATGGGGAACGTACTGTGCTCATTTGGGAAACAATGCGACGGTGCCCAAGCTCATGCTGAAGCTGCACGGCGAATGCTGGGTGATCACCGATGCGGCCGCCGGCAATCAGCGCCAGGCCCTGGCACTGGCCGAACATCTGCAGATGCCGATCCGCCACCTGCTGCTGGAGCCGCGCGCACCATGGTCATGGCTGGCACCGCGGCTCACGCTCGGTAACCGATTCGCCCTGCCCGTCAGCCAGCGCGGACTGTTTGCGCCGCCATGGCCCCATGTGGCGATCGGCTGCGGTCGCGCGGCGGCACTGTTCACCCGCTTGTTGCGCCGCCTGTCCGATCGTCAGTGCTACACCGTGCAGATCCTCGATCCGCGTATCGACCCTGCCCACTGGGATACGGTGATCGCGCCGCAGCACGACCAGGTCGACGGCGCCAACGTGCTGAAGCCGCTGGGTTCGTTGAATTCGGTGGATGACACATGGCTGGCCGACGGGCGCGAATCCTGCCCCAACTTCGCCGATCTGCCGCAACCGCGTGTCGGCGTACTGCTCGGCGGTCCGCGCAAGGGCATCGCGCTGAATGCGGACTATGCCGGCCAACTGGCCGCACGCCTGCTGCAACGCCAGCGCCACGAAGGCGGCAGCCTGCTGGTGCTGGCCTCGCGGCGCACCTCCCCCGCGCTGATCGAGGTTTTTCGTGACGCCCTGAGAGGCGTACCCGGCCTGCTCTGGGCCGGTCGCGACGACGGTCGCAATCCGTATCCCGGCGTACTCGGCTGGGCTGACCGGCTGGTCGTCACGCCCGACTCGGTGAACATGCTCAGCGAGGCCTGCGCCGTCGGCTGCCCGGTGCAAACCTTCGTCAACGCGCCACTGCCGGCGAAGATCGAACGGTTTCATCATGCATTGCGCAGCGCCGGCTTGCTGCAGGATATCGACGATGTGGCCACGGTGGGGCGCGCGCCGCCACTGCGCGAGACCGGCATGATCGCAAGTGTTCTGCGCGACCGGATTTGCAGCCACGTCGAGGGCTGAGCGACGCGATCGGAAAGCACGGCGATGCTGGGCGTCTGCACAGACGTTAAGAAGCTTCGCGCACCCAGCGCAGGTGACCCGAGGCCAGCAGTCCATCGAGTTGTGGCGCCAGCGGCGTGCACAGAATTTCTGCCGGTATCGGCGCAGTGGCGACCAGCCCAACGCTGACGTTGCGCCCATCCTGCTTGGCGCGATATAGGGCAAGGTCGGCCAGTTCCAGCGCCGCATCGAACGTCGAGCTGTCGACGTGCGCGGCGACAGGATGCAGACTGAAGCCGATCGAACAGCTCAGTTTGATCTTGCCGCCGCGGCCATCGATGAAATCCTGCGCGGCGATATCGCGACGCAGACGTTCCGCGATGGCCAGCGCACTCGCCGCATCGACGTCGCGCAGCAGCAGCAGAAACTCCTCGCCACCCCAGCGCACGGTGATGTCGCTGTCGCGTCTCGCAGCCGTAAGCAAGCGGCCAAGCGCACGCAATACGGCATCGCCCACTGCATGACCGTAACCGTCGTTGACGTCTTTGAAATAGTCGATGTCCAGTTGCAGCACCGCGATGCTTTCGTCGCCGGCAAGCAGATCGGGCAGACGCATCAACAGGTAGCGCCGGTTGTGCAGCGCGGTCAAGGCATCGGTGTGGCTTTCCTCGGCCAACGCCAGGTTGGTCACACGCAAGCGTTCGACCGCCCGCGCAAGCTGCTCGGTGCGCTGGGTGACCTGCTCTTCCAGCCGCGCACTGCGGCGGCGTTGCGTGCGCATGCTCCACGCGACCAGCAGGATGATCGTCAGACACAACAGCAGTAATGCCATGCCGCGTACCAGCACGCGTTCGTACCAATGCGGTTCGATCCGGATCGCCAGATCCGTCTCGGGACCGAACCCGGGGGCGCCGGCAAGCGTGGCAGCAACCCGGAAACGGTACTTGCCAGGCGGCAGGTGCGTGTAGAACGCGCTGCGCCGGACACCCGCGTCCTGCCAGTCCGTATCGTAGCCCTCCAGCTGATAGCGGAACTTCAGCGTACCGATGCGCAGGTAGGGTGCGGTGTATTGAATAGCCAGGTCGCGCACTCCCTCGCGCAAATCCAGGGGCTCGCCCGGCAGCAGTACACCGGCATGTTCGATGGATTCGATCGCCGCCGCGGGCGGCTTCGGCTGGGCGCCGAGCGTGCGCGTATTCAGCCCAAGCGCGCCATCGGTCGTGCTGTACCAGATGACATCACCGGCGACCAGGCTGCGTGAGCCGGCACCACCGTTGCAGCAGTGCACACTGCGCAAGCTGGTAGCGCGCGCCTCACCGGCAATCAGTTGCGGTACAACCTGGCGTGCCGGCGAACCCGGCAATGGCAGCTGATCTAACGGCAGCCGCCATGCGCCGACAATCGAGCCGACGTAGAGCTGGCCGTTGAGCACGTCGAGCGTCCAGGCGTTGTCGCTGGGCAGGCCATCCTTCTGGCTGGTCATGCGCAACTGTCCGTTGACCATGACACCGACGCCGGCATCGGTGGTGGCGATACCCAGCTTGTCGTGGTCCAGCATGGCCACGCGGGTGACGAAATGGCCGCTCAGCGGCTCGGCCCATGCCGGCTGCGTCAGGCGGCCATCGCGCAGTTCGCGTACCCCATCTTCGGTGCCCAGGTACAGATGGTCCGGCGCCAGCGGCAGGATCGAGCGGATCATCACCGCAGCGCCCAACGCTCCGGAGTCGGCGCGGCTGAGCATGCCGGCATGCCAGCGATAGAGGCCGCCGGAAGTGCCGATCCAGAAGTCGTCATCGGCGGCTTCGCGGATATCGTTGATCTGCCAGCTGTCCAGCGCAGACAACGCGGATGGAGTGACGTTGCTGTCGTGGTCGTAGACCGCGATGCCCGCGCGGGTGCCGATCCACAACCGGCCTCGATGGTCGTAGTACAAATCGTAGGCCGACGGATTCGGCAGCGCGCTGCCCGGAATCAGCGGGTGCGCCCGCTGCCCGTCAAAGACTTCCAGGCCGGAATTGGTACCGAGCACGACCTCGCCGTGGGGTCCGCGCACGACGCTCCAGACCAGTGAATCCACCACTCCATCGCGAGTTGACACACGCCGTGCCCAACCATTCCAGACCCGGTACAGACCGCCGATATGCGTGCCGATCCACAGATTGCCTGCCTGATCCTCGTACAGCGCCTGGATCCATGGGGCGTGCATGATGTCGCCGTCGTCCACCCGCTCCAGACCCGTGTCAGGCAAGCGCCGATAAAGCGCAGGCACGGTGCCGATCCACAACGTACCGCCACGATCGGTCAACAGACTTTCAATCGAGGTGGTGTCGAGTTCGTCACCCAGACCGGAGGGGAGCATGTGACTCCCGTCCATGCGCATCAGCCCGAGGCGCGTGCCCAGCCACAGGACACCGTGCGTGCTGGCCATGCTGGTGACGCCTACTGGCTGGCGCGGTGCGGCGCCTTGTTGCACGCATGCCACGGTCGATTGATCCAGCGTTCCCGTGAGGCGGCAGACGCGACCCAGACCACCGATCCACAGCACCTTGCCCTCGCGCAGCAGACTGAACGCGGGGCCGCTGTAGCCAGGAACCGTCACGATCCGTCCATCATGCACCCGCGCCAGACCGGTCGAGGTGGCCAGCAGCGGCGTGCCGTCGCCGGCATCGATGATCGCCTGGACTGCATCGCCGCCAAGAGCCGTGAAATGGCCGTCGCGTTCGCGCAACAAGCCGTGTGCGCCGCCGAACCAGACTTGTCCCAGCGGATCTGCCCAGACAGCAGTGAGCATGCTGGTGTCGACCCCGGTGGCGGCACGGTCAAACGTGACAAACTGCGCGCCGTCGAAACGCGCCACGGCGAGCTGGGTGTTGATCCACAGGAAGCCTGCGCTGTCCTGCGTGATGCCGAGCACCGTGATCTGCGGCAGACCTTGCTCTACGCTCCAGTGATCGAGAATCAAGGCGTGGAACGGCGTCTGTGGATCCAATGCGGCGGCTGACCGCGTACCGGATATACAGATCGAGATCGCGAACAGAATCGCGGGCAACCGCCTTGTCATGTCCCCCCTTGCGAACGACGTCGATACTTCCGGGTGACGTTAGCTTTGCGCTGATCTTGCCCTGTTAACGAGGTGCCAGACAAGCTTCGTCGGTGGGCCTTCGTTCACCCGTCCATGGAGCGCATCGGCACCGCCGCATCCAACCGCTATCCCGGGTTGCCGGATGCGTCGAAGACGAAACCGAGCGTATCGGTGACTTCACGCACGCCTGCGCACAGCTGTTCCAGCTCGGCATCGCGCGGCGCCACGCGCGGTCGCAGATCCAGCGTGCAGGCCAGCGCGCGTTGCAGCAGGTCGGCATGCGCTACGGTCAGGATCGCGGCCTGATTGGCATCGAGCCAGCCAGCCGTGCGACACGCTTCGATCAAGCCGGCATTCGCGGTGACACCCAGCAAGTCGGGCCGTTGCGTCGCGTGCGCCAGCACCAGGCCTTGTAGCGCAAACTCGATATCGAGCAGGCCGCCGTGGCCCTGCTTGAGATCGAGCTGGCGCGCGTCGGAGCGGTCGCGTTCGGCACGCCAGCGTTGCCGCATGTTGCTGACGTCGGTCAGCACAGCGGAGAGATCGCGCGGCACGGCAAGAATCTCGCGACGCACGTTGGCCAGCTCGCGGTTGAGTGCCGCATCGCCGGCCACCGGCCGCGCGCGCAGCAAAGCCTGATGCTCCCACGTCCAGGCGCGGCTTTTCTGGTACGCGGCAAACGCGTCCAGACTGCTGACCAGCAGACCTTTTGAGCCGTCCGGACGCAGTCGCGTATCGACCTCGTACAGACGGCCGCCGCGGGTCAATATGGTGAGCCAGTTCATCACCCGCTGGGCCAGCCGCTGGTACCAGCGCGAACCCTCGATCGGGCGCGGACCGTCGCTCAGCGCCTGCGCGCGACGGCCATCGAAGACAAACACCAGATCCAGATCCGACGCGAAGCCCAGCTCCTCGCCACCGAGGCTACCGTAGCCGAGCACGCCGAAACCGGAGCCCTCGCCTGGCAGCCGCCCATGCTGGGCGATCAGCTCGCGCTCGGCCAGCGCCAGCACGGCGCCCACTACCGATTCGGCCAAGGCGGCGAGCCGCCGTGCGGTGGCGACCGCATTGGCGCGACCGTCGTTGAAGGCCAGCCCGAGACGGAACGCGGTGGACGCCTTGAACTCGTTGATACGGTCGAGTTCGGCCTCGGCCTCGCGCTCGTCCAGCGTGGTCAGCACACGGGCGATCTCGGCGGCGATGTCGGCACGCTTGAACGGCAGTTGATCGATGCGCGGATCGAGCACGTCGTCCAGCAGCAACGGCTGCGCGATCACGCACTCCGCCAGGAAAGCGCTTTCGCCGAACAGGCACACCAGCCGCTTGCGCGCGGCCGGCTGCTCCTCCAGCAAGGCCAGATACGACGAGCGCCGCGCCACTGCCTGCATCAGCCGGCAAAGACGCAGCAGGCTAGCCACCGGTGCCACCGTGACGCGAGCGGCGCTGAACAACTGCGGCATCAAATGATCCAGCCGTTCGCGCGAACGCGCAGACATCGCCCGCACCGATGCGGCCTGCGGCAATTTCAGCAGGACGTCCGCGAGTTCGGCACCGGGTACGAAACCGGACGCCTCCAGCACCGCGGCATCGAGCGATCCGTCACAAGCGCGTTGCCACAAGACCATGTCCGCTGCAGGCACGCTGGCGGCGCGACCGCCTTGCGGCATCAGCACAGCGGCAAATTCCTCGCTGACGATGGCGCGCTGTTTCGCCAGTGCCGCGTCCAGCGTGTCCCAGTCGGGATAATCCAGGCTAAGCGCGATGCGTTCGCGACTGAGGGCGTCATCGGGAATGTCGTGAGTCTGGGCATCGCGCAGCATCTGTACGCGGTTTTCCACACGGCGCAGCAGCACATACGCCTCGCGCAACATGCGCGCGCGCGCGGCGCCGATGTGTCCGCGCGCCTCGCATGCGGTCAGCGCCGGCAGCAGGCCGCGCACCCGCAGGCTGGGTTCGCGACCGCCGCGGATCAGCTGGGTCAACTGCACGATGAATTCGATTTCGCGGATACCGCCGGGACCGAGCTTGAGATTGTCGGCCAGATCCTTGCGCGCCACTTCCGCATCGATCAGCGCCTTCATCTCACGCAGTCCGGCGAACGCCGTGTAATCGAGATACTTGCGGTAGACGAACGGCCGCAGCAGTTCCTGCAGCTGTTTGCCGGCAGCCCGATCACCGGCCACTGGTCGCGCCTTGATCCAGGCATAGCGTTCCCAGTCGCGTCCCTCGCTCTGGTAGTACTGCTCCATGGCCGCAAACGACAGCGCCAGGCGACCGGCATTGCCGAACGGACGCAGCCGCAGGTCGACCCGCGCACAGATGCCGTCCATGGTCGGCTCGTTCAGCAGCCGTACCAACTGGCGGCCGAGTCGGATGAAGTATTCGCTGTTGTCCAGCGGACGCGCACCGTCGGTCTGGCCACCGTGCGGATAAGCCAGCACCAGATCGATGTCGGAGGAGAAATTCAGCTCACTGCCACCGAGCTTGCCGAAACCGATCACCAGCAATCGCTGCCGTACGCCCTCCTGCGTGCGGCTGTGGCCGTAGCGCGCCGCCAGCGCGTGTTCGGACCAGTCCAGCGCCACACCCAGCAGCGCCTCGTACAACACGCTGGTGGCCGACAAGGTTTCCGGCAATTCGTCCAGTCCGTTGACGTCACGAAACACCAGCCGCAATGCCTCGGCGTGACGGAAGCGGCGCAGCGCGACCATGCAGGCGGCTTCATCGACGGGCAGCTTCAGCGCGTCGATGCGCGCGCTGGCATCGCTGCCGGAGCGCAGGCGCTCCAGCCCTTGCGGCGCCAGCAGCTGCGGCTGGCGCCGCCACACCTCGAAGGCGAAGTCGCTGGCCAGCAAGGTGCGCCGGATCCGTTCGGCCACGCCGGCGTCGTCGTGCAATGGCACGCCGGCGGCGCGGCAGCGGGCAGCAAGGTCGCTGTAGCGGTCGTCGATCAACGCGCGCAGCGCAGGGGATTCATGGACAGGCATCGGGCCATTGTGCCGCAAAGGACATGCGGCCGACCCGGGGTGGTATGCGCGGCCACATCCGGTGCACCGACTCGTGCCCTGCGCGTTGGTTATGTGTCGATTGCGCGTTGATTAACACGCGGACAAGCCCGAAACTCGCCGTTCGCCGCCTACACCCTGTTCATTCGCATCCCGTTACATTCTCGTGTCCACCCCATGACAGCAACTGCAGGACGGCCATGCCCCTGAGCTTCGCAAACACGCCCGGCCGTTGGCGCACATGGACTCCACGGGTCGCACTGGTGCTGCTGCTGGCATTGGCGTTCGTGCTGCTGACCGGCATGGTGGACGGCGGCATGGGCGTCACTCCGCTGCGGCTGCTCGATCAACCCAGGTTTCCGCTGGCGAACGCGTGGCCGGGGCTGTTGCTGGCCGGCCTGCTGCTGGTGATCAGCCGCCGGGTGCTGCTGTCGTTCGGGCTGGCTTTCCTGCTGCAGGGACTGGTCTACAGCGTCAATGTGCTGAAGATCGCGAACCTCGGCACGCCGCTGCTGCCGGACGATTTCCGCATGGTCGGCCAGTTGCGCAGGGGTGGCATGCACCTGCTCGCCGGCTACCTGCCGCACAGCGCATGGCCGTATCTGGGGCTGCTGATCGGCGTGGGCCTGGTCGTCGCGATGTGGCGCTACGAGCCACCCTTGTTTCCCCGACGCACCCGCGGCAAGCGGCTATTGGTCGGTGGCGTATTGGCACTGGTGCTGACCAGCCTGCTGGCCGGCCTGCCGGTCTGGGGGAAAATCTACAACGGTCAGGTGCTGTGGCTGGAACCGTGGTCGGCTTCGGCCACCAGCACCCATTCGGGCCTGCTCAGTTCGCTGGTGATGTTTCATCTGCAATACGGTCACGGCAAGCGCAAGCCGGATCGCGTGGCCGCCGCGCAATTGATCGACCAGTCTGCGGCAGCGCTGCAACAGTCCATGCAGGTGCCGACGGCAAACGGTCCGTTGCCCGACATCGTGGTGGTGCAGAGCGAATCTTTTTTCGACCCCGCCATCATGCGCGGCTACGAAACCAGCAACTTCGCGCCGAATCTGCGCCGTCTGGCTGAGCACGGAATCGCCGGCAAGCTGCATGTGCCGACCTTCGGCGGCGGCACCATCCGCACCGAGTTCGAGGTGCTCACCGGGCTGTCGCTGCGCTACTTCGACAATCTGCAGTTTCCCTATCTGCAGATGAGTCACAAGGCAGTGCCAAGCCTGATGCACACGCTCAAGAGGCATGGCTACGAAACCATCGCGCTGCACGGCAATGAGCCGACATTCTGGAACCGCAACACCGCGTTCAAGTTGCTCGGCTTCGATCGCTTCGTATCGCAATCGTCGTTTCCCGCCCATGCGGCGATGGACGGCAAATACATGGCCGACAGCGCGATGACCGACGAGATCATGCGCCAATTGAAGGACCACGGGCCGCCGCAATTCCTCTTCGCCATCAGCATCGAGGCGCACGGCCCCTACGACGTCGAACCAGCCAACCGCGCCGAACGCGATGCCATTCCCGTGCCCGATGGCATCACCGGCATCGACAAGCAGGAGCTGCAGACCTACCTCTACCACCTGCAACACGCCGACGCCGAACTGGGCCGGCTGGTGGCATGGCTGGCTCAGCGCCAACGGCCGAGCCTGGTGTTGTTCTACGGCGATCATCTGCCGGGACTGAGCAACAGTTATCGCATCACCGGCTTCGTCGATGACAAGGACATGCTGGCGCAGGCGGGTACCTGGCTGCTGGTCGATCCGCACCAGCGGGGACGGCCCGAGCAGGAGGACACCGCAGCGTGGCTGCTGCCAGGCATATTGCTGGAACAGGCAGGCATCCATGACGATGCTTATTACGCGCTGACCAGGCTGATCGGCCCGCAGCTCGCCCCACTGACCGAGGCCCCCGGTGCGCCGCCGCCCGACGAAGACAGCGACCAGCAGCAGCTCGACCAGGCCATGTCCAGCGTCAATCAACTGCGCATGGACGGCAAACTCGACAAACTGCTGCCGAAGTCCGTTTCGCTGCCTGCCAGCGACATTGCCCACAGCAGCACCGAGCCGATGCAAGCGCAGGCCGCCACCGCACTGCCACAGTGAACACGGCAGGATGCCCGGACATTCGTCCGGCATGCACTTGTGAAAACGACGTCGTCGCCATATCCCGATTCGGGCTGCGATTCAGTGAGCTGTCTGCCGGCTGAAGTCTTGGCGAGTGTGTTCATCCATCAGTGGGGTAATGGCGACTAGCGTCATCACAGCGCTGGAGCAGCACGCTCCATCGCGCCCACTCAATCCGAAGGAAACATGCCATGCACAAGACCATGCTTGCCGCCCTCATCGTTGCTACCAGTGCGCTCAGCATTCCCGCGTTCGCCCAGGTCCACGTCGGTGGCGCGGGACACGTCGGCGCCGGCGTGAATGCCGGTGCAGCTTTGCCCAACGCCATGCCCAGCGCCATGCATGCGGTCGACCAGACCGACGCGCAGACTACCCAGACCCTGCGCCATACGAAGCACATGACGCACAAGGCAGTCGACCAAACCCGTTCGACCATCACGGGCAATGGCAGCGCCAATGCCGGCATGAATGCCAGTGGCTCGGCCGGGGCGAGCGCAGGCGATACGCATGCCAACGCCAACGTCGATACCGGTGCGGGCATCGACACCGCCAACATGGCCGGCAAGGCCGGTGAAGCCGGCCAGGGCGTCGGTGGCGCCGTACGTGACACTGCACATTCCGCAATCCAGTCCGCCGACCGCACCGCCGGCTCGGTCGGCACGGCGGTCAAGCAGACCGCCACCGAACAGTCGGTGGGCGGCGATGCCAAGGTGGACGCCAAGACCAAGGCTTCCGCACAGGAGCCTGCCGTGCCTTCCACGTCGGGGCACTGAGTTCCACAACCTTGCATGAAGCGAAGCCCCGGGTGGCGACACCCGGGGCTTTCTTGTACCTGGCCACCTGAAAATCTGGCACAAGGTCTTTGCGAATTTTCCACGGTGACTCCGGCGATGCGCTCAAAAGAAAACCCCGCACCAGGCGGGGTTTTCTTCCATGCAGCGAGGGAGCGGGACTTAGAAGTCCATACCGCCCATGCCGCCCATGCCGCCGCCCATGCCGCCAGCACCGTGGCTATGGCCTTCGTCCTTCTTCGGCAGCTCGGCGATGATCGCTTCGGTGGTGATCGCCAGACCGGCGACCGACGAAGCGTGCTGCAGCGCGGTGCGGGTCACCTTGGTCGGATCCAGGATGCCCATCGCCACCATGTCACCGAACTCGCCGGTGGCCGCGTTGTAGCCGAAGTTGCCCTTGCCTTCCTTGACCTTGTTGAGGATCACGGACGGCTCTTCGCCAGCGTTGGCGACGATGGCACGCAGCGGCGCTTCCAGCGCGCGGCGGGTGATCGCGATGCCCAGGTCCTGATCGGTGTTGTCACCCTTCAGGCCTTCGACCGCCTTCAGCGCGCGGATCAGCGCGACGCCGCCGCCCGGGACCACGCCTTCTTCGACGGCTGCGCGCGTGGCGTGCAGGGCGTCTTCGACGCGGGCCTTCTTTTCCTTCATCTCGATCTCGGTGCCGGCACCGACCTTGATCACCGCAACGCCGCCGGCCAGCTTGGCCACGCGCTCCTGCAGCTTCTCCTTGTCGTAGTCCGACGAGGTCTCTTCGATCTGCGCCTTGACCTGCGCGATGCGCGACTGGATCTTCTCGGCTTCGCCGGCACCGTCGATGATCGTGGTGTTTTCCTTGGTGATGACGATGCGCTTGGCGCGACCCAGATCGGCGATCGTGGTCTTCTCCAGCGACAGGCCCACTTCCTCGGACACGACCTGACCGTTGGTCAGGATCGCGATGTCTTCCAGGATCGCCTTGCGACGGTCACCAAAGCCTGGCGCCTTGACGGCGGCGACCTTGACGATGCCGCGGATGGTGTTGACCACCAGGGTGGCCAGCGCCTCGCCCTCGACTTCCTCGGCCACGATCAGCAGCGGCTTGCCGGCCTTGGCGACGGCTTCCAGCACCGGCAGCAGCTCGCGCACGTTCGACACTTTCTTGTCGTGGATCAGGATGTACGGGTCGTCCAGCTCGACCTGCTGGCTCTGCTGGTTGTTGATGAAGTACGGCGACAGGTAGCCGCGATCGAACTGCATGCCCTCGACGACGTCGAGTTCATTCTCCAGGCCCGAACCTTCCTCGACCGTGATCACGCCTTCCTTGCCGACTTTCTTCATCGCGGTGGCGATGATGTCGCCGATGTTGGCGTCGGAGTTGGCCGAGATCGTGCCGACCTGCGCGATTTCCTTGTCGTTCGCGGTCGGGTTGGACATCTTCTTCAGTTCACCGACGGCGGCCGCAACGGCCTTGTCGATGCCGCGCTTCAGGTCCATCGGGTTGATGCCCGCGGCCACGGCCTTGAGGCCTTCCTGGATGAACGCCTGTGCCAGCACGGTCGCGGTGGTGGTGCCGTCACCGGCGACATCGGACGTCTTGGAAGCGGCTTCCTTGACGATCTGCGCACCGAGATTCTCGTAGCGGTCGGCCAGCTCGATCTCTTTCGCGACGGACACGCCGTCCTTGGTGATCGTGGGCGCGCCGAAGCTCTTCTCGAGCACGACATTGCGGCCCTTCGGGCCCAGCGTGACCTTGACCGCATTGGCCAGGGTGTTCACGCCCTTGAGCATGCGGGCGCGGGCGTCTTCGCCGAAACGTACTTCTTTAGCTGCCATATCTAGAGACCTTTAGAAAATAGTTGAGAGGAGTGAGAAACGAGAGGGAGTAGACCGAGGCATGAGCAAGAGTGTTCGCGACAGGACGCGATCGACTCTTTTCTCACTCCTCTTCACTCTCTCCTTGACTCTTAGCCTTCGATCACAGCCACGATGTCGTCTTCCTTCAGGAACACCAGATCTTCGCCGTCGATCTTGATTTCCTGGCCGGCGTACTTGCCGAACAGCACAGTGTCGCCAGCCTTCAGCGACATCGGACGCACCTTGCCGTCGGCCATGATCAGGCCGGTGCCGGCGGCGACGACCTTGCCGCGGGTGGGCTTCTCGGTGGCGCTGTCGGGGATGACGATGCCGCCGGCGGAGACGCGCTCCTCTTCCAGGCGCTTGACGATGACGCGATCATGCAACGGACGCAGTGTGCTCATGGACAACTCCAGTTGACTATTGAGATGGGACAAGGCTTTCAGGACCCTGGTCGGCAGTCTTGTTAGCACTCGAGGTAAACGAGTGCCAATTTTACGGGTATAGCGCGCCGCTGCAAGAACATTTGAACCAGGGGATGGACAGCAGGTTGGGTGGACCGGGCCAGGTTTCAAGGGCCGCCCGCAAAATCGGTTCGTCACATCCACTGGGCATGACGAGCCCATTTTCCCCACATTTCCTCGTACGCTTGGTCGATGGCCCGCCCTCCGCCGACCCCAGACCCTGTCCTGCTCTGTTATTGCAGCTGCCCTGACGCCGTGTGTGCACAGGAGATCGCCGAGGCACTGGTAGGCGAGCAGCTGGCCGCCTGCGTCAACCGCGTGCCCGGCATCAGCTCCACCTACCGCTGGCAGGGTGCGGTAACCACCGAGCGCGAGGAACTGCTGTTGATCAAGACCACGGCCCGGCGCTTCGAGGCTCTGAAATCCCGGCTGCTGGAACTGCACCCCTACGAATTGCCGGAATTGATCGCCATACCCGTGGAACGCGGCCACGACGCCTATCTGGAATGGGTGCGCGCCGGCGGCTGAGCCGATGGCGCGTCCATCGTCGTCAGCTCTGCCTGCGGCAGGGAGACGAAGACGACCAGCATGGTCGCTGGCTCGCTCTTGCTCGCATTGCCGCTGACCACATGGTGCGTGCCCGCCGGCTCGAACCAGCTTTCGCCAGGTCCATAGACCCGCACCGGACTTCCCGCCATCTGGCTGCGGATATGACCCGACAACACATAGACGAAAGCATCGCCACCATGATGATGCGGCCGGGTCGACTGACCGGGAGCGTAGGTGACGCTGATCGCCATCAATCGGCGACCCGGCGCCAGGGTCAGAGGAGCATCCAGCACGTGGTGCTCCTCTGCAGCCAGCGCGATGGACGGCATGGCGACCGTCCCTATGAGAACCAGGCTGGCCGCAGCGTAAAGGGCGAAGCTCAACAGGCGGGACATGGCATGGCTCCGAAGTGGTTTGACGGTGGCTTGAATGGAGCAAGCGTCATCGCGCTGGCGCTTGTCGCTTCGCCAGCGACTTCAGCTCCGCCGCCAGGTTCGCATCCGTTCCTTCGACTCGACGCACGATGCGTCCGTCAGCATCGACTATCAACAAGGTCGGCACGTGCATGACGCGAAAGCGCCGGAACAACGCACCGGATTCGTCCAGGGTGAGCGGAATGCCGGGATGGTATTTGCGCTGGTAATTGCCGAGATCGTCCTTGCTCGCCCACAAACCCGAAGCGATGCCGAGCCAGCGCGCATGATCATCGCCAGACAATGCAGCTACCTGCTTGCGCACCGCACGGCAACTTGAGGCCACACCTGGCCGACTGGTCGCGAGATACGACTCGCACCACGGCGAAAGGAACACGAGCGCCGTCGGAAGCTTCTTGCCGGCGTCCTGCGCATGGAACGTCTGGCCGTCCAGTGTCCGCGCCGTAAACGCCGGCAGATGATCGCCCACGTCGACAGGCGGCTCCTCCTTCGGCGCCTGCACGCTCTTTACGGGTACTCCCGACGTCGTGCGTGCAGCAAGCAGTGCAGCATCCAGCTTGGCATCGGCCATGTGGCCCACATACAGAATGCGGCCGTCGCGGCCGATCACGACGTGCTGCGGCGTCACTCGCAGCTGAAAGGCCTGATCCAGCGTGCCGTCATCGAACACGATCGGCATATGCAGTCCCATCGCCTGGCGGTACTTTCGGACATCCGCCACCGTGTCATCAAAGCCCACATCGATGGCTATCACGGCCAAGTCAGGCCCCGCCTGTTCGAAAGTGTGTTCGAAGTGCGGCATCTGTTCGCGACAAGGCACGCACCAGGTGGCCCAGAACTTCAGATAGACGGCTTTCTTGCCATAGAGGCTGGCCAGGTCGATGGTCTGTCCGTCGATGGTCTTGAGCACCATGCGCGGCGCGGGTGAGCCAACCAGGCCATGACCGGCGGCTTCGGCACGCTGCTGACCGGTGTCGGCATGTAGCGGCGCACTAACCCAAGCAAGCAACATCACAAACAGCAAAGCCATATAGCGCATGACAATTCCCAGAAATGAAAGCACACAAGCGCATGCTCACGATTTCGCCTGACCGCCATAAGAGCCACTTTGCAGCAAAGTGATGGAGCCACTCGCCATGACACCGAAGACCGCGATTCCTTTAGCCATCCATCAGCATCACCACCCGGCGGATGGCTTCGTCGACACGATCGGCGGCGATCATGCCAAAGCCGAACGCCAGACCATTCGGCGCGTACCGACCCAAGGCATAGCGACCCACGGCGTCCAGCTGTATGCCTTCTGCGGCGGCACGGGCAACCAGCATCTCCGCATTCAATGAACGCGGAATCCGCGCCGACAGATGCAGGCCGGCTTCCGACGGCAGCGCCCGCAGGCGACCATCGCCGTGCCGCGCCAGCGCGTCCAGCAATACTTCGCGCCGTTCGGCATAGACCTTGTGCATCTTGCGCACGTGGCGCACCAGATGCCCTTCGGCGATGAACGCGGCGAGCGTGTCCTGCGCCAGCACATCGCAATGCCAGTCGGCGAGCTGCTTCGCCGCGGCGAGCGCCGGTCGCAGCCACGGCGGAGCCACCACATAGCCCAGGCGCAGTGCCGGAAAGAGACATTTGGAAAACGTCCCGACGTAACAGACCGAACCGCTGCGATCGAGCGTCTGCAACGCATCCAGTGGCCGCCCGCTGTATCGGAACTCGCCGTCGTAGTCGTCCTCGATCACGACAGCGCGCTGCGCCCGCGCGAACTCCAGCAGCGCCGCGCGACGTTGCGGCGACAACGCGACACCGAGCGGAAACTGGTGCGATGGCGTCACGTAGATCACCCGCGCACTGACGGGCAACCGTTCGACCACCAGACCCTCGTCATCGACCGGCACGGCGGCCACGTTCGCACCGGCTGCAGCGAACGCCGCACGCAGCGGCGGATAACCGGGATCCTCGACCGCCACCGTGCTGCGTCCAGGTGTCACCAGCACCCGCGCAAGCAGATCGAACGCCTGCTGCGCCCCGCTGGTGACGATCACATCATCGGCGTGGCAGGCGACAGCGCGGGCGAACGAGATGTGCTTGGCGATGGCCTCACGCAGGGCCGGCCGCCCCTCGGGCTGACCGTAGGCCGGCGGCGACTTCGACAGCGTGCGCAGCGCGCGAGCCGACAAGCGGCGCCACACGTCAAACGGAAACTGCGTGTTGTCAGGCACACCAAGGCTGAAATCGTCGCGGAACACTCGGTCCGGTGCCGCCGAAAAGGGCCCAGGAGACTTCCGCCAATGTGGCGCCAGGCGACGATCCATGTCGACGCTGGCTTCAGATGGACGTGGCGCATCGCGCCGGGCCAGCGTGTCGGCGACGTAGTTGCCGGCACCACGCCGTGCGACCACGTAACCTTCGCTCAGCAACAAGTCGTAAGCCGCGACTACGGTGTTGCGGGAGATCGCCAGCATGCCTGCCAGCTCGCGAGTCGCCGGCAATCGCAAACCCGGTTTCAGTCGCCCGTCGAGAATCGCCCCGCGCAACTCTTTATGCAGAACGCGCAGAAGCTCACGCGAACCGGGTGGGGGAAGAGTAATCGGAAACCCGAAAATTGGATCCATGATTTTGCCAAAGTGTGGATCTTATAACATGCCAAAATTACACCTAATCTGCATCCAACACTCATCACCCGTTCGAGCGCGCGCTGATTCATCTGCGTGCGCAACCCAGGCAAAAGCCCCCCCAAGACTGCTGACAATCTCTGTCAGCGACCTGGAATAGCTTGCACCGGCCAAACTTCGACGAGCTTCCGCTATGAAAAGGTCAGACATCGCTGTACTGCTGCTGCTCGGTGCCTTGTGGGGTGCGTCGTTTTTGTTTATGCGCATGGGTGCAAGCGAGTTCGGCAGCATGCCCCTGGCCGGCATGCGGGCGATCGGTGCCGCCGCCTGCTTTGCACCCTTGTTCGCCTCGCGCCGTCGCGTCGCCGAGCTGCGCGCCTATTGGAAACCGCTCGCCGTGATGGGCCTGACCAATTCCGCATTGCCGTACGTGTTGTTCTCGTTTGCGGCACAGATCCTTCCGGCTGGGCTATCAGCCATCTTTGACGCGATCACCCCGTTGCTAGTCGCCGCTTCCGGCTGGTTGTGGCTGAACGAAAAACTCACCGCCCCGCACATGACCGGGCTGGTGATCGGACTGGCCGGTGTGCTCTGGTTGATTGGCGACACGGCCGGCTTCGGCCACGGCGGGGCGGGAACGATACTCGCCATGCTGGCCTGCGTGGCGGCCACGGTTTGCTACGCGTTCTCCGTGCATTACAGCCATCGGCGTCTGAAGACAGTGTCCCCCATGACGGCGGCGGCGGGCAGCCAGCTCGTCGCGGCATTGGCGTTGGCGCCGTCTACGGTATGGCTGTGGCCGGCGAAGGCGCCTGGCGCACAGGCATGGATCGCCATGTTTGGCCTTGCCGTTGCCTGTACGGCAGTGGCTTACGTCCTGTTTTTCCGATTGATAGCCCGCGCCGGTGCGGCGCGCACGATGATCGTGCTGTACCTGATCCCCGCGTTCGGCGTGTTGTGGGGATCGCTGTTCCTCGGCGAGGCATTCACCGTCGCGATGGCCGTGGGCTGTGCCGTGATCCTGTTCGGTACCGCGTTGACCACGGGGGTGATTCGTTTCCGCCCGATGGCGACAGCCGACCCCATGCCCATCGTGGAAGAGACCTAGTAGCAGAGGCCTCGCCCGGCAACCTCCCCTCCCTAGCTGAGCCATAATCCCCTTTCGCCCGAGTCTTGGCCCGGGCTCCTGATGCTGGAGTAGCAATGCGTTCGATCCGTCCTGGCCATCTGGCCACCCGCTTCTCTGCCCTGCTTTGTCTTTGGCTGATCCTGTGCCTGAGCGCGTTGCCGGTATTCGCGCAAGATGACCTCGCCGGCCTGCTCCCGGTGACCGAGGCGTACAAGCTCAGTGCCGACGTGTCGACTCCAGGCATCGTGAAACTGCACTGGACCATCGCACCGGACTATTACCTTTATCGCGGCCGCATGAAGTTCAAGGGCGGCGACGGGGTGACGCTGGGCGCGGCACAGCTGCCCGACGGCGAGAAGCACCACGACGAATACCTGGGCGATGTCGAGACCTATCACCATGGTGTCGACGCCAGCCTTCCGTACACCGTCGCTGCCGGCACCACGCGGCTGAAGCTGAGCGTGCAGTACCAGGGCTGCCACGAGGTCGATCCGAAAATCTGCTACCCGCCGCATACCGAGCAGCTTGATCTGCCGCTGCCGGCGAACACCGGCAGCACAGCCTCACCTGCAGGCAACAATCCACTGGGCACCGCGCTGGGGCAACTGGGCAGCCGTGCCAACAGCGTGACCGCCGGCATGGACAGCTCGCCGCTGCCGGCCGAACAGGCATTCCGCTTCGAGGCACTGGCGCAGAGGCCGAATCACCTGCTGCTGCGCTGGACGATGCCGAAAGGCTATTACCTGTATCGCGACCAGACCGCACTCAAGCTCAAGGATGCAGCCGGCCTCAGCCTGAAGCCGGTTTGGCCGGCCGGCACCAGACATCACGACGAGCACTACGGCGACGTCACCGTGTACTTCGACCAGGTCGAGTTGCCGGTAACGGTGGATGGCAACCTCGCCGGACGCAGACAACTGACATTGGAAGCCAGCTTCCAGGGCTGCCAGGACGGTGGCCTGTGTTATCCGCTGATGACGCGTGCGGTAAGCATCGATCTCGGCAGCGGCGTTGCCGCAAGCGGCCAGACCATCCAGACGGCGCCGGAGCCGCCACCGGCCAGCGTCGGCGAGGGTCCGTTGCAGGTCAGCCTGATCGCTGCGTTGCTGCTCGCGTTGGGTGGCGGCTTGGTGCTGAACCTGATGCCGTGCGTGCTGCCGGTATTGTCGATCAAGGCGGTCAGCGTACTGGAGAGCGGCGAGAACCGAGCCACGGCGCGTCGGCATGCGTTGTTCTACACCGCTGGCGTGTTGGTCAGCTTTGCTGTGCTGGGTCTGGGCATTCTCGCCTTGCGCTCGGCCGGTCACGCGCTGGGCTGGGGCACTCAATTGCAGCAGCCGCTGCTGGTCGGCGCGCTGGCCTGCGTGATGCTGGCGGTCGGGCTGTCGATGTCCGGCGTGGTGCAGTTCGGCGCCACGCTGGGCAATACCGGCGCCAGCCTGGCCAATCGCTCCGGCCCGGCCGGCGATTTCTTCACCGGCGTGCTGGCGGTGGTGGTGGCCAGTCCGTGCACGGCGCCTTTCATGGGCAGCGCGCTGGCGTATGCGTTCGCCGCGCCGATGCTGGCCGCGCTGCTGGTGTTTCTCGCGCTGGGCATCGGACTGGCGTTGCCGTTCCTGCTGATCGGTTTCGTGCCGGCGCTGGCGCGCCTGTTGCCGCGGCCGGGACGATGGATGGAGACGCTGAAGCAGGTACTGGCCTTCCCGATGTATCTGACCGCGGTGTGGCTGGTATGGGTACTGGCGAACCAGCGCGGTGCCGATGCGGTCGGCCTGGTGCTGGTGGCGATGGTGCTGCTGGCGATGACGCTGTGGTGGTTCGAGCGCAGCCGTTCGCGCGGCACCATCAGCAAGGCGCTGGTCGCCATACTGGCGATCGCCACACTGGTGCCGATGTACTTGCTCGCCCACGTGTCGCCGCCGTCGAGTGCCGCCGCGACCGAGGAAGGCGTGGTCGCCTACAGCCCGGAGAAACTGGCCCAACTACGCGCGGCCGGCACCCCGGTCTTCGTCGACATGACCGCCGACTGGTGTGTCACCTGCAAGGCGAACGAGCACACCGTGCTGGACACGCAGGCGTTCCGCGACCTGCTCCGCCGCACGGGCGCGGTCTATATGAAAGGCGACTGGACCGACGTCAATCCGACCATCAGCGCATTTCTGCAGCAGTACAACTCGCCCGGTGTGCCGCTATATGTGGTGTTCCCGAAAAACGGCGGCCCGGGCAAGCAGTTGTCGACGGTACTGACTTCCTCACGGGTCGAGCAGGCGCTGACCGAGGCTGCGCGCTGATGTTGAGCCGCAGCAACTGGCTGATTCTGGGCCTGGCCGTACTGGCCGCCGCCATCGGCGGCTATGTCGAACATCGCAGCCAGCAGCCGGCACCGATGGGTTCGGCGCTGATCGGCCAACCGCTACCCGCGCTGGCGTTGCCCGATCTCGACGGCAAGCTGCATCGATTGAGCGACAACCGCGGCCACCGCGTGCTGCTCAATTTCTGGGCCAGCTGGTGCGTGCCATGTCTGGAAGAGATGCCGGCGCTGAGCCAGGCACAGGAAAAGTTCGGCGATCATGCGCCGATCGTGCTCGGTATTGCGATGGACGAGCCTGCCCGCGTACATGCCTTTCTGGCCGCACATCCCGTGAATTACCCGATTTTACTGGGCCAATTGACTCAACCAAGCACATCGTCGCAGCTGGGTGATTCCCGTGAAGTCTTGCCATATAGCGTGCTGATCGACGCAAATGGGCGCATTTTGGCGACACATACCGGAGCCCTTTCCACTTCGCAACTGGAACAGTGGCTCAGCCCGGCGCATGCCGTACCCTGAGCAAGGCGGACATACGCTTCCGCACGGAAATTTGCTCTTCTCCGCCAAACATCGCCGATCTGCGGTGAACTGGACAACATTCGCGACTACGCGCACACTGCGCCGGATTCCGGAGCCGCCGGACCCAAGCTGGACGATGCTGTGGCGAAAATCCTGGTCCTGCACGGACCCAATCTCAATCTGCTGGGTACCCGCGAGCCGCAGATCTATGGCCGCGAGACGCTGGGCGATATCAATCAGCGACTGGCCGTCCGCGCGCAGGAAGCCGGACACGAGCTGGCCTGGTGCCAGTCAAACGCCGAGCATGAGCTGATCGGCCGCGTCCATCAGAGCCGCGACGATCAGACTGCGATGATCCTGATCAATGCTGGTGCATTGACCCATACCAGCATTGCCTTGCGCGATGCACTGGCTTCGGTGGCGATCCCGTTCATCGAAGTGCACTTGTCCAACGTGTTCGCACGCGAGTCGTTCCGCCATCACTCGTATCTGGCGGATCTCGCCGTCGGCGTGATCTGCGGCTTCGGTGGCGACAGCTACCGGCTCGCGCTGGAAGCGGCGATCCAGCGGCTGCGCACGCCGTCGTCCGACGCGGCCTAAAACGACAAACCCGGCCGCACGGCCAACTCATTCCCTTCCGGCCACCCCTGGTGGCATGACTGAAAAAGGCTGATCCGATGGATTTGCGCAAAATCAAGAAGCTGATTGACCTGCTCGAGGAATCCAACCTCGCCGAACTGGAGATCAAGGAGGGCGAGGAAGTCGTCCGCCTGTCGCGCGTGCCCAAGAACACCGCCCCGGTTGCCGCAGCCCCGGTGGCCGCGGCTGCCGCACCCGCTCCCGTCGCCGCAGCCCCGGTGGCTGTTGCCGTCGCCGAGGCCCCGGCCGCCGATGCGCTGCCGGCCGGCCACGTGGTCAAGGCGCCGATGGTCGGCACGTTCTACGCATCCGCTACGCCGGGCACGCCTGCCTTCGTCAAAGTCGGCCAGCAGGTCAAGGCCG
Organism: Rhodanobacter sp. OK091; assembly: GCF_900142825.1. Taxonomy (GTDB): domain Bacteria; phylum Pseudomonadota; class Gammaproteobacteria; order Xanthomonadales; family Rhodanobacteraceae; genus Rhodanobacter. Next base: position 236,859 of record NZ_FRCH01000004.1, on the reverse strand, counting down.
GCGAGACGCTGGGCATCATCGAGGCGATGAAGATGTTCAACCAGATCGAGGCCGATGTGGCCGGCACCGTGCAGGCGATTCTGGTCGAGAACGGCCAGCCGGTGGAATTCGACGAACCCATGTTCGTGATTGCCTGAGGCCGCCCGGATGCTCGAGAAGGTCGTCATCGCCAATCGCGGCGAAATCGCGCTGCGTGTGCTGCGCGCCTGCCACAGTCTGGGCATCAAGACCGTGGCGGTGCACTCCACTGTGGATCGCAATCTGAAGCACGTCGGCCTGGCCGATGAATCGATCTGCATCGGTCCCGGCCCATCGGTCGACAGCTACCTCAACATCCCCCGCATCATCGCGGCGGCCGAGATCACCGACGCTCAGGCGATCCATCCGGGCTACGGTTTTCTGTCCGAGCGCGCCGACTTCGCCGAACAGGTGGAACAGTCCGGCTTCATCTTCATCGGCCCGACCGCCGAGGTGATCCGCCTGATGGGCGACAAGGTGGAGGCGATCCGTGCGATGAAAGCGGCCGGCGTGCCGTGCGTGCCCGGCTCCGGCGGTCCGCTCGGCGAGGACGTCGACACCAACGTGAAGATTGCGCGCGAGATCGGCTACCCGGTGATCATCAAGGCCGCCGGCGGCGGCGGCGGCCGCGGCATGCGCGTGGTGCGCACCGAGGCGCACCTGGGCAACGCGATCACCATGACCAAGGCTGAAGCCAAGGCTGCGTTCGGCAACGAGCAGGTCTACATGGAGAAGTTCCTGGAAAATCCGCGCCACGTGGAGATTCAGGTCCTCGCCGACGGCCAGGGCAACGCGATCCATCTCGGTGAGCGCGACTGCTCGATGCAGCGCCGCCACCAGAAAGTGGTCGAGGAAGCGCCGGCGCCCGGCATCACGCCGGAACAGCGTGCCGCGATCGGCAAGGTCTGCGTCGACGCCTGCATCCGCATCAACTATCGCGGCGCCGGCACGTTCGAGTTCCTGTACGAGAACGGCCGCTTCTACTTCATCGAGATGAACACGCGCATCCAGGTCGAGCATCCGGTGACCGAGCTCATCACCGGCATCGATCTGGTGCGCGAACAGTTGCTGATCGCCGGCGGCGAGAAGCTGTCGATCAAGCAGGAAGACATCGTGATCCGCGGCCATGCCATCGAATGCCGCATCAACGCCGAGGATCCCGACACCTTCATGCCCAGTCCCGGCACGGTGAAGCGCTTCGAAGCACCGGGCGGCCCCGGCGTGCGCGTCGACACCCATCTTTACGATGGCTACAAGATCCCGCCGAACTACGACTCGATGATCGGCAAGCTGATCGTGCACGGCCCCGACCGCGAGACCGCGATCGCGCGCATGCGTCTGGCGCTCGCCGAGACGGTGATCGAGGGCGTCAAATGCAACATCCCGCTGCAGCAGCGGATCATGGCCGACGTCGGCTTCCAGCATGGCGGGCAGAACATCCACTATCTGGAAAAGCGGATGGCGGAGCAGAAAGAGCACCCGCCCGCACACTAAGCCCTCATGTAGGAGCGCACCCTGTGCGCGAGTGCCTTACCGTTCGTGGTAAAGAGCGTTCGCGCACAGGGTGCGCTCCTACATTCGTTTGACGATCCGGATTCAGCATGCCCTTTCTCGAACTTTCCCTCATCGTCCGCACCGAGCAGCAGCCCGGCACCGAAGAAGCGCTGGACGATCTCGGCGCCTTGTCAATCACGCTGCAGGACGCCAATGCCGAGACGCCGGACGAGCAGGCCATTTTCGAGCCCGGCGTCGGTGAATTGCCGCTGTGGCCGACGATCACGCTGAATGCGCTGTTCGACGCCGGCGCCGATCGGCGTGGTCTGGCCGAGGCGCTCGGCGAACTGCTGCCGTGGCTGGAGCCGGATCAGCTGACGTTTCGCGACGTCGCCGACCAGGACTGGGAACGCGCCTGGATGGACCAGTTCAAGCCGATGCCATTCGGACGGCGGCTGTGGATCTATCCGTGGAACATCGAGCCGCCCACGCACAATGAAAGTGGCGATGAAGAGCTGGTGGTCGTGCGGCTAGACCCCGGTCTCGCGTTCGGCAGCGGCACCCATCCCACCACCGCGTTGTGCCTGGAATGGCTGGATGCCCTGGACCTTGCCGGCAAGACGCTGACCGACTTCGGTTGCGGCTCCGGCATCCTGGCGATCGCCGCATTGAAGCTCGGCGCGGCCAGCGCGGTCGGCGTCGACAACGACCCGCAAGCACTCACTGCATCCATCGACAACGCCGAACGCAATGGCGTGGCGGATCGTCTCGCCGTGTTCCTTCCGCAAGATTTCAACGCTACGGCCGCTCCTGCCGACGTGTTCATCGCCAATATCCTCGCCGGCCCGCTCGGCGAACTGGCGCCGACGTTCGCTGCCGCCGCGAAGCCCGGCGCACCGTTCGCGATCTCCGGCATCCTGGTCGGCCAGCAGGACGAACTGCTGCAGCGCTACGCCGAATGGTTCGACGATTTGCGGGTGGATACGCGCGAAGACTGGGTCCGTATCAGCGGTCGCCGCCGCGGCTGAGACGGTTTCTCCGGCTTGCCGGCGCGACCACCCTGCTAAGCTTGCGGGACACCGATTCAAAACGGCCCGCATGTATACACAATGCCCCGAATGCCTGTCCGTGTTTTCACTGGACGCGCAGACGCTAGCGAAGGCGCACGGCCACGTCGTGTGCGGACATTGCGAGGCCAGCTTCGACAGTATCGCCACGCTCACCGATCAGCTGCCGCCCGAACCGTTTATCGAAATGGGGGTGAACGAGCCGGCGTTCGAACCACCCCGCGTCGACCTGGTGGTCTATCGGCCGCGACCCCATCCACCGATCGTCGTCCAGGACGAGGTGGTCGTGGCTGCCGAACCGGCTGCCGAGGATTTCTCGCAGCTGGTGTTCGCACCGCGCTTCGCCCGCGAACCGCGGGCGAAGCAGCCCAGGCGATCACACAAGCGCCCACATCGGCGACGCCTGCGTTCGTCCGGCGAGCGGCGCTGGCCGTGGCTTGTCGCATGCCTGCTGCTGTTGCTGCTGCTGGCCACCCAGCTAGCCTGGGCCGAACGCGACCCGTTGATCCGCAACCCCACCTTGGGCGGCTGGCTGCGCAGCAGCTGCGCCGTACTCGGCTGCGAGCTGCCTCTGGTCGCCGCGCCCCAGCAGTTACAACTGCTCGCCAGCAATGTGCAAGCGCATCCCAGTGTTGCCGGTGCGCTGATGATCAGCGCCAGCGTGCGCAACGACGCGGCCTTCGCGCAACCGTATCCGGTCCTGACGATCAGCTTGTCGGATGCGCAGGGTCGACGCATCGGGATGCGTCGGCTGCGGCCGCGCGAATACCTCGACGACAGCACGATTCTGCAGCACGGTCTGGCGCCCGGCGCTACCGCCGTGCTACTGCTGGAGCTCGAGGACCCGGGCGACAAAGCCGTGGCGTTTGAATTCAACTTCGAATAGAGCGACCCAGGGACTTAAAATTATCGGCCGGCACGGGTAGACTCGACCCCTCGCGCAGAATGCCGATCGTCATTCGAGACACGCCGCGACTTGCAACATCAGTCATAACCATAGGCGGCGGCCCGCACAGCGGCCGCTTCGTACGTGAGGGAAGATGCCCGTGAATGCCGTAAGACTGCCTGTCGTCGAGGCCGTAACACAGACCTCGTCGCAGAGTGCAGGCGCACATAACGCCGGCCCTCAAACTGGCCTGCACAACGCCGGCTCTTCGAGTGCGCTGAGCGAATGCGTCAGCCGTACGGTGCGACGCTATCTCGCCGACATCGGCGATACCGAATGCACCGAAGGTCTGCATGCGCTGGTGCTGCGCGAGGTCGAGCTGCCCTTGCTGCGCGAGGTGCTGGCCTTCCATGACGGCAACCAGAGCCGAGCGGCTACTGCGCTGGGCATCAACCGCGCCACCTTGCGCAAGAAGCTGGCCGCCCACGGCCTGCTGTAACTCTTAATCGAGGCCGCCCACCAAGGCCAGCCGTCAATCAGACGGCTATAATGAGCGGCTTTCCCCTCCTGGAAACCCGCTCATGTCCACCCCCCAGTTCGTCCCGGTCCGTCGCGCCCTGCTCAGCGTTTCCGACAAGACTGGCCTGATCGATCTGGGCCGACGTCTCGCCGCCAAGGGCATCGAGCTGCTTTCCACCGGCGGCAGCGCGAAGGCGCTGCGCGAAGCTGGCGTCGCGGTCACCGACGTCAGCGACATCACCGGTTTTCCCGAGATCATGGACGGCCGCGTGAAAACGCTGCACCCGAAAGTGCATGGCGGCCTGCTGGGTCGACGCGGCACCGACGACGCGGTGATGACCGAGCTGAGTATCGCGCCGATCGACCTGCTGGTGCTGAATCTGTATCCGTTCGAAAGCACGGTGGCAAAGCCGGATTGCACACTGGAAGACGCGATCGAGAACATCGACATCGGCGGCCCGGCGATGCTGCGTTCGGCAGCGAAGAACTGGAATGACGTCGGTGTGTTGACCTCGCCTGACCAATACGCAGATGCGCTGACCGAGATCGAACAGCATGGCGGCCTGAGCCGTAACACGCGCTTCAAACTCGCCGTCGCCGCGTTCAATAGCGTCGCCAGTTACGACGGCGCGATCAGCGATTATCTGTCCGGCCTCGAACTCAACGAGACACAAGACGCGATCGCAGGCCATGCCGCCTTCCCCGGCCAGGTCAACGGCCGCTTCGTGAAAGTGATGGACTTGCGCTACGGCGAGAACCCGCATCAGCAGGCCGCGTTCTACCGCGACCTGTATCCGGCACCCGGCACGCTGGCCACGTTCCGCCAGCTGCAGGGCAAGGAGCTGTCGTTCAACAACATCGCCGATGCCGATGCCGCGTGGGAGTGCGTGCGCAGCTTCGTCAAGCCGGCCTGCGTGATCGTCAAGCACGCCAACCCGTGCGGCGTGGCGGTGAGCCTGGACGGCATCGGCCATGCCTACGACCTCGCCTATCAGACCGATCCCACTTCGGCCTTCGGCGGCATCATCGCGTTCAACCGCGAGGTGGACGGCGCCACCGCACGGGCCATCGTCGAGCGCCAGTTCGTCGAGGTGGTGCTGGCGCCGGCCTATGCGGACGACGCGCTGAAGGCCTTCGCCAAGAAGGGCAACGTGCGCGTGCTGGTGATTCCGCTGCCGGCCGATGGCAGCCTGTTGCACGCCCATCCAGGCAACTATTCCAGGCGCGTTGGCTCCGGCCTGCTGATCCAGAGCGCCGACACCGGCATGATCGGCGTGGAGGACCTGAAGATCGTCACCCGCCGCGTACCGACCGAAGCGCAGATCCACGACCTGATCTTCGCCTGGAAGGTGGCCAAGTTCGTCAAGAGCAACGCGATCGTCTACGCCCGCGATCGCCAGACCATCGGCATCGGCGCCGGCCAGATGAGCCGCGTCTACAGCGCGAGGATCGCCGGCATCAAGGCGGCCGACGAGAAGCTCGAAGTACGCGGCTCGGTGATGGCGTCCGATGCGTTCTTCCCGTTCCGCGATGGCATCGACGCGGCGGCGGCGGCCGGCATCAGTGCGGTGATCCAGCCCGGCGGCTCGATGCGCGACAGCGAAGTGATCGCGGCCGCCGACGAGCACGACATGGCGATGGTGTTCACCGGCATGCGCCACTTCCGCCACTGAGGCATATGCAAACCATGTAGGAGCCCGCTTGCGGGCGATGCAGTTGCTCTGAATTTTTTCCACCATCAGAACAAGAGCATCGCCCGCTGGCGGACTCCTACACACGCCGTGGAAGTCTTTTGTTCCAGCATCGATGTCTTCGAACCGGAGACTGCCATGCGTTACGAGTTGTATTACTGGACGCGCATCCAGGGTCGCGGCGAGTTCGTGCGATTGGCGCTGGAAGATGCCGGCGCCGGCTACGCCGACGTGGCGCGTGAGAAAGGCGACGGCGTCATGGCGGCCTTTCTCGAGGGAGAACACGAAGGCGCGCGGCCATTCGCGCCGCCGTTCCTCAAGGCCGGCCGGCTGGTCATCGCGCAGACCGCTAACATCCTGCAGTACCTTGGTCCGCGACTCGGTCTGGCACCCGATAGCGAGTCCGGACGCATCTATGCGCATCAGCTGGAATTGACCATCAGCGACATCGTTGCCGAAGTGCACGATAGCCACCATCCGGTTGCCAGCGGGCTGTATTACGCAGACCAGAAGGCGGAAGCGAAGCGGCGCGCCGGCGACCTTCGCGAGACGCGAATGCCCAAATTCCTCGGTTACTTCGAGAACGTGCTGCAGCGTGGCGGCGGTCGCCACCCCTTGCGTCAACACTCCTACGTCGATCTGTCGCTGTTCCAGCTAATGAGTGGACTGGACTACGCATTTCCGCACGCGATGCGCCGGTTGTCGCCCAAGCTGCCGCAACTCACCGCGCTCAGACAGCGGGTGGCCGAGCGCCCGAACATCGCCGCCTACCTCGAGTCCCCACGCCGGCTGGCGTTCAACGAGGACGGCATCTTCCGCCACTATCCGGAACTGGACGATCCGGCGTAGCCGTCGTCAGAACAATGCAATCACCATCGCGCCGGCCACGATCAGGCCGCCGCCGATCAGCAACGGCAGGCTCGGTTTTTCGCCGAGGAAAAGCAGCGCCAGTACGATCGCAATCGCCACGCTGAGCTTGTCGATCGGTGCCACCTTGCTCACCGGGCCCAGTTGCAGCGCGCGGTAGTAGCACAGCCAGGACAGGCCGGTGGCGATGCCGGACAGCACCAGGAACAGCCAGCTGTGCAGCGGCAGCCCGGTGGGTTTGACCCATTCCTGGCGCAGGCTGAGGATGCCGGCGGTGACGATCAGGATCACGATGGTGCGGATGAAGGTGGCGAGGTTGGAGTTGATGCCGACCACACCGAGCTTGCCGAACAAGGCGGTCAGCGCCGCGAACAGCGCCGAGCCCAACGCAAACAGCAGCCAGCTTTCACGCAGTTGCATCGCCTTGCTCTCCGTTCGATATCGATACGGTGTTGCCTCGGCACGTTGCGCCGATGGCGGCGTTCAACGCCAGGCTCAGTGCCCGTTGTCGCTGGGCGTTGCCCCGCTCGACTCCTCGGCGGGCGGCTTCGCCTTGCCCCACTCGAGCACCTTGTACATCACCGGCCCCACCGGCTTCTGGCCGTGTTCATCGACCAGCCGGCCCTGGGGATCGACCATGTAGGTCTGTTCGATGCCGTTCTTGGGCGTCACAACCACCATATAGACGCGGCCATTGCGGCTGTATTCCTGGATGCTGTTGTCGCCTTCCTGGCGTACCTTGATCTCGGGCAGCGACTTGTCGCGCCCGGCATGGGCGGTACCGTCGTCCTGCATCGCGGGCAATGCCTGCGGCTTCAGGTCCAGTGGTCGATGGGCCGACGTGGCGTGGGCCGAGCGGGGTTTGGCGGCAGGCTTGGTGGCGGGTTTCGCTGCCGGCGTCACGGCCTGCACGCCCGGATCATTGATTCCGGGCGGCGGCGGTACATTGGCCGAGGGAGACGACTGCGCGGATACGTTCGATACCAGCAGATGGGAAGCGAACAGGACGCTGGCGGCAACCAGCAAGGTGGCGGTTTTCATGGCGGCAACCTCGATCGGGGAGCTGAGCATAACAGCGCACCGGCCGACCTTCCGTGAAGCGCGACGTTTCGCGCACGCATGCGAGAATGGTGGGGTGTGCTGACCTATGCGAAGCAGGCCGCGTCGCCCTGCCGTGGTCGTCAGGTGGTGGTGCGAAGTGCAGGCCATGCTCATCGCATGGCCAAACTGCGCGCCGCCGCATGGCGGCCACGGCAGGGCAAGCCGAAGGGCCGGGTCTGTTTGCTGGCAGTCCTGCGTCATCATTCGGTCGTGTATCGACATACACTCCCTCACTCTTCCTTGTCCCGCCGGCAAACAGCTCCCGGCGCGACCTGCTTCGCATAGGTCAGCACACTCGATGCCCAAATTAATCCTGATCGACGGCTCCTCCTACCTGTACCGCGCATTCCATGCGTTGCCGCCTTTGAGCAACGCGCACGGCGAGCCGACCGGCGCGCTGTTCGGCGTGGTCAACATGCTGCGTGCCACGCTGAAGGCCAAGCCGGAATATCTGGCTTTCGTCAGCGACGCGCCTGGCCCGACCTTCCGTGACGCGCTGTATGCCCAATACAAGGCGCACCGCCCGCCGATGCCGGACGACCTGCGCGCGCAGGTCGAGCCGATGCTGGCGATCGTCGCCGCGCTCGGCTTTCCTATCCTGCGCGTGCCCGGCGTGGAGGCCGATGACGTGATCGGCACGCTGGCCGTGCAGGCCCAGGCGCTGGGCATCGAGGTACTGGTGTCCACCGGCGACAAGGACATGGCGCAACTGGTGAGCCCGCACGTCACCCTGGTCAACACCATGAGCAACACGGTGATGGACAGCGACGGCGTGATGGAGAAATTCGGCGTACGGCCGGAGCAGATCATCGATTTCCTCGCCCTCACCGGTGACACCGTCGACAACGTGCCCGGCGTGCCCAAATGCGGGCCCAAGACCGCCGCCAAGTGGCTGGCCGAGTACAGCACGCTGGACGGCGTCATCGCGAACGCCGACAAGATTGGCGGCAAGATCGGGGAAAGCCTGCGCGAGGCACTGCCCCGACTGCCGTTGTCGCGCGAGCTGGTGACGATCAAGGTCGACGTGCCGCTGGAGTTCGGCCCTACCGACCTGGCCCAGCGCGACGCCGACACCGCGCAGCTGCGCGAGTTGTACACCCGCTACGAGTTCAAGGCGGCGTTGAAGGAGCTGGATGGCGCGGCATCCACCGGTGGGAGCGACTTCAGTCGCGATGCTCTGGCTCCGGCGACGACGGAAAGCATCGCGACTGAAGTCGCTCCCACAGCGGCGACGGACTTCTCATTCGCCGGCGAGTACGAACTGGTCGCCACCCAGCCGCAATTCGACGCCTGGCTGGAAAAACTGCAGCAGGCGGAGCTGATCGCGTTCGATACCGAGACCACCAGCATCGACGCGATGCGCGCGGACATCGTCGGCATCAGCTTGGCGGTGGAAGCGGGCAAGGCCTGTTACATCCCGCTGGGCCACGATTATCCCGGCGCACCTCCTCAGCTCGATCGCGACGCGGTGCTGCACGCGCTGAAGCCGATCTTCGAGGATCCGACCCGCCCGAAACTCGGCCAGCACGCGAAATACGACATCAACATCTTGTCGAACTACGGCATCGTCGTGCAGGGCTTGAAGCACGACTCGATGCTTGAATCCTACGTGTGGAACGCCACCGCCACGCGCCACGACATGGACTCGCTGGCGAAGAAGTACCTGGGCTACGAGACGGTCAAGTACGAGCAAGTCGCCGGCAAGGGCGCCAAGCAGATCTCGTTCTCGCAGGTGGATCTGGATACCGCCTGCCGCTACGCCGCCGAGGACGCCGACATCACCTTGCGCCTGCACCTTGCGCTATGGCCCAAGCTCGAGGGTGTGCCGGCGTTGCGCAAGGTCTACGAGGACATCGAGATCCCGCTGGTGCCGGTGCTGGCCGGAATGGAGCAGCGCGGCGTGCTGATCGACGGCGACGAATTGCGCCGGCAGAGCCAGCAACTGGGCAAGCGCATGCTGGAACTGCAGCAGCAGTCGTACCTACTGGCCGGGCACGAATTCAACCTCGATTCGCCCAAGCAGTTGCAGGCGGTGCTGTTCGACGAGCTCGGCCTGCAGGCGAAACTGAAGACGCCGACCGGTCAGCCATCCACCAACGAGGAAGCGCTGGAAGCCATCGCCGATACGCACGAACTGCCGCGGATGATCCTCGACTACCGCGGCCTGGCCAAGCTGCGCTCGACCTACACCGACAAGCTGTCGGGCATCGTCAATCCACGCACCGGCCGCGTGCACACCAGCTATCACCAGGGCTCGGTGGCGACGGGGCGGATCTCCTCGTCCGATCCGAACCTGCAGAACATCCCGGTACGCACCGAAGAAGGCCGGCGCATCCGTCAGGCGTTCATCGCACCGCCGGGATGGAAAATTCTCGCGGCGGACTATTCGCAGATCGAGCTGCGCATCATGGCTCATCTGTCCGGCGACGAAGGCCTGCTGCGCGCGTTCCATGCCGGCGGCGACGTGCATCGCGCCACCGCCGCGGAAGTGTTCGGCGTGCCGCCGGAAGACATCACCACCAACCAGCGCCGCGCCGCCAAGGCGATCAACTTCGGCCTGATGTACGGCATGAGCGCCTTCGGGCTGGCGCGTCAGCTCGGCGTCGACCGTGGCGAGGCGGGCGATTACATGGGCCGCTATTTCTCGCGCTATCCCGGCGTGCGCGCATTCATGGATGCCACGCGCGAACAGGCCCATCGCGACGGCTATGTCGAAACCATCTTCGGCCGCCGGCTGTACCTGGAAAACCTCACCTCGCGCAATCAAGGCCTACGCCAGGGCGCCGAGCGCGCTGCGGTGAACGCACCGATGCAAGGCAGCGCGGCCGACATCATCAAGCGCGCGATGATCGCGGTGGCCGGCTGGCTGAAGGGTCGCGACGACGCCCACATGCTGATGCAGGTGCACGATGAACTGGTGTTCGAGGTGCGTGCGGACGCGATCGACGAAGTGCGCGCCGCGGTGATCGAACGAATGTCCGGCGCCGCGGAACTGGCGGTGCCGCTGCTGGTCGATGTCGGTGTGGGCGCGAATTGGGACGAAGCGCACTGAGGCCGCTGTTCGCCCCATTACGCGTTAAGTTTCCGTCAGATGAACCCGCAATAAATTTTTTTGCCGGAACTTGAAACTTTCCCGCCGAATCCGCATCAAAGTCATCGGATGCACGCAACGGCATCCATGGCTGGCTCACCTCCCTGAGCCGCCACGGACGCGAACCTCTCCCCTGGGTCCCTCGCGTCCGCCCGGCCCTGAAGGTTCCCCCTAACCTTCAGGGCCTTTTTTTGCCCGCCGTCCGGCCTGCATTTTGGCCTGTACTTTTTGTGCACATCGACAGTCGGCATACTCAAACCCTCGAGCCACATCCACCAAGGGGAAACATCCATGCGCGCAGGACTGATCATCGTCGGCATCATCTTGCTGGTGGCCGGCATCTGGGTCGTCTCCGGCCACGCCAGTTATCAGGACACCGATACGCTGCTGCAAGTCGGCTCGGCCAAAATAACCGCCACTCATGACAAGGGCGTCCCTCAATGGATCGGCATCGCCGGCATCGCGGTCGGTGGCCTGCTGACGCTCGGCGGCTTCATGAAAAAGGGTTGAGCCACACCGAAACCCCCAGAAAACCGCCGCCTCCGCGGCGGTTTTCGTTTGCGGCCCGCTACAATTGACGCGATGGATGTCTCGTACCTGATCGACCCGCTCAACGAAGCCCAGCGCGAAGCCGTCTGCGCCCCGCCCGGCCACTACTTGGTGCTGGCCGGCGCCGGTTCCGGGAAGACCCGCGTGCTCACTCACCGCATCGGCTGGCTGACCCAGGCCGAACGGGTGCCGCCGTGGGCCGTTCTCGCCGTCACTTTCACCAACAAGGCTGCCGGCGAAATGCGCGCGCGGCTGGAAGCGCTGATTCCCGGTGGCACTCAGGGTCTCACCGTCGGCACCTTTCACGGCATCGCGCATCGCCTGTTGCGCCGACACTGGCGCGAGGCGGGCCTGCCGGAAACCTTCCAGATCCTCGACGCCGACGACCAGCTGCGCCTAGTCAAGCGGGTGGTGGCCGGGCTGGGGCTGGACGATGCGAAATTTCCGCCGCGGCAAGCCAGCTGGCAGATCAACAACTGGAAGGACGAGGGCAAACGGCCGGACAGCATCGAGCATCGCGATCATCCGGTCACGCATACGTTTGTAAACATCTACAAAGCCTATGAGGACGCCTGTCGCCGCGCCGGCCTGGTCGATTTCGCCGAGCTGCTGCTGCGCGCGCACGAGCTATGGCTGAAGAATCCCGCCGTGCTGGAGTACTACCAGCAGCGCTGGCGCTACCTGCTGATCGACGAATTCCAGGACACCAACACGCTGCAGTACGCGTGGATCCGCGTGCTCGCCGGCGCGACCGGCCAGGTCTTCGTGGTCGGCGACGACGATCAGGCGATCTACGGCTGGCGCGGCGCGAAAGTGGAGAACGTGCAGCAGTTCCTGCGCGACTTCCCGGGTGCCCGCACGATCAAGCTGGAACAGAACTACCGCTCCACCTCGACCATCCTGAAGGTCGCCAACAGCGTGATCCAGCGCAACGGCAGCCGTCTCGGCAAGCAGCTGTGGACGGCGGGCGAGGACGGCGAGCGCATCGCGCTGTACGCCGCGTACAACGAGCAGGACGAGGCGCGTTTCGTGATCGAGCGCATTCGCGAATACATCAGCGAGCACGGCTACGCGAAGGATTGCGCGATCCTGTATCGCTCGAACGCGCAATCACGCAACTTCGAAGAACAGCTGACCCAGCGCAACATCAAGTACCGCGTCTACGGCGGTCAGCGCTTCTTCGACCGCGCCGAGGTCAAGGATGCGCTGGCCTATCTGCGGCTTACCGCGAATCGCCATGACGACGCGGCGTTCGAGCGCGCCGTGAACACGCCGCCGCGCGGCATCGGCGATCGCACGCTGGATGCGCTGCGTCGCAGCGCGCGCAGCGAGAACACCTCGATGTGGGAGGCCGTGCTGTCCGAGCTGAGCAGCGGCAGCGAGCTGGCCGGCCGCGCGAAGAATGCGGTGAAGGCGTTCCTTACGTTGATCGATGAGATGGCCAGGACTTTTTCTTCATTGAACCTCGCCGAACAGATCGACCACGCGATCACCCATACCGGCCTGCGCGACTTCTACGAGAAGGACTCGCGCGGCAATGCCGAGTCGCGGGTGGAGAACCTGGACGAACTGGTCAACGTCGCCAGCCGCTTCGAGCGCACCGCCGAGGACATCGACGCCGGCCTCGGCGAATTGTCGGCCTTCCTGTCGCATGCCGCCCTGGAAGCGGGCGATAACCAGGGCGAGGCATGGGACGACTGCGTGCAGCTGATGACACTGCATTCGGCCAAGGGACTGGAATTTCCGGTGGTGTTCCTGGTCGGTATGGAGGAAGGTCTGTTCCCCAGCCAACGCTCGGTCGACGACGAGGGACGGCTGGAAGAAGAGCGCCGGCTCGCCTACGTCGGCATTACCCGCGCCCGCGAAAAGCTCATCGTCACCCATGCCGAATCGCGGCGCATGCACGGCACCGAGATGCTGGCGCGACCATCGCGCTTCCTCGGCGAAATGCCGCCCGAATTGATCGACGAAGTACGCCCGCGCGTGCAGGTCACCCGCCCGCTCTACGCCGGTCGCTCCATCGAAATATCGCCGTCGCTGGAAGAAACCCTGCCGGTGAAGCTGGGCCAGCGGGTCAGTCATCCCAGCTTCGGCGAAGGCGTGGTGATCAGCGCCGAAGGCAGCGGAGCGCACACGCGGCTGCAAGTTAACTTCGAAGCGGCTGGCAGCAAATGGCTGGTGGCGGCGTATGCGAATCTGACGCCGCTTTAAGTCTGCGTTGGCTGGTTGGCCGAAGAATCGAGCGGCTCATTCCCACGAAAATTCCGACGCGCTCCGGGAATCGGGAATGGGGATCAACGCGCAGGAGTAACGCGATACCGTCCGTCGTCGTACGTTACCGGCATCCACGCGTAGCGCAACGCGTTTCCGGCGCTGCCCTCGGCAGGAGCTATCGCCATTTCCATAGCGTATTCGCGCAAGGTCCGACCCAGCGTTGGATCGGGAACAGCGTCGAGCAGGAAGACGTTGGCCACCGATCCATCGGGCTTGAACGCGATCAAATAATCGGCAAAACCGGCGCGCGGCGCGAAGCGGGCATCTGGCGCGACGTACGCCTTGGCTTTCGGAAAGGGGTGAAGGTTCTCCCCCGTGAACTTGCTTTCGGTGCCCGCCCGGATTTCTGCGTCATGCAAGGCGATGAAACTGTCCACGTCGCGCATGATCTCAGGTATCGCCGATCTTCCCAGCTTGTCGAGGATCCGCTGCACCAGCTCTGCCGCGTAGCCGTCATGCGGGCGGCCGTTCTTCGGCAGCAGCAGTGCGTAGTGGCCGTATATCTGGGCCCAATTCATCGCCTCACGATATTGATGCGTAGCGAACTTGATCTCAGCCGTCTTGGCCATCCCCAGGACACTGCCATGCATGGCGGCGTTGCTCAGGTAAAGGCTGGCCTTATCCAGATCCTGCTGCACGAGTGATCCGGATGCACGCCGCCCCATATAGTAAAGAGAGCCGAGAAGGTACAAGTCATGTTGGTCGCCAGTCTGTGCTTCCTGCTCGATCTGCGACAACGCCTGCTGACGCCCGATGAGCGGAACATGTTCATCCAGCACCTGCGCCCATGCGGCGTTCAACGCGGTTCTACTCGACGTCGCGGCCGGACTTTGGGTGTCGGCCGCTGCCGTTGCGTTGCTGCAGAGAATCAGCAGCATCGCGAAACCTATCGCGAGGATGCGCGGATGTACGTCTCTCATCTTGCCGTCTCCTTCCGTTGGTCGGGTCGTGAGATGGAAGCATCGCCCTATCGCGCCATCTCAGCCGAGGCACGTCGCCACTGTCGGAGCACCCACATGGATTGTCAACGGAGGATCGGAAGCAGATGCAGCGGTGGCGCTATGACACCTCAAGCTGAGCCTACCCACGCAACCGCGGCACACCATGCTGGTCGCGCTCCTCGATCGCGATGGGCTGCGTGTCGGGTTGGCCGGCTTGCGCGCGCTGCGCCAACGGGGTGATCACCCCGCCGCGACCGAAGGCCAACGCATTGCGATAGCAGCGTTGCGCCTGTTCCGCATCGCCTTGTCCGGCAAATGTATCGCCCAGCGCTTCCCATGCAGCCATGCTCGGCGTCAGCGCGAGCGAGCGTTCGAGGTGTTGGCGTGCCTTGCCCCACAGCTTGAGCCGCACGCACATGCGACCCAACGTGAGCAGCAAATTGGCGTCGTTCGGATGTGCATCGAGCCAGCTTTCGGCGCGACGCAGGCGCGCTTCGATGTCGTCGCCAGCCAGCGTGCCGTAGGTTTCGATCAGCAACGGCGACCACTCTCGGCGCAGCGCCGACTCGACCTCATCCATCGCCGGCAGGGTCAGGCCGAACGAGGCCGCGCGGCGGGCGTACGCGTCGATCACCGCGGGCACCCGGCGCTGCGCCTTCGGCAGCTGCGACCACAGCGTGTTGAGGCTGGCACCATCGGGCGCGGCGTTGATCGTCGCGGTGAGCACGCTGGCTTCCAGTGCGGCGTAGGCGCGGCTGCCGAGTGCGCCGCTCTTCTGCAAGGGATCCAGCGCTTCGCGGGCACGCCGGATATCGCCTTGGGCCAATGCCGCCAGCGCCAACTCGCGCCAGCCACCCGGCGTCAACGTGCCCTTGTCGGACTCGGGGGTCAGCAACGCCAGCGCTTCGGCCGGCTTGCCTTCGCGACGCAGCAGGCGGGCACGCAGCACGCGGGCAGCCTGTGGCGCGGACTGCGATGCCTGGTTCAAGGCTTCCAGCGCGCGACCGTGTTCGCCGCGGCGCGAGGCGGCTTCGGCGGCAGCCAGCAGGGCCGGTCCGCGCAAGCTGTCCAGACGCGAAGCGCGATTGAGATCTCGCTCGGCGTCGCCGTGGCGACCTTCGATCAACGCGATCAGGCCAGCGCCCATGCGCTGTTGGCTGAGCCGCCGATGCCGGCGCGAGAACGCGCCGAACGGCCAGCGCAGCAGACGCCACGACGCGACAAGCAGTGCCCATGCCACCAGCAGGATCAGAACCGCCGCAACCAGCGTGGTTTCGACCCGCCACCCGCGCAGGCGCAGCAGCACATAGCCGGGATCGTCCGCTACCCAGTGCCAGCCGAACGCGGCCAGCGCAGCGACGATCACCAGCAGCAGGATCCAGCGCCACACCTTCATGGCCGGGCTCCGCCCGCCCGCGCAGCGCTGCTTGCCGTGGCCGGTGCGGCGCTGGCCGTGGCCGGGCTGAGCGCATGCACGGCGCGCAGGTTGCGCAGTTCGGTCAGTGCGGCGCCAAGCTGCACCGGTGAACTGGTCGGTAGCTGCCTGGCCAGTTCGGCGAGCGTCCGGTGCGCCTGCTGCACCGCGGGCGCAGTGCCGTCGAACTGGGCCGACAAGCTGCTGTCCACGCGCTGCAGTGCGGCTGCATAGTCCTTGCTTTCGTAGGCCAGCAACGCGGCCTGCGCCTGGGCCAGATCGAGCGCCGCCAGTTCACGTGCGAAGCGCGCATCGGCCACCGAAAGCGGCGCGCCGTTGTCGCGCTGCACGCTGACCACACTGGCCAACGCACGACCGATGCGCGACCACGCGTCCTGTGCCTGTGCCGTATCCGGCGAATTGAGCGGTTTCAGCGGCAGGCTGTCGAGGGCGCCGCGCAGCTCGACCAACTGCTGCAGCGCGCTGGCCTGAGTGGCCGGCTGACTTTTTGCCAGGGCCTCGCGTTCGGCGCCGATACTTTGGCGCAGCCCGCTGAACGCGGCATCGTTGACCGCGGCCAGGGTCTGGTCGGCCAGCGCATACGCGGCGGCGGCGCCCTGTGCATCGTGGAACAGGGTGTAGCGTTCGCTGGCCATGCGCAGCAGCGATTCGGTTTCGTCCAGCAGCATCGCGTCGTGACCGGACAGGCTCTTCTCGGCCAGCTTCGCCACCGCGTCTTCGAGATTGCGTGTGCGCTCGGCCTGGCCGAGCAGTTCCTCGCGTAGCGAACGGTTGACCGCTGCCGCGTCGCTGAGGCGCTGATTGAGGCTGCTGCGTTCACTGTTGACGCCGGCCAAGCTGGTTTCCAGACCACCGACGCGTGTATTCAGATCCATTGCTGTCAGCATGAATGCATGGACGCTCTGCGTCTGAACAAATTGCTGCCAGCCGACGTAACCGGCAACCCCTAGTGCGATCAGCGATAACAACACCGCCAGTGCCAGACTGCCGCCACCGTGCGGTCGCGGCGCGGGCTTCGGGGTCGCAGCCCGTGCCGGGCGGGTCGACGACGGATCGACCGGCGCGGCATCCATCGTCGCGCGGTCGGGACGGGCGCCCTCGGGCGCGGCGGGCTCGTTCGGCTTGTCTACGTTGCTCATGCGCACATGCTAGCAGCCCATACGGCCGCGTTCGTAGCTCGATGGCGTGAAGAATCAGCGCACGCGCCGCGCCGCATCCAGCATATCGGCCGACAATGCCGAAGCGGCCAGCACGACGCGATTGAATCCGGCGGCGCAGGCGATAGCCACCAGCCGCTCACTGCTGACCACCATGGTGGCCGCGCACAACCGCGCCCATGCCGGTGGCGGCAACAGCTGCTGCAGATTCTGCAGCGCTTCGGCGCTGGACAGCAGCACCCGCGCCGACGTCGGCAACTGCTGCAATGCGTCGACATGGCGGCGAGTCAGTCGCGGCAGTACCCGCCGATACACATGCAGCTCGCGCAGTTGCGCACCTCGTGCGGCGAGCTGGTCGCGCAATACGCCGCGACCGCCGGGCGCGCCGATCAGGGCAACCCGGCAACCGCGCAAATCCTGCAAAGCGGGATGCTCCAGCAGTCCTTCGCTGTCCTGCCGCGAGGGTGCGAGTGGCGCGTCGACGCCATATCGCCGCAATGCCCGCGCCGTACCCCGGCCCACCGCCAGCACTGTGGCCACTGTTTGCAATGGCGCCAGTGCCGCAGCGTGGCGCACCGCCGCGGGACTGGTGAACACCAGCAACTCGTCCCGCAGTGCCGTGTGCAGACCGGCGCGCGCGACGGACTCGTCGACCGCGCCGCGCAAGGCCAGTCCTGGCAGCAGCAACGGCACGCCACCCAGGGCGCGCACCCGGCGCGCCAACGCAGTGGCGGTGCCGGCGGGGCGGGTGATCACCACGATCCGGCCGTCCAGACCCTCGTTGCCCACTGGAGATTGTCGCTGCATCCGCGCACCGCATCCGCTCGCTGCCATGGCCGCAGTGTACCGGCCGCTTTACACTGGGAGGTCTTTCCTTCCCCGCGGACCCCCTCATCAACGTGAGCACTACCCACGACACCACCGACCAGGCACAACAGCTGATCCAGTTCATCCGCGATGAGATGCCGCTGGCCCATGCGATGGACGTGCAGCTGATCCACAGCGACGACGACATGCTGAGCCTGCTGGCGCCGCTGGCGCCGAACGTCAACGACAAGGGCTGCGCGTTCGGCGGCAGCCTGGTCAGCCTCATGACTCTGAGCGGCTGGGCGCTGGTGGAAATGGCGTTGCGCCGGTACGGCCATGACTGCGACGTGTTCGTCGCCGAATCCAGCGTGCGCTACCTGTCGCCGATGTGGCAGGACTTCCGCAGCGAGGCGCGGCTGGCCGCCGACGCGAGCTGGACCACCTTCTTCAACACGCTGACCACGCGCGGCCGGGCGCGCATCGAAGTCGCCTGCGTGGTGCCGGGCGATCACGGCAAACCCGCCGCCACCTTGAGCGCACGGTTCGTGGCCAAGCGGCGCGATTGAGGCAGAATGGACCGGTATCCATCGGGAAGAGACCATCCATGCGCCGCCTACTGAGCATCCTCGCCGTGCTGTCCGTGCTGTCGCTGGCTGGCTGCGCCACCAAGACCCGCAGCGACGCGCTGACCACCACGCTGAACGCCTACGGCAGCACGCTGCGCTGGGGTGATTTCCAGAGTGCGGCGCAGTTCATCGAACCCACCGCCCGCGCCGCCCATCCATTGAGCAAGCTGGATCTGGCGCGCTACCAGCAGGTGCGGGTGACCGAGTACGACGCCGGCGCGGGCCCGGTGCCCACCGGCGACTTCGACGTGCAGCAGACGGCGCAGATCAGCCTGGTCAACGTCCACACCCAGTCCGAACGCACCATTGTCGACCACCAGAGCTGGCACTACGACGAAAAGACCAAGCACTGGTGGTTGACCAGCGGCCTGCCGGATATCACGCAGGACTGAGCCGGCCACGGCGGCCGCGCCGTACCCGTATAATCGCCGGTTTACCCGTATCGGCGCAGCCAACGCGCCTGTGGACCGACGATGAACGACATCCTGCGCAAGCTGCCCGAATTTATCGGCAATCACACGGCCCTTGCGGCCTTGTTCGTGATCCTGCTGGTGGCCCTGGTCGCCACGCAGATCATGGAGCTCTTCAGCAAGACCAAGGAACTGACTCCGGCCGGACTGACCGGGCTGATCAACCGCGACAATCCGCTGCTGATCGACCTGTCCTCGTTAGCCGATTTCGAGAAGATGCACGTACCCGGCGCGAAACACGTGGCGATGAGCCAGTTCGATCCGGAGAAGAAGGAGCTGGCCAAGGCGAAGGATTTGCCGGTCGTGGTGATGGACAAGGACGGCCACGGCAATTCGGCCAAGGCCGCGCAACGGCTGGTCAAGGCCGGCTTCGAGAAGGTCTACACCCTGGGTGGCGGCGTGCTGGCGTGGCACGCGGCGCAGCTGCCGGTTGCCAAAGGCAATAAGTAGCAGGAAAGAGTGGAGAGGAGTGAGAAAAGAGAGAAGCGCCTGAACAGCCGCACTGTCCACTCGTTTCTCACTCCTCTCCACTCACTTCTCTAACTGTCGTGGATGCCCGCGCGCGCCGCCATGATCTGCGCCAGCACATCCGGCGCGTACTCGAACGAGTCGTAATACAGCCGCTCTTCCGGCAGACCAGCATCAAGGAACAACGGGTGGGCGGCGTCGATCATCGCCGGCGGCCCGCTCATGTACAGGTCGTGGCCGGACAGGTCGGGCTGATCGGCCAGCACTGCCTCATGCACCAGCCCTGTGCGCAGGCCTGCGGCCTGCTCCGGCTCGGACACCACCGCATGGAACTGCAGGTTGGGCAATTCGCGCGCCCAGCGTTCGGCTAGTGCACGCATATACAGATCCGCCGCCGTGCGCGCGCCCCAATACAACTGCATCGGCCGGCGCGTGCCCAGCGCGATGAAGTGCTCGACGATCGCCTTGACCGGCGCGAAGCCGGTACCGCCGGCCATGAACAGCATCGGCCGCTCGGAATCCTCGCGCGGCACAAAGGTGCCCAGCGGTCCCTCGATGCGCAGATGATCACCCACCTCCAAGGCATCGTTGACCCACGAGGTGAAGCCCCCACCGGCCACGTGGCGCACGTGCAGCTCGATCATGCCGTCCGCCTGCGGGCCGTTGGCGATCGAGAACGGCCGGCGCTTGCCGTCCTCCAGCAGCACGTCCACATATTGCCCGGGCAGCCGGTTGAGCCGGCGCTCGCCGTGCGCGGGCAGCAGGCGCACGCCGGTCACGTCCGACGCCAGCCGCCATTTGTCGGTGACCACCATGCCGAGCTGGCGCCGCGCGATGTCCTCCACCGAGGTCACCTCGCGCGCCTCCAGCAACAGGTCGCTGGTCGGCACCGCCTGGCACAGCAGCACCGCATGATGGGCCAGCGCGCTGGCGCTCAGCGCCAGCGGCGGATTGCGCGGGTACTCGCAATGACCTTGCAGCAAAGTAGCCTTGCAGCTGCCGCAGACGCCGGCGCGACAGGAATACGGCAAGGCCACGCCTGCCCGTTGCGCCGCTTCCAGCACGGTTTCGCCGTCAGCCACCGAAAACTGGCGGTCCGAGGATTTGAGGGTAACGGTATGCACCAGGCGCATTGTCGTTGCGATCGTAGCGGACAACAATGCGGGCACGACCTGCAGGAATCAACGATGAGCCTCTGGAAACAATCTACCGACCTCGCGCGCATCAATGCGTGGAGCGCCAACACCATGATGGAAACGCTGGGCATCCGCATCACCGCGATCGGCGACGACTGGCTGGCCGGCACCATGCCGGTCGACCATCGCACCCATCAGCCATACGGCCTGTTGCATGGCGGCGCCTCGGTAGTGCTGGCCGAAACGCTGGGCAGCACCGCCGCGATGCTTACGCTCGATCCCGAAAAAGAACTGGCGGTCGGGCTAGACATCAACGCCAACCACATCCGAGGCGTGCGCAGCGGCACCGTCACCGGCACGGCGCGGATGCTGCACCTTGGCCGCACCACCCAGGTGTGGGAGATCCGCATCGAGAACGAGGACGGCGCGCTGGTATGCATCTCGCGCATCACCATGGCGGTGATTGCCGCACGTACCGTGGGACTACGTTGAGTAACGACACGCCCTACGCCTCCCTAACGCCCGACCTGGTGCTCGACGCCGTTGCTGCCTGCGAGCTGTGGCCCGACGGCCGCCTGTTGGCATTGAACAGTTACGAGAACCGCGTGTGGCAGGTCGGCCTGGAAGAGACGGCGCCGGTGATCGCGAAGTTCTACCGGCCCGGTCGCTGGAGCGACGCGGCCATCGTCGAGGAACACAGCTTCGCGCAGGAACTGGCCGATGCCGAACTGCCGGTAGTCGCGCCGCTCGTGTTCGGTGGTCATACGCTGCTATTGCACGACGGCTTTCGCTACGCGCTGACGCCACGCCGCGGCGGCCGCGCGCCTGAGCTTGAGGCGGTCGATCAGCTGCAATGGCTGGGCCGGCTGATCGCGCGCATGCATGGGGTCGGCGCGCGTACGCCCTTCGTCCATCGCGGCCGGCTCGATCGCGACACGATGGTGCGGCAGCCAATGCAGGCCGTGCTCGACTCCACCCTGCTGCCGGCGTCGCTGCAGACGAACTACCGCGCGGCGGCGACACGGCTCGATGCCGCCATCGGCGCCCGCCTGGAAGCGATCGGCCCGGTACCGCAACTGCGCCTGCACGGCGATTGCCATCCGGGCAATGTGTTGTGGACCGATGCCGGCCCGCACTTCGTCGACTTCGACGACGCGCGAACCGGCCCGGCCGTGCAGGATCTGTGGATGCTGGCCAACGACGAACGTGCGATGGACGCCGTGCTCGAGGGTTATCGGCAATTCCGCCATTTCGACGACGGCGAGCTGGCGCTGATCCCGGCCTTGCGCGCGATGCGCCAGCTGCACTACGCCGGCTGGATCGCGGCGCGCTGGCATGACCCAGCCTTCCCCGCCGCGTTTCCGTTCGTCGCCGAATCACGCTGGTGGGAGCAGCACCTTGCCGATCTGCACGAGCTGGCCGACGAACTCGAATAACGATCGGCAGCGTCGATGCGGCATTCGCACACACCGGACCCGCAGAAACTTTCATCCGCGCAGCCAAGCAGGCATGCTTGGCCGGATATCCTGTGCGAGCGCCCTTCATGAAGCGATCCAAGACCGCCGCCCTGCTGTTGATGAGCACGGTTCCGCTGCTGCTTAGCGCCTGCGATCGCAGCGAAGGTGCGGCACGCGAGGGTGTGTACACTTCGGTCGAGACCTGCGTGGCGCAGACCAACGACCGCAGCACCTGCCAGCAGGCGTTCGACAAGGCGCAGAAGGACGCCGCAGCCACCGCACCGCGTTTCGCCAATCGCGAAGCATGCGAAGCCAGCTACGGAAAAGAGCAGTGCGCGGAGCGCAATGACGGCGCCAGCCATTCGTTCTTCGGCCCGCTGATGACCGGTTTCTTCCTGTCGCAGATGTTGCGCAATGGTTCGCCGATGAGTGGGTTCAACAGTTCGCCTGCGTTCCGCGACAGCAACGGGGGCTGGCAACAGCCGGCCCCCGGCGGTGCCGGTGTCTATCGCGGCGGGGCCGGCAGCGCGATGGTGCCGATCAACGCCACGGCCGATCATGCGGTCACCACCAGCCGTTCCGGCTTCGGCACGTCCGGCAGCAGTCGCGGCTTCGGCAGCTGATGCGCCGCATTGCATTGGCCGAGCGTACCGATTGGCGCAGCAAAGCCGCCGAGTGTGGCTTCGGTTTCCATACCATCGACGATGCACCGTACTGGGATGAATCCGCCTACTACGCGTTCAGCCTGCGTGAGATCGAGCACGACGTCGAAGCACCCAGCGAAGAACTGCATGCGATGGCGCTCGATCTGCTCGACGGCATCGTCGTCGACGAACAGCAGCTGCGCCAGCTGGCGATTCCCGAGCCCTATTGGGACTGGATCGCGCAGAGCTGGCGCGAGCGCCAGCCGCATCTGTACGGCCGCATGGATTTTGCCTACGACGGCAGCGGCCCGGCGAAACTCTATGAGCTGAACTACGACACGCCGACCTCGCTGTACGAGGCCGCGTTCTTCCAGTGGCAATGGCTGGAGGATCAGCTCGCGCGCGGCCAGCTGCCGGCCGGAAGCGACCAGTTCAACTCGATCTACGAATCGCTGGTGGAAGCATTCGGCACGATCGCGCGCCGGTTGCCACGGCCGTTTCATTTCGCCGCGGTACGCGACTCGGCGGAAGACCAGGGCACCATCGCCTATCTGCGCGACTGTGCGCTGCAGGCCGGTATCGACTGCGGCACGCTGGCGATCGAAGACATCGGCGTGTCGGCTGATGGCCGTTTCACCGATCTGGACGACCGGGTAATCGGCTCGTTGTTCAAGCTGTACCCGCTGGAAGACATGTTCCGCGAAGCATTCGGTGCGTACCTGCCGCGCTCCGGCCTGCTGCTGATCGAGCCGCCGTGGAAGGCACTGCTCAGCAACAAGGGCATCTTGCCGCTGTTGTGGGACGCCCACCGCGGCCATCCGAATCTGCTGGCGGCCGAATTTGATGACGGCGGTGAACTGCCGCGCGGCTGGGTGCGCAAGCCGCTGCATTCGCGCGAGGGCGCGAACGTCGCGATGCACTTGGACGATGGCCGCGAGTTGCACACCGCAGGCCCGTACGGCGACGGTCCGTGCATCCGCCAGGCCTGCCATCCGCTGACCGGCTTCGACGGCCATTACCCGCTGATCGGCAGCTGGATCGTCGGCGACCGCGCCTGCGGCATCGGCATTCGCGAGGACAATTCGCTGATCACCCGCGACAGCGCCCGCTTCGTACCGCACGCGATCGTCGAGGAAGCACGCGGCGTGCTGATCGCCTGAGTCGCGTTGCCGCGTGCCGACGACATCGGCGTGAAAGATCACGACGCTCTGCGCAGATGGCATCGGTCCCGCTCGGCTAAGCTTGTGCTTTTTGAGCGAGGCCACACGTGCGCAACATTCTCTTCCGCCTGATCGGCATCCTCGAAATCGCCGGTGGCTTCTATGGCGTGGCAGCGATGCTGCATCGGCTTTTGCCGTTCGGCGCCCACGACAGTCTGATCGCGCTGATCGGTCTGGTGTTGTACGGCTTCGTGCTGGCCGCCGGGGTTCAGTTGATGACCGGCAGCGAGCACGGCGTGCGTATGTCGGCCTGGGCGCAGTTGCTGCAGCTGCCGCTGGTCGCGTTTCCGGTCTTCAGCTATGCGCTGCACTGCGGCGCCTTCGTGAATGTGTTCGCCACGTTGCAGGCCGCGCCGCGGCTCAGCATCGACTGGCACTTCGGCTCGCAGGGCTTCGTGCTGGCGGTGGCCGGCCCGGCCGTCTCACGACTCGGCATCAACCTGCTGGCACTGCTGTCGTGGCTGGCGCTGCGCTTGCGTTGATCGACTGCGAAAGGCTCATTTAGCCCTGAGAATGGCCATGGCAAAGGCCTGGCGGGCTGTCCCGCCATCATCGGAGCAGCGGAACCTGAATGTTCTATGTTGCTTTGCAGCAAATTTGTGCCCGAACGGATAAGCTGTAGTCGGTATCGTTAGCCAAGGCGGACCCGCCATGAGCCAGCCGACAATGACTTTCCGCACCCGCAAATGGGTGAAGCCGGAAGACCTCAATCCCAACGGCGCCCTGTTCGGCGGCAGCTTGCTGCGCTGGATCGACGAGGAAGCGGCCGTTTACGTGATCAACCAGCTGGGCAACGCCCGGGTGGTCACAAAGTACATGTCCGAAATCAATTTCGTCAGCTCGGCGCGCGAGGGCGACATCATCGAGATGGGCATCCGCGCCACGCATTTCGGGCGCACCTCGATCACCTTGCGCTGCGAAGTGCGCAACGTGATCACTCACAAGAGCATCCTGACCATCGACAAGATCGTGTTCGTCAACATGGGCGCCGGCGACATGCCGCTACCGCATGGACGCACGGAACCGATAGCCGAGGAGGCTTCGGCGCTGACCCAGCTGGAGTGATGCCATGCGGGCGAGCATGCGGCGCAAGCTATCATTCGCCGATGACCATGACCCCGCACTCCGCACCCGACGCTGCCTTGCCTGTGATTCGCCTGAAGTCCGACCGTAATCCCGGCCATCCCTGGGTGTGGTCGGCGCAGGTATACAAACCCGAATCGCGACTGCCGCCCGGCAGCGTGGTGGAGGTGCAGGATGCCAAGGGCCGTTTCGTCGGCCGCGGTTTCTGGAACGGGCATGCACGCATCGCGCTGCGTCTGCTCGATAGCGATCCGGCCAAGGCGATCGACGCCGACTGGATCGCCACGCACATCGACCGCGCCGTGCAGCTTCGCCGCGACTGGCTGCAACTGGACCGCGTCAGCGATGCCTGGCGTGTGGTGCACAGCGAGGGCGACGGCCTGTCCGGGCTGATCGTCGATCGCTATGCCGACATCCTCGTGATCGAATACTTCGCCGCCGGCATGTGGAAGTTCCGCGAGGCGATCCACGCCGCATTGCTGAACCATTTCCCCGGTGCGCGGCTGTACTGGTTCGCCGAATCGCACGTGCAGAAGCAGGAGTCGTTCGACTGCCGCAGCGGCGAGGTGCCCGAAGCGGTGGAAGTGCACGAACACGGCCTGCGCTTCCACGCCGCACCGGGTTCGGGCCACAAGACCGGCTTCTTCGCCGACCAGCGCGACAACCGCCAGCGCTTCGCCGAACTGGCCAGGGGCCGCCGCGTGCTGGACCTGTGCTGCAACGCGGGCGGCTTCGCCGTGCACGCGATGGCGGCTGGCGCGCGCGAGGCGGTCGGCGTGGATCTCGACGCAGGCATCCTCGAAATTGCCCGCGCCAACGCTGCCGCCAACGGCGTCGAGGTCAAGTTCGAGCAGTCCGACATCTTCGACTGGGTGCGCGCAGCGGTAGCGCGCGGCGAGCAATACGACGCGGTGATCCTCGATCCTGCCAAGCTCACCCGCGACCGCAGCAAGGTGATGGACGCGCTGAAGAAATACTTCGCGATGAACCGCATGGCGCTGGACATCATCCCGCCCGGCGGCCTGCTGTTGACCTGCTCGTGCACCGGCCTGGTCGGCGAAAGCGAATTCCTGGAGATGCTGCGCCGAGTTGCGCTCAACGCGGGCCGCGAGATCCAGGTGCTGGAAGTGCGCGGCGCCGGTGCAGACCATCCCTTCCGCACCGATGTACCGGAAGGCCGCTATCTGAAGGCAGTGTTCTGCCGGGTGGACTGACCAGCTTGCTGACTGACCGGCCGACGTCGATAGTACGCAGGCCATCTGGGGGAAGTTCGCTCATGCACAGAATCGCCGCCAGCTTCGCGCTTGGCTGTCTCGCGCTGGCATCGGTCTGTCGCGCCACCGAACAGCCCTCGCGCCCGATCATCGAAGATGCCTATATCATCGCGCCCCGCTTGATCGGCGAATACGTGCTGATCAAGACGGTGAACTACGGCGATCAAGGACAGATGCTGGGTGGTGTCGCCCTGCGCTATCACGATGGACTGCTGCCGCCGATGACCACCGATATCTACGTCTATCCCGGTGGTGGCAACGAAACACTCGAGCATGCCGAACGGACATTCCGCGACAGCGTGAAGCTTGCCGCCGAACGCGGCATTTACAGCGACGTGCGCTGGGGTGAACCGTTGAACTACGACTTGCAACGGCGCGACGGCAGCACGTGGCAGGGCCGCATGATCCCCATGCAGGTACATCTCAAACAGGGCGACTCCGTCTCACGCACCTACCTGTTCCACCATGAC
The DNA here is from genome assembly GCF_900142825.1 of Rhodanobacter sp. OK091. Classification (GTDB taxonomy): domain Bacteria; phylum Pseudomonadota; class Gammaproteobacteria; order Xanthomonadales; family Rhodanobacteraceae; genus Rhodanobacter. Next base: position 210,114 of record NZ_FRCH01000004.1, on the reverse strand, counting down.
CTGTACAACTACAAGCTGCGTCTGGACGTACCGACCTCCCTGTCTGCCGAACTGCCCGCTGCTGCTGATGCACTGGTGCGCACCGTATTGCAGGCCGTGCAGGTGGTCAGCACCGGCAGCTGTGGCCGAAAGCTGACCATCAACGTGCTGAAGGGTGTGGAAACCATGCCAGCCGGCTACGTCGACGGGGTGACACCCGATGGCTTCGGCATTGTCGTCCGCGAAGCCGAACTTCACCCGTCCCCAACCACTTCTGTCGGGGAATCACCTGACCGCCAGGGCATGGCAAGATTGACCCTGCTCGCTGCGCAACGTCAGGTCGCGCAAGGCTGCACCGCGCTACCCTACGAGCTACCGAGCGGCAACGTGACCGTGCTGAAACTGCACTACCCCGCCGACTTCTGGCAATCCGGACCGGCTGATCCGAAGCACTGAGATTCTCACGCGCCCAGCGAGAGCCTCACTCAGACATGTCGCGGCAGGTGATGCCGCAGTGAGGCTGCATCGAACGGCCCTGCCTGCGCGATCAATTCGCGCGCGGCATCGACCTGGTCCCATACGTTCCACAGCAGCACGCCGCGCACGCGGCCGGCGTCCAGGTAATACACCACACCTTCGCGATACGGATCACGCCAGTCCTCGATCACCTGCAGCCGGGTATCAAGCAAGCCTACGGCTTCATATCCGAGATCGAACAGATCGGAATAGAAGAACGGCTGCGTGATGTATGCCGCATCGGCCCCAGCCATCGCGCGGCCCGCGTGCCGGCCCATGCTGATTGCTGCATCTTCGTGCTCCACGCGCAAACGTCGATCCAGCGCCGTGCTGTGAAAATTCGCCACGTCGCCAGCGGCCCAGATGTCGGCATCGCTGGTGCGCAGGTGCGCGTCGACCACGATACCGTCGTCGACGGCGAGACCGGCCCGCTCGGCCAGTACCGTGTTCGGCGTCACGCCGAGGCCGGCCACCACCGCTTCCACCCGCAGCACGTCGCCGTTGGACAGCTCCAGCTCCACGCCGCCGTCGGTCGCGTTGCCGCCGGTCACCTTGACGCCGCTGCGTACATCCACGCCGTGGCTGCGGTAGTAGTCGTCGAGGTAGCCGGCCAGGCCGTCCGGATAGCGTCCGGCACCCATCGCCGCGCCGGGAAACAGCATCGTCACCTTGCAGCCCACGCTGCTCAACGACGCCGCCAACTCGCTGCCGATGAAACCTCCGCCAACCACCGCAATGTATGCCCCAGCCTTGGCGTAACGGCGCAGCGCCTCGTAATCGTCAAGCGTACGGAAATGGATCGTCCGCTCGCCGCCATCGAACGGCAGCCGCCGCGGCGTGGCGCCGGTGGCCAGCAGCAGGCGGCGGTAACGATAGCTGTCGCCGTGATCGTCGCGCGCCGTGTGCGCCACACGATCCAGCGATTCGATATGCCGGCCGAGATGCAGTTGCGCGCCGCTCTCCGAGGTCGCCAGATCGATATCGGCGGGCGACTTGTCGCCCTTCCACAATGCCTTGCTCAGCGGCGGCCGCTGATACGGCGCCCGCGTCTCGTCACCGACGATGCCGATGTTCGCCGTCGCGTCCGCTTCGCGGATGGTCTTGGCGGCCGCATCGGCGGCCATGCCCGCGCCAACGATCAGATAGTCGTGTACGTATTCCATACCATGCTCCTTCGATGGGATGAATGCCGTCATCATGCGCCACCCCAGCCGGACTTGTCGGCGGCAGCACCGACTCGTGCAAGTCGACCAGCCACTGGCAGGATGGCTCGACTTGCCATGAGATGTATCCACGCCCGGAAACGTTCCAGACCCGCCATGGCGCCTCGGCGAGTCGTCGCTGCAGGCCACTCGCGCGAGCCGTCGCAGCAGCTGATACGTCAGCGCGTAAACTGGCAGCCTGTCTTGACGCGGAACGCACCATGTCTGCCACCGAACTGCTGCTGCTTGCTCTCGTTGTTGTCGTGCTCGTCGTCATCGCCTTGCAGGTGACTGTGCTGCTGCGCGGGCGCGACGCCGAAAAGGCCCGCGACGACGCCGAAACCCGGTTTCGCGAAACCTCGTCGCGTCTGGCCTACGCGCAGGCACAGGCGGAGCGGGCGGGCGAGCTGGAGAAAGCACTCAACGCCGTGCAGGAAGAGCTTTCCGCAAGACGCGCCGAGCTGGCCAGCATGTCCAGCCAGCACGATGCGGCGGGGAAAAACCTGGCCATCGCCAATGAACAGATCGCCATTCTGGCGGCCGCCGGCAAGAGCCTGGCCGACGAGAAGAGCGGACTCCTCGAAGCGCAGGCGCGACTCGAACAGGAAGTGAAATCCGCGAGACAGCGCGAGGTGGACACCAGCAAACTGCTGGCCGACGCGAAGGAGGAGATGGCCAAGGAGTTCAAGCTGATGGCCAGCGCGCTGCTGGAGGAAAAAGGCGCCCGGCTCAACGAACAGCAGAAAAACACGCTGTCGGACCTGCTCGGCCCCTTCAGCAAGACGCTCGACGATTTCAAGGGCAAGGTCGAGGCGACCCGCGAGGCCGACCTCACGGCGCGCGAAGGGTTGATCGCGCAGATCCGCCACCTCACCGAACTGAACCAGGACATCGGCGCCAAGGCCCAGTCGCTTACCAACGCGCTGCGCGGCGAGAGCAAGACGCGCGGCATGTGGGGCGAAGCGGTGTTGCAGCGCATTCTCGAACTGGCCGGGCTGCGCGAAGGGATCGAATTCCGCACCCAGGCGAGCCATCACACCGACGAAGCCGATGGCCGGCTCATTCCCGATGTCGTGCTGGATCTTCCGCAGGAACGCGCCATCGTCATCGACGCGAAGGTATCGCTGGTCGCCTACGAGCGATACGTCGCCTCGACCGATGACGAAGCGGCCCGGGCGGCGGCGCTGGAAGCCCACTCCGCGTCGCTGAAGCGGCACATCAAGGATCTGTCGGGCAAGAACTATCCGTCCCTGTACAACTTGAAGAGTGTGGATTTCACCCTGCTTTTCGTGCCCATCGAAAGCGCGTTGATGGCGGCCAGCGAAGCCGATCCCGGCCTCGCGCAGTACGCATTGGAGCGGCACGTCGCGCTGGTGTCGCCGAACACGTTGTTCACCGTGCTGCGCACCATCGAATACATCTGGCGCGTCGACAAGACCACGCGCAGCATGGAGGAGATCGTCAAGCGCGGCGGCCTGATGTACGACGCCGCGGTGCGCTTCAGCGAGCATGTGGTTTCCATCGGCGACGCGCTGGCCAGGGCGACCGTGGCGACGCAAGCCGCCGAAAAGGCCTTGATCAACCCGAGAAGCGGACTGGTTCGCCAAGCGGAACAACTGCGGGACCTAGGCATCAAGCCGAAGCGATCCATGCCGAAAAAGCTGTCGTCCGCGGGCGACGATCCGGAAACCACCGAAAAATTTCTCGAAAGCGGCCTCGAAGGTACCGATCTGGCCCGCGAGGACGATGCCTGACCGGCAAGACGCTAGCCGATGCGTGCGCTTGACGCGAACGCTAAACTGCATCACCCGCAAGCCAAAGGCATCCGCATGAGCGACCCGCACAACCCCACTGACGTCACCCGGGAACAAGCCGAGGAAGCCGTGCGCACGCTGCTGCGCTGGGCCGGCGAAGACCCGGCGCGCGAGGGCCTGCTCGATACGCCCAAGCGGGTGGTCAAGGCTTACCGCGACTGGTTCTCCGGCTACGAATCCGACCCGGGCGACTACCTGCGCCGCACCTTCAAAGAAGTGGCCGGCTACGACGAGATGGTGGTGTTGCGCGACATCGAGTTCGAAAGCCATTGCGAACACCACATGGCACCGATCATCGGTCGCGCCCATGTCGGCTACATGCCGACCAGCCGGGTCGTCGGCATCAGCAAGCTGGCGCGCGTAGTGGACGGGTTCGCACGCCGCTTCCAGGTGCAGGAGAAGCTCACTGCGGAAATCGCCCAGTGCATCCAGGACACCTTGCAGCCCGCCGGCGTGGCGGTGGTGATCGACGCCAGCCACGAGTGCATGACCACTCGCGGCGTGCACAAGCGGGGCGTGTCGATGATCACCAGCCAGATGCTGGGCACGTTCCGCGACGACGCGCGCACCCGCGCGGAGTTCCTGCAGTTCATCGGCATCCACGGCAGCGTACGCTGAACGTGCGTCCTGGCGGGGTCGTACTGGCGCTGATGTTGCTGATGCCTTCGATCCTGCTCGCCCAGAACTCGCGCTCGGAATACCTGCAGCTATTCGACAGCAATGGCGATGGCCGGGTCAGCGAAGCCGAGTACGTGGCGTACATGAGCCGCGGTTTCCACAGCATGGACAGCAACGGCGATGGCATCCTCGAAACCGATGAACTACCCGGCGGCCGCGGCCGGCCGATCACGCTGACCGACTTCCAGAACAACCTGCGGCGCCAGTTCCACAAGCTCGATCGCAACCGCGACGGCTACCTCGACGCGCGCGAGCTGACGGCGCCGCCGGGCTGAATCCAGCGTTTCCGCATGTCCTCGCACCCGCGTGTAGGAGCGCACCCTGTACGCGATGCTCTTCGTCATGTTGAGGAAGGGCATCGCGTACAGGGTGCGCTCCTGCAGAGTGCGGGTCGGCGAGGTGAACTATGCCGAAATCGCCAAGCGCTCCGAGCGGTACAGCTGGATCGTCGCCAGTATCGCGATCAGCGCCGCCGCCAGGCTGCCGGCCAGGCACAGGCCGATCTGTTCGGCGCTGACACCGTCGCCGCGCAGCAGCTGCATGATGCCGAGGTTCTGGCCCAGCAGCGGTATCGCGTACATCCACGCCTGCGCCTTGATCGGCATGAATGACAACAGCGCACTGGGGATCAGCGGCACCAGCATCAGCAGCGACAGGTAGGTCTGCGCCTCGCGATAACTCTTCGCGAACGCCGCCACCATCGACTGCAGTGCGGACAGCAGGAGTACCAGCGGCAGCATCAGCAGCAGCACGTAAGCGGCGAAGCGCACGCCGAGATCCAGTTCCATGCCGATCTTCTCGGCGGGAATGAACTGGCCGACTACCGCGAATGCCAGCAGCGAGATCAGCAGGCTGGTCGTGGAGAACACGCCGATCGCAGCGAGCTTGCCGCACAGGATCTTCCAGCGCGGCACCGGGTTGGCGAACAGCGGCTCCAGCGACTGTCGCTCGCGTTCGCCGGCAGTGAGGTCGATCGCCAGATACATGCCGCCCATGAAGATGGTGATCACGAAGAAATACGGCAGCATCGCGAACATCAGCACCGCACGCGACTGCGGCGTGGCCTGATCGCGCTTGGCGACCTGCAGCGGCCACGCGGCACTCGGCGACATGCCGCGTGCGACCAGCCGCATTGCGCCCTGCTGGCGTGCATAGCTTTCGACCAGGCGGGTCACCCGTTCCACCGAGGTGTTCGCATCGCGCTGCGAGGAATCGTAGAACAGCTCCACCTGCACCGGCTCGCCCTTGCGCCAAGCCTTGCCATAGTTGGAGGCAATGCGCAGCACCACATCGGCGTCCTGCTTGCGCACGGCCTGTGCGGGATCGGCCACCGCCGCGCCCGGCACCACGCCGCCGGCCCGCAAGGCATCGAGCAGATTCGGCGCGTACTCGGCGCCGATCACCGGTACAGGCAGCTGCTTTTCGGCCTTGTCCAACTCGCGGTTGAGGGTGACGTTGATCAGCATCACGAAGATCACCGGCCCCAGCAGCGGGCCGGTGAGGAAGGCGCTGATCAGCGTGCGCCGATCGCGCAGGTTCTCCTTCACCTCCTTCAGGAACACGGTGAGGAAAGCACGGCTGCGCTGCAGTTTCGTGGGAACGGTATTCATGCGGCCAGGCCCTCGTCGCTACCGATGATCTTCACGAACGCATCCTCCAGATTGTTCTCGCCGGTCTGCGCACGCAGCGCATCGGGCGATTCGTCGGCCACCACGCGGCCGTGCGCGATCACCACGATGCGGTCACACAAGGCGGCCACCTCCTGCATGATGTGGCTGGAAAACAGCACGCAGCGGCCTTCGCCTTTCAGCCGGGCCATGAACTGGCGCAACGCCCGCGTGGCCATCACATCGAGCCCGTTGGTCGGTTCGTCGAGGATCACATTGCGCGGGTCGTGCACCAGCGCGCGGGCGATTGCGGTCTTCACCCGCTGGCCCTGCGAAAAGCCCTCGGTGCGGCGATCGGCGATGTCGCCCATCTCCAGCGCCTCGATCAGCGCGTCGCGACGGCTCTTGAGCAGAGCTTCCGGCAGGCCATGGAGCCGCGCGAAGTAATCGATGTTCTCGCGCGCGGTCAGTCGCTTGTACAAGCCACGCGCATCCGGCAGCACGCCGAGCTGGCGACGTACGCCAAGCGGATCGACCGCCGCGTCGATGCCGTCCACCAGCACCTGGCCGCTATCGGGCGTCATCAGCGTGTACAGCATGCGCAGCGTGGTGGTCTTGCCGGCGCCGTTGGGACCGAGCAGGCCGGTGATCTCGCCGTCGCGGGCGGTGAAACTCACGCCGTCGACGGCCTTCACCGTGCCGAACGCCTTGTGCAGATCGCTTACCTCGATCATGGAGTGGCTCCGTTGAAGTCGATGAAGATCGGGGTGGGCCGCAGACGGTCCAGGCAGCTCGCGTCCAGCGTTTTCGGATCGGGTTTTTCGATGAAGTGCTGCACCAGTTGCGGCGCGCAACCGACCGCCATCACGCTATGCGCCTGGCCCTTGAAGACCAGCACGCGCGCGTTCGGCAGGCCCTTGGCCACTTCCTCGGCGTAGCGCGGCGGCGTCACCGGATCGTACTGACCGGCCAGCAGCAGGACGGGCTTGTCGGTTTTCAGCGGCTGATGGAAATCGGCCGGGCGCGTGCCTTTCGGCCATACCGAACAGACCGCGCCGAGTGCATCGATCATGTGCGTGCCGAGGATGGTGTCGGCATCCTGCGGACGCGGCGCAAGCAGGTCGGCATCTTCGCTGCAGATCACCGAGTACTGCATGCCACTGCCCATCAGCTCGGCCAGGTCGGCGGACAAGATCTTGGCCTGACCCAGCAGCGGGCCGACATCGCCATGCGCCGCCGCGTCGATCGACAACGGCAACAGCGCGGCGGTAGCCGGCGTATAGGCAAACATCCGCACCACGCTGGCCAGCGAGTTCTCGTTCAAAACCCGCTTGACGGTGCGGTAGCTCTGCGGATCGCGGAAGCTTACCTCGTGCGGATTCGCCCGCAGCGCGTCGCGCAGCTGATACAGCGTCTGGTCCGGATCCCCGAATTGCTTCTTGCAAGCCGGCTCCGCCGTGCAGCGCGCGAACTGCGCCTTCAGCGCGTCATCCAGGTTGCGCGCGAAATCCTCGCCCAGCGCCAGCGAGTTCGGCACCGTGCTGTCCAGCACCATGCTGCGCACCGCGTCCGGGTAACGCATCAGATACTGCTGCGCCATCCGCGTGCCATACGACACGCCGAGCAGGTCGAATTGCGGCGAACCGATCGACTTGCGCACGTCCTCGAGATCCTGCGTCGCGATGGTGGTGGTGTAGTAACGCGGATCGGCGCGGTCGCTCAGCTGCTTGAGGCATTCGGCGGCGGCGTTGCGCATCTTGGCCGCATTGAAGGTGCTGTCGTCGTCGGGGCCTGCGGTGTCAGCGGAATCCTTGCAGGTCAGCCCGTTCGAGCCGCCGGTGCCGCGCTGGTCCAGCAGCAGAACGTCGCGGTGCGCCAGCAACGGTTGCAGCATCGCTGCTATCTGACTGGCCGAATCGGTGGCCGCCTGACCGGGGCCGCCCACCAGAAACGCCAGCATGTCCTTGCTTGCCACCTGGGCGCTGGAACGCAACACGGCCAGCTTGAGCTTGATCGTGCGGCTATGCGGATCGGCGCGATTCTCCGGCACCGGAAAATCCGCGCACCAAGCCGCCGTACTGAGCCCGCTGTTCGGCTGGGCCAGGTCGCACGCCGTCAGTGTCAGCGAGCCCAGCGTCCAGGTCTGCGGTTTCGCCGGCGGCACGGCTTTCGTCACGGCGGCAGACGCGGCCGGCGGCGCGGCTTGCTCGCCATGATGGAACTGGTTCCAGGCCAGCGCTCCCAAGCCCGCGAGCACCGCACCGATGCGGATCGCGGTACGTCCCTTCAAAGCCATGCCTGTCACTCCTCACCCGGTAAAAAAATCGATTCAATCGAACGGCCAAACAAATGCGCGATCTTGAATGCCAGCGGCAGACTGGGATCGTACTTGCCGGTCTCGATCGCGTTGATGGTCTGCCGCGACACGTCCAGCCGTTCGGCCAGATCGGCTTGCGACCAGCCCTGTTCACCGCGCAGTTCGCGGACGTGGTTATTCATCGGCAACCGCCGATATAGGCTGTCGAGCCTGCATCACGACGCCTCGTGTTCGCCGCGCTGCCGTTTGCGCCAATGCTGGATCGCCCGCAGCAGCGCCCCCAACCCCAGCGCCCCGCTCACGCCGCACAGCATGCCGAACTGGTAATCGCTCAGCTGATGACGTCCGAGCCCGGCGACCGCGGCGATGACCAGCGCAGCGAACAGCAACTGCCAATGCAAGGCCAGGCCGCTGTCGCACATCACATCCGAGGCGCCGCCGTAGCGGCGGCTGGCCCAGCCGCGCCCGACGGCATACATCACCACCAGGGTCGGCCATACCCAGATCAGAATCGTGCCATCCAGCCTGATGATGCCGGCGGCGGCCAGGAAACCACCGGCCAGACTGAGTGTGCTTACGGCCGTGGCCGCCACCGCCAGGCCGATCAGGTGGATACGCTGCTCCAGTTCGTCGCTGCCCAGCACCAGCCGCACCATTGCGCGCACGACAAGCAGCACCGGCATCACCGGCAATAGCGCCATGATTAGTTTCAGCAGCGCGTTATGCACCTGCGGCAGCAACGGCCACAGCAGAAGCATGATCGCGACATAGGCCGCCATCGCCGGCCAGAATTCGCGCTGATAGCGCTGATGGAGCTGACGCACCTGACGCAAGGGACTCTCCGATTTCATGTCAAGCAACCTTGACAAGCGGAGCCTAGGCAATCGTCGAACCAATGTCAAGCTAGCTTTACATTTTGCCAAAAACTCGTGACGCCGGTCTCGTTTCCATGGAAGAACTGTGATGTTTATGTTAATAATAGTGACGTAGTTCGCACTTCGACCGTGACCGTTTTTGTCAGGTATGCCTTACATCGTATGGCCGACCCTCGTCCCCTCAGGCTCGCCGAATTCGGGAAATCCAGCGGGAGTACCCGCTAAATCGTTTTCATCGATGCTTGGCATACCGCTTGCTTTAGCTGCCGCCAACACCCGCTATTGACTTGGGCTGCCGTTGTCAAAACAGCCCTCGAGCACTTTCAGTTTTTCAACCAAGAATCACCGTCCAAAGGATAAAGAACGCATGAACAAGACTCTGCTCTCCGCCGCCCTGATTGCCAGCTTCGGTTTTGCTGCGCTCGCCCCTCTGGGCGCTCAGGCGGCTTCCACCGGCACCATCAATTTCACCGGCAAGGTGCTTGCCGATACCTGCGCCATCAGCGTCAACGGCAGCGGCACCAGCACGGTCGCGTTGCCGACCGTGATGGTTGCAGCATTCGGCTCGTCGGTAGGGACCGTGGCCGGCGCAACGCCGTTCACCATTGCCCTGACCGGTTGCGACACCAATACCGCCAGCGCAAAAATGGCCTTCAACGGCACCAACGTCGACACCACCAGCGGCAACCTGAAGAACGCCACCAGCGGCGGCTCGAACGTCCAGATTCAGCTGCTGAACAGCGCCGCCGCGGTCATCAACACCAACACCCAGGCCAACGCGCCCACGATCGCCGTCGCCTCCGGTGCCGGTTCCACCTCGCTCACGGCGCAGTACATCTCCACTGCCACCGCGACCACGGCGGGTCTCGTGACCTCCTCGGTCGGCTTCACCCTTACCTATCAGTAAGCGTGGAATCGGAGCGCTGCGACCACGAAGCTTGGTCGCAGCGCCCTCGCGGGTAGCCGCTGCGTATTGATCTCGAACGGAATACCTCGATGAGAAGCCTTCTCTGCGCAGCCCGCGCAGCCTTGATAGCGCTTTCCATGATCGCCGGTGTCGCCAACGCCAGTGTGGTCATCGGCGGCACAAGAGTGGTGTTTCCTGCGCAGGATCGCGAGGTCACGCTGCGCCTGACCAATCGCGGCGACCGGCCTGCGCTGGTCGAAGCCTGGATAGATCGCGGCAATCCCCAGTCCACACCGGACAAATCCGATGTGCCGTTCCTGATCACGCCACCGCTGTTCCGGATGGAGCCGAACCGCGATCAGAGTCTGCGCATCATCGCGACACAGCCGCAGTTGCCCCTCGATCGCGAGTCGCTGTTCTGGCTGAATGTCCTCGAGGTGCCACCGAAACCCAGCGCGTCGGAGACGGCAGGAAAGAATCTGCTGCAGTTTGCGATCCGCTCACGACTCAAGTTGTTCTATCGGCCAGCCGAGCTGACCGGTGATCCGCTCAAGGCCGCAGGCCAGCTGACCTGGAAAGTGGTACCCGCGAGCCCCGGCTTTGCGCTCGAAGCCCATAACCCGTCCCCGTTTTACATCACGATCGCCGCGCTTTCACTCGATGTCGGCGGCAAGCAGTATGCCGTGGACACTGGCATGGTCGATCCGCTCGGCACGCTGAAGCTTGCAGTCAAGGCACTCACGCAGGCGCCCGCTTCGGGGACGCCGCTGAGCTACAGCGTGATCAATGATTATGGTGCGTCGACGACCTACAAGGGTTCGATTGCGCCATGAAGGACGTGCGCCAGCTTGGTCCGGCGGAAGATCCGCGCGGGCGAGTGGCGCGTCGTCGCCAGGTAGTTCTTTGCGCGGTCATTGCATCCGTACTGGCGGGTTGGGCAATTACCGCAGCAGCCAGGCCCGCATCCGGCGCCGATGCGTCGGCACCGGCTCTCGACGCCAGCGGCGCCGATGCCAGCTTTGATCGCAGCCTGCTATCCGGCCAGGGTCAGAACACTACCGACCTCTCGCGCTTCGAACATGGCAACCCGGTATTGCCGGGCAGCTATAACACCGACCTCTATCTCAACGCCAACTGGCTCGGACGCGTCGACGTGCGCTTTGCTGCTGCCTCGCCGAAGGCGAGCGCGACACCGTGCGTGGATCGCGAACTGCTCGACCGTCTCGGATTGCATCCGCCAAAGCTGTCGCCCGAAGTGGTGTCGGAGCTGCGCAACCCCGCGAGCTGCGTCAGCTTCGACAGCCTGATCCCCGGCGCCACATTGAGCTTCGACATGGCCGCGCTTCGGCTGGACGCCAGCGTGCCGCAGGCGTACCTCGGGCAGATGCCGCGCGGTTATGTCAGCCCCGAATATTGGGACGCCGGCGTTCCCGCGGGGTTGCTCAACTACAACTTCAACAGCTACCGCACGAGCAGCAGCGGGGTCAGCCAGACCAGCAGCTATCTTGGCCTGAATGCCGGCTTCAACATCGGGCCCTGGCATGTGCGCAACGACTCCACCGTCAATTGGCAGTCGGCCAGCGCAGGCGCACCTGCGCGTCGCCAGTGGCACAACATCGACAGCTACGTGCAGCGCGACTTGCCCTCGCTCGGCGCCCGGCTGACCATCGGCGACAGCTACACCGATGGCCAGGTCTTCGACAGCTATGAACTGCGCGGCGTGCAGCTCGCAACCGATGACCGCATGCTGCCGAACTCGATGCGTGGCTACGCGCCGCTCATCCGTGGCGTCGCCAGCACGAATGCCAAGGTGACCATTCGTCAGAACGGCGTGCAGATCTACCAGACCACCGTCGCACCGGGTCCATTCACGATCAACGATCTCTACCCGACCGGCTACGGCGGCAATCTGGATGTAACGGTCACCGAGGCCGATGGCCGCACTCATGCGTTCTCCGTGCCGTACGCGTCAGTGGCACAGTTGCTGCGGCCGGGAACCACGCGTTTCGATTTGGCGGCGGGCCAGTTGCTCACCCCGCTGATCTCGTCCCACCCGAACGTCTTTCAAGCCACCGTGCAGCATGGTTTCAACAATCTGCTCACGGGGTATGCCGGCGCCATCGCGTCGCAAGGTTATGCCGCGATGCTGCTCGGCAGCGCGATCAACACGCGCTACGGCGCCGTCGCCTTGGATGTCACCCAGTCGCACGCCAGCATTCCGGGGTACGGTTCGCACGCCGGGCAGAGCATGCGGCTGAGCTACAGCAAGACCTTGCCGGAGACCGACACCACCTTGTCAGTCGCGGCGTACCGCTATTCGACCAGCGGCTACCTCAGCGTGACCGATGCGGCCATCGCCCGTGATTACGCCCGCCGCGGGCTGGATGCCTTCAACGTGGCATTGCCGGCACCCACCACGCTGATCAATGGCGTTCCGGTGCAGACGGTACTCACCCCTGCTCAGCAGGCAGCGTTGGCGGGCACGACTTACAACCCCTTGCTGAACACCACCGTGCTGCAACGCCAGCGCAGCAGTTTCACCCTCAGCCTGAGTCAGCGACTCGGCGGGCGAGGCGGTTCCCTGTACGCCAATGTGACGGCCAATGACTACTGGAACCGCACCGGCACCGATACGCAATTCCAGGTGGGCTACAACAACATATTCCGTCGACTGAGCTACAGCGTCTCCGCCACGCGCTCACGTGATCAGCTGGGGCGTTACGACAACCAGCTGTTCGCCAACTTCAGCATTCCGCTGGGCCATAGCGAGCACGCGCCCACGCTCAGCCTCAGCGCCAGCCACAACGATTCGAATGGCTCGCAGCAGCAAGCCATGCTCAACGGCACGCTGGGCAACGACAACCAGTTCTACTACGGCGCCACCGGGTCTCACGGCGAGGCGGGTGCCGGCAGCTCGGCCAGCGTGAATGGTGGTTATCGCAGTCCCTTTGCCGTGTTCAACGCCAGCTACGGCAGCGGCAGCGGCTATTCCCAATCCTCCTTCAGCGCAAGCGGTGCCGTCGTCGCCCATCCAGGAGGCATCACCCTGGGCCAGCCGATGGGTGACACCGTGGGCATCATCTACGTGCCTGGCGCCAAAGGCGCGCGCCTGACCAGCGCGCCGGGCGTGCGTATCGACCACTCCGGCTACGCGTTGCTGCCTTACCTCACGCCGTACAACCTCAATACCGTGACCATCGACCCCAAGGGCCTGCCGCTGGATGTCCAGCTCGATGCCACGAGCACCCAGGTGGCTCCCCACGCAGGGGCTGTGGTGATGTTGAAATTCAAGACCAAGCAAGGCCGCACGGTCGTCCTCGAAGTCCACCTGAAGAACGGCGATGCGCTGCCTTTCGGCGCCGAGGTCTTCGACGAGGAAGGTGTTTCGCTAGGCATGGCCGGACAGGCCGGAAAAATTCTGGCACGTGGCGTCAAGCAGGCGGGTCAGTTGACCGCGCAGTGGCAGGATGACCAAGGCACCTCCCACGCATGCTCGTTCCCCTATCGCCTGCCAGAGCAGGCCAACGGCAAGAGCATGACAAGCTATCAAGCAATCGACGCAACCTGCACCCCAGCGGGCGCAGTTCCAGGGAGCCGTGGATGATGGGCGACACTCGTTCAAATTTCGCTCAGCCCGCAGCGGCCAGGCCATGGCATGCAGTATTGCGCTCCGTGGGTGGGCTGCTCTGTCTTTTGCTGCTGCTCGCGATCGTTCCCATGACCGCCAAGGCGGATTGCAGTTTTGACCGGATCGGCGGAAATACTTTCTACACCTCTTCACCCGTCAATTTCACGCTGCCCAGCACCCTCACGATTCCGTTCAGCCTATCCACGAATGCAGTCATCGGCACGCCGGTATCGGCCACGCCGTCCAACCCACCGAATGTAACGTGCACGAGCGGCACGAATTATGGTGTGCAAAACCTTGTCGGCGGCGCGCCGACCGGGGGGTCGAATTACATTTATCCGACCTCGGTACCCGGGCTCGGCTACCAGCTGATCCACGCCAATGACACTTCCAACTTCATGGGCCCTTATCCGACTTACGCGGCCGCATCCGGCAGTTCGTCTTACAGTGTCGGCAGCACGCTGCAGCTGGTGCAGACCGGGCCGATCGCCAACGGCAGCGTGCTGCCCGCCGGCACCATCGCCAATTGGAAATGGGGCAGCATCGTGCCGGAATATTTTGTGCTGACCAATTCGGTGACCTTCGTGGCTTCGGCCTGCAATGTCAGCTCGACCTCTCTCAGTGTCGCGCTGCCGACCGTCTCGGCGGGTGCATTTTCCGGCAAGGACAGCACCACGGGCGCCACGTCGTTCACCATTGCGGGGAACTGCCCTAGTGGATCCACGGCCACGTTGGCGATCACCTTCACGGCGTCCAGCGGCGTACCGGCGGGATACAACAATGTGCTCAAGAACACCGGCAGCGCCACCGGGCTGGGTGTGGAGCTGCGTGACGGAAACGGCAACACGGTGGTTTTCGGGAACTCCATGAGTGCCGGTGCGGCACCGTCGGGCGCACTGTCCCTTCCCTATACAGCCCAGTACCACGCCATTTCCAATACCGTCACTGCCGGCAATGTTGCCGCCACGGCGACCTTTACCCTGAGCTATCAGTAATACCCGTGCGGCCGAAGATCCAGGAAACCGGCGGAGTCGCTCATTCGTAGACCTGGGTGACCAGCACGGGACGCTGCGCCGTGGCCTGGCTTGCCGCGACATAGTCGCTGAAATACTCCAGGACCCTGTCCGGTTCCGCCGCAGTCAACTTGCTCACGGTGACCACGTAAGCCGGCTTTGCCGTGGCTGCCGGAGCCGAACCAAAGCAATCAACGCTGAACTGCGAGCCCGCTGCGCCACCCGGCTGCGTACTGCTGGCGGGGACAACGCCGCAAGTGGGTGTGACGACCGCACCGGAAAACGCGATCCGGCCCCCCGCCGCTTTCGCGTTCATGGCAACCAGGCTGAGTGCGAGAGCACATCCCACCAAGCTGAAGCTGAAAAACGGACCTGTCATACCGTTCACCTCTCGAGGTGCCCTCCGCAGATTTGCGGGGCCTCATGAGTGGCTCTCGGCCGGCTCGGCGCGATCTTGACGGGGCTGAAGCCACCGGCTCTCGATAATGAGACATGGATCACACTATGCGGTGATATCGGGACGCCCTGCCGCGATCAGGTGCGATCTCCAGGGCGCCAAGTACACACGCACGGCGCGAACCGGTCGTGATGAATCCCGGCAAGGGCAGCCACCCGTTCCGTGACAGGCGGAAACAGGCGGCTGTGGATGGTATCGGCGCTACCGGACCAAACTTGATCAACGCGAGCTGATGTATTTCTCGCGGCGGATCTGGGGCACCGGCAGGCCGAATTCCTTCAGCGTGGCGAAGGCGGCATCGACCATGTTCGGATTGCCGCACAGATAGGCGATGTCGCGGTCGGCATGCGGGCCGAGTTCGGCCAGCACATGCTGCACATGGCCGCTGCGATCGGTGGCGCGCGGAGTGGCGCGGGCTTCGCGGCTGAGGCAGCCATGGAAGATGAAGCCGGGATGGGTTTGCGCGAACGCTTCGAACTCCTCGCCGTAGAGCAGCTCCGCTTCGGTGCGAGCGCCGTACAGCAGCACCACTTCGCGATCTCCGGCAGCCAACAGCTTCTCGATCTGCGGCAGCATGGCGCGGTACGGGGTGACACCGGTGCCGGTGGCCAGCAGCAGGTAGCGCGGATGGGTATCGGCGGCCTGCAGACAGAAACGGCCGTACGGGCCGCTGGCGTCGATGACGCCACCGGGTTCCAGACCGCCAAGCAATTGGGTCGCTGCGCCGCCCTCGACGTAGCTCACCGCGATCTCGATACGCTTCACCGGAGAGCTGCCGTCGCCGATGGTCGCCACCGAGTAACTGCGCTTGGTCGCCGTGCCGTCGTCGTAGTGGAAGTGCACCTGCAGGAACTGACCGGGCTGGAACGCCAGCGGCTGGCCGTCGACACGCTCGAATATGAGGTGGCGCACCGTGGGGGCGAGCATGAAGCCGTCGACGAGACGGAGCTGGAAGTGGTCGGCCATGAAGGTTTCCGGAAACGGTGTGTGCGGTCTGGCGGGCCAGACGGCTAGGCTTGGCCCGCTATAATAAAGGCTAACCCCCTCGGTGCAGCCCATGTCCCCGCAGTATCCAGACAATTCAGATAGGGTCCCGGCGCTCGTCGTCGACAATCTACGCAAAACCTACAGTAATGGCGTCGAAGCGCTGAAAGGCATCAGCCTGACCGTGCAGCCCGGCGATTTCTTCGCCCTGCTCGGCCCCAACGGCGCCGGCAAATCCACCCTGATCGGCATCCTGTCCTCGCTGGTGAACTCCAGCGGCGGCGATGCGAAGGTATTCGGCGTGTCGGTCAACCACGACCGCAGTGCGGCGATGCGGCTGATCGGGCTGGTGCCGCAGGAGATCAACTTCAACCAGTTCGAAAAGCCGTTCGACATCTGCGTGAATGAAGCAGGCTTCTACGGCATCCCGCGCAAGATCGCTGCCGAGCGCGCGGAAAAATATCTGAAGGAGCTGCGCCTGTGGGACAAGGCGCAGATGCAGGCGCGCACGTTGTCCGGCGGCATGAAGCGCCGACTGATGATCGCCCGCGCCATGATGAACGAGCCGAAGCTGTTGATCCTCGATGAGCCCACCGCGGGCGTCGACATCGAAATCCGCCGTTCCATGTGGCAGTTCGTCAGCGGCATCAACGCGGCCGGCACCACGGTGATCCTCACCACGCACTATCTGGAGGAAGCCGAGTCGCTGTGCCGCAATATCGCGATCATCGACCACGGCTCGATCATCGAGAACACCACGATGAAGCGGTTGCTGGCGACGCTGGATGTGGAGACGTTCGTACTGGATGTGGCGACGATGCCTGACCAACTGCCGAATCTGCCCGGCGTCACCTTGCGCCGTCGCGACGAACACACGCTGGAAGCCGAGATGGCCCGCTCGCACGACCTCAACTCGCTGTTCGCGACACTGTCCACGCACGGCATCCTGGTGACCTCGATGCGCAACAAGACCAACCGGCTGGAGGAGTTGTTCGTGCGGCTGGTCGAACATGGTCGACAAGAGCCGGGTCGCAATATTCAATCCCCTACCGGCAAGGAGCAGGCCGCATGAGCAACACCGCCGCCAACCTGGTCGCTCTCAATACCGTCGTACGCCGCGAAATCGTGCGCATCATGCGGATCTGGACGCAGACGCTGATCCCCCCGGCGATCACCATGACGCTGTACTTCGTCATCTTCGGCAAGCTGATCGGCAGCCGCATCGGCAACATCGAGGGCGGCTTCACTTACATGCAGTACATCGTGCCCGGCCTGGTGATGATGAGCATCATCACCAACAGCTACGGCAATATCTCCAGCTCGTTCTTCGGCGCCAAGTTCAGCCGCGCGGTGGAGGAGATGCTGGTGTCGCCGATGCCGAACTGGGTGATCCTGCTCGGCTACGTTTCCGGCGCCGTGGTGCGCGGGCTTGTCGTCGGCATCCTGGTCTTGCTGATCGCCTTGTTCTTCACCGACCTGCACGTACTGCATCCGCTGATCACGTTCGCCTCGGTACTGCTGGGCGCCACGATCTTCTCGCTGGCCGGTTTCGTCAACGCGATCTACGCGAAGAAATTCGACGACATCGCGCTGGTGCCCACCTTCGTGCTGACCCCGCTGACCTATCTGGGCGGCGTGTTCTATTCGGTGAACATGCTGGGCGAACCGTGGCAGGCGATCTCGCGGGCCAACCCGATCCTGTACATGGTCAACGCGTTCCGCTTCGGCGTGCTCGGCATCAGCGACGTGCACGTGGGCGTGGCGTTCGCGGTCATGCTCGCGTTCGTGGCCGGACTGTCGATCGTGGCGCTGCAGCTGCTGAAGCGCGGCATCGGGCTGCGGTCTTGAGAGCAGAAACGAGTGGAGAGGAGTGAGAAATGAGTGAAAGCCGCTACCTGCTTCGCTCCACATACTCTCTCCTCACTCCTCTTCACTCACTCCTCGTCTAATGCGCGTCAACAAATACATCAGCGAAGCCGGCCTGTGCTCGCGCCGCGAGGCGGATGAGCTGCTGCTCGCCGGCCGCGTCAGCATCAATGGCGAGGTCGTCGGCACGGGCGCCAAGGCGCTGGAAGGCGACGAGGTGCGCGTCGATGGCGAGATCGTGCGTGCGCGCATTCTCGCGGCCACGCCGGCCGCGAAAAAGGCCGTGTACATCGCGCTGAACAAGCCGGTCGGCATCACTTGCACCACCGACCACGGCGTCGACGGCAATATCGTCGATTTCGTCGACCATCCGCAGCGGATCTTTCCGATCGGGAGGCTGGATAAAGACTCCGAGGGGTTGATCCTGCTGACCAGCAACGGCGATATCGTCAACGAGATCCTGCGCGCGGAGAACGGGCACGAGAAGGAATACCTGGTCGCGGTGAACAAGGCCGTCACCGATGAATTCCTCGCCGGCATGGCCAAGGGCGTGCGCATTCACGGCCAGATGACCCAACCCTGCCGCGTACGCCGTATCGCCAAGTTCGGCTTCTCGATCGTGTTGACCCAGGGCTTGAACCGGCAGATACGCTTGATGGCTGCCGCGTTCGGCTACCGGGTGACCCAGCTGCGCCGCGTGCGCATCGTCAACGTGAAGCTGGCCCACTTGAAGGTCGGGCAATGGCGCAATCTCACCGAGGCGGAGCTGAAAGGCCTGCTGCCCGGCCGCACGCAATGGTGAGTCGCGACTGGTGGCCTTACGCCGCCGGCAGGCTTTGCAAGTCCCAGCGCGGATAAACCTGCACCGATGCGTCCTGATGCTGGCCGCTGGCCAGCCGGATCGCCCCCGCCAGCGCGATCATCGCGCCGTTGTCGGTGCAGAAATCCAGTCGCGGGAAATAGGCCTGGAAACCATCCTTCACAGCGGCCGCCGCCAGCTCGCTGCGCAATCTCCGGTTCGCACCGACGCCGCCAGCGATCACCAGCCGCTGCGCGCCGCTGGCCTGCAGGGCGCGGCGGCACTTGATGATCAGCGTGTCCACGATGGCTTCCTCGAACGCGCGGGCGATGTCGGCGCGGGTCTGTTCGCTTTGATCGGAATGCTGCCAGGCCAGCAGCACCTGGGTTTTCAGGCCCGAGAAGCTGAAATCCAGGCCGGGCCGGTCGGTCATCGGGCGCGAGAAGCGGAATGCGCCCGGGCGGCCCTGTTCGGCCAGTTTCGCCAGCGCCGGGCCGCCGGGGTACGGCAGCCCCATCATCTTGGCGGTCTTGTCGAACGCCTCGCCGGCGGCGTCATCGAGGGTATCGCCCAGAATCGTGTACTGGCCGATCGCCTTCACCTCGACCAGCATGGAATGGCCGCCGGACACCAGCAACGCCACGAACGGCGGCTCGGGCGGGTTGTCCTCCAGCAGCGGAGCCAGCAAGTGACCTTCCATGTGGTGCACACCGATCGCCGGCACACCTAGCGCCCAGGCCAGCGCGCGCCCGGCCGAAGCGCCTACCAGCAAGGCCCCGACCAGGCCGGGGCCGGCGGTATACGCCACGCCGCCCAGGTCCTGCGCGGTCAGGCCGGCCTCGGCCAGCGCCTCGCGGATCAGCGGCAGCAGCTTGCGTACATGGTCGCGGCTGGCCAGTTCCGGCACCACGCCACCGTAATCGGCATGCAGCTTGATCTGGCTATACAAGGTATGCGCCAGCAGCCCGCAGCCGGGCGCCTCCGGCTCCCAGCGCAGCAGCGCCACGCCGGTTTCGTCGCAAGAGGTTTCGATGCCCAGCACGGGGCCAATGGCGGGCTTGTTCACCGGCTTTGAAAATTCTGTGATATCCACGGTATAATTCGCGGCTCGCCCTATTTGACAGTCCCGTACAAGCGGGCAGATTACCACTCGGAGTTTCCATGCCCAACGTAAAAGTTCGCGAGAACGAGCCGTTCGAGATTGCACTGCGTCGTTTCAAGCGTACCTGCGAGAAGGCCGGCGTCCTGGCTGAAACGCGCAAGCGTGAGTTCTATGAGAAGCCGACCCAGGAGCGCAAGCGCAAGCGCGCTGCCGCGGTGAAGCGTCACCTGCGCCGTCTGTCGCGTGACGTCTCGCGCAAAGTCCGCCTGTACTGAGTTTCCCCCGGTCCATCGCCCGCCGATGGATCATGCAGCGCCCCGGCGCCGCGCATAACAGGAAACACGGTAGGCGCGGGTTCTCGCAGCCACCGCAAGCACTCGGATTCGAACTGGCCGGTGTTGTCCGCAAGACAACGCCGGCTTTGTCGTTTCCGTAGAATGGTTTTTCCTCGCCGCACCGCCCCACCTCGGAGGTCCCCGCCATGACACTCAAGCAGCAGCTCACCGAAGACATGAAAACCGCCATGCGCGGTGGCGAAAAACATCGCCTGGGCGTGATCCGGCTGATGCTGGCGGCGATCAAGCAGCGCGAGGTGGACGAGCGGATCGAGCTGGATGACGTGCAAGTGCTGGCAACGCTGGAGAAGATGCTCAAGCAGCGGCGCGATTCGGTCAGCCAGTTCGACGCCGCCCACCGCGAGGACCTGTCGGCGATCGAACGCGCCGAGATGGTGGTGATCGAGACCTATTTGCCAGCCAAGCTGAACGAGGCGGAGATCGATGCATTGATCACCGCCGCCATCGGCGAGACCGGTGCCAGCTCGGCCCGTGACATGGGCAAGGTAGTGGCTGCGGTGAAGGAAAAGGCCGCCGGCCGCGCCGACATGGCCGTGGTATCCGGCAAGATCAAGGCCAGGCTGGCCGGCTGAGGCTTCAGCGCGTCCGGGTCGCCAGCAGGATCAGCACCAGCGTCAACAGCCCGGCGACCACTGCCAGCGCCATGCGCCGGCGCTGGCGACGCAGCTGCTGCCAGTTCGCCAGATCCAGGAAATAACGCCCCTCGCCCGGGCAACGCAGCACCGCGTGGCCCACGAGCTGGTGCCAGGCCATGCCCGGCTTCAGTCCCAATTGCTCGGCGGTGCACGCCGTCGCCGCCGTAGTCGCGGCTGCCTGTTCGAACGTACGCACGAGCGCCCGCTGTTTGTGCACCATCACCGCGGTGATCACCATGCTCGATCTTCCTGTCAGCCCGACCATGCAGCTTGCCGGCCGCTGTCGTTGACGGCAAGTCCGCGATGCATTGCTTTCACGTCCGGTCCGCTACAAATCGGCACATGGCTCGCCGGATGTTCTGCTACCGCGCGGCCACTCATCGCCGCGGGAGACACGCATGCTCAAGTGGGCCATCATTTTCGCCATTGTTTCGCTGATTACCGGCTGGCTTGGTTTCGGCTCGGTTTCCGGCGTGACCGCAACCATCGCCAAAGTGCTGTTCGCGTGCTTCGTGATCTTGTTCCTGCTGGCGGTGCTGGCAGTGATCGGGGTGATCCACCTCCTGTAGCCAGCGCCAACGTCCGGCAGCTGTCGGGAATGTAGACTAGGCCGTTATGCGCGGCCTGATTCCCGACAGCTTCATCGATGAACTGCTTGCTCGCGTCGACATCGTCGACGTGATCGAGCGGCGGGTGCCGCTGAAGAAGGCGGGGCGCGAGTGGACGGCGTGCTGCCCGTTCCACAACGAACGCTCGCCGTCGTTCTATGTCAGCCCGGCCAAGCAATTCTTCCATTGCTTCGGCTGCGGCGCGCACGGCAGCGCGTTGAAGTTTCTGATGGACTACGAGCGCCTGGAATTTCCCGATGCGGTCGAGGAACTGGCGCAGACGGTCGGCCTGAAAGTGCCGCGCGAAGGCGGTCGCGAGGCCGCACCGCGTGAGGACAAGACCGATCTCTATGCGCTGCTGGACGCCGCCGCGAGCTGGTACGAAGGCGAGCTGCCGCGCAACGCCGACGCGCAGGCGTATTGCAAAAAGCGCGGGCTGGACGCGGAAACGATCAAGCGCTTCCGCCTCGGCTGGGCGCCGGCCGGCTACGACGGTGTGATCAAGTCGCTGGGCAACAGCGAGCGGCGCATGCAGCTGCTGAACGAAGCCGGCATGGTCGCCAGCAGCGAGCGCGGCAGCAAGTACGACCGCTTCCGCGAGCGGCTGATGTTTCCCATCCTCGATCGCCGCGGCCGGGTAATCGCGTTCGGCGGCAGGGTCTTGAGTTCGGAGCAGTCGCCGAAATATCTGAATTCGCCCGAGACACCGCTGTTCCACAAGGGCCGCGAGCTGTTCGCGTTGTGGCAGGTCAAGCAGGCCAACGCGAACCTGCAGCGGATCGTGGTGGTCGAGGGCTACATGGATGTGATCGCGCTGCACCAGGCCGGGCTGCCGATTGCGGTGGCCACGCTGGGCACGGCGACCACGCCGGAGCACACCGAGGTGCTGTTCCGCGCCGCGCCCGACGTGGTGTTCTGTTTCGACGGCGACCGTGCAGGCCGCGCTGCCGCGTGGAAGGCGCTGGAGTCCGCGCTGCCGCGGCTGCGCGATGGCCGCCAGGCGTATTTCCTGTTCCTGCCCGATGGCGAGGACCCGGATTCGCTGGTGCGCAAGGAAGGCAGAGATGGCTTCGAACAACGCATCAAGCAGGCGATGCCACTGTCGGATTACTTTTTCAACGAGCTGTCGCACGACGTGGAGATGGGCAGCCTCGACGGCCGCGCGCGGCTGGCCGAACGCGCCCGTCCGCTGATCGCGAAACTGCCTGACGGTGCGTTCCGCGACCTTATGGCGCAGGAACTCGAAAAACGCAGCGGTGCCCGCGCCATGCTGCAGGCCGACCCGGCCGCGCATCGCGCCGTGCAACGCCCGGTGGCGGTGCAGCGCAGCCTGGTCCGCAGCGCGATCTCGCTGCTGCTGGCGCAACCCGGGCTGGCCGATCTGGTGGAGAAGCCTTATCGCTTCCTGGGCCTGGACAAGCCCGGCGTGGGACTGCTGGCCGAACTGCTCGACATTGCGCGATCGCGCCCCGGCATCAATTCCGCAGTGCTGGTGGAACACTTCGCCGAGCGGCCGGAATATCCGTCGCTGCAGAAACTGATGGCGGCGTTGTCGGTGGGTGAACCGGAAATCCAGCGGCTGGAGTTCATGTCGGCACTCGAGCGCATGGAGCACCAATCGCTGATCCAGCGCCGCAACTCCCTCAGCGCTCGGCGCGATCAGCTCAGCGATGCTGAGAAGGCGGAGTTGCGCACGCTATTGCCGCTTCGCGAACAGATGAGCAGCAAATCATGATTTGCAGCGTCACGGCGAATCGTCGGCCGTCACACTTCGCGGCCGACGCAGGGAACTCCGCACATGAGGCATGGACATAGATGGATCTGCTGCAGCATCTGATCACGATCTTCGCCGAGAACGGCTACATCGCGGTGTTCATCGCGCTGATGATCTGCGGCGCCGGCCTGCCGTTGCCGGAGGACATCACCCTGGTCGCCGGCGGCGTGATCGCCGGACTCGGCTACGCGAACGTGCATGCGATGTTCGCACTGGCGATGTTCGGCGTGCTGCTGGGCGACGCCGGCATCTTCCTGCTTGGCCATCATTACGGTGCGCGCATCCTGCAGTGGCGCTTCGTGGCGCGCGTGCTGACCCCTTCGCGCTATGCCATGGTGCAGGAAAAATTCGCCCGGTACGGCAACCGCATGCTGTTCTTCGCGCGCTTCCTGCCCGGCATGCGTACCACGATCTACCTCACCGCCGGCACCACCCATCGCGTGTCGTTCCTGCGCTTCCTGTTGATCGACACCCTGGCCGCGCTGATCAGCGTGCCGTTCTGGGTGTATCTGGGTTACTTCGGCGCGGACAACCACGAGTGGCTGGTGATGTGGATCCAGCGCGGCCAGAGCAGCCTGTGGGCGCTCGTCGGCGTCCTTTCGCTGACCCTGCTGGTGTTGTGGTGGCGGCATCGGCGCCGCGCGCGCTGCGAGCAGGATTGAGTTACCCGCATGTCGTTGCAGCGCTTTCGCCCGGACAATTTCACCCTCACCCTGCTCGCCACCGTGATACTGGCCTCGCTGTTGCCGTGTCGCGGCGAGGCGGCGCGGGTATTCGACTGGATCACCGACGCCGCGATCGCGCTGCTGTTCTTCCTGCACGGCGCCAAGCTGCCGCGCGCGGCGATCGTGCAGGGCATCGCGCACTGGCGGCTGCACCTGACCGTATTGGCCAGCACCTTCGTGCTGTTTCCGCTGTTCGGGTTGGCGCTGCAACCCATCGGGCACGCGTTGCTGACGCCTGAGCTTTATCTCGGCGTGCTGTTCGTCTGCGCGCTGCCATCGACGGTGCAGTCGTCGATCGCGTTCACTTCGATCGCCGGTGGCAATGTGTCGGCCGCGGTGGTCAGCGCCTCGATGTCGAACCTGATCGGCATCGTGCTGACACCCTTGCTGGTGGGCGCGCTGCTGGCCAGCCATGGCGAAATCGGCACATCGTGGCGGGGCGTGCTGGATATCGTGCTGCAGTTGCTGCTGCCGTTCGTGCTGGGCCATCTCGCGCGGCGCTGGATCGGCGGCTTTGTGGACCGGCACAAGCCGCTGCTGGGATTCACCGATCAGGGCACCATCTTGCTGGTGGTCTACACCGCATTCAGCGCGGCGGTGGTCGAAGGGCTGTGGCGCAACACACCGGTTTCAGCGTTGTTGTGCACGCTGGCGGTGTGCGCACTGCTGCTGGCACTGGTGATGACGACGATACGCTGGAGCGCACGCCAGCTCGGTTTTCGCCGCAAAGATGAAATCGCCATCGTGTTCTGCGGCTCGAAGAAGAGCATGGCCAGCGGCATTCCGATGGCCAGGATCCTGTTCGCCGGCCAGCTCGGCGGCCTGGGCGCGCTGGTATTGCCGCTGATGATCTTCCATCAGTTGCAACTGATGGTGTGCGCGGTAGTGGCGCGGCGCTATGCCGCGCAAGGCGATCATCCCATCGCGCAGGACAGTCGCGAAGCCGATTGAGCAGGCTCCGCTCAGCCGCGGCCGAAGAAGGCGGCGAATGCCTGGACCGTGCGTTCGATATCGTCGTCGCCGATGTCCAGATGCGTTACCAGCCGCAGTGTGGGCAGGTAGCCGATGCTGATGCGGATGCCGGCCTCGCGCAGATGGACGTCCAGATCGCGCAGGCGTTCGGCCGGCACGTCGATGAAGACCATGTTGGTGTATTGGCCAAGCAGGTCGATGCCGGCAATCTCGCGCAGGCGGCCCGCCAGATATTCCGCGCGATGATGGTCGTCCGCCAGCCGCGCCACGTGATGATCCAGCGCATACAGACCGGCCGCCGCGAGGATGCCGGCCTGGCGCCAGCCACCGCCGGCGACCTTGCGCCAGCGGCGTGCCTTGTCGATCAACGCGTGCGAACCGACCAGCACCGAACCCACCGGCGCCCCGAGTCCCTTCGACAAGCATATCGACACCGTGTCGAAATGCCGTGCAATCTCGCGCGCCGGCACACCGCACGCCACCGCGGCGTTGTACAGGCGGGCGCCGTCCAGGTGCAGGCCCAGCCCGTGCGAACGTGCCACGTCGTGCGCGGCGGAGAGGTAATCCAACGGCAGCGTGCGGCCGTGCCAGGTATTTTCCAGCGCCAGTACGCGGGTTCGCGCGAAGTGCGGATCGACCGGCTTGATCGCCGCCTCGATGCTTTGCAGCGGCAGCGTGCCGTCGGCGGCATGCACGATGGGTTGCGGCTGGATCGAGCCGAGCACCGCCGCACCGCCACCCTCGAACTTGTAGGTGTGCGCGTCCATGCCGACCAGGTATTCGTCGCCGCGTTCGCAATGCGCCAGCAGCGCCAGCAGGTTGGACTGGGTGCCGCTGGGCACGAACAGCCCGGCGTCGAAACCGAGCTCGTCGGCCAGTCGCTGCTGCAACGCGTTGACCGTGGGATCTTCGCCGTAGACGTCGTCGCCCACCTCCGCCGCCAGCATCGCCGCGCGCATCGCCGTGGTGGGCCGGGTTACCGTGTCGCTGCGCAGATCAATCACGTGCATTGCCGATCCTTTAGTCTCTGTCTGAACCCGGTGCCTCGATATGGCGGCGGCCGGCCGATGTCGCACCGGCCGTCTCGCTCAGGCGCTTCGTCGGAAATACAGCCACGCCGCCAGCGCCAGTATCGAGGCCGGCAGCAGATTGGCCAGCAGCGGCGGCATGCCGTAGACCGTACCGAAATTCACCATCGCCTGCTGCAGGAAATACCAGCCGATCGCCAGCAGCATGCCGATGAACATGCGCTTGCCCAGGCCACCGGAGCGCAGCGTGCCGAACGCGAACGGCATCGCGCACAACACCAGCACCAGCACGTTGAGCGGATATAGCGCTCGGCCCCAGAAAGCCACCGCGTAACTGCCGGGGCTTTCGCCGTTGCTTTCCAGATAATGCATGTTGCGGCGCAGGTCGCGCATGGAAAGGTATTGCGGCTGGATCACCGACTGCGCCAGCACCTGCGGATTGAGACTGGACTGCCAGGGCTGGCTGGCCAGGAGAGTGGTATGCGTGCCCTGCACATCGAGCGTGGTGCTGCGTACGTCTCGCAAGATCCATTGCCGGCCGTCGTGTTCGGCGGTCTTCGCCCATTCGAAGCGACTGAGCTGGCCATCGTCGGTGAAGGTGAACACACGCACGTCGCTCAACTGCACCGTGCTCAGGCCATCATGCCGTTTCAGCGACGTGCCGCGGGCGTTGATGAAGCTGTTGCCGTCGCGCGCCCACAAGCCGCTGTTGGTGCCCATGCCGAGGTCGGCAGATTTCATCCGCAGCTGCATCGTCTGCGCCTGCTGATCGCCCCAGGGTGCCGCCGTCTCGCCGAGGATCACCACGCCGACGATCAACACCGCCACCACGCCGACCGCCGATCCCGCGATGCGCAGCCGCGACATCCCGGCCGCGCGCAGCGCGGTCAGTTCGCCGGTGCCGGCCAGGCCGCCCAGGCCGAGCAGGCCGCCGATCAACGCGGCATTGCCGAACATCTCGTAGGCGCGGCGCGGAAACGTCACCAGCACATAGACGACCGCATTGCTCAGCGTGTAGCCATGCTTGCCGACGCTGCCGAGCTGGCGCAGGAATTGGGTCACCGCATCGAAGCCGGTCAGCACCAGCCATACCATCAGCAGCGAACCGAGCACGCTCATCGCCACCAGCCGGTCGACCCGCTTGATGTTGAACACGCTCATATCCACGCGCCCGCTTTCGGCTGCCGCACCTTGCGCGGGGAGTACTGCTTCCACAGCATCCAGCCGGCCATCGCCAGCACCAGCGCATGCAGCGCCCACAACGGCGCTTCGCTGTGCCAGTGGCCCTTGCCGATTTGCGCGCGGCCGAGCGCCAGCAGCAGGTAATAAAGATAGAAGCTGACGACCGCCAGCAGCAGGCGACCGTACTTCGGCTCGCGCGGACTCTGCCGCGACAGCGGCAATGCCAGCAGCAGCAACACCAGGGTCAGCGGCGGCGCATTCGCGCGCCAGGCAAACTCGGCCTGATCATCCGGATCGTTCGACTGGGCCAGGGTCCAGCTGCCCTTGGAATGCGCCGGGTCGTCATCGTCGTCGGCCTGCACGCTGGAGAGCGAGGTGTCGTTGCGCTCGTACCGCATCTGCCGCCAATTGTCGGTGCCCAGCGGAATTTCGTATTGCCAGCCGTTCTTGAACGCGATGAAACGGCCGTCGCCATTGCTCTCCTGATATAGCTCGCCATTGGTCGCGTTGACGACTTTCAGATGCGGCGGCCCTTTCTTGTCTTCGCTCTGGGTGGCGACAAACGTGCGACCCAGCTTGCTGCCATCGCGGCTCAGGCTGTCGACGAAGATGATGCCGCCCTTGCCCGGCAGGTTGGTGAAACGACCCGCATCCAGACCGGCGGCGATCACCGAACGGTTCGCCGCGGCCACCATCGCGTCGCTGGTGCGCACGGCCCACGGCCCCAGCCACAGCGATACCAGCGCGGTGATCGACACCAGCACCACGCCCAGGATCAGCACCGGCCGCAGCAGGCCGCGCGGCCCCATGCCGGAGGAGGCCAGCACGTGCATCTCGCTCTCGCGATACATCCGGCCCAGCCCCATCAGCACGCCGATGAAGCTGGCCAGCGGCATCATGTTGGTCAATCCGTCCAGCGTGCGCAGACCCAGCACCTGGAACATCACACTGGCCGGAAAACTGCCGTTGGCGACCTGCTGCAGCACCTTGGCAAACGCGCTGCCAGCCACGATCACCAGCAAGACCACCACAGTGGCGGCCACGGTCTGCGCCAGCTCGCGCAGGAAATAGCGGTCGAGAATGCTCAGCATGCGATAAACTTGTCCGCTTACCCACCGCACCCGGTCGGGCCGGCAAACCGCAAGTCTAGCCTGTCCGGCCGCTGCCGGGCCCATACAGGAATTACCCCGATGACACTCCAGTTCAGCCTCGGCACTGCCGCTCCTGAAACCGTCGATACCGCCTGCGTGCTGGTAGGCGTGTACGAACACGGCATGCTGACCAGTGCCGCGGCACAACTGGACAGCGCGGCCGGCGGACTGATCAAGCACCAGGTGGAGAGCGGCGACATCAGCGGCAAGGCCGGCAGCAGCACGCTGCTCTTTGCGCCTGCCGGGGTCACCGCCAAACGCGTGCTGGTGGTGGGCCTGGGCACCCAGAAATCGTTTGATGCGGCACGTTTCCAGAAGGTGAACATCGAAGCGGCACGCGCGCTGGGCCGCCTGCCTGTGGCCGATGCGGTGTCTTATCTGACCGAAGTGGATGTGCCGGGTCGCGACAGCGCGTGGCGCGTGCGGATCGCCGCACTGGCCAGCGACTACGCCGCTTATCGCTACACCGCCACGTTCAAGCCACGCGACAAGAGCAAGCAGCCGGAGTTGGCCGCGCTCACCTTCGCCTCTGGAGCCGACGCGCAGGCCGGCCTCGACCAGGCCGTAGCCATTGCCGAGGGCGTGCGCTTCGCCCGCGAACTGGCCAACCTGCCGCCGAACATCTGCAACCCGGCCTATATCGCGGCGCAGGCGCAGGCCTTCGCCGACGCGCAGGACAAGGTTAGCTGCAGCGTGCTCGATGAAGTCGCGATGGAGAAGCTCGGCTTCGGTTCGCTGCTTGCCGTGGCGCGCGGCTCGATCAACAAGCCGCGGCTGATTGCGCTCGAGTACAAGGGCGGCAACGACGGCGACAAGCCGTACGCATTCGTCGGCAAGGGCGTCACCTTCGACTCCGGCGGCATCAGCCTGAAGCCCGGCGCCGGCATGGAGGAGATGAAGTTCGACATGGGCGGCGCGGCCGGCGTGCTTGGCGCATTCGTCGCCGCCGTGAAGATGGGCCTCAGGCTCAACCTGGTCTGCGTGGTGCCGAGCGTGGAGAACATGCCCGACGGCGACAGCTACCGTCCCAGCGACGTGCTGACCAGCCTTTCGGGCCTCACCATCGAGGTGCTCAACACCGATGCCGAAGGCCGGCTGATCCTGTGCGACGCGCTAACCTGGACCGCGCAGACTTTCCAGCCGCGGGCGCTGATCGACGCCGCCACGCTCACCGGCGCCTGCGTGATCGCGCTGGGCAAACATGCCACCGCCCTGATGAGCAAGCACGACGACCTCGCCGCCGAACTGCTCGCCGCCGGCGAAGAGACGCTCGATCGCGCCTGGCGCCTGCCGTTGTGGGACGACTATCAGGCGCAACTCGAATCCGGTTTCGCCGACGTCGCCAACATCGGCGGCAAGAGCGCCGGCGCGATCACTGCCGCCTGCTTCCTGTCGCGCTTCACCGAAGGCCAGCGCTGGGCGCATCTGGACATCGCAGGCACCGCCTGGGATGAAGGCCGCAAGGGCCTGGCCACCGGCCGGCCGGTCGCGTTGCTGGCGCAGTGGCTCATAAATCAGCAGTGAGTCGAGAGGAGTGAGAAGCGAGTAAGCATCGAGCCGCTACACTCGTTTCTCACTCCTCTCCACTCGCTCCTTGCCCTATGCCCCGAGCCGACTTCTACCTGATCGACAAGCCACGCTTTCGCGAGGAGCCGCTGCTGCTGGTCTGCGAGCTGACGAAGAAGGCGTTCGCGGCGCAGCAGCCGACCCTGATCCTGACCCGCGACTACGCCCAGGCCGAAGCGATCGACGAGCTGCTGTGGGCGTTCGACGAAGACGTGATGATTCCACACCAGCTGGCCGGTGACGACGACGATGCGGCGACCGCCGTGCTGATCGTGCCGCCGGGCATCGACACGACCGACCGCCCGCTGCTGATCAACCTGCGCGAGACCTGCCCTGCAGGTCGCTATCAGCGCGTGCTGGAAGTGGTCGCGGCCGACCCGGCCGAACGCGACGGCTCACGCCTGCGCTGGCGCGAGTACCAGCGGCTCGGTTTCGAGCTACACAAGAACGACATGTAACTCAGACCGGATCGGTCACCGGCGACGAGGCGGCCGACTGCAGTCGCGCCAGCGCCGCACTCAGTTGCTCGCCGCTGAGCGGCTTGCGCAGGAAGTCGTCCATTCCCGCGGCCCGGGCGCGTGTCTCGTCCTCGCTGCCCGAGCGCGCGGTCACCGCGATGATCGGCAGGTGTGTGCCGGCCTGTTCGCGCTGCCGGATCAGCCGCGCGATCTGGAAGCCATCGACACCAGGCAGATCCAGATCCAGCAGTACCGCCTCGAAACTCGCCTGCGCCAGTTCGGCCAGCGCCGCCAGCCCGTTGGTGACGTGCACCACGCGGTGGCCTTCGCGTTCGAGCAGGCCGCGGATCACCGCCGCCACGATGGTGTCGTCCTCCACCAGCAGCAGCCGGTAGCGCCGGTCCGTGGTGGCGTCTGTCGAGGGCGGCGGCGCAGCCGTCGCCGGTTCGGCCAGCGGCAGCCGCACCCGGAACGTGCTGCCGTGCGCGAGACGCGATTCCAGCTCGATGCTGCCGCCCATCATGTCGACCAGCTCGCGGCAGATCGCCAGACCCAGTCCGCTGCCGGCGCGACGCTGCGGACCGTCCGCCTGCTCGAAGCGCTCGAACAGGCGCGCCTGGCTGGCCTCGGGAATGCCCGGACCGGTATCGCTCACGCTGAACAGCAAGCCGTCGGGAGTGCGCTGCGCGCGCAAGGTGACGTGGCCGTGCTCGGTGAACTTCAAGGCGTTGTTCGCCAGGTTCAACAACACTTGCTTGATCCGCAACGCATCGCCCAGCAGGTGTCTGGGCAGGTCGTCCGCCACGTCCAGCACGAAGCGGATGCCCTTGGCATGGGCCAGGCCTTGCTCCAGCTGCGTCACGTCGTCGAGCAGCTGGCGCGGATCGAACACGGCCGGCTCCAGCTCCAGCTTGCCGGCCTCGATGCGGGCCAGGTCCAGCGCGTCATTGAGCAACTTCAGCAGCATGCCGCCGGAGCGCTGCATGGCCTGGGTGTAGTCGTGCTGCAGCGGACTCAGCGGCGTGCTCAGCAACAGCTCAGCCATGCCCATCACGCCGGTCATCGGCGTGCGGATCTCATGGCTCAGCGTGGCCAGGAACTGCGTCTTCGCCGCGCTCGCCGCTTCGGCCATCTGCCGCTGCTGTTCGACCATCTCCACATGGTGGCGTCGCGCCAGCCGGCGGCGCCAGATTCCGAGGCCGAGCCATACCGCCGCAAGCAGCAGCAATACATAACCCAGCCATGCCCACCAGCGCGTCCACGGCGGCGCCTCCACCTCGATCTCCAACGGCTGCGGCAGACTCACCCACCGGCCATTGGCGCCGGCTGCCTGCACTTCCAGCGTGTAGCTGCCCGCACTCAGTCCGGCGAATTCGCGCTCGCCATGATTGCCGGTGGCCACCCATGCCGTATCGAAACCGCGCAACTTGAAACGGTAGCGATTGGCGGCCGGATCGACATACGAAAACAGCCGCGCCGCCACATTGAAGCCGCGATCCTTCCAGTCCAGCCGGACCGCCTCTTGTCCGAACGGCAGCGTCTGCAATCGGCCGTGGCGGCGCACACTGATCTGGGTGATCGCCAGCGGCGACATGATGGAGTGATCGCGTATCCGGTCCGGATTGAAGCCCACCACGCCCCCGAGCGTGGGCGCATACAGGTTGCCATCGGGCATCAAGGCATAACCGCGCGAAAACTCGCCGTTGGCCAGGCCATTCTGCAAGCCGAACGACTGGAACCGGCCATGCTC
Organism: Rhodanobacter sp. OK091; assembly: GCF_900142825.1. Classification (GTDB taxonomy): domain Bacteria; phylum Pseudomonadota; class Gammaproteobacteria; order Xanthomonadales; family Rhodanobacteraceae; genus Rhodanobacter. The sequence continues at coordinate 178,165 of NZ_FRCH01000004.1, read as the reverse complement.
CGGATCGAACCGCCACAGCCCGTCGCGGCCGAGCAGCCACACCCGTTGCAGCGCGTCCACCTGCACGTCGACCACGTTGATCGACGGCCAGCCAGCTGCCGCATCGACCGTGCGATCGAGCACCAGGCCGTCGCCGCGATAGCGGTAATGCTCCAGTCCGTCGGAGCGCACCATCCACAGCCCGTCGGGCGCGAAATCGAAAGCATTCACGGTACGGTCGTTGAGCACGCCGGGGACCGCCTCGAAGCGATCATGCTGCGCGTTCATGCGCAACATGCCGCCATCGTTGGCATACCAGAAGACGCCGCCGTGCAGGGTCAGCTGGTTACCCCACAGCACTCGCTGATTGGGCTGTTCCATCGGTACCCGGGTGACCGCGAGCGTGTCCTGATCGACCCGGAATACGCCCTCGCCGAAGCTGCGTGCATACATCTGGCCGTCAGGCCCCAGTTCCACTTCCAGCGGATGTTTCAACTGCTGGTTATTCGGATCGGCCTGCTCCGGCGGCTTGCCGTTGGTGTAACGATAGAGTGCGCCTCGCACGGCGATCCACAGTCGCTCGTGCTCGTCCTGGGTCATTCCCAATACGTCGCCGCGCAGACCGGACAGCACGTGCTCGACCTTGCCGGTACGCGGGTCGAGCTTGTCGATACGGCCATCGCGCTCGCCGACCCAGACCCGCCCGTCGCGGCCACGCGCCATCGCCGTGACGATCGAGTCGCGCAGGCTGGCCGGGTCATCGGGAATATGCGTGAAACGGCTGGTGTCGTCCCAGGTCGGTGCCAGATAGGCCACGCCGCCATCCAGCAGAGTCACCCACAGACCGCCCTCGTGATCGGTCAGCATCGACCATATCCAGGTGCCGGGCAGGTTGCCGTTCAGCACCGGCTGGTTGGTCACCGCCAGCAGCGGGGCGTCCGGCTGATTCTGCAGATACAGGCCATGCTGCGTGCCGACCCACAGCCGGCCGGCGGCGTCGCGGACACTGCTGAATATGTTGCCCTGTGGAAGCCCGGCCGCGGCGAGCGGACGCGCCACGTCGTCCTTGCCCACCAGCAACAAGCCGCTGGTGGTGGCGATGCGCACCTCGTCGCCATTGCCGTTGATGTACCAGGAGTCGATCGGCACGGACGTGCCCAGCTGCGACACGCGATGCATGTGGCCGTCGCGGTCGCGGCGGAACACGCCACGACCGCTGCCGATCCACAGCTGCTGTCGGGCATCGACATACAACGCGGCGACCAGGCCGAACGCGGCCGGATCGCTGCCCAGCAATTCATTGGCCACATGGTCGAAGCTGCCACCGTCCGGCCGCATGCGATCCAGCCCCTTGACCGTGCCGACCCACACGCTGCCGTCGGCGCTCTGTGCGATCGTCCAGACTTTGTCGCTGCTCAGGCTGGACGGATCCTTCGCATCGTGCGCCCAATGCGTGAAGTTGCCCGTAGCCGGGTCGTAACGATTCAGCCCGGCTTCCAGCCCGGTCGCCCAGAGCCGGCCATCGCGATCGAACAGCAATGAGGCGATGCCGTTTTCGTACAGCGAGCCAGGATCATCGGCGGAGTGGCGAAGCACCTTGAAGTCGACGCCGTCGTAGCGGGCGATGCCGCCCTTGGTGCCGAACCACATTGCCCCATCGCGATCCTGCGCGACCGCATAGACGGTACTGCTGGGCAGGCCGTCGGCCGTGCCGTAACGTCGGAATTGCGGCGTCGGCAACAGGCTGGCGGACGAGGTGGTGACAGCCGGCGGCGACACGGATGCAGCCGATGCCGGAGCGGTCAGGCCCAGGGCCACACTCAGCCATACTGCTGAAAACATCCGCTGCGCTCCCCCCGAGCTCTCCGTCTCCGACCCGTCGTGATCCTGCGCAATCGCGTAGACGGTGCCGGTGGCTGTCCCGACGGGGTTGATGATGCCAAAACCCCTGTCTTGGCGCGAGCGCGGCGCAGCCACCATGCCTTCACGCGCAATTGTCCACCGGTGATTCGTCGTTGCTCACGTTTCGCGCCAGTGCCGCGCTCAGCTGCTCGCCACTGAGCGGCTTGCGCAGGAAGTCGTCCATTCCCGCGGCCCGGGCGCGTGTCTCGTCCTCGCTGCCCGAGCGCGCGGTCACCGCGATGATCGGCAGGTGTGTGCCGGCCTGTTCGCGCTGCCGGATCAGCCGCGCGATCTGGAAGCCATCGACACCAGGCAGATCCAGATCCAGCAGCACCGCCTCGAAGCTCGCCTGCGCCAGCTCGGCCAGCGCCGCCAGCCCGTTGGTGACGTGCACCACGCGGTGGCCTTCGCGTTCGAGCAGGCCGCGGATCACCGCCGCCACGATGGTGTCGTCCTCCACCAGCAGCAGCCGGTAGCGCCGGTCCGTGGTGGCGTCTGTCGAGGGCGGCGGCGCAGCCGTCGCCGGTTCGGCCAGCGGCAGCCGCACCCGGAACGTGCTGCCGTGCGCGAGACGCGATTCCAGCTCGATGCTGCCGCCCATCATGTCGACCAGCTCGCGGCAGATCGCCAGACCCAGTCCGCTGCCGGCACGACGCTGCGGACCGTCCGCCTGCTCGAAGCGCTCGAACAGGCGCGCCTGGCTGGCTTCGGGAATGCCCGGACCGGTATCGCTCACGCTGAACAGCAAGCCGTCGGGAGTGCGCTGCGCGCGCAAGGTGACGTGGCCGTGCTCGGTGAACTTCAAGGCGTTGTTCGCCAGGTTCAACAACACTTGCTTGATCCGCAACGCATCGCCCAGCAGGTGTCTGGGCAAGTCGTCCGCCACGTCCAGTACGAAGCGGATGCCCTTGGCATGGGCCAGCCCCTGCTCCAGCTGCGTCACGTCGTCGAGCAGCTGGCGCGGATCGAACACGGCCGGCTCCAGTTCCAGCTTGCCGGCCTCGATGCGGGCCAGGTCCAGCGCGTCGTTGAGCAACTTCAGCAGCATGCCACCGGAGCGCTGCATGGCCTGGGTGTAGTCGTGCTGCAGCGGACTCAGCGGCGTGCTCAGCAACAGCTCGGCCATGCCCATCACGCCGGTCATCGGCGTGCGGATCTCGTGGCTCAGCGTGGCCAGGAACTGCGTCTTCGCCGCGCTCGCCGCTTCGGCCATCTGCCGCTGCTGTTCGACCATTTGCATGTGATGCCGCTGCGCCAAGCGTCGGCGCCAATGGCGCAGGATCAGACCCACCACGGCAGCAAACAACAGCGCATAGATGATCCACGCCCACCAGCGTACCCAAGGCGGGGCCTGCACATGGATGCTGATCGGTGTGGCCAGCCCGACCCAGCGATCATCTGCGCCGGCTGCCTGGACTTCTAGCGCATAGTCGCCCGCGGCAAGTCCCGCAAAGTCCCGCTCACCGCGGTTGCCCGCATCGACCCAGCCGCTGTCGAATCCGTTCAATCGAAAGCGGTAGCGGTTGGCCGCGGGATTGATGAACGAAGCGAGCCGTACACCCACGCGCAGATCACGATCGCGCCAGCCCAGCTGCACTACCTTGCTGTCGAGGGCGATGGCGCGCACTTCGCCGGCACGCTGCACGCTGAGATACGCCAGCGACAACGCCGGTAACGAGCCGGCCTTCTCGGTTTGCAGCAACCGTTCGGGCTGGAACGCCACGACGCCGCCGCTGCTGGTGGCAAACATCATTCCGCTGGGCGCCATGGCGGTCGCGGCTCCGTCGAAATTTGCATTCGACAGACCATGCGCAGGGCCAAACGACTGGAAGCGGCGCGTGTGCTGATCGAACTGCCATAGGCCCGGATTGGCAAACACCCATAACCGGCCCCGACTATCCACCCGCAAGTCGCGCAGATCGGATTTGAGCTGCTCGTGACTGAGGTCGACGCTGTCATCGCGCACCGCACGCCCGTCGGCATACCGATAGTGTTCGAGCGCCGAGCCATTGGTGGCCAGCCAGAAGCCCGTCGCATCGAAGGCGAAAGCAACGATCTCCTGTCGCGGCACGCCTTGTACGAAAAGCAGCTTCCCGTCCTTGTCGTCCCGGTGCAACAAGCCGCCCTCGCTCGCATACCAGAGGCCGCCGGCATGGAAGGTGAGTTGATCGGGACGCAAAATGCCGTCGCCGCCCTGCTCCATCGCCACCGGCGCAATCGCCAGGCTGTCGGGGTCGACGACGAATACACCTTCGTTCCATGAAGCGATATATATCCGTCCATCGTCACCGGCACAAAGCAACACCGGCCGCGTCACCCGAGCATGGCCGAGATCGATCGAAGTGAGCTTGCCCCGATTGAGCATGCCCTGCTCGAGCCGGCTCTGATCAAGCCTGCCCTGATCAAACCGGCTCTGATCAAACAAGTTGAGTTGCGGCGGGTTGTCGATCCACAGGCGACCCCGCGAATCCTCTGCCAGTGACACGACCTGCCCTTGTACGCCCTGCACGACATGCTGCACCCGGCCGGTAGCCGCATCCAGCTTGTCGATCCAGCCATCGTTGCCACCCAGCCACAACTTGCCGTCGCGACCCATGAGAATCGTCGACGCCGCAATACCGGTCAGGCTGCCGGGATCGTCCGGAATGTGGGTGAAGCGGGAGAACCCGCTCCATCCCGGCGGCAGGTAGGCGATGCTGGACTGCTCGAAGGTAATCCATAGCCCGCCTTCGCCATCGAGCGCGGTCTGCCATGTCTTGTTGCCCGGCAACCCACCCGACAGCAGCGGTTGACCGGCGATCCGCTGCAGCTGTCCATCGCCCTGATCCACATCGGCGAGGCCCATATCGGCGCGGCCCAGCAGCACGCCATCGGCCGTCCCGATCCACAACCGCCCCGATGCGTCACGGGTACTGCTCATGATCCGTTGCGATGAGAGCTGCCGGCTCGCCAGCGGTCGCGCCACGCCATCGGCGCCGATGATCAGCAGACCGCCGGTCAGCGACACCCTGATCTCGCCGTGCCCACCGTCGATGCGCCAGGTCTTGCTCAGGTCGCCGCGAAACGAGGGATCCACCGGCACCTGATGCGTAGCGCCGTCGGGCTCGCGCAGGTACAAGCCACTTTCCGCGCCGATCCACAGGCGACCATCGGCCCCGGCAAACAGCGCCCGCGTCTGGCCGAACGAGGCGGAGCGTTTCCCACCAACATCCAGCGGCACGTGGTCGAACCCGCTTCCATCCGGTCGCATGCGATCAAGGCCGCTTTCGGTGGCCACCCACAAGCTGCCGTCGGCCGTCTGCGCCATGCCCCAGACTTCGTCGCTGGCAAGGCTGGCCGCCTGCTTGTCGTCATGGGTCCACTGCCGGAAGCGCCCACTCTTCTGGTCATAGGCAATCAGGCCGGTCGAAATGCCGCCGGTCCAGACCCGGTTGTCGCGATCGATCAGAAGCGAATACGTGGGGTTGGCAGGCAAGGAGTTCGGATCATCCGTCGCATGCCGGAACACCTTGAAGCCGACCCCGTCGAAACGTACCAGACCACCGGCCGAACCAAACCACATCAAGCCGTTGTGGTCCTGTGCCACGGCGTAGATCGCCCCGCTGGGCAAACCATCCGTCGTCTCGTAGCGCCGGAACTGCGGCGTCGGCAGCGGACCGGGCATCTGTGCGCCGCGCACCACCGGCGCAGCCCGGGTATCCGGCGCGAGCGCGAGCACGACCAGAGCCATGCCCAACAGCCATGCCGACCACCTGAAACCGCTCCCCATCCAGCTTCCCCACGAACCGCTGTCGCGAAACCCGCACAGCTCCGGTCGAAGCTGTGTCACTCCAATTCACGATAGTGCCAAAACCGTGACACCGGTGCGAGCGGAGTCGGCCCGAAGAAGCTCGCTAGAATGCGTGCATGTCCCGACGCCTGCGATTGCTGTTCTCCGCGCTAGCCATGGCCGCGTTGCTATGGCTGCTGTTCGCGGCCGCCGAACGTGCGCTGGCATTGGCGCAACGCTTTCTCGCGTTGCCGACGTGGTTGCAATGGACGCTTGGCGGCATCCTGGCGATCTTTGCGGCGGCCGGATTGAGTGTGCTGTGGTGGCTGCTGCGGCCGCGACGCAAACGGCGGCCGATGCCGGCGCCCGACCGCGGCAGTCTGGAGCAACGCATCCACCAGTTGCGCGAACGCGGTGCCGATACCGGCGTGCTGACGACCGAACTGGGCGAACTCGATCGACGCCGCGCCAGCGCGCGCGTCTACGTCGCGTTGTTCGGCGAAATCTCCACCGGCAAATCGAGCCTGATCCGCGCACTGGCGCCGCACGCCCAGGTCGCCAGCGACGCGCGCGGCGGCACTACCCGGGAAGTCGGCCATTACGACAGCCAACTTCCCGACGGTCGCACACTGGTGCTGGCCGACGTACCCGGCAGCCGGGAAGCCGGTGGTGAAACCCACGAAACCATGGCGCGCGAGGAAGCACTGCGCGCGCATGCCGTCATCTATCTATGCGCCGGCGATCTCAACCGCGGCCAAGGCGACGAGCTGCGCTGGCTCGCCGATTTCGGCAAGCCGCTGCTGCTGGTCTTGAACAAGGCCGATCAGTGGACATCGGTGGAGCGCGAACAGCTGCTGGCCCGCCTGCGCCAGCAGTCGCGCGGCATCGCCAATGCGGTACTGGCGATCAGCGCCGGCGGCAGCGAGCGCTATCAACGCCTGCTCGCCGACGGCAGCACCGAATCGGTCGAGCGCCAGCGGAAGCCCGCGATCGAACCGCTGCTGCAAGCGCTGGCCCGGCTCACAGCACCCGGTGCCGAAGGCCTCGAAAACCTGCGCGAAAACGCCGTGCTGGCCGGACTGCACCAACGCACAGGCACACTGGAAACGCGGACCCGCGCCGAGGAGGCCGAGCGCATCGTGCGCAAATATGCGCGTCGCGCGATCGTCGGCGCGCTCGCCGCGGTGGCGCCGGGCAGCGACCTGGTGATCCAGGGCGTACTCGCCACCGGCCTCACCCGCGCACTCGCCGAGCTATACGGCGTGAAAGTCAGCGACGTGCAGATCGACGACTTCGTGCAACAGGCCAGGCTCACCTTGCGCACCGGCACGTCGATCGTACTGGCTGTCGCCGGCAATGCATTGAAGGCCTTCCCCGGCCTCGGCACCCTCGGCGGCGGCGTGCTGCACGCCTTCGCCTACGCGCTGATCTTCGATTCGATGGGCCGCGCCCTCGCCGCCTCGCTGGCCGAACGCCACACGCTCGACCAGCTCGATGCCGGCGCCCGATTGAAGGAACTGCTCGCCGATACCGGCAGCACCCGCTTGCGCCAACTGGCCGCGCTGACCGTGGACGCTGCGCGCGAACGCAACAGCGTGGATTACAGCCAGCGCCCGTAGCGGCGCATGTAAAGCAATTTCATCAGCTGGGTCAGCACACAATACGTGAACACGGTTAGCGCCACCCAGCCGAAGTACACCGGCGGCAACGCCACCATGCCGAACTTCGCGCCCAATACGGTGAAAGGCAGCGCCATGCCGACCAGGATGGCGGCAACGGTCAAGGCCAGCACCGGCGCCGAGGCGATGCTCTGCAGGAACGGGATCTTGCGCGTGCGGATCATGTGCACGATCAGGGTCTGCGTGAGCAGACTCTCGACGAACCAGCCGGTCTGGAAGAACGCCTGGTGCTCGGGCGAGTTCGCACCAAACACATGCCACAACAGCCAGTACGTCGTGATGTCGAAGATCGAGCTGACCGGGCCGATCCACACCATGAAGCGCCCGATGTCGCTGGCGTCCCACTTGCGCGGCTTGCGCAGGTATTCCTCGTCCATGCGGTCGAACGGGATCGACAGCTGCGAGGTGTGATACAGCAGGTCGAGCACCAGCAGCTGCAACGGCAGCATCGGCAGGAACGGCAGGAACGCGCTCGCCACCAGCACCGAGAACATGTTGCCAAAGTTGGAACTGGCGGTCATCTTGATGTACTTGATGATGTTGCCGAAGGTGATGCGTCCTTCGATCACACCCTCCTCCAGCACCATCAGGTTCTTTTCCAGCAAGATGATGTCGGCCGATTCTTTGGCGATATCGGTGGCGGTATCCACCGATATGCCCACGTCCGCCTCGCGCAGTGCCGGCGCGTCGTTGATGCCGTCGCCGAGAAAGCCGACGGTGTGTCCCTGACGCTGCAGCGACTTCACTACGCGGGCTTTCTGCAGCGGCGACATCTTGGCGAACACCGTGGTGCGCTTGACCAGCTCGTCCAACTCGGCGTCGTCCAGCGGCTCGATGTGCTTGCCCTGCGCGGAGTGCTCCACGTCCAGGCCCACTTCACGGCAGATCTTGCGCGTCACCGCTTCGTTGTCGCCGGTGATCACCTTCACTTCGACCCCGTGATGGCGCAGCGCCGCGATGGCGGTGCCCGCGGTATCCTTCGGCGGATCGAGGAAGGCCAGGCAGCCCACGGCGATCAGGTCGCTCTCGTCGGCAACGCTGTAGGCACGATTGGACGGCGGCTGGCGCTTGATCGCCACCACCAGCACACGCAGACCATCCTCGTTGAGATGGCGGGTGGTCGCCTTGATCTCGGCCCGCTGCTCGTCGGTCATCGGCAGGATCTCGTCGCCGGCCTTCGCGTACGCGCAGATCGACAGCATCTCCTCCACCGCGCCCTTGCATACCAGCAGCTCGGGGCCCTCGCCGTTGCTCACCACCACCGACATGCGGCGGCGCTGGAAGTCGAACGGGATCTCGTCGACGATACGGTAGTGCGCCGCGGTGGGTTCAAGGTTGCGATGCTCCAGCACCGCCTTGTCCATCAGGTTCTTCAAGCCGGTCTGGAAACGGCTATTGAGGTAGCCATATTCCAGCGCCTCCTCGGACTCCTCGCCATACAGGTCGAGATGCCGCTCCAGCACGATCTTGTCCAAGGTCAGCGTACCGGTCTTGTCGGTGCACAGAACGTCCATCGCGCCGAGGTTCTGGATCGCGTTGAGGCGCTTCACCACCACTTTCCGGCGCGACATGGCAATGGCGCCCTTGGCCAGATTCGCGGTGACGATCAGCGGCAACATTTCCGGCGTCAGGCCCACCGCCACCGACAACGCGAACAGGAACGCCTGCAGCCAGTCGTGCTTGTCCAGGCCGTTGATCACGAAAACAATCGGCACCATCACCGCCATGAAGCGGATCAGCAGCCAGCTGACACTCTTCACGCCGCGATCGAAGCTGGTCTGCACGCGCTGACCCGCTACGGTGCGCGCCAGCGAACCCAGATAGCTGCGCGAGCCGGTGGCTACGATCACTGCGGTGGCCGTGCCGCTGACCACGTTGGTGCCCATGTAGCAAACCGATGCCAGATCCAGCGGATTATCGGCATCATTCGCCCCCGGCGCGTTCGCCGCAGGCATATGCGACGGCGCGGACTTCTCCACCGGCAGTGATTCGCCGGTGAGGATGGCCTGACTGATGAACAGGTCTTTGGCGCTCAGTAGACGCAGATCGGCGGGCACCATGTCGCCCGCGGCGAGATGCACGATGTCGCCGGCGACGAGCTCGGCCACGGGTACTTCGATGCGCTCGCTGTGGCCGTCCGATGCGCGACGCGTCACCGTGGCGGTGTTGCGCACCATCGCCTTCAGCTTCTCGGCGGCCCTTGATGAACGGTATTCCTGGGTGAAGCTGAGGAACACGCTGATGCCGACCATCACCGAGATGATGGTCGGACCAGTCAGGTTCGTATGATCCGTGGCCAACTGCACGCAGGCCAGCACCAGCAGCACGACGATGAACGGGTTCTTGAAGGCGTGCAGCAGCTGCAGCGTCCAGTGCGGCGGCTTCTCGTGCGATACCTCGTTCACGCCGTCGCGATGCAGCCGCGTCTCGATTTGTTCTTCATCGAGACCCGCCAGGGTGGTTTCCAGCGCCGCCAGCAGCTCGTCGTTTGCGCGAAACGCCTCCTGCGCAACCGCCGCATGCACTGCTGCCGCACCCTTGCCCGCCGCCTTGACTGCGGTGGTCTGATTGGATTGCTTGTTCATGACTCGCTTCCGTGAATTCGCTGATACCTGTCGCCGGTGCGAGTCTGCGGAATCAATCCGCGAACCGCATCATCGCCGGTGCGCACGGCCGCATACGCGGCCGGAACCATGCCGCCACTGGCGGAGGCCACCCCTTGCATGACGTGATGGCGACCATCAGCGACTGGATACCACAGCACGATGTACGGACGATGGCAGCGCATTGTCCTGGGCCGGTGCCGACGCATGGCTCGAGTTCCGGCGATGCAGTTCGACCACGTTGTTGCCGGTCGCCTGCTCCAATGGGGTCTGCCCCAATGGGGTGTGTTCGAGCGGAGCGGGCACGGTGACGGCGTAAGGGCGGCGCACGACGTCGCGACGGCCAGCCAGTAGCCGGCGCAGTGCGCGCAACAGAAGGGAATCGCGAAGGAGCTTCATGGGCCCATCTCCTCGTAACGACGCCTATGGCGTCGTCAGGGGTGGGCCGGACTTTCCCTAGTCGAGGAAAGCACCAGCCGACCGCTCGCGGTCGCCGCAGGCGTTCAACTTGTTGTTATGCGTCGCCGGCATCCGATGCTTGCGGATGTCGACGTTGCGACTAGGGTAAACGTCCATATGCCTTGGTTTGTCAGGACTGGGAGCCCGTCGACGCGATGCGCCGGCAAGCGCGCGCATTGTCGTGCTGCGCTGCGGAAGTGTCAACCCATAAGGGCTGAGTGGATGGATGAAATCTGTCGGAAACCGCCATGCCGGTTCGGCCGAAACCGACCAGGCTTACCGATCAGGTTTCAACTCGCATGCTGCAGCGCCAGCCCCTGCTGCACGATCGGTCCGACCAGCCAGTGGTCGGCCAGCAGGAAGGCAAACAGCGCCATCAGATACACGATCGAGTACTTGAACACCTTCATCGGGAACAGCTCGTCCGGCGGATTCAGCAGTCGCACGGCGTAGTACAGAAAGCCCACGCCCAGCACGATCGCGCCGCCCAGATAGATCAGACCGCTCATCCCGGTCAGCGCCGGCAGCAGCGTCACGAGCACCAGCAGCACGGTGTAGAACAGCACCTGCCAGCGCGTGTAGACCACGCCGTGGGTGACCGGCAGCATCGGCACCTGCGCGCGCGCGTAGTCGTCGCGGCGGAAGATCGCCAGCGCCCAGAAATGCGGCGGCGTCCACACGAAGATGATCAGGCACAACTGCAGCGCGAACGGATGCAAGGCATCGGTCACCGCGGTCCAGCCCAGCACCGGCGGGATCGCACCGGCGAGACCGCCGATCACGATGTTCTGCGGCGTCGCACGCTTCAGGTACGCGGTGTAGACCAGCGCGTAGCCGATCAGGCCGCCGAAGGTGAGCAGCGCGGTGAGCGGGTTGACCAGCAGCGCCAGCACCAGCATCGAGGCGATGCCAAGCAGCACCGCGAACACCAGCACCTGGCGCGGCGTGAGCTTGCCGGTGGCGAGTGGACGCCGTGCGGTGCGCGCCATCAGCTTGTCGATGCGCTCGTCGACCAGGTGGTTGAACGCGGCCGCTGAACCTGAGGCCATCCAGATGCCCAGCGTGCCGAACACCAACGCGCGCCACGGCGGGATGCCCGGCACAGCGAGGAACATGCCGATCACCGCACAGAACACCAGCAGCGCGACGACGCGCGGCTTGGTCAGTTGCAGGTATTCGTGGAACAGCTCCATCTCAACGTGACTCCAGCGACAGGGACATCGGCTCGTCATGCCGACGCTGGGTACGCGCCAACGCGGCCAGCAAGGTGAAAAGCAAGAGTGCGGCCACACCATTGTGCGCGGTCGCTACCGCCAGCGGCAAACCGAAGTACACATTGCTGATGCCCAGCAATACCTGGCTCACCAACGCCACCGCGATCGCGATGCCAAAGACGCGCAGGCCACGCCGGGCCAGCTTGTGCGACAACCAGCCGAGGTAGCAGAACACCACCAGCGCGCCGAACCGATGCACGAGCTGGATCGCACTGCGCGCCGCCATGTCCAGCACGCCGCCTTCGTAGTTGACGCCGATCCCGCGCCACAGCACGAAGCCCTGGTGAAAATCCGTCGGTGGTGCCCACTGATTGAGGCACTGCGGGAACGCGCCGGGGCCGTAGCCGCAGGCCAGCGCGGCATAGTTCGCCGAGGTCCAGCCACCCAACGCGATCTGGCAAAACAACAGCACCAGGCCGATCGTCACCAACCGGCGCAGGTCGGCCATGCGCTCGTCCGGCGCAGCTACGCCGACGAAACGCAGTGCGGCGTACGCCAGCAGCGCGAACGTGGTCATGCCCCCGAGCAGATGCCCCATCACCACGATTGGCTTCAGCAGAAGGGTCACCGTCCACATGCCGAGCATCGCCTGGAAGATGATCACCGCCAGTGTCAGCACGCTGATCTTCCAGGCGCCGGGTTGTGGCAACTGGATCGCGGCGAACAGCGGCAAACCCATCGCACATACCGCCAGCAACGACGACCACATGTGTTCGCCGCGCATGTACAGAGCCACGCCGACCACCGCAAACACCGCGCCGGCAATGACGGCCAGCAGCGCACTGCGTCTGCGCGCGCTCGCGATCAGCGCCAGCAGCAACACCATCACACCGAGGGTGCCGGCAAGGAAGCGGTGCACCTGTTCGCGCCAGGCCTTGTGCGCCTCGTACGGGCGATCAGGGAATGCTGCGTCGGCATGCGCCACCGCCTGCGCGTGATGCGGCCAGGTCGCCTGGCCGTAGCAGGTAGGCCAGTCCGGGCACGACAGCCCGGCATTCGACAACCGCACGAACGCGCCGAACATCACCAGCCCGAATGCGAACACCGCGGCGAGCAGGGACAGGCCGCGCAGGATTTTCAGCGAGCGCGCCGTCATCACTTGACCACCTTCTGCAGATCCCGCGCCAAACCGGGAACATCGAAGCCGGCCGGATACAGCGACAGCGCCGTGCCATTGGATTCCACCAACACCGCGCTGACGCTGTCCGGCGTGGTCGGTGCGTACGCGGCCAGCTTGCCGTCGACATCGCGGCCCAGCGACCAATAGGTGCGTATGGCGTCGCGTCGGCCCGCATCCGCCGGCGGCGCGCCGACGTACAGCAGGCGCAGGCGCATCTGGTTGCGGTTGAGCATGACGCGCGCCTTGGCGATCCCGGTCAATGTCTCGAAGCAGCGCGCGGCGCAGTCCGGCCCGGCCAGCGTGACCAGGGTCAGCCGCGGCTCGCTGTCGCGCCACGGCCACGCCTGACCATTGTCCAGTTTCACCTGCAGCTTCTCATCGACGAAATTGCGCTGCGGCAGGATCGCGTGGCCATTGCCCTTCACGCCCGGCTGCCAGCCGGTAAAACTGAGCAGGCCGGCAATGATCATCGGCGCCGCAAACACCAGCGCAATCAGCAGCAGAGACATCCGGCTCTTGCGCAACGCAACGGGATCGACTGGCTTCATCGGACTTCGTGACCTTCGTGATATCAGGATTTGCGCGGTTTGCGCTTGCGATGCACGACCAGCAGGATCACCACCGCGGCAAGCGCGAAGGTGAACCACTGGAACGCATAGGCGCGGTGCCGCGCCGGCGGCATGGAAGAGAAATCGAGAGTGTGCACGCGCACATAGATCGAGGCGGGATCGGCGTCCAGCGCCAGCATCCGCGGATACAGCGGACGGCCGAGATCGCGGGCGATTTCCGCCGGGTCCAGGAAAATGGTGTTCTTCGGCCAGCGAGTCTGTCGCGCCAGTGCATTGCCGCCCATCTCGAAACCGGTCGGCGGTGGCGGCACGTACAAACCCTGCAGGCTGATCTCGGTGGTCGGCAACGGCGGCAGTTGCGGCGTCTTGCCATCGCCATTGCCCGGCAGGAAGCCCAGGTCCACCAGCAGCAACGGCGACTGATCGCGCAGCACGCCGTGCAGCACGAACGGCGCGAACACTTCCACGCCGCCGCGGCTGTCGTGGTTCGGGTTGTCCAGCAGGTACAGCCGGTCGGCAAGATAGCGGCCGCTCACCTGCACGCGCGGAAAGCTGTCGGCCGGCGGCGCGGCGGCTACCTTGGCGAAGTCCTGCCGGGGCGCGGTCGACGATGCGGCATACCGCCGCAGAAGTGCTTCCTTGAAGTCGGCGCGATGCAGCTGCCAGATGCCCAAACGTATGAACAGCAAGGCTCCGGCCGCCGTCAGCAGCAACGCCCACCACGACGGACGGCGAAATCCGCTCACGCGGCGAGCCCGCCGGTGGTCGCTATACTGCCCAGGTCGTAATGGATCGGATCAATCACGTGGAAACCGTCTACAAAGGTGCGCTGGTGGTGGTGCTGCTGGTGGTGATCTTCAGCCTCGGCCAGGCGCTGTATTTCATGATGACCGACAAGGACGACGACAAGCGCACGGTGTGGGCCCTGACCCGCCGCATCGGCTTGTCGCTGTTGCTGATCGGCATGGTCGCACTCGGCATCTGGATGGGTTGGCTGCATCCGCACGATGTCGGCCAGTGATTGTAGCGGCTGCGCCCGCCGCGCGCCCCGGCCGCGACAAATCGCGCTACGTGGCCGCGAGTTCCGGTAACGATTGAATCGCCCGGTGTCACCGCAACAAAAAGCCCGCCGATGGCGGGCTTTTTGTTGCGGACGTGTCATGGTCCTTGTGAAGGGTCCGGCCATGGCTTGGGCATGGATGCCCAAGTTGAAGCAATGCAGAGCAGTCGCCAATGGCCGGTTTTGCTCCTCGCGGAACCGACGCCGCGTCTTAAAGAATGTAGACGAACATGAACAGGCCGAGCCAGACCACGTCGACGAAGTGCCAGTACCACGCCACCGCCTCGAAACCGAAGTGGTGATCCTTGTTGAAGTGGCCCTTCAGCACGCGGAGCCAGATCACCGCCAGCATGATCGTGCCCAGCGTCACGTGCAGGCCGTGGAAGCCGGTCAGCAGGAAGAAGGTCGAACCGTAGACGCCGCTGTGCAGGGTCAGGTTCAGCTCCTTGTAAGCCTCGACGTACTCATGCGCCTGGAAATTCAGGAACAGCGCACCGAGCAGCACGGTCAGGCCCAGGAACACCAGGATCTTGCCCCGATGACCGGCACGCAGCGCATGGTGCGCAATCGTCACGGTGACGCTGGAGCTCAGCAGGATCAGCGTGTTCAGCAATGGCAGGCCCCACGCCGGCACGGTGCTGAAGCTGCCGCCGACACGCTCCGGACCGTTGCCGCCATTGGCGCCCCATGCGGCAGCGTAATCGCTCCACAGGAACTGATGGGTCAACGTGCCATGGCCGGTGCCACCGAGCCACGGCACCGAGAACATGCGGATGTAGAACAGCGCACCGAAGAACGCGCCGAAGAACATCACCTCGGAGAAGATGAACCACATCATGCCCATGCGGAACGAGACGTCCACCTGGTGGTTGTAGCTGCCGGACAGCGATTCGTTGATGACCGAACGGAACCAGCCGAAGAACATGCCCAGCACGCCGACCACGCCGACGATCAGCACGGTCTTGCCGAAGCCGGCGTCGCCGGGCTCCGCGTTCAGCCAGTGCGCGGCACCGAACACGGTGGTGAACATGACCACTGCGGCCACGATCGGCCAATAGCTCTTGGCCGGAACAAAGTAAGCGTCGTGCTGCTGACCCATGGTGAGACCCCGTGGATTTCTCTTGATGACTTTTGCCCCGTCACGCCGACCGGGGAACTGCATGCCGATCGTCGAACCCGACCGGTTGAAGGAGACGTAATTGAAGGAAACCGTACAGCAACCGCGGTACCGCTATTTCATCAGCAGGATCTGCAGAAACGACACCAGGAAAAACGCCAGCGCGATCGAAACCGTCACCGCCAGGGTGCGTCGTACACCTTTGCGGCGTGCCGCGATTTCCGTGTTCATTGTCTGCTGTTTCATGTAGATCGGCTTCTTGCATCGCCCCGGCCCGGAAGGGCTGGGGCGACATAGTGAATGATCAATCGTTGACGTGGCCGTGCGCCAGCTCGTCGTCGTGGATCACCGGCGGCACTTCGAAGGTGTGGTGCGGCGCCGGCGACGGCACCGTCCATTCCAGACCCCTGGCGCCTTCCCACACGCGGTCGGTGGCCTTCTTCTTCGAGAAGAACGCGCAATGGATCAGCACGCCGATGAAGATCAGCTGGGTGGCGCCGAACAGGAAGCCGCCGATCGAGCTGATCATGTTGAAGTTGGCGAACGCCACGTTGTAGTCGGGAATGCGGCGCGGCATGCCAGCCAGACCCAGGAAGTGCTGCGGGAAGAACAGCACGTTGACCCAGATCACGCTGTTCCAGAAATGCACCTTGCCCCAGAACTCGCTGTACATGTTGCCGGTCCACTTCGGCAGCCAGTAATAGCTGGCCGCAATGATCGCGAACAGCGCACCGGTCACCAGCACATAGTGGAAATGCGCCACCACGAAGTAGGTGTCGTGGTACTGGAAGTCCGCCGGCACCAGCGCCAGCATCAGACCGGAGAAGCCGCCGATGGTGAACAGGATGATGAACGCGATCGCGAACAGCATCGGCGTCTCGAACGTCATCGAGCTGCCCCATATGGTGGCGACCCAGTTGAACACCTTCACGCCGGTCGGTACCGCGATCAGCATCGTGGCGTACATGAAGAAGA
The DNA here is from genome assembly GCF_900142825.1 of Rhodanobacter sp. OK091. GTDB lineage: Bacteria > Pseudomonadota > Gammaproteobacteria > Xanthomonadales > Rhodanobacteraceae > Rhodanobacter. The sequence goes on along the minus strand of NZ_FRCH01000004.1, from coordinate 161,659 downwards.
TCTCGGCGCCCAGCGGCAGGCCCACCGCGAACATGTGGTGAGCCCACACGATGAACGACAGGAATGCGATCGAGGCGATCGCGAACACCATCGCCTTGTAGCCGAAGATCGGCTTGCGCGCGAAGGTCGGCACGATTTCCGAGATGATCCCGAATGCGGGCAGGATCATGATGTAGACCTCGGGATGACCGAAGAACCAGAAGATGTGCTGATACAGCACCGGGTCACCGCCGCCGCCCGGGTTGAAGAAATTGGTGCCGAAGTACTTGTCGGTGAGCAGCATCGTCACCGCGCCAGCCAGCACCGGCATCACGGCGATCAGCAGGAACGCGGTGATCAGCCAGCTCCATACGAACACCGGCATCTTCAGCAGTTCCATGCCCGGCGCGCGCATGTTGAGGATGGTCGCGATGATGTTGATCGCGCCCATGATCGAGCTGATGCCCATCAGATGGACCGCGAACACCACGTAGGCGAGCGAATCGCTCTGCAGCGACAGCGGCGGATACAGCGTCCAGCCGCCGGCCGGGCCGCCGCCGGGCATGAACAGCGTGGACAGCATCAACAGGAAGGCGAACGGCAGGATCCAGAACGACAGGTTGTTCATGCGCGGCAGCGCCATGTCCGGCGCGCCCACCATCAGCGGGATCATCCAGTTACCGAGGCCGACGAAGGCCGGCATGATCGCGCCGAAGATCATCACCAGCGCATGCATGGTGGTCAGCTGGTTGAAGAAGTACGGCTGCATCAGCTGCATGCCGGGCTTGAACAGCTCGGCACGGATCAGCATCGCAAAGCTGCCGCCGATGAAGAACATCGTCAGCGCGAAAACCAGATACAGCGTGCCGATGTCCTTGTGGTTGGTGGACATGCACCAACGCTGGAAGAAACCTTTCGGCGCGCCGTGGTGATCATCGTGATGATCATGGGTGGCTGCGTAGGACATGGCCTTGCACCTCTAACCTGAAATATTGAATGCGACTGCGTGAAAAAACGTGTGCCGGGAACGGCCCGACCGGGTCGGATCAGCCCTGCTTGGCCGTATCCGCTACCGGAGCGGCCTGGCTGGTTTGCGGCGCGGCGGCGCTGGAAGCTGCCGCCGGTGCAGCGGCGGGCGCGGCGGACTTCGCCTGCTGCCCGGCCAGCCACGCGGCGAAATCCGCCTTCGACTTGACCACCACCACGATCGGCATGAAGCCGTGATCCTGACCGCACAACTCGGCGCACTGGCCGCGATAGGTACCCGGCGTCTGGAAGTTGGCCCAGGCGGCGTTGATGATTCCGGGGATCGCGTCGAGCTTCCAGCCGGTCGCCGGCACCCACCAGGAATGGATCACGTCGCCGCTGGTGATCACGAAGCGGATCTTGGTGTCGACCGGCACGACCAGCGGGTTGTCGACGTTCAGCAGATACGTGCTCTCGTCACCGACCTTGACCGCAAACGGATCCATGCCCGAACCGAGCTGGCGGGTCCGGTCGCTCTGCGTATCGAGCTTGGACATGAAGCCGACCTTGTCGATCGGCTTGCCCTGGTAGTCGACATAGTCGTAGCGCCACTTCCACTGGTAGCCGGTGACCTTGACGGTCATCTGCGAACCGGTGGTGTCGGCCCAGGAGGTGAGGCCGCCGGTGGCCAGGTAGGCCAGCACGACCAGGATGACCACCGGGATGGTGGTCCAGACGACTTCCACCATGGTGTTGTGCGACCACTTCTCGGCCACGGCACCGCGCGATTTGCGGAAGCGGAACATCGCGATGAACATCGCGCCGAACACCAGGATGCCGATCACCGTGCACACGGCGAGCGAAATGTTGTTCAGGTGGTACGGCACCTGCGACCAGGTGCTCTCGCCGCGCTGCATGTTCAGCTGCCACGGACCGGGTGCGGCGTGCACCACGCTGCCGAACGATGCAAGGGCGAGTGTCGCCGCTGCCGTGAATGATCGCCTGATGCCGCCAGATGTCATGTCTTGCACCTTTGTTGAACCTACTTGCGCGACGGGCCGTTGAGATCGGCCAGCAGCACCATGAGTTTTCTCGACAGCTCGACGCGTTCCTGTTCCGCCAGAAAAGCGCCAATCTCCAATTCACGCCCGTGCGATGACAGCAACAGGCGCTGACGCCCGTCACCCGGCTCCAGCAGCACGCGCACCCAGTACGCCTGGAAACGCATGCGGCGCCGGCCCGGCAGCGACCGCACCTCCAGCGACGAAGCGTCGAGGGTGATGCGCTCACTGCGATCGCCGGCCCGCCAGGCCACGCTCAAGGCTACGGCCACGGCGGCGGATTCGACCAAGGCGAACAGCGGAGCAAACACGTTCCCCTGCCACGCACCCAGTCCCGCCGTTATCAGCACCAGCGCCACCAGAACCACGATCAATCGACGCAGACCGCGCCGGCTTAGCGCGCGATTGGGCTTGAGCCACATCGTCACGCACGGCAAGCCGGCGGTAGCTGGTCGAAGCACGATCATGGGGATCCGGCGTGCCTGGAACATCGGAATGATAGGCCGCGGCGAGGCAGCGGGCAAGAATGTTGCACCCGACTGATCCGGATCAGACCTGCATGGAAGCCCGGCGAATGGCGCCGCAAGGCCGCCGGCAAACGGCTTGCGCAGCGGCTGCGCCGCCCCAAATCCGCGGAGTCCAGCGTACAATCCCGCGCTCCCCTTCGCCGCGGCGAATCCTTCGACAAGCCCGTGACCCAGCCCATTCTCAGTTCCGAACTCCCCCTCGACAGCACGCCGGCGCGCGCACGCATCACCGCCGCCTGGCTGCGCGACGAAACCGAAGCGGTCAACGACCTGCTCGCCCAGGCCACCTTGCCGCCGGTCGAACGCGAGAAAGTGATCGACCTCGCCGCCGACCTGGTCAGCCGCGTGCGCCTGCGCGCCAAGGACCAGAGCGCGGTCGAGTCCTTCATGCGCCAGTACGATCTCTCCTCCGAGGAGGGCGTGCTGCTGATGTGCGTGGCCGAGGCGCTGCTGCGCATTCCGGACAAGGCTACCGCCGACAAGCTGATCCGCGACAAGCTCGGCGATGCGGACTGGAAGAAGCATCTGGGCCAGAGCGAGTCGTTGTTCGTCAACGCCTCCACCTGGGGTCTGATGCTCACCGGGCATCTGGTGAACCTCGCTGAAGACACCCGTCACGATTTCACCGGCGCTCTGAAGCGACTGGTCGGCCGCGCCGGCGAACCGGCAATCCGCCTCGCCGTGCGTCAGGCCATGCGCATCATGGGCTACCAGTTCGTGATGGGACAGACCATCAACGAGGCGCTGGACCGCTGCGCGAAGAAGGAATATGCGGTCTACCGCTATTCCTACGACATGCTGGGCGAGTCGGCGCTGACCAGCGAAACCGCCGAGCGCTACCAGCAGGATTACCGCAACGCGATCGCCGCGATCGGCGCGCGCGGTCCGTTCGCCAATCACACCGACGCACCGTCGATCTCGGTGAAGCTGTCCGCGCTGCATCCGCGCTACGAAGTGGCCAAGCGCGAGCTCGCCCACCGCCAGCTCAGCGAAAAGCTGCTGGAGCTGTCGCAGCTGGCGATGAAGTACGGCATCGCGTTGTCGGTCGATGCCGAAGAGGCCGAGCGCCTCGAGCTGTCGCTGGACATCATCGGCGACGTCTTCGCGCATCCTTCGCTGCAAGGCTGGAATGGCCTGGGCATCGTGGTGCAGGCGTATGCCAAGCGCACCCCCTTCGTGATCGACTGGCTGATCGAGACCGCCCGTGCCGCCAATCGCCGCTGGTATGTGCGCCTGGTCAAGGGTGCCTATTGGGACGCCGAGATCAAGCGCGCGCAGGAAAACGGCCTGGCCGGCTACCCGGTGTTCACGCGCAAGCCGAATACCGACGTGTCGTACCTGGCTTGCGCCAGGCGCCTGTTCAACGCCGGCGCCGAGCTGATCTATCCGCAGTTCGCCACCCACAATGCGCACACCATCGCCGCCGTGCATCACATCGCACAAGGCCGCCCATACGAATACCAGCGCCTGCACGGCATGGGCACCGACCTGTACGCCGAAGTGATCGGTCCGCCCGACGTCAATAAGGGCGGGCTCAACGTGCCCTGCCGCGTATACGCGCCGGTCGGTACGCACGAAGACCTGCTGCCGTACCTGGTGCGCCGCCTGCTCGAGAACGGCGCCAACACCAGTTTCGTCAACCGCGTCGTCGACGAGAGCGTGCCGGTGCGCACGCTGGTCGCCGACCCCTGCGAAACGGTGCGCTCCTTTGCTTCGATCCCTCATCCGCGCATCCCGCTGCCGGTCAACATCTACGTGGACAATTCTGCGCTTGCGCAGAATTCAAATTCGGTATCCAGGAAGAATTCCATGGGCGTCAACTTCTCCAACGACAACGAACTGAAGGCGATGGCCGACGCGGTCAACGCGAATCCCGGCCCCTGGACAGCAGCTCCGCTGGTACCGGGCGCGGTTGTGGGAGCGGCTTCAGCCGCGATCGCCGTCACCAACCCGGCCGATCGCCGCCAGACTGTCGGCAGCTACATCGCCGCCGACAGCGCCATCGTCGACAAGGCACTGAGCAACGCCGTCGCTGCGCAGCACGGCTGGGATCGCCTGCCCGCGGCCAGCCGTGCCGCGATCCTCGAGCATGCCGCCGAGCAGCTCGAAGCGCGCCGCGGCGAATTCATCGCGCTCTGCGTGCGCGAGGCCGGCAAGAGCCTGCCCGATGCGATCGCCGAGATCCGCGAGGCAGCCGATTTCCTGCGCTATTACGCCACCATGGCACGGCGTCTGTTCGGCCAACCCGAGCAGTTGCCGGGCCCGACCGGCGAGAGCAACCAGTTGTTCCTCAATGGTCGCGGTGTGTTCGTCTGCATCAGCCCGTGGAACTTCCCGCTGGCGATCTTCCTGGGCCAGGTCAGCGCCGCGCTGGCCGCCGGCAATGCCGTGATCGCCAAGCCTGCCGAGCAGACGTCGCTGATCGGCCATGCCGCGGTGAAGCTGCTGCACGACGCGGGCGTGCCCGCCGACGTGCTGCAATACCTGCCGGGCGACGGCGCCACCGTCGGCGCCGCCCTGACCAAGGATCCACGCGTGTCCGGCGTGGCTTTCACCGGATCCACCGACACCGCCTGGGCGATCAACCGCGCCTTGGCCGCGCGCAACGCGCCGATCGCCGCGCTGATCGCCGAGACCGGCGGCCAGAACGCGATGATCGCCGACTCCTCCGCGCTGCCCGAGCAGATCGTCAAGGACGTGATCGCCTCCGCGTTCCAGTCCGCCGGCCAGCGCTGCTCGGCTGCGCGCGTGCTGTTCGTGCAGGAAGACATCGCCGACAAGGTCTGCGCCATGCTCGCCGGCGCGATGGCTGAGCTGAAGGTGGGCGACCCGGGCCAGCTGTCCACCGACGTCGGCCCGGTGATCGACGAGGACGCGAAGAAAATCCTGGTCGACCACGCTGCCCGCATGGACAAGGAAGCGAAGAAGATCGGCGAGGTCGCGCTCGATCCGGCCACCACCGCCAACGGCACCTTCTTTGCCCCGCGCGCCTACGAGATTCCCTCACTCGCCACGCTGACCCGCGAAGTGTTCGGCCCGGTGCTGCACGTTATCCGCTGGAAGGGTAGCGAGCTGGTGCAAGTGGTCGATCAGATCAACGCCACCGGCTACGGCCTCACCCTGGGCATCCACAGCCGTATCAACGACACCGTCGACTACATCGCCAGCCACGCCCGCGTCGGCAACTGCTACGTCAACCGCAACCAGATCGGCGCGGTGGTCGGCGTGCAGCCGTTCGGCGGCGAGAACCTGTCCGGCACCGGCCCCAAGGCCGGCGGTCCGCACTACCTGCTGCGCTTCGCCGGCGAGCGCACGCTCACCATCAACACCACCGCGGCGGGTGGCAATGCGTCGTTGCTGACGATCGGCGAGTAGGCTTCGCCGCCTACTGGCCGCTTGTGCAATGCGCAAGCGGTCGGCGGTGCTCGCGTGATAGAACAGGCAGCGACGCTGGCACGATGACCGGCCCGCTGCACCGGAGCAATCGCACGATGGCACGTCCTGCCGCCCTGATCGACCTGAGCCACGGCAACCCGACCGCGCTGGCAACGGACGATCCGCGCTACACCGCCGCCGAGTTTCCTTCGAACAAGCTGCTCTATCTGGTGCAGCTGGCCGATGCCCATGGTGTCGACAGCCGCGCATGGTTCGCCGGCCTGGCGCTTTCCCGCACGCAGATCGCCGACCCGGCGCTGCGCGTGTCATACCGCCAGGCCAGCACCTTCGTGCGACGTGCGCTGCAGGCGCTGGGCGTACCTGACGCCGGCCTGCGCATCGGCCGCGAGGGCACTGTCGGCGGCTTCGGCCTGCTCGGACTGGCGATGATGACCTCGCGCACCTTCGGTGAGGCGATGCAGTCGGGCATCCACTATCACAAGATCTGTGGCTGCCTGCTCGATCTGACGTTCGAGGCGATCAGCGAACAGGCGGTGGCGCTGGTCGCCACGCCGCAGTTCGGCGATATCGAGCTGCTGCCGTTCTTCTGTGAAGAACTGTTTGCCAGTTCGGTGATGATCTCGCGCGAACTGGTCGGCCCCGAACTGCGGCCGTTGCGAGTGGAACTGAGCTATCCACGTCCGGGCTATGCCGACGCCTACACCGAACTGTTCCAGTGCGAGCTGCAGTTCGGCATGCCACGGAACCGCATGCTGATCGACACCCGCTGGCTGGCCCATCCGCTGCCCGGCTACAACCCGCTCACCGCGAAACAGGCGCTGGCGCTGTGCGCGCAGCAACGCACGCCCGACGGTGGCGAGCCGCACCAGGAAATCGTCGCCGCGGTGGAACGGCTGCTGCGCAGCCAGCTGCGCGAGCAGCCCAGACTCAACGACGTGGCGCGCACGCTCAACCTCAGCGAACGTTCGCTGCGCCGCAAGCTGGCCGAGAGCGGTCGCATCTTCCGCGAGATCCACGATCGCGTGCGCGCCGAGCGCGCGCTGCAATTGCTGCAGGCCGGCACGCTGAGCGTGGCGGAGATCGGCGGCGAAGTGGGCTTCGACGATCCGCGCGAGTTCCGCCGCGCGTTCAAGCGCTGGACCGGCATGGCCCCCCAGGAAGCACGCCGCGGCGCGGCCTGAGCGGGGACGATTCGTCGCAGACTGGCCGATTTACCCCCCTTCGCGTGGCCGTTTTACCCTCCCCCTTGCCGATGGATTGCGCGACAGTCGGGTTCGGGCTGCGCCAGGCGCGGCATCCGCCGATTTCGTTCGAATGGGGAGTTCACGATCATGCGCAAGCTGTTCATCACCGTCGCGCTCGGCGCGGCGCTCGCCGGCTGCGGCAAGCACGAGGCGCCAGCACAGAACGCCGCCGACGCCAGCTTCGAGGCGAAGCTGCAGGAGCAACTGCTGGACGCCAAACCCGGCAGCGTGATCGACATCCCCGCCGGCCACTACGCGCTCAAGCGAGGCCTCAGCCTGCGCACCGATGGCGTCACCATCAAGGGCGCCGGCATGGACAAGACCGTGCTGTCGTTCAAAGGCCAGCTGGTCGGCCCCGAAGGCCTGCTGGTCAACGCCAATGACTTCACCATCGCGAACCTGGCGATCGAGGACACCAAGGGCGACGCGCTGAAGATCAACCAGGGCAAGAACATCACCATCCACGGCGTGCGCATCGAGTGGACCGATGGCCCGAAGACCACCAACGGCGCCTATGGCCTGTATCCGGTGAAGACGCAGAACGTGCTGGTCGAGGATTCGGTGGTGATCGGTGCCTCCGATGCCGGCATCTACGTCGGCCAGTCGAACAACATCATCGTGCGGCGCAACCGCGCCGAGCACAACGTGGCCGGCATCGAGATCGAGAACTCGGTCAATGCCGATGTCTACGAGAACACCGCAACGAAGAACACCGGCGGCATCCTGGTGTTCAACATGCCCAACCTGTCGCAGGCCGGCCACGCCACGCGCGTGTTCAAGAACAAAGTGTTCGAGAACAACAACGACAACTTCGCCGCCAAGGGTGCCGCCGTGGCCAGTGTGCCGGCCGGCTCGGGCGTGGTGGTGAACTCCAACGACAAGGTCGAGATCTTCGACAACGACATCGCCGACAACAAGACCAGCAACATCATCATCGCCAGCTACTTCTCCACCAATTACTACAACACCCGCGGCGTGGCTGCCGACTACAACCCGTATCCGAAGGGCATCTACGTCTACGGCAACCGGCTCAAGGGCGGCGGCGATTCGCCGGACGGGCTCAAGCTGAAGACTTTGAAGACGGCGGTATACGGACTCGGCGGTCATTTCCCCGATGTGTTGTGGGATGGCTACAGCGATCCCAAGGATCTGGTCAACGGGCTGCCACCGGCGAATGACCGGATCTGCATCCAGGACATCAACGGCGTGCTCAATGCCGACGGCGCGCACGACTACAAGAGCCCCAGCACCGATACCAAGCCCTACCAGTGCGCGCTGCCGAAGCTGCCGCCGGTCATACTGAATCCCGAACCGAAGGTCTGACATGTCGGTCGTGAAATTCGCGAAGTACGCCTCGGTGCTGCTGGCGCTGATGCTGCTGGTCGGCTGCCAGCGCGACATGCCGCCGGTGACGTTCCACGCCGACGGCCGGCCGCCGAAACTCAGCGACTGGCATGTGGTCGAGGTACGCGACGGCAAGTTGCAGCTCAACGACGGCGTGGTGCCGTACGACCTCAACACGCCGCTGTTCTCCGACTATGCGCACAAACTGCGCACGATCTGGATGCCGAAGGGCAGCTCGGCGAAATACCACCCCACCGACACCTTCGATTTCCCGGTCGGCACGGTGATCAGCAAGACCTTCTATTACCCCAGACCCGATAAAGGCCGCACGGCCGACGGCAAGCCCGCCGACGTGGCGCGCACCGACGACTACTCGCACGATTTCGCCGGCCAGGGTCTGGACATGTCACGTATGCACCTGATCGAGACGCGCATCCTGGTGCATCGCCAGGATGGTTGGGCGGCGATCCCGTACCTATGGAACGACGCGCAGACCGAAGCCACGCTGGTACGCACCGGCGCCGTGTTGCCGCTGACCCTGGTCGATGCACAGCCGGCTGTAGGACAGCCCGCCCGCGAGGATTTCAATTACGTGGTGCCGGACGAAAGCCAGTGCGCCAGCTGCCACGCGCAGGACTGGGTCGACCGCAAGATCCATCCGATCGGTCCGAAAGCGCGCCACATCAACAAGGACTACCACTACGCCGACGGCACGCAGAACCAGCTCCAACACCTGGTGAAAATCGGATACCTCGACGGCCTGCCGGCGCCGGCCGAAGTACCGCGTGACGCGAACTGGGAAGATACTCGCGCACCGCTGGATGCACGCGCGCGCGCCTACCTCGACATCAACTGCGGGCATTGCCATAACCCGCGTGGCGCGGCCAACACTACCGGCCTGTCGCTGACCAACGACACGCCGGAGGATCGTCACCTCGGCATCTGCAAGCCACCGACCGCGGCCGGCCAGGGCACGGGCGACCGCTTCTTCGACATCGTGCCGGGCAAACCGGATGACTCGATCATCGCTTATCGGCTGTCGTCCACCGAGCCGGGCACGATGATGCCGGAGATCGGCCGCAGCACGGTGCACCAGCAAGGGCTCGCCTTGATCAAGGCCTGGATCGCCGCGCAACCGGGGAGTTGCGTGGTGCTGCACTGAACACCGGATACCAACACCGCCGCGGCCTGCACGCCGCGGTCATTCCATGCACGGGGAGCACGGCATGAGCATGCGCCAACGTCCACTTTCAATCGCACTTCACACGCTGCTGCTCGGCGGCGGGGTTCTGCTGTCCGGCGGCTCTTTGCAGGCGCAGACGGCCACGTCGCCGCAAAACAATTCCAGCCCGTCGACGGCGGCGGTCAAGGCAACCCAGCTCGGCAATATCACCGTCACCGCGCAGAGCCGCAGCCAGGAAATGCAGTCGGTGCCGATCCCGTTGCAGATCATCACGGCCAAGCAGATCGACACACTGGCCGCCACCGACCTCAGCAAGATGAACCTGTTCGTGCCGGGCCTGGTGGTCAGCACCGACCAGCCGACCCAGCCGAACTATGAGCTGCGCGGCATCAGCACCGACGATTTCGGTGTCGGCACCGAATCGGCCGTGGGCGTGTACATCGATGGTGTGTATGCGGCGCGTTCGGGCGGCGCTCTGCTGGCGTTCAACGACATCAAGCGGATCGAAGTACTGAAAGGGCCGCAGGGCACGCTGTTCGGACGCAACGCGGCCGCTGGCGCTATCTCGATCATCACCAACGAACCCGGCGACCAGTTCGAGGCGAAGGCGCGCGTGCGCTTCGGCAACTACGGCAAGCAGTACGGCGACGCGCTGCTCAACATGCCACTGAACAAGGACATGGCGCTGCGCGTCAGCGTGCTCGACAACCACAGCGATGGCTGGGTAAAGGATGCCGCCACGGGCAAGGCCTACGGCAAGGACAACGACTGGGGCACACGCGCGGCGTGGCGCTGGAATGTCACGCCCGATACGCGCGTACTGCTGTCATGGGATCACGAGAAGCTCAACCAGCCGCCGCACCCGGCTTTCGGCCTGATCGCACTGTCGAACGACCCGCAGCAGCGCGCGCCGTTTCCGGCCGACCCGTCGACCTATCTGAATCCGTTGCACGCGCCGCTCTACAACGATGCCGTCGGTGGCGCCGAGACGCGCCGGTTCGACGGCGCCACGCTGAGCGTCGACCATTCCTTCAGCTGGGGCAGCCTCACCTCCACCACGGCGTGGCGCAACTTCAACACCTTCAACCGCGGCGACTACGACGGCACCAACCACATCGTCGACTACCTCGACACCACCAACATCGAACACAACAACAGCTGGTACCAGGAGTTCAAGCTGAGCGGCAACACCGACCTGATCGACTGGGTAGGCGGCGTCAGCTACTACCAGGAACAAGCGCGTCAGACCAGCCAGACCAACGTGTTCACCGACAGCGTCGACACCTTGATACAGAACGCGATGGGGGGAGGCACGCCGCTGGCCGATATCAGCCAGGCGCTCGCTTCGTTCGGCCTGCCCTACAACTTGCTGGGCGACCCGTGGCGCGAACAGATAAACAACGTCGGCCACTTCAAGGCCTACGCGGCGTTCGGTGATGTGATCTGGCACTTGAACGACCGCCTCAACCTGACCACCGGCATACGCTTCACGCGCGATCAGAAGGAGTTCTCCTGGTTCAACCCGCCGCGCCAGGCTGCAGCCTTCGACCAGACCATCGCCGAGCTCAAGAGCAACCAGGTGTTCGGCATGCCGATCTTCGACCTGTTGCCGCCGGAGGCGCAAGGCGCGCTGGACGCGCTGAGTCAGAACCTGATCTTCAACGCGGGCAGCGGCGCCCCGGTCGGCGTACTGGTGAAAAGCAAGAACAGCTGGAACGACCTGAGTCCACGTGCCGTGCTGGACTACAAGTTCACGCCCGAGGCGATGGGCTACGTGTCGATCACCAAGGGCTACAAGGCCGGCGGCTACAACAGTGTGCAGATCGGCTCGCACTTCGCGCCGGAGAAAGTGCTGAACTATGAAGCCGGCATCAAGACGGTATTCCCGGAACAGAACCTGCTGTTCAACGCATCGGCCTACTACTACCGCTACGACAATCGGCAGGCGCTGACGCTCGATCCCAACAGCGCGGGCTCTGGCGTACCGCGCTATCTGGTCAGCAGCAGCAACCAGCAGGCCACGGGCGCGGAAGTGGAGCTGCAGTGGCAGCCCGTCAGGGCCTTGCGGCTGGGCGTGAATGGCGCGTACATCGATGCCACCTATCGCAATGCCGTCGCACCGTCGGGTGTCAGCCTGAACAACCAGCCCACCGGCGAACCGACGTTCTCGTTCGCGACCACCATGGCCTACACTTGGCAGAACGTGGCGAACGGCGCGCTGGAGTTCGACCTCAGTTACGCATACCGCGGCAAGTCGCGTTGCAACCGTGATTCGCAACTGCAAGGCACCTGCCAGGTCAGTCCCAACTTCAGCGTCGGCACCTCGCAGAATCGCGCGGATGCGCGGCTCGACTGGCGCGCGGCCGATGATCGCTGGGGCGTGGCATTCTACGTGACCAACCTCGCCAACAAACGCTACGTGACCGGCGTGGACAACATCACCGAAAGCGTGTTTGGAACACCGTACGCGAACATCACGCCGCCACGCATGTGGGGTGTGGAACTGCACGCGAAACTCTGAGAACGCGATGACCAACCACGACGATCTCCCTGCCACCTTGCAACGCCTGCGCGATGCGCACTCGCGTGACCCGTTGCCGGCCTGGCCGGTGCGCGCAAAACGCCTGCACCAGCTGGAGACGATGCTGCGCGAGCAGCGCGGGGCTTTCGCCGCGGCGATCCATGCCGACTTCGGCTGCCGTCCGCGTGAGGAAACCGATCTGCTGGAAATTTTCCCCAGCCTGTCGGCCATCCGGCACGCATTGTCCAAAGGACGACGCTGGATGAGACCGCAGCGGCGTCTGGCCGACCTGATGTTCCTGCCCGCACGTACCGAGGTGCGGCCGCAGCCGCGCGGCGTGATCGGCATCATCGTGCCGTGGAACTACCCGCTGTATCTGGCAGTCGGCCCGTTGGTCGACGCGCTGGTCGCGGGCAACCGCGCCATGCTGAAGATGAGCGAGTTCACGCCGCGCTTCTCGGCGCTGCTCGCCGAGCAGATGGCGAACTATTTCGCGCCCGACGAAGTGGTCGTGGTGACCGGCGACGCCGACGTGGCACAGACATTTTCCGCGCTGCCGTTCGACCACCTGCTGTTCACCGGCTCCACCGCGGTCGGCCATCGGGTGATGCGCGCCGCGGCGGCAAACCTGACCCCGGTGACGCTGGAGCTGGGTGGCAAGTCGCCGGCCATCGTCGGCCCCGGCGCGCGCTTCGAGCATGCGGTGGAACGCATCGTGTTCGGCAAGCTGGTCAATGCCGGGCAAACCTGCATCGCGCCCGACTACGTGCTGCTGCCGCGCGCGCGCATGGCCGAGTTCATTGCCATCGCCGGTCGCGCGATGGCGCGGATGTACCCCCAGCTCGGGCAGAGCACGCAATACGCCAGCATCGTGTCCGACCGCCAGTACCAGCGCCTCGTCGCGCTGCGCGATGACGCACTGGCCGCCGGCGCCCGCGTGCATCCGCTCGGCGATGCCGCCGAGGACGCGACACGCCGCCTGCTGCCGCCGCAACTGCTGAGCGAGGTCGGCGAAGAGATGGCGGTGATGCGCGAGGAGATCTTCGGTCCATTGCTGCCGCTACTGCCCTACGACACCCTGGACGAGGCGATCGCCTATGTGGGTGCGCACGCTCATCCGCTGGCGTTGTATCTGTTCGAGCAGGATCAGGCCAGCATCGACAAGGTGCTGGCGCATACCCAGGCTGGCGGCGTCAGTGTCAACGACACGCTGTACCACATCGCCCAGCACGATCTGCCGTTCGGCGGCGTAGGCGCTTCCGGCATGGGCGGCTATCACGGCGAAGCCGGCTTCCGCACGTTCTCGCATCTGAAGCCGGTGTTCCGGCAGGCCCGCTTCAACGGTGCCGGCCTGCTCAACCCTCCGTACGGTGCACGCTTCCGTCGCGTGCTGGAGCTGTTGCTCAGGCGCGGTTGAGCACTGGCCCCTCCGCCATGCCTGATCGCACAAAAAAACCTCCCCGCTCGCGCGGGGAGGTTTTTGTTTGGACGTCCATCAGTTCGACGGGCGCAACCGTGTTGCCGCGGTTAGAACTTGTACTGCGCCGAAAAGCTCAGCAGGTTGCCGTAGTCGTCGAAGTTGCCGGTCAACACGTCGCCGGTACCGCTGGTCGAGTTGACATGGGCCTGGTTGACGAAGATATGCGCGTAGGACGCATTGATCTCGAAGTGCTCGCTGGCCTTGTAGCCGATGCCGAACGAGGCCATCTGACGGGTCGAGTCGGGCACCCGCGCGTCGCGCGTGGAGAGGTGGGTCGGCGTGGTGTCGAACGAGATACCTGCGCGCAAGGTGACCTTGTCGTTCAGGTAGTAATCGCCGCCGATGGAGGCAAAGACGGTGTTGCGCCAGTCGAACGGTTCCGTGGTCGACGGCTGCGTATTGCCGTAATTCACCGTCAGGTTCTTGAACACGTCCCACTTGGTGTACGCCAGATCGATGCCCAGACCGAACTTCTCCGCCTGGTGCCAGTAGCTCGCGCTGATCACGGCCGGCGTGGTGAAGTCAGCCGTACCCGTGGTGTGCGAGAACGGAGGGATCGAGGCAGCCAGCGCGGGATTCGCCAGCAACGCGTTGTATCCCGGCGTGGTGGTGAAATTGCCCGTGCCTTCCAGACGATGGCTGATCTTGGAACGATAGTTGAGCGCGAACTTGTCGTTCGGGGTCAGCTTCCAGTAACCGCCCAGCTGCCAGCCGTAGCCCCAGTCGTCGCCCTTGATGCGGGCAAGGCCGTCGGAGCCCACCGGCGTTGCAGCGGCTACACCGGCCGCCGCAGCCTGGCCCTGCTGCACAGCCGCCTGAATCATTGCGGCGGCCTGCGCCGGCGGGATCAGTCCGGCCTGAGCCGCGGCCTGGATCTGCGCCACGCCAGCTGCCGTCTTCGCACCGATGCCCTGCTGGATGCCCAGACCCACGGCGTTGTAGTTGATCGCGCTGCTCAGTTCGGCGCTGGTTTTCTGGGCGATGACGCTGGCGCCGACGCTGAAGGTGCTGGTGACATCGAACGACGCCGACAGCGTGGCATCGAGCGACTCGAATTTGGACTTGACCGCGTTGTAGCGGCCGACCCAGTTCTTGTCGTATTCGGTCTGGAAGCCGAACGGTACCGAGAAGCCCGCGCCCACGTGCACGCGGTCGTTGACCTGGGTGGCAAAGAACAAGGCGGGCACCGGCATGGTGGTGCCGCCGTCGCCGCCGTTGCCGCCGCTGATCGGGCGACCCAGCACGTCGTGGGCCGTGCCGGTGAACTTGGTGCTGAAGTTGATCGCGGTGACATCGGCCTGCAGGTAGGTACCCTTGAGATCGGTCATCGCCGCCGGATTGTTCACCACCACCGAGACGTCGCCACCGGCGGTGGCGGAACCGGCATAGGCGCGGCCCAGGCCTTTGGCACTGTTTTCCTTGAGCTGGAAGGCGCTGGCATTGGCGGCCCCCGGCGCAAGTGCGCCAAGAATGGCCACGCTCAGTGCAGCCAGCGCGAGCGGACGGGCAACGCCCGTGAAGGAACGGAAAGACATAGACATCGCTTGCTCCTGCTTATCGTGATGCGGCTCGGGTAGATAGCTGGGGCGGCGATCGTGATGAAATTCATACGCGCGTTTGAAGCCCCCGCGGCGCACTTTGCCCGCTCGTCCAAGGCGTTGCAAGTGCAGCCGCAACATTTAACTAACGAATGGACGCGAGTGCGGCAGACATCACTTGGCTGCCATGCGCTTTCCGCGCGAACTCCAGCGACCCTCCCACCGGCATCGCGGGGCGGGCAAGCAGACGGCCACGCTGCTACCCTGATCAGTCCTTACATCGTCCCCGGAGGTGGCGCCATGCAGTGCTTTGTCTATGCCAGCGTGCGCAAAGCCGACAGCTATCTGTGGCTGGCGCAGCGTGATGCGTTCGATGTGCTGCCCGAGTCGCTGGTACTGCTGCTGGGTGAGTTGCGCTTCGTGATGGAAGTGCATCTGGACGGGCAACGCGAGTTGCCGGTGGAGAACACCGAGCAGGTGCTCGCCAACCTGCGCATGCAAGGCTGGCATCTACAGCTGCCGCCGCAGGAAACCCTGGCCACCGCCAACCATCTCGCCTATACCCATGCTCCGCGGGATGACCGGGACGAGTGATCGCGTCACTGTGTCGGTGGCGTTAACACTTGGTTACCGTCTGCACGTCCAACGATTTCTATACTGTCCCCATGACCCAGCCCAAATCGCGCCGCCGCCCTCCTCTCATGCAGGCTCTCGCCTGGTTCATTCCAGGTCTGCTCGCGGTCGCCGCCGCCGGACTGGCCACTCATCCGCTGACCCTGATTCCGCTGCTGCTGGCGAATGCGCTGACCATGGCCGCGATCTGCCACGCGATCGGCTTCGATCCCGAACCGCACTTCGGCCGCACCGTCTTGCGCCGCGGCGCCGCGCATACGGTGATGTTCACCGGCTACGCCGCGCTGGTGTTCGTGCTGGTCGCATGGCCGATGCTGCAGTTGAGTCAGACACCCAGCCTCAGCGCGGCCCTGATCCTGGCCGCGGCGCTGGTGCTGGCGCTGACCGCGCTGTGGCGGCTGTGGCCGGCGTTCGGGCTGGTGTTCGTCTGGGACGATGCCTATCCGCGCCAGCGCGATGGCTCGTGGATCTTCACCGCCACCTTGCGCAGCATCGCGTTCGGTCGGCACCTGTCGCACGAGGAACGTTTCTTCAGTCACTTCCTGCCGGCCGCGCTGTCGCTGCTGGTGCTGGCCTTCGGCGCGATCGCGCTGACCGGACTGTACGGCGTGCTGCCACCCGAGCCGCGTATCGCCGCCTTGGCGATTTACGGCGTCGTGCTGCTGCCGCTGGGTTGCCTGATCATCGCCAACCGCACGCTGCGCGCGCTGTTGTGCGAACGGCATCAGCCGCGCCGACGCGGCGACCATGCCGCGCTGTCGGCCGGCGCCGCAGTCGCTCCGCGCCCCGTGCTGAGCGAACAGGAACGCACGGCCGGCACGCCCGAGCAGGCCGAAGCGCTGCTGGCAGCCACCCGCGGCGGCGATATCGAGCGCGCCCTGGCGCTGGTCGAGGCCGGCGCCGATCCCGACACCGCGCCGGCCGACGACGACCGCGACCAGCGCCCGGTGCTGATGCTCGCCGCCTTGCTGCCGGACACCCGGCTGCTGCGCGCGCTGATCGGCAAGGGCGCCGACGTGAATCGCGCGAGCGGCGGCATCACCCCGCTGCTGGCGGCCACCCGCGACAGCTGGCACGGTCGCGCCGAAGCGGTGCTGACCTTGCTCACCAATGGCGCCAGCCCGCTGGTTGCCGATGCCGAAGGCAATACCGCCCTGCACGGTGCCGTGCTCAGCGCCGAGCCGGGCGTGGCGGCCATGCTGCTGGACGCGGCCGCTCCTATCAATGCATTGAACAAGGCCGGCATCAGCCCGCTGGCCACCGCCTGCCGCGCCGCCAACTGGCCGCTGGCGAAATTCCTGCTGGAACATGGCGCCAAGCCGGCACCCGCCGACGGTGAGCCGGCGCTGGTCGCCGCCGCCGGCATCGCCGACGACGATGTCGAAGGAGTCAAGCTGTTGCTCAAGCATCGCGCCGCGATCAACGCGGTCGATGCGCGTCATCGGCACGCGCTGCTGAGTGCCGCCGCCGAAGGACACGAGCAAATCGCCCGCACGCTGTGCGCGGCCGGTGCCGATATCAACCTGGCCGACCAGCATGGCAGCACCGCATTGATGGAAGCGGCCCGCGCCGGTGCCTGCGGCATCGTGCAGCGATTGGCCGAAGCCCAGCCCGATGCGCGCGCACGCGACCAGTACGGGCGTGATGCGCTGACCCTGGCGTGCCAATCGCCGCATGCGCATGGCGAAACCGTGCGCGCATTGCTGGCGTTGGGCGCCGAACCGAAGACGCCTGGCAGCGACGGCCGCAGCGCGCTTGATCACGCAGCGGCCGCCGGCCGCTGGGACCTGGTCGCCCTGCTTGACCCTGACACACCGCTGCCGGCCAGCCTCAGCCAGGACGTGCTGGCCGAAGGCGCCGACACGCCGGCGCACCTGCTCGACGCGTTGCGTTTCGGCCACTGGGCGATCGTGTCGGGCTTTGCCGAGCGCGTGCGCGAATGGCCGCAGCCGCAACTGGCGCAGCTGTATCTGGATCTGGCCACGCCCGGTCTCGCCGCGGCCCGCCGCTGGCTGCTCGATCACGGCCTCGACGCCGAAGCCCGCTTTGAAGCGCCGCGCATCGACGATGCCGAAACCGCCGACGCGCCCACCCTGCCGCCGCTGGGCCGGCGTCTGTTCGACGCACTGCTGCAGCAGTTGCCGAACTCGACCGAAGCACTGGACGACCTGCTGCAAGCCGGCGCCAGCCCGGCCGGCGCCGGCCTGCTGGCGCAGGCGTTGTCGCGCCTCAACGGTGTGGCGCAAGCGGCTGCGCTGCCGCTCAGCCTACTCGAACGTGGTGCCGATCCGTTCGGCCCGGATGCGCGCGAGCGCACGCCGCTGCATCTGGCCGTGGTCAATGCACAACCCGAATTGCTGCAGGTTCTGCTGGCGCGCGGCTGCGATCCGAACACGCGCGATCGCGATGGCCGCACACCATTGTTTGCCGCGCTCGAACATGGCGCGCAGGCACTGCCGCTGGTGCGTGCGCTGATCGCCTACGGCGCGAATCCCGAAGCTGCCGATGCGAACGGCGAGACGCCACTGGGACTGGCGCTGGAACACCCGGCAGTGGAACGCTGGCTGGACTGGCGCGATTGGGCGCGGCCGAATCGCCCACTGCAACCGACCGACCTGCCAGCCGCGGCGGCGGCCGGTGCGCTGGCCACCGTGCAGCGTCTGCTGGAACTGGGTTTCGCCGTCGACACCCAGGACGACCAGGGTGCTTCGGCCCTGCTGCGCGCCTGCGGCGCCGGCCATCGCGAGATCGCCGCCTGTCTGCTCGACGCCGGCGCCGACCCCACGCTGGCCGCGCGCAGCGGCGTGACCCCGCTGGCCGCCGCAGTCGCAGCTCGCCGCGAGGCCTTGGTCGCCCTGCTGCTGCAACACGAGGTCGGCACCGACCAGCGCCTGCCGAACGATGCCACTGCGCTGATGGTCGCCGCCGCGATGGGCTATCCGGAGATCGTCGATCAATTGCTGGTCGCCGGCGCCGACGTCAACGCGGTCGACGCGGGCGGCCGCAGCGCATTGCATGCCGCTGCGCAGTTCGGCTTCGAACACAACGACAGCTTGCGCGCACGCCGCCTGTTCGATGGCCTGCTCAAGCACGGCGCCGACATCAACCGGGCGGACAGCGAAGGCAAGACCCCGCTGCTATTGCTGCTCGGCGCCCAACTGCGCCCCGGCAGCGAATGCGATGCGACCCATATCGGTGCGCTGGTTCCGCTGCTGCTGGAGGCCGGCGCCAAGGTCGAACATGCCGATCAGCGTGGCGTCACCGCACTGCACGCCTGCGCCATGCATGCGCTGCTGCCGCCGGCGCGCGTGCTGCTGTCGCGCGGTGCCGACCGCAGTGCGGCCGATGCGTTCGGCCGCACTGCGGCGGACGTGGCGCGGCAGCTCGGCTATGTCGATATCGCGCTAGAGCTGGCCGCCCGCAGCAGCGCGATCCCGAGCGTGCGACAAACGCTACGTCAACCGGCGCAGCCGGCCGAATAAGCGGTCGTCCCGGCGCTGCTCTCGGCGTCGGTGCCGGCGATCGCCTCCGCGTTGCGCCAGCGCAATGCGCGCCATGCGCTCACCACCTGGGCGGTTTCGATCTCGTCCACCCGTCGAATCGCGGGCAACCCGCCAAGGACCACCACCTCGCTTCCGGACCCGCTGCGCGGGGTCCACATCCGCGGCGAGCGGGAGCCCATCAGCACCACCAGCGGACAGCCCATGGCTGCGGCAAGATGGGCCGGCCCGGTGTCTACCGAGACCATGCTGTGGGCGATCTCCAGCAGCGCTTTGAGGCGGGCTAGCGGCAATACCGCGGCGTTGATGCTGGACGACACCGCCCCGGTGACCGCCAGCAAGGTATCGAGATAACCGGCCTCGGCGGGTGAGCCGCAAAACAACACTTGCGCCTGCGGCTGCCGATAGCTGATGGCGCGCGCCAGCGCGGCCCAGCGCTCCGCCGGCCAGGACTTGTCGTCATCCTCGGCGGCGCGCACTCCGTTCCACCGCATGGTGCGCTTGTTGGCCGGCTGCAACAGCACCAGCGGGCGCCCGCTCATGCCTTGCGTGCGCAGCCATGCGTCGCGGTCGGCGCGCTCGGCCTCACTGACGCGCAACTGCGGTGCAGCCGCCTGAGCGGGAGGTGCTGCCGACCCGCTATCTGCGCGAAATGCAGTGGGTGTGGTGTCGCCGAAACGCAGCAGCCAGTCCACCCAGTGCTCGTCTTCGATCGACGGGATGTCTTCGATGAATGTGCAATGCTCGGCCGGCACGCCGGCCAGCGCCAGCATTGGGCGTACCTTGGTCCGTGTGCGGTACTCGGGTTCGCAGATATAGAACGGCGACCCGCGCAGGCGCCGTAACGCCAGCGCCGCGCGCCAACGCTGCGGATGCATCCACATCGGACCGTACTGCGAGTGCAGGGGAATGCACCCGGCCACCTCCGGCTGCGCTGAATAGAGCGATGGCGACCAATCCCCCAGCGCCAGCAACTGGCAAGGCCTGCCATAGCGCATATGCAACTTGTGCAGCAGCGGCTGCAGCAAAATGGTGTCGCCGAGCCGGCCAAAGCGGATCACGACGGGTCCGGGCAAGGCTGGGAGTTGAGTCGTAGGCATGTTTCTAGGCAACGCCGGAATCGACAGCTGGTTGACGCAACCTACTCCATTCCCGCGTAAACCTGCCGTGTAGTGACCTGGGTCACTCCTCGCCGACCAGCGGCACCCCCGGATCACGCCCTCGCTCGCGCTCTGCACTCGGCTCGGCATCCGCCTCGAACAGGCGCTGCAGGTCGACCAGCGCATCGCGTGTGCTTTGCATCAGCTTGGTCTCGTCGTCGTAGACCAGTGCCTGCTTTTTCAGCAAATCCTCGTCGTGGCGGCGGAACCGTTCGACCCGATCGACCGCCAGTTCATGCGACAGACCCAGCGCCTCCAGCGTCTTGCGCGTCATCTTGAGGCCGGAATGGAACGTCTCGCGCACTGGCTCCTCGACACCGAGGTCCATCAGGCGGAACACGTGTTGGCGATTGCGTGCGCGCGCGATGATTTTCAAATGCGGATACTGCCGCCTTACCAGCCGCGCAGTGTGCAGGTTCGCCTCCGGATCGTCGGTGGCCAGCACAAACACCTCGGCCTTGTCGGCCTGCGCCGCGCGCAGCAACTCCGGCCGCGCCGGATCGCCGAAGAACAGGTTGACGGTGCCGAAGCGGCGCGAAAAATCGACCTGCTCGGCCGAATGCTCCAGCGCCACGAACGGGATGCCTTGCGCGCGCAGCACGCGGGCGATGATCTGCCCGACCCGGCCGAAGCCGGCGATGATCACCCGCGGCGGCGCGGTGTCGATGGTGTCGAATTCGCGCACCGGTTTCTTCGGCATCACGTTCAACGCCTTCGCCGCCAGCACTACCAGCAAAGGCGTCAGTGCCATCGTCAAGGTGATGGTCAGCACCAGCGCGTCGCGCTGGCCGGCGTCGATCAGCCGCTGCTCGGCCGCCTGCCGCAGCAGTACGAAGGCAAACTCGCCGCCGCAGGCCAGCAGCACCAGCATGCGCAAAGTGTCGGAACGGTTGAGGCCGCCCAGCAGCCGTCCCAGCGGCCACAGCAGCACGCTCTTCAGCAGCAGCAACGCCCCCAACAGGCCGAAGATCAGCCCCGGCCGGCGCAGCAGCAGCGAGATATCCATCGACATGCCGACGCTGATGAAGAACAGGCCCAGCAGCAAGCCTTTGAACGGCTCGATGTTCGATTCCATCTCGTGCCGGTATTCCGAGTCGGCCAGCAACATGCCGGCGAGGAACGCGCCCAGCGTGGCGGAAACTCCGGCCAGATCCATCAACAGCGCGACGCCCATGACCACCAGCAGCGCAGTGGCGGTGAACACTTCCACCGAATCCGCGCGCGCCACGAAACGGAACACCGGCCGCAACAGATAGCGGCCACCGACCACCACTGCCAGGATCACGCCGACCGTGCGCAGTACCGCGAACGGATCGAAATTCTGAGCGGTCGATGAAGCCAGCAGCGGCACCGCGGCAATCAGCGGGATTGCCGCCAGATCTTGAAACAGCAGCACCGCGAACACCTGACGGCCGTAGGCCGCGCCGGCCTCCTTGCGCTCGGCCAGGATCTGCAGGCCGAACGCGGTGGACGACAGCGCCAGGCTACCGCCGACGATCACCGCCGCCTTCCCGCTGAGGCCGAACAGGACATACGCCGCTGCGCCAATGGCCACGCTAGTGGCCAGCACCTGCAGCAGGCCGGTACCGAACACCGAGCGGCGCATCACCCACAGTCGCTGCGGCGACAGCTCCAGGCCGATCACGAACAGCATCAGCACCACACCGAACTCGGAGATCGTAGCGACCCCTTCGGTATCCTTGATCAGGCCAAGCAGCTGCGGTCCGATCGCCACGCCGGCCAGCAGGTAGCCGAGCACCGCGCCGAGCCGGAAGCGCTTGGTCAGCGGTACCGCGATGACGGTGGCGAGCAGGAACACCACCGCGGTCCGCAGGAAATGATGGCTGTCCACGTGCAGGCCACTCCGGTCGGGGAGGCTCGATTATTCCACGTGCACGATGCGCGCACGGCATTCTTCGGCGGCTGCCGGAAACGGTCGGGCCCGCACGATCAGGCCCGCGCGCGGCGGGCCTGATCGTGACACAAGAGTGGTGCGCCGATTATTTCTTCGGAGCGTCCTTCAGACCGCGGTTGATCAACATCGGCTCGATGCCCGGATCCTGGCCGCGCCAGTCCTTGTACAGCTTTGCCAGTTCTTCGGTGTTGCCGCGCGACAGGATCATCGCGCGGAAACGATCACCGTTCTCGCGGGTCAGGCCGCCGTGATCCTCGAAGCCCACGAAGGCGTCATCGGCCAGCATCTGGGTCCACAGGTAGGCGTAGTAGCCGGCTGCATAGCCGTTACCCCAGATGTGCTGGAAGTAGCTGGAACGGTAACGCGGCGGCACGTAGCCGAGGTCGATCTTGTCCTTCTTCAGGGCAGCGGCTTCGAACTGGTCGGCATCCTGCAGCGGTGCATCGGCGCCCAGCGTGTGCCAGTTCATGTCGAGCAGCGCGGCAGCGACCAGTTCGGTCATGCCGTAGCCCGAGTTGAACTTGTTGGCCTTGTTGATCTTGTCGACCAGCGCCTGCGGCATCGGCTCGCCGCTCTTGTAGTTCTTGGCATAGTTGGCGAACACTTTCGGGTCGGTCGCCCAGTGCTCGTTGAACTGCGAGGGAAACTCGACGAAGTCGCGCGCGGTGTTGGTACCGGACAGGGTCGGATACTGCTCGTCGGCGAACAGGCCATGCAGCCCGTGGCCGAACTCATGGAACATCGTGACCACGTCATCGAACGACAGCAGCGCCGGCTGGCCGGCGGCCGGTTTGCTGAAATTGGCGACGTTGTAGATCACCGGCTTGGTGCCGAGCAGCTTCGACTGGCCGACCAAGTTGTCCATCCAGGCGCCGCCGTTCTTGTTGTCGCGCTTGAAGTAATCGCAGTAGAACAGCGCCATCGAGGTGCCGTCCTTGTCGAACACTTCGAACACGCGCACATCGGGCTGATAGACCGGAATGTCGTGTCGCTCCTTGAAGGTCAGCCCGTACAGCTGGTTGGCGGCGTAGAACACGCCGTTCTGCAGCACGTTGTCGAGTTCGAAATACGGCTTGATCTGGCTTTCGTCGAGGTCGTACTTGGCCTTGCGCACTTCCTCGGCGTAACGGTTCCAGTCCCACGGCGCCAGTTTGAAGCCGGGCTGTTTCAGCGCGGCCTGGTCCTTGTCGATCTGCGCCTGGATATCGACCGCTTCGCGCTTCGCACGCGCCACCGCGGCCGGCGCCAGTTTGCCCATGAACGACATCGCCATCTCCGGCGTCTTCGCCATCTGGTCGTCCAGCTTCCACGCCGCGTAGTTCGGGAAACCGATCAGCTTGGCCTGCTCGGCGCGGATCTGCGCCAGCCGCTCGATCGTCTTGCGGGTGTCGTTGGCGTCGCCCTTCTGGGCGCGGCTCCACGAGGCATCGAACAATGCCTGACGCGTGGCGCGGTCGCTCAGGTCCCGCAACTCGGGCTGCTGGGTGGTGTTCTGCAGGGACAGCACGTACTTGCCGTCCAGCTTGCGATCCTTGGCGGCCTGTGCGGCCGCGGCCAGTTCGGCGTCGGACAGGCCGGCCAGCTTCGCCTTGTCGTCGAGCACGGGCGCGGCGTCCTTGGTCGCCGCCAGCAACTTGTTGGTGAACGCCGTGCTGAGCGTGGATTCTTCCTTGTTGAGATCTTTCAACCGAGCCTTGTCGGCATCCGACAGCTTGGCTCCGGCGTGCAGAAAGTTTTTGTAGACCACCTCGACCAGACGCGCCGATTCCGGATCAAGCTTGAGCGTGTCGCGCTGGTTGTAGATCGTCTCGACACGCTGAAACAGCTTGCTGTCCAGGTAGATCGCATCATGATGCGCGGCCAGCTTAGGCGCCTCGGTTTCCTGCACCTTCTGCAAGGCATCGTTGGTGTTGGCACCGGTGATCGCACTGAACACGCTCATCACGCGATTCAGCATGACACCGGACTTCTCCATCGCCACGTAGGTGTTCTCGAACGTGGGCGCTTCCGGGTTATTCGCGATCTTCTCGATCTCGGCCAGCTGCTGCTTCATGCCCTCATCGATCGCGGGTTGATAATCGGTGTCCTTGATCTTGTCGAACGGCGGCGCCTGGAACGGCAAGGTGCTGGCGCTGAAGAACGGGTTGCTGGTCATGGCAGTGGCGGCCGGTGGGGTACTCGACGTGGTTGTCGCGGGGGAGGTGGCGGCGCCGTTGGGCTGCTGCGAGCAGGCGGCCAGGGCCATCGCGGTGGCGATCACAATCAAGCGGAGACGGAACATCGGGCTTCCCAAGGTGGCGCGTCCGTGACCGGACACAGTTAAGTCGGAGCTGCCGACTGTACCCATTCCCCTGCGGTTTCTCCAAACCCATACGTCATGCCGCCAGTGGCGTGACGCCAGCTCAGGCCGCGCGCATGTCGCGCAGCTGCCACGCCGAACCGATCAGCAGATAAAGCCGATGGCGCACCACGCTCATGGGCAGGTCGGTGAGCAGATCGACGTCGGTGCGCAGGTCGGCGACCTGGGCGGTCACCTGCGCCGCCGGATCGCAGACGCCCAGACTGCTGTTCACCGCATCCGGATCGGGCTGCACCGCGCGCCAGCGCTGGAACAGGCCGTCATTGCGCAAAGCCTGCTGCAGCGCGGCGGCAAAGCCGTCCGGACCAGCCCCATCCCAGGCAAACCGCGGATCATCGCCCCGCGCATGGGCCAGGTCGGCGACCGAAAGATAATAGTGATTGCGGGCCATGTTGCCTCCGGCGACGAGATAAGTGCCTATCCAAGCACAGTGGATGTGAAGCTCAGTCCATGGCGGTGACCGCCGCCACCAATCGGCTCGCCGCCCGCACCGACGCCAGGCCATGTGGCAGCACGCCCAGACACGGTGCGGGCAGCAACTCGCGCAGCGTCGCCAGATTCTCGTCCAGCGCGTCCATCGCCGGATCGATGCCATTGCCGATCCATCCGAGCAGGCGGCAGCCATCGGCTTCGATCGTCCGCGCGGTGAGCAGCGCATGGCTGAGACAGCCCAGCCGCAAACCGACCACCAGGATCACCGGCAGCCGCCACTGCTTCGCGATGTCCGCCGCCAGCAATCCCGGCGCCAACGGCACCAGCCAGCCACCTACGCCTTCGACCACTACCTTTTGATGGGTGCCACTCAGTTGATCGAATGCCGCACGCAGCGGCGCCAGCGCGATTTCCACGCCGGCATGTGCAGCAGCCAGGTGCGGCGACAGCGGATCGCGCAACGCGATCGGGTTGATCAATGCATACGGTGGCATCGTGCTGCTCGCCGCCTGCAACGCCAGCGCATCGTCGTTGCGCAAGCCCTCAGGCGTTTCGAAGCAACCGCTGGCGACCGGCTTCATGCCACAGGCGCTGTATCCGGCGGCGCGCAAAGCATGCAGCAATGTGCACGCCGCATGCGTCTTGCCGATGCCGGTATCGGTGCCGGCGATGAAGACAGCTGCCGTCACGCCGATGCGTAGCGGCGGTTGAAGCGGCTCACCACCGGCCCGATCAGGAACAGCAGCGAATACATGAACCCGGGAATCGACCAGGTCCACCCCGGTGCCGACAACGGCAGCAACAACGCGGTCAGCGTCGAGACCAGCCCGATCGCGGCCGGCACACTCCATATGCGCATCTCGCGGCGCGAATCCACGTTGTTGAACCCGTGCTTCGCCGCCGTCTTCGCGGCGTGCATGAACAGCAGGGTCAGCGTGCCGGCCATGCAGGCATATGACAAGCCATAGCAGGCGAACAGCGTGCGCATATCCGCCGGGCCGCCGACCAGGTGGAAATCGCTGGGCAGCAGGCCACCGCTGAGCCAGTTGAATACCCCGGAAAACACCATGTGCAGCGGATAGACGAAAATCATCGCGAAGAACACCAGCAGCAGCGACAGCCAGCGGCCGGCCGGGGTGGCGCCGTGGCAACGCTTGCGCCAGCGCACATGGCCATGCCAGAAAAACGCGATCTGGAAAAAGCTCATGGCAAACGCCGGAATGCCGCCGAGCGTCAGCAGCAACTTACCGGTGCTGTCGGGAATGGACTCGCCGCCGATCAGCAGCAAGGTCAGGATGAACGCGAACGCGCCATCCACAAACATGTCCAGCCGCCCCGCCTCGATGCCTTCGCGCTGTTCGTTCAAGCTCATGCTGCATCCCCGTCATGATCGCTCGGCGCATAATACGGGCTTTGCCGCCGGACACACCGCATGTTCGAACTGAAGCCCCACGCATATGCCAGCAAGCGCGAACACTACGAAGACCTAGCGCAGCAGGCGCGCGGCCTGCTCGCCGGCGAGCGCGATCTGATCGCGAACGCGGCGAATTTCGGCGCACTGATCTACCACAGCCTGCCCGACCTCAACTGGGCCGGCTTCTATTTGTACGACGGCAATGAGCTGGTGGTCGGTCCGTTCCAGGGCAAGCCGGCGTGCATCCGCATCGCGCTCGGCCGCGGCGTCTGCGGTACCGCGGCGCAGACGCGCGAGACCCAGCTGGTGCGCGACGTCAATGCGTTCGACGGGCATATCGCCTGCGATGCCGCCTCGCAGTCGGAAATCGTGGTGCCGCTGATCAAGGCCGACGGCAGCCTGCTCGGCGTGTGGGATGTCGACAGCCCGGTGATCGATCGCTTCGACGAGGACGACCGCACCGGCATGCAGGCGCTGTGCACGGTGTTCATGGAATCCGTGCGCGGCTGACCGCCCGGCGATTCCTCAACTGTGCGTAGGAGCCCGCTCGCGGGCGATGCTCTGGCTCTTTTGATTAGCTAGAGCGAAGAGCTTTCGTCCTCCTGCGGAGGGCGAGTCACTTTCTCTCGCTTGCCCGAGAGAAAGTAACCAAAGAGAGGGGCACCCCGCTTACGCGCTTTGCGGGCATCCCTGCCCGCAAAGTCCGCGGGTGGGTTACGGGGTTTGTCGACAGCACATCCTGTGCTGACGCCAAACTGGCCGGCATCCGTGCCGACCACCCTGCGGGCTTTCCTTCACCCACCCGCCGCTTCAGAGGGGCCCCGGTAAAGCAACGCGCCTCCTGCGCGTACTGTTCAGAAGAGCCAGAGCGATGCTTCGCCTCAGCTTTTCACCGAGTGCGGGCCACGAAGGCCCGCTGCTCTACCGGGGCCCCTGTGCGGCGGTGAGACGGGGACGACAGGCCGCGCAGCGGGAGTCGACAGGGATGTCGACTCCTTTTCGCCAGGGCAGGATGCCCTGTCGAAAAGCCCGGCCCCGGCTCACGGACTTGCCGGGCAGGAGCCCGGCAAGCGCCAAGCGGGGTGGCCTTTCTCTTTGGTTACCTTTCTCTTTGGCCACACAAAGAGAAAGTAACTCGGGCGCCAACGGCGCACGAAAGCTCTTCGCTTCAAATCAACCACCAAAGAGCAAGAGCAAGGGCGTCGCCCGCCAGCGGGCTCCTACAACAATGATCTCTGTCAGCGTTCGCGGTCTTGATGGGCGCCTTCCCGCGGCTGCCGCAGCAGCGTCATCACTGCCTGCCGGGCTTCCTCCACGCCGGTGCCGGCGGAGGAGGAGAAGATCTGCGCGGTGGCATGCAGGCCTTCGGCGGCGAACTGCTTGCGCAAGGTGGCCAGCGCCTGCGTGGCCTGGCCGCGCGAGAGCTTGTCGGCCTTGGTCAGCAGCAGGTGGCATGGCAGCTGGGTGGCGAAGCAGAACTCCAGCATCTGCCGGTCGAACTCCTTCAGCGGATGGCGGATGTCGACGATCAGCACCAGCCCACGCAGGCTGCGGCGCTGATGCAGGTACGCGTCGATCTCGAGCTTCCAGTGTTCGCGCATCTCCAGCGGCACCTTGGCGTAGCCATAGCCGGGCAAGTCGATCAGGCGTACATCCGACGGTGGCTGACCATCGACCTGGGCCGGCGGCGGTCGCTCCTGCGCATCCTGCGCCCGCGACACTGGTACATCCTTGTACGGCGGCAGGCTGAACGCGACCATCTGCTGGGTGCGGCCAGGGGTCTTGGAAGTGCGTGCCAGCCCCTTGTGATTGGTCAACGCATTCAGCGCGCTGGACTTGCCGGCGTTGGAGCGGCCGGCAAACGCCACCTCCGCGCCCTGATCGGCGGGAAGCTGGCTGATGCGGTGGGCAGCGAGCACAAACTGCGCACCTTGTAAGGGATTCGACATGGGAATGGTTTGACCAAGCTATGGTGGCACAGGGATAATTCTGCGGTTTCTGCCTGCTGCAGGCCGCATGGCCGCAATCACTGGCAGTGTTTGCAAGTCTCTCGGGAGTCAAGTGTATGAGTTTTCGGTCCGCTGGTTTTCGGCCCGCTGTTCTTGGGTCCGCCATTGCCCTTGTGTTTGCACTGTCCGCCAGTGTGGTGACAGCACAGGACGCCCAGCCGAAAACTGCCGCGCCTGCCGCTGCCGCCACGGCGGCAACACCAGCCAGCGCAGCGCCTCTCGTCGCGCCCGCGGTGGCTGAAGCCGCCAAACCCGGCGATGCCGCGGCCGGCCAGGCCAAGGCTGCCGCCTGCGGTGCCTGCCACGGCATGGACGGCAACTCCAGCGACGCGCAATACCCGAAGCTGGCCGGCCAGAGCGAGCGGTACATCGTTCGCCAGCTGACCGACTTCAAGGCCGGCAAGCGGCAGAACCCGATCATGCTGGGCATGGCCACGCCGCTGTCCCCCCAGGACATGCACGACGTAGGCGCCTACTTCGCCAGCAAGACCCCGCTGCCCGGCGTAGCCGACCAGGCGCTGGTCGAAAAGGGCGAGACCCTATTCCGTCAAGGTGACAGCACACGCGGCATCCCGGCCTGCATGGCCTGCCACAGCATCGACGGCCGCGGCAATCCGGGCGCGATGTATCCGCAGTTGACCAGTCAGCACGCGCAGTACGTCCAAGCCACGCTGAAGGCCTGGCACGACGGCACCACCTGGGGTGACGATGCGCAATCGCAAATCATGCCGGCGATCGCGAAGAAACTCGACGCCGACGACATCTCCGCACTGTCCAGCTACATCGAAGGTTTGCACAGCGCCGATACCCAGCCGGCCGCCACGCCCTCGCCCTGATAGACCTGCGCCGACCGACGTGTCGGCGCTGTCGGTTCCATGCCCCATCTTTCGAGGTCTGCCATGTTGAAGCGTCTGCCGTTCCTGTGTGCCGCCCTGCTCGCGCTTGCCGCCTGCAGCCATGACAGCGACACCGGCGGCAGCGTCCCACCGGCCGCGCCCGTAACCAGCAGCACCGCGGCCACGCCAGCCGCACCAAGCAGCGCTGCCCCGGCCAACGCCGCCACAACCCCCGCACCGGCAGCCACCAGCAGCGCAACGCCGGCTGCCACAGGCAGCGCCGCACCGGCCGCTGCCACACCTGTCGCAGCGGCGGCGCCCTTTGTCGACAACGGCAAATGGGTCGAGGGCAAGAACTACTTCGTGATCGAGCCGGCGCAGCCGACCAGCCATCCGGGCAAGATCGAAGTGACCGAAGTGTTCTCGTATGCGTGCCCGGCCTGCAACGGCTTCCATGCCACCGCCGACCAGATCGCCAAGAGCCTGCCGCCGAACGCGGTGATGAATTATCTGGCGGCCTCGTTCCGTCCGGACGAGAACTGGCCGGTGTTCCAGCGCGCGTTCTACGCGGCACAGGCGCTCGGCGTCGTCGACAAGACCCACGATGCGATGTTCGACGCCGCCTGGAAAACCGGCGAGCTGTCCACTTACGACCTCAAGGCTGAAAAGCCCAAGCCCAAGGAGGCATGGCCGACGATCGACGACATCGCGAAGTTCTACGCCAAGTACGGCGTCGATCCGAAGGAGTTCGTCGGCATCGCCAACTCGTTCTCCATCAATACGCAGATGAAGCGTGCCGACGACCTGATGAAGGCCTACGGCGTGGACAGCACCCCGACCATG
Organism: Rhodanobacter sp. OK091; assembly: GCF_900142825.1. Taxonomy (GTDB): domain Bacteria; phylum Pseudomonadota; class Gammaproteobacteria; order Xanthomonadales; family Rhodanobacteraceae; genus Rhodanobacter. The sequence continues at coordinate 131,319 of NZ_FRCH01000004.1, read as the reverse complement.
ATCATCAACGGCAAGTACCGCTTCACGGCAACCTCTGCTGGTGGCTACGCGCAGGCGATCGAGCTGACCCAGTGGCTGGTGTCCAAGGAAGCGGCCGGCAAGTAAGCCGGCTCGATTGATGCCGACCCCCAAGCGAAGAGAGAACCCCATGCTCAAGCGATTTGCCCGTCTGCACGCATTCATCCTGTTCGGCGGTCTGCTGCTGGCCAGCGCGTGCACCGCGCAGTCCAGCACCACGGCCCCGTACACCGAAGGCACCGAGTACGTGACCCTGCCTGCTCCGCAGCAGCGTTACAGCAGTGCCGGCAAGGTGGAAGTGGTCGAGGTGTTTTCGTACGGCTGCATTCACTGCGCGCAGTTCGCACCAGCCGCCGAGAAACTGCGCAAGCAGCTGCCGGCAGGCGCGGAGTTCAAGCTGGTACCGGCGCCGTTCAACGCCGAGTGGCTGCCGTATGCGCGCGCCTATTACGCAGCGAAGCAACTGGGCGTAGTCGACCGCACGCACCTGGCCTTGTTCGCCGCCAAATTCGGCCAGAACTACCCGATCAATTCGATGGACGAACTGGCCGACTTCTACGCCCGCGAAGGCGTCGACCGCGCCGCGTTCATGGGCATCGCCACGTCCGCCGAAACGACCGAAAAGCTGAAGAACGATCTGGCGCTGATCCAGAAGTGGCAGGTGGACGGCACGCCGACCATCGTGGTCAACGGCAAGTATCGCGTGGCCACCGTCCACTCGTTCGACGAAATGATTGCGGTGACGCTCTGGCTGGTCAAGCGCGAGCTGAGCGGCAAATAAGCCGGCCGCACCGTGCCGCCTCCGGTGGCGCGAGTGCCGTCTTGTTCACATGCGATGGATCATGCTTCGCGGCATTGCCCGGCGCACGTCCAAGAGCGTGGGCATCCTCCTTCCCTGTAGTGTGTGTTGCGATGACCCGCGCCGCCCTCCTCCAAGCTGCCCCTGCCGAGCGCCGTCTGCGCCTGCTGAGCTGCAACATCCTGGCCGGCGCCAGCGTCCAGCGTTACAGCGAATACGTCACTCGCAGCATCAACGCCGTGCTGCCCGGGCGCAGCAAGATGGACAACCTCGACCGGCTCGCCGAGGTACTGCCGCAGTTCGACGTGATCGGCCTGCAGGAGGCCGATGCCGGCAGCCTGCGTTCGGGCTTCCTCAACCAGACCCGCTACCTCGCCGAAACCGCCGGCATGCCGTTCTGGAGCCACCAGCCGAACCGGGCGATGGCGCGGCTGGCGCATTCGGCGAACGGACTGATCAGCCGACTGGAGCCGCACTCGGTGCTGGACTATCCGCTGCCCAGCCGTATCCCCGGCCGCGGCGCACTGCTGGCGCAGTTCGGCGAAGGCGACAGCGCGCTGGCGGTGATGATCGCGCACCTGTCGCTGAGCGCGCCGGCGCGTGCACGCCAGCTCGGCTTCATTGCGGAGTTGCTGCATGACTTTCCACACGCGGTGTTGATGGGCGATCTCAACACAGAGCCGCACAGCGTCGAGATGGCCCACCTGTTCGCCAAATGCAATCTGCAGCCACCGGCGCAATCGACCCCGACCTTTCCCAGCTGGAAGCCGCGGCGCGCGCTGGATCACATCCTGACCACCCCGGCGATCCACCTGGACAAGACCTGGGCGCTGCCGCAGGCGTTCTCCGATCACCTGCCGCTGGCGGCGGAGATCCGCCTGCCGGCACATGTCGGCGGCAACACCTCACGGAGTCGGCGCCAATGAAGTCGACAACGTGGCGATGGGGATGGCCATGGGTACTGCTGCTGGCAGTCGTGCTGGGTACGGCATGGCTTCGTTTCAGCCTGATCGAATCCCATGCGATCGGACAGCAGTGCGACGCCGTCAACGCCCCCGCGTGGTGCAGCGGACGGCAGTGGCTGATAGTGGGTTTTCTGTATCACGCCTATGGTGTCGCGGCACTGCTCGCCGCTGCGCTGTCGCTGTTGTCGCAACGCCCGTGGCTGGCATGGCTGGCCGCCGCGCTGGGCGCGTTCGCATTCGAGCTCTACGACTTCGAGATCGGCGCCGTGGCACTGTTGATCGGCAGCCTACGCCTGCTGCGGCTGCAGGCGCGCGTTGCGCCAGTCGAACCACACCGACAACGCCAGCAGCAGGTTCAATCCCAACCATAGCCACGCCACCGGCGTGATGCCGTTTTCCCCCACCAGCACGATCGCGGCGAGCAACGGCAACCAGGCAGCGAGGAAACGTTCCTCCAGCAGCGGCATCGCCACGTCGCGTCGATCGGACAACCAGGTAACCAGGGCGTAGCCGACGCTGGGCAGCATGAACAGGCCCAGCGGAAAATCCCGATAACGCCCATTGAATGCGAGCAACAGGCCGTAGAACGCCAGCGCAAACAGCCAGCCCAGGCGCAGCCATCCGGAGACGGAAGGCGGCGTCACACCGGCCAGCCGCGCAGCGATCCAGCGCGCCAGCAGCAGTGCTGTGAGCAAGGCCACGCCGCAGGCGATGAACGATTCCGTCCATTCCCACAGATTGCCGCAGGCATACCACATCTGGCGGTACTGCCAGGCCAGCGCACAGCCGCTGGCGACGCCGGTCAGCGCCAGCGCCGTCCAGCCACGCCAGCCTCGCCAGCGCCGCCGCCATGCTCCGATCGATGCAAACCATCCGGCGCCAGCGACACCGGCAAGCCACCCGGCCCACCAATGCGACTCTTCGATGACCGGTCCCTGCATCGCGAACTTCGGCTGCGCCTGCACATCGAAGATGCCCCAGTAACCGCCGGCGGCGCCTTCCTGCACGCGCTTCCACGGCTGGTCGAATGCCTCGATCACGTTGTAAGGCATGTGCACAGTCGCCGCGTAGACCAGGAATTCGCGCAGGTAGCGCGCTTCGTTGACCAGGCTGGCGCTGGCTGCCTGACGCGGCCGTCCGGCACTGGGCCAGCCGGTTTCGCCGATCATCACGCGCCGTCCTGGAAACGTCTGTTGCACCGTCGCGTATACCGTCGCCACATGCTGCACCGCGCGCTCCGGCGATACCGGCTCGTCCTCCCAGTACGGCAGGACATGGATGGTGAGGTAATCGACCGAGCCGGCCAGCTCGGGATGGCGCATCCAGTACTCCCACACATCGGCATAAGTTACCGGCACGCTGATCGCCGAGCGCACCTCACGCAGATAGCCCTCCAATTGCGTCGCCGACAGATCGCCGCGCAAAAGCACCTCGTTGCCCACGATCACGCCGCGCAGCACCTGCGGATACTTGCGCGCGGTGGCGATGCCCAGCTCGATCTGCTGCGCGTTCGACTTCTTGTCGGCACCCAGCCAGATGCCCATCAGTACCTTCATACCGTAGCGTTCGGCGATCTGCGGCACCGCGCTCAGACCTTGCCCTTGCGAGTAGGTCCGCACGCAATCGAAGCGTTGCGACAGCGCACGCAGATCCTCGTCGATACGCTCGGGAGAGATGAAGGCCAGCGCATCCAGCGGCGTTTCGCCGGCGTTGCGAAACGGCGCATACGACACGCAGGCGATCCGCGCCGACGGCGCATCCGGCAGCGCCACCGGCCGGCCGATCGCCCACCACCAGTACGCACCGGCCAAAGCCAGCGCCACCAGCACTACCCACGCCCACCCGGCTCGACGAAAAACTGGCGAAGGCGTTGACGACATGCCGATCCCGGAAATACTGAAGACGAAGCGCATCAGCTTAGCAGGCGAGCCCTCACCGATTCGCGACAAGCGAATCCGGACCATCGACTACACTGCACATAGATCGACCGCAGGAGTCCCCATGTTTGTTGTCGCCCCACCTCGGCGCATCTCGTTCAGCCGGCCGTTGCTGGCCCGGTTGTTATCGGTGACCGGCTGTTTGCTGATCGCCGCGATCGCGCATGCCGCCGAGCCCAGTGCCGCTCAGCGCGCCGCCTTCAAGCAGGCGTACGCCGCCGCCCAGCAAGGTGGCGATGGCTGGCGGAGCCTGGCCGCCGGCCTGCGCGACTATCCGCTGTACCCTTATCTGCAGGCGGCGGCGCTGGAACACGATATCCAGCAGATCGACCGCGCCGCCGTCGAGTCGTATCTCAAGCAGTATCCCGACTGGATTCCCGCCGCCGACCTGCGCCGCTCGTTCCTGCTGGAACTGGCGCGTCGCCAGGACTGGAACCATTTCCTCGCGCTGTACCAGCCCGGCCTCGGCGACACGCTCGGCTGCGATGCGTTGCAGGCGCGACTGGCCAGCGGCGGCACGTTGGATTTCGACAAGGACCTGGCCACCTTCTGGGCCAAACCGAATCTACCCGATGCCTGCGATGCAGTACTCGATGCCGCGCACGACCAGGGCTTGCTGACCAGTGCACGGCTGTGGACGCGCATCGACCGCGCTGCCGACGCCGGCCAGCCCGGCACCATCGCCAAGCTGGCCGACTGGCTGCCGGCAGATGATCGCGCCACCGCGCAACGACTCGCGCTGGCGCTGCGCGATCCGGCCGGCGCGCTGACTACCGCAGCCGACTGGCCCGACACCTCGCGCAACCGGCAGGCCGCCACGCTGGCATTGACCCGGCTGGCTCGCCGTCAGTCCACCAGCGCCGACACGGCCTGGCAGCAACTTCAAGCGCACTTCAGTTTCAGCGAACAGCAGCGCGGCCAGATCCTGTACGCGCTGGCGCTGTTCCACGCCACCGATTTCGACGATGGCGCGCTGGCCCGCCTGATCGCGCTGCCCGCCGCCATGCAGACCGATGTCAGCCGCGAATGGCGCGTGCGCGTGGCGCTGGCCCGGCAGAACTGGACCGCGGTGCTGGAGGCGATCGACGCGATGCCGGCCAGCCAGCAGCAGGACGGCGAATGGCAATACTTCCACGCCCGCGCGCTGACCGCGCTGGGCCGCAGCGACGAGGCACGCCGGCAGCTCATCGCGCAGGCCACCAAGTCCACGTTCTACGGTTTTCTCGCCGCCGACAAGCTTGACCAGCCGTACGCGATCTGCCCGTTGACCCTCGCCGACAATCCTCAAGGCGAACAGGCCTTGCTGGCCAACCCCGGCCTGCTGCGCGCCTTCGAGCTGTACGCGGTCGGCCTGCCCAAGCTGGCCCGGCGCGAATGGACCCGCGCGCTGCAGGACGCCGATCAGGCCACCTTGCAGATCGCCTCCGATCTGGCCCATCGCCGCGGCTGGTACGACCGCGCCGTATTCACTCTCAGCAGCGGCGATGCGCTGCGGCTGTACGACCTGCGCTTCCCGCTGGCCAGTCAGGACGGCGTGGTGCCGCAGGCCGAACAGGCCGGCATCGAACCGGTCTGGGCCTATGGCATCGTGCGCGCCGAAAGCGCATGGATGGACGATGCGCGCTCCGGCGCAGACGCCCGCGGCCTGATGCAATTGGTGCCCGCCACCGCCGCGCTGGTGGCCAAACGCAATGGCCTCGACTGGGGCGGTGGCGACACGCTGTACGACCCGGCCACCAACATCGTGCTGGGCACCCGCTATCTGGCGCAGATGGCCGAGCGTTTCAACGGTTCGCCGTGGCTGGCCAGCGCTGCCTACAACGCCGGCCCGAACCGCGTCGACCAGTGGCTGGCCGCGCGCGGCACGTTGACGCCGGACCTGTTCGTGGCGACCATCCCGTTCAAGGAAACCCGCGAGTATGTGGCGCGGGTGATGGCGTTCAGCGTGATCTACGACTGGCGCCTGCATGGCAATGCCGTGCCGCTGGCCACGCGCATGAGTGCGATCGGCCAGCCGTATGGACTGCCAAACGCGTCGACGGTGCGCCGCGCGATCAGCTGTCCGGCCGTGGAGCCGGCCAGTGTTCCGGCAGCGACATCCAGCGCGCCCAACGCGTCGCCTTGACGCTGCCTATCCAGGACAGATCCGCATGGCCGCACAGCAACTCGTCATTCTCGGCGGTACCGGTTTCGTCGGCAGCCATCTGCTGCCGCGGCTGGCCGCCGACGGCCATCGCATCGTGCTGCTGTCGCGCAATCGGGAGCAGCACCGCGAACTGGGCGTGTTGCCCGGTGTGAGCGTACGCAGCGCCAACGTCTACGACGACGACACGCTGCGCCGGCACCTCGTCGGCGCGGACGCGGTGATCAATCTGGTCGGCATCCTCAACCCGAGCGGTCCGAATACCTTCCAGCGCACCCACGTGGAGCTGACCCGTCGCCTGATCGCAGCCTGTCACGCCAGCGGCATCCCACGCCTGCACCAGATGAGCTCGCTGAAAGCCGGCCAGGGTTTGTCGCAATACCTGAAGACCCGCGGCGAGGCCGAGGTGCTGACCAAGGCATCCGGACTCGACTGGACGATCTACCAGCCCAGCGTGATATTCGGCGCGGGCGATGGACTGGTCAGCCGCTTTGCCGCGCTGCTGCGACGCATGCCGGTGTTGCCGCTGGCGCGCGCGAAGGCACGGATGGCGCCCACCTTCGTCGGCGACGTGGCCGAGGCGATTGCACGTTGCGTCGGCAGCGACAAGCTCGGGCGGCGGCGCAGCTTCGAACTGTACGGCCCCGAAGTGCTCACGCTGGGCGAGATCGTGCGGAAAATCCGCACGGCCGCCGGCTTGCGCACGCCCATCATCGCGCTGCCCGACAGCCTCGGCCGGCTGCAGGCGCAGTTCGCCGAACTGCTGCCAGGCAAACCCTTCTCGCTCGACAATTTCCGCTCGCTGCACACCGATTCGGTGGGCACGGTCGACGGTTACGTCGCGCTCGGCATCACGCCGCAACCGTTCTCTCCCTGGCTGCCGGTGCTGCTCAACCCATCGGCGCGACAGCGGCGGCTGGCCGCGGCGCGTTCGCTGCGGCGCTGACCGACAACACCCGATCAGGCAGCACCAAGCAACATCCGCAATCGATTCAACTCGCTGCCGTACGGCGCACTGCGCGCGATGGGTTGCGGGCAATGAATCGCCAGGCAGGCCGGATCGTATTCAAAGCCGCAGAACGCCAACAGGCGCCGGACCCGGGCTTCGGGGTCGGCCTGCGACGACTCGTGGACATGATCGAGGAAGCGCTGCGGGAACAGGCGCTGCCAGTGTCGGCAAAGCCTGTCGTAGTCGCGCCAGTAGCTGGCAATATGGTCGAGGTCGTAACTGAACTCGTTGCCGCTGTCGAACAGCTGGCGGTAACAGGCGAAGCTGGTTTCCAGCGCGTCGCCACGACTGTTCACCACGCGCGCACCGGGCAACATCGCCAGCGCCGCACCCGCCAGCCGCCAATTGAGCGGATTGGCATCGACGAAACGCGGCTTGCCTTCGCGTGCCTGTGCCGTGCGCGCGAGATAGTCCTGTCCCAGTCGCGCCCAGTCCGCGGCGGTGGCTGCACGAGCCCATTGCGCGAACGGCTGTCCGCGTCGCCTGGACTCGGCGCCAACGACCTGCTGCAAGTCGGGCAGCACGTCGACCGCGCCGACCTGCGGACGCGCGGCAAGAATCTGCGCGGTTGCGTCGGCACCGGACTGCGGCAGCGACACCAGAAAGATCACCTGCTCGCCCAGCGCGGCATCCGGCGCCCCAGACAAAGGAGTGGCGAACACATCGAGCATCGTGCTGACTTTTGCCCGAGCGACCGCGGCATTCCACCCCACCAGGCGGCGCTTCTGCGAATTGGCCTTGTACAGCGCGCGAAAAGCCCCGCGGTAGTCGGCCTGATCCTCCAGCGCCCTGCTCAGCGCGAAGCCCAGCGAAACACGCGCCTGCGGCGTCTGCGACAGCTGCAAGGCCTGCTGCAACCAGGCGACATCGTCCTTGTCGAAACGCACGGCCGGCAGGTGCGTCAAGCCGATCCACGCATCGGCGTGACCGGGTTGTCGACGCAGCACCTCGCGGTAATTCGCGCTCGCCGGCTCCAGCGCACCGAGTCGGGCCTGCGCCTCCGCCAGCATGATCCGCGCTTCAATATGATCCGGATCGATATCCAGCACGCGATGCAAGGCGGTAACCGCGCCGGCGGGACGACCTTGCATGCTCAACACCCGCCCCAGGTTGAACCAGGCCGGTGCGAAATCGGTGGCCAGTTTGCAGGCCCGCTGCAAGGACGCCAGCGCCGCATCAGGCTCACCGCCAGCATGCAGCGAAATACCCAGGTTCATGTGGATCAGCGCGTGGTCCGGACTCAACGCCAGCGCCTGCCGCAGGATCGCCACGGCCTGTGCGTGATCGCCACGCAACTGTTTCACCAAGCCCTGCAGGCGCCGCGCTTCCACGCAGTCCGGCGCCTGGTCCAGCACACTCAGCAGGCTAGCCTCGGCGGCACTCAGCTCGTTGCGGCTCAACGCGGTAGTCGCCTCGTCCAGCCGCTGCGCCGCCGCCGGCGACAAACCCGCGGCACGATCCCGCAGCAGCGGATGCCCCTGCTTTGCCACCATGATCGAAGGCCCCCTGTCCGCCATCGGTTTTCGCCTGCCAGCTTACGTGAGCAGGACGGCGGCATAAAGCGAACAGGTCACGTTCGCTCGGTAAGTCGCAGTATGGCCGGATGCAAGTGGCGTCGCGCGTGGTCTTGTCGCGGTTCGCTTTTGCGCCGACTGGTGACCAACGGAGGCGCCTAGGGCTGTCGAATGCCGATCGCCGCGACGAGCGAGCCCGTTTGCCGGGACTTCACGCCAAGCACATCGAGTAGCCGGGTCCTGCTGAGGCGGCTTGCCGGCATGGCAGAATCCCCCCATGCAAACCTACCTGGTCGGCGGCGCGGTCCGCGACAAACTATTGAACCGTCCCGTGGTCGACCATGACCATGTGGTAGTCGGCGCGATGCCCGAGGAATTGTTGGTGCTGGGCTACAAGCCGGTGGGCAAGGATTTCCCCGTGTTCCTGCATCCCAAGACTGGCGAGGAGTACGCGCTGGCGCGCACCGAGCGCAAGACCGGGCGCGGCTATCACGGCTTCGTGTTCCAGGCCGATGCGACGGTGACGCTGGAGCAGGATCTGGCGCGGCGCGACCTCACCATCAACGCGATCGCGCAGAACGAGCACGGCGCGCTGACCGATCCGTACCACGGCGTGCGCGATATCGAGGCGCGGGTGCTGCGGCATGTGTCGCCGGCGTTTGTCGAGGATCCGGTACGCGTGCTGCGGGTAGCGCGGTTTGCCGCGCGCTTCGCACCGCTGGGTTTCACTGTGGCACCTGAAACCATGGCACTGATGCGGCAGATGGTGCGCGATGGCGAGATCGATCATCTGGTGCCTGAGCGCGTGTGGGCGGAAACCCGCAAGGCGCTGGGCGAGCCGCAGCCGTCGGCGTTCCTGCGCGTGCTGCGCGAATGCGGCGCGCTGGCTGTGCTGTTTCCCGAAATCGATGCGTTGTACGGCGTGCCGCAGCGTGCCGAATTCCATCCCGAAATCGATACCGGCGTGCATCTGGAAATGGTGCTGGATGCGGCGGCGCGCATCGCGCCGGGCGACGACCTGGTCGGCTTCTGCGCGCTCACGCACGACCTGGGCAAGGCATTGACGCCGGCCGACGAACTGCCGCGCCATGTCGGCCATGAGCATCGTGGCGTGGCGCCACTGCGCGTATTGGCCGCGCGCCTGAAAGTGCCGACCGAGCATGCCGCGCTGGCCGAACTGGTATGTCGCGAGCATCTGAATGCGCATCGCGCGTTCGAGCTGAAGCCGGCCACCGTGCTGAAGCTGCTGAGTGCGCTCGACGCATTGCGTCGCCCCGTGCGGCTGGACGCATTCCTTGCCGCCTGCGAAGCCGACAAGCTCGGCCGGCTCGGCCACGAGCACGACGACTACCCGCAGGCAGCCTACCTGCGCGAAGCCCGTGCTGCCGCAGCGGCGGTCGACTCGGCGACCTTTGTCGCCCAGGGCCTGGCCGGGCCGGCGATCGGCGCGGCGATGGAAGCGGCCCGGACCGACGCCATCACCGCGTTGAAAACTAACCATTCGCCAAGCTGATCCGCGGTATAAAGCCCGGATCATGTCGCGCCCGCGTCGGCGCCCGCTGATTTCATGTCTTTTCGCTGGAGTTCCCCGTGTCGAGTGCATTCACCCCGACTTCTCCGTTGCGTCAGCGTTTCCGTCCGCTGCTGTGGCTGGCCATCACCTTCGTGGCGATTTCATTCGTCACCCGCGTGGTGTTGCTGATCATGTCCGGCCACGAAGTGCCGCACACGCCGTTGAACCTGCTGTACGCGTTCGGCGTAGGTTTCGGCTATGACCTGATCACGTACATCTACGTGGCCTGGCCGCTGGTGCTGTTCCTGTGGCTGGTGCCGACCCGGCGCGCCACTGTTTCTGGACTGGGGCAATGGCTGCTTTGGGCGCTGGCGCTGGCGCTGGTGTATGCGCTGTGCCTGGGCGTGCTGTACGCGCTGTATCGCGCGCACCTGGGCATGACCTGGCCGCTGGTGGTGCTGTTCCTGCTGGTGTTGCCGATTCCAGGTTTCGCCTACGTCTCGCGCGGCGGTCAATGGGCATTGTACGGACTGGCGCTGGTACTGCTGTACGGGTTGCTGTTCGTGGCGGCATCCGAGCTGGTGTTCTGGAACGAGTTCAGCGTGCGCTTCAATTTCATCGCGGTGGACTATCTGGTCTACACCACCGAGGTGATCGGCAACATCCGCGAGTCCTATCCGATCGGCCGCTGGCTGGCGCTGCTGGTCGTGGGCGCCCTGGTGGTGTTTGCGATCGGCCGGCGCGGCCTGCGTGCGCGCGACGACGGCAGCCGCTTCTGGCAGCGCGGCAGGATCGTGCTGTTGTGGCTGGTGCTGACCGCGGTCTCGCTGGCCGCGGTCAATGGGGGCGTGAAGGATCGCACCAGCAACAATTACGTCAACGAACTGGCCGGCAACGGCATCTACCAGTTCTTCAACGCATTCCGCAGCAGCCATCTCGATTACGCGAAGTTCTACCGCACCTTGCCGGACGATCAGGCGTTCCGCCTGGTGCGCGAAGGCCTCAAGACACCGGATGCCACCTACATCAACGACGACCCGCACGATCTCACCCGCGCGATCCGCCGCGTCGGCCCCGAGCGGCATCTCAACGTGGTGCTGATCAGCGTCGAGAGCCTGTCCGGCGACTATCTGGGCACGTTCGGCAATAAGGAAAACATCACGCCGTACCTCGATTCGCTGGTCAGCCAGAGCCTGTTCTTCGACAACCTCTACGCGAACGGCACCCGCACCGTGCGCGGGCTGGAAGCGCTCTCGTTGTCGGTACCGCCGACCCCGGGCGACTCACTGCTGAAGGAGCACAACAACGAGAACCTGTTATCGCTGGCGGACATCTTCAACGACCGCGGCTACCAGTCGGATTTCGTCTACGGCGGCTACGGCGAATTCGACAACATGAATTATTTCTTCAGCCACAACGGCTATCGCACGGTGGACCGTCGCGACATTCCGAAGGGCGCCACGATCCACAGCGAGAACGTGTGGGGCGTGGCCGACGAGGACTTGTACACGCTGGCACTGAAGCAGATGGACGACGCGCAGGCCGCGGGCAAACCGTTCTTTCTGCACATCATGACCACCTCCAACCACCGGCCGTACACTTTCCCGGCCGGACGGGTCAGCCAGGCCAACCAGACCCGTGCAGGTGCGGTGGCTTACACCGACTGGTCGATCAGCGATTTCATCAAGCGCGCGCGCGAGAAATCGTACTTCGACGACACCGTCTTCGTGATCACCGCCGACCACTGCGCCTCCAGTGCCGGCAAGACCAGCGTGCCGATCAACCGCTACCACGTCCCGCTGTGGATCTATGCGCCGAAACATATCCAGCCGCAGCGCGTGGAGCGGTTGATGGGCCAGGTCGACATCGCGCCGACCGTGCTCGGCCTGCTCAACTTCAGCTACCGCTCGCGCTTCTTCGGCTACGACTTGTTTCAGCTGGAGCCCGGCCGCGAGCGCGCGTTCCCGGCCACCTACGAGAAACTCGGCTACCTGCACCATGATGTGCTCACCGTGCTGGAGCCGCAGCGCAAGCTGGAGCAGATGAAGCCCGACTACGCCACCGGCGACGCCACCCCGATCACCCCGCAGAACGAGAACCAGATCGACCAGGCGATTGCGTATTACCAGGTGGCCAGCGAGCTGTTCCGGCATGGCGGGCTGGCGCGCCGACCGGCCGATTCGACGGCGGTGGAGCCGTTGCCGCTGCCGGCACCCGCTACGTCGACACCGGCGCCCGCCAGCAGCGCGGCGTTGTAACAAGCGCGACGGCACTGGTAGGAGCCCGCTAGCGGGCGATGCTTTTGTTTTTGATTTTTCCTAGCCAACCATCAAAGCAAGAGCATCGCCCGCCAGCGGGCTCCTACAGCCGGCCGCCCTGGTCGGCAGCCAGCAGTTCGGCCGGCAGCGGCAGCACGTCGAGACCGCGCGCCAGCAGCATCGCCTGGAAGCGCTCGCCCATCTGATCGGGCAGCATCAGCTTCTTCACTTCCTGGGCCAGTCGATAGCGACCGTGTTCGTCGGCGATCTTCGCCTGCTCGCTTTCGAAAATGTCCTGCAGGCCGGCACCGATCAGGAACTGGGCCTGCGGCAGATACGCGGCCACACCGAAGCCGGCGCTGTTGCCGGCCTCGGCCAGAGCGGTGAAATCGACCGAGGCGGTCAGGTCGTTCAGGCCCGGCAGATACAGCGGATCGTTGTGCGCGTGATGGCGGTAATGCGCCATCAAGGTGCCGTCGTCGCGTTCGGGCAGATAGAACTCCCGGCGCACGTAGCCGTAGTCGATGAACAGCACCAGTCCGGCGACCAGCGAGCCGGCGACCGCCTGGATCCAGTACGGCAATTGCGGCAGGATTTCCGAACGGTAGCCATCGGCAAATTCACTGCCCAGGTCGCGTTCGACGTGACGCACGGCAGCGGCGACCAGCGCATCGGCTGGACGATCGGTACGGCGCAGACGACCCTCGCCATCCAGCGCCACGTACTCCTCGAAAACCTCGCCATCGCGCAGGCTGAAACGCGTGGCCGGCAAGGCGTCGATCACTTCGTTGGCGAACAGCACGCCGCGCCAGTCCGGTTCGGGCGGCCGATCCAGCCATTGCACGCGGGCGTTGAGTTCGGCCGGAAGATTCGCGCGCAGCCGTTCGCGCTGACGCTCGCGCAGGTCGGCGCTGGGTTCCAGGATCAGATACTGCCGCGGTAGCGTGCCGCCAGCATCCAGCGCCTTGAGCGCCGCCTCGGCAAAAGCGCCGCTGCCACCGCCCAGCTCCAGAAAATCGGCGTCGTTGCCTAGCATGGCCAGCACCGGCTGCACCGCGTTGATCACACAGCGCGCGAACAGCTCGCCCAGTTCCGGCGCGGTGACGAAATCGCCGGCCGCACCGAACTTGGTCTTGCCCGCACTGTAGTAACCCAATCCCGGCGCATACAGGCAACGCTCCATGTATTGCGAGAACGGCAGCGGCCCGTGCGAGGCGATCTGCTCGCGCAGCAGCTGCAGCAGGCGGTCGGAATGCGCGCGCTCGTCGGCGCTGGGTTCGGGGAGGCGGGAAGGCATCGGTCTTGCCGGTAGTGAAAGAAGCGCGGCAAGCATAACGGACGGGATACGCTCTGCGTCCCGCATCGCATGCCTGCAGGAGCGCACCCTGTGCGCGAACCCAATGTGGGAGCGACTTCAGTCGCGATGCTCTTGGTAGTCTCCCAAAAAGCTATCGCGACTGAAGTCGCTCCCACAAAAGCATCGCGCACAATCGAAGGGAGTCCTTGTGGACAGGATGTGCTCCCACGGATCGTGGCTCGATCAGAAGTCCTTCTGCACACTCAGATACAAGCCACGGCGTGGGCCGAACTGCGGCGCGCCGACGCCAATGCCGGTGCCGTCGCGCAGCTCATAGGTACGATCAAGCGCATTGAGTACCGCCAGTTGCGTATGCAGCTTGCCGAAACCGCTGAAGGCAAAGTCGTGCGACACGTTGAGGTTCAGCTGGAAGTACGCCGGCAGCGATGCGCCGTTCGGCACCGCGCCGTCCTTGCGTAGACCGCTGCCGAACAGGTAATTCGCGCCGACCTTAGTGCTGTCGTTCAGTGCGTAGCTGATGCCGCCGGACGAGGTCAGTTTCTGGTCGTGGTCGAGGAAGATGTAGTGATTCTGGACATAGGCCAGGTCTTCCGGCGCGAAGTTGTACTGGCTGGTGATGATGTGTTCGCCGATGGCCTTGCCGACCGACGCGTTGAAATAGGCTGACAACGGACCTAGCTGGTAATTGGCGGTGAACTCCAGCCCTTTGACGCGACCCTGCGCGTAGTTGAAGGTGGAGTACACCAGCGCCGAACCGAACTGGCCTTCGTCCTGCAGTCGGCGAACCTTGCGGTAGTAGGCGTCGATGCCGACCGTCAAGGCACTGCCGATGTTCTGCGAGATGCCTGCGTCGAAATAATCGGAACGTTCCGCCAGCGGCGTGTTGTTGCCCGTGTCCGACACGGCATTGGTGGTGCCGTCGAATTTGGCGATGTTGGAGCTGGCGATCATCTCGGTCGACGGTGGCGTGAAGTAGCGCGAGTAGCCGGCGTGCACAGTGGTGCTGTCGGTCGCCTGCCAGACCAGGCCTAGACGCGGGCTCAGCTGGCTTTCGGTGCGCGCCAGTTTGTACTGATCGCCGCGCAGACCGTAGTTCAGCGTCCACTTGTCGTTGATGCTCCATTCGTCCTGCACGTAGGCCGACCAGGTCTTCGCGATGAGGCGGCTGTTGTCGAGGATGTTGATCGGTGCGGTGCTGGCCTGGTTGCCATCGGCATCGGCCGGGAACACCCAGGCATCGTTGCCGCTGACGGCGCGTTCGAAGCTGCCGTAGACGCCGTAGCGCAAGGTGTGGCTTCCGCCCATTGGCATGGCGAAATCCGCCTGCAACGTGCTGGCGCGATTGCCGCGGGTGACGTTCGAGGCGACGCCGTTGAACATCAGCTCGCCGATCCGGTCGGGTGTGTAGGTGACGCTGCTATAGCGTTGGCCTACCGACACCTGGTAGTCGGTCTGGCCCAGCTTGCCTTGCAACGCGAGCACGCCGAAGCGGGTGTTCTCGCGTTGATTCGAGTTCAGGTCGGTGGAGTTGAAGTCGACCGTGTCCAAGTAGCCGAACCGCGGCGTCTGGCCCGGATTGTTCGGAATCTGGAAGCGGTTGTTGGCCAGGCCGAACAGGAAGCTCAAGCGGGTGTCGTTGTCGATCAGGTAGCTGATGTCGCCGAAACTCTTCACTTGGTTGGTATGGTCGTGGATCGGTTTCTTGCTGGCCGTCGGGTTCTCGATGCCGACGTCGCTCTCCAGGTAATTGGCCGTGAGGAAATAACTCCAGCGATCATCGCCGCCCCAGATCGATGCATTCGGGTTGAGCGTGCCATACGAGCCGCCGGTGATGCCGACGCTGCCGCCATTGCCGAGCTCATGTCCGCTGCGGGTGGTGATGTCGACCACGGCTGCCGTGCGCAGGCCATACTGGGCCGGCAGCGCGCCATCGAGCAGCTTCACGTTTTCGATCGTGCGCGCATCGAGACTCTGCCCGAAGCCGCCGATCGACTCGGGAATGATCACGCCGTTGATGCGGTATTGCAGGTTGGCGTGGTCGCCGCGCACGTGCAGGCCGCCGTAGGAATCCTGCACCACGCCGGGCGCCTGCAGCAGCACCTGGTTCATCGGTGTGGCCGCGCCCAGCGGCAACTGGGCGATCGCCTTGTGGTCGATCACGTATTGGCTGCTGCCGGTGTCCGGCGACAACGCATTGCGCGCCTGATCCAGCTTGGCGGACACGTCGATCGCGCTCAGATTCTTGGTCGTGGGCTGATCGTTGCCGGTGCCGCTGTCCGCCGGAGTGTCCGTGCCTGCCGGTGCAGCGGCGGACGCCACAGGCGTATCGGTTGCACGAGCGGCGGTAGTGGCCAGCGCAGCGACAAGACTCAGGGCGAGCAGGGATGGCTTCATCAGGGGCTCCAGCGGGGGATGTGGGGAAATGAATTTATGTAATGTTATAACATCTCATATTTCCCGTCTCTCGCACCTGCGCCAAAAGTCATGCCCGAGATGAAACTCGCTGCCGATCGGCCCGCGTCCACCATTGAGGCTGGCTTCACGCGGCTCCTCTAGACTGCTTGGACGCCCGCCTGCCGATGGCGGCGATTCCGCGGAGCAACACATGGCCAAGCACAGCGAGCACGTTCCGGCCGTCATCGCACCGGTCGAGCACGGCCGTGTCACCCAGGCGATCCTCGATTTCGTCAGCGAGGTGCCGGACAGCAAGATCGGCAGCAGCAAGGATCCCGCCAGCGAGGCACGCCGGCTGGCCCAGCGCGCCGCCCAGCGAGCCGCGCTTACCGCCGGCTCGCTGGCGCTACCGCCGGGACCGCTGGGCTGGTTGACCCTGCTGCCGGAGCTGATCGCGATCTGGAAGATCCAGGGCCAGATGGTCAGCGACATCGCCGCCGCCTATGGCCGCAATCACACGCTGGGCCGCGAACAAATGCTGTGGTGTCTGTTTCGCCATACCGCGGCGCAGGCGTTCCGCGATCTGGTCGTGCAGATGGGCGACCGGCTGGTGTTCCGCCGGATGTCCTACACCGTCGCGCAAAGAGTGGCCAAGCAGGTCGGCGTAAAACTGACCCGGCGCACGGTGAGCGAGGGCCTCTCGCGCTGGCTGCCGGTGATCGGTGCCCTCGGCGTCGGCGCTTACGCGTATTACGACACCGGACAAGTCGCCAGCACGGCGATCGCGTTGTTCAGCAGCGACGCCGTGATGGTGGACGAGAGCGAGGAGCCCGTTGCAGAACCGGTCAAGCCTGCACCGCGCAAGAAAGCGTCGCCGGTGCGTCGCGCGATGGACAAACTGGCCGACAAGGCGACCACCGGCGCCGCACGCAAGATCGTCCATGCCGCGCGCAAGGCCGCAAGCAAGAAACCGCGCAAGCCGAAGACGGAGTGATCACTCGCCGGCGGATGACGCATCGCATGCTTTGCGGCAAGCTGTCCGCTGGATCGCCACAGGAGTCGATGCATGAAGCCACGCCATGACCGGCCCGTCGTGCTGATCACCGGTGCCGGGCGCCGCGTGGGTGCGGTGATCGCGCGCACGCTGCATGCGGCCGGCTACGACCTGGCATTGCACTATCGTCGCTCCGCCGACGATGCGCGCACTCTGGCCGATGAACTGGAACAGCAGCGCAGCGGCAGCACGCTGCTGCTGCAAGCCGAACTGGCCGACATCCCCGCACTGCCCGCGCTGATCGAGCGGTTGCTGGCGCACTACGGCCGGCTCGATGCGCTGGTCAACAATGCCTCGGCGTTCTATCCCACGCCGCTGGGCACCGCGACACCGCAGCAATGGAACGAGTTGTTCGCCTCCAATGCGCAGGCGCCGTTCTTCCTCAGTCAGGCAGCGATCCCCGCCCTGCGGGAAGCGCATGGCGGCATCGTCAACATGATCGACATCTACGCCGAACGGCCGCTGGCGGAACACCCGCTGTACTGCATGGCCAAGGCGGCGCTCGCCGCGATGACCCGTTCGCTCGCATTGGATCTGGGTCCGGACATCCGCGTCAACGGCATCGCCCCCGGTGCCGTGATGTGGCCCAGCGACGGCAAGCCGTATGCCGACCAGCAGGCGATGCTGGCGCGCACGCCGCTGCAACGTGCGGGCGCGCCGGACGATGTAGCCGGCGCGGTGCTGTGGCTGCTGCGCGATGCCACGTTCGTCACCGGCCAGATCATCCATATCGATGGTGGCCGCACGCTGTCGGTGTGAGTTTCGCGAAGAATTTCACTCCAGGGCTCCCCTGCATGCAGGGGAGCGTATTCGCGTGCGCTCGTGCATCACACCTGCGTGTGTGCTCGCGAGCCGGCTATTTCTTCTTGGGAGCGAACGCCTGCTCCAGCAAAGCCTGGTCGAAACCGACACTGGCCTCGCCCGCTTCCGCGTAACGATACAGCGCGGCCGAGTAGATGCCTTGCAGCGACGACTGGACCAGGCCGAGCAGGATGAAGCCCAGCACCACCACGGTCACCGCCAGCACGATCGCAACGACCGATTGCAGCGCCACCGCACCGCCAATCAGCACCGCGCCCACCAGCATGGCCACGACCATCAGCAAACCGAACACCACGCCGATGCCGCCGTTGCCGATCAGGTTTTCGCCCCAGCTGCGCTTGAGCAACTCCACGCTGCGCTTCACCGCATCGACCGGGCCGACATCCTCGCTGGCCAGGATCGGAACGACCAGGAACGTGGCAACCGTCCAGGCCAATCCGAGGAAACCGACCACCAGCCGCCCGATCAGGCCAAGGCGTTCCTGGATCATCCGCAGCACCAGGCCGACGGTGGCCGCAATCAGCGCGTAGCCAAAGATGTGCGGCAAGCGGGAACGCGCCAGTGCAAACCCTGCCGCCACGCTGGTGGGTTCGCCGCGCAGATGCATCAGCGCCACACCGGTCAACGCGGTCTGGAAGAAGATGATCACGAAGTACTGCACCAGATAGAACGCGAACATCAGCAGATACGCACCTGCCGACATGCGTTGATTGAAATCCTGCCCGGCATGTTCGCCGCCGACCATCATCACTGCGACCGGGATCAGGAAGCTCGCCGCCACCAGCAGCGTGCACAGCCCCGACAGCAACGGAAAGACCAGCAATGACTTGTCCGAGCGCAACACCGCCGCGCTCGCCTTCATCAAGGCCCAACTGCGTGCAAATTTTCCAGCCATGTGCGTCGCCCCCTCGTCCGTGGATTATGAAGGTGCCTTTCTAGCACCAGCCGTCCACGCGCGACAGTGCAGAATGCTCAATCCGGCAACGGCTCGACGACCAGAGGCTCGAGTCCCGCCGGAAACGCCGCCCACAGCTCCGCCATACTGAGGCCGCTCTGGGGATGCCGGAACACAGGTGCGATATCCGCGATCGGCCGCAGCACGAAAGCATGCTGCAGCTCCTTGCGGGGAATCTGCAGATGCCCCGCCCCGTCGAGTACCAGCGCGTCGTAGAACACGATGTCGATATCCAGAGTGCGATCGGAATAGCGCGGCAGGTCGCGGCGGCGGCCATGACTATCCTCCAGCGCGTGCAGCCAATCGTTCAGCGCTTCGGGCGACAGCTCGGTATCCAGCCCTACCGCCAGATTGACGAAGTCCGCGCCGTCGAAACCCACCGACCGGCTGCGATACGCCGGCGACACCGTGATGGCACCGAAGCGCTTGCGCAAAGAGGCAATCGCCGCAGGCAGATAACGCTGCGGCTCCAGATTGGAGCCCAGGCTCAGGTAAACCCGCGCCATCAGTCTGGCCGCGTGCCGCGTTCGATCCGTACGCCCACCGCCTTCGCACCCCGCACCGCGCCAGGCTTGGACAATTTCAGGCGTACCCAGCCGACCCCGAACTCCTCGCGGATGATTGCCGCGCAACGTTCGGCCAGCGTCTCGACCAGACCGAAGCTGGACTCACCCACGTAGCCGATCAGCCGCTTGGAAACGTCCTTGTAGTTCAGCGTCAGCGCAATGTCGTCGCTGGCCGCCGGCACCGTGTTGTCGAACGCCATCTCGATATCGAACGACAGCGTCTGCCGCACACGGCGCTCCCAGTCGTAGATGCCGATGACGGTGTCGATGCGCAGGTCTTCGATGAAAACGATATCCATGGCGGTAATCACTGGGGTGGTAGCCATACAGGGTCGGCGAGCTGGCGTCCGGATGCAAGCCGCCGCGGGGCATGGCGGCAAGCATGCGATCATACGCAGATGACCGCCTTCAGCTCGCTCCCGCTCAAACCCGCCTTGCTTGCCAGCATCGAAACGCTCGGCTACGCCACGATGACGCCGGTGCAGGCGCAAAGCCTGCCGCCGATGCTGGAGGGCCGCGACGTGATCGCGCAGGCGCAGACCGGCAGCGGCAAGACCGCGGCGTTCGGCTTGAGCCTGCTGCAATCGATCGACGTGGACACGATCCGGCTGCAGGCGCTGGTGCTGTGCCCGACCCGCGAACTGGCCGACCAGGTCAGCAAGGCGATCCGCAAGCTGGCGGCAAATATCCCGAACGTGAAGCTGCTGACCCTGTGCGGCGGCATGCCGCTGGGCCCGCAGCTGGCCTCGCTCACGCATGACCCGCACATCGTGGTGGGCACGCCCGGCCGTGTGCAGGAACATCTGAAGCGCGAAAGCCTGCATGGCGGCGGCATCAAGGTATTGGTGCTGGACGAAGCCGATCGCATGCTCGACATGGGTTTCACCGAAGCAATCGACGACATCATCGGGCGCATCGCCAAGCACCATCAGACACTGCTGTTCTCGGCGACGTATCCGGACGAAATCCGTGCGGTGAGCCAGCGCGTGCAGAAGCATCCGGTCGAGGTGACAGTGGACGCGCCGGTGCATGAACAGCCGGCGATCGAGCAGCGCTTCCACGAAGTGGAGCCGGCGCAGAAGCCCGACGCGCTGGCGCAACTGCTGAGCGGCGCGCACGCGGAGCATGCCCTGGTGTTCTGCAACATGCGCCGCGAAGTGGATGCGGTAGCGCAGGAGCTGGACCGCCGCGGCTTCTCCGCGCTCGCGCTGCATGGCGACATGGAGCAGCGCGACCGCGACGAGGTGCTGGTGCGTTTCGCCAATCGCAGTTGCGCGGTGCTGGTCGCCACCGACGTGGCCGCGCGCGGTCTGGACATCGTCGCGCTGCCGCTGGTGGTGAGCTACGACATCGCCCACGATCCGGAAACGCACACCCATCGCATCGGCCGCACCGGCCGCGCCGGCCAGACCGGCCTTGCGATCACGCTGTGCACGCCGCGCGAGCGGCCGAAGGCGGCGAACATCGAAGAGCTGGCCGGCGCGCCGCTGCCGTGGCGCCCGCTGAAAGTGGCGCCGTCACGCGGCAAGACCTTGCATCTGGCGCCGATGAAGACGCTGGTGATCGATGCCGGCCGGCAGGACAAGCTGCGTCCCGGCGACATCCTGGGTGCACTCACCGGCGACGCCGGGCTCGACGCGAAAGACATCGGCAAGATCGACGTGTTCGCCACCCGTGCCTACGTGGCGATCAGCCGCGCGCTGGCGAACAAGGCACTCGAGCGCCTGCGCGCGGGCAAGATCAAGGGCCGCAACTTCCGCGTGCGTCCACTGGGCTGACGGTTACTGGCCCCGACATTATTCACCGACCAGAAAGTTGACCCGATGATGCGATCGCCCGGCCTCACCTCGATCTTCGCTCTCGTCCTGCTGCTGGGCAGCGCCGTCGCGCAGGCAGCCATACCGGTTTATGGCTACAAGATCGTGCGCACCTACCCGCACGATGCGGGCGCCTATACCGAAGGCCTGTTCTACAAGGACGGCTATCTCTACGAAAGCACCGGCCAGGCCGGCACCTCGACCGTGCGCAAGGTCGAGCTGCAGAGCGGAGAGACGGTGCAGCGCTACAAGCTGCCGTCGCAGTACTTCGGCGAAGGCATCGTGAACTGGAAAGACCGGCTGGTGCAGCTCACCTGGCAGACGCAGACCGGTTTCGTCTACGACCTGGCCAGCTTCAAGCTGCGGCACACGTTTAGCTATGCGGGCGAAGGCTGGGCGCTGACCCGCGACGATCACCACCTCTACATGAGCGATGGCACGCCGGTGCTGCGTGTGCTGGATCCGGAATCGCTGGCCACGACCCGCCGCATCACGGTGACGGCCGACGGTGTGCCGGTCACCAATCTCAACGAGCTGGAGTGGATCAAGGGCGAGCTCTACGCAAACGTGTGGCTGACCAACCGCATCGCGCGGATCGACCCTGCGAACGGGCACGTCGTGGGCTGGATCGATCTCGGCGGTCTGTTCGACATCAGCCAGTTGCCGGATCCCGGCAACGACGTGCTCAACGGCATCGCCTACGACGCCGCGCACGATCGCCTGTTCGTCACCGGCAAGCGCTGGCCGAAGTTGTTCGAGATCAAGCTGGTGAAGCGACCCACGCCTTGACGCATCACGGCGCGGCGACAGGCATCACCAGCTGCTGAGATAAGCCGACAACGCCTGCATGTCGTCGTCGCTCAGCGTCGACGCAATGCCATGCATGACCTTGGCATTGCTGCTGCCGGCACGCGCGCCGCGCTTGAAGTCGCTCAGTTCCTTGGTCAGGTACAGGCCCGACTGGCCGCGCAGATGCGGAAACGTAGCCCATGGCGGTTGCGGTGCGCTGCTTGGATACGGCTGCGGACCCAGCCCTGCCGGACCGTGGCAACCCTGACAGGGTGGAATGCCTTGCGCGGGATCGCCGGCCAGATACAACTGCGCGCCGCGCGAACTGCCATCGGCTCGTCCCGCCGGCTTCGGCGCCAGCGAGGCGTAGTAGCTGGCCAGGTTGCGCATGTCGGCATCGCTCAGCGCGGCGGCCTGGCCGCTCATCACCGGATCGGTGCGCTGGCCGTCGTGGAATTCTTTCAGCTGCGCGTAAAGATAGGTCGCCGACTGCCCGGCCAGGTTCGGGAAGTTCGGCGCGATCGCCACCCCTTGCGCACCGTGGCACGCCGCGCACACCGCCGCCTTGCCGGCCCCGGCCTGGGCGTCGCCACTGATCGGCTGCATGCGGCGCTGGTCCAGCACGCTGGCGGGCGCGGCGGACGTACGGGTGGCGGGTTGCTGTGCGGCGACGTCGAGCATAGCGGTCGACATCAGCAGGCAAGCCAGCAGGAGACTTGTGCGATAGGTCATCACGGCGCTCACAACTTCAGGTTCAACATGACGCCGACCAGGCTCACGTTGTAGTGCAGCTGGCCGCCCTTGTCGGTGTAGAGGCGGTGGTCGTAGCTGAGCGTGTTGTCGAGCCCGGCGTAATGCCAGTCGCTGAATGCGCCGGTCTCGTAGCGGCCGTACAGGCGCACGCCGACATTGCGATTGACGCGGAAGCTGAGGCCCAGGTCCAGCGTGTTGGTACGGTACTTGTTGTCGGGAAAACCGGCGCCGGCCGCGGCCACGCCGGCGGCATCGCGATAAGCCAGCGCACCGATGG
The DNA here is from genome assembly GCF_900142825.1 of Rhodanobacter sp. OK091. Classification (GTDB taxonomy): domain Bacteria; phylum Pseudomonadota; class Gammaproteobacteria; order Xanthomonadales; family Rhodanobacteraceae; genus Rhodanobacter. The sequence continues at coordinate 108,418 of NZ_FRCH01000004.1, read as the reverse complement.
TGGCGTAGGTGTAGCCGACATGACCGAGCGAGCCGGTGTAGTTGTAGCTGATGTCGGCACGCGCGCGACCGAAATCGTGGCTGAAGCTCAAGCCCGCATTGCGATTGCGCTCGCGGTCGAACTCCCACCACTGGTTCGCGTACGGATACAGCGGGCCGCCAAGATTGGGGTCGGTCTGGCCTATCGTGCCCAAGGCTTTGCCGTTGTCCGGCCCGTCCGCATCGTTGACGTTGGAGATGCCCATGCGCGAGCTTTCCGCGCCGAGGTAGGCATTCATCGTGGTCGCCGGCGTCGGTTGCCAGTCCCACTGCACGGTGCTGCCGGTGGTCTGGGTGTTCTGCCGGCCGATCAGCGCATCGTAACGGTCGCGATTGCCGTAGAACGTGGCCGACAACGTGGCCGAATCGCCCCATGGATAGGTGACGATCGCGCGCGCCTTGCTCTCGGTGCGATTGGACAGGTCGTATTTGCGCATGTCGGCGACAGTGTGCGCCGGCAGGCCGGTGGCCGGATCGACGAAACCAGGCAGCGACTCGGAGAAGAACTGCACGTACGGATCGTAGTTGTACTTGTCGCCGTCGCGTTTGGCGAACTCCCAGCTCAACCGTACAGTGGCCCCGATAACATCGCGACTGACCCAGTCGAACTTGATGCGCTGGTCGTCGACGCGCTTGCGCTCGCGATACTTCGGCAGGTTGTGGTCGAAGGTATAGGTGACGCCGAGCGAGGTCTTGCGGCCGAGTTGCCAGTCGGTGCCCAGTTCGAGAATCGCGTCGGTATAGCCGAACGGCACGTTGCGCACGGTGACGTTGGCCGACCGGTACAGCGGGTTGGTCGGGTCGAAGATGCCGGTCTCGCCCGGCACCACGCTGCCCTGCGAGCCGTTCTCGGAGATGTAGCCGTACTGGCCGGTGAGCGGGTTGTAGGCGAGGTAGCGGGTCTTGTTGTCTTCGCGATACCAGCGCAAACCGGCGTGCCAGCCGAACGCCGGCGTGGGATGGAAGGTAATCCGCGCATCGAACAAGCCGGTGTCGATGCGTGCATTCGCGCTCTTCTGCGACAGCGCGGCGGTGGTGTTCCAGTTGGCGCACTGGAAGGTGTAGTCGGCCGGCGGCGCGATGAAGATGCCGCCGGTGCCGGTGCAGGTGGTCGGTGGCAGCAGCGCATCGTTCTGGCGCATCGTGCCCCACGCGCCGGCCACGGTGAACTGGCCGTTCCACTTCAGCTCGCGCGACAGATCCAGCCGCACATTGTGGTAGTCGTTGTCGGGCTCCAGCGAGAACTGGCCGTCCTTGATGTCGGCCACCTGCGGCACGCCGGCCAGGTTGGACAAGGCGAACGGACTTTCGAAGTTCAGGTGATTCTTGTGGTCGCGGAAGAACGAGCCGTTGTAGGTGGCGAGGAAGTGCCAGATCTTGCCGACGTTGCGCACACTGAGGTTGATGTCGGTGGTGCGGAAGTCGATCGGCCGCACCGTTTCCAGAATGCCGCCGTTGTCGGGGAATGGGTAGTTGAAGAACATCGAGCCGCCCCACAGGCGGGTGCCGGTGCGCTTCTCGTTGGTGATGGAGGCGGAGCCTATCCAGTTGCGATACAGCACGCCTTCATAGCTGAGCCCTTCGCGTGTGCGGGTGAGCCCGACATTGCGCCGGGGCGCGGCGGCCGATGCGGCGGCCACCTGCGCCGGCGTGCTGGCACCGGCGACCAGCGGTGCAGGCAAGGTCAGGTCGGTGCTGCCGATGCCATTCCAGATCGGGTAGGCGCTGGTCGACACGGTATGCGGCATGTCGCGGTAGAACGCTTCTATTCGGTAACTTCCGTAGCGTCCGCCGCGCAGGCGATAGAACTGGTCGTCGCCGCTGAGGTGGCTGCCGCGGAATTCGACGTATTCGCCGGTTTTCCGATTGTCGACATTGAGTGCTAGCAGGCCCAGCACGGCACCGCTGCGCCAATCCGCATATTGGCGGAAATATTCCGCGTTGCGGTCGCCGCCGACATGCAGGTAGCCGAGTTCGAGCATCCCGGTGTAAGTCCAGTCGCCCTGGCCCAGCGGCTTGCCCGGATCGACCATCGGCGGATACGGATACAGCGCGCCGGTCGGCGTGCGCAGCATGCCCGCATGCAGATACGACATGCCGTCGGGATCGGCCGGCTGCAGCATCGGTGTCCAGCCGCGCAGGTCGAGCGCATTGCCGAACTGCATGTCGCCCACACGCATGGTGCCGCTGGTATCACTCGCCAGCACGCCCTGTGTACCGAATATTCCGCACAGCAGGCCCAGAGCCAGGGCTTTCGGAGTCGTGCGATTTCCTTTCAGCGCAAGCATCGTCCGCCTCCGTCACTTGTGGAACTTCGGTCCGGAAGGATTGTTGGAGCCGTGGATATTGCTGTGGCAGGTCAGACAGCCGCGCCCGATCAGCCGCTCGTCCGGATGCGGGCCGGTGCCGAGCCCGGCCGCGGTCTGCAGATCGTTCGGATGCAGCGTCATGGTGTGGCACTGCTGGCACAGCATCGGAACCGGCGCGACCAGCAAGGCCTGCTGGTTGGAGCCGTGCACGTCATGGCAGTTGAGGCAGTTCGCGCGCACCGGCGCATGCTCGAACAGGAACGGCCCGCGTTTCTCGGCATGGCAGGTGTAGCAGGTCTCGTTGACCGTATCGGTCTTCAGCAACGGCTTGGTGATGCTGCCGTGCGGATTGTGGCAATCGGTGCAGGCCATCTGCCCTTCCGGCAGCGGCATGTGCGAGCGGCGGTTGAACTTGGCGCGGATGTCCTGGTGGCAGGTCGCGCAGACCTCGTTGATCGACGATTTCGCCAGCACGCCTTCGGGCGACAGCCGCGCCATCGGGTTATGGCAGTCGGTGCAGGACAGCCCGCGGTTCTGGTGGATCGAACCGACCCAGTGCTGTCGCGCGCCGCCGGCGTGGCAGCTCAGGCATACGCCAGCCTGGACTTGAGGCGGGGTTTTCGCATCGTGGGTGAACGCGATGATCGAACCCGGCGCGGTCGGGTTCCTGGCGTGCTCGGAGCCCGGTCCGTGGCAGCTTTCGCACGCGGCCTGCGGGCCGCTGTTCGCCGCACCGGCGCGGAACGAGGCGACGTGCAGGCTGTGCGAGGCCTGCATGTTTTCCTGTGCGTGGCAGGCCACGCAAGTCTTCGCACCGACCGCGTCGGCATTCGGCGCCAGCGGGTTGGGCGGAATCGAGGCGGCGTCGAATGGCGTGGCTGCAGTGTCGTCTACCGGCGGCAAATGCGGATTGTTCTGCCGCGCCGCGTTCGCGCCCATGTCGGTGGCTGGCAACATCTTCGCGATGTCGCTTTGGCTGAGTCCGCTGGACGGGCTGTGCCCGGCATCCGCTGGGCTGGCGCTGCTCGCCGCCGCTTGCTGGGCCTGTGCGCTTCTGGAAGCCAGCAACATGCCACCGATGCTCAATGCCATGCATAACAGGATCGCAAGAAACAATGAAATCGCACGCATGGCTTGGAGCCCCTTGGCTAGCGTGAACAGTCAACGACGACAGGCTGGAACCGCCCCGCTCCGGTACGCGCCTTTCCCAGCGCATCCAACCTTGCCACGATGTGGAATCTTCACCCCGAAACCGCAAAGGATTAAGCCCTTCGCCTTGCGTTTAATGTCCAAGATACAAGAACAATAGCTCCACATTGCGCGCTGCAGCAAGACATTGCGGCGCGCTGCGCTAGCCTGCCGGATATGACGCAAGGACATGCCGTGCAGGACCTCAACGACATCGACTATTTCGTGCAGGTGGTGGAACTGGGTTCCTTCACCGCCGCCAGCAAGGCGCTCGGCGTGGCCAAGTCACAGCTGAGCTTCCGCGTGGCCCGGCTGGAGGCGAGCCTGGGTGTGCGTCTGATCCAGCGCACCACGCGGCGTTCGCATGTCAGTGAGATCGGCCGGCGCTACTACGAGCAATGCCGGCTGCTGCTGGCCGCCGCCGCGCAGACCCAACGCGTCATCGACGATGCCCAGGCGACTCCGCGGGGACGCATCCGCGTGGCGTGTCCGGTGCTGTTCGCGCAGTTGCTGCTGGCGCCGGTCCTGGTCGATTTCCTGAAGCAGCACCCCGACGTGCAGGTCGACCTGGACATTTGCCATCATCAGGCGGACGTGATCGCCGGCGGTTACGACATCGCGTTCCGGGTGCGCGATTCGGTCAAGGATTCCAGTCTGGTCATGCGCAGCTACGGCATGGATCCGCAGGTACTGGTAGCCAGCCCCGACTTGCTGCAGCGTCAAGGCCAGCCGACCCAGCCGCTGGAACTCAAGCGGCTCTCGAGTGTGGGCGTGATCAGCGCCGAGGGCCGGCATTTCTGGCACCTGCGGGACAGCGATGGACGGGCCCAGCAGGTCGAGCATCATCCCAGCCTGGTCAGCGACGATTTGCAGGTGCTGTATCAAGCCGTGATCGGCGGTATCGGCGCGGCGCAACTGCCGCAGTTCGTCTGCCGCGAACCGATCGCCAAAGGCCGGCTGATTCCGCTGCTGCCGGCGTGGTCGCTACCGTCGGGCAACGTGCACGCGGTCTATCCGTCCCGTCACGGCCACACGCCGGCGCTGCGCAGCTTCATCGATTTCGTGGGGCAACACATGCCGCAGGTGCTGCGTCGCACGCAACTGGGCGTGCTCGCCGAAAATGTGCAGCCGGCCCGCACGGCAAAGCGTGGCCGCTGACTGAGGCCGGTTCGTTTACGTCCGCAACCAGCGAGCCGCGCCGCGACCGGCGATCAGGCCGCTGGCGAAACATGCGGTCAGCAGATAGCCACCGGTCGGAGCCTCCCAATCGAGCATCTCGCCGGCGCAGAACACGCCGGGACGGCCACGCAGCATCAGGTTTTCATCCAGCGCCTCCAGCCGTACGCCACCGGCGGTGCTGATCGCTTCGGCCACCGGTCGCGGCGCGCGCAACCGCAGCGGCAACGCCTTGAGCCGTTTCGCCAGCGCCGACGGATCGGCCAGGGTGGGTTTGTCGGTCAGCTCGAACACCAGCGCGCACTTCGCCGCATCCAGCCCGGCACGACGGCGCAGCCAGTCGCCGATGCTGTGTTTGCCGCGCGGTGCCGCGAGACGATCGGCGAGTGCCGATTCGGTATAGCCGGGCACCAGGTCGAGCATCAGCGTCGCCTCACCACGTTCGGCAATCTGTTCGCGCAGCTCCGCGCCGATCGCATAAATCAGACTGCCCTCGATCCCGTATTCGCTGAGTACGCATTCGCCTTGGCGCGCGTGGGCCACCCCGCGGCGATCGACCCAGTGCGCCACCACCGGTTTGAGCGGTGAACCGCCGAAGCGGCTGGACAGATGTTCGCTCCATTCAAGGTCAAACCCGCAATTTGCCGGTTGCAGCGGTGCCAAGTCGACACCCGCTTCCTGCAGCGGTTTTATCCAGGCGCCATCGGAGCCGAGCTGCGGCCAACTGGCACCGCCTAGCGCAAGGATCACCGCCTTGGCCGGCACCGCGCGCGCGCCCTGTGGCGTGGCGAAATGCAAGGTGTCATGCGCCTGCCAGCCCAGCCAGCGATGATGCATGTGAAACGTCACGCCGGACTCGCGCAAGCGGCGCAGCCAGCCACGCAGCAACGGTGCCGCCTTCAGATCGACCGGAAATACCCGCCCGGAACTGCCGGCAAAGGTTTCCACGCTGAGCCCGCGCGCCCATGCGCGCAGCGCATCCGCATCGAACGCGTCGAGCCAGTGCCGGATCTCCGTGCGGCGCGCACCGTAGCGTTCGACAAAACGCGCCAACGGCTCGCTGTGAGTCAGGTTGAGCCCACCCTTGCCGGCCAGCAGGAATTTTCGTCCGACCGAACCCATCGTGTCGTACAGGTCGACGGCCACGCCCGCCGCGCACGCCGCTTCGGCTGCCATCAGGCCCGCTGGGCCGCCGCCGATGATCGCCAGTCGAGGAGGTGTTGTCGAAGTCATCCGTGCATGGTCGCATGCCGCCCGCATGAAAAAGCCCGATCGTTGCCGATCGGGCCGGAGGATTTCTGCTGTGAAACCTGAGATGCGGTTCTGGGCATTTCGAATAACCGAGGCGGCAGCCGCGCTAAGCGGCTGCCGCCGGGGTTACTTACTGCTGGAGACTGTCATCAATGCCGTTTTACAGCCATCGATTCCGTCTTTTTACCGTGCCAAGCTCTCGCCACTTATTAGTGGAGTATCGCGTGCGAGATCGCGCACGAGTTGGTGTCGTTGGACCAGCTGGCCTGCTCGGTGAACGTGCCGGTGCCCATCGTGATGTTGGCCGCACCGCCGGGTGAGCCCGCCGCGATCCAGGCGCACTCATCGGAGTTTTCCTGGCCGCTGCTGGCGGTCCAGCCACCGGCCGGATACGTATCCGACATCATTTCGTGCCACTCGTGACCGAGCGTCATGGTCCAGCCGTCCAGCGTACCGGCGCTGCCCGAGTTGACGAAGTTCACACCGCAGCCGGCGCCGGAGTCCATGTTGTACGGCTGATTGCTGTATGCGAGGTTGCCGTAGGACGAGGTGGTGTAGTCGTGCCATGCGCAGTATTGACGCTGGTACCTGTCCGGGTTGGTGCCGTGCGGCGACGCGATGATGTAGTAGGTGTAGCGGTTCGAGCCTGGCGCGGTGTTGCCGAAGTGCGCCGCGGCAGCGACCGCTTCGGCAGCCAACTGGGCTTGCGTGGCGGCGCGAGGCGAGGCCTTGGAGTTGTCGTACCACACGCCGGCCAGGGTTCCGCCGGTCTGGTACGGCACGAAGCTGGCAGTCGACGGGCAGCTGGTCGCGCCCGTGGCGACGTTGGGGCCGTCGCACCACTGGGTCAGATCCGCCGACCACAGCTCGCTGCCGGTACCGATCCCCTTGAACATTTCCTCAGCCACCGCCGCGGCGCCGTCGGCGTCGCCGGTGAACACGGAGTCGCCCTTGGCATTGGTGGTGCGCGTGCCCCACTGGTTGCCGTAGTACACGATGTAGACCTTCACGTGGCTGTCCATCACGCCCACGCCGCTGGTGCCGCCACCGTAGATCAGCGTGTTCGCACCGGTAAGCGCATTGACCGCGGTAACCGCATGCGAAGCCGTCCAGTGGTTCATCTGGTTCAGCACGTCGCGGGTCGGCAGCACACCGTGACGGTACGCGTGACCGTTGGCCGGCGAATACGGGTTGGTCTCCGAAGTTGAAGCGAACGCCGGCGCGGCGGCAAAGCCGAGCAAGGCGCAGGCGGCAACAGTGTTCAACAGAAAATTGGACTTCATGAATTGATTTCCCCGAAATGAGGACGAGCGGACCTAAAACGGCCGCCCAGACCTCGTGGCAATGACATGTCGTGCCCCTCGCACGACTCTCGTAGTTCAATCATTTGCCTTGCGATTCCGCGATACCCGATAAACCATCACTCCCCCTGTCTTGCCTAGAGGACAGTGTCGAGTCATTGCTTGAACGGCGCATGGATCCCCCGATCCACGACGCCGCTACGGAACCATCCGCCCCATGTTTCCCCGCGACGGACCGGTGGAAACTAGTGGCGTTTGGTAATGGCTGTCAACCTGGAATTAGTCCTAGACGATTACGGAACACAGATAATGTGACATTGCGCAAATCGTATTATCTTGCGATAAAATCGAATCAACACATTAATGCGTGCTAGCGAATCGATCTACTGCATTCGTCAATCCTCAGATTATCCGACGGTAGAAGAATTCTTATCCCTGTCTACGCCTGTCGGCCTGCTTCTGTCGCTGCAGCACACGCGCAAAAAAAGCCCGATCGTTGCCGATCGGGCCGGAGTACTTCCTTGGTCGAAACCGGAGACGCGACTTGCGCATCCCTGATCCCTGAACCGTTGACGGCAGCCGCGCGAGGCCGCTGCCGTCGGTGTGGCTTACTGCACGGTCAGCGTGACATCGTCCAGCACGAACGAGGTCTGCAGCGACGAATCTTCCGTACCAGTGAACTTGATCGTCACCGTCTGGCCGATGTACGCGGCAAGGTTCGCGGTATGCACGGTGTAACCACTGGCGGCGTTGACGTTCGAGTAGGTCGCCAAGGTCGCGAGCACGGTGCCCGAGCTGTTCAGGACCTGCACGTTCAACTTGTCATACGCCGTCGAGCCGGTCTCTGCTGTGTCGATATGCAGAGCGTACGACAGAGTGGCCGAGGTCTTGCCGCTCGGAATAGCCACCGACTGCGACACCGTATCGGTGTGCGCAGAACCGTAGCCATCCAGCCATGCGAACCAGGTGCCGGCATGGGCGACTTCGCCCGAGCAGGTGCTGTTGCTGCACAGCACGCCGGAGCTCATCGACCACGGCGAGGCAGTGCCGCTTTCGAAGCCGGTGTTGCCGAGCAACTGCGACGAACCACCACCACCGCCGGAGACCGTCACCGATGCCGTCTTGGAGTTGGTCGCGCCGCTGACGCTGTCGGTCACCGTTTCGGTCACGCTGTAGGTGCCGGCTGCCGCATAGGTGTGGCTCGGGCTGGTGGCCGTCGAAGTGCCGCCGTCGCCGAACGTCCACGCATGCGACGAAATGGTACCGCCGGTATCGGTGGAGCTGTCGGTGAAGTTCACCGTCAAGCCGCTGATCGTGTCAGTGAAGTTCGCGACCGGCGTGCCGCCACCGGTGCCACCACCCACGATCGGGTGCGAGATCGCACAAGCGTTGGTGTCGTTGGACCAGCTGGCCTGCTCGGTAAACGTGCCGGTGGCGAACGTGATGTTGGCCGCACCGCCGGGTGAACCCGCCGCGATCCAGGCGCACTCGTCGGAGTTTTCCTGGCCGTTGTAGGTCGCATTGCCGGTATGGTTGGTCCAGCCGCCTGCCGGATACGTATCCGACATCATTTCGTGCCACTCGTGGCCGAGTGTCATGGTCCAGCCATCCAGCGTACCGGCGCTGCCCGAGTTGACGAAGTTCACGCCGCAGCCCTGGCCCGAATCAATGTTGTACGGCTGGTTGCTGTACGCGATATCGCCATAGGACGAAGTGGTGTAGTCATGCCATGCGCAGTACGAACCCTGGTAGCTGTCCGGGTTGGTGCCGTGCGGCGACATGATGATGTAGTAGGTGTAGCGGTTCGAACCCGCCGCGGTGTTGCCGAAGTGAGCCGCGGCGGAAACCGCCTCGGCAGCCAACTGGGCTTGCGTGGCGGTGGCGGGCGACGCTTTGGTGTTGTCGTACCAGACGCCGGCAAGCGTGCCGCCGCTCTGGTAAGGCACGAAGTTGGCGTTCGACGGGCAGCTGGTGGCGCCGCTGGTGACATTGGGACCGTCGCACCACTGGGTCAGGTCGGCCGACCACAGTTCGCTGTTGGTACCGATACCCTTGAACATTTCCTCGGCCTTCGCCGCGGCCCCACTGGAGTCGCCAGTGAACACGGAGTCGCCCGAGCTATTGGTCGAGCGCGTGCCCCACTGGGTGCCGTAGTACACGACGTAGACCTTCACCTTGCCGCTCATCACACCCACGCTGTCCAGGGCACCGCCGTAGCTCAGCGTTTCGATGCCGGTGGCCGCCGTCTGTGAGGTCAGCGCGTGCTGGGCCTTCCAATGGTTCATCTTGTTCAATACATCGCGGGTCGGCAGCACACCGTGACGATAGGCGTGGCCGTTGGCCGGCGAATACGGGTTGGTCTCCGAAGCGGACACCGGCGCTGCGGCAATGCCGAGCAACGTGCAAGCTGCAAGAGTGCTCAATAAAAACTTATGCTTCATGAATGTGTTCCCCGAAATGAGGACGAGCGGGCCTAACACGGCCGCCCAGACCCCGTGGCAATGACATGTCGCGCCCTCGCACGACTCTGGTATTTCGATCAATTGCCTTGCGATTCCGCGATACCCGGTGAACCGTCGCTCCCCCTGTCTTGCCTAGAGGACGGCATCGAGCCACTGCTTGAACGGCGCATGGATCCCCCGATCCATATGCTGTTACGGAACCATCCGCCTGATGTATCCCCACGACGGACGGGTGGAAACTAGTGGTGCGGGTAGTGGGTGTCAACCCGGAATTAATCCTATGTGATTACGGTCGCAATTTTAGTAATTGCCTGATTTGCGCATTATTTTGCGTATCTTTCTTTAAAATCTTGCGATTTAATAATTAATGCTGCTGATGCTTCCAAACATTAATGTACGGCGCGATGGATCTATATCCGGAAAAAAGAAAACGATTACGTGCGAATAAATACGTAACGAGCTTTTCCGCATATGGACGCCTGGACGTCCATTTCTCTCCGCACACCCGTAGACAACGTCAATCGAGCGGTACGCCCAGGATGCCAAGCTGGCGCAGGCCACCAGCGCTGGGTTGCAGGACGCGGCTATGCGGCAGCGGGCGCAACCAGCCGGCTTGCAGCATCGCCGAGGTCAGCATCACCCCGAGCGGGCCACCCAGGTGCATGCGGCGTTCGGTCCAGTCCAGGCAGCTCCGGCCAAACAGCTGCGAGACATCGGTCAGTTCCAGCCCGGTGGCGGCCAGTGCTTCCGCACCGTCCGGCTGCAGGAACAGGCCGCGCGATCCGGTCTGCAGCCAGTCGCGCCGCAGCAAGGTGGCGCAGAAGGCAACGCCCAGCGTTCCGGCCAGATGCCGATAACAGCAACGCGCCCGCCTCAGCTTCGCATCGGCCCGGGTCGGCAGCGGCCGTGGCGCGGTTGCACGTGCCAGCGACAGCGATTCCAGCATCGCGGCGACCCGCTCATCGGCCAGCCGATAGTAGCGATGACGACCCTGCGCGTACGCCGCCAACAGGCCGCCATAGAGCAACCGGCGCAGATGCGCGCTGGCGGTGGCCGGTGTGACGCCGGCCGCATGGGCCAGCTCACCGGCCGGGCGGGACGTGCCGTCGACCAGCGCCAGCAGCATGGCGGCGCGCGCCGGCTCGGCCAACAGGCTGCCTAGCTCGGCCAGCTGGTACCGATTGAGGGGTGCGGTATCGTCCATGCCTGCAGTCTAGCGAGGCCGACATGTGCACGTTGCGGCGGCCGACGAAACATCCGCGGCAACTCGCAGCGTGGGCGGCCATGCCGGTGGTGTTTTCAATCGCTCTGGAACACGGCCAGTTCGGGATGGTGCAGGCTGAAGCCCTGCACGCAATTGACTCCAAGCACCGTCAGCGCCTGCACCGTTTCCAGGTCGGTCACCCATTCGGCGACCACTTCAAGGCCGAGCCGATGGCCGATGTCGGTGACGGCCCTGACCATCAGGTGGCTGACCGGATCACTGAGCATGTCGCGCACGAAGCTGCCGTCGATCTTGATGATGTCCAGCGGCAGGTTCTTCAAATAAGTGAACGAGGACATGCCTGCGCCGAAATCATCCAGTGCAATGCGGCAGCCCGCGGCGCGCAATTGCTCCATGAAGCGAACTACCTGCGACAGATTTCGCACCGCCACGGTCTCGGTGATCTCGAAGCAGACCCTCGACGGCTCGACCCGATACTGCCGCAGCCAGCGGATGATCAACCCCGCCAGCGCCTCATCCTCGAGACTGGCACCGGAGAGGTTGATCGCCACCATGCGCAGCTCGGCGCCGGCCGGATGCAAGCGGTCGAAGTTGGCCAGCGTAGTTTCGACCACCCAGCGATCCACCACCGGCATCATGCCGTAGCGCTCGGCCGCCGGCATGAACACGCCCGGCACCACCAACTGACCGGACTCGTCGCGGAACCGCAGCAGCATCTCGATCCCGGCCTCACCACCGGAGGTCAGCGGCAGCAGCCAGATTTCCTGGTACATCAGCACCAGGCGATGCTCGTCGACCGCCCAGCGCAGCCGGTTGGCCCATTCCATCTCGCCGTGGCGCCGCAGGGTTTCGTCGTCGCGTTCGGAATAGAAATGCACCCGGTTGCGGCCCACTTCCTTGGCCATGTAGCAGGCGGTATCGGCCTGCGTGAGCAGGTCCTTCACCAGGATGTCCGGACGATCGATCATCACGCCGCCGATGCTGGCGCTGACGGTGTAGCTGCGCCGCTCCCAGATGAATATGTAGCCGTCGATGCTACGGCGCACGCGTTCGGCTATCTCTTCGGCGGCGGCGCGATCGGCCACATCGGCGATCAACACACCGAACTCGTCGCCGCCCAGACGCGCCAGCACGTCGGTGCTGGCCAGCTGCCTGCCCACGACGATGGCCAGCTGCGCCAGCAGCTGATCGCCGGCCAGATGGCCGGAAGTGTCATTGACCAGCTTGAACTGGTCGAGGTCGAGATACAGCAGGACCGCGGGCGGTGTGTCGCTGTCGGTCAGCGTCAGCGCAGCCTGCAGCCGGCGCTCGAACTCGCGCCGGTTGTACAGCCCGGTCAAGGCATCATGGCTGGCCTGGTGACTCAGCAGCTCGGTCAGTTGCCGTTGCTCGCTGATGTCGTTCGCCACCACCAGCAGCTTGTCGCGGCCGCTCAACACGATCCGCGAGATCGCCACGCTGGCCCAGAAACTGGCACCGTCGCCGATACGCAGCTGCGCTTCGAACCGGCTGCAGCCGCGGGTATCCGCGCTGCGCAACCACGTACGCAGATACTGATCCTCGAACAGATCGGGCATATCCCGTTCGCCCACATGTTCACCGAGACGATCGCGCGCAGCCCGGTTTGTGTAGGTGATCCGTCCGCCCTCGACCTCGGCCAGCAACACCAGCATCGGCAAAAGGTCGTTCAGCGCACGAAAACGCTCCTCGCTCTCGCGGTAACGGCGACTCATCCGCCAACCCAGATCGAGCGCCCGCTGGCGCGTGCTGACCACGGAAAAAACCAGCATCGCCAGCAATACGCTCATCAGCGAGCCGGCGAGCAAGGTGGACTGGCTCCATGCGATCCGCGTGGCACCGGAGTCCAACGGCTGCATCGAGATGTCCCACATGCGGCCGCCATAGATGAGCCTGCGCTCGAAGCGGTAGCCGCTTGCCGGGATGGCCGGGCCCGGGCCCGGATGCGAATCGAACAGCGGCAGCGCTATCGGATCGCTGGCGTCGGTAATGCGCACATGCAGCTCGCGGATCAACTGCTCCGGGATGGCATCGCCGATCAGGTGGCTCACTCGAAACGACATCGCGATCGAGCCGCGCATGCGTTCGCGCCGCTCGTTGACCGTGCGCGGCGGATTGCCCGGACTGAAGATCGGCAGCCGCATCGTGATGCCGTCGTCCGGCGCATTGGACGAGACCTGCTGCACCGGGCGGAACGGCGCCGAAAGCGCGACTTGATCGGTGTCGCGCGAAGCCAGCAGGGCAGCCAGATTTCGGGGCTGCGCACCGACGTCGAGCCCTGCCACCGCCTCGTTCCCCGTCAGCGGATTGACCCAACGGGTTATGTAATGCTCGCCGCCGGGCCGTACCTCGCGTTGCGCATACGCCAGCGCAAGCAGGCTGGGAAATTGTTCGCGCGGGCGCATGTTGAGATAGAGCGTGCCGAAATCCGCCGGGGTGACTTCCGCCGAGACAAGAAAAAGCGTCTGCACGGCACGCAGCAGCGCCTCGGCCGAATGCAACTTCGCCTGCAGCGCCGCATAGCTCTTGTTGGCAAGCTCATTGCGGACAAAGGTTCGCTCCGCTTCCCGGGCCTGCACCTGCTGGCCATGGACGGCCAGCGTCACGGCCAGTCCTGTCAGCAGCGCCAGCAGACTCCACAGAAGCGCCGTCAGATGGCGCGGCGAGGACACCGGAATCGCGGAATGATGGGAATCAGATTTCTCTGGCAAGGTACCCCCGGGCGAAACCGTTGCGACCAAGGGTACACAACCATGCAGCGGCCATGGCGTGCGCGAAGTAACGCTTCCGGTCAGTCCGTGCGTTCGAGGCGATCAATGGCGCAGACGCGGCTTGGCGCGATGCGTGGGCGTGGCGGTCCACGGATCGTCCGGCCACGGATGGCGCGGATAACGTCCTTTCAGTTCCTTCTTCACTTCCGGATAGGTGCGCTCCCAGAAGCCTTTCAGGTCCTGAGTTACCTGGATCGGCCGGCCCGCCGGCGAGAGCAGATGCAACGTGACCGGAATGCGGCCACTGCCGACGCGTGGGGTATCGGCGAGACCGAACAGTTCCTGCAGCTTCACCGCCAGCACCGGCGGCTCGCCTTCGGCGTATTCGAGACGTCGGCTCTGGCCGCTGGGCACCAGGAGACTTTCCGGCGCCTGCGCATCGAGCAGGCGACGCTGCTCGTAGTCGAACAATGCCGTCAGCGCCTGCGACAGTTCTTCCGCGCTCAACGCATCGAGCCGGTGCTTGCCATCCAGATACGGCGCCAGCCAGTCATCCAGCGAGGCCAGTAGCGCGGCATCGGAAACATCGGGCAGACCCAGCTCAGGCATCCATGCACGCAGCGCCTGCATGCGCGCCCGCAAGCGTCGCGCATGCTCGCTCCAGGGAAGTACGCCGATCCCGCTGGCGCGCACCGCAGCGAGCAGGGCCGACAACGCATCCTGCGGCTGCACCGGCACACTGCGCCGCTCCAGCACGATGGCGCCGAAGCGCCGTTCGTCGAACGCCTCGACCGCGGCGCGTTCGGCGTTCCAGCGCAGCGTGCGTTCGCGCCTGAACTGGGCTGGATAGTCGCGTTCCAGCACGCGTGGATCGAGCGGCGCGGCGGCCAGGATCAGGCTGTCGCGCGCCTCGTGGCGGATATCCAGCGCGACCAGCCACGGCTCGCCGTGCAAGGCGGTGTTTTCGTGCAGACGCGCACCGCGGCCATTGGCCAGCGTGTAGCGCAATGGATTGCTGTCGTCGCGGCGCGCGACTCTGTCGGGGAACGCGTGCAGTAGCAGCTCGCCCACACTGTGGCTGTCCGGCATGCCGCTGGCCGCGGTACGCATCTCAAGACGCCGGCGCCAGCCCTTGCTGGCCTGCTCGATCGCCGCCAGCGCGCCGGCGTCCACCTCGCCACGCGCGGTGCTGCCGCGACGATCGCGCCACGCATGCAAGGCCGCCACCCGCACCCGGAAATCATCGCTGCGCGCCTGTTCGCCACGCAGCGGCGAGCGGGCTTCCATCAACGCCAGCAGATCGGCGATCAACGCACGCAGCTCGACCGGCGCACGCCATGCCGCCGCGGCCAGCCGCGGAGCGGCGCCCAGCTCCAACATGCCCCGGCCCAACGCGGTGATGCGGCCATCGGCGCCCAGTGCCCCGAGTCGCGTGAGCAGCTCGCGTGCCTGCGCCAGCGCACCGGTCGGCGGCGGATCCAGCCAGCGCATCGCGGCGATGCCGTCGGGTGGAACACCCCAGGCGGCCAATTCCAGCGCCAGCGCGGACAATTCGGCCTGGGCGATTTCCGCGCTGCGCGCCGGTTCCAGTCGCTTGCTTTGCGGCCATAACCGATACGCCGTGCCCGCCGCCACGCGGCCTGCGCGGCCAGCACGCTGGTCGGCCGAAGCCTGCGAGATACTGACGGTCTCCAAACGGGTGAAGCCGGAGTTCGGATCGAAGCGCGGCTCGCGCGCGAGGCCGGCATCGATCACCGCACGTATGCCCGGCAAGGTGATGCTGGACTCGGCCACGTTGGTCGCCAGCACGACACGTCTCGTGCCTGGCTCGGCCGGTGCCAGCGCGGCCTGCTGTTCGGCCAGCGAGAGTTCGCCGTGCAGGGCAAGCACTTCGACGTCGTCACGCGTCAGCGTCTGCGCCAGCACGGTCTGCGCACGCGCAATCTCGCGCCGGCCGGGCAGGAACGCCAGCACGTCGCCGTCGTTTTCCTCCAGTGCCTGCCGCACGATGCGGGCCAGATGATGCTCGATGCTTTCCTGCGTGCGGGCGGGCGGATGCTCGATGCGCACCGGAAAACTGCGCCCGGGGCTGGAAATGCGCGGCGCATCCAGCCATTGCGCAATGCGCTCGCCATCCAGCGTGGCCGACATCACCAGCAGGCGCAGTTCGGGGTGCAGCGTGGCCTGCACGTCCAGCGCCAGCACAGCACCAAGATCGCCGGCCAGATGGCGCTCGTGAAATTCGTCGAACACGATCGCACCGATGCCGCTCAGTTCCGGATCGTGCTGGATCAGCCGGGTCAGGATGCCTTCGGTGACCACCTCGATCCGGGTCGCCGCGCTCACCTTCGATTCGAAGCGGATGCGGTAGCCGACGGTCTGGCCTACCGCTTCGCCGAGTTGCTGCGCCATGAATTGCGCGGCGGCGCGTGCGGCGATGCGGCGCGGCTCCAGCATTACGATCTTCCGCCCCGCCAGCCACGCCGCGTCGAGCAAGGCCAGCGGCACCTGGGTGGTTTTGCCGGCGCCAGGCGGCGCCTCCAGTACCAGCCGCGGATGCGCGATAAGCGATGCGCGGATCTGCGGCAACAGCGGCGTAATGGGAAATATCGGCGGAGATGCAGTCATCCGCGCCGATGATAACGAGCCGCGGGCGGCCTGTACGGTCGCCCGCGGCAAACTCTCAGCCCCGCGCCACGATCATGGCGATGGCGCCTGTTGCAGACACGTTGCTTGCTGCTTGCGCGCGGCGTCGACGCTGCCCAGACGGTTGCTGTGCTGGCGCGCTTCGATGATGACCTGCCAGTTGCGCTCGCACAGGGCACCGTGGCGCGAGCCCTGCTTCCATGACTGCATCGCCAGATCCTGCGCGGTGGTGTAGTCGGAGTGCTGCAGCGCGGTCTCGGCATGCTGCTGCAACTGCTCCGGCCAGCCCGGCGCCGGTGCCGTGGCTGGCAACGGTGCGACGACTGCCGGCGCCGTGCCGGCACGATCGGCGGATGCACGCAGTGGCGCCAGCGACTCGAACTTGCTCTGGTAGTCGTCGGTGACCTGGCGCGCATCCTCGCCACCGCGAATCACTCGCGGCGTGATCAGCACGATCAGCTCGGTGCGGTTGCGGCTGCGGTTGGTGTTGCCGAACAGACGGCCAAAGATGGGCACCCGATTGATTCCCGGAATGCCGGTGTCGGTGTTGCCTTCGGCCTGCTGGATCAGGCCACCGAGCAGCACGGTCTGCCCGCTCTGCACCGCCACCTGGGTGGCCAGCTTGCGTTGCGAGATGGCCGGATTGCCGTTGACCAGCGCTACCGACGTGTCGCGCTGGCTGACCTCCTGGCTGATGTTCATGTAGACCAGGCCGCCGGGATTGATACGCGGCTGCACATTGAGGATCACACCGGTGTTGAGGTAGGTCACCTGGCTGTAACTGGTGGCCGTGCCGATACCGGTGTTGACGCTGGTCTGGTTGATCGGAATCTGGTCGCCGACCGTGATGCTCGCCAACTGGTTGTTCATCACCACCATCGACGGCGCCGACAGCGTCTTGGTGTTGCCGCTGGTCTCCATCGCATTCACGGCGACCTGCAGCTGGCTGTTGAGGAAGGAGTAGAAGAACGGCTGGCCCTTGAAGACATTGCCGCCCTGGCCCAGCGCGATCTGCCGGTGCCGGTACGGTTCGCCGGGCACGATGTTGCCGTTGCTGTCGGTGGTGCTGCCGGTCAGCCCTTCCAGATACCACTGCACGCCGAACTGGAATTCGCCGGTGAGGCTGACCTCGAGGATGCGCGTCTCGATCTGCACCTGCATCGGCACGTTGTCGAGCTTGTGGATCGCCGCCTTGATCTCCTCCCACTGCGACGGCCGTGCGCGCACCAGCAGCTGGTTGTTGCTGTCGACCGAACTGATCTTCACGCTGCCGTCGCTGGAGCTGTACTGCTGGTCGCTCGACGCGCCGGCATTGTTGCCGCCGCCCGTGCCGGTGTTGCCGAAACCGGACGACGTTCCGCCCAGGCCACCTGCCGCACCAGCGTTTTCACCGGTTTCGGAGCCGCCGGATTTTCCGTTGAGGCCGCCACCCAGCCCGCCGCTGCCCAGGCCGCCACTGGTCCCGCCAGCCGAGCTGCCGAAGCTGCCCGCGGTGCTGCCCATGCTGGTCGCGCTGGCATTGTTGGCACTGCCCAGCGTGCCGCCGCTCAGGCCCGGACCGACCTGGCCGCCGTTGTCGCCGCCGCCGTTGCCGGCGCCATTGGTATAGATCTGTGCCAGATACTTCGCCAGGTCCGACGCCTTGATGTTGCGCACGTCGTAGACGAACAACTGTGGCTCGTTGCCACCGCCACGATCGATGCGGGTGATCCAGTCGCCGACTTCCTGCAGGTATTCGGGCTGGGTGCTGATCACCACCAGCGCATTGGTGCGTTCGATCGGGATGAAGCGCAGCATGCCGGCCAACGGGGTATCGCCGTGCGCACCGAACATCCCGTCCAGCTTCGGCATCAGCTCGCCCACGTTGGCGTATTGCAGGTTGAACACGCCCACCGACATGCCGCGCAGCCAGTCGACGTCGAAGGTGCGCACCATGCTCTGGTAGTTGGCCAGCTCCTCCGGCGTGCCCGACATCACCAGCAGATTGCGCGCCGGATCCACCAGCAGGATCGAATCCGTTCGCGCGAACGGCTTGATCAACTTCTGCATCTCGGTGGCCGAAATGTAGTGCAGCGAAAACAGCCGCGCCTGCATGCCGCCCTGCGGCGACGCCGCGCCGAGGCTGGGCACCAGGTTGCCGGGGACGGCCTCCTTCTCCGGCACCACCACGTAGCCGCCATTGCGCCGCACCAGCGCGTTGTGCGTCCACGACAGCAGAGTTTCCAGGATCGGCAACGCCTGGCTCGAATCGACCGGCTCGGACGTGGAGAACGAGATGTTGCCCTGTACGCCCGGCACGATCGTGTAGTTCTGCTTGAGCAGGTCGCCGAGGATCGCCTTGACTACCGCCTGCACCGGCTGGTTCTCGAAGTTGAACGTCACCGCGCCATTGCCGCTGGCCGCCGGACGCGGCGTGGTCAGAGCACCGGGCCGGATGAACTGGCCGCTGCCGTGGCTGACCTCGGTTTTCACGGTGGCCGCGCTTTCGTTGTTGATGTCGTTGTTCAACGGCAGCGGTGCGGGCACGGGGTTGCGAGTGCCGGCCATCGCTTCGCGCTGCAGCGCGCCGTTGTCAGGTGCAGGCGGCAGGCTGGCGCAACCGGCCATGCCCACGACGACGGCAAGTGTGGCGGTGCGCAGGACTTGCTGGGTGAGCATGCGGAACATGGATCAACGTACTCCTTCATTGGCCGCGGCGGCGCGAGCGGCCCGACGTTTCTGAATATTCTGGCGCAGCCGCTGGGCGGCCGATTCCACCGCAGGGTTCGGTGCGGGCCGTTGCTGCGGCACGCTCATATTGCTGCCGCCGGGCTGGGGGCCCGGCTCGCCCGGGCGGGCAGCGCCCGGTTCGATCTGCATGATCGTGCCGGTACCCGGAGCGGTGTTCGCCGTCGCAGGGGGCTTGTTGTCGATCGGAGCGCCGGCCGGCAACTTCAGTTCGGTGCGGCCCGCCGACGAATCGAACAGCGCCGAACGCGGGCGCACCTCCACCAGCTTCACGCTGCCGTCGGGCAGCGCCTCGCCTTCGTGCAGGCGCACCTGCTTGTCGCCGTTCTTGTCGTGCAACAAGACCATGCGCAAGCCGGGCGTGAGAATGATGCCGGTCAGTTCGAGATCGCCTAGATTGCTGCCGCCGTCGGCCGCGCGGGCCACCGGTTTGCGGTCGGGACTGAACAAGGGCTTTTGCCAGACCAGCGCAAACCTCTGCAGCGGCAACGGCTGCGGCAGATCGGCAGGATTGCCGGTTGGCGGCAGCGCGGCCAGCGAGCGCGGCGCATCCCACTTCGCTTCGCGGCCGACACCGCTCAGCAACGCCAGCAGCACGGCACTCAGCAGCACTACCAGCGCAACCAGGATAGGCGTCAGCTGACGCTGGTTCGCGGCGTTCATAGCGCGCCTCCCGCGGTGGCGGACGTCGCGTTGGTGCCGGACGGCGCGGGCGACGCCGCACCGCGGGCCGGCCGCACATAGCCGGACAAGGTGAACTGCACCTCCAGCGGCGCCGCGTGGTTCTGCTGCGCCGCCACCGGGTTGCGGTAGATGCCGAGATCGTCGACAAACAGATACGGCGTGCCCTGCTCCAGCGCTTGCAGCACCGCCGCCAACGGTTCGATGTCGCAGCTCAGGCTGATGCTCACCGCGGCCTTGCGGTACGGCTCGCCGGCACTGACCGGCGGATTCGGCAGCGGCATCTTCTGGCTTACCACGCAGCTGCCGCTTTGCGTGTTGCCGGCCACCACGTCGACCACGCGCTGCATCAGATCAGCCGCGGCGGTGTTCGGGTCGTCCGCGGCCAGAAACGCGCTGCTGGCAGCCTGGCCTGCACCGAGCGCGGCGATGCGCTGCTGCAACGCCGGCTTCTCGGCGATCGCTGCGGCATAGCGACTGTGTGTGTCGCGCAGGTCGGCCATGTCGCTGCGGATCTGCTGCAGCGGCGCCACGAACCACCAATGCAGCAACACGAAATAAGCCAGCAGCAGCGCCAGCAGCAGCAATGCGATCGCCGCGATGCGGCTGTCGCGCGGATTGAGCGCGGTCATCTTCATGGCGCGCTCCCGCCATTTGCCGGGCCCGTCGCCGGGGCCGGCGACTTCGGCTTGCCGGTCGTGGGCTGGTGCACGCGCGCGGTCAGGTAGAAACGTTCCTTGCCGGTGGTCGGATCGGGCTGGATGCTGCCTTGGAAACTGGCGTCGGTGATCAACGTGGAATCCTTCAGCGTGTCGAGCAGTTTCGCCGCCTGCTGACTCTGCCCCTGAAAACCGATCTGACCGGTGTTGTCGACGCTGAAGCGCTCCAGCCATGCGCTGTCGGGCAGCCGCGTGGTGGCTTCCTGCAGCAGGCTGAGCATGCTGACGGTGTTCTTCTTGCGCTGGGCCAGGAAACCGGCCGCGCCGGCGTTGTCCTGCAGCTGCTGGCGCAGCGCGACCACTTGCTGCGCCTCACCGCGCATGCCGTCGACCTCGGTCTGCATCTGGCTGAGTGCAGTCTGCCGGTTGTGCAGCCATGCGCCGAGCACCGATACCAGCAACAGCACGCAGGCAGCGGCCAACGCCAGATTCAGGCGGCGCCGCGGGCGCACGCGATGCGGTATCTGTTCCGGCGGCAACAGGTTGACGCCGAGGCGATCGTTCGCTACTGCCACGTCCACCGCGTCGATCGAGATACCTTGCGCGCGCAGGCGCGCCAGCAACGGATCCAGCGTGCCGCGGGTGACCGCAACCAGTTCCGCATTGAACCGGCCCGCTGCCGCGGACGTGGTCAGCTCGCGCGCGGAATAATACACCTGCGCCACGTTGAACGGCGTCTGCCGATCCATCTCGAACGCGATGACTTGCAGCAGGTTGTCGCGGGCAGCCAGCGGCAACGCCAGTTCCCGGCGCAACACGACGGCGGCCGGCAACAGCAGCGCCAGTCGCCTATCTTCGCGATCGACGTGGTGCAACGCCGCGTCCAGTGCCACCGGCGCGATGCGCGCATCGCCGGCCGGGTTGTCGACGCTGTCGTCCCAATTCGCCAGCAGTTCGGCGTAGCCGCTGCGGCGCAACGTCCATTGTGTATCGGAGTGCTGCAGCAGATACCAGTCCGCGCCACTGCCGAACCAGCCGCGCCAGCGCAGCGGCAACAAGCGAAGCAGCTCGCCGCCCCACCAGCGGAAAAATCCCGGCATCGGCGAAGCACGCCAGGCGCGGCGCAGGCGATCCATCAGCGGCCGCAGCGACTGCGTTGCCGTACTCATTCCTTCTCTCCCTCCTGCCAGCGCAGCACCGTGTACGGCTGTGCGCCCCCCTGCCCCGTCAAGCGAATCGTGGCACGCAGAACGGCATGCGTGCCGTCGGCCAGCGTAGCCTCAGACTGGATACTATGCGTTGTTCCATTGCCCAGAACCAGACTCGGGTCCGTCGCCTGCCTGGCGCGCGCGGCCTGGATCGCCGCCAGTTGTTCCGGCGTCATGCCCGGAATCGCGGCCAGCGCCAGCGGCGGTGCGGTATTCGGATTGGGGCTCGCGGTACCCGACCAGATCGTGACCACCGGCGCCAGCTGCCGATACAGCGCCGGCGTGATGCCGAGCACCATCTGCAATTCCTCGATGCTGACGAACGGCCCATGGCGCGGGCCGTAATCGCGCCCGGCCGCCACATACGCCGCCCGGTCGGTGTCGGCCTCGCCGGCGGGACCGGCCGGGCTGTGCCAATCCACCACACGGTCAGCCAACACCTGCGCCTCGGCCGGCTTCATACCGGTGGCACGGAACAGCGCCTGCAGCACCTCGGGCGTGGCGGTGTTGAGATCGACCTTGCCGCTCTCGTCGATCGCCGACAGCGTGATCTTGGCGTTGTCGTAGGGGAACGAATAAACCCTGCCGTCACCGATCCAGCGCTGCTTCACCACCGGATCCTGCAAGCCGTAGACGGCACGCATCAGGCCGGCTTCCGCGGCGTAATGCGCCTGGGTCTGCGCAAACAGGTAGCGCGCCTGCAGACCTTCGGTGCGCGCCAGCGCGGCATAGCCGCCGAGCAGGATCGCCAGCAACGTGCATGCCCACAGCACCAGCAGCAGCGCAACCCCGCGCTGATCGCCATGCGGCGGCAGTGGCCGACGTCTCATCGCAGGCTCCCGCCGCGCAAGCCCATCCGCTGCAACAAACCGGTCTGTACCGGGTTGACCCGCAACGGCACGTCCAGCTGCGGCCAGTCGGCACCGTCTCGCGACCGCAGCGTGATGCTCACCAGCTGCGGCAGCAGCCGGCCATCGGCCCATGTCGGTGCCCACGGCACGGCGGCGCCCCGGGCATCGATACCGCGATAATTGAAGCCGCCGTCGCGGATGTGATCGAGCAGCACCTGGGGTTCGCCCAACGGCTGCGGCGGCTTGCCGTCAGGCGGCAGCAAGACCAGGCTCAGCTCCAGCCGCAGCCCCTCGTGGCCGTCGTCGACCAGCTGCAGTCGCTGCAATTGCGGCCCGAGCTTGCCGAGGTAACCGGGCAGCGGCGCGACATAGCGCATCTCGTGCGCGGTACCCACGAAAAAGATCGGCTCGCCCTGATCGGTGTGGCCGATCGGCTGAGCCAGGCTCTGCGCCAGCTCGCGGCGCAGGAACTGCTGGGCCGAGCGGATCTGATCAAGCCGTTCGATCGCGGCCGTGCCCGAACGCACGCTGTGGGTGGCGGTGCGAATGCCCGAATACACGCCGACCAGCAACAGCGCCAGCAGCACCAGCGCGGCCAGCACTTCCAGCAAGGTGAAGCCGGCCGCGCGCTTCACGGAGACGCCTGCGCATTGTTGGCAACGTCCGGACCGCCCAGCCGCAAGGTGCGGAAATGCGCCGAACGCGGATGCGCCAGCGGCCCCCACAGCACGTCCAGGTCAAGCTGATAGAGCCGCAGCGGCGTCCCCGGTGCAGCATTGCCGGCCTCGTTCCATGGCGTCACGTCGAGCTGCCAGCGGTACTGCTGGTCGAACCGGCCCGAGCTGCTGCCCAATCTGATCGGCTCGCCCACGAACACGCTGTCGAGCAGGCTGCGCGCCCGCATCGCCGCCTGGCTGTGTTCGGCCGCGTTCTGGGTCAGGTTGATCGACGCGCCGGCCACCTTCATCAATGCGGTGAACGCGATCGCCAGCAGCATGATCGCCGCGATGACTTCGAGCAGGCTGAAGCCGCCTTGATGTTTCATCGCTGCGCTACCGCGTCGACCACACGCACTTCGCCGGTCAGCCACGACACGTTGACATGCCACTCGCGCTTGCCGCTCTGCAAGGTGATGCGCCCGCCGGTGGAACTCCCGTCGGGAAAGAAGCGGATGCGCCCGGTATGATCGTTCGGCCGGTCTTCCTTCGCGCTGGTGATGCTCACGCGCATGCCTTTCGGCAGGAGCACTTCCTGCTGCTTCACGTTGCGATAGCTGTTTGCCTGAGTGTCCACGTCGAAGTGCTGGTCCTGCCCGCGCACGATCGCCTGGGCACGGACGGCCCGCAACGCGCCGGCCAGCTCGCTGCCGGCCGCGCGCACGCGTGCACTGGCCAAACCCTGCGTCACCGAGATCGACACCGCCGCCGCGGCAATGCCGACCAGCAGGATCACCGCCAGCATTTCCAGCAAGGTGAAGCCGATGGCGCGCGAGGGTCGCATGCTTACTGCCAGTTACCCACGTCCTTGCTGTAGCCGTCGCCGCCGGGCTTGCCGTCCTGGCCGTAGAAGACCAGGTCGAAGCGGCCGTTCTGGCCCGGATACTGATAGCCGAATGCATGTCCCCACGGATCCTTCAGCTCGGACTCCTTCGCATAAGGCCCTTGCCAGTTCGTTGCGTTGGCCGGCTTCACCAGCAGATCCTGCAGCTGTTGCGGCGGCGAGCCGTTGTCCAGCGCGTAGTTCTCGATCTTCTGGCTCAGCGTCGTCAGCTGCGCCTTGCCGGCGCCGTACTTGCCCTTGTCGACGTTCTTGCCGACCTGCGTCACCACCACCGCACCGATGATGCCGATCAGCACGATCACCGCCAGCATTTCCAGCAGGGTGAAACCGGCATTCAAGCCGATACGTCGCGGTTGCCTGTACTGCATGGGAATCACCTCAAATCTGCGGATGGGATGTCTATTGGATATTGCTGGTCAGGCTGAGCAGCGGCAGCAGGATCGCCGCCATGATGATCGCCACCATCACCGTCATCACGATGGTGAGCGCCGGCACCAGCGCAGCGAGTAAACGATCGATCGCGCGTTTGGACTCAAGTTCAAACGTGTCGGCCACTTTCAGCAGCATGGTGTCGAGCTGACCGGCCTCCTCGCCGACCTGCACCATCTGCATCGCCAGCCGCGGAAACAGTTTCGACTGCCCCAGCGCGAGGCTGAGGCCGGAGCCGCCCTTGACCTGTTCGTGCGCCGCGCTCAAGGCCGTATCCAGCGCAAGATTGCCAGTGACCTGACGGGCGATGGTCAGCGCGCTCAGCAGCGGCACGCCGTTCTTCAGCAAGGTACCCAGCGTGCGCGCGATCCGCGCGGTCTCCACTTTCAACAGCAACGGGCCGACCAGCCGCATGCTCAGCAAGCGGGTATGCCAGGCCAGCCGCGCAGCCGGATCGCGCAGACGCCCGCGCCACACGAACAGTCCGCCACCGAGCAGCAGCAGGATCAGCCACCACCAGGACTGCAGCGTATTGCCCACCACCAGCACGGCCTGGGTGATCCATGGGATCGGCACCTGCATGTCTTCGAAGATCGGCACGAACTGCGGCACCACGTAGGCCAGCAGCAGCACCAGCGAACCCAGCACGCCGACCATCAGGAAGGCGGGATAGATCAGCGCGTTGACGATGCTGCCGCGCATCGCCTGCGCGCGTTCCAGATAATCGGCGAGCCGGCGCAGCGTCTCCTCCAGCGAACCGCCTGCCTCGCCGGCGCGCACCAGGCTGACGTACAGCTTGGGAAACACGCCGTGTTCCTCGTCCAACGCCGAAGACAAAGTGTTGCCGCCCCGCACGCGGTCGCGCACGCGCTCGATCAGCTTCTTCGCGTTCTCCCCCTCGGGCAGGTCGAGCAGGATGCTGAGTGCGCGATCCAGCGGCTGGCCGGCACCAAGCAGAGTCGCCAGCTGATGGGTGAACTGGGCCAGCTGATCGCCGGTGAACGGACCGCGCTTGAACAGCCCCGCAAGACCGCTGCCGCCGGCCGCGCCATCGGCCGGCCGCGCTTCCAGCGGCGTGTGGCCCTGATCCTGCAGGCGGCCGATCACTTCCTCGACGCTGGCAGCCTCCATCTGGCCTTGCAGCATCTCGCCGGCATCGTTGACCGCACGATATCGAAACTGACTCATGGGACTCGATGCCTCCGAGCCTCGACAAACTCAAACACATGCGAACCCGCACGGCACGTTCGCCCCCTCTCCCCGTCGGGGAGAGGGGTGGGGGCTTGCCATGAAGCAAGCTCAAGCCGCGCTTCGAAATAGCCTTGCCGCAAGAGTGACCCCTCACCCCAGCCCTCTCCCCGGTGGGGAGAGGGAGAAAGAGCATTAGCCCTCCTGAGTGACACGCAGCACCTCCTCCAGTGTGGTGATGCCGGCCACGGCCTTGGCGATGCCGTCCTCGTACATCGTGCGCATGCCTTCGGCGCGCGCCTGCCTTTCGATCTCGCCTTCATTGGCACGCTGCATCACCAGCCGGCGCAGCGGATCGCTCATGGTCAGAAACTCCATGATGGCGCGGCGGCCGCGGTAGCCGGTGGGGTTGGCCGCGCTGCTGCCCGGCTTCCACAGCCGGATCGGACGCTCGTCGGTGTATTTCTCCAGCTCGAACTGTTCGATCACTTCCGGCAATGCCTCATAAGACGTCGCGGTCTCCGGATCGAGCCGGCGCACCAGCCGCTGCGCCAGGATGCCGTTGATGGTGGAGCCGAGCAGGTAATCCTCCACGCCCATGTCGAGCAGGCGCGTGATGCCGCCGGCCGCGCTGTTGGTGTGCAGCGTGGACAGCACCAGGTGGCCGGTGAGCGCGGACTGGATCGCGATGCGGCAGGTTTCCAGGTCGCGCATCTCGCCGATCATGATCACGTCCGGATCCTGGCGCATGATCGAGCGCAGCGCGCCGGAGAAATCCAGCCCGATCTGCGGCTTCACCTGGATCTGGTTGATGCCTTCGAGCTGGTATTCGACCGGATCCTCGACGGTGATGATCTTCACGTCGTTGGTATTGATCTTCGACAGCGCGGTATACAACGTGGTGGTCTTGCCGGAACCTGTGGGGCCGGTCACCAGCAGGATCCCGTGCGGCCGCTCCAGCACATCGACGAAACGCTGCTGGAAACTGTCGGTGAAGCCCAGCGACGCGAAGTCGAACACCACCGATTCGCGGTCCAGGATGCGCATCACCACCGATTCGCCGAAGCTGGTCGGTACGGTCGACACGCGCAGGTCGAGTTCCTTGCCCTGCACGCGCAGTTGGATGCGGCCGTCCTGCGGCAGGCGGCGCTCGGCGATGTTGAGCCGCGCCATGATCTTCACGCGCGAGATCACCGCTGCCGTGGACGACGATGGCGGCGCTTCCACTTCGTGCAGCACGCCGTCGATGCGATAGCGCACTTTCAGGCGGTTTTCGAACGGTTCGATATGCACGTCGGAGGCGCGCTGCTCGACCGCGCGTTGAAGAATCAGGTTGACCAGCCGGATCACCGGCGCCTCGGAGGCCAGGTCGCGCAGATGCTCGACGTCGTCCTCTTCCGCGGCGCTGCCGTCGAGGTTCTCCACGATGGTGCCCATCGCCGAGCGGCCGCTGCCGTAATAACGTTCGATCAAGCCGTCGATTTCCGAGCGCAGCCCGACCCGCAACGCCACCGGTCGGCCGGCGGCGAGTTCGACAGCCTGCAGCGGATACGGATCGGCAGGATCGGCCACGATCAAGGCCAACCCGTGCTCGTCGTCATGTACCGGCACCACATGCTGCTGCTTGAGAAAACGCAGCGACAGTTCGAGCTCGGCCGGCGGCAGTTCCGGCGCATCGCGCGCGGACAGCAGCGGCACCTGCAGCAATTCCGCCCACGCCTCGGCCAGATCGCGCTCGGACACCAGCCCGAGCCGCGCCATCAAGGTCGTCAGCGTGCCCTCGGCCGATTCCTCATGCAAACGGCGCGCACGACCCAGATCGCTGTCTTTCAGGCGACCACGCGCAACCAGCCATGCGCAGACTTCCGCTTCGCGGCCGTCCAGCATCCGGTCTGCCCCGCCAGTTACCGGCTCAATCGCTGCCGACATCCATCCACCCCGCTAGGTACGTGCCAACACCGCTGCGCGATCGACCGCGAGACGGTGAAATCCATAGTTATCACATCCACCCGGGCACACGCGAATCTCCCCGGAGTTCGGCCCTATGCCGTTCATGCTCGGGATAGCCCGACATTGTGCCGGGTTGACCAGCGATAAAGACAATACGCCATCTAGGAATATTTCCCCCTGTTCAAAAACTGGCAGCGCGGTCGCAAGGTCATACGCCGGCGATGGGCCCCAGCGGGATGCTGTCTGCGAGAATGACGTTTCCCGACACGGAAAAACCCATGCAGCTCCTCGATATCGGCGCCAATCTCACTCATGAATCGTTTCACCACGACCTCGACGCGGTGTTGCAGCGGGCCGGCGAGCATGGCGTGACGCGCATGATGGTGACCGGTGCCTCGCGCGATGGCAGCCGTCACGCCGCGGCGCTGGCCGAAGCGCACCCTGGCCTGCTTTTCGCCACGGCCGGCGTGCATCCGCACCACGCTGTCGATTACGACGATGCCACCGACGCCGCACTGCGCGAACTGGTGCACCATGCTGCGGTGCGCGCCGTGGGCGAAACCGGCCTGGACTACAACCGCAACTATTCGCCGCGCGACGTGCAACTGCAGGTGTTCGAACGCCAGCTGCAGATCGCCGTCGACCTGCAGATGCCGCTGTTCCTGCACCAGCGCGACGCGCATGGAGATTTCGTGGCGCTGCTCAAGCGCTATCGCGACAAAGTGCCGGCCGCGGTGGTGCACTGCTTCACCGACACCGGCGAAGCGTTGCGCGAGTACCTGGCGCTGGATTGCCACATCGGCATCACCGGCTGGATCTGCGACGAGCGCCGCGGCACCCATCTGCGCGAACTGGTGCGCGAGATTCCGGCCAACCGGCTGATGATCGAGACCGACGCGCCCTACCTGCTGCCGCGCACGGTGCGACCGCCGCCCGCGCATCGGCGCAACGAGCCGATGTACCTGAAGCACATCTGCGAAGAGATCGCCCGCGACCGCGGCGAACCGGTGGAAGTCACTGCAGCGAACAGCACGGCGGCAGCCGAGGCGTTCTTCGGGCTGCCAAGGCTCTGATATCCATTCGTCTTTAAACGGCTGGAACGCTCACGCTCTCCAGCCGAGTATTTTTGCTCGTCATTCCCGCGAAAACGAGGTTTTCAACAGACGACTGTCTGATCATCCAGTGATCTCAAAACCTGTGGACTCCCGCTTTCGCGGGAATGACGGCGTGGCCGCCTCAACCGCATCGATGCCGGTGCGCTTCGCATGCCGCTGGGTGGCCGACCACGAGCGCAGGTAGGCGAGAAACTGCGCGAGGTTCCAGTCCGCGCGCATCATGAAACTGGGCGCTCCCACCGGCGCGAACGGGAACGGCAGGTCGCGGTAGCCGGCGTCCACCAGCGCGCGCTCGGGCGGCCAGTCCGGCCCCAGCGTATCGGCGTAGAGGCGGCGCGATACAGCGCGGCGTGGCTGGAGAAATGATCCTTGAATTCCATGCTAGCGCTCTGTGATTTGCCGAATAGCTGGTTGGCACCATCGTGCAACGATTCGCTCCTTTTCCATTTCCTTATTTACCTGCACGAGCCGAACCGATTCGCCATTTATCAAAAGCCGATGGTCTTGATAATCATCAGCTCGCTTTTTTTAAACCATCGCCGTACATGCCATCCCACGCCAAATAATGCGGTCCATTCCCTACATATTTTCGGCCCGACCTGACAGACCGACAACGCCATTTGCGTAATGATCTACTTGCCCAAATTACCGACCTGTTCGGTGATCCACGGCAAAGCAAAAAAGCGCGGGCCGCATGGGCTGGAACCCACACGACCCGCTGACCACAACCAACTAAGCGAGAGTTGATCATGGCTACGACAAAGCATACGGCATGTACCTATCCCCATGCCGCCACCCCCATTCCCCTCCCGCTCCTGATCGGCCGCGCAACGGCCAAGCCCGGCCATAGCCCAACAGCAGCCGTGCACACACCCGCCGACCGCACCGCCGCGTAAGCCACCCCGCGCCCGATCACGCACCGCCGCGCGCACGCGCAAGGCGCGCGCGGCCACGCCAGGAGCACCACCATGGAAAGTAAACACCACGCCCCGCTCTGCCAGGACGACAACTGCTGTCTGTCCGAAGACGCCTGCTACGAGCTGCTGCAGATCCGCGACCAGCTACTGCTGCACGCCCACTGCATCGCCCCCATCACCCATCAGGAGGACGATGCCATCCTCGAACTCCCCCGCAACATGCTCGCCGACTGCTTCCGGCAACTCGCCGACCGCCTCACCCGGGCACTGGAACCCACCGCCACGGCCAAGCCCGACGACTGACCCGCCCAAGCCTGCACACGACAAGAACAAGACGCCCAGCGACCGCATCGCCGGGCGTCTTGCCCTTCCGCCTCCAGCGACAGCCCCGGTAAATGCCATACGTCCTCGTCCCCCCGAATCGATCTGTCATGATCAGTCCGCCGAACGCCGCAATCGACCGACTGGCCAACCACTGACCGGCAGTTCGCGACCCCAACCTGCCGGTCGTGACGGTCCGCTTTAGGGCAGGCCGCTAATCGACGAGCCTTGACATCGGCGATCCGAAACCAGGGCATGCACATCAGCCGATGAGGCACGCAGCAGCATGTCATTACGTACCGTGGCGTATGAAAGTCTCTGGGATCGGGATGGGACGCTGGCCACATCGACCCCGTAGAATCCGGCGATCAACGGAACATACAGGGGCGAGGGAATGAAGTCAGAAACGTGGGACATTCGTCATGTCTATCAAGGGCGCCGCCTCTTTGCAGTTCCGCACTACCAGCGCGCCTACGCATGGTCCCGGACTGACCAGTGGGAGGCTTTGTGGGAGGACATCAAGGCCAAGGCGGAGGACCGGCTAGCCCTAGATCCAAAACAGATCGCCCCGCACTTCCTGGGTGCCACCGTGGTGGAGCAGCAACCCTGATCGGGGTTGCGCGGTGTGGACACTTTTCACATTATCGACGGCCAGCAACGCCTGACCACACTGCAGTTTGTCCTGCGCGGGTTGGTGGTGGCCTTCAACGAGGCACACGTGTCAGGGCTGGTGGCCACCTTCGAGGACTGCATGCGGAACGGGTCGGCGGACACCATGAATCGCCCTGAGGTGGAGGCCTACAAACTCTGGCCGACCTTCCGCGACCAGGCCAACTTCAAACTCGCCTTCGATTGCACCACCTTCAACGATCTGCGCGTGGCCTTTCCTGGCAGCTTCACTCAGCAGGGCCATCTGCGCGCATATGGGCAGCATCCGCCAGCGTTGGAGGCTATCTGGTTCTTCGCCGCGCATTTCCAGGAATGGATCACCGAGGAAGGCGATCCTAGCCAGCGGGCCGAGGCGTTGGCCCTGGCGGTACTAGAAGACCTCCGGCTGGTCATGATCTTCCTGGAAGAGGCCGACGATGCCCAAACCATCTTCGAAACCCTGAACGGACGGGGCGCTGCGTTGAACGCTACCGACCTGGTGCGTAACTTCATTTTCATGCGCGCGGCA
This sequence comes from Rhodanobacter sp. OK091, assembly GCF_900142825.1. Classification (GTDB taxonomy): domain Bacteria; phylum Pseudomonadota; class Gammaproteobacteria; order Xanthomonadales; family Rhodanobacteraceae; genus Rhodanobacter. The sequence continues at coordinate 77,310 of NZ_FRCH01000004.1, read as the reverse complement.
CGGGAGAACACTGAGTCGGCTGATCTCTACGAAACCAAGTGGACGCCCTTTGAGCAGGCCCCTTGGACCAACATCGAAACGCGCGGACGCATCAAGCGTCCCCGGCTCGAGTGGTTGCTCTACACCATGCTGCAGGCGGAAGGACGCGCTGAAGTGGACTTGGCTCGTCTCTACAACCAGTACAAAGCCTACGCCGCCCCCAGCGGCAAGCCCCCGCTTACAGCGGCGCAGCAACTGGATACCCTGACCAAATACGCCGCGCACTACCAGGCCCTCACATCCGGAGAGGGGCCGCTCCCCATTGCCCAGTTCGGGCGGCGCATCATCCCCTATGAAGCCAGTACTCTCCATCCGCTGGCGTTGCTGATCTCCACCTCCGACCGAACGGACGCAGAGAAGACCGCGATGTTCAATTTGCTGGTCTCCTTCTTGGTCCGGCGGGCGGTCTGCGGCCTGACCAATAAGGCGTACGCCAGCATTTTCATGTCGGTGATGCGTCAGTTGAATCGGGAGGAAATCTCCGAGACGGCAGTACGCAAGCACCTTTCCGGTTCCAAGAGCGACACGACGCGGTGGCCGGACGATGCCGAATCCCTGCGCGCGTTGACCTCCTATGCCTTGTACAGCGGCAACCTAGACGCGCCCAAAGCTCGCCAACTGCTCACCGAGCTGGAGGCCGCGTGGCGGCGCGGGAAAAAGACCGAGGAGCTGGTCTTGCCCAACCTGAGCAATCTGGACATCGAACACATCATGCCCCGCAGTTGGTACGCGCACTGGCCGTTGACCGACGGGACGCACGCGACAAAAGATGAGAGGGAGCATGCAGCGAACGCCAAACTCAGTGGACTGGATCTCACCGGGAGACAGGAGGATATCCTCAGACGGGATGTGGCTCTCAGTACCCTGGGCAACCTCACACTTCTGAATCTGAGCGTGAACCGCGAGGCTCAGAACAAGGCGTTCCCGGACAAGAAGCGCCTGCTTATAGCGCACAGTAATCTCAGTTTGAACACCGCGCTGATCGCTTTGGACCAGTGGGATGTCGATGGGATCCTGGCCCGTGGGGCAGAGTTGGCGAGCCTCGCCTTGGATCTGTATCCGGGACCTCAATGACCGTCTACGCCCCTAACGCGCGGGCGGAACAGTGGCGCAAACCGTACCCTCAGCATCACTCGCCATGCTAGAGGGATATTCGAGGGCGTAACCATGTGGGACGTCGAGATTGAGCAAACGAAACAGCGGGCCAGTTCGGCCAATAAAGTGATCGAGCAGTTGACAGAGCAGCTCGCGCTCTATGCGTGGGAAAACAGCGATCAGCGTCTGCTCGTGGCGCTTCCTCTGTTGCAGTCATCGATAGATGTGGCCGCCGCTGCGACACGACTCCTCACCACCGACCCCGTTCAGTACGGCAGTGCCGCTGAGGCTATGTTCCGTCCGCAGTTGGAACGTTACATGCGCGCAGTGTTTTTTGGATCGTCGGTGCTTTCAACAGACGCAGAGGTATTGGCGTTTTTCGAGAATGACGAGATGCCGAAGCGGAAGCCTCCAAACATTCCAAATGCCAAGGCGCGCACGATTTCGTTCGATATGCTGACGCAAACCGTGGCGGAAGAAGTCATCAGACAAACCGGAAAGGATGGTGTCGCAGTGGCGCAAGGTTTCGCAGATGCCATCAGGCTTGAAAAGGACGACCTCCACGGCGCAGTGCACGGCGGGAGGATGGTCATTCGCCGTTACCTCACCGACGTACTTGCTCATAACCCGTGGGCATTGGCCCAAGGCGCGCTCATCAATGCCATGATGCTCTTCAGCATTTTGGCACTTAGCCAAGCGGCACACCTTCACGGAGTGCGTAACGGCGGAGCGGAGTTTCGCGTTACATCCGCATTCGGAAAGTTGCTCCGCGAGATCTTGCCTGGTATGCCGGAACCGACCGGGGCGGCGCGATAGCGTCCATTGGGCGCGGGGCGTTGCCAACGAGCAAGAACAGGCGCAAATCGCGGCCGACAACAAGACCGTTAACCAATGCGCGTGACAAGTAGATTTAACGTGTTGCGATGGTGACGATTGCCCTCGTTCCAGGGGCCGCGGCGTTGGATGGATGTGTCGATCGTGTTCATGGCAGACATCCTGCCGATGTGGCAGAGCGCTGCCAGTGTGCACCTATGTTGCGAATGGGCAATGTTCGACCCATTTGATCCGATCGCGAACGGCAGCTTTCGGGAAGGCCGAGTTGTTCTACGTCGACCTTGTCATCACCGCTCTTGGAGAAATCCCGTTGGAACTGATTTCCAGCAATAAGAAGTTGGTAAACACACTGTCGCGGCTGATCGAGGACTATACCGAAATCCAGTTCGCGGTCGCTTGGGCCACCTCTGGCAACTCGGTTTTCGAGCTTCTGCAAACACACTACGGCAGAATATCTAGGGCAGTCATTGGCACGCACTTTTATCAGACGCACCCGGACGTGCTTGACGCGTTCCATGGCCTCAAGGAGGTACGCTTCGTCCTTCAGCCCAGCGGCGTTTTTCATCCCAAGATCTTCCTGTTCCGGAACAGGGACTTCTGGGAAGCCCTAATCGGAAGCGCGAATCTCACCAATGGGGCACTGGGCAAAAATTCCGAGACCATGCTTCTAGTCGGTGGCGCCATTGGGGAGCCCAATAACCTCGAACACAAAATGGGCCGCCTCATCGAGGAATACTGGGGCGATGCCAAGACCATCAAGAAATCCGAAGCTAAGGCATATCGGCAGATATGGGAACAGAAGCGGGCCATGCTCGATCGTCTCAATGGCCAGTATGGGTCTAATAGGGCTTCTCGATCGCCGACGGAATCGCCTGTCATGTCCATGGCATGGCGCGATTACTTCAAGGCTGTCAAGGCCGATCCTTATCACGGTTTTGAGAATCGCTGCGACATTCTCGCCATCGTCCGTAAGGCGTTTGCCGAGAATGATTCATTCGCCGAGATGGATCTGGCCATGCGCAAAACAATCGCAGGGCTCCCCAACGACGAGGAAGACCGCTGGGGGTGGTTTGGCAGCATGCAGGGCGCGGGGTATTACCATCAGGCCGTCAACAACAACAACGAGCACATTTCGCGCGCACTGGATCACATTCCACGACGCGGAACCGTGACGCGTTCACAGTACGAAAGCTACATCGCGGAATTCATCAAGGCGTTCCCCAACGGCAAGCACGGTGTAGCCATCGCCAGTCGCCTCATTGCGCTCAAGCGCCCGGATCAGTTCATTTGCCTGGACGGCAAGAACCAAAAAGCGCTCTGCGACGACTTTAGTATTAAGCAGTCAGGCATGAACTACGAGCGCTATTGGGATGAGATCATCGGGCGCATCATGGATACGCCGTGGTGGAACTCCGAACGCCCCAAGAACAAAATTGAAGGGGCCGTCTGGGATGGCAGGGCCGCAATGCTCGATGCCATTTTCTATGAGGAATAATGCTCATAACGCGCACCGGTCAGGACGCGCCGGCCGCTTGAGAGCGGTGTATCAAACACCGTGAATGGCAGCGTGTTTAATTTTGGGAGTGTTTCTTCGCGATGCTGCACGATAAAACCTAACGTTGGAGTTAAGCAGCGGCGAAGCCATCCGCCTTGAACGAGTTGTTAGCCGGCTGGATCCACATTTGGGGCGCTCTTGGAAAGAGTCCCGATCAATGCAGGGGTGGCCACTCCCAAGTGGATCGCCAGCCATGGGTTGAGGACGGCGCCGGAAATAACATAGAGAACCACCACGCCCCCTCCAACAACGACCATAAGCCCTGTTGTAACCCAGTAGAAAGTAGAACAGAGCCAATCAGGGCGTTTAGCCTTGGCGTGTTTGCGGAGCTGATATAGGCCATAGAGTTCCGTGACAATTCCACCTAGCGTACCCAAGGTGAACCCCTCTATGAGTCCCATGTCAGTTTCCAAACTTGGCAGAATTTAGGGCTTGGAAAGCAACCCAGAGATCTTCAGTGGCGGATACCTTTTCCTTTGAGGCGTACAGCTGCTTTCCAGATTTTGACTTTACGAAGGATTTCCTAACTGCTGTACTCGAATCCAAAACTGTCTTGACGAACTCTGGATCTAGGTGTGTGTCTCGTGCGAGACCGTTGAGGGTGCGATACTTGTACGTCGAATTGTTTAGAGCCTTCAGCACGCGGTCCTTTGCCTCGGCTTTTGATTTGTTGGGAAATTTTCGCTTCATGGTGAGCGCCTTTTGAAGGCAAACGCTGGAGTTAAGCGGCGGCGAAGCCGTCCGCCTTGAACGTGTTGTTAGCCGCGCGCCAATGCAAACGCGGCGGCCAGAACCGGCCACCACTTTTGACAAACGTCAGTAATGTCGTTGGCAATGCCTGTAATCTTGCTTGCTTTTTCAAGAAGAGACAAAGCAACAGTATTGCGCCGGGACTCCGGTGGAGTTGCTGCTTCCTTTGCGACAACGCTTATGGTCTCAACCAGTTCGTTTTTTTGATTTCGTGTTAGATCGCCACTTTGCAGGATAGCTTCGGACAAGGCCTTTATTGCCTCCGCCAAATTGGGCTCGCCTATTTGTACGAGCGCAGAAATAGACTGATCGACGCTGCCAATTGACCCGGTGTTGATCGTCCCAACAACGCTGTTGTTGACTGAGATGTTGTGCAACTTGACGTCTCCGATATGCACGGGCTTTGGTCGTGGCGGGAAGCGAGGCCCAATAGCCGGCACGCCAAATTGAGAAGATATTTCATCGCTCAGATAGTCCATCATCCGCTCGTGATTCTCCAGCTCTTGCTGCTGAATGTGCGAAGCCTTGGAGAAGCAATCAAGACACAGCGGGATATTTTCCTCGCCGAATTGGTACATGGCTTGGGATGAGCACTGATAACACTTCACGCCATGGCTTCCATTTGATGGGCTTACTATTGAATATACGGACGCGTGGGTCCGGTTATACATCCCGTGTTGGCCTCCGCGAACGTTAACACAACCTCATGATGTAGAAGGAACTTGGCGGGGCTGCGTCCGGCTTACCGTAATTGGTATAGCCTGACGCGGCTGACGCTGGAATCACGCCTCCTCGCGCTGCCGCAAGCACCGGCTAGGCAGGCTTCCAACGACTGCTATTCGGCAACTTGCGGGAGCCGCGACCGACAGCTCCTGGCCGCTCGCAGCCCTTGCTGACTCGACGACACCTGGGATGCTCGACCGACGGAGGTCGATCCATAGCGGATATCAGGAGCAACAACGTGAGGAGCAATAGCGTGCGGATGGTGATTGATTCCAACTTTTTGGTGCCGCTTCCCGGGAAGCCGTCCAAACTACAGGAGTATCTGGCAAAGAAGGTCACCCACTTTGCTGTCCTGCCGGACTTTCTGTTTCTGGAGGCCTATAAGAGGGGGGCGGTGGACGGAGTGTGCCGAAGCATGGAGGTTCTCTGCGAATTTCCGCGGCAGGTCCTAGTCCTTAAACCGACAAAGGTATGTTCAGGCTTGCACGGCCGCGAGGCTGGGCTTCAGCGCCGGATGATCGCCGAGAAGCAAACACGTGAGTTTACTGAATACCCTCGACTTCTTGAGCAGGCGCGGGCTGGCGACGCGGGCGCGATCCGGCACATCGTGTCCGATAGTAGATCTCCGGCGGAGCATATGGATGGCCTTGCGGAAGAGGCTTCCGGGCTGGGAGAACGCATTGATGAATTTGCCCGTGGCTTCTCACGCGAAGACCTCGCGAGCATCCGCAAGGGTGACGTGCCGTCCATCGAGGGGGTGGCTCACATGTTTGATCAGTTGGTAACCCAGGTGACCGGAGTTCTGCGAGGGCACCCTAACGTGGGCCGCTGGCCCAAGAGGCAGGAAGTCGCAAACACTCTCATATTCAGAGCGTGTCTCTGCCACGTGCTTCTGGCGATGGATCTTGGGGCGCAAGGCGCTCAATCGAAAACGTGCACCGCTAAGTTGGTAAATCATCAGGTGGATGCTTTCATTGCCGCCTATGGGACTTTCTTTGATGGCGTCTTCTCAAATGATAAGCAGTTAGTGAAGACGCATAAGACGGCGCGTACATGGATAGAGGTATTCCGCCGCGTCGGATAACCATGCAAACCGATGCCATAAAGTTATGCCATCGGCGAGCGCGACGATGCCTGCGTGAACCCTGGCTTGGTGTGTCCATCGCCACGGAAGGTTCCAATCCATGTCAGTCACGCGATACTGAATCGCCCCGGGATTCCCAAGAGCCCTTCGCATTGCGCTGCGACGCTCGATACTTCCCGAGTGACCGCTTTGCGGCGGCCATTTGCTGCAGCCGATCGGCCGTTGTTGGCCGGTTCCGGCCATAGGCCCACGCTCGCACCACCTATCGATCAATGGTTGCCATTGACCGACTTCGTTGGTGTGCGCATTCGCCGGCGGAACGCCGCTCGCCTCAGCCGGACAGGTGCCGGACTTCGCCGGGAGCGAGCCCGTCCAGCGCGTAGTCGCCGACCCGCACGCGTATCAGCCGCAAGGTCGGGAAGCCCACGGCCGCGGTCATGCGCCGCACCTGGCGATTGCGGCCTTCGCGCAAGGTGAGGCTGAGCCAGCTGGTGGGGATGCTCTTGCGGAAACGCACCGGCGGATCGCGCGGCCACAACCAGTCGGGCTCGGCAATTCGTACCGCCTCCGCCGGCAAGGTCGGGCCATCGTTCAACTGCACCCCGCGACGCAAGGCCTGCACGGCCGCTTCGTCGATCTCGCCGTCGACCTGCGCGAGATAGGTTTTGGCCTGCTTGTGGCGGGGGTCGGTCAGCTGATGCGCCAACCGGCCATCGTCGGTCAGCAGCAACAGGCCTTCGCTGTCATGATCCAGACGCCCAGCCGCATAGACGTCTTTTTGCCTGACGAATTCGGCCAGCGTGCGGCGCCCTTCCGGATCGGTGAACTGACACAGTACGCCGTACGGCTTGTTCAATGCGATCAGCATGGCGATCCGGCTCGCGTGTCTATCAGGAAACCTCAAAAACCCTTGCTCTGGACCGTCATCCCAGCGAAAGCTGGGATCCAGCGCCCCTGGGTTTCAACGAATAGAGTCACCGGGTCCCAGCTTTCGCTGGGATGACGAGGGCCAGTTTTTCGCGACCCCTTCAGTGAGCCGATGCGGCGGGCGGCGGCGGCAACGGCTTGATGAAACGGAGAGTCATCCGGTCGGATTCGCCGATTGCCAGGTACTTCGCCTTGTCCTGCTCGCCCAGCGAGAGTGTGGGTGGCAGCGTCCACACACCCTTCGGATAATCCTTGGTGTCCTTCGGGTTGGCATTGATCTCGCTGCTCTCCTCCAGCACGAAGCCCGCTGCGGTGGCCAGTTTCACGACGTAACGGGTCGGCAGGTAGCCGCTCTGCTTCACCGTATCCAGCGAAGCCTCATCGCTGGCACGATGATCGACAACGCCGAGCACGCCGCCGGGCCGCAACACCGCGAAGAACGCCTTGAACATCGCCGGCGCGGTATCGGCCATGACCCAGTTGTGCACGTTGCGGAAGGTGAGCACCAGGTCGGCCGAACCGGGCGCGCCGAACACCGGCGCCTTCGGATCGAATTCGACGAACTTCGCCTTGCCGTAATGCGCCGTATCGGCTGCAAACTTCCGGTGCAGGGCATCGCCATCGCGACGCGCTTCACCGTCGCCTGCGGGCGCCTGCACGGCGGCGATGTAGTGCCCGTTGTCGTGCAGCAGCGGCGCCAGGATCTCGCTGTACCAGCCGCCACCGGGCGTGATTTCCACCACCGTCTGATCCGGTCGGATGCCGAAGAACTGCAAGGTCGCCTTCGGATGGCGATACGCGTCGCGGGCACGGTTCGCAGGCGAGCGCCAGCTGCCGGCCAGCGCGCTGTCCAGCTGCGCCGAAGTGAAATCGCCGGCACTGGTCGGTGGTACCAACTGGTCGGCAGGCTGATCGGGCTCGACCGAGGCCGCCGGCACCACTTGGGCGCCGGCCATCATCGGCAGGCCCAGGCAGACTGCCAGCCACAGCGCTGCGCCCACGCGCACCGGTTTCATCTTTGCCATCTTCGTCCCCTTCGCTTCCATCTCGCGCTTCATCGATTGCTCCTTGGCGTATTAGCCATTATCGGCCCGCAATATCACGAAAACCATGTGTAGACCGGGTATTCAGAACGGTCGTGGGCATACCGACTGCAAACCGTCGATATGTTCATGCAGATCCGGCGCGATGCCCTGCCACATCGGATCGAGGATGAAGTCGATGCCTTCGTAGCGCGCCAGCTTCGCCGCCGGAATGAAATCCGCATCGCCGGCGATCAGGATGATCTGGTCGACCAGCTTCTTGTAGGTCAGTGCGGCGATGTCGATGCCGATCTTCATGTCGACCTGGGTCTGCCGCATGTCCGGTTCGAAATGCTCGTCGCCGAGATCATCCCAATGCAGGCTGCCGTCGCGCAATTGCTGGTAGGCATTGCGCTTCAATTGCCATTCGCCGCGCTCGGACAGCCTACCCAGCCGCAAGGCCATTTTGCGCTGGCGGCGCAGCTGATCGTGCAGCTCGCGCCGGAACGCCGCTGCACCGGTGCGCCCGAAGTCGATGCTGTCACCGCTGACCGGTTTGACGAGACTCTTTTCCAGCGGCGGGCAGTCGTAGAAGAAGATCCGGTACAGCGATTCGCGCGGACGGTCGACCGCCTTCAGATGCTCCAATGCCATGCTGAATACGGTTTTCGCCACGGCGCGCGCGTCGCCTGCATCGCGCTCGCCGTATACCTTGCGGTAGCGGGCAAGAAAAAAAGCGCCGTCGACAAGGATGGCGGTGCGGTTCATAGGACGACCTTATGGACAATCAGACATGGCAAGCAAGGATGCACGCGGCCAGCAGAATGAGGCTGGCCGCGTGCGCCTATTCTACGGCCTGTCAGTAGTGGATCACCGAGCGGATCACCTTGCCCGCGTGCATCAGCTCGAATGCGTCGTTGATGCGCTCCAGCGGCAGCACCTCGGTGATCATCTCGTCGATCCTGATCTCGCCGGCCATGTAGCGGTCGACGTAACCGGGCAGCTGCGAGCGGCCTTTGACCCCGCCGAACGCCGAGCCTCGCCAGACGCGGCCGGTCACCAGCTGGAACGGCCGTGTACTGATCTCCTGACCGGCGCCGGCGACGCCGATGATGACCGACTCGCCCCAGCCTTTGTGGCAGCACTCCAGCGCCGCACGCATCACATGCACGTTGCCGATGCACTCGAACGAGTAATCGACGCCGCCATCGGTGAGCTCGACGATCACCTGCTGGATCGGCGTGTCGGGGTAGTCCTTCGGATTGATGCAGTCGGTGGCGCCCAGCAGTTTCGCCATCTCGAACTTCGCCGGGTTGGTGTCGACCACCACGATGCGCCCGGCCTTCGCCATCACCGCGCCCTGCACCACCGACAAGCCGATGCCGCCCATGCCGAACACCGCCACCGTGGCACCCGGCTCGACCTTCGCCGTGTTGAGCACCGCGCCGATGCCCGTGGTGATGCCGCAGCCGAGCAGGCACACCTTCTCCAGCGGTGCTGCCTTGTTGATCTTCGCCACGGAGATTTCCGGCAGCACGGTGTATTCGCTGAACGTGCTGGTGCCCATGTAATGCAGCAGCGGCTTGCCATTCAGCGAGAAGCGCGACGTGCCGTCGGGCATCAAGCCCTTGCCCTGGGTGACGCGGATCTTCTGGCACAGGTTGGTCTTGCCGGACAGGCAGAATCTGCACTCGCCGCATTCGGGCGTGTACAGCGGAATCACGTGATCGCCGACCTCGAGCGAGGTGACACCTTCACCGACCTCTTCGACGATGCCGCCGCCTTCATGACCGAGGATCACCGGGAACATGCCCTCGGGGTCGGCGCCGGAGAGGGTGAACGCGTCGGTGTGGCAGACGCCGGTCGCGACGATGCGTACCAGCACCTCGCCGGCCTTGGGCCCGGCAACGTCGACCTGCTCGATCGACAACGGTTTGCCTGCTTCCCAGGCGACGGCGGCGCGTGACTTCATGACTCAACTCCGGACAGACGATGCACAGCGAAGCATCATGCCGTGCGCGACGGTTTTGCGAAACCGCGTCAATCCCCGGCCGCCGTGTTGCCTGTGCCCGGCACCGGCAAATGGCTGCAGTAATCGTCCGCTTCGGCGAGCAGCCATTCGCGAAACACTTGCAGTCCGGGATGCTCTTTCGAGCGTTCGGGATAGACCAGCCAGTACGCGTCATCCACCGGCAGGTAGCGGTTGCCAAGCACCGTCAGCCGACCGGCGTCGATCAGCGACTTCGACATCACCATGCGGCCCATCGCCACCCCGAGGCCTTCCAGCGCCGCATGTCGCTGCGCCTCGAAACTGTCGAAGTGCGCCACGTAACGGCGCGGCACGGTACCGCCGACTTTCTCGAACCAGTCCTTCCAGCGGTTCGACGGATTGGGATCGCCGAGCAGCGGCCACTGCGAAAGATCGTTCGGGTCGGCATCGGCCATCCGCGCCACCAGGACAGGCGCGGCAATCGGGGCAATCCACTCGCCGAACAGCCGCTCGCTATGCAGTCCCGCCCATACGCCACGACCGTAGCGAAGCGCCGCATCCACCGGCTCGCGCTCGAAGTTCACCAGGGTCGAACCCGATTGCAGGTTGAGCTCCAGCTCGGGATGCACGGCAACCAGCCGCGGCAGGCGCGGCACCAGCCAGCCCGACATGATGCCGGTACTGGCACTGAGGGTCAGCGTGTCGTTGCGGCGCTTCTGGTAATGCGACAACGCGTGCTCGATGCCGTCGAAATGCTCGCCGACCGCTTCCAGCAGCGCGCAGCCATCGACCGTCAGCTTGACCCCGCGCGGGCCGCGCTCCAGCAAACGGCGCTCCAGCCGCTCTTCCAGCTGCCGCATCTGGTGGCTGAGCGCGCTGACGGTGAGGTTCGCCTGCGTCGCGGCGCGCGACAGATTGCCCAGCCGGGCAACCAGCACGAATTGTTGCAGCAGGCCTAACGGCAACTTTCCCATCTTGAATAATCCTCAAGTCTGGCTTGCGAATATATCGCTTTTTGGCGCCCTGGCGCACGCGTATCTTGAACCCACCCCAAAGCAACTCGTGCTTTCCCCAGGAGTCATTCCCATGAATTCAATCTGGAAAGATCTACTGTCCCTGCACGGCCATCTCGTACGCAAGGAAGACCTGGACTGGCGTGCCGATACGCGCACCGAGGCAGAGCGGAACAAGGATGTTGCAAAGAAAAAGGCCAACGCTATGGCGGTGAAGTGCTGCGCGGCGGTGGTCTGGCCGCGATTGGCCGGGCCACGCTGACCCCCAGTTGACCCGTGCTCGTTACGCCATCGCCCGGATACGTCACGCTCTTTTTAGCCAGACCCGTGCATGCTTGCCGCTCCCCATAGTCCGAGGTGCTGCTCCGTGCACAAGCGTCCACTTGGCCGATCGTCTTTGTCCGTCGCCCCGCTCGCCTTCGGCGGCAACGTGTTCGGCTGGAGCGTCGATGAAAAGCGTTCGTTCGAACTGCTCGACGCCTTCGTCGATGCCGGCGGCAACCTGATCGACACGGCGGACGTCTATTCGGCGTGGGTGCCGGGCAATCGCGGTGGCGAATCGGAAACGATCATCGGCAAGTGGCTCAAGCGCAGCGGCAAGCGCGAACAGGTGCTGATCGCCACCAAGGTGGCGAAGTGGACCGAGCAACCCGGCCTGTCACCGGTCAACATCCAGCAGGCGGTCGACGGCTCGCTGCAACGCCTGCAGTGCGACCACATCGACCTGTACCAGGCGCACGAGGATGATGCCAGTGTGCCGCTGGCGGAAACGCTAGGGGCATTCGCCCGCTTGATCGAAGCCGGCAAGGTGCGCGTGATCGGCGCGTCCAACTACGCTGCCGACCGTTTCGCCGATGCATTGGCGGTGTCGAAGCAGCACGGCCTGCCGCGCTACGAAAGCCTGCAGCCGGAATACAACCTGGTCAGCCGCACCGGTTACGAGAAGGAGCTGGAGCCGCTGATCCGCGCGGAACACATCGGCGTGATCAGCTACTACGCGCTGGCCAGCGGTTTCCTCAGCGGCAAATATCGCAGCGCGGCGGATCTTTCCAAGAGCACGGCGCGCGGTGGCGCCGTAAAGAAATTCCTGAATCCGCACGGCTTGCAGGTGCTCGCCGCGCTAGATGCTGTCGCGGCGGCACACCATGCCACGCCGGCGCAGGTCGCATTGGCGTGGCTGATTGCACGCCCCGGCCTCACCGCGCCGATCGTCAGCGCCACCAGCGTGGAGCAGCTGCACGAATTGCTCGGCGCCACTTCGCTGCAGCTGACCCACGACGAGATCGCCCAGCTGGACCTGGCCAGCGACGCCTGAGCGGTTGTAGGAGCGACTTCAGTCGCGACGCTTCTCGATATTCCGAAAACCAGGAGCATCGCGGCTGAAGCCGCTCCCACAGGTATCCCACAGGTATCCCGCGCTATTCACTCCGGCGCTTCGACTTCATAGCCTTCGGCCTGCAGCTTCGCCAGGTAACCGTCCGATTTCAGCAGCTCGGCCATCGGCAGCATCGCGAACGTCTGCGCATTGCTGCCCAGTGCCGTACGCGCAGCGGCCAGCCAGACGGCCTGCTGCTTCGCCGGTACGTCGTCCAGCCCCAGCGTGTGTGCGAAGCCGGCCGTAGCGAGCGCCGAAACACAGGCGTCGCGCCGCTCGCTGTCGGGCAATTCACGCAGAGCCTGCAGATCGCCGGTGGCCCAGGCATTGGCGCGCGCCTTCATCGCCGGCATGTCCTGTTCGATGCTGTCCAGCGTGCGGATGAAGCAGGTGGTGTCGTGCGGCGCGGAACTCTTGAAGGCCTGGAGCGCCGCACGCGGATGCTCGATGACCACCTGGTAGCTGGTCGGCACCTCTTTGACGCCGTAGCGTTTGGCCAGTGCGTCGACGTTGGCCTGGATGCCGCCGGTCTTGCTCAAGCCATTGGCCTTGATCGCCTTCCGGTACAGCTCCTGCGCCACGAAGATCGGCCGCCAGCGCTCGATGCCGCGATCGTTGCCGATGTATTTCTGTTTCAGCAGCTGCCAGCGCGCGTACACCGGCGGCGGCAGCACCTGCTGCAACGTCTGGCCATCGTCGTTCTTGCGCGCGCTGTAGGCCGAAGGCAACAGGAACATCTTGCCGAGAAATCCGACGTCCGCCTTGAACGTGACCGACGGCGACAACAGCACCTGCTGCGATTGGCTGATCACCTGCTCCAGCTCGTGCGACTGCCACTGCACGCTCTGCGGCAACGGCGACAGCGTGCCCAGCACCCACAGCACATGATCGCCGGTCGCCGGATCTTTCCTGGTCACCTTCCACAGCCCTGGTCCCGGCTGCACGCCGGTCACCACCACGGCGGCGAGTTCGGCCGCGTCCGACGGCACCGGTGGCGGCGGCGCGGTGGTCGCTGTCGATTGCGCGAACGCCGGTGACAGGCCGGTGAGGGCTAATAGGCACAGCATGGCAGGCCAGCGCATCGATCTTGCTCCATTCACGGAAAGCGCCATTGTGCCGGGATGAAGCTGACTGACCGCCTCGATGGCGATGAAGCGGCCACCTGTTGTTGGGCAACCGCGCTGCGATATCATGGCACCCGTTCGCGCAACTGGCGCCTCGGATGGATCACCATCGGGAAACGCGGACGACCACGAGCCGCGCGCCTGGGCACCCCCTGATTCTCTTTTAGGAGTGTGCCCACCATGCCTGAACCATCCAAGCTGCTCGCGTTTGCCCTCGTCGCCCTCGGCCTCGCGCTGACGCCGGGGCCCAACATGGTCTATCTGATCTCCCGCTCCATCAACCAGGGTCGCGCGGCGGGGTTGATCTCGCTCGGCGGCGTGGCGCTGGCCTTCGTGCTGTACCTGCTGTGCGCCGTGCTCGGCATCACCGCGTTGCTGCTCACGGTGCCGCTGGCCTACGACGCGCTGCGCCTTGCCGGCGCACTCTACCTGCTCTACCTCGCATGGCAGGCGCTGCGGCCCGGCGGCCGTTCGCCGTTCCAGGTGAGGCAGCTCGAGCGCGACCGGCCGCGCAAGCTGTTCGCGATGGGTTTCCTCACCAACCTGCTGAACCCGAAAGCCGCGGTGCTGTACCTGTCGCTGCTGCCGCAGTTCATTACGCCCGGCCGCGGCAACGTGTTGCAGCAATCGCTGGCGCTTGGCTCCACCCAGATGGCGATCAGCCTCACGGTGAACGCGCTGATCGTGCTGATGGCCGGAACCATCGCCGGCTTCCTGGCCGGCCGCCCGTTATGGCTGGCCGCGCAGCGCTGGCTGATGGGCACTGTGCTGGCGGGGCTGGCCGCGCATATGGCGGTGCAATCGCGGCGCTGACGTCAGCGGCATGCCAGATGGCGTGCAAATGAAACGGGGCGCCTAGGCGCCCCGTTTCATTTGGCCGTATGGACGGCCGTTCGATACCGGTGATCAGCGCGTGGCGAGCATCGCCAGCGCGGTGTTGAAGGTCGCACTCGGACGCATGGCCTGGCTGACCAGCTTCAGGTTCGGGTGGTAATAACCCTGGATATCCACCGGCTTGCCCTGCGCGCCATTGAGCTCGGCGACGATCTTGGCCTCGTTCTCCTGCAGCGCCTTGGCCAGCGGAGCGAACTTCGCCTTCAGTGCGGGATGCGTATCCTGCATGGCCAGCGCCTGCGCCCAGTACAGCGTCAGGTAGAAATGGCTGCCCCGGTTGTCCAGTTCGCCGACCTTGCGCGACGGCGACTTGTTGTTGTCGAGGAACTTGCCGTTGGCCTGATCCAGCGTCTTGGCCAGTACGTCGACCTCGGCGCTGCCGTAGCGATTGCCCAGATGTTCCAGCGACGCAGCCAGCGCGAGAAACTCGCCCAGCGAATCCCAGCGCAGGTAGTCCTCTTCCAGGAACTGCTGCACGTGCTTGGGTGCGGAACCGCCGGCACCAGTTTCGAACAGGCCGCCGCCGGCCATCAGCGGCACGATCGAGAGCATCTTGGCGCTGGTGCCCAGCTCCATGATCGGAAACAGGTCGGTCAGATAATCGCGCAACACGTTGCCGGTGACGGAAATCGTGTCCAGTCCCTGGCGGATGCGCTCCAGCGAGAAACGCGTGGCCGCGACCGGATCCATGATGCGGATGTCCAGGCCGCTGAGGTCGTGATCCTTCAGGTAGCGCTCGACCTTGGTGATCATCTGCGCGTCGTGGGCGCGCTGCGGATCCAGCCAGAACACCGCCGGAGTATGGCGCGCGCGGCTCACCGCCAGCTTCACCCAGTCCTGGATCGGCGCGTCCTTGGTCTGGCACATGCGCCAGATATCGCCCGCTTCCACATCGTGCTGCAGCAGCACCTTGCCCGTTTCATCGAGCACCTTCACCACGCCGTCGGCGGCGATCTGGAAGGTCTTGTCGTGCGAGCCGTACTCCTCGGCCTGCTGCGCCATCAAGCCGACATTCGGCACGCTGCCCATGGTTGCGGGATCGAACGCACCGTGCGCCTTGCAATCATCGATCGTCGCCTGATAGACGTCGGCATAGCAGCGATCCGGGATCACCGCCTTGATGTCCTGCAACTTGCCTTCGGCGTCCCACATCTTGCCGGAGTCGCGGATCATCGCCGGCATGGAGGCGTCGATGATCACGTCGCTGGACACGTGCAGGCTGGTGATGCCCTTGTCGGAATTAACCATCGCCAGGCCTGGACGCTGCGCGTACTCCGCGTCGATGTCGGCCTTGATCTGCGCCTGCTGCGTTTCCGGCAGCGAGGCGATGCGCGCATACAGGTCGCCGATACCGTTGTTCGGATTGAAACCGACCTGCTTCAGCACGGCGGCGTGCTTCGCCAGTACGTCGCGGTAGAACTCGCTGATCACCACACCGAACATGATCGGGTCGGAGACCTTCATCATGGTGGCCTTCAGATGCACGGAGAACAGCACACCTTGCCGCTTTGCGTCGGCGATCTGCGCGTCGATGAAGCTGGCTAGCGCGCGCTTGCTCATCACGGCGGCGTCGATGATCTCGCCCGCCAGCAGAGAGGTCTTCGGCTTCAGCACCGTGTGGCCGCCGTCCTTGCCGAACCATTCGATGCTGACGTTGCCGGCCTGCCCGATCACCACGGACTTCTCGGTGCCGTAGAAATCGCCATCGTCCATGTGCGAGACGTGGGTCTTGGAGTCGGCGCTCCACGGGCCCATGCGATGCGGGTGCTTGCGCGCGTAGTTCTTGACCGAAGTCGGCGCGCGGCGATCGGAGTTGCCTTCGCGCAGCACCGGATTCACGGCGCTGCCCTTGACCCGGTCGTAGCGGGTCTTGATGTCTTTTTCCGACGCGTCCTTCGGTTCATCCGGATAATCCGGCAGCGCGTAACCCTGGCTCTGCAGCTCCTTGATGGCCGCCTTGAGCTGGGGCATCGAGGCGCTGATGTTCGGCAGCTTGATGATGTTGGCTTCCGGCGTGGTAGCCAGCTGGCCAAGCTCCGCCAGATCGTCGGCCATCTTCTGGTCGTCGCGCAGGAACTCCGGGAACAGCGCAATGATGCGCCCGGCCAGCGAGATGTCGCGCGTCTCCACCTTGATGCCTGCGGTGCCGGTGAACGCGTCGATGATCGGCAACAAGGACTGCGTGGCCAGGAACGGCGCTTCATCGGTCAACGTGTAGATGATCTTTGGCGTGGTGGACATTGTCTGATGGACCTCTCTGCTACGACATTCAGGGGTGGGGGCTGCCGCCCGGGTCCGGGTTGGCGGACGCGTCGCGTTTGCGCCAGCCGGGATCATTTCCGATCACCCGGGCAAGCCTGGTCGGCACTCACAAAAGCCTCCCATTGTCGCGTTTTCGCCGGAGAGGGGAAAGCACGGCGCGTCGCCGCAACGGCAAAGGGCGCGGCATGGCCGCGCCCTTGCTGTGTCCATCGCCGTCGCGGGGGCTTACTTGATCGAGAAATCCTTGCTGGCGACCTGGCTGCCGTTCAAGGAAATATCGACCTTGTACTTGCCGGCCGGGAAGCCGTCCGGTTTGGCGATCATGAAGGCGGTGGTCTGCGGGCCGTTGGAGGTGAGGGTCTTGCTGTCCTCATGCAAGGTCTGGCCGTTCTGATCGCTCCATGTCGCAGCCAGCGTGGCGTTGCCGTTGCCGCTGGTGTCGACCGAGGCGTAGATGGTGTCTTTCGGCGAGAAGCTGCTGCCGCTGGCAAGGATCTTGTTGTTGGCATCGACGGTCGAACCCACCTCTACCGAACTGAAGTTGACGGCGGGGGATGCATCGCTGGCGGGCATCCCGCTGGCCGGCCCGGCACCCGTTTTCGCCGTGGCGGCCGGCGCAGGCATCATCGCCGGGGCCGTGGCGGCATGCGGCGGCGCGGCCGGCGTCGACGGGGCCGATTCATCATGATGTTTGCCGCAAGCACTCAAGGCCAGCACGGCGCCCAGCGATACGGCAAGAATCAAGGATTGGCGGGTCGTCTTCATAAGGCATCTCCTGCTTTTGGAACCGGGCGGTATTTCAGAGCGCGGCGGGAATCTTCAGCTTTTGACCGGTCTTGATCCTGACCAGTCTTGATCCGATCCGGATTCGAGAGCTGATCGTGGTCGGCGTCGAAAATCGTCTTCCACGCATTCGCGTTGCCGCAGGACCGCTTGGCGATCCTGATGTTGGCGATCCTGATCGGGTCGTCCCTTCAGGGCGTCGGCCCGCCCCACGTTATGGATCGTCGTTTCGTCTGCGGACGAGCCGACAAGCGATTGCACATTGCTGAAGCCAGTGGCCAGTGATACCCGGCCAGCGGTTAACGGCTTGTGAGCCCCCTGCGTGCACGTTCAGGCAGTGCTTTCACGCTCGGCTCATCAAATCATCGCCACGCCGCGAGCTCGGCGCGAAGCGAGATTCACCTGGCGTTGGCCCCGGCCACCATCGCCTTGCGTTGGCGCCGGCGTGCGCTCCAGCTTCTGCGCCGCTCGGCGAGGCAGGAGAAGATCACGTACAGCGCGGGCGTGCTGAGCAAGGTAAGGCTTTGCGAGATCAGCAAGCCGCCGATCAGCGCGATACCGAGCGGGCGGCGCAGTTCGGAGCCTTCGCCCAGACCGATCGCGATCGGCATGGCGGCCAGGATCGCGACCATCGTGGTCATCATGATAGGACGGAAGCGCACGATGCATGCTTCGCGGGCAGCGTCCATCGGACTCTTGCCGTGTTCGCGTTCGGCGACCAGCGCGAAGTCGATCATCATGATCGCGTTTTTCTTGACGATGCCGATCAGCAGCACCAGCGCGATCTGAGCCACCACCGACAACTCGGTACCGGTCAGCCACAGCGCCATCAGCGCGCCCACGCCGGCGGCCGGCAAGGTGGACAGGATCGTGATCGGATGGATCAGGTTCTCGTACAGCATGCCGAGCACGATGTAGACCGTCAGCACGGCGGCCAGCACCAGCCACAACATGCCGCCCTGCGATTGCTGGAAGCGGCGGAAATCGCTGCCCAGCTGCACTCTGATGTCACCGGGCATGCGCATGTTCCGCACGGTGGCCTGGATGATGGCCATCGCCTCGCCCATGCTTACGCCGGGGGCGAGATTGAAGCTGAGATCCATCGTGGTGTACTGGTTTTCGTGCTTGATCTGCGAGGGCGCCAGGCCCGGCACCTGCTTCGCGAACGCGGTGATCGGAATCATCTTGCCGCTGCTGGAGCGCACGTAGACGCGATCGAGCGCGGCCGGCGTGGCGGTCTGGTCGGGCAGCGCGTTCACCACCACCTTGTACTGGTTGATGTCCGAGTAGATGGTGGAGACCTGGCGCTGGCCGAATGCGTCGTACAGCGCGCCGTCGATGGTGCCCACCGATACGCCGAGGCGCGCGGCCTTGTCGCGATCGATCACGATGTTCTGGCGCAGGCCGGCCTCGTCGACGTCGGTGCCGACATCGCGCAGTTTGGGATTCTTGTTGAGTTCGGCCTGCAGTTTCGGCAGCCATTCTTCCAGGACGGCGAGGTCGTTGCCCTGCAGCGACACCTGGTATTGCGCACCCTGGCTGGTGCCGCCACCGCCGCCGCTGGGCAGATCCTGCACCGGACGCAGCCGCAAGTTGAGATCCGGATAATTCGCGGCCTTCGCACTCAACCGCGCCAGCACCGCGAAAGTGTCGTCCTTGCGGCCATCGGCATGGGTCTTCAGATTGATATTGAACGAGCCGCTGGTGCCTTGCCGGCTGCTGCCCAGGCGCGAGCCCACGGTGGCCACGTCGGGGTCGGCCATCAGCATCTCGGTCAACCGCTGCAGGCGCTGCTTGCTTTCGGCAAAAGAGACGGTGGCGCTGGAACTGGCGCGGCCCCAGATCAGGCCGGTGTCCTGTGCCGGGAACAGGCCGGTCTTGACCACGCCGAACAGGTAGAACGTGGCGACGATCAGCACCAGCGGGGTCAATGCGAACAGCAGCGCGTGACGCAGCGAGAAGTTCAGGGCGCGGCTATAGATGCGCAGCATGCCGGCGTGGAATCGATCCAGCGCAGCGCCGATCCGCGACGGCGGCATCGGCTCGCGCCCGCCGCGCTGCCGGTGGCCGCTCAGAAAGCGTCCGCACAACGCTGGCGTCAGCGTCAGCGAAACCATCGCCGACACCACGATCGCCGAGACCAGGGTCACCGAGAACTCGTGCATGAACATGCCGGTGACGCCGCCGGCGAACAGCAGCGGAATGAACACGGCGATCAGTGAAGCGGTGATCGAGACGATGGTGAAGCCTATCTCGCGCGCGCCGGCCAGTGTCGCCTGCATTCGCGTCATGCCGTCGTCGATGTGGCGGATGATGTTCTCGATCACCACGATCGCATCGTCCACCACAAACCCTATCGCGATCACCAGCGCCAGCAGGGTGAGGTTGTTGAGCGTGTAGCCGAGGATGTACATCATCACGAACGCGCCGGCCAGCGACAGCGGCACCGCCACCGCGGCGATCAGGGTGGGCGCCAGCCGGCGCAGGAACAGCGCCATGGTCAGGATCACCATCGCCAGCGAAATCAGCAAGGTCGCCTGCACCTCGTGCAGCGAGGCGCGGATGGTCGGCGTGCCGTCGAAGAACGGTGTCAGCACGGTGCCCGGCTGCAGGTAATCGCGCAACAGCGGCAGCTGGCTCCTGACCAGATCGACGGTAGCGATGACGTTGGCGTCGGCCTTCTTGTAGACGTACATCAGCACGGCCGGCTGTCCGTGGAACCAGGCTGCCTGGTACGCGTCCTGCTGGCCGGCGTAGACCTTGGCCACGTCGGACAGCCGCACCGGCGTGCCGTTGTTGCTGGCGATCACCAGTTGGGCAAATTCTTCCGCCGTATGCAGCTGGGCGGTGGCGCTGATCGACATGGTGGTCTTGCCGTTGGACAGGAAGCCCTCCGGCGACGTCACGTTGGCCGCGCTCAGCGCGTTGCGCAGCTGATCCGGCGACAGCCCCATCGCATTCAACGCACGCAGGTTCACGTCGACCCGGATCGCCGGCGTGGCGGCACCGGCGATCTCCACCGACGACACACCGGGTAGTTGGCGCAGCCGCTGCGCCAGCAGGGAATCGGCGGTGTTATACAGGTCGGCCGCCGATTGCGTGCCCGAGGTCAACGCCAACGCGATGATCGGATCGTCGTTCGGATTCGCCTTCTGGTAGGCAGGCGCACCGTTGAGCCCGGTCGGCAGATCCGGCGCCGCCGCGTTGATCGCCGCCTGCACTTCGCGCGCGGCGGCGTCCAGGTCGGTGCCGTTCTCGAACATCATGAAGACGAAGGTGCTGCCCTCGGAACTGGACGAACGCATGGTCTCGATGCCGGGCACCTGGCCCAGATGCCGCTCCAGCGGCGCGGCCACGGTGGACGCCATCGTATTGGCGTCCGCGCCGGCCTGGCTGGCCTGCACGAAGATCGCCGGAAACTGCATGTTCGGCAATGCCGCCACGCCGAGCAGGAAGTAGCTGATCATGCCGACCACGAACAATCCGGCCGCCAGCAACGAGGTGCCGATCGGGCGGCGGATGAAGGTGCCGGAAATGTTCATGGCTTCAACGTGAGCGGAAAGCTGGCGGTGGTATGACAGATGACGCGTGAACGAATCATCCCTAGGGGACGCCCTGATCTATTCGACGCAGGCGTCTCTAGGTCAACGTCCATGCCGCGAAAAGGTTGATCGGCGCTAGTGCCAGGCGCACCCTTCGCGCCGGGACGCGAAGGGTGCGATCGGTCACGCCGTGCCGTCTGCCTGCGCGCGCGCCAAGGCACGCTGCTCGCGGCGTGCGGCCAGCCGGTCGGAGAAACGCTCCATGTACAGGTAGATCACCGGCGTGGTGTACAGCGTCACCAGCTGCGACAGCAGCAGGCCGCCGACGATCGACACGCCCAGCGGACGGCGCAGTTCGGCGCCGATGCCGTTGCCCAGCGCCAGCGGCAACGCGCCCAGCATGGCCGCCGCGGTGGTCATCATGATCGGGCGGAAGCGCAGCAGGCAGGCGCGGCGGATCGCGTCACGCGCATTCAGTCCGGTGCGACGAGCCTCGATCGCGAAGTCGATCATCATGATCGCGTTTTTCTTGACGATGCCGATCAGCAGCACGATGCCGACGATGCCATCCACCGACAGGCTCATGCCGCATATCAGCAGCGCCAGCAACGCACCGACGCCGGCCGGCGGCAAGGTGGAGATGATCGTCAGCGGATGGATGTAGCTCTCGTACAGCACGCCCAGCACGATGTAGATCACCACGATCGCCGCCAGCAGCAAGAGCACCTCGTCGCCCAGCGAGGAGGTGAACTCGGCCGCCTTGCCGACGAACTCGCCGCGCACCTGCGGCGGGAAGTTGAGCTGCGCCTCGACCTCGTGGATCGCCGACACCGCGTCGGACAGCGAGTAGCCCGCCGCCACGTTGAACGCCAGCGTTACCGCCGGCAGCTGCTGCTGATGGCTGACCACCAACGGCGCGCTGGTGACCTGCGCACTGACCAGCGACGACAAGGGAATGGTGCCGCCGCCGCCGAGCTGGAAACCGACGTTGCCGGCGTTGCCGATACCCGACGGCGTCGCCGAATTGCTCGACTTGAGCTGGCCGAAGCTGGTGGCGTTGCTGCCGGTAAGCGCGCCGTTGCCGTTGCCGCGCACGGTCAGCTTGTTCAGCAGGTCGTCGCTGGAGCGGAACTCCGGCGCCACTTCCAGCACCACGCGATACTGGTTGAGCTGGGTGAAGATGGTCGATATCTGACGCTGGCCGAACGCGTCGTACAAGGTATCGTCGATGCTCTGCACCGGCACGCCGAGACGGCTGGCCTTTTCGCGGTCGATGCTGAGCTTCAGCGCATTGCCGTTGTTGGCGAGATTGTTGTCGACGTCGGACAGCTCCGGCCGCTGGCGCATCGCCTGGGTCATCTGCCCGGCGTACTTGGCCAGCTCCGTCGAATTCACGTCGGACAGCGAATACTGGTATTCGGTGGCGGCGACGCGGCTGTCCAGGGTGACGTCCTGCACTGGCTTCAGATACAGCGCGACGCCCGGAATATCCGCCACGGCCCGTTGCAGCCGCGGCAGCAAGGCGTCCAGGCCATCGCGATCGCCGCGATCCTTCAGCACGATGCTGAGCTGGCCTTGATTGAGGGTGGGGTTGATGGTGCCGGCGCCGATGAAAGCGGCCACGCCCGCGACCGCAGGATCCTGGCGCAGCGCTTCGGCGACTGCCTTGGTGCGGTCCTGCATCTGCGGGAATGCGATGTTGTCGTCGGCTTGCACCACGCCGGTGATCAGGCCGGTGTCCTGCTCCGGCAACAGACCCTTCGGGATCACGATGTACAGGAACACGGTGAGCACCACCGCCGCCCCCGCCACCAGCATGGTCAGCTGGCGATGATCGAGCACCCAGTCCAGCGTGTTGGCGTAGAGATCGACCGTGCGCGACCACACCGTGCGCTTGCCCGCCGCGGCATGGCGCTCGTGCGCGTCGTCGCCTTCGGGCAGCTGGTCCGGCTTGAGCAGGTAGGCGCACATCATCGGCGTCAGCGTCAGCGACACCAGCATCGAGATGGTCACCGCGATGGTCAGCACCCACGCGAATTCATGGAACAACCGGCCGGTAACGCCGGGCATCAGCAGCAGCGGCAGGAACACCGCCACCAGCGACACGGTCAGCGACAGCACGGTGAAGCCGATTTCCTTGGCGCCGATTTCGGCCGCTTCCTTGCCGCTCTTGCCCTGCTCGATGTAGCGCACGATGTTCTCGATCATCACGATCGCATCGTCGACCACGAAACCGGTGGCTACGGTGAGCGCCATCAGCGAGAGGTTGTCCAGCGACATGCCTGTGAACGCCATCACGCCGAACGTGCCCAGCAGCGACAGCGGCACCGCCACCGACGGGATGATCGTGGCCCACAGCCGGCGCAGGAACACGAAGATCACGCCCACCACCAGGAAGATGGTCAGCAGCAGCGTGAATTCCACATCGTGCACGGACGCCTGGATGGTCACCGTGCGATCGGCGAACACGTCCAGATGCACGTCGGCCGGCAGCGCGGCACGCAGCTCGGGCAACACGGCGCGGATCTGCGCCACCGTCTGCACGATATTGGCGCCGGGCTGGCGGCGCACATCCAGCAGCACCGCCGGCTTGCCGTTCGCCCACGCGGCGAGCTGGTCGTTCTCGACACCGTCGACCACACTGGCCACATCGGACAGGCGCACCGGCGAGTTGTTCTTGTAGCTGACGATGCTGCTCTTGTACTCGGATGCATCGGACAGCTGGTCGTTGGTGCCGATCGAGTAGCTCTGCGTCTTGCCGTTCAACGTGCCCTTGGGCGCGTTGACGTTGGCCTGGGTCAACGCGCTGCGCACGTCCTCCAGGGTCAGGCCGAGGTTGGACAGCTGTGCCGGATTCACCTGCACGCGCACGGCCGGGCGCACGTTGCCGGCGATCGAGACCAGGCCTACGCCCTGCACCTGCGACAGCTTCTGCGCGATGATCGAGTCGGCCAGATCGTTCACCTCGCGCAGCTGGCGGCTGGTCGAGGTGAGCTTGAGCGTGAGGATGGGCGCATCGGCCGGATTGACCCGGTTATACACCGGCGGATACGGCAGGTTGCCCGGCAGCGTGCCCTTGGCCTGGTTGATCGCGGCCTGCACATCCTGCGCGGCGATGTCGATGTCCCGATCCATCGCGAACTGCAGGATGATCGTGGACAACCCTGCGGCGGAATCCGAGCTCATCATGCTGAGCCCGGAAATCTGCCCCAGGTTGCGCTCCAGCGGGGTGGTGATCAGCGACGCCATGGTGTTGGCGCTGGCACCCGGATACTGGGTGCTCACCACCAGGCTGGGCGCCTCGATCTCCGGCAAGGCGGACACCGGCAACTGGCGGTAGCCGAGGATGCCAAGCAGCAGCACCGCCACCATCAACAGCGAGGTGGCGATCGGCCGGCGAATGAAGAGGGTCGAGAATCCCATGGCTATCCGTAACGTAGTGGAGCGGCTTCAGCCGCGATCATGGCCGCACCGCGGCCAGGTTCATCGCGATCGTGGTGCCGGTGCACTGATTGGAGCACCGGTCCGTCATCAATGACGTCGACCACCGCCCATGCTGTTTTTCTTGGCTTTGTCGAGCTGGTCAGCGGTCGGCGCCGCCGGCACTTCGCCCGGCTTCAGCGCATTGACCTTGCTGCCCGGCTTCAAGCGGAACTGGCCTTCGGTGACCACTTGTTCACCGACCTTGAGGCCGCTGCTGATCATCACGTGGCTGTCGCCCACTTCGCCGGCGACCACCACCGGCTGCATCTTGACCGTGTGGTCGCCTTGCACCTGATAGACGTAATCGCCATCCGGACCGCGCTGCACCGCCTGCGCCGGAATCACCAGACCACCATCGACCGTACTCACCAGCAGCTGCACGTTGACGAACTGGCCCGGCCACAGCTCGTTCTTGGCGTTCGGGAATTCCGACTTGAGGCGGAACGTGCCGGTGGTGGCATCGATCTGGTTGTCGATCACCTTCAGTACGCCGCCGCTGGCGATCGGATGAGCGTCGGTGCGATCGAGCGCGGTCACCTGCAGCACCGCGCCGGCCTGTGAGGCGGCGGTGCGCACCATGTCGAGGTTCTGCTCGGGCAGGGTGAACATGACGTTGATCGGGTGCAGCTGGGTCAGCGTGACGATCGAAGTGCTGGTGGTGACCACGTTGCCCGGATCCACGCCGCGGATGCCGGCCAAGCCGTCGATCGGCGAGATCACCTTGGTATAGGCCAGCTGTACCTGGGTGTCGCGGATATTGGCCGCGTCGGCCGCCACCGTCGCTTGATACTGGGCCGCGGTGTTGCGCAAGGTGTCCATATCCTGCTTGGAGATGTAACCCTTGGTGATCAGATCCTGGTTGCGCAGCAGATTGCTTTTCGCGGTGTCCAGCAGCGCCTGATCCTGATGCTGCTTCGCCAGTGCCTGGTCATAGGCGGCCTGGTAGGTGCGCGGGTCGATCTGCGCCAGCACCTGGCCTTTCTTGACCGGCTGGCCTTCGGTGAAATCGAGGCTGAGCAACTGACCGCCCACCTGCGGGTTCACGGTGACCGTGTTCAACGCCTGCACCGTCCCCAGCGCGGTCAGATAGACCGGTACGCTCTGCTTGACCACCGGTACCACGGTGACCGGCACGGGTGGCGTCTCATCCTTGCCATCCTTGCCTTTGCCGGCGGTTTGCGCCGAGGTCGAGCCGGCCGGCTTGTGCAACAGGCGAAAACCCACGACGGCCACGATGATCACGGCAATGACGATCAACGCGATCTTCCAAAAACGCGACATGTAAAACTCCTGGACTGAACGGTGCGGTCAACCGGCACTCAACAACGCAGCATGCGTCTCTGATGTGTCTGGCGTTTGTCAGGCCGCGCCGCATGGCACAGCGCACCGGGAAACGCCTCTAGGATGAGAGCATAAGGGCAGTTGAACGAACTTGAACAATGCCGGTTGACACATGCGGGGCATGACCGATGGCATGGCTGACGGCCGTTGCGAAGCCATTTTCGAGCAGCGCGCGGGCCTCGCAGGCCGCTGTGCCGGCATGACAATCTCCCCACGCCGGCCTGAAACTTGCCGCGCGCTTCGTTTATAATCCGCGACTGGTTGCCTTCCGACCCCGATAACCAGGGTCTGGCGGCAAGTGGCATTCGTGTCGTACATCCATCGGTACGACAGTCCGCGCCGGGATGAGTTCGCCAGACCGGTGCAACAGTACAGGCATTCAGGCAGGTCGGAACCGCCATCGTGGCGTTCCGCGCTGCCCACTGACAGGAGTACGTGCGTGAGTGGTCCCATGAGCAAATCCGATCAGAGCGTCTTGCGCCAGTTTTCGGTCATGATCGGCGGTCTGGCGGTACTGACGGTGGTGCTGATCTTCACGGCACTGGCGATTTACGAGCACGAGCCGCAGGAAACCAACCCGGACCAGACGGCCAAGGTCACCGCGCGGATCGCGCCGGCCGGCGCCGTCTACGCCGGCAACACCGGTCGCGCCGCGATGCAGGCTGCCGCCGATGCCGCCGCCAAGGCCGCGGCCTCACAGGTCGCTTACGGCGGCACCACCGACGGCAAGGCGATCTTCGATCACCTGTGCACCAGCTGCCACACCTCCGGCGTTGCCGGCGCACCCAAGGTGGGCGACAAGTCCAACTGGGGTCCGCGCATCGCCCAGGGCCTGGATACGCTGGTCAAGCACGCGACCGACGGCTACAAGGGTCCGGACGGCAACATGATGCCCGCCAAGGGCGGCAACCCCGCGCTCACCGACGAGCAGGTGAAGAACGCCGTGCACTGGATCGTCGACCAGGCCAAGTAAGCCAGCTTCAATGAAGCAACAACAAACGCCGCCCAACTGGGCGGCGTTTTCGTTTGCCCCTTCTCCCCTCAGGGGAAAAGGTTGGGATGAGGGGCAGGTGCTCTCGCAACACCCCAATCACCTCACTGCCCCTCAACCCAATCCCGCGCAAACGCCTGCAACTGCGGAAAGAACGCGTCGAAGCGCTCCTGCAGCGCAACCTCCCGCCGCACCAGCACCGGCAACGCCGAATCCAGCGGATTGGCCCGACTCAAGCGTTGCCCGATCCCCGCCAGAGCACGTCCCAATATCGCGCGATCGGCATAGCCGGCCGGCAGCCCATGCGCTTCCATATAGCCACGGAAGCGCCGCAGCTCCGGCGGCAGCAATGCATCGTGCCGGTGCAGCAACCCACGCAACGCCTCGGAACTATCGTCCAGCGGCTGCGCACTCCAGCGCGGAAAATCCCGCGCCAGACAGTGATCGAACCACATATCCAGCAGGATGCCGGCGTAACGCCGATACGGTGGCGGCAGCAGCGCCTTGGCTGCCAGTACCTCGGGATGGGCATCGGTATATACGTCGATCGCACGGTGCAGGCGGATGCCGGTGATCACCCGCGGCGGCAGCAGCTGCGGATCGGGCTGGCCGTGCACGAAGTCGCCCAGCATACCGCCCAGCTGCAACCACTCGTCGTCGCCCGCGAGCAGCGCGTGCGCCAGATGGTTCATCGACGCCACCCGCGGCGGCGAATCGCGGCGGCGGTTATCATCATGCGCATGAATCCCACCGAGCTCCCCGCCGACCCTGCCAGCTTTCCTGATGTCGCCGCCAGTTTCATGCTCGACGGCCCCACCGGCAAGCTCGAAACCATCAGCGATGTCGCCGAACCGGCCTGCGCACGCCGCGGCGTCGCGGTGGTCTGCCACCCGAACCCGGCGCAGGGCGGCACCATGCACAACAAAGTGGTGACGATGGTCGAGCGCGCACTGCGCGAATCCGGGCTGGACACCGTGCGTTTCAACTTCCGCGGCACCGGCGCCTCCACCGGCGTCTATGACAACGGTAACGGCGAGGGCGACGACCTCGCCGCCGTGGTCGCCTGGGTGCGCCGCACGCGGCCGGACGATGCGCTCTGGCTGGCTGGCTTCTCGTTCGGCAGCTACGTCACGATCCGCAACGCCGCCCGGTTGCAAGCCGAGGCCTTGATCAGCATCGCCCCGCCAGCCGGCCGCTGGTCGTTCGAATCGATCGCCCCGCCCGGCTGCCCGTGGCTGGTGGTGATGGGCGAGGAAGACGAAGTGGTCGAACCGCAGGCCGTCTTCGACTGGATCGACAGCCTCGCGGTACCGCCGGAACTGGTGCGCATGCCGGAAACCGGCCACTTCTTCCATCGCCGGCTGATGGATCTGCGAGGTGCCGTGAAACACGCCGTGCTCGACTGGCTGCCGCCACCACGCCAACCGTGAGGCAGGTCGTCCCCGCATCAACTGCTCGTCCATCCATCCCATCCAAGACGCCGTTCCATGAGTGAAACCCCACCGCTTGCGCCCAGTGCGCGCTATCTGGAAGGCGTCGCCGCGCATCGCTGGGAGGCCGACCCGACGCAGCTGGCGCTGCTGCCCGAGTTCGACCGCATGCACGCGGCACTGTGCGTCCAGCCCGACATAGGCAACGGCAACGGCTTGTTCGGACGACTGAAATCCCTGCTCGGCAACGAGTCCACCGAAGCGGTGCCCGGCCTGTACCTGTGGGGCACGGTCGGCCGCGGCAAGACCTTTCTGATGGATCTGTTCGCAGCCAGCCTGCCGCATGGTGTCGTGCTGCGCCGGCACTTCCACCGCTTCATGGGCGAGGTGCACGAGAGCCTGCGCGCGCTGGGCGAGCGGCAGAATCCGCTGATCGACGTGGCGGCCGGACTCGCTTCGCGCTGCCGCGTGCTGTGCCTGGACGAGTTCCTGGTCAACGACATCGGCGACGCGATGATCCTGGCCAACCTGCTCGATGCGCTGTTCGCGCGTGGCGTCATCCTGGTCACCACCTCCAACACCGCACCGGCGAACCTGTACAAGGACGGCCTGCAGCGCGCGCGCTTCCTGCCCGCGATCGCGCTGATCGAACGGCGCTGCCACGTGGTCGAAATGGCCTCGTCGCGCGACTGGCGCCTGCGCGCGCTGACGCAGGCGCCGGTGTATCTCACGCCTCCCGGTGCCGAGGCGCACCGCGCACTCGAGCGCATCTTCGCCAGCCAGGCCGGCGGCGCCGTGCAACAGAACGGCGTGCTGCACATCAACGGCCGCGACATTCCCTATCTCAAGCGCGCCGACAATATCCTCTGGTTCGACTTCGCCGCGCTATGCGAAGGCCCGCGCGCCGTGGCCGACTACATCGCGCTGGCCAAGGCCGGCCCGGCGATCATCATCGCCAACGTGCCGCAGTTCAGCATCTACAGCGAAGACGCGGCAAAGCGCTTCGTGCAATTGGTCGATGAGTTCTACGACCGTCACGTGAAGCTGGTGCTGTCCGCCGCTGCACCGATCACCGAGCTGTACGACGGCGAACGCCTGCGTGCCGAATTCGGCCGCACCGAATCGCGCCTGATCGAGATGCAGAGCGAGGAGTATCTGGCGTTGGAGCACCGGGCGGATTGACCGCACAGAACCGGCGGAAGGTACGCTCAGGCGTACCTTCCGCCGAAGTACCTCAATGCTTGGCGTGCTTGCAGAAAGCGAACAGGTCGTGCATCGGGTTAGGAGCATTGTCGCCGGTGGTCAGCAGCACATTCACGCTGAGGTCGACGAAGTAAGCGCAATCCGGCAGGCCGGCCAGGGTCCAGCCATTGGGTGTCGCCGTGCCGAACATATTCCCCGCCGTGCTACTCCCATCCGGGACGAGCGTGAACGCATACGGTCCGCCGGGGCCGGTCAGCGTGAGGGTGACGCCGTTCGGATCGAGGTTTGGATGCGCTGCCGTGAACGCCACCGTCAAGCTGTTCGTGATCTCGGCGCAGCCGGCAGGGATCAGTTCCTGGATTCCGACCGAGCATACCGCCAGTTCGTTCGCGCCCACATACCCATCCCAATAAGTATGGTGCGCCACGTTGCTGTAAAGCGTGTTGTCGATCGCGACATGGATGCAGGTGCCCGCATCGCTGCCATCGCCGAGATCGCCCACATTGCGCAAACGCATGCGGATGCCGTAGTACTTGTCGCTGGCCAACGGCGTATTCGCGCTGGCGTCCGCCATCACCCCGGTTTCGTCCTGCGGCGGCCAGCCCTGCAGCGACGTCGAGATCAGTTCGATCAGATCCGAACCCGGTACGAACTCCACGCCCGGAGCCGGGAACATCAGCGGCACGCTGATCCAGCCGTCAGCGGACGGCGTGATGTTCAGCACGTGCGGATTCGGAGCTGGGTTGTTCACCCATACCTCCTTGAAGAACGGCGGGAACGGCAGCGTGAGCGAACCGATATTGGTCTTCGCGATCTGCGCCGGCAGAACCGGCGTCCAGGTTCCCAGGGCGGTGCCGGCGGCATCGGTCGGCACCGTCTCGAAGCGGTACTCAATCTGGGGGGCGCCGTCGACCATGGCATAGCCACCGTTGAGGCGCATGGTGCTGTAGAAAGCGCGGTGGTCATTGGTCAAACCGCTGCCGCCGATGCCGCTGGCCACGTCGAAGCTGTAGTAATAGGCCCCGATCTTGGTGAAGATCGCGGTAGACCGCGGCGGGCATACGCAGATGCAGAACTCCTCGCAGACCCAGGAGCAGATCCATTTGCACAGCTGGATGCAGTAACGCTCGTAGCCAAGCCGTTTCAACTCGGCGGCGAACTGCTCGCCATTGGCGGTGCGCACCGCGTCAGCCAGCGTAGCGATGCTCTCCGTTTGCGTCGCGAGCTTGCCGACAGCCTGGGCGAAAGCGTAAACCTCGTCCCTGACTTCGGCGGGCGGGAGCAGCGTGAACGAGCGACAGATCGTCAGGCATACCAGTACGCAGCGCCACGTGCAGTACCACTCGCAAATGATGTGGCAACCGCCCTGGTCTGACCTGCCTGCAATGATCTTGCGCAATCCCAGGCAATCGCCTGCGCGAGCCGCCGTGGCCGCGGCCTCGAGCGTATCGCCTTCGGCTGCCAACTTGGCGATGACGGCGGCGGCGGCGCGGACAGTTTCGACTTGCGTCGGCACTTCGACCGGCCCCGATGAGCAGACGATCCGGCAGACGCGCTCGGAAAGCACCGTGCAGAACCACGAGCACACGTAGTGGCAGATGTCCTTGAACTCGAGTTGCGCCACCACGGCAGCGAAGTCATCCGCATCCTGCCGCTCGACTCCTTCGATGACACTCTGCAGCAACGCGTCGTCGCTGGCGATCTTTCCGATGACTTCAGCCAGTCGGCGGATATTGGCAGGCTTCTGTGTGTCGATCGACGCGGGCCCGCACAGCCTCATGCAGGTAATGACGCACCATTTGGTACGTATCCAATGACAGATGAGCTCGCATCGGTCGACGAGCCTTTGTCGTTCCAGTACATAGCGGAAGCCGCCGGCGTCCGCTTCGAGATAAGCATCCAGGGCAGCATCGAAAGCACCTCTGTCCATGGACAGCGTCGCGATCGCAGCCGCCTGATCGGCAAGCTTGCGGGTGGTTGATTGGTTCGTTTGGTCGCTCATGAGAAATCTCCATTCAAGGCACAGCCCAGCCGGGGCTTCGTCGGTCGCATGGATGACGTAAGTGCGCGAATTGCCGATCGCTTGATCGTCTCGACCAGATGACCCGATACCTTGGTCACATCGCCAGGTAAAGGTCGGCCTGCCGCACGGAGCGGTGCCGCCACTAAGCGCAGGGACTCTCCATGCTCTCCTTGCTTCATCGTTCCCTGCACCCGTGATCGGTGTGCGCAGCGGCGATGATGGCGACGACTCTAGGTAGCCTTGCCAATGAATGAAATAACCATGACGACTTAGACTCTATGGGTCACCACGCATGGCTCACCAAGCTCTACAACGGCAAATGCCTACGCTCTACGAAGGCAAACGCCTACGCCGAATGCGCTCGCATCGAGTCGCGCCCGATCGACATGCAGAGCGAGGAATATTTGGCCGGCACACCGGGCCGAATGAGCCGCTGCGGCTGAACTGCTAATGTGGCCGCTTGGCGTGCCTGCTACCCATCACTGACGGAACTGCCCATGTCCACTCTTCTCGCTCTTGTCCTGCTGCTGGGCGCTCCGCAGGGAACCTCCGGCGACAGCTTCGCCGCGCGTGTGATGCAGGGCAAACTGGTCGAGGCGGGCAGCACCGGTCCTGCTTATCAGAAGCAGTTGTGGGAACGCATCAACGATCCGTTCGCCGCCGCCCTGAAGGCCTGCATCGTCAGCAATACACCTGCGGACAAGTCGCCGTTCACCGTGGTCGCCGACGTTTCGCCGGACGGCAAGCCACGCCGGATCGACGCGCAACCGGCCACGCCGGTCGCCAACTGTCTCGTCGCCAGCCTGGGCAAGATGACGCTGCCGGCCCCGCCGAAGTTGCCGGACAGCGCCACCTATCCGATCGAGATCGATGTGAGCATCGTGCCGTGAATCATGCGCCGGCATTCGCGTGCGGCTCTCTGATGCGACGACGATATGTTGGCCGGCTCGCGACCTCGATTCTTACGCCGCCGTCGTGCCCGGATGCGTCCGCTGGAAACGGCGGTGATGGATCAGCAGGCCGCTGAAATACACGATGTAGTAACCGACATACAAGCCCAGTACCAGCATGGTCAGCGGGCTGGACGTGTAGCCCATCGGTTGCCCCGAATAATCGGTCATCGGGCCGGAGGCTGCCGTCGACGCCTGCTGCAGCTGCGGCCACAGCGCCATCATGCGCCAGGCCAGACGGCCGAGCACCAGCACGGTGAGCAGCGCGCCGATCCAGGAATTCGGCACGTAGCAGTCGCCCTTGAGCGGGTCCACTTCGAAACGGGTGAGCCGCAGGCCGAGCAGACCGATCGCACCGCCGATCAACGCGCCACCGAGCAGCCCTTCGGCCAGCTCGATCTTGTGCAGGCCGCTGAGCGCGAGCACGCCGCCAAGGATGGAGAAAACCACGATGCGGAAGATCATCCGCTTGCGCTGGATCGGCTGCCGGCCGAACTGGCGGCTCACCCGCCGCCACACCATCCAGGCCAGCAGCGGCAACATGATCAGGTAATTGGTCAGATGGGCAGGCATCGGCATCGTCACGTGGTGAACTGAAGGCAGCTTAGTCGGCTGGCCGGCCTATGACGACTGACGTTTGTCACCCTTCGGGTCGGAAATCTCGCCATCTGCCGGCGAGATGACCAGCCATACGCCCCCGCGTGCTACTTCGCCTTGCCCTGATTGGCCACCGCGGCCATCTTCGCCGCGATCGCGTCGGCATCGCCGAGATAATAGTGGCGCAACGGCTTGAGCTTCTCGTCGAACTCGTACACCAGCGGCACGCCGTTGGGAATGTTCAACTCGATGATGGCTTCGTCGGATATATCGTCCAGATATTTCACCAGCGCCCGCAGCGAATTGCCGTGCGCAGCCACCAGTACGCGCTGGCCGGCGCGGATCGCGGGCGCCAGCACTTCATGCCAGTACGGCAGCACGCGGGCCACGGTGTCTTTCAGGCATTCGGTGTCGGGAATCTCTTTCGGATCCAGCGTGGCGTAACGCGGATCGTGCACCGAATCGTTGGCGCTGCGCTCCAGCGGCGGCGGCGGGATGTCGTAGCTGCGACGCCAGATCTTGACCTGATCCTCGCCGTACTTCGCCGCCGTCTCCGCCTTGTTGAGGCCGGTCAGCGCGCCGTAATGGCGCTCGTTGAGGCGCCAGTCGGTGAGTACCGGCAGCCACATCAGATCCATCGCATCCTGCACGCCCCACAGCGTGCGCACGGCACGCTTGAGCACCGAGGTATGCGCCACGTCGAACGCGAAACCCTCGGCCTGCAGCAACCGCCCGGCTTCCTGCGCCTCGGCCATGCCAAGCGCGGTGAGGTCGACGTCGGCCCAGCCGCTGAAGCGGTTGTCGAGGTTCCACTGGGATTGGCCGTGACGGATCAGTACGAGCTTGTGCATGGGCGCGCTCAAAAGGATGAGGTAAATCGGGAATGGTGCAGGCCAGCCCCGGCATCGTCAAATGCGGCCCCTGCCACAGGTCATGCTAAACCCGTTGCCCGGACGGAGCATCCTAAGCGCACTACCACCCAAATACGGAGATTGCCATGCGTCGTTCCCCGACGGTTCTCATTTTCGCCGCACTCGCGCTGGGCCTGCCGCTGCTGGCAACCGCCTACGGCAACGATATCGACAAGGTCAACGGCACGGTGCAGGTCGAAGCCGGCCAGCAGGTCGGCGACGTCAGCACGGTCAACGGCTCGGTACATATCGCCGGCGGCGCCGTCGTGCACAAGGCCAGTACCGTCAACGGCGCGGTCGATCTGGGCGACAAGTCGCAGGCCAGCGAGCTCGGCACGGTCAACGGTGCAGTCAGCATGGGCAGTGCCAGCCGGGTCAGCGGCGAAGTGAACACGGTCAACGGCAGCATCCACCTGGCGCAGGGCGCCGATGTCGGCGGCAAGCTCGGCAACGTCAACGGCGGGATCGTGCTGGACAATGCCCATGTTGCCGGCGGGATCGAGACGGTCGGCGGTGACATCACCGTCGGTGCCAATTCGCACGTCGAAGGCGGCATCCTGGTCGACAAGCCCGGTGGCTGGTTCCACAACAACAGCCGCACGCCGGTGGTGGTGATCGGCCCGCACGCGGTGGTGCAGGGCACGCTGGAATTTCGTCGCGAGGTGGTGCTGAAGGTCAGCGACAGCGCGCAGATCGGCACCGTCAAAGGTGCCACGCCGGTGAAGTTCAGCGGCGCGACGCCGTAAGACGAATGTCCCTGTAGGAGCCCGCTCGCGGGAGATGCTCTTAAAAGCATCGCCCGCGAGCGGGCTCCTACAACAACGACAGCCAGTCGCGAGGCTTCAGGTAGTCGGCCAGCTTCGCTTCGGCCGAGCCTGCTTCGGGCGTATACGCATATTCGAAGCGCACCCGCGGCGGCAGGCTCATCAGGATCGACTCGGTGCGGCCACCGGATTGCAGGCCGAACAGCGTGCCGCGGTCGTAGACCAGATTGAACTCGACGTAGCGGCCACGCCGGTACAGTTGGAACTCGCGTTCGCGTTCGCCGTACGGCGCATCCTTGCGACGTTCGGCGATCGGCAGATATGCGTCGAGGAAGCCCTCGCCCACCGCGCGGGTGAACGCGAAGCAGCGCTCGAATCCGCCCTCGTTGAGATCGTCGTAGAACAGGCCGCCGACGCCGCGCGTCTCGTTGCGGTGTTTCAGATAGAAATATTCGTCGCACCACCGCTTGTAGCGCGGATAGACGTCCGCGCCGAACGGCTCGCACAGATCGCGCGCCACCGTATGCCAATGCACCACATCCGAATCCACCGGATAGAACGGGGTCAGATCGAAGCCGCCGCCGAACCACCACACCGGTTCGACGCCTTCCTTGCTGGCTTCGAAGTAACGTACGTTCGCATGCGTGGTCGGCACATGCGGATTCTTCGGATGCAGCACCAGCGAGACGCCGGTGGCGATGAAACTGCCACCGGCCAGCTCGGGCCGGTGCGCGGTGGCGCTGGGCGGCAGCTGGTTGCCGCTGACCCGCGAGAAGTTGACGCCGGCCTGTTCGAACACCGCGCCATCGCGCAGCACGCGGGTACGTCCACCACCGCCGGCCGGGCGCTGCCACGCGTCCTCCTCGAAGCGAGCGCTGCCATCGATCTGCTCGATCGCGGCACAGATGCGATCCTGCAATCCGCGCAAAAAGGTTTCGGCAAGATCCGCTTGCTGGCTCATCGTCTGGCTCGTCGGTTCATGGAAGCAAGCTTAGCAAGTGCGTAAGCACGAACGGCTGCGGCGCAGCGTCACGCCGATCCGGGCCGGCTCAACTGATACGCGCATGCATGCGCCGATGGCCGATCAACTGCGCCCAGCGCAGACCCAGGTCGGTCCACATCAGGTAGCTGGCTTCCAGCAGCAGCAGGCCGAGGTAGCGCCCGTGCCTGGGCAGCACCGGTTCGGCGGCCACCGGCAATCCGCTGAAACCGAGCCGGCGCGCCAGCATCAGGCAGCGGGCCAGGTGATAGCGGCTGGTCACCAACGCCACCGGCGGCAGTTCGCCATGGGTCGTCTGCGCCTGCAGCAGGCGCCGCGCATGGCGCAGGTTCTCCAGGGAATCGACCGAATCCTGCTCCAGCTCCACCCACACATCACCGGGCAGGCCATGCTGCTGCAGCCATGCGTGGCCCGCAGAGGCTTCGCTGCCGCGGCCGCCGCTGAAGCCGCCGAGCAGCAGCACATGATCGGTCTGCTGCGCCTGCGCCAGGCTCAGCACGCGGCGCAGGCGCTGCCGATAATCGTGTTCCGGCGCGTCGCGTTCGAGCCGGCGCCCGAATACCAGCGCGATCATCCGCCGCGGCGGCACCAGCGGACTGCGCGCGGCAATCCGGCAGACGTGGATCAGATACGCCAGCCAGACCAGGCCTGCGCTCAACAGCACCGCCAGCACGGTCACCACCGCCGCATGCAGCACATCGCGGTCGCGCAGGTAACGCAGGGAGCTTCGCGATGCAGAGGGATTCGGCGACACGGGGTTCGACGACACGGGGAAATACGGGACGAAAGAGTACGCCAGCTTAGCCCGCTTGCGCGATGTTCGCGGCATGTTCATGCGGCGCTGGCCACGATGCCTGCCCGCCTGTAGGGAACCCGATCGCAGGCTAGGCAAGCTGCCAGGTGGCCGCTAGGCTTTCCCGATGCTTGATGTGATGACACCCCTCGCGATCACCGCACACACCGCTACTTCCGCCATCGGCCGAGGCCGCGCGGCGCATCTCGACGCGCTGCGCGACGCGCGCAGCGGACTGCGGCCGAATGACTTCAGCAGCGCGCCGCTGGCATGCTGGATCGGTCGCGTCGATGGCGCCGAAGACGTCGTGCTGCCCAACGCGCTCAGCGTATGGGCATGCCGCAACAACCAGTTGGCCTGGCTCGGCCTGCATCAGGACGGTTTCCTCGAACACGTACAGGCCGCATGCGCACGTTACGGCGCCGCCCGCATCGCGGTGTTGCTGGGCACCTCCACCGCCAGCATCGGCGCCACCGAAGAGGCATACCGCCGGCTCGATGCCGACGGCGGTTTTGCCGACGATATGCTGCGGCCGGCGATCCACACCCCGCATTCGCTGGCCGCCTTCGTGGCGACTGCGCTGGGGCTGGAAGGGCCGTGCCTGACTGTTTCCACCGCCTGCTCGTCCAGCGCCAAGGTGTTCGCCAATGCCGAGCGGATGATCCGCCTCGGGCTGATCGATGCGGCGGTGGTCGGCGGTGTGGATACCTTGTGCGACAGCGTGCTGTTCGGCTTCAACGCGCTGGAGCTGGTGTCGCCCACGCCGTGCCGGCCGTTCGACGCCGCGCGCGACGGCATCTCGATCGGCGAGGCCGCCGGCTTCGCGTTGCTGGAACGGATAGACAGCGCTCCCGGTGCGCCGCAACTGCTCGGCTACGGCGAAGCCAGTGACGCGCACCATATGTCCACGCCCCATCCGGACGGGCTCGGTGCCGAACTGGCGCTGCGTGATGCGCTGGCCCGTGCCGGCCTCGATGCGAGCCAGGTCGACTATATCAATCTGCACGGCACCGCCAGCCAGAAGAACGATGAAGTGGAAGCCGCGCTGGTCGGCCGCGCCTTTCCGGCTCGCACGCGGGCCAGCTCCACCAAAGGTTTTACCGGCCATACGCTGGGGGCCGCCGGCATCGTCGAGGCCACCATCGCGTTGCTGGCGATCGAGCACGGCCTGATTCCCGGCAACCTTGGCGGCGACACGCCCGATCCGGTGTGC
Source organism: Rhodanobacter sp. OK091 (assembly GCF_900142825.1). Classification (GTDB taxonomy): domain Bacteria; phylum Pseudomonadota; class Gammaproteobacteria; order Xanthomonadales; family Rhodanobacteraceae; genus Rhodanobacter. Next base: position 39,599 of record NZ_FRCH01000004.1, on the reverse strand, counting down.
GGCGCGTCCTTTGCCTGGCGCAACGAGCAGCAGCGCGTCGACGTGGCGCTCAGCAACTCGTTCGGCTTCGGCGGCAACAACGCCTGTCTCGCGTTCGCCCGCGCGGGGTTCACTGCATGAGTGCACTGTGCATTTATGTGGAAGGCGTCGGCCTGTGGTCGCCGCAACTGGCTGATTTCGGCGCACTGCAGAGCTTGCTCGGCGGCGCCATGCCCGTGCCGCCGCCGGGTCGACCTGCCGCCGCCACGCTGCCGCCGAACGAACGCCGGCGTGCACCGGAAAGCGTGCTGCTGGCGATTGAAGTGGCTGGGCAAGCCGTGGCGATGAGCGGCCGCGACGCCGCCACGCTGGCCTGCGTATTCGCCTCCTCGCATGGCGACCAGCCGATCACCGATTACATGTGCGCCACGCTGGCGCAGGCACCGGCCGAGCTGTCGCCGATCCGTTTCCACAATTCGGTGCACAACGCGCCGGTCGGTTACTGGACGATCGCCACCGGTTGCCATGCGCCTTCCACGGCGGTAGCCGCGCAGCACGCCAGTTTCGGTGCCGGCCTGCTCGAGGCCGCCAGCCAAGTGCTCGCGGAACAGCGCGCCGTGTTGCTGGTCTGCATCGATACCGCGGGCAGTGGACCGCTGGGCGAGGTCACCGGCTGCCATGAGCCTTTCGGCTGTGCGCTGGTACTGGCGCCGGAACACAGCGGCGCGACACTGGCCCGGCTCGATCTGCAACTGACTCCGGCGTGCCCCGACAGTCCACTGGAAGAGCCGCTGGCCGGCTGGCGCGGCGGCAACCCGTCGGCGGCCAGTCTGCCGCTGATGGCCATGCTGGCCGGCGTACGGAGACGTTGCCAACTGGCGGCTGCCGCTACACTGGGACTGCAGATCGACATGGAGAAAGTCGCTTGAACACCGTTGTCCCACGCTGGTGCGTGCTGATCCCCTGCCTCAACGAGGAAGCCGCGATCCAGTCGGTGGTCGAGTCCGTACTGGCGCTCGGCGTACCAGTGATCGTGATCGACGACGGCTCCGACGACCGCACGCCGGACATCGTCGCCGCGTTGCCGGTGACCCTGTTGCGGCATAGCGAGCGACACGGCAAAGGCGACGCACTGCGCCACGGCTTTCGCGAAGCGCTGCGGCAGGGCTACGAGGCGGTGCTGACAATGGATGGCGACGGCCAGCATCTGGCCAGCGACATCCCGCGCATCGTGGCGGCCGCCGCGCAGTATCCCGGGCACATCGTGATCGGTGCACGCCTGCTCGATCGCGAACAGCAGCCGAAAAGCCGCCGCCGCGCCAATGTAGTTGCCGACTGGGGCATCTCATGGGCCTGCGCGCAACCGGTCGCCGATACCCAGAGCGGCCAGCGCTGGTATCCGCGTGCGGCGCTGGATCTGGTCGACTTGCCGGCGGAGAACTTCGTGTTCGAGGCGGCGATCCTGATCGCCGCCTCACGCGAGAAAAAGCTCGGCGTCGTTTCGGTGCCGATCGCCTCGCGCTACCAGGGCGACTTCCGGCTCAGCCATTTCAATCCGGTCGGCGATGTCACCCGTATCACCCTCTACACGATCGGCCGGGTCTTTCACTACGGCAACGTCCTGGCCAGCCATCGACGGTCGCTCGGCGCGCCGATCATCGTCAACCCCGCGGTGGACTGACGCCATGGGCCACGCGCTGCTGCTGGTGCAGTTGGTGGTGATCCTGCTCACGGCACGAGGGCTGGCCTGGCTGCTGCGCTGGGTCGGCCAGCCGCCGGTGATCGGCGAGATGATCGCCGGCCTCATGCTCGGTCCGCTGGTATTCGGCGCGCTGGCGCCGGCATGGCAGGGCTGGCTGTTCGCGCCCGCCAGCCTGCCGGTGCTGGATGGACTGAGCCAGATCGGCCTGGTGCTTTTCATGTTCATCGTCGGCGCCGAACTGCGCCTGCCCGGCGGCGTGCGACAGACCTTGCGTGCGGCCGGAGCGGTCGGCGGATTCGCGGTACTGCTGCCGGTCGGCCTGGCCGTGCTGATCGCGCCGATGCTGTATGCGCGCTACGCGCCCGCCGGCATCGGGTACTGGCCGTTCGCGCTGTTCATGGCGGCGTCGCTGGCGATCACCGCGATGCCGGTGCTGGCACGCATCCTCAAGGATCGCCATGTCACGCATACACCAGTCGGCCAGCTCGCGCTCACTGCCGCCGCGATGGCCGACGTGCTGGCGTGGATCCTGCTCGCACTCACCGTCGCGCTGATCTCCGCGCACGGCGACTGGGCACCGTTCTGGCGCAGTGTGCTGGGCGTCGGCGTCATGTTGGCACTGTGCTTCGGCGCGCTGCGGCCGCTGTTGCGGCGCTGGCTGGCGCGGCACGCGGCGGATGGTGGGCCGACCGGCGGCGTGCTCGCCGTGCTGCTGATCGGCGCGCTGGGCTGTGCCGCGATGACTGAATGGCTCCATCTGCACGCGGTGTTCGGCGCGTTCGTGTTCGGCCTGTGCCTGCCGCGCGACGATGCGCTGCTGGCCGGGCTGATCGAGCGGCTGGAACATGTCGCGGTGATCGCGTTGATGCCGGTGTTCTTCGCGCTGACCGGTCTCAGTACCAGCGTCGACGCGTTCCAGCGCGAAGCGCTGGGCGCATTTGCACTGATCCTCGCCGTCGCGGTGGCCGGCAAGGTGGTCGGCGGCGCGCTCGGCGCGCGCCTCGGCGGGCACGGCTGGCGCGACAGTTTCGCGGTCGGCTCGCTGATGAATGCGCGCGGCATGATGGAGCTGATCGTGCTGAAGATCGGCCTCGATGCCGGCGTGATCGGCCACGAGATGTTCACCTTGCTGCTGCTGATGGCCATCGTCACCACCTTGATGACCACGCCGATGCTGCTGTACTTCAGCCGTCACCGCCGGGTCGCCACCATGGGGCGTTCAGGCGATCCGGACCGGGACTGACGAGACCGATCAACCCATGCCGCCGTTGACGCCGATCACCTGGCCGTTGATGTAGCCGGCCGCGTCAGAACACAGGAAGGCGACCAGCGCGGCGACTTCCTCCGGTTTGCCGGCACGCTGCGCGGGAACCACCTCGCGGATGCGTTCGGGCGGAAACGCTGCGTCGGCCATGCGCCCTTCGATCACGCCGGGCGCGACCACGTTGACGGTGATTCCGCGCGAGGCCATCTCGCGCGCCAGCGACTTGCTCGCACCATGCAGCGCCGCTTTCGCCGCCGCGTAATTGGTCTGTCCGCGATTGCCCAGCTGCGCCGCCACCGAACTGAGCGAAACGATGCGGCCGAAGCGCGCGCGCGCCATCGGCAACAGCAGCGGCTGGGTGACGTGGAAAAAGCCATGCAGCGAGACGTCGATCACCCGATGCCATTGCTCGTCGCTCATGCCGGCCATCGGCGCATCGTCGTGCACACCGGCGTTGTTGATCACCGCATGGATCGCCCCTTCGGACAGCAACACATCCAGCGCGGCGCGCACCACTTCGGCGTCGGTGACATCGAACGCGATCGCCTGCGCGCTGCCGCCGGCCGCGCGGATCGCCGCCGCTGTTTCCTCGGCCCGGCTCAGGCTCTGGTGGCCATGCACGATCACGTGCCAGCCGGCGACGGCAAGCGCGTGGCAGATGGCGCCGCCAAGCTCGCCGCTGCCGCCGGTGACGAGTGCGCGACGTGAACTCATGATTTCGGACATGGCCGGACTCGCTTGGTGCTCAAGTGGCGGGATGGATGACGGCCGCACGGCCGCTGGCAAGCAGCCGGCCGCGATGCTCGATATGGAACGCATACTGCGCGCCGCCGTCATCGGCGTACAGGCATTCGGCATGGACATCCAGATGGCCGTCCAGCCGATCGATGTATTCCTCGAACAACCGCACGTCGCGCAAGCTGACCAGCCGGCCGGGGCGCACTCCCTCGATGCCGCGCGCGCGCGCCAGCAAGGCACCGTGCACCGCCATCGCCTGCGCGCCGTACTCGGCAAGATGCACTGCGTGCAGGCCTTGCGTGCCACGCAGCGGATGGTCGATACGCAGATGGCCTGCGCTGATCGCGTGGATCGTGTTCGCGTCCCACGCCTGCACGGCATCCAGCAGGCACATCGTGCCGGTGTGCGGAATCAGTGAGGCCCAGTCAGTCTTCGGAAGCATGCGGGGCCATCAGGATCGACAGACAGAAATGGAACGCCACACCGAGGCTTACCGTGAGCCCGATCGCGCGCAGCACTGGAATCGTGGCCCAGGCCAGCATGCCGAACACCAGCAGCGCCGACAACACGCACACGATGGTCGCGTGCAAGGTGCGCCGCTGCTCGGCGGGATCGCCAGTGTCGCGCTCGAAGAACAAGGCGTAATGCAGGCCCAGTCCGCCGGCCAGGATCAGCGCAACCAGGTGGAACAGCGAGATCTCGACGCCGGCCACGCGCTCCGCCGCTAGCACCAGGAACGTCGCCAGAGTCATCGGCGCCAGCACATGCCAGGCGCGGCGCAGGCTGCGCAGCGCGAACGTGATGGTGAGCACCAATAGGACCGCGGCGATCAGCAACGCCTGCAGGATGCGCGTGCGGTAGTCGGCCACCAGCGATTCGGAAGCTGCCTTCAGGTCGAGCAGGCGCACCGTGCCGTTGCTGTTCTCGCCCAACGCTTGCAGCGCGGCCACGTCGTGCACGCCGCTGACCGTACCCAGGCCGAGCCAATGCCCGTCGCGCTGCACCAGCATCGCGGCGAGTCGCTGGCCCAGCGGAGTCTGTGCGTACCGCTCGGGCGTCAGCGGCGGCAGCGCGCGCGCCGCCCGCACATCGTCGAGGAACGGCTGGAACAGATCGGGACGGAACGGCAGGCCTTGCAAGGCTTCGTTCAATGTCTTCTGCAAGGTGGCCGGATCCGGCAGCCGCTGTTGACGCGCGCGCTGCCGCGCCACCGTCGGCAGGTAACGCGACGGCAGCTCCAGCGCATCGACCGCATGTTTCGCCACCAGCGTATCGACTAGCGGCTGCAGCTTTTCCGACAACGCCAGCACGCCTTCTTCGGTGGGCGCCTGCAGCACCAGCAGATAGCGCACATCCGGCGCGCCGAGTGCTTCGCGCAGGCGCGCATCGTGCTGCAGCAGGTCTTGCGGCAACGGCGTCAACGCGGCGAGGTTGTTCTGCCAGAATGGCCGCGGCGCGACGGCCAGCATCAGCACGATCGCCGCCGCCACCAGCAAGGGAATCCAGCGCGGCCGCGGCAGGCGGTCGACAAAGACGCGCGCCCTCGCCAGCCAGCGCATGTCGGCCACGTCGCGGACGCGTCGCGGCAGCAGATGCGGCAGCAGATAACGCGTGCTGAAGCCGGCGACCAGCAGGCCGACGATGGTGAACACCGCCAGCTGCTTCAAACCATTCACGCCCGACGCATAGAACGCCAGATAGGCGATGCAGGCCGAGGCGATAGCGGTCAGCAGCAACGGCCACAGCGCGCGTACGCTCTGCACTGCATCCTCGCCTGCGCGGCGATGGCTGAGCACGCGGATCGGGTACTCCTGCGCCACGCCGAGCAAGGTGAAGCCGAACGCCAAGGTGATTCCGTGCACTTCGGAAAACGCCACGGTCAGCGCCGCGATGCCGGCCAGGGCGGCGCTGGCGATCGGCAGCGCCGACAGCAGCAGCGAACTGAAGCTGCGATACGCCAGCAGCAGCAACGCGATGAATCCCACCGTGGAGATGCGCCCGATCCAGTCGGCCTGATGCCGCGTCTGCGCACCGACCACCACACTGAAATAGCCTGGCCCGCTCAGTTCGAGCTTTGCACCGGCGCTGCCGGGCAACGCGTGGAATGCGCGCTGTATGCCGTCGATCGCCTGCTGCTGCGCGCCCGGATCGAAACCGGCGGCGACCGTCTGCACCAGCAACAAGGCCTCGTTCTGCGGCGAGAACCATACGCCCTCGCGCAGCTCGGGCGACTTTGCCGGCGTCCACAACTCGGCCAGCTTCAGCATTTCCAGCGTGGGATCGCGCGGCAGCAGGCCTTTCAGCAGGCTGGCAGCAGGCGAGGACAAATCATCCAGCCGCTGCTGCAGTTGGTCGGCCAGATACGCCTCGTCCAGCGGCTGCATGTCCAGCGTCGGCGACAGCAGGTAGCGGTACGGCAGCAGGCCGGCGTCCAGCGCGCCGAGGTCGAAGCTGCCGTTGAGTGTCTGGCTGTAGCGCGGGTCCTTCTTCAGCGCCGCGACGAGTCCCTGACTGAGCGCAGCCAGTTGTTCGTCCGATGGACCGACACCGGCCACGGATGGCCCCGTGCCGCGGCCAATCGACAGCAGCAGCAATCGCGACCCCGGCCCCTCACCCACCTGCTCCATCAGCAGGCGTTGATCCGGCGTGGTCGGTGCCGGCATGAAGCTGCGCAGGTCGGTGCTGATCTTCAGGCGCTGGCTGACCGTCCAGCCAAGCCCGGCCAGTGCCAGCAGCCAGGCGATCAGCAGCGTCGCGCGGGCGCCCAGGCGCATGCTCAGGGCGTACCCTGGCACAGCGCCTGCAGCGCCTCGCGGGTGGGTTGCGCCGGCATCTTCGTGGCCAGCGCGCCGAGCAGGTCGATCGCCAGATCGCCGTCGGCTTCCTGCATGTGCATGCAGCGCGATTCCCTGGCGTAGCCGTCGATGGTGATGCTGGCGACGGTCTTCACCACTTTCGCGTCGCGCGGTACCAGGGTCAGCGTCCATGCGCCGGCCGCGTCACCGGCTTGCCTGATCTCGAACGCCTGCTGCAATCGGCCGGCGTCACCGCTCAGCAATGCCACGAAACTGTCCAGCAATACCTGCAACTGCGGCGCGCGCTTCAGCGAAAAATGGTGCGGGCTTTTGCCGGCGCGCTGCTGGGTCACTTCGCCATGGGCGATGGTGGCGGTTTCCTGTTGCGGATGATCGACACGCCGCTGCAGCTGATCGCCCCCCAGCCATGACAACTCGCCGGACACCACCAGCGGCCGCTCCAGCACCTGCAGGAAGCGCGCCTCGGCGAACGCCGTATGCGCCGGCGCCGGCTGGCCCAGCGCGGCAATCAACGCCGACGCGGATGACGCTGCCGGAGCCGGAGCCGGGACCGTGCCCGGCTCAGACGCCGACGCGCTCGCCCACAACGGCAGCAGCAGACTCAGCAGCAGCGGGAGGCGCGACTTGCCAGAAATCATAGAAGTTGAACCAGTTGTAGGGAGCGACATGGATGTAGTGTTCCAACCGTTGCGCGTAACGGGCGATCAACGCGTCCAGAGCCGGGCCACGGTCGTGCCGCGGAATCTCGACCCGATCGCTCAGCGGCTCGAAGATCAGCCGGTAGCGGTTGCCGCCCAGATACAGGCCAAAACACAGTACCACCGGCACCTGCAACGAATGCGCAAGCAACCAAGGGCTGATCGGAAACGGCGCGGGTGAGCCGAGAAATTCGGTACGCCGCAACACTTCATGGCCACGACCGCGGTCGGCCAGCATGGCCACTACCGCCCCTTCCCGGCAGGCTTCGGCCATTGCCAGCACGATCGAGGTGCCGTCCCGCGCCGCATCGATCACGCAGGCTCCCACTTCGGGTGCCAGCGCCTCCAGCAATTCGGTCATCGCCGGCGTCTTCTGCTTGTCCAGCACCACGCGCAGCGGCAGATCCGGCCGGCGTCCGCCGATCGCACGCAAGGCCTCGAAACTGCCTTGATGCGAACCGAACAGCAGCACGCCACGACCCTGCGCAATGCGCTGGTCGAGCAGTTCCAGTCCTTGTGTCTCGATACTGAAGGGCTTCTCGCCGTGCGCCAGCAGGAAGATCCGGTCCAGCGTCGTGGCAGCGAAGCAGTGGATGTGCTTCATCACCTGCCATGGCGTGGGCGGACGGCCGAACGCACGCTGCAGATATTGCTTCGACGCCAACCGCTCCGGCTTGCGCCGCAGATAGAAGTACAGCGTGATCGGATACAGGCATAAGCGGCCCAGCCGGCGGCCGCCACGCAATGCGATCGTGCGGATCAGCCACAACGCGAAACGGCCACCGCCTTCCGGGCGACTCTGCCAATGTTCGTGGGTACTCATGTCGCTCCCTCGATCACGCCGCGTGCCAGCAAGGTGCCGTCACGCCGAATCTCGAAACGGAAGCGCGAACGCTCCGCGTCCGCTTCCGTCAAACGCAAGGTGGCGACCTGATCCGGCAGCAACGCCGCCACGAATTTCGCCTCCAGCACGCCGGTCAGCGCCTGTCCGCGCCATGTGCGCAGGGCCAGCGCCAATTGCTCGAGCAGGACCACTCCCGGCACCAGCGGCTGCCCCGGAAAATGGCCGGGCAAGGCCGGATGCCCGGCGTCGATGCACAGCGCCTGTTCGAAGCCGAGACCGCTCATGACGCCACCGCTCCTTTGCCGCGCAGCAGCTGCGGCCAGTGCTGGGCCAGCTTCAGCAGCATGTCGTGCAGGCCGGGATGGCTCAGGTGCCGCAGCCGCCAGCGGCGATAACCGTACTCGAGCAGGAATGCGGCGGCGAGCAGCAGATAACCACCCAGATCCAGCCACGCCGCGGCCCAGCGTTCGGGCACCGGCCATGGCGAGGCGATGCCGAAGCGGGCCAGTAAGCCACTGTGTTCGGCGCATAGCAGCAGCACGCTCAGCAGCAGCGCCTGTCCACCCAGCAGCAGCGTCCAGAACCAGGTGACCTGACGGGCATACTCGGCCACGCCTGCTTGCCGCAGCCGCTCGGCGCCTTCGAGCGCCGTGATGAAGCGCGCCACCAGAGGTTCGGTCGTGCTCAGCGTGCGGCCAAACCAGCAGGCCAGCAACGCATTGATCAGCACCGGCACGGCTTCCAGCAGTAAACCGGCAAAGCCATACAGCGAAAGCAGCAGCAGCGCGGCAAGCGCGCCCAGCCAGATCAGCCACGCTGCCACGCGAAGCGTGCACAGACGCGGCAACATCAACACGGTCAGCAGCACGGCCAACGCCAATAGCGCAAAGACCTGCCGATGCGTCACCACGCCGGCCAGCGCCAGCAACGGGTACGCCGGCAGCAACAACAGCCCATAGCGCCGTTTCGTGCTTTCAGGCGAAGGGGAAACAGACCTCATGCCGGGTTCCACGATGGCTTTGTCGAGAGGCTGCAAGCCTGACACTGGCGACGAAACGCGGCGTGACGACAGCGGCATCGTGTGAAAGCGCCAGTCTCAGCCGACGCGGCTCTGCTCGACGTGTGCAGACAGGCTACGCAAGCTGGTGAAGATCTGCTTGTTATCCGGATTGTCCGAGCGCAACTGGAAACCGTAGCGCTTGGAGACGGCCAACGCGATCTCCAGCGCATCGATGGAGTCCAGCCCCAAATCACCACCGAACAAGGGGGCATCGGGGTCGATTTGTTCGGACGTCACGCTCTCGAGGTTCAGGCATGCCACGATCAACGTGGCCAATTCGTGCTGTGCCGCTGTCTGTTCCGCCATGCTCGATTCCGTACGCCAATTGCATTGCCTCCCCCCGGTGGCACTGGGCGCGGAGTGTAACATAGCGCCCTCGTCGTTCCCCGGCTGTGCTCCATGATTCAGGGATGTGAAAACCCACAGATTGACCCACTGCTGCGCCGTGCGCCGCGGGTTTCCTACCGCTTCGCCGACGTCGCCGGCACGCTGAACGAACCCGGTACGCTAGCCTTGTTCGGCTTCGCCGCGGACGTTCCGGCGAGCGCCGACCCGCGCTATCTGCAGGTTGCGCTGGAAAGTTTCGATACTCCCGCGCCGCTGGAGCTGTGGCAGGTCGACGGCCCGGTGAGCTGTGGCCGCGACGGCGCGCTGCACTGGGCCAGCGGCGGCGGCTGGCTGTTTGCGGCGATCGAGCTGGATGAACGTGAACACGGCGGCCCCGGCGTGACCGCGCAGCGGGCCTACGAGCAGTTGCACCGTTTCGTCGCCGCGCGCGACATCCGGCATGTGCTGCGCGTATGGAATTATCTCGGCGCGATCAATCACGGCGACGGCGACGCCGAACGCTACAAGCACTTCTGCGACGGCCGCGCCGCCGGCATGGGCGACTTCTTCGCCGAAGGCTTCCCCGCCGCCACCGCGATCGGCCATCACGGCAATCCGCACCGCTTGCAGATTTACCTGCTGGCCTGCGACCAGAGCGGCACACGGGTGGAAAACCCGCGCCAGGTCAGCGCCTGGCGCTACCCGCGCCAGTACGGCCGCACGCCGCCGAGCTTCGCCCGCGCGATGGTGTTGCCGGCACGGGATGCCTTGGCGATCTCCGGTACCGCCGCCGTGGTCGGCCATGCCTCCGCACATCACGACGACCTGGACGCCCAACTCGACGAAACACTGACCAATCTCGAAGTGCTGCTGGCCAGCGCCGACATGGCGGTCGGCTTCGATACCCACTCGCCCCTGAAGGCCTACGTGCGGCGCCCATCCGACGCCCGGCACGTGCGCAATTTCCTGCAGCGGCGCCTGCCCGGCGTGCCGGTACTGCTGCTGCACGGCGACATCTGTCGCAGTGAGCTGCTGGTTGAGATCGACGGCTGGCGCTATGCCTGAGGGCGAGGAGTGAGTGGAGAGGAGTGAGAAACGAGAGAAGACGACCCGGCCTTCGCGCTCACTCATTTCTCACTTCTGTCCACTCACTCCTGCTTCACCGGCCGTTTCCAGCCGGGGAAGGTCTGCTGCCTGCCCCGCGCCACGGTCAGTTCACCTTCGGGTGCATCGTGCGTGATCACCGAGCCGGCACCGATGGTGGCCTGCGCTCCCACCGTGACGGGCGCCACCAGCGCGCTGTTGGAGCCGATGAAGGCCCCGTCGCCGATGCGGGTCACGAACTTGTTCACACCGTCGTAGTTGCACGTGATGGTGCCGGCGCCCACATTGACGCCGCGGCCGATCACGCTGTCGCCGAGGTAGCTCAGGTGGTTCGCCTTGCTGCCCTCGCCGATGCGGGTCTTCTTGATTTCGACGAAGTTGCCCACGTGCACGCCGGCGTCCAGTTCGGTGCCCGGACGCAGCCGCGCGAACGGGCCGATCGTGCAGGGGCCGTGGGTGACCACGCCTTCCAGATCGCAGTGGGGCTGCACCACGGTACCGGCCGCCAGCTGCACGTCTCGCAGACGCGTGAACGCTCCGACGCGCACGTCGTCGCCGAGCACCACGTGGCCTTCGAGGATCACGTCGATGTCGAGCTCGACGTCACGGCCCGTCGCGACCGTACCGCGCACGTCGATGCGCGACGGATCGGCCAACCGTACGCCGTCGGCCAGCAACGCATGGGCGGCACGTTGGCGATAAGCCGCTTCGAGCTCGGTCAGCTGCAGCGGATTGTTGGCACCGGCGGCTTCCACCGGATCGGCACATTCGACGCTGAGCGCGTGGCGCGCCTCGGCGGCGGCCATGGCGAAAATATCGGTGAGGTAGTACTCGCCTTGTGCGTTGTTGCGATCGAGCCGCTTGATCCAGCCACGCAGCGCCTTCGCGCCGACGACCAGGATGCCGGTGTTGACCAGGTTGATGGCGCGCTGATCGGCGTTGGCGTCCTTTTCCTCGATCACTCCACGCACCTTACGGTTGCCGTCGCATAGCACCCGGCCGTAGCCGTGCGGGTCGACGAGCCGGGTGGTGAGCAGACTGAAACCGCCTTCCGCCTGCACCAGTTGCTGCAGCGTCGCCGCCCGGGTCAGCGGCACGTCGCCGTACAGCACCAGCACGCGCGCCTCCGCGGGCACGCCGCCTAGCGCCTGCTCCACCGCGTGGCCGGTACCCAGCTGCTCGGTCTGCAGCACCCAGTGCAGATCAGGCTGATCGGCAAACGCGGCCCGCACCTGTTCGCCGCGATGCCCATAGACGATATGTATCGCGGCCGGCCGCAGCGCGCGCGCCGTGGCGAGCACATGCCCCAGCAGCGGTCGACCCGCCAGCGGCATCAGCACCTTCGCGCGGTTCGACTTCATCCGCTTGCCTTCACCGGCAGCGAGGATGATCACGTGCAAGGCTGGAGTTTCCATGTGGGCACCACGGCATCGGCAATCAGTGAACGCGCAGGATACAACTGTCTTCGCGGCCAGCGCTTCAACGCCTGCCAGCGCAAGTCAGCTCGTTCCGGATACCGACAGGCTCGATACCGATATGTTCGCGCTATGAGCGTGTACCGGACGTTTCCGTGGAAACAGATGGCAGGCCAGCGTGGCATTCGAAGCGGAACACGTAGCCGAGGCTGAACGGCTTCGTCTCCTCATCTACCACATGGCTGTTGCCATCGGCATCGGCAGCCCAGCGGCTGACCCGCAACGGATTGAAATGCCATTGGAGGGCGGCCACGCGGACCGCGGCGATGAATGCGCGCCGGCTCGCGTCGGCCTGCGCCTCGTCGGGGACACGCACTTCAGTGACCTTGCCCGCCCGGTCCACGATCAATAACGCAGGCACGTCCTGCGCCGGCGGACACGCGGCGAGCTGCGCGGCGGGATAGACCGGCGTGATGCGCCGGACCGGCGTGGCGCCGCTGGACACCTGCCCCATCGCCAGCTGATAACGCACCATGCCTGGTGTCGATACCGGCCGCCATGACGCCTCGCCGGTGGCGGAAGGTATCGGCGACCCGGTGTGCGGGGTCGTGACGCAACCGGCCAGCATCGACAGCAATCCAGCCGATGCGCATAGCCAGCCGCGTGCCTGTCTCGGCATCGCGATCATCCGTGTGCGCCCTGATCAGTCGCGTTGGTCGGTATCGTGCCCACGCAAAAACGCCGGCACAAGGCCGGCGTTCGATGTTTTTCCGGAGAGTCCGCGCAGAAATGAAATGCGCAGGCTCTGGCGAGCGGACTCGCGCGAGGCGAACCTCAGTGCTTGAGGTTCTTGCGCATGCGCTCCAGCGCCTGCAACTGCGTCATTGCCTGGACCAGCTTGGCCTGAGCTTCGGCAATCTCCATGGCATCGGTACGGTTGGCCAGCGCGTCTTCGGCTTCTTTCTTCGCGCGCTGCGCGGAAGCCTCGTCCAGATCGGACGCGCGGGCGGCGGTGTCGGCCAGCACGGTGATCACCTGCGGCTGCACTTCCAGGATGCCGCCGGAAACCCAGAATTGCTGGCGCTCGCCACCGGCCAGCACCACGTCGACGTGGCCCGGCTTGAGGCGGGTGATCAGCGGGGCGTGGCGGGGCGTGATGCCCAGCTCACCCAGCTCGCCGGTGGCGACCACCATCACGGCGTCGCCGTGATAGATCTCGGCTTCGGCACTGACGATATCGACGCGAATGGTTTGGGTCATGACTCAGGTTCCGAATGCAGGAGAGCAATGGGCGGACCGCGGTCCGCCCTGAACATCAGGCCGCCTTCTTGGCGCCCATGTCTTCGGCCTTCTTGACCGCCTCGTCGATGCTGCCGACCATGTAGAACGCCTGCTCCGGCAGATGGTCCACGTCGCCGTCGACGATCATCTTGAAGCCACGGATGGTTTCCTTCAGCGGCACGTACTTGCCCGGCGAGCCGGTGAACACTTCGGCCACGTGGAACGGCTGCGAGAAGAAACGCTCGATCTTGCGTGCGCGCGACACGGCCTGCTTATCTTCTTCCGACAGCTCGTCCATGCCGAGGATCGCGATGATGTCCTTCAGCTCCTTGTAGCGCTGCAGCGTGCCCTGCACACGGCGGGCGACGTCGTAGTGCTCGACGCCGATCACGTTCGGATCCAGCTGACGGCTGGTGGAATCCAGCGGATCCACCGCCGGGTAGATACCCAGCGAAGCGATGTTGCGGCTCAGCACCACGGTCGCATCCAGATGCGCGAAGGTGGTCGCCGGCGACGGGTCGGTAAGGTCATCCGCGGGCACGTAGACGGCCTGGATCGAGGTGATCGAGCCGGTCTTGGTCGAGGTGATGCGCTCCTGCAGCACACCCATTTCCTCGGCGAGAGTCGGCTGGTAACCCACCGCCGACGGCATACGGCCGAGCAGCGCGGACACTTCGGTACCGGCCAGCGTGTAGCGGTAGATGTTGTCGACGAAGAACAGCACGTCACGGCCCTTGCCGGAAGCGTCCTTCTCGTCGCGGAAGTACTCGGCCATGGTCAGGCCGGTCAGCGCCACGCGCAGGCGGTTGCCCGGCGGCTCGTTCATCTGGCCGTACACCATCGCGACCTTGTCGAGCACGTTGGAGTCTTTCATCTCGTGGTAGAAGTCGTTGCCCTCGCGGGTACGCTCTCCTACGCCGGCAAACACCGACAGGCCTTCGTGCGCCTTGGCGATGTTGTTGATCAGCTCCATCATGTTGACGGTCTTGCCCACGCCGGCGCCGCCGAACAGGCCGACCTTACCGCCCTTGGCGAACGGGCACATCAGGTCGATCACCTTGATACCGGTTTCCAGCAGATCGTTCGCGGCAGCCTGGTCGTCGTAGCTCGGCGCCTCGCGATGGATCACCCACTGATCCTGCTCGCCGATCGGACCGGCTTCGTCGATCGGGTTGCCGAGCACGTCCATGATGCGGCCGAGCGTCTGCTTGCCGACCGGCACCTTGATGCCTTCGCCGGTGTTGCGGGCGATCAGGTTGCGGCGCAGGCCGTCGGTGGAACCGAGCGCGATCGTGCGCACGATGCCGTCACCCAGCACCTGCTGCACTTCCAGCGTGATCTCGGTGCCGTCGATCTTCAGTGCGTCGTACACCTGCGGTACCTGATCGCGCGGAAACTCGACGTCGATGACCGCGCCGATGATCTGAACAACTTTACCCTGGCTCATGGAATGCTCCGGATGGATCTTTTAGTGTCTGTTGCGGCGCCGCTATGCGTCGCCATGAATAGTTTGGGTACTGCTTATACTGCCGCGGCGCCGCCGACGATTTCCGAAATTTCCTGCGTGATCGCAGCCTGACGCGCCTTGTTGTAGATCAGCGTCAGCTCACCGATCACCTTGTTCGCGTTGTCCGACGCGCTCTTCATCGCCACCATCCGCGCGGCGTGCTCGCTGGCCAGATTCTCCAGCGCCGCCTGATACACCACCGACTCGATGTAGCGACCCAGCACGTGCTCCAGCACGGTCTGCGCATCCGGCTCGTAGATGTAGTCCCAGTCGTGGCTCGCTTCCAGCTTGACACCGGCATAAGCCGACTCGCCGGCCGCCTGATGCGCTTCCATTTCCGACGCCACCAGCGGCAGCGGCAGCAGCGCGTCGATGGTCGGCTTCTGCGTCATGGTGTTGACGAAGTCGTTGTAGGCAAGGAACACGCGACCCAGTCCGTTGGACGTATAGGCGTCCATCATCACCTTGATCACGCCGATCAGCTGTTCGAGCTTCGGCCTCTCGCCGAGATGGCTGACACTGCCGATCAGGTTGATGTCCTTGAGCCGGCGGAAGAACGAAATCGCCTTCTGGCCGATCGCCACCACGTCGACCTGCACGCCCTGCTTCTGCCACTCGGCGATCGCCGGCAACAGACGGCGGAACAGGTTGGAGTTGAGGCCGCCGCACAGGCCGCGATCCGTCGACACCACGATGTAGCCGACCCGCGCCACGTTGTCGCGCTCGGTCAGGAACGGATGGCTGAAATCGGTGCTGGCCTGAGCCACATGCGCGATCACCTTGCGCATCGAGCGGGCATACGGACGCGAAGCCTTCATCATGTCCTGCGCGCGGCGGATCTTGGCGGCAGAGACCATTTCGAGCGCGCGCGTGACCTTGCGCATGTTCTGCGTGCTCTTGATCTTGGTTTTGATTTCGCGTCCGCTGGCCATTTGTCTCGCTCGCTATGCTTGCTCGGGGAATCGAGAATCGGGAGTCGGGAATTGCCGATAGCGGCGCGGCCCTTGGCTCTTGCGATTCTCTATTCCCTACTCCCGATTCCCGGTTTCTCTTACCAGCTACCGGTTTTCTTGTACTCGTCCAGCGAGGCCTTGAAGGTGGCTTCGATGTCGTTGTTCCAGTCACCGGTGGCCACGATCTTGGCCATCAGCTCGGCGTGGTTCTGGTGCATGAACGCATGCAGGCCTTTCTCGAACGGCAACACCTTGTTCACCGGCAAGTCGTCGAGGTAGCCCTTCTCGGCGGCGTACACCGACAGCGCCAGTTCGGCGATCGACAGCGGCGAGTACTGTGCCTGCTTCATCAGCTCGGTGACGCGCTGACCACGGTCGAGCTGGGCACGAGTGGCCGGGTCCAGATCCGAAGCGAACTGCGCGAACGCAGCCAGCTCGCGGAACTGCGCCAGCGCCAGCTTCACGCCGCCGGACAGCTTCTTGACGATCTTGGTCTGCGCGGCACCACCGACGCGGGACACCGAGATACCGGCGTTCACGGCCGGACGAATACCGGCGTTGAACAGGTCGGTTTCCAGGAAGATCTGGCCGTCGGTGATCGAGATCACGTTGGTCGGCACGAACGCCGAAACGTCGCCGCCCTGGGTCTCGATGATCGGCAGCGCGGTCAGCGAACCGGTCTTGCCCTTCACCGCACCGTTGGTGAACTTCTCGACGTATTCCTCGGAAACACGCGAAGCGCGCTCGAGCAGACGCGAGTGGAGATAGAACACGTCGCCCGGATACGCTTCGCGACCCGGCGGACGCTTCAGCAGCAGCGAGATCTGGCGGTAGGCCACGGCCTGCTTGGACAGATCGTCGTACACGATCAGCGCGTCTTCGCCGCGATCGCGGAAGTACTCGCCCATCGCGCAACCGGAGTACGGCGCGACGTACTGCAGCGCGGCCGACTCGGACGCCGAAGCGACCACGATGATGGTGTTGGCCAGCGCGCCGTTGGCGTCGAGCTTGCGCACCACGTTGGCGATCGACGAACGCTTCTGGCCGATCGCGACGTAGATGCACTTAATGCCGGAATCCTTCTGCGCGATGATCGCGTCGATCGCCAGCGCGGTCTTGCCGGTCTGGCGGTCGCCGATGATCAGCTCGCGCTGGCCGCGGCCGACCGGGATCATCGCATCGACCGACTTGTAGCCGGTCTGCAGCGGCTGGTCGACCGACTTGCGCCAGATCACGCCCGGCGCGACCTTCTCGATCGCCGCGTTGAGCTTGGCGCCCAGCGGACCCTTGCCGTCGATCGGATTGCCCAGCGCGTCGACGACGCGGCCGAGCAGTTCCGGACCGACCGGCACTTCGAGGATGCGGCCGGTGGTCTTGGCGGTGTCGCCTTCGCGCAGGTGCTGGTATTCACCGAGCACCACCGCGCCGACCGAGTCGCGCTCGAGGTTCAAGGCGAGGGCAAAGGAATTCCCCGGCAGCTCGATCATTTCACCTTGCATCACGTCGGCCAGGCCGTGGATGCGCACGATGCCGTCGGACACGCTGATGATCGTGCCTTCATTGCGTGCTTCCGCGCCGAGCTTGAACTGCTCGATGCGGTTCTTGATCAGTTCGCTGATCTCGGACGGATTCAAAGTGGTGCTGGACATGGTCGTTATCCCGAAAATTTAAATACGAGTCGCTTTTCTTTAAGAGTCCGGCCACGGATGGCCGGTTTGGCTCTTCGCGAAATGGACTTCGCGTAAAACTTTAGTGCGAAAGCGCGGTGGCCAGCTTCGCCAGACGTCCGCGGGCAGAGCCGTCGATCACTTCCGCGCCGGTATCGATCACCACGCCCGCAAGCAGCGACGCATCGACCTGGGTTTCCAGTTCGATCTCGCGCTTGAAGCGGCGCTTCAGCGACACCTTGAGCTGCTCAGCCTGCGCCACATCCAGTGCCATCGCGCTGGTCACCTTGACCAACAGCTGCGACTCGGACTCGCGCTTGAACGCCTCGTACAGTTCGGCCACCTCCGGCAGCAGCGCCATACGGCGCTGCTCAGCCATCTCGGCGAGGAACTGCGCGAACGGCGCATCGGCCGCGACACCGGCCGGCAGATGCAGCGCCACCAGCTGTGCCGGCAGCACTCGCGGATCGTTGCCGAGGTCGGCTACGCGCGGATCCTTCGCCACCACGGCGGCAAAGGCCAGCGCCTGCGACCACGCAGCCAGCGAGCCGGCGGCATGTGCCACTTCGAAAGCGGCGCGAGCGTACGGACGGGCGAGGGTGATTGCCTGTGCCATCGATCAGATCTCGGCCGCGAGCTGGTCGAGCAACGCCTTGTGCGTGGACGCATCGACTTCGCGCTGCACGATCTTGCTGGCACCTTGCACGGCCAGTGCGCCCACCTGCTCGCGCAGCTGGTCACGGGCACGCTGGGCCATCGACGCGATGTCGTCCTGCGCGCTCGCCTTCAGCCGGTTGATCTCGGTGACCGCTTCGCCACGGGCCTTGTCGATGATCTGATTGGCCTGCTGCTGGGCTTTGTCGATGATCTCGGAGGCCTGCTGACGGGCTACCTTGATCTCGGCCGCGACCTTGTGGTCGGCGTCCTTCAGCTCGGCATGCGCACGCTCGGCCGCATTCAAGCCTTCGGCGATCTTGATCTGCCGATCTTCGATGGCCTTGTTGATATGCGGCCAGATGAAGTGGACGCAGAACCAGATCAGGATGGCGAACGAAATCATTTCGCCAATCAGAGTGCCGTTGGGAAGCATCGCTGCGTTACCTGTAAATGCTGAATATCACGAACAATGACGCCGGAGCGTCTTTGCAAAATGCGGCGCCGCCGAAGCGGCACCGTGGATTGGCTTGCTTAGTGACCAGCAGCGGTTGACGCCGCGCTCATCACGTTCGACAGCAGCGGGTTGGCCACCGCGAAGTACATCGCCAGCGCCACACCGATCAGGAACGCGGCGTCGATCAGACCGGCGAGCAGGAACATGCGGCCCTGCAGCAGCGGCACCAGCTCCGGCTGGCGCGCAGCGGCTTCGAGGAACTTCGAACCCATGACGCCGATACCGATACAGGCACCGAGGGCACCGAGGCCGATGATCAGGCCCAGCGCGATGGCGGTGAAGGACTGCACTTGAGCAATGTGAGCGATGAGTTCCACGACGGTCTCCTGAGAAATTGAAACTTGAAAGATCTAAATGGTTGAAGCGGATGATTCGAAAAACGCGATTCGATAAACGTGATCAGTGGTGATCGTGTGCCATCGAGATGTACACGATCGTCAGCACCATGAAGATGAAGGCCTGGATGCCGATGATCAGGATGTGGAAGAGGCCCCACACCGTGTAACCGATGATGCCAGCGCCATACAACGCCCAGCCTGCCAGGCCCGCACCAGCACTGAACAAACCGGCGATCAGCATGAACACCAGCTCGCCTGCATACATATTGCCGAACAGTCGCATCGCCAGGCTCACCGGCTTGGACAGCAGCTCGACCAGGTTCAGCGCGAAATTGGGGAGCCACAGCAACGGGTGCTTGCCAAACGGCGCGGTGAACATCTCGCTCATGTAGCCGCTGAAGCCCTTGGCCTTGAAGCTATAGAAAATGATCAACACGAACACCGTGATCGACATCGCGAACGTCATGCTGGTATCCGCAGTGGGTACCGCACGGAAATGGCCGACGCCGAACTTCTCGGTAATCCACGGCAGCAGATCGACCGGCAGCAGATCCATCGCATTCATCAGGAAAACCCAGACGAACACGGTCAGCGCCAGCGGCCCAAGGAAACGTCGATCGCCGTGGAACACGTCCTTGACCTGGCCGTCGACAAACTCCAGCACGATCTCGACGAAGGCCTGGCCCTTGCTCGGCACGCCAGCCGTGGCCTTGCGCGCCTTCAGCCAGAACAACAGGCAGAACAGCGCACCCAGCGCCAGCGACACGGTGATCGAGTCGACATGCACCGCCCAGAAACCGCTCTTGCTCGCATGCGGCGTGAGGTGGGTGAGGTGATGCTGGATGTATTCGGTGAGTCCGCCTTGTGGCTCGCTTGCCATGTCTCAACCCTTGAATCTGAACGCCAGCAGATAAACCGCATAGGCAGCCACCAACCCCGTGATGGCGGCCAATGGCGGCAACTTGAATTGAAACAGGATCATGAACAGCCCCCCGACGATCACGATCCATTTCAGGATCATGCCCGTCAGCAAGCGGCTCAACGCCATGCCGGCCCCACTCACCCCGCTGAAAGAGCGCGCCGACAGCAGCGCGGTACCCAGCGCCACGATCGCCGCACCTGCAGCGGCTGACATCGCCTCGCGGCGCCCCAGCGCCAGGAAAGCAAGGCCAGCCAGCAACGCCACAGCAAGCTGCAGCAGCATGATGCGCAAGGCGAGATGTCGACCAGAGGCAAGACTATTGAGCACGTAACGTCTCCGCGCGGTCTGCACCAGGCGGCACCGATACAGCTACGGGCCACGATCCAATCCGCAAAAGTATATCAGTGCGGCGATTGCAGCGACAAGCCGCGCAGCCTGCGACATCCTGTCCCTATATCCCGAAAACGCAGCTCCAGGGCTGCATTTCTGCTGTCCGCACGTGTTTGGCGATGGCGCATGCGAAAAAGGCCGAACACGAGTTCGGCCCTTTTCTGTCGCAATAAAACGCGGCGGCGCAGCGAATTACTTGGCAGCGGCCTTCTTGGCGGCGGCAACCGGCGCGGTGACGGCGTCGTTGGCAGCCTGACGCTGTTCCTGCACGAGTGCATTCAACGACTCGGCCGTTTTCTGGGTGATCGCAAGGATCTCCTGCGAAATGGCCACCGAACGCTCGGCGTTGTCACGGTTGAGGCTGGTGCCCTTTTCCCACAGGCTGCGCAGGCCGCTCGCGTCACGCGTTTCCAGCGCCTCGGCGACGAACTCGGCGGAGACCTTGGACTGCTCCTCGAGGGCCTTGAGCTGCAGCCCGGCGATCGTCTCCAGACCCTTCAGGGCCAGCGACTGTGCCTTGAAAGCGCTGTCGGTGAACTGCTTGGTGAAAGCGAAAAGCTGGTTGTTGAGCTGCTGAGTCATGACATTGTCCTCGTTGAGGCTTGGTGTGTGTGGCAAGCACTCTAGCAACAAATTTTGTGCAGCGCAATATATTTTTTGCTCTCGACGGCGTAAGTCAAGAAATATTCATATAAAACACTTGTTTATGACGATTCAAAGAATTATCGCGGTGCGTCAAAAACTGTCACGACTGCAAGTGGCCCCCGAGGTGCAGGTTTCATGCACTACCACCTTGTCCAGCCCGCTCAGCCGCGGCTGCAGGCGCTGCCAGATCCAGCGCGCCAGCACCTCGCTGGTCGGATTCTCCAGCCCCTCGATGTCGTTGAGGTAGTGATGGTCGAGCTGGTCGTACAGCGGCGCGAACGCCGTCTTCAGGTCGGCGAAGTCCATCACCCAGCCCAGCTGCGGGTCAGGTTCGCCCGTTACATGGATCTCGATGCGAAACGAATGCCCGTGCAGCCGCGCACACTTGTGCCCGGCCGGCACGTGGGGCAGCCGATGCGCCGCCTCGAGCTGAAACACTTTGAAGATATGCATGGCGGACGCCTGCGTGCAGATGATGAGCCGGCGGCAGGAAACACGCGCGACACGTTTGGTGGCTATGGGTGGACTCGAACCACCGACCCCAGCATTATGAGTGCTGTGCTCTAACCAGCTGAGCTACATAGCCTTGAGGAAACCCGCCATGCCGGATCAGAACGATACGGGCGGGGCGCGGCAGTGTAGTCGTGTAGCACGGCCGGTTCAAGTCTGGCGCTTGCTGCCGCTTTGCGCGCTGTGGTTGAATCGGGTGCAGGACTGGGTTGGTCTTGCCGGCGTGCCGCGCCGTAGGCTCCAGGAGGCGACATGATTGATGTTGATGGCTATCGTCCGAATGTAGGCATCGTTCTGCTGAATGCAGACGGCCAGCTGTTCTGGGCGCGCCGGATCAATCGTGATGGCTGGCAGTTTCCACAGGGCGGCATGCGCTCGGACGAAACGCCGCTGGAGGCGATGTATCGCGAGCTGGAAGAAGAAACCGGACTGACCGCACATCATGTGGAAGTCATCACCGCGACCCATGGCTGGCTGCGCTACCGCCTGCCCAATCGCTATGTGCGCCACCACCAGCGCCCTACCTGCATCGGCCAGAAGCAGGTTTGGTTCCTGCTCAAGCTGGTCGGCGGCGAGGACGCGCTGAAACTGGATGCCTGCGACAAGCCGGAGTTCGATCTCTGGCGCTGGGTCGACTTCTGGTATCCGGCGGCGCACGTCGTCAACTTCAAGCGGCAGGTATACGAACGGGCTCTGCGTCATTTCGCACCTTTGGTGGAGAGCCTGTGCAGCGTTGAACTCGGCACGCTTCCGCCACGCGATACCGCTGAAACCCCGCCGACCGCGCCCCATGGTGGCCGCGAAGCTGCCTGAACGGACGCCGGGGCAACCTCTAGCAGATTGTTGACAATCATTCGCATTCGCGTTCTTATACGCGCCATGTACATCTGCCTGTGCAATGCCGTCACCGACCATGACATCCGCCGCGAAGCGGCCGACGGCGTGCGTTCGTTTGCCGAACTGCAGGCGCGCACCGGCTGTTCCGACTGCTGCGGCTGCTGTGAGCAGGAAGCACGCGCCACGCTCGATCAGGCGGTTTCGCACGTACTGTGCCAGCTGCCTCTCGCCGCAGCCTGAGCCTTCCCGCCACACCCCGCGGCAAACACAAATCCTTCGTTTCCTTCCCCGCGCACCTGATGAGCGGGCAAACCATTGCCATTCGCGTTTCGTTCGTACATGCGCGGAGTTTGTATAGTCGACGCAGTCTGTCGAGCGGAGAAAGCCATGAAAGGTGATGCCAAGGTCATCGAGTTCCTCAACAAGGTGCTCTACAACGAATTGACCGCGATCAACCAGTACTTCCTGCATTACCGCATGCTCAAAGACTGGGGCTACGCCGAGCTGGCGGAGCACGAATACAAGGAGTCGATCGAGGAGATGAAGCATGCCGATCATCTGATCGAGCGCATCCTGTTCCTCGACGGCCTGCCGAACCTGCAGCATCTGGGCAAACTGCGCATCGGCGAGAACGTGCTGGAGTCGATGCAGGGCGACCTGGATCTCGAACTGGCCGCCGTGGTCGATCTGCGCGCCGCGATCGCGCACAGTGAAGGCATCGCCGACTACATCAGCCGCGACCTGTTCAAAGACATCCTGCACGACGAGGAAGAGCACATCGACTGGCTGGAAACCCAGTTCAGCCTGATCAAGGATATCGGTGCGGAGCGCTACCTGCAGAGCAAGATGCGTAGCTGAATTATGCGATGTGCGTCTGCGCCGAGTGGCGCCGCCGCGCGGAAGCGCATACCGGTTCCTTGACGCTTTCATCACGGCGGGGCTATACCTTCGGTTTTCTCCGGGATGTCCCGCATGGCTTCACGACCACCACCGCGTTTCGTCGTGCGTCGGCACGATGACGTCGGTCACCGGCGGCGCTGGTGGTGGCTCAGCCTGGCCTGGCTGGGCAGTCTGTTGCTGGTCGGCCTGATCGTCGGCACCTGGACGCGGCGTGCCGCGCCAGCCGCCGTCGACCTCCGCCAGCAGCGCGCCTTGCAAGCCCGCATCGGCGAACTCGAACAACAGGTCGCCAACCTGCAGCGCGCCACCCAGGTCAATGACGTCGCCACCCGCTCCTTGCGCGGCACGCTGGCCCAACGCGAGGAAGAGCTCAACGGCCTGCGTGCCGACCTGGGTTTCTACGCACGGCTGGTCGGCGGCGATGCCCAGCGGCAGGGCCTGAAGTTGCAGGAGGTGAAACTGCAGCCGATCAGCGGTTCGCGCGGCTTGAATCTCACCCTCAGCCTGACCCAGAACGCGAAGCGCGGCGACGAGACCAGCGGCAACGCGACGGTCAGCGTGGAAGGGTTGCGCGGCGACAAAGTGATCAGCCTGGCATGGCCGGCGCTGGGCGATGCCACGCAGAAAGACGGCCTGCCTTTCCGCTTCATGTATTTCCAGCAATTGCACGGCACTATCGTGCTGCCGGCCGATTTCCGTCCCACGCGACTGCACATCCGCATCCAGCCGGCCGATGGCGAGCCGATCGAGCGTGCCGTCGCATGGGGTGCCGCGCTGAGCGGCAACATCACCACAGCCCAAGGGGATCACGATGCTCAACCGTAAGCGCAACGAGCGCAATCACACCAACCATGAGACCAGCTTGATCGCCCGCGGCACGGTGATCCGCGGCGATTTGCGTTTCAGCGGCGCGCTGCACCTGGACGGCCGCATCGAAGGCACCGTGCTGGGCGAAGGCGACGATGCCATGTTCACGCTCAGCGAGCATGGCCAGGTGCACGGCGAGATCCGCGTGCCGCAGGCGGTGATCAACGGCCACGTGACCGGCGACGTGTATGTCGGTGTCCGGCTGGAGCTCGCGCCACAGGCGCGAATCGACGGCGACCTGCGTTATCACACGATGGAAATGGCCGCTGGCGCGCAGGTCAACGGGCGCATCTCGCGCCAGATCGAGGAAGCTCAGCGCGAGTTGCCGGCGCCGGACGCCGAGCTCGACGAAGCTGTGCTCGCCTGAAGCGGTATGCTTGCGCTTGTCCGTCACGACCCCATCTAGATGATCATGGAAACTCTCGTCGCGATCCCCGATTACCGCAACAGCGGCGCGCCGCTGCTGTTCACTGCCGCCGCCGCGCACAAAGTGCATGAGCTGATCGCCGAAGAAGGCAATCCGGCATTGAAGCTGCGCGTGTATATCAGCGGCGGCGGCTGTTCGGGATTCCAGTACGGCTTCACCTTCGACGAAGCCCAGGCCGAGGACGACTTCGCAGTCGAGCGCGAGGGCGTGACCCTGCTGTGCGATCCGCTTTCGCTGCAATACCTGACCGGCGCGCAGATCGACTACGCCGAGAACCTCAGCGGCTCGCAGTTCGTCATCAGCAACCCCAACGCCAAGACCACCTGCGGCTGCGGCTCCTCGTTCTCCACCTGAGCGGATCGTTCCATGGATCGGGCCAAGCTGCCGCCTCCCAATACTTTCGCCGGGCTCAGCCTGATCCTCGACCGGATCGCCGAGCGGCGCGATGAATCCACGTGGATCGCCGAACAGGCGCGCTCGACCGAGGCGCGCTACCTGCTGTTGGATGCCGCCGGCGAAGCGTTCATGCACCGCGATCGCGAAGCGCTGCGTTGGCTCGACACCCATGAGCGCGCGCAATGGCTGGCCGACGTATCGACAACGCTGCTAGGCATCGCCGATCAGCGGCCGCATTTTCTGCTGGTGTTGGACGACGCCCATCGCATCGACGAACTGGAGAGCGCGCTCGACGCGCGCCGCATGAACCTGCGCAGCGCAGGCCTGCAGTTGGCGGCAGACGAGGCAGGCCTGTTCGCCTACGCCAAGGGTCTGGCGCACTGGCAACGAGAAACGCGTTATTGCGCCCGTTGCGGTGCGCCGCTGCAGCTGGTCGCCGCCGGACATCGCGCGCAATGCACCAACCCGGACTGCGCGCGCCTGCATTTCCCGCGCACCGATGCCGCCGTCATCATGCTGGTCGAACACGAAGGCGCCTGCCTGCTCGGCCGCCAGGCCGGCTGGCCACCCGGTCGTTACTCGACGCTGGCCGGTTTCGTCGAGCCGGGCGAATCGCTGGAAGACGCGGTGCGCCGCGAAGTGGCCGAGGAAGCCGGTGTCATCATCGATGAAGTGCGCTATCACTCCTCGCAACCTTGGCCAATGCCTGCCTCACTGATGGTCGGCTTCATAGCCACTGCGGTGTCGCGCCACATCGACATGCGCGACCAGGAACTGGAAGACGCGCGCTGGTTCACGCCGCAGCAGATCGTCGACGGCATCGCCGAAGGCAGCTTCGTGCCGTCTACCGCGCTGTCAGTGTCGTACCGTTTACTGGCGTATTGGCTGCAGCAACGCGCCGGGCTGGATCTGGATGAGTTGGCCGCGGCCGGCCCTTCCGGCTGATCCTGGTCCTGGTCCGGCGTGGCCGCCCGCTGTGCAACATCGACGCCGGCCTGCGGAATGAGTGATCCCTCGCATACAATGCACCGACTGCTTGCGAGTTCATTCCGTCATGGCCATCAGTCTGCTTACTGCCCTCATCGCCCTCGGCCTGCTGCATGTCATGCCACAGCTCGCACGCTGGCGCGGCGACGGCCTGTTTCGCCGCTGGGTGACGCAGCTGGCGGACACCAGTGGCAGCGGTCGCGTGGTGCTGGCCCTGCTGCTGCCGACAGTGTTGTGTGCGCTGCTATGGTGGATACTCGGCCACACCCCGCTGGGCGGGTTGCTGCAACTGCTGTTTTCGCTGGCCGTATTGCTCTACTGCTTCGGCCCACGCGAATTCGAGGCCGATCTGGAACTGATCCTGGGGGCTCCGGATGGCGCCAGCCGCGAGGCCGCGGCGCAGACGCTGGCCGACGACGGCTCTCCGATTGCATGGAACGCACCGGCCCTGGGCGTAGCGATCGCCTACGCCGCATTGCGCCGACGCTTCGCCGTGCTGCTGTGGTTCTTTCTGCTCGGCCCGGTCGGCGCGTTGCTGTACCGGCTCGCGCAGACACTGGCACGCAATGACTCGTTGCAACTCGACTCGAGTAGCGGCCGCGCTGCCCGTTATGTGGCCAATGCACTGGACTGGCTGCCGGCCCAGTTGCTGACTTTCACGCTGGCAATCGTCGGCCACTGGGACGCCGTGATCGGCGCCTGGCGGCGTTGGCACAGCCAGGCCGCGCCCACCAGCTGGTACAGCAGCGAGCCGGGCTTTCTTGGTGCCGCGGCGCAGGCCGATGTGCTGATCGACATCGAGGCCGGTGACGGTTATGCCGAGGAACACAGCGATCCATTGGCTGAGCTGTTGCGCCTGCGCGGCGCCTTGTTGCGCGCGTTGCTGGCGTGGTTGAGCGTGGTGGCGCTGATCGTGATTGGCGGCTGGCTCAGCTGAAGGCTCGAACGCGCGTGAGCTAAAGACGCATTGATTTTGCTCGTCATCCCGGAATCGCGAAGCGATATACAGGACCCAGTGCCTTTGTACATCAATGCATTACGCGAAAGGCACTAGATTCCCGCTTCGCGGGAATGACGAAAACAGAGATTGATCAAACCATCTCTAAGCCAGTTCGCCGCGCAGCTCGCGTACCCGCGCCTCCAGTGTCGTCGCCGTAACGTGCTCCGGCGTCAACGGCGCATCGACCACCCATTCCACCCTCGCACGAAAGCGCCGCGGCAGGCGTGCCCGACGCAGCATCGAGTCGCGCCGGCTCCACACGCTGCCCCACAGGCCGCGCAGCGCCATCGGTACCACCGGTACCGGTCGGCGCGCCAGGATCTTTTCAACGCCCGGACGAAACGGCGCGATCTCCCCATCGCCGGTCAACCCGCCTTCGGGAAAGATACAGACCACCTCGCCGGCGGCCAGAGCTTCATCGATCGCGTCATAAGCCTGTTGCAGTACAGCCGGATCTTCCTTGTAACCTGCGATCGGGATCGCCTTGGCCGTGCGGAACACGAAGCGCAGCAGGGGAATGTTGAAGATTTTGTAATACATCACGAAGCGCACTGGCCGTCGCAGGTTCGCCATCAGCAGCAGGGGATCCATGAAGCTGACGTGGTTGCACACCAATAGGGCCGCACCCTCTTCGGGAACGTTCTGCACGCCGTCCACGCGCAGCCGATACAGCGTGTTCACCAGCACCCAGGTGATGAAGCGCATCAAGAACTCAGGCACCAGGGTGAAGATGTACCAGGCCACCAGCACGTTGAGCAGTGATGCGGCAAGAAAGATCTGCGACGCGTCCATGCCGAGCGCGCCCAATCCCAGGCCGAAGCCGGCAGCCAGCACGATCAGCAGCGCGTTCAGGATGTTGGTGCCGGCGATGATCCGCGACAGCTTCTCGCTCGGCGCACGGGCCTGCACAAAAGCAAACAGCGGTACCACGTAGAAACCGGCGAACACGCCGATCAGAGTGAGGTCGAGCGCAATGCGCCAGCTGCCCGCACCCTTCAGGAACGCCAGCCAGTCCAACCCACGCGCTGACACCATGCCGTGCCGCGCGAAGTACAAATCGACCCCGAATGCGGTCAGCCCGAATGCGCCCAGCGGCACGAGGCCGATCTCCACCCGACGGCCCGACATTCGCTCGCACAGCAGCGCACCGACACCGGTACCGATCGAGAACAAAGTCAGCACCAGCGTGTTGACCGAACCGTCGCCGCCCAGCGTTTCGCGCGTGTAGATGGGCAGCTGTGCGATCAGCACCGTGCCGAAGAACCAGAACCACGAAATGCCAAGCACCGCGTTGAACACCGCGCGGTCGGCGCGGGTGATCGCCAACACGCGCGCCGTTTCACTGAACGGGTTCCAGTTGAAAGTGAGCTCCGGTGCGGTCGCCGGCGCAGGCGGAATCCGACGGCTGATCAGATAGCCGGCGACCGCCACCGCAATCGTGGCGCCCGATGCCAGCAATGGTCCGACGCCAGCCACGAGCATCAGCGAATTGCCGGCGATCATGCCCACCAGCATCGCCATCTGCGTGCCCATCTCCACCAGACCGTTGCCGCCAACCAGCTCTTCCGGCTTCAGCGCCTGCGGCAGGATCGCGTACTTGATCGGCCCGAACGTGGCCGAGTGCATGCCCATCATGAACAGCACGATCAGCAGCAGCGCAGTGTGGTGCGTATAGAAACCGTACGCGGCCAGCGCCATCGCGCCGATCTCGAACAGCTTCACGTAACGGATGATCCGGCTCTTCTCATACTTCTCGGCCAGTTGGCCGGCAGTAGCGGAGAACAGGAAAAACGGGATGATGAACAACGCCGGCGCCAGATTGGTGTAGAGCGACACCGTGCGGTCGCCCAGCCCCATCTGGAACGCCACCAGCATCACCAGAGCATTGCGGAATGCATTGTCATTGAAGGCACCCAGCGCCTGGGTCCAGAAGAACGGCGCAAAGCGCCGCTTGCCTAGCAGTGCGAATTGGCTCATGCGGCGTCCTGATTGGGGAGCTTTGGGTTTCGACTGCGCATCCTTGGCTAGGCGATTATGACCACAACAAAGTTGAAGGCACAACGCAAGCTGCCATGGCGCTTGAGCAACCAGAAGCCCGAATTTCGGCTTGAGTCAGCCAAGCTCGCTGCCACCCGTTTCGCGCGACATCAACGGCGCGATGCCTCTTACAAACCATACTGCAATTGCCGATTCCGACCCGCGATGTTCAAGGCAGGACATAAAAAACGCCGGAGCAGTGCTCCGGCGTTTCTGGACCTAACTTACATGTTGCTCAGCTTAGAAGTCGTAGCTAACGCCAAACCGAACGTAGCGCGGAGTCTGTGAATACCGCGTGCGGCCGAAGCCAGAGAGCTGGAAATCGTAGTACTGCGTGGCCCTCTGCTGGTCGAACAGATTGAGTACATCCACATTGAACGCCAACTTCTTGTCGGCAAAGTTCGGACGATACTCAAGACTAGCCGAAACCGTCTCGGTCCATGGCGTGTCACCCTGTGTACCCTTGGGAGCCGGCAGACCACTGCAATAATGGTAGTACGGGCCGGTGTAAGCAGGGTAGGTTCCGTCCGGGCCATACGCGCCCAGGCAGCTGTCCGGTGAGCCGGAAAGCACCGCAATATTGCCCGAGATCGTCCACTCCGGAAGGAACCGGTAGCTGCCGTAAATCTTCAGCTGATGCTTGCGATCATTGGCCAGACGGCCACCGGCGTACTCCATCAGGGTCGGGAAATCCCAGTCCACTGTCGCGGCAATATCGGACTGGCCGATATCCGAGCGTACCTGCCCCTCGGTGTTGCCGTAGCTCTTCGAGTAGGTGTAGTTGACTCGACCATACCAGGTGCCATCAAACGGATGCTCCAGGTACAGATTCGCGGCGTAATAGTTACGCTTGGCGTGGGGGAGACCCAGCTCCTTGCTGCTGA
Organism: Rhodanobacter sp. OK091; assembly: GCF_900142825.1. Taxonomy (GTDB): domain Bacteria; phylum Pseudomonadota; class Gammaproteobacteria; order Xanthomonadales; family Rhodanobacteraceae; genus Rhodanobacter. The sequence goes on along the minus strand of NZ_FRCH01000004.1, from coordinate 9,933 downwards.
GATGCAGCTGCCCGTAGCCGCCATTGCCGTCAGGCAACTGGAACGTGGCTCCACGACCCGGATTGAAAAAGTAACAGCCGCGCAGGCCGGTCGTATCCAGCCCCTGTGCTTCTGCCGCAGCGAAGAACACCTCGTAATTGCAGGTGTCGTCAATCTCGTTCTTCAGGCTGCGATAGGTAAGCTTGGCGCCATAGGTCCAAGCATCACCAAACTTCTTGTCGAAGCCCAAGATGTACTCGTCTTGGTACTGCGCCGTCAACGACTTGGCAGTCACGGTGTTTGGATCAGGCGACTGGCCGTACTCGTTGTTCTCCGAGATCGGCACCCCTGGACCTTTAACGGTATCGATCGGGGTTATACCGGTCGGATAGCCGGTCACCGGATCGATCCCGGTGTAGTTGTAGTACTCCCGGGTGTACAGCGAACCGGACGCACCGCGCAGCGCCACGCTGGTGGGAAGCGCCAGATAGTAGCGACCCGCGTTGGCATAGACCTTAAAACTGGAATCACCGTTGACGTCCCAGCTGGCACCCAGTCGCGGTGCCCACTGCGGCTTGGTCTGGCGAATGTAAGCTTCGCCGTCGGCGTTGTAGTTGGTGAACTGGTCATTGCGCAGACCCAGTTTCAACAGCCAGCGGTCGTTAACCTGCCAGCTATCCTCGATGTACTGCGCGCGCTGGCTCACAGCGATCGACGCGGCCGTCTTGAAAACATACTTGTCGACAAAGTAGCCTTGTCCGTTCGGCGCCGAGACCTGACCGGCGAGAATCGGCGCGCCCGGCGCTACCTTCTGGTATTCCCACGCGTAGCCGGCATTGACCGGGATGAAATCGCCGTCGTTCAGATCCTGGGTGCGCTGGTTGTCGATACCCGCGGTGATCGAGTGATCGCCCAGCCTGTAGGTGAGATCGACGCGATAATTCGCGCCCTTGACCTTGTGCGACGGATCCGAGGTGGTCAGTACAGTCTGGTTATTGGTGATGCCCGCACCACCGCCCGAGTAGGCCGGGTTCTGGTCGGGACCACCAAGGATGGCGATCAGGCTGGGATCAAAGCCGGCACCAATATCGGTATAGATATCCGTGCTCTGCTCGCCGTACTGGGCGCTGAGCGTCAGATCGTCGGTGATGTAGCCGGTGTACTTGGCGATCCACATCGACGCCGCAGATTTGGTGTGCTGATCGGTGCCGTTGAAATCACCCGTGCTGTGGGTCGGGTAGTCGAACGCGTATTCATTGCCAGAGAAGCTGTGCGTGGTCGATGCCCCGGTCAATTCCAGAATATTGCTATCGTTGATATTCCAGTCTAGTTTGGTATACCACTTCGGATCACGGAATTCGCGATGGCTTATCTGGGCAGAGCTGGAGTTCGTGGAGGCGAGCTTGTCCGAGGTCTTGGCGCCTTCCACCGACGCGAACAAGAACAGCTTGTCCTTGATCAGAGGGCCGCCCACATACGCACTTTCGACCACAGTGGTGCCCCTGTTGGCACCGCGATATTGATAAACTTTGCCAGCTAAGGGGCTTGCCGCTGAATTCAGGATCGGATCCTGTTTCGCTTTGCCCCAGTCGGGGGAATACAGCACCTGCGCGCCGAAGTGCCACTCATTGGTGCCGCGCTTGCCAACCTGGTTGAGCACGCCGCCATCGGAACGACCGTAGGCCGCGCCGTAACCGCCAGAGAGCACTTCCAATTGCTCGATCGAGCCATAAGGCAGATCGATGCCGCCGAGACCGTTGAGCGGATCGGTCACGTTCATGCCATTGATGTAGTAAGCATTTTCGGTAACGCTTGCACCACCGAAGGACACCAATTGGTTGCCGGTTGGGCCTGTGAAAAAGCCGCTTCCGCTGACGGCGCCGGGAGCCAGCAGGGCGATTGCCTCGGTCGAACGGCCCAGCGGCAGCTGCTTCAGCTGCTCAGCCGTGATCACCGTGCGCGTGTCGACGGCGCTTACGTCGATGCTCGGCAGCGCGTTGGCCTGGACTGTGACCGCGGCGAGATTCTGCGGGTTCTCGCCAAAGGAAACCTCGGTACCCGAGCCTACGCGCAGGCTCACATTGGAACGCGAATCTACCATTTGGCCGTCGCGCTGCAACGTCACCGTATAGCTGCCGACCGGCAGGGTATCGATGTTGTAACGACCATCAGCACCGACCACTACCTGGCGGGTAACGCCCGTGGCGCCCTTAACGACGACCGTTTCACCGGCCTGCGCCTGACCGAAGATGCTGCCCGTCGTCGACTGCGCCATTGCGCCCGTACCTACTAGGCAGAGGCCGAGGCCTATCGCTAAAGATGTGCGACGCAACTGACGCGCTGTGAGAGATTTTTGTGAATTCATATTTGGTAACTCCCCAAAGTGAGCCCTAGACGTCCGGGCGCATGAAACTTTTTGTGTGTTCAAACATCCAACGGCGGCTGCCCAAGGCGTCACGCCTAGCTCTGTCCAGCCACATGATTTAATGTACGTTCCTGCGCTAGCTATAACGCAAGTTATTGCGACGTTAATTCAAGAAATCGCGAAGGTCAACACTTTCGTAACGTTATTTCGAAGGTTTATTCGCCTGACTTGGGTATAAGCTCGCGCTGTCCTCCTCACACTGCACATGGCGGCACCTCAGATGGGCACGCAAACAAGCTCTAACCCGCAAGGCGCGGGAACCTTTGCCGATCGCATCAAATTGCTGATTCAGCGCGTAGGGAGCGCTACGGAGATCGCCAGAATGTGCGGTTTCTCCGAAGGAGTGGTGCGCAGCTGGCGCGATGGCAACACGGACCCGTCGCGCGCGCGTTGCGTCACGCTGGCACGCACATTGGGTATTTCACTGGTCTGGTTGGTGGCGGGCGAGGGTACGCTGCAGGCCGACACCACGATTCCTGCGCTGGATGACCAGTACAGTTCGGAAAAAATGACCCCGCACCGAGCGCACCATCGAGCGGGCACGGATGACCACTCCGCAGGTGCGGCTGTCGACGCCCAGCGGCTGAACGCCGCCGTGCAGATCCTGCAATCGGAACTGAGTCTGGCCGGCAGTCAGCTTCGATTGTCGGAGAACACGGATCTACTGACGCAGCTCTATGAAATCCTCAGCCCTGGCGGCTCCCATGTGGATCCGATCGCCATGGTGACGTTCAATCACCAGCTGGCCGAGCGGATGCGCAAGGAACGCGGCGCCGCCTGACTCGGTGCATGCGCCCATAAAAAAGCGGCAGCCATGACGGCTGCCGCTTTTTTATGGTTCTCGTTCAGAGCAGGGCGATATCGGCGATGGCGCTGAACTGTGCCTTCAACTGCCCCAGCAGGGCCAGTCGGTTGGCACGTACGGCCGGATTGTCAGCGTTCACCAGTACGCTGTCGAAGAACGTATCCACCGGCGCCTGCAGCTGCGACAAGCGTGCGAGTACAGCGGTGTAGTCGCCTACGCCCAGCGCTTCGGCAGTTTCCCGCTGTGCGGAAGCCAACGCATCGGCCAGTTCGCGCTCGGCATCCGCCTCGAAATGCGCTGGGTCGACGACGCGGCCGGCGGCCGGTGTGCCGACCTCCTCTGCCTGCTTGCGCAGGATATTTGCGACGCGCTTGTTGGCGGCTGCCAGACTGAGCGCCTCCGGACGACGACCAAACTCGGCCACCGCGCGCAAGCGTCGGTCGAAATCGGCCAGGCTGCCCGGCTGCACCGCAAGCACCGCTTCGAACTGTGCGTTGTCGAAACCCTGTTCGGCGTAATAGCCGCGCATGCGATCGAGCACGAAGTCATAGAGCTCGTCGACCAGGATGGCCCGCCGCTGACCCGCATTCAGCGCTGGCGGGCGGCCGTCCTTGCCGGGTTTCAGCCCCGCCGCCAGCGCGCTGTCAGGCAGTAGCTCCAGCGCTTCGACCAGGCTTCCGCGCAGATCCAGATCCAGGTTCGCCTCGATCAGAGTACGCGCCAAGCCCAGCGCGGCGCGGCGCAGGGCAAAGGGATCCTTGTTGCCACCCGGCTTCATGCCGATGGCGAAAATACCGGCCAGAGTGTCCAGCCGTTCGGCCACGGCCAGTACCTGGCCGAGCTTGCCGGCAGCGATGGCATCACCGCCGAAACGCGGCTGGTAGTAGCTGTCCAACGCCTCAGCCACTTCCGCCGGTTCACCGTGATGGCTGGCGTAATAACGTCCCATCACGCCTTGCAGCTCGGGAAATTCGCCGACCATGCGGGTCAGCAGGTCGCACTTGCTCAAGCTCGCGGCGCGGGTAGCCGCAGCGGCATCGACGCCAACGCGGTTGGCGATGATCCGGGCCAGCTCGGCCACACGCACGCTCTTGTCCCACAAACTACCCAGTGCCTGCTGGTAGGTGACGCTCTTGAGCTGTTCCTGATAGCTGGCCAGCGGCGTCTTCAGATCCTCGTCCCAGAAGAACTTGGCGTCGGCGAAGCGCGGCCGGATCACTCGTTCGTAGCCCTTGCGGATCTCGCGCGGATCCTTGCTGTCGATGTTGGCGATACCGATGAAATGCTCGGTCAACTTGCCATCAGCATCGAACACCGGCACGAATTTCTGGTTCGCCACCATAGTGGTGACCAATGCTTCAGGCGGCACGCTGAGAAACTCGCGCTCGAAGGTGCAGGCGATCGCCACCGGCCATTCCGTGAGGTTGGCCAACTCGCTGAGCAGCGCGTCATCCAGTCGCGGCACGCCGCCGGTCTGTTCTGCCGCCAGCGCGACCTGCGCGCGAATACGCTCACGTCGCTCTTGTGGATCGGCTAGTACGTTGGAGGCGCGCATCGCATCCAGCCAGCCGTCCGCATCAGCTACATGCACCGGTTGCGGGTGCATGAAACGATGGCCACGCGATTTGCGGCCGCTCCGCAGACCCAGCACTTCGCCGTCGATGATCTCGGCGCCATGCAGGACTACCAGCCAATGCACCGGACGCACGAAACTGTAGTCGTGATCGGCCCAGCGCATCGGCCGGGGAATCGGCAGCGCCTTCAGCGCTTCATCAATGATTTCAGGCAACAACAAGGCCACCGCCTGGCCCGGCTTGAGCGTGCGCCAGACGAACCACGCGCCCTTGTCCGTTTCCAGCTTTTCCAGTTGCCCGACCTCGACGCCGCAGGATTGCGCAAAACCCAGCAGCGCCTTGGACGGCTGACCCTCGGCATCGAGCGCGGCATTCAGTGCCGGACCACGACGCTCGATCGCCTGCGCGGGCTGGGCGATTGCGACACCCGGAACATATACGGCCAGGCGACGGGGCGACGCATAGGCCTGTGCCAGATCCAACTCGGCAACGACCCCGCGCTTGGCCAGACCATCGCAGATGCCGCGCAGGAAGGCCGTGGAAAGTTCGTCCAGTGCCTTCGGCGGCAGTTCCTCGGTGCCCAGTTCGATCAACAGCGGCTTGTGCTCAGCCATGGGCCAGCTCCTTCGCTTGCTTCAGACCCGGAAAACCGAGTTTCTCGCGCTGTGCCACATAGGTTTCGGCCACGCTGCGCGACAGCGTGCGCACGCGCAAAATGTAACGCTGGCGCTCGGTGACGCTGATCGCACGGCGCGCATCGAGCAGGTTGAAAGTGTGGCTGGCCTTCATGACCTGCTCGTAGGCAGGCAGCGGGAGGTTTGCCGCGATCAGCTGGTTTGCGGTGGCCTCGCATACGTCGAACCATCGCAGAAGCTCCGGCACATTCGCGTACTCGAAGTTGTAAGTGCTCTGCTCGACTTCGTTCTGATGGAACACGTCGCCATAGGTCACTGCACCGCGCGGGCCGTCGGTCCAGATCAGGTCGTAGACGTTGTCCACGTTCTGCAGGTACATCGCCAGTCGCTCCAGGCCATAAGTGATCTCCCCGGTTACCGGGCGACACTCGAGTCCGCCAGCCTGCTGGAAGTAGGTGAACTGGGTCACCTCCATGCCGTTCAGCCACACTTCCCAGCCCAGACCCCACGCACCGAGCGTCGGCGATTCCCAATTGTCCTCGACGAAACGCAGGTCATGTACCAGCGGATCGAGGCCGAGTTCCTTCAGCGAGCCGATGTACAGATCGAGGATGTTTTCCGGATTCGGTTTCATCACCACCTGGTACTGGTAGTAATGCTGCAGGCGGTTCGGATTCTCGCCGTAACGCCCGTCGGTGGGCCGGCGCGAGGGCTGCACATAGGCCGCCGCCCACGGTTCGGGACCGAGTGCGCGCAGAAAGGTGGCGGGGTGGAACGTACCGGCGCCGACCTCGGTGTCGAGCGGCTGCAACAGCACACAACCCTGCGCCGCCCAGTAGCGGTTGAGGGTCTGGATCACATCCTGGAAGGTGCGCGCGGACATGGCTTTCCGTGACCTTGGGTAAAGCGCGTTAGTATAGCCGTTGCTTGCTTTCCCACTGGGTTGAGAGCCGGCGAAAGCACCACGGGGACATATCCGGATGGCCGCATCACCACAAATCGCATCCTTGCTGGGCCGTCGTGGCCGCCTGGAACTGGACGATCTGCTGGCCGCGCTGGTGGTCGACGGTTACCTGCTCGCCGAAGACGCCAAGCAGGTGCGCATGGGTGCTCGCGCCGGACGCAGCACCGTGGAGTTGCACCCGCTGGTGCTGATCGCGAACGCCAAACTGCCGAACCAGCACGGCACCGGCCGCCCGCTGAGCCTGGAGGGCCTGACCGAATGGCTGGCCGGTCACGCCGGCTTGCCGTACCTGAAAATCGATCCGATGAAGATCAATGTCGCCTCGGTGACCCAGGTGGTGAGCCATGCCTACGCCAAGCGACACCGGATCCTGCCGATCGCGGTCGCGCCGGGCGAGGCGACATTTGCCACCAGTGAACCGTTTGACGCGGGCTGGGCTCCCGATCTGGCGCAGATGCTACGGCGGGACATCAAGCGTGTCGTGTCGAGCCCCGTCGACATCAACCGCTACCTGCAGGAGTTTTACGGCGTCCAGCGTTCGATCCAGCTGGCGCACGATGCCAAGACCGGCAGCGACAGCTCCGCCGCGATTCTCAACTTCGAGCAGCTGGTCGAGCTGGGCAAGAGCGGCGAGGTCGGGGCCGATGACCGCCATGTGGTGCACATCGTCGACTGGCTGCTGCAGTACGCGTTCGAACAACGCGCCTCGGACATCCATCTGGAACCACGCCGCGACACCGGGCATATCCGCTTCCGCATCGACGGCATCATGCAGAAGGTGTTCGAGCTGCCCGCACCCGTGATGACCGCGGTGACCGCCCGCATCAAGATCCTGGCGCGCATGGACGTGGCCGAAAAGCGCCGCCCGCAGGACGGTCGCATCAAGACCCGCTCTGCTTCCGGCCGCGAGGTGGAGCTGCGCATCTCGAACATGCCCACCGCGTTCGGCGAAAAGGTGGTGATGCGTATTTTCGATCCGGACCTGGTGGTCAAGGACTTCGCCCAACTCGGCTTCTCGCCCGGCGAGAGCGCCAACTGGCGCAGCATGGTCGAGCGACCGCACGGCATCGTACTGGTCACCGGCCCGACCGGCTCGGGCAAGACCACCACGCTGTATTCCACGCTGAAGCACCTGGCTACACCGGAACTCAACGTGTGCACGGTAGAAGACCCGATCGAGATGGTCTCGCCCGAGTTCAACCAGATGCAGGTGCATGCCGCGATCGACCTGGATTTCGCCGCGGGTGTGCGCACTTTGCTGCGCCAGGATCCGGACATCATCATGGTCGGCGAGATCCGCGACCTGGAAACCGCGCAGATGGCGGTGCAGGCCTCGCTCACCGGCCATCTGGTGCTGTCCACCTTGCACACCAACGATGCACCGAGCGCGGTCACCCGCCTGCTCGATCTGGGCGTACCGCATTATCTGATCCAGTCCACCCTGACCGGCGTGGTGGCACAGCGACTCGTGCGCACGCTGTGCCCGCACTGCAAGCGGGCGACGACACAGGACCCGCAGGCGTGGACCGTGCTCACCCACGGCTGGACGATACCGCTGCCGCCGCAGGTGTTCGAGCCGGTTGGTTGTCTGGAATGTCGCAACACCGGCTTCATGGGGCGTACCGGCATCTACGAAATGATGAAGTTGTCGCCCCGGTTGCGCGGACTGATTTCGGCCCAGCTCGATTTGAGCGGTTTCGGTCAGGCAGCGCTGTCCGAAGGTATGCGCCCGTTACGTATTTCCGCTGCCGACCAGGTGGCTGCCGGGCTGACTACCGTGCAGGAAATCCTCACTGTATTGCCGCCGATTGACGCATTCGACGATACTCAGCCGTAAAGACGTCCAAATCATCCACCGCCGATTCTCTGCATGAAGCCCGTATTGATCATCCGCACCGGCCGCGCGCCGGATACCATTCGTGCCCGTCATGGCGATTTTCCCCACTGGTTCCGGCTCGGCGCAGGGTTACACGCGCGTCAGTTACTGATTGTCGATGTCGCGGCGGGCGAAGTGCTGCCGCCGCCGCAGGAAATCGCCGGCGCCATGATCACCGGCTCGGCGGCCATGGTCACCGAGCGCGCGGCGTGGAGCGAACGTACCGCCGGCTGGATTCGCGATGCGATGGATGTCGAGCTGCCGCTGTTCGGCGTCTGCTACGGCCACCAATTGATGGCGCATGCGCTGGGTGGACGTGTCGATTACCTGTCCGGTGGACGCGAAATCGGCACTCAGCCGATCGCGTTGTCGCCCGCCGCCGCGCACGATCCGCTGGCCCACACGCTGCCGGCCAGCTTTCGTGCACACACCACGCACGAACAAAGTGTGCTCGAACCACCGCACGGGTCTGCCGTGCTGGCCAGTTCGGCACGCGATCCGCACCAATTGCTGCGCTACGGCCCAAGTGCGATCAGCGCGCAGTTCCACCCGGAATTCAATGCGGAAGTGATGCGTGCCTATATCAAGCGCAAGCATGCCGACATGCGAAAAGAAGGTACTGATCCCTTGCGGATATTCAACGCGGTGGCAGCGACACCAGTCGCCCGCCGGCTTCTGCGCCAGTTTTCCCGTCGGCACGGCTGGAGCGCCACTGCCTGAAGATGGGTTTCCGTGTTCAGCCGCGCAAACGGCGCGCAATCGAATCGCGTGAAAACAGTGCAAACACCAGACCAAACAGAAAGCCGCCTATGTGCGCCCACCACACATAGGCGCCATAGCTCGGCCCTGCGTAGCTGAACAGCAATTGCAGCAGCACCCAGATGCCGATCAGCAGGAACGCCGGCACGCGAACGAACTCCAGATACAAGCCCAGCGGCAATACCAAGCCCAGCTTGGCTCGCGGAAATAACGCAACATACGTGCCCACTACGGCCGACACCGCACCGCTGCAACCGATAATGGGAAGACGCACGCCAGTCAGCGACAGCGCACCAATCAGGTTCGCCACAATGCCGCCGATCACGAAGAGCAGCAGGAATCGCAAGGAGCCCAGTGCGCGCTCGCCCGGCAGTCCAAAGATCACCAGAAATAGCAGGTTGCTGAGCAAGTGCAGCCACGTGACATGAATGAACAGCGCGGTGAACAATCGCAGCAAGGCCGTGTCGGTCAACTGCGGCAGCAGCGCTTCATGCGGGTCGAAAATATTCGCCGGTACCGTGCCCCATTCCAACAGAAATGAAATCCGTTGCGGCGGCGGAGTCAATGCCAAGCCAACAAAGCACACCACGCAGACAGTCACCACTAGCAAGGTTGCCCAATGCCAACGGGGACGACGACGCGTTTCGACGTGAACAAACAAGAGCCGCTCCCTCAGGCGCCGACTGGACGCAGCGCACTCGCCATCATAGGTGATGATGGACAGACGGGGTTCTTGATGCGGCCTGCAAAAGCAAATCCCGATGAACGTGCGGGATGTCCGGGATTAAAGCCCCGGGCAAGCTAAGTTGTCGCGCTCGCGTTCGTCGCCGCCGTCGTCCAGACAAGAAAAAACCCCCACCGTTTCGGGTGGAGGTTTTTAGGGATAAAGCCCCTGGCGGTGACCTACTCTTGCATG
>NZ_FRCH01000003.1 GCF_900142825.1 Rhodanobacter sp. OK091 | reverse complement strand
CTGCAACTGCTGGCCTATCACGTCGCCGTGCTGCGCGGCACCGACGTCGATCAGCCGCGCAATCTGGCGAAGTCCGTGACGGTGGAATAAAACCGACGAGGAGCGAGTAGAGAGAAGTGAGAAACGAATAAAAGCAATAAAAGCAGCTTACTTCTCCCGCGTTGCGAAGCCTGGACACAAAGACGGATAACGGAAAGATTGGCGGATGGCTTTCGGTCCTCCACTCGTTTCTCACTTCTCTCCACTCACTCCTGCAATTCATCCTGCCGCGATTCCATTGACATGGAATTACGGCTGGCGGCGATTCAGACAAGGGTGAACAGGGCGACCTGCCGAACCTCTGGCCGAATTGCTGAGCGGCGGTTTGCGTTGAGCCGATTTTGCACGCCCCTTCGGGCTAATAGCCGCCAGCAATGCATCGATGCCGAACGGTTTTATCAGGAATTGACTTCGCGCGGGGGCTCCGGAGAACTTTTCCTCCAGAGAATCGGAGGTGAGGATAATGCTGATGGATGGATGTTGCTCGATCGCATGCCTACAGAGATCGGAGCTGGATCCACATCCTGCAATATGCGCATCGGTGATCAGCACATCGACAATTCCGAGGAGATTGAGGGCCGCCTCCGCGACCGTGCTGTCATGTGCCACGCATACCTGGTAACCGCCATACAGCTCGAGCACTTGACGGGTCACATCGAGTGCAATCACGTCGCTATCGACAATGACCGCTGTTTTTATTTTTGATTTCACGACTCTATATCCAGCTGAAGCCCGCAAGGGGCGCGTACGACCTTCGCTCATGAGGTCATGGTGCGCGCCGGCAACAGGCTTGGTATGTCATTCGGTTTCTCCCGAAAATTCATGCCCTGGAAGCCGAAGCCAGCGGCACGGACTTCCGCGCGAGCTGCTTTTCCCACAACAGCGCTGTGCGGACGATGAAATCGAGATCGTCGTACTGCGGCTGCCAGTGCAATTCATGTTTGAGACGATCGCTACGCGCAATCAGCATTGGCGTATCGCCAGCGCGACGTGGCAGCTCGACCACCGACAATGGTTGGCCACTCACGCGTTGCACTGCATCGATAACCTCGCGCACGCTGTAGCCATGGCCATAACCGCAATTGAGCGTCAGCGACCTGCCGCCGCCACGCAGGTGGTCGAGTGCGCGCAAATGCGCCGCGGCCAGATCGTCGACGTGGATATAGTCACGAATTCCGGTGCCATCCGGCGTGTCGTAATCGGTGCCGAAGATCGACAGGTTGGCCCGTTTGCCGACCGCATGCTCGCAGGCGACCTTGATCAGAAGCGTCGCATGGGGCGTGGATTGGCCGATGCGGCCTAGCGGGTCGCAACCGGCGACGTTGAAGTAGCGCAGGGTTATATGCCGCATCGCTCCCGTGGCGCAGAAATCGCGCAGTATCCTCTCTGACATCAGCTTCGATGCGCCGTACGGGTTGATAGGCTGCGTGGGCGTGTCTTCGTCGGCGATGCCGCTATCGGTCACGCCATAGACCGCCGCAGTCGAGGAAAAGATGAATCGCCCCACGCCAGCCGCCGCACAAGAAGCGAGCAGGCTTTGCGTATTGCACGTGTTGTTGCCGTAGTACTTCAGCGGGTCGCTCAGTGATTCCGGCACCACGGTATGCGCGGCGAAATGCAGCACTGCTTCGACATGATGTTTGCGCAGCGTGCGGGCGACCAGCGTGCGATCGCCGACACTGCCGACCACCAGTTCGGCACCACGCACCGCGTCGCGGAAACCGGTACTCAGATTGTCGATGACGACAACGCGCTCGCCGAGTGCGACCAGTTGCTGGACAACATGGCTGCCGATGTAACCGGCGCCACCGGTGACGAGGACGCTGTTGTTCATCACGATGCTCCTTCACGGTCCACGGGGCGGCAACCTGCGTTGAGCCCGCATGTCATGGCCGGCCGTTACCGTGCCTACTGGCTGATTGGTCGATGCCCGCGGAGCGGCGGTAAAGACGTCCGCTCCAAACGGGCGCAAAGGCGATGCGGCGGCATAGCCGAGGTGCGACACACCGAAAATGTCTTCCATCGTGCGCAGCAAGCTGTAATGGTTGTAAGGCGTTGACGATACGGTTCCCGGCTTGATAAACGGCGATAGAAGCACGGTGCCGGTGCGACCGCCGCCGGCACCGGACATGCCCGGCGGAGGACCATTCGGCAGACCCTGCTCGCCACAACACGCCGTAGCGTCGGCACCCTCGTCGAACGTGATGACCAGCAAGCCATCCTGGCGGAATGCGGGCGCGGCAACGATGCGCGGCACCCACCGGCGCAGAAACGCGTCGGCGGAAATCAAGCCTCCCGGCTCACCGCTCCTGCACGGCGCATCGTGACCGTCGTGACATCTGTTCGGCGTGATGAAGATGAAGTTCGGCGTGGTGTCGACGCTTCGCAGATCCTGCGCCAGATGATCGAGATTGACGACGTGCTGCGCGCAATGCGCCGGGTCATCGATGATCGAATGAAAATAGACAAACGGGTTGTGCCAGGTAGCGTACTGGTCCTTCGCACTGGCGTCATCGGTGTGGTCTTGCGCACCGATAGCGACATGCCCGCAGGTAGAGGACTCGCGCGCGGGATCCGCCCCCATGTCTTCCATGTAACCCTTCCAGCTGAGACGCGCCGCGTCGAGCTGATCGGCCAAGGTCTTGACCTTGGCCGGGTAGACGCAACCTTCGCCGAGCACCTGTCCGTTGCCATCCAGCCCGGACGCAGTGCGCTGGAATTCGCTATAGATTTTGCAGTCGCTTTGCGTGGCCGCGTTCGGCGCCTGCCCGCTGATCATCGCAATGTAGTTGTCCAGGCTGTCGTGACCAATGCTGTAGTACTGCGGCAGCAACGCGCCCAGTTTCGGCAACCGGTATGCCAGGTACGGCGCCTGCGAATGTTCGCCGAATGCGACCTCATACGGCTCGTTCTCCAGCACGATCACCATGACATGGCGTACCGGCGCAGGCGCCGCCATTCCCGCAGCGGCATGGCTCTGTATGCACGCCATCAGGAACGCCAGCAAGGGCATCCATGCCATCCCGCGACGCTTCCGTGCAGACGATAAGGGTCGCTCTGCATGCATGTCGTCGGAGCTGCTTGATGGCCTTGTCATCGGTAGTTCCAGCATGCGAAAAACTATCTCGATGCACTGAGACACGTCCGTCGATTGGATCGACCTCGCATGACATCGTCAACCCAACAAGGGTCGCAAGCTCAGGCAACATTCATCCCATCATCCCCACGATCAGGGCAAGCCGGCGTGAATTCACATTCGCCTCACTTCTTCATGGATGCATCACGGCTAATGAATGGATCATTTCGCTGCTGTTCACTGTTTGGCAATTCGAACATGCAATGATCGACGGCCAAATTTCAGTCTGTAGAAACAACGGGACTTGTTTGAGAGATGCGTCGGCATCTATTCGCAGCCGTTGAAACAAAAAAGAAATAGTAGCAAGGCATACAGTCTTCTTATTGTTTACTTATCAACCTTTCTTTTAATTGCGAGGTCATGGATCGTTTGACGGAATGGCTTGGAACTCTCTCCGTGATGCGAGTGGCAGAAATGGAGAAATGCCTCGTTATTTCTTGCGTCGTCGATCGATACGTTGATTCGGGACTCGGGAGCATGTTGGCACCGTGTTTAAACGGATACTCATTGTCTGCATGGGCAATATCTGTCGCAGCCCAACGGCCGAATACCTGTTTCGACAGCGTATGGCGTCGCGCGACATCGAATTCGGCAGTGCCGGACTCGGCGCGCTGGTGGGCAGTCCCATGGATGCGACTGCCCTGCAGTTACTTGCCGAAAGCGGCATCGACGGCACGATGCACCGGGCTCATCAGCTGACGCCTTCCATGCTGCGCGAAGCCGACCTGGTACTTGGCATGGAGAAAAATCATGTTGCCGCCATGATTCAACTCGCCCCCGAAGCTCGCGGCAAAGTCTATTTACTCGATAAATGGTTGCGCGGAAGTGACATCCCTGACCCTTATCGTCAGCAGCGAGCCGCATTCGAACATGTTCACGAGATAATCACGCAGGGTGTCAGTAGCTGGGAGCCCTATTTGTGATTCCCATCTTCCATGTCACGAGTTGACCGTCCCTATGACCGCCACCCAAGACCCCGTGCAGCGCGACGATGAGATTGACCTGAGCGAGCTGCTCGGTACGCTCAATGATCACAAATGGTTGATAGGCACCATCACCGGCATATTTGTCGTGCTCGGCATTGCCTATGCATTGTTGACCACGCCGATCTATCAGGCCACCTCGATAGTGCAGGTGGAACATGAGGTGCCAAATCTGCCTGGGCTGAGCGCGCTGACCCAGACTTTGGAAGCATCCAGCCCCGAGGCCACGACAGAAAGCGCATTGATTACCTCGCGCATGGTGATCGGCGCGGCGGTCGATCAGCTCAATCTCACGGTTGAAAGCCACCCGCAGCGCTTGCCGCTGATCGGCGACTTCATCGCCCGCCACTACGCTTCGAATAACCCCGGCACGGTGTCCCCTCCCCTGTTCGGCATGATTGGCTATGACTGGGGCGGCGCCAAGCTGGACATCTTTCAGCTGGACGTCCCCGATAGCTTGCTGGACAGACCATTGAGCCTGATTGCCGGCGAGGGTGGCGCCTATGTCCTGGTGGACGATAACGACAACGTTCTGGTCATCGGCAAAGCGGGGCAATCCGCCAGCAGTCATGGCGTGACCATCCAGGTCAAGACGCTGATTGCCAATCCGGGCACACACTTCCGTGTCTTTCGTCATCGCCAACTGACCGTGATCAACGGGCTGCAGCAGGCCATCAACGTCAGCGAGCAAGGCAAGGAGTCAGGCATTCTCCAGATGACTTATGACAACGCCGATCCCGTGCTGGCCGCCAACGTGCTCGAACAGGTCGGCGAGCTTTATGTTCGGCAGGACGTGGACCGCAACTCCGCGGAGGCGGCAAACAGCTTGAAGTTTGTCAGAGAGCAACTCCCCAATGTGCGCCGTGATCTGGAGAAGGCCACGGCTGCGCTCAATGCGTACCAGATCCAGGCACATTCGGTCGATATCAGCATGCAGACCCAGGGTCTGCTGGATCAGGAAGTTTCCATCCAGACCAATATCCAGCAGTTGCGCCTGCAGCAGGCGGACATGCAGCGTCAATACACCTCCGAGCATCCGGCCTACAAGGCATTGATGTCGCAGATCGGCCAACTGGAAGGCCAGAAGAACGCGATCGATAAGAAGGTGGGCAGCCTGCCTGATACCCAACAACAGCTATTGAAACTGACCCGCGACGTGCAGGTGAGCAATGACACCTATACCGGGCTTCTCAATCAGGCTCAGCAGCTGGACATAGCCCGCGCAGGCACGGTGGGCAATGTACGCGTCGTCGACAAGGCGGCGGTGGACATCACGCGGCCGGTATGGCCGAAGAAACTCATCGTGGTGCTCGGCGGCGCGCTACTCGGCGGTTTTGTGGCTCTGGTGTACGTCTTCGTCCGGCAGATGCTCAATCGCGGCATCGAGGATCCCGCCGTCATCGAAAAGATCGGTCTGCCCGTATACGCCACCATCCCGGTCAGCCTGCGTGAGCAGGCCCTGCACGGCAAACGTACCCGTGGAAGCAGCAAACAGCATCTGCTGGTCCTGGACGCGCCCGCGGACCTGGCCACCGAAGCCCTGCGAAGTTTGCGCACCAGCCTGCATTTCGCCCGCCTGGAAGCAAAAAACAATGTACTCATGATTTCCGGATCCAGTCCGGATGTCGGCAAGACCTTTGTCTCGGCCAACCTCGCCTCTGTCGTTGCTCAAAGCAACCAGCGCGTGTTGTTGATTGACGGTGACATGCGCATGGGCTCGCTGCACAGGGTCGTCGGCGGCAAAGCCGAAGTCGGCCTTTCCGAACTGATTTCGGGCCAAATCGATCTGGTTGAGGCGGTGCGCCAGATCGGTCCACTGGAAAACCTGCATTTCATCGCTCGCGGCAAGATACCGCCGAACCCTTCCGAGCTGCTGATGAATGCCCGGTTCTCTGCGTTGCTCGATCATTTCAAGCAGATGTTCGATCTGATCATCATCGACACCCCGCCCATTCTGGCGGTGACCGACGCCGCCATCATCGGTCACCACGCCGGCACCGCTCTGCTGGTGGTGCGGTTCGGAGTCAATCAAGCACGCGAAGTCGCCTTGGCCAGGCAACGTTTCGAACAAAACAAGGTCCCGCTCAAAGGTGCCATCTTCAATGCCGTGGAGAGGCGCAGCAGCGGCTACTACTCGTATGCCTATTACGGTGTCGGCAAGCCACCCAGATGAAAGATCCCCGAGCCCGCGGTAACAAGGGAACGGAATCCGACACGGTTCGCTGCAGGCGGCATACGACGAGACATGGTTGTTACCCGCCATGAGAACGAATGGCGCCGGCGGCATCGGCGCTGCAGATCGATCGGCTCAAGTGCAATCAGATGAACGTCGCCCGGATTCACGCAAGACCAGGATAAGTTCCATGCCCAGCTTGAAGAACTTCGCTCTCATCGGTGCTGCCGGCTACATCGCCCCTCGCCACATGCAGGCCATCAAGGCCACCGGCAACCAGTTGCTGGCCGCGTTCGATCCGAATGATTCGGTCGGCATCATCGACAGTCACTTCCCCAGCGCCGACTTTTTCACCGAGTTCGAGCGCTTCGATCGGCATGTCGACCTGCGCCGGCGCGCCGGCAATGGTGGCCAGATCGATTACGTTTCCATCTGCTCGCCAAATTATCTGCATGACTCGCACATGCGCTTCGCCCTGCGTTCCGGCGCCCACGCGATTTGCGAGAAACCGCTGGTGCTCAATCCGTGGAACATCGACGGGTTGCTGGAAATCGAGCGGGAGACGGGCAAAAGCATCAATACTATCCTGCAGCTGCGCCTGCACCCGGCGATCATCGCCTTGCGCGACAAGGTTCGAAGCGAGCACGGCGACAGCAAGCACGAGGTGGACCTCGCTTACGTCACTTCGCGTGGCCACTGGTACCTGCAGAGCTGGAAGGGTGATCCGAAAAAATCCGGCGGCATAGCCACCAATATCGGCGTGCATTTCTTCGACATGCTGCATTACATCTTCGGCGCGCTGCAGATCAATGTGGTGCACCTGTCCAGCGACACCAAGGCCGCCGGCTACCTGGAATACGAGAATGCCCGCGTGCGTTGGTTCCTGTCGGTGGATGTCGAAGATGTGCCAGCCGCGCAACGCGAAAGCGGCCAGCGTACTTATCGGTCGATCACGGTGGACGGCGAGGAGATCGAGTTTTCCGGCGGTTTCACCGACCTGCACAACCGCAGCTACGAGGAGATACTCGCCGGCCGCGGTTTCCGCTTGGAAGAAAACCGCACCGCCATCGAAACCGTGGCGGCGATCCGCAATGGCAAGGCTGTCCCCTTTGCGGGTGACGGCCATCCGTTCCTGAAACGACAAGCCTGAAGAGCGAGCAGCATGGACTATTACCAACACCCTTCCGCCATTATCGACGACGGCGCCCAGATCGGAGCAGGCTCGCGCGTATGGCACTTCGTGCATGTCTGCGGCGGTGCCCGCATCGGCAGGGAGGTGTCGCTCGGGCAGAATGTATTTGTCGGCAACAAAGTGGTCATCGGAGATCATTGCAAGATCCAGAACAACGTGTCGGTGTACGACAACGTGACGCTGGAGGAAGGTGTCTTCTGCGGCCCCAGCATGGTGTTCACCAACGTCTACAACCCGCGCTCGCTGATCAAGCGCAAGGACGAGTATCGCGACACCGTGGTCGGCAAGGGTGCCACTCTAGGCGCGAACTGCACCATCATTTGTGGTGTCACCATCGGCGAATTCGCCTTCGTGGGAGCCGGCGCCGTGGTCAATCGCGACGTGCCGGCCTATGCGCTGATGGCCGGCGTGCCGGCACGGCAAATCGGCTGGATGAGCGAGTTCGGCGAACAGCTGAACCTGCCGCTGGAAGGGCACGCCGAGGTGGTCTGCGCGCACACCGGTGCACGCTATGTGTTGAGCGGTCACTCGCTGCACAAGGAGGTTGCCGGGTGATCGACTTCATCGACCTCAAGACCCAGCAAGCCCGTATCAAGGATCGCCTCGACGCGGGAATTGCCCGCGTACTGGCGCATGGCCAATTCATTCTTGGTCCTGAAGTGGGCGAGCTCGAGGAAAAACTGGCCGCCTACGCCGGCGTGACGCATTGCGTATCGGTGGCCAACGGCACCGATGCCTTGCAGATCGCCCAGATGGCACTGGGTATCGGTCAAGGCGACGAGGTGATCACGCCGGGCTTCAGCTATATCGCCACCGCCGAAACCACGGCCCTGCTCGGTGCCAGGCCCGTATACGTCGACATCGATCCGCGCACTTACAATCTGGACCCTGCGTTGCTGGAGGCGGCCATCACGCCACGCACCAAGGCGATCATCCCGGTCTCGCTGTATGGCCAGTGCGCCGACTTCGACGCCATCAACACCATCGCCGCAAGGCATGGCATTCCCGTCATCGAGGATGCGGCTCAGAGTTTCGGCGCAGTCTACAAAGACCGCAAAAGCTGCAATCTCAGCAGCGTCGCATGCACCAGTTTCTTTCCCAGCAAACCGCTGGGTTGCTATGGCGACGGGGGGGCGATCTTCACCAACGATGCCGAGCTGGCCAAGATCATGCGCCAGATCGCCCGCCACGGTCAGGATCGCCGCTATCACCATGTCCGCATAGGCGTGAACAGTCGTCTCGACACTCTGCAAGCGGCCATACTTCTGGCCAAGCTCGACATTCTCGACGACGAAATGGCTCTCCGCCAGAAGGTGGCGCAGACCTATGGCCGGCTACTCGCCGAGATCGACGGTGTCGTCGTACCCATGATAGAACCGCGCAACACCAGCACATGGGCCCAGTACACCGTGCGGGTGGATGATCGCGATGCCGTACAGGCCCACCTGAAGGAGGTCGGAGTTCCGACGGCGGTGCACTACCCGATTCCCCTCAACAGGCAGCCCGCCCTGGCCGACGGAAGCGTGCACCTGAAAGTGGGTGATCAGGCAGCGGAACAAGTCATGAGTCTGCCGATGTCCCCTTATCTCGATGCGAGTCAACTGGATTTCATCGTGGCGTCGCTGGCTTCGCGCGTGTCCCTCTGAAGATGCCGCCGGACTCGCCTGCATGAAAAAACTTATCTTCGGAAGATGCTATTCATTCTCCAGCGAAGCAAATCAACAGGCTTTGCTTGCCGAATGCCTGGCGCTGTATGCGGATGCCGGAAGTATCGAGCCGGAGGTCGAGATACGCATCGTGCAGGCAATTTCAAAACGCAGCCCGTCGTCCATCAATCCCAAGGCGCACAGGAAATTCGGGCATGGCATGCTGACGTCATTTCCAGCGGTCGACGTGTATTGGGGCTGGTCAGGCGGCGGGTGCCTGGAAATCGAAGTCGCGCTCAAGATTCGTCACGGCATAAAACATCAAATACAGAAATTGCTGTCCATCGAATACGCGAGCGACGTCGAATCATTCGAGCAGATACTGCACGAATTCGTGCTGGTTCCCTCGGCGTATTTCTTCAATGACGTCGCACCGATACATGCGGCATGCGTGACGGTGGATGGCAACGCCTGCTTATTGGCGGGGACAGGCGGGGCCGGAAAATCGGCGGCCATGCTGGCGCTTCGGCAAAATGAAAAGGTCGGTTTCGTCAGCGACGATATCGTCATCGTATCTGCGACGACTTTGCACGCTTACGCCAATATGGCGTGGCCGAAGATCTATGGCTACAACTGCGCAGGAAATGCGTTGAAAGGCGAAATACTCGCAGGGCGCGGATGGATCGACAAAGCCCACTTCAACATAAAGAGCTGGATGAATTCCGCCAGCGTACGCAGAAAAATCCGGCCAGACCGTCTCTATCATCACGTCGAATCGACGTCGGTCCCTCTTTCCCGTCTGTATTACGCGGTCCGGGAGGATGTTCCCGATATCCGCGTGACCCATCTTGGCGTTCCGAGTGCGGTCGAGATGACGATCGACGTCATCAGGGCGGAATACAGCATTTTTCATGACCATCTTTATTGGGAGCAATACAACGCAGCGGCAACTGGCACGACGGCCATGTTGACCATGGAAGGAGTGATTGCAAACTGGCGACTTGTCCTGTCGAAGTGCCTTGCCGGCGTCGCCTGCTTCAGGGTGAGCATTCCTTTCGACATGGATCAAGCCGTCTACCGGAACAGCATGGTCGGCATCCTCGTCGCCGGCGCGGTCACACAGCCGTGAAGATCGCCATGCTTACCAATGCTTATCCCTACTATCCCGGTGAGCAATTCATCGAGGATGAGATCGCATTCTGGGCGAACAATCCAGCCGCCAGCGTGACATTGTTGCCGACCGTAGCCACCGGAAAGCCCAGGTCCTTACCCGATGGAGTATCGGTCGACCTGGGCATGGCAAGCGGCACGAGAGTTGGTCGATTCTGGTTCATATGGGTTGCGCTGTTCTCCACGATATTCCGTCGTGAGCTGATCCATCTATGGCGATCGCGGAGGGTGGGTGCTTACACCGCGCTGCGCGCCCTGCTGCATACCTCCAAGGTCCTTGAACAGGCGAGGTGCCTGGAGCAATACGCCAAGGCCAATGGCAAGATCGATGTGGCGTATTGCTATTGGAACGAAGCTCAGTCCTATGCCGCGCTGCTGGCCAAGGCGAGAGGATCGGTGCGAAAAGTCGTATCCAGGGCACATGGCTTTGACTTGTACGAGATGCGCCGAAAGCATGAATACATGCCGCTCAAGCGGCAATTCATCCACGCCTATGACAGGATATTTGCGCTGTCTGATGAGGGTCGGGCCTACCTGGAAGATACGTACGGCGCCCCATCTGAAAATATAAAAATCAGCTCTCTGGGTGTGCCACTGACCAGCACACTGTCGCGGCCGAGCCCCGCCGGCTCTTTGCATGTCGTCTCGGTTTCATTTTGCGTACCTGTAAAACGCCTGGATCGAATCATCGACGCGCTGAGCCTGTTTTCCCACCAGCACGCTCAGATAAAGACCACTTGGACCCACATCGGCACTGGCCCCCTCTTCGACGAGGTCAGGGAGCTTGCACGCGTGCGGCTGGCCCATATAAGCAATTTGTCTTTTGAATTTCTTGGCGATATGCCCAACCAGGTGGTCAAGACGTATTACCTGAATACACCCGTCGACCTATTCATGAATACGAGCGAGTCGGAGGGCATGGGGGTCTCCATCATGGAGGCTATGAGCGCCGGCGTACCTGCGCTGGCACCCGATGTGGGTGGCGTTTCCAGCCTGGTGTCCAACGAGTGTGGTGCGCTGCTGAGCCCATCCCCGAGCACTCAGGAGATTGCGGCGGCCATCGGCAGGGTTGCGCTTGAAGATGAGGGACACGCCTTGCGCATGCAGGCTCGCAAGGTGATCGAGGAACGCTTCAATTCCGCCAGAACATACCGGGATTTCGTTGCTGAGGTCCTGGCCTTGGGGGCGAATGCGGAGGCAGGTCAGACTGGTGGATTACCGCCGAAGGGAAGATCGGACCACGCCGATGCTCGGACATGAGCACTGCCATGCAAATCAGATCTGAAAGGTTTGGCTGGTGAATATAAAAACCGTTTTGGCGTTTGCATTTGGCCCTATCACTACCGCCGGACTTGGCCTGGTGACGGTGCCGGTGATTGCCTGGATCTTTCCCCCCGCCGATGTCGGCCGCCTGAACATCGTGCAGATCGCCGTGTCTTTCGGCGTATTGCTGTTCAACCTCGGCCTCGATCGCGCCTACGTGCGGGAGTACCACGAATGGTCGGACCGCGGAGCATTGCTCAAAGCCTGCTTTGTCCCGGGGTTCGCAGTGATGTTGCTGGCATTCCTAATCACCGTACCGTTCGACGAGCGCATTGCGACGTGGCTATTCGGCGTGGAACACGTCGTTTATTACTGGCTCCTGGTTGCTTGTGTGATCGTAAGTTTCATCTCCCGATTTCTTTCACTTATTTTGCGCATGCAGGATCGCGGCCTCGCATTCTCCATGAGCCAGATTCTGCCAAAGGTAGTTCTCTTGCTGGTGGTTGGCGTGCTGGCGGTGCCGATCTTTTCCAAATCGTTTGGTCAACTGGAAGTGGCGTACCTTGTTTCCCTGATGTCGGTATTGCTCATTTACACCTGGAATACCTGGCGTGAATGGCAACCCGCCTTGCAGGCGCCCCTTTCGGGCGACCAAGTCCGCGGATTGCTCAGCTACGGCGTACCCCTGATCTTCGCTGGCGTGGCCTACTGGGGGCTCGATGCCACCAGCACGCTCGCTTTGCGCTGGCTGTCCAGCCTTTCAGAGTTGGCGGTCTATTCGGTCTCGATGAGCTTCGCCGGTGTGGGCGTGGTCTTTCAGACGATCTTCACCGTGCTATGGGCGCCACTCGTCTACAAATGGGTGGCACGCGGCGTGGATATGCGGCGAGTTGACCATATTGCCCAGCAAGCCTTGGCTGTGGTCTGTGCCATCTGGGTGCTGAGCGGAGTCTTTTCATGGCTGACCGACTTTGTGCTGCCACCGCGTTACATCCAGGTGAAGTACCTGATGCTGTGTTGCATCGGCGAGCCGTTGCTCTACACGCTCTCCGAAGTGACTTGCGTAGGCATCGGGATAACGCGCCGATCCATGTTGTCGCTGTGGTCGACTGTCGCGGCGCTGATTGTCAACGTCGCCATCAGCGTATGGCTGGTGCCCACTTACGGCGCGGCCGGTGCCGTCGTGGCCAACGCGATCGCCTTCCTCGCTTTTTTTGTGGCCCGGACTGAAGCATCGGCATACGTCTGGCGGCCCTTTCCCCGGGCGCGGCTCTATCTGTTCGTCACCGGCCTGGTGGGACTTTCCATCGCGACGCTGGTATTCGGTCCGGGTGCTCCGATCCATTTCAGTTTTGTCTGGCTGGCGATGCTGCCAGTCGTCATCTGGTGCTTCCGTGCCGAGTGGACCGGCATGTATCGATCGCTGCGCTCGGCGATCAAGACAGAGAACATCTATCCGGAATCCGAGGGAAGACCAGGTGCCGTGCCATGAGCGAAGCGACTTCCCCGAAGAAGATCAACTTGTTTGTCTTTGCAGCCCATCATCTGTCCAGCAATATTGCCGCGCAGCGATTCAAGGGCTTGCTGAAATATCTTGATCCCGCGAAATACCGGGTGTTCGTCTTCGCGCGGCAGCCCGCAGCGGAGACGACCACGGCCGCCGCGCCTTCGGACGCGGACATCCATATCTATCCGCTGCCCGGGCATTGCGTGGGCAGCGAGTCTCCCCCGGCGGCCTCGCTGCTGATCCTGGCGGCGGCCTTCATGCGTCCGCTGCCATTCATGCTGGCCAATGCCAATGACAGGGCGGCCAGTGCGGACACCCGCCCGTGGCTCGTCCACGCCCTTGCCGAGGCCGACCGGTTGTGTTCCGAAAAGCTGGCCGCGGGCGAGTCATGCGTGGCCATCGGCACCTATTCGCCGGTCGATGCCCTGATCGCCGCAGCCAGTCTTGCCAGCAAATACCGCATCGGCTGCCTGCAAGATTTCCGGGACGGACTTGTTTTCGAACCGCTGGGCAAGCGAGGCTGGCTGCGCGAGTGGATGCGCAAGCTGATCGAGCGGCGGGTAGTGGCCACCGCCAATTTGATCACATCCGTTAGCCATCCCCTGGTCCATGATTTTCAACAGCGTTACCCGTACAAGGTCACGGCAATGCTGCCCAACGGTTACGATCCGACCGACTTTGCTTCGCTCGGCAAAGATGCCGCCGACGACACTCGCGCCGCCGCCATCCTCGCCCGGCACGTGCCGGCCGGTGCGCTGCTGATAGGACACTTCGGGCGCATAGGCGCCAGTGATGGATCGGCGTCGAAGAGCCTCGACTACCTGGTCGACACACTGAACGAATCCGCCGAAGTCGCTGCGGACAAGCACGTGATGTTTGTCGGCGAGCTGACCAAATCCGAACTGGCTTCGCTCGAGCGCGCCAGGTTCTCCTTCAGCGTGCTCGGGCAGCTCGAGCGCACGCTGGCGCTGCGACTCATGAAACGCTGCGACAAATTGCTGCTGCTGACCGGCTCGCGCGCGAGCTGTGCCACCGGAAAGCTGTTTGAATACCTCGCTACCGGGGCGGATATCGTCTGCATTTCCGGAGTGCGCAACGAAGCAACCGCCATCCTCGCCGAAACAGGAGCAGGGCAAACCCTGCTGACCGGCCAGGGAGTGTCTGGAGGCGATGCGCTGCGGAAAGCGCTATCGCCCTCCACCGACGCACACCGTGACATAGCCGCCTATAGCAAAGTCGTGCAGGCCGAGAAACTCGGCCAGTGGATTTCGAAGATGGTGCAGACATGAATCCCGGTAGCGATCCATCGCTGGCGCCTTCGGTGCGGGAGCCCCTGCCCTCGCTGTCTGGCGCGACAAGGTATCGGCTTACCGTACGCCACATGTTCCTGGGCGCGGCTTTCCTTCTGCTGCTGCTTGCCGTCGTCATACCCAATTCGTTACCCATCCCTACCGCGGTTGCCATGGGGCTGGCTTTCCTGCTGGCGCTGCCGGGACTGCGCATCGGTTCCGGTTTCAGAAATCTGCTGATGCTGTACGCCTGCACGGTGGTCATCACGGTTGTCTACATGGTCGTAGGCACCATGCACGATGCACCGCAGATCGCCATCGCTCAGGTATTTGCGATCTACATCCTTTCGCCCCTGGTGTGGATGATCATTGCCGCTGGCCTGCTGAGACGGCTGGGAGCCGATCGGTTGATCGACTGGTTTGCCCTGCTCAGCCTCCTGTGCACCCTCAGTGTCGCCTTGTTCTTCTATCTCTACCTCAGGCATGGCGCGGCGGCTGTCGCCTTCTTCTTCGAAGGGGCCAATGTCAATTTGCAGGAAGGCTTTTCCGGCGCGACCATGCATGTCTATGGTTCGTTGATCTTCCTGTGCGGAGGCTTCTTCAGCTCGCCCGAACTCATCAAGAACCGGCTGTTGCGATTTGTGTTGCTGGCGGCACTGCTGGTCTGTGCGCTGACTTCCGGCCGCACGGCTCTGATCCTCGCGGTGCCGCTAGGCTGGATTCTTGGCCTGATGCTGGTGTCGCGCACGACGGGCAGCACGCGAAGATCGCCGATCACCCGTATCATTCTTTATGGCTTGCCCATGCTGATTGCCGTGGCGGCCGCGCTCATCCTGCTGCAGGCCTACACGCAGATCAGCTTGTCGAGGGTGTTCGACGCCGTTTCGACGAAGCTCGCTTCGGGCGGCGGCAGCGCCCGCTCCGAGATGAGCCATTCGCTGTTTGCCGGCATTCTCGACAACGATGGCCTTGGCGCCGGTCACGGTGTCGGTGTCGGGTTTATCAGCGACCCTATCCATCCCTGGCGCTATGAAGTGGTGTGGCTGGCCACAGCCTACCGGGTCGGATTGCTGGGCGCACTGATCTATGCGTTGCCGTTCCTGATCTATATGGCCTCCGTGCTCCGGATGGCATATAGCCGCCGCCTTCCGCCCCGGCACAAGTTCATGTTCTGCGGCTTTGTCTGCGCCTTCCTCGCCGCCAATACGAACCCGTATATCGAAGCCTTCGCCTTCCAGTGGATGTACGTCATCCCTCTGGTGGCGCTGTTTATCGAAAACCCGGCGAGTTTGAGGAAGGTGCCGGAATGAAGCGTCTCAAGGTACTGCTGTTTTCGAGATATTCCCGACTGGGCCCCAGCTCGCGGCTGCGCAGCCTGCAGTATCTGCCCTTGCTGCAGGATCTCGGGATCGATGTACAAGTGCATACGCTGTTTCCGGACGCCTATCTCGAAGAGCTATATGGAAACCGCCCCGGAGCCGCCCGTTATCTGGCATGGCAATACTGCAGCCAGCGGTTCATGCAGCTCTTGCGTCGCGACGAGCACGACCTCGCCTGGATCGAGGGCGAGCTTTTCCCCTACCTGCCGCATTGGATCGAGTCGGTGCTGGCGCGCTCCGCCAAGCCGTACGTTGTCGATTACGACGACGCGCTGTTCCACAAGTACGACCTGTCGCCGAATCCGCTGGTGCGGCGCATGCTGGGACGCAAGATCGATCAGGTGATGCGCGGCGCCGCTTGTGTGATCGCCGGCAATCACTATCTGGCCGCACGCGCTTCGCAGGCAGGTGCGGCACGAATCGAGATCATTCCGACGGTGGTCGACGAAAAACGCTATGCAGTGGTGGACCATGCGGACGACAAGCAGCCGGTCATCGGCTGGATCGGTTCGCCCGCCACGGAAGACTACGTCCTGGACAACCGCGAAGTGCTCGAGCAGGTCTGTGCCAGACACAAGGCGCACCTGCTGCTGGTCGGGCCGCGGACGGAGATCGCGGACCAGTTCGGAAGCGTCGTGCCTGAGGTGGCGGCATGGTCCGAGGACAGCGAAGCCGCCATGATCGCGCGCATGGACATCGGCATCATGCCGTTGCGCGATGGCCCATGGGAACGCGGCAAGTGCGGTTACAAGATCATCCAGTACATGGCGTGCGGATTGCCTGTGGTCGCCTCGACGGTCGGCGCGAACATCGATATCGTGCGCCACGGCGAGAACGGCTTTCTGGCGGAGGGGACGGCCGCATGGCGGGAGGGTCTTGAGCAGCTGATCCTGAGTCGGCCTTTGCGCACGCGCATGGGCCGGGCGGGCCGCGCGCGCGTCGAGAGCGAATACAGCGTGGCCGTGCAGGCGCCGCGCCTGGCGAATGTGCTGCACAGCGCGGGGCAACACTGATGTGTGGCCTGGCCGGCTTCTGGCAGCTGCACGGCGATGCACAAGACACGCTGCTGCAACAGGTGCAGGCGATGTCGGCGCAGCTGACCCATCGTGGCCCCGACGACAGTGGCTTATGGTGCGATGAGTCGACTGGGGTCGCACTGGCGCAGCGACGGCTGTCCATCCTCGACCTTTCGCCCGCCGGTCACCAGCCCATGCACTCCGCCTGCGGCCGATATGTCATCGTGTTCAACGGCGAAATCTACAACCATCTCGATCTGCGCGAACGCCTGCTCGCGGAAGGTACCGCTCCGGCGTGGCGCGGCCATTCGGACACCGAGACCTTGCTGGCCTGCTTCGTCGCCTGGGGCATCGAGCGAACCTTGCAGGCCAGTGTCGGCATGTTTGCGTTCGCATTGTGGGATCGCCGGCAGCGGGTGCTCACGCTGGCACGCGATCGCCTGGGCGAGAAGCCGCTGTACTACGCCTGGCAGGGCGATACCATGCTGTTCGGCTCGGAGCTCAAGGCGCTGAAGGCGCATGCGGTTTTCCGCGCGGACATCGATCGCGATGCGTTGGCGCTGCTGCTGCGTCACGACTGCATTCCCGCGCCGTATTCCATATATCGCGGCGTTTTCAAGCTGCGCCCGGGGCACCTGCTGCACATTTCCGCCGATGCGCCAAGGGACGCGCAACCCGTACCGTACTGGCGCTACAACGACGCGGTCAGCGCAGGCCTGGGCAACCCGCTCCATGGCACGGATGCCGAGGCAATCGATGCGCTCGAGGCGCAGCTGAGCGCCAGCATCGGCGCACAGATGCTGTCCGACGTGCCGCTGGGCGCGTTTCTCAGTGGCGGCATCGACAGCAGCACGATCGTGGCATTGATGCAGGCGCGCAGTGCTCGGCCCATCAAGACCTTCACCATGGGATTCGGCGAGAACGGCTACGACGAGGCCATGCACGCCAAGGCCGTGGCCAGACACCTCGGCACCGAGCACACCGAATTGTATGTGCGCCCCGAGGATGCGCTCGCGGTCATTCCGCGGCTGCCCTCGATCTACTGCGAGCCGTTCGGCGACAGCTCGCAGATCCCGACCTTCCTGATCAGCCAGCTGACCCGTCGCCAGGTGACGGTGGCGCTGAGCGGCGATGGTGGCGATGAACTGTTCGGCGGTTACAACCGCTATCTGGGGGCCCGTACGACCTGGGAGCGAATGCAGCGCCTGCCGTCGTTTGCACGACAAGCCGGCGCCGGCGCATTGCGCGCCATGTCGCCGGCGGCATGGAATCGATGGTTCGAACGCGTCAAGCCGCTGTTGCCGAAACGATGGCACCTGGCGACGCCAGGCGACAAGGCACAGAAGCTGGCCGACGTACTCACGCTGTCGAGCGGCCATGCCTTTTTTCTCAACCTCGCCAGCCAGTGGAAAGACCCCGGCAGCATCGTGATCGGCGCGCACGAGCCCATGACCTTGTTGACCGATCCGGCAGCGTGGCCGCACACCGACAGCCTGGCCCAGTGGATGATGGCGATGGACGCGCAGAGCTACCTGCCCGACGACATTCTGGTAAAGGTCGATCGCGCCGCGATGGCCAACAGCCTGGAGACCCGCGTACCGATGCTCGATCATCGCGTAGTGGAACTGGCATGGCGCATACCTTTGCACCAGAAGATCCGCGACGGCGAGGGAAAATGGCTGTTGCGCCAGCTGCTGTATCGACATGTGCCCAGGGAGCTGATCGAGCGACCCAAGATGGGCTTCGGCATCCCGCTGGACAGCTGGTTGCGCGGACCATTACGTGATTGGGCGGAAGCCTTGCTCGACGAGAATCGCTTGCGCCGGGAAGGCTATTTCCACCCGGCGCCGATCCGGCAGAAATGGAAGGAGCACCTGAGCGGCCGGCACAACTGGCAGCATCGGTTATGGACGGTGCTCATGTTCCAGGCATGGCTGGAGGAAAGCCGGCGGGGGTCTTCGTGACGGGTTCGCATACATCCACGACCTGCCCTGCTGTTCGCGGGCGGCATCGTGCACACGCGGCTTCGCATGAGGCGCGTCCATGAAAGCCGTGCTGTTCGCCAATACGGATTGGTACCTCTACAACTTCCGCCGCGCACTGGCGATGGCCCTGCGGGAGGCCGGGTACGACGTCCTACTGATTTCTCCACCGGGGCCTTATGGCGACAAGCTGCGGGCTCTGGGTCTGCGCTGGGAGCCGTTGCCGATGGAACGGCGCAGCCTCAATCCGCTGCGAGAGATGGCACTGTTATGGCACCTGATCCGGCTGCTGCGACGCGAGCGACCGATGCTTGTACATGGCTTCACCATCAAATGTGCCGTGTATGGCTCCCTGGCGGCACGACTGGCCGGGGTTTCTGCCCGGGTGAATGCGGTGGCGGGCATGGGTTACGTGTTTACCAGTTCGCACATGAAAGCGCGTTTGTTGCGACCGGTGGTGCGCGGCCTGTTGCGGTTGGCACTCGGCGGCAAGGACGCGCGACTCATCCTGCAGAACGCGGATGACGTCGAATTGTTTCAACAGGCTGGTCTGGTCGACCCGGCACACATCCGCCTGATTCGCGGTTCCGGAGTGGACTGCGGGCAATTCGCCGGAGTATCGCGGACAGCATCCAGCGACGGGCGCATGCGCGTGCTGCTGGCAAGCCGCCTGCTATGGGACAAAGGCGTCGCCGAATACGTCGCTGCCATCCGGCAACTGCGCACCCAGGGTCGCGCCATTCACGCTCTGCTCGCGGGCACTCCGGATTCGGGCAACCCGGCGGCGGTTCCCGAGTCGACGATACGAGGCTGGGTAGACGAAGGCCTGGTCACGTGGCTCGGTCACGTCGACGATATGGCCAGCCTGCTCGGATCGGTCGATGTCATGGTGCTGCCAAGCTATCGGGAAGGATTGCCGCGAACGCTGGTCGAGGCCGCAGCTTGCGGACTTCCCTTGATCACCACGGATGTGCCCGGCTGCCGCGAGGTAGTGTCCGATGGTGTCGACGGCTTGCTGGTTCCGGTGGGAGACAGCGAGGCGCTGGCACATGCGATACGGCGACTGCAGGACGACTCCGGATTTGCGTGTCAGCTGGGTGACGCTGCGCGTCTCAAGGCACGAGCACAATTTGATGAACGCATCGTCATCCGGCGTACCATGGATGTCTATGCGGAGTTGTGCGACCGGCCTACAACATCTTCCGAGTTATTCATATAGACGTCCATCTCCCGTATCAGACGGATCTGGCCATGAGGCAAGTCATGTGTGGTTCAGAACAAGAATCTCTACCGCGGTAAGCTCGATCGATGGGCTCTGCTTGAGCCGCACCGTTCATGACCGACGTCCTACACCCTCGGAGGCTGTGCCATGCCATCCTCGCCGCAAGTTGTGAATGTGCTGGATTTCCTGCCCGCATCAGAGCACGCCGCCATTCGTGCCGGCAGCAGCGCCTATGACTGCACGGGGGGCATCCAGACAGCGATTGACGAAGCCGGTAGCAAGGTATTCGTGCCTGCCGGCATCTATCTCGTGAAACAGTTGAATCTCAAGTCAGGTATCGAGCTGTACGGCCAGGGGCACACCAGCGAACTGAGAGCGCACGACGATTCGCTGGCTTGCGAGTTCATGCTCGTCACTCATGTGCGTGACGGTGGCAGCGCCAATGTCGCGGACAACATGCGCAACATCCACCTACACGATTTGAAGCTCAACGGACGGGTGGCAGAGTTCGGCTATCAGCAATACTTCTACCTGCTCGCCGTCAATGCCACCTCGGATCTGACCGTCGAGCGGGTGGCTTTCCATGGATTTCGCGGAGACGGCATGTATGTCGGCTCGGGGACATTCCACAGCACCGAACGCCACAACCAGCGCATCGTTGTGCGCGACTGCATGTTCGACGGCGCGGTCAAGGACAACCGCAACGGTTTGTCCGTCATCGATTGCGACCAGCTGACGGTGGAGAACTGTGTCTTCCAGAATATCGGCAACGCGAAACTGTCCCACTCGGTAGGTGGCATCGATTTCGAACCCGATCGCACCTGGAGCGTGTACCGCCACGTGACCATCGCCCATTGCAAGTTCATCAATATCGATTCGGTGAACACGGCTGGCATCACGTTCTTCAATGGACGCCAGTCGGGAGACAACATTCACGATTGGGTCGTGTCGGATTGCGAGTTCACCAACTGCTACTGGGGCATCGATTCCTCGACGAAGAGCAAGACTGCCGCGGATCCGCCGGACAATCTCGCCGTGCTCAACTGCAACTTCCTCAACTCGGTGCGCGTCGACATCGGGGTTCATGGCTTGAGCGGCGTGCAGATCAGCGGATGCACTTTCCAGCGCTCGCCGCCGGGATCGGGACCAGGCGGCGATGCGATACGGCTCGGAAACGCCACCTTCCGGGTCAGCAAAAATGCCATCAACACCGTGATCACCGGAAACACGTTCATCGGCATACGTCCGCAGATGGGCGCGATCGGCGTGTTCGGCGCAACCGGACTGGTATGCGCGGGCAACGTATTCATCGATATCCGCGGCACCTGCATCAACTTCGCCGAGGACGAGACTCCCGACAATGCGAGAGGCATCGGCAAGGTGATCATTTCTGGCAACAAGGCGAAGCTCAACGCGAGCCCCGCCAAGGGAATGTCATTCCTGAGCACGAGCAACCAGTCGCGTATCAGCAAAGGTCATCTGGCGCTGGAACATTCCTTCGAATACGCCAACGCCATCGACAGCGGCATAAACGAAGTCGCAAATGGCGCAATGATCCAATTCCTGGGAGTCAGGCAATCCGAATAAGTGGGCGGATCTGGAACTCGAGCTCGAGACCCTGCTCGTATCACTGAGAACTCTTTCCGGCGCGTTGAATCTGCAGCGGCTTCCTTCACCGTTGTTCATCAGCGACGGATAGAGCGGCGTTCCGAGCGCAATGTCTCGGTTTCGGCGCGGCTCGTATGCACCATAGTCTCCTGTCTCCGCGCGGCAAGCCCAGTCGAGCAGGTTGGCCGGACCGCACCTTTCGAAGTGACATTCGGGTCAACGCACCGCGGGGCAAGCGCCTGTCGGCGCGCCTCCTGCCGCAGCCATGCACGTGTGACCGTCACGATATACACGCTCATCACCAGGCAGAACATGGTCAGGTTCGTACCGGCCGAGTGAGCCACGCCGCTGATGAAAGCGCCGATGAGCGCGAAGGTTGCAGCAAGGGCGATCAGCGCGGCCAACGTCGCGCGAGGCCCCAGGCCCGCTCCAAGCAGGATATGGTGGATATGTCCACGATCCGGCTTGAACGGCGATTTGCCCTGGCGCATGCGCCGATACATCACGGCAATAGTGTCGAAGACCGGCAGAGCTACGCACCACAGCACGTCGACGGGCGACAAGTGCGTCTGAGGTATCTGACTCATGCGGATAAGCGTCCACGCCAGCAGGTAGCCGATCAACATGCTTCCGGCATCGCCAAGGAAGATCTTGCCACCCATGTAGCCGAGGTTGGCGACCAGGTAAGGAAGCAACGCAGCAGCCAGCAAAGCCAGCAACACGATGACTCCATGCAAGGGCGTGGGAGTGGCGAACAGGACTATGGCAGCCACGCTGACCAACGCAAGACCGCCGGCGAGGCCGTCGATACCGTCCATCATGTTGAACGCATTCACCAGACCGATGACGGCGACCACTGTCAACGGGACACCGAGCCAGCCGAATGTCACTTCATGGCCGAATATCCGTCCCAACGTGTGGATGTAAACACCGGTATTGGCGATGACCGTGAGAATGACGATGGTCTGGATCAGCAGGCGATCTCGCACGCTGAGATCGAAGCGGTCATCCAGTGCGCCGAGCAGGACAAGCACAGCGGCGGTTTCAAGCAGCGTTGTCTCAAACTGCTGGAATTGGCCGTAGAAAATCGTCCCCGCCAGCACGCCTATGAAAATCGCCAGACCGCCCACCAACGGCACGTCGCCGTCATGCAGCTTGCGTTGATCGGGGCGATCCACGAGTCCAAGCAATACAGCGAAACGGCGCATCGCAACAATGGCTACTGCTGATGTGCATGTGGCAATCAAACAATCGAAGAGCATCCGCGATTCCTGCATAACACCCTTACCTCCGCCCAGTCTCCAAAGGATCCCCCGATCCCAATGGGCTCAATTTGTGAGTGGTGCAGATATCGAGCAAGAGAGCCTCGATGGTCTGCGTTTGTGGATCCATGATTCGTCAGATCGCTGATTTATCTCGTCTGGAACAACTTGAAGCCAGCGAACAAACTGACAACTTTCTGCATGCATGAAGAGCATGTTGCTGACCTCAGGCACCCGAACGTAGCAGCTTTGTATGTCGATTCTTGTGTAGGGCAAGGGCCGCATTCAGCCGTAAACGGTTTAGATGATGATTACGTCAATCACATGTATAAGTTATGTTTTACGCAAATCGGTGAAGTTGAAGAAACGCTGAACAGGTTTCGACTCGTTCATTGTTTTGAAATAGACGTCTAAACAAAAACAACCTCGTCGCCAAAAAAACCTCACTGGCACGAAGGATGCTGAGGAGTACAGGCAGACTGGCGCGAAGTGAACTGAGCGGATGACCATGCAATGCCAAGAGATGTACCGACGTCATCGAGTGCCGATGTATCGGAAACTGGTGATGGCCCATGGCGCGATGGGATCGATACGACACTGATTGCATGGCCGTCGATGCCAGCCGCCGCTGCGATTCAACGGCAGCAATCCAAGGAACCTCAATCTCGCCACCATGGCAGTCAAGCCATGGTGGCGAGATTCGAGGCCCTCGTGCTTCTGTAGTCAGAGACGATGAATAGCTTCAGTGCGTTGCACTGTAATTTGCTGCAGCTGCGCTGGTGACCAAGGTGGCCGACGGCAGCAATTGGCTCAGGAATCGATTCCAGCGAGTTACGCCGGCTGCACCGACAAACACCACGTCACCCGGCTTAACCCTGAACTCGTCTCCGAGCGCAAACGCAGACGGCGAACGGGCATCAAGCTGAAAAACCTTGGCCGGGGTATTCTCCAGATTCTTCGCGCCGCGAATGACATAAACCTCCCTGCCACTGGAAGTGACGGGGTTGAGGCCACCAGCGCGGCCCAGCGCCTGCGTCAGGGAGAGATCGGCGACACTCCTGAAGGTGACTGCCATGGGGCGCATCACCTCTCCCATCACATACACTTCCTGGGTGTCATTGTAGGGAAGCAACAGGCGATCCCCAGGTTTCAGGTAAATATTCTGCGCAATGCCCTGGCCGTTGTTCAAGGAGGCCAGGTCCAGATGATAGTCGTGGCCATCGCGGCTCAATATCAGATCGGACATATTGGCCTGATCTGCATTGATCGTTGCCGCGCCGATCGCCTGCCCCAGGGTCAGCGGAGTCGTCGTGATCGACTGCGGGTCGGTTTTCATGAAGGCGCCCTGGAGCAGCACATGCTGGCTGTTATAGCTGACGACCCCGACATCCACCTGCGGTCTCTCCACGTATTTGGCGATCTTCGTGCTGATGTTCTGGCGCACCTCTTCGATCGTCATACCCGCAACTTTTACAGGGCCTATGTAAGGGTAGAACAGCGTGCCATCCGAACGGACAATCCGGCCATTGGCCGCCGTTTGCTGTTGCGACCCGGCGGGTGCCGTCAGTTCCGGATGATCCCAGACTGTGATGTAAAGCGTGTCGCCAGGCCCAATGCGATAAGGCTCCGGCTGATAGGACAACAGCTCCTGTGGCACCGCCGCGCTCAACGTCGCCGCATGATCTCCCGCCAACAGCTGCGGGGTGATCGTTACCAGTTGGACCTGGCTGCTGTCGGTTGGTGTTCCGCGAACCACTCCTTCGCCAGACATGCGTTGTCCCGGAGACCACACGCAGCCGTTAACGACGAGTAACACGAAACTCAGGATGATAAAGGCGGTAATCTTTTTCATGGTCACAGGCCCTCAGACTAAACGATCCACCGAGCATGCCGGCAAATCGCCGTTAAACAGCACATTTCCCAACTAACAGCACACTCCAATTAAGCGCACTCTGTGGAATCGGATTTTCGACCACGCAATCATGGGATCGGAAAGCGCAAATCTCTTTCGAGAATGACTCCCTGAACCTGAGCGTTCAATAACCGACGCGAAAATCAACCACAAAAAAAAGGGTTCTGAGTGATGCCACATTTCGCGTGAAAGAAACATCACGAACGATGGGATACATCGCGACCGAGCGCCTCATCACACCGTCGACCGCAAGTCGCGTCGGACAAGTCCCCATGTGTTTCCGGCGACAGCTCCGCGCAACCAGGAACGCCTTGGTGTCCGCGGCAATTTTTTCTGCCGACGTTGGGCTGCGGCCATAGCGGCGATGGCGGCGACGCAAGCTGCATCGACACGGAACTTTGATGTCGTCCCATCGAACGTCACGTTCGCAGTCAGCTGTGCCGAATCCCGGTGTCTGCGAACTCTCCGACCATTTTTGACCCATTTTGACCCGCAACGACACTGCAGGCCTGACGGCACGCGGCGTATGACCGCGGACCAAAGTGTCCCACTGCGCACCGGCACAGGCCGGCGCCCGGAGCAAACTGCGACATCTATCTCAACTCAGTACCCGCAATCGCGATACACAACGATCAATCAAGCCGACATCTCTGTTTGGCACGATACTCGCTTCTGTAAGGTGCCCCTCAACAGCTGATACCTGTCACGGATGCAAAACTACATGGAAAACGACGAGAACAAGCCGGTCTGGGAAAAAAATTCCCGGGGATTCTGGCTTACTGTCTGTCTGATGCTCAGTGCGGTGGCCGGTTGGTTGATGTTTCACACGGGTCTTCTGCATTGATGCCTGAGCGCCCCACGCGAGCGGGATCGTTGCCCATCGGATTCGTCTCTGGGATCCGACGTACGAAGCCATCCATCAAGTGACGATTTCGACCATATCGCTGTGATGGCGACAGCGTGCTTCGCGTTTCAGCGATGCCACGCGGACTCTCTCTTGTTGAATAGCGATCGCACATAGAACCGCACTCGCGACCGATTATTGTGCGCCACGGGTGTTTGCTGACTTTCTTTCCACTGAGATAATCACACAGCGCGCGGATGTGCACGGTTTATGCACGATCCACTTTGGCATAGTGGGTGTTATGCCAGCGCAAGCGCAAACGTGAGTCCCATCGACATGCCTGCGCGTGTCAGATGCGCAGAATACCGTCCCGCGAATGACCATTCGATGTATGAATCCAGAATCGCCGGCGGACAGAAGCTTCGGAATATCGGTCGCTTGATGGATACTCGCCGGGATTCATCGGCCGCAGCTCATCGGCATGCAACGCACCACTCGCTACCGCTCAGGCTGCTGGCGCCTCGCTGGAACATTGATCTGCAGATACGATCCGGTCAGCATGGCTTCTGCCGGACAACCTGCGCATCAAGATGCGTTTCCAAAAATCTCGGGATGACCTTATGCGGAATCTGGAAAACACCAAGCTCGCCATCGTAGGTCTCGGCTATGTTGGCCTGCCGCTGGCGGTGGAGTTCGGCAAGCACTACGACACAGTGGGCTTCGATATCAACAAGGCCCGGATCGACGAGTTGGCTGCCGGTCACGACAACACACTCGAAATCGAGGCGGCGGAACTCACTGCAGCAACGCGCCTGCGTTTCAGTGCTGAACTGGACGATCTGCGGAACTGCAATACCTACATCGTCACCGTCCCTACTCCTATCGATCTCGCCAAACGCCCCGACCTGACACCACTGATCAAGGCCAGTGAAACCCTGGCCAAGGTCCTCAAGCCAGGCGACGTGGTGGTGTACGAGTCCACCGTGTACCCGGGTTGCACGGAAGAGGTCTGTATCCCGATCCTCGAAAAAGGCTCGGGCCTGGTCTACAACCGCGACTTTTTCGCCGGCTATAGTCCCGAGCGCATCAATCCTGGCGACAAGCAACATCGAGTCACCAGCATTCTGAAGGTTACCTCGGGCTCCACACCGGAGGCAGCCGATTTTGTCGATCGCCTGTACGGCTCGGTGATCACCGCCGGCACGTACAGGGCCAGTTCGTTGAAGGTCGCCGAAGCTGCCAAGGTCATCGAGAACACACAGCGCGATCTGAACATCGCGCTGGTCAACGATCTGGCCATCTTGTTCAACAAGCTGGGCATCGACACACTGGAAGTGCTGCAGGCGGCCGGTACCAAGTGGAACTTCCTGCCGTTCCGTCCGGGTCTGGTGGGTGGGCACTGCATCAGCGTGGATCCGTACTACCTCACGCACAAGGCGCAAGAGGTGGGCCATCACTCGGACGTGATCCTCGCTGGCCGCCGCACCAACGACAGTATGGGTTTCTATATCGCCAACGAGGTGCTGCGCCTCATGGTGCGTAAAGGTATCAATCCGGTGCAGGCCCGCGTGCTGGTTCTGGGGCTGGCATTCAAGGAGAATTGCCCTGATCTGCGCAATACCCGCGTGGTCGATATCGTGCTGGCGTTGCGCGGCTACAACGCCCAGGTCGATATCCACGATCCGTGGGTCAATGCCGCCGAGGCGGAGCACGAATATGCCATCGTTCCTGTCGCGCAGCCGCAACCCGACAGCTACGATGCCGTGATCGTCGCAGTCGGCCATCAGCAGTTTGTCGACATGGGCCCCGATGGCATCCGCGCGTTCGGCAAAGCTGCCTCGGTAATCTACGACGTGAAATGTCTGCTTCCGCGCGAGGCGGTCGACGGTCGTCTCTGAACAGGATTTCATGCCATGAAAGTGCTGGTTACCGGTACCGCCGGTTTCATCGGTTCGCACGTCGCGCTGCAACTGCTTGAACGCGGCGACGAGGTCATCGGATTCGATAGCCTCAGCGATTACTACGACGTCAACCTGAAGAAGGCGCGGCTGGCGCGTTTCATGGCGCACCCGGGCTATACGCATATCCATGCCGACCTGGCCGATCGCGCAGCGGTGGAAAGCGCGTTCTCTACGCACAAGCCGCAGCGGGTGATCAATCTGGCAGCGCAGGCTGGCGTGCGCTATGCGGCCGAAAATCCGCACATCTACGTGGCCAGCAACATCACCGGTTTTCTGCATATTCTGGAAGGTTGCCGCCAGCATGATGTGGAGCATCTGGTCTTTGCCTCCACCAGCTCGGTGTACGGCGCCAACACGGCTATGCCGTTTTCCGAGCATCAGCCCACCGAGCATCCGCTTACCCTGTACGCCGCCTCCAAGAAAGCCAACGAGCAGATGGCGCACAGTTACGCGCATCTGTATGGCATACCGTGCACCGGCCTGCGCTTCTTCACGGTCTATGGCCCATGGGGGCGCCCGGACATGGCGCTGTTCTTGTTCACCAAGGCGATTCTGGCCGGCGAGCCGATCAAGGTGTTCAACCACGGCAAGCACAAGCGCAGCTTTACCTATGTGGATGACATCGTCGAAGGCGTGGTCCGCGCGCTGGATACGTTGCCCGAAAAGAACAGCAGCTGGAACGGGAATCTCCCCGACCCTGCCAGCAGCGGCGTTGCGCCCTACCGGCTGTACAACATCGGCAATGCGGAACCCGTGGAATTGTTGCGCTACATCGCGGTGCTGGAGCAGTGCCTCGGGCGCAAGGCGCAGATGGAGATGCTGCCCTTGCAGGCGGGCGACGTACCCGATACCGAGGCGGACGTGTCGGAATTGATCCGGGCAGTCGGCTACGCGCCGAAGGTTTCGGTAGACACCGGCGTCGCCAACTTCGTGAGCTGGTACCGGGAATACTACGGCGTGTAGTGGGGCGCGCGGCAGGTGGCACCAGCTTCGCCATCCCGATAGCGGACATTGTCTGTAAAAAAGCATCTATCCGTGTCTCTACACAAGACACGAAAACGCCGATTCGAGAGGCTGCGCGGCGGCGTGGTGCCTGCGGGGATTGCTCGGCCCATCCGTGGGCCTCGCCCTTCCGCGCTGCGCGCTCCAGGGCCAGCCTGCGGCTGTCCAAAATTGTTCCAGACAATTTTGTCGAACCGTTAGGGCTCATCCGCCACCGTCTCTCCGCCAGATACGCAAAACGCCCCACTAGGGGGCGTTTTGCGTATCTGGCGGAGAGAGAGGGATTCGAACCCTCGATAAGGCTTTTGACCCTATACTCCCTTAGCAGGGGAGCCCCTTCGGCCACTCGGGCATCTCTCCGGGGTTGTTTCCACATCGCTGCGGAGCCGGCAAGGATACCGACCGGCGGGGTCGAGGTAAAGGTTTAATTCACGATCAATGTTCGGCGGACTCGTCGGGCGTGCTGCCGCCTTCGTGCTCGCCTTTGATCCGTTGGTAGATTTCTTCGCGATGAACCGCGACGGTCTTCGGTGCGTTGATACCGATACGTACCTGGTTGCCTTTCACGCCAAGAACGGTAACGGTCACCTCGTCGCCGATCATCAGGGTTTCACCGACCCTGCGGGTCAGAATCAACATGATTGCTGCTCTCCATAAATGCTGTTGGTCAAAGGCCTGCGGCTTGACGACGCCTCACCCCTGAGCAGCCGTCCATCCACAGTTCGACGATTGATCCGTCGAAGGCCCTATCGCCTTCCCGGCTCACAGCCAAAACACTCCTGAGCGTCCTGACTGGCGACACCACCGTTACCGGTCGCGCCGACACTCTGTCGATAGTAACTGAGCCTGATTCACCTGTGCAATGTACCTGAATCGTGACAAATGGAATGTTCAGGTTGCACTTGCGCAGACCTACTGCGTTGACACCCAATCCGGAAGCGCGGCCAGAATGGCCGGCAAATCCGGGGTGTCCGATCCGCCGCCCTGAGCCATGTCCGGGCGGCCACCACCCTTGCCGTCAATCTGCGCAGCGACATGCGCCACCACGCTGCCTGCCTTGACCCGCCCCAACGCCTTGCCATGCACGCCGGCAATCAGCGAGACGCGCCCATCGGCCGCGCCGGCCAGCAGGATCACGCAGTCGCCGAGCTGCTGCTTGAGCTGGTCCACACTGTCGCGCAGCGCCTTGGCATCAAGCCCTTCCAGTCGTGC
The DNA here is from genome assembly GCF_900142825.1 of Rhodanobacter sp. OK091. Classification (GTDB taxonomy): domain Bacteria; phylum Pseudomonadota; class Gammaproteobacteria; order Xanthomonadales; family Rhodanobacteraceae; genus Rhodanobacter. The sequence continues at coordinate 374,720 of NZ_FRCH01000003.1, read as the reverse complement.
GGCGACCACCTTGATGCCGCCGACATCCACCGCCGAGCCGGCCAGATCAGCGGTGGCGGAACCGGCTGCCTTGCTGCGCAGCGAGTCCAGTTCGCGCTCGAGTTTCTTCTGTTTGTCGAACAGCTGGCGCAACTTCTCCACGGCATCGTCACCGCTGCTGGAGAGCAATTGCGAGAACTCGGCCAGGCGGCGCTCCTCGTCGGCCACCCAGGCTAGGGCGCCGGCGCCCGTCACCGCCTCGATGCGGCGCACGCCCGACGCCACGCCGGCGTCGCTGCCGACGATCTTGAACAGGCCGATATCGCCGGTGCGGCCGACATGGGTGCCGCCGCACAATTCCGTGGAGAAGTCGCCCATCTTCAGTACGCGAACTTCGTCGCCGTACTTCTCGCCGAACAGCGCCATCGCCCCAAACTCGATCGCCTGGTCGTACCCCATATTGTGTACTTCGGCGACCGCGTTGCGGCGCACTTCGGCGTTCACCAGTGCCTCGACCTGCGCGAGTTCATCGCGACTCATCGGCTTGAAATGCGAGAAGTCGAAACGCAGCCGCTCCGGCGCGACCAGCGAGCCCTTCTGCGCCACATGATCGCCCAGCACTTTGCGCAAGGCCGCATGCAACAGATGCGTAGCCGAATGATTGAGCACGATAGCCTGCCGGCGCGAGGCGTCCACGCTGGCCTCGACGAGGTCGCCGGTACGCAGCGGCTGTCCGCCCTGCCAGCGACCGGCGTGGCCGAAGAACACGCCGCCCATCTTCAACGTATCGCCAACTTCGAAGCGACCGGTCGGATTGATCAGCTCGCCGGTATCGCCGACCTGTCCGCCCGACTCGGCGTAGAACGGTGTGCGATCGAGAATCAGCAGGCCTTCCTCGCCCTCGGCAAGCTGATCTACCTGCTTGCCGGCACGCACGATCCCAAGCACCTTGCTGGCCTGGCTGTGCAGCACGTCGTAACCCAGGAACGCCGTGGGCTTCAACTGACTGGCCAGCTCGGCCGGCATCTGCCCCTTGGCCTCGAAACGACCGGCGGCGCGGGCGCGCTCGCGCTGTTCGTTCATCGACCGCTCGAATCCGTCCATGTCGACTTCCAGTCCACGCTCGCGTGCGATGTCTGCCGTGAGATCGACCGGAAAACCGTAGGTGTCGTACAAGCGGAACGCATCCACGCCGGGAATGATCTTGCCGGACTTGCCCGCGACTTCATCGAACAGGCGCATGCCGTGTTCCAGCGTCTCACCGAAACGCTGTTCCTCGACGCGCAACGCCTCCTCGACCAACGCCTGTTTGGCGGCGAGCTCGGGGTATGCCACTCCCATTTCCTCGACCAGGGGCTGCACCATCTTCCAGAAGAAATCGCCGCGCACGCCGAGCATCCAGCCATGGCGCAACGCACGGCGAATGATACGGCGCAGCACGTAGCCGCGACCTTCGTTCGACGGCAGCACGCCATCGACGATGAGGAAGGAACAGGCGCGAATGTGGTCGGCGATCACACGCAGCGACTTGTTCGCCAGATCCCTGGTGTCGGTGAGTTCGCCCGCCACACGGATCAGGTGCGCGAACAGGTCGATCTCGTAGTTGGAATGGACGTGCTGCAACACCGCCGCCAGACGCTCCAGGCCCATGCCGGTATCCACGCAAGGCGCCGGCAACGGACTCAGCGTGCCGTCCGGCGCACGGTCGAATTGCATGAACACCAGGTTCCAGATTTCGATGTAGCGGTCGCCGTCTTCGTCCGGCGAACCGGGCGGTCCGCCGGCGATGTCGGCACCGTGATCGAAGAAAATCTCGGTGCACGGACCGCACGGACCGGTGTCGGCCATCTGCCAGAAATTGTCGGAGGCGAACGGCGCGCCCTTGTTGTCGCCGATGCGCACGATGCGCTCGGCCGGCACACCGACTTCCTTGTTCCAGATGTCGTAGGCCTCGTCATCAGTGTGATAGACGGTGACCCATAGCTTGTCGGCGGGAAGCTTGAACACTTCGGTCAGCAGCTCCCACGCGTAAACAATCGCGTCGCGCTTGAAGTAGTCGCCGAACGACCAGTTGCCCAGCATTTCGAAGAAGGTGTGATGGCGTGCGGTGTAACCCACCGCGTCCAGGTCATTGTGCTTGCCGCCGGCACGCAGGCAACGCTGCACGTCGGCCGCACGCACATAGCCCGGTTTTTCGCTGCCGAGGAATACGTTCTTGAACTGCACCATGCCCGAGTTGGTGAACAGCAGGGTCGGGTCGCTGGCCGGCACCAGCGAGCTGGACGGCACAATGGTGTGTCCCTTGGAGCGGAAGTAATCGAGAAAGGTCGAACGGATTTCGGAGGTTTTCATGCGGATCATGGTGGCAGGCAGTAAAAGGCCACACCGCGACCAAGCCGCCAGACCGGTCAATCCATCATCCCTGGATGATGGATTTCAGGAATCCTCGTCGGCAGCTTCGTCCACATCGGCGTGGGTAACACTCCGTACTGTGGCGGCGGCAAAGCCGCGGCGCAAGAGGAATTGCGCCCGGCGACTGCGTTCGGCGGGGTCGGCCGTGCCCGCGCCGCCATAACGGCGGCGCAGCTGGGCGGCAGCGGAAGCGTCCCAATCGACCTCGGCCGCGTCCAGCAGTTCGCGTATACGCGCGTCGGACAAACCATGGGTCTTCAGCTCCATCCGCAATCGCATCGGGCCGTAGCCCTGCGCGATCCGGCTGCGCAGCAGGACTTCGCCGAAGCGGTCATCGTCCTGGTAATGCTGCTCGCCGAGACGATCGATCGCGGCGCTGGTTTCCTCGCCTTCGTAGCCCCCCTGGCGCAGCTTGGTTTTCAGCTCCCTGCGCGAATGTTCGCGGCGCGCCAGCAGGCCCAGCGCCTTGTCGTAGGCGCTGCGTTTTGGCTTGGTCGGATCGTCCTTGCCGGGACCGCGTTTCATGGCCATACCGGCAAATGCCTGGCTGGAGGAGATTTCCCCAGCGTTGCCTTATCGAGATTCGACGGCGGGCTGAAATGCACATGGCCCGGGCGAGCCGGGCCATGTGCATGCAACGGGCCGCTAACGTGCACGGCTCACGCTTCCTCTAGTGCCTCTTCCGGCGCGGCGGCAGCGGGCTTGCCGACCGGCACCAGCAGACGCTCGCGCAGTTGCTTGTCGATCTCGTTGGCAATGGCGGGATTGTCGCGCAGGAACTGGCGTACGTTTTCCTTGCCCTGGCCGATGCGGTCGCCGTTGTAGCTGTACCAGGCGCCGGACTTGTCGATCAGGTTCTGCGCCACGCCCAGCTCGATGATCTCGCCTTCGCGCGAGGTGCCTTCGCCATACAGGATCTCGAATTCGCACTGGCGGAACGGCGGCGCCACCTTGTTCTTGACCACCTTGACGCGGGTTTCCGAACCGATGATCTCATCACCCTTCTTCACCGCACCGATACGGCGGATGTCCAGCCGCACCGAGGCGTAGAACTTCAGCGCGTTGCCGCCGGTGGTGGTTTCCGGGCTGCCGAACATCACGCCGATCTTCATGCGGATCTGGTTGATGAAGATCACCAGCGTGCCGGACTTCTTGATGTTGGCGGTGAGCTTGCGCAGCGCCTGGCTCATCAGGCGGGCGTGCAGGCCGACGTGGGAGTCGCCCATCTCGCCTTCGATTTCCGCCTTCGGGGTCAGCGCGGCGACCGAATCGACCACGACCATGTCGACCGCGCCGGAGCGCACCAGCATGTCGGCGATTTCCAGCGCCTGCTCGCCGGTGTCCGGCTGCGACACCAGCAGGTCGTCGACCTTGACGCCCAGCTTTTCCGCATAGGTCGGATCGAGTGCATGCTCGGCATCGATGAACGCAGCGGTGCCGCCGGCACGCTGGCAGCTGGCGATCGCCTGCAACGTCATGGTGGTCTTGCCGGACGACTCCGGCCCGTAGATCTCGACCACGCGGCCGCGTGGCAGGCCACCGACGCCTAGCGCGATGTCCAGCCCGAGCGAGCCGGTGGAGACTGTCTCGATCGCCTCGTTGACGCGGTCGCCCATGCGCATGATGGCGCCCTTGCCGAACTGCTTTTCGATCTGGCCGAGGGCGGATGTAAGTGCCTTGCGCTTGTTGTCATCCATCGTCTTGAATTCCGGTTGGGCTGTGAATGGGGAACATGATGCCCGGGTCGCGTCTCACCGGCTGCGATCAAGGTGGCGCGATCACTGGCGGTCGACAGCAGGGGAGCCATTATCCCACACCGGTCAAGCCGGCCTGAGCGTCCGCGCCGCCTCATTCCGTCAGTGTTTTGCGCAATCCGATGAGCGCGGCGGCCACAGTCTGCCGCCGTACGGCTTCGCGGTCACCCGGAAAGTGGAACAGTTGTGCGTGACCATAGCCGCCACGGCGCTTCCAGCCGATCCAGACCGTGCCGACCGGCTTGTCCGGCGTGCCGCCGGATGGCCCGGCAATCCCGGTCACGGCCACCGCCACGCCCGCACCGAAGCGTGCCAGCGCGCCGGAGACCATCTCCAGCACGGTTTCCTCGCTGACCGCGCCGGTGTGCTCCAGCGTGCGGGGATTCACTCCCAGCAGCGCCTCCTTCGCCTCGTAGCTGTAGGTCACCACGCCGGTATCGAACCATGCCGAACTGCCCGGGAGATCGGTCAGCGTCTTGGCGATCCAGCCGCCGCTGCACGACTCGGCGGTGACCAGCATCAATCGGCACCGCTGTACCTCGGTGGCAACCTCACCGGCCAACGCCAGCAACTCGGCATCGGTAGGAACAGACGACAACTCCATGCGAGACTCCCGGACTTGAATGAGCTTGGCGCTGCGCGCCGAGGCACCGTTCTACCTGTTCCGCGCGACCACGCCAAGACTTGCATTTCATGAGCCACGACGATCTCACCAAGCACACTCCCTTCATGCGCCAGTACCTGTCGGCCAAGGCCGAGCATCCGGAGGTGTTGCTGTTCTTCCGCATGGGCGACTTCTACGAGCTGTTCTACGACGACGCACGCAAGGCGGCGCGGCTGCTCGACATCACGCTGACCCAGCGCGGGCAGTCGGGCGGTGCGCCGATTCCGATGGCGGGCGTGCCGTATCACGCTGTGGAGAATTACCTGGCGCGGCTGGTGCGGTTGGGCGAGTCGGTGGCGATCTGCGAGCAGATAGGCGACCCGGCTCTGGCCAAGGGCATCGTGGAACGCAAGGTGGTGCGCATCGTCACGCCCGGCACAGTGACCGATGCCGCGCTGCTGGAAGAGCGCCGCGACAACTTGCTGCTGGCGATCGCTACCGGTGCGAATGGCGCGTACGGTCTGGCCTGGGTCGACCTGTCCAGCGGTCGTTTCCTGCTCAGCGAAGTGCCGCACGCCGAAGCGCTGGCCGCCGAACTGGCCCGCCTGCAACCGGCCGAGACCCTCGTCGACGAGAGTGTGGTGTGGCCGAAATTCGTCGGCAGCCTGCCAGGCCTGCGCAAGCGGCCGCCGTGGCACTTCGACGGCGATGCCGCAAAACGCGAACTGAACCGCTTCTTCGGCACCCGCGATCTCGGTGGTTTCGGCGTCGACAAGCTGCCGCTCGCCACTGCGGCGGCGGGCTGTCTGCTCGGCTATGTCGAGGAAACCCAGAAGAGTGCGCTGCCGCACCTCACCGGTATGGCGGTTGAAAGCGCCAGCGAGACGATCGCGCTGGACGCCGCCACCCGGCGCAACCTGGAACTGGACACCCATCCCAGCGGCCGCACCGAACACACCTTGCTGGGCGTGCTCGACGAATCGGTGACGCCGATGGGCGCGCGTCTGCTGCGCCGCTGGTTGAATCGCCCGCTGCGCTCGCGCGAACTGCTGCGACAGCGCCATCAGGCGATCGGCGCGTTGATCGACAGCCGCCGCTACGAATCACTGCGCGAACAGCTGCGCGGCATCGGCGACCTGGAACGCATCCTCGCCCGCGTGGCACTGCGTTCGGCGCGTCCGCGGGATTTGTCCACCTTGCGCGATGGCCTCGCCGCGGCGCCCATGCTGCGCGAGCAGATCGCATCGCTCGACAGTCCGTTGCTGCACGCCCTGGTCGAGCGCATCGGCAATCACGCCGACAATGCCGCCCTGCTCGCCCGCGCCATCGTGGCGCAACCGCCGGTATTGCAGCGCGACGGCGGCGTGGTCGCCGACGGTTACGACACCGAGCTGGACGAACTGCGCCGCCTGTCCACCCATGCCGACCAGTACCTGGTCGAGCTGGAGGAACGCGAGAAGGCCGCCAGCGGCATCAGCACGCTCAAGGTCGGCTACAACCGCGTGCATGGCTATTACATCGAGATCAGCCGGGCGCAGTCTGACAAGGCGCCCGCGCATTACACACGCCGGCAGACGACGAAGAACGCCGAGCGCTACATCACCGAGGAACTGAAAACGTTCGAGGACAAGGTGTTGTCGGCGAAGGAGCGTTCGCTGATGCGCGAGCGCGCGCTGTACGAAGCGCTGCTCGACACGCTGACCGAAAAACTCGAAGCGCTGAAGGCTGCCGCCGCCGCGATGGCCGAACTCGATGTACTCGCCACGCTGGCCGAGCGCGCCGAGGCGCTCGACTGGACCGCACCGGAACTGACCGACGAACCCGGCATCGCGATCGAGCGCGGCCGCCACCCGGTGGTCGAGAAAGTCCGCGACGAACCGTTCGAACCGAATGACCTTCTCCTCGATGATAACCGCCGCATGCTGGTGATCACCGGCCCGAACATGGGCGGCAAATCGACATACATGCGGCAGAACGCGTTGATCGTGCTGCTCGCGCATATCGGCAGCTACGTGCCGGCGCGCCGCGCCACGATCGGCCCGATCGACCGCATCTTCACCCGCATCGGCGCCGGCGACGACCTGTCGCGCGGGCAGTCCACCTTCATGGTGGAAATGAGCGAGACGGCGAACATCCTGCACAACGCGACCGAACACAGCCTGGTGCTGATGGACGAAGTCGGCCGCGGCACCAGCACCTACGACGGCCTTTCGCTGGCGCGTGCCGCCGCGGTGCATCTGGCGCGCAGCAGCCGCGCCTACACGCTGTTCGCCACGCACTACTTCGAATTGACCGAACTGGCCGGCGAATTTCCCACCATCGCAAACGTGCATCTCGATGCGGTCGAGCTTCATGATCAAAAGCGGGGCGAGCAACTGGTGTTCATGCATGCCGTGAAGGAAGGCCCGGCCAACCGCAGCTTCGGCCTGCAGGTGGCCGCGCTGGCCGGCCTGCCGAAGTCGGTGATCGCCGATGCGAAACGCACACTGGCCGAACTCGAACGTGGCATGCATGCGCATGCGGGCGCACCCGCGCCAGCCACCACCGAATCATCGCCACAATTGGGTCTGTTCGCGCCGACCCCATCGTCGGCCGTGGAGCGCGCGCTGGACGGCATCGATCCGGATGCGTTGACCCCACGCGAGGCGCTGGAGGCGCTGTACCGGCTCAAGTCGCTGGGGTGAAAACGGCGGGGCCGATGTCGATGCCGACATCATGCCCCCGCGGCATAGCTTGAAGGCATGCAGGTTTTGACGCATAGCGCAGTACCACACCTCGCGCTTACGCCGCGGCGGTACGCGTCTGCTGCGTCGGAAACGGCTCGCGCCATGCCGGCAGCGCCATCAAGCGTTCGTGCCAGTGCCCGATGTGATCGAAGCCGTCCAGCGGCAATCGCGCCTCGGTCGCCCAGCCCAGCGGCGTGGAGACGGCGAAGTCGGCGATGCTGAGGCGGTCGCCGACCAGCCAGTCATGCGTGGCCAGATGCGCGTCCAGGATCGCGGCGAAGCGCTTGAAGAAGCCGCTCGCCTCGTCCACCGCGGCAGTGTTCGGCTCGCCCATGCCGAGATACGGCTTGATCACGTGCTCGAAATACAGCGCAGCGCCGTGCCTCGAGAAATGCGCCGCGTCCCACGACAGCCAGCGCAGCACCTCGACTTGTGCGGCGCGGTCGGACGGCCACAACTCCGAGCCGGCCTTGACCGCCAGGTGAGCCATGATCGCGCCGCTCTCCCACAACCGCGTGTCTCCATCGATCAACAGCGGCACCTTGCCGTTCGGATTGAGTGCGAGATACGCCGGCTTCAGCTGTTCGCCGCGCGCCAGGTCGACGCGTACGTACTCCACCGGCGAACCGAGGTATTTCGCCACCGCGCAGGGTTTGCGCGGATTGAACGTCTCTGCGTAGTACAGCTTCATGACCCTGCCTCCTCGTGTGGTGGGGATGCGTGGCATCGTCGATCGGCCCGCATGCGAGGCAGTCTGGCAAGGATCTATTTATGTTCAAGAACATTTTTTGTCGAAGGACTAGGCTGGCCCTCCCCGCCACCACCGCGTGATCCGTGCCATGTCCTACACCGCCGAACACAAACAGCAGACCCGCACGCGCATCGTCGAGTGCGCGCGCGAACTGTTCAACCGCAAGGGTTTCGCCCAGGTCTCGATCGATGAGGTCATGGAGCGCGCCGGCCTCACCCGCGGCGGTTTCTACAATCACTTCAAGACCAAGGAAGACCTGTTTGTGGAAGCGGTCGAGGCGTATCGTCACTTCAATCCGGCCGCGCGCTGGCCCGAGGTGGACTTCGACCCGACCTGCGGCGGCAATCGCTTCGCCCAGCAACTGATCCACGCCTACCTCTCGCAGACGCACCTGGACGACGTCGACGGCCACTGCCCGATGATCGCGCTGCCGTCCGACGTGGCCCGCGCCAGCCCGCGCGTGAAGCAGGCCTATCGCGAATTGCTGGAAGGCATGGCTGGTGTTCTCGCCGATGGTGTACCGAAGTCGCGCGGCCACGACGCACGCCAGCGCGGACTCGCGCTCGCCGCGCTGTGCATCGGCGGCATGGTGCTGGCACGCACCTTCGAGGACACCGACTTTCGTTGCGAGATTCGCGAGGCTGCGCGCGCCACGGCACTCGAACTGATTGGCTGAGTGCGCCCGGCATTCCGCATCACGCACCATCCATGCAGCCGCTGCAATGGCGGCTGCACGTGTTTTGCCTGTTCGCATACAAAAGAAACCTCCCCGCCAACGCGGAGAGGTTTCAGTGAGTTGATCCGATAGGCAGGAAACGTGCCCAACCGACAGATTCGACCGGTATCGTTCGATCAGTTTTTGCGCTGACGATGAATCTGGCGGCTGTCCTTGTTCAGCGACTTGTTGAGGTTGCGCTGTTCGCGCTTGGTGAGGTGGCCGTGGTGCTTGGCCTCATCGGCGCTTTCGCGCGCCGCGATGTTGTTGTCGCGGGTTTCGTCGCGCGTGGCCTGCTTGGCATTGAGCTGGCCGTCCTTCACGCCCGCCTGGATGCGATCCTGCTGGTTCTCCAGGCGATTGTTGACTTCATTGACACGCGGATGACCGGGAACGTCGGTCTGCGGCGCCGCTTGAGCCATCGCGGCACCCGACGCGAACACGGCGGATACCAGCAGGCCGATCAAGCTGAAGCGGCAAGTCGTCTTTGCATTCATGAGTTGAGCCTCGTTGAGTAGTTGGCAAGATGTAGTTGGCATGATCGAGACATATCTCGAAAAACTGCACCGGCGCCCCAAGGAATCACGGCATCCGTGCACCATCACCGACGCATACGCCGGATCTTTCGGGATCGAACATTCGGGTCGAACAGCAAGAACCCCTACCCCCATGTCCCCCGCTTGATCCAGACCGTCATCGTCTGGCTGGCACAATGCGGGGAACGGCATGACTGGAAGTCGCGTTGACAGCCAGTGCCTATGGCCCGGCTTCCGTTCAGCCATCGTTGCCGCGCGTGCCGCCGCTGGTTGATGCCATCGTCGCGTCGGCCGATGAACTCTCGATAGGCACTGACTATAGGGAGCATCTGCACAATCGAATTCTCTCGATACATTCCAGGGCGTAGCCTGCAGAACATCCCCACCAGCAGGATCCACCATGAGCCACGATCGCAAGACCCTGACCACCGACGCCGGCGCGCCGCTGGCCGACAACCAGAACAGCCTCACTGCCGGCCCACGCGGCCCGTTGCTGGTACAGGACCATCAGCTGTTCGAGAAGCACGCGCACTTCAATCGCGAGCGCATTCCCGAGCGCGTCGTGCATGCCAAGGCTTCGGCCGCGTTCGGCACATTGACGATCACCCACGACATTACCCGCTACACCCGCGCCAAGGTGTTCAAGCCGGGTACGCAGACGCCGATGCTGGCGCGCTTCTCCACCGTCGCCGGCGAACGCGGTGCCGCCGATGCCGAGCGCGACGTGCGCGGCTTCGCGCTGAAGTTCTACACCGAGGAAGGCAACTGGGATCTGGTCGGCAACAACACGCCGGTATTCTTCATCCGCGATCCGTACAAGTTTCCCGACTTCATCCATACGCAGAAGCGCGATCCGCGCACCAATATGCGCAGCGCCACCGCGATGTGGGACTACTGGTCGCTGTCACCCGAGTCGCTGCATCAGGTCACCACCTTGATGAGCGACCGCGGCATCCCGGCCAGCCTGCGCCACATGCACGGCTTCGGCAGCCACACTTTCAGCTTCTGGAACGACCAGGGCGAGCGTTATTGGGTGAAGTTCCACTTCAAGACTCAGCAAGGCATCAGGAACATCACCAATGCCGAATCGGCCAAGTTGATTGGCGACGACCGCGAATCGCACCAGCGCGATCTGTACGAGGCGATCGAACGCAAGGATTTCCCGAAGTGGACGTTGTACGTGCAGATCATGCCGGAAGCCGATGCGGAGAAGACTTCATACAACCCGTTCGACCTGACCAAGGTGTGGCCGCACAAGGACTACCCGTTGATCGAGGTTGGCGTGATGGAGTTGAACCGCAATCCGGACAACTATTTCGCCCAGGTCGAGCAATCCAGCTTCTCGCCGGCCAACGTGGTACCCGGCATCGGCTTTTCACCCGACAAGGTGCTGCAGTTCCGCATCTTCTCCTACGCCGATGCGGCGCGTTACCGGCTCGGCGCAAACCACGACCAATTGCCGGTGAACCAGCCGCGCTGCCCGGTGCATAACTATGCACGCGACGGCCAGATGCGCTTCGGCGACAACGGCGGCGGCAGCGTGAACTACGAACCGAACTCGTTCGGCGGACCGGTCGAGGATCCGTCGGTGAAGGAGCCGCCGCTGAAGATTTCGGGCGATGCCGATCGCTATGACCATCGCGTCGGCAACGACGACTACCGCCAGCCCGGCGACCTGTTCCGGCTGATGAGCACGGATCAGAAGCAGCAGTTGTTCGACAATATAGCCGCGGCGATGCAAGGCGTACCGCAGGAGATCGTGCGACGCCAGCTCGGGCACTTCGCCAAGGCCGATCCGGCGTATGCGGCCGGCGTGGCCAAGGCGCTGGGCATCCCGAACTGAGTATTCGATGCGGGCCATGCCGGGGGATGCTCCGGCGTGGTCCGCACGATGAATATTCAATACGTGCCGCTCAATACACGCTGTGCACCATTTGCAGGCCGGGGCGCGGGCGCGGCGACGGGGCGGGTGCGGGTGCTTCGTCCGCATAGGGCATCGCGATATCCGGGATCGCAGCCAGAGCTTCCTCGGAAAATTCGGGCAGCGGCAAACTGACCGGCTCCGACGGCTTGCGCGCAAGCAGCCGTCCCGACTGCACCAATTGCCCGATGCGCTTGCACACCTCGTCGCGACCGAACGGCTTTTTCATGAAATCGTCCGCACCGAAGCGCTGCACGTAGAACTGCTCGGTGGCCTGCTGGTTGCCGCTGATCATCACGATCGGAATGTGCTGGGTCTGCGGATCGTGGCGCAGCGCACGCAGCACGGCGAAACCGTTCATGCCGGGCAGAACGATATCCAGAAAGATCAGCGCGGGCTGTTCGTCGCGCGCCAGCCGGATGGCATTCTCGCCATCGGTCGCCCTGGATACGGTGTAGCCTTCATGGCCCAGCATCTTTCCCAGCACGGCGCAGATGGTGGGCGAATCATCGACTACCAGCATGCGTGCACCCAAGGCGGTCTGCACATGCGGCACCGACGGCTGTTCGCCATCCATGCCGCCAAGCAGGCGCTTGATGAAGCCGATGCCGGCCATCCGTGCTAATCCGTCCATGCCACATCCCCCACGTCGTGGGGATGCACAGGCGCAATCCCCTTGAGTTGGCGTGGATGTTCCCGCAGTTCGGGCGGCCAATCTGCGATGCACTGCTCAGCGCGGGTCCTTCAATCGTCGCAAATCGCGTCGGGCATGCTTATCCGGGCGTTTCAGCGGGCCGCTCGCGCCAACCAGCTGGCGCTGCTGCTGGATCGCTTCCCTGGCCAGGCGACTGGCTGGAGTCTCCCTATACAGCGTTTGCGCGACGCTGGCCGGACCGCGCCGGTCGGACAGGCCCAGCACCTCGACTTCCAGCCGTTCCTCGCCGCGCGATATCCGCAACACATCGCCCACATGCAGCGCCTTCGCCGGCTTGCAGCCCGCACCGTTGACGTCGACCTTGCCGCCATCGATCGCCTGCTTGGCCAGGCTGCGCGTCTTGAAAAAGCGCGCGGCCCACAACCATTGGTCAGCGCGCAGGTCGGTGGCCGGGCTGATTGGCGGTTTGTTCATCACGATGATTATGGTGCGGCCAGCGCCACCGGAGAAATCCGGGCAACCTTTCCGGCGATCAGGAAGGTTCCGCAGACGACGCGGCCAAGTCCAGCGGATCCGGCATCGCGATGTCCGGGATCGCCGCGTGTTCGGCCTCGGTATGCTCCGGCATCGCCGGCGCGACATCCTCCGCGGTGCGCTCGCGCACCACCAGCCGGCCGCTCTGCGTGAGGTGCTGGATGCGTGCGAACACCTCGCCGCGGCCGAACGGCTTCTTCATGAAATCGTCCGCACCAAAGCGCTGCACGTAGAACTGCTCGGTCGCCTGCAAGTTGCCGCTGATCATCACGATGGGGATGTCATGTGTCTGCGGGTCCCGGCGCAATGCCCGCAGCACGGCGAAACCATTCATGCCCGGCATCACGATATCGAGAAAGATCAGGTCCGGCTTTTCCTTGCGCGCCATCTCGATCGCCGTTTCACCGTCCGGCGCCTTCAACACCACGTGGCCATCCTGGCTCAGCATCTTGCCGAGCACGGCGCGGATGGTGGCCGAGTCGTCCACCACCAACACCCAGGCGCCTTTGGGTACGCCGCTGCGTGGCACTGCACGGCGATCGCCGGGTTCGTTCCCGAAGAACCGTCGGATCAGTTCGAAGCCTGCCATGACACGAGCCCCCTTGCCCATGAGAATCCGCCGCTAGTCTCGACGCAGCCGATGCCTGGCGCAAGCTGCGGTCAACCACCGAGCAGCAAGTTACCCAGCGGTATGGTGATCAGCGACAGCACGGTGCCAGCGCCCAGCACCGTGTTCGCCAGCGTCGGATCGAGTTCGTACTCATCGGCCAGAATGGCCGCCGACACCATCGGCGCCATCGCTGCCTGCAGCACGCCGACCGTAAGCACCAATCCACCCACGCCGGTAGCCGTGCCCAGCACCCAGCACAACAGCGGCGCCAGCAGCAGCTTCCAGCCCAGGCCCCAGCCGGCCGCGCCCAGTTGCCCGGGGCCCGGACGGAACTTGAACTGCAGGCCGACCGAGAACAGCGCCAGTGGCGTCAGCGACGCGCCAATCGGTGCGAATACACCGTTCAGCAGCTCTGGCCAGCCGCCGAGCAGACCCACGAGGATGCCCACCACGAGCGCGACGAAAGCGGGAAACGTGGCGATACGCTTGACGATCAGCCGCGCCGGCGGTGTACGTCCGGAATAGATCGAAGCCACGACGATGCCGGCCGAGGCCAACAGCGGAAACGTACCGATCTGGTCCGCCACCACCGCCAGCGCCAGACCCGGCTTGCCGTGCAACGCCTCGATCAACGGGTAGCCCATGTACGCGGTATTGCCCAGGCCGCAGACCAGGATCAAGGCCCCGATGCGTTGTCGCGACCAGCGCAGCCGCGGCCCGAGCAAGCCGAACAGCAGCCAGGCGCCGCCGAACGTGAGCCACATCGCGGCCACCGGAAACCACAGCTGCGGATCGAACTTCACCTTCGGGATGAGTTCCAGCACCAGGGCCGGCAGCGCCACATTGAGCACCCACCAGTTGATGCCTTGCACGATGCCCGCCGGCGGCTTCGCCAACCGCGCCACCACGAGGCCGAGGATCAGGCAGACAAAAAGCAGCAACATCGCACTCATCGGACGGCGGCATACCTCGGAAAGTCACCCCATTAGACGCGATGCTGGCCGCGTTCGAAAGCAGGCGGCGCAACCTTATCGGCGATAATCCGGCGATTGCCGTCAGCGAAGACATACCGTCTGTCCATGAACGATCCCCTCCACCTCGCACACGGACTGGCCGGCGACAACACCTTGCCGGATTGGCCCATGCTGACCGCGGCCGAGGTCGACACGCTTTTGCGCGGCTACCCGCAGCTCGGCACCTCCGTGCGCATCGACTGGCACAGTCCGCGACCGTTGTCGGCCGCCTGCCTGGTCGAGACGAGCCGCGCGACCGTCTTCGTCAAACGCCATCACTGCAGCGTGCGATCCGTCGGCACGCTCGGCGAGGAGCATCGCTTCATCGCACATCTGCGCGGCAACGGCATACCGATACCGGCCGTGCTGAGCGATGCACACGGGCAAACCGCCGTGGCGATCGGCGACTGGACGTACGAGGTGCACGAACACGCCGCCGGCATCGACCTGTATCGCGAAGCGATCTCGTGGTCGCCGTTGCCGAACCGCGAGCACGCACGGAGCGCCGGTCGTATGCTGGCTGCATTGCACGACGCGGCGGAGAGTCACCACGCACCCCAACGCGACACCCACATCCTGGTCGCGCGCAGCGAGTTGATCTGTTCACCCGATCCGGTCGCTATGCTGCGGGCGCAGCTGCCCGCGCGGCCCGGTCTTGCCGATTACCTGCAAGACCGCGACTGGCCGACCGATCTCGCCGAACTGCTCGCTCCCTGGCACGCCGCCGCGCAACCGCGACTGGCACGGCAGCCGCGCTTGTGGACGCACGGCGACTGGCATGTCTCCAACCTGTGCTGGAGCGGCGACAGCGCCAACGCGCGTATCAGCGCCGTACTCGACTTCGGTCTCGCCGCCGCCAACGGCGCCTTGTTCGATCTCGCCACCGCGATCGAACGCAATGCGATCGCCTGGCTGGCGCTGGACACCGGCACCGACGCCGCACATCCCGATATCGCCTGTGCACTGATCGAAGGCTATCGCCAGCAGCGCCCGTTGAACGCTGCAGACATCCAGCTGCTGGCCGACCTGCTGCCGCTGGTGCATGTGGATTTCGCGCTATCCGAGGTCGAGTATTTCCACGCCATCACCCACTCGCGCGCCAATGCCGACGTGGCTTACGACACGTTCCTGCGCGGCCACGCGGCCTGGTTTGGCACGCCGCCCGGACAGGCTTTGCTGCGGGCTATCCGCGACGGCACCTGATATCCGTGGTCTAATAGCGTTCTTGAAGCGGGGGTGCCCGGCGTTTGCCGGGCTGAGAGAGTCCCTTGGAACCTGATCCGGTTTGTACCGGCGTAGGAAGCTTGCAGATTCGGCACGTTCATTCGGACGTCCGAATCGCCGTCGCTTCGTCCGTTCACCAGAAGACGACGATGGCCTCATTCCCGATTTCCTTTGCACGCCCTCCCCTGATCCTTGCGCTGATGTCGGTGATGACGCTCGCCCATGCCGGCGACGACGCCACCAAACCGCAAGCCACGCCACTGGCGCCCGTGCACGTCAAGGCCAACGGCACGCGCGGCTACCATGTCGATAATTCGCAGATGGACACCTTCGGCAGCTTCGGCAACGCGCCGCTGCAGGACACGCCGGCCGCGATCACGGTGATCACCCGCGACCAGATCGACGACCGCCAGCCCCGCACGCTCAGCGAACTGGCGCGCGGCGATGCCGCACTGGGCGACAACTACGCACCGGTCGGCTACTACCAGGACATCGCCATCCGCGGTTATGCGCTGGATCCAGCCACCGGCTTTCGGTTCAACGAGATGACCATGGCCGGCGAGCAGCTGCAGCCGCTGGAAGACAAGGAGCGCGTGGAAATCCTCAAGGGCCTGGGCGGCCTCGAAGCGGGTGTGGTCGCGCCGGGCGGGCTGATCAACTACGTCAGCAAGCGTCCGGCCGATGTGCATACCGCCACGGTCGGCACCGACTCGCACGGCTCGCGCTACCTCGCGATGGATGTGGGCGCCTGGCTGACACCTGCCTTCGGCGTCCGCGTGAATGCTGCCCACGAGGACATGAACTCCTACGTGCGACATGCCGATGGCCGCCGCACGTTCTTCTCGCTGGCCGCGGACTGGAAGATCAGTTCGAACGCCACGCTGCAGCTGGATACCGATTACCAGACCAGCGGCCAGCGTTCGGTCTCCGGCTACCAGCTGCTCGGCGGCACCATGATCCCGGCGCACCCCAGCCGCAGCCGCATGCTCGGCTTCGAGCCGTGGCAGCGGCCGGTGGGTGTCGACGCCAGCAACAGCACGCTGCGCTTTGACTACCGCTTCAGCGACCTGTGGAGCGCCCAACTGTCGGCCGGCCACAGCCATGTCGTGATCAACGACAACGTAGCCTTCGCCTACGGCTGCTTCTACTCGCCGGCCTGCGCCAGCGGCGCCACGCCGGGCTACTTCTTCGCGCCGAACGGCGACTACGACGTCTACGACTACCGCAGCCCCGACGACACCCGCGTCAACGACGAGGTGCGCGCCGTCGTGAAGGGCTCGTTCGACACCGGCACGATCAGCCACGAAGTCAGCCTCGGCGCCAGCGCGTTCCGCCGCACCATCGACCGTCGCCCTTATGTCTACGACTATGTCGGCACCGCCAATATCGACGAAGTCGACCCGCCGTATTTCGCTCCCTCGCCGAATCAGCCCGGACCGTCGGCACGCCGGTTGACCAGCTGGCAGCATTCGGTGTTCGCACTCGATCGCCTACGTCTGGGCTCGCAATGGCAGCTGCTGGCCGGTGGCCGCTTCGTGCGCCTGCACGAACGCGCCTACGACGACAGCGGCGCACCCGAACGCGACACCCGCTTGAGCAAGGCGCTGCCGCAGGCCGCCGTGCTGTGGCAGCCCACCTCGAAGCTGACCGCCTACCTCAGCTACAGCGAAAGCCTGTCGCTGGGCAACGAAGCGCCATATTGGGCATCGAACGGCAGCGCCACCCTGGCGCCGTTGTTGTCGCGCCAGACCGAAGCCGGCGTGAAGTACGCCTGGAGCGATGCGCTAAGCCTGCAGGCCGCCCTGTACCGTATCCGCCAGCCGTATCAGTTCGCGCAGCCGGACAACACCGCCGCGGGTTTCACCTTCGTCCAGCACGGTGACGAGGTGCACAGCGGCCTCGAACTCAACGCCGCCGGACAGGTGACCGACAAACTGCGCCTCACCGCCAGCCTCAACCTGATCCAGGCCCGCGCGCAGAACACCGGCACGCCGAGCTACGAAGGTCATCAGGTCGTCAACGTGCCGCGCCTGCGCACGGCCTTGTACATGGACTACCGCCTGCCCTTCGCTGCCGATCTCAGCCTGCTCGGCGGCTGGCGCTACGCCAGCAGCAACGTGGCCACGCCGAACGGGCTCACGCGCGTGCCGGCCTATCACGTATTCGACGCGGGCCTGCGCTACGTCACCCAGTGGAACCGCCACGCGATCACCTGGAGGTTGAACGTCGACAACGTGTTCAACCATTTCTACTGGCGCGATACCGGCACCTCCGGCGGCGACAGCTACCTGTTCCCGGGTGCGCCGCGACTGGCGCGACTCTCCGTGAGCTTCGACTTCTGATGTCCTGGATCGAACTCATCGGTGCACTGATCAGCGCCTGGGCGGTGTGGCTCACCGCCCGGCGCAAGCCCTGGTGCTGGCCGATCGGCCTGCTGTCGGTGGCGATCTATGCGGGGATCTTCGTCGACGCGAAGCTCTATTCCGATGCCTTGTTGCAAGTCGCTTTCGGCGTGCTGATCGTCTATGGCTGGGTACGCTGGCTGCAGAACCTGGGCGACGACGGCCTGGTGCAGGTCGCGCCACTGCCGGCCACGCAGGCCATGGCACATCTGCTCGTCGGCACCGTCGGTGCGCTTGCGCTGGGCTTCGCCATGCACCGCTGGACCGATGCTTCCCTGCCTTGGCTGGACGCCGCGCTGACGGCCTTCAGCCTGGTCGCCCAGTGGTGGCAGGCGCGCCGGCATATCGCCGCGTGGTGGCTGTGGATTGTGGTCGACCTGATCTATGTCGGCGAATACGTCTACAAGTCGCTGATGATCACGTCGGTGCTGTATGCCGGGTTTATCGTGCTGGCGATGATCGGGTGGCGCAGCTGGCGGCAGGCCGGCCGGCACGTGCACAATGCGCATGCCGGTTTCGAAACCACCTGAGTCCATCCGGGTAGATGCCCCGGTCTCGACATTTTCATTACGCAACGTCGCGCCGGCCGGTGCAGAATGACCGTCAAGATGAAAGCCTCGGTTGCCGGAAAGCGGATTCTGTCTATCGCCATCATGCTGCTGGCCACGGCGACGGCTGCCGGCGCGCAGAGCATCTACAAATGCACCACGCGAGGCGGGCAGCTCGAATACACCGACCGTCCCTGTCGCGATGGCAAAGGCGAGCTGATTCACCAGGCCGACGACGGCGAAATCATCGATCAGTATCTGCGTCTGGGCCAGGAAGCGAAGGCAAAGACCTACGCGGACGCGCACCATCTCGAAGCGCTCTACCAACAGCGCCTCGCCGCCCACCGGCAGCAGTTGGAAGACAACGCCCAGCGCCAGGCCGACGAGGCGATCGCCGCGCAACAGCGCGACGAGGCAGCGCGGCAGCAGGCGCTGACTGACGATGCCGCCAGCCGCGACCGGCTGCGCGCCGAAAACGATGCGCTGCGCCGGCAGAACGACGAGTATCGCGATCAACTGGCCCAACCGGCGTACAACGCCCCGCCCGCCTACTGGGGCGCCGTGCCGCCGTACTGGAACGGCCATCACGACGGCGATCATGACCATGATCACGATGCGCATCACCCACCGCCGTCGAAAGAGCCCGTGTTCCATCCGTGCAAACAGCTCGCCGGCGGCCGCGTGCAATGTTGAAAGCGGCGTAACGAATTCGGCGTCCCGTCCCCATGGCTGATGCGACGTCCGGCCACGCTGATCCTGCACCGTCAGGAAAAGTTATAGTCGTGTGATCCGGCATCCGTGCCCATGGTCTGCGACTACATACTGACGTTGAGGGGAAGCGTGAACAACCACTTGAAAGCCTTGCTCCTGACGGCCTGTTTCTGTGCCTGTCTGATATCCATTCCGTGCTACGCCGCCACGAACGCACCGCCGTCCGCACCGAACGGCAACGATCGCGCCTCGATGGAGGCAATGCAGATCCCCAGCCACGGCGCGCTGATGAATGCCCTGGTCTACGTCGCGGCGGGGGCGGGGCCGCATCCCGCGGTGATCCTGCTGCACGGCTTTCCCGGCTACGAGCGCAACCTCGATCTGGCGCAGGACATGCGCCGTGCAGGCTGGGATGTTCTCTACTTCAACTACCGCGGATCGTGGGGAACGCCGGGGGATTTTTCGTTCTCCCACGGCATCGAAGACACCGCCGCGGCACTGGCGTACCTGCGCAAGCCGGAGATCGCCAAAAAACTGCGCCTGGATCCGGCCCACATCGTGCTGATCGGGCACAGCATGGGCGGCTTCATGACCATCCAGGGCGCCGCGGCCGACCCCGCCGTCAAGGCCTTCGCCACCATCTCGGCCGTCGACCTGGGCGGCGCGATGCGGCAGATGATGACGGCGGACCAGAAACCGGAGGCGCTGCGCAAGATGAGCGCAGCCCTGGCCGGTGGGGGCATGGCGCCATTGGCCGGTTGCACGTCGGACGGGCTGGCACGCGAACTGGCCGATAACGGCGCGAGGTGGGCGTTCAGCTCGAAGGTCGACGCATTGAAAAACCGCACGGCACTGATCATCACGTCGGATGACGGCTTTGCGGAGGCGAACACGTCGCTCGCCGCCGACCTGCGCAAGGCCGGAAACACCGGCGTGACCACGGTGCATCTGCCCACCGACCACGTCTATTCCGACCAGCGCATCGAGCTGTCGCAGGCGGTGCTGCAATGGCTGGCGTCACTGCCAACGAAATAGCGCCTGGCGTCTTGCCGAGCGGGCGCTTCGTTACCGGTCGTCACGCCGTTCTGGCCGTCACGTCATCCCGATTGACTGGCCACGCGTTTAGGAGAACAGTAGTCACGCAGCCGTGTTTTCCAGCTGTGTTTTCGCTGCCAGACGGCTTCTCTGCAGCAGCACTGATCCGTGATTCACGGAGGTTTTCATGAAACGGTTTTCCATGATGATGTTCGCAGGCGTACTGGCCGTCGGCGCAGGTGCCGCGATGGCCGACTCCCAGTCCCTCAACGAATTCAGGCCCGGAGTCATGCCGGTGCTGGTGCATGTGGATGCCAGGGGCAAGGTCACCGATGTCTCGCCGTCCGTCGAACTCTCGCCGAAGGTCAACCGGCTGCTGCGGCAGAATCTGGACGAATTGATCACCAAGCCCGCCACCGACCACGGCCGGCCAGTCAGCAGCCAGTTCGTCATCAATCTCGCCATGCAAGCTTCGCCCCGCGCAGATGGCGATTACCTCGCCCGGTTTGTCTACGTATCGAGTTCGCCGGTTCCGAGCGGCCAGTGGTATTGGGTGCACATCGACGGCCATCGGCTGGCGTTGGCGAACCGCAGCGACTTCGGCCGCCAGCAGCGTTTCCACGTCGACCGGCGCGACTATCCGGGAGACCGGTTCCCCGTGTATGAGCGCACACCCTCCCCGTCGGTTCAAAACACCTCTCACAGCGCACCCAGCTCCGCACCGAAAACGGGACACTGAACGAGGGACGCGGCGGGTAGGCGAAGTGAGCTCCGCCCCCTGAAACCCGGCGATCGGGAATAAAAGAAGCCCGCCTTGACAGGTGGGCTTCTTGCTTTCGATGCCAGGCCCGGATCATTGCGCACCAGCTCTTTCGTCCCTCGGGTGATGCAGGAGAAAAGACTGGTCGTGCGGTGGTGGCAAGATGAAGCAAACAGGGCCGCTATACCGATCTTTGCGGGTCGGACTGCGCCGCCCTACCTGGGCGGATGCATGCCATCCCTGGTAAAGCGATAAAGCCGGTAGGCGGCAAAGGCGCCCACGACAAACTGCAGGATCCCGGTGCCTTCGAAGAACCAGTCGCCGGGAAGCTCATAGGCCGGTGGCGGAAATAACCGAGTCATGACCTGCGGCGAGGCGCCGCCGAAATACAGCGCGTTCTTCAGGAGATGGTTGTAGCCGCCTTCGAACAAACCGATGCCCGCCACCGGCATGATGAAATCGACGAGGCAGAACGTTACCGTTGCAATAGTGCGGGCAAGTCCTGCAGGACGATGCCGTACAACATGCGCCGCGCCCCATAGCGCCAGGGCCGTCAGCCCGGCAACGATGACGACGTGAAGGCGCCAGAGCGTGGCGTATACATAGGCGCCGTAGGCGTGATGCACGCTGGTCAGCAACAGCATAACCACCGCCGCATGGAGCGCGCGCGACAGCAGTTCGTCGCGCGTATCGTGCATGGCCTCACGCATCGGCGTCGGCCTCTTCGGACACCGCCGCGACAGTGCCGGCAGATGTCTGAGGCGCGTGCATATCAGGGATCACGACCCCGGAGCGCTCGATGATCTCGTCGACCGACCAATGGTCATCCGCATGCACGCCGTACTTGCACGCCAGCACGTCGCCACCCGGTGCTATCAGGAAATCCGCCGGCAGTCCCAGCGCCGGCTCGCCCGCTTCGCGCCCGACCCCGAACGCGACGAGGCCCCCAGCGATGGCAGCCCAGGCGCGCGGGTCGAGCACCGAACGCAGCGACGCCTCCACACCGAACTCGCGGTACAGCCGCTGCTGTGGATCGGCCACCACGGCGAACGGCAGCGCGTGATCGTGGCGGCGCATGGTCTCGATCGACGAGTGAAACACCGCCACTTCCAGAATGCCCGCCTTGACCAGTTCGTCGTGGCGCTGCGCAATGGATCGCAAATGAAGCTTGCAAATAGGGCAGCCAGCGAATCGCCGGAACTGCAGGTGCACGATGCACTGCGGATCCGGTATCTGGATACGTTGGCCGTGGACCGACACGAGTTCGCGGTAAGGCAGGCGCGCGCCGACAGGGATACGTCGGCTGGCGACAGATGTGCGTCGTGTAAACACTTTCAACACGGATGGTAGCCTCTGCTATGGAACATAATGTTCGTTATCGAAGATGTGTTCCGTCGCGGGCATGATGTGCGCGAACGGCCAGACGGGGCCAGCACAGGTGGGATGGATGTGTTCCATACCGAACACCACACGGTGCATTGTTCGGAAACCGGAGGCGGGCCATGGCCGCACAAGAAGACCGCAGGATTCAGCGCACACGGCAACTCCTGCGCGAATCGCTGCTGGCGTTGGTCAAGGAAAAGGGATTCGAAACCTTGTCGGTGCAGGAGATCGCCGATCGCGCCAACGTCGGC
The DNA here is from genome assembly GCF_900142825.1 of Rhodanobacter sp. OK091. Classification (GTDB taxonomy): domain Bacteria; phylum Pseudomonadota; class Gammaproteobacteria; order Xanthomonadales; family Rhodanobacteraceae; genus Rhodanobacter. The sequence goes on along the minus strand of NZ_FRCH01000003.1, from coordinate 352,196 downwards.
CGCACCACGTTCTATGCGCACTTCAGCGACAAGGAAGAACTTCTGCTCTACGGCTTCGGCGAACTGCGCGCCGTGCTGCGGCAACGCCAGCGCGAGGCACGTACCCGGCAGGGCGGCCGAAGCGAACGGCTATTCGGTTTCAGTCGCGAGCTGTTCGAGCACGTCAACGACCACCGCGACGTGTTCCAGGCCATGGTCGGCAAGCGCAGCGGCGCAGCCGTGCAACACCACATCCAGAGCCTCGTGATCGAGCTGGTGCGTGAAGAAGTGAAATTCGTCCTGCCGCCATCGCGCGCCAGGGCGACCCAGCGCGAGCCGCTGGTCCGGTTCATAGCCGGCGCGCTCTTCGGCCTGCTCGGCTGGTGGCTGGACGAAAAGCCGCATCTATCGCCGAAAGACATGGACCGCACATTCAATCAACTCGCCATACCGGCGATGAATGCTGCCGCACCGGCACCTTAAGTTCGCCGGCGCAATCCGCGTCAATGAGCCGCAGAGATCCTTTCGTCTCGGAACAGCGGCACCTCCGTACGGAACAACACCTTCACCAGCAGCCAGCACAGCACAGTCGACACCACGAACCAGATCACCGCCACGAGGGCGCTGAAAGCGGTGATCGGCACAAAGTATTTGCCCAGGGATCTGCCGATGCCGACCATCACGATGGTCACGACAGCCATGGTCAGGGCACACACCAGAACCGCCAGCGTACCCGCCAACCACAGGCGAAACGGCCGGCTCAGCGGCATGGTCCGTGGCAGTCCAAGCAAACCCCCAAGGAACACAGGCAATACCAGGCCGATGGAGGCCGCATAGGGAACCAGTGGCAGCGCATCAACTTCCGCGCGATAGAGATCCATCGCCATGGGCGCCACCAACTGCGCAACGACCAGCAGCCAGGACCACGCGAACAGAGTGAACATCAGCAAGGCACGCCCGCGCAACTCGATCGGCTGAGGCGATGCCGGTATCGCCTGCTCGCGCAGAACGGAAAAAGCCAGCCATATCGAAACCATCACCGCGGCCACAGTAATCAGATGACCCAGGATCAGGCCCACGATCGCGACCAGCTGCATGCCCGCATAGTGGCCGTACACCGCGAGCAATCCCCGTGCAGCCATCTGCCACGTGAACATCAACACGAAGCCAAGTACCCCCTTGAACACACCGATACCGACGGCGGCATAGTCAGGCAAACCGGCAAGGTGTCGCCGCTCGATCGTCCACTGCGTATAGCCCAGCGCGCACGCCGCCGATATCACCAGGCCGACCAGGTCGCTGCCGAGCATCACATAAAGGACTCCCAACCGCCTCGCATCGTCCATGCCCGTCGACAGGTGTTGCCAGCGATAAACGGCGAAGGTGGCGAGTGCCAGCCCCATCGCCATCACGGCGAGCATCACGGCATAGGGAAACGACGACGGCTTTTCCTTGGCTGATGGCACTTTCCAAACTCCTTTATGGTCTTGTCGGGTACAGGATGCCCGATCCGGCACATGGCGTGCACCCGCTTTCCATCCGCGCTCCCTGCCTGATTTTGATCGTCATCCCGGAATCGCGAAGCGATATCCGGGACCCAGCGCCTTCGTGCATCGCCGCGTTGCGCGAAAGACACGGTGCCTATTTCGCAGGGTTTTTCTTCGCCGGCCAGAAGCTCTCGTGCAAGGCGCAGGACAGTTCGTCGGCCAAACGATCGAAACACCGGGCCAGCGCCTTGGGCGACAGCTGGAGATCGTCCGCTTCGTCGCTGATGCGTGCCGTGAGATCGGCAAGCAGCCGAATCTCGTCGCGTGTGTTGCACAGTTGTCCATGCGCGGCTTCGGGAAGCTGGTAGTACAACTCGGCAACCTGGTGCTTACCCATGGCTCATCGCTCCTTGTGAGCGTGACAACGCCTAATGGCTCGGTTGACACGCAACGGCTTCTTGATTGCCATCGTTGGAGCCTACCTATTAAAAAAAGACCGGCTTCAAATCTAGCGCGGAGAAATTCGGCCTCCGTAACGACTAACTACATCCGGAAAGGCCGTTTCACCAGGACGCGAGGCGAACTTGGAAAATGCGCCCCTGTTGTGAAATCGCGGCACTCGCTTTCCCTATTAGTTGCTTCAGCCGTCTTGGTTAAGCCGCGCACAATAGGAAAGTCAGCTTTGGCTCGTCGGAGGCAATCGCCACCAAAGATAAGCGCGATGGACCGTGGGCAGGAGCAAGGCCCACTTGCGAGCCCGTGCCCTGTTGTATCCGGGCTATCGACCTTAGGCTTTGCGAAAATTCGTATCGGCTCGACAATTTCTGCTTTCCTGTGCTTGACCGGAAGGGACGAACGACACCGCAGTGGTAGGTTTCCATACGGTTCAACGGCGGGGCATCAGGCATGAAGACGTGGCGCGCATGGCCATTCACCTTGGCGCTAGCCAGTTTGTTGGGCGGCTTTGTGTCCACGACCCGTGCCGAGCAGCCCGTCCGTCACATCGATGTCGATGTGCGCGGCCCGAAGGCGTCGCTCGATCGCTTTTTCAATCTGTCGGTCGGCTCGGACTATCCGGGAACGCTGATCCGCGCCGGCAGCCTGGCGCAGTTGGGCACCCAGCGACAGGAACTGGGTTTCCGCTATGTCCGCCTCCACGCCATCTTCCACGACGTACTCGGAACCTACCGCGAGGTGCAAGGCAGGCCGGTCTACGACTGGACCAAGATCGACTACCTCTACGACCGCCTCCTCGCCATGGATGTGCGGCCATTCGTCGAACTGGGGTTCACCCCCGAAGCGATGAAGACCTCGGACCAGCACGTCTTCTTCTGGAAGGGCAACACCTCGCATCCGCGGATGGGCAGATGGGCCGGGCTGGTCGCTGCCTTCGTGCGCCATCTGGAGCAGCGCTACGGCAAGCGTGAAATCCGCAGCTGGTACTTCGAAGTCTGGAACGAGCCGAATCTGGCCGGTTTCTGGCAGGACGCCGACCAGGCAGCCTATTTCCACCTCTACGACATCACCGCGCGCACCATCAAGCGCATCGATCTGAAACTGCGGGTCGGCGGCCCGGCCACCGCAGGTGCCGCGTGGATCCCGACGTTCATCGCCCATGTCGCTCGGGTGCGGGCCCCGCTTGATTTCATCACCACTCATACCTACGGCGTAGACGGCGGCTTTCTCGACCAGGACGGCAAGGCCGACACCAAGCTCTCGCCTTCGCCCGATGCGATCGTCGGCGACGTGCGCCGGGTGCGCGCGCAGATCCAGGCATCGCCCCGGCCGGGGCTCCCGCTCTACATCACCGAATGGAGCACCAGCTACACCCCACGCGATGCCGTGCACGACTCGTACGTGAGCGCCGCCTACATTCTCGCCAAGCTCAAGGCCAGCGAAGGCGTGGCCCAGGGCATGAGCTACTGGACCTTCAGCGACCTGTTCGAAGAGCCCGGGCCGCCGACCGCACCGTTTCAGGGCGGTTTCGGCCTGATGACCCCCGAAGGCATCCGCAAGCCGGCCTACTTCGCCTATAAATACCTCAACGCGCTGGGCCAGGCCGAACTGAAAACCACGGACACGCAGAGCCTCGTGACGTGGGACGACGGCGTGCTCAAAGCCCTCGTCTGGGATTTCGTTACGCCGCGGCAGGACAAGACCGACCGCGACTTCTACACCAAGGTTCTGCCTGCCCGTTCCGCTCCGCCGGTGAGCCTCGACCTGAAACACCTGCGCCCGGGCACATACCGGGTCGAGATCCACCGCACCGGCTTCGACGCCAACGACGCCTATACGGCTTACCTGCTTATGGGTTCGCCGGTGTCATTGAGCCCCGAGCAACTGCGAAAACTTCAGGACGCGACCCGGGACATTCCTGAGGTGCGTCAGCTGACCATCGGCCCGGCAGGTGCCGCCACCCTGCGCATTCCGATGCGGACCAACGACGTCGTGCTCGTCGTCGTGAAGAAGCCACCACTTCAACGCTAAAGCGGCGGGGAGACACCGGGCCGCCAGGCATAGCGCTCGGACCTTCCGTGAAGGCGCTTATCGAATGGACGGAAATGAGGCGTCGGCTGCGTGGCGAAGTAATCGCGAAATGATCCATTTGCTCGAGCGCGGCCTGCCAACGCGCCCGTGTATATCAGTTCTATGCGCGCTCGGCCCAGACTGCTGCGCCGCTCCACTCTTCCGAGCTTTCGAGGCGCTTTGCCACAAGTGTGAACGTCAGGCCGGGGCCTTGGCTTGCAGTCAGCTAGCGCTACCGGCTGGCACGTCGAAGACAAAACAGGTTGTGGTCGCGTGTGCGTACAGCTTGCCTTGTTCGTCCGCCACACGGGCTTCTGCTGTGGCGATCTGTCGGCCAACGTGAACAACCGTGGCAACCGCGCGTAGCGGGCCTGTCTTGTGAGACGCTGGCCGCACGATGTTCAAGCTGAGTTCGGCCGTGGTGTAGGAGCGGCCGGCCGGCAGCGTGGTTTGCACGGCACAGCCCAATGCCGAGTCGAGGAGTGTGGCAAACCAGCCGCCGTGCACCGAGCCCAGCGGGTTGTAGTGTTGCAGCAGAGGAATTCCTTGAAACACGGCGTGTCCGTCGCCTACTTCCAGCAACGTCATATTCATGGTTTCGTTCATGGGCGGGTATGGCAGATCGCCGGACATCATGGCTTCAAGGATTTCGCGCCCGGTCTTGCCGGCGAGCCGTTCCGTTTGAACGAGACCAGGCTTTCCACCACCGGCAAGGAAGCGTTGCCTGGCCGTTTCTTGTCGAGCAGTCCAATCAATATTCGGTACGGTGGGCATAAGAAGCTCTCAGACTGAAATTAGGCATGGAACGTGACTGGGCTATAAAAGTCACCATGTGCAACTAGGTGCGATGTCAACCCAGACCAAACGTTTTTCTCAGGCCTTTCTCGACCGGTCCGGCAGGCATGAAGCGGCGTAATTTGGCCAGAAGAGAGGCCTCGCCTTTGGGCGTACGGCGCATCTTCCAGGTTCCCAAAGCAGCATCGACAATGGTGTTGGCTACGCCATCGGGTTCGGGCGCCTTTTGGACATTTTTCTGGATGGCCTGGGAAACGACGCCGAACTCTCTGCTGTAGTCGGGGATCTTGGAAGCTGTTTGGGGCGCGTTGAGATCCAGGTTGGTTCTTGTAAAAGAGGGTTCGACCAGCGCCACGCGAATTCCGAATTGGCGTACCTCGTGGTCCAGGGTCTCGGACAGTCCCTCAACGGCATGCTTGGATGCTGAATAGAGGCTCATGTACGGAGCAGGAAGAAAGCCCAGCACCGAGCTGATGTTGACGATCCTTCCTGAGCTTTGCTTGCGCATATGCGGCAGGACCGCCCGGGTTGTGCGCAGGACGCCCAAGACGTTGATATCGAGCAGTGACTGAGCCTCGTCAATCGACGTTTCCTCCGTCGAGCCGATCAGGGTCACGCCCGCACTATTGACCAGCACGTCGATGCGCGTGGCCTGAGCAATGATGGCCTGGATTCCCTTTTGAACCGACGCTTCGTCACGGATATCCATCTCGATCAGTGCAACACCGGGTATTGCTTGTGCTTTTGCCGTGTTGCGCACGGTGCCGAATACCTGGCAGCCCCGCTTGGAAAACTTCTCCGCGGTGGCGCGTCCGATGCCCGATGACACACCGGTAACAACGACAACTTTGGAATTGGACATGGAAGTTCCTATCTTTAAGAGTAAATGACGATGAACAGTGGATCAGCCATGCGATTGCGCAGGCTTGATCTTGAACCAGATGGAATACATGGCCGGCAGGAACACCAGGGTCAAAATGGTTCCTGCAAACGTGCCGCCGATCAGCGTGTACGCGAGAGTTCCCCAGAACACCGAATGGGTCAGCGGGATGAAGGCAAAGATCGCCGCCAACGCGGTCAGAATCACCGGTCGCGCACGCTGCACCGTCGCCTCGATCACGGCATCGAAAGGCGCCAATCCATGTTCTGCGTTGTCCTTGATTTGCCCGACAAGGATCAGGGTGTTGCGCATCACGATCCCTGAGAGCGCTATCAGGCCAACCAGCGCATTGATGCCAAACGGCTGATTGAACAACAACAGTGTGGGAACAACGCCGATCAGGCCGAGCGGACTGGTCGCGAACACCATGATCATGGTCGCGATCGAGCGCACCTGCAGGATGATGATGAGGAGCGTGGCCGCGATCATGATGGGAAGAAGCGGCACGATGGCCCCGTTGGCCTTGCGAGACTGTTCGATGGAGCCTGCTTCTTCGATCCTGTAGCCATCCGGCAGCTTGGCGATGATCGGCTGCAGCTGCTTCAGCATCGCCGTTGATACGTCTGGCGGCTGCAACCCGTTTGCAATGTCGCCGCGTACGGTGATGGTCGGCGTGCGGTCTCTCCGGCGAAGAACGGGGTCCTCCATCTGAACATTCACGGTTCCGACTTGTGAGAGCGGAACGCGCTGGCCGGCCGATCCCAACAGCGTGAAGCCGTTGATCTTTGCTGGATCAAGGCGGATGTCGCCAGCCGCGCGTGCCACCACTTGCACAGAGCGAATGTCCTCGCGAACCGCAGTGACCGGGACACCGGTCAGCAGGAACTGGAGTTGCTGTGCTACGGCACTCGAACTCAACCCTACGGCCTGCAGCCGATCCTGGTTCAAGGTGATGTGCAAGGTGGGAACGCGCAGTCCCGAGTCGGTATTGACGGTACGCATCATCGGGCTGCCGCGCATGACCGCCTTGACCTGCGTGGCGATCGCGCGAAGTTGTTCCGGGTCCGGCCCCATGACGCGAAAGGCCACGGGAAATGGCGAAGGAGGGCCGAACACGATCTGGGTGACGCGCACCCGCGCCTCAGGCGCCAACCCGTCGGCCACCGCCTGGCGCAGTCTGTCCTCAAGGGCATCCCGTTCCTTTTCATCGCCTGTGAGCACCACGATTTTGGCGAACGACGGATCGGGCAATTCAGGCGCCATCGCCAAGAAGAAGCGTGGAGCGCCCTGGCCGATGTAAGACGTGACGACCTTTGCCGCCTTCTGTTTCGCCAGCCAGGCTTCGACCTTGGCCGTTGCCGCGCTGGTCTGCTCAATCGAGGTGCCATACGGCATCTGCACCTCAACAAGTACTTCCGGTCGATCCGACGTCGGGAAAAACTGCTTCTTGACCAGCCCCATACCGATGATGGCCAGTGCAAACAATCCGACGACCGCTCCGGCCACCAACCATTTACGGGCGATGACCCGGCCCAGCACGCGCCGGAAGCGGTTGTAGCGCGGCGTGTCGTAGATGCTCTTCTCGCCGCCTTCGATCTTCGGTATGTCCGGCAGCAACTTCACGCCGAGGTACGGTGTGAAGACCACGGCGACAATCCATGAAGTGATCAGCGCAATGCCCACGATCCAGAACATGTTGTGGGTGTATTCACCGGCGGTGGACCGGGCAAAGCCGTTGGGGAGGAAACCGACGACCGTGACGAGGGTGCCGGCCAGCATGGGCGCGGCCGTGTGACTCCACGCGTAGGCGGATGCCTGGACCCGACTGTAGCCTTCCTCCATTTTCACGACCATCATCTCGATGGCGATGATGGCGTCGTCAACCAGCAGGCCCAGGGCGAGGATCAGTGATCCGAGGGTGATACGGTCGAAGTTGTCCCCCGCGGCGGCCATGACAACGAACACGCCCGCCAGTGTCAGCGGGACGGCCGCCGCGACCACGACGCCGACACGCCAACCCATGCTCACGAAGCACACAACCAAGACCACGAGCAGGGCGACAAAGAACTTGACCATGAATTCGTTGGTTGCCGACTCGATGTTGACGGACTGGTCGGTCACTTTCGTCAGGCTCACGCCCAGCGGTAATCCGGTATTGATCTTGGCGACCTCCTGATCCAGCGCCTTGCCCAGCGTCAGGCCGTTCCAACCGTCACGCATCACAATGCCCAGCAGCAGCGCCTGCTTGCCACCGTTGCGGACCAAAAGAGTCGGAGGATCTTCGTAACCTCGCTTCACCTGGGCGACATCCGACAGCTTGAACGTCCGCCCGTGAGCAATAACCGGTGTGTCGCGAATCTGCTGCAGCTTGTCGAAGGCGCCGTCCAGGCGAATGAATACTTGCGGCCCTTGAGTGTCGATCGAACCCGCCGGCGTGAGGAGATTCTGGCTGTTGAGTGCCGCGAAGATGTCCTGTGGCGAAACGCCAAGCGTCGCCAGGCGATCATGCGAAAAGGACACGAAGACACGTTCGGGCCGTTCGCCGATAAGGTTGACCTTCTCTACGCCCGCGACATGCAGCAGCTGCTGGCGCAGTGCCTCCGCTTCACGCACCAGCAACCGCTGTGGCTCGCCTTGGGCTTTCAAGGCGAACAGCGCGAAGGTCACATCCGAATATTCATCGTTCACCATCGGGCCGATGACGCCCGCCGGCAGTTGCGCCGATTCGTCGTGGAGCTTCTTGCGTGCCTGGTAGAACTGCTCCTGCACCTGCGACGGTGGTGTGTTGTCGCGCAACTCCATCACGGTGAAGGCCAGGCCGGGACGGGTGAACGTCTCCGTGTGGTCGTACCAGCGCAACTCCTGCATGCGCTTTTCCAGGGGCTCGGCGACCTGATCCTGCATCTCCTGAGCCGTTGCCCCCGGCCACGCGGTGACGATGGTCATCTGCTTGATCGTGAACGGCGGGTCTTCCGCGCGGCCCAGTTTGAGGAAGGCGATGACGCCCGCCACGGAGATCAGGATGATCAGGAACAGCGTGACAGAGCGTTCGCGGACAGCGAGCGCCGAGAGGTTGAAGCCGCTCATTGCAAGCCTCCACGTTCCACGATCTCAGCCGTCTGGGTGGCGACAGGCGAGGGCCTGACCTTTTCGCCGTCATGCAGCAGATGGGCGCCGAGTGCCACGACCGGGGTGTCGACCTCGAGTTTGCCGTCGAGACCGTCAACGCGCGCGGTGTCGTCGGTCAGGCCGAGCACTTTGACCGGCCGCCATGCGACATGAGCCGGATTGCCGGTTACCACCCAGACGCCCGTGCCCTTGCCCGGATCGAAAACGGCACCGATCGGTACCTGCATCCCAGCCTGCGCGGAACCCCCATTTTCCGGTATCCGAATGGTGACAGTGGCGCCGAGCGGTGCATCGGCAAGTGCGCCCTCGAGTACATATCGCGCCTCATAGGTACGCGTCAGGGGATCTGCTGTGCCCGAGAGCTGTCGCAACTTCGTGGGTACGGTCAGCCGGTCTCGGCCGTACAGCGCGGCATCGCCCTCGGAACCGATGGCCGGGCGCACGGTTTCAGCCAACTGTACGATGGCTTCGCGAGGGCCCGCGTGCGCAAGACGCACCACGACTTGGCCCGCACTGACAACCTGGCCGGGCTCGGCCAGCGTGTCCACGACGACGCCGTCGGCGTCGGCCACTAATACGGCGTAGCTGGATGCGTTGTTCGCTACATCGGCCTGCGCCTCGGCCGCCTGGAGGTCGGCGCGGGCGGAATCGGCCGCCGCCTTGATCTGACCGTAGGCCGACGCTGATATCGCGCCAGCAGCCACCAGGCCGCCATAGCGAGCTTCATCTTCGGAGGCTTGCTTCGCCCGGGCGCGGGCCGCAGCAACCGCCTCCTTCCGTGCGGACGCATCCAGCCGCAGGTCGATCGGATCGATTCGCATGAGCACCTGGCCACGCTTGACCGTCTGTCCCGTATCGACCAGACGTTGCAGCACCTTTCCGGCGACACGAAAACCCAGGTCGCTCTGAACTCGGGCACCTACGACGCCGGTGAATGACAGCGACGCAGCGGGCGCCACCATGACCGGTGCGATCCCGACCACGGGAGCCTCGGTGCGCGGATCGGAAGTGTGTTGGTTGCCGCATCCCGCCAGGGCGAGTGGCAACAGGCATATGACGGATGACGCAATGTGGCGGCGACGCATGAGGTCCTTCCTCGCAAGACAGGACCTTCATTCTCGTTTTAGTGACTAAATTAGTCAATAGTCACTTATCAATCTTTATCCAGTCACGGCGCCAGGCTGCGCAGAACCAGGCCGGAAAGCTGCGTTGCGGCCTCGGCGGCGAGGTCAAGATTGTGCTGGAGCAAGAGTGGGTTGACGTAGGGACACATCACCAGATAGATGGCGTTGGCGGTCTCGTCCAGCGGGGTTTTGCGCTCGAATTCGCCCGAATCACGACCTTCGACGATGATTTGCGTGATGAGCTGCTTGATATGTTCTTCATAGGCCAGCACGGAGGGCCATGGCCCGCTGGCCGCTGCGGCGGCAATGTCGTAGAGCTTGCGGTCGTGGAAAAACAGGTCGCTGCCGGCTTTCACTAGCGCCCGGAACATCCGGCGCAAACGTTCGGATGCAGTGGGAGCATCGGAAATGGCCTCGCCCACTGTCGTCATGATCGTAGTCAGGCAGCCAAAACAGATCACTTCGCCAATCGCCTGTTTGGAACCGAAGAACTTGTAGATGTAGGCCTTGGAAAATCCGATGGCTTTGGCGAGGTCGGAAACGGTCGTCTTCTCATAGCCGAAGTGGCTGAAGTGCTCGGTTGCAGCGTCGACGATCTGGGTGCGGACGTCATGGTCCAACGGTCCCCGCTCTTGCGGGGCGAGGGAAGGGATTTTGGTCATGCCAAGAGCATACCGCGGCCGTGGAACGTTGACAACGAGTGACTATATCGTAATATAGTCACCACTCAACTGTCGTCCCGAGGACACTCATGCTTCCCCGCCGTTCTCTCGCCCTTCTACTGTGCACCAGCGTCATCGCCGGTTGCGCAGTTGGCCCGGATTATCGCCGGCCCGACGCACCGCTTCCGGCTCACTACATGGGGCAAACAGCGGTTGAGCAACAACATGCGGCAAGCACTGCCGACCTCGCGACATGGTGGCAGGGTTTTAACGATACGCTGCTGTCGCACTTCGTGTCGCTGGCCCTTGAGCAGAACCTGGATCTGGCGCAAGCGTCAGCACGTGTCACGCAGGCGCGTGCCGCGCTCGGCGGCGCCGACGCCGCGCTGCTTCCTTCGGGCAACATCAGTGGATCGGCGGCCCGGGCACATCAATCGACTGAGACCCCGTTGGGGAAAGTACTCAATGCCACACCCAACTATGACCGATGGGGCAACGCCTATGAGGTAGACTTGGGCGCAAGTTGGGAGGTCGATATTTTTGGGGGGCTGCGGCGCGGACGCGAGGCTGCATTGGCGGACTATCAGGCATCGGAAGCGGGCGTCGCCGCCACGCGACTGGAAGTCGCCGCCCAGACTGCGGATATCTACATCGCCATTCGGGGGCTGCAGACTCGTCTTGAGATTACCCAGCGGCAGGTGAAGGTCGAGCAAGAGTTGCTGGCGAAGGTCAGCTTGCTTTACGGCAAGGGCCTCGCCGCCGAATATCAGGTACGGCAAACGGAGGGGGAGCTTGCCCAAGTCCAAGCGACAGTACCTGTTCTCCAGACCCAACTTGATGCGGCAATGAACGCGCTGGATGTGATGCTGGGGTCGCCTCCGGGTACGCACCGGACTGAACTTGCGGCAGCCGCGCCGATACCGGCCACGCCGAAGATTGCCTCCCTCGGCTCGCCCGCGGATCTGCTCCAGCGCCGGCCCGACCTGATCGTCGCCGAACGGCATCTCGCTGCGGCCAATGCGAGGATCGGTGAGGCCATCTCCGAGTACTACCCGAAGTTTTCGCTCAGCGGCCTGTTGGGCAGTGCCACAACGGTTTCCAGCGGCAACCTGTTTACCGGCGGAGCGAGCCAGGCAGCGGGCGTGCTGGGTCTGCGCTGGCGCCTGTTCGACTTCGGTCGCATCAATCCGCAAATCAAGGCGGCCAAGGGACGGGATGCGGAAGTGCTGGCCGCGTATCGCCAAGCCGTTCTTCGCGCAACCGAGGATGTCGAGAACAGCTTCTCGGCATTGGTCAACCGCGAGGAACAGGCCGTCACGCTAAGCCAGGGCGAAGCATCGCTGGCCCGGGCGCGCGAATCTTCATCGATTGCATATCAGAACGGTGCCGCGAGCCTGATCGACGTGCTCCATGCCGACCAGACGCTGCTGCAAACCTCGGATGCGCGAGCGCAGGCGCAAACGGAATCAGCACGTGCAGCGGTCGCAGCGTTCAAGGCACTCGGTGGTGGTTGGCAACCTCGTGAAGCCGAAGCGGTCGCCATCAAATAGAACTGTAGGCGTAGAACTAGGGTGGCACCAGTTGCGTCCCGATTGTGCGCTTCGTCCCAGGCCGCGAACCAGGAAAGCCCCAGTTCATGAGTCACCTACTCTGACGGGCGATGAATGGCCCGGTCGTCGCCGACTTCGGCTGTTCTCCGTGGTCGACGACCGCTCGCGTTGCAGCATGGTAGTCCACGGGGACCGGCTCGAATGACAGCTATGGGTGGTGGAAGCAGACGTCCCGCATGATACATCTCACGCAAAGCCGTCAGTCAGCTTGGTAGCGCTCCAGTCCGCAGTGTGGGCAGCTGCGTCCTTTGGTCAAACGAAGTGCGGTGGTGATATGAAACCGGTGACTGCAGCTTGGGCATCGAAAGAAAATGAAGTGCGTGGCCGCCCAAATCGTCGCGCACATTAGGGCAGCGGCCGGCATTACAACCAGGCTGTCGGAGTCGGTCACTCGTTCGATCCCCAACCCAATCAGGAAAACCAACGGAAGGAACCCGATAAATAGAAGCCCTGCAAGCCACTGTCGACGTCGATAGTCTGCCCAGCCGTGCGCAAGACGCTGAATCCTTTGGTCTGAGCTCACTACGCTGTCCAACACTGTCCCCTTTATGCATTGCGGGAGGTCTGCCGCGGATCGGCATGAGACCTCCGGTCGGATGGTCAACGGGTTGGCGATGTCGGTCAAGTTATGCGGCGAACCTGGTCAGCTGCGCTGGCAATGATTCGTCAACAAGCTGGCGTTCTGCAACAGGCAAACGCACTGGCCCGGCATGGTATGTGGCCCGCTCTTCGCCCACGTGGGTTTGCGAACCGCGCGCCTGCCCAAGCCTCTGCAATTCCACTTGGCGGATGATCTCGCGCACCGCCCTCGCGTCGTTGAAGATGGCATCCCCCAGCACCGACAGCGTGTGGTCGGCGAACTCGGCCTCATCACTGGCGATCACCACATCGCCATGGGCCACGATCATGTCGATCAGCCGGTTGAGCGTATCGATCTGCTCCATGGTCATGCCGAAGCGGTAGCGCTCATCCGCATTGCCGGGCATCTCCTCGGCGGCTTCAGGCTCCGCGCCGGCACCCAGCGCAGCCTCCCTTTCGGACCGGTAGGCCGGCCAAGACATCTCGTCCAGCACCAGCCCCACCTGCTCGGCCAACCATTCCAGGCAGACCGCCACTTCCCCCACGTTAATCTCGGGGATCCATTCCTGCTGCACGTCCGCCGTTCGCGGTTGCGCTATATGCGACAGGAATTCGACGTACTCACGTAGCTTCTTCAGCCGCAGCTGGCTGTCCTCCGGCAGGAAATAGCCCATCGTTGCCAAATCATCCGAATCGAACGTCGACATGGTCGCCTCCTGGTTCCATAGAAGTGCCCGTCCACGGCATGACGACGGACGGGGTGTCGGGAGGTTAGAAACCGCTCATAGACTTAGGGCGTTTTTCCCCGAAGGGTGTTTATTCGACGCAGGTATCGCATCGGTCCATGCCCGCAGCAACCACAGCGCATCTCCCAGACCCGATCCTAATATGTGTCGCCGAATTTGTCACTTATAGAGCGTGATCTTATAAGACGTGGCCTCATAACGCCCCACTCCCTAGGCTCGTCTACGACGAAGGAGGACAGCCCAAGATGGCCACAGATCCCAGAACAATCTTCGGCCAGCGCTTGGCAGAAGTCCGCAAGGCAAAGGGTTTTTCCCAGGAGAGCCTTGCACTCGAAAGCGGGCTCGCCCGCAGCTATCTCGGTGGCGTCGAGCGCGGTCAGCGCAACATTGCGCTACTGAACATTTATAAGCTTGCAAAAGCCCTGAAGGTCAGTCCTGCTCACCTGTTGGAGCCGGCTTCCGGACTCAAGCGAGCACAGGCTAAGGTCTAGCTTTGTAGAACTTGATTGCCCTCTGCCGCTGCGCAAAGGGCGCAAAGGGGACGGAAGTAGTTAATTCACCATCGCCCGCGCAGTAGGCACACCGTGTGCGGGCCAGGATGGCCCGCCGCTCTACCGGGGGCCCCTGTGCGGCGGCGAGCTGGGGACGACAGGCCGCGTAGCGGGCATCGACAGGGATGTCGATGCCTTTTCGCCCGGACAGGAGTCCGGTCGAAAAGCCCGGCCACAGCTCACGGACTTGCTGCCCATGGATGAGCGGCAAGCGCCAAGCGGGGTGGCCTTTTTCTTTGGTTACTTTCTCTTTGGCCACACAAAGAGAAAGTGACTCGGGCCGTGCAGCGGCACGAAAGCTCTTGCCTGTGGGTGCCGATGCAACAGCGAGCATAGAGCCAAAGGCACTGGACCCCAGCCTACGCTGGGGTGACGGACAGGTAGGATTCGAGCGAGTGCTTTACCGATTACGTTCCAGCGAACAAAGCCTGGATCCGCCCGTACGGCATCGCGCCATTGGCCAGCGACTCAGAGCACCCATTCTCGAGAAAATCCCGCGCCAGTGCTTCCGCCTCGCCCCACAGCATCTGCGAAATGCCGGAGCCTGCACTGAAGCGCCGCACGCCGAGCCGACCCAGTTCGTCGACCGGCATCAGGCCCGGCCACGCCATCACGTTGAGCGGCAAACCCACCCCGGCCACGATGGCCTTGATCTCCGCCGGATCATTCAGGCCGGGAACGAACAAGCCATCGGCACCGGCCGCGCGATAGATCGCACCGCGCGACAGCGTTTCATCGACCCGCCGCGAGGCATCGGCTAGGTTGGCCAGGTACACGTCGGTGCGTGCATTCACGAAGATGTCCGAACCCGCCTTGGCGACGGCGTTCCTGATCGCTTCGATTTTCGCGGCGAGCACGGCCGGCGCGTTGGCGCCATCCTCGATATTGATGCCGGCGACGCCGACATCGAGCAGTCGCCGTATCGTCTCGCCTACCGTCGCGGCATCGTCGGAGTAGCCGTTCTCCATGTCGACCGACAACGGTACCGTGAGGACGCGTGCGATGCAGGCGGCGGCGTGGACCGCGGCGTCCACCGGCAGCTTTCCCCCATCCGCGTAACCAAGCGCCCAGGCCAGACCCGCGCTGGTGGTGGCGATGGCCGCGGCGCCGAGGCTTTCGAACAACCTGGCACTGCCGGCGTCCCAGGCATTGGGCAGCCGCAACGGCTGCGGGCCACCATGCAGTTGACGGAAGATGGCTGCGTTCGCTGACATGTCGGGCTCCGATGCATCGCCAATGCGGATCGTGCATTCTGCTTGAAGTTTCATCGCGGCAACAGGCGCGTCCTTGGCTAACCTGGAGTGACGAACGGCGGAATTCTCGCGAGCACCCGCCCCTCACCGCAGCCCTCCTCCACCCGCAAGGAGACTCCCTTCGGTCGCCCATAGGGAGAGGGAGTAAAGAGACGAGCATTTAAACCGCTTGCCGTTGTCGCGCATCGAAGCGCGGGTCAGCCACGATTGGACGTGGCCGCGCAAGGGAGAAAGCCGCAATGACGTCGATACGCTGGTTGGCCGCTGTTGCGGCCTTTTGTTTGCTTGCGCTGGGGATGAGCGCTGCCGCTGCGAGCGAGGTGACCGCTAGACCGACCGCGTCCTCGGTGGACATAGACCATTTTTGGGAGGCCTATGACGCCGCGGTCAAGGTGGGCGATCCCGCGCGGCAGTTGCTGATCATGCAGCAGCAGTACATCGATCGCGGTACGCCGGGCTTGCACGCTTTCATGCAAGCCAAGGGGTATACCGCGCAGTCTTACGTTGACGCCATTCGCAGCTACCCGCACTACTGGATATCCATACGTCCGCATACGCTGCGCGCGCCCTCGGCCATTGCTGCGTTGGAGCCGCAGTTGCGCAGGTTTCAGGCGCTCTATCCGGCGATGCGTCCGGCCAGCATCTACTTCGCGATCGGTGCGCTGAAATCGGGCGGCACCACTCAGCGCGACAAGGTGCTGATCGGCGCTGAGCTGGCCACCGGCGACGATACCGTCGATATCAGCGAGATGACGCCGAAGACACAGGCCTGGTTGCGGACTTATTTTCACAGCCGCCCGTTCGACCATATGGAACTGCTGGTCGTGCATGAGTTCGTGCACACCCAGGAGCACGGCCAGGCAAAGGACTTGCTCGGTCAGTCGCTCTACGAAGGTATTGCCGACTTCGTCGCCGAGCAGGTCACCGGCCATCTGCCGCCCCTCGACTATGTAACCTACGGCCCCGGGCACGACGCCGTCATCCGCGACGCTTTCGTCCGTGACATGGACAAGGAAGACACCGGTGGCTGGCTCTACGCCAGCACGGGCGCTCCGTTCGGCGTGCGCGATCTCGGCTATTACGTGGGTTATGCGATCTGCCAGGCCTACTACCGCCAGTCCGCCGACAAGCGGCTGGCTATCAAGCAGATGATCGAACTCAACTTCGACGACAAGAAGGCCGTACGGGCCTTTGTAGACAGCTCGGGTTACCTGGGCAAGGCAGCGTCTCGATGATGGATTTGTGGCTGAGATGCACGCTCGACAGGGAGTGGAAGACGCTGGGTCCCAGCTTTCGCTGGGATGACGGATAGGTAGGATCCTGGCGAGCACGCGCCGCCCTCCCCTCTCATCAAGGGGAAGTGGGAGAAAAGAAAAGGCCCGCCGGATGGCGGGCCTTTTCATATCAGCAAGGCGCGCCGCGCCTTACCCCAGCAACACTCGATTCAACCTCTGCACGAACGCCGAGGGATCCGGCAACTGCGCGCCGGCGGCAATCTCCGCCTGCTCCAGCAGCAGCGTGGCCAGATCTTTCGCCTTCGCCTCATCGGCTTCGGCTTCCACGCGCTTGAGCAACGCGTGCTGCGGATTGATCTCCAGCGTCGGCTTGTTGTCGGGCATGTCGTGGCCGGCTTCGCGCAGCAGGCGGGCCAGATGCGGAGCCATTTCGTAATCGCTCAGCGCGAGGCAGGACGGCGAGTCGGTGAGGCGGGCGGAGACGCGCACGTCGCCGACGCGGTCGCCCAGCAGATCCTTGAGCTTCTTGACCAGCGGCTCGGCCTCCTTCGCGGACTCCTCCTGCTTTTTCTTGTCTGCTTCGTCCAGCGGCAGTTCGCCCTTGGCGACGTTCTGCAGTTTCTTGCCGCTGTATTCGCTTAAAGACCCGAGCATCCATTCGTCGATGCGGTCGGACATCAGCAGCACTTCGGTGCCCTTGGCCTTGAATGCTTCGAGCTGCGGGCTGCCGATGGCGGCGGCGTAGCTGTCGGCGGTGATGAACCAGATGGTGTCCTGGCCCACCGGCATGCGGCCAATGTAGTCGTCGAACGAGACGGTCTGTGCGCTGCCCTCGCCTTTCGTGGAAGCGAAGCGCAGCAGCCTGGCGATGCGCTCGCGGTTGTTGGCGTCTTCGCTGATGCCTTCCTTGAGGGTGTTGCCGAACGCCTTGTAGAAGGTGGCGAATTTCTCCGGCTCGTCCTTGGCCAGCTTCTCGATCAGGTCGAGCACGCGCTTGACGCAGGCGGACTTGATGCGGTCGAGCTGGCGGTTCTGCTGCAGGATCTCGCGGCTGACGTTGAGCGGCAGGTCGTCGGCGTCGACCACACCGCGCACGAAGCGCAGGTAGTTCGGCAGCAGCTCCTCGGCCGCATCCATGATGAAGACGCGCTTGATGTAGAGCTTGAGCCCCTTGCGCTCGTCGCGGCCGCCCATCATTAGATCGAACGGTGGCTGCGAGGGGATGTACAGCAAAGTGGTGAAGCTCTGGCTGCCTTCGACGCGGTTGTGCGTCCACGCCAGCGCGTCGTTGAAGTCGTGGCCTAGCGACTTGTAGAAGCTCTGGTAGTCCGCGTCGCTGATCTCCGACTTCGGCTTGGTCCACAGCGCCGAGGCGGCATTGATGGTTTCGAATTCGTCGGTGGGCTTGCCGTCTTTCTCTGTCGGCATGCGGATCGGGAAGGCGACGTGGTCGGAGTACTTGGTGATCAGCGAGCGCAGCTGCCAGCGCTTGAGGAATTCGTCTTCATCGGCCTTCAGGTGCAGGATGACGGCCGTGCCGCGCTCGGCCAGTTCGACCTGCTCCAGCGAATACTCGCCCTTGCCGTCGCTCTCCCACTTCACGCCATCACTCGCCGGCGCATCGGCGCGGCGCGTGATGACGGTGACCTTGTCGGCCACCACGAAGGCGGAATAGAAGCCCACGCCGAACTGGCCAATCAGCCGTGCATCGGCCTTCTGCTGGCCGGACATCGCTTCAAGGAAGCGCCTGGTGCCGGAGCTGGCGATGGTGCCGATGTTCGCCACCACTTCGTCGCGATTCATGCCGACGCCGTTGTCGCGGATGGTGACGGTGCGCGCGTCCGGATTCCAGCTCACGTCGATATGCAGCTCGCTGTCGCCGGCCATCAGCTCAGGCTTGGCGATCGACTCGAAGCGCAGCTTGTCGCAGGCGTCGGAGGCGTTGGAGATCAGCTCGCGCAGGAAGATCTCCTTGTGCGAGTAAAGCGAATGTGTGACCAGGTGCAGCACCTGGGCGACTTCGGCTTCGAATTTGCGGGTTTCGACGGGTGCGTTCATGCGTGGATGTTCCGTTGTTGCGTGGATGTTGAATTCTCTTGATCGTCATGCCGACGCAGGCCGGAATGACGAATCAGGGAAGTTTACGGTGCAATCGCGCCTATGCGGCGTTCCGCAGCGCGGCGATGCGCTCGTCCAGCGGCGGGTGGCTCATGAACAGTTTCTTCATCCCCTCGGCCAGCGGACCGGAGATGCCGAACGCGGCGATGGTGCTGGGCAAGGTGCTTTCGCCGTGATTGGCCTGCAGGCGTTGCAGCGCGGAGATCATCGCGCCGCGACCGGCGAACTGCGCGCCCGCGGCATCGGCGCGGAATTCGCGCCAGCGCGAGAACGCGGCCACGATCATCGAGGCGAACAGGCCGAACACCACTTGCAGCACCATCACCACCACGAAGTAGCCGATGCCGCCGCCGTCGCGACTGTCGCGACCGCCGGACAGCCAGCTGTCCACTACCCGGCCGACGATGCGCGCGGCCAGGATCACCAGCGTGTTGAGCACGCCCTGGATCAGGGTCAGCGTGACCATGTCGCCATTCGCCACGTGGCCGATCTCGTGACCGAGCACGGCGGTAATCTGCTCGCGATCCATCTGCTGCAACAGGCCGGAACTCACCGCGACCAGCGCGTGGTTCTTGCTCATGCCGGTGGCGAACGCGTTCATCTCCGGCGCGTCGTAGATCGCCACCTCGGGCATGCCGATGCCGGCTTGCTGCGCGTGGCGGCGCACGGTGTCGACCAGCCAGCGCTCGGTCTCGTTCTGCGGCTGGGTAATCACCTGCGCGCCGGTGGTCCACTTGGCGATCATCTTGGACATCGCCAGCGAGATGAAGGCGCCGCCCATGCCGAACACGGCGGCAAACGCCAGCAGGCCGCCCATGCCGCCATAGCCGCGACTGGCGGCCATCTGGTCGATGCCGAACAGGTGGCAGACGATGCTCAGCAGGAGCAGGACGGCGAGGTTGGTACCGATGAACAGTGCAATGCGACGCATGGCTGTCTCTCTCTTGGGTGTGGCAGTCATGAATGGGATACGCGCCGATGTCGACACTGGCACGTGAATGAAAATTCGGGGCACGGGTGCACAGTTTCAAGGGTCCACGGTGTCCGTCGACGGCCGATGTGTGGCTTAAAATGGCCGCATGACCTACTGCGGCCGCTTCGCCCCCTCGCCCACCGGGCAACTGCATTTTGGCTCGCTGGTGGCTGCCGTGGGCAGCTGGCTGTATGCGCGACACGCTGGCGGGCAATGGCTGGTACGGATGGAGGATATCGACCCGCCGCGCGAGGTCGCCGGCGCGGCGGCCGGCATCCTCGCGGCGCTTCCGGCGTTCGGGCTGCTGGCCGATGCGCCGCCGCTGTTTCAATCGCAGCGCATCGCGGCGTATGACGTGGCGTTCGAGCAGTTGCGAGCTGCGAGCCAGCTGTTTCCGTGCTGGTGCAGCCGCAGCGAGCTGGCGGCCGGAGGCGGTTTGCATCGGGATGGCCAGTGCATTGCCGCCGCCGACCCCGAGCGGCCGCCGGCGTGGCGCCTGCGCGTGCCGGATATCGAGGTGGATTTCAACGACGCTCTGCGGGGGCCACAGCATGAGAATCTGCGCGAGAGCGTCGGCGACTTCGTGATACGCCGCGCCGAGGGTTTCTATTCCTATCAGCTGGCCTGCGTGGTGGACGATGCGTTCCAGGGCGTCACCGAGGTGGTACGCGGCAGCGATCTGCTCGATTCCACCGCGCGCCAGATCTGGCTGCAGCGCTGCCTGAGCCTGCCGACGCCAGCTTATCGGCACCTGCCGCTGGTGATGGGGGCGGACGGTCGCAAGCTGTCCAAGTCCGAGCAGGCCAGCCCGGTCGATCCCGCCAATCCACTGCCCGCTTTGCGGCAGGCGCTGACCTTTCTGTCAGTACCGACTCTGGCAGCCGCGACGGACGTGCAGAATCTGCTGGCGCATGCGCTGGCGAATTTCGATCCCGCACTTTTGCCGCATTGCAGCGGTCACTCTGTCGCCTGAAACGCTATAAAGCAGGTTAGGTATCGGCATGCCGTGCGATTGCAGCAATGCCTTGGCATGATGCCGATATAACAGCCCTCTGCTTCACCTCACAGGAGATCAAGGATATGACCCAGCGTACGGCATTGGTCACCGGCGGCACCGGTGGTATCGGCAGCGCGATCGTTCGTTACCTGGCCGGCCAGGGACACAAGGTCGCCACCAACTACCGCGACGCGGCCAAGGCCGAGACATGGCGCCAAGCGATGGCGAAGGACGGTATCGAGGTGTGCATGGTGCCGGGCGACGTCTCCGATCCGGAAAGCAGCGAGACGATGATCCGGGCGATCGAGAAGCAGTGCGGGCCGGTGGATATCCTGATCAACAACGCCGGCATCACCCGCGATACCACCTTCCACAAGATGACCTATCAGCAGTGGATGGACGTGGTGAACACCAACTTGAACGCCTGCTTCAACGTTACCCGCCCGGTGATCGAAGGCATGCGCGCGCGCAAGTGGGGCCGCATCGTGCAGATCAGCTCGATCAACGGCCAGAAGGGACAGTACGGCCAGGCCAACTACGCGGCCGCCAAGGCTGGCATGCACGGCTTCTCGATTTCGCTGGCGCAGGAGAACGCGAAGTTCGGCATCACGGTGAACACGGTGTCGCCCGGCTACGTCGGCACCGACATGGTGATGGCGGTGCCAGAAGAGGTGCGCGAGAAGATTGTGGCGCAGATCCCGGTGGGACGTCTCGGCCGGCCGGACGAGATCGCGCATGCAGTGGCGTTCTTCACCGGCGACCAGGCGAGCTGGATCACCGGGGCGAACCTGGCGATCAATGGTGGGCATTACATGGGTTGGTGAGGAAGCAGGGGTGAGTGGAGAGGAGTGAGAAATGAGTAGAAGCTCGCTTTCTCTCTTTATCTCTCTCCTCTTCACTCACTTCTCGCCCTTCCCCAGCAGCTTCTCCAGCACCTTGCCCACCGCCGCGAAGGCGAATGCCCCGGTGACATGCGTGGCCGCACCAAGCCCGCCGCCGCAGGCGAGATTCAACGCGTCACCACCCGGCGGACGATTGCCGCACACCGTGCCGTCCGGCTGCGGGTATTGCACGTTCTGCAGCGAGTACACCGCCGACACGCCGAAGTAGCGATCGGGATTGCGCGGAAAGTTGAAGTCGGTGCGGAGCTTTTTGCGGATCAGGCTGAACATCGCGTCGTGTTCGGTGCGCGACAGATCGCGCACCCGGATCTGGGTGGAGTCGGTACGCCCGCCGGCCGATCCCACGCTGACGATGGGCAGTTTGCGCCGGCGGCACCAGGCGATCGTCTCCAGCTTCACGCGGAATGCGTCGCAAGCGTCGAGCACGACGTCGTAGCCGCGGTCGAGCAGTTCGTCCAGTGTCGATGGGGTGAGGAAGCGCTCGATCGCTTCCAGCCGGATCGTCGGATTGATCGCATGCGCGCGCGCCGCGATCACGCCTACCTTGGGCTTGCCGTATTCGCCGTCCAGCGCATGCAGCTGGCGGTTGGTGTTGGACACGCAGACCTCGTCGGCGTCGATCAGGGTGAGCCGGCCCACACCGCTGCGCGCCAGCGCCTCGGCGGCCCATGAGCCGACGCCGCCGATGCCGATCACGCAGACATGTGCCTGCGCCAGCGTAGCCACGCTGCCGTTGCCGTAGAGACGTTCGACGCCGGCAAAGCGCTCGGCCGGAAATGCCAGCTCGCTCATGCCGGCATGCTGCCGACGGGGAGCTTGATCGTGTTCGTGAGTATCACTGGCTTGGCCTGCTGCGGTGTGGCGGTCATTTTATCGTGCGCGGCATCGACGCGGGTTATTCTTGCGGTTCTCTTCGTCTGCCATGGAACCGAACCGATGCGCGTTGCTCTCATGATCTTGCTGGGACTGGTGGTTGGCGTGCTCGGCACAGCTCAAGTCATGAACGTGCTGGCTGCACGCAATCCGATGCCGAAGGCGGTGATGGAGACGATGGGCTACCACATGGGCGAACTGAGCCACGCGTTGAAGGCCAAGCAGTGCGACGCCGCAAAGATCCAGCATCACCTGGAGCGCGTGCAGTCCACTGCCACCGATATCGTGCCGGTGTTCGGGATCGGCGAAAAGTCGTTTACCGACAAGGCGGGTGAGTTGCAGACCCACCTGCAGCAGGCCGTGCAAGCGGCGCCTGCGGACTGCGCGGCACTGGCCGCGGCGGTCAAGCCCATCGGCGAAACCTGCAAGAGCTGCCATCAGCAATACCGCTGAAGCAACTGATACGCACACCGCAGAACCCGCCATTTCGGCGGGGAAAAACGCCATTTTCTGTGCCCTGCGCACGAGCCAAGCCGGGCTATGCTCGCCTCATTCCGCCCATCCGGCGTCCATGAGGATCACCCATGCGAGCGACCTTGCTGATCGTGCTGGGACTGGCCATCGGCATCATCAGCGCAGCCTTCGCAACCAGCGTGTTCCGGTCGCGCAACCCGCTGCCCAAGGCGTTGATGAACGTGATGGAATATCACATCGACGGGCTCAAGCAGTCCGTCGCTTCCGGTCAGTGCGAAGCCGGTGCGAGCCGCCTCAAACTGCAGCAGATGTCCATGGCCTCGATCGATGTGGCGCCGGCCTTCGCAGGCGCCGATCCGGATTTTCTGCACCTCGCGGGCAGACTGCGCGGCGTACTGGCGGATGCCGCACAGGCGTCGCCGGCCGACTGCCACGCGCTCGACGCCACCATCAAGCCGGTGCTGCAGGCCTGCCACGACTGCCATCGGAAATACGATTAAGGCTCGAGGGAGCCTCGCCGTTAGCGGTTTTTTCGAGATTCCCTAGAACTTGATCTTCCCGCTCAGCACCTGCCAATACATCACCCAGTCACCCATCAGGCTGTACAGCGGATGGCGGAACGTCGCGGGGCGATTCTTCTCGTAGACGTAATGCCCGACCCAGGCAAAGCCGTAGCCCGCGACCGGCGCCAACCACAGCCAGCGCGGCTCGCCGCTGACGATCGCCAGCAGCACTATCAGGATCACCAGTGTGCTGCCGATGAAATGCAGCCGCCGGCACATGCGGTTGCGGTGCTCGCCGAGGTAGTACGGATAGAACTCATGGAAACGGGTGAATTCGGACATGCGAACCTCCAGATGAAGCCGCTGCAACCAGCTCGGTGCGCAGAAGATCAGCGCTCCGGCAACGGAATGAACTCGACCTCGTCACCGGGGACCTTGCCGAAACGCTGCTCCCGCCATTCCGCCTTGGCCTGCTCGATGCGCTCGCGTGTGCTGGCGACGAAGTTCCACCACAGATGGCGCTCGCCATCCAGCGGCGCGCCGCCGAACAGCATCACTCGGCTCTCCGCGCGCGCGCGCAACGATGGCGCCGAGGATCCGGCCTGCACCGCCATCTGGGTGGCACCGACGTCCAGCGCGCCCCAGCTGACCGCACCTTCGACGACATGCACGCCGCGTTCGGCGTGCTCCTGCGGCAGCGCGAGTTCGGCACCAGCGGCCAAACGCGCTTCCAGAAAAAACATCGGCGCGAACACCTTCACCGGCGAGTGCTCGCCGTAGGCACTGCCGGCGATCAGCACGGCCTCGACACCGGGCTGACGTATCTGCGGCAACGCGGCGCGGTCGTGGTGATGAAATTCCGGCTCCACCTCGGCATCGGCCTGCGGCAGCGCCACCCAGACCTGGATGCCGTGAAGCTGCTGTCCGCTCTGGCGCTCTTCCGGCGGCGTGCGTTCCGAATGCACGATGCCGCGGCCGGCCGTCATCCAATTCACTTCGCCGGGATAGATGTCGGCCAGACTGCCCAGGCTGTCGCGATGACGGATCGCACCATCGAACAGCCAGGTCACCGTGGCCAGGCCGATATGCGGATGCGGTCGCACGTCCATGCCTTTGCCGGCAGTGAACTGGGCGGGCCCGATATGATCGAAGAACACGAACGGACCGACGTGGCGTACCTGCAGCACGGGCAGCATGCGTCGAACCATGAAGCCATCGCCGAGATCGTGCACGCGAGCGTCGGCAATCAGTGTGGGGGTGATTTCCATCAAGCTCTCCTTCGGCTCACCAGGCACGCTGATACTGCACCGGCGCGGTGATCTGCGCATCAAGCAACTGCGCTGCACGGCGCGGGAAATACGGATCGCGCAGACTTTCGCGAGCCATCAGCACGACATCGGCTTCGCCGTTGGCGACTATCGCGGCGGCCTGCTCGACTTCGGTGATCAGACCCACCGCACCGGTGGCGATGCCGGCTTCGCGCCGGATGCGCGCGGCGAACGGCACCTGGTAGCCCGGCCCCAGCGGAATCTTCACGTGCGGCAGCAGGCCGCCGCTGGAGACGTCGATCAGATCCACGCCGAGGGACTTCACTTCTTCCGCCAGCCGCACGCTCTGTTCGATGTCCCAGCCACCCGCATCGGCCCAGTCCGTGGCCGAGATGCGCAGCCACAGCGGCAGCTCGGCCGGCCATACCTCGCGTACGGCGACGATGATTTCGCGCACGATGCGGCTGCGATTCTCGAAACTGCCGCCGTAGTTGTCGCTGCGCTGGTTGCTCAGTGGCGACAGGAACTGGTGCAGCAGGTAGCCGTGTGCCGCATGCAGCTCGATCAACTCGAAGCCGGCCGCCAGCGACCGCTGCGCGGCGGCACGGAAGTCCGCCACCACCGCGCGGATCCCGGCTTCGTCCAGCGCCTGCGGTACGTTCCAACCCTTATCGAACGGCAATGCCGACGGCGCCACGGTCAGCCAGTCGCCGTGCCCGGCCGGCACCGGGCCATGGCCTTGCCACGGCCGCAGCGTGCTGGCCTTGCGCCCGGCGTGGGCCAATTGAATACCGGGGACCGCACCCTCCGCCTTGATGAAGCGGGCGATCGGTCGCCACGCTTCCAGCTGGGCCTGATTCCACAGGCCAGTGTCCTGCGGCGAAATGCGTCCCTGCGCCGACACCGCGGTGGCTTCGGCGATCACCACCGCCGCGCCACCGACGGCGCGGCTGCCCAGATGCACCATATGCCAGTCATTCGGCATGCCGTCGCTGGCCGAGTACTGGCACATCGGCGACACCACCAAGCGATTGCGCAAGCCGAGGCTGCGCTGGGCGAACGATTCAAACAGATTCATCTGTACATTCCAGCAGGGACAGCCCATCCAGATGCAGGCGGATGTCCCTGGAATCAAGCGACCGTGCCGGCGTGTGCGGTGACCACGGCATCTTGCGCCACGAGCCAGCGGGCGATGCGGGCAGCGATAGGGGCAGGCGTTTTCATCCAGCCAAAATGATCGGCCGGACCGCCCAGATCCTGCGGCGTGATCACGTCCACGCTGCGTTCGCCTGGCCCCAGCTTGCCCAGTAGCCAGTCCAGCGACGCCTGCGGTGCGAGCCAGTCGTCACGCAGGCGCAATGCCAGCAACGGCAGTTGCAGTAACGCCAGTTGCTGTTCGAAATCCTGGGGCATGCCGGCCGCCGCGTAGCGGCCGGTGCGCCCCGTGCGCGACCAGTCGGCAATCACGCCACGGGCCTCGTTGCCGCCAAAGCCGATCCGGCGGCCGGGCAGATAACCCAGCAGACCGGCCAGCCATGGTGCCAACACGTAAGCCGCACCGATCAGCCAGCGATGCCGGAACCGGCGCCAGTACGGCGCGCCGCTGGCCACCAGCAGCAGTCCGGCAAATTCGGCCGGATGCAGGCTGGCGTATAGCGAACCCAGTTGACCGCCCAGACTGTGCCCGCCCAGCCAGCAGGTTGCCTGCGGCCAGCGTGCGCGCAACACCGCCAACCCGGCGGGAAGGTCGTCCTGCAGCAGTTCGCGATAACCCCAGTCGCAGGCACGGCCGGCGCGCCGATTGCTGGATCCGATGCCGCGCCACTCGTGCACGGCCACCGCCACTCCGTGCGCCGCCAGCGCCTCGGCGAGCGGCAGATAATGCCGGGCCGGTATACCCATGGCGGGAATCCAATACAACAATCGACGCCAGTCGCCGGTGGGCTGCGCGCACAGCAATTCGGAACGGGAACCGTCGGCAACCGCAACCGGAATCACCACCGGTTGAATTCCTGCGGCAATGACATTTTCAGCAGAATGATCGGACATTCCGACAGGCTAGCGAATTGACGCGGCCACTACAAAAAAAGGCCGGCATATGCCGGCCTCTTCAAACAGGTTCCGCCACCGCAATCAAACGGGCGTGACGTCCTCAGCCTGCAAGCCCTTCTGGCCGTCGACGACCTTGAAGCTCACCTTCTGCCCTTCCTGCAGGCTTTTGAAACCCGAACCCGTGATGGCGCGGAAATGTACAAACACGTCAGGGCCATTATCACGGCTGATGAAGCCGAAACCCTTGGCGTCGTTGAACCACTTGACTGTACCTACTTCACGATCCGACATGACTCACTCCGATCCATTACCAGACGCTGAGACAAACCGGCCCCAATGGGCCGACGGTTTACTGAGCATGCAGGGGCGGGTGCAACGGCGGATTCAGGAAACCCTTACGGGGCACGCACGTAGCCAAGCAGACACAGTGGGCCAAGCATAACGGATTTCATGCCCGCAAGTGATTTGTCAAGCAGATTGTCATGGCCATTATCCGGGCAAGATAAAATCGGGCGACGCCGCCCGATTTTCCTTACAAAACGTGACGATCAGGCGGGGGTCACTTCGTCGGCCTGCAAGCCTTTCTGGCCTTGCACCACCTTGAAGGAGACCTGCTGGCCTTCCTGCAGGCTCTTGAAGCCGCCACCGGTAATCGCCCGAAAGTGCACAAAAACGTCCGGGCCATTGTCACGGGCAATGAAACCAAAGCCTTTGGCGTCGTTGAACCACTTGACGGTGCCAAGCTGACGATCAGACATATTTAATCACTCCACTGGGTTTATAGACCCGGTCCGCACCATGCGGCGGACCGGCTTACTGGCGTGCAAGGAAACAACCCTGGGGGTGAACGATGAGGCAGATCGCGGATCGGCTGCATCGGGTCACAAACTATGCTGACCCCGGCAAACTCAGTGGGCGGATCATAACGACAGAATGGAACCGAAGCGAGATCACGGAACCGGACATTGAAACGGGTCGATTCGCTCGATTTTGTCGATCGGGCGGTAAATTCAGATTTCCTTTACCTCAAACCTTGTTTAGTGTGGATAAATTCCACGATCCACTACCGGTATGCCCTTTTGGCCGCCGGCAAGGTCGCCAAGCTTGAGGAGTGCCGATAATGCCTATCCTGACCCGTCTGACCCTGGCTGCCATGGTCGGTGGTCTGTTGCTGACTGGTTGTGCCGAGCAAAAGGCCACCCGCACGACGACCACATCGACCGCCGAAACCTCATCCACTACCACCTCGAATGCCGCCGCCGGCGGCAAGACGACCCAGCGCCGGACCGTGAACGCCAAAGGCCATATCACCGTCACGGACGTCAACCTGCCCGACCACACCGGCATTCCCGCTTGCGACGATTATCTGTCCAGCTATCTCGCCTGCCATCGTGCAGCGGCCATTTATGCGCCGGATCAATTGCAGTCGCGTTACGATGCGATGCGCACCAGTCTGTTGCGCGACTCGGAGAATCCCGATATCCGGCCACAACTGGCGGCACGCTGCAATTCGCTGGCCAGCCAATTGCACGAGGCCCTGCACGGCAAGTCGTGCGCAGAGGCTCCCGCCACGAACAGCAGCGGCACCCCCTGATCCCAGGTACGCTTTGGGAATGGTCCGATCAATGGTCGCCGTCGCTCACTGATCCTTCAAGGCGGCGCGCAATGCCTTCGCCACCATCACCGGCTGGGTGCGGCCCAGCCGGATTTCCGGTGTGCCGTGCCAGCGGGCCGTGTCGACAATCGCCTTGGCCACCGCCTGCACCAGCGCCGGCGCGGGTGTCACGCCGGGTTCCAGGAACAAGGCCTTGATCTCGAAGACGCTGTCGCTGCGATGGGCCTTCGCGTCGAGCCGACCGATCAATTGGCCACGATGCAGGATCGGCAGCACGAAGTAGCCGTAGCGGCGCTTCGCCGCCGGTGTGTAGCACTCGATGGTGTACTCGAAATCGAACATCGCCAGTGTCCGCGCGCGATCCCATACCAGCGGATCGAACGGCGACAGCAACGCCGTATGCGTGGCGCGCAAGCGGCCCTGCCGCGCCTTGTCCAGCGCATCGCGGTGGTCACGGTGCACGTACCCCGGCGTGGCCCAGCCCTGCACCGGCACCGCCAGCAGTTCGCCGCTGGCCAGCAGCGGCGCCAGTTCGCGGTCGGTGACCTTCGGCTTCAGGCGAAAATAGTCGGCGATCCAGCCGGCCGGCGTCACGCCCAGCGCACGTACGCTGTCGATGATGAAGCGTCGCCGAAGGTCCGCCGCCGAGAATGCTTCGGCCGCGGGATCGAACGGTGGATCGAGCCGCGCCAGTACACGTTCGGCGAGGTCGTATACGCGCTGGAAGTTCTCGCGTCGCGCCACCATCAGCTCGCCCAGTGCGAACCATGCCTCCAGCCAGCGCTTCTCCGGCTTCCATTCCCACCAGCCCGGCTTGGCCACGCCGTCCTTGCGCACAAAGTCCGCCGCGCGCACCGGACCGGATTCGCGAATGCCTGCCAGCAGCGCATCCATGTCGGTGCGTTGTTCGCGATGCATGCGTGCCGCGTGCCGCTGCGCCCAATGATGCATGCGTTGATCGTGTCCGCCGCGATGCCATGCCACATCGGCGGCGCTGATGAAGCATGCCTCGTGCGCCCAGCATTCGGCCAGCCGACCTTGGGCCAGGGCCTCGTCCAGCCAGCTCATCGGGTAGTCGCCCAGCCGTGCATGCAGTACCAGATACGGGCTTCGCGCCACCACATGGATGGTGTCGATCTGCAGCAGGCGCATGCGCTCGATCATCGCCACGACATCGCTGCGCCGCGGGCGCCGCCGCAACGGCTGTAGCAGGCCTTGTGCGGCCAGTTGCAGCAGACGCGCCTGCGCCTGGCTCAACACCCTGCCATCACCTGAAGCTGGGCTCAACGACACGGCAGCTTCACGGCGTCGTGACCAAGATATTGAGCCGGCATTTACAAAGTCCCTGTTAGCGTGACCCCGAGTTGGGCACCGGCAACGGGGGTCCCGCCCGATGGATTGCGGATATCCGCACAACCTCACGCTATATATTCTGGCATGGAGTCTCGATCATGAAATCTCGCAAGCCACTGTTGTCCGCTCTTGCTACCGGCGCTTTTCTGCTCAGCGGTACGCTGATCGCCCAGAACGCACCGCCACCCCCGCAACCCCCGCCTAGCGGACAGGATGTAGCCCCCGCTCCGCCGCCTCCGCCGACCGGGCAGGATATGCCTATGCCTCCGGCCCCGCCGCCCGCGCCGGGCGGACAGAATATGCCGCCCGCCCCGGCGACCTCGACGCCACCCGCGCCCTCTGCCCAACCGATGCCCCCTCCTGCAGGGACGCCAACTAGCGATCAGGGTCAGGCGACGTCCCAGTCAGCGCAGGGTCAAGTGGTCGTGCGGAGCGTTCCGCCACCGGCGCCTACGATCGGCCCGGCGCCTCCGTTCGAACAGCTGTCCGGCGGCAAGAAGTCGATTTCGGAGGAACAAGCCGCCGCCTATCCACCGCTGGCCAACGATTTCATCCACGCCGACACCAACCGCGACGGTCACATCAGCAAGACCGAATACACCAACTGGACCAAGCAACCCTGACGGTCATCACCCGATCGAGCCGACCATGATCGCATCATGGCCGGCTCTCTTTTTGCCGGTCCCGGCCATGCTGTCCCGCCTCAGTTGCGGTGCATGACCTAGACTCCCGCCTCGATCGCCCGGGAACCCTGCTCTTGATGAAGCCTCATTCCGCTGTCCTGCCGCTGGCACTCATCGCCAGTCTGCTTTCCCCACCCAGCCACGCGCAGAATCCAGACCCTACCGATATCCGCGCCTGCACCGCGATCGAGAGCGACGCGCAAAGGCTTGCCTGCTACGACCATGCGACGGGACGGGTGAATCTGCCTGCCGCGCAGAAACGGGTGAACACGGCGACGGCCGCGCCGAACATTTTCAGCCGTGACCGCAAGGACACGACGGCCGCGGTGGAAACCAACAGCGAAGTGGCGCGACCGCTCTCGCTGCTCGACAGCCGCTGGGAACTGTCGCCCGAGAGCAAGCTCGGCACCTTCAACATCCGTGGCTACCAGCCGGTGTATGTGTTGCCGGTGTTCGCCACCAGCGACCAGAACAAGCAGCCGCACAGCCCCAACCGCGACAACACGGTGGCGCACAGCGAGCAGTTGGACAACGCCGAGATGAAATTCCAGCTCAGCCTGAAAACCAAGGTGTGGCAGGGGGTATTCGGCGATGCCGGCGACGTGTGGGTCGGCTACACCCAGTCCTCGCGCTGGCAGGTCTACAACACAAAGCAGTCGCGACCGTTCCGTGAAACCAATTACGAGCCCGAGGCGATGCTGGTGTTCAACACCGACTATCACCTGCTCGGCTGGGATGGCCGCTTGCTTGGCGTCGGCTTCGACCATCAGTCCAACGGGCGCGGCAACCCGCAATCGCGCGGCTGGAACCGGGTGATCGCAAACATCGGTTTCGAACGCAACGGCTGGACGGTGATGATTCGGCCATGGTGGCGCATACCCGAAGCGCGCATCACCGACGACAATCCCGACATCAGCGACTATGTGGGACGGGGCGAGATCCAGATCGTCCACGAATGGCGCGGCCAGGAGTTCGGCATGATGCTGCGCGACTCGTTCCGCGGCGGCAGCCGCCAGCACGGCGCCGCCAAATTCAGCTGGAGCTTCCCGATCGCGGGCAATCTGCGCGGCTATGCGGAAGTGTTCAAGGGCTACGGCGAAAGCCTGATCGACTACAACCACAACGCCACCTATGCCGGCGTGGGTATCTCGCTGCTCGACTGGTATTGAGCCCTACGGCTCAGCGCAACCAACTGGTTTTCATGCCGGCCAGGATCTTCAGCATCTGCCCCCTGGCCAACGGCATCCGGCCGAGCGGCCCGAAGGTGATGTCGCGCAATCGGGCCAGGCCATCGCGTTCGGACTGAAACAGCGGCGTCAGCCAGCGGCTGAGCCGCTGGTACACCGCCACGTGGTGCCGACGCGCGCGCGGATACAGTTGGAGTGCTGCCTCGATATCGTCGCTGGCGGCCAGTGCGTCGGCCAAAGCATGAGCATCCAGGAGTGCCATGTTTACACCCTGCCCCAGTTGAGGACTCATCGCATGTGCAGCGTCGCCGATGAATACCGTGCGTCCCTGCACCGGCGTGCGCAATACCACGTCACGATAGCGTGCCCGCTGCAATTGCTGAGGCACGCCAATCGACGCAAGCAGCGGTAACGCTTCAGGCCACAATACCGTTACGCGCTCGCGCAAACGCACCAGCGCCGCGTCATCGAACGCATCTATCTGTTCGCCAGGCAGGCTGAAATAAAAAGTGAGCCAGCGACCATCGCGATCGGGCCGCCGCCCTACCGGCAACAGTCCGATCATCTCGCGGGTGCCGCCGTAGCGTTGCTGAAGTACGTCGTGATACGGCCACTTCTCTGCCGGCAGCAGGCACCATATCGCACCCCACGGATAGGTCCGCTGGCGGCGCACCAGCTGCGGCACCGATGCGCGCAGCCGCGAATGTGCGCCATCCGCAGCCACGATCAGGTCGAACGGGCCATATCGCTCACCGGCACTATCGCGAAGGTGTCGACCATCCGCATCGATGGTTTCGATGCACGCCCCCGTACGGATCTGGGCGGAATCCGCATAAGCATCCCGCAACAGAGTGAAGAGGCTGCCGCGCGTCAGCCCAAGGCCGAAGCAATCGGCAGCGTGATCGGCGTAACGCATGTCCATCACACAATGACCGCTCACATTGCAGCCGTGCAGCCGCTCGATGCGCTGCCCCTGCGCCAAGGCCTGCTCATGCAGGCCGAGCCGGGCCAGCACACTCAGTCCGGTCGGCTGCAGCAGGAAGCCTGCGCCGACCGGACCAGGCGCCGCAGCCTGTTCGAACACAGTCAACCGATGGCCTTGCTCTGCCAGAAACAGCGATGCCGCCTGACCGGCGGCACCGTAGCCCACAATCGCAATATGCCAGCGTCCATGCATGGCGTAGACGTCAGTGGTGATGGCCGCCCGCGCCGTGCACGTGACCGTGTGCCAGCTCTTCTTCCGTGGCGGCGCGCAGATCGGTTATTTCGATCGCGAAATGCAAGGTCTTGCCGGCCAACGGGTGATTGCCGTCGATGAATACCTTGTCGTTTTCGACCTTGGTCACAGTGACGTTGATCTCACCCTGCGGGCCACGGCCCTGGAACTGCATGCCGGGCTGGATGTCCGTCACGCCCTGAAAGGCCTCGCGCGGCACTTCCTGCATCAGCTCGGCGTGATGCACGCCGTAACCCTCTTCGGGGCTTACGTCGGCGATGAATTTGTCGCCGACCGCACGGCCTTCCATCTGCTTTTCCAGGCCCGGCACGATCTGGCCACTGCCGTGCAGATAGGTCAACGGCTCGCGGCCTTCGGAACTGTCGATGACCTGGCCCTCGTCATCGGTCAGCGTGTAATGGAAGGCAGCAACGGAATTCTGGGCAATCTGCATGTGGATCTCGCGAATAGGTTCAAGTCCGCCGGCCAGGTGCCGACACGAACGCGCAAGGTTACCAGAACACGGCAAAACGCCTCCGGGCGCGGCGGAGTTGGCGATCGCCTACCCCTCAACCGCCCAACCGCACCAGCGTGTCCTTGCCGATCTTCTCCGGCGTATCGGTGGAGGCGTAGCGCTTCACCACCTGGCCGTCCGCGTCGACCAGGAACTTGGTGAAGTTCCACTTGATCGACTCGCTGCCCAGGATGCCCTTGCCCTCGCTCTTCAGCCACTTGTAAAGCGGATCGGCCTGTTCGCCGTTCACCTCGATCTTGGCGAACATCGGGAAAGTCACGTCGTATTGCGTGCTGCAGAACGTCTTGATCTCGATCTCATCGCCCGGCTCCTGATGGCCGAACTGGTCGCACGGAAAGCCCAGCACCACCAGCCCACGATCGCGCTGATCCTGCCACAACGTCTCCAGCCCCTTGTATTGCGGGGTGAAACCGCACTTGGACGCAACGTTGACGATCAGCAGGGTCTTGCCGCGCCATTCGGCGAGCGAGCGCTGATTGCCGTCGATATCGCGGGCGCTGAAATCGTAGACACTGGACATGGCCGGACTCCCTCTGATTGGATCAATCAGGCAGTCTACGCCATTGCGCGTGACGCCCGTGGCATAGAATGGCGCTCCCAGCCGCAGGCCAAGGTCCGTCGTGATCCGCTTTGTCGATGTCCACAAGTCCTACCGTGTCGACGGCAGGGACATTCCCGCGCTGCAACCCTTCAGCCTCGAGATTGCCGATGGCGAGGTGTTCGGCATCATCGGTCTGTCCGGCGCCGGTAAATCGACGCTTATACGGCTGATCAACCTGCTCGAACGGCCCAGCGGCGGCAGCATCTTCATCAATGACGTCGAGATGACCGCGCTGGCCGAACCGGCGCTGCGCGCGCAGCGGCGCAAAATCGGCATGATCTTCCAGCACTTCAACCTGCTCGCATCGCAAACCGTGGCGGACAACGTCGCGTTCCCGATGCGGCTGGCGGGCGAACGCGACCCGGCCGTCCTGCGTGCCCGTGTCGA
Organism: Rhodanobacter sp. OK091; assembly: GCF_900142825.1. GTDB lineage: Bacteria > Pseudomonadota > Gammaproteobacteria > Xanthomonadales > Rhodanobacteraceae > Rhodanobacter. The sequence goes on along the minus strand of NZ_FRCH01000003.1, from coordinate 317,903 downwards.
CGAACTGCTGGCAAGGGTCGGGCTCACTGCGCACGCCAACAAGTATCCGTCGCAGCTTTCCGGCGGCCAGAAGCAACGCGTCGGCATTGCCCGCGCGCTGGCCAACCGGCCCTCGATCCTGCTGTGCGACGAGGCCACCAGCGCACTCGACCCGCAGACCACTGCCTCGGTGCTCGATCTGCTGGCCGAGATCAACCGCGAACTGAAGCTCACCATCGTGCTGATCACCCACGAGATGGACGTGGTACGGCGCGTCTGCGATCGAGTGGCGGTACTGGATGCCGGCGTGATCGTGGAGCGTGGCGCGGTGGCCGATGTGTTCCTGCATCCGCAACACGCCACCACCAAGCGCTTCGTCAACGAGGCATTACCCGAGGAAGCGGCGAGCGAACTGGCGCCGTTCGCGCAGGTACCTGGACGCATCCTGCGGTTGAGCTTCCGCGGCGATACCACGTTGACCCCGGCACTGGGTCGGGTCGCGCGCGAGACCGGCATCGACTTCAATATCCTCGCCGGCCGCATCGACCGCATCAAGGACCTGCCTTATGGCCAGCTCACCCTGGCGATGCAAGGCGCCGGCGTGGATACCGCCCTGGTGGCGCTGCGCGAGGCCGGCATCGAGATCGAGGAGTTGAGCCGATGAACATGCTGCAAACGCTGTTTCCCAACATCGACGACTGGGGCGAGATCGGCCACGCCTGTATCGACACCTTGCTGATGCTTGGCGGCTCGCTGCTGCTCACCATCCTGATCGGCCTGCCGCTGGGCGTGCTGCTGTACCTCACCGGCAAGGGCCAGCTGCGTCCGATGCCCAAGCTCTATGCGGTCACCTCGCTGCTGGTGAACATCCTGCGCTCGGTGCCATTCATCATCTTGATGATCGTGTTGATGCCGGTGACGTATTTCCTGGTCGGCACCAAGCTCGGCATCCGCGGTGCGATTCCGCCGCTGGTGATCGGCGCCGCGCCGTTCTTCGCACGGCTGGTGGAAACCGCGCTGCGTGAAGTGCAGCAGGGCGTGATCGAGGCCAGCCAGGCGATGGGCGCCAGCTTGTGGCAGATCGTGCGCCATGTGCTGCTGCCCGAGGCTCGCGGCGGCCTGTTCGCCGGCGTCACGGTCACCGCAATCGCCCTGGTCGGCTACACCGCCATGGGCGGCGCGATCGGCTCCGGTGGCCTCGGCGACCTCGCCTATCGCTACGGCTACCTCAGCTACAAGTCCGACTACATGCTGGTCACCGTGGCGCTATTGATCGTTCTGGTGCAGCTGCTGCAGATGATCGGCGATCGCATCGTGACTCGTTATAAGCGAAGCTGATTTGGTTATTTGCGTTCGGCGGTGTCCGCGGCCAACCTTTGTTGGCCGTATATGAGAAATCGCCGCCATGAGTTTGCTGCTTGCCGCTGTCGCCTCCGTCCTGGCCCTGCTCCTGCTGGCAGGCTATGCCGCACCGAAAGCGTGAGGCATTGCTGGCAACGCCTGTCCCATCAGGTTGAGCCCATCGGTTTGTGTTTGGCGGTATAGACGGCTTATCATTGTGCACCGCACAAGCGAATATTCATCATGAGACTGCTGTTTGCCGCCACAGCCCTGACCCTGCTCTTGCTCACGGGCTGTTCCGCGCCGAAGGAGGATGGCCAGACGCTTCGCGTGGCTGCCACCGCGATTCCGCATGCCGAAATCCTCAAGCAGGCCAAGCCTCTGCTGGCGAAGGAAGGCGTGGATCTGCAGATCAAAGTGTTCGCCGACTACGTGCAGCCGAACACGCAACTGGTCGAGAAGAACATCGACCTGAACTATTTCCAGACCAAGCCCTTCCTGGACACGTTCAACCGAGAGCACAGCGCCCATCTCGTCACCATTACCGGTGTGCACATCGAGCCGTTCGGTGCGTATTCGCACAAATTCAAAAGCATCGATCAGCTGCCCGACGGCGCCAGCGTGACCATCCCGAACGATGCCAGCAACGGCGGCCGCGCGCTGCTGCTGTTGGCGAAGCACGGCCTGATTACGCTGAAAGACCCGAACAACGAGCTGTCCACGCCGAAGGACATCGCGGCGAACCCGAAGCATCTGCAGTTCCGCGAACTGGAGGCCGCGATGCTGCCGCGTACGCTGGACGAGGTGGACCTGGCGTTGATCAATACCAACTACGCGCTGGCGGCCGGCCTGAACCCCACCAAGGACGCACTGCTGATCGAAGACGGCAACTCGCCCTACGTGAACTATCTGGTCGGCCGCCTCGACAACCAGAACGACCCGCGCGTGCAGAAGCTGTCCAAGGTGCTGAACGGCCCGGAGATCAAGGCATTCATCGAGCAGAAGTACCGCGGCGCCGTGTTGCCGGCTTTCTGAGCGCCGCTGGCTTCCCAGAGAACGAACGAACTAAAGCCCCTGCGTCGCAGGTATCTGGAATACCTGGCGCAGATAGGCCACGTACGCCGTGTCCTCGCACATGTTCTTGCCCGCCGAGTCGCTGAGCTTGGCCACCGGCTGGCCGTTGCAGCGGATCATCTTGATCACGATCTGCAGCGGCGTCGGCCCCACATCGTTCGTCAGGTTGGTGCCGACACCGAACGCAAGCTGGCAGCGGTCGCGGAAATAGGCATACAGCTGCATCACCTTCGGAATATCGAGGCCGTCGCTGAACACCAGCACCTTGCTGCGCGGATCGACCCGGTTCGCGCGGTAATGCGCCAGCACCTTGTCGCCCCACGCGAACGGGTCACCGGAATCGTGGCGGGTACCGTCGAACAGCTTGCAGAAGTACATGTCGAAATCGCGCAGGAACGCGTCGAGTCCGTAGACATCGGACAAGGCGATGCCGAGATCGCCACGGTATTCCTTCGCCCATGCTTCCAGCGCCGCCACCTGCGAATCGCGCAGGCGCGGGCCGAGCGCCTGATGCGCTTGCAGGTATTCGTGCGCCAGCGTGCCCAGTGGAGTCAGGTTGAGCTGGCGTGCCAGCCATACATTGCTGGTGCCGGCCAGCTGTGCGCCCAGTCCGTCACGCAGCTCGGTTACCACTTCGCGCTGCCACACCCGTGAGTAGCGCCGGCGCGTACCGTAATCGGCGATCTTGCAGCCGGCGTAATCCGGCGCATCGCGCAACAACGCCATCTTCGCCTGCAGCCGCCGCCTGCCTTCGGCCAGATCGAGACCGGTGCTGGTATGGCGGAAATACACTTCGTTGATGATGGCCAGCAGCGGCACTTCGAACAGGATCGTATGCAGCCAAGGCCCGCGGATGCGGATCTCGATCTCGCCGTTGCCCGCCGCGGCCGGTGCGATCTCGACGTACTTCTCATTGAGCTGGAACAGCCCCAGGAAATCGACGAAGTCGCTCTTGATGAAGCGCCAGCCGCGCAGATAGTCCAGTTCGTCCGCTGCGAAGCGCAGCTGGCACAGCGCGGCCAGTTCGGCGCGGATCTCCTCGATGTACGGCACCAGATCGATGCCCGGGTTGCGGCACTTGAAGCGGTACTCGACCTGGGCGGCCGGATACTGGTGCAGCACCACCTGCATCATCGAGAATTTGTACAGGTCGGTATCGAGCAGCGAATCGATGATCATCAGTGGCCCAGGCGCGATAGTAGAGGTGCGCGTGAGCCATTATCCATGTCGAAGCGCATTCCACACGAACTGCTGACGGTTTCGCGCAAAAAAAAACTCCATCCGCCAGGGGAGGACGGATGGAGTTTGTCAGGTGGCCTCCAGGGGAGGTAAGGCCAGCCCCTCAGTGACACGATGTACTGTGCCACTTCCTGTCGCCATCACGGCGATACATGTGCTTAGTGTAGCCAGCGCGGCGTGAGTTCAACATGCAGGCTGTGATTTGTTCAGCTCTCCGACAGGCTCGCTGGACGATCACGGGAATGCACGTCATCGCCGCGGCGGCCCTTACAATTTATTTACGTCTTCGCCGGAACCCGCCATGAAGTTGCTCGTCCTTTACCTGCTCACGCTGTGCCTGATCTTCATGAGCATGATCCTGCCCGTGCAGGCCGCCGAGCTGAAGGTAGACCTCGGCCGCGGTGTCACCACTTACCGTACCGAAGCCCTGCTGAAACGCCACGACGTGCGCACGATCGACGTGCCCGGAGATGTCGCGTTCCATCGCACGATGCACTACCGCGCGGTGCCACTGACCGCACTGCTCGAGGGCATCGACACCAGCGATCACCTGCAGTTCGTCGCTGGCGATGGTTTTGCGGCCGAGATTCCCGCCGCATTGCTGTTGAACAAACAGGGCAGCGAAGCGTGGCTAGCGATCGAGGACCCGGCACAACCGTGGCCTGCGTTGGACAAGGGCCATGGCCACGCCGGGCCGTTCTACATCGTGTGGACCCAGCCGCAGGCCGCCCATGTGAATCCGGAACAATGGCCGTACCAGCTGGCAACGATCCGCAAGCTGGGTGGCGTGGCCGCGCGCTTCCCTGCGATCCTGCCCGATCCATCATTGCCTGCGAACAATCAGGTGCAGCGCGGCTTCGTGGTGTTCCAGCACACTTGTTTCGCCTGTCACACGCTCAACGGCGAGGGCGACGCGAGACTCGGACCGGACTTGAACCTCCCGCACAATCCCACCGAATATCTGCGTGCCGATCTGCTGCGCGCCTTCATCCGCAATCCGCAGTCATTGCGGCAATGGCCGCAGGCGAAGATGCAAGGATTCGACGCGAAGGCACTATCCGACGCCGATCTCGACGCCGTGCTCGCCTACCTGCGGCATATGGCCAAGCACAAGGCCGCCCATTGACGCCAGGCCAGCGGCTCAGCGGCGATTATCGGCCTTCGGAGTCATCTCACGGGTCAACCAGCGCCTGCAGCGATTTCTCGCGCTGTGCTTCCGGTTTGCGCGCCAGCTCGCGCACGCTGGCGTAAAACGCCGGCCATTGGCGTTCCGCTCGCTGGAACAGCACCGCGAACGCCGGCGTCCACTGTTCGTACAGGCCAAACGGCAGCAGCCGCGCGTTGTTGATCGGTTGCGCAACCCAGCTGTCGTAACGGTGATCTTGCGGCCAGCAGCGCTCGCGCCACTGCGAGTAGCGCGTACGGAACGCCTCGATCTCACGCTGCTTGCCGGCTGCCATTGCCGGCTCGTCCACGCCGCTGGCATAGAGCGTTTTCAGGCGTTCGCGCAAGTCCAGCACCAATCGGGTGAATCCGGCCTCCATCGTCTGCATGCGATCGTCCTGCGGCGGCAGGCCGCGTGACTGCCGCCACTCGCGCAAGCCCTCCGTCTGCACGAAGGTGGCGAAGGACTCGTTGAACGCCGTGTCGCCTTTCACGTAGATCAGCTGGTGCGCCAGCTCGTGGAAGATCGTGCCGTCCAGTTCGTCGTCGTCCCAGCGCAGCATGCTGGAGAGGATCGGGTCGGCGAACCAGCCCAGGGTGGAATACGCCGGCACGCCGCCGACCCAGACATCATCGCCACGCGCCTGCAGCCGCGCTGCATCTGTCTTGGCATCGACCTCGCTAAACCAGCCTCGGTAGGCTACGCATCCGGCGATCGGGAAACACTGCGGCACCGCCTTCACCGAATAGCGCGGTGCGGCAAACACATTCCACACTACGTAACGCCGATGCAGTTCGACGTAGCCGGTATAGCTGCGATTGTCCGGCAGCGCCAGTCGCTGCGAAGCGAACTGGCGTGCTTGCTGGGCCAGTTGCAAACGCGCGGCGAGCTTCGGATCGGTAGCTGGATCGCGCACCAGCTCATTCAGTGCGCGGCGGTGAACGATCAGCTCGCCCTGCCCGCGCGCCGCCTGCGCGTAGTAACGCAAGCTGCCGCACGCACACAGCACAAGGCCCATCGCCACGATGACGATGGGCCTTGGAAAGCGAATGCGCAAGGGCACGAAGCGGAATCGGGACATCCCGCGATTGTGCCCGAAGTGTCAGCGATACTCAGCGATGCTCAATGATGATCATCATGGCGGCGGGTATCGCCGCGACGACCACTCCCGCCGGACGATTGATGCCAACCATCGTGGCCTCGGTGGTCGCCACCGTGGTAGCCGCCACCATATCCGTGGTAACCGCCGTGGTAACCACCGCCGCCATAGTAGCGATAGCGCGGGCCACTGTAGTAGTCGATGCTCACGCCCGGCGCGTAGCAGCAGCCGTAATAGCCGCTACCGTAGTAATAATTGTCGTAGTAGCCCGGCGCCACATAGTAGGCGTTGCCACCGTAACCATAATAGGCGTCGCCGCTATAACCGCCGCCGCGCACGTAGCTGTAGCCCGGATCGTAATAGCAGCCTGACAACACCGCGGTGGCGGCGATCAGGGCAAAGCTGGCCAACAGGCGTTTCATGATCCGTCTCCACTGAGTGACGGTACTACGCTAGGACGCCGTGCTTGAACGCCTACTGAGCTTTCGGGGCATGGCCGACGGGCATTTACCTGCCAGCCATGTGGGATTGCCGAAGAGTCATCGTCCCAGGAGTGTTGTCGAGTGGAAGCGCCGATCAGTCCTTGCGCTTGCTCTGCTCGCCACGCTGTGGCGCCAGCACACGGCCACCGCCCGCGCCGCCTTCGGCCGATATCGGCGGATGCAACTCCGCGCCATTCGAGGCCGGATGCGCCTGATCGGCGTCCGGCCAGTTCGGCCCTTGCCGGACCCGCTCCTGCTTGGCTTCCAGCAACGCCTGGATCTTCGCTACCGCATCTTCCTGACTGATGTGCTGGATCGGCGCTTCCACCGGCATGACCGGTACGGGTTTGCGAACAGCGGACCTCGGACTGGCGGCAGCAGGCTTCCCGGACGGACGCTTGACGACGGCTTTGGGAGCCACCGGCCTGCTGGCTGCGGCCTTCTTCGCGACGGCTTTTTTCGTGGCAGTCTTCTTTGCGGCAACTTTCTTTGCCACAACCTTCTTGGCGACAGGCTTTTTGGTGACGGCCTTCTTCGCGGCAGGCTTCCCGGTCGCGGCCTTTTTCGCCACCACTTTCTTCGCAGCCGCCTTTTTCACCGCAGGCTTCTTCGCCGCGGGTTTGCGTACTGCCGCCTTCTTTGTCGCTGGTTTCCTGGCGGCGACCTTCTTCGCTGCCGCCTTGCGCGGCACCGTCTTGGTCGCGCTGCGTGGGGCTGCTTTCTGCGCAGACGTTTTCTTCTTGGCGGGTGCCTTCTTTGCCGCGGACTTCTTCGCAGCCGACTTGCGGGTCATAGCCATGCGTTCGTTCTCCTGCGGTGATCGATGGGACCGGACCAGTATGCGCGCATGCGCCACGGCAGGCACCCATCGCCGCAGGATTCATTCATCATCGGCGCATCGAAACGGCGGCCTCCGCCATGGACAGACGGCTCATCGCATGCCGGGATGCATCAGCGCGTCGAGAAAATGCGGCAATACCCGCTGGTTCACCAGCAGGGTGAAGACCACGCCGTACGCCGCACCCCACAGATGCGCGCTGTGGTTGATGTTGCCGTGCCCGCGCCGGTCCATGTAGATCGAGTAGCCGGTGTACAGCAAGGCATAGATGATCGCGGGAATGGGAATCGCGAAGAAGACGTTGATGGTTGCCCACGGCGCCAGCAGGATGAACGCGAACAGCACGGCCGATACTGCGCCGGAAGCGCCCAGGCTGCGGTAGTTCGGGTTGTCGCGATTCTTCAGATAGGTCGGCAGGATCGATACCACCAGGCCGCCGAGATAGAACAGCGCAAACCCGAAGATGCCCAGTGCCCGGGCGAAGAATCCTTCCATCGCCTGGCCGAAGAAATACAGCGTCAGCATGTTGACGAACAGATGCGAGAAGTCCGCGTGCACGACCCCGTAGGTCACCAGCCGGTGGTATTCGCGCTGACGGGTAATCGCCGGCGGCCATAGGATCAGGTCGTTCATCAACCGCATGTTCTTGAATGCCATGAACGAGACGATGCTGGTGATGGCGATGATGACCAGGGTAATAGGCATGAACATTTCCGGCGGCAGGTGCGCAAAGCTCGGCATCTTGGCGTGCCGGCTTGCGCTTGTCGACTTTCCACCTGCACCCCGCTGGCAATCGCTTATGTCCCGCCTACCGTGCTGATATTCCGAAAGATCACTGCCCAGAACACCATCACACCGCTATGATCAGGCGTTTTACGCGGCCGCTTGCCGCCCGACGGACCTATCGATGGCTTCGCTCCGTTACCTGCACCTGGACGTCTTTGCCGCCACTCTTGGCGGTGGCAATCATCTCGGCGTGGTGATCGGCGCGGATGGCTGGAGCGACCAGGCGATGCAGCGTTTCGCGCGCTGGACGGCGCTGGTCGAGACCACTTTCCTGCTGCCGCCGACCGACCCGAAAGCGAGCTATCGGGTGCGCATCTTCACCCCGTACAAGGAAATTCCGTTCGCCGGCCATCCCAGCATCGGCAGCGCCCATGCCGTGCTGGCCTGCGGACTGGCCGAAACGCGCGATGGCCTGCTGTGGCAGGAATGCGGCGCCGGCGTGCTGCCGATCCGCGTCGAAGGTAACGGCCCCGGCCGCGAGCTGCTGCTGCAGTCGCCCGGCGAACGCGTGCTGGACACCGGCCCCGCAGCGCATCCGCTGCTGCCGGCGGCACTCTCCGGCATCGAACTTGGCACATTGCCGCCGGCATTGGTCGACGGTGGCCGGCGCTGGTGGCTGGCCGAGGTCGCCGACGAAGCCAGCCTGCGGGCATGGCAGCCCGATCATGCAGCGATCGGTGCGCTGGCGCAGGCCAGCGACAGCATGGGGTTGTGCGCCTTCGCAAGAAGCGGCCATCCCGGCTATCAACTCGTCGTACGCGCGCTCCCATCTGGCGTCGGTATCGTCGAAGATCCCGCCTCCGGCGCCGCCAACGGCCTGATCGCCGCGTATATCGTGCATGCCGAACCGCACGGCACGCTGGCACGCGGTTATCAGGTCAGCCAGGGGCGCGAGATCGGCCATGATGCGCGGCTGATCGTGCGGATCGACGATACGTCGATCTGGGTTGGCGGACGCAGCCATACCGTAGTCGACGGTACGCTGGAGTGGGACCCGCAAGGCTGAGCGGCCGGTTCGCCCGACGACACCCGCCTCCATCTCGCCGTCGCAGGAGCGCACCCTGTGCGCGATCGCCGTTGACCAGGGTTCGGCCAACAGCTTTCGCGCACAAGGTGCGCTCCTACAGGGATTCGTCCAGGTGAGCGCGGCGCGCGGCCACCAACGCCAGCGCCGACCAGTCCAACTCCGCGTCACCGGCGGCCAGCGCCTCCAGCAAGCTGTCGCGCAACACGCCGGCGAACGGCAACGGCACCCGTGCCGCCGATCCCGCCGTCAATGCCAGCTCGACATCTTTCAGGCCCAGCGGCAGCGGGAATCCGGCAGGTTTGAAGCGCTGCTCGGCAATCAGCTTGCCGTAGCCCTGGTAAGCCGGCGCGGCGAACAGCGTATTCGTCATCACTTCGAGGAAATCCGCCGCGCTGACGCCGTGGGCGCGGGTGAGCGCGGTCGCCTCGGCCATGCTCTCGATCGCTGCCGCCAGCATGAAGTTGCCGGCGATCTTCGCCACGTTCGCGCGCTCCGGCGCGTCACCCAGCGGCCACAGCTTGCTGCCCATCGCCTCCAGCAACGGCCGCACTCTTTCGATGGCGGCTGGCTGGCCGGCGACAAGAATATTCAGCTTCGCCGCGGCCGCCATGTCCGGACGTCCGAACACCGGTGCAGCGACGTACTCCAGCCCCCGCTTCGCATGTTCCTCCGCCAGCTCTCGTGCCAGCGCCACCGAGATCGTTGCGTGATTTACATGCACCGTACCGGGATCCATCGCATCGAGCAGGCCGCCGTCGAGGAACACCTCGCGCACCGCCTGATCGTTCGCCAGCATGCTGCACAGCACCTCGCCCTGCGCGGCCCGATCGGCCGTGCGCGCCACCTTGGCGCCGAGCGAAGCCAATGGTTCGGTCGCAGCTTCGGAACGATTCCACACGGTCAGCGCATGGCCGGCCGCCAGCAGGTTGCTAGCCATCGCACTGCCCATCGATCCAAGGCCGATAAATCCGACTTTCATGCAGCTCTCCTCGTCGTCGACTGCCGCGCAGTGAAACATGCGACGTGTTCATGACGCGCGAAGCCGCGAGCTAAACCACTTCACCTGCAGCCTGCCCCGACGCCCACGCCCACTGGAAGTTGTAGCCGCCCAGCCAGCCGGTGACATCGACCACTTCGCCGATGAAATAAAGCCCCGGCATCAGCTTCGACTGCATCGTGCTGGAGGACAGGCCGTCAGTATCGACGCCGCCCAGGGTGACCTCGGCGGTGCGGTAGCCTTCGGTGCCGCTGGCGGTGATCGGCCACGCGTTGAGTTGCGCGCCAATCTGCTCCAGCTCGGTCTCGCGGTACTGGCGCATCGGTCGGCTCTCGAACCATTGCTCGCACAGGCGCTGCGCCAGCCGCTTCGGCAGCACGTCGCCGAGTACGGTTTTCAATTCCGCCAACGGCCGTGCCGTGCGCTGGTCGATCAGCCATTCGCCGACATGTTGATCCGGCAGCAGGTCGATGCGCAAATCGTCACCGGGTTTCCAGTACGAGGAAATCTGCAGGATCGCCGGCCCGCTGATGCCGCGGTGGGTGAACAGCAGGCCGGCGCGGAAGCCTTGCTTGCCGACACGCGTTTCCACCGCAGGCAGCGCCACGCCGGCCAGGTCCTGGTAATGCTCTTGATGCTTGCCGCTCAAGGTCAGCGGCACCAGTCCGGCACGTGTTGGCAGCACGGCATGTCCGAACTGGCGGGCCAGTTCGTAACCGAAACCGCTGGCGCCCATGCTGGGAATCGACAGGCCGCCGCTGGCCACCACCAGCGACTCGGCATGTACTTCGCCGCGCGCGGTGAGCACGCTGAAACCTTCCTGTGTCTTGCGTACGCGCTGTACCCCGCAGTTCGCTTCCACCGTAACCCCGGCGGCGGCACATTCGTCCAGCAGCATGCGCACGATCTGCTTGGACGAGTCGTCACAGAACAGTTGGCCCAGCTCCTTTTCGTGATACGCGATGCGGTGTTTCTCGACCAGCGCGATGAAGTCGGCCGGGGTGTAGCGCGCCAGCGCGGATTTGGCGAAATGCGGATTCGCCGAGAGATAGTTCGCCGGGCTCGCACCCGTATTGGTGAAATTGCAGCGGCCGCCGCCGGACATCAGGATCTTCTTGCCGACCTTGTTGGCGTGATCGACGACCAGCACGCGGCGCCCCCGCTGGCCCGCGGCGATCGCGCACATCAGCCCGGCGGCGCCGGCGCCGATGACGAGCACGTCGATTTTCACGAATCCGCATCCTCACGCCACACAAGTCGCGCATTATCGCCTAGCCGCATCGCTTACACTTTGCCCTTGTTTCCAGTGAGCCGCCGCCATGCCTTCTTTTGACGTGATTTCCGAAGTCGACAAGCACGAACTGACCAATGCGGTCGATCAGGCCAACCGCGAGCTGTCCACCCGCTTCGACTTCAAGGGGCAGGACGCGTCGTACGCGCTGGACGAGTTCGTCATCACGCAGAGCGCACCCAGCGAATTCCAGCTCCAGCAGATGCTGGATATCCTGCGTGCCCGGCTGGTGGCGCGGAAGATCGACATTCGCGCACTCGACGTCGGCGATCCGGAAACCAACCTGGGCGGCTCGCGGCAGAAGATCACCGTCAAGCAGGGCATCGAGCAGCCGATCGCGAAGAAACTGGTCGCCTCGCTGAAAGCTGCCAAGCTCAAGGTCGAGGCACAGATCAACGGCGACAAGCTGCGCGTCACCGGCAAGAAGCGCGATGACTTGCAGGACGCCATGGCCGTGCTGCGCAAGGCGGATGTCGAGCTGCCGCTGCAGTTCGACAATTTCCGCGATTGAGCCGGAGCGGGATCAGGCCTTCGAAAGCAGCCTGCCACCCATCGCGGCGTTGACTGCCACCACCACGGCCACCGCCAGCGCGTGCGTCAGCAAATCAGTGGCGGCGGCATCGAACGAGTGACAGATTTCCAGCAGGCTGGCCGACGCTGCCGCGCTGGCCAGGCCGATCAGCACCGCGGTGAGCACCGGCCGCAACGGGCAGGCGCGGCGCAGCAGCACGATCAGCAGCGCGGACAGCGGGATCGAGAAGCTGATGATGAAGATCAGGCAATCGGCAGATTGATGCATGCTGGCGACCTGGGTGCCTGGTGCGATCCAAGTGCGCAGGCAGCCGAGGCCGCTGGCACCGATCCACAGCAAGGCACCCGGCAGCGGCAGCCATGCCCACGCCGCGCGCCGTCCCGGCACACCCAGCGCGAAGGCGGCCCACGCCGCGGTGACCGCGGTGATTACCGCGCCCATGCCAGCCCAGCCAAGATCCGGCGTGCCAGCCCAGCGCCGCAACATCGGCTCCGCGCCGTAATGCATCAGCAGCACGGCAGCGACGGCCGCCACCACCAGCATCCAACCGACGGTGCGCAGCCACGGCGGCAGCAGACGCCGCACCGGCACCAGGTCGGTGCCAAGGCGGTCGATCAGTGCCTCATGGGATCGCAGGTCGGACATGGTCTCAGGATTCTCCATGGAAACGTTCGCGCAACGCCTTCAGCGCGCGATGCAGGTTCACTTTCAGAGCACCGGCGTTGCGCCCGGTCAGTTCGGCTGCCTCGCTCAGCGAGCGCTCGCGCAGGCCAAGCTGTTCCACCGCCTCGCGCTGCCCCGGCGGCAATTCGGCGATCGCCTCACGCAGACGTTGCGCGCGTTGCCCGCTTTCGGTGGCGGCGCTGGCATCGTCGACGTCGGGATGGCTGTCGAGCGCGAATTCGTCGTGCAACTCGCGACTGTCGCGACGACCGCGGCTGCGCAGCGCGTCGATCGCCCGGCGGTTGGCGATCGCGGTGATCCAGGCATCGTAGGAACGCGCCGGATCGTAGGTGTGACGCACGCGGTGCACGGTGATCAAGGTTTCCTGCACCACATCGTCCAGATGATCCTGCGCCACGCCCTGCCGCCGCGCCGCTGCGCGGATCAATGCCACCGAATCGGCCAGCAGCTTTTCGTAGGCACGCCGGTCGCCTGCCTGCGCAGCAGCCATCCACGCCGCCCGACGCTGATCGGGCGTTTCGCTGCTGCTGGCGGTGGCGGATGCAACAGGCATGGTCCAGACGAGACTCACCCCTTGGGAAAGTCCACTATCTAGACCCATGAAGCCGGTGGCGGTCAAGGGTTGCGACATGCTCGGTCCATAACGGAACACTTACATGACCTTCGCTGCATCCGCAGCCAGCGTTACTTCATGCCGGCAAGTAACCGCTGCCGGCGTGCCGGCGAATAACCAGACAACCTCCCTCGTGATGACGCTCCCATGCTCGTGTTGATCCTCGCCTACCTCGGCGGCGTACTGACCATCCTCAGCCCGTGCATCCTGCCAGTGCTGCCGTTCGTGTTCGCCCGCTCGGACCGCCCGTTCATGCGCAACGGCCTGCCGATGCTGCTGGGCATGGCGATCACCTTTGCCGCGGTGGCCACGCTGGCCGCACTGGGCGGTGGCTGGGCGGTGCATGCGAACCAGTACGGCCGCTACGTCGCGATGGTGGTGCTGGCCTTCCTCGGCCTGACCCTGCTGTCGACTCATCTGGCCGAATGGATCAGCCGCCCGTTCGTGGCACTGGGCAACCGGCTGTCGCAACGCTCGGCCGGCGATGGCGAATCGATCTGGGGCGCCGCCGGTCTCGGCGTGGCCACCGGTCTGCTGTGGGCACCATGCGCCGGCCCCATCCTTGGCCTGCTGCTGACCGGCGCGGCACTGAACGGCGCCAGCGTGCAGACCACCTTGCTGCTGCTCACCTACGCGGCCGGCGCGGCGACTTCGCTGGGGTTGGCGCTGCTGATCGGCGGCAAGGTATTCGGCTTGATGAAGCGCTCGCTCGGCGCCGGCGAATGGGTCCGCCGCGCGCTCGGCGTACTGGTGCTGTGCGGTGTCGCCGCGATCGCGCTAGGGCTGGATACCGGCCTGCTCACCCGCGTCTCGCTGGCCAGCACCGGCGGTATCGAACAGAAGCTGATCAATGCAGTGCGCCCGGCACCAGCGCCCGAAGCAGCATTGAAAGCCGGTGAGCCGCTGCCGGTGGAAGGCCAGATCCCGTCGCTGGCCGGCGCCACGCAGTGGCTCAACAGTCCGCCGCTGAGCACCGAATCGCTGCACGGCAAGGTGGTACTGGTCGATTTCTGGACGTACTCCTGCATCAACTGCATCCGCTCGCTGCCGTATGTGCGCGGCTGGGCCGACAAGTACAAGGATCACGGCTTGGTGGTGATCGGCGTGCACGCACCGGAATTCGCGTTCGAGAAGGATCCGGTCAACGTGGCCAAGGCGGTCAAGGATCTCGGCGTCGATTACCCGGTGGCGCTGGACAACGACTACGCGATCTGGAAGGGCTTCAACAACGAGTACTGGCCGGCGCATTACTTCATCGACCCCGCCGGACAAATCCGCCACCACCATTTCGGCGAAGGCAACTACCGGGAGAGCGAGGACGTGATCCGCCAGCTGCTGACCGCCGCGGGCCAGAAGGACCTGCCAGGCGGCTACGTCAGCGATGACCATCATGGCGTGGAAGCCGCCGCGTCGAACGATCCCACCCGCTCGCCGGAAACATACGTCGGTTATGCCCGCGCGCAGAACTTCGTCGGCGGACGCGTAGCGAATGACGAGGAGCAGGATTACCGCGCCCCCGGCACGCTGGCGGCCGACCAGTGGTCGCTGGGCGGACACTGGACCGTGCATGGCGAAAATGCGCAGCTGGGCCGGGCCGGCGGTGGCATCGTCTATCGCTTCCGCGGCCGCGACCTGCACCTGGTGCTTGGTCCCGCCGGCGACGGCAAGCCGATCCGCTTCCGCGTCACCATCGACGGCAAAACGCCTGGCGCGAACCACGGCATGGATACCGACGCCGACGGCAACGGCACCATCACCAGCCAGCGCCTGTATCAGCTGGTGCGTCAGGCCAACGGCAGCGGCGAGCGGCTGTTCCAGATCACCTTCCTCGATCCCGGCGTGCAGGCCTATGCATTCACGTTCGGCTGATCGCCTTGCTCATTGGCTCTTAAGCTCTTGTGGGAGCGACTTCAGTCGCGATGCTCTCCGCGACTCCAACGGCGATCGCGACTGAAGTCGCTCCCACAGAAACACGACCCCGGAGGTTGCCATGTCACGCATTGATGAAACCCTCGCAATGGATCGCCGCCGCTTCCTGCGCGCAACGCTCACTGGCGGCACGCTGCTCGTCGTCGGCGGCGGCCTGGTCATTCCGCGCCTGTTCGCGGCCGACAACACGCCGGTCGGTCGGCCCGGGAACGTGCTGCTGGAAATCTTCGGCGACGATGGCCGCGACCTCGGCCCGCGCCAGGTACCCAAACTGGTTCTGACCGACGCGCAATGGCGCCAGCGGCTGTCGCCGGCGTCGTACGAGATCATGCGCCGCGACGGCACCGAGCCAGCGTTCAGTGGCGAGCACGAAAAGCCCGCCGTCCCCGGCCTGTTTCGCTGCATGGCCTGTTCCACGGCGCTGTATGACGCCGCTACCGAATTCGATTCCGGCACCGGCTGGCCCAGCTTCTGGCAGCCGATCGCCAGACGCAACGTGATCGAGCGCAGCGACCGCATGTTCGGCATGGAACGCACCGCGATCAGCTGCGCCGGCTGCGACAGCCACTTAGGCCACGTCTTCGACGACGGCCCGCCCCCGACCGGGTTGCGCTACTGCATGAACTCAGTGGCGTTGCGGTTTGTGGCGCGGAAGACAGGCTGAGTAAACCATGAGGTAACCGCACCTGACCGGGCCCGATTCCATTGGCACTTCGCCAACGATTTCGTCACGTAGGCACGCGCATAAGTGAGGGCGACATCCACCCGCTGGAGATCGCCCGCATGAAACGTCTGACCCGGCTTGCTCTTGCATCACTGTCGCTGGCGTCAATGTCGCTGGCCTTCCCCGCGCTCGCGCAGGCGGCGGATGCCTATGTCACCGGCAACGTCTACCTGCGCGCCGGACCAGACCCGGACTACCCTCTGATCGACCAGATTCCGGCCGGCACCGAGGTCGACGTGCTGGGCTGCACCGACGGCTGGGAGTGGTGCGACGTGATCGTCTTCGGCGATCGCGGCTGGATCGCCGGCAACTACATCGAATACGAGTACGAGGACCGGCCGGTGCTGGTGCCGGAGTACGGACCGCAGATCGGCATCCCGATCGTCACCTTCGTGATCGGTGACTACTGGGACCACTATTACCGCAGCCGCCCGTTCTATCGCGACCGTGATCGGTGGTACAGCCGTCCCATGAGTCGCCGTCCACCGCCGCCGCCGATGAGTCACCCGTACTCGGGGCGGCCACTGCCCCCCGGGCAGCGGCGTGATCGCGACGAGGGCCGGCCTGCACCGCAATACCAGCGTCCTGAGCAAGCCGTTGAACGCGAGCAACCCCGGCGCGGCCCCAACGAGAATCGGCCAGCCCCGCCGTACCAGCGAGACCAGCGGGATCAGCGGGACCAGCGAGCGGAACAGGCCGGTGTACCGCAGCAACGTGGTCCGAACCCCGGCGCCCGCCCGCAGGAGCGCGCTGCCCCGGCGCATGGTGAGGCACAGGCACACGGTCACGAGGCCAAACCTGCCCAGCGCAAGAAGGACGATCACGACGACAACAACGGTCATTGATCACTGATCACGCGACGCGAACGTCGACCAGTCACGGGATCACAGCCAGACCCTCGACCACGCACTCGGCGATAGCGGCACCATTACCCGCTGGAACGGGGCGGCCCATGCCGCCCTTCCCGTAGCGCCCTCGGCGATCAATACTCCAGCATCGCAACTGACTGGCGTACTGCCCGATGGCCGACCTGTTTTCCCCCGACGTGCTTGCCGCGCAACCGCTCGATCATGCGCTGGCACTTTCCGCGCGTTACTACACCGACCCGCGCATGCCGCAACTCGACGCCACCGCGGTGTTCGCGCGGAGCTGGCAGCTGGTGTGTCATCAATCTCAGCTGAGCGGCGTGGGCGATCACGTGGTGACCCAGATCGCGGGTCTGCCGCTGCTGGTCATACGCAGCGATGAATCCACCATCCGCGCGTTCCACAACGTTTGCCGGCATCGCGCCGGCCCGATCGCCAGCTGCGACGGCCGCGGTGCCACCGCCCTGCGCTGCCGCTATCACGGCTGGACCTACGGACTGGACGGCATGCTCCGTGGCGCACCGGAAATGGGCCGCACGCCGGACTTCGATCCATCCACGATCCGCCTGCCGGAAGTACGCGTGCAGGTATGGCAGGGGTTGGTATTTGTCGCCACCGGCGAAGCGCCTCCCTTCGAGGATTTCGTCGCCGGCATCGATGAGCGGCTGGGGCCGGATCGTTCGCTCGCGGGCTACGAATTCCATCATCGCGCCAGCTGGGAAGTGGCATGCAACTGGAAGGTCTACGTGGACAACTACCTGGAGGGTTACCACGTCCCCCACATCCATCCCGGCCTCAACAGCGTGCTCGATTACCGCAGCTATATCACCGAAACGGCGGACTGGTATTCGTTCCAGTTCAGTCCGCTGGATAGCGGCGACGATCTCTACGGCAGCGGCGAAGCGCTGTACTACTTCCTGTATCCGAACGCGATGCTCAACATCCTGCCCGGCCGCCTGCAGACCAACCGAGTACTGCCGCTGGGCCTGGATCGCTGCCAGGTGGAGTTCGATTTCTACTACGCACCGGCAACCTCGCCCGAAGCACTGGCACGCCGCGCCAAGGACATCGCATTCAGCGATGAGGTGCAGGACGAGGACGTGACGATCTGCCAGGACGTGCAGCGCGGCCTCGCCTCCGGTTCGTACGAAGCTGGCCGCTTGAATCCGCTGCGCGAAAACGCGGTGCATCACTTTCACGAACTGCTGCGTCGCGCGTATCGCGGGCATGCATGAGTAGCCGCACGCGGCCGCTCGGGCTGTGGATGTTGATTGCGCTGGTGGTCGGCAACATGATCGGCTCCGGCGTGTTCCTGCTGCCCGCCGCACTGGCGCCGTACGGCGCGGCCAGTGTGCTCGGCTGGGCGTTCACCCTCGGCGGTGCCCTGCTGCTTGCGCTGGTCTACGCATGGCTGGCGCAGGCGATGCGCAATCACGGCGGCGGTTACGGCTATGCGCGCAAGGCGTTCGGTGACGGCATCGGCTTCGTCGCAGCGTGGAGTTACTGGGTCAGCGTCTGGACGGCCAACGCGGCAATCGCGGTGGCCTTCGCGGGCAGCCTCGGCGCGGTATGGCCGGCGGCAACCGCCACGCCGCTGCGCGGCGCATGCTGCGCGCTCGGTGCGTTGTGGTTCTGCACCGCGGTAAATCTGGCCGGCGTGCGCGAGGCCGCCCGCATGCAACTAGTCGCCACCGTACTCAAGCTGGTACCGCTGGTGCTGTTCGGCGTGATCGGCTTGGGCTGGATCCACGCCGGCGCTTACCAGCCGTTCAATCCCAGCGGGAAGCCCTTGCTGCAGACCACCACCGCGGTAGCCGCGTTGACGCTGTGGGCGCTGCTCGGCCTGGAATCGGCGACGGTGCCGACCGGCGTGGTGCACGATCCCGAACGCACGGTGCCGCGCGCTACCGTGATCGGCATGCTGATCGCCGGACTTACCACCATGCTGGCCTGCACCGTGGTGATCGGTCTCTTGCCAGTCGACGTGCTGCGAAATTCGGCGGCGCCGATGGCGGAGGCGGCGAGCCGATTGTGGGGGCCGCTGGCCGGTATCGGCGTCGGCGTGGTCGCCACGGTCTCCTGTTTCGGTGCGCTCAACGGCTGGGTGTTGCTTCAGGCGCAGACGCCGCTGGCGGCAGCGCAGGATCGGGTGTTTCCTGTGGCGTTCGCGCGAATGGATCGTCACGGCACGCCGCGTTTCGGCCTGCTGCTCAGCAGCGTGCTGGCCAGCGCCTTGATCGCCGCCAACTACAGCCGCGACCTGGTCGCGCTGTTCACATTCTCGATCCTGCTGTCCACCGCCACCTGCCTGCTGCCGTATCTGATCAGCGTGCTGGCATGGTGGCGCATCGATGTCAGTGCCGCCATCGTGCGCAAGCTGGTGGCCGCGGGGGCTTTGCTTTACAGCGCATGGGCGTTGTTCGGAACGGGTGTGGAGTCGTTGCTGTGGGGCGGCGTGCTGGTGCTGGCCGGGCTGCCGATTTATGCGTGGCAGCGTTACAACACAACGCTCAGGGAGGTTTAGGGACACTCTGCTTTTTTGCTCGTCATCCCGGAATCGCGAAGCGATATCCGGGATCCAGTGCCTTTGTGCATCAACGCGTTACACGAAGACAGGGATTGGTCAGACCATCCGTGGTGCTTGCGCGATTACTGCGGCAGGCTCAAGGTGGCGGAACGTGCGTGAACGCGAGTACAGACCCGGATCGTTACTGGACGGCACTTCAGGAGATGTCATCGATGAAACGTCTTGCATGGCTGGTTGTTTCTTCACTTGCACTGGTTGTACCCGCCCTGGCCCAGGCCGCCGACGGTTTTGTCACCGGCAACGTCAATCTGCGCGCCGGACCCGACTCGGAATACCCACTCATTCTTACGATTCCCGTCGGTACCCCGGTCAATATCCAGGGTTGCACCAGCGGCTGGGAATGGTGCGATGTGACCACCATGGGCGCGCGTGGCTGGGTCGCCGGCACCTTCATCGAATACCTGTATCAAAACCGGCCCGTGGTGGTGCAGGAGTACGGCGGAAGCATCGGCATTCCGATCATCAGCTTCGTGATCGGTACTTACTGGGGCAACTACTACAGCAACCGCCCGTTCTATCGCCAACGCAACTATTGGTATCGCCGGCCGATCATCAGTCGCCCGCCGCCGCGACCCATCCACCGACCGCCGCCGCGCCCGCAGCCGGGTAACGGAAACAGGCCACCGCCGCCGCGTCCCGGCATCGGTCATCCAGGCAATGGTCATCGGCCACCGCCCGGGCAGGGCAATCGCCCGCCACCGAATCAGGGCAACCGCCCCTCGCCAGGTCAAGGCAATCGTCCGTCACCGGGACAGGGCAATCGGCCTGGCCAAGGCCAGCGCCCCAAGCCACAGACCAAGCCGGCCCCTGCTGACAAGAGCAACAGCGGCAACTGACGGGTTCCTACGTGGTTGTCCTTGTGAAGCGCCGCGGACAAGCTGCGGTGCTTCACCGTTATCTATCCCACCAAGGCGAGATCAAGGCCACTGCGCCTGATCAGTCATGACCAGCCCATGGCCACCAGCCCCGCCCGCTTTGGGCATAGCGGTCTGCTGAGCGCTCGAACGGATTACGCGCGCTGACGCCGCCACATACTAGATACAACGGCAGAAACAACGGCCCCAGCAGCATGTACTGATAAACGTGGGCGCGCTCGTGATCGGCCAATGACACCGGCGGCTCCACGCCGTGGCCGGCGCGATGCGCATAGGTAAGGCACGTCGTATCCAACTGCTCACCCGTGTGCACGATCACGTTGCCGAGCGTCAGCGCGCCGCCCGTTCCCCATGGCCACCGGCGCACCACCAACGCCAGCTCGCGTCGCTGCCAGCGCATGCGCGCGCCGAACGCGAGCCCGATCAGCGCTGCCACCAAACCGATCAACGTGTTTGGAAGTGTCCAGCACATGCCTAGTGCGACGACGCCACGCCATATCGGGGGCGATAGCGGCGCGTTGGGTTCATGGAAATGTTTCTGTGTGCTCAACGGCTTTGGCCATCTGCCGACGGCTTGGGTTTGCGGACCGGCGCCGCCATCTTGTCGGCCATGGCGCTCGTGCGCCACCCATTGTCGGAGTCTGCCATGAGTACGCCGCTGACCATCCCTTGTCCGCATTGCAACGCGCTCAACCGCGTGCCGGCCGAGCGTGTCGGCGAACATCCGAACTGCGGCCGCTGCAAGCAGGCGCTGTTCGATGGCCACCCGGTGGAACTGACCACCGCGAATTTCGAGACGATCACCGCCCGCGGCGATCTGCCGGTACTGGTGGATTTCTGGGCACCGTGGTGCGGGCCGTGCGTCGGTTTTGCGCCGGTGTTCGTCCAGGCTGCTGGCAAGTTCGAACCGCGCCTGCGGCTGGCCAAGCTCGATACCGAAGCGCAGCCGCAACTGGCCCAGCGCTTCAACATCCGCAGCATCCCCACCTTGGTCATGCTGAAGCAGGGGCGCGAGATCGCGCGGCAGTCCGGCGCGCTGAGCGCGGCGCAGTTGCAGCAGTTCATCGAAGGATCGCTGGCGCGCGGCTGATCCGCGCCTTCAGTCCTCGGTCCTCAGTTCTTGCCCGCCGCAGGCTGCCGGGCGATCGGTCCGGCACCCGCCGCCTGCCAGTGCAGCCAGTCGATCACCGCCGCCACCGCCGCGCGCGGCTTCGCCGGCGGGCGCACGATCCAGTAGGACGGTCCCAGCGACAGGCTGAGATCGCCGAATGGCCGCACCAGACTGCCATTCGCCACGTCGTCCGCGGCCAGCCGGTGGCGCGCCAGCGCCACGCCCTGCCCCTGCATCGCCGCACGCAGCACCAAGTCGGACGAGGTGTAGCGCGCGCCGCCTTGCAACGCGAGCTTCGCCGGCCCATACGCCTGTCGCCACAGCTCCCATGCCGCCTGCGGGTCGCGGTCGTGCAGCAGGCGCAGACCGGCCAGTTTCGCCGGGTTCGATGGCCGTCCAGACGCCTGCCATAGCACCGGACTCATCACCGGGTAAAGCGCGTCGTCCATCAACGGTTCGACATGCAGTAGAGGCCATGGGCCCAGGCCCATGCGAATGGTCAGATCGATGCGGCCGTCATCCAGCGCGTCCAGCCGTTGCTCCACCTGCACCGACAGCTCGATCTTCGGATGCGCCTTCTCCAGCGCGGGCAATCGCGGCAGCAGCCAGCGGATCGCGAACGATGGCGAGGTGGACAAAGTCACCGCATGCGCGGGACGGGTTTCACGCAGCATCGCCACCGCCTGTTCCATCTCGCGCAGGCCGGCCAGCACGGCACGGCCCAGCGCCTCGCCCTGCGGCGTGAAGACAAGTGCACCACGACCGGCCGAAGCACGCAGCAGCGGCACGCCCAGCCAGCGATCCAACTCGCCAAGGTGCCGGCTCACCGAGGAATGCGCCATGCCGAGCTCGCGTGCGGCCGCACGTACGCCGCCATGCGCATAGACCATGGCAAACGCACGCAAGGCGTTCAGCGGCAGCTCGTTCATGGTCGGAATTCTAGACCATAAAACACCACGCACCGACCAGCCAACCGTTCGATCATGCACGCCATCCGACCCTACCCAAGGAGACATCACGATGGATCGCCTGCTCGCCCTGTGCGGCCTGCTATGCATAGCCGCCATCACGCCCGGCCCAAACAATCTGGTGGTGCTGCGCGCTGCGGGACGCGCGGGTGTGCGCGGGGCCATGCCAGCCATCCTCGGCATCGTGCTCGGTGGCTTGTCGCTGCTCGCCGTGATGATGCTGGGTGCCGGCACGGTGTTAGCGTCGCATCCGCCGCTGCGGCAATGGATCGGTCTGGGTGGCTCGCTTTATCTGGTCTGGCTGGGTATGTCGCTGTGCGCGGGCGGCATCAAGCCCCTGAGTACCAGCACCACAGCCCGGGAACCGACCCTGCCCGCGGGCACCCTTGGCCTGATCGGCTTTCAATTCCTCAACCCGAAGAGCTGGGTGATGGTGCTGACCGCGCTGGCGACGCTGCCGGGAAACGCCGTGCGCGACTACTTGCCGCTGGCTGGCCTGTTCGTGCTGATACCCACCTTTTGCCTGCTGCTATGGGCCGCGCTTGGCGCGTGGCTTGCGCAATGGCTGCTCCGACCCACGGTCCGCCGTAGCACCGACATTGTGATGGGCGCCCTGCTGGTCGCCTGTGCCGGCCTGCTGCTGACCGGACTTTGACCACCCATTCCCGGAGATATCGAACATGACCACCCATGCAACTCCTGTCCGTAACGTCCTGTGCCTTGCCGGCAGCCTGCGCCGCGACTCCTGGAACCGTCGCCTGCTGCGTGCCGCCGTAACCCAGGCACCCGCAACGCTGCATCTGGCCGTTTACGAAGAACTGCCCGCCGTGCCGCTGTTCGACGAAGATGTGGAGCAGAGCGAACCCACCGGTCCGGCTGGCGTGCAGGCCTTGCGCAAGGCGATCGCGAGGGCGGACGGCTTGATCATCGCCACGCCCGAGTACAACCACGCCATCCCAGGAGTACTGAAGAACGCGCTGGACTGGCTTTCGCGCGAAAGTCCCCAGGGCGAAGTACTGCTGGAGAAACCGGTAGCCGTGCTGGGAGCCAGCAGCGGCCCATGGGGCACCCGGTTGGCGCAGGCGTCCGTACGGCAGGTCCTGCATACCTGTGGCGCGCTGGTGATGCCGACCCCGACCCTGTTCATGGCCAATGCCGGCGCCCGTTTCGACCCGGATGGCATGTTGACCGATCCGGCCGCTACACAGTCGCTGCAGCGCTTCATGCAGGCGTTCTGGCATTGGATGGAGCGGGTGGCGCCTGCGGCAGGCGAACCGCAAGCCGCCGCGGCGGTGCTGCCTTGATCGCCAAGCTCCACCCATGCCTTTACGCACACTCCCACGGCCGCGCGGCCGGTTAGGCTTGGCGCTTTCGCCGACGAGGAGATCTCTGTGCGCAAGTCCCTGCAAACCGCCTTGCTGGCAGCCTTCGTGCTGACAGGGTTCGGCACCACGTCGATCTTCGCGGCCGATACCCACAAGCCTGCAGCGACCCAGGATGCTCCCAACAGCAACGGCTTCCATCTGCCGCCGTTCCCAGCCGATGCGCAGGTGTCGCAATCCACGACGGTGGATGGCAAGACGCTGAAGTACACCGTCACCGTGGGTTCGCTGCCGGTACGCGACGAGAAGGGCGAGATCACCGGCGAAGTGGTGTTCACCGCTTACCGCATGCCCGGCAAGGATAGGCCGGTGACGTTCGCACTCAACGGTGGCCCGGGCGCGTCGTCGGTGTATCTGAACTTCGGGGCGATCGGGCCGAAGAAGGTGAACTTTGGCGTCGAGGGCGACACGCCGTCGGCACCGGCGACGCTGCGCGACAATCCGGGCACCTGGCTGGGCTTCACCGACCTAGTGTTCATCGATCCGGTCGGCACCGGCTACAGCCGCGCCCTGGTCGACGACAAGGAAGCGACCAAGCAGTTCTACAGCACCGATAGCGACATCAAGTACCTCTCGCGCATCGTCTACGACTGGCTGGTCAAGAACGGTCGCATGACCTCGCGCAAATATCTGGTCGGAGAAAGCTACGGCGGCTTCCGCGGCCCGCGCATCACCGACTATCTGCAGACCCAGCTTGGCGTGGCGATGAACGGCGTGGTGCTGCTATCGCCGTACCTCGATCCGACCGCATCGGACGACGAGAACGTGTCACCGCTGCCGTGGATGCTCACCCTGCCATCGATCGCCGCCGCGCACCTGGAGCGCGAGCACAAGCTCACCCCCGAGACGATGGCGTCGATCGTCGAATACACCCGAGGCGAATACGCCAGCGACCTGATGCGTGGCCGCTCCGACTTGCAGGCGACCGATCGCGTGGTGAACAAGGTCACCGCACTGACCGGGCTCGATCCGCTGTTCGTGAAGCGCTCGGGCGGCCGGCTGGAGACTCAGGCCTATCTGCGCGAGGTGTATCGCGCCGAAGGCCGGCTCGGCAGCCGCTATGACTCCAACGTCACCGCTTGGGACCCGTTCCCGTACGCGCCGCATCAACAGACCGGCGATCCCATCCTGAACGGCATCATCGCGCCGACCACCAGTGCGATGGTCAATTTCGTCACCCAGACGGTGGGCTGGAAATTCGAAGGCCGCTATAACGCGCTCAGTTACGCCGTGAACAAGCTGTGGCACGAGGACGACGACGCCCGCCAGGGTTCGGTGTCGCAGCTGCGCGAAGCGGTAGCCAACGATCCGGGGCTGCGCGTACTGATCGCGCACGGTTGGGATGACCTGTCCTGCCCCTTCATGGCCTCGGTGCTGATCGTCGACCAGATGCCGGCCATGGGCGATCCGACCCGAGTGCAGGTGAAGAACTATCCGGGCGGCCACATGTTCTATGCGCGGGCCGATAGCCAAGCCGCACTGACCGCGGACGTGCGGGTGCTATACGGCGTGAAATAAACGGGGCAGACAAAGCACGCTCCATCACCATCCCGGCCCGCCATACGGGAAAGCCGACCGCACGTCGGCTTCCCAGCCGCAACTGGCTCAGCGGCCCAACGCCACCGCACTGGCGCGCACCAGATACTGCACGCTGAACATCTGTTCCGCATCGGTCCATACGCGCTGAACCGCCAGGCCGGCCCTTGCGGCCAGTGCGGCAAAATCCTCGAGCGAGTACTTGCAGCTGTATTCGACCTGGATCGCCTCGTCCGCGCGGAACGCCACGTTCACCCGGCCGACTTTGACCTGTTGCTGGCGGCGGCTGACGATATGCGTCTCGATGCGCCCGGCCATCGGGTTGTAATGCGCGCGATGCGCAAACGCCGACAAGTCGAAGTTGCTGCCGATCTCCCGATTCAACCGTGCCAGCATGTTGAGGGTGAACTCGGCGGTGACGCCGGCACGGTCGTTGTAGGCCGCCTCGATCACCGCCGGATCTTTCTTCAGGTCCACCCCGATCAGGATGCCGCCGGCGTCGCCCATCTCGTTGCGCATCTTGCGCAGCAGCGCGGCCGCTTCACGGTTCTCGAAATTGCCGATGGTGGAACCCGGGAAATACACCACAGTGCGGCGCGGCGCACGCGGCGGAATCGGCAGCCGCAACGGCTTGCTGAAATCCGCACATAGCGGCTGCAGCGGCAGCTGGGGAAACGCTCCCGCCAGCCGCTCGACACTCTGCCGCAACGGCTCGGACGAAATCTCCACCGGCACATAGGCGACCGGCGCTTGGAGATGATCCAGCAACATGCCGGTCTTGCGCGCATTGCCGCTACCGTATTCGACCAGCCGCACATCGCTGCCGAGCGTGTCGGCGATGCTCGCCGCATGCTCGTCCATCAGCGCGATTTCGCAACGGGTGAGGTAGTACTCGGGTTGCTCACAGATTTCGTCGAACAGAGCGGAACCGCGCTCGTCGTAGAACAGCCACGACGGCAACCGCTTGGGTTTGGCGCTGAGGCCACGCTGGGCGACTTCCAGCAAATCGTTTATCGGCGGACGACGATCGTCGTCGCTGACACAGGGTTGCACACTGCTCATCGGTCCTGTCCCAATCGCAGCCCGGCAAACTGCCAGCGGGCATGGGGTGGAAAGAAATTGCGGTAACTGGCGCGGATATGATCCCGCGGCGTGACGCAGGAGCCGCCACGCAACACCCACTGGCCGCACATGAATTTGCCGTTGTATTCGCCCAGTGAACCGGGCAGCGGGCGGAAGCCCGGATAATTGATGTAAGGCGAGGCCGTCCATTCCCACACATCGCCGTACAACTGCAGCAGAGCCGCGTCACCGCTCGCGGCACGCGGATGGAACCGTTGCCCGTCCTGCAGGTTACCGTCGATCACGACGTGCTGCGCCGCCGATTCCCATTCGGCCTCGGTCGGCAGCCGCGCGCCAGCCCAGCGGGCGAATGCCTCCGCCTCGTAATAGCTCAGGTGGCACACCGGCTCGTGCGGATCGAGTCCGCGCACGCCGGCAAGCGTGAACTCGCTGGCCAGGTCGTCCTGCCAGTAGATCGGGTGCTGCCAGCCCTCGCGCTGCACCGTGGCCCAGCCGTCGGACAACCACAGGCCCGGTTCGCGATAACCGCCCTCGCGCACGAACGCCAGGTACTCGGCGTTGGTCACCAGCCGGTTGGCCAGGGCGTGAGGATGCAGCAGGCTGCGGTGGCGCGGGGTTTCGTTGTCGAACGCAAACCCGTCACCGCGATGACCGATCTCGACAATGCCTTCCCGGCCGTTGACGAAGCGCAGCGGCACCGTTTTTGTGTTTGCCGCATCCGCCAGCTTGGCGCGGTACGCCGGCTGCAACGGATTGCACCAGAACGCGTGCTTGATGTCGGTCAGCAGCAGTTCCTGATGCTGTTGTTCATGCTGAAGGCCCAGCTCGACCAACGCGGTCAGCTCCGCGTCGTCATCTCGGTTCAGCAGCTCATTCACTGCGTCGTCGATGTATTGCCGGTAGTCGCGCACTTCGTCCAACGAGGGTCGCGACAACAGGCCGCGCAGCGGCCTCGCGTGCATCGGGCCGACCGACTGGTAGTAGGAGTTGAACAAGTAATGCCACGCCGGATCGCGCGGCCGGTAAGACGGGTCGCGCCCCAGCACGAACTGCTCGAAGAACCAGCTTGAGTGCGCCAGATGCCATTTGCCGGGGCTGGCGTCGGGCATCGACTGCAGCAGCATGTCCTCGGCGCTCAGGCCGCGGCAAAGTGCCAGCGTCTGCCGCCGCACCTGCCGGAAACGCGCCATCACGCTGGCTGGCGCTGTCGACTGCCAATTCGTCATCGCCGACTCTCCGGCACAGCCAGCAAGGCGGCCGCTATGCGGAGGGTCTCGCGGCAGGGATGGTTCAAAAACATGCCCGGCAGCATGCCGTGCCGACCGTTCACTTCTTGTGATATGTAGATGGCAGATACTTTGCAGCGACGCCTCCCCCCATGCCGGTGCAGATGCGGGTCGGCACGTAGATCGCCTGACTGCTGCAACGCGGTATGCGTATTACCCGAACCGAACGAGGTGACACCCATGAAAACGCTTATTCCCATCCTGTTGCTTGCCCTGACCGCCGGTGCTGGAGTCGCGCAGGCCGCCGAGACACCTTCGGCACTCACGCCGCTACCGCGCACTCCTTTACATACGTCCGACTGCATCGATACGAGCCAGATCAACGAATGGCATATCGTCGACGCGCGCACCGCCATCGTGCGTACCGGCCCGAAGCGTTATCTGGTGAAATTGCAGAGTGAGTGCCCGCGACTCGGGATGTCCCCCCCGGGCCTGATCTTCCGACCCAACAGGTCCAACGCCGTCGTCAACCAGGGGCGTATCTGCGGCGAAGTAGGCGAGACCGTGCGCTCACGCAATCAGCCGCCCTGCCCGATCGAGTCGGTCAGCAAGATCGACAAACCGCGCTTCGATGAGTTGAGTGCCCACGCGATGCGCCATGGCAGCGGTGCAGACCAGCCGACAACCATGCCTGCCCATTGAATCCGGGACACCTGAATAGCAAAGAGCCCGACAAATGCCGGGCTCTTTGTTTTTGTGTGCCGCCTACTGCAGCGATGACTGATCAGTCGTCGTCGTCATCACGCACGTAGCGCGTGGGGTAGCCGTTGTCGTACACCACGGTGCGGGTGACCACGCGATGTGTGACGATCGGCGCATCCTCGTAGATCACCGTGGGCTCGCGATAGACCACTCGCGGCTGCTCGTAGTAGACCGGCTCCGGGCGCAGCGAATCGGCGACGATGCCCGCCACTGCACCGGTGATGATCGCACCGGCAATCCAGCGACCGCCGCTCCAGTGGCCACCGCCGTGCCGATAGTAGCCACCGCGATCCCAGCCACCGCCGCGATCCCAGCCATGCCCACCACCGTGACCCCAGCCCCCATGACCGCCCCAGCCATCATGCGCAGACGCACTCAGCGGCATCGCCACTGCTGCTGCGACCGCCAGACTGATGGCTGCCAGCTTGCCTGCACCACTGAAACGTTTGGTCATGACACCTCTCCGGTTGATACGGGGCCTATGCTCGGCTCGATCCGCTTAATGCGGTCTGAAGGGTTCACTTCTTGATGCGCGCGGTATCCCAGGGGTTGATCCCCGCTTCAGCTTTGCGCCGCCGCAGCAGCCAGCAGCCGTGGATGTCGGCGCGACGGGCGAAGTCGAACGGGATGCTCGGTGCGGTCCAGTCCTCGATCTCGAAGCGTTGTTCAAGCTCCGTGCGGTCGAGCTTGAAGCGGCGGAAATTGTTGGAAAACACAATCACGCCGTCACGGGTCAGCCGCTCGTTGCAGGCATCGAGCAGTTTCACGTGGTCGCGCTGCACGTCGAAATCGTCGGCACGCTTGGAATTGGAGAAAGTGGGCGGGTCGACAAAGATCAGCCCGTAATGGCCGCGGTCGCGCTGCAGGAATTCCAGCGCATCGAACTGCATCAGCCGATGACTCGATCCGCTGAAGCCGTTCAGAGCAAGATTGCGCGACGCCCATTCCAGATAGGTGGCCGACAAATCCACGCTGGTGGTTTCCAACGCGCCGCCGGCCGCCGCATACACGCTGGCAGTGGCGGTATAGGCAAACAGGTTGAGGAAACACTTTCCGTCGGCAAGCTCACGTACCTTCGCGCGCACCAGCCGGTGATCGAGGAACAGCCCGGTGTCGAGATAGTCGGTGAGGTTGACCAGAAACTTCAGGCCACCTTCGTCCACCTCGATGAACTCGTTGCGCTGATCGAGCTGGCCGTACTTGGAACCGCCCTTGCCCCGTTCACGTGTCTTGATTGCGATGCGCTCGCGCGGCACGCCAAGCACTTCGCCGGCGACACGGGCGATCTCGCGCAAGCGCAGGCGGGCGACGTCCGCAGGCACATCGGCCGGCGCACGGTATTCCTGGATGTGCAGGTGGTCGTCGCCGTTCGTGGCACCGTACACGTCGATTGCGGCGGCGTACTCAGGCAGATCCTGATCATAGGCACGCCAGCAGTGGATACCTTCGCGAGTCAACCGCTTGCGCAGGTGTTTGAGGTTTTTCTCCAGCCGATTCTTCAGCATCTGTGCGCCGGCCGACAACGGCTTCGGCTCGCGCGGCGCTTCTTCGCGCTTGCTCAGATCGAAGGTCAGCAGCACGGTTTCCAGCGCGCCGTTGTACAGCGCATAGCGCTTGTCCGCGTGCAATTGCATCGCCCGGCCCAGCTCCACGTCGCCGGCCAGCACGGCGGCGCGCCAACCGCTGAAGCGGTTGCGCAAGGTGTCGCCCAGCGCGCGATACAGCTTCGGCATTTCGGCCCGCTCGCCAAGCCGCTCGCCATATGGCGGGTTGGTGATGACCAGGCCGTAGTCGACACCCGGCGGTGGTGCTGCGTGGGTCATATCCTGCTTGTCGAGGGTGAAGAAACCGGCCACGCCCGCTTCCTGTGCATTGCGTTTGGCCGTCTGCACCATGCGCGGGTCGGCGTCGCTGCCGAAGAAGATGCTGCGCAATCCGCGCAGGCCGGCCTCGGCACGTTGCTTCGCCTCATCGAGCAGGCCGCGCCATAGCGCGATGTCGTGTTGCTGCCAGCCAAGAAAGCCGAAGTACTCGCGGCGCAGACCCGGGGCCACGTCGGCGGCCATCAGCGCGCCCTCGATCAGCAGCGTGCCGGAACCGCACATCGGATCGAGCAGCGCACCACCGGCGGCGTACACCTCCGGCCAGCGCGCGCGCAGCAGCATTGCGGCGGCGAGGTTTTCCTTCAGCGGCGCCTCGCCCTGTTCTTCGCGCCAGCCTCGGCGGTGCAACGGCGAGCCGGCAAGATCGAGCGACACGGTCGCGCGATCTCGCCGCAGACGCAGGTTGATCCGGATGTCCGGCTCATCGGTATCGATACCCGGCCGGTTGCCGTCGCGCTGGCGAAACTGGTCGACCACCGCATCCTTGGTGCGCAGACCGATGAACTGACTATGGGTGAGCTTGCTCATCGCCGTGCCGGCGTCCACCGCAAAGGTGGCATGCGCGGCCATATGTCGGCTCCAGTCGATCTCCTGGACGCCGCGATACAGCGCATCATCGTCAGCCGCATCGAACTCGGCCAGCGGCAGCAGAATGCGGCTGGCCAGGCGCGACCACAGGCAGGCACGGTATGCCGTTTCCAGCGTGCCGGAGAAATGCGCGCCAGCCAGCGCCTCGCGCACGTCGCTGGCGCCGATCGCGATCAGTTCGTCGCGCAGCAGGTATTCCAGCCCCTTCGGGCAGGTCGCGAAATAATGGCTCATGCCTTGGCCGCCACTTGATCGAGCATGTGCCTGAACTGGGCGATGATCATATCCATGCTCGCACTCAGCCGATGGTCGTCGTCCAGCACCAGCAGCGGCAGGCGACGCTGGGCAGCGAAAGCCTGCACGCCCGGCAGCGGGCACACGTTGTCGCGCCAACCGTGAATCAGCAGCGTAGGCACGTCACGGCGCAGGTCGAACGCGCGCGCGTAACCGGGAATCTCGCTGGGCGTGGCCAGCAGCAGCAAACCGGCCACCGGCACATCCAGCGAGACCAGCCCGGACACGAACGCACCCATGCTGGAACCGACCAGCAGCGGCGGCGCATCCAGCGCCTCGATGGTGGCGCGCAGGCGGGCGATCCGCGGCGCCACCGAACCGGCGTGGCCGCGTGCATCGTCGGTGCCGTAATCCGGCCGCTGCGTATGCCAGCCCAGCGAGGCAGCCAATGCGGCCAGTGCGCTGACCTTGGTGGCGTCGGGACTGGACTCCGAACCGTGCGAAAGAATGATCTGGCCGCGCATGGCGGTCTCCATGAAACTGCTGAAAGCAAGGCCCGCATGGTAACAGGCGACGTTTCCGGGCGGCCCTGGTGCGTGCGAGACTTGGCCGATGCCTCTGACCATTCACGACCAACCGCTGCCTTACGTCGCCCGCCTGCCCGAGCGGCCCGCCGACGCGGTGGAACTGGTGGTGATCCACTGCACCGAGCTGCCGGACCTGGCCACGGCCCGCGAATACGGCGAGAAAGTGCTGCACGCCAGCGGCGCCGGCAACAGCGGCCACTACTACATCGACCGCGACGGCGCGGTTTACCGCTACGTTCCTGGCACCCGCGTCGCCAATCATGTGCGCGGCCACAACCCGAACTCGATCGGCATCGAGCTGGTCAACCTGGGCCGCTACCCGCACTGGTGGGACTCGCGGCACCAGCAGATGACCGAGCCGTACAGCGCCGCCCAGATCGGTGCGCTGCGCGCCTTGCTCGCCGGGCTGCGCCGCGATTTCCCGAACCTGCGGCAAATCGCCGGGCATGAGGAACTGGATACCGCGCTGATGCCGGCCAGTGACGACCCCGCACGGGAAATCCATCGCAAGCTCGACCCCGGCCCGCTGTTTCCATGGACCGAAGTGTTGGAAGGCAGCGGGTTGACCCGGATCGGCACGCACTAGGCTTGCCCCCTGCGGGCAGCGCAGGAGCACAAGGCCGCGACCGCTATAATCGCCGCTTCCCGCCTTGTCGAGCCGTTCGCCCATGTCGCCAAACCACGTCACCGAACTGGTCGATCTTCTGCAGCTTGAACGGCTGGAGGACAACCTGTTCCGCGGCCAGAGCCGCGACATCGGCACCCGATTCGTGTTTGGCGGCCAGGTGCTGGGCCAGGCGCTGGCGGCGGCCCAGGAAACGGTGGACCCATTGCGCGAAGCGCATTCGCTGCACGCCTATTTCCTGCGCGCCGGCGATATCGACGCGCCCATCGTGTACAGCGTGGAACGTGCACGCGATGGCGGCACCTTCTCGTCGCGGCGGGTGCTGGCTATCCAGCACGGTCAGCCGATCCTGAACGGCTCGGTCTCGTTCCATCTGCCTGAAACCGGCGTCGAACATCAGACCTCGATGCCCGAAGTCCCGGCACCGGAAGATCTGGAGCCGCTGCACCCGCTGCCGCCGGAGGAACTGGCCCGGCTGCCGGTGAAGCTGCAGCGCTGGCTCGGCATCGACGGCCCGTTCGAGTTCCGCCAGGTGTGGCCGCGTGACGAGTATCGGCCGGCCAAGCGGCCGCCGATCCAGCACATCTGGTTCAAGCTGACCTCGCCGATCAGCGATTCGCCGATCCTGCACCGCGCGCTGCTCGCCTATGCGTCGGACTTCCACCTGATCGGCACGGCCACGCTGCCGCACGGCATTTCCTACCTCACCCACAACGTGCAGATGGCCAGCCTCGACCATGCGCTGTGGTTCCATCGCCCGTTCCGCGTCGACGAATGGCTGCTGTATTCGTTCGACAGCCCGACGGCGCAGGGCGGCCGCGGCCTGGCCCGCGGGCAGATCTTCAGCCGCGATGGCCGGCTGGTCGCCTCCACGGCACAGGAAGGCCTGATCCGCGTCCGCGGCGACTGAGCCGATCGCGTAAACTGCGCCTATGCGCCAGATCTTTACCTCACCCCGTAACGAAAGCATCGATCTCGTGGTCGCCCTGATGGCCGAACACGGCATCGAGGCCACCGTGGTCAATCGCTCCAACTACAACCGCCCGACCTGGCAGCGGTTCAGCTACTCGCAGCGCAACGACGACCGCAGCAGCTGGGCGCAAGTGTGGATCACCAGCGCCGATGACTACACCAAGGCCCGGGCGCTGCTGCGCGAGATCGGTATCGAGCCGGTGATCCGCCACGGCGAGGAACTGGCCGCCGCCCGCAATCCCACGCCCGAGATGCGGCGCGAGCACACCGCGGCCAGAGTGCGCCGCATCGTGCTGTTGCTGGTGCTGGCCGGGTTCGCCATGGTGGTCATGCGCTACCTGCACGTGATCTGACACCCGATGGTGCGTTGCCGCTGCGCAGGCATAGAATCGGGATATGCGCCGCTCCGACCAAGTCCGCCTGTTCCAGACCCTGCCCCATGCGTG
Source organism: Rhodanobacter sp. OK091 (assembly GCF_900142825.1). Classification (GTDB taxonomy): domain Bacteria; phylum Pseudomonadota; class Gammaproteobacteria; order Xanthomonadales; family Rhodanobacteraceae; genus Rhodanobacter. The sequence continues at coordinate 284,372 of NZ_FRCH01000003.1, read as the reverse complement.
CGGCTACTATGCCGACCGCACCGCGCAGAATCTGGTGCTGGATCCGGCCGCGCCGCAACTTGACCAGTTGTATGGCCCGGCACTGGAACGCGGCTTTCGCCGGGCCGGCGGCCATCTGTATTTTCCGCATTGCCCGCAATGCCATGCGTGCACGCCATGCCGCATCGACGTGGCGAACTTCTTGCCGGATCGTGCGCAGCGCCGTTGCCTGAAGCGCAATGCCGACCTCGTCGTCAGCGAATCGATCCCCGGCTACAACCGTGAACGCCACGCGCTATACGAACGCTACCTGCAAAGCCGCCACGCCGGAGGCGGCATGGACGATGCGGAAGCCAGCGACTTTCGCCGCTTCCTCACTGCGCCGTGGAGCCCCACCTTGTTCGTGGAACTGCGCCTCGGCGAACGTCTGCTCGCGGTGGCCGTCACCGACATCTGCATCAATGGCATCTCGGCCGTCTATACGTTTTTCGACCCCGACGAAACCGCGCGCAGCCTGGGCACCTTTGCGATCCTGCAACAGCTGGCGCTAGCCCGCCGCCGCGGCATGCCATGGCTGTATCTCGGTTTCTGGATCGATGGCCATCCGAAGATGGATTACAAGCGACGATTCAGACCGCTGCAGATTCGTACGGCCGAAGGCTGGATCGCAATGCCGTAAGCGCCCACTTTGTCGGTAGGAGCCCGCTGGCGGGCTCCTACCGCTGTCATTCGGCCGCGGCGGGTTGTGGATACGGAAACAGCTTCTCCAGCGGGATCGACAAGCCGTCATCGCCCACCACGCGGCAATGTCCGCGATTGAGCTGACGCGGCTCGCTGACGCCACAGCTGTGCGCGATGATGCCTACTTCCTTCATCACATTGGTGGCGTAGTGGTAGACGCGCTCGCTCTTGTCCATTACCACCAGGCCGCGCTGCAGTTTCGGATTCTGCGTGGTGATGCCGGTGGGACAGGTATTGCGATTGCACTGCAATGACTGGATGCAGCCCAGCGCCAGCATGAAGCCGCGGGCGGAATTGACGAAGTCCGCACCGATCGACAGCGCCCACGCCACGTCGTAGGCGGTGATGCACTTGCCCGAGCAGACCACCTTGATGCGTTCGCGCAAGCCTTTGACGATCAGCATGTCGAGCAGCGCCGGCAAGGCCTCGTGCAGCGGCAGGCCGACACCTTCCATCAAGGTCTGCGGCGCGGCGCCGGTGCCGCCTTCGGAGCCGTCGACGATGATGAAATCCGGCGCGCTCTCGATACCGCGCCGGTGCACCTCATCGCACAACTCGCCGATCCATTCCACACCGCCGAGCACTGCCTTGAAGCCCACCGGCTTGCCGGTGAGCTCGCGGATGTGGCGGATGCTATCCATCAGTTGCGACACGTTGCCGATGTCGAGGTGGCGGTTCGGGCTTTGCGAGTCCTCGCCAACCGGTATGCCGCGGATCGCCGCAATTTCCGCGGTGACCTTGGCACCGGGCAGCAGACCGCCCATGCCCGGTTTGGCGCCCTGGCCCAGCTTGATGCTGACCATCTTCACCTGCTTGTGCGCGCAGATCGCCAGCAGCTTGCCGTCGTCGAGCTTGCCATCGGGCGTGCGCACGCCGTACTTGGCGGTGCCGATTTCGAAGATGATGTCGCAGCCGCCTTCGAGGTGATACGGCGCCAGACCGCCTTCGCCGGTATCCATCCATATCCCGGCCTTGGCCGCGCCGCGCGACAGCGCACGCACCGCCGGTGCCGACAGCGCGCCGAAACTCATCGCAGAAATGTTGAAGAACGGTGCATGGCTATACGGCTCGCGTGCATACGGGCCGATCGTCACCGGAACCGGCTTGACGTGATCCACGCCGAGATCCGGAAACGGCGCATTGACGAAGAACGGCACGCCTTCGGCGCGCAGGTCGCGGCTGGAACCGAACGCATTGGTGTTGTCGACGTTCTTCGCGGCGCGATACACCCAGGTACGCTCGGCGCGATTGAACGGCATCTCCTCGCGGTCGCTGGAATACAGGTATTGGCGAAAGAATTCGCCCAGGTGCAGGAACCAGTAGCGGAAGTGGCCGATCACCGGGAAATTGCGCAATACCGCGTTGCCGGTCTGATTGCGGTCGACCACCCAGGTCACCAGCACCACCATGACCGCCAGCGCCAGCAGCAACAGGGCGAACGCCGTGCAGAGCTCCACCACGACTACCAGCCAGTGCGCAAACCCGGTTGACTCCATACCTGCTTCCTCTCAATCAGCTGTTGTGTCTTTCAGCCTAGCGCATCGCCTACGCTTACAACTCGACGCGCAGACGGCCCGCCGCACGCACCGCTTTACCCACCGCCGCCTCCAGCGACTCGGCGCGCGCCAGCGTCACCGCCATGCGCCGGCGACCGCTGACGGTCGGCTTGCCGAAGATGCGCAGTTGCGTGTCCGGCTCGGCCAGCGCCTCGCCGACACCGTGGTAACGCGGTGCCGCACCATCACCCTCAACCAGTACCGCACATGAGGCGGACGGCCCGTACTGGTGGATCACAGGAATCGGCAAGCCAAGGATCGCCCGCGCGTGCAGCGCGAACTCGGAAAGCTCCTGCGAGATCAGCGTGACCAGGCCGGTATCGTGCGGGCGCGGACTGACTTCGGAAAAGATCACTGCGTCGCCCTTGATGAAGAACTCCACGCCGAACACGCCCCAGCCACCCAGCGCTCCCGTCACCGCCGCGGCCTGCCGCTGCGCCTCGGCCAGCGCGACCTCGCTCATCGGCTGCGGCTGCCACGACTCGCGGTAATCGCCTTCTTCCTGGTGATGGCCGATCGGCGCACAAAAGCTGACGCCGCCGGCATGCCGCACCGTCAGCATGGTGATCTCGTAGTCGAAATCCACGAAGCCCTCGACGATCACCCGGCCTTTGCCGGCGCGACCGCCGGACTGTGCGTAGTCCCATGCATGCTGCAATTCATCCTCACTGCGCACCACGCTCTGACCCTTGCCGGATGAACTCATCACCGGCTTGATCACGAACGGGTAACCGATCGCGGCCACCGCATTGCGGTACTGCGCTTCGCTGTCGCAGAAGCGATACGGCGAGGTCGGCAGTTTCAGCTCCTCGGCAGCCAGTCTGCGGATGCCTTCGCGGTCCATCGTCAGCCACACCGCACGGGCGGTCGGGATCACCCGCTGGCCCTCCTTTTCCAGCTCGATCAGGGTCGGTGTATGGATCGCCTCGATCTCCGGCACCACCAGATCGGGCTTTTCCAGCTCGATCACCGCGCGCAACGCCTTGCCATCGAGCATGTCGATGACGTGGCTGCGGTGGGCGATCTGCATTGCCGGTGCGTTCGCGTAGCGGTCCACCGCGATCACCTCCACCGCATAGCGCTGCAGTTCGATCGCCACCTCCTTGCCCAGCTCGCCGGCGCCCAGCAACAGGACGCGCAATGCATGGTCGGAATGGGGGGTGCCGAATGGCTTCATCGAGTTCTCCGCTGCAGGCAAATCGGCATTGTATGCGGCCGGGCACGGGACGGCCCGTCCGGCATAGGCAAAGCGTGCAGCATCCGCTTGCATTAGATATCAAATTGATATCTAATATTCTCACTTAAGGGAGACGACACATGAACGAACGCAATGGTTTTTCCGTCGCCGGCATTCCTTTCATCGGGCTGTGCGTCGTGCTTGCCGCGATCGGCATCGCACTGGTCCTGCCTGCTGCGCAAGGGCAGCCGGCAGCCTCGGCGATCGCCGGCGTGATCCTGCTGGCCTTTTTCGGCTTCATGCTGAAAGGCTTTTTCCAGGTCGCGCCGAATGAAGGCCAAGTGCTGCAGCTGTTCGGCAAATACGCCGGCACGGTACGCACAGAAGGCCTGCGCTGGAGCAACCCGTTCTATAGCCGGCGGCGCATCTCGCTGCGCGTGCGCAACTTCGAGAGCGGCAAGCTGAAGGTCAACGACAGCGACGGCAATCCGATCGAGATCGGTGCCGTGGTGGTGTGGCAGGTACTGGATACCGCCGAGGCCGTGTTCTGCGTCGACGACTACGAGAACTACGTGCACATCCAGAGCGAGTCGGCGCTGCGGCAGATGGCGCAGAGCTATCCCTACGATGCGCATGACGACGGCAAGCCATCGCTGCGAAGCCATGGCGACGTGATCAACTCGCACCTGCGCGACGAGATCCAGACCCGCCTCGGCAAGGCCGGCGTGCAGGTGGTGGAGGCGCGCATCAGCCACCTCGCCTATGCCCAGGAAATCGCCCAGGCGATGCTGCAGCGGCAGCAGGCCGGCGCCATCATCGCGGCCCGTACCAGAATCGTCGAGGGCGCGGTGAGCATGGTCGAGATGGCGCTGGACCAGCTCAGTAAGCGCGGCGTGGTCCAGCTCGACGAAGAGCGCAAGGCGGCGATGGTCAGCAACCTGCTGGTGGTGCTGTGCGGCGAGCGGGGCACCCAGCCGGTGCTGAATACCGGCACGTTGTACTGACGCCCCGCGATGGCCGGAGAGAAAAAAGCCTATCCGCTGCGCATCAGCGCCGCCGTACTGGATGCCATGCAACGCTGGTCGGACGACGAGTTGCGCAGCGTCAACGCGCAGATCGAATACGTGTTGCGCGAGGCGCTGCGCAAAGCGGGCCGGCTGAAGCCCGGCAAGAGCGAGCCGGTGACGGACGACGACAACTGAATTTTCCAGCGAGGAGAACCCGATGTCTGCGACGTGGGAATACAAAGTGATCACCTTGAAACATGGCGGCGGCGGCCTGCAACTCACGCTGACGCCGACCGATGAAGAGACCCTGGCCGTACTCAACCGCGAAGGCGCGCAGGGTTGGGAACTGGTCACCGCCGTTTGTGCCGGCATTGCTCAGCCGACGCTGCTGTACTTCAAACGGCCGCGCTGAGCAGCTTCATCCAGGGGAAGCGCCAAGCCGCAGCAAGGAGTGATGCCATGACACAGTCTGATCCATCGACACGCGGACCCCATTCGAACGGACCCCACCTGAAGCTGGCGCTGCTGTTCGGCGTCGCGGGAATTCTGGCCACGCTGGCGCTGAGTCCTTATCTCGTCGCGGTGATGCCTCTGAAGCTCGCTGCCGCGCCGGTTCCGCTGTGGGTGTTGCTGGCTGCCCAAGCGCTGCAGGCAGGTGTGTTGTGCTGGGCGCTTGGCTGGCTGGGCCTGTTCCTCGGCGCGCGGTTCGGGCTCGATGCGCCATGGCTACGCGCCTGGGTCTATGGTCAACCGCGCGATCCGTCGCGGCAGGCACGCTGGTGGCTGGCTGCACTGCTCGGCGTGCTGGCCGCGTTGCTGGTGGTCGGCATCCAGTTGATCGGATCACCGTGGCACCACGCCCCCGATATGGGTGCCGGGCTCGGCTCCGCCTGGCGCGGTGCGCTGGCCTCGTTCTACGGCGGCATCGTCGAAGAGATCGAATGCCGCCTGTTTCTGGTCAGCCTGTTCGTATGGCTGCTGGCATGGATCACCCGGCAACAGGCGCGATCGTGGATGTTCGTCGTGGCGATCGGGCTGGCCGCGCTGCTGTTCGGCGCCGCCCATCTGCCCGGTGCATTTGCCATCGGCATAGCGCACACGCCACTCGCGATCGCCCGCATCGTGCTGCTCAATGCCCTGGTCGGGCTGCTGACCGGCACGCTGTTCTGGAAGTACGGACTGGAGCACGCGATGCTGGCGCACTTCTGCGCGGATCTGGTGCTGCACGTGGCGGTACCGCTGGCAGCGCACCTCTGACCTCGGTGTGTCAGTGCGCGCTGGAGGCAACCGTCTTCAGTTGCGGCAACTTGAGCTCATTCCGCGTGCCGTCATCGTCCACGACGAACAAGCGGCCATCGCGCTGGGCCAGCGCCGCGACATTGCCCACGGCGCTGGGGCCGAGACGTTGCAGCAGCCGTCCATCGGCAGCGTCATACACGGCCAGCTGGTTGGCCTCGTCATCGGCGACTACCAACAAGTCGCTGCCGGCATCGCGCCAATGCATCAACGCGCCTGATCTTGGCAGCGGACGAACCAGGCCAAAGCCGTTCAGCACGATGGTCAGCAGCGCCGCCAGCATGCCGGCAGCGGACAACCAAGGATGCGTGCGGAGAATCGCGGCCAGCTTCATGCGCGCATGCTGACTCAGCGGCATGACAGGCGAATGACGGGCCTGCCTGCGTCAATCCTCGCGTAAGTCGTCTCCGGGCAAGCCCAGCGACAGGCCCAGCGCGATCCAGCCAGCGATGAAGGCCAGTCCGCCAAACGGTGTGATGATGCCAGTCCAGTGTGGCGCACCGAGCGCCAGCGCGTAGAGGCTGCCGCTGAACAGCACGATGCCGATGGCAAACGCGGCGAGCGCGAAACGTCCGCTGCGGCCACGCCCCAGTCCCGCCGCCAAGGCCAGCGCCAGCGCATGCCAGACGTGATAATCCACTGCGGTGTGCCACAACTCGCGGCTCGGCGCATCCAGCACGTCCCGCAAGGCATGCGCACCGAACGCGCCCAGCAATACCGCGCTGGCGCCGACCAGGCCGACCAGCAGGCCGGCTCGTGCATGGACAGGTTGTCGCATCATCGTGGAATTTCCCGTTTGCCGGACCTGCGTCCCGACCACTGTCGTATGCTTGACCGGTTGAAGATCCGGATTCTCGCATGAAGCTCCGCCGCGCCTTTCTCCCTGCCCTGCTGCTGGTCGCCGGCCTATTGCTGGGTGGCTGCCGACACGATGAGCTGCCGTTCCGGCTGACCAACATCAGCGGCCACATGCCCGACCTCGATTTCAAGCTCACCGACGATCACGGCAAGGCGGTGACCGGCGCGGACTACCGCGGCAAGGTGGCGCTGCTGTATTTCGGCTACACCCACTGCCCCGATGTCTGCCCGTTGACCCTGGCCCAGCTGCATGTGGTGATGCAGCGGCTGGGGCCGCTGGCCGATGGCGCGCGGATCCTGTTCGTCAGCGTCGATCCGGCACGCGACACGCCGGCGGTGATGCATGCCTATGTCAATGCATTCGACCCGCGCGCGGTTGGCCTCACCGGCGACGCGAGGGCGACCGAGGCGCTGAGCAAGCGCTATCGCTCGGCGTTCACCCGCGAACCCGGTTCGGCCGACGGCAGCTACGAAGTCAGCCACAGTTCGGCGATCTATGTGTTCGACCGCGACGGCAAGGCGCGCGTGCTGGCCACGCCGTCCGCCTCGCACGATGATCTCGTGCACGATCTGCATCTGCTGCTCGATACCGGAGCCACGCCATGAAGTCACCCGCGTTGTCGATCCTGTTCGCCGGTTGGTTGCTGACCGGCGCCGCACATGCCGGCGCCGCCGACCACGTCCATGCCAGTCATGCCTGGATCCGCGTACTGCCCGGCAACTTGCCCGCCGGTGCCTACGTCACACTGCGGAACGATGGCGATCAAGCGATCGCGCTGAGCGGCGCCAGCAGCACGGTCTACGCCGACGTGATGCTGCACCGGAGTTCGACCGCCGGCGGCATGAGCCGCATGACGATGGTCGATGCGCTGAGCGTGCCGGCACATGGCGAAGCGGTGCTGGCGCCGGCCGGCTATCACCTGATGCTGATGCAGGCGAATGCAACGGTGAAGCCCGGCGACACGGTCAGGCTGACGCTCAACTTCACCGATGGCAGCAGGCTAGCCACCGACTTCCTCGCGCGTCCGGCCAATGCCATGGATGCCGGGGATGATCACTCTGGACACTGAGGTCGCGGCGCATTTATCCACGCATCTGGCTATCCGGTAGGAGCCCGCCAGCGGGCTCCTACGACGGGCGGCCTGCATTGACTCTGGCAGCTGCAGCCGCCGAATGTTGACGCAGCGGCCTGCGCGGCAAGCGGCCATTGCGTGACAGACGCAGCCACTGACGCAGCGCCATCAGGCCACCGATCGATTCCAGCAACGCCGACGGCACCCAAATGATCACGCCGCCGATCAACTGACCGGTGAGCACGTTGAAGGTGAACGCACGCCCGCAGATCTCGAAGATCGGATACAGGTCGGTCTTGGAGAATGTGATGATCGCGCCGGCCAGGATCTGCGGCATCATCGTGATCGCCGGGGACAGCACGCGCAGCCCGGTGGTCATCCGTCCCGGCGGATGCGGCCGGTGGTCGAGCACCAGCGACCAGTAGGCAAAGCCGCTGATCAGCATGCTCCAGTTCATGAAACGGTAGATGCGCCAGTCCAGCATCGCCAGCGTCTGCATGGACGGGATCAGCCAGATCACGATGAAGCCGATGAACAGCAGTGTCGCCACCGTGGGATTCAGCAGCACGCCGCTGACGATCCGCCACGGCCACCAGCGGCGCAGCGGTTGCAGCACATGCACGCGCCACGCCAGCGGCATGCCGGCACGCAACACCGTGCCCGGAAACGCGGTGACGATCAGCAGCGGCGCCAGATGATGCAGCAGCAGCTGCTGGATCCGGTGCATGAAGAACTCATGCTCGGCGTAATAGTCCAGGTAAGTGTGCAGCGACAGGTAGATGATCGCCATGCCGGTCCAGAACGCCAGCTGGCGGCTGAAGCTCACCGACCGTCGGCGGCTGCCGCGCAGGTACAACACGCAGGTCAGCAGGAAGCCCGCGAGGAATACCCACGAAAACTCCCACGGCACGATCCATTTCAGCAACGTTGCGATCACGATGACGGTACCAGCGATCCGGTTCGCACCGGCAACTGCCGGCGACCGCCCAGCATAATGCCGCACGTCGACGGAATCTGCCGCACCGATGCGCCGAGCTTGCGGCAGATTGCCGCTTTCAGCGGCGCTGGCGGCTGTAGCGGTTGCGGCGCCAGCCGTAGAGCAGGCCGATCAGCACGACCAGCGCCGGCACCAGTACGATGTTGATGAACTTCAGGCGCAGACCCAGCGCGTCGATCTCGGCGTTGAGCTGGTGCTGCACGTCGCGCAGTTCCTTGTTGATCGCCAGCTGCCGCTTCCGGAACTGTTCGATCTCGCGGCGTTGTTCCGCGGTAGCCGTGCTGGCGTGGCTGCCCTTGGCCGGCTGCAGCTCGTCCAATCTCCGCCGGGTATCGGCCAACTCCTGTTCCAGCTCCTGCTCCTTCTGCAGGAACTTCTGGTCGGCCACATTGCGCAGTGCCTGCACCCGCGTGAACGGCCGCTGCGAGGTGGAGCGCCCGCGGATCGACAGCAATGCCGAGGAGCCGCTGAGGTTGTCCACCAGATTGATGGCGAAATCGCCGTTATTGGCGAAGACCCGCATCATGGTTTCGCCGAGGATGGTCTGCGGCTCCACCCACAACCGGTCGCTGAGCAGATCGGTATCGGCAACCAGAATCACTTCCGCATTGGGCGCGGAGTGCACCAGGTGGCCCGGTAGGGCCGCTCGCTCGGGAAACGCGCTGCCGAAGGTGCCACGCAGGCGCGCTGCCAGCACGTAATGGGCGCCGTCTGCCTTGTAATTCTGCAGCAGCGTGGCGGGATCGTTGCTGGCATCGAGCACCCGCTGCGTGGGTACCACCTCGGCTTCGGCACTGCTCTGCAACAGCGGGATCAGCCGCGTGTGCGCATCCGGTGCGAGGTCGAAGTAGCCGGTGGTGGACACGTTGAGGCGCTGCAGGCTGGCGGTGACGACATCGTTGCGGTTGAGCTCCTGCTCGCCGAGATCGAGCATCGCCGGATGATTGAGGCTGCTGCCGGCCAGCTCGATCTGCAGTGCGCGGGCGCGATCCAGCACGATCTTGTTCGGGTCGTAACTCACCCCCCAGGCAGCGAACAGGCGCGGCAGATCCGAGCCGTGATCGGGGAACGTGGGGCTGTCGGCGGTGTACGGCGTGTTGTCGAGCTCCGCATCCGGATCGACGAAAACCACCAGATGGCCGCCCCGCAGCACGTACTGGTCGATCGCGTACTGCGCATCGGGCGGCAAACGCTTGGGCTGGATCAGCAGCAGCACCTTCATGTGCTCATCGACCTGTTTCAGCGTCGCCGGATTCAGCGTCTTCACGTCGAACAACTGACCGAGTTGCTGCATTACGGTCCACGGCTGCTCACTGAGCACGGGATTGCCATCGACCGGCAGCGAGCTGATCACCCCGATCGACGGCTTGCTGACCTGATTCAATTCATACAGCAGCTTGGCGATGTCGTACTCGAGGAACGCCTCGCGGGCCGGATCGAAGAACGCGATCGCCAGTGTCTTCTCCGGCACGCGGTCCTCCGCGTTGTCGCCGTCGAGGTTGCCGCCGGACATGGCGCTGCCGGCAAGTCCGAAAAACACCCGCTCACCGTTGCTGCCGCCATTGGCGGCGGTCAGCCCACCGCCCTCGGCGCTTGCCTCGTCGTCGGAGTACGGTACCGGATCGATGACCTGCAGACGGATACGGCCATGCGAGCGCGCCACCATCTCCTGCAGCATTTCACGCACGCGCTGTTCGTAGCTGCGCAGCTGCGGCAGGTCGCGGGTCGCGTGATCGGAGAAATACAAGGTCAGCCGCAACGGCCGCTGCAAGGTGTCGACGATATGCAGCGTACCCGGCGTCAGCGTGTACAGCTGGTCGGTGGTGAGATCGATCCGCGACGCATGCAGCCAGCGGCTGCTGGCCACGATCAGCGGCACGAAAACCAGCACCAGCAGCACCAGCCCGGCGTACAGCACGGCGCGGCGGGTGAGCCGCAGCGGCGTGGAAAATATGCGGTGCAGGCGCGAACCGGGCATGGCGTCAGCGCGTCCGTTTCAGATCGAGCAGCAACACGCCGGCCAGCAGCCAGCCGATCATGCTGAGCAGGAAGTACAGCAGGTCGCGGACATCGAGCACGCCACGGGCGATCGCCTCGAAATGCCGCAGCATGGACAGATGTGCCACCGCATTGATCAATCGGCGCGGCAAGGCGCCCGAGAAGAAATCCAGCACCTGCGGTTGACCGACCAGAATCAGCAGCACGCATACCAGTGCGCTGAGAATGAACGCTACCACCTGGCTGCGGGTCAGTGCGGACAGGCACGCGCCGATCGCGATGAAGCTGCCGGCCATCAGCCAGCTGCCCAGATAACCGGCCACGATCACGCCATTGTCCGGCGAGCCGAGGTAGTTGACCGTGATCCAGATCGGAAACGTCAGCACCAGCGCCAGCCCGATGAACAGCCACGCTGCGAAAAACTTGCCGAGCATCGCCTGCCACAGCGTCAATGGGAGTGTCAGCAGCAACTCCAGCGTGCCGCCCTTGGATTCTTCGGCCCACATGCGCATGGTGATCGCCGGCACCAGGATCAGGTACAGCCACGGATGCATCGCGAAGAACGGCTGCAGGTCGGCCTGGCCGCGTTCGTAGAAATCGCCGACATAGAAAGTGAGAATGCCGGCCAGCACCAGGAAGATCACCAGAAACACGTAGGCCACCGGCGTCACGAAGTAACTGCGCAACTCACGGCGCATCACGGCGCTGACCGGATTCATGCGGGGCTCCCGGCAGCGCCGCTGTCTGCCGTGGTGATCTGGCGGAATACCTCGTCCAGCCGGCCACGTTCGAGCTGGATCTCCGAGACCTCCAGTCCCTGCTCGCGCAACAGCGTTTCGACCGACCCAAGGATGCGCTCGCCCGGTTTCGGAAACACCGTGATGCGGCCGTCCAATGGGTCGACCTCGATCGCCGCGACCTGCGGCAACCGGCCCAGCATCTCCTGTGACATGCCGCTGCCCGGCGCGCTGAACGATACGGCACCGTGATAGCGCGAGCGCGCCTCCAGTTCGGCCGGCGTGGCATCGGCCAGCAGCTTGCCGCGGGCGATGATCACCACCCGATTGCACAGCGCATGCACCTCCTCCAGCAAATGAGTGGAGATCAGGATCGTGCGTTCGCGCGCCATCACGTCGATCAGCTGACGCACCGCGTGCTTCTGGTTCGGATCAAGGCCGTCGGTAGGCTCGTCCAGCATCAGCACCGGCGGATCGTGCAGGATCGCCTGGGCCAGTCCGACACGGCGGCGCAGGCCCTTCGACAACGTGTCGATGCACAGCTCCAGCACTTCCTCCAGCTGCAACTGCTGCACCACCGCATCGAAACGCCGATAGCCGGCATCCGGCTTGAACCCGCGCATGCGGACGATGAATTGCAGGAATTCGCGCACCGTCATCTCGCCGTAGCTCGGTGCGCCCTCGGGCAGGTAGCCGAGGGCGCGCTTCGCCTTCAGCGGTTCGCGGCTGACGTCATGGCCGCACACCCGCGCAGTACCCGAAGTGGGTACCAGAAACCCCGCGATCATGCGCATGGCGGTGGATTTGCCGGCGCCGTTGGGGCCTAACAGACCCAGCACCTGGCCGGGTTCGACACGAATGCTCAGCGCATCCACGGCGGTCAGGTTGCCATAACATCGGGTGAGCTGGTCGGTTTCGATCATGTCCGGTGACGGGCTGTGACGGGCATCGAGCGCTGGCAGGTGACACCGCCGATCGCCCTGCAATGTACCGCAAGACATCGACAAAGTTCGGCGTGGCCCATGCGCCGGCCCCCTGCGTCCGGGTCGCCGGCTGCCGCCACCGAAAAAGAAAAGGCCCTTCCTTGGTGGAAGGGCCTCTTGCCGTACTGCACAGTCCGCGGTCGGCTTATTTGCCGGCGCTGGCGCCCGCGGCCGGCGCTGCCGCCGTGCCGGCCGGAGCCGGCGCCGAACCCGAGGCCGCCGGTGTCTGAGTGCCATCGTCAAGCGACGGTGGCTGCAGGCCAGCTTCCTGCTCCGGGGTCTTTTCCGGCGCATTGCTGATCGGCAGGTATACGTTGTACTTCGCGTACGCCGTGATGTTGCCGCTGGCGTCCTTCACTTCCGGCTTCGCCACGATGTCGTAGGCGCGGTTGACCACGTCGTCGAACTTGTAGCCATGGGTCTGCGCATAGGCCTTGAGCATGTCGCGCGTCTGCGGCACACCCGCGAAAGTGCCATTCCAGACGCCTTTGAGCGCTGCACCGCCAAACGCCAGCGTGGCGCGCACGTTGCCATCCACCGCCACGCGGCCGTAACGATCGCGGCTGCCCACGGCCACGTTGTCCGAGGCGGCAGCGGCTGCGGTACCGGCTTCTGCCGGTGCACTGGTGTCCAGCGACGGCGGGGTTGCCGCGGTCAGCTGCACGCTCTGGCCATTGACGGTCAGCGTGCTGGAATCGATCGGCAGTGCCACATCGAAGGTGTAGGTCTGGTCGCCATAGTTGGTGGTGATCAGGATGCGCGGGCCAGTCACGTTCACGCCCAGCTTCTTGGCCGCAGCCTGAATCTCGGTGGTGGCCTTGGCGACGGCGTCGTCCAGGCCTTCCAGCCCTTCCTTGCGCTCGATCGAGGTGGACACCAGCAGCACCGGGGTCGGCTGGGTCTGCTCGATGGACGGGATCAGCTGGCTGTAGTCGATGTTCGGCACACCGGCCAGCACGTTCTGCAGGTTGTTGAGACTGAACTGGATGAACGAGTCGGGATCGCCATGGATGTACAGGTTGGCGAACCGGTTGACCAGGTTCCAGCCATAGGACACGTCATACGACCAGGTGACCTGGGTCAATTGCCCACGACTGCCCTGACGCTCCAGGTCCAGCGTGAAATGCTTGTCCAGGCCGCGCCAGCTGTTATCCAGGTTCCAGACGATGCTGGCGTTCTTGGTGTTGTTGTTGATCTTGTCGAATTCCGGCGTGGCGCTGGCGATGGTCAGGCCGCCATTGCCGAGCTTGAGATCGGTGCTGACCCAGCTGACTTCGGCACCCGGGCCGTAGGCCTTGCCGGAAAAATTGAACTGCACGTCCTTGTCGAGCGAACGCAGCACCGAGTAGTCGGGCAGCCGGCGAAAATTGTCGAGCATGTCATAGACCTGCCGCATGTCCTTGCCGACGACCAGCGCGCGTTCCACATGACCACTGCCGGGCATGACTACAGCCGCCAGGACACCGAGTGCCGCAACGATGACCAGGGCAACAAGAAATTCAAAGACACGCATCATTCCAGAGTTCTCCGAAGCGTCTTTACGCCAAACCTAAGATGTCGCCCCAGCCGCCGCGCGGGTCTCCGCGGGACCGTGACAGGGGGTCGGCAAACGCCGAAGCTACGGATGTTACTTGCTCGCGGGCTGGAACGCTATCCGCTGACGCCGGCACAGCCGGACGGCCAAAAAACGAGCAGCGGCGCGGCGCCCGACGGCCATGGTGCGTAACCGGTCAGGCCCCTGACGGGCTCAAACGATGCCCATCTCCAGCGCCTTCAGGACCGCGCGGGTGCGATCGCGCACACCCAGTTTGGACAGGATGTTGGAAACGTGATTTTTCACCGTGCCCTCGGCGACCTTCAGCGAGTTGGCGATTTCCTTGTTGCTGTAGCCGCCGGAAAGCAGGCGCAGGATCTCGGTCTCGCGTTCGGTCAGCGGATCGGGCTGCTCCAGACTGGTGAAATGGTTCTGCATCCGCGCCACGCCGGCCATCAGGCGCTGGGTGACCATCGGCGCCACCAGCGAACCGCCGGCGGCCACCATGCGCACGGCTTCCACCAGTTGTTCCAGTGAGACATCCTTGAGCAGATAGCCGCGCGCACCGGCCTTGAGGCCTTGCAGTACCAGCTGATCGTCGTCGAAGGTGGTGAGGATGATGGTCGGCGGCAGTTCATTGCGTGCGGAAAGCGCCTGCAGCACTTCCAACCCGCTCATGTTCGGCATGCGCAGGTCCAGCAGCACCACATCGGGCTTGATCCGCGGAATGTCCTGCACAGCCTGTGCGCCGTCGGCGCACTCGGCCACCACCCGGATATCCTCAGCCAGATCGAGCAGCGAACGAACCCCCTGGCGCACCAGATTCTGGTCGTCGACGAGACAAACGGAAATCATCGCGAATCCTCGGACAAACGTGACTCAGGCAGTGGCACTGGAACCGGCAAACGCAAGCCGCTCCCGACGATGGCGCATTCTCGCACGCCGGCGCGAACCACCAAGATTACGACACATTCAGCGCTGGCGGTTCAAATCGCGACGGCGCGTGCGCCAGCGCGGAGTGCTCGCCCAGCGGCAATCGCACGGTCAACGCGAAGCCTTGGTTCGGGCCGGTTTCCAGCGTCACACTACCGCCGAATTCGGTCAGACGTTCGCGCATGCCGGACAGGCCATTGCCCGGCTCGACCCGCTCGGCGCCGCGACCATCATCGCGCGCATGCAAGCCCAGCAGGCTTTCTCCGGCGTAGGCAAAGTTGAGCCACAGATTGCGCGCGCCGGCATGCTTGGCGGTATTGGTGATGATTTCCTGCGCGCAGCGCAGCAGCACCTGCGCCCGGCGCGGGTCCTCGACGCTGAAACGCGGCGGCATGACCACGTGCACGCTCAAGCCGGGCACGCCTTCGGTGAGACTGCGCAACGCCTGGGTCAGATCGATCGCATCGTCCTGGCGCAACTCGCTGACCACCTCACGCACATCCGCCAGCAGCAGCTTGGCGGTGCTCTGCGCCTTGCGCACATGCGCGCCGGCCGCCTCGTTGGTGAGGTGGCTGGCCACTTCCAGATTCAGACTCAGCGCGGTCAGGTGATGACCGATCAGATCGTGCAGGTCGCGCGCGATGCGCATGCGTTCGGCGATGCGGCTGGACTCGGCCAGCAAGGCCCGGGTGGCGCGCAGCTCGGAATTCAACCGCCGCTGCGCCTCGCGTTGCTCGGCCTGCTGGCTCGCCACCGTCGAAGTGATGAAAACCAGTACCGAAATGCCCAGGTACAGACTGGCCTGCAGGAAACTGACCATCACGCTGTGGTCGTATTCCGGGAACGTGACAAAAATCGCCACCAGAGTCAGGTGCTGCAGTACCAGCCAGAAAACACCCGGCCAGAACGGCAGCAACCACGGCAGCACCAGCGAGACGACCACCATCAGCATGGCCGAAAGCCCGCTGTGGCTGTACCAGCCTACCGCCATGGCGGCTGCCGTCATCAAAGCCAGTCCCAGCAGCTTCAGAACCGGATAGCGGCGCGAACCCAGGTTCTCGGTCAGCATCCAGTACATCAGGCCGAAGATCAGGTAGCACAGTGTCCAAAGAAGCAACGAGAAGTTCGGGCGATGCAGCTGATCGAACCGCTCGGTGATCCAATAGGGAATCAACGGCGTGCCGGCCGACAGATAGGTAAAGAAGCCCGCGTAGCGGAACAGGCGGATGTGATTGAAGAAGGGCCAGCGCATACCCCGCATCATTGGGCGTGCGGGCGTTTCACGCAATGCGCGAGAAGTCATGGACGGCGGCGTCCGCAGCTTGCCGTTTTACGAAGCTTTTACATGTGCCATCGCGAGATGTAAGGGGCACGGCCGCATGTCATAATGAACCATTGTGCAAGGCCGCTGGTCGACCTTGTTCCCGAATCCATCATTGCGGAGCAACGAATGGCCCTTGCCATCCGCGACGTGTGCGAGCACGACCTGGATGCCGTACTGGCGCTCAACAACGCCGCCGGTCGCTCCATCCTCGCCCTCGACGCCAGCCAGTTGCGCTACTTCTACGAGCACGCCGAGTATTTTCGCGTGGCCGAAATCGACGGCCACCTGGCCGGCTTCCTGATCGCGCTGCGCGAAGGCGGCAATTACGAAAGTCCCAACTACCGCTGGTTCGCCGAACATTACCCGCAGTTCGTCTACATCGACCGCATCGTGATCGCGAACGCCTACCGGCGTCATGGCCTGGGCCGGATCTTCTATTGTGACGTGCACAGCTACGCCGAAGTGCGTGTGCCGCTGCTCGCCTGCGAAGTGTTCCTGGAGCCACGCGACGACGTGGTGGTGCTGTTCCACGGCACCTACGGATTCCAGGAAGTCGGCCAGCAGCGCATGGGTGAACACGGCCCGCAGGTCAGCCTGCTGGCCCGCGATCTGCCCAGCTACGCCTATGTGCGCGACACCTGGCTCGAGCATGGTGGCCTGCCGGATGTGCCGTGGCTGGCCGAGCGCGAACGCCCTTTCCTGCATGATTCTTCCCCACGCCGCCTCGCTGGAGAGCGGCGTCCATGAATGCAAAAATCGAGACAACCGACGCCTGTGACTTGCGCTTCGGCCAGGTCGGTATTGCCTGTGTGCGTGTACGCCGGGTCGACGCCGCCGCACTGTGCGATGAACTGGAACGCCGCGTGCGTGCCGCGCCGCAGATGTTTGCCCGTGCCGCGGTGGTGCTGGACCTGAGCCACCTGCTCGACCTGCCCGATGACGGCGCCGTCGACGCGCTGCTCGAAGCCGTGCGCAGCGCCGGCATGCTGCCGGTGGGCCTGGCCTATGGCACCAGCGAGACCGAAGCACTGGCCAAGCGCATGGGGTTGCCGCTGATCGCCAAGTTTCGCGCCGCCTATGAGCCGGTCAACAGCGGTCCGGTCGCCGCCGAATCGGCCAGGCAAGCCGAACCGGCCGCTCCATCGGTGCAGCGCGAGCCGATCCTGTCCGCGCCGCCTCCCGGCAGCATGCAAGGTGCCCAGCACCATGCCGGTTCGGTGCGTTCGGGCCAGCAGGTCTATGCGCGCGACCGCGACCTGATCGTCACCGGCGCCATCGCCAACGGCGCCGAGGTGATCGCCGACGGCAACATCCACATCTACGGCGGCTTGCGCGGGCGCGCCATGGCTGGCGCGCAGGGCGACCAGAAGGCACGCATCTTCGTGTCCGATTTCCGCGCTGAACTTGTGGCGATTGCCGGGCAATATCGCGTGTTCGAACAGATTCCTGACAACCTCGAAGGCCAGTCCGTGCAATGCTGGCTCGATGGTGAAAAGCTGATGATCGCCAAGCTGTGATCACTTACAACAAGAACAATCATGCGGAGATGGGCCCTTGACTGCTGAGATTATCGTTGTCACCTCAGGCAAAGGCGGCGTCGGCAAGACGACGACCAGCGCCTCGCTCGCCACCGGCCTGGCGATGGCCGGGAAAAAAGTCGCCGTGATCGATTTCGACGTCGGCTTGCGCAACCTCGACCTGATCATGGGCTGCGAACGGCGCGTGGTGTACGACTTCGTCAATGTCGTGCACGGCGAAGCCACGCTGAAACAGTCGCTGATCAAGGACAAGCGCCACGACAACCTTTACGTACTGGCCGCCAGCCAGACCCGCGACAAGGACGCGCTGACCCAGGAAGGCGTCGAGAAAGTACTCGACGGCCTGTCCGAAGACGGCTTCGACTACGTCGTGTGCGACTCGCCGGCCGGCATCGAGAAGGGCGCGCATCTGGCGATGTACTTCGCCGATCACGCTGTCGTGGTGGTCAACCCGGAAGTCTCCTCGGTGCGTGACTCCGACCGCATCCTCGGCCTGCTCGCCAGCAAGACCCGGCGTGCCGAGCGCGGCGAGGGCCCGGTCACCCAGCACTTGCTGCTGACACGCTACAACCCTGCCCGCGTCGCCATCGGCGAAATGCTCAGCGTCAAGGACGTCGAGGAAATCCTCGGCATCGAAGTGGTCGGCGTGATCCCCGAATCGGAAAACGTGCTGACCGCTTCCAACAACGGCATTCCGGTTATCGTCGATGCCAATTCGCATGCCGGTCAGGCTTACAGCGATACCGTGGCCCGCATCCTCGGTGAGGAGCGCCCGCTGCGCTTCATCGACGTGCCCAAGAAGGGCTTTCTCCAGCGCGTGTTCGGAGGTTGATCACGATGGGTATTCTTGATTTCCTGAAGCGCAAGCCGGAGGCCACCGCCACCGTGGCCCGCGAGCGCCTGCGCATCATCGTGGCACAGGAGCGTTCCAGCCGCGGCGCACCGGACTACCTGCCGATGATGCGTAACGAGTTGCTCGAAGTGATCAAGAAATACGTTCACGTCGACCTCGATGCGATCAACATCAATTTCGAGCGCGACAGCGGCCACGAGATCCTCGAACTCTCGGTGACCTTGCCGGAAGGCAAGCAGGCTGCCAAGAGCGAAACCAAGAGCGAAGCCAAAACCGGTTGAGTCTGCGCCGGGACGGCCGGCCTGGGCGGTAATCGCTGCAGCCTGTCCGCGGGGCGATCCAGCATCGCCCGGCGTTATACCCCACCTCGATCATCTGCGCCAAGCGCGCACGCAAATGCATTCCGCCACCTACCCCCCTTCCGATTCCGACAAACCGGCCAGCACCGTGATGCGGATGGAGCAGATCGGATTCGAGGCGCCCACCGCCCTGCTCGCCCGCCACGGGTTGCAGTTGCAGCGCGTGGCCGCCGGCGAGCCGATCCCCGGCAGCTTCTGGGGCGATGAGGAAGCCGGCATCATCGGCAATACCGTCTATGCGCGCGACGACACGCCGGTGCATTCGCTGCTGCACGAAGCCGGCCACCTGATCGTGCTGCCGCAGGAAAGACGTCCGGACGTCCATACCGACGCCACCGATTCGATCGAGGAAGAGGACGCTACCTGCTACCTGCAGATCGTATTGGCTGACCAATTGCCCGGCGTGGGGCGCGCGCGGCTGATGGCCGACATGGATGCCTGGGGCTATTCGTTCCGGCTCGGGTCGACGCGTGCGTGGTTCGAACAGGATGCAGGCGAAGCGCTGAAGTTTCTGCAGGAGCGCGGGCTGATCTGAGCGTTCGCCCGAGTCCTAGCGTGCGTGCCAGTCACCGTCAGCGCCCTTGCTGTATTGCTTCTTCACCGCCGCCCAAGCGACCTTGTGGGCAGCCTCCTCGCGCGATTCATCGCCACGCCGCTCGTCCTCGTCGGCATATTCGTTCCACGCGTGATTGAACGCTTCCTTGTAGATTTCCTGCGCGTGTGCGGGCACGTGATTGCGTACCGAATCAGGCAGGTCGCTGATGGCTTTGTACGGCATGGCGAGACTCCGCTGGTCTGGATAACACCACTCATCGCCCATGTGCAGTCAAGTGGCCGTCAACGTCGTGTCGTCTTTGTGGCAATTCCCGTACACCATTCTTTCGCCGACTCTGCTGAACAGCGCGATCATGCCGGGCACTAGCCTCGCCGCGCATCGCGGCCTAGAGTCGACCCGGAATGACTACGACAGCGCTGGAGGCGTCATGGCCACACGCAGGTTGGTGCTGCTGTTCGATGGCACCTGGAACAAACCGGAGTCCAATACCAGTGTGGAACGGCTGCGCCAGCTGATTGCGCGGCGCGACGCGGCCGGCATCGAGCAACTGGTCAATTATCTCCCCGGTGTCGGTGTGTCGCCGGGCCTCACTCACCTGCTTGGCGGCGCGTTCGGCTACGGCCTTTCCGACAACGTGATCGAGGGCTACCGCTGGCTGTGTGCGGTGTGGCAACCCGGCGACGATATCTATCTGTTCGGCTTCAGTCGCGGCGCATACACGGCGCGCAGCCTCGGCGGGATGATCCGCAAGTGCGGCCTGCTCAGGCGCGGCGCCGATGGCAGTGTGGCCAAGGCGGATATTTCCGGCGCCTACGATTTCTACCGCGATGTCGGGACCAAGCCGGACGACCCGGCCGCAGTGGCGTTCCGCGCCAGCCGTTCGACCGAAATCGAGATCCACTTCGTCGGGGTATGGGATACGGTCGGCTCGCTCGGCATTCCGGACACGGCTTCGTGGTTCCCGTATGCCCGCGCCCGCTATCGATTCCACGACACCGAGCTCAGCAAGATCGTCAAATACGCGTATCAGGCACTGGCGCTGGACGAGCACCGCGCCGATTTTGCGCCGGCGGTATGGACGCGTAACCCCTATACGCTGAAACCCGGCGAAACCCTGACCTCGAAGAAACCCGAACAGGTCGAGATCGAACAACGCTGGTTCATCGGGTCACATGCCGACGTCGGTGGCGGCAACGATTGCGATGCAGCCGGCCGCAAGCCCGATCCGCTGCCTGATCTGCCATTAGCGTGGATGCAGCGCAAAGCGATGGCCGCTGGCCTGGCATGCGACTCACTGATCGCTCCGGCTATCGATGCCGACATGGGCATGGCACGCAATTCGTATGCTGAATTCATGTACGGCCTCTACAAGGAATTCAAGCCGCCGTTCGACCGCACGCTGGGCACCGGCGTCAACGAAAAAGTGGACGACTCGGTCTGGCAGCGCTGGCTCGCCGATGCGAGCTACCGCTCACCTTCGCTGGTACAGGCGCTGGCGCGCGCGACCGTGCTGATGTCGACGGATGCCGTTGTGCAGAACACACCCTCCGATCCGGACCCGCCGGCGCCACCGGTGTAGTTCCCGCTCAGCGCGGCTCGGCAATCTCTGCCTGCATCTCCGTGGCCGGGTCGACGGCTGCCGCTGGTCGATCGGGCGAACGACGCATGATCGCGTGGTACCACCGCCAAGCCAGCACGCCGATGACGGTCAGCACCGATGCGCCGAGTGCGAGATGCAGCATGCTGACCGACAGCAGTGGCGACAGCACGCCGGCCACCACGCTGCAGAGCAGCAGACTGGCGAACGCCTGCACCGAGGAAATCCCGCCACGCTGCCGCGGGAAACGATCCAGCAGCAACAGCGTCAAGGTGGGAAACGCCAGCTGCACGCCGACGCCGTGCAGGATCAGCGGCAGCATCGACCACGGCAGCCGCGGCGCGGGAAACACCCACGCCAGCAGCAGATGCAGGGCACAGGCCAGCAACATCACCGCATAGCCCAGATTCAGCGTGAAAGTTGCAGTGTGCCGTTCGGCCATCCGCCCGGACAGCCACGCACCACCGATCAGGCCGGTCACCACCGGCAGGAACAGCCACGGAAAATCCGCCGCCGAAAGATGCAGCAGCTGGCGCACGATGCGCGGTGCTGAAGCGATATACAGGAACAGCCCGGCAAAGTTGACCGAACTGGAAATCAGCAGCGGCCAGAATGGCCGATCGCGGCCAAACGACAGATAGCTGGCCAGCAGCGGCCGCGGCGCGAACGATGTACGCCGCGCCGGTGGGTGGCTTTCCGCAAGCAGCAAGGCCAGGGCCAGTGCCAGCAGCGTGGTGAATCCCGCCAGCACCCAGAAAATGCCGTGCCAGCCACCCAGTGGCAGCAGCAGCGCGCCGACCATCGGTGCAATCACCGGCGCCACCCCGAAAATCATCATCACGTGCGACATCAGCCGCTGCGCGGCAGCGCCCTCGTGGGTGTCGCGGACTATCGCGCGCCCCACGACCAGACCCGCACCGGCGCACATGCCTTGCAAGCCGCGGCAGGTCAACAACATCGCGAACGAGGTCGACAGTGCGGCGCCCGCCGAAGCGAGCGCATAGACCAGCATGCCAGTAACGATGACCGGCTTGCGCCCAATCGCATCGGAGATCGCACCGTGGAACAGGCTCATGGCCGCATACGTGATCAGGTACACGCTGAGCAGTTGCTGCAGCCCGGTGTCATCCACCGCAAAACGTGCGCCGATCAACGGAAACGACGGAAACACCGCATCGATCGAGAACGGCCCGATCATCGACAACGCCGCCAGCAACCAGGGCAAGCTGCGTCGCATGGTGCGATGGGGTGGGTTCATGGGGCACAACAGTGTCGGCGGGTCGCGCAGTATAGAGCCGCCGCAACCACGCGCCACGCTTGACGGCGGGACCGCCTGATCGACTAGGATGGTTGCCAGGGGAGATGGCATGCCTCCCGTTTCGGGCATTCTTCGGCATCCCGTGACAAACCACCTCTCGTCCGTCGTTGAGGTTGATGATGCCTGCACCACCGGCTTCCGGCGGCGCAGGCGTGCCTGCCACCGCGGCAACCGGACACTTTCATTGTCAGGAGACGCGCTCGTGGGCTTTAGTGGATTTGTTGCAATTGGTGTCGGCGGAGCCATCGGCTGCTGGCTGCGCTGGGGCTTGGGCGTCATGCTCAACCCGTTGTTTCCCACCTTGCCGCTGGGCACGCTGGCCGCGAATCTCGTCGGCGGCCTGCTGATGGGCTGCGTGATGGGCCTGTTCGACCATTTCCAGACCCTGGCGCCGGAACTGCGGCTGTTCGTATTCACCGGCTTCCTGGGTGGCCTGACCACGTTCTCCACCTTCTCGGCCGAATCCGCCACGCTATTGCTACGTCAGCAATACCTGTGGTTCAGCGGTCACGTGGCGGTGCATGTGGTCGGCTCACTGGCGATGACCGTGCTCGGCATCTTCCTCACTCGCAGCCTGCTGCGCCATTGATCCGGGGAATCGCATGAATCAGGAAAACCTGCAACAAGGCGTGCATCTGTATTTTTACTGCCACCTGCGCGCGAAGCACGACGGCATGCTGCTGTCCGAGTGGCTGCTGGAACAGGCCAAGCAGCATGGCCTAGGCGGCGGTTCGGTATTCCGCGCGATCGCCGGTTTCGGCCGGCACGGCGTGCTGCACGAGGAACAGTTCTTCGAGCTGGCCGACGACCTGCCGGTCAAGGTCGAATTCCTGCTGCGCGAAGACCAGGTCGAATTGCTGCTGCAGCTGGTACGCGCGGCCGGCGTCGATGCGACGTATGCGTATTCACCGGCAAGCTTTGCACTGCTCGGCAAACACTGATCAGCACGAACCGCCCAACGACGAGGCAAGCATGAGCCAGGACGATCTGAAAAACCGCGCCAGCGAACTGCTCGAACAGGCCGGCATCCACATCGACGGCGATGCTCCGATCGACCTGCGCGTGCATGACGGACGCCTGTACAACCGCGTGTTCGCCCGCGGCTCGCTGGGCCTGGGCGAGGCGTACATGGACGGCTGGTGGGATGCCGACGACCTGCCCGGCCTGTGCACGCGATTGCTTACCGCCGGGCTTGATCAGGAACTGAAAACACTAGACACCTTGCTTGCGCATCTGAAGGCCCGTTTCATCAATCTGCAGCGCGGCGAGCGCGCGTTCGAGATCGGCAAGGCGCATTACGATCTCGGCAATGATCTGTTCCAGGCCATGCTGGGCCGGCGCATGGTGTATTCCTGCGGTTACTGGGCGAAAGCCGACAACCTCGACGACGCACAGGCGGCCAAGCTCGATCTGGTCTGCCGCAAACTGCAGCTCAAGACTGGCCAGCGCGTGCTCGACATCGGCTGCGGTTGGGGCGAGGCGTTGAAGTACGCCGCCGAGCATTACGGCATCGAGGGCGTCGGCATTACCGTCTCGCAGGAGCAGGCCGAGTACGCGCGCGAAATGTGCGCGGGGCTGCCGATCGAGATCCGCCTGCAGGATTACCACGACATCAACGAGCGCTTCGATGCGGTGTATTCGCTGGGCATGTTCGAGCATGTCGGCGGCAAGAACTATCGCGCGTATTTCGAAACCGTGCGCCGTTGCCTGAAGGAGGACGGCCTGTCGCTGCTGCATTGCATAGGCAGCAACAGCGCGCCGGCACAGCCCGACCCGT
The DNA here is from genome assembly GCF_900142825.1 of Rhodanobacter sp. OK091. Classification (GTDB taxonomy): domain Bacteria; phylum Pseudomonadota; class Gammaproteobacteria; order Xanthomonadales; family Rhodanobacteraceae; genus Rhodanobacter. The sequence goes on along the minus strand of NZ_FRCH01000003.1, from coordinate 260,181 downwards.
GGATCGAGAAATACATCTTCCCGAACTCGATGATCCCCGCCGCCAGCCAGGTGGCGGCCGCGCTGGAGGACCTGTTCGTGGTCGAGGACTGGCACAACTTCGGCGCCGACTACGACCGCACCCTGACGGCGTGGCGCGCCAACATCGAAGCGGCGTGGCCGTCGCTGCCGGGAACCTACGATGAACGCTTCCGGCGCATGTGGCGCTACTACCTCGCCGTGTCCGCCGCCGTGTTCCGCAGTCGTCGCGACCAGCTGTGGCAGATCACGCTGAGTCCGCATGGCGTTGCAGGCGGCTACCGCGTCCCGCGCTGAAGTTGCTGTTCGCCGGAGTCCGGCCTTTTGCGGCGTCGTATCTGCCAGCACGATGCAAATCCAACGGAAGCGAACCATGAACCAGCAAAGTCCACTCTCCGAATACCTCGTCCTCTCCCGCGGCCAATGGGACAAGGACGCCTCGCGCGAAGATATCCAGGACGCGATCGACCGGTTCTACGCGTGGTATGACCGGCTCCTTGGCGAGGGCAGGATCGGGGTCGGCAAACGGCTGGCGCGCGAGGGCAAGGTGGTGTCGCGGCGAACGACCATGGACGGCCCGTTTGCCGAGGCCAAAGAGGTGGTCGGCGGTTACTGGTTCATCCTCGCGAACAGCTTGGACGAAGCAGCACGCATTGCGGCGGAAAACCCATGCCTGGCTTACGGCCTGGTCTGCGAGGTCCGGCCGATCGACCCCGCACGCGGCAGCGCCTACGCATTGACCAACGAAACCCCGACCTAGGAATACGGCGGAACCCATGCACATCCGCCTCGACGACCTCACCGGCTCCGACATCATCCAGCTGCTGCGCGAGCATCTGCAGGGCGTGGCGCAGCATTCGCCGCCGGAGAGCATCCATGCGCTCGACCTCGACGGTCTGCGCCGGCCTGAGATCACGTTCTGGAGCGTGTGGCACGACGGCGAACTGATGGGTTGCGGCGCACTGAAGGAGCTCGATCGCCGGCATGGCGAGATCAAGTCGATGCGCACTTCCGCGGCCCATCTCCGCAAAGGCGTGGCGGCGAGGCTGATGCAGCACATCCTGGAGGAGGCCGACCGCCGCGGCTATGAGCGCGTGAGCCTGGAGACCGGCTCGATGGAAGGATTCGCGCCAGCCCGCCGTCTGTATGCGCGCTTCGGTTTCGTAATGTGCGGGCCGTTCGCCGACTACGTCGAGGATCCCAACAGCGCGTTCATGACCCGTGCGATACGCGCGACAATGTCGACATGAAACCGTCCTTGCCTGCGCGCCTGCTGTTTTGCCTATTTCTGTTGCTGCCCGCGGCAACCATCGCCCGCCCCGCGCTATGGGTGGTGAAGGACGCCGACACCACCATCTACCTGTTCGGCACCGTGCACCTGCTGCCTAACGACACCGCGTGGCACTACCCGGCGCTGGACCGGGCGGTGGCGGACAGCAAGACGCTGTATATCGAACTGACCAACGACGACCAGGCGAACATGATGGCGCTGGTGCTGCGCTATGGCGTGGACGTGGCCCATCCGCTGCCGAGCTTGCTGAACCCGTCCGAACAGCTGCGGCTGACGATCGCGGCGAACAAGGCCGGTGTACCCGGCGGCGTGCAGGCGCTCAACGTGATGCGCCCATGGCTGGCCGCCTTGACACTGGCGACGGCGCCGCTGCTGAAGGCCGGACTCGACCCCGAGCATGGCGTCGACAAGCAGCTGAAGGCGCAGATGGCCGGCGACGGCAAACAGGTGCTGGGGCTGGAAACCGCCGAGCAGCAGATCCGTTTTCTCGCCGACATGCCGCCGTCGGTGGAACTGGCCTTCCTGCGTTCCAGTATCCGCGATGTCGACAAGGGCCCGATCGAACTGACCCAGCTGATCGACGCGTGGAAGAACGGCGATGTCGCCACCATCGCCCGCCTCGAAGACGAGGACTTGCGGCAGACCGAACCGAAGCTGTATCAGCGCCTGCTGGTGCAACGCAACCAGAACTGGGCCGCCCGCATCGGCGACCTGCTGCGCAACCACAGCGGCACGATCTTCATCGCCGTCGGCGCCGCCCACCTGGCCGGGCCGGACAGCGTGCAGGCACAGTTGCACAAGCTGGGTATCGAGGCTGCCCGCCAGTAGTGGAAAGCTTGCGGCGGATTGTCTGCTGAAGGAGCGGTTCCGAATGGTTGCGTTGCGACGTAAAGCCCCTCTCCCGCCGGGAGAGGGTTCGGTCGGAGCGCAAGAGTGATATTTCCCGCTCCGTGCGTACCCTCATCCGCCTGTCGGCACCTTCTCCCAGCGGGAGAAGGACCCCTTCTTGCAGATTGACGGCTTGCGCAGGCGACGGCTCGATGGTCGGCCGAGAATCGACACCTATCAGATCGCCCCATGAAACCCGATGACCAGCCCTTCGGCTGTTAAGAGCCCCGCCTGACCCTCCGTCTCGATCAGTCGATGCCAGCGACTGCGTGCGGCACGTAGCGCGCCTCAAGCGCCTCGATCTCGGCATCCGGCAACCTGACCGCCAGCGCCGCCACCGCTTCTTCCAGATGGTGCGGCTTGGTCGCGCCCACGATCGGCGCGGTCACCGTGGGTTTGTGCAGCAGCCAGGCCAGCGCCACCTGTGCGCGGGGCACGCCGAGTCGCGCGGCGACCTCGCCGACACGTTCCACCACCGCCTTGTCCGCTGCCTTGCTCGCGGCATACACGCCATCGCCCCACGGGTCGGAGCCACCGCGCACGGTGCTGGGTTCGTCCTCCCACGCCCGCGCCAGCCGGCCACGCGCCAGCGGGCTCCACGGCACCACGCCGATGCCTTCCTGCGCGCACAGTTCCAGCATCTCGCGCTCCTCCTCGCGATAGAGCAGGTTGTAGTGCGGCTGCATGGAGATGAAACGCGTCCAGCCGTGCAGGTCGGCGGTATACAGCGCTTTGGCGAACTGCCACGCCGACATCGACGAGGCGCCGATATAGCGCGCCTTGCCCGACTTCACCACGTCGTGCAGCGCCTCCAGCGTCTCCTCGATCGGCGTGGCCTCGTCCCAGCGGTGAATCTGGTAAAGATCGACATAATCCGTGCCCAGCCGGCGCAGACTGGCATCGATCTCGGTCATGATCGATTTGCGCGACAAGCCTCCGCCGTTCGCATCGGCACGCATCGGATAGAACACCTTCGTCGCGATGACGACTTCCTCGCGCCGGGCGAAATCATGCAGTGCGCGGCCCAGCATCAGTTCGCTGTCGCCGCCCGAATACATGTTGGCGGTGTCGAAATAGTTGATGCCCAGCTCGATTGCGCGCCGGATGAACGGCCGGCCGTGCTCCTCGTCCAGAGTCCATGGCCTCTCGTCGGTAGGTGTTACCGAATAGCTCATGCATCCAAGGCAGATGCGCGAGACCTTGAGACCCGACTTGCCCAGATTGATGTAGTCCATGGTGAATTCTCCTCTTGGCTTCTCGAAATACGCGAAAATTAGGCGCGAAAATAGGCGCGACGCTCACCGGCGACTCGCCCGGTGCAGGTTGACGCCGGCGATGACCAGAGCGATGCCGGTCATCTCGACGGGACTCGGTATCTGGTGCAGCACCACGATGCCGATCATGCTCGCCGTGGCAGGCAACAACGCAAGCAGCAACGCGAACGTGGCACGCGGCAGGCGCGCCATCGCCAGCTGGTCGCATATATAAGGGATCACCGACGACGACACGCCGATGCCGATGCCGGCGGCCAGCAGGGCCGGACTGGCGAAAGCCACCGCCGCGTCATGCAGACCCAGCGGCATCACCAGCAACAGCGCCACCAGCATTGCCGCGGCGAGCCGATCGACGCCTGCGCTGCCGCCGTCCCTGGCGACACGATGCCCGAGCACGATGTAGAGCATGAAAAGGCCGCAGTTCGCAAAGGCGAACAGGAAACCCATCGGCGCGTCCGCGATCCGGAGGTGAGTCAACATCCAGACGCCGGCCACCGCCACGGCGAGCGCGACGATATTGCGCTGCGTGCGCGTGCCCGCCAGCGCCAGCGCGATGGGGCCGATGAACTCGATCGCGCCCACGGTGCCCAACGGCAGTCGTGCGATCGCCAGATAGAAACAGACATTCATGCAGCCGAGTACGGCGCCCAGCGCCACGATGTTCCACCGTACGTTCGCGTCCTGCCGCATGAAATAGCGCCACGGCCTTCGCCATAACGCAAAGATCAAGCCGGCGCTGGTGATCCTCAGCCATGCCACGCCCAGTGGTTCCACGCGGGAAAAGAGCAACACGGCAAACGCCGGGCCCAGATAATGGAACACCGCGCTGACGACGAAATACAGGTGCGGCGGCAACCGTTCGTCGAGAGAAGCGCCAGGAAGCGGCGACCGTTCCAGCGTTGATGTTTGCGGTTCATTGTGCATGGCTCTACTTTTACAAGTAATAAGCGCATGATCCATCCATACACAAAGGATTTATTGGCTAATTTTTTACTTGTTGTAGGTTTGGTGAGCCATATGCCTCAGATTTCCAGTCTCATGTCCGATCCGCGCAATATCGCGTTGATTCACGCCCTGCAGGCGGACCCGCGCCAGCCTGTGACCAAGCTGGCGACCACCGTCGGCATGTCGGCTCCCGCGGTGAAGGAACGATTGAACCGGCTGGAAGATGCCGGCGTGATCCGGGGCTACCGGCTCGACCTGGATCCGAAGGCGATGGGCTGGCCGATCACGGCGTATGTCCGCGTGCGGCCGGTGCCGGGGCAATTGCCGAAGATCGCCGAACTGGCGCAGAAGATGCCGCAGGTCGTGGAGTGTCATCGCGTCACGGGCGAGGACTGTTTCATCATCAAGGTGCATCTGGATGCACTGGAAAATCTCGACCTGATCCTCGACCGCTTCCTGCGCTACGGCCAGACCACCACCTCGATCGTGCAATCCACTCCGGTCCCCTTGCGCGCGCCGCCCCTGCCCGCCATCAAAGGCAAAACCCGATGAAGCGTGGCAGCCGGCACCTCACAATAGTCGCCGCGAGGCAAGCTGTCCCGCGACGGCATGATCTGGCACCATCGACCGGTTATCCGCGCACCGCGCGCAACTCATCAGACATCGCCGCATGAACCTGCAAGCCAATTACGAACAAATCCCGCTGAAGGAATACGCCGAGCGGGCCTATCTCGACTACTCGATGTACGTGGTGCTGGACCGCGCGCTGCCGTTCGTGGGCGACGGCCTGAAGCCGGTGCAGCGGCGCATCATCTACGCGATGAGCGAGCTGGGGCTGGCCGCCACGGCGAAACCGAAGAAATCCGCGCGCACCATCGGCGACGTGATCGGCAAGTTCCATCCGCACGGCGACAGCTCCTGCTACGAAGCGATGGTGCTGATGGCGCAGCCGTTCTCGTATCGTTATCCGCTGGTCGATGGCCAGGGCAACTTCGGCTCGCCGGACGATCCGAAGAGCTTCGCGGCGATGCGCTATACCGAGTCCAAGCTCAGCCCGATCGCCGAGGCGCTGCTGGGCGAGCTGGGCCAGGGCACGGTCGACTGGGTGCCGAATTTCGACGGCACGCTGGAGGAACCGAGCTGGCTGCCGGCACGCGTGCCGCATGTGCTGCTGAACGGTTCGATGGGCATCGCGGTGGGCATGGCCACCGATATTCCGCCGCACAACCTGCGCGAGCTGGCCAGCGCCTGCATCCGCCTGCTGGACGATCCGGACGCCACCGTGGCCGACCTGTTCGAGCATGTGCGTGGACCGGATTATCCGACCGAGGCGGAGATCATCACGCCGCGCGCCGATCTGCTGGCGATGTACGAGAGCGGCATGGGCTCGGTGCGTGCCCGCGCGGTGTACCAGCGCGAGGAAGGCAACATCGTGATCACCGCGCTGCCCCACCAGGTCAGTCCGTCGAAGATCCTCGAACAGATCGCTGCGCAGATGCGCGCAAAAAAGCTGCCGATGATCGAGGACTTGCGCGACGAGTCCGATCACGAGAATCCGATCCGGCTGGTGCTGGTGCCGCGTTCCAGCCGCGTCGATGCCGACGAGCTGATGCCGCACCTGTTCGCCACCACCGATCTGGAGAAGAGCTTCCGCATCAATCTCAACATGATCGGCCTGGACGGCCGGCCGCAAGTGAAGAACCTCAAGCGCATCCTCAGCGAGTGGCTGACCTTCCGTACCAGCACGGTGACCAAGCGACTGGAACACCGGCTGGCGAAAGTCGAACGCCGCCTGCACTTGCTGGAAGCGCTGCGCATCGCCTACCTCAATCTCGACGAGGTGATCCGCATCGTGCGCAGCGAGGACGAGCCCAAGCCCGTGCTGATAGCGCGCTTCAAGCTCAGTGAGGAACAGGCCGACTACATCCTGGAAACCCGCCTGCGCCAGCTGGCGCGGCTGGAAGAGATGAAGATCAACGCCGAGCGCGACCAGCTCGAAGAGGAACGCGCCAAGATCACCGTGCTGCTGAAATCGCCGGCCAAGCTGAAGGGGCTGATCAAGGAAGAACTGCGCGCCGACGCCGCCAAGTTCGGCGACGACCGCCGTTCGCCGCTGGTGCAGCGCGAAGCGGCTCAGGCGCTGGACGAAAGCGCGCTGGTCGCCAGCGAGCCGGTCACCGTGGTGCTGAGTCAGAAAGGCTGGGCGCGCGCGGCGAAAGGCCACGACATCGATGCCGAAGGCCTGAACTATCGCGAGGGCGACGGTCTGCTCGCCACCGTGAAGGCCCGCACCACCCAGCAAGTGGCGTTCATCGACTCCACCGGGCGCAGCTATTCCACCCCCGCGCATACCCTGCCCTCGGCGCGCGGCAACGGCGAGCCGCTAACCGGGCGCTTCAGCCCGGCCGCCGGCGCCAGCTTCGACGCGGTGATCGCCGGCGACAACGACACGCGGCTGATCCTCGCCACCGATTTCGGCTACGGCTTCGTCGCCCGCTTCGAGTCGCTCACAGGCCGCAACAAGGCCGGCAAGCAAATCATCAGTCTCAGCGACGGCGCGCATGTACTGGCGCCCCAGGTCAGCCCCGACCCCGCGCGCGACCGTATCGTGGTGGTCACCACCGAAGGACATCTGCTGATGTTCTCGGTGGCCGAACTGCCCGAGCTGGACAAGGGCAAGGGCAACAAACTGATCGAGGTGCCGAAGGCCAGGCTCACCAGCGGCGACGAGCGCGTGGCCGGCATCGCGGTGGTCGGCGAGGGCAAGGGCGAGGTCACCTTGTACGCCGGCCAGCGCAAGCTCACCTTGAAGTGGGCGGATCTGGTCGAATACGGCGGCAACCGTGCCACCCGGGGCGGCCTGCTGCCACGCGGCCTGCGTCGGGTGGAGCGGATCGAGACCACCGGCTGAACGGCGCGGCAGGAACTTCCTGCCGCCGCACGCTTCGAAGGTGGAGGTGCACGCCGACGCGCGTGACGCGTTGAGCACGTCATACCCCGGAGTCAAGCATGAACATCAAACGGCACCTCACCGCCCTCGCGACCACCTTGCTGGTGGCCTCGGCCTGGGCGCAGACGCCCGCCAAACCGTTGAACCTCAAGCTGTCGCCCAGCGATATCCCCGCCGCCAGCAGCACCGCCGCCAAACCCGCCAGCAGCACGCCAGGCGTGTATTACGGCGATACCAGCGGCCGCATGGGCAACAACGACACCACAGCGGCCGCGACCACCGACTGCGACGACTACCGTTACAACCAGCCGCAGGTCCACGGCAGCGTCGGCATGGGCGTGGTCAGCGGCAACCATGTCGGCGGCAGCTACCAGACCGGCACGGTCAACCTCACCAAGGCGTTCGGCAGTTGCGATCACCCCACTGGAGGCGTCAGCATCTCGATCGGCGGCGGCACCGGCAGTTTCCACGGCCGCGGCCACTGATCGATCGGCAACACAACGCAGACGGAAGCCGTCCATGCATGGCGAATACAAGATGCTAGGCGGCAAGCTGGTGGTCGTCGACCTGGAAGTGCGCGACGGCCGGCTCGCCGATGTGCGGCTGAGCGGCGATTTCTTCCTGGAACCGGATAGCGCGCTGCGCACCATCAACGCCGCGCTGGAAGACCAGCCGGCACAGGCCACCGAAACCGAGCTCGCCAACGCCGTGCGCGACGCACTTCCGCTCGACGTGATGATGTATGGTCTTTCGCCGGAAGCCATCGCGGTCGCCGTGCACCGCGCTTTGCACGGGGAAGCCGAGGCATGATGCGTACCGATTGGCGCGACCACGACTGGCGGCTGATCCACACGATTCCGCAATCACCATCGCTGCATATGGCGTTGGATGACGTGCTGACCCATGAAGTCGGTGCCGGTCGCCGCAAGCCGACCCTGCGCATCTGGGAATGGGCTGCCCCGGCGGTAGTGATCGGCCGCTTCCAGTCGCTGCGCAACGAGGTCGATGCCGACGCGGCAGAGCGCTACGGCATCGAAGTGGTGCGCCGGGTCAGCGGCGGCGGCGCCATGTTCATCGAGCCGGGCAACACGATCACCTATTCGATCTACGCGCCGCAGTCGCTGATCAAGGGGCTGTCGTTCCAGGAAGCCTATGCCTTCTTCGACGAGTGGGTGCTGCAGGCGCTGGGCGAACTGGGCATCAAGGCGTGGTACCAGCCGCTCAACGACATCACCTCCGAAGGCGGCAAGATCGCCGGCGCCGCGCAAGTGCACCGCGGTGGCGCGGTACTGCACCATGTGACGATGGCGTATGACATCGACGCCGCGAAGATGCTGGATGTGCTGCGCATAGGCCGCGAGAAACTGTCCGACAAGGGCACCGTCAGCGCGGCCAAGCGGGTCGACCCGTTGCGCAGCCAGACCGGCCTGCCGCGCGAGGCGGTGATCGAGCGCATGGTCGCCACCTTCCGCCGCCTGCACGGCCTCAGCGACGATGCCGTGCGACCGGATGAGCAGGCGCGGGCCGAAGAGCTGGCGCTGGGCAAGTTCTCCAGCGCCACATGGCTGGCAGACGTGGCCTAGCGCCTCCTGCGTTCCCGCAACATCAAAGCGCTACAGCCGCGCATACGACCATGACTGCATGCGGCCGTCCTTGTACGGCATCACACCGTGGAACGGACGCGGATCGGCGTCGAACACCAGCGGCAGGAAGTGGCGGTCGCCTTCCCACATCGGCAGCGTCGGCAGGCGCTCCAGCGCCACCCACTCCAGCGTCCCTTCGGCATTGGCCTCGAAGGGTATGCCGGTATAGCGCTCGATCACGAAGATGAAGCCGAGCCAGTCCTCACCCTGCTTGCCGAAGCCGGGCCAGTTCAGCGTGCCGCGCAATTGCATCGACTCGCAGTTGATGCCGGCCTCCTCGAGGATCTCGCGCCGCATGCAGCTCGCGATATCCTCGCCCGGCTCCATCTTGCCGCCAAGGCCGTTGTACTTGCCCAGGTGCTGGTCATCCGGGCGGGCATTGCGATGAATCATCAACACTTCGCGGCGGTCGGGCGACAGCACATAGCCGAGGGTTGCCACTATCGGGGTATAGGGCATCGCAGAAGCACCGTAAAAGAAATCGAGTTTAACGGCTGCCGCACTTCCCCACAGAATAGGCTGAACAATCGCCTTCGCCGGGCTTGCGCCCACGTAGCGGGGCGGCGACCATCCACAGATGTACCGATCCGCCTCACTCCCGCCGCACACCTGCACCACGCCACGATGGCCGCGCAGGCTGCTGCATGTGTTGCTGCCACTGGCCCTGGTTGTGGGCGCACCCGGTTGCACGCCGACCGCGAAGGCGCTGGACAGTGGCGAACTGGCGTTCGAGGGCCAGAACTACCGCGTCGTCCAGCTGGATCTCAAACGCGAACAGCTTGGCCTGTACTGGCGCGATCCGCAGAGCGGCCAGCCGTTCAGCAGCATCGAATCCTTGCGCCAATGGGGCGAGGCGCACGGCCGGCGACTGCTGTTTGCGACCAATGCCGGCATCTACGACCACAAGTTCGCCCCGCTGGGCTTGTACGTCGAAAACGGCAAGACCGTGGTGCCGTTGAACCTGGCGCATGGCAACCCCGCATCCGGCAATTTCTCGCTGCTGCCGAATGGCGTGTTTGCGATCTATCCGAACGGGCATGCAGCGGTACGCACCAGCGCCGCGTTCAAGGCCGAAGGCAAACCGGCGCAATGGGCCACCCAGTCCGGCCCCATGCTGCTGATCGACGGCAAGCTCAACGAGCAGTTCGTCGATGATTCGTCCAGCCTGAAATGGCGCAGCGGCGTCTGCGTGAAAACCTCGACCGAGGTGGTCTTCGCGGTAAGCGAGGCGCCCGTGAACTTCCATACGTTTGGACGTCTGTTCCGCGACCGGCTCGGTTGCCGCGACGCGCTGTACCTGGACGGCAGCATCTCGCAGCTGTACGTCGACGGCGAGGGCTACACCGGCGCACCGGCTTTCATGGTCAAGCCGTACGCCGGGATCTTCGCGGTATTCGCCAAGCCATGACGACGCGGCGCTGGCGTGTCCTGCGCGCGCTGCTGCTCGCCCTGCTGGCGCTGTTGTTGATCGCATTGGCGGCTGGCTGGTGGCTGCTCGCGGGCAGCCGGGCCCAACTCGACGGCGCACGCCGCATCGCGAGCCTCTCGGCGCCTGTCAGCATCAGCCGCGACGCGCTGGGCACGGTCACCATCGAGGGAAAAAACCGCACCGACATCAGCTACGCGCTTGGCTTCGTGCACGCGCAGGAGCGCTTCTTCGCGATGGACTTGATGCGTCGCATGTCGGCCGGAGAATTGTCCGCCCTGGTCGGGCCGGCGGCGCTGGAAACCGATCTCAACCATCGCCGCCATCGCCTGCGCGCCGTGGTCGAGGCGGCTTATGCGCAGTTGCCGGCGACGCAAAAACACGAGCTCGACCGCTACCGCGACGGCGTCAACGCCGGACTCGCCGACCTGCGCGTACGGCCATGGGAATACCTGCTGCTGGGCGTCCAGCCGCGGCCGTGGCGTTCCGAAGACAGCGCGCTGGTGATCGCCGCGATGTACCTCGATCTGAACGGCGACGGCCGCAACGAGCGCGAACTGCGCTTTGGCCAGATGCGCTCGGTGCTGCCCGGTCCACTGGTGGATTTCCTGCTGGCGCCCGACCCCGATTGGGAAGCGCCGCTGAGCGGCCAGCTGTCGCACTCGCCGGTGATCCCCGCGGCCGACGTGTTCGACCTGCGCCATCTGGCCGCGACCCAACCTTCCGCCAAACTGACCGCTGCGCTGGCGCCGGCGCTCGACGCGCGGCGTCCCGGCAGCAACAATTTTGCGGTCGCCGGAACACTCACTGCCACCGGCGCGGCGATGCTCGCCAACGACATGCACCTGTCCCTGCGCGTGCCGAACATCTGGTTCCGCACCCGGCTGCGCTATCCCGACGCCAGCGCACCGAACGGACGGCGTGACGTCAACGGCGTCAGCCTGCCCGGTACGCCCGCCGTCGTGGTGGGCAGCAACGGCCAGATCGCCTGGGGCTTTACCAACAGCTATGGCGACTGGCAGGACTGGGTGCGTGTGCTGCGCGATCGTGCCGACCCCATGCGCTACAAAGTGCCCGACGGCTGGGCGACGATCGAAAGCCACGACGAGCACATCCAGGTCAAGGGCAGGCCCGACACCGTCCTCAAGGTCGAGGACACCCGCTGGGGGCCGATCATGGGCAAGGACGCCGACGGCACGCCGCTGGCATCGGCGTGGATCGCCGGCCGCCCACGCAGCTACAACCTCGACCTGATGGAGCTGGAACACGCACGCGATGTGCCTGCTGCGTTGAACCTGGCACCACGACTCGGCATGCCGCCACAGAATCTGCTGGTCGCCGACAGCGCCGGACATATCGGTTGGACGATCGCCGGCAACGGCATTCCGCTGCGTGCAGGCATCGATCCGCTGCTGCCGTCGGACTGGTCGATACCCGGCAACGGCTGGCAGGGCTGGGCCGCATCCGCGCAATACCCACGCATCGAAAATCCCGCCGACGGCCGCCTGTGGACGGCCAACAACCGTACCGTCGACGGCGATGCGCTGACCCTGCTCGGCGACGGCGGCTACGACCTCGGCGCCCGCGCCCAACAGGTCCGCGACGACTTGCAGGCGCATGCCGGTTTCACACCCGGCAACCTGCTCGACATCCAGCTGGACAACCGCGCGCTTCTGCTGACCCGCTGGCAGCAGTTGCTGCAGCAGACATTGATCAATGCCAAGACGCCGGCGCTGCAGCAGTTGCGCCAGCTCACCCGGACGTGGCGCGGACGCGCCGCCGTCGACAGCGTCGACTACCGGTTGGTGCGCGCATTCCGCGAGCGGGTCAGCGAGCTCGTGCTGGCGCCGTTCGTGGCGCGGGTGAACCGGCGCTATCCCGACTTCAGCTGGCCCGCCCACCACAGCGCCGAGGCCGCGGTGTGGGAATTGATCCGCGGCCAGCCGCCGCAGCTGCTCGATGCGAAATATCCTGACTGGAACGCCTTGCTCACCGATGCGGCCAGCCAGGTGGCGGCCGAGCTTGGCCAGCAACCCGGCGGCCTCGCCGCACGCAACTGGGGCGAGTACAACCGCAGCCGTATCCGTCACCCGCTTTCCGCTGCATTGCCGAACTGGCTCGGCCGCTTCATCGACATGCCCACTCAGCCACTGCCCGGCGACAGCAACATGCCGCGCGTCGACACCCCCGGCTTCGGCGCGTCCGAGCGGCTCGACGTATCGCCCGGTCACGAAACCGAAGGTGTCCTCGAAATGCCGGGCGGCCAGAGCGACAACCCGCTGTCGCCGTACTTCGGCGCGGGACATGAGGACTGGGTCGACGGCCGACCCACACCGTTGTTGCCGGGGCAGACCCAGCACACGCTTACTCTGGAGCCCGGCCACGTACTGACACACTGACGCGGCGAACGGCTCCCCTTACCAGGAACCCCGCACGCCTCAGTTACGGTCACGCCGTCCCTGCCACGAAGCTTTGCTCGCGGGGCTCGGACCGGAAGGCCTGTGCGGCATTCGACCACACGGGCGGTCCGGGCTTACCTGATCGAGATCAAACGCCCCGCCTCCGTGCGCACGCATGATCCGCCCAGTCCACAAGGCGGATTCGTCCCATGATCAACTGCAATGCCGTCATTATCGGGGCGGGACCGGTCGGCCTGTTCCAGGTTTTCGAGCTGGGCCTGCTCGGGCTGGATGCGCACGTGATCGATTCCATGCCGCATGCCGGCGGGCAATGCATCGAGCTGTATCCGGACAAGCCGATCTATGACATCCCGGCGGTGCCAGCGTGCAGCGGACGCGAGTTGATCGCGCGGCTGCAGCAGCAGATCCGCCCGTTCGCGCCGCAGTTCCATCTGGGCAACACCGTCACTTCGCTCGAGCGCATGGAGAACGGCCGCTTCCGCCTGCATACCAGCACGGGGCTGGCGTTCGATGCCGGCGTGGTGATCATCGCCGGCGGGCTGGGCGCGTTCGCTCCGCGCACGCTCGACCTGCCGGAGGCCGCATCATTGGTTGGCCGCGCGCTGCATTACAAGGTGTCGCAGCCTGCACTGTTCGACGACCAGGACATCGTGATCGCCGGCGGTGGCGATGCGGCGTTGGACTGGGCGCTGACCCTGGTCGACCGGGTGCGCAGCCTGGTGCTGGTACACCGTTCGTCCACCTTCCGCGCCGCGCCGGCCAACGTGGCGCGCATGCATGCATTGTGCGACGAGGGCCGCATGCAGCTGTGCGAGGGCGACATCGTCGGACTGGAGACCACCGACGACACGTTGGCGCAGGTGCGCGTGCGCACGCGCAGCGGCATGGTCCAGCGCATCGAGGCTTCCCACCTGCTGGTGTTCTGGGGCCTGCATCCGGCACTCGGGCCTATCGCCGACTGGGGACTGGCATTGGAACACCAGCAGCTGGTGGTGGATCCGTCGACGTTCCAGACATCCATCCCCGGCGTCTTCGCGGTGGGCGACATCAATACCTACCCAGGCAAGAAGAAGCTGATCCTCTCCGGCTTCCACGAGGCGGCGCTGTGCGCCTTCGCCGCGCACGCGCACCTGCATCCCGGCGACAAGGTAAACCTGCAGTACACGACCACCAGCCCGGCGCTGCAGCGACGCCTCGGTGTGCGCGCCGCCGCCGGGCACCCGCCGCCGCGGGTGGCCGTCGCCGCGACGTGAACCCGGCAGATCGCCTTCGTCATGCACACGTTCACTGCCACGGCAGATATCCCACGCGTCGCTACTGAGGCGGAGGTTGGGTGGTACTCAAGCGCGGGCGGCGCATCACGAACGATCCCGCCGGATGCCGGCGGCGACCAGCAGACCTGATGCGCTGATCCATTCAACGCAACCTGCAGCGCTGGCCTGCAGCTGCGCCGGCCAGGGGCTATCGCACGGTCAGGCCCCGATCAGCAGGCGCTCGCAGACGGCGCGATACAGCTGCGGCAACTGCTCCAGTTCCTGCAGGGCCACGCACTCATCCACCTTGTGGATCGTGGCGTTGACCGGACCGATCTCGACCACCTCGGTGCCCATCGGCGCGATGAAACGACCGTCGGAGGTGCCGCCGCCGGCGCTTTGCTCGGGATCGATACCACACAGCTCGCGGCAGACCGCCACCACGGTTTCGCGCAGCACGCCGCCGGGCGGAGTGAGGAACGGTTCGCCGGAGAGGTTCCAGTCCAGCGCGAAGTCCAGACCATGGCGGTGCAGGATCGCCTCGGTACGCGCGCGCAGATCCTCGGCACGGCTCGCGGTGCAGTAACGAAAATTGATCAGCGCCTTGAGCTCGCCGGGAATCACATTGGTGGCGCCGGTGCCCGCGTTGAGATTGGAGACCTGGAACGAGGTGGGGGGGAAGTCGCTGTTGCCTTCATCCCAGCGCTCGGCAGCCAGCTCGGCCAGCGCGGGTGCGAAGGCGTGGATCGGGTTCAGTGCCTTTTCCGGATAAGCCACATGCCCTTGTACGCCACGCACGCTGAGCGTGCCCGACAGCGAGCCGCGCCGGCCCACGCGAACCAGGTCGCCGAGCTGCTCTTTTGCCGACGGCTCGCCGACCACGCACCAGTCGATGTGCTCGCCGATGGCACGGAAGTGCTCGACCACCTTGCGCACACCATCAAGATTGGTCGGCCCCTCCTCATCACTGGTCAACAGCAGCCCAACCCGCCCGCGATGATCCGGATGCGCCACGACGAACTGCTCCAACGCCACCACCATCGCCGCCACCGAGCCTTTCATGTCGGCGGCGCCGCGGCCGTATAGACGGCCATCGCGGATCGTCGGTTCGAACGGCGGGCTCTGCCATGATGCCTCGGGGCCGCTGGGCACCACGTCGGTATGGCCGAGGAAAATCAGCGTCGGCCCAGCCGTGCCATGCACGGCCCATAGATTGTCGACTTCGCCATAGCGCAAATGCTCGACGCGGAAGCCCGCGGACACCAGCCGTCCGCCAATCAACGGCAGGCAACCGGCGTCTTCCGGCGTCACCGAGCGGCGGCGGATCAGATCACAGGTGAGATCGAGAACGTAGGACATGCGGCAAGGCTGATGATCGGCGGTGCTGCAGCATATCAGGCGGCCCAACAACCACTGAGTGCCATCCTTCGGGAAATCGCCATATAATTGACTGCGTCAACTATTATGCCGATGTGGGAAACTCGAAAAACCCGTGATTTGGACCGTCATCCCAGCGAAAGCTGGGACCCAGTGACTCTCATTTATCGAAGCCCAAGGACACTGGATCCCAGCTTTCGGTGGGATGACGAGCAATGGCCAGTTTTTCCGAGGTCCCATACGTCACGTCCAATATTCCCCGGAGAGGAGCCGCCGTCATGCCGAGTGCCGTACCTGCCACACACGTGGAAACGTTCCGCGAATTCAATCGTTTCTACACGCACCGGATCGGCGTGCTGGAAAAAGGCCTTCTGTCCAGTTCGTTCACCCTCACCCAGGCCCGTGTCCTGTTCGAGCTGGCACAACGCGCGCAAGCCAGCGCCAACGAGATCGGCGACCTGCTGGGATTGGATGCCGGCTACCTCAGCCGTATCGTGCAGGGCTTTGCCGACAATGGACTGATCACGCGCAAGCCCTCGCCGGACGATCGCCGGCGCATGTTGCTGTCACTGACCGCCGCCGGCAAGCGGGCGTTCGAGCGGCTCGACCGCAGCTCCCGCGCCCAGGCCTCGGACATCCTGGGCGGACTTTCACCCGATGCACGTGATCGCCTGCTGTCCAGCATGCGATCTATGCGGGGCCTGCTGGCAGGCGCGGAGCCCCGTGCCCGCGGCCGCGTCACCATTCGCACTCATCGCCCGGGCGACATCGGCTGGGCGATCGAACGGCATGGCCGGCTGTACACCGACGAGTACGGTTGGAACGAGGAGTTCGAAGCGCTGGTGGCCACGCTGTTCGCCGACTTCGCCACGCGCCACGACCCCGCCCGCGAGCGGATGTGGATCGCTGAGGTCGACGGCGTGCGCGCCGGCTGCGTTTTCGTGGTGCGGAACGCGGACGACCCCACGCTCGCCCAGTTGCGCTGCCTGCTGGTCGACCCCAGCGGACGCGGCCATGGCATCGGCCGCCGTCTGGTGGACCGCTGCATTGCCTTCGCCCGCGCTGCCGGCTACCGGGGGATGATGCTGTGGACCAACGACGTGCTGGTTTCCGCCCGGCGCATCTACGAGGCCACCGATTTCACGCTGGCGAAGGAGTATCGCCACCACAGCTTCGGCCACGACCTGGTCGGCCAGATATGGACACGCGATCTCTGAGAGTCGGTTTACGATCGGGCTCGCAGCATCAGCCCGCGATCATCGTACCCAGCAGGTGGCCCACGGTATAAGTGATCGCCGCAGCTGCCGTCGTGATGGCCAGTTGCCGGGCGATCGAGAACAGCATGCTGCGGCCGGTGAACAGCGAGGTGCCGATACCGATCAGCGCCAGCCCGGCGGCGGTGGAACAGGCGCTGGCCAGCAACGCGGCATGACCACCCAGGAAGAAGTACGGCGCCACCGGAAACAATGCGCCACACGCGAACAGGCAGAACGACGAAACCGCCGCGCCGTAAGCCGAGCCACCCAGCTCTCCCGGATCGACGCCCAGATCCTCGAGCACCATCATGTCCAGTGCCGCCCTCGGAGTATCGGCGAGATGTCCGGCCAGGTGCTCGGCGGCGGCCTGCTCCATCCCCTTCTCGCGATAGATCCCCGCGATGTGCCGCAGGCCGTCCTCCGGCGCCACGGCGAGACGCTCGGCGCGTTCGGTGATCTGCGCCTGGTAGAACTCGCGTGAACTGTTCACCGACAACCATTCGCCCAGCGCCATCGAACAGGCCCCGGCAACCAGGCCCGCCAGACCGGCCAGCAACACGGCACGGTCTCCCGACGCGGCGCCGGCCATGCCCATCACCAGGCTGACGTTGGAGACCAGCCCGTCGTTGGCGCCCAGCACCGCCGCCCGCAGGGTATTGCCGCTCTGCGTGCGATGCCGGTGACCGTGCACACCGAGTTCGCGCGGCGCCACGAAATGATCGCGGTGGCCGCTGCGGTCCACCGGCGTGTCGTCATGATCGGCATGCTCCAGCCGCACCACCGTCGGCATCACGAATTCGGTGCCGAAGCGCTGTGCGAACCAGCTCAGCGCACGCACGCGCGCGCCGATGCGGATCGGCGGCACGGCCAGACCCAGGCCACGCAGACGCGTTTCCCAGAACTGCGCATTGCTCTGCTCGCCCTCGGCAATGCGGCGATAGACCTGACTCAGTCGCGGATCGGTCGCCAGCTCCGCCAGCCGCGTATACAGCGCGGCGTTGTCGCGTTCGATGCGCAGGTTGCTGCGGAATCTGCGTGCAGGATGACTGCCCATCTCGGTGCCCGTCATGGAGCGTCGAGCTCGTCGTCACGCTGACCAAGACAGACCAGCGCAAGCAGCAGCACGACGACGAAACGGAAAGCGCTTTCCAACCCATTCCACTGGCTGGACATCCACATGCCGAACCACTCGCCGCCGATGGCCATGAAACCGCCCAGCCACAGCAGCAGGCCGGCAGTCAGTCCGTATATCGCAACGCGCTTCGCACGACGGAATGTCGACGCCGGCGCCCGACGTGCACGCCACATGTGCCAGGCGCCGATCCAGCACAGCATGGCGGCTACGCTTTCGGTGCCGATGATCAACGCATACGCAACGTGCTGCAGCAGCGGCGAATGGATGGCACGGTAGTGAATGCTGGCGTCGGGAAAGATCGAATCCATCGCCAACACGTGCTGCACGAATACCAGGTTGCTGCCGTAGTCGGTGAGGTTGCCGAACGCGACCAGCGTCAGCCACAGCGCGATCGCGGCCATCAGCAGGATGCCGGAAAGCCGCATCGCCATCTCAGCGCCCGAACAGCTTCTTGAAGCCGTTGTCGGTGAAGCCCACGCTCACTGTGCCATCGGGCTGCACCACCACCGGACGGCGGATCAGCGCGGGATACTCCTTCAGCAGCAAGGTCCACTCCGGATCGCTGCCCGGGTTCTTGCGTTGCGGCAGCAGGTTGCGCCAGGTGGTGGACGACTTGTTGACCAGTTTCTCCCAACCGCCCAACTGTTGCGCCCATTCCTTCAACGTCGCCGCCGCCACCGGGGCGGCGCGGTAGTCGACGAAGTCATGCGGCACCTCGAAGCGGGCGAGCCAGTTGCGCGCCTTTCTGCAGGTGTCGCAGTTTGGAAGTCCATACAGGACGGGATTCATTCGCCGCTCCGCAGCAGTTCGTTGATGCTGGTCTTGCTGCGCGTTTTCTCGTCGACCTGCTTGACGATGATGGCGGCGTACAAGCTGTGGCTGCCGTCCTTGGCCGGCAGGCTGCCGGACACCACCACGCTGCCGGCCGGCACACGGCCATAGCTGACCTCGCCGGTGGCGCGGTTGTAGATGCGGGTGGACTGACCGAGGAACACGCCCATGCCGATCACGCTGCCGCGTTCCACCACGACGCCTTCGACGACTTCCGACCGCGCACCGATGAAACAGTTGTCCTCGATGATGGTGGGGTTGGCCTGCAGCGGCTCCAGCACGCCGCCGATGCCGACGCCGCCGGACAGGTGCACGCCCGCACCGATCTGCGCGCAGGAACCCACGGTGGCCCAGGTATCGACCATCGTACCGGCACCGACATACGCGCCGATGTTGACGTAGCTCGGCATCAGCACGGCGTCTTTCGCGATGTGCGCACCGCGGCGTACCAATGCGCCGGGTACCACGCGTGCGCCGAGATTCTGCAATTCGGCGTCGTTGCCGTGAGCGAAGCGCAGCGGCACCTTGTCGAATGCCTGCGCCGGGCCGCCATCGACCACTCGGCTGTCATTGAGGCGAAAGTACAGCAGCACCGCTTTCTTGATCCACTGGTTCACCGTCCAGCCGCCATGGCCATCCGGTTCGGCGACGCGGCGTTCGCCCGATTCGAGCAGGTCGATGACCTGACCGATGGCGGGCCGCAGGTGGGTTTCGATCTCGGCCTGGGTCAGTTCGTTGCGGCGCTCGAAGGCGGCGTCGATCAGGGTTTCAATGGTTTGCACGGGATTATTCACCGGTTGAAGTCGGACGGAAGGCGGCAGCTGGCCACAAAGAGTACACGCTGCCGGCATCGATTCGATGCCGTTGCTGAATTCATCGGCCTTTAACGCGAGTCGGCAGTACATTGCATGCCCCCTCGGCACCAGCGCGAGATTTCCGTTGACTCTTCGAGACGCAGGCGCGTTCGACCTGTCGCGAACCACTGCCCCGGCGCCCGCTGGTCGCCGAAGCTGCCCAACCCTTTCAAGGAGTCAGATATGAGCCAGTTGAAGATCGCCGTCCTTGTCGGAAGCCTGCGCGCGGATTCGTTCAACCGCCGGCTTGCCCGCGCCGTGGAGAAACTTGCACCGACCGAATTCGCGTTCAGTCACATCCAGATCGACGACTTGCCGTTGTACTCGCAGGATTTCGATGCCGCCTACCCTGCTGTCGCCACCCGACTGAAGAAAGATATCGAATCGGCCGATGCCTTGTTGTTCGTCACGCCCGAATACAACCGTTCGATTCCCGGCGTGCTGAAGAACGCCATCGACATCGCGTCGCGCCCTTGGGGCGCCAACTCGTTCGCCGGCAAACCCGCCGGGGTGATCGGCACCTCGATCGGCGCCACCGGCTCGGCACTGGCGCAACAGCACCTGCGCAACGTGCTCGCCTACCTCGATGTACCCACGCTGGCGCAGCCGGAAGTATTCGTTCATTTCAAGGATGAGCTGATCGCCGACGACGGCACCATCCGCAGCGAAGGCACCACGAAATTCCTGCAGGGTTTCGTGGACCACTATGCCGCCTGGGTCAGGCGCTTCGCAGGTTGAACAGAATCAGGCCGGGCTGCCGGCCTGACGGGACCGGCGCGCCGTTTTCACCGTGCCAAAACGACGGGTGTGCTCATCTTGCGTTGCCCCTCTTGCGCCGCGGGAGCCGAGGACGGCAAGCCCGCTCATCATGAAACCACGACGCGAGATTCTCTCCCTCATCTGTCGCAGGGCCGCATCATGCGTGAACAAATCAGCGAAGGATTCATGGTCTTCATCGCCGATGGCGACGAAGGCATTGGTTCCGTCCGCGAGATCAGGCCCGGACTGCCCGAATTGGTCGTCTATATCGAGAATGCCGGCGACTTCGTAGTGCCACTCTCGGCGGTGAGAGACGTCCATTCCGACAAGGTCGTCCTGAACTTCGATCGCCTGGATCTCCGTCTGCGCGATGCGATTCGGCATGCTCGCGATTCGGAAGATCCGAACTACGAGTCGCCGGTTTCAACGGAAGACGACGACGTATGACCGATGGAGAAAGCTCTCGGTCCGGGCAGGCGGATGACGTGCCGGCACCGAGCTCGCCGCGCGCCGGCCGAACAGGTCACCGATCCAGCCCAGCAGGACAGGTCGCCGGCGGCGCATCTTCCACTCGTGTGCCCCAGCCGGACACGTCCGGGCCATCGGCCAATTGGTATTTCAGCGTGCCGCCGCGCTCAAGCCGATCGACGTCGATCCACACCGCAGTTTGTGGCCGGCCATCGAAACTGGCCCCGCGAACGTAGCGCGTGTGCGGCGCGTTCGCGCCGTCGGCTTCGACCACCAGCTTTCTGCCTTCGGCCAGCGCGACTTCGACGCGCTCGAAACGCGGTGGGTGCAGCAGCAACTGGCCGCTGCCAGGCATCAGCGGCGAAAAACCCATCGCACTGAACAGGTAGAAGGCTGACATGGTGCCGAGATCGTCGTTGCCGGTGACGCCGTTCGGCGCGTTGGTGAACAAGGTCTGCACCGCGGACAGCACCGTCGCGGTCTTCCAAGGCTGGCCGACCAGACTGTACAGCGTGGGCACGTGCATGGTCGGTTCGTTGTTGGGGTTGAAGCGATACTGGCCGTAGTACGAATACGGGCCGCCGACCCAGGCCTTGCGCGCGGCGTTCTGGGGATCGGCCAGCAGTTCGTCGTAGGCGAAAAAGGCATCGAGGCGCTTCGCCATGTCCTCGCGGCCACCCATCGCCGACGCCAGCCCTGGCACGTCCTGTGGCACCAGCCACTGGTACTGCCAGGCTGTGCCTTCGTGGAAACCGTAACTCGAACGCGGGCTATAGGTGCCGGTCGGCGGCGTGAACCAGCCGCCGCCCTCCATGCGGGGGCGCGGGAAGCCGGTGAAGGCGGATTCCTTCTCGCCCAGTTGTGCATCCCACAGCTTGCGCCAATTGCCGCCGCGCATGCGCAGTTGCGCGGCGTCCGCCTTCTCGCCGAGTGCGTCGGCCATCAGCGACAGCGAGCAGTCGGACAAGGCGTATTCCAGCGTTGCGGAACCGCCGTTGCGCGGGTCCACGTCCACGTCCGAGCCCTTGGACGGGAAAGTGCGGTCGAAGAACACGAAACCGTTCTTGAGGTAGTTGACGTTGCCGGCGCGGCCCTCGAAGCGCGACTGCAGCGGCGGGACGCCCCAGGCGTTCTTGCGCAGCGCCTTCCACGCCTCGCCTTGCAAGCCCTTCAGCGCGCCATATCGCCACAGGTCGACCAGGAACGGCGTGACCGGATCGCCGGTCATCGTGTTGGTGTCGAAATTCGCATAGCCCCAGCGCGGCAGCCAACCACCTTGCGCGTCGATGGCCAACAGCGAGCGCCCGATGTCGCGCGCGCGCTGCGGTTCGATCAAGGCCAGCAACTGGTTCTGCGAACGGTAGGTATCCCACAGCGAGAAGAATTCGTAATACGTCCAGCCGTCGGCGACATGGATCGCGTCGTCATAGCCGCGATAGCGGCCGTCGGCGTCGCTGCCGGTCAGCGGTTGCAGCAGCGCGTGGTACAGCGCGGTGTAGAACACGGCACGGTCGTCATGACTGCCGCCGGTGATGCGCACCTTCGACAATTCGTCGCGCCACGCCTGCTGTGCGGACTTACGCATGGCATCGAACGGGATCAGCTTGCCGTCCTTCATGCCTTCGGCGCGCAGGTTGATGCGCGCGCCCTCGGCGTCGACATGCGAAATCGCGGTGGTCGCGGTGATGCTGCGCCCCTTCGACATATTGAAACTGAGCCACGCGCCATTGAGCGGCTCGTGTTCGCTTTCCATGCTGAAACGCGCACCCGGCGTGCCGCCGGCCTGGCCCCAGACACCGAAGGCCTTGAACGGGCGGTCGAATTCGATGCGGAACCAGGTGGCGTATTCGTGCCCGCCGCAGAAGCTGAGCGTGGTGATCTTGCCTTCGACCGCCCGGTCGCCGACCACGCGCACCTCGCTGCCGATCACACGGTGCTTCTCGTTGGCCTGGCTCACGTCGACCAGCAAGTGTCCGGTCTTCGCGTCGGCAAGGAAGGTGTAGCGCTCGGCCGCGGCGCGGGTGAGCGCGGCAGCCTCGACGTCGATGCCGCCGTAGTCGGTCAGCCGCACCTTGTAGTAACCGGCCTGGCCGGCGCCGCCGTCCTGGGTATAGCGCGAACCGTACTTGCCGTTATCGAAATTCTTCGCGTCGCTGGTGTCGAAGTCGCCGCCGAGGCCGATGCTGCCGGTGACCGGCAGCACCACGAGCTGCCCGCCCTGTTCCCAGCAGCCGGCGCCGGACAGGAAGGAGTGGCCTATGCCACGGATCTTTTCATCGCCGAAACGCCAGCCGGCGTAGTGCGAACCCACCGGACTGGCCTGGACCAGCCCGAACGGCGCGGATGCACCGGGATAAGTATTGCCTTCGTCCTGGGTACCGATGAAGGTGTTGACCAGAGCGGGCAGATCCTCGCTACCGCGGGCCGAAGCAGACGCGAATGGCGTCGTTGCCACCAGCAGCGCTCCAGCCAGAACGGTTTTCAGCACTGTGGCGGACAAGTCGAACCTGCTCATACGTCTCCGGATGGTCTGCAGACCACGTTGGTCCATGGATGGCGTCGCGAGGGGCAATCGCATTGCCGATAGAGCACAAATGCCAAAAAACGCAAATTGCTTGCTTTTTTCATTTTAGAACGATCTAAAATCCAAAAACAATCGATCCCAGGCACGCCCCCGACGCCGCACCCCGATCGAGAGAACCGCTAGTACAACGAGAAGAATTCCACCGGCAAGACCGGCTAACCGCACGCATCGCCCCACATCGAGAGTTGAAACGAATGAAAAAAATCGCTCCCCTCTTGCTCATCGCACTCTGCACCGTCTTCACCGCGAAGGCATCGCCTCCCTCCCCCGGACCCAAGGCCATTTCCGCCGATACGGCGATGACCGACGCGCAGGCCGCAAAAATGGCCTTGCGCGTTCGCGCCGAAGCGCAGCACGCATGGCAGGGCTACCGCAAATACGCCTGGGGCCACGACGACGTGAAGCCGCTGAGCAGGCAGCCGCACGACTGGTATGCCGAAACCTTGCTGATGACCCCGGTCGACGCGCTGGACACGCTGATCCTGCTTGGTCTGAAGGACGAAGCGGACGATGCGCACAAGCTGATCGTGGACAAGCTGTCGTTCGACAAGGACATCTACGTCAGCCACTTCGAGACCACGATCCGCGAACTCGGCGGCCTGCTTTCGGCCTACCAGCTGACCGGCGATCCGAAGCTGCTGAAGCTGGCCGACGACTTGGCCACGCGCATGCTGCCGGTGTTCGATTCGCCGACCGGTCTGCCGTGGACCCAGGTCAACCTGCGCACCGGCCAGGTGCGCGGCTACGAGAGCAATCCCGCCGAAACCGGCACCTTGCTGCTCGAATACGGCACGCTGGCCCGCCTGACCGGCAAGCCGGTGTATTACGACAAGGCCAAGCACGCGCTGGTCGAGACCTTCAAGCGCCGCGCGCCGAAGACCGGCCTGGTCGGCGACGCCATCGACGTGCGCACCGGCGCGTGGACCCATACATCGGCGCATGTCGGCGGAGGCATCGATTCGTACTACGAATACCTGTGGAAGTGCTGGAAGCTGTTCGGGGACAAGGACTGCCTGGCCATGTGGAAGACCAGCATCGCCAGCATCAACACGTACCTGGCCGACGACGTCGACGGCTCGCTGTGGTACGGCCATGCCGACATGGCCACCGGCCAGCGCACCGAGTCTTATTACGGCTCGCTGGACGCGTTCCTGCCCGGTCTGCTGGCGTATTCGGGCGACGTGCCGCGCGCCGCGCGCCTGCAGGATTCCGGTTTCCGCATGTGGCAATTGCACGGTATCGAACCCGAAAGGCTGGACTACCGCAAGATGAAGGTGGTCTCGGCCGGCTATCCGCTGCGCCCGGAGATCATCGAGTCGGCGTGGTACCTGCAGCGGCTGGACGGCAATCCGAAGTGGCGGCTGCAAGGCAAGCAGATGTTCGACGACTTCGTGAGGTACGCGCGTACCGATGACGGCTACACCGCGATCGCGAACGTGGTCACCAAGCAGCAAGCCGATCACATGGAGAGTTTCGCCCTGGCCGAGACCTTCAAATACTTCTGGCTGCTGTTTTCGCCGAAGGACGCACTGAACCTCGACCAGGTCGTGATGAACACCGAAGCGCACCCGCTGCGGCGAGTCGAAGCCGGGAAATGAGCCATATGCGCCACGCGGTTCCGGCCCAACCGGCCCACCGCGTGGCGCACAGCTTCCAGCGCCGATGATCCAGCGGCACCTTCTGCCAACGGGGTTGAGGTACGAGTCATGGAAACCCATAAGCACATCCTCGCGGCGTGCGCGGGCCTGCTGCTTGCCGCAGCCGCACTGCCCGCCGCCGCGGCGTTGCGTACGCTGGGCGCGGTCGAACAAGTGACGACCAGCAGAGACTCGGTGACGCTATCCACCGCCGGCGGCGCGAAACTGCGGATCGGCTTCGTGACACCCGACGTGGTGCGTGTACGGATGAACCCGCGCGGCGATTTCGACCGCGACTTCTCCTACGCGATCGAAGGCGCGGTGCCGCGGGCAGACGCCGTGATCGCCGACACCGACGATCAGTTGGAACTGCGCTCGGCCAACGGCTCGCGCGTGGCCATTCGCAAACGGCCGGAACCGGCGATAACGGTATACGACGCCGCCGGTCGCGTGGTCGTCGCCGACGACCCGGCGCGTCCGACCGCGTTCGACCCGGTCGACGGCGCGATCCAGACTTTCAAGCGGCGCGAAGACTACGAGCTGTACTACGGCTTCGGCGAGAAGGCGCTGCCGATCTCGCGGCAACAGCAGTACATGGCGATGTGGAACACGGACACGCCCGACTACGCGCCGGGCACGGACCCGCTGTACCAGACGATCCCGTTTTTCATCGCGCTCGACGACGGCCGGAGCTACGGCGTGTTCTTCGATAACACCCGGCGCAGCTGGTTCGACATGGGCAAGACCGACCCGCACCGCTACGGCTTCGGCGCCGACGGTGGCGAACTGGACTACTACGTGTTCACCGGCGGCGCCGAGCGTACGCCGGCCAATGTGCTGCGGGACTACACCGCGCTGACCGGCCGTGGTGCGCTGCCGCCGCTGTGGGCATTGGGCTACCAGCAGTCGCGCTGGTCGTACATGAGTCAGCAGCGCGTCATGGAAATCGCGCACAGCTTCCGCGAGAAGCGCATCCCGGCCGACGTGATTTACCTGGACATCGACCACATGGACGGTTTTCGCGTATTCACCTGGAATCCGAAGACCTTTCCTCAGCCGCGACGGATGCTCGGCGACCTGCACGCGCAAGGCTTCCACGCAGTGACCATCGTCGACCCGGGCATCAAGTACGACGAGGGCTACCCGATCTACCGCGATGGCCGCGAGCGCAGCGTGTACGTGCGCAACGCCGACGGCAGCGAACTGCACGCAAAGGTGTGGCCAGGCGTCTGCGCCTTCCCCGACTTCACCTTGCCGGCGGCGCGCGAATGGTTCGGCGAACTGTACGCGGCGGCGCTGGACGACGGCGTGGATGGCTTCTGGAACGACATGAACGAGCCGGCGACCTTCACGCCCGACGGCTTCGACAAACCGGAGACCAACCACGGGCCACAGAAGACCTTTCCGCTCGATGCACAGCACGCCGGCGATGGTGTGGCCGGACCGCACGCGCGCTACCACAACGTCTACGGCATGCAGATGGCGCGCGCGACCTTCGAGGGATTGCGCAAGCTCCGCCCCGGCCAACGCCCGCTGGTACTGACCCGGGCCGGCTACGCGGGCGTGCAGCGCTATTCGGCGGTGTGGACCGGCGACAATTCGGCTAACTGGCCGCACCTGGCGCTGACCATCCCGATGCTGACCAACTTGTCGGTATCGGGCGTGCCCTTCGTCGGCGCCGACGTCGGCGGTTTCATGGGCGATCCCAGCGCCGAGTTGTACACGCGTTGGCTGCAGGCGGCGGCGCTGACGCCGTTTTTCCGCACCCATTCGACCGACACCTCCGCCCCTCGCGAACCGTGGGTCTTCGGCGCCGAATACGAGCGCATCAATCGTGCTGCGATCGAACTGCGCTACCGGCTTCTGCCGTACCTGTACTCGCTGTTCGCCGAAAGCGAAAAGAGCGGGCTGCCGCCGATGCGGCCGCTGTGGTTCGTCTATCCAGGCGACGCTGGCGCGAGTCTGGTCGAGGACCAGTACCTGGTCGGCGGCGACCTGCTGGTGGCGCCTGTAGTGCGCGAAGGGATGGTCAAGCGCACCGTTTATTTCCCGAAGGGCGATGCGTGGATCGACTGGTGGGATGCCACGCGCCACGAAGGCGGCACGCGCGTGCAGATCGACGCGCCGCTGGGCCGGCTGCCTCTGTTCGTGCGCGCCGGGGCCAGCATACCGACCCAGCCGGTCGTGCAGCACACCGGCGAGATGAAGAGTGCGCCACTGACGATCACGGTCGCGGCGGGCGCCGATGGCAGCAGCCGCTTCTTCCAGGATGCCGGCGACGGCTACGGCTACCGCAAAGGGCAGTCGCGCACCATCGTCGTGACTCAGGACGAAACCGGCGTGCGCCTCGACATCCCACGCAACCGCGGCTGGCAGCGGATCGAAGCGGTCGAATTCGTCGGCATCGGCGCCGCACCGGCGTTGGTGCGCATCGATGGCAAGCCCGCCCGCGATGTGCGATTCGACGCCCAGACGCGGCGCCTGCGCGTCGCACTGCCGAACGAAGGCGTGAAGCGGATCGAGCTGTTGCGCTGAGGCGGGGCGCGCGCCATGCCGGATAACGCGAAGGCACCCCCGAGCAGCGTCGCGCCAGGTCTGCGACGAGACTTATCTGCGTGCGTCCCCTCAGGGACAAACAAAAGGGGAACCCTCTCGGATTCCCCTCTTAGGCCCACCAGATCCATGGGCCAGAAATTGGTGGGCGGTACAAGGATCGAACTTGTGACCCCTACCATGTCAAGGTAGTGCTCTACCGCTGAGCTAACCGCCCGTCTCGCGCAAACCAGCTACGCGAGCCGCGCAGTATACGGGAGCTGCCGGCGCCCGACAATATCCCGGCAGGCGGCCCCGCTGCCGGTTCAGCGCAGGACCTGTTCGCGCAACTGGTGGATCTGATCGCGCAGGCGGGCGGCCTCTTCGAACTCCAGATTCTGCGCGTGCTTGTACATCTGCGCCTCGAGCTTCTTGAGCATGCCGGCCGTCTGTTGGGGGTTGAGCGCGCCGTAATCGGCAGCCTGCTCGGCCACCGCGCGGCTGCGCGAGGATTTGTTGCCCCGGCGATTGCCTGCCTCGCTGCGCGCGCCTTCCATGATGTCGGCAATACGCCGCACGATGGTGGTCGGCACGATGCCTTGCTGCTCATTCCACGCCAGCTGTTTCTCGCGGCGGCGTGCGGTTTCGTCGATCGCCGCCTGCATCGAGCGGGTGATCTGGTCGCCGTACAGAATCGCCTTGCCACGCACGTTGCGGGCGGCGCGGCCGATAGTCTGGATCAGCGAGCCGGTGGAACGCAGGAAGCCCTCCTTGTCGGCATCCAGGATCGCCACCAGCGATACCTCCGGCATGTCCAGCCCTTCGCGCAGCAGGTTGATGCCGACCAGCACGTCGAACTCGCCCAGGCGCAGATCGCGGATGATCTCGCTGCGCTCGACCGTCTCGATGTCCGAGTGCAGGTAGCGCACCTTCACGTCGTGCTCGGCCAGATATTCGGTCAGGTTCTCCGCCATGCGCTTGGTCAGCGTGGTGACCAGCACGCGATCGCCGATCGCCACGCGCTTGTGCACTTCGCTCAGCAGATCATCGACCTGGGTACGCACCGGCCGCACTTCCACTTCCGGATCGACCAGGCCGGTCGGGCGCACCAACAGCTCGACCACCGCCTCGCCGGATTTGTCCAGCTCATAGGCGCGCGGCGTGGCGGAGATGAAGATCGAGCGCGGCACGCGCTGTTCCCACTCCTCGAAACGCAACGGCCGATTGTCCATCGCCGACGGCAAGCGGAAACCGAACTCCACCAGGGTTTCCTTGCGCGACCGGTCGCCTTTGTACATCGCGCCCAGCTGCGGCACGGTGACGTGCGATTCGTCCACCACCAGCAAGCCATCGGATGGCAGGTAGTCGAAAAGCGTCGGCGGCGGCTCACCGGGCGCGCGCCGGGTCAGGTGCCGCGAGTAGTTCTCGATGCCCTGGCAGTAACCGACCTCGGCCATCATCTCGATATCGAAACGTGTGCGCTGATCCAGCCGCTGCGCCTCGACCAGCTTGTTGTCCTTGTACAGCTGCTCCAGCCGCTCCTTCAACTCGACCTTGACCGTCTCGATCGCGTTCAACACACTCTCGCGCGTGCTGGCGTAATGCGTGCGCGGGTAGACCGTATAGCGCTGCACCTTGCGCACCGTCTCGCCAGTGAGCGGATCGAACAGCGACAGGTTCTCCACCTCGCCGTCGAACAGCTCGATACGCAACGCCTCGATTTCCGACTCGGCCGGGAAAACGTCGATGATCTCGCCGCGCACGCGGTAAGTACCGCGACGCAATTCCATCTCATTGCGGGTGTACTGCAGTTCGGTCAGCTGATGGATCAGCTTGCGCTGGTCGATGCGCTCACCCTTGGCAAGGATCAGCCGCAGCGACAGATAATCTTCCGGATTGCCCAGGCCGTAGATCGCCGACACGGTCGCGACGATGATCGAATCGCGCCGCGACAGCAGCGCCTTGGTCGCCGACAGTCGCATCTGCTCGATGTGCTCGTTGATCGAGGCGTCCTTCTCGATGAAGGTGTCCGACGCCACCACGTAGGCTTCCGGCTGGTAGTAATCGTAATAGCTGACGAAGTACTCCACCGCATTGTGCGGGAAGAATTCCCTGAACTCGCCGTACAGCTGCGCTGCCAGCGTCTTGTTCGGCGCCATCACGATGGTCGGCCGCTGCACTTTCTCGATCACGTTGGCGATCGTGTAAGTCTTGCCTGAGCCAGTGACGCCTAGCAGGGTTTGCGCCGCCAGACCCGCCTCGAAGCCCGCGGAGAGACTCTGAATCGCCTGCGGCTGATCGCCCGCGGGTTGATAAGGTGCAACGAGTTGGAAGCGGTCAGTCATCGGCTACAGATGTGGGCGCGGTAGTGCATTTTAAATCGGGCCTGCTGACAAGGTGCGTCAGCAGAGGCCGACCCACGCACCGTCACCGGGCTACTGGCTGGTTGGCACCAGCGTCCTAGCATGAGCCTCCCGGACAACGTAGGACGCGACCCCGTGACACCCCTCCGGAACTTCAAGTTTTCTCGCCAGCAGCATGGCGTGACCCTGATCGAGCAAATCATGGTACTCGCCATCGTCACAGCGCTTACCGGCATGGCCATACCATCCGTGCGGAAGCTGCTGGGCCGGAACCAGTTGCAGGTCGCCCAGACCGACTTCATGGCGGCACTTCGACACGCTCGTGAAACCGCCATCGTCAGCGGCAAGCGCACCTTGTTCTGCCCGACCCGCGACGGCAGCCGTTGCAACGACGATACGCGCTGGGACAACGGATGGCTGCTTGGCCACGACGCCGACGGTGACGACCAGCCAGACAACAGGCCGCTTTATGTCAGCCAAGGCCATAGCTACCACGGCAAGCTGATCATAAGCAGCACCACGGGCAGGCACCTCGTGCGTTTCCATCCCGACGGCAGCGCCAGCGGCAGCAACATCACCTTGCTGTTCTGCCAACCATCCAATGCGAACCACACGCTCAGCGTGGTGGTCTCCAATTCCGGCCGCATCCGTGGCGCCCCGGCCAGCAAAAATCAGATCGCAAGCTGCTCGCAAATGAACTGATCGGATGTCATCGCCGCAGAAAAGCAAAAAGCCGGCAATATGCCGGCTTTTCATCAAACGTGGCGCCCGAAGCTGGACTCGAACCAGCGACCCCCTGATTAACAGTCAAGTGCTCTAACCAGCTGAGCTATTCGGGCGTGAGCTGCGTAGTTTGTCGATAGCGCAGCGGGCTGTCAAGCCATCGCGGACAGGTTTTCGCGCGCTCTCAGCTGGTCAGCACCCGGTAGCACGGCACGTACGCCGCGCCGCCGGGCAGCTTCATCCGGTGCTGCTCGACGAACGCCTGCAATAGCTTGTCCAGCGCACGCATGATGTCCGCGTCGCCGTCGATATCGAACGGGCCGTGCTGCTCGATCGCCTGCACGCCTTCCTCCTTCACGTTGCCGGCGACAATGCCGGAGAAGGCCCGGCGCAGATCCGCCGCCAGCTCATGCCGCGGACGATCATGACGGATCTGCAGCGCGCGCATCGCCTCGTGGGTGGGGCGGAACGGCAACTGGAACTCCAGTGGAATCTGCAACGCCCAGTTGAAGAAGAAAGCGTCCTTGGTGTCCAGCCGGTTGTGGCGCACCTTGTCGACACCTTTGATCATCGCCCGCGCCACCGCCGACGGATCATCCACGATGATCTGGTAGTGCTGTGCCACCTCGTCACCCAGGCTCAGGCGCAGGAAGCGGTCGATCTGCTCGAAGTAGGCGGCCGATTCGCGCGGCCCGGTGAAGATCAGCGGGAACGGCGTGCCCGCGTTGTCCGGGTGCAGCAGGATGCCGAGCAGGTAGAGGATTTCTTCCGCGGTACCGACGCCACCGGGGAACACCAGAATGCCGTGGCCCATGCGCACGAATGCCTCGAGCCGCTTCTCGATATCCGGCATGATCACCAGATGATTGACGATCGGGTTCGGCGATTCGGCAGCAATGATGCCCGGCTCGGTGATGCCGATGTAGCGGTTGTGCCGACGCCGCTGCTTGGCATGCGCAATGGTCGCGCCCTTCATCGGTCCCTTCATCGCACCCGGCCCGCAACCGGTGCAGATGTCCAGCCCGCGCAGGCCCAATTGATAGCCGACCAGCTTGGTGTATTCGTACTCGTCGCGCGAGATCGAATGGCCACCCCAGCACACCACCAGATTGGGGTCGATGTTCGGCTTCAGGATGCGCGCGTTGCGCAGGATCTCGAATACCCCCTGGGTCAGCCCGGCCGAGCCGCCCAGATCGACGCCGATCTGTTCCAGCTGGGTAGACACATAGACGATGTCGCGTACGACCGCCACCAGCAGTTCGTTGATGCCGCGAATGATCTGGCCATCCACGAAGGCCTGCGCCGGTGCGTGGCTCAGCTCGATCTTGATGCCGCGATCCTGCTGCAGTACCTGGATATCGAAATCCGGATATTGTTCGAGGATCGCCCGCGGATCGTCACTGATGCTGCCCGAGGTCAGCACCGCCAGCGCACAGCGGCGCAGCAACGCATGCAGGCCCGAGCCGCTGGCACCGCGCAACCGCGCCACCTCGTTGCGGGAAAGAATATCCAGCCCACCGACCGGTGAAATGCGGGCGCTGACAGTGGCAGCTTTGCCGGCCGCACTCTTGTGTGTGTCATTCATTTGAATGGTTCTCCTTGCCGCTTCTTCGCGGCAGTACATCCGCACAGAGCAGCAGCAGACCGCCTAGCTTCCTTCGCCAGGCAGGGTGCGGTCAAGCCAACAAAGAAAAGGCCGGCGCCTTTGCAGACGCCGGCCGAGTTTCCGAGAGACAACTTGCTCAGAAGGTGTAACGCACGGTCGCCAGGATCGACCAACGCTGGGTCGGACCATTCAGCTCGTCTGCCCGCGGGAGGGCAAGTGGGCTGTAGTAACCGTTGCTGTCCTTGTACGCCGCCTTGGTGATGTCGTAGATGGGTTTGCCGGTGGCATCCACACCTGCGAAATCAGCAAGGTTGCGTACCAACGGGAAGCTGGCACGGTGATCGACGCCCCACTTCTTGTTGAGCATGTTACCGAGGTTGTAGACGTCGAGGCGGATCATGCCCTTGTTGCCCTTGAACAGACCCGGGATCTCCTGACTGAAACTCAGGTCGATCTGGTTGATCCAGGGAGCACGGGCGCCGTTGCGGCTGGCGATCTGACCCTTGTGATCTTTCAGGTACTTGTCGTTGTCGATGTACTGCCAGAACGAGTTCTGTAGCGCCTGCGAAGTACCCGGCACGAAGCTGATATCACCCTTGTTCGGGATATAGGCCAAGTCGGAGGTGAAACCGTCACCGTTGGCGTCGTTGCCGTAGCGCCAGCTATACGGAGTACCCGAGTGCCCGTCATAGAACACGGTGGCACTCGTGGCGTAGTCACCAAAGAAGCGGTGCTGCCAGGTCAGCGAAGCGATCACCCGCTTCGGGATCGAATAGCTGGAAGTGCTCGCCTTGTTCCCGTTCGGGTTCACCCAGACATTGTTGCTATAGCTCGAGCGGGCCACGCTTGAGGTACCCGGGTTCACCTCGGTTGCGCGGCTCCAGGTGAAACCAACCATACCGGACCAATCGTCCGCGAACGGCTTTTTCAACGCGAGGCTGAGACTATCGGCGCTGCCCTGGTCACTATTGGCCAAGTTGATCACCGCATCACCAAACGCCGGATTGGCCTTAGCGCGTGCCGTGTTGGACTGGGTCTTGCCAGCCACAAGAATCGGCGCACCGGTGGCCGGATTGATCAACACCGAGCCGCTGTTGGGATCCTTGTAGTAGGTGAAACGTCCATCGGGCAGCGTGCCGGTGGGATCGCCGATATTGAGGTTCTGATACCAAATCGCGTTACGGTTCTTGATGTGCTCGTAGTCGGCGCTGAACACCACACCCCACCACGGTAACTCACGATCGAAGCCGAGCGACATCTTCCACACGCTGGGAAGCTGGAAGTTGTCGCTGACCGTACTGACCGCCATCTGCGCGCCCTTGGCACCGGGAATCGCGGCCGAGCCGCCATTCTGCCCATACGGGTTGGCGCTAAACGGCGGCAGGCCGGTCGTGGTGTTGCAAGCGCTCTGCGTTGGGCCGCAGTTGTATTGCACCTGGGTCACGCCGGAGTTCTGGTAGATGTTGCCCAGCCACACGCTCGGCGGGTTGGAGATGAACAGACCAGCGCCACCACGCAGCTGAGTCAGACGCTCAGTGTCGAAGGTGTAGTTGAACGACGCGCGCGGCTGTACCTGGCGGTTGCCGTTGATGGTGCTGGTGTTGGTACGACCGAAGCCACCATAGGCCGTGACGCAGTTCGCTGCGGTTACTTTCTGACCTGGTGCAGCGGCATAGCAGGGGTTGTACAGCGGCCGATCGCCGGTCAACGGAATGTCGACGCGGAAGCCGTACTGCACCGACAGATTGTGGTTCACCTGCCAGGTGTCCTGCAGGAATATGCCGTATTCCTTCAACTCGAAGTTGGCGGCAACATCGCTCAGGCTGAGGCCCGCAGCCGGTGCGTTGTAACGATATTGATAATATTTGCCAGCATTGAAATCGGCGAGCGTGTTGAACTGGTAGCTGCCGAATGCGTTCTGCAGGAACAGGTTGTAGTACTGCCCGCGCTGGAAGTCGAAACCACCCTTGACTGTATGGTCACCCAGATAGAGCGTGCCGGCCCATGCAGCATTGAGCGTTTTTACGTGCAGCACGTTGGCCTGGCTGGAGTACTCGGTGCCGAACTCCACACCCGGCGAGCTGGTGGTGCTGGAGCAGCCGCTGGTGCCGTTCAAGCACACCGAGACATCCGGCTGCGCGACGCCGTTGTAAGGGCCACGGTTCTGCTGGAAGTCGGCGTATGAGAGTGTGGTGTCGGTGGAGAAGACATCCGACCAGTCATCGTAAAAATGCAACGCGTAACTCTTGTTGTCGACGTTGGTCTTGTACCAGCCACTGGACAACACAAGGATGTTGTTGCTGCCGGTGATGATCGGCTTGTTTTCCTTGGTCTGGCTGTAGGTGAAACTGGCGCGATGGTTGTTGGTGATGTTCCAGTCGATCTTGGCGAGGTAACGCTTGTCCTGCAGATCGGTGTTGCCGCCGCCGAGGCCGCCGACATCAAAGCCCTTGGCCTTGGCTGCGGAAGTGATGGCATCGACGTTCTGCTGGGTCAGACCACGGATCTCGGTGGCCGCACCGGAGCCCTGCACGCCGTACTGGGAGGACGGGCCGACCTGCTTGCTCTTCTCGTACGAGGCGAAGAAGAACAGTTTGTCCTTGATGATCGGGCCGCCGACGGTGGCGCCGGCGGTCCAGGTGCGACGGAAGCCGCCGTAGGGCTGGCCGTTGTAGTCGGCGATCATCTTGTCGCGATTCTGGAACACGTAGTACGCCGAACCATGGAAATCGTTGGTACCGCTCTTGGTCACTGCGTTGACGATCGCGCCGACACCGCGACGCGTGGCCACGTCGTAGTTGGCGGTCGAGATGTTGTATTCCTGGATGGTGTCCTGCGAAATCGGTGTGCCCAGCGTCGGCAAGCCATTCGCGTTCAGGCCGAACGGATCGTTCGCGCTGACCGAGTCGACAGTGATGTTGTTGTAGCGGCTGTTCTGGCCGATCGCGGAGATCTCGCCGCGGTCGCGGTCGGAGATCACGATGCGCGGATCGAGGCGCACGATGTTCTGGATCGAGCGACCCGGGGTCGGGGTTGCCTCGATTTCCCGCTGCGAAACGTTGGTCGAGATACCCTTATTGTCCGAAGAGAACGTCTGCGCCAGCGCATTGGCCGAAACGGTGACGCCAGAAAGATTCTGGACTGCCTTCGCCTGCTCCGCACCCATGGTCAAATTGACTGGTGTTTCCTGAGCCAGCTGCAGGTAGACATTATTCTGCACAGCCTGCGCTTGTCCCGCCTTGGAGACGGTCACATCGAACGGGCCACCGACGCGCAGACCCTGCGCCGAATAACGGCCATCTGCACCGGTGGTGGTGATCTTGGTGGTACCGGACGGTTCATGCACGATCTGCACCGTGGCGCCCGCCACCGGCTGGCCGTTCGCGTCGAGCACGCGGCCGCTGATCGAGGAGGAGGTGTCTTGGGCAATGGCCGGCAACGTCACGGCGAGCAACGCCGCAATGGCCAGCGGCAAGAGTTTTGCGCGAATGGAACTGTTCATCATGGACGGACCCCTGAGACTCGCAACGTAAGGAAATTGAGACTTTTGGAACGCAGATACGAGGGGCGGCCGCCGCGAGGCGGCAACCGCTCATGCTGTCGATTCCGTACTGTGTTTTTTGCGGTGGTTCGTGACGCGAAGGTGACGGGGCCACCCCGTCTGCCAACAAATTGTTAAGTCAACTTTAACGGCAGTTTATGACACTTTGGCGACTAGGTTCCACTGTTTTTGCAATATATTGCGCCCCGCGAGAAACGGGCATGTCGCCATTATTTTCATAAATTCAAATAGTTGTGATTGAATCACGCGCAAGATGCTGCAATGGCCAGAGCATGCGCCCGCGTACGGGCCACGGACTTGTCAGCCAGCCGTCCTGCCGAGATAACGAGCCCGTTTGGCGGGCTTCAGGCTCGCCAGATCCAGCATCACCAAGCCATCGACGCAGCCGGAAAAATCCGGGTCCTCGCCGAAGTCGAGGAACTGCACACCTTCGGGCTCGACCAGATCGACATACTGGCGATAGAGCACCGGCAGACTGACGCCGAGCGCATCCAGGTGATGCTTCAGCTTGCCCAGGCCGGCAGACGCGTCCAGGCCTTCCAGCGCGGCACGCACGCATTGCACGACTTCAGGCGAGATCACGAACGGCTGTCGCGCGGCGGCCAGTCCCGGCGCGCCGAAATAGTGCTGGTGCGCCGCGGCGATCCATTCACGTGCCTCACGCGGCAGGCTCACCGACATGCTGACCGGGCCGAACAGGTAATGCAGTTCAGGGTGCCGCTGCAGGTACAGCCCGATGCCCTGCCACAGCTGGTCGAGTGCGCGGGAGCGCCAGTACGCTGGGGCCACGAAACTACGCCCCAGCTCCATGCCTTGCGCCAGCCGCGATTCCAGCGCTGGTGAATAACTGAACAGGCTTGAGGTGTACAGCCCTGCCATGCCGCGTTCGGCGATCAGCCGGCCGCCATGTCCGAAGCGATAGGAGCCGACGATGCGCAGCGCCTGCGGATCCCACAGCACCAGGTGCTCGTAATGCGGGTCGTAAGCATCCAGGTCGCGGCGTGCGCCAGTGCCCTCGCCGACCTTGCGGAAAGTCAGTTCGCGCAGCCGACCGATCTCGCGCAACACCGCGCTGTCGAACGCGCCCTTGAACAGCCACGCTTGCTTGCCGTCGCCCAGGTCGGCCAGTTTTTCCGAGCGCACCAGTTCCGCAGCTACCTGCTCGGCCGGCTCCGGCAACGCCAGCGGCGCCTGACCGCCAAAGATCAGGCCACGATGCTGGCCGACCCGATAGACATGTCGGCGCATCAGCTTGGTGGCCTGCGCCGGCGAACCAGCGCTACGCCGCCCAAGCTCGTCGGCGCTGACCAGCGCACCGATGCTGAATCCGATCCGCCGCTTGCCCGGTGCCACCGCTTCACGCGGCAGCATCGCGGTGCTCAGCGGTTTGGCGAGCATCGACAGCCCGTAGAACATCGCCGAATTACGCGCGGCGACGTGGATCGGCAGCACCGGCGCCTTGCTGCGCAACGACAGCCGCGCAAAACCGTCCGACCACTTGCCGTCACGCACGCCACCCGGACGCACGCGCGAGACCTCGCCCGCGGGAAAAACGATTAACGCCTCGCCGTTGTCCAGTGCGCGGTAAATGCCGCGCAGGCGCGACGCCGCACCCTTGCCGAACACGTCCACCGGCAACATCAACTTGCCCAGCTGCGGAATCACCCCCAGCCAGTCGTTGCCCAGAAAACGCACATCGCGGCGTACCGAACCGATCAGTTGCAGCAAGGCCAGGGCGTCCTGCATGCCCAGCGGATGATTGGCCACCACCAGCAGCGGGCCATCGACCGGGATGTGCTCGCGTTCGCGCGGATTGACCTGATAGCTGGTACCGAGGATGTCCAGCACGCGCTCGACAAAATCAAATCCCTCGGCGGAGCCGACCCGCTCGAGTACGCGATTGAAACCCTCTTCGTCGGCCAACCGCCCGAGCACGCCTGCCATCGGGCGCCGGATGCGGGGGTATTGCGCCAGCCATGGCATACGTTCGGTAAGGGATTGTTCGATGCTCAGCATGTCTGCGCCCTCAGATTTTCCCCATCCTGGCGATCAATTATGACAGCTGAGCAATCATCCGAAACGCTGCGAGCGACAAATCCGGCGACGCTGTTGTTTCAAACGTTCAAATGCAGGAACGAGGCCACGCCGGCCATGAACATCTGAACCGACAGCGCGATCAGCAGCATGCCCATCACACGCTCCAACGCCGTCAGCACACTCTCGCCGAGCCAGCGGAACAGATAAGTGGCGCTGAGCAGGATCAACGAGGTGGCCAGCCACGCCAGCAGCAACGCGATCGTCCAGTCGGCAGTGCGGCCTGGCTGGGTATTGGTCAACAACAGCAACGCCGCCATGGCCGATGGACCGGCCACGCCGGGAATCGCCATCGGCACGATGAACGGCTCGCCCTGCCCGGGCTTGCCGAAGATGCCGCCGCCATCGGCCGGCGGAAACACCATGCGGATGCCGATCAGGAAAAGCACGATGCCGCCGGCGATGCTGATCGAATCCGGCTTCAGCTGCAGCAGCTTGAGGATGTGCTGGCCGCCGAACAGGAACGCCAGCAGCACGCCGAGCGCGATCAACAGCTCGCGCACCATCACCCGGCGACGGCGTTTCGGCGGCACGTCTTTCAGCAGGCTCAGGAAGAACGGAATATTGCCCAGCGGGTCCATGATCAGAAACAACATGATTCCCGCCGACAACGTGGTCATCTGCGTTTCCATCTCAACTCCATTTTCGTGAAGCGATCACGGCACCGCAGTGCCGCCGTTCAATCGGTTCGCAGATCCAGCACCGCTCCGCGAGCTGCCGCACCCTGTGCGCTGAGCAGGTAGATCGCTGCGGCAGCGGCAGCATCCGGCAGCGCTCGCTGCATGATGTCTTCGCCGAAATACGCCTGTTGCCGCAACGATGTACGCATCGGTGCCGGCAGCATCGCATGAACACGCAGTGCGCTGTCGTCGGTTTCCTCGTGCAGGATCGCCACGAAGCGCTCCAGTGCCGCCTTCGACACGCCGTAGCCGCCCCAGTGCGCGCGCTGCAGCAACTCGGGATCGTCCAGCACGAACACCACCGCGCTCTCGCCGGCCCGGGTCAGCAACGGCAGGCAGGCCTGGGTCAGTGCGAACGGAGCCGACACATTTACATGCATGGCACGCAACCATGCGTCAGGTTTGTGCATGCCGATCGGCGTCAATCCGGAAAAACTGACGGCCGCATGCACGATGCCGTCGAGCCGCCCGAAATCGCGCTCCAGCCCTTCGGCCAGTGCGGCGTATTCGCGCGGCGTCGCCACTTCCATGTCCAGCGGATGGATTACCGGCTCGGCCAGGCCTTCCTCGCGCATCGCGTCATACAGCTGTTCCAGTTGGCGTTTGCGCTTGCCGGTGATCACCACCGTGGCGCCTGCGCGCGACGCCGCTCGCGCCACCGCGCCGCCCAGTCCGCCATAAGCGCCGGTCACCAGCACCACGCGATCAACCAAGGTGTCCGCAGCCGGTAGCCAGTCGGCGGGCAAACGGGAAACCGGCAATGTCGTCAAGAGGTTGCTCCGGCAACGTCGCTGGCCATGCGGGACAATTCACCAGCGGATTTCAAATCCTCAATGATGTCGCAACCGCCGATCAACTCGCCCTGGATGAACAGCTGCGGGAATGTCGGCCAGTTCGCGAAATGCGGCAGCGCGGCGCGCAGCTGCGGATCGGCCAGCACATTCACCGCGTGGAACACGGCGCCAGCCTCCGACAGCGCCATCGCGGCGCGACTGGAGAAGCCGCACATCGGAAATTCCGGCGTGCCCTTCATGAAAAGCACGATGGGATGTTCGGTCAGGATCGCCCTGATTCGCTCGTTGATGTCCATAGCTCGATGTTTCATCTTTACAATGCAGGCAGACCGATATTGTATCAGTCACCCGTCGGCTGCCGTCCGCTGCGCCGGCCCATCTCCCCCCAGCTACCGCTAAGGAGCCTCAACATGGCGATTGAACTTCCCCCGCTTCCGTACGAAAAGAACGCGCTTGAGCCGCACATTTCCGCCGAAACGCTGGAGTTTCACTACGGCAAGCACCACCAAGCCTATGTGACGAACCTCAACAAGCTGATCGAGGGCACCGAATTTGCAGGCGCCGCGCTGGAAGACATCATCAAGAAGTCGTCCGGCGGCGTGTTCAACAATGCCGCGCAGATCTGGAACCACACGTTCTACTGGAATTCGATGAGCCCCAAAGGCGGCGGCGAACCCAGCGGCAAGCTGGCCGACGCGATCGCCAAGGCGTTCGGTTCGTTCGACAAGTTCAAGGACGAATTCAGCAAATCCGCCGCCGGCAACTTCGGCTCGGGCTGGACCTGGCTGGTGCAGCGTCCGGATGGCTCGCTGGGCATCGTCAACACATCGAATGCGGCCACTCCGATCACCGGCAGCGACAAGCCGCTGTTCACCACCGACGTGTGGGAACACGCTTATTACATCGACTACCGCAACGCCCGCCCGAAATATGTGGAAGCGTTCTGGAACCTGGTGAACTGGGACTTCGCGGCCAGCAACCTGGCCTGATCTACCTGGGTGAAAACAAAAAACGGAGCCTCACGGCTCCGTTTTTTTATGGACAGATCCGGGCTCGATCAACCCAGCGCATGCAGCACCGGCGCGACCTGCGCCTC
The DNA here is from genome assembly GCF_900142825.1 of Rhodanobacter sp. OK091. Lineage (GTDB taxonomy): Bacteria > Pseudomonadota > Gammaproteobacteria > Xanthomonadales > Rhodanobacteraceae > Rhodanobacter. Next base: position 219,723 of record NZ_FRCH01000003.1, on the reverse strand, counting down.
GCGCCCGAGTGCCTCGGCAATCCCGCTCAGTCGTACCGCCAGTTGCCCGGCGTCCGGTGCGCACACGGTGGCATGACCCACCTTGCGCCCGGGCCGCGCCTGTTTGCCGTAGTCGTGCCAGTGCGCATCGACAGCTTTCAGCACGGGCGCCGTATCGGGCAATTCGCCAATCCAGTTGAACATCGACGAGATGCTGCGCGCGCCGGTGTCGCCCAAAGGCAGGCCAAGCACCGCGCGCACATGATTCTCGAACTGGCTGGTGTGCGCGCCCTCGATGGTCCAGTGGCCGGAGTTGTGCACCCGCGGGGCCATCTCGTTGCCGAGCAGTTCGCCGTCCTTGACGAACAGCTCCAGCGCGAACACACCTACGTAGTCCAGCCGCTCGGCCAGGGTACGGGCGAGCGCAGTCGCGCGCCGCTGTAACACGTCGATATCCGGCGCGGGGGCCAGGCTCATCGACAGCACGCCATCGGTATGCCAGTTGCGGGTCAGTGGCCAGGTGCGGAAATCGCCGTCGCGACCACGCACGGCAAGTACCGACAACTCGCGCTCGAACGGCACGAATGCTTCCAGGATCAAACCATGCTTCGATCCCTGCGCGCCAAGCGCGGCCCATGCGGCATCCGCATCGGCCAGTACACGGAGCCGGAACTGGCCCTTGCCGTCATAGCCGAGCCGACGGGTTTTCAGAATCGCCGGCGCGCCGACCACGGCCAATGCCTGATCCAGTTGCTCGCGCGTATCGACCGCCATGAAGGTGGGGGTGGGCAGACCGCACTCGCGAAACAGCGTTTTCTCGGCCAGGCGATCCTGCGCTACCGCAAGCGCCTGCGGCGCGGGAAATACGGCTACGCGCTGGGCCAGCCAGCGCGCCGTCTCGGCCGGCACGTTTTCGAAATCGAAGGTGACCACGTCGACTTGCGCGGCAAACGCCTCCAAGGCGGCGTAGTCGGTCCAGTCGGCGACCACCAACGGTGCGACCTGCCCGGCACAGGCATCGGCGGAGCTATCCACCACCAGCGCCTGTGCACCCAGTGGCGCCGCCGCCAGCGCGAGCATGCGCGCCAGCTGACCGCCACCGAGAATGCCCAGCACGGACTGCCGCCGCTCGCTCATTGGCGCGGATCCGGCTGTTCGAGCACGGCCTGCGTCTGCCGCGTACGCCAGTTGTCCAGCGCACCGGCCAGCGCCGGATCGTGCAGCGCCAGCACCGCCGCGGCCAGCAAGCCGGCGTTCACTGCGCCGGCGCGGCCGATCGCCAGGGTGCCGACCGGAATGCCGGCAGGCATCTGCGCGATCGACAACAGCGAGTCCATGCCATTCAGCGCCTTCGACTGCACCGGCACGCCAAATACCGGCAGACGGGTTTTGGCGGCCAGCATCCCGGGCAGATGAGCAGCGCCGCCGGCACCGGCGATGATCACCTGGATACCTCGCGCCCGGGCCTGCTCGGCGTAACTGAACAAAAGATCCGGCGTGCGATGCGCCGACACCACCTTGACCTCATGCGGCACACCCAGCTCGGTCAATACGTTGGCCGTGTGCTGCATGGTTTCCCAATCCGAACGAGAGCCCATTACCACGCCAACGCGCAGCGGCTTGGTTGTTTCTGTCATGGCCGGACCGTCCAAAAACGGCTATTGTACGGGCTTTCCCAGCCATGGCACACCCGCAAACTCTCATGGACAAACGTCTACTCGACATCTTGTGCTGCCCGGTCAGCAAAACGCCGGTGCGCCCGCTGAGTAAGCATGAGCTCGATGCGCTGAACGACGCGATTGTTGCCGGGAAGGTCGATTCCGTCGCCGGGGTGGCCGTACGCGAGCGCATTGCCGAAGCCTTGATCACCACCGACCGCAAGGTGATCTACCGGGTCGAGGACGGCATTCCGGTGATGCTGCCCGAGGAAGGCATCGGTACCGTGCAACTGACGGACTTTCCTGGGGTTTAGGGACGCCCTGATTGATTCAGCAACGACGGCATGACACGGGTGCCCGATATGGCTTATCGTCACCATCTGCGCGATTTGTTCCGGCTTGTCGCGCATTGCTGATGTTTCAGGGGGCTGGCAATGAACGAAGCAAGTGATCCATCCAGAGTGGTCAATTTAAGTCAGCGCCTGGATCCCACCAGCGAGCGCGTCGGCGAGTTGCTTAACGCCGTGCGCAGCATCGCAGCCAAGCGCCTGCAGCCATGGATCGGCAATGCCTTCGAGCATCTCGACGATGCGCTGTTCGACCTGGCCGAGAAGGCGGAAAACAACGCTGCCCAGATGCACTACTTCGACGGCATGCGCGAAGTGCGCAAAAGGCGTCCCGCGGTGGAGCGCAGCTTCCTGAGCACGGTCAACCGCGACCTCGGCGAGCTGGCACACCCACTGCAATCGTCGGGCAATGGCTTAGCCGGATCGCCAGGCACGGTCGAATTGACGCTGGTGGCCGACAACGAGCTGGAAGAGTCGCTGGCCATCACCAGCATGATCAGCAAACACGACTCGCGGCTGGCGAACGAATTGTTTGCGGTCAACCAACGGTTGTCGGTGATTTGCGGCGGCCACAAGATCGAGAACGCCAGCAATCCGGTGGCGCCGACACTCCTGACACAGGCGTTTCGTCAGGCGCTGCACGAACTCAACGCGGACATGCGCGTCAAGCTGATCATCTACAAGCTGTTCGATCGCTACGTCCTGTCATCGCTGGAAGAGCTCTATCAGGAAATCAACGTCGCGCTGGTCCGCGCTGGCGTGCTGCCGCAATTGCGCCAGGGAATGCGCAGCGGCGACGCGAAGGCCAAACCCGCCGCCACCAGCGCCCAGGCAGACGCGACGTCGGACGAAGCCGGCGAGATTCCCAGCGATCTGCTGCAGACCTTGCACGCATTGTTCAGCGCTCGACGCGGTCCGGTTATCAGCGGCGACGGTGGCATGCATGCCATGCCGAGCGGTCCACTGCCGTCGGCAAACGAATTGCTGGGCGCGCTCAGCGTATTGCAGAGCCAGATCGCCAGTGCTGGCCCGTTGCCATACGCGCGGCCTGACGATGCCGCCGAGCTCAGCCGCGAAGTGCTGCAACTGAAGAGCCAGTTGCTGACCCAGATCGGTGCACTGCGCGGCGAGCGGCCCAGCCACGTCGCCAGCATCGACGAGGACACCATCGATCTGGTCGGCATGCTGTTCGAATTCATCCTGGAAGACCGCAACCTGCCGGTGGCGATGCAGGTGATGCTGGCCCGGCTGCAGATTCCCTACCTCAAGGCGGCGATCCTCGACCGCAAGCTGTTCGCCCACCGCCAGCATCCGGCGCGCCGGCTGCTGGATAGCCTGGCCGAACAGGCCAAGAGCTGGTCGGAGGAGTCCGATCGCGATCACCGCCTGCACGAGAAAGTGAAGTCGATCGTCGATCAGCTGTTGCACGACTTCGACGACGACATGGGCATCTTCGAGCGCCTGCTGGCCGACTTGCAGCAGTTCCAGGAAATCAACAAGCGCCGTTCCGAACTGGCCGAGCAACGCGTCGCCGAATCCACCCGTGGCCGCGAAAAACTCGAGCAGGCGCGCCGCCGCGCCGCGCGCGAGATACTCGATCGCATCGGCGATCAGAAACTGCCACCGCTGGTGCATGGCGTGCTCGCCCGGGCATGGGCCAATCATCTGGTACTGACCCTGCTGCGCCAGGGTGAAACCTCGCCCGAGTTCAGGAGCGCGTTGCGCTTCGTCGACGATTTCATCGCCAGCACCCGGCCGGCGACGAGTCCGGAAAGCCGCCAGGCGCTGCGGCAGATGCTGCCCAGTGTCGAACGCGCTCTGCGTCAGGGCCTGATCAATGTGGCGTTCCAGGAGCAAGACATCGAGCGCCTGCTCGGCCAACTGCATACCTATTACCGGCAGCAGCTGGGCGAGACGCTGGATGCGACCGAAGTAGTCTCGGTCGACGAGGATGCGGCCATGCAGTCGATACCCGACAGCATCCAGCCGGTCATCGACCGCGATACCGCCGCAGACGATCCTGCCGACGAAGAAGAAATCGTCGAGGCGCCACTGGACAGCCCGGAATGGCATCAGGTCCAGGCGTTGCAACCGGGCACCTGGCTTGAGTTCTGCCTCACCGATGAAACGATGACCCGCGCCAAGCTGTCGTGGATCAGCCCGATGAGCGGCCGTTACCTGTTCGTCAACCGGCGCGGCTTGAAAGTGGCCGATTACGCGCCACGGGAACTGGCGGTCCTGCTGACGGATGGCCAGGCCCGCATACTCGCCGCCAACGCCTTGTTCGACCGCGCGATGACCGCGATCGTGGGCAAGCTCAGCCAACCCGAGGCCACACCGTCCACGGGAACGCCGTCCAAGGACTCCGATACCGCATGAGTCACGTTCCATCGTTCGCGCCGCCGGACGCGGCACAGATCGCTGTCGATATCGAACGCGCCTTCGCCGAAGATCTGGGTGATGGCGACGCCACCGCCGGCCTGCTGCCGATCGATGCGCATGCTCATGCCGAACTGACCTGCCGCGATGCGGCGGTGATCGCCGGCACGGCATGGTTCGATGCCTGCTTCCGTCGGCTCGATCCAGCTGTGCAGATCGACTGGCGAGCCTATGATGGCGCGCGTGTCGATGCCGGCACGGTGATCTGCCGCCTGTCCGGCCATGCCCGCTCGCTGGTCACCGCGGAGCGCTCGGCACTGAATTTCCTGCAGCTGTTGTCCGCCACCGCCACGGTCACCGCGGAATATGTCGCAGCCGTCGCCGGCACCGCTGCGCGCGTGCTGGATACCCGCAAGACCATTCCCGGTCTGCGCGTTGCGCAAAAGTACGCGGTGCGGTGCGGCGGTGGCCATAATCAGCGCATGGGTCTGTACGACGCGATCCTGATCAAGGAAAACCACATCATCGCCGCCGGTAGTATCGCCGCCGCGGTGCAGGCGGCGCGTCGGCTGCACCCCAATCTGATGCTGGAAGTCGAGGTGGAGAATCTCGACGAGCTGGCGCAGGCGCTGGCGGCCGGCGTGGACCGGATCATGCTGGATAATTTCGAGCTGGCGCAGATGACCCAGGCGGTGCAGTACACCGCCGGCCGTGTGCCGCTGGAAGTCTCCGGCAATGTCGATCTGCGCACGATCGGCGAGTTTGCCCGTACGGGCGTCGACTTCATCTCGGTCGGCGCGCTGACCAAGCACGTGCGGGCGATCGACCTGTCGCTGCGACTGAAGCTGGACTAGCTTGCACGCGACCGGTCGCGCCCACACACTGCGGGGATGAGCGACCTTTCCAATCTGCTGCTGTTGCTGGCACTCGGCGCCGTCGTCGGGCTGTGGCTGAAGCTCAGCGTGGCGCGCGAGCGTGCCGTGCAAGAGGCTCGACGGCAATGTCAGCAGCACGGTTTGCAACTGCTGGATGAGACCGTCGGGCTGCGCGGCGTGCGCCTGCGCCGCGTCAACGGACTGCGCATGATCGAGCGCTGCTACGGCTTCGAGGTAAGCATCGACGGCCATGACCGCGAGCCGGGACGGCTATGGATGATCGGCAACGCACTCACCAGCCTGAGCCTGCCCACGATCGAGCTGTTGCCACACGAGGACGTGATCGCCGGCAAGGCATTGCCCGCACCGGGCAGCAACGTCGTGCCACTGCATCCGCGAACGGACCATCGGCTGCATTGAGGGATCGCAAGGCGCTGCCTGGGTTCGGCGAGGCGCTACTTGACCACCCGCAAATGCGGCGCTCCGCGCTTCGGCTTGTCGCTGGCGTCGGCGGCTGGCGCGGGCCGTGTGTCGTCAGGTTCGGGTGCCGACGGCGGTGGCATATCGCCACCCTCTTCGTCCGCCGGAAACATCATGCCTTGCCCGTTTTCCTGCGCATACAGCGCCAGCACCGCCTGCACCGGGATCTGGATGCTGTGGCTGACACCGGAAAAGCGCGCCTGGAAGCTGATCCACTCGTTGCCTAGATCCAGGTTCGCCACCGCGCGCATCGCCAGGTTGAGCACCACCTGGCCATTCTTGATCACCTGCGGCGGCACTCGCACCCCGGCGAAGCCGGCGTCGACCAGCACGTACGGCGTCAAGTTGTTGTCACTGATCCAGTCATAGATCGCCCGCAGCAGGTACGGGCGATTGGAACTCATCGTTGCTGTTTCATTCGTGCTCATGGACTTGCCGCATCGCCTTTTCCTGATCGGTCATGCTGCGCGCAAAACCCTGACTGTGAAACAAACGCTCGCCGTAATCGACGATCGACTTGCCTTCGCGCCCCAGATCCACGCCCAGCCACGGCAGCCGCCAGATCACTGGCGCCACCAGGCAGTCGGCCAGGCTCATCTCCGGGTTGAGAAAAAATTTCGAGGCCTTGAACAGCGGCAGCGCGGACAGCAGCTGCTCGCGCAGACGCTTGCGCGCCGCCTCGGCAGGCCGGCCGCCAGCACGGATCGTATCCACCTCGGGCAGCCAGTCCTTCTCGATACGCACCGCCGCCACCCGCAGGCGTGCACGCGATTGCGGATCGATCGGCATCAACGGAGGATGCGGATAACGCTCGTCGAGGTATTCGCAGACCACCGTGGTATCGAACAAGGTCAAGTCCCGGTCGATCAGGGTCGGCGTACTGGCATACGGATTGAGATCGATCAAGTCCTCGGGCGGCTTGCCCGGGTCCACCAGTACTCGTTCATAGCTGACCCCTTTGGCGGCCAGCACCAGCCGCGCACGATGACATTGAATGTCATCGGCCGTGGTGTAGAGCGTCAGTACGGTACGCGAGCGAGCGCTTTGGACCATGCGCGGTTCCCCATCGGTGAGACGATTGCGGCGGCTCGTGGCCGCCGCAATCGGGATAATGCCATCCGCCTCAGTGGACGTCCTTCCAGTACTCTTTCTTGAGCATGGCGGCCAGCAAGGTGAAGAACGCCAGGAACAACAACACCCAGATGCCGTAGTGGTGGCGCTCCAGGGCGACCGGTTCGGAAGCGTATTCCAGGAAGCTGGTCAGATCGCGGGTGGCCTGCTGGTATTGCGCCGGAGTCAGCTTGCCCGGCTGCGACAGCACCAGCTTCTCCACGGCCGGATCCTCACCGGGCTTGGCCGGTTTCATCTCCGCGGTCTGCATGCCTTGCAGCTCCCACAGCGGAAACGGCATCGCGGCGTTCGGCAGCGTGGTGTTGTTCCAGCCGACCGGGCTGTGTGGATCCAGATAGAACGTGTTGAGGTAGGTGTAGACCCAGTCCGCAGTCTTCGCGCTGACCTCCAGCGACAGATCAGGCGGAGCCTTGCCGAACCACTTGGTGGCCAAATCGGCCGGCATATGCGAGACCACCGGATCCTCGAAGCGGGCGCCGGTGAAGTTGAGGTTCTGCATGACCTCCTGTTCGGACAGGCCCAGATCGCTGGCGATGCGCGAATAGCGCATGTACTTCAGCGAGTGGCAACCGACGCAGTAGTTGAAGAACAGCTTGGCACCGCGTTGCAGCGAAGCCTGGTCCTGCACATTGGTGCCGGCGGGCAGCAGCCCGCCCTCCTCCGCTGCCTGCGCCGACGCGCTGCCGACGATCAGACCGAACGCCAACGCCACCGGGAAGATGTATCGCTTCATTAGCAGCTGCCGCTTAGTCATGCGTCGTCACCCGTTCCGGAACCGGCTTGGTCTTTTCCCAGCCGAAGTGTGTATAGGCCCAAAGGAATGCAAAGAAGCCGAAGTAGATCAGCGTCATCAAGCGACCGAACGCGTTTTCATACGTCGTGAGGTCGACGTCGCCGAACCATTCCGGGATCACTTCGGCGGTGATGCCCGCACCGACCGCGCCGAGACCGAAGAACGACAGCACGAACAAGCCCAGGGCCACCTTGTAACCGGTACCCCGGTGGCGGATCGACTTGACCTTGCCGCGATCGAACCAGGGCAGCAGGAACAGCACGGCGATCGCGCCGAACATCGCCAGCACGCCCCACACGGCCGTGCCCGCGAACGACGGGATCATTCGCACGATCGCGTAGAACGGGGTGAAGTACCACACCGGCTTGATCTCGGCCGGGGTGACCAGGTTGTTGGCCATGATCGAGTTGTCGTGCTCGAGGAACCAGCCACCAAAGGTCGGTGCGAAGAAGATGATGAAGGCCGCGATCAGCAGGAAGAAGCCCACGCCGACCAGATCCTTCACCGTGTAGTACGGATGGAACGGAATGCCGTCGGCCGGCTTCAGCGCGTCCCAGCGATTGCCCTTGGGACCCTTCTTGATCTCCACGCCGTCCGGATTGTTCGAACCCACTTCATGCAGCGCGGCGATGTGCAGCACCACCAGCAGCAGCAGCACGATCGGCAACGCGATCACGTGCAGCGCGAAGAAGCGGTTCAACGTGGCATCGGCCGGCAGGAAGTCGCCCATGATCCACTCGACCAGCTGGCCGCCGATCACTGGAATGGTGCCGAACAGCGACACGATCACCTTGGCGCCCCAGAACGACATGTTGCCCCACGGCAGCACGTAGCCCATGAATGCCTCGGCCATCAGCACCAGGAAGATCAGCATGCCGAGCAGCCACACCAGCTCGCGCGGCTTCTTGTATGAGCCGTACATCATGCCGCGGAACATGTGCAGGAACACCACCACGAAGAACAGCGACGCGCCGGTGGAGTGCATGTAGCGGATCAGCCAGCCCCACTCCACGTCACGCATGATGTACTGCACCGAGTCGAACGCGCCCGCTGCGCTCGGGTTGTAGTTCATGGTGAGGAAGATGCCGGTGACGATCTGGTTGACCAGCACCAGCAGTGCCAGCGAACCGAAGTAGTACCAGAGATTGAAATTCTTCGGCGCGTAGTACTCGGTCATGTGCTTGCGGTACGCCGGCATCATGTTCGGCGCGCGCTCGGTGACCCAGTCACCGATATTCGTGAATACGTTGGCCATCAGCCAGCCTCCTTCGGATCCACGCCAATCTGGATGGTTTTGTCGTCGATGAAATGATACGGCGGCACCTCCAGGTTCTTCGGCGCCGGCACGCCGCTGAATACGCGGCCGGCCAGGTCATAGCGCGAATGATGGCAGGGGCAGTAGAAGCCGCCCTTCCAGTTCGGATCGAACGGCTCGGGTTTGATCTCCGGCACGAAATTGGGCACGCAACCCAGGTGCGTGCAGATGCCGACGATCACCAGCCATTCCGGCTTGATCGAGCGCGTCTCGTTCTGCGCGTACTTCGGCTGCTGAGCGGCGGAAGCACCGTCGGACTTCGGATCCACCAGGCGCGAATCCACTGCCGGCAGCGTGGCCAGCTGCGCCGGGGTGCGGTTGATCACGAACACCGGCAGGCTGCGCCACGACACGGCCAGCATCTGACCCGCCTCGATCTTGGCCAGCGACTGGGTAACCGGAGCGCCAGCGGCCTTGGCGCGCGCGCTGGGTTCCCACGACTTGATGAAGGGCACAGCTGCCGACACGATTCCTAGACCACCAACCACCGCGGTGGTTGCTGTCAGGAAACGGCGGCGGCCGTGATCGACGACTTCGTTCGCCATCAGGCTCTCCGGTACTTGCAATGTCATATCTGAGGTGGGGTTTGGGGCCCCGCAAAAATCGCGTTAGTGTAGCGTCAGGCCCCGCCCCGTACAATAAACGCCATCGCGGCGAACGCCATCTGCCGCGACATTCACCACGACCTGCCGGGACTTACTCCTTATCGACATGAAACATGCCGCCGGCACGCTCCTCTTCATTGCGCGCTTCGCCGTCCTCGGGCTGGCGGTGGCCTTCGTCATCGGCCTGTTCTGGCCCGGCAGCGGCGAGCACCTGCGCGCACGCTTCGGCCTGACTGCGCCATCCGCTCCGCCCGCCCGCCAGAGCCATGTCGGCAACGGCCCGGTCTCCTATGCCGACGCGGTAGCCGCCGCGGCGCCCTCGGTGGTCAACATCTACGCCAACAAGATCGTCACCGAGCAAGCCGTGCGCATGTACGAGAACCCGGTGCTGCAGCAGCTGTTCGGCGGCCAGCCCACCACCTACCAGCACCGTGAGCAAACGCTCGGCTCCGGCGTCATCGTCAGCGCGCAAGGCCAGGGCTATGTGCTGACCAACAACCACGTGATCGCCCACGCCGCCGACATCCAGGTGCTGTTGTACGACGGCCGCATCGCCAAGGCCACCCTGGTCGGCGCGGACGAGGAGTCCGACCTGGCGGTGCTGAAGATCGACGCCAGCAACCTGCCGGTGATCCGGATGGCCGACCAGCAAGCGTTGCGCCCCGGCGATGTCGTGCTGGCCATCGGCAATCCGCTCGGCCTCAACCAGACCGTGACGATGGGCATCGTCAGTGCGATCGGACGCCAGTTGAACAGTTCCAGCGCCGAAGATTTCATCCAGACCGACGCGGCCATCAATCTCGGCAACTCCGGCGGCGCGCTGGTCAATGCCGAGGGCCAGCTGGTCGGCATCAACACCTTGCTGATCGGCAAGGCTGCCGGTGCCGAAGGCATCGGTTTTGCGATTCCGGTCGCCACCGCCAGCAAGGTTCTGAATCAGATCATCAGCACCGGCCACGTGGTGCGTGGCTGGATCGGCGCCGACTACACGTTCGTGCCGGTGGCTGCCGACAGCGGGCTGCCATCGGCAGCGCGCGGCGCGCAGGTCACCGCCGTATACGTCGGCGGTCCGGCCGCGCAAGCCGGCATCCAGCCGCGCGACATCCTGTTGCGCATCGGCAGTGACGACATTCGCGATCCGACCGACCTACGCCGGCGCGAGGCTGCATTGAAGCCCGGCAGCAAGGTAGATATCTCCGGCCTGCGCAACGGCAACCCGTTCCACCTAGAGATCACCCTGGCGCAACGGCCGCTGATGAGCGCCGGCCCCATGCCGGACCAGTGATTCAACCGGGTCCGCGCGACGCCAGCGGCGGGTGGATCGCCGCACCGTAGCGTTTGCGCAAGGTGTCCACCCGTTCCACATACACCTGCGTTTCGGCGTAAGGCGGCACACCCTTGTAGCGCTGCACCGCGCCGGGCCCCGCGTTGTAGGCAGCGGCGGCCAGCCGCTCGTTGCCGTCGAAATCATGCAACAGCAACCCCAGGTAGCGCGCGCCGCCGCGAATGTTCTGATCGGAGTCGAACGCATCCAGCACGCCCATGTCGCTGGCGGTGCCCGGCATCAGCTGCATCAGCCCTTGCGCGCCCTTCAGCGACAGCGCGCGCGGGTTGAACGCACTCTCGGCGTGGATGATCGCGCGCAGGAAGGCCTCGTCGACGCCGTACTCGATGCCGGCGGCGCGAATCGTGTCCGCATACGCGGTGAGGTTGAGCGACACGCTGCCCCAGCGAATCGTCGAGTGGAGATCGCAGGCGACACAACTGGCGATGTAGGTAAACAACATCGTCACGGTATGGTCTTTCTGTCCGGCCGGGCGCAGGTTGGTGTATTCCACACTGCCGTCCGCTCGCACGATGCGATACACCGCCCCGCGCAAGACTCGCGTGTCCGGGGCATCCGCGACCGCCGCCAACGGCGCTTCGGCACCGCGCGATTCGTGATAGTTCCATCGGCCTGGCGTACCCGCGATGGTTGCCGTCAGCGGAGGTTTCGCAGTGGTCTCGACCGAACCTTGCACCGCCGCCAGCGAGGCACGCTGCACCTTCGCCCCGCCGAGTTCGCGCGCGCCGGTTTCGGCCGAACCCTGCACATTGACCAGCGAGGCCGCCCCGACGCCATCCGCGTAAAGGCTATGCGCCGTGGTCGTCACCGAACCGCTGACTCCCGTCAGCGCAATCCGTGCGGACGGCGGCGGCACTAGTGCCTGATGATGCGGAGCGGGCGCCGCATAGCTGCTGATCGCCTTGCAGCCGTGATAACCGGCCTTGCTGCTGCTGAACACCGTTTCGCCACTGGAGCCGATGCACTGGTAAAGCGTGCCGGCCCGGACGACCGGCCCCCACAACAGCGCACAGCCCAGCACGACCCCGGACAGGATCGATCGTAATGGGAAGCTCCCGAAAGGCAGATCGACGCTTCCCCCATGCCGTGCGACGTCGAACATGGGCCGCAGTGTGCCGCCAAGCGCCGCCAACGCCAAGTGTGCGCTGGCGATTTCGTGCGCCACGACCGCTCCCAGCCTGCCGTATGGCACCTGCCGCGCTGAATGCACCGTCCCAACCGATGCAAGTGCTTGATCCGCCATGCTGATCAGCTGGCGAGGCCGTGGTTACGCGGGTAAGCTATGCGGTTCGGCAAATTGCACTTCCTGCTTCACGAACCACGGTATCGACGCCATGAGCGGCAAACTCTTCATCAAGACCCACGGCTGCCAGATGAACGAGTACGACTCGGCCAAGATGGCCGACGTGCTCAAGGCGTCGCACGGCATGGAGCTGACCCAGGACGAAGCCGAGGCCGACGTGATCCTGATCAATACATGCTCGATCCGCGAGAAGGCCCAGGAAAAGGTGTTCAGCCAGCTTGGCCGCTGGAAGCAGCACAAGAAGGACGGCAAACCGGTGCTGATCGGTGTGGGCGGCTGCGTGGCGTCGCAGGAGGGTGAAGCGATCGTCAAGCGAGCCCCCTACGTCGACCTGGTATTCGGGCCGCAGACACTGCACCGCCTGCCCGAATTGATCGAGAAGCAGCGCGCCAGCGGTCTGCCGCAGGTGGACATCAGCTTCCCCGAGATCGAGAAGTTCGACCGGCTGCCCGAACCGCGCGCCGAGGGTCCGACCGCGTTCGTCTCGATCATGGAAGGCTGCTCGAAGTACTGCAGCTATTGCGTGGTGCCGTACACCCGCGGCGAGGAACTCAGCCGCCCGTTCGACGATGTGCTGGTCGAAATCGCCAAGCTCGCCGCCCAGGGTGTACGCGAGGTCAACCTGCTCGGCCAGAACGTCAACGCCTACCGCGGCCCCACCCACGACGGCGGCATCGCGGATCTCGCCGTGCTGATCCACGCGATCGCGCAGATCGACGGCATCGGCCGCATCCGCTTCACCACCTCGCATCCGCTGGAATTCTCCGACTCGCTGATCGAGGCCTACGCGAACGTGCCGCAGCTGGCCAACTACCTGCACCTGCCGGTGCAGGCCGGTTCCGACCGCATCCTCAGTGCGATGAAACGCGGCTACACGGCATTGGAATTCAAGCAGAAGATCCGCAAGCTGCGCGCGGTACGGCCAGACATCTGCGTATCGTCGGACTTCATCGTCGGCTTTCCCGGCGAGACGGACGAGGATTTCGAGAAGACCATGAAGCTGATCGACGATATCGGCTTCGACCAGAGCTTCTCTTTCATCTTCTCCTCCCGCCCCGGCACGCCGGCGGCAAACCTCGCCGACGACACCCCGGCGAGCGAGAAGCATGCTCGATTGACGCGACTGCAGGCGGCCATCAACGCGAATGCGAAGAAGATCAGCCAGGCGATGATCGGCAGCGTGCAGCGTGTGCTGGTAGAAAAGCCAAGCACGCGCCATCCGAGCGAACTGACCGGCCGCACCGAGAACATGCGCTTCGTCAATTTTCCAGGCCACCCGCGTCTGATCGGCCAATTCGTCGACGTGGAAATCACCGAGGCGATGAGCAACTCGCTGCGCGGCCGCGTGAAGCTCGCGGAAGAACAAGCCGCCTGAGCAGCGTCAAATCCCTGTGGGAGCGACTTCAGTCGCGATGGCCTGATGTTTTCGAAAAAGAGCTATCGCGACTGAAGTCGCTCCCACAGAAGCTCGCTCCTGCACAGGCGCCAGCGTCAGTCCAGCCGCTTGCGGAAGCGCAGGATGGCCAGGGTCATCATCATCAGCGTGAACGCTGCCAGCGCCAGCACGTCGATCCACATCTCCCACAGGCCTGCGCCGCGCAACATCACGCCGCGGATCAGGCGCAGGAAATGCGTCAACGGCAACACCTCGGCAATCCACTGCACTACTTTCGGCATGCCCGCGAACGGAAACATGAAACCCGACAGCAGGATCGATGGCAGGAACACGAAGAACGTCATCTGCATCGCCTGGAACTGCGACCGCGCCTGCGTCGATATCAGCAGGCCAAGCGAGAGATTGCCGAGGATCAGCAGACCCGCCGCCAGATACACGTCGAACACGTTGCCGCGGATCGGCACGTCGAACAACCACATGCCCAATACCAGGATGACACTGGTCTGCACCAGACCGATCGCCACATAAGGCAGCACCTTGCCGACCATCAGTTCGGTACTGGTCAGCGGCGTGGCGATCAGCAGCTCCATGTTGCCGCGCTCGCGTTCGCGCACGATCGCGATCGCGGTGAACAGCACCATCGTCATGGTCAGGATCACGCCGATCAGTCCAGGCACGATGTTGATCGCCGACTGCCGTTGCGGGTTGTAGAAACTGACCACGCTGATGCGCGCGCCGGGGGGCGTGCTGGTCATCGGCGCCCGCGTGTCCGGAACCGCGCTGTCGATCGGCACCTGCGCGAGCTGCGCGGCGGCGCCCTGCACCGTCGTGTCGCTGCCGTCGACCAGCACCTGCGCCAGCTCGCGACCGTCGATGCGGCGTCGCTCGAAGTCCGGCGGTACCGCAATGCCGATGCTGATCCGGCCACGCCGTATCATCGTCATCAGTTGCTGCGGCGTGTCTGCCCTGGCCACGGGCGTGACCACGCCGGTCGCCAGCATGTCCATCACCAGCGCGCGCGAACCGGCGGTGTTGGCCTGGTCCGCGATACCGGCATCGAGCCCGCGCAAGTTCAGATTGATTGCATAACCGAACAACACCAGCTGGATCACCGGTATGCCCACGATCATCGCCAGCGTGATGCGGTCGCGGCCCAACTGGCGCAGCTCCTTGATCACGATCGCCCACAGCCGGCGCCAGTTCATGCCGCATGCTCCCTGCGGTCGTCCTTTGCGTCGCCGTTGCGTGTGGCGGCGACGAACACGTCCTCGAGATTCGGCGGCGCCGGCATGACTTCGCCCTTCTGGCCAGCGTCGGCGAGCGCCTTGTCCATGCGCTGGGTCGCCTCGCCGCCATCGTCGGCGGTCAGCACGCGCAAGGTGTTGCCGACCTGGGCCACGCCGAGCACTCCCGGCACGTCGACCAGCACATGTTGCGCGCGACGGGGATCGGCGGTCTCGACCAGGAACGTGCGCCCCTTCAGCTTTGCCATCAGTTCGTCCGGCGTTCCATCGGCGACCAGCGTGCCGCGATCGAGAATCGCCAGCCGATGGCATCGCTCGGCTTCGTCCATCAAGTGGGTGGACACCAGCAAAGTGGTGCCGACGTCGGCCAGCTCGAAAAGCTTTTCCCAGAAGTCGCGGCGCGATTCCGGATCGACCGCGCTGGTCGGCTCGTCGAGAAACAACAGCTCCGGTTCGTGGATCACCGCGCAGGCCAACCCCAGCCGCTGCTTCTGGCCGCCGCTCATGGTGCCGGCGAGCTGCTTCTGCAGGTCGCCGAAATGGTATTGCTCGACCAGCTCGTCGATGCGGCTTTTCGTCTTCGCCTTCGGCACGCCCTGGATCGCGGCGAGGAACTCCAGGTTCTCGCGCACCGTGAGGTCCTCGAACAGCGAGAACTTCTGTGTCATGTAGCCGATATGCGAACGCAGTTCGTCGGCTTGCGCCGGGATGCGCAGGCCGAGCACCTCGATCTCGCCTTCGGTCGGTGTCAGCAGGCCGCACAGCATGCGGATCGTGGTCGACTTGCCCGAACCGTTCGGGCCGAGGAAGCCGTAGACGTGCCGGGCCGGCACTTCGAGGTCGACATGATCCACCGCAGCCAGCTTGCCGAAACGCTTGGTCAGCCCGCTCGCGCGGATCGCAACGCCATCGCCATCGGTCGTACCGCCGGTGTGGGGCTGGGCCGTCACTTCGGGGGTCCGGCGAACTCGACGCGCACTGGCAATCCTGCGGGCATATCCGCCGCATCCGGGCCTAGCGTGATTTCCGCCAGATAGCTCAACCGCGCCGCGTCGTCGCCGATCAAGGCGTAATACGGAGTGAACGCGGGTTCGCTGCGCAGCATGCGCACCTTGCCCGCATACGGCTTGTCGCGACCGGCTACGAACACCTGCATCGTATCCCCCACATGCACGTCGGCACGCTGCTGCTCGGGCACGTAGATGCGCGCATACGGCGCTACGCCAGCCAGCAGGATCACCACCGGCGCGCCGACCGGCGCCTGATCGCCGAGCTTGTACGGGATGTTGTCGATCCGCCCGGCAAGCGGCGCCACGATGCTCAGCTTGCCCAACAAGATCTGCTGGGCGCTGGCTTGTGCGGTCGCCGCCGCCAACCCTGCCTGTGCCTGCGCGATCTGCTCCGGACGCGTGCCATGCAGCAGCTCGTCGAGCGCGGCCTGCGCCGCGGCCACCTGGCCGTCGGCGTCGCCCGCCGCGGCGCGGGCGCGATCGAGATCGGCGGCGGCGACATAGTCTTTTCCCTGCAGCGGAAGCAGGCGGTTGTAATAGGCACGCGCTTCGCGCGCTTGTGCCTGGGCCGCGCGCAGGTTCGCCCGCGCCTTGTCGATGTCCTCGTTGCGCGGCCCGTTCTCGAGTTCGGCCAGCACGCCGCGTTGTTGCCGCGCCTGCGCTTCGGCGGCGGCCAGTTCGGACTGGGTATGCGTGGGATCCAGTTGCATCAGCGCCTGCCCCGCCTTGACCTGTTCGCCCTCGCGTACGTCGATCGCGACGATGCGTTCGGCGACCGGCGCCGGCATGGTTATCCGATCGTATTCGAGGGTGCCCAGGGCCTGCGGTGGCTTCTTCGCGCAACCATAAAGGGCGGCGAGCGTGAACAGAATCGTGGCCGATAAATGGCGGCCTCTGCGTGCCATGTTCATGCGGCTTCTCCCGATCCTGCTGCAACCGCGCCGCGATCGAGCAGCGCGAGAGTGTGTTTGAGCATGACGTCGGCGCCCAGGCCTTCGGCTCCGAACATGCGCTGCCAGATGGGTGCTCCGGCGGCGGGAAACAGGGTCAGTCCGACCAGCGAGACGACCAGCAGGCGCGGATCCAGATCCGCATTCAGACGTCCATCCGCCTGCGCCTGGCTGAAGCGCTGCGCCAGCAACTGCGGCAGATTCGGGATGGCCTGGTTGAACAGCACTTCGCGCAACGCGCCGCCTTCGCAGAGTACCTCGCGCACCCACAGCGGCGGCAGCCACGGATGATTCGCCACGACTGCACCGATTCCGCGCACGAAACCCTCGATCAGCACCGCCGGATCGTCGCCGATGCGCTCGAGGTGCGCACGCATCGGCGTCACCGCCGGCAGCAACCGTTCTTCGATCAAAGCCTGCACTAGCCGGGCCTTGTCGCCAAAGTAGTAATGCAGCATGGCCGGCGTCACGTTGGCCTCGACCGCGATCGCCCGCAGCGAGGTTGCCGCAATGCCCACGCGCGAAAACTGCGCTATCGCGACATCCAGCAGATGCGCGCGCAAGTCCAGGTCTTCGCCGCTCGGACGTCCGGCGCGACGCTTGCGCCTGGGTGCTGCACGTTTGGCAGGAGCGATCATGCACGTAAATTAATGCATAAATTAATTATGCGCAAATGCAGTGTTGGTTCTGTAGATGAAACGCGTCGTCATGGCTCTTCCACCAGCACCGCGCTACTCTGCCGCGTCTATGAGCAAACTCAACCAGCGCGACTTCATCCTCGACCCCGAAGACAATGCCCGCCTCGCCAACCTGTGCGGGGCGTTCGACGAGCACCTGCGCCAGATCGAACTGCGCCTCGGCGTGGAGATCAACCATCGCGGCAGCATTTTCCAGATCATCGGCGAAGACGCCTCGGCCCGGGCTGCCGAAAAAGTGCTGCGCTCGCTATACGCCACCACCGAAGACGAATCCCTGACCGGCGCACGGATCAACCTGCACCTGGCCGAGTCCGGCATCGACGCGATCACCGAGCCATCGGCTGAAGGTACCCAAGAGGTGGCGATCCGGGTCAAGCGCGGCGTGATCAAGGGCCGCGGCGCGAACCAGGCGCGCTACCTGCATGCGATCGCCAGCCACGACATCAATTTCGGCGTGGGTCCTGCCGGCACCGGCAAGACCTACCTGGCCGTGGCCAGCGCAGTCGAGGCGCTCGAAGCGAACCGCGTGCAGCGTCTGCTGCTGGTGCGCCCGGCGGTCGAGGCCGGCGAAAAACTCGGGTTCCTGCCTGGCGACCTGTCGCAGAAAGTCGATCCCTACCTGCGCCCTCTGTACGACGCGCTGTACGAAATGCTGGGCTTCGAGAAGGTGGCCAAACTGATCGAGCGCAACGTGATCGAGATCGCGCCGCTGGCGTATATGCGTGGCCGTACGCTCAACGACTCCTACGTGATCCTCGACGAAGCGCAGAACACCACGGTCGAGCAGATGAAGATGTTCCTGACACGAATCGGCTTCGGCACGGTCGCGGTGATCACCGGCGACGTCACCCAGGTCGACCTTCCGCGCAACACCCGTTCCGGCCTGCGTCAGGCGGTGGAAGTGCTGCGCGACGTCAGCGGCATCAGTTTCACGTTTTTCACCTCACGCGACGTGGTGCGCCACCCGCTGGTGGCGAAGATCGTGCGCGCCTACGAGGCGTTCGAGCAAAAGGAAGAGGGTGCTCCATGAGCCGGCGCGACGCTGCTCCTGACCACAAGGGCATCCCACAGAAAAATGCCACCCTTCACGTCGGTTACGCCGTTGCCCGGGCTGGCCTGCCCTCGGCGGCCAGCTTCCGACAGTGGGTCGAAGCGGCGCTGCACGGCGCCAAACGCCGGAAACCGGCGGAGCTGGCGATCCGCATCGTCGATGCCGACGAAGGCCGTGCGCTCAACCGCGACTATCGCGGCAAGGATTACGCCACCAACGTGCTGTCGTTTCCCGCCGAATGGCCGCCCGGCGTAGCGCTACCGCTGATCGGCGACCTGGCGATCTGCGCGCCGGTGGTGCTTCGCGAAGCCGCCGAGCAACATAAATTGCCCCGCGATCACTGGGCCCATCTCACCATTCACGGCGTGCTGCATCTGCTCGGCTACGACCATATCGAGGACGGCGAAGCCGTAGCGATGGAAGCGCTGGAGACCCGCATCCTCGCCGGCCTCGGCATCGCCGACCCATACGCCTGACAGCGCCTCCTGCCCTGACGGCCCTGCAAAATCACGCGCGACGCGGGGGCCGGATTCGAGCTTGTGCTCTGAACCGTCACGATTTTTCGGCTAGAATCGGCCTTCCGCCCGGTCATGGGCTGCATTCAAACGAGTGATGAACGACGACCCTGGCAGTACCAGCGGCCCGGCACACCGCACCTGGTGGGACCGGCTGGGCCACATGTTTTCCGGCGAGCCACGCAACCGCAGCGAACTGATCGAGGAGTTGCGCTCCGCCCAGACCAACGGACTGTTGTCCGTCGACACCCTCACCATGGTCGAGGGTGCGATCAAGGTCACCGAACTGAGCGTGGACGACGTGATGGTGCCGCGCGCGCAGATCGTGATGATCGCGGCCGAGTCGCCGCTACCCGACATTCTTGCCGCAACCGTCGAATCGGGCCACTCGCGCTTCCCCGTACACGGCGACGACAAGGACGAGATCCTCGGCATCCTGCTGGCCAAGGATTTGCTGAAGTTCTTCGGCGCTGCGGAGCATTTCGACATCCGCGCGATCCTGCGCCCGGCCGTGCTGATTCCCGAATCGATGCGCCTGAATGTGCTGCTGGAGGAGTTCCGTCGGTCGCGCAATCACATGGCGCTAGTGGTCAACGAATACGGCGGCGTCGCCGGCCTGATCACGATCGAAGACGTGCTCGAAGAGATCGTCGGCGAGATCGACGACGAGCACGACGACGAGGAAGAGCCCAAGCTGATGCACGAACAGCCCGGCGGCGGCTGGCTGGTCAGCGCGCTGACCCCGATCGAGGATTTCAACGAACAGACCGGCGCCGAATTCTCCGACGAGGAATACGACACCGTCGGCGGCATGGTCACTTCCGAATTCGGCCACCTGCCCGAGGTCGGCGAAGAGGTCGGCATCGGCGAGTATCTGTTCCACGTCACCGAAGCTGATGACCGTCGCGTGCAGCAGTTCCGCGTAGCGCGGCAATAGGCATTGACGACTGCATCACTGCTTCGTTGGACTGTGGGAGCGACTTCAGTCGCGATGCTCTTGCAGACTTATCGCCACCGAAAGATCAAGAGCATCGCGACTGAAGTCGCTCCCACAGCAAGGTCATACGCATGCGGCACATCGGCTTCGCGCTTCTTATCGCCATGGCATGGCTGCTCTGCGCGTCTTCCGCCCGCGCCAGCGTGGCCAACGCGCCAGGCGCCAATCTCCAGGTATCGTTGATCACCTACGGCCCCGGTGAAACCTACTGGGAGCGCTTCGGCCACGATGCCATCGAGCTGCGCGACAGCGCATCGGGCGAAGCGATCAGCTTCAACTACGGCGTGTTCGATTTCAACGAAGCGAATTTCTTTCTCAACTTCGCCCGCGGCCGCATGCACTATCTGATGGACGCGGCACCCAGCAACCTCGACGAGAGCTACTACGTCGAAGCCGGTCGTTCGGTCACCCGCCAGTCATTGGCGATGACAGTCGAGCAGGCCGGCGCACTGCGCGATTTCCTGTTGTGGAACCTGCGCCCGGAAAATGCCGGCTACAACTACGACTACTACGTCGACAACTGCACCACCCGTGTGCGGGACGCGCTGAACAACGCGCTCGGCGGCGTGCTGAAGACCCAGCTCGGCGCACGTGCCGGCGGCATGACCTTCCGCCAGCAGACCGCCCGCCTGATGAGCGCACAGACATGGCTGATGCTGGTGATGGATCTGGGCCTGGGCCCGTATGCCGATCAGCCTCTCAGCGCGTGGCAGGAAAGTTTCCTGCCCGAAGTACTGCAGCTGCAGTTGCGCGAGGTGCGCATCGACAATGGCCATGGCGGCCTGCAACCGCTGTTGCAGAGCGAACAACTCGTCTCGCCGAATCGGCTGGACGTGCCGCCGGCAGCCGCACCGGACCTGCGGCTGCCGCTGGGGTTGGCCGGCCTGTCGCTTGGCGCGCTCATCGTGCTGACGCGGCGCTGGTGGCCCATCGGCCATGTGCTGCTGGGCACGCTGTATCTGCTCTGCGCCGGCATCATCGGCCTGGTCTTGCTGACGCTGTGGACGCTGACCACTCATCACTCGGCATGGAACAACGCCAACTTGCTGCTGTTCAACCCGCTTGCATTCCTGCTGCTGCCGACACTGTGGCGATCGCGCCGCGGCCTCGCCGCTTCGCGCTTCATGGACGGCGTGATCGCGCTGCAACTGCTCGCCAGCATGGTCGCCGTACTGCTGCACCTGCTACCCGGCACCGTGCAGCAGAACCAGCCGTGGCTGTTGTTCGCGCTGCCGTGCTGGCTGGCGCTGGCCTGGAGTCTGCGCCGGAACCGGTAAGCTCCGGCGATGTGTAATTGCCCCGTCTTCCGCGGCGGGGCATGATGCGCGCATGAACCTGATCACCCCGCCATCACCGACCGCACTGTCGACCGCCGACCAGCCGATGGTGGTCAACTGCGTCGCCTACCGGAACGACGGTAGCCGGATTGGCGAGATCACCCTCGACACCATCAGCGAGGTGCTGGCACAGCCGGACACCTTCGTGTGGGTCGGCTTGCACGAGCCTGATGAAGCGCTGCTGATGAAGCTGCAGGAGGAATTCGGGCTGCACGATCTGGCCATCGAGGATGCGCACAACGCCCACCAGCGCACCAAGATCGATGCTTACGGCGACTCGCTGTTCCTGGTCGTGCAGACCGCGCAGCTGATCAACACCCGGCTGGCGTTCGGCGAGACGCACATCTTTCTCGGCCAGCGTTACCTGGTCACCGTGCGACACGGCGCCTCACTGTCCTATGCACCTGCGCGGCGTGACTGCGAGCATGCGCCGCACATGCTCGCGCTGGGCCCAAGCTATGCACTGTATGGCGTGCTCGACTTCATCGTCGACAACCTGCTGCCGATCGTGCGCGACTTCCGCGAGGAACTGCAGAAGCTGGAGCAAGACATTTTCGTCGACACGTTCAACCGGGGAACAGTGCGGCGGCTGTACGACATGCAGCGCGACCTGATGACACTGCGCCTCGCAGTGGCGCCATTGCAGGATGTGATCAGCCAGCTGGTGAAGCTGCATCCCAAGATGATTCCGGACGAGCTGCGCGCGTATTTCAGCGACGTCTACGACCATGTGTTCCGGGTCAACGAGGCGATCAGCGCAATGCGCGAGATGCTCAACGCCGCGATCAACGTCAACCTCTCGCTGGTCACCCTGGGCCAGAACGAGGTGATGAAAAAGCTCGCTGGCTACGCCGCGATGCTCGCCGTGCCCACCTTGTTCACCAGCTGGTACGGCATGAACTTCACTCACATGCCCGAGCTCAGCCAGCCCTGGGCCTACCCCGCCATCATCACGGTAGTCGCCTGCGTGGTCGGCACCATTTACCTCGCGCTCAAGCGGGCGAAGTGGTTGTGAACCCATCGTAGGAGCGCACCCTGTGCGCGATGCTCTTGCTACATCTTGCAAGAATGATCGCGCGCGGAGTGCGCTCTCACCACAAAACAAGAACGGCGGCCCGAAGGCCGCCGTTTCCATCGCACTGGCGAATCAGTGCAACGCCGCTTTCGACGCATCCTTGGCCGTCCACTGCTTCAACCATGCGTTGACCGCGTCATGCCACTGCACGCTGTTGTGCGGTTTCAGCACCCAGTGGTTTTCGTCCGGGAAGGTCAAGAACTGGCTGGGGATACCGCGGCGCTGCATGGCGGTAAATGCCCCAAGGCCCTGGGTGATCGGGATGCGGAAATCGTTGCCGCTGTGCACTACCAGCATCGGTACGCGCCAGTCCTTGACGTGGTTGAGCGGGTTGAACTTCTCGTAGTTCTCCGGGTGCTCGTACTGGGTGCCGCCGTTCTCGCGCTCCTCGAACCACAACTCCTCGGTGTCGTAATACATCGCGCGCGTATCGAACACGCCGTCGTGATCGATCAGGCACTTCCACGGCTGGTTCCACACACCGGCAATCCAATAGGTCATGTAGCCGCCATAGCTGGCGCCCAGCGCGCAGGCGCGATCACCGTCGAGGAAGCTGTACTTGTTCAGTGCAGCCTTCCAGCCCAGCTTCAGATCCTCAAGCGGCTTGCCGCCCCAGTCCCCTGAAATCGCATCGGTGAACGCCTGGCCGTAACCGGTAGAGCCATGGAAATTCACCGTCACCACCGCAAAGCCCTGGCCGGCATAAGTCTGCGGATTCCAGCGATAGCTCCAGCCGTTGTCCATCGCGCCCTGCGGGCCGCCGTGGATGATGAACGCGACCGGATAGGTCTTGCCCGGCTGGTAGTCGACCGGCATGACCACATAGCCCAGCACGGTCTCGTTGTTCGCGCCCTTGAAGTTGAAGAACTCGAAATCGCCGACCTTCGCGTTCTTCAGAGTCTCCGCGTTGTAATGCGTGACCTGCTTCAGCGCGCTGCCATCGGTAGTGGCCTGGCTCATATCAAGCGTGTAGACGTCGGCCGGGCGCTTCAGATCATCACGCGTCAGCAGCAGTTTGCCGGCGGCCATCGAATAGCCGCCCACCGCACCTTCCCCGCTTAACCGGCTCACCTCGCCGTTGGCCACATCGATCGCGAACAGCGGGTGCTGGCCCTCGTCATCGGCGGTGGCATACAAAGTCTTGCCGTCGGCGGAAATCGACAGGCCACCCGGCGAGCGATCCCACTTCGGAGCCACCTCGTGTTTCGTGCCACTGGCCAGATCCAGCGCCATGATCGCGAAACGGTCGGCCTCGAAACCCGGGGTCTTCATCGCCAAGTAGTACAGCGTCTTGCCGTCCGGCGACGCCACCGGAAATGCATCCCACGCCTTGTTGTCGGCAGTGAGGTTCTTCGGCGCAGTCGAACCGTCCACCGGCACGCTGTACACGTCGAAGTTGGTCGACCACGGCTCGGTGGTGCCGGCAATGCGCACGTCGAAATACACGCGCTTGCCGTCCGGCGCAAAGCTGAACTCGCTCTCGTCGCCAAACGGCTTGCTCGGCACGTCGCCGTCGATGGCGCGACTCAACAGCTTCGGCTCGGCCGCCAGCTGCCCCTTGCCATCGAAGCTTGCCACGAACAGCTGGTTGCGCCGGCCATTGGCCCAAGTATCCCAGTGCCGCACGAACAGCTTGCTGTACAGCGTGCCGCTGGCCTTGTCCTTGTCGCGCGCCGCGACGCGTTGCTGAGTGCACACCAAAGTAGTGCAGTCGGTAAACACCTCGTACGACAACAGCACCTGCTTGCCATCCGGCGACAGCTTGTAGCCACCAAGATCCAGCAAGGAATGACTCACCTGTACAGCAGGAACGTGCTTGGCGAGATCCATACCGCTCTTGCCGCCCAGATCCACCCGCCACAACTGCGCCACACCCTTGGCCGGCGCCACGAAATACAGGCTGCGCCCGTCCGCCGACCAGCGCGCCGAACTCCCCTTGTCCACCACCTTCACCGGCTGACCGTCCTTGCTCAAGTCCAACACATACACCGCGTTGACACCCTTGTTCGCCGCGTAATCCGTGCTGCGCACGCCAAACGCCGCATAACGCCCATCCGGCGACAGCTGCGGATCACTGACCCGATCCATCATCACCAGATCGCGCACATTGAACGCATGCACCCCCTCGGTCTTGACGAAAGTGGTGTCCACGACGTCGCCCGCCATCGCGGGTGCAGCCACCAGCGCGAGCAGCAGCGCGGCAAACAGAGGTTTCATGGGAGTTTCCTTGGGTAGTCAGAACCGCGACGGTAAGCGCGCTCCGTAGCTAGCGCAACCCTGCGATCCAAACTATGCGAGCTGGGAGACGATCAACGCACGTCGCATCCAACATACTGGATGTCAACACCAATCTGCGTGGAGCTTGGCAGCAGCCGGCCGTGAACACATCGGCAAATGACGCGAAGCGTTCAATATCGTTTCGTGATGTTTATCGCATTCCTGACACTCGACGACCCCGCGAACCTGTCCCAATCGCAGTCGTTGGGGTTCGAAGGGCCTTTTGGTACAAAACATGCCTGCCAAGCTGAACTTACAGGGGGGGAGTTGACCATGTTACACCGACGCATGTCTGCCGGTTTCACCTTGATCGAATTGATGATTGTCGTGGCGATCATTGCGATCCTCGCCGCCATCGCCATCCCGGCCTATCAGGACTATCTGATCCGAAGCCAGGTCAGCGAAGGCATGCTTCTGTCCACTGGCGCCAAGGCGGCGGAATGGGACTTCATCTCCAATACCGGGCGACTTCCCAGGTCCAATGAGTCCGCGGGGCTGGCAAGCAGCACGTCGATCCTCGGCCAATATGTTTCCGGTGTGACTCTTGCTCCTGCCGGCAAGGTCACGATTGCATTCTTCAGCCCCAAAGCCAACACGGCCATTAAAAACAGCATTCTGGTGCTTTCCGCCATCACCCAGGCCGGCAGCATCGCCTGGAGCTGCAATGGCGGAACCGTGGCGGACAAATACCTGCCCGCGACCTGTCGCAAGTAGCCTCGTCGACTCATGCAGCTGCCGCACAAAACTGACTACCAGCGTCACTAAGTGCCCGAGACTGACAGCACCACATGCTGCCTTCGTGTCCATTTTCAGAACGCCGCAAGCTTGAATTACCAACGGTTGCGGGCTTTCGTGACCACGTGCACAATCCCTTCACCCACAAATATGCGGGAATACATGCGCTGCAGAAATGGCATATAACCTGCTTGACTCTGCAGCGAGCTTCCTGGTCGTTCCTGACCATGAATATGGGGTCCGATCCCGCCTAGGGGGATACGGGACTGGGGCTCAGGGGGCATCACACGGTTAGCTAACCAATACAGAGGAACCACCATGAAGAGCATGCAGAAAGGCTTTACCCTGATCGAACTGATGATCGTGGTTGCGATCATCGCGATCCTCGCAGCTATCGCCATCCCGGCTTATCAGGACTACCTGATTCGTACGCAGGTGTCTGAAGGCGCCGTGTTGGCCGACGGTGCCAAAACTGCGGTCGGCGAGTTCTACAGCAATACGGGCCGTTTCCCGGGAGGCAATACATCTGCCGGGCTCGCAGCACCCTCGCTGATTTCCGGACAGTATGTGGACACGCTCACTGTGACGAGCGGCCTCATCACGGCCACATACCTGGGTGTCAAAGCAAACAAAGCGCTGTCGACCGCTACCCTGTCAATGTCTGCCATCACCCACGCGGGCAGCGTCGAATGGCACTGCAAAGGCAATGCGGCCCTGCTGCCCAAGTACCTGCCGACCTCCTGCCGCTAATATCTTCGGCAAGGTTGCTACCAGAAGGGCCGCCTCTCGGGCGGCCCTTTTTTTCGGATAACAGATGCACAATCGCTACTCGATAAAGCCACTATTCGCATTAGCAGCATTCGCATTGCTTACACTGGCCGCTTACTGGCCTGGTCTGCAAGGTGGCTTCCTGTTCGACGATTTCGCCAACCTGCCGGCCTTGGGTGCCACCGGCCCGATCGATACTTGGCCAACCTTCTGGCGCTACATTACTTCCGGTGCCGCCGACCCCACCGGGCGGCCATTGACGTTGCTAACTTTCTTGCTCGACGCGAACGATTGGCCAGCCGATCCATTCCCTTTCAAACGCACCAGCTTGATCCTGCACCTGCTCAACGGGGTATTACTGTACGCCCTGCTCGCCAAACTTGGGCAATCCCTGGTAGTTGAAACTCGCCGTTACCAGACCGCTGCTCTGCTCGGTGCCACGCTATGGCTGCTGCACCCGCTATTTGTATCCACCACCCTGTACATCGTTCAGCGCGAGGCGATGCTGCCGGCCACCTGTGCACTGGCCGGTCTTCTGATCTGGCTGCACGGCCGCGGTCATCTGACCCGTGGAAATATCCGCAGCGGGCTGATCTGGAGCGTGGTTGGACTGGGAGGTTTCACCCTACTGGGCATCCTGGCCAAAGCCAACGGCGCTCTACTGCCGTTCTACGCACTGTTAATAGAAATCATTGTGTTGAAACACCGTCACGCAATGCCATCGGGACGGGCGAAACTAGTCCATCGCGGCGTCATGTGGATACTGGGCGTTATACCTGCGGCGGCCATTCTTGCGTACCTGACTCGTATCGCCGTACTTGGCATGCTGCATGGTGACAACGTGGGAATACGACCATGGTCGACTACGCAGCGTCTGTTGACTGAACCGCGAATACTGTTGGATTACCTGTCGTTACTGTGGGTGCCGCGACCGTTCTCGAGCGGATTGTTCAACGACCAGTACGTCGCATCTACGTCACTGTTTCACCCTGCCACAACGTTACCGACGATCATTGCCGTTCTTATAATGATCGGTGGCGCATGGCGGCTGCGCAAACACTACCCCGCATGGTCGCTGGTTATCCTGTTTTACTTCGCAGGGCAGTTGCTCGAATCCACATCGATTGGCCTGGAACTGTATTTCGAACACCGTAATTACGTGCCCGCATTACTGATGTTCTGGCCGTTGGGGTTGTGGCTAGCAAATACTCGGACACTGTCCTCACTCAAGCGCGGCCTGATGATCGTGCTGCCGCTCGGCTTGGCACTGATGACCCATGTGAGTACTGAGGTGTGGGGTAATGTGCATGCACAAGCGTTAATTTGGGCAGACATCAACCCAAACTCGGCTAGAGCACAGGCCAACGCTGCGCAAGTTCAGATGCAAGCAGGACACCCTTACGATGCGGCGCGCCGCTTGGAAAAATTGCTCACCACTCAACCTGACCAAGTACAGCTTGCTTTCAACTTGATCGGCGCGCACTGCATGACCGGAGGAATCACGCCGGACGACATCGCCGCAGCGCGCACCGCCATGCGCGACAGCACCAACACAGGATCGTTGTTCGCCAATTGGTTTGACCGCACCCTGCCAGCAGCTGTGGCTGGTGATTGCCCCGGCTTGACACCAGTGGTCATGCTCGACCTGATCAATGACGGACTCCAGAACCCCAAGCTGGCGGACGCCGGGCAACAACAGGACTTCCTCTATATGCGCGGCCGAATTGCACTCGCACAGCATCAGCCGGATGTGGCGCTCACGAACTACCTCCGCGCACTTGATTTGCAAATACGCCCCGGATTCGCCCTGGAAGCCGCCGCGATGCTAGGTGCCGCGGGCTACCCCACGCAAGGCGTCCAACTGCTTGACCACTACCAACGGGTAAAAGATCAAGTCTTACCGCCGGACTTTGGCATGCCGATGGTCCATGAGTGGGTGCTCACGCGACAAAACTACTGGCCGCATGAACTCACGCACTTACGCGCCACCCTGCGCGAGCAGATGGAAGAGCACACAACACCTACTTGGCAGTCACCTGTCGATACCCACACACCGAGCGGACAACGTACCTCGCCAGCGAATCAGTAAAATCGATCATGACTCAAGGATTCACTACAAATCGCAAGTGGGCGTTGATCGCGTTGTTCTCGCTGTTTGCATTATTGATGCTGCCCAACCTGATCTGGTGGTGGTACGGACACGGCATTGCGCTGTGGATCCAAGCCTTGATGGTGCCGGTCATTCTTCTGCTGGTGTTTTTCGCATTGCTGGGCGACGCACCATGGTTGGCCTGCCTGCTGCTAGCTCCATTTGCGTTGCTGGCCCCGATTGAGGCGCTATTCGTCGCCACCTATCGCCATCCCACTTCAGCAGAAATCATCGCCACGCTGGTCGCTACCAATCCTCGGGAAACGCGCGAATACCTTGGCGGTGCACTTATCCCCATCATACTTTGCCTATTGGCCGCTGTGACGCTGGTACTGCTGGCCGCACGATGCAGCGCGCGCGCGCGCGTGCGCTGGCGAGGTCACGGGCGGTCGTGGATTCTTGTCATCGCGATCGCCACGCCGCTAGTGGCCATGGCGACGGTACTGGCCACGACACCCGGGAATCTGCATCAGCGTATGCATGGAGCATTGAAACTTTGGTCGACCCTTGGCGCGCCAGTCGAACTCGGTTATCCATTCGGGGTGTTCCAACGCGTAGCCGGGTATCGGGCGGAATGGACCACCATGCGTGCCAATGCTTCGCGACTGGACGCATACCGTTTTCATGCGCACCGAATCAGTCCAATGCACCAGCGCCAAGTATATGTGCTGGTGATCGGTGAAAGCAGTCGGCGCGCGAATTGGCAGCTTTTCGGTTATCCGCGCGCGACCAATCCCGAACTAAGTCGTGTTGCCAACCTGGTCCCGATTGGAGACATGGTGACCTCATGGCCGGAGTCGATCGACGCCATCCCCCAAATCCTGACGCGCAAATCTATCACGAGCAAAAGCGCGACCTTCGATGAGGCCTCAATTTTACGGGCCATGCAGGAGGCTGGCTACGAAACCTACTGGATATCCAATCAGCTGGCGATCGGCGAGTTCGATTCGCCTGTGTCGATGTATGCTTATCAAGCTCAGCACGTTCAATGGCTGAATCATGCCTCATGGGCGGCGCCGGGGAGCTACGATGAGGATCTGCTGGCCCCCCTACGTGGCGCGCTGAATGATTCAAATAGCGATCTATTCATCGTGTTGCACATGATGGGTAGCCATCTGAGCTACGACTATCGCTATCCAACAAGTTTCAAACACTTTCTCCCCACCTATTCCGACCATGACGACAGCGTCCTGCAAGGTGCGCGCTTATGGAACAGTTATGACAACACGATCTTGTATACCGATCATGTGCTTGCCGAAGCGATTAATATTTTGCGTCAAAGCGACGCGACCACCGCATTGTGGTTCGAGTCGGACCACGGCGAGATGCTAGTGACGCCGACGTGCTCCTTCGCGGGGCATGGTCTCGGCACAAATTTCGAGTTCCAGATTCCGGCTTTTTTCTGGTATTCGGATGCCTACGCACATCAATTTCCGGGCCGAGTGACCAATCTGCGTGCCCATGCGGGAGAACGCACCCTCAGCGCGAACACTTTCGAGTCACTGATCGACATGGCTGGCGTGAACTTTCCAAGCCATAACGAGACATGGAGTCTGTTCAGCCAGCAATGGGAGTACCACCCCCGCATTGTCAACTCAGCGTGGCAGAGCGATTTCGACCATGCCTCTATCGGCAAAAAGTGCCCAATTGTCATTCCGGCGGACCCGCAAGCCTCGCCATCGCTGCCCAGCAAATCTTCGAGCTCGACTGCCCCGCGACCACCGGCTATAAAACAAGTGAGCCGCTAACAAGGCCCCACATCCATGTGTCCGTTACGATGCGTGATCTATTGAGTACCCGATTGTGCCTAAGAAATTGCTCTCGTCTCGCCGTAGTGGCCTCTGGCTAATGCTTGTGTTTCTGGCAATCACTGCCGCCGTGTACTGGCCCGGCCTTCGTGGTAGCTACTTATTCGACGACTACCCCAACATTGTCGACAACCCTGGCGTACAACCGCCGGATACAAGTCTGTCCTCATTGATCAATGCGGCCCTCTCTTCACCAGCGAGCGATTTCAAACGCCCGCTCGCTTCACTCAGTTTTGCGATCAACTACCGGGTCAGCGGCCTCGATCCGTTCTGGATGAAGGCGACCAATCTCTTCATTCACTTGCTGAACGGGCTGTTGGTTTTTCTGCTGGCAAGAGCGCTTCTGCTGGTACGGAAAGAAGATGTACCTGTGGCCAATGGCATCTCCTCGGTGGAGAGCGATGTGGCCCGGGCTGGCATAGTTGGTGCGCTCGTTGCCGGCGGCTGGATGCTGCTACCAATCAATCTGACCGGCGTGCTATACGTCGTCCAGCGCATGGAGAGCATGGCCAACCTATTTGTGTTGATTGGCTTGCTCGGCTATGTCAGTGGTCGTCGGCAGATGCTTGCCGTCACCTCTGTCACTTCGTTCGCAGGCAAGGGGAACTTCGGCTTTTCGCCAAACTTTCGCGGCTTTATTCTTTGCCTGGTCAGCATCACAATTCCAACGGTCTTTGGCCTTCTTTCCAAGGAAACGGCGGTGATGTTGCCGCTATATGCATTGCTAATCGAATGGGTGTTGTTTCAGTTCCGCGAATCGATCGAAACCGGAGATGTCGACGCAAAAACACCACGATGCGATTTACGCATCGTCGGTCTTTATCTACTCGTCCTGGTTGTACCGATGCTACTTGGGCTGGCCTGGCTAGTTCCGGGTTTGTTGAAATCCGAAACATGGGCATCACGCAACTTCACCCTTGGCACGCGCCTGCTCAGTGAAGCACGCATTGTCGTTGACTACATCGCGTGGACTTTTTTACCTACTCCAAATGCGCTTTCGTTCTATCACGATGATTTTCGTATATCAGCAGGGTTGACAACCCCTTGGAGCACGCTTTGCAGCATTGTCTTTCTGATTATCTTTATCGCCATGAGCATCTCGCTGCGATCGCGCAGACCCTTGGTTGCCTTGGGCATGGCGCTCTTCCTCGGATGCCAACTTCTTACCGGGACCATCCTCCCGCTGGAACTGATCTACGAACACCGGAATTATTTCGCCAGCTTCGGGCTGCTCATGGCGGTCGTGCCGATACTGGCGACACCATGTAAGCAGCCCTTTGCTCTCCCTCGTCACGTTTTTCTTGGAGGGTTATTTCTGTGCTGGACGGCCTTGACCGCTCTGACATCCTATGCGTGGGGTGACCCGTTACGGCTAGCCGAAGATCTGGCATCCCGTGCGCCAAACTCCCCAAGATCCCAGTATGAACTAGGTCGCACCTATATCATCTATTCGCACTATGATCCGGCTTCGCCGTTTACCCTACTTGCCTATGCTCCGCTGGAAAAATCTGCAGCGTTACCGGGTTCATCGATCCTCCCTGAGCAAGCCTTGATCTTCATGAACGCAAGGATGAATCTGCCACTAAAAGATTCTTGGTGGACTAGTTTGATCGCCAAACTCAAGGCGCATACGCCAGGTGTACAGGATGAAAGTTCGTTAGGCGCGTTGACTCAATGCGCGCGCGAAGGTCACTGCGACTTGCCTCGATACCGCATGATTGACTCTTTTATGGCTGCGCTCGCGCATCCCCATCACAGTGCGCGTCTACTCGCTATCTATGGCGATTATGCCTGGAACGTATTGGGTGACAAGGAACTGGGTCTACGCATGACAAGAGAAGCCATCGGAACCAGTCCAAATGAAGCTGCTTATCAAATCACCTTGGTTCGGATGTTGGTAGCTCAGGGCCGCGCGGATGAAGCCGATCAGGCGTTTCAGCAATTGGAGCGACTCAATATCGGTGGTCGGTTGAACAGCAACCTTGAGACATTGCGCGAGCAAATGGCACGGCTACCGCAGGATTGAGCAAAGGCGCCCTACGCACAGGCACCGGCAACGCTTAAACTAACAACCTGCGATCCACATCAGGCTATGAACCTCGTGAAACGAGCACTTATTTCTGGAATCACCGGTCAGGATGGCGCCTACCTGGCAGAATTTCTGCTGGAGAAGGGTTACGAGGTTCACGGCATCAAGCGCCGGGCATCGTCATTTAACACCGAACGCGTCGATCATCTCTATCAGGACCCGCATGAAAAGGGGCAGCGGTTTTTCTTGCACTACGGCGATCTGACCGATGCCACCAACTTGATCCGTATCATCCAGCAAGTGCAGCCGGACGAGATCTACAACCTCGGCGCGCAAAGCCATGTGCAGGTGTCATTCGAGACGCCCGAATACACAGCCAATACCGATGCCATGGGCACGCTACGGATGTTGGAAGCGATTCGTATCCTTGGAATGGAACGCAAGACTCGCTTCTACCAAGCCTCAACATCCGAGCTTTATGGCAAGGTGCTGCAGGTTCCGCAATCGGAAACCACACCGTTCTATCCACGCTCGCCGTATGGCGTGGCAAAGCTCTACGCCTACTGGATCACGGTGAACTATCGCGAAGCTTACGGCTTGTATGCCTGCAACGGCATCCTGTTCAACCATGAATCGCCACGTCGCGGCGAGACCTTCGTGACCCGCAAAATCACCCGCGCACTGGCACGCATCCACCTGGGTCAACAGGACTGTCTGTATCTCGGCAACCTCGACGCTCGTCGTGACTGGGGTCATGCACGCGATTTCGTGGAAGCGCAATGGCTGATGCTGCAACAGAACACGCCGGAAGACTTCGTCATCGCCACAGGGATCCAGCATTCCGTACGCGAATTCGTCGACTGCGCCGCCGGTGAGCTTGGCATCAGTATCGAATGGACTGGGACTGGCAGCGATGTCGATGAACACGGCATCGTAGCCAGCGCGCCGGACGACTCGGCGGCCCAACCCGGCCAACGAATCGTGGCGATCGACCCACGCTACTTCCGTCCCGCAGAAGTGGAAACTTTACTGGGCGACCCAAGCAAGGCTCGCCAAAAGCTGGGGTGGCAGCCGGTGACCGATTTCAGCACACTGGTGCGTGAGATGATGGAATCAGATCTGAAGCTCGCTCAACGCGACGCGTTGATCAGCCATGCCGGATTCCACTCGCCCAATCCCCACGAATAAACCGACCATGGACATCCACGCACGCATATATGTTGCCGGTCACCGTGGACTGGTGGGCTCAGCGATCGTGCGCCGCCTCAAAGCCGACGGTGCCAGCAACCTCATCTTGCGCACGCATCAAGAACTCGATCTATCCAACCAGTCGCAAGTCGAGCAGTTCTTCGCAACAGAAGAGCCGGATTATGTGTTTCTGGCTGCTGCCAAGGTAGGCGGTATCCTTGCCAACAGCACCTACCCGGCCGAGTTCATCCACAACAATCTGGCCATCCAGACCAACGTCATCCACAACGCCTGGAAGTATGGTGCGAAGAAGCTGCTGTTCCTCGGCTCATCCTGCATCTATCCGCGCGACTGCCCCCAACCGATCAAGGAGGAGTACCTACTGACCGGCCCGCTGGAGCCGACCAACGAGTGGTATGCCATCGCGAAGATCGCAGGGTTGAAGATGTGCCAGGCGTATCGGCAGCAATATGGCTTTGATGCCATTTGCGCAATGCCGACCAATTTGTACGGACCGGGTGACAACTTTGATCCCGACAATTCGCACGTGGTGCCGGCGTTGATTCGGCGCTTTCATGAGGCCAAAGTCGCGGGCATCCCCAAGGTCACCATATGGGGGAGCGGCCGCCCGCTGCGCGAATTACTGCATGCCGATGATCTCGCGGATGCCTTGCTGGTGTTGATGCATGCGTATAGCGCAGAAGGAATCGTCAACATTGGATCGAGTGACGAAGTCAGCATCGCCGAGCTCGCCCACACTATTGCCAGCGTAGTGGGCTATACGGGAAGCATGCTGTTCGACGCCTCCAAGCCCGACGGAACGCCACGAAAGGCGCTTGATGCACACCGTATGCGCGACCTTGGCTGGTCAGCGCAAATTCCACTGGAAGAGGGGCTGGCGGCAACCTATGCTTGGCACATCAAAAACTACGTCGCGCAATAATGTGATCTTTCAACAAAAACAGACGCTCGAGAGCAGTCCATCATTCTTCCAAGCGTATTAACGAGGGCCGCTTGCATGATCCCCCGCTGTTATCCACTGAAATACTTTTCATGAAGGCTGTCATTCTTGCCGGCGGCTTAGGCACGCGCCTCAGTGAGGAGACGGCTGTGCGTCCCAAGCCGATGATTGAGATTGGCGGTATGCCCGTGCTCTGGCACCTGCTGAAAATCTACTCGCATCATGGCATCAATGATTTCATCATTTGCCTCGGCTACAAGGGCTATGTAATCAAGGAATATTTCGCCAACTATTTCCTGCATATGTCGGATGTCACTTTCGATCTTTCCAACAACACGCTTGAAGTCCATCAAAAGCATGCTGAGCCATGGCGTATCACGTTGGTCGATACCGGCGACCAAACGCAGACAGGTGGCAGATTAAAGCGCGTGGTGGAATATCTGGACGGAGAGACGTTTTGCTTCACCTACGGCGATGGACTTGCTGATGTCGACATCACCCAGCAACTTGTCTTCCACCGGGCCAACGGCACCCTGGCGACCATGTGCGCGGTACAACCGCCCGGTCGCTTCGGCGCTATCGACATCAAGGACCACCGAATCACCCGCTTCGAGGAAAAGCCATTGGGCGATGGCTCATGGATCAATGGCGGCTTTTTCGTGCTTGAGTCGGCTGTACTGAACTACATCAAAGACGATGCCACAATTTGGGAGCGCGGGCCGCTCGAAAGTCTTGCCCGCGAGGAACAGCTGTCTGCCTACACCCACCACGGGTTCTGGCAGCCCATGGACACCCTGCGTGACAAAGTCAGATTGGAAGAACTCTGGCAAACGGGTAAGGCACCGTGGAAGGTATGGCCTTGAACACACTCTTCGGCGGTGCGTATGCCGGCCGTCGCGTCTTGGTCACCGGCCATACCGGCTTCAAGGGATCTTGGCTGGCGCTTTGGCTGCGCGAACTGGGCGCGCACGTCGCTGGGCTGGCGCTCGATCCCATTACGACTCCCGCACACTGGGACTTGCTCGGACTCGATGATGTTACCGATCATCGCGTGGACCTGCGCAACGCAGATGCCGTACGCCGCGTATTGGAACAGTATCAGCCAGAAGTCATTTTCCATCTGGCAGCGAAACCACTGGTGCGCCGCAGTTATGCCGAACCCGTCGAGACATTCGCAACCAATGTGATGGGCTTGATCAACTTGCTTGAAGCAGCGCGTGCGTGCACATCAACGCGCGCGGTGGTCAATGTAACCACCGATAAGGTTTATCTCGACCAACCGACCGACAACGGCTACAACGAAGCATGTCCGCTCGGCGGCCACGACCCCTACAGCACGTCCAAGGCGTGCGCAGAACTCGTTTCCGATTGCTACCGAAAAAGCTACTTCCACAGCGTCGGAAACGGTGGAGCATGCATCGCGACCGCACGCGCCGGCAACGTGATCGGTGGCGGTGACTGGTCCGAGGATCGGCTAGTGTCCGACCTGGTCCGCGCCGCAGTTGCAAATACACCACTGCGACTTCGCAATCCGGACGCAGTGCGTCCTTGGCAGCATGTGCTTGAACCGTTATCCGGTTATCTGCGGCTCGGCCAAGGCCTGCTCGCTGGCGAGCCGGTCGAAGGCCCATGGAATTTCGGTCCCGCTGACGACGCGACCGTCCCTGTCGCCACACTGGTTGCACGCATGCGGGAACGCTGGCCCAGCGTACTTGTTGAACCCAGCCCCGGCCCGCATCCACACGAGGCCTCGACGCTGCGACTGGACTGCAGCAAGGCCGCACACGAACTGGGCTGGTACCCAGTGTGGAATGCAGCGACAACGGTGGCACGCACGGTGGATTGGTATCGCGCGTTCCACCAGAACGGCGAACTGTGCAGCAAAAACGACTTGCGCGATTACATAACCGATGCGCGTGCCGCTGGGATCGAGTGGGCCGGCCGATCATGAGTGCGATGAAGCTGCTGCCGACCTCACTGGCCGGATTAACAGTGATCGAGACCGCACCGATCATTGACGAGCGCGGCAGTTTCGTGCGCGCGTTCTGTGAAGATGAACTCGCAATCCTTCGGCCCGACCTGCATTTTCCGCAGATCAATCTCTCGATCACCCAACAGCGTGGCACCGTACGCGGCATGCACTTCCAGCGCCCTCCTGCCGCCGAGGCCAAGCTCATCCGCTGCGTACGCGGGCGAGTATTCGATGTCGCGGTGGATCTACGCGTCAGCTCAGCGACTTATCTGCATTGGCACGCCGTTGAACTCGACGCCAATGCGTCACTGCAAGTATTCATCCCCGAGGGATTTGCCCATGGCTTCCAGGCGCTAAGCGATGATGTACAACTGATTTACATGCACACCGCACGGTGGAGCCGCGAACACGAAGGTACACTGCGCCATGACGACCCAGCACTGGCTATCGTGTGGCCGCTACCGGTGCTTCACATCTCGGCCAAAGACCACTCGGCACCACTGATCGACGATGACTTTGCAGGAATCCACGCATGAAATGTCGCCACTGCGCGACCCCACTCGATGACGCGCTGCTCGACAACGTGTTTCTGGACCTGGGCACCGCGCCACCTTCCAACGCATTCCTTACTGCCAACGCGTTGTCAGCGCCCGAGCTGTATTTTCCGCTGAAGCTGCGTACTTGCCCGCGCTGCCTGCTGGTACAAGTCGACGAGGTTCAGTCGCACACGGCGCTGTTTGCTCCCGACTATGTGTACTTTTCATCGTATTCGCGCTCATGGCTGGCCCATGCTGAGCTCTACGTCGAAAAAGCCACATCAAGGCTCGGCCTCAACAGTGGCAGCCTAGTCGTCGAAATCGCATCCAACGATGGTTACCTGCTGCAATACGTTGCTGCACGCGGTATCCCCTGCGTCGGTATTGAGCCGACTACGGGTACCGCAAGCGCCGCGCGAGCAAAAGGCATCGATACAATTGTCGAGTTCTTCGGGCTCGATTTCGCAGGCCGCTTGGTGGCCCAGCGCCGTCGTGCGGATTTGATCGTGGCCAACAACGTGCTTGCCCACGTCCCCAATCTAAACGACTTCGTCGCCGGGTTGGCCTGTGCGCTGGCACCGCAAGGTGTCGTCACGGTTGAGGTTCCGCACTTGCAACAGTTAGTCGAGCGGTGCCAATTCGACACCATTTATCACGAACACTTCTCCTATTTCTCGCTGCACACCATTCGCACAGTGTTCGCCGCACACGGCCTGCACATCTGGGATGTTGAGACGTTGCCAACCCACGGTGGTTCACTTCGAATATGGGCCGCGCACAGCGGCAGCGATCACAGCGACACTCCCGCAGTCGCTGCTGCGTTGGCCGCCGAAGTTGCCGCTGGCATGCTCGAGATGAACTATTACCGCGGCTTCCAGGCTCGCGCCAATGCCGTCAAGAACGAATTGCTCAGCTTTCTATTGCAGCAACAACGCGATGGCCGAAAGGTCGTCGGTTACGGCGCCGCCGCGAAGGGCAACACGCTGCTCAACTACGCCGGCGTGCGTTCGGACCTGCTGCCTTACGTGGTCGACGCTTCACCGCACAAGCAGGGCCGCTACCTGCCCGGCTCGCGGATTCCGGTGGTCGCCGAGGAGAATCTGCGAGCCGATCAGCCCGATATTGTGCTAATCCTGCCATGGAACCTATGCCAGGAGGTTACCGAACAACTGACCTATATTCGCGAGTGGGGTGGTCGCTTCGCGACAGCCGTACCGACGATGGAAGTCGGCTGACCGTGCGCGTTGCGGTCACCGGTGCGAGTGGCTTCATTGGCCGCCACGTAGTGCGCGAGCTAGTACACCGGGGTGCCGAGGTGATCGCGATCTCACGGCATCCCGATCCGCCGATAAGTTCTACCGTGACACCGCTGGTAGCAGATATCGGTAGCACCGGCACCAATCCATTCGTACGCATGGGCCGTCCGGACGCGCTCCTGCACTTGGCTTGGGGTGGGCTGCCCAATTACGGTTCGAGCGATCATCTCAATAAAGAACTCCCGCGTCACACAGCATTCCTTGACGCCTGTATCGATGCCGGCCTGACGCGGCTGATAGTTACTGGCACCTGCCTCGAATACGGTTTGCAGTCGGGGGAGCTCAGCGAAGCGACGGCGGCGTTGCCGACTACGTCCTACGGTGAAGCTAAACATCGGTTACACCAGCATCTACAGGAACTGCAAGCCACTCACGACTTCGGCCTGAGCTGGTTACGACTTTTCTATGTTTATGGACCTGGACAAGCGGCGACTTCGCTGTACCCACAATTACGCGCAGCCGTGGCGGCTGGCAAGAGCAGTTTCGACATGTCGATCGGTGATCAAGTTCGCGACTTTCTTCCCATCGAAACTGCAGCTGCACGCATCGTCGCGGTGATTCTCAACTATGCCAATGCGGGCACCATCAACATCTGTAGCGGTCAGCCCAGAACAGTCGCCGATACCGTACGCGACTGGCTACAAACTTGGCATACTGATATCACGCTGAACCTTGGCGTGTATTCTTATCCTGATTATGAGCCGTTCGCATTCTGGGGAAGCACGCTGCGACTAAATTCCCTGTTGAGGTCAATATGAGCGTGCATGAGCTACTACGTCTAGAAGGAATTCCGGTCTACCAAAACAAGATGTTTGGGACCGCAAGCGAGGCGTGTGCTTGCCCACGCGGCGATGTGATATTGACTCAAGATGCGGCCAGCGGATTGGTACATAACAGCGCGTTTGACGCCAATCTTCTCAGCTATGACGGAAGCTATCAAAATGAGCAAGGCCATTCGCTGGCGTTCCAGGCACATATCACGCAGGTGCTCGACGTAATAAGCCGCCAGTTCGATGCGATGCGCATCCTTGAAATCGGCTGTGGCAAAGGCACATTTCTAGAGCTGCTGCGCGCTGCCAATCACGACGCACATGGAATAGACCCCGCCTACGAAGGAAATTCGGAATACATTGTCCGCGAACACTTCAAACCCGGTCTAAGCATTCGCGCCGACGCAATCGTGATGCGCCACGTGCTCGAACACATTCCATCACCATTGGAGTTTCTCGACCTAGTGAGGCGAGCAAACAGCAACGGAAGCGGCAGTGGCCTGATCTACATCGAAGTGCCCTGTCTAGAGTGGATTCTACGTCGCAGGGCTTGGTTTGACGTGTTCTATGAACACGTAAACTACTTCCGTCTTACTGACTTCCATCGAATGTTCGGTCGCGTACTCGAGGCCGGCCCGCTATTTGGCGGTCAGTACATTTACGTGGTTGCCGATCTACATTCTCTGCGAGACCCTGCAGCAACATCTCTAGGCGTGCCACCACGGGCATATATCCCCGACGACTTTTTTGACACCCTAGACCGCTGCGCGCAAATTGCAAGCATCGGCGCCTACAACGCAATCTGGGGTTCCGCTGCCAAGGGCGTCATGTTCTCGCACCATATGCAACTTCGCGGCGCCACTCTACACGCGGCAATTGATATCAATCCCGCGAAACATAGCCAGTTTCTGGCTGGTAGCGGGTTGCCAGTACTCCCACCGAGTGATGCGCTCTCTCAGTTGGGCGACACCCCTAACATTTTTGTGATGAACTCGAATTATCTTTCTGAGATCCGCGAGATGGGCGGCCCAGGCCCCAATTACACCGCCGTGGATCAACAAATATAATCTGTCAGTTAAACGAGTAAGTCGACAAAAGCAAACCATAAAAAACTTGAGCGAGCCAAAGTATGAACCCAGTATCTGAATTTGAAGAATCCGTGGCACGCAACGTCAACAATTTAAAACAGGACGATGAATTGAGAAAGCAGTCCATTGACTGGATGTCGAAATCAATTCCTCATCGATATTCCTACAATTTCCGCTGGATGGGCCGCCCGATTATCCAATACCCGCAAGACATGATTGCGATGCAGGAAATCCTCTGGCGGGTACAGCCCGACCTGATTGTGGAAACGGGTATCGCCCACGGTGGGTCCTTGGTGTTTTACGCGTCAATCTGCGAGTTAATTGGTAAGGGCGAGGTTCTTGGCATCGATATCGATATCCGCACTCACAACCGCGAAGCTATTGAGACACATCCCATGTTCAAGCGCATCACAATGCTAGAGGGATCGAGCACCTCGCCGGAAATGATCGCACAGGTCAAAGCAATCGCCGAGAACAAGAAGGTGCTTGTCGTGCTTGACTCAAACCATACACACGATCATGTACTTGCCGAGCTGCACGCCTATGCACCACTGGTCGCGCTGGGGAGCTATTGTGTGGTGTTCGACACTGTCATCGAGGATATGCCGGCGAATCTCTACCCAGATCGCCCATGGGACACCGGCAACAACCCAAAAACTGCAACCCGAGCGTTCCTAGCCGAGCATTCGAATTTCGTCGTCGACGACGACATCGAAGCCAAGATCCTCATCACCGTCGCACCCAGTGGCTACCTGCGCCGGGTGGAGTAAATCAAGAACCAAAACGTAAGGTAACGTACTCAGTTCAGCCCATCGTCACTGCGGCATTCCGCGGATGACACCTCGTGGCCCCAAAGTCGCGCGTTGAGCGCAGTCATACCTTGATGACCTCGACAAGCACAGCAATAGGGTTTGCACAGTGCATCAGATAAAGAGGAACCTCACAGCCAACGCCTTGGGCCAAGGATGGTCGGCTTTGACGTCTCTTATCGTGGTGCCGCTCTATCTACACTTCGTGGGCGCCGAGGGGTATGGTCTCATCGGATTTTTTGCCACGCTCTGCGCAACCCTCGCCATATTGGATGGTGGCCTTGGTGCCACCGTAACGAGGGAGTCGGCAACTCTCAACCAAGTTGAAGGCATCCAGCGAGAGCAGTTACTAACCACCCTTAGAACAATCGAAACTATCTTTTGGGGAATAGCAGCCATTGCTGGCCTAGTTGTAGCCCTACTCGCGCCCTTTATCGCCGCCGACTGGATGAAAATTTCGCCTGCAAAGGTTGAAACGACCACAGATGCGTTGCGACTCATGGGCGCTGCTGTTGTGCTGCAGTTCCCCGTCGCCTTCTACTCTGGGAGCATGGTAGGGCAGCAACGACAGGTACGTTTGAATGTCATCGTTGCAGCTGCGACTACAGCCAGGGCATTGGGAGCGGTAATCGTGCTCTGGATTCTGTCGCCCACCGTAGCGGCCTTTTTTGCCTGGCAATGTATTGTAGGCATCCTCACTCTGGTCGCGTTGTACGTCGCAACCTGGCGTTCGGCCGACGCTCGGGCGACACCTCGCTTCAAGTTGGCTTCGCTACGCAGAACTGGACGGTTTACAGCCGGTGTGGGCGCCATAAATGTATTGGCGCTATTACTGACGCAAACAGACAAAATTGTTCTATCCAAAGTCCTGCCACTTCAGTATTTCGGGTTTTACATGGTTGCGTGGACCGCAGGAACAGTGGCGCTACGGTTGACTGGGCCGATTTTTAACGCCTACTACCCACATATTACACAATTAGTCTCTCGTGCTGATTCAGCGAGCAAACTACTACACGACTACATGAGGGGCGCCAGCCTGATGGCTACTGCAGTCGTCCCACTATCCCTATGGATCGCCTTTTTCGGGAAGGACCTTCTTCTATTTTGGACGGGCGACCCAAACCTGGCAGCTGCCGCGCATCTGCCGCTAGCCTTCATAAGTATAGGAACGATGTTCAACGCTCTGATGCATTTCCCGTATGCGCTCCAACTTGCTCAGGGAAGAACTAAGATCCCGTTGGTGCAAAACATCATAGCAAGCGTACTTGTAGTGCCAATGACCGTGTGCCTTGCTGAACGCTATTCGCTACCGGGGGCTGCACTACCATGGCTGCTACTCAATCTCGGCTACATGTTATTCGCCGCCCCACTCATGTATAGAACACTACTAACTGAAGCCAGACGGCCTTGGGGTATCGCCGCGGTGGTGAAGCCAATCATCCTCGTTACTACGATAACAGTTGTGTTTTACTCGATATCGACCTTCTTTGAAGATCGAGTTGGAATTGCCGCCTTAGCCGCCTCCTCGCTGATCGCTTCTTATCTTGCCTGCGCGTGGATGTCTGGCTGGAAACTGACGCACGTGAAGACCTTCACATGACCACAGACCAAACTGCCTTCCTGCAGTCATCACAACACCCGCGAGTAATTGTAGGAATGCCGGTGTACAACGGCGAGCGCACCGTCGCAGCCGCGATCCAATCTATTCTTAATCAAAGCTTCCACAAATTTCGACTCATTATTTCCGATAATGCGTCTACCGACCGTACCGCCGATATTTGCAGGGAGTTCGCAAATCGCGATGCACGACTCACCTACATAAGACAGCCATACAATCTCGGCGCCGAAGAAAATTTCAGCTTTGTACTTGCAGCGTCTGCATGCGATTATTTTTGTTGGGCAGCAGCAGACGATACGCGCTCATCAGATTTTCTGGAACTGACTCTGCGATTCTTGGCCAGCCATCCCGACTACATTGCTGCAACCTGCCCAACGAGGTTTAAAGGCTCCAACTTTAATTCCATCACGATGGGCGACCAATCCAGCACCGAAGACGACCCCTACGATAGGATTCTTAGCTTTTTCGATTGCTGGCATTCGAATGCCCGATTCTATTCGCTGTTTCGGTACCGAGTCCTTCGATCATGGCTTGTCAAACCAGATAGCTTCCTCGGCGCAGACTGGTTACTAGTCCTGAAAGCATTAAGCGAGGGGAAGAGCCATCGACTCGAATCCGGATATGTTGAGCTAGGAAAGCATGGCATAAGTAACAGTCTGACCATCTTTTATCGGTATCGAACACGACCGATACATTGGATCCTACCGTTTTTTGATTTTTCGAAACATGTCATTCAACTTTTCGCAAAAGCCAGCGCGCGCAGTAAAGTGAGGATATTTGTAACATTGATTCGAATTAACGCGATTGCATTCAAAACACAGATAGTTCATGAATTACGTCGACTTCGAAGATCGATGAGCTCATGAAGATGAGCCGTTCACCAGAACAATAATGGCGACGAAAAATC
Source organism: Rhodanobacter sp. OK091 (assembly GCF_900142825.1). Taxonomy (GTDB): domain Bacteria; phylum Pseudomonadota; class Gammaproteobacteria; order Xanthomonadales; family Rhodanobacteraceae; genus Rhodanobacter. The sequence goes on along the minus strand of NZ_FRCH01000003.1, from coordinate 176,309 downwards.
ATATGCGCATTACCTATGACTACCAGATCTTCAGCAAGCAAAGATATGGCGGTATATCGCGATACTTCCATGAAATCGCGAGTATCATTCCATCAATTGATGGTGACTACGTGGAAATATTCGCTCCACTATATGTAAACGAATATATAGGGTCGTCGAAGGCCACAGCTGTCAACGGAACGAAATTTTCCCCCAACAAATTTACGAAGCTAGCGGTAAAATTTGTAAATGTATCGGTAACTTGTTTACGAAATCGCACAAAGCGTAATACGGATATTTTTCACGAAACGTATTACTCCATGCTCGATTGCGCACCTCGATCAGCAAAGCGCGTCATCACTGTATACGACATGATCCACGAACGATTTCCCGATTTGTTTTCTCGCTACGATGTGACACATCGAGCCAAACGATCTGCCTTGCAGCGCGCCGATCACATCATCTGCATATCCGAAAACACTCGCCATGATTTGATTGAAGCAACCAACATACCGATCGAGAAGACGTCGGTAGTACATCTCGGCTATTCCTTGATAACTAATCCACGGTCCTCGCCGTCACTGGTACCCGAAGCTCCCTACCTGCTCTACGTCGGTGCGAGAGGGGGCTATAAGAATTTCGAAGGCCTCCTTGAGGCCTATTCGCGATCGAACCTGCATGCTGAATTCTCACTAGTCTGTTTTGGTGGTGGCAGCGTCACATCGCGCGAATCGTCATTGATTCATTCGCTTGGAATCAAGCCGGGAAAGGTCGTCTTTCTCTCCGGCTGCGACAGTTTACTATCTTCGCTATACGTATCCGCATCTGCGTTCGTCTACCCTTCAAAATACGAGGGTTTCGGCATCCCACCCTTGGAAGCCATGTCATTTGGCTGCCCGGTTGTCTGCTCGAACACGAGCTCCATGCCGGAGGTTGTGGGAGACGCTGCTGAACTGTTCGATCCCCATGACCCTGAGGGCTTGCGTGAAGCTCTTGAGCAAGTTCTATCGTCACCAGACCGCTTGCGGCAATTAGCTGCTCTTGGACATGAGCGGATCAAGCTCTTTTCCTGGGAAAAGTGCGCTCGTGAGACACTCGACGCATACAAACACATACTGCAAAGCTGAGAATCCATGAAACGTGCACTGATTTGCGGCGTCGGTGGCCAGGACGGTAGCTACTTGGCGAAACTGTTGCTCAGCAAGGGCTACGAAGTCTATGGGTCATCCCGCGACGCCCAGGTCTCTGGTTTCGCGAATCTTCGGACACTCGGCATTCGAGACGAAATTCAATGCGTTTCCATCGCCGTCACTGACTTCCGCAGCGTGCTACAAGCTCTGGTCAAGATTCATCCAGACGAAATCTACAATCTTGCTGGTCAAAGCTCAGTTGGCCTGTCTTTCGACCAGCCGGTCGAAACATTGGAGAGCATCAGCATCGCAACGCTCAACCTGCTCGAAGCCATTCGTTTCACGGGTAAGCCCATGAGGCTGTACAACGCAGGTTCGGGCGAATGTTTCGGTGATGCCCCGGAGGTGACTTGCAACGAGTCAACACCCTTTCGACCGCGCAGCCCCTATGCAGTAGCGAAAGCTGCCGCTTTTTGGGAAGTGGCAAATTATCGCGAAGCCTATGAGCTGTTTGCGTGTACCGGCATCCTTTTCAACCACGAGTCGCCACTACGACCCGAACGCTTCGTCACGCGAAAAGTCATCGCCACGGCATCGCGTATTGCGCAGGGCAGCACAGAGAGGTTGCTACTTGGCAACCTTTCCATTTCTCGTGACTGGGGCTGGGCACCCGAATACGTCGAGGCGATGTGGCGAATGCTTCAGCTTGAGAAGCCGGATGACTTCGTCATCGCTACCGGGGCGAGCCACACGTTGGAGGAATTCGTAGATTTCGCATTTTCGGAGCTTGGTCTTAACTGGCGTGATCACGTCAGCGTCGACCCTCAACTCTTCCGGCCAACCGATTTGAGGAAGAACATGGCAAACCCTGGAAAAGCTCTACAATTGCTCGACTGGCAGGCAAAATACGACATGAGGGGCGTCATACAGGCAATGCTCGCTGCCGAACACGTTGCTCAATGAAGCTACGGTGGACGTCTCTATACTCGCTATAATTTTTTGGCATCGACTCTTCTATCGTGCGTCTTCTATTCCTCTGTAAACGCGACCCGCAACAACGCGATTTGATGGAACGCCCTTACGGGCGCTTTTACCATCTTCCAGTCGCATTGGCTTCAATGGGGCACGACGTGGGCGTGGTCTTATGCGGCCATCGCGGTAGGCCATCGATTCGGACATCTACCGACGGCGGAGAATGGATTAGTCACGACATCCGTACTCTCGGACCTATCGGGTTATTGCAACGCGTTGAACATGAGGCAGCAGCCTTTCGTCCGAATTGGGTGCTTGGCATGTCTGATGCGTCATTTGGTTCGCTTGCTCAACGAGTGGCCTCGCGCTGTGGTGCTCGACTGGCAGTTGATGCCTACGACAACTTTGAAGCCTATATGCCCTGGAACTTCCCACTGCATTGGCTTTGGCGCCGCTCGGTACGCAACGCCGACCTTGTAACGGCAGCAGGCCCCCAGCTTGCTCAGCGACTGCAATCACATCGCCGCGGGGGCCATGATGTTGAAGTCCTACCGATGGCGGCTGATCCGGAATTCACTCCGCAAGACAAATCGCAATGTCGCCAGCAGCTCGGCCTGCCACATGGCACCCCACTCATGGGCTATGTCGGCAGCTGGGCGCGAAACCGTGGCACTGACATGTTGCTGGATGCGTTCCGACGCGCGCGCGCTACGCGTCCCGATCTCCAACTGGTACTTAGCGGCCGTCCACCAGAGTACGCGTTGAAAGAGCCAGGCGTAATCGGCTCTGGGTATGTTCCAGACGCGCAATTGCCGCTGCTGATCAATGCACTCGACATTGCCTGCGTCATCACCGCCGATACGGGTTTCGGACGCTACAGCTATCCAGCCAAGTTATGCGAAGCGATGGCTTGTGGCGTGCCAGTCGTTGCCACCGCCACAGAACCCGTGCGCTGGATGCTGGGTAACCGACCTGAATACTTGGTGCCGGTGGGTGACACTGAGGCGTTTGCGGAACGCATTCTCGACCTGCTTGCGGTGCCACGCGCAGACTACGGCTCCCGCCCCACCTGGGCCATACAGGCACAGCGGCTGGATTATCTATTGACATCCGTATCCCAACGCCAAAACCCCTAAATGAGCGTCGTAATGATCTCGCGCAACGGCATCAGCAGGCTATCGAGCGCCTTGGCCAAAAGACTAGCCACGACGGACTACGTATACTCAATCTCAAACGTTGCGCGCTTAATACGCTGATGCTGCAGATTCGACGTCCGGACGCCCCCCCGGTTTTGAGTAGCACCGCAGTTTGGAGTCCAATCCCCCAACCGAAGGAGATTGGACGTGAAGAGGCGGTTTACCGAAGAACAGATCATCGGCTTCCTGCGCGAGGCGGACGCCGGTCTGCCGATCAAGGAGCTGTGCCGCAAGCACGGCATCAGCTCGGCAACCTTCTACAAGTGGCGCAGCAAGTTCGGCGGTATGAACGCGTCGTTGGTGTCCCGGCTCAAGGAGCTGCGGGACGAGAACGGCACCTGAAGAAGATGTACGCCGGCGCCCAACATACTCCATCGACATTCGCCACTAGAACTTGTACGAGCGAGACTTTTTCGGTAATTGTTAAATTATCGCCGACCGAACCAAGGTAAATGTGAATCGTTGCTTCGGACACGTGCCTATATGACTAGTATCGCCACAAGCCATGACCTATTTCTTGGGCGAACCTTATGCGGGAACCTGCCTTTCAATATCGCCATCGCCACCGAGGAAACTCGCTATTCGATCGGAAGGACCGCTCTCGCTGAGGTTTGCGGGTGAGCGGCGAAGACACTCAAAGTGTTTTTTGAGAATGTAGTGCTCGACGCCTTCAGACACGTTGCCCTCCATGACTGCGTTGGCGCCCAGGCCATCCGGTCGCTCCGTGTATGAACGCATAACGATGGTAGGAACACCGAGTGCGGCCAGCTCCTCTTGGTTGGAACCTCCATCTGTCAACACGCAGGCTGCACCCGCCGCCAGTCGAATGAAATCCCGATAGCCCATGCGTGGAAGGAGATTGATATTAGAATTGGATGCCAATTGATTTAGCAATCCCTCGCGGGCCAACCTTCCACGCGTCGCAGGATGTATCACGAATCGCACCGAAAACTGGATCGCCAGACTCTCCACGAGCTCAACCAGCTGACGCAACCGCTTCGAGTCATACAGATTTTGGAAGCGGTGCAGAGACACCAAGAGATAAGGATGGTTTGGGTCTGAAACGATACTCACTGCCCCTGTCAGGCGCACCGCATCAATGATGGAGTTCCCATCGGTATTCATGACACTAAAGCAACCACGGCGACGCATATATTCAGTCGCGCCAGCATTCGGACACAGCGCAATGTCCGTCATCCGAAAGACAAGTCGTCTAAACAATTCTTCCGGGAATGGGTTGAACAACTTACCCGAGCTCAGCCCGCTCTCCAGATGTACGACACGAATACCGCAGCGACGTGCTGCAAACGCAGCTATAAGAGTCGAAAGCGTGTCGCCATGAACCAAAACGTATGTTGTGTTTCCATACATTTTTGCAAAATCGCGCAGTTTCTCTCTTATGCCTCTATAAGCCGTAGGGAGCCAACGTAGCAGGGAAAAAACAGTGGAATGTTCTGCTGATTGCATAATTGGAATCTGCGGCGAGGTGATACCGAATTCGTCGATAAGATCCTGCATTGTTTCATGGTGTTGTCCAGTCATTAACAGAATCGACGGGAGTTTATTGCGCTCACACGCCGCTACGACAGGCGCGACCTTGATCAGCTGCGCTCGCGTGCCCACTACAAAAACCAGCCGCCTTGCCATCGACTTCACACATCACGCCTATATGTCAGTGCCGTAATCTGTTCGGATATAAGTCCAATCAGAAATACGATGACCGCCGCGCTCCACATCAACGTGCTACCGTTGGTAAGCCTGCCCTCGTGCATGAACGTCCATGCGTAATTGGCAAAACCCAGTAAAAAGAACATCGCACTAGCTGGCACAAACAACTTCAATGGCGAATACAGCGTAGCGATCTTGAAGATGATCAACAGAAAGCGCACGCCGTCGCGCAAGGGCTTGATGTGGCTCTTGCCGATGCGCTGGGCGGCCTTGATCGGGACGTAGGCGACCGGGTAGGCGCTGCGGAAGAACGCCATGGTGCTGGTGGTGGGGTAGCTGAACCCGTTCGGCAGCAGATGCAGGAATTCGCGGAACTTGTCTGCGCGCACGGCACGGAAGCCGGAGGTGAGGTCCAACACCGGGTGGCCGGTCATACGGGTGGCCAGCCAGTTGTACAGCGTATTGGCCAAACCGCGTCCCACGCCAGCCTGGCTGCTCCAGTCGCGTGCACCGACGACCATGTCGTAGCCCCGGTTCAGTTGATCGAGCAGGCGCGCGATATCGGCCGGGTCATGCTGGCCGTCGCCATCCATGAACACCAGGATGTCGCCGGTGGCAGCGCGGGCGCCACGCTTGATCGCCGCGCCATTGCCCATCGAATACGGTGACGACAGGCATTCGACACCGCAGCTTTTGCAGATGATGCGGGTGTCGTCGGTGGAGCCGTCGTCGACCACGATGATCTCGGCGTCGGGGTGCGTAGCGCGCAGGCGTGGCAGGAGTGCGGCCAGCGCGGGTGCCTCGTTTTTGGCGGGCAGGATGATACTCAAGCGGTTCAACAGATGGCTCCCCGTGTGAAGGGAGATCATAGCGTGAAGGCCAAGTGGAGGTTGAGGATGGGTTGCAGTTTTCAGGGGATCGCCCTACTGCGCCTCCCCCTCGCGTAAATGGACGGACTGCTGGGCGACCGCAAGCACATACGCAAGCCGGGTGGGTACAGCTTGTGCACCGCATCACCCTGCCACCTCCAGCCCGCAGGGAATGGATGACCTGGGGGCCAGACTGCGGTAGATTCAACCACATACAGGGGCAAGGTCGAGTAGGTTATGTCATCTCAGCTGCAACCATCGCTCGTGGGTCTGTCCGGCATGGCCCGCCGTTTGGTATCCGAAGGGGTGCTGCCGGAGGCTGATGTACGCAAGGCGATGGCCGACAGCGGCCAGCAGAAGGCCTCGCTGGGCGCCTGGTTGCTCGATCACAATCTGGTCGACAGCGGCCGGTTGACACAGATCGCCTCGGCCGAATTCGGCATGCCGATGATGGATGTGGCCACGCTGAATCCGGCGACCATGCCGCTGGATCTGATCAGCGAGGCGCTGATCACCAAGCATATGGCGTTGCCGCTGTTCCGCCGCGGCAAGCGCCTGTTTGTCGGTATTGCCGATCCCATGCAGTCGCATGCGCTGGACGAGATCAAGTTCCACTCCAACTGCATGGTTGAGCCCATTCTGGTCGAACGTAACTCGCTACAGCGGGTGATCGAGGGCCTGCTCAACAGCATGCGCGACACCATGCCTGATATGGGGGGTGGCGATCTGGACGGCCTCGAGCTTGAGGTCGGCGACGAGGAGGCCGAGTCGACCGGTATCGACGCGAACGCCAACGACGATGCACCGGTGGTGAAGTTTGTCAACAAGATCCTGGTCGACGCGATTCGTCGCGGCGCCTCGGACATCCATTTCGAGCCGTTCGAAACCCAGTACCGGGTGCGTCTGCGCATGGACGGCATGCTGAAGGCCGTGGCCAGCCCGCCGATGAAGATGGCCAACCGCATTGCCTCGCGCATCAAGGTGATGGCGCAGCTGGACATCGCCGAAAAGCGCGTACCCCAGGACGGCCGCATCAAGCTCAATCTTTCCAAAACCCGTGCCATCGACTTTCGCGTGAGCTCGCTGCCGACCCTGTTCGGCGAAAAGATCGTGCTGCGTATCCTGGACGGCTCGTCGGCCAGGATCGGCATCGAGAAACTCGGCTATGAACCGGAGCAGCAGAAGCTTTACATCGATGCGATCCACAAGCCGTACGGCATGGTACTGGTCACCGGCCCAACCGGCTCGGGCAAGACGGTGTCGCTGTACACCGGCCTGAATATGCTGAACACCGCCGAGCGCAATATCTCGACGGTGGAAGACCCGGTGGAAATCCGCGTCGAGGGCATCAACCAGGTGCAGCAGAACGTCAAGCGAGGCATGACGTTTGCCAGCGCGTTGCGCTCGTTCCTGCGCCAGGATCCGGACGTGATCATGGTCGGCGAAATCCGCGACCTGGAAACCGCCGAGATCGCGATCAAGGCGGCGCAGACCGGTCACATGGTGCTGTCCACCCTGCACACCAACGATGCCGCGCAGACCATCGCGCGCCTGATGAACATGGGTATCGCCCCGTACAACATCACCTCGTCGGTCACCTTGATCATTGCCCAGCGTTTGGCACGCCGCCTGCACGATTGCAAGAAGCCCCAGAATCTGCCGCCGCAGGTGCTATTGGCAGCCGGCTTCAGCCAGTCCGACATCGATGCCGGACTGACCATCTACGAGGCCGGTGGCTGCGAGGGCTGCAACGAAGGCTACAAGGGCCGGGTCGGCATTTATCAGGTCATGCCGATGCTGGAGGATATTCAGAAAATCATCCTGCAAGGCGGCAATGCACTGCAGATCAGCGAGGTGGCCAAGGCCGCCGGGATCAATGACCTGCGCGCGTCGGCCCTGCTCAAGGTGAAACAAGGCCTGACCAGCCTGACCGAGATCGATCGCGTGACCAAGGAATAAACCGGAAATATGGGACATCCGTAGCATCGAACTTGCGTCCGGCGCCACGGTTTGCAGCCGCAAAAATGACATAAGCTGTACAAATACCTTGTCAGCCGCCCGCTTGGGCGGCTCGGGGACCGAACAACAGGGGGAAGATGCTCATGGCCACGGCTACCGCGAAGCTAAACGCAGACAAGACGCGTGCGCTCGGCGCGCAACGTGCCGCGGTCAGCCAGCTGACCACCTACGAGTGGGTCGCACTGGACAAGCGCGGCAAACGCATGAAGGGTGACATGCCGGCGAAGAACGCTTCGCTGGTCAAGGCCGAATTGCGCCGCCAGGGCATGAACCCGCAGACCGTGCGGGAACGTTCCAAGCCGCTGTTCGGCGCCAGCGGCAGCACGGTCAAACCGGGCGATGTCGCGATCTTCAGTCGCCAGATCGCCACCATGATGGCGTCCGGCGTGCCGATGGTGCAATCGTTCGACATCATCGCCGACGGCCAGAAAAACGTCCGCTTCAAGAACATCCTGCTCGACGTGAAGCAGAACATCGAGGGCGGTGCAGCGCTGCATGAGGCGCTGAGCCGCTATCCGGTTCAGTTCGACGAGCTTTACTGCAACCTGGTGCATGCCGGCGAAACGTCGGGTGTGCTGGATACCGTGCTGGACACCGTCGCCACCTACAAGGAGCGTACGGAAGCGATCAAGAAGAAGATCAAGAAGGCCCTATTCTACCCGATGATGGTGCTGGCAGTGGTATTCATGGTCTGCTTGATCATGCTGCTGTTCGTGGTGCCGGTGTTTGCGAAAACCTTTAAGGACGCTGGCGCGCAGCTGCCCGCCCCAACCCAGATATTGGTCAGTGCCTCGGAGTTCATGCAGAGCTACTGGTGGGTGGTGATCGGCGTGATCGTGGGCAGTATTACTGCACTGGTCATCGCCAAGAAGCGCTCGGTGAAGTTTGCGCACTTCCTCGATCGAATGGCTTTGAAGATGCCTGTAATGGGCAATATCGTGCGCAATTCGGCGATCGCCCGCTTCGCCCGCACACTGGGCGTGACGTTTCGCGCCGGTGTGCCGCTGGTCGAGGCCCTGGACGCGGTGGCAGGGGCCACCGGCAGCGTGGTCTATGGCGATGCCGTCAAGCAGATGCGCGACGACATCTCAGTGGGTCACCAGTTGCAGTTGGCGATGAAGCAGACCGGCCTGTTCCCCAACATGGTGGTGCAGATGACTGCGATCGGTGAGGAATCCGGCTCGCTCGACAATATGCTGTTCAAGGTCGCCGAGTTCTACGAGGAAGAAGTCAGCAACGCGGTCGACACCCTGTCCACCTTGCTCGAACCTATCATCATGGTCGTGCTCGGCACCCTGGTCGGCGGCATGGTGGTCGCGCTGTACCTGCCCATCTTCAAGCTTGCCGGCACGTTCTAGGCCTCAAAAAAAACACGACACGAAAACGGCGGGCATTGCTCGCCGTTTTCGTGTTGTAGGAGCGCACTAGTGCGCAATGCTCCGATGTTGATTACTGCGAAGAGCATCGCGCACAAGTGCGCTCCTACAATAAGCGCCGTACCCTACGCCGTACCCGCTCGATCGCGGGAACCTTAAAACACAAGGCTGACGCATGCCCGATCTCCCCTTTGCCCTGTGGATTGCCCTGGCCGGCGTGCTCGGCCTGCTGGTGGGCAGCTTTCTCAACGTGGTGATCCTGCGCCTGCCTGAGCGCATGGCGGCGGACTGGCGGCGGGAGGCGCGCGATGTGCTTGAGCTTGAGGCCGATGCGACACCGCTGCCGCCGGGCATCGTGCGCGAGCCTTCGCATTGCCCTCAGTGCAAGCATACGTTGTCCGCGATGGACAATATTCCGTTGCTCGGCTGGCTGCTGCTGCGAGGGCGTTGCCGCTACTGCAAGGCGAAAATCTCGATCCAGTATCCGTTGGTGGAGCTACTCAGCGGCCTGTTGAGTGCCGTGATCGTATGGAAGTTCGGGCCGTCGTGGGCCGCATTGGCGGGGCTGGTGCTGACCTGGACTCTGATCGCGCTGTCCGGCATCGACTTCCGCACTCAATTGCTGCCTGACCAGCTGACCTTTCCGCTGTTGTGGCTGGGCTTGCTGCTGGCGCTATTGCCCATGTTCGTCGACGCACCTTCGGCGATTATCGGAGCTGCCGTCGGTTACCTGAGCCTGTGGAGCGTGTACTGGGTCTTCAAGTTGCTCACCGGCAAGGAAGGCATGGGCTACGGCGATTTCAAATTGCTCGCCGCGCTGGGCGCATGGATGGGACCGGTGTCGCTGTTGCCGATGATCCTGCTGTCGTCGCTGATCGGTGCGCTGGTCGGCGGCACGTTGATCGCGTTGCGCAAGCATGAGCGAGAAATTCCGATGCCGTTCGGCCCGTTCATCGCCGCCGCCGGCTGGGTCTGGTTCGTGGCCGGCCATGGCTTGCTGCAAGGCTATATGCAACTGACCGGCCTGCGATGAGCGAGCGGCCACATGCGCTGGTGATTGCGTTGACCGGCGGCATCGCCGCCGGCAAGACGGCCGTAGCGCGGCGCTTCGAGGGGCTAGGCGTAGCTGTGCATGATGCCGACGTGGCCGCCCGTGAAGTGATCGAGCCGGGCACGACCGGCCTGGCCGCGGTGGTCGATGCGTTTGGCGTCGACGTGCTGGATGAGGCGGGACGGCTGGATCGCCCGGCCATGCGCCAACGTGTGTTTGCCGACCCGTCCGCGCGCAAGGTGCTGGAAGCGATCATCCACCCGCGCGTGCGCCAGTGGCTGCGCGAGCGCGCACTGGCCGAACGTGGGCCGTATTGCCTGCTGGCAATTCCGTTGCTGGCCGAAAACATCGCGCATTATCGCTGGGTCGATCGCGTACTGGTGGTTGATGTGCCCGAGTCGGTGCAGATCACACGCTTGATCGCCCGCGACGGCATCGACGAAACCCTGGCGCGGCGGATGTTGGCCCAGCAGGCCAGCCGCGCCGAGCGGCTGGCACTGGCCGATGACGTGATCGAGAACAGTGGCAATGAATCCGCGCTGGACCATGCCGTCGCCGAACTGCACCAGCGCTATTTGGCACTGGCCGGCGTGCGCTGATTTGGCGGGGAACGCAACCGCGCCGATTGGAACGAAGAGCATCGCCCGCGAGCGGGCTCCTACATGACGCGGAGTTGGTCGCTTCTAGAGCCAGAATTCCCGGATGCCCGCCACGCCCTGCCCACTGCACTCGCGAGCCTGTGCGACATGCGAAGGTGCCATGCCGCCGAGCGCATAGACCGGCAAGGCGGCGGCTTCAGTCAATGAATGGAATCGAGACCAGCCCAGCGGCGGCGTCTGCGGGTGACTGAGGGTGGCAGCCACCGGTGACAGCGTGGCGAAGTCCGCACCGATACTCGCTGCCCGTGCCAGGTCCTCTGCACCGTGGCAGCTGGCGCCGACCAACTGCAGCAGCGGCAGTGGGCGTTCTGACACGGCGACCAATTGGGTGCTCTTGAGTTGCACCCCGGTACCCAGTGCCAGCGCACCGTCGATGTCGCCATTGAGCAACAACCGGGCGCCATGCCGGCGGGCCAGCGGCAGCAGTGTTGCTGCCAGTTCGCGCACGAGCTCACGCGGCCACAATGGCAGGCGCAATTGCACCAGTTGCGTGCCGTGTTCGATTGCCTGGCCGATACGCTCGAACCAGATGCCGCGTTGATCCGGGCGCACTTCCGCTGGCGTGATCTGATAACGATGGGGCAGCCGCAAAGCCTGCAGGATGGCCCGATCGGCCGGAGCCAGCATCGCCGGATCGATCTGTGCCGGCGGCAGCCATTGCAGCGCCTGCCCTTCCAGCGATTGCGGCGCACCTTCCCATTGCCCGGTTTGCCAGGTATCCAGCAACAGTTCGCGCTCGACGTAGCGGCACGGCACGCGGATCAACGGCTCGGCATGTTGCAAGGCGATGCCCAGCTCTTCGTGGAGTTCGCGTGCCAGCGCCGCCAGCGGTGCTTCGCCGGGTTCGAGTTTGCCGCCGGGAAATTCCCACATGCCAGCCAGGTGCTTGCCAGCCGGTCGCTGCGCCAGCAGCACGCGTCCGTTGGCGTCACGCATGACCGCAGCCATCACATGCATGACTGGCTTCGGCACGGCGGGAGCAGGCATTAACCGTTGCGCAGATATTCGACCATGTCGAAGTCGTAGGCGTGCTCGGCATCGGCCTTGTGATGCACGCGCGAGACTTCCGTCCAGTCGCTGAAATGCACGCCGGGGAAGAACGTGTCGGCACCGTCGATCGCAGCGCTGACCCAGGTCAGATACATGCGGCGGGCGCGTGGCAACGCTTCGGCGAACACCATGCCGCCGCCGATCACCATCAGGCCGGTGTCGCCGATGCGCGCCTGCGCTTCTTCGATCGAGCGCACCGTGATCTGATCGGGGAACGGCGCCTCGTGGCGACGCGACAGCACCAGGTTGACCCGACCCGGTAACGCGCGGCCAATCGATACGGCGGTGTTGTAGCCCATCAACACGTTCTTGCCGGTGGTCAGTTGCTTGAACCAGCGCAAGTCATCGGGCAGATGCCAGGGCAGCTGACCCTTGCGGCCAATGGCAAAATTTTCGTCGAGGGCGGCAATCAGCGAAATAGCCATAACGAGTCCTTGAAAAGCTTGATCAGTGGTGTGGCCTGCGCCCGCGGATGACGCCGCCGATTGCGTCGAATCTTAACAGGGTGCGGCTACCGCGGCGCTCCGCAGGTAGTTGCGAAAGAGGCCCATGGATGGCCGTTCCGCGCACCTCGCCGCGCTCCTATACGGCCACCTCGGCCTTGATCACCGGATGCGGCTGGTAACCCTCGATGGCGATATCCTCGTAACGGAAATCGAAGATCGAGCGCACCTCCGGATTGAGCTTCAGCTGCGGCAGCGACCGCACTTCGCGGCTCAGTTGCAGCCGTGCCTGCTCCACGTGGTTGTTGTACAGATGCGCATCGCCCAAGGTGTGCACGAAATCGCCCACACCCAGTCCGCAGACCTGCGCGACCATGTGGGTGAGCAATGCGTAGCTGGCGATGTTGAACGGCACGCCGAGGAAGATGTCGCCCGAGCGCTGGTACAGCTGGCAACTCAATTTGCCGTCGGCAACGTAGAACTGGAACAGGCTGTGGCACGGCAGCAATGCCATCTTCGACAATTCGCCCACGTTCCACGCGCTGACGATCAACCGGCGCGAATCCGGGTTGCGTTTGATCTCGTCGATCACCCACGCGATCTGATCGACGGTGCCGCCCTCGGCGGTTCGCCACGCACGCCATTGCTGTCCATAGACCGGGCCGAGATCGCCGTTCGAATCGGCCCATTCATCCCATATGCGTACGCCATGCTCTTTCAAATAGGCGATATTGGTGTCGCCGCGAAGAAACCAGATCAGCTCGTGCACGATCGATTTCAGATGCAGCTTCTTGGTGGTGACCAGCGGGAAACCCTGGTTGAGGTCGAAGCGCAGCTGCCAGCCGAACACGCTGCGCGTGCCGGTGCCGGTGCGATCGGTCTTTTGGGTGCCGTAATCGAGAACGTGGCGAAGCAGATCGAGATAAGCGCGCATGCTTCAGGCCTTCGCGGCAACGGGTGCGAGTGGCAGCGTCGGCGCCCGCCGTGACAGTGCGATCAACACCAGTCCGACCGCGATCAACGGCAGCGACTGCATCTGCCCCATCGTCACCCACTGCGTGCCGAACAGATAACCAAGCTGCACATCGGGCACGCGCACGAATTCCACCGCGAAGCGGAAGCAGCCATACAGCAGCGCGAACAGGCCCGACACCAGGTAACGCGGCCGCGGCTTCAGCGACACCAGCCACAGCACCACGAACATCACCAAGCCTTCCAGCAGCATCTCGTACAACTGCGAAGGATGCCGCGGCAACCGGTCCGGCGCGTGCGGAAAGATCATCGCCCACGACACGTCGCTGGGTTTGCCCCACAGCTCGCCGTTGATGAAGTTGCCGAGCCGGCCGAGGCCGAGCCCGATCGGTACCAGCGGCGCCACGAAGTCGACCGTGTCGAAAAAATGCAGCCGCTGCTTGCGCGACCACCACCAGCCGGCCGCCAGCACGCCGAGCAGGCCACCGTGGAAACTCATGCCGCCGTCCCATACCTTGAACAGTGTCTGCGGCGCGGTCCAGATCCAGTCGATGTCGGCATAGAACAGCATGTACCACACGCGTCCGCCCACGATCACGCCCAACATGCCGTAGAACAGCAGGTCGCCCAGCGCGTCGCGGCTGACAGGCAGGCGCCCGCGCCGGCGCCGGTACTCGCCCAGCACGGCGACAAAGAAAAATCCGAGCAGGTACATCAGCCCGTACCAATGCACCTGGATCGGGCCGAGGTGAAAAGCGACCGGGTTGATATCGACGACGAAAGGCTGGGACATAGAGGATGGGGCTGGCCGGTAAAGTCCAAGTGTAGCGGGCCGGGAATGCCTGGCGTCAGCACCTCTTCCGATCGCGCCCGGACGGGGGCTAGAATCGCCCGCAGACGCTGCCCGAGCCGGGGAAGGGAATCGGGCAGTCGTCGACAGCATCGAAAGGATGCCCGAACCCAGTCAGGTCGTTGCGCTCCAGACGAACCGGCTCATCACACGGAGCGTGCCAGGGGGAAACCGATGTCCTACCGTTTTGCGCGGACCATGCTGTCCGCTGTCTGCCTGTTGTTGCCAGCGGCCGCCATCGCTGCCGATCTGATTCCGGTGGAAGATTTCGCGCTTCACCCACTGCTGACCATGCCGCGGCTTTCGCCGAATGGGCAGTACCTCGCCGTAAACATGAACGACCCCAACGGCGAATCGCACTTGCTGGCCATCTACAAGGTGGACGACATGAAGCAGCCGGTGAGCATGTTGCGCCTGCCCAAATATGAGATTGCCGCCGACATCACCTGGGCCAGCAATACCCGGCTGGTGGTGGACAAAGGCAAGATGTACGGTTCGATCGACGAGCCTTTCCTGACCGGTGAAGTGATTGCCACCGATCTGGACGGCAAGAATCAGGACTATCTCTACGGCTATGACAGCATGAAGTACGGTACGCGAGGGGGGACACGCGGCACTGATCGCGGATGGGGCTTCGTCGAAAGCAAACCGCTGCCAGCCAATGGCCATTTCTACATGGGCACGCAGAGTTGGGAGAACACCGATACCAGCACACTGTACGACGTCGACGCAGGCAAGAACACCCGTCATCTGATCGGTCAGATCAACGTCGGCGGCATGAGTTTCATGGTCGGTGCCGATGGTAAGGCCCACTTTGCCTACGGTCGCAACGACGACTACGACTACGTCGTCTATCACCAGCAGGCAGCGGGCTGGGCCAAGATGACGCCCGCCCAGATCGGAGGCAGCTTTACACCGCGCTCTTTCGCCCCGGACAAACAACGCATCTACGCCGAATACAATGCTGGCGGCGGCCCTACCGAACTGGTGGAACAGGACGAGAACGGGGGCAACCGCAAGGTGCTCGCCAGTGACAGCTTCAGCAGTATTGGCAACGTCGAATGGACGCCGTTTCCGAACCAGCCGTTCGCCACCGTGCCTGCCACCGGCATGCCGACATTCACCTATATCGATCCGAATCTTCCCACGGCGAAACTGCATCGCGCGTTGCGCCTGAAATTCCCCGGCAGCTACGTCCATTTCATCGACTTCAGTGAGGATGGCGGCAAGCTGCTGTTCTCGGTCAACAGTGACCGTGATCCGGGTACCTACTACCTGATCGACACGCACACGTACAAGGTGGCCAAGTTGTTTGCCGCGGAGCCGTGGATCGATCCAGCAAAGATGGCTGAGCGCCGCCCGCTGCACTTCAAAACCAGCGACGGCATGGAGCTGGAGGCGATCCTGACGATTCCGAACGGCACCAACCTAGCCAACCTGCCGATGATCCTGCTGCCGCACGGTGGTCCGATCGGCATACGGGACAACTGGGACTACGACAACGACGCCCAGTTCCTCGCCAGCCGCGGCTATCTGGTGCTGCAGGTGAATTACCGCGGCTCCAGTGGCCGCGGCGAGGACTTCCAGGAAGCCGGCTATCTGAAATGGGGCACCCGCATCCAGCAGGATCTGATCGACGGCGTGAAGTGGGCGATCACCGAGAAATACGCCGACCCGCAACGCGTTTGCGTTTACGGCGGCAGCTTCGGCGGCTACTCGGCCATGATGACGACGATCCGCGCGCCGGGCATGTTCAAGTGCGCGGTCGGCTACGCCGGCGTCTATGACCTGAAAATGATGTATCAGAAAGGCGATGTCCGCGAGAGCAAATTAGGCCGCAACTATCTGAAGATGGTTATCGGCAAGGACGACGCCGACCTCGATGCCAATTCGCCCGACAAACTGGCCGACAAGATCGACGTGCCTCTGTTGTTGATTCACGGCGAGGACGACGTGCGTGCGCCATTCGCGCAGGCCAAGGCGATGCGTGCGGCACTGGATGCCGCGCACAAGCCGTACGAATGGATGAGCAAGCCGGGCGAAGGCCACGGTTTCTACGACGAGAAGAACAATATCGAGCGACTCACCCGCTTGCAGGCCTTCTTCGCCAAATACATCGGGCCTGGCAACGCCGCACCCTGATTGGCCCTATGGCATCACTGGAAGAAAGGCGCCGCTGGCGCCTTTCTTTTTGGCTATTTGCCCGTCATCCCAGCAGAAGCTGGGATGACGGTCCAGATCACGGGTTTTTCGAGGTTCTCTATGTATAGAAGCGGGCGCGCATTCGCCCCGCAAAGCGTGAATCAGAGCAGCACAGGCCGATCCGGCAACTCGTCAGGGTTGGACTGGCCGTCGCCAGGGAAATGGCGGGCCAGCAACGCGTTCGCGGCGGCAATGCCTTCGAGGCTGCCATCACGCCATTGTCCTCGCGCGAAGCGCTCCTGCATGCGGGCGCAGATGTCGTTCCATTCGCTGGTCGCTACTTTCGCCGCGATGCCGCGATCGGCGACGATCTCGATGCGATGCTCGGCCATCAGCACGTAGAACAACACGCCGCTGTTGCTTTCCGTATCCCATACCCGCAACTGGGCGAACACCTGTCGTGCGCGCGCAGCCGAATCCAGGCCTTCAAGCACGGCCAGCGGAGCCAGTCGCGATTCGATCGCGAAGCAGACTTCGCCGAGGTGGCTGCGCTCGCCGGCCACGATGGCCGCGGCCATCTCGTCCAGCAGCGTCGCAGGGAAACGGCGGCGCAGTTGAAACCAGCCGCCGAGCAGATTGATCAGCATTCGCCGCATGCGTGCCATCACCAGCTCCCCGAAGCACCGCCGCCGCCGAAGCTGCCGCCACCGCCGCTGAAACCGCCGCCGCCGAGGCCTCCACCACCGCCGCCACCCCAGCCGCCCCCTCCGAATCCGCCCCAGCCGCCACCGCCGATCGAACGTCCGGCACCGCCGGGCAACAGCATCAGCACGCCGCCGACCAGCGCGCCGATGATGCCGGCGCCCATCGAAATCAGCAGCCACAACAGCCCGCCGACCAGCGCCGCACCCAGCGGCGCCCGAACCCAGGGACCGGCCCGACCCAGCATGCCGCGAAGGAACAGCGCCACGAACACGCCGATCATCAGCCCGTTCTGCAAACCGGGACCGGAGCGCTCGTTGCTGGGCGACCCCTGTACCGGCGGCGGCAACGCCTCGCCGTTGATCAGCAAGGTCAGCGCACCGACCGCGTCGCTGATGCCGCCGAAATAGTCGTTGCTGCGGAACTTCGGTGCGATGTATTCGCGGATGATGCGCGCGGTGGCCGCATCGGGAATCGCGCCTTCCAGGCCATAACCCACTTCGATGCGCACGCGGCGATCATTCTTCGCCACCAGCAGCAACACACCGTCATCGACGCCCTTGCGGCCGACCTTGTTCGCCTCGGCCACGGCCAGCGAATAACTGTCGATGTCCTGCTCCGCCGTGCTGTCGACCATCAGGACCGTCAGCTGTGCGCCCTTGGCCTTCTCCAGCGCGACCAGTTGCGCATCCAGCTGATCGACCTGTTGCGCCGACAACGTACCGGTGAGGTCGGTGACGTGACGGGTCAGCTTCGGCACCGCATCGGCCGCATGCAACAGGCCCGGCGACAGCAAGGCCATCGCCAGCATCAGCCACAGGCGCGGCACGCGCCGAAGCATCATCAATGTGCCGAGGCGGCAGGCGCCGGCGTGCCGGTGCCGAAGTCGACGGTCGGCGCCGTGGAGATCGCCTTCTCGTTGTCCACGCTGAAATTCGGCTTGACCTTGTAGCCGAACATCTTGGCGGTGAGATTGTTCGGGAAGGTGCGGATCATCTCGTTGTACTGCTGCACTGCCTGCACATAGCGGTTGCGCGCCACGGTGACCCGGTTTTCGGTGCCCTCGAGCTGGGCCTGCAGATTCTGGAACAAGCCGTCTGCCTTGAGCTGCGGATAGTTTTCGCTGACCACCATCAGACGCGACAGCGCGCTGCTCAACTGGCCTTGCGCGGCCTGGAACTGCTGAAGCTTCTGCGGATCGTTGAGCGAATCGGCGTTGACCTGCAGGCTGCCGACCTTGGCGCGGGCCTGGGTCACCTCGACGAAGACTTTCTCTTCGTGCTGCGCATAGCCCTTGACCGTATTGACCAGGTTCGGCACCAGATCGGCGCGGCGCTGGTACTGGTTCAGCACTTCGGACCAGGCGGCCTTGACCGCTTCATCCTGCCGCTGCATCGCGTTGTAACCGCAGCCGGTCAGGCTGATGGCGAGCAACAGCAGCACGAGATTGCGCATAAGTTTCATGGGGTCGCTCCGATCCGGTGGTAGATCATTCCATCATCCCATGCCATCCCACGCAATCGTGTCAGCCAGAAGCGCCCTGATCAGCCGAGCAGGCGCGGCCCGAGAATCAGCGTCCAGCTCAGCACCACCACCATCAGCAGCACGAATACCGCCGCCGAACCCATGTCCTTGGCGCGTCCGGCCAGCTCGTGGAACTCCGGGCTGACCTTGTCGACCACCGCTTCGACCGCGGAATTGAGCAACTCGGCCGACAGAACCAGCAACGGGGCCAGGATCAGCGCGAATTTTTCCAGCCCGCCGTCGCCCAGCCACAGGCCTAGCGGCACCAGCACGATCACCAGACAGGCTTCCAACCGGAACGACGCCTCATGGCGCCAGGCGGCCCTGAAACCTTTCATCGACCACTGGAACGCGTTCCAGAGCTGTTTCGGACCCCGAAAACCCTCGGCTGCCATATCTGTGTACCGCTCAGGCAGTCGCCGGCGACGGCGACCCGGCAAGGGCGATGACGACGGCAAGGGATGGCGACAGCGCGACGATCGACATAGGCGACAACTTCTCTTCAGGCAGGCTGATGCAGGCGGTCATGATGCCACAGGTGCCTGCCGCGGCGGCCCCAGGATGTTGGCGTCGACATCCTCGTGTTGGCCGGCGCGGCGGGTTCGTCATGCCGCAGTGCAGCTACACCCTGATGGCGAATCGGTTACGCTTCCTCGGTTGTGATCCGTTCAGGATTGCATGCGATAGACGATACCTCGGCCTCGTCACGGCTTGAATCACGTACGGAAAAAATATGGCAGCCCAGAATCCGCCCGTCTCCCAGACACGCTCCTTCACCACCGTCTTCTTGATCGAGATGTGGGAGCGCTTCGGTTTCTATGGCATGCAGGTATTGATGGTCACCTTCTTGATGAAGAAGCTCGGCTTCGTCGACACCAAGGCCAACCTCGTCTGGGGCGCGGCGGCAGCCCTGATCTACGCCACACCGGCCATCGGCGGCTGGGTCGGCGACAAGCTGCTGGGTACGCGACGCACCATGCTGATCGGCGCGACGGTGCTGGCGATCGGCTACGGCATTCTGTGGATACCGCCGGAGACGCTGGGACTGACCGATGGCGGCAGCGGCCTGATGGCGTTGCTGGCCCCGGCCAACCTCACCTATTTCGCGCTCGGCGTGATCGTTGTAGGCAACGGCTTCTTCAAGCCCAATGCGGGCAATCTGGTGCGCAAGATCTACGAGGGCGACGACACCAAGATCGACAGCGCATTCACCATCTACTACATGGCGGTGAACATCGGCTCGATGATTTCGATGACGGCCACGCCGTGGATTCGCGACGTCGTCGGTAAGCGCTACGGCGACTCGATCGGGTGGCACACCGCGTTCGGCGTCTGTGCGATCGGCCTGCTCCTTGGCCTGGTCAATTACCTGTTCATGCGGCGCGCGCTTCGGCACATCGGCTCGCCTGTGGACGACCTGCCGATGAACATGCGTCGCGCGCTACCGGTCTTCGGTGCGGCCTTCTTGCTGGTTTTCGTCGTAGCGTTCATTCTGCATAGCGAAGCCGTAGCAAAGGTCTGCGTCTACGCCGCCGGCGTGGTGATCCTGGGCGTGTTCGCCCACCTGATCCGCAGCAGCCAGCCGAGCGAGCGCGCCGGCCTGATCGCAGCACTGGTGTTGACGGTGCAGACGATCTTCTTCTTCATTTTCTACTCGCAGATGGCGACGTCGCTGAACCTGTTCGCGCAGCACAACGTGGACCTCTCGTTCAACGTATTCGGCGCACATCTGTTCAACTGGATTCCCGAGCAGTACCAGAACCTCAACGCGATCTGGATCGTCGTCTTGAGCCCAGTGCTGGTGTTTGCCTACAACGCGCTCGGCCGGGTCGGCAAGGATCCGTCGATCGCTTTGAAGTTCGCGCTGGGTTTCGCCGCAGTGGCCATCGGTTTCTTCATGTATGGCGTGGGCGCAAACGCTGCGGTGGCCGGCCAGGTGTCGTCGTGGACCATGATCTGGGGCTATGGCTGGTACTCGCTGGGCGAATTGCTGGTCAGCGGGCTTGGCCTGGCCATGATCGCGCGCTACGTGCCATCGCGCATGGGCGGTTTCATGATGGGGGCGTATTACGTGGCCGTGGGACTGTCGCAATACCTCGGCAGCATCGTGGCCAACTATGCGCACATCCCCGACAACATCACCGATCCCGTGCAGTCGCTGACGATCTATGTGAGCCTGTTCGACAAGCTCGGTTTCGTGGGCATCGCCTGCACGGTGATCGCGCTTGCGATGCTGCCGCTGATGAACAAGCTCTCGCTCAGCCACTCCGATGCGGCGGCCCACCACACTCCGCTGCCGGCCGTGCGCAGCGAGGAATTCAACGCGCCGTCCTGAGCCTTCGCAGTTTTCGCCGGCCTCGATGATCGACATGCCGCCCCACCCTACCCAACGCATCGGCCCGTTCGCACTGGCACGCACACTGGCCTGGTTGCGGCTGTGTGCGATCGCCGGGCAAAGCGTAGCCGTGCTGGTCTGCGCGTGGTGGATGCGACTGCAGATTCCACTGCTACCGCTACTGCTAGGCATCGGCCTGCTCGGGGTATTTTCGATGTTCGCCGCCTGGCGCCTGACTCAGCCATGGCCGGTGCGCGAATGGGAAACCGTCGGCCACATCGCCGCCGATACGCTGGTGCTCGGCTACCTGTTGTACTTCACCGGCGGCGCCAGCAATCCGTTCATCACCTTGCTGCTGGTGCCGATCGCCCTGAGTGCCGCCGCGCTATCGGTGCGCGCCATCCTGGCGGTGGCCGCGCTGGCCGGCATCGCCTATGTGATCCTGCTGTACTGGCATGTGCCATTGCCGATGCCGATGCATGGCGAACTGCACGGCGGCTTCTCGCTGCACGTGGCCGGCATGGGCGTGAACTTCGTGATCAGCGCATTGCTGTTGGGCTTCTTCATCAATCGGTTGGCGTACGCGTTGCGTATGCAGCAGCTGGAAGTGCAGCGTGTACGTGAGCGGGCTTTGCGCGACGAAGGCATCCTGGCGATCGCCACGCAGGCGGCGGGCGCTGCGCACGAACTCAACACGCCGCTGTCGACGATGCGCACCTTGCTGCCGGAGCTGCGCCGCGAGCATGTCGGCGATACGTCGCTTGCCGAAGACCTGGAACTGCTGGAGGGCCAGGTGGACCGCTGCCGCACGATCCTGCGCGAGATGGTCGCCTTCGGCAAGGCGCAACTGTCGCAGGAACCGGAACGGCTCAGCGTCACCGAGTTCATCCATGGTTGCCTGGAGCGATTCCAGTTGCTGCGGCCCGAGGCCGAGCTGACCCTGGAGCTGGAAGACGCCACCGCACAAACCATGCTGCGCACCCCACCGGGCCTGCGCCACGCGCTGCTCAACCTGCTCAACAACGCCGTCGATGCCTCGGCCAGCCGCCACTCGCGCATAGTGGTCTTGCAGGTGTCACGCGATGCGGGCTGGCTGCAGTTGAGCGTGCGCGATAACGGTCCCGGCTTCGGTGTCACCGGTGAGCTGACCCCGCTCGGTCACTCGCAGAAACAGGGCGGGCTCGGCATTGGCCTGGCCCTGGCCGAGGCCACCGCCGAACGCCTCAACGGTGAGATGATCGCGCGCAACACCGACTACGGCGCGGAGGTATGTCTGCGCCTGCCTTTGGCCGTGATCGCCGAAAAATAATTCGCCGGCGGACGTGCAAGCGGCCGCACTTCCGGCAAAAATGGGCCTAGAAGCCTTCAGGAAACACCATCATGACCGAGTTGCCCCATGCCGCCACAGCACGTCCATTGCTGCTGGTCGACGACGACGCCACCTTCCTGCGCGTGCTGGCACGTGCGCTGGGCTCGCGGGGCTTCGAGGTCATCACCGCGAGCAATTTCGACGAAGCCCGTGCGCTGACCCGCCGGCATCAGCCGCGCTATTGCGTGCTCGACCTGAAGCTGGGCGAAGACAACGGCCTGCGCCTGATTCCCGAACTGCACACGCTGGTGCCGGATCTGCGCGTACTGCTGCTGACCGGCTATGCCTCGATTGCCACCGCGGTAGAGGCGATCAAGCGCGGCGCCCATGACTACCTGGCCAAACCCGTCGATGCCGATGCCGTGGTGCGCGCCTTGCTCGATGGCGACAACGACAACGAAGACAGCGACCCGCCGGACGCTCCGGAACAGCCGCTGGCGCTGCGCCGGCTGGAGTGGGAACACATCCAGCGCGTACTGACCGAATGCGACGGCAATATCTCCGAAACCGCACGCCGGCTCGGCATGCACCGCCGCACCTTGCAGCGCAAATTGAGCAAGCATCCGGTACGCGAGCGGCCTGAACGGGACGATTGAGCGTTACGTCGAACGCGATTTCGCAGGACGGGCTCGACCCTTCAGCCTCCTGTCCCCGTCCATCATGCTGAAGGACGACGGACAGTTCCCGCTACGAATGGCTATCGCGTCGCGGCGTCAATGTGGACGCCACCATCAAGGTTGCGCGGCACTCTCGGCCGGTGCCGGCAACTCCGCCGTGCCATCGTCCTCGTCGCCATACAGCGCCACGTGCGGGACGCCGTCGGCGCCGATCCAGCCGCGGTACATCCCGTCGGTGTTGAACGGAATCGAGATCTGGCCGTCCGCATCCAGCGCAATGGCGCCGCCGTTGCCGCCCATCGAGGGAATCTCCTGGTTGACCACCTCGGCGGCCGCACGCTTCAGCGGCACACGCATCTGGGTGACCTCCATGCAGATCTCGTGTGCCGCCACCGTGCGGATATAAAACTCGCCCCATCCGGTCGCGGACACCGCGCAGCCGGAATTCGCATAGGTGCCCGCGCCGATCATCGGCGAATCGCCGATGCGGCCCCAGCGCTTGTCCGTCATGCCGCCGGTGGACGTGCCGGCGGCAAGATGGCCTTGGGAGTCCAGCGCCACCGCACCGACCGTGCCGAAATGTTTGGCCGTCTCGACGTCCGCATGCGGCCGCTTCGCTGCGTCGTCCTTGAGCGCCTTCTGCAGCTGCTGCCAGCGTTCCTCGGTGCGAAAGTACGAGGGATCCACCAGCGACATGCCAATACTCTGCGCGAACGCCTCGGCACCCTCGCCGGACAGCATCACATGCGGCGACTGCTCCATCACCGCGCGCGCGAGCAGGATCGGATTCTTGATCCGCCGCACGCCTGCCACTGAGCCGGCGCGCAACGTATTGCCGTCCATGATCGCCGCGTCCAGTTCGTTCTTGCCGTCGTGGGTGAATACCGAGCCCTTGCCCGCGTTGAAGTTCGGATCGTCCTCCAGCACGGTGATCGCCGCGGCTACCGCATCCAGCGCCGGCTTGCCCGCTTTCAGCTGGGTATAACCGTTCTGCAGCGCCTGGGTCATCGCCGCACGCACCGCCTTTTCCCTGGCCGGCGTCATGTCGCGCTTGATCACGCCAGCACCGCCATGAATCACCAGCACAGGCGAGGCGGCGGCGTGGCTCATGCTGGCGACTCCGAAGAAGGCAAGGGCAACGAACACGCGGCGCGGCTTCACTTCGCTCTCCCAATGGGCGATAGGCGATGGGAAGAGTATAGCCAGCCGCTCCGTTCACTTATTCTCGAAGCGCACCTGCTCGCCGTCCAGCACCAGTTTCATGCCGGCAAGGTCGGCCACTTTCTGCAGCTGCTGGTACCGGCTACCTGCACACACTCAAACCAGCAATCCTTCGCGGCATATTGCGACCGCCCTAGATGACAACATCAAGGTGCCCCGCCTGCGACCTTGGTACAGGGCCGCCTGGAGCCAATCCATCGTATCCTTGGCAGCTGACTCTCCCTGCAGGAAGGCACAGCGATGAACAAGGTTTACCCGAGCGCGGCGAAAGCTCTTGATGGACTGCTGGTCGATGGCATGACGATCGCCGCGGGTGGCTTCGGTCTATGCGGCATTCCCGAAAACCTCATCGGGGCGCTGTTGGAGGCCGGCACCAAGGGCCTGACCATCGTCGGCAACAATGCCGGCGTGGACGATTTCGGCATGGGTCCGCTGCTGAAGACGCATCAGGTGAAGCGCGTCTACGCCTCTTACGTGGGCGAGAACAAGGAGTTCGAGCGGCAGGTGCTGGCCGGCGAACTGGAGCTGCACCTGACCCCGCAGGGCACGCTGGCCGAGAAGTTGCGCGCTGGCGGCGCCGGCATCCCCGGCTTCTATACACGCACCGGCTTCGGCACCAAGCTGGCCGAGGGCAAGGAGATCAAGGTCTTCGGCGACAAGGAATACGTGCTGGAAGAAGCGATCCATGCCGACCTCTCCATCGTGAAGGCCTGGAAGGGCGATGCGCACGGCAACCTGGTGTTCCACGAGACCGCGCGCAATTTCAATCCGATGATCGCCACCTGCGGCAAAATCTGCGTGGCCGAGGTCGAAGAGCTGGTGCCGGTCGGTTCGATCGATCCCGATGGCGTACATGTGCCGGGCATTTATGTCGACCGCATCGTGCAGGGTGCCAAGTACGAGAAGCGGATCGAGTTCCGTACGACGGCCGGCGTGGTCGGCGGCAAGGAAAGCCCGATCCGCGTGGCGATGGCCAAACGTGCCGCGCAGGAGTTGCAAGACGGTTTCTACGTGAATCTCGGCATCGGCATTCCGACGATGGTCGCGAACTACATTCCCGACGGCGTCAACGTCACCTTGCAATCGGAGAACGGCCTGCTCGGCATCGGTCCGTTCCCGACCGAGGCGCAGATCGACCCCGACCTGATCAACGCCGGCAAGCAGACCATTACCACCCTGCCCGGTTCGAGTTTCTTTTCCAGCGCCGAGTCGTTCGCAATGATCCGCGGCGGCCACATCGACCTGTCGATCCTCGGTGGCCTGGAAGTCTCCGCGCATGGCGATCTGGCGAACTGGATGGTGCCGGGCAAGATGGTCAAGGGACCTGGCGGCGCGATGGATCTGGTCAGCGGCGTCAAGCGCGTGGTGGTGCTGATGGAGCACAACGCGAAGGACGGCACGCCGAAGATCCGGACCGAATGCGAACTGCCGTTGACCGGCAAGCAAGTGGTCGACCTGATCATCACCGACTTGTGCGTGTTCAAGGTCAACAAAGGCGAGGGACTGGTGCTGATCGAACTCAACGACGGCGTCAGCCTCGCCGACGTGAAGGCCAAAACCGGCTGCGCGTTTACCGTGGATCCTGCGCTGGCCAGCTGATCCGCACACCGGAGCCTATCGATGCGCTCCGGCGATCAACCGCCGCCTGGCGCGTTCGCCGGCAAAGGGTGCGGGAAGCGGATGCGGGCAATGTTTTCCTCCCCGATACGCGTATGCAGTTCCAGCGGCCAGCCGAAACGGTCGCTGATACGCTGGGCGATCGCCAGTTCGAAGCCGTGACGGTCGGCGCCGTGCACGCGCAGTGGGCGGGAGTTGTCGCCGGGTATGGGCGGATCCGCGTGATTGCTCACGCTCACCGCCCCATGCGTCACGCTGATCACGACGCTGCCCTGTTCGGTCTGTTGGCAGGCATTGCGGATCAGCTGCCAGCACAGCACCGAAAAGGCCTGTGCCGAACCCTCCAGCGCGAACCGCGCCGACTCTTCCAGCACCAGCACGATCGGCCTGCCGGTCAGCAACTCGCGGGCAGATTCCAGCTGCCGGACCAGTACGTCGTTGACGATGAAGCGCTCGTGGTCCGTCACGCTATCCGTCTCACGGGCCAGAATCAGCAGCGCTTCGACCAGCACCTCCATCTCGCGCGCGGCGCGCTTGATCCGACTCACCGAACGGGCACCGAAGTCGCTGAGGCCTTCTTCTTCGGCCAGCATATCGACCGACATCTTGATCACGGTGAGCGGGCTGCGCAGTTCGTGGCTGGCGTCGCGGGTGAAATTGCGCTCGCGCTGGTTGTAGTTGGCGATGCGCGTGGCGAACCCATGCAGTCCGCGCGCCAGCGATGCCACGTCGGCGTCGGTGTGGGTGGACATCTGATCCAGATGCAGCGCGTCCGGATCGAGCTGCTGGCCATCCCAACGATTGACCAGCCGGGCCAGCGCACGCACCGGCCGCCACTCGCGGCGGGTGGCGAACCACGCGATCGCCGTAGTGAGCACGATCACCGCGATCACCAGGGCGGTAGGCGCGACGTTGTAGATGCCCAGGATGCAGACGATCGCCACGATCAGAAACTGCAAACCGAACACCCATGCTATACGCCGCCGGAACGCACCCACACGGAATGTGACTGCTTTCACCCTACTATCCATTACATGTTTTCGCCCAGTCGCAGCAATGTCAGGCTGTCTGTGTCGTCGAAGCCACTTCCGATTCCAGGTCCGCAAGGCGGTAACCAGCCGAATGGATGGTGTGTAGCAGGGGATGTGCGAAGGGTTTGTCTATGACCCGGCGCAGGTTGTACAGATGCGAGCGCAAAGTGTCCGAATCGGGCAGCGTATCGCCCCAGATCTCCCGCTCGATATCGCGCCGGCTGACTACCCGCGGCGATTCGCGCATCAGGATCGCCAGCAGCTTCAGCCCGATCGGCGACACGGTCAGCTCTTGGCCGTCGCGGGTCAGGCGCAGTGTGGCGGTATCCAGGGTCATGTCGCCCACCGTGAGCACCTCGGTGGACACCTGGCGGCGGTCGCGGCGGATCAGCGCGCGCAGGCGGGCCTCGAGCTCGCGTACTTCGAACGGCTTCACCAGATAATCGTCGGCACCCGCCTCCAAGCCCACCAGCTTGTCCTCCAGCGTGTCGCGCGCGGTCAACATCAGCACTGGAGTGGATTTCTTCGCTTCCCGGCGCAGCTTGCGGCAGACTTCCAGCCCGTCCAGCCCCGGCAGCATCAAGTCCAGCACGATCACGTCATAACTGTTGGACACCGCCAGATGCAGGCCGCTGACGCCATCGGCCGCGTAATCGACGGAGTAGCCGCGCCGTTCGAGGAACTCGCCCACCATCTCGGCGATCTGGCGGTTGTCTTCGACCAGAAGAATCAGTCCCGCTTGCTCGTCATGTACGGTCATATCGTCGTCCTCACATCAGGGATCTTCACATATGTGAAGAGATAACCTTTTTGAGGGTGAGGCTAGCGTGAAAATCGGGAACGGACGATTCAGAACCCGTTGGGTTCTAAGGTCATTGCAGCAGCGGCTGCAGCTGCTTCCACACGATATCCAGCACACGCGGCTCGGCGCTGGCCACCGGATGCAGGCCATCGTCCTGCATCAATGCAGGATCGAGTGCGATGCCCTCCAGCAGGAACGGCACCAGCGCGGTGCGCCGGGTTCGGGCCAGGTCCGCGTAAACCGCGCGCAGGCCGTCACGGTACTGCGGACCATAGTTCACCGGCAGTTCGATACCGACCAGCAGTACCCGCACCTTCGCCTGCTGCGCCTGTTCGATCATGGCAGTGAGGTTGTCGCGCAGGGCCGGCAACGGCAGACCGCGCAAACCGTCGTTGGCGCCCAGCTCCAGCACCAAAATCGCCGGACGGTACTTGGTCAGCAGGGCCGGCAGGCGGTTGCGGCCGCTCAACGAGGTTTCGCCACTGATGCTGGCATTGATCGCGGTCCACTTCGGCACCATCTTGCCAAGACGCACGTCCAGCAGGTGCACCCAGCCGGACTCCACCGGTATGTTGTGTGCGGCGGACAACGAGTCACCCAGCACCAGCACGGTTTTCGGCGCCGCCGCCTGGGCGCTGCCGATGCCGCACAGAAAGACCAATAACCATAGGCATCGACGCATGAGTGATTCTTTCCGTCCTCTTCTTGAGGCCTGCGATGTTAGCAAGTCGGTCAGCGGTCCCGAGGGGAGACTGGAAATCCTCAGCAAGGTCAGCCTACGGATTCCGCAGGGCGAGAGCTTCGCCATCGTCGGTGCTTCCGGCTCCGGCAAGACCACCTTGCTCGGCTTGCTGGCGGGACTGGACACGCCGGACACCGGCCACATCGCACTGCACGGTCATGCGCTGGAGCAGTTGGACGAAGAGGCGCGTGCCGATCTGCGCCGCCGGCTGGTCGGTTTCGTGTTCCAGTCGTTCCATCTACTGCCTGCGCTCACCGCCGAGGAAAACGTGATGCTGCCGCTGGAGCTGGAAGGCAGCAGCGCAGCGCGGCAACGCGCACGCGAAGCGCTCGACGCCGTCGGGCTGACCCCGCGACGCCGGCATTATCCGGCCCAGCTTTCCGGCGGCGAGCAACAGCGCGTGGCGATCGCCCGCGCGTTCGTGCATGGCCCCCGCGTGCTGTTTGCCGACGAGCCCACCGGCAACCTCGATCAGCGCACCGGCCACCATGTCTGCGACCTGCTGTTTGCGCTGAACCGAGATCACCGCACCACGCTGGTGCTGGTAACCCACGATGCTGCGCTGGCCGCGCGCTGCGATAGCCGAATAGAACTGGAAGAGGGCCGCGTCGTCACACCCCACGCGAGCGAACACGCATGAAGATGCTGCTGCTCGCCTTGCGCACCTTGCGCCGCGAATGGCACTTGCCGGAGCTGCGTACGCTGGCTGCATCGCTGGTGCTGGCGGTAGTCGCGCTGGGCGTGGTCGCCACGCTGTCGACCCGGATCGAGCGCGGCATGCTGGCCAGCGCCGCCGAACTGATCGGCGGCGATATCGGCGTGTCGTCACCGCAGACCGTGCCGGAAACCTTCATTACCGAGGCCAGGCAGCGCGGCCTGAAGATCACGCAAACAGCCAGCTTTCCCAGCGTGGCATTCGCCCATCAGCAGACCCAGCTGCTCGACGTGCAGGCGACCGACCCACATTATCCATTGCGCGGCACACTGGAGCTGGGCGACGCACATGGACGCTCCTACAACGGTCATGCGCCGGCCGCAGGCGAGGTCTATCTCGATCACCGCGCACTGGTCGCACTGAATCTGAAAGTAGGCCAGGCCCTGCAACTGGGCGGGCGAGATCTGGTCATCACCGCCGAACTGCTGCGCCAGCCCGACGGCGGCGAGTTGTTCGCGCTGGCGCCGCGCGCGCTGATGAATCTGGTCGATGCCGAAAAAGCCGGCCTGCTTGGCACCGGCAGCCGTGCCCGCCATCGCCTGCTGCTGGCGGGCGAACCCGCAGCCGTGCAGGGCTGGCGCGATTGGGCGCAGTCGACGGCGTTGCCGCAAGGTGCCGAGCTGATCACGCCGGAACAAACCCAGGAACGCATGCGTACGTCATTCGATCGGGCCGGCGCGTTCCTGCGCCTGACCGCGTTGCTGTCGGCGCTGCTGGCCGGCATCGCCATTGCGCTGTCCGCGCAACGCTATGCGCGGCGCAAGGTATCGGAGGTTGCGCTGCTGCGCGCGCTGGGTACGTCACGCCGGCGTGTGCTGGGTCTGTTGCTAGGCACACTCGGCGCGCTCGCGCTGCCGGCGGCGACGCTAGGCCTGCTGCTGGCGCTTGGGCTGGCACAGCTGGCGTGGCTGTTCGCCAGCCAATTGTTCGGCAGCCTGCCGACCGTGCTGCCGCTGGCACCGTCGTTCGGCGCCGCGGCGATGGGCATCGCCGTGCTGGTCGGCTTTGCATTGCCGCCGCTGGCGCGACTGGCCGAAGTGTCCCCGGTGGCGGTCTTCCGCCAGAGTGTGACGCGGCGTGTGCGGCGCTTCGACTTGCTGTATCTGATTCCTGTTCTGGTCGCGCTGGGCCTGATCTGGAGCCAGAGCAGCTCGCTACAGCTGGCCGGCATCCTCGCCGCCAGCCTGCTCGGCGTGGCGGTGATCGCTGCGCTTCTGGCGGCTTTGTTGCTGTGGCTGGCACGAAGCATCGCTCCCGGCGCCCATCCGGCGCTGCGACTCGGCCTCGCTGCGCTGGCACGGCGGCGCACGCTGAGCCTGATCCAGGCCACCGCGCTCAGTCTCGGCCTGTGCGCGCTGCTGTTGCTGGCGATCGTCGCGCCTGCCCTGCTGCAAGGCTGGCGTCAGGAACTGCCGGCGAATACGCCCAACTGGTTTGCACTGAATCTGCAGGACGACCAGCGTGTCGGCTTCGAACGCGACCTGGCCCATATCGGCGGCGACCAGCTCAACATGCTGCCGCTGGCGGTAGGCAAGCTCACCGCGATCAACGGCCAGCCGATCGACCGGCTGCAATTCGCCGACGAACGCGCGAAAGACTGGGCGGACCGGCAGTTGCGACTGTCGTGGACCGATGCCTTGCCGCCGTCGAATCAGGTGATCGCCGGCCAGTGGCAAGGCGCGCATCCGGCCCAGGCCGAAGTGTCGATCGACACCATGTGGCGCGACATGTTTGCGCTGAAGGTGGGCGACACGCTGAGTTTCAACGTCGGTGAAGGCAGCATCGACGCGAAGGTCGGCAGCGTGCGCAAGGTCGACTGGAGTTCGTTCCGGGTCAACTTCTTCCTGCTGCTCGATCCGGCCCATGCCGGCGACCTGCCGCATACCTGGCTGGCCAGCTTCCACCTGGCGCGCGGCCATGCCACCCAGTTGGCGCAGCTGTCGCGCGATTATTCCAATCTCAGCCTGGTCGACGTCGACTCGCTGCTCGACCGGGTCCGCGAGATCGTCGATCGCGTCGGCAACGCCGTGCGCTGGATCCTCGGCTTCAGCCTGCTAGCCGGCGCTCTGGTGTTGGCCGCTGCACTCGCCGCCAGCGCGGCCGAACGCCGACACGAGGCCGCGTTGCTGCGCACACTCGGCGCACGCCGCAACCAATTGCGCGTCGCCGCCGCCTGCGAATTCGCCTTGCTCGGCCTGGTCGCCGGCCTCACCGCCGCACTCGGTGCCGCCGGAGCCGGCCTGTGGCTGGGCCATGCCGTGTTCCACATCAACGGCTTCGTGCCGCCCTTGTGGCCGCTTGTGTTCGCTGCGCTCGGCGCTGCCTTCGTGGTGATGCTGCTGGGGCTGGCCGGCACACGGAAGGTGACGAGGACTTCGCCGATGCGCCTGTTGCGCGAAGGGTGAGCCACCGCCAAGATCGCGTGTGCCGAACACGCTGAGGACATCGCATGTATACGCTTTATTACTCCCCCGGCACCGCCAGCATGGTGGTGCATCTGGCGCTGCTGGAGATCGGCGCGCCGCATGAATTGCGGCTGGTCGATTTCGACGCCAAGGCGCAGCGCGATCCGGCTTATCTGAAGCTCAATCCGCGCGGCGTGGTGCCGACGCTGGTGATCGACGGACGGCCGCTATCGGAATCGGCGGCACTGTTGATGATGCTGGCAGAGCGCCATCCGGAAGCGAAACTGGCACCCGCACCAGGTACGCCCGAGCGCGAGGCGTGGCAGCAGTGGGTCGTCTATCTCAGCAATACGCTGATGGCGACGTACCGCTTCTGGTTCTATCCGTCCGAACTGGGCGCAGCGGAGCACACGCCTGAAGTGCACGCCGCTTTGCAGCACAAGATCGAAGGCGTGTGGGTTCTGCTGAATGCGCAACTCGCGGCCCATGGCCCCTACCTGCTCGGCCAGGAATTCTCCGGCGCCGACCTGTTGCTGACCATGCTGATGCGCTGGTCGCGCAACATGCCGCGTCCGGCGACCGAGTGGCCTGCGCTGAAGCGGCTGGCCGACCTGGTGCGCGCCCGCCCGAGCTGGCAGAAGCTTTACGAAGTCGAAGGATTGAGCGAGTGGTGATGTGCGTGTCGGCCGGGTGCTGACGCATGAGTGATGCGAAGCCGTCATTCGGCACGTTATCGTCCGGCAAGTCATCGTCTTGGGTACAAAAACTGCAGGCCGAATGGCTGTTGCTGCTGTTCGCCGCGCTGACGATCGCGTTGGCCGTGCTCGACCCGCAGCCGCTGGCGAACTACCGCCACTGGCTGCAGTTGCCCACGCTGGCCGGCCTGATGGGACTGCTGATCGCGATCCAGGGCATCTGCGACAGCGGGCTGGTGCAGCACGCGGCGGCCGCCGTGGCGGCGCGGGCGCATTCGCTGCGCAGTCTTGGTCTCCTGCTGGTGGCGGCGACGGCGTTGCTGTCGATGGTGCTGACCAACGACGTGAGCCTGTTCCTGATCGTGCCGTTGACGCTGGCGATCGGCGGCATCTCGAATCTGCCCGTGCTGCGCATGGTGGTATTGGAGGCGCTGGCGGTGAACGCGGGCTCCACCTTGAGCCCGATCGGCAACCCGCAAAACCTGTTGCTGTGGCAGCACTCGCAGCTGCCGTTCCTGCATTTCGTGCTGGCGATGCTGCCGGCGGCAACGGTGATGTTCGTGCTGTTGGCGGCATTCACCTGGCTATGGCTGCCGCGTGATCGGGTCTCACTGACTCCGGACAAGATCGATGGCCAGCTGACTTCGATCCGGCTCGGCGTCGGGTCGGTACTCGCGCTGGCCGGCATGGTGCTGCTGATGGAATACCACCGGGCGCCGCTGGGCGCCGGGTTGCTGCTGGTGCTGTTCGCGCTGCTGGCGCGTTCGAGTCTGGCGCGGATCGACTGGTTGCTGCTGCTGACGTTCGCGGCGATTTTCCTGGGCCTGGGCCATGGCACCGAACTGCCGCTGGTGCGCAACGCGCTGGATCGCCTCGACTTCAACCAGCCGTTGACCTTGTATGCCAGCGGCATCGTCGCTTCGCAACTGATCAGCAATGTACCGGCGACCGTGCTGCTGCTCGATCGCACACCGGATGCGATCGCGCTGGCGGTCGCGGTGAACGTGGGCGGCTTCGGCGTGGCGATCGGCTCGCTGGCCAATCTGATCGCGCTACGCCTGGCCAAGCAGCCGCATGGCCTGCGACTGCTGCATCTGGTATCGATCCCGTTTCTGCTGGTGTGCGCGCCTCTGGTGTATCTCGCCTGGCGCTGGCTCCAAGTGTAGGAGCCCGCGAGCGGGCTCCTACATTCAGAGAAAGCCATCAATCATCGTCGTTGTCGTGCGGCACGCTGACCTTGCCCTTCACGCCGGAATGATTGACGTCGCCGCTGCCCTTGGCGCCGAGGCTGAAATCGCCGCCCACATCGCTCACGGTGAGATCGCCCGACCCCAGCGTATCGGCACGCACGCTGCCGCCGACCTGGCGCAGCCCCACATCGCCCGAGCCGATGCTGCCGACCCTGGCATCGCCCTTGATGCCATCGGCCTTGAAGTCGCCGGAGCCGACCGAGCCCAGCTCCAGGCTGCCGATATCGGTCGCGTTGACATCGCCGGAGCCCACGCTGGTGCCGAATTTGCCCGATACCTGGCGCACGTGTAGATCGCCCGAGCCGACGTTGCTCTGCAGTTGCTGCACACCGCTGACATCGGCATCGCCAGAGCCCACGCTCAAGGTCACCGGCAGATTCGCCGGCAGCTGCACGGTGACTTCGAGATTCGCGTAGGAGTTGCCGAACAGGCTCATCGAAAAATGATTGTCGCCGCCGATGTCGAGCAGCAACTGGTCGCCCTGACGCCGCTGGGTGACCTGCAAGCCGTCCAGCGCCCCCTTGTCCGAGGCGCAGGCACGGCCCGTGAGGGTGAGCCCCCGGGCGCTGTCGCCGCCGGTCAGGTGCAGGTCGTGGCTGTGCAGTTCGATCTGCACGGCCCGCACGCCGGCCAGATCGAGCTGGAGGTTGCGCGGCGCCTCGTACTTGCACGGGGTGGCGGCGAAGGCAGCGAACGGCGCAAGCAATAGGCCTGCGGTGAAAAGACGGCGCATAGTGACTCTCCTTGGGTTGTCGACAGGCTTGAGATGCCGCCGGCCGCAAAAAGGTTGCAAGCTCAGGGTTTGCGCTCGGAAGTCTTGGCGCGCTGCCATAGCTGTTGCTGCTCGGTGAGCGTACGTTCGCTGAACGCACCACCATCGGCAGCGGCCAGCTGCTCCATGTGCCGGAAGCGCCGTTCGAATTTGGCATTGGCATGCCGCAGAGCGCGCGAGAAATCGACGCCGGCATGGCGCGCCAGATTCACCATCACGAACAGCACGTCGCCGATCTCGTCCTCCAGTCGCGCCGGGTCGGCGCCATGGAGGAACTCGGCACGCACCTCGTCCACTTCCTCGGCCAGCTTGGCCAGCACCGGCTGCGGGTCGGTCCACTCGAAACCGGTACCGGCTGCGCGTTGCTGCAGTTTCAGCGCGCGCTTCCACTCCGGCAGCCCCGCCGAAATACCCGCCAACGCACTGTCATCGGCCGACTCACCCTTGTCCGCGCGCTCGGTGGTCTTGATGTCTTCCCACGCGCGCGTCTGCTCGCCGAGATCCGCGTAACGCACGTCGCCGAACACATGCGGATGGCGACGCTGCATCTTCGCGCTGATGGCATGGGCGACATCGGCGAAATCGAACAGCCCCTGCTCCTGCGCCATCTGCGAATGGAACACCACCTGCAACAGCAGATCGCCCAGCTCGTCGCGCAGATCGGACCAGTCGCGGCGGTCGATCGCGTCGGCCACTTCGTAGGCTTCCTCGATCGTGTAGGCCGCGATGGATGCGAAATCCTGCTGCACGTCCCATGGGCAACCCCGCTCGGGATCGCGCAGGCGCGCCATGATGGCCAGCAAATCGTCGAGGGTGTGTCGGGTCATGGGTCGAGTGGAGAGTGGAGAGGAGTGAGAAAAGAGAGGAGGCAGCCTGGCATTCACTCCCCGTTCGCCGCCTGCAGCCGTGCCGCCCAATCGACCGACCCGTCGCCGACGGCGATGAATTCGGGATTCAGCAGCGACTCGCCCCGGTTGTAGCGGAACGGCTGGCCGGACAGATCCAGCACGGCGCCGCCAGCCTCGTCCAGCACGCATTGCGCGGCGGCGGTGTCCCATTCGCTGGTGAGGCCAAGACGCAGATAGACGTCGGCCGCACCGCGTGCGATCAGGCAGAATTTCAAGGACGAGCCGAGCGGCACAAGTTCGTAATCTCTGCCTATCAACTGCTGCAGCAAGGTGCCCTGCGAGCCTCCGTGCGAACGGCTGCCCGCCACCAGCGGCGACTGCCCCAGCGGGCGGGTGCGGATGCGCTGCCATTCGCCTTCCGCCTGCGTCTGCAGCCAGGAGCCCTGCCCACGCGCGGCGACATACAGCTCCCCGGTCACTGGAGCCAGCACCACGCCCAGCACGGGCTGGCCTTCGTCGATCAGCGCGATATTGACGGTGAACTCGCCGTTGCGCTTGACGAACTCGCGAGTGCCGTCGAGCGGATCGACCAGCCAGTAACGCGACCAGTGCCGGCGTTCAGACCACGGCAGCGCCTTGGCCTCCTCCGACAATATCGGCAACGCCGGATCGAGGCTGCCCAGACCGGCCAGGATGATCTGCTGGGCGGCCAGATCGGCGGCGGTCAGCGGCGAGGCGTCGGCCTTGGTCTGCACCGCGAAGTCACTGTGGTAGATCGCCAGGATCGCCGCGCCGGCGTCACGAGCGATCTCGCCGATCTGCCGGGCAAAGTCGGGGACGGTACTCATGTGCGCTGAAAGCGCCCGGCGAGGTATTCGCGGGCCATGAACAGCGCAGCGATCGAGCGCCCTTCGGTCACGTCGTCGCGACCGAGCAAGGTATGCAGTTCGGACATCTTCCACGGCACCACCTCGAGCTCTTCCGGCTCGTCGCCTTCCAGCCGCTCCGGATACAGGTCCTGCGCCAGCACCACATGCGCCATGTGCGTCATGTAAGCCGGCGACAGCGACAGGTTGTGCAGGATCTTCAGCTTGTGGGCGCCATAGCCGATCTCTTCCTTCAGCTCGCGCTCGGCGCCTTGCTCGGCAGTCTCGTCCTGGTCGAGCCGGCCCTTCGGCAGGCCCAGTTCGTAACGGCCCACGCCGCCGCCATATTCGCGAACCAGAAGCACGGTGTCGTCGTCCAGCATCGGCACGATGATCACAGCGCCAAGGCCGCTGCCTTTCAGGCGTTCGTAGGTGCGCCGCACGCCGTTGGAAAACTCCAGATCGACCTGTTCGACCTGAAGGAAGCGACTGTCGTGGACGTCGCGCGTCGCGTGGATGATCGGTAATTTTGGCATCGGGGCATTCTAGCGCGGGGCGCTTAGCGCCGCAGGCGTTGCAATGCCTGCGCATGGATCGCCGGCGTGCCGGCCAGCACGCTGCGCGTATCCAGCGTCAATGGCGCGCCGTCGAGATCGGTGAACATGCCACCGGCTTCGCGCACGATCGCCGCGAGAGCTGCGATGTCGAGGATGTTCACGTCCGACTCGATCACCAGGTCCAGGCTGCCGCGCGCCAGCAGGTGGTAATGGCAGAAATCGCCGTAGCCGCGGATGCGGTTGCTGTCGCGGATCAACGCACCCAGCGCATCCCAGCGCGCATCGGCGGTGAGCGTCTTGACGTTGCCGATGGAGATCGAAGTCTCGCCGATCGTGCTGGTGGCGGCCACTTGCACGCGTTCGCCATCGAGCCATGCTCCAAGGCCATTGCTGGCCCACATCGTCTCGCCGTAGATCGGCGCGCTGGACACGCCGAGCACCAGCTCATCGCCATCCATCAGCGCGATCTGGGTCGAGAAGAACGGCGTGCGGCGCACGAAGCTCTTGGTGCCGTCCAGCGGATCGACCAGCCACAGCAGGCCGCCGCGCTCGCCATCCAGACCGAACTCCTCGCCGTAAATGGACGCCTGCGGCAACGCTGCCTGCAGGATTTTCCGGATCGCCTGCTCGGCCTCGCGGTCGGCCACGGTCACCGGCGTCGCATCGGACTTCAGCTCCACTTCGACGCCGCGCCGCCAGTAGTGCCGGATCACCTCGGCAGCGGCCGCGGCGGCCTCGCGTGCGGCGGCCAGGGCCGATGCGGCGATATCTGGATTCATGTCTGTCTCGCGTCCTTAGTTGGGTGATGGCGCCGGCACGCTGCCGGCCAGCCCGCTGCTGCGCCGGATATGCACGCTGCCGTCGGCGGCCGGTTGTCCCAACCCGGCCAGCCATCGACGCAATGCCGGATCAGTCTGTCGGGGACGCAGCATCGCGTCCAGTCGCCAGCCGAGCGGACTCAGCTGCATTTGGCCGTCCGCATGCAACGGCCCCTTCCCGTCATCATGTACTTGTGCCTGAATCACGCCGTTCTGCGCTTGCGCCTGCCATTGCAGATCGCCCAGCGCCACGTCGCCGCCGCGCGTATGCATGACGGCATGGCGCCATTGCGCCTGCGCCTGCAGTTGCAGCGGCCAGCCGCCCTGCAGCAACGCATGATCGATCGTCAGTTGCAGTTCGCCGCGGGGCTGGCCCAGCGGCGATTTCCTGTATTGATTCACCATGTAGGGATCCAGCGCGGCCAGCTCGGCGCGCAGGTTCACTTCGCGCCATGCGGTCTGGCCCCCGGGCAATCGTTGCACCCCACCGGAAAAGGCGAGTTGCGGCCCATCGAAGTCCAGTTGCAGTTGTAGCGTTCCCAGCAGCGCGCGTCGGGACAACTGCCATTGCAAGCGCCCCAGCACGCGGCCATCGACTGCCACGACCTGGCCGGCCCGGCCATCCCACAGCAGTCCCTGCACCTGCTGCAGACGCAGCCCATGCAGTTGCGGCCCGACCCATGGCATCACCCAACGTGCCGGCAGAAACCACAGCAGCAGGGCTGCGGCCAACAGCACCAGGCCGAGACCGGGCAGGTATTTTCGCAGGTACTTCAAACGTCGGTTCCCGGAACGGTTCATGCGCGGGCTTGAGCGCCTATGTCCATGAATGGACTTGAGCGTCCATGGCGCAACGCCGATGATAGCCGGATGAGCAACCCCGCAAGCGGCAACGCCGCGCTCGCCGCGCGCGACCTGAAACACCTGTGGCATCCCTGCACGCAGATGCACGATCATGACATCACCGGCAAAGGCCACGTGCCTATGGTGCCGATCGTGCGCGGCGAAGGCGCCTGGCTGGTCGACGCCGAGGGTCGCCGCTACCTCGACGGCATCAGTTCGTGGTGGACCAACCTGTTCGGCCACGCCAATCCACGCATCGCTGCCGCACTGGCCGAACAGGCGCGCACGCTGGAGCACGTGATCTTCGCCGGCTTCACTCACGAGCCGGCGATAGAGCTCGCCGAGGAGCTGGTGCGCGTCACGCCGCCCGGACTCGATCGGGTGTTCTATGCCGACAACGGCTCCGCGGCGATCGAGGTGGCGCTGAAGATGAGCTTTCACTACTGGCTCAACCAGGGTCATGGCGAGAAGACCCGCTTCATCGCGCTCAGCGGCAGCTATCACGGCGAGACGCTGGGTGCGCTGTCGGTCAGCGATGTGGCGCTGTACCGCAAGACCTATGCGCCGTTGCTGCTGACGCCGTTCCTCGCGCCATCGCCCGATGCGTACGAAGGCGAACCGGGTGAATCGCCGGAACAGACGGCTGCGCGCCGCCTGGGCGAGATGCGCGCCCTGTTGGAGCGTCACGCGCACGAAACCTGTGCGGTGATCGTCGAGCCGCTGGTGCAATGCGCCGGCGGCATGCGCATGTATCACCCCAGTTACCTGACCGGCCTGCGCGCGCTGTGCGACGAGTTCGCGGTGCATTTCATCGCCGACGAGATCGCAGTGGGTTTCGGCCGCACCGGAACACTGTTCGCCTGCGAGCAGGCCGGTGTGTCACCGGATCTCATGTGCTTGTCGAAGGGTCTTACCGGTGGCTTCCTGCCGTTGTCGGCCGTGCTCACCACCGGTCGCATCTATGAGGCGTTCTACGCCGAATACAACGCCGGCAAAGCGTTCCTGCATTCGCACAGCTACACCGGCAATCCGCTGGCATGCCGGGTAGCGCTGGAGACGCTGGCGATCTTCCGCGACGAGCCGGTGCTTGAACGCAATCGCCAGCTCGCCGCGCATCTGGCGCGCCGACTGGAATCCTTGAGTGAGCATCCGCATGTGGCCGAGGTACGCCAGACCGGCATGATCGCGGCGATCGAACTGGTTGCCGACAAGACCACCCGGCGGCCGTTTCCGGCTACGGAACGGCGCGGTCTGCAAGTGTATCTGCACGGCCTGCAGCACGGCGCGCTGCTGCGTCCGCTGGGCAACGTGGTGTATTTCATGCCGCCCTACGTGGTCACCGAGCAGGAGCTGGACCACCTGGTGGACACTGCCATCGCCGGCATCGCCCACGCCGTGGGAAGCCGGTCAGGTCCATAGATCAGACCGAAGACCAGCGTGGCCAACGCCACCACGGATCAGTGTCCGACGCTGACTCTGGGGTCGAGCGCCTGCAAGGCGCGGGCGGTTTCGGGATAGCCGGTACGGCGCAATTCGTCACCGCTGTAGCTGCGACCGGTTACCGGAAGGCATTCACCCTTCCTGGTCCGGATCAGGCTGCCGGTTTCAAGCAGGCAGTTGCGGTCGCCGGGCTTGATGACCCGATGATCCGCCGGCGCCGGTTTCTGCCCAAGCTGGCTGGCCTGGGCGGTGTCCGCTGGCGGGGTGCTCTGAGCGAGCGTCGTCGCGCTGATGCCGAAACCGCTCATCAGGGCGAACGCAATGATGGATGGCCTGGACATGGCGGGAACCTCGGATGTAACCGTGGGGTATCCATGCTGCGCGCTTGCACGGCCGTAAACAAATGCATCGCGGTCATTCGTCTCGCTGGAATTCAGCTTTGCCCCATAGGCGCCAACTCGGCCATGCCGCGCATGCTCGGTTATGCTGGGCTTTTCGCCGAACGACAGCTCCATGCGCAACATCCGTATCCATGTCGACCTGCCGCTGGCCGCCGGCACCGAATGGTCTTTGCCGGCACAGGCCGGGGAACACGTCGCCCGCGTGCTGCGCCTGGTCGCCGGCGACCCGCTGACGCTGTTCAACGGCGACGGCAGCGACTACGCCGCCACCATCCAGAATGTCGGCAAGCGCGAAGTCGCGGTACGGGTGGGGGCCCGGCAGGAGCTCGCCAACGAGTCGCCGCTGAGGCTGACCCTGGCGCAAGGCGTCGCCCGCGGCGAGAAGATGGATTTGATCGTGCAGAAGGCGACCGAACTGGGCGTCGTCCGCATCGTGCCGTTGCTGACCGAACGCTCGGAAGTGAAGCTGGACGCCACGCGCGCGGAAAAACGGCTGGCGCACTGGCGCGCGGTGGCAGCCAGCGCGTGCGAGCAGAGTGGCCGTGCGCGCTTGCCCGAAATCGTCCCGGCATTACCGCTGTCGGGATGGCTGCACAGTCTTGCGGATGATGGCGCCTTGCGGCTGGCGTTGTTGCCGGAAGCCACGCGGGCGTCCCGCGAGCTGCGCTTTACCGCAGCCGGCGGCGTGCTGGTGGTGGGTCCGGAAGGCGGACTGGGCGAGCGCGATATCAGCGCCCTGACCGCCGCCGGTTTTGCCGGACTGCGGCTGGGGCCACGCATCCTGCGCACGGAAACGGCAGGGCTGGCGGCACTGGCGGCGCTGCAGGCCTTGCACGGCGACGGTTAAGCCGTCGCCTGCTTCGGCTCGCCTCAGTCTTCCGCGTCGGACGATTCGGACAATTCGACGGATTCCGTCAATCCAGCCAGCTCGTCGGCATCGAGCAGACTCAGCAGTTCGGTTTCGATCCATTCCAGATCGGGAATCATCGCCACGTCGTCGCGCACCAGCACATGGGCGCGCACACCTGGCGGCAATACGCTGCCGTCATGGGTGGGAATGATCAGCTCGGCATTCAATGTGGTCAGTCGTGGAAAGCCCTGGGTCAGCACGGCGATGAACGGCAGTTTCGGATTGCCGCCGAGCGCCTTGAGCACCGCGACACGCACGCTCAACTCGGCATCGCCTTCCTCGGTACCGGCCAGTTTCGTGAACGACACCAGCGGCACGCGCCAGCCGCGCCAGGCGATACGGCCGAGCAGCCATTCAGGCGCGTCGGCCACTGGCTCGGGTTTGCTCTGGGTGACCACCTCGGCGATGGTGGCATTGGGCAACAGCAGACGCAGGTTGCCTACCGGCACCAGGACGCAGCGGATTTCACGCGGCAGCGGATCACTCATGAAAACACCTCGATCAGGTGCGCCGCCAGCTCGGGCGGCGTACCGGAGAAACTGACCAGTCGTTCGGCGAATATTCCGCTGACCATGTCGGCAAAATGATCGCCGGACGACGACTCTACCCAGACCTGACCGCCGCGATCATGGATCGCCTGCGCTCCGGCGACGGCATCGTTGCCACGTCCGGCGAAGACGATCGCCAAGGCATCGCTACCGAAGGCGTTCGCCGCCATGGTCAGGCTGGCGTCGATCGACGGCTCCTGCACGGCATCTGCGGCACCGTTCGGCAGCAGCTCGATGCTGCCGTCGCGACGCAGCCGCACTTCCTGGCCAGCGGGCACGACGATGACCTCGCCAACCGCGGCACGAATGCCCCGAACGGCCAGTCGCACCGGCAGCGCGCAATGCGCGGCCAACTTTTCCACCAGCGCCGCGCTCGACTGACCACCTTGATGCTGGGTATGCAGAAAGGTCAGGCGCGTGTTCGCCGGCAATGCTCCCAGGAACGAGCAGACCGAGTCGGTGCCGCTGACCGCCGCACCCAGCAATACGACGCGGCTCAACGCCGAACCGAGCACGTCCAGCACCATCTCGTGCTCGTGCACATAGGCTTGCGGCGCGATCGCCTCTTCCATCGACACCAGCTCGAGGCTCATCACCGCCTCCATGCCGTGCGCCACCGGTTCGACATCCGGCGCGAGGAAATCGGCAGCACTCAATTTCTCGATGCCGAACACGGCGGCATCGTGCTTTTCGGCGACCGCCGATGCTGCCGGTACCGCGTCATCGTCCACCAGCGCCCAGGCGGACGGCGCGCGCACGGCCGGGGAGGTATCCCTCGGAACCGGTTCGGCTGCTGCGGCCGGGGTCGTGGCCACGGATGGATCGGTCAGCGACGACAGCTGCAGATGATCGGTCCGGAATGCCGGCGGCGTCACGCCGGACAAGGTTTCGTTGAATCCGGTTTCGTTGAGTCCGGTTTCGTTGAAACCGGCTTCATGGATTCCGGTAGGCGACGACTCGAGCGTGGCAGCGGCAACCGGCTCGCCGAAATTGCCGTCATGCAACGGCGGCAGCTCCTCGTCATCGAAATAGCGCAGACCCGGGCCGGATCCGTCCTTGTCGTCGGGCGACAGCTCGTCGGAGGCCAGCAACGCCTCCAGCTCCGCCGCCAGGTTTTCCGACTCCACCGCTACCGTCTGTTCGTGTTGGCCCGCATCATCGTGAACCAGAAAGTCGGGTTCCAGCTCCGCATCCGGCGCCGGCTCCAGGTCCTGGATCGTGGGTTCCTCGCCAGCCTCGACTGGCGGCGCGTCCGGCGACACCGCCTCGAAAGGCGCCGCCGGCACTTCAACCGGCGCAGCCTCCATCGAGGCTTCGGGTGGCGTGTCGACACCGCGTGCATCATCAGGCCGCGGCGGGTCGATATCGCCCTCGGCCAGTACTTTGACAGCCAGATGGCGTGCCCAGCGGGCGCGATCCCAGCCGATCAGCGCACGACTGGCTTGCGCATCGTTGAAGACCACCCGCGGCCGATCGCCATCGATCACCTCGTACAGCTGATCGAGCGCGTCGTCCGCGCCGTCGTCCAGGTTGACCACCAGCACGTCGGCGCCCACCT
This sequence comes from Rhodanobacter sp. OK091, assembly GCF_900142825.1. GTDB lineage: Bacteria > Pseudomonadota > Gammaproteobacteria > Xanthomonadales > Rhodanobacteraceae > Rhodanobacter. Next base: position 133,347 of record NZ_FRCH01000003.1, on the reverse strand, counting down.
GCTGCAGCAACTCGCGGCTGAGACTGGATACGCCCCCTTCGTGCACGATGCGCGCGCCGCGCTCATGCAGCGCCGCCCGCAACTGGCCGCCCAGCTCGGTGTCGTCGAACAGCAGGGCAATCGCCGGAACCGTCTCAGTCATGAACCGGCTCCACCGCATGCTGTTCCAGCACCTCGCCGATCTGCACCAGCAGCTCGGCTTCCTGATACGGCTTGCCGAGATAGCGATCCACGCCGATATCGAACGCCCGCTGGCGGTGTTTATCGCCGCTGCGCGAGGTGATCATGATGATGGGCACGTCACGCAGGCGCGGATCGGCCTTCATGTGGGTGGCCAGTTCATAGCCGTCCATGCGCGGCATCTCGATGTCGAGCAGCATCAGATCCGGCACGCGCTCATGCAGCTTCTCGAGCGCATCGACACCGTCCTTCGCCGTACTGACCTCGTATTCATGGCGCTCCAGCACGCGGCTGGTGACCTTGCGCATGGTGATCGAATCATCCACCACCATCACCAGCGGCCGCACCAGCACTTCTTCGATGATCGGTGCCTGCACCGCGCTGAGACCTTCGGACAGACGCTGATCGCGGCGGATGATGCCGTGACGGACCAGCGGCGCCAGATCCAGAATGATCAGCACCGAACCGTCGCCCATGATCGTCGCACCGAGCAGGCCCGGCACCGAGCTGATCTGCGGACCGACCGACTTGACCACGATCTCGCGCGAACCGAGCACGGCATCGATGCGGATCGCTGCTCGCAGATCGCCTGCACGGGTCAGCAGCAACGGCTGCTGCTCGCCCTCGGCCGGAAGGCCGGGCGGCAGACCGAGCAACTCGGCCAGGTCGTGGATGCCGTATTCCTCGTTGCCGTACTGGAACGATGGCTCGTTCTCCGCCAGCAACGCGGCCAGATCGTCCGGATTGACCCGCGCCACACCCTGCACCGAGGTCATCGGAATCGCGAATGTCGCCTCGCCGATGCGTACCAGGATCGCCTGGGTCACCGCGAGGGTGAACGGCAGGCGCAGCACGAAGGTGGTGCCCTTGCCCTCTTCCGACTCGATCGACAGCGAGCCGCCGAGCTGCTTGATCTCGTTCGCCACCACGTCCATGCCGACGCCGCGGCCGGAAAGCTGGGTAATCGTGCTGGCGGTGGAGAAGCCTGTCTGAGTAATCAGCGAGAGCAACTGGTTGTCGGTCGGCTTGGTTTCAGGACGCAGCAGGCCACGCTCGATGCCGCGCTTGCGGATCGCTGCGCGATCCAGTCCGCGACCGTCATCGCTGACCCGGATCACCACTTCGGTGGCCTCGCGCGCGACCTGGATATGCACCGAACCTTCGGCCGGCTTGCCGGCCTTGCGGCGTTCCGCCGGAGTTTCGATACCGTGCGCGATCGCGTTGCGCAGCATGTGCTCGAACGGCGCCTTGATGCGGTCGAGCAGGTTGCGATCCATTTCGCCGTGCGCACCATCCACGTAGAGCTGGGCGTTCTTGTTCTGCTCCTGCGCCGCCTGGCGCAGGGTGCGGCGCAGGTTCGGCACCATCGTGTCGAACGGCAGCATGCGCGTGCGCAACAAACCGTCCTGCAGCTCGGTACTGACCCGCGACTGCTGGATCAGCAAGGTCTCGGCCTGGCGCGTCAGCTCGTCCAGCATGTTCTGGATGGACACCAGATCGGATACTGACTCGGCCAGCGCACGCGAGTACTGCTGCAGCTGCGAGTAGCGGTCGAGTTCGAGCGGATCGAATGTGGTCAGGCCGGCTTCGCGATGCTCGCGCTGGAAGCGCGCGATGATCTGCGCCTCGGTCTCGATTTCCAGCATGCGCAACTGGCTGCGCAGGCGCGCCACGGTCTGCTCCAGCTCCACCAGGTTGAAGCGGTAGCCGGCGACCTGCTGTTCCAGTCGCGAACGGTAAATCGCCACTTCGCCGGCATGGTTGACCAGGCTGTCGAGCAGATCGGCGCGGACGCGAATCTGCTCCTGCGAGGAGCGCACTTCCTCTTCCACCTCCGGCAACAACTCGGGCAGATCGAGCGTGCCGACCGGAACGGGTATCGTCGGCTGCTGCGCAGCCTGTACCTGGGCGGGTGCAGCCGACGCCGGCATGGCCACCGCGGCCAGCATATCGTCGTCGGCCAGGGTCGTTTCGCCGGCCAACGCGAGCAGGTGATCGATGGTCGCCTGCGGGTAGCCTGGTGTCTGGCCCTGCGAGATCTGCTGCACCAGTGAGTGCAGTTGGTCGAAGCTCGTCTCCAGCGCGGTGATCAGCGTGCTGCTTCTCGCCGTGTCGCGGATCGGCTTTTCGAGCAAGGTCTCGATGGCATGGGACAGATCACCCACCGGCACCAGTCCGGCAATTCGCGCACCGCCCTTGAGGGTATGCAGATCGCGCTGCAACTCGGCCACATAGGCCAGCTCAGTCGGCTCGGCGCGCCATTGCGCCAACACACCGTCGGTGTGATCGAGGATCTCGCGTGCCTCGTCGATGAATACTTCCAGCAAGTCGGCGTCGATCTGGCCGGAACCGGCCAAGGCATACGCCGGCTCTGGCTGTTGCGCCGCCTCGGCACTGACTTCATCCGCTTCGTCGACAGCCGCATGTTCGGCAGCCGCCTGAATCATGGCGGCCTGCTCGGTGGCCAGCTTCTCTGCTGCCGCCTGTTCCGCCGCGGCCTGCTCGGCAGCCAGCTTCTCCGCTGCGGCCTGCTCGGCAGCCAGCTTCTCCGCGGCCGCCTGCTCCGCTGCGGCCTGCTCGGCAGCCAGTTTCTCCGCTGCCGCCTGCTCCGCTGCGGCCTGCTCGGCGGCCAGCTTCTCCGCTGCCGCCTGTTCCGCTGCGGCCTGCTCGGCAGCCAGCTTCTCCGCTGCCGCCTGTTCCGCCGCGGCCTGCTCGGCAGCCAGCTTCTCCGCTGCCGCCTGTTCCGCTGCGGCCCGCTCGGCAGCCAGCTTCTCCGCTACCGCCTGTTCCGCTGCGGCTCGCTCGGCGGCCGCTCGTGCCGTGCTGGCTTCTGCGTGTTCAAATGCGCCCAACGCAGCCACCAGTTCGGCTGCTACCTCGGCGTGATGTGCATCCTCCGGGTTGACCTCCTGCTCCTCGCCTTCCTCGGACGACGCCGCACCGGATGCCTCGCCTGCCTGCGCACCGGTGGCTTTGAGCATGCTGGCATCCAGCGAAGCCGCCATGTCCCTCTCGTCGGCGTCGGCATCCGCCGTGCCCGCGCCTTCCGCCGACTCTGTCTCGTCGGCATGGGGCTCGTACACCACGTGCGCGACCTGCGACTCGGGGTAGCGATCGCGCATGGCGATGATCTGGGCAGTGAGCGCGTCCACGTTGGGCAGTTGCGGTTCGGCGACGTCGAACTGGCCCATCACCTGATCGACCGCGTCGATCGACTGTCCGAGCAGCATCACGCCCTCGGACGACAACGGCAGGTTGGCCGCGCGCAGACGCTTGAACAACCCTTCCAGCGGCGACAGCAGTTGCGTCAGCAACGGGATGTCGACCATCGCGATCGCACCGTGCAGCGTATGCACGGCGCGCAGCAATTCTTCGCCGATCGGCAATTCGTTCTTGGTGCGCTGGATGGCCGCGCGAATGGTCTGCAGGTACTGCGCCACTTCGCTGCGCAGGATCTCCAGCAACACCGGATCCACCGGCGGCATCACCGGCATCGCGATGACGTGCTCGGGCTCGACCTCAACCGGCTCGCTTCCAGCCGCGGCGGTATGCGCATCGGTGAGGCCAGCTTCCGGGACACTCTCCGCTGCCACATCGACACGCGGTACGCGGCGGCGCACGACGCGACGGACGGTTTCCATGGCCGCCGGTGCGTGATCCTCCAGACGTACCTGGTTGCCGGCAGCCAGCTGCTCGGCGGTATGCATGATCGCGCTGAGCGGCGCGTCCGGCGCGCCCTCGCCCTTCAGCGCGGCCAGCAGTTGCGGCAAGGCGTCGATCGCGTGCCGCACCAGCGCCTGCACGTTTTCGCTCGGCTCGATCGTGTTGTCGAGCACTCGGTTCAGCATGTCCTCCACTTTCCACGCGAACTCGCCCAGCACACCGGCGCCGACCAATCGACCCGAACCCTTCAAGGTGTGGAACGAGCGGCGGATACTGATCAGTGACGAGGTCTGGGCGGGATCGGCCAGCCACACCTTTTCGGCGGCGCGCAGGTTATCGATCTCTTCCTGCATTTCTTCCAGGAAGATCTCGCGGATGTCGTCGTCGATACCTTCCGCATTGACGTTGAAGCTGGTGTTCGCCGCCAGGGCATCGCGCACCGGCATCTGCTCGAAGACCTCTTCCTCGATCTCGACCCAGTCGCCGTCCGCCTGCTCCGATGCGTCGCCTTCCAGCATCGCCGGCGCGGTCGCTTCGGTCTGCGCCAGCCGCAATCCATCCAGGTCGTGAACGGGTTCGACACGCGGCTCCATGGTCCCTACAAACAGGTGTCCCAGATCGTCGCCCGGCAGCAGGCTGACGGACTCGGACAGTTCCGGATGCTGCTCGTGCTCGAAGCCGTGACTGGTGGGTGCCTCTACTTCGGGTACGGCCGCCGCCCTGATGGACACTGGGCGTGCGGACGGCATCGGCCAGTAGCCGAGCAGGCCTAGGCTGTGTTCGGCGACGTCGAGGATATGTTCCAGACCGCCGCGATGTTCGCGCGCGGCTTCGAGGTAGTATTCGAGCGCCGCCAGCGCATCGGCCAGATGATCCATCTGCGCGCCGCTGGGCACGCGTCGATCGTCCAGCAGTTCATAACCGATGAAACGGCCCACGCCCTGGGCCAGATCGGCCGGGCGCGGCGACGACAACATGCGCATCGCGCCGGCAACCTCGTCCATCAGAGTCGGTGCACCGGCCAGACGGTCGTGCTCCCAGCCGGATTCGACGAACGCAACGATCGCGTCCTTCACCCTGCCGGTATTGCCGATCGCTTCCTGCATCAAGGTGGTGACGACGCCCAGCGCCTCGCTGCGCGGCAGACCTTGCATGGCGGTGTCGGCGCCCGACTCATCCTCGGAACCCAGGCTCTCGATGTGGTCGTCCAGCGACGCCTCGACATATAGCAACGCGCCAGCTACATCGAGCAAGGTGTCTTCGTCCGCCGCGCGCATGCGATTGGCGATCTCGTCGAGCACCCGCCGCTGTTCGTTGACCACCCGACGCGGCACAGCCAACGCCAGCATGCCCAGCGTATCGCCGACGCGCTCGAGCACTTCACCTTGCGACGCCAGTTGTGCCGGGTCGCCATCCTGCTGACGCAGGAACAGATCCAGCGCTTCCTTGACGCGCAACAAGTCGTCCTTCAGCGCGCGCGATACCGAATCGAGCAGCGCGCGGTTGTGCCCGGCCATCGAACCGCGGGCATGTTCCAGCTCGCCTGCATCAGGCAGCAAGCTGTCCAGGGCGTAAGTGGTGCGCAACAGTTCCATTTGCGGACTGCGCTGCTTGGCCTGAGCCACGATGTACAGCAACTTGCAGGCCACTTCGTCCGCGTCGCCATTGCGCAGGCTGCCCTCGCCATGCTCGATCAGCTGACGGATGTTGCGGTCGACCTTGCCGACCAGCTGACGTATTTCGCCGGCGTGAGCCTTGAGCGAGCCCTGCTCGAGGCCTTCCAGCACTCCGGCGGCAATCCACCACAGGCGCCGGCCATGCACGTGATGGCAGCGCGCGGTAATCGCCAGCAATGTCTTGCGCATGCCGATCAGTTGCTGCGGCACGTTCTGCCCGCGGAACCAGCCCAGCAACTGCTGCTGGAAACGCAGGCGCAGGTCCACCAGTTCGCCATGATGCGCTTCGGCGTACGCCTCGCTCATGGCCGCAGGCGCCTGTTCCGGCAGGAACGCGTCGAGATTGGGATGGAACATCGCCGACTCGGTCAGCGGCTCCTGCTCGCGACTGGCACGCAGGTCGTTGAGCAGCGGCAGCAGCACGATAGGCACGTCGCGATGGCCGCTGGACAGGCGCTCCAGGTAATCGGGCAGCTGCATCAGGCCGCGCATCAGCGCGGCATAGGCTTCCTCGCGATAGGTGACGCGATCTTCGAGCAGCGCGATGGCAAGCGCTTCCATTTCCGCGGTGACCATCGCCGCGCCATACAGCTCGACCATCTTCAAGGTGCCATGCACCTGATGCAGATGATCCGCGCAGGTACGCATGAAGTCGCGCTTGCCCGGATTGTCGACGTAGGACTCCAGTGCCTCGCGGGCGATCGACAAGGTGTCGTCGAGCTCCGGCTTGACCCACTGCAGGGTGGTGAAATCGATGTGGTCTTGAAGTCTCATGCGCCTCTCTCAGTGGTTGCACAACGCAAGCATCTTGCAACCAGCGAGACTGCCCCCCGTCAAATGCTTTTCTCAATCGGGCTGACCTCAGCCCGGCCGATGTCAACCCGGTAGTTTGAAATGCGCCACCGAGCGTCGCAGATCACTCGCCAGCTGTGCCAGCGTACCGATCGAGTCGGCCGTCTGGCTCGCGCCTTGCGAAGTTTGCGAGGTAATTTCCTGAATCGCGTTCATCGAATGTGAAATGTCGGTCGCCGCCGCGGACTGCTGACGCGCCGCGGTGGAGATGCTTTGAATCAGCGACGACAGATCGTGCGAGACGCGCTCGATGTCGCCCAGCGCGCTGCCGGCGTCCTCCGCCTTGCGTGCACCGGCCACCACCTCGGCGGTGGTCTGCTCCATCGAGTTCACCGCCTCGTTGGTATCGGACTGAATCGTCTGCACCAGCGTCTCGATACGCTTGGTCGCGCTGGTTGAACGTTCGGCCAGTCGCTGCACTTCGTCCGCCACCACCGCGAAACCGCGGCCCGCCTCACCGGCCGAAGCCGCCTGGATCGCCGCGTTCAATGCGAGGATGTTGGTCTGTTCGGCGATGTCGTTGATCAGTTCCACGATCGAGCCGATCTCCTGCGAGGATTCGCCCAGGCGCTTGATGCGCTTGGAGGTTTCCTGGATCTGGTCGCGGATCGAGTCCATCCCGGAGATGGTTTCGCGCACCACTTCGGCACCGTGCGAGGCGATCTTCACCGAACGCTCGGCCACGTCGGCCGATTCGGCGGAGTCCTTGGACACGATGTCCATCGAGCTCACGATCTGGTTGATCGCCGAGGTCGCCGAGCTGATCTGCTGCGCCTGCTGCTCGGCCGCGTCGGCCAGGTGGCGGGCGGTGGTCTGGGTTTCCTGCGCCGACGACGACACCTGCTCGGAGGTCTCGTTGATGGTGGTCACCAGTGAGCGCAACTCGTCGATGGCGTAGTTCACCGAGTCGGCGATCGCGCCGGTGATGTCTTCCGACACCGTGGTCTTCACGGTCAGGTCGCCTTCGGCGAGCGAACCCATTTCGTCCAGCAGGCGCATGATCGCCTCCTGGTTGCGCTGGTTCAGCTCAGTACTGCTGGCGAAACGGCGGCGCTGTTCAGTGACCAGGGTGACGACCAGCATCAGTGCGAAGGCCACCGCGGCGATCGCGCCGAGCAGGCCCCACCATACGTTCGGGAACAGCCGGCGCAACGGCAGCTTGCCGATCTGCTCGGACAGGTCGTTCGCGCGCAACAGCACGGTCTGCGAATCCAGTGAGGCCTGGTTGCCTGCGTGTTTCACGTCGGCGATGTTGCCGGCAGCGGCCACCAGCTTGGCGACCGGGTCGACCAGCTTGCCCCAGTTCGCATCCATGTCGGTGAGGATCTTGCGTGCATTCGCGTCACCGATCGGCTTCACGCCGCTGTCGGGACTGCCCTCGATCAACCCTTTCAGCACGCTGCCATACAACTGCGCATCACGGGACAAACCATCGGCCGCCGACTGCGCGGAATCGCCACCTTGCAGCACTTCCTGCACGCGGCGGATGATTCGGTCGGCAGACAACATCTGGCGCGATGTGCCCAGCATCTGGTCGGCGCTGGCACCACGCTGCTGCAGAATGTTGACCACCTGCTCCATGCTCGAGTTGAGCAGCGGCATCTGCTGGGACAAGGTGTTGGCACGCTGGCCGGAGTCGAGCACCACGGCCTTGTTGGAGAGGATTTTGCCGATGTCTCCGTCCAGCTGTTTCCAGGAGTCGTTCAGGGCGCTCACTGCACGGCCCGCAAGGGATGCGTTGCTGTCGGCATAGGCTTGCATGCCGGTGGCCGAGTCGCCCTTGTTCAACCGCTGCACCGCTGAATCGATGGAGTTGCGGGTGGATTCGAGCTCCTTGAACGAGTCGACGTTGCCGCCGGCCGATTCCAGCGCGAACTTTGCCGTCTGCTGCGACAGCACCTGGATCTGCGTGGTCAGCGCGATGGCCTGGCGATCCTCATCGTTCTTGATGTTGAGCCGCCAGAAATCGAACGCCGCCAGCGCGATCGCGATCAGCAGCAGGACAATGAGTGCAGTAGTAAAACCGCGTTCCTTGCTGACGCCCCCTGTAGTGCTCATGTTCACCTCATCCGTCTAACGTATACATTGCCGGCTCCGCAGAGCGGGTACTGGCCAGGAAATGGTTGCCCCAAATTTCCGACCCTGACTGGCGCCGGCCCTTCACATGGCTGCGGTCTGACGCGAGGTCAGGCCGCGGCCTGCCGGAAATCCGGTGCCCGCACCAGCCGGTTCATGCTGAAAATTGCCAATTGCTGCTCACCCACCCGGCTCTCGGCGAAACGGGCAAGCCGCGGATCATCCTCGCGCCCGGCCTCGCGGCGCTGCTCCTCATCCACCGTGCGCTGGCCGAACACCTCGTCCACCAGCAGCGCGACGCTGCCGCCACCTTGACGCACCACCAGCAGGCGGGTTCGGTCCGACTGCTGTGTGCGCTCACCAAACAGGAAGCGGGCAAAATCGACCACCGGCACCAGATTGCCGCGTACGTTGGCTACGCCGAGCAGCCACGGCTGGGTTCCGGGCACCGGAGTAAGCACCGGTACCGCAAGCAATTCGTTGATTTCGTCGATGCCACTGACCAGCAGGCGGGAGCCGACGCGAAAGCCGATGCCGCGCCATAGCCCAGGCGCCTCCAGCTTGTCCTGCGTATCCGAGGCATGCGCCAGCGACAACCGCTCGTAGCGGGCCAGAATCTCGAAAGGAGTGCGATTGACGGACTGGCTCATGTCTCGCTCGACAACAGATCGTTGATGCAACCCAGCAATTCTTTTTCGTTCACAGGCTTGGTGATGAACGCGCGGGCACCTTGCCGCAGACCCCAGACGCGATCGGTTTCCATCGATTTGGTGGTAATCATCACGATCGGTACCACCGCCGTGACGGGATCGCGGGTCAGCGTGCGGGTCGCCTGGAAGCCGTTCATGCCAGGCATGATCACGTCCATGATGATCAGATCAGGCAATTCGGCGCGCACGCGCTCGATGCCTTCTTCGGCACTGCTGACAGCGGCGACCTGATAGCCGGCCCGTTCGAGCAGCGTGGTGAATACGCGCACGTCGGTCGGCGAATCGTCGATGATGAGAATAGTGGCCACAGCTCCCCCTCAGAATCTGCAGTCAGTGGCTCGATACCGTGCTGACATGGCGATGAATGGCACCAAGCAGCTCGTCCCGCGTGAACGGCTTGGTCAGATACTGCTCGGCACCCACGATGCGACCTCGTGCCTTGTCGAAAAGGCCATCCTTCGAACTCAGCATGATCACTGGTGTGGCGCGGAACTGCGGATTGTTCTTGATCAGCGCGCAGGTCTGATAACCATCCAGCCGCGGCATCATGATGTCGACAAAGATGATGGCAGGCTTCTGGTCGGAGATCTTGGCCAACGCCTCGAACCCGTCGACCGCGGTCAGCACCTCGCAGCCCTCTTTTTTCAGCAAGGTTTCCGCTGTGCGGCGGATGGTCTTGGAGTCATCGATGACCATGACCTTGAGACCAGCCAAGTCGTTAGCACTCACGTTCAAATTCACTACTCCCCCTGCGGCCCGCCCCGAGCTCAGGTATAGAAATCATTGCATGCAACAGCCATGCCGTATGGTGCGCATGTAAAAAAATACGAAAACGAACCGCCCAATACGCGCTCTGCGGCGATCATCCGATGCTTTGTTGTTTACTGCCTGCCCGCCGAGACTGTCAAGCAATAATCGCCAGCGTTGCCCGTCGAATGCACAACGTGACCCATATTGGCACCATCTGGTCACAGATGGACAGTCGCGTGTCACGCTTGTCGCCAAAGATGGCCTCGGCGACCATCCACTTGTAGATACCCACTGACGATCGACATCCGCCTGCACTGAAACACCCCCAACGGAGAACCACAATGACCCTTTCGGTCGGCGTGCTGATGGACCCCATCGGCGCGATCAAGATAGCGAAGGACACCACTTTTGCGATGTTGCTGGAGGCCCAGCGCCGCGGCCACTCGCTGCATTACTTCGAGCAGGGCGACCTGGCTCTGCGCGATGGCACACCATGGGCCCGGATCGCGCCTCTCGCCGTGCGCGAGGATCCGCAGCACTGGTATACGCTGGGACCGGCGCAGTGGCGCGACCTGCGCGAACTCGACGTAGTGCTGATGCGCAAGGACCCGCCGGTCGACGCGCAGTTCATCTACGACACCATGGTGCTGGAAGCGGCCCAGCGTGGTGGCGTCATGGTGGTCAACGACCCGCAATCGCTGCGCGATTGCAACGAGAAGCTGTTTTCGCTGGCCTTTCCGCAGTGCATCGCGCCGGCCCTGGTCGCCCGTGATGTGGGCGAACTGCGTAGATTCACTGCCGAACACGGCGAGGTGGTGCTGAAACCACTGGACGGCATGGGTGGCCGCGGCATCTTCCGGGTCAAGGCCGGCGACAGCAACCTCAACTCGATGCTTGAGACCCTGCTAGGCGGCAATGCCCACCGCGAGGGGCGGCAATTGGTGGTCGCGCAGAAATACATCCCGGAGATCAGCGCCGGCGACAAGCGCATCCTGGTCATCGACGGCGATCCCGTGCCGTATGCGCTCGCGCGCATCCCGCAAGGCGACGATTTCCGCGGCAATCTCGCGGCCGGCGGCCGCGGCGTCGGCGTACCGCTGTCCGACCGCGACCGCTGGATCGTGGCCCAGGTGGCGCCGGAGCTGCGCCGGCGCGGCCTGCTGTTTGTCGGTCTGGACGTAATCGGCGACTATCTGACCGAGATCAACGTCACATCCCCGACCTGTGTACGTGAACTGGACGCGCAGTTCGGGCTTAACATTGCCGGTCAGCTGTTCGATGTCATCGAGCAGTACGTCATCGGAAAGCGTATCGCGTGAGCACCACGGCAACTGCCCCTCCTGCACCGAATCCCATCGGTGCCACCATGCTGTTCTCGCTGCTGCTGCACGGGGTGCTGCTGCTGGGCATCACTTTCCATTTTGTGAAACCCAGCCCCAGCCTGCCGACGCTGGACGTGACCCTGGTCAATGTGGCCAATCAGCAGGCGCCGGACAAGGCCGATTTCCTGGCTCAAGCCAATAACAGCGGCGGTGGCCAGAGCGATCGCGCCGCCAGGCCATCGCAGATGTTTTCCGGCGCGCTGCCCAAGCCGGATCCGGGCATCGCGACGCAACCGGTCGAAGCCACCACGCCGCAGCCGCGGGCGGTTACGCCGACCCGCATGGTCACCACCACGGGTGCGACCGACTTCAGCGTGTCCAGCGATACCGCGCAGACCGAGGTCGATCCGCAGGATCAAACCCCGACCGCGGCCGAGCTGAAGCGTCAGCAGGCGATCGCCCAGTTGGCCGCCGAACTGCGCCAGCAGACCGAGGCGCTGGCGAAGCGGCCGAAGAAGAAATTCATCTCGGCCAATACGAAGGAATATGTCTACGCCAGCTACATGCGCGGCTGGTCGGATCGGGTGCAGCGGATCGGCAACCTCAATTACCCGGATGAAGCGCGCCGGCGCAAGCTGTACGGCGATTTGCTGCTCACCGTCGGGCTCAACCGCGACGGCGGCATCAAGAACATCACGGTCATCAAGAGTTCGGGCTATCCGCTGCTGGACGCTGCCGCCGAGCGCATCGTGCGCTTGTCCGCACCGTTTCCGCCGCTGCCGAAAGATGTCAACGTCGACGAGCTCTACATCACCCGTACCTGGCAATTCCTGCCTGGGGACGTATTGCGCAACAAATAGCGCCGCCCTCACCCGCTCTTTGCACGACTCGACGCCGACCGGGCTTACAATAACCGCATGAGCACGACCGCGCCGAGCACCCTCACCGGGCATTTCCTGATCGCCATGCCGAATCTGGCCGATCCGCCGTTCTCGCGCAGCGTGACGTTGCTGTGCCAGCACGACGAGGACGGTGCGGTCGGCCTGCTGGTGAACCAGCTGTCCGAATACCGGCTTGGCGACGTGCTGGCGCAGATGAAGCTCGAATGCATGGACAGCGAACTGGCCGACGCGCCGGTGCTGATCGGCGGCCCGGTACAGCAGGAACGCGGTTTCGTCCTGCACCGCGAGCCCGGCGACTGGGAATCCAGCTATCGCATCAACACCGAGTGGTCGGTCACCACCTCACGCGACATCCTGGTCGCGATGGCTGCCGGCGAAGGCCCGCGCCAGGCCATCATGGTACTCGGTTACGCCGGCTGGGATGCCGGCCAGCTGGAACAGGAACTGATGGCTAACGCGTGGCTCACCGCCGAGGCTTGCGGCCGGGTGGTATTCGACACGCCGCTGGAAGAGCGCTGGAGCGCCGCCGCTGGACTGGTCGGGGTCGACCCACGCCAGTTGTCCGGCTACGCGGGTCACGCATGAGCTGTGTGTTCGGTTTCGACGTCGGCAGCCGGCTGACCGGCGTGGCGATCGGCAACACCTTCACCGCCAGCGCACGGGGATTGACCACTGTCCCGGTGAGAGATGACGGCCCGGACTGGAGCCGGCTCGATGCATTGTGCAAGGAATGGCTGCCGGACACCTTGGTGGTCGGCCTTCCGCTGACCCTCGATGGCGCCGAACAACCCGCCAGCCGACGCGCGCGCCATTTCGCCGCGCAACTGCAACAGCGCTACAGCCTGCCTATCGTCTTCGTCGATGAGCGCCACAGCTCGCAGGAGGCCGCGCAGCGGTTTGCCGCCGCCCGCGCGGCCGGACTCAAACGCCGCCGCGATGCGGCCAGCATCGATGCCGAAGCCGCAGCGGTCATTCTCGAACGCTGGCTGAGCGGTGCCGGATCAGCGGCATCCGACGACACCTCCGGTGACTGAAAACACCGTCCCTTCCACCTCCCGAGTCGCCGCCATGAGCCCTCGCCTGCGCCACCTGACTTCCCTGGAAAACCTTCCGCGCGAAACGATCGAGCGCCTGCTCGACCGCGCCGAGGCACTGCGCGATGCCTGCGCTCATGGCACCCGCAAGCTCGACGTGCTGGCGGGGCGAACCGTCCTGAACCTGTTCTTCGAACCGTCCACGCGCACCCGCACTTCGTTCGAACTGGCGGCGCGGCGGCTCGGTGCGGACGTCATCAATTTCGACATCGGGCTGTCTTCCACCAGCAAGGGCGAGGAGCTGTTCGACACCTTGCACACGCTGGAAGCGATGCATCTGGACGCGATCATCGTGCGCCACAAGCGTTCGGGTACGCCGGACGAACTGGTCCGCCACGCAATGAGCGGGGTATCGGTGATCAACGCGGGCGACGGCAATCACGCGCACCCCACCCAGGGCCTGCTGGATGCGCTGACGATCCGCCAGCACCGGCCGGACTTCGAAAACCTCAGCGTGGTGATCTGCGGCGACATCAAACATTCGCGGGTGGCCCGTTCGGACATCCACGCATTCGGAGTGCTGGGCGTGAAGGACATCCGCCTGTGCGGACCGGCCGAGCTGATGCCGGCACCGGACGAAGTTCCGCAAGGACGCCGCTACACCGATTTCGACGAGGCCATCAACGGTGTCGATGCAGTGATCATGCTGCGGCTGCAGAAAGAGCGCATGACGTCCATCGATCTGCCGGACGAAGCGGCGTACTTCGCCCACTACGGGCTGGATCGGCGCCGCCTGGCGCTTGCCTCCAAGGGCTGCCTGGTGATGCACCCGGGCCCGATCAACCGCGGTATCGAGATCGCGTCGGACGTGGCCGACGGCGCGCAGTCGCGGATTCTCGAACAGGTCGGCAACGGCGTGTTCGTGCGCATGGCCGTACTCAACGAAGTGCTGGCCCGCTGAGCCGCGGCAGCCGGCAAACCAGGTCGCCACCTTCCATGGTTGCGCCTGATTGCATCTGGCCGGCACTCGCCACAGCGCGATGGTCCCCAAGCGGGCATAATGTGCACCGCACCATTCCACCACCTCTGGGGATCAACATGCGATCGACGATGCGATATGTCGCGCTGGGTTTGGCCGGCATCATGCTGGCGGCCTGCGGGCACAAGAACAAGGATGCTCCGCTGGCGTTCGTACCGGCAGACACGCCGTATGTGGTGGCCAATCTGGAGATCATGGACGACAGTACACGCCAAGCGTTACTCGTCCAGGCCGACGCGCAGCTGCCGTCCAATCTGGCCCAGCTCGACGCCGCCGCCGATCGCATGGCCGCGAAGGATCCCGACGGCGCCCGCTTGCTGCGCGCATTGCGGGCCGAATTCAACGGCAAGACCATCGAAACCTTTGCCCAGAGTGCCGGGCTGGATCTCAAGGGCCACTCGGCGCTGTACGGCCTGGGTATGGCACCGGTGCTGCGTTTCGAGCTGAGTGATCCACGGGCGTTCGAGGGTTTCATCAGCCGGCTGGAAACCGCCTATGGCAAGAAACTCGATCTCGCCAATGTGGACAAGCAGAGCTATCGCAAATATGCGTTCGCCGCCTCGGGCACCGAGATGATCCTGGCGATGGTCGGCAAGCAGGCCGTGGCCGCACTGTTGCCGGCCGATGCCTCGCCGGCGCTGCTGCGCCAGGCGCTGGGCCTGGATCGTCCGCAGAAGAACCTGCAGGACGACGGTCGCCTGGCCACGCTGGCCAAGGCCAAGGGCTACCAGCCCTGGCTGGTCGGCGAGCTGGATCTGACCCGCGCACTGCCGCTGGCGGTCGGCGGCGAGGATCCGCTGATCGGCGCGATCCTCAAGGCACATGCCGAAGCCGAGTCGGCCAAGACCGGCGAACCGGTGGCCAATCAGCTGCAGACATCACCAAGTTGCGCGACCGATGCCGCCCGCATCGCCGCCCGCGTGCCGACGCTGAGCTTCGGCTACACCCAGCTCGATCCCAAACACCAGAACGTGCGTTTCGACGTGGCGCTTGCCGACGACATCGGCAAGGCTTTCAGCGGCCTCAAGGTGGAACTGCCGGGACTGGGCAGCGCCGGTACCGCACCGTTCGACATGAGCCTGGCGCTGCCGGTCGCGCAGATGCGCACATTCTGGTCGGCCCAGGCCGATGCCGTGGTCGCCAAACCATTCGCCTGCCCCTCACTGATCGATCTCAACGACAGCTTTGCCAAGCTCGGCCCGGCCATGCAGAAGGCCGCCATCCCGCCGTTCGGCGACATGCTCGGCCTGCGTATTGCGCTGGACTCGCTGGTGCCTGGCCAGAATGCCGGTGCGCCGACATTCAGCGGACGCCTGGTGCTGGGCACCAACAACCCCGCCGGCCTGCTTGCGATGGGCCAGATGATGGTGCCTGCACTGACCCAGCTGAAGCTCACCAGCGATGGCAAACCGCTACCGCTGCCGAAGGACATGACCAGCATGCTGGGCCAGCCGGCGTGGCTCGCCATGAGCGACAAGGCGCTTGCGCTCGGCGTGGGTGCCGGCGAAGACAGCAAGCTCGGCGACACCCTGAAAAATCCGGTCGGCGACGCCGGTCAGATGGCCCGCATGCACCTGACCGGTGCGATGTACATGGGCTGGCTGCAACTGATGGAACAGAAAATCGACAGTCTGGCCGCCGCCACCGCCGCGATCAGCAAGAGCGATGAGCCATCGATCAACGGCAGCGTCGACAACGACGACAGCGCCCAGGCCGCTGCCAACGCGGCGCGCTCGAAGGCGCAATTTGCCGCGATGAAGTCCCAGGCCGAAAGAGTCGACAGCATCAATGCGGAAATGCACGTCGTCGACAGCGGCATGGTGATCACCAGTCAGACCGTCCTGAAGTAGCGCTCATTGCTCAACGAAAAAAAGGAGCGCCGCGGCGCTCCTTTTTTTTTGACTTGCGAGCGTCATCGAACGCCCAGTCAACATCATGGAGACGCTCCCTTCGCATCCGTAATCTTCCGCTGAACCTGCATGGACCAAAGCCACGTGACATTCACGCTGTAGCTGGTGCCATGCAACCTACAAAAGTCAGCTTCTACGGCATCTCGCCGACAGACTTCCATTCCAGCCAAGGAGATTGCCATGCGTACCCCAACGATGATCCGCAACAGCATGCTCGCCACCGGCCTGGTACTCGCTTTCGCGGCCGTACCCTTTGGCCACGCCATGGCGCAGAGCGCCACCCCGGCGCAGACACCGCCGGAAGCCACCCCGATGCAGACACCGGACATGCAGACGATGCATAAGTCGCCCGAAAATCGGACCGTCCCCGACAAGGCGGCCGATGCCTGGATCACCACCAAAGTGAAATCCGAGTTCGGCACGACCAAAGGCATCAAGGCCACGAACATCTCGATATCGACCAACGATGGCGTAGTCACGCTGACCGGCAAGGTTTCGTCAGAGGATGAAAAACAGCATGCCGAACGCGTGGCCCAGCTTGTGAAAGGAGTGAAGAGCGTCGACAGCAGCGGCCTGACCATCGGCGCCATGGCGCCTGGAGAGAAATAGACATACGACGCTTGCCATGTTGCTTCCCCCATCGCCACCCGCGTATGGACGCTGAGTCTTTCGTCATATCCGATCGGCATGCTTGCAAAGGGTCGAATGAAGGCTTGGCGACGCTCTGAAGAATTCAGTCGGCAACGTAACCAGCAACCATAAAAAAAGGCCACCGGAGATACCGGTGGCCAAGGGGGAGTGGGTTCGCGCCGACCGAGATGTCAGGTTGAACCCGCGTTACCCGTTACGTTCAGAAGTCATACCGTGCGGTGATACGAACGTAACGCGGATCGGTGTAATTGAGCTCACGACCGTATAGCGGGTTCGGCGTATTACGCGAGCTGGTTTCGTAACGATAGTTGTATGAACCTGCCACTTGGCGGTTCAACACATTGATCACGTCTGCCTGCAATGTCAGTTTCCTGTTCAGCCAGTTCGGCGTGTAGGCCACGTTGAGGTTCAGCTGATAGCTCATCGGAGCCGTACCATGCGAACCACGCGGTGAGAACGCGTAGCCGGGACCGGCAGGTGCATAGGGGATCGGCATACCCTTGCTATCCACCGCCCCCGGGACGGTACCCGAACCAGACAGGCCACAGAACCAGTAGGCCGCACCCGAATAGAGGCCTTTGTCCGCTGTCGGATAGTGGCTGGTGCAGTTCTTCGGACGACCCGACGCGATCAACACGTTCGCACCGAAACGCCACTCGTCGGTCATCTGAAAGTAGCCGAACGCCTTCAACTGGTGCTTGCGGTTGTTCGGCAACAGACCATTCGAACCAACCATCAGCTGCGGCAGATCCCAGTCCTGGGTGGTCGACACATCCGCCTGACCACCATTGCCGGTATCCAGATCCGAGGCCAGCTGACCTTCAGTGTTACCGTAGTTGCGCGAATAGGTGTAGTCGATGCGGCCGTACCACTTGTCGGCAAACGGATGTTCGACGAACAAATCGAGTGCGTAGTACTTGCGCTTCAGATCAGGCATGCCCAGTTGGGCTTTGGTGTAGGTCACCGTGGTGAAGCTGCCGTCAGGCTGCTCGATCTGGAAGCTGTTCGCCTGACCCGGATTGAACAGGAAGCAGCGTCCGCCGAGGATCGGTGTGCAGGTATCGTCGATGGCGCTGCGCAGTTTGCGGTAGGTCAGCTTGGCACCCCAGTTGTAGCTCGGGGTGAGCTGCTGCTGCATGCCAGCGATGTACTCGTCCTGATAATGCGACTTCAGGCCCTTCGCTGCCACCGTACGCGGATCCGGTGCCGTGCCGCATTCGAGGTTGGACGAAATGGCATTGCCGCCCGGACACGTGTAGCCCTTGCTGGCATCCACAGCGACCGGGGTGAGCCCGGTAGGGGCGCCCGTCGCGGGGTCAACGCCGGTGTAGGTGAAATACTCGCTGGTGTTCAACGAAGCAGCTGCGCCGCGAACCGCGACGTTGTTCGGCATTGCCAGATGGTAACGACCGGCATTGGCAAACACCTTCAACGAGGAATCGCCAAGGACGTCCCATGAAACACCGAGACGCGGTGCCAGCTGATGGCGCTGTGCGGCGTAACGCTGCCCGGCGCCGTTAAAGTTGGTGAACTGCTCGTTGCGCAGGCCGACCGAGAGCAACCAGCGGTCGTTGAGCTGCCAGCGGTCCTCGATGAACTGTGCAGCCTGCTCGGTTTTCACGTTGCCGCTCTTGGTAACGTAGGCACGGGACACGAAATACCCCTTGGTACCCAAGCCGCCGGCCGAGGCTGGTGAGGCGACGCCATGACTGGCGTCGATACCGATGGTCGGGTTCGACTGCCAGCCGTAGATCCAGGCGTATCCGCCGGGATATTGCGAACCTGTCAGCGACTCGGCTTTCTGCGCGTCATAGCCGAGGCGGATATCGTGATCGCCAAGGTGATACTCGACATCAAAGCGCCAGCCGTGGGTTTTGTCATTGGAGCCGGGCAACAGCAACGCGCTGACCGCACTTTGCTGGCAGGCGCCATAGGTCAACCCGGGGGCCTGACTAGTAGTGGACGAAGAGATGTATGGGCAGGAGGGATCGTAGCCTACGGGTGTTTGCACGTGATCGAGCTTCTGCTGGCCGTACAGGGCAGACACCGTCAGGCTCTCCGTGAGATAGCCCGTGTACTTAGCGATGTACAGGTCACCGCCATCCTTGGTGTACACGCCACCGTTTCTGGTCGTGCCGTGCGTGGTGGTCGGATAGGTGAAGGAGTAGCGACTGGAGTCGTACTCGGTCTTGTCCGAAACACCAGTTAATTCGACGATGTGGTTGTCGGTGATGTTCCAGTCGATCTTTCCGGCCCAGCGCGGGATCTTGTACGTGTAATCGTTCCAGCCAGTCTTGTTGACACCGGCTGACGAGTTGGAGAACGACGCAACGCTGTTGCCGCTCTGGCGATTCATTTCCGCGTCGACGTAGAAGAACAAGCGATCCTTGATCAACGGACCGCTGAAATAGACGCCCGTCGTTAGATAGGAGAACTGGTTCTGGTTGCGGTACTGATACAACGTGCCGTCGGTGTGGTTGCTAGGCAGCGGACTGGGGTTGGAATTGCCGTAGTAGCCAGTGTTGGGAAAGTAGTTGTTGCGTGGATTGGCACGCAATGCTTCCGGGCGCCAGATGGTGTAGACGCCCCCCTTCCACTCGTTCGAACCGCGCTTGGTCACGATGTTGATGACGCCGCCGGTGGAGCGGCCGAACTCGGCACCGTAGCCGCCGGTCAGAATCTGTTCCTGATCGATCGCGTCGAACGGCAGCGTGCTGAAACCGATCGAGGTGAGCGGGTTGGCCACCGCATAGCCGTTGATGAAATACGCATTCT
This sequence comes from Rhodanobacter sp. OK091, assembly GCF_900142825.1. Taxonomy (GTDB): domain Bacteria; phylum Pseudomonadota; class Gammaproteobacteria; order Xanthomonadales; family Rhodanobacteraceae; genus Rhodanobacter. The sequence goes on along the minus strand of NZ_FRCH01000003.1, from coordinate 113,807 downwards.
CCGACGAGGCAGCACCACCGAAGCTGGGCACGCCATAGCTGTCATTGCCAACTACGCCCGGCGCCAACAACGCGGCAGCGGCAATGTCACGCGCGACCGGCAGCTTGCTCAGCTGTTCCGAGGTGAGCACGGTACGCGTATCGACCGACGAAACGTCGATCGCGGGCAATGCGGAGGCAACTACCGTAACACCTGACAGTTCCTTGGCAGCAGCAGCCGTGCCCGCACCGAAAGATACCTCGGTGCCGCCAGCAATATTCACGGTCACATTGTCCCGTACGCCCACGTCGGCCCCCTGATTTCTCAGGGTTACTTTGTAGCGACCGTTCGGCAGCGATGAAAGCCGGTAGCGACCGCCGTCATCGACTGTGGTCGTACGGGTCATGCCCGTATCAAGATTCTGGATAACCACCGTCGCACCAGGCTGATTGGTCGCCTGACCAAAAATGGCGCCGGTAATATTGGACTGCGCAAATACTGCCGTGCTTATGAAAGCCAGGCCCAAGGCAGCAGCGAGCGCCGATCGGCGCAAATTCCCCCGGCCAAACACCGTCGAAGTACTCATCTAAACTCCCGAAATAGAAGCATTCACACGAGCGTCCGCGGACGGCCTTCGTTATGAATCGCCAAAAATTGAAGACAAAAAAGCCCACTCAAGCCGACTGGGCTCGATTGAATTCTGAAAGTGGACTTTCACTCCTGCTGCCGACTTTCCCCTCGACAGTGGCGCAAGATATAACGCAGGTAAATACGTCAGTCAACCAATTTTTTACGAAATATTTCAACTAATTTCATAAGCCGCACGGCGTTCGTCGCTGCGATAATTGCCGGATTTTCATGTTGTTACGAAACACAAGCACAGAATGCATCTGTGCCTAGAAACGAAGAAAGGCGCCCTATGGGCGCCTTTCTTCGTTTTTATTTGCGATGAAAATTCTCAGCGATTCAGCAGGTTGCTGCCGCCGAAGTTCTGCGAGTCGCGCGTTTCCTCCAGTTCCACGCCATCCAGGCCTTGCGACAAGGTGTGCGCATCGCCGCCCTGCGCCAGCTTGATGCGCAGGCGCACCTCGTTGGAGCTGTCGGCGTAACGCAGGGCGTCCTCGTAGGAGATCTCGCCGGCGTGATACAGCTCGACCAGGCTTTGGTCGAACGTCTTCATGCCAAGCAAGGTGGATTCCTTCATCAGCTCCTTGAGCTTGTGGATCTCGCCTTGGCGGATGTAATCCTGCGCCAGCGGCGTGCCAAGCAGCACTTCCACCGCGACCCGGCGCGCCTTGCCGTCGGGTGTGGGGATCAGCATCTGCGCCACGATGCCTTTCAGGTTCAGCGACAGATCCATCAGCAGCTGCTGCCGACGATCCTCCGGGAAGAAATGCAGGATGCGATCCATCGCCTGGTTCGCGTTGTTCGCATGCAGCGTGCACAACACCAGATGGCCGGTTTCGGCGAAAGCGATCGCGTGATCCATGCCTTCGCGCGTACGCACCTCGCCGATCATGATCACGTCCGGCGCCTGGCGCAAAGTGTTCTTCAGCGCGTTGTCCCAGCTGTCGGTGTCGATGCCGACTTCGCGCTGGGTGATGATGCAGCCCTCGTGCTTGTGCACGTATTCGATCGGATCCTCGATCGTGATGATGTGGCCGGTCGAGTTCAGGTTGCGGTAGCCGACCATCGCCGCCAGCGAGGTCGATTTGCCCGAGCCGGTGGCTCCGACGAAAACGATGATGCCGCGCTTGGTCATCGCCAACTGCTTGATCACCGGTGGCAGATTCAACTCCTCCGGTGTCGGGATCTTCGATTCGATCCGGCGCAGCACCATGCCCACGCAGTTGCGCTGGTAGAAGCACGACACACGGAAGCGGCCGACGCCTTGCGCCGAGATCGCGAACTGGCACTCGTGGGTCTTCTCGAACTCCTCGCGCTGACCGGGCGTCATCACGTTGAGCACCATGTCGCGCGACTGCTGCACGCTGAGCGGGCTTTGCGTGATCGGCACGATCCGGCCCTGCACCTTCATCGAAGGCGCCACGCCGGCCGTGATGAACAGGTCCGAGGCCTTCTTGTGCACCATCAGTTTCAGGAATGAGGTGAAATCGAAATCGCTCATGGCGATTCTCCTTCGGAGACGGAAAACGGGAAATGCGGAGCCGGGAATCGAGTCGGGAGATCGCCGTTGCGGGCGGCCTCCGGTTCCCTGCTCCCGGCCTTACTTGAAGCTGTCCTTGTTCTTGGCATAGCTGGATGCCTGCTGACGCGTCACCAGACCGCGTTTGACCAGATCCTGCAGGCACTGATCCAGCGTCTGCATGCCGAACTGCGTGCCGGTCTGGATCGACGAATACATCTGCGCCACCTTGTCCTCGCGGATCAGGTTGCGGATCGCCGGAATGCCGACCATGATTTCATGCGCCGCGATGCGGCCGCCGCCGACTTTCTTCAGCAGCGACTGCGAAACCACGGCGCGCAGCGATTCGGACAGCATCGAACGCACCATCGGTTTTTCACCGGCGGGGAACACGTCGATGATGCGGTCGATCGTCTTGGCCGCCGAGCTGGTATGCACGGTGGCGAACACCAGATGGCCGGTTTCCGCCGCGGTCAGCGCGAGGCGGATGGTCTCCAGATCGCGCAACTCGCCAACCAGGATGTAGTCGGGATCCTCGCGCAGCGCCGAACGCAGTGCCTCGTTGAAACCCAGCGTGTCGCGATGGATCTCGCGCTGGTTGACCAGGCATTTCTGCGAGGTATGCACGAATTCGATCGGATCCTCGATCGTGAGCATGTGCCCGTATTCGTTCTTGTTGATGTGATCGACCATCGCCGCCAGCGTGGTCGACTTGCCCGAGCCGGTCGGGCCGGTCACCAGAATCAGGCCCTGTGGCTGTTCGATCAGCTCCTTGAAGATGCGCGGTGCGCCCAGATCCTCTAGCGTCAGCACCTCGGACGGAATGGTACGGAACACCGCACCGGCACCGCGGTTCTGGTTGAACGCATTGACGCGGAAGCGCGCCAGCCCGGGAATCTCGAACGAGAAGTCGGTTTCGTAGAATTCTTCGTAATCGCGCCGCTGCTTGTCCGACATGATGTCGTAGATCAGCGAATGCACCTGCTTGTGCTCGAGCGCGGGGATGTTGATGCGGCGCACGTCGCCGTCGACGCGGATCATCGGCGGCAGCCCCGCGGACAAGTGCAAGTCCGAGGCTTTGTTCTTCACCGAAAAAGCAAGCAGTTCGGCAATGTCCATCTGTCGTTCCCCTCAACCGATGTCTGGCAATCGTCTGGATCGCATGAATTCGTGTGCCACGTCAGGGGACGGGTGATATTCGCAGGCGTGGCCTGCCACAGCCCATGGTGCGCCATGGAACCACCTGAACGAACTACCTGGATCCCCCTGTAGCCGCGTCGATACTACTCGCGCAACCGGCTGTGCGGCCAGTCTTTCCAGACCCCGACTTGCAAACTGTCGACCCGGTTTGAGCACCCGGTCGAAAAATCATCGTCCGGCCACCGCACGGACCGTCGAACCCGCTGTGTCGGCGTCCATGCATACCCACAAAACTGCCGCGTGACGACACCGCTCCGGTAAGGTACGCGGTCTGGACACGCGAGGAACCCTGCATGACACGACTTGCCTTCATCGGCGGCGGCAACATGGCACGCAGCCTGATCGGCGGCCTGCTGAAAACCGGCGTGGCCCCGGCCACCATCAGCGTCGCCGAGCCCCTGGCCGAAGCCCGGCATGCGCTGGGTCGCGAATTCGGCGTCGCCTGCTATGCCGAGAACCGGCTTGCCGCGGCCGCGGCCGAAGTCATCCTGCTGGCGGTCAAGCCGCAGATCATGCCCGCAATCCACACCGAACTGCGCGATACCTTGCAGCGCAACCGGCCGTTGCTGATCTCGATCGCTGCCGGCGTGCGCCTGGATCAGCTGGAGCGCTGGTTCGGCGCCGGCCTGCCTATCGTCCGCTGCATGCCGAACACGCCGGCGCTGATAGGTGCCGGCGCCACCGGCTTGTGCGCCAACAGCCGGGTCAGTCCGCCGCAGAAGGCGCAGGCGCAGCACATCCTCGACGCCGCCGGAATCACCCGCTGGATCGACGATGAGGCGTTGATGGATACCGTCACTGCGCTGTCGGGCTCCGGCCCTGCGTATTTCTTCGCCCTGGTCGAGGCGCTGGAAGCCGCCGCGGTGGCACAAGGCCTGCCGCGCGACACGGCCCGCGCGCTGGCTGCACAGACTTGCCTAGGCGCTGGCCGCATGCTGGTCGAGGGCGGCGAGGATCCCGCCATCCTGCGCCAGCGCGTCACCTCGCCGAACGGCACCACCCAGGCCGCACTGGAAAGCTTCAGCGCCGACGGCCTGGCCCGCATCACCGCCCGGGCCATCGCCGCCGCCACCCGGCGCGGCGTGGAACTGGCCGCACAATTGGACAAGTTGTCATGAGTTATGTGTTGAATGCGCTGTCCCTGTTGATCGAGTTGGCGTTCGAGGCCGCCGTCACGCTGTTGTTGCTGCGGGTTGCCGCCGAAGCCTGCCGCGCGGATTTCAACAATCCGCTGAGCCAGTTCGTCTATCGCTATACCAACCCGGTATTGGCGCCGATCCGGCGCGTGCTGCCGAATTGGCGCCGGATCAACCTGGCGGCGCTGCTGCTGGCGTGGCTGCTGATGCTGCTGAAACGGCTGCTGCTGTTCGCCTTGATCGGCGTGGCGCCACGTCCGGTCGGCCTGATCGTGCTGGCATGGGCCGAATTGCTGGACTTCGTGCTGTTGTTCTACCTGGTGCTGATCTTCGGCTGGTCGCTGCTGAGCATGTTCGCGGTCGATCGCCGGCAGCCCCTGCTGCGACTGGTCGGCAACATTGTCGCTCCGCTGCTGCGCCCGTTGAATGGCAAGCTGATCGCCGGCAACATCGACTTCGCCCCGATGGCGGTGATGATCGTGTTGCTGCTGGCGCGTTTGCTGATCGCCGCACCGCTGCTCGATCTGGGCACCCGGTTGGCGCTGGGTGCTTGAGTTTTCTCCTGTGGGATGTGGGAGCGACTTCAGTCGCAATGGCTCTTGCTCGTTTTGTTGATTAAGTGCAGAGCGTTCACCCTCCTGCGGAGGGCGAGTTACTTCTCTTTTGCTTGTCCAAAAGAGAAGTAACCAAGAGAAAACGACACCCCGCTTACGCGCCTTGCGGGCATCCCTGCCCGCAAGGTCCGCGGGTGGGTTACGGGGTTTGTCGACAGCACATCCTGTGCTGACGCCAAACTGGCCGGCATCCCTGCCGGCCACCCTGCGGGCTGTTCCTCCACCCACCCGCCGCTTCAGAGGGGCCCCGGGTAGAGCAGCGGGCCATCGTGGCCCGCACTTTTCAGAAGAGCCGGAGCAACAGCAGAGCGACGCTTTGCTTCGGCTTTTCACCGAGTGCGGGCCAGGATGGCCCGCTGCTCTACCCGGGGCCCCTGTGCGGCGGTGAGACGGGGTCGACAGGCCCGCAGGGGCATCGGCAAGGATGCCGATGCCTTTTCGCCAGGACAGGAGTCCTGTCGAAAAGCCCGGCCCCGGCTCACGGACTTGCCGGGCAGGAGCCCGGCAAGCGCCAAGCGGGGTGGCCTTTCTCTTTGGTTAGCTTTCTCTTTGGCCACACAAAGAGAAAGTAACTCGGGCGCCGTAGGCGCACGAAAGCTCTTCGCTTCAAACCACCAAAAAGTATCGCGACTGAAGTCGCTCCCACAAAAGACCAACAACCCAAAACCAAAAAAACTCAGCGCAGCGCCCACTCCGTGATGATGCGATGGATCTCGTCCAGCCCATCGAACAGCGCCGCCGGTCCCGGCTGCAGAATGATCGGCGATTTGATTTCGTACAGGTCGCCGTTGCGCACCGCCGGAATGGTGTCCCAACCGGGCCGCGCAGCGACGCGTTCGGGCCGGAAGCGCTTGCCGCACCAGGAGCCGAGAATGATGTCCGGCGCGCGCCGCATCACTTCGTCGCCGTTGGGCAGAATGCGCTGTTTCGCCAGCGGCTCGCGCGCCAGCTCGGGAAAGCAGTCGTCGCCGCCGGCGATGCCGATGATCTCGGCCACCCAGCGGATGCCGGTGATGATCGGCTCGTCCCATTCCTCGAAATACACCTTCGGTCGCCGCGGCAACCGCGCGACCGCGGCGCGGATGTCGGCGATGTGCTGTTCGGCACGCCGGGCGTAGACCTCGGCTTTTTCGTGCGCACCGACCATCGCGCCCAGCCGGCGGATGTAGGCAAGAATTCCGTCGACGCTGCGGTGATTGCTGATCCACACCTCGACGCCGGCCTTGATCAGCTCGCGTGCGATGTCGGCCTGGATGTCGGAGAAACCGATCGCCAGGTCGGGTTCGAGTTTCAGGATCTCGCCGATCTTCGCGCTGATGAACGCCGAGACCTTCGGCTTCTCCTTGCGTGCCCGCGGCGGCCGCACGGTGAAGCCGGAAATACCGACGATGCGGCGGTCCTCGCCGAGCGCGTACAACACCTCGGTCGGCTCCTCGGTGAGGCAGACGATGCGTTGCGGAAAGTGATCCGGCGAACGAGTTTCCTGTCCGTTCATGCGCTCAATGCCCCAGCACGGTCACCGTGACCTTGCGCTGGTGCGGATCGAGACGATGCTCCCACAGGTAGACGCCCTGCCACGTGCCCAGCAGCAACTTGCCGGCGTGGACGGGTACCGTGAGGCTGACGCCGGTGAGGATCGAACGGACATGCGCCGGCATGTCGTCGGGGCCCTCCGCATCGTGTTCGAAGATGGGATCGCCATCGGGGACCGCGCGCGCAAACCAGCGCTCGAGGTCGTCGCGCACGTGGGGGTCGGCGTTCTCGCCAAGCAGCAGCGAGCAGCTGGTATGCGCGGTGAAGACGTTCGCGATACCGGTCTGCACGTGGCTGCTCGCCACCGCGTCGGCCACCTGCGCCGTGATGTCGCTGAAGCCGCGGCCGCGCGTGTGCACGGCGAAGCCGCCCTGCGCCACATGCTCCGCGGGCAGCGGCCTGGTCACGGATACAGCAGCCGGCTGGTCCAGGTCTGGCCGTGGCGATCCCAGCGCACCCGTTCGTGCAGGCGGAACTCGGCGCCGTACCAGAACTCCAGCATGTCCGCTTCGACCACGTAGCCACCCCAATGCGGTGGCCGAGTCACCTCGCGGCCATCGAACTGCTGCTCGTAGCGTGCCACCCGCTGCTCGAACGCCTCCCGATCGGGCAGCGTCTGCGATTGCAGCGACGCCCACGCGCCGATCTGGCTCTGGCGCGGACGGCTGGCGAAGTACGTGTCCGATTCCTCGTCCTGCAGCTTGCGTGCGACACCCTCCACGCGCACCTGGACTCCATCGCGCAGCTGCTTCCAGTGGAAACACAACGCGACCTGCGGGTGAACCTCGATCTGATCGCCCTTGTCGCTCTGGTAGTTGGTGTAGAAGCGGAAGCCGCGCTCGTCGGCACCCTTGAGCAGCACGATGCGCGACGCGACGCGGCCGGAGCCGTCGACGGTGGCCACGCTCATCGCCGTCGGATCGCGATCGCCGCTGGCCTTGGCCTCGTCCAGCAACCGCAGGAAGGTGTCCAGAATCTCGGGTTTGAGCATGATGTTGAAACTTTCCTTTTGCATCGTGGCTGACACGCGCCATCATGGCGCAAATGAATCTGACCGATGATAGTGCAATGCCCCATTCATCCAGTACCACTTCCGCACGGCGGGCGGCATCATTTTCCGCCGTGAAATGTGAAGACGGTCGCTGCGCGTCGGTTGGCGGGACACACCGCCACCGCTATCTTCCCGCAGCCGAAATACCTCCCGGAACCGGGGTAGCCCGCGGATGAAGATGTCTCACGCAGACATGCAGAACGAAGCCCTCGCCGGCCATCTGCTCGACCAGTACGCGGGGCGCATCGCCCGCTCGCGGCGCCCGTACATCCTGGGACTGTCCGGACTGCAGGGCAGCGGCAAGAGCACGCTGGCGCGGGTGATGAAAGCCCAGGCCGAGGCCCGCGGCTGGGCCACCGAGGTACTCTCGCTGGACGATTTCTATTACGCCCGCAGCGACCGTGAAGCGCTGGCGCGCGACGTACATCCCTTGTTGCGCAGCCGCGGCGTGCCGGGCACCCATGAGATCGAACTATTGATGTCGGTACTGGCCGCATTGCCGTACGCCTCGGACAAGCTGCCGGTGACGCATCCTCGCTTCGACAAGGGTCGCGACACGCGCTTTTCACCGTCGCGCTGGCCGCGAACCACACGGCCGCCGAGGCTGGTGATCGTGGAAGGCTGGGCGCTGGGTATCCGCCCGCAGCTGCAGGCCGCACTGGCCAGACCAATCAACGAACTGGAACGCAAGGAAGACCCGGACGGCAGCTGGCGGCACTGGGTCAACAAACAGTTGCGCGGCTACCAGCCGCTATGGCGCAAGTTCGACGCGCTGATTGTGTTGCAGGCGCCGAGCTGGGAGATCGTGCGCCGCTGGCGTGGCGAGCAGGAACAGGATCTGCTGGCGCGACATGCGCCACTGGCGATGGACGAGACGGCGATGGAGCGCTTTCTGGCCCACTTCGAGCGGCTCAGCCGACACGCGCTGGCCACCTTGCCGGCACTGGCCGACACCTGTGTGGAATATGACGACGATCGTCACGTGACCGGCCTCAGTCACGGCTGAATTCGGGCAACGGAACGGGAAAGCGGGAGCACTCCGAAGCCCCCGCCGCTGCCTGCTCACTCGACGATGAAGTTCACCTTCATGTTGACGCGCCACTCGGTCACGGTGCCGTCGTCCTTCGTGACCGCCTTGATCTCGTTGACCCAGGCGCCCTTGATGTTCTTCACCGACTCCGCCGCCTTGCGCAAGCCGTGCTGCACGGCATCTTCCACACCCTTGGCGGACGAAGCATTGATTTCGATGACCTTGGCTACCGACATGGCGTCAATCTCCCATTCGATCGTGCGAGCGGCACGTTGCGCTTCCCCGGTCCTGAAGCCCGAGTCTGCGCCGCAGCCGTCGGCCGCAACAAGCCGCACCGCGTCATCACATCATGTTGACGCTTCCACTTGCACTGCCGTACCGTAAGCCAGCACTTCGGTGACGCCCTGGGCCACGTCGTTGGCGTCGTAGCGCATCGCCACCACGCCGTTCGCACCCATCGCGCCTGCGTGCTGCAGCATCAGCTCGAAGGCCTCCTCGCGCGCCTTCTCGCACAACTCGGTATAGATCGAGATATTGCCGCCGACGATCGTCTGCAGAGCCGCACCGAGATTGCCGACCACGCTACGCGAGCGCACCGTGATACCTCGCACGATGCCCAGCGAACGCACGATGCGGTAGCCGGGAATCTCGTTGCTGGTGCTGACCTGGTGATGAGGAACAGTGTTGGCCATGCGGGTTCTCCCTGGTGAGTGAGTGGGTGTTTCACTGATCGAACAAGGCAGCGTAACCATCGCGCGCATCCGGCCATTGCGGCACGAAGCCGCTGGCGCGCAGGCGCGCGTTGCTGAGCCGCTTGCTACCGACACCGACCGGAGCCGGGCCGTCGTCGGCCGGTCGCGCGCCGATCAGGCCGGCCAGATGGTCGTACAACACATCGAGCGGCAGCGGCGTGTTGTCCACGCCAAGATACAGCGGCAACGGATCGTCCAGCTGCAGCAGGTGCACGACCGCCGCTGCGGCATCGTCGACATGAATGCGATTGGCCCAGTGCGGCAGCGTACGCGGTGCCACGACCTGCCCGGCGCGCAGACGTTCCAGCCATTGCATGCGTCCGGGACCGTACAGCCCGGCCAGCCGCAACACGATCGAAACCGGTGATTGCGCGGCCAGCCACCGCTCCGCCTCCAGCAGTACTTCGCCATTGAATCCCGGCGGTGCCGGCGGCGTGTCTTCATCCACCCAGTCGCCGCCATGTTCGCCATAAACCGCGCTGGAAGAAACCAACAGCACGCGCTGCAAGCGGTCATGCCCCAGCGCGTCAAGCAGATGGCGCAAGCCGTCCACGAAAGTCGCGCGATAGGCGGCGGCATCGCGCCGGTCCGGCGTCGGCAGATAGACCAGCTGGGTGATATCCGGCGGCCATCCGCGCAGGGTTTCCGGCAGGGTCAGATCACCGCGCAACCAGTGGATGCCGTCGCCATCGTGCATCGGCTGCTGGCGCCGCAGCGCCCACACTTCATCGCCACGCGCCAGCAGGCGCTGTGCCACGCGCAGGCCAAGGTCGCCACAACCGGCCAGCAATACCCGTTCGCTCACCACAGTCCTCGCAGCTGCCCTGTTAGCATTTGTCCATGAATCCGTCGTGCAACCTGTTCATCATCGGCCCCACCGGCGCCGGCAAGACGTCGATCGGGCGCCGGCTCGCCGTGCATTATGGACTGCCGTTCGTCGATCTCGATCAGGAGATCGAGCGCCATTGCGGCGTGGACGTGAGCACCGTGTTCGAGATCGAGGGCGAAGCCGGCTTCCGCCAGCGCGAAACTGCCTTGCTCGACGAATGCAGCCAACGCCAGGGCGTGCTGCTGGCCACCGGTGCGGGCGCCGTGCTGGCCGAGCAGAATCGGAGCTACCTCGGCGAACGGGGCTACGTGGTATGGCTGCAGACTACTGTCGAGCAGCAACTGGAACGACTGGAACGCGACCACCACCGCCCGCTGCTGGCCGTGCCGAACCGACACGAGCGGCTGCTGGCGATGGCGCAGACCCGCGAGCCGATCTATCGCGGGCTCGCCGACCTCGCCGTGCCCGGCCAACACGGCAGCGTCGCCGCCGCCAGCGAACGCTGCATCGCACTGATCGATCATCACTGGCAACGCCCATCCACTGCATGGCCCCGGCAGAAAGCATGAACAACCCCGCACCCCAGACCATCACCGTCGCGCTGGGCCAGCGTAGCTATCCTGTGTGGATCGGCAGCGGCGTGCTCACCGAGCATGCCCGTTGGCGCGCCATGCTGCGCGGCCGGCACGCGCTGGTGATCAGCAATACCACGGTGGCGCCGCTATACCTGCCGCGCATCGAACAGGGACTGCACGGCCTGAAGTGGTCGTCGTTCCTGCTCGATGACGGGGAAGCACACAAGAGCTTCGCCAATGTCGGCCGCGCGCTGGAAGCGCTGGGCCAGCTGGGTGCCACCCGCGACGCCTGCGTGATTGCACTCGGCGGCGGCGTGGTCGGCGACCTGGCCGGTTTCAGCGCGGCGTGCTGGATGCGCGGCATCGACTTCATCCAGATGCCGACCACCTTGCTGGCCATGGTCGACTCCTCGGTCGGCGGCAAGACCGGCGTCAACCTGCCGGTGGGCAAGAATCTGGCCGGTGCGTTTCATCAGCCGCGCGCGGTGATCGCCGATATCGACACGCTGGCTACCCTGCCCGAGCGCGAATACCGCGCCGGCCTCGCCGAAGTGATCAAAGGTGCGGCGATCGGCGACGAACCGTTTTTCGCGTGGCTGGAGCAGCACGCCGATGCGCTCGCCGCACGCGACTCCGCCGCTGTGCTGGAGGCGATCGCGCGCAAGGTGCGTTACAAGGCCGGCGTGGTCGCCCGCGACGAGACTGAACAAGGCGAGCGTGCCCTGCTCAACCTCGGCCATACCTTCGGCCACGCACTGGAAACCGCCGGCCACTACACGACCTTGCTGCACGGCGAAGGCGTCGCGATCGGCATGTTGCTGGCTGCGCAGTTGTCCGAACGCCTCGGCATGAGCGGCAGTGCCGATACCGCGCGACTGCGGAAATTGCTGGAGAAGCTCGACCTGCCCACGACGATTCCACCTGGCATGGAGGCGCAGCAACTGCTGGCGCTGATGCGGCTGGACAAGAAAAACACCGCCGGCGTGCTGCGGCTGATCCTGTGGCGCGGCATCGGTCGCGCCGAGATTGTCGGCGGGGTTGCCGAAGCCGATGTATTGGCGACACTGCAGGCGGCCACGAGCCCGCCTTGAAGCGGTCGCGTCACACCTGCGACGTCAGCGCCCTCGCTACCGGGCCGCCAGCCTTCTAGAATGACTGGGTTTGCGGCGTGCCGCACAGTCCACCCGGAATCCATGCGCCTCTATCTGCAAACCGTGCCAGGCAGCGCCGAGGCACCACGCTACGTCCAGATCACGCTGGAGCAGGATCTGCTGGGCGGCTGGACGCTGTACCGCGAATCCGGCACCCAGGGCGGTCGCGCCACGATGAAGCGCGAGCAGTTCCTGGAGCGCGACGAGGCGGTCAGTGCGTTCGAGAAAGCGCGCGATGCCCAGCTCAAGCGCGGGTTTCGCCTGATGTTTGCCCAGGGCCTCGAAGGCCCTTACGGACGTTGAAATGACCGAATTGAAGAACGACCGCTTCCTGCGCGCGCTGCGCCGGGAGCCCACCGACACCACGCCCGTGTGGGTGATGCGCCAGGCCGGCCGCTACCTGCCCGAATATCGAGCCACCCGCGAGCGCGCCGGCAGCTTCATGGGCCTGGCGCAGAACCCCGAGTACGCCTGCGAGGTGACCTTGCAGCCGCTGGAACGCTTCGAACTCGATGCGGCGATCCTGTTTTCCGACATCCTCACCATTCCCGACGCGATGGGTCTGGGCCTCTCGTTCGCCCAGGGCGAGGGCCCGCAGTTCGCGCATCCGGTGCGCACGGCTGCCGACATCGCCAGGCTCGCCGTACCCGACATGGACGGCGAGCTGCGCTACGTGATGGACGCCGTGCGGCTGATTCGCCAGGAACTGCATGGCCGCGTGCCGCTGATCGGGTTCTCCGGCAGCCCGTGGACGCTGGCCTGCTACATGGTCGAAGGCCAGGGCTCGAAGGATTTCGCCACGCTCAAGGCGATGTGCTGGAACGAACCGAAGCTCGCTCACAAGTTGCTCGATACTCTGGCGCGCGCCGTCGCCGCCTACCTGATCGCCCAGGCCGCCGCCGGCGCGCAGGCGCTGATGATCTTCGACACCTGGGGCGGCCTGCTCGGACCCGCCCCGTTCCGCGAGTTCTCGCTGCGCTACATGGCGCAGATCGTCGCCGCACTGAAGGCCGACCCATACGCCCGCGATCTCCCGGTGACCCTGTTTTCCAAAGGCGCCGGCCAGCACCTCGCCGACATGGCCGACACCGGCTGCAGCGCGCTCGGCGTCGACTGGACCATGGATCTTGCCGATGCCCGTCGCGTGGTCGCCGGCAAGGTCGCCCTGCAAGGCAACCTCGATCCCGCGGTGATGCGCGCCCATCCCGACGTGATCCGCCGCGAAGTCCGCGCCGTGCTGGACAGCTACGGCAATCACCCCGGCCACGTGTTCAACCTCGGCCACGGCATCACGCCGGAAGTCGATCCCGCGCATGTCAAAGTGCTGGTCGACGAGGTGCACGGCTACGGCCGCGAGTTGCGCTCGCGCTGAGCCGCTGCACCGCCGTCGCTGGCCTTTGCCGGACGCCTCACGTAGCCTGCGCCGGGTATCCCCGAGGAGCCCCGCCATGCACGTCATGTCCCCTGCCCGCCTGATCCGCTGGACCTGTCTGATCCTGCTGTGCCTGCCTGCTCTCGCGCTGGCCGGCGAACCACTGACCTTGCACACCAGCGACGGCGTGGCTGTCTACGGCACGCTCAGCCAGGCGCAGCCGCACGGCCGCAGCATCGCCCTGCTGTTCCACCAGGCCCATGCGAATCGGCACGAGTACGACAGCGTAGTGCCGGCGCTGCAGAAGCTGGGCTTCGACACCCTCGCGATCGACCAGCGCTCCGGTGGCGACCTGTTCGGCGGCCACAACGAAACTGTGGCGAAGCTCGGCTCGTCGGCGGATTACGTGGCCGCGCTGCCCGATCTCGAAGCCGCCCTCGCCTGGGCCCGCGCGCAGCACTACGCGCGCATCGTCGCGGTGGGCAGTTCCTACAGCTCGTCGCTGGTGATCGTGCTGGCCGCGAAACACCCGCAAGGCCTGAGCGCCATCGCCAGCTTCTCGCCGGGCGAATACTTCGACGACAAGAACCAGATCAAGCAGGCAGCCGCCAAGGTGACCCTGCCGTTCTACATCACCACCGATCCGAACGAGGCCAGCGACGTCGCCGAGGTGCTGCGCGACGCTCACGGCGCCAACATCGTGCACTACCAGCCCAAGATCGGCGTACACGGCGCGTCGACCCTGGTCGCTGCGCGCAATCCCGGCGGCTGGCAAGCCAACCTGGCGAGCTTCACCGCCTTCCTGCAAGGCCTTCCCGCGCCAGCCCGCTGACTCGCGCCCGCCACTCGCGGGAGGCACCACGGCCTGGTTCATCAGCAATTACATGATCACCGCCACGGTGGTGGTGATCGTTTTGAAGCACCAAAGCGCAGCGACCGCCTCGGCGGGCTGATCGCGGTGCTGATGCCTCTCGATATCTAGGCACCGGCTGGCGCTGCGCCAGAGTTTTCTCTCGGGTGGGACATGGGAGCGGCTTCAGTCGCGATGCCCTGGCTCGTTTTGTTGATTAAGTGCAGAGCGTTCACCCTCCTGCGGAGGGCGAGTTACTTCTCTTTTGCTTGTCCAAAAGAGAAGTAACCAAGAGAAAACGACACCCCGCTTACGCGCCTTGCGGGCATCCGTGCCCGCAAGGTCCGCGGGTGGGTTACGGGGTTTGTCGACAGGGCATCCTGCCCTGACGCCAAACTGGCCGGCATCCATGCCGGCCACCCTGCGGGCTGTTCCTCCACCCACCCGCCGCTTCAGAGGGGCCCCGGGTAGAGCAGCGGGCCATCGTGGCCCGCACTCGGTGAAAAGCCGAAGCGAAGCGTCGCTCTGGCTGTTGCTCTAGCTCTTCTGAACAGTACGCGCAGGAGGCGCGTCGCTCTACTCGGGGCCCCTGTGCGGCGGTGAGACGGGGTCGACAGGCCGCGCAGCGGGAGTCGACAAGGAGGTCGACTCCTTTTCGTCAGGGCAGGAGCCCTGTCGAAAAGCCCGGCCCCGGCTCACGGACTTGCCGGGCAGGAGCCCGGCAAGCGCCAAGCGGGGTGGCCTTTCTCTTTGGTTAGCTTTCTCTTTGGCCACACAAAGAGAAAGTAACTCGGGCGCCGTAGGCGCACGAAAGCTCTTCGCTTCAAACCCACCCTCAAGCGCAAAGCCATCGCGCCTGAAATCGCTCCTACCTCGGGTTGAGATTGGGCTGAGGCGATGACCAGCGCCAGCATCCCGCAAGCCCCGAACCCTCACCCCAACCCTCTCCCAGAGGGAGAGGGGGCAAGAACCGACCCAGGCTGCGGCCGGCCATTTTTGGCAGCCCAGCCCCCTCCCCGTACAATGACCGGCTTTAACCCACGACAAAGCGTGCGCCCTGCGCGCGCCACCGAGCGCAATCCCGATGGAAAAGAGTTTCGAACCCGCCCAGATCGAGTCGAAGTGGTACGAGCGCTGGGAAGCCAGCGGCGCGTTCCAGCCATCGGGCAAGGGCGAGCCGTATTGCATCCTGCTGCCGCCGCCGAACGTCACCGGCACGCTGCACATGGGGCATGCCTTCCAGCAGACCGTGATGGATATGCTGGTGCGCTACCAGCGCATGCGCGGCATGAACACGCTGTGGCAGGTCGGCACCGACCACGCAGGCATCGCCACGCAGAAGATCGTAGAGAACCAGCTCGCCATCGAGGACAAGACGCGGCACGACCTGGGCCGCGATGCGTTCGTCGAGCGTGTATGGAAATGGAAAGAGGAGTCCGGCTCCACCATCACCAACCAGATGCGCCGCATTGGTGCCGCCGCGGACTGGTCGCGTGAGCGCTTCACCATGGACGAAGGCCTGTCGGCCGCGGTGCGCAAGGTATTCATCGACTGGTATCGCGCGGGATTGATCTACCGCGGCAACCGGCTGGTGAACTGGGACCCGGTGCTGGGCACCGCGGTATCCGATCTGGAAGTGAACAACGTCGAGCGCGACGGGCATATGTGGTCGATCCGCTATCCCGTCAATGATAAGAGTGGCGCGGGCAGCGACGAAAGCGTGGTGGTCGCCACCACGCGTCCGGAGACCATGCTCGGCGACGTCGCCGTGGCGGTGCATCCGGAGGACGAGCGCTACGCGCATCTGGTCGGCCGGACGCTGAAGCTGCCGCTGACGGATCGCGAGATTCCCGTCATCGCCGACGACTACGTCGACAAGGATTTCGGCACCGGCTGCGTCAAGATCACGCCGGCGCACGACTTCAACGACTATGCGATCGGCCAGCGTCACAAGCTGGCACCGATCACCATTTTCACGCTGGCCGCGAAGGTCAACGACAACGCGCCGGAAAAATATCGCGGCCTCGACCGCTACGACGCACGCAAGCGCGTGCTGGCCGATCTGGAAGCCGCCGGCCTGCTGGTCGAAACCAAACCGCACAAGCTGCAGGTGCCGGTGAGCGACCGTTCGGACGCGGTGATCGAGCCGATGCTGACCG
Source organism: Rhodanobacter sp. OK091 (assembly GCF_900142825.1). Taxonomy (GTDB): domain Bacteria; phylum Pseudomonadota; class Gammaproteobacteria; order Xanthomonadales; family Rhodanobacteraceae; genus Rhodanobacter. Next base: position 97,430 of record NZ_FRCH01000003.1, on the reverse strand, counting down.
ACCAGTGGTTCGTCGACCTCACCACCGACACGCTGTCCGATGGACGTCCCGGCGGCCGCCAGGCGATCACCCAGCCGGCGCTGGATGCCGTGCGTTCGGGCGAAATCAAGTTCGTGCCGGAAAACTGGTCGACCACGTACACGCAGTGGCTGGACAACATCCAGGACTGGTGCATCAGCCGCCAGCTGTGGTGGGGCCATCGTATTCCGGCCTGGTACGACGAGGCCGGCAACATCTTCGTGGGCGAGGACGAGGCGGACGCGCGCGCCAACGCCACCACCGCGCCGGTCGGCGCGCTGCGCCAGGACGAGGACGTGCTCGACACCTGGTTCAGCTCGGCGCTGTGGCCATTCTCCACGCTGGGTTGGCCGGCGAATGGTCCGGTGAAGAACGAGCGCGGCGAAGTCGTGGCGAACTGGGAACAGGACAAGATCTTCCTGCCCAGCGCCGTGCTGGTCACCGGCTTCGACATCATCTTCTTCTGGGTCGCCCGCATGGTGATGGCGACCAAGTACTTCGTTGGCCAGGTGCCGTTCCGCGAGGTCTACATCAACGCCATCGTGCGCGATGCGGAAGGCCAGAAGATGTCCAAGTCCAAGGGCAACACGCTGGATCCGCTGGACCTGATCGACGGCGTCGAGCTGGAGCCGCTGGTGGCGAAGTCCACCAAGTCATTGCTGATTCCGCAGGTGCGCGAGAAAGTCGAGAAGCGTGTCCGCAAGGATTACCCGGCCGGCATCCCCGCGATCGGCACCGATGCGCTGCGCTTCACCTTCGCCGCGCTGGCCAGCTACAGCCGCACGATCAACTTCGACATCAAGCGCGCCGAAGGCTACAAGGCGTTCTGCAACAAGCTGTGGAATGCGGCGCGGTTTGTGCTGATGAACCTGCCGGAAGGCGAGATCGCGGCGCCCGCAGGCGCTCCGGTGACCGAGGCGGAACGCTGGATCCTCACGCGTCTCAAGCAGACGCTGAGCGAGGTCGAGCAGCATTTCACTACCTACCGCTTCGATCTGCTGGCGCAATCGCTCTACGAGTTCGTCTGGAACGAGTACTGCGACTGGTTCCTCGAGCTGGCCAAGCCGGCCTTGAACGGTGAGGACGCCATCGCCGCCGCCTCGACGCGCCACACTTTATTGGTGGTGCTGGAAAGCGTGCTGCGCGCGCTGCATCCGGTGATCCCGTTCATCACGGAAGAAATCTGGCAGTCAGTGGCGCCGAAGCTCGACCTCACCGAAGGCAGCCTGATGCAGCGGCCATGGCCGCGCGCCGAAGAGATCGGTGCGGATGACGCGGCAACGGCTGAGATCGAGTGGTTCAAGAACGTGCTCAGCGGCATCCGCAGGATCCGCTCGGAAATGAATGTCTCGCCCGCCAAGACCATCCCGCTGCTGCTCGCCGACGGCGACGCCGGCGATCGTGCTCGCGTGGCGAAGTTCGCCGCCCAGATCGCCTTCCTCGCCCGCACCGACTCGCCGCAATGGGTCGAAGCCGGAGCCGACGAACCGGCCGCCGCGGCGGCCGTGGTCGGCACGCTGCGCGTGATGATCCCGCTCGCTGGCCTGATCGATCTCGGCGCCGAGAAAACCCGCCTGGCCAAGGAAATCACCCGCATCGAAGTCGAGATCAAAAAGTGCGAAGGCAAACTCGGCAACGCCAACTTCGTGGCCAATGCTCCCGCCGAAGTCGTCGTCCAGGAACGCCAGCGCATCACCGACTGGAACACCACGCTGACGGCCTTGCGCGAGCAGGCGCGGAAGCTGGGCTGAACAAGCGAGCGGATCCCGCCACCTTGCATGTGTGTAGGAGCCCGCTCGCGGGCGATGCTTTTGCTCCGATGGTTGGAGAGATTTGAAGCAAGAGCAATCGCCCGCAAGCGGGCTCCTACATGAAGCTAGGCGCGCTGATCCCGTAAAATCTAGAAGCTGCACCGCGAGCACCCGCCCCCTCACCTCAATCCTCTCCCCGGAGGGGAGAGGAGGCAAACGCGAGGAGCATGTGTCCATATCGTCGTAGCGCAGCGCACTACGACGGCAACAAATCCAGCGCCATCACGATCGCATCCTCGCGCCCATCGTGCGCCGGGTAATAGCGCGGCCGCCGACCTATCTCGTTGAATCCCACCGACTCGTACAACGCTTTCGCCAGCGGATTCGATGGCCGCACTTCCAGGAACACTCGTTCCGCACCATTCCAGCGCGCGATGTCCAGCAACCGACCGAGCAGATGCCGGCCCAGCCCGCGGCCGCGAAAGTCCGGCCCGATGCAGATGTTCAGCACGTGTGCCTCGCCCGCGCCCATCGACAGGATGCCGTAGCCGGCGATGTCCGCATCCACGCACAGCACCCAGCACGGATGCCCGGCTTTCACGCAATCGGCAAAGATGCCGGCCGACCACGGGAAGTCGTAGGAGATATTTTCCATCGCACTGACCGTGGCCAGGTCCTCGGCGCGCATGGCGCGTACCTGGATCACCGGTTTGATGACCGCGACCATCACGGCTAACCGCCCGCTGTGGCCAGCGCGCGGCGCAGATTGCGCAGCGCGCTCCACAGCCGCCGTTTGGCACCGGCGCTGATCAGCACCAGGGCCGGCTCATCGGCCAGCACGATCTGCGCCTGATGCATCGCCGCTGCCGGCAATGTGCGTCCCAGCGCATGCGCTTGTGCCTCGCCGAACACCAGATAGGCGCGCGCCTCGGGCAGGTCTGCTGCGAGCTGGCCGCCACGTACCGTGACGCGCGCGGCACGGGCCAGCGCTGCGCCGCAGGCATTGAGCGCGCGGCCCAGCAGGTCGAGTTCGCGCGTGCTGCAACCCTCCGGCAACACCACCACGCAGGCGACTCCGGCGTCCGTATCGGCCATCGGCGGATTCGACTCGATGGCGCCTGCCGGCAGCTCCGGTGCCGTTCTCCGCACCCACGGCGTCACGCCCAGCGCGCGCAATACACGATCGCGATGGCTGACGGTTGCGTGCTGGCGCGGGCTCGCATTCATGCCGGATTGCGCCTCGTCCGGCGCCGATGTGTGGCCAGGCCCCAGACCGTCCATACCGGCCCGGACAGCAGATAAATCGTGAAACCGGCAAACAGCACCCGCGGCGTATCCAGGATCAGCAGCGCGATCAACAGCACGGCGCCGACCATCCAGCCAAACGGCACGCGCTGGCGCTCGCCCAACGGCAGCGACTTGAAGCTGAAATAACGGAACCGGCTGACCATCAGCAAGCCAACGACCACTGCGATCACCGGTGTGATGAAGCAGAACTCGCTGCCGGACAGGCCGAACTTGTCCACGCTCCACACGAACGACATGCACACCGCCGCCGCCGCCGGACTGGCCAGCCCCTGGAAATAGCGCTTGTCGGCCACGCCGACCTGGGTATTGAAGCGCGCCAGCCGCAACGCGGCGCAGGCGGCATAGATGAACGCTGCGGCCCAGCCCAGCTTGCCCCACAACGGGCCGAAATCGCGCAACGCCGACAGCGACCACGTATACATCACCAGCGCCGGCGCCAGCCCGAAGCTGACCAGATCGGACAGCGAGTCGTATTGCACGCCGAATTCGGTCTGGGTGCCGGTCATCCGCGCGACACGCCCGTCCATGCCGTCCAGCACGGCGGCAATGAATACCGCCACGGCCGCCTCGGTGTAACGACCGCCGATGCTGGCGATAATCGCGTAAAAACCCGCGAACATCGCCCCGGTGGTGAACAGGTTCGGCAGCAGGTAAATACCCCGGTGGCGGGGCGGGCGTACGGGTAAGATCTCGCTCATGAATCAATCCGTGACAGGATGCGCGCAGTGTAAACCATCGGCTGCTTGAGTCCGGGCCGACACAGTGATAACAAGACAGCTAGCGATTTCCCTTGAAAGCTAGCGATTTCCCATGAAATGGAGAACACCATGCACCGTTCGCTGATCGCCGTGGCGCTGCTGTTGCTGGCCCCCCTGGCCACCGCCCAGGTCTACAAGTGGACAGACGCCAGCGGAACCGTGCATTACTCGGAAACGCCGCCGGCGCAGGGCACGAAATTCTCCAAGGTAACCACCACCGGTACGGTGGAGCCGCTGGCCACACCGGCTGCCGCCGCAAGCGCGGCCGGCAGCAGCCAGCCCGCCGCCGCGCCGGCCCAGCCGGTGGCGGACAACCCGGAAAACCGCAACAAGCTGTGCAACTCGCTGAAAGCCAATATCACCGCGTTGCAAGGCAGCGGCCAGGTGGTCATGCAGCAGAATGGCAAGACCGTGGCGCTCGACGCCGACCAGCGCAAACAGCAGACCAGCGCCGCCCAGAGCCAATACGACTTGTATTGCCAATCCAAGTAATAGCCCGATTCACGGCGACGGCGGTTCTGCCGTCGCCCCAGCTATCAGCGACGACGGCAGCAGCCCGCTACAATGGGCGTCTTCATTTATGCCGGAATGCCTCGCATGCGCCTCAGCCAATTCCATCTGGCCACCGTCAAGGAAGTCCCCGCCGACGCCGAAATCGCCAGCCATCAGCTGATGCTGCGAGCGGGCATGATCCGCCGGCTCGCGTCGGGTCTGTACACGTGGAGTCCTCTGGGCCTGCGTGTGCTGCGCAAGGTGGAACACGTCGTACGCGAGGAAATGAACCGCGCCGGCGCGATCGAAATGCTGATGCCGTCGATTCAGCCGAAAGAGTTATGGGAAGAAACCGGCCGCTGGGAAAAATTCGGCGGCCAGCTGCTGAAAATCAAGGATCGCAAGCAGCAGGAATACTGCTACGGCCCGACCCATGAGGAAGTGATTACCGATTTCGCCCGCAACGAGCTGAAAAGCTACAAGCAGCTGCCGGTCAACTTCTATCAGATCCAGACCAAGTTCCGCGATGAAATCCGTCCGCGTTTCGGCGTGATGCGCGCGCGCGAATTTCTGATGAAGGACGCGTATTCGTTCCACCTGACCCAGGAGTCGCTGGCTGAAACCTATGCCGTGATGTATCAGGCTTATGTGCGCATTTTCACCCGGCTCGGGTTGACCTTCCGCGCGGTGCAGGCCGATACCGGAGCGATCGGCGGCAATGCCAGCCATGAATTCCAGGTCCTGGCCGATTCCGGCGAAGATGCGATCGCGTTTTCCGACGGCTCCGATTACGCCGCGAATCTGGAGAAGGCCGAGGCATTGGCGCCGACCCACGCGCGTCCGGCTTCGTCGGCGCCGTTGCAGCGGGTCGATACACCGATCCAGAAAACCATCGCCGAGGTCAGCAGCTTCCTCAAGGTATCGCCGCAGCAATGCATCAAGACCTTGCTGGTGCGCGGCCGCGAAGGTCTGGTCGCGCTATGCCTGCGCGGCGATCACGAGATCAACGAGGTCAAGGCCGGCAAGCTGGCTGAACTGCCCGATCAATCGGTACTCGCCAGCGAAGAGGAAATCTTCGCCGCCACCGGCGCCCGCCCCGGCTTCATCGGCCCCGTCGGCCTGCCCGATTCGATTCCCGTCATCGTCGACCGCGATGCCGCCGTGCTCGCCGATTTCGTCTGCGGCGGCATGGCCGATGCGAGCCATTACACCGGCGCCAATTGGGAGCGCGATGCGCGCATCACGCGCATCGCCGACCTGCGCAACGTGGTCGAGGGCGACTTCTCGCCCGACGGCAAGGGTGTGCTGCATATCGCCCGCGGCATCGAGGTCGGCCATGTGTTCCAGCTTGGCCAGAAATATGCCGAGGTACTCAAGGCCAGCGTGATCGACGAGACCGGCAAACCCCAGGTGATGACCATGGGCTGCTACGGCATCGGCGTCAGCCGCATCGTCGCCGCCGCCATCGAACAGCGCCACGACGACGCCGGCATCCTGTGGCCCGAGGCGATGGCACCGTGGCGGTTGGCGGTATGCGTGATCAATCCAAAGAACCTACCTGAAGTGGCTGCGGCCGCCGAGGTGCTGTACCAGTCGCTGTGCCAGCATGGCGTCGAGACGGTGCTGGATGATCGCGGCCTGCGTCCGGGCGGCATGTTTGCCGACATGGAGCTGATCGGCATTCCGCATCGCGTGGTGGTCAGCGAACGGGGCCTGGCCGCCGGCACGCTGGAATATCGCGCCCGCGGCGAGGGCGAGAGTCGCGCACTCAGCCAGGACGAGCTGTTCGCCTTGCTTTCCTGAATGTCGCGGCTGAACCTGGGGAGATAACCCGGAATTAACCAAAAAAACGGCCGCCGTGCACGGCCGTTTGCGCATTCGACGCAACGAAATCCGGAATATCGATTATTCAAATCAACCGCGGCGCCATTAATCGGGTTTAATGTGAACGCGTACTTCTCTGGATGAATTGCGCTTTACAACTATTCCGTCAATCAGCGAGAATCCGGACTGCTGCAACTTTCCGCGCGTCTGGCTCCGTCCCCGATAATAATCAGACACCGGCCAGGACGTTTTAATTGCCGATACTCACCCCCCGGAGTTCATCATGGCCGTCGATATCAAGAATCTCAATCACACCCAGCTGAATGATCTGATCAGCAAGGCGCAGGTTCGCCAGAACGAACTGCGCAAGGAAAAAGTCGTCAAGCTGCGCGAGAAAGTACACGCGCTGATCAAGGCCGAGGGATATACCTTCGAGGATATTTTCGGCAGCACCCGCGGCAAGGCCAAGCGCACCACCGGCACGGTCGCCCCGAAATACCGCAATCCCGCCAATCCGGCGCAGACCTGGTCCGGCCGCGGCAAGCGTCCGCACTGGTATAACGACGCGCTGAAGGCCGGCAAGAAGGAAAAGGATCTGGTGATCTGATCGTCCCGCTTCAAATCGGATCATCGAATCGGGATCACTGCATCGGTAAATCCCATGTGATCCACATCAACGATTCACATGAAAACGCCGGCCTGAAAGCCGGCGTTTTTTATATTCGCCTTACAGCGATCGGCGCGGCGAAACCAGCAGATCGCCGAACATCAGTCCGGCCACCAGCGACACCAGCAAGGTCAGCAGCAACAGACCGGTATCCAGGCCCAGCGAAGTGTCCCGTTCGAGCAGAAACGACATGCTGCGGAAACCGACGCTGCCCGGCACCAGCAACAGAATGCCGGGCTCGCGAACCACCGCACCCGGCCGACGTGCGAATCGCGCATAGATGTTCGACATGGCACCGAGCAGAAATCCGCCAAGGAACACGCCAAACGGCGCGCCCGGCAAGGAGCCGGAAATCGCGCCCCCCCAGCGAGTGGCCAGATAACCCACGATCACCGCCACGATCACCACCGGCCAGTCGCGCCTGGCCGCACGGAACAAGATGGCGAACGCGATCGCCGCCACCAGCAGCGCCGGGTAATCGGTCCACGTCGGCAGCGCCGGCAAGGCAAAATCGCGGGCAGTGATGCCGACCGCCCCACACAGCTGGGTCGCCGCGAGGGTGCCGAAGGTGAGCTTGAGCAGGGTCGACATCGCACCGCCCATGCGCGCCATGCCGGAGACCAGATGCTGGCTGGAGATTTCGCGTACCGCGGTGGTCAGCGACATGCCCGGGATCAGGATGATCAGGCTGGCCAGCACCACCGACTTGATCGCCAGCGGCACCACGAACGCGCTGACCACGATGGTCACCGCGGTGGCCACCAGCGCGCAGATCGCATCGCTGGCCACCGCCAGTCGCGGCCGGTTGGCCGCCAGCATGCTGATGCCGCCGATGATCACGCCGATCACGCCGGCCACCAGCAGATCCACCCACGAGCTGTGCAGGAACAACGCCGCGATGCTGGCGGCGGACAGGCCATAGCTGGCGATCAGGCCGATTTTCTCGCGGCGGGTATCCGGCCGGCCCAGCGCACGCAGCAGGCGGAAGCCCTCGCGCAGATCCAGTTCGCCGGCAATCGCGCGGTCGGCGATATCGTCGGCCTCGCACAGGCGCTCCAGATTCACCTCGCCCGGGGCCAGCCGCATCACCTGGGTGGTCTGCGCCACACCGTCCTCGCCCTGCGCCAGATCGGCAAAGGAGATGATGATCGCGGTGGGACTGGACCACACATCGGCGGCCAGTCCCAGCCGCTGCGCCGCGCCGGCCACCGCCATCTCCAACCGCGGCGCCGAAGTGCCGTACTGATGCAGCCGTCGCGCCAGCTCCAGCACAAACGCGATCCGCGTCGTCGGCGCTGTGGTGGCGAACTGCTGCCGGCGGATGGCGTCACCTGCGCTCATGTAGCCGCACGCACCTGCAAGGTGGTGCCTTCGACAGCCACCACTTCCACCGTGCTGCCCAGCGGCAGATCCGGCCCGCTGACCAGCCACTGGCCATCGCCCACGCGAGCCTTGCCGCGGCCGTTGACGATAGGCTCGACCAGTACGTAGCGCTGACCGATCATCTGCTCGCCACGACGGTTCAGGCGCTCGTCGCCAGGTGCGCGGCGCTCCAACCGCGGACGCAGCCAGCGCGCATAACCGACGCAGAAGGCGAACGCGAGCAACGCGAACAGCACGGCCTGCGCGAGCAGGCCCAGCGTCGGCACAGCCCACAGCACCATACCCATCGCGGCCGCGGCCAGACCGATCCACAGCATGAAATAACCCGGCAGCAACACTTCGCCGGCAATCAGCAGCAACGCGAGAATCCACCACAGGTAATGCGCGGAAAGCTCCCACATGGCATCCACCTCAGCGCAGCGGCGGCTGGACCGCCACCGCCTTCTGCTGCTGGCCCATCGATTCCTTCGCCAATTCGGCGATGCCGGCCAACGAACCGAGGATGCCGGTGGCCTCGATCGGCAACAGCAGCATTTTCTGGTTCGGCGACTTCGCCATTTCCTTCAATGCCTCGACGTAGTTGTTGGCGACGAAGTAGTTCAACGCGTTGACGTTGCCGCCGGAGATCGCGTCGGACACCATCGTGGTCGCCTTCGCCTCGGCCTCGGCGGATCGCTCGCGCGCCTCGGCGGCGCGGAACGCGGCCTCCTTCTCGCCCTCGGCGGCAAGGATCACCGACTGCTTCTCGCCTTCGGCCTTGAGGATCGCCGCCTGGCGGAAACCCTCGGCATCGAGGATGTTCGCGCGCTTCTCGCGCTCGGCCTTCATCTGCCGCGCCATCGCGTCGATCAGGTCGCGCGGCGGCGCGATGTCCTTGATCTCGATGCGGTTGACCTTGACGCCCCACGGATGGGTCGCCTCGTCGACGACCTTGAGCAGTTTCGCGTTGATCGCGTCGCGCTGGCTCAGCGATTCGTCCAGGTCCATCGAGCCGAGCACGGTACGGATATTGGTCATCACCAGCGCCAGCGACGCCTGCTCCAGATTCGACACCTCATAAGCGGCCTTGGACGCGTCCAGCACCTGGTAGAACACCACGCCGTCGACCCGCACCACCGCGTTGTCCTTGGTGATCACGTCCTGCGATGGCACGTCCAGCACCTGTTCCATCATGTTGATCTTGCGCCCGACCGCCTGGTAGATCGGGATCAGGAAATGCAGGCCGGGACTGAGCGTGCGGGTGTATTTGCCGAATGTTTCCACTGTCCATTCGAAACCTTGCGGCACGATGCGCACCAGCTTGGCCACACCGACCACCACGACGAACACGATCACCAGCGCGAGAATCTGTCCCATTGCCTACCCCTTTATCCCTGAAGAGGCCTCGAGTATAGGCGAGCCGGCGCCTGTCCCGCCGCGATGGGGGTGCCGTGCTTGCGTGGCCCTGAAATGCCCATCGAAGTCTCCTTTGCGGCGGCCACCTTATGCAACCGCCACAGCGTTATGTACTGACATCGCGAAAGATCGCCGAGAGCGAGCCCAACCATCGAAGGAAGGGCGCCGAAATCAGGGGCGGCGCCGTACGCCGCCCTGCCTTCATTCGCGCGCAAGGCCCCATATCAGACGGGCGTCGACGAGCAGCCGGTAGTAGGAGCGGAGTGCAGCGGTACGTGCGTCCAGGGCCGATTGCATGGCATCCACCGATTGGCGCCGGGCCAGCAGAAGCGTCTGCAGATCGGCCTCGCCAAGGGCATAGGCGCGCTGTGTCAACTGGGCATTCCGGCGGGTTCTCGACGCCCCTTCTTCCGCTAGTTTCCAGCGGTCGTAGTTGCTCGTCGCATCGGTATAGCTGTCCGCGATTTCCGATTCGAGCTCACGCTGCCGACGATCGCGCGCCGCACGCGCGGCATCCACTTCCGTCAGCGCTTGCCCCAGCCGCTCAGTTCGGTAGCTGCCCGGCAAAGGCATCGAGACATTGACACCAACGATACGCTCGCGGCTGAATGCTTCCGACGCGGCATACAGACCGATCGTGGGATCCGGCAAGCGGTCCGCGCGTGCGCGCGAGGCCGCGAGTTCCGCCTGCTCCATGCGCAGTTGTGCCATCCGAAGCGGATCGCTGGCTGCCAGCACCCGATCCTTCCAGACCACCTCGGACTCGTCCAGCTTGACCGGCTGGCCGAGCATGGGCGGCTCGGCATCGGCGGCGCCGGGAAACCTGACGTTGAGTCGTGCCTGTGCCTTGGTTTCATTGGCCAGTGCCTCGCTCATGCCCTGCTCGACCTCGGCGAGGTCGGCCGCAGCCACATTCACGTCGAGCGCCGCCGCATCGCCTGCCTTGTGGCGCTTCTGCACCGACTGAAGGTTGCTCCTTGCCAGTTGCACCTGCTCCGTCATGAAGGCGCGCGCCTGACGTGCACTCAGGCGTCCCATCCAGAGATCGACCAACCCACGCGCGGCCTCTTGAATGGCTTCACCGAGTTGCGCGTCAGCCAGCGCGATACCGGTATCGCCCAGCTGTCGGTCCAGCCTCTTCTTGCCAGGCAGCCGCACGGTGCGCTCGAATCCCGCCGTCCATTCCCGCGAGGCTGGACCGCTGGCGTAATTCCTGCGCTGTGCGGTGCCTTTCATGATCCACTCATTGGGAGAAGCTGCAAGCATCCCCGCCGCATGCCCCGCCCCCGTCCGCGCACTCTGCGCCTCGACCACCGCCGGATCCTGTGCGATCCAGGTTTTCGCCGCGATGGCCGGCGGCAGGTCCGCTGGCGCGGGAACTTCCTCCATGGCGTAGCCCACCGTGCAAAGACCCATCAGCAATACGAACAGGATGGCCTTCATGCGACTTCTCCTTCGAGGGCAAGCGGTGTAGCCCAGTAGCGGATGCCCGTACCCGCGAAGTCATCCGCCAGCAGAGTCAGCAGTGTCTGCATTTCAGGATCGCTCACCAGGATCTGCACCAGAACCGAACGGCTGCGCCCCATGACCTGCTCGGCAGGGCTCAGCCGCCCCATCGCGGTGCCATGGCTGCAGGTGGGCGTACTGGTGAAGACCTCCTCGTTGAAAGCGGTCAACAGGGCGTCCAGAAGTTTTTCTTCCACGTCTGGCACGCAGACCAGCGAGAAACAGTACTTATCCATGGCGCACCTCCACGCGTGCGTGCGCGAAGCGCAGATAGAGAATGGGCAAAAGGAAGAGTGTCAGCGCAGTCGCCGTGACCAGGCCGCCGATGACCACGATCGCCAGAGGCCGCTGCACCTCCGATCCCGGCCCGCTGGCAAACAGCAGCGGGACCAGGCCGAAGGCGGTGATCGAGGCGGTCATCATCACCGGCCGCAAACGGCGATGGGCACCCTGCACCACACAGGTGACCGGATCGAAGCCCTCGGCGTGGAGCTTGTTGAAATAGCTCACCAGCACCACGCCGTTGAGTACCGCGATGCCGAGCAAGGCGATGAACCCCACGGAGGCCGGTACCGAGAGGTATTCGCCGGTGATCCACAGCGCAACGATGCCACCGACGAGCGCGAAGGGAATATTGCTGAGGACCAGCAGCGACTGGCGCACCGAGCCGAAGGTGGAGAACAGGATCAGGAAGATCAGTCCCAAGGCCAGCGGAACGACCAGGGATAGCCTTGCCGCGGCCCGTTGCTGATTCTCGAACTGTCCACCCCAGCTGATCCGATAGCCTGTCGGCAGCTTCACGGCCTGGGCGATCTTCGCCTTCGCCTCGGTCACGAAACCGACCAGATCGCGACCGGAGACGTTGGCGATGACGACGCTGTAACGACTACCCATCTCGCGATCGATCTTTACCGGGCCGCTGTCGCGCTGCAAATGCGCGACGGTTTCCAGCGGCACGCTGGCACCGTCGGCGGTGGTGATGCGCAGCGCGGCGAACTCGGCGGGGGATACCTTCACGCTGTCCGGACCGCGCACGATGATCGGTACGCGCTTGTTCCCTTCGGTCACCGTACCGACGCGCTGGCCTTCGATCTGTGCGCGCAGCGCATCCTGCACGTCTTCTACCGACAGGCCGAAGCGTCCGCTGGCCAGGCGATCGACGATCACCCGCAAGTACTGCACGCCGTCGTTCTGAACGGTATAGACATCCTGGTTGCCCGGTACGGTTTTCACCAACGCCTCGATCTGACCGGCGAGCTGGTTGAGGACCGCCAGATCCGGCCCAAAGACCTTGATCGCCAGATCACCGCGCACCCCGATGATCATCTCCTGCACACGCATGTCGATCGGCTGGGTAAAGCTGTACTTGATGCCGGGCAGCTGATCGAGCACGCCCCGGATTCTGTCGATCAGCGCGTCCTTGTTCTTTACGGCCCAGTCCGCCCGCGGCTTCAGCACCAGAAACGTATCCGTCTGGTTCAGACCCATCGGATCCAGTCCGATCTCATCGGAACCGGCGCGGGCCACAACACCGGTGATCTCCGGAATCTGTGCCATCAGTGCCTGCTGGATCTTCAGATCCAGCGCGGCGGTCTCCTCCAGGCTGACCGAGGGCAGCTTCTCGATACCGACGATAATGTCGCCCTCATCCATGGTCGGCATGAAGGTCTTGCCGACCATGGCGTACACGCCACCGGCAAACACCAGCATGACGATCGCCGCGATGATCACGATGCGCTGGTGGGTCAGTGCCCATGCCAGTGCCGGCTGGTATCGACGCAGCAGCTGGCGCGGCAACCACGGCTCCTTGTGAGACACCTTCTTCAGCAGGAATGATGCGAGGACCGGAATGACCGTCAGCGAAAGCACCAGCGAACTGGCCAGCGCGAACACGATGGTCAGTGCGACGGGCACGAACAGCTTGCCTTCCAGACCTTCCAGGGTAAGCAACGGCAGAAAGACCGTGATGATGATCAGCACGCCCGCGGCAACCGGCACGGCAACCTCACGCAGTGCGCGAAACACGATGTGCAGTCGGGGCAGTTTGCCGCGGACCTGATCGTGCCCCAGATGCTGCACCACGTTCTCGACGACCACGATCGCCGCGTCCACCAGCATGCCGATCGCAATGGCGAGTCCACCGAGGCTCATCAGGTTGGCCGACATTCCCTCGACGCGCATCAGGATGAAGGTGGCCAGCGCCGATAGCGGCAACACTACCGCCACCGTGACGGCCGCACGAAGATTGCCCAGAAACGCACCCAGCAGGATCAGCACCAGCACGGTGGCTTCGATCAGGGCTTTCGCCACCGTTCCCACGGCGTTGTCGACGAGCTGGGCGCGATTGTAGAAGACCTTCAACGCGACGCCGGGAGGAAGGCTGGGCTTGAGCTCATCGAGTTTCGTGGTGACACCTTCCACGACGTCACGGGCGTTCGCGCCGGCCAGGCCAAGCACCAGCCCTTCGACCGCTTCGCCGCGCCCGTCCTTGGTCACCACGCCGTAGCGCGTCAGCGCGCCCATGCGCACTTGCGCCACATCGCCCAGGCGAATCGGCGCAGTGCCTTTGCGCCCCAACACGATGGCGCGCAAGTCATCCATGGTTTGCACGTTGCCCTCGCTGCGCACCAGCAGCACCTCGTCGCCTTCGCCGAGCCGACCGGCACCATCGTTGCGATTGTTCGCCTCGATGGCACGCTGGATGTCCGCCGTGGACAACCCCACGGCCGCCAGCCGGGTGGCATCGGGAACGACTTCGAAACTGCGCACCGCGCCGCCGAGCGCATTGACGTCGGCCACACCGGGAACCGCGCGCAGCGCGGGCCGGATCACCCAGTCGAGCAGGCTTCGACGTTCGTCCAGCGAAAGCCCGCCGCCCTCCACGGTGAACATGAACATTTCGCCGAGCGGCGTGGTGACCGGTGCCATGCCGCCGCTGATGCCGGGCGGCAGATCGCCGGCAATCCCGCCCAGACGCTCGGCGACTTGCTGGCGTGCCCAGTAGATGTCCGTGCCATCCAGGAAGTCGATAGTGACGTCGACCAGGCCGTACTTGGAGACCGAGCGCAGGATCCGCTGGTGCGGAATGCCGAGCATCTCCACTTCGATCGGCAGGGCGATCCGGCTCTCGACCTCTTCCGGGGTCATGCCGGGAGCCTTCATGATGATCTTGACCTGCGTGCTGGATACGTCGGGGAAGGCATCGATCGGCAAATGGCGGAAGGCATACCAACCTGCGCCAACGAGCAACACGGCCGACAAAAGGATGAAGAGGCGCTGCGCCAGCGCGAACTGAATCAGGCGATTAAGCATCTCATTCGCCTCCGCTTTCGCCGAGCCAGGCCGCTTTCAACGCAATCACGCTGCTTATCGCGATCTGGTCGCCGACCTTCAGCGGCCCTGCCACGCTGACCGATGGCCCCGAGCTGGCAACCACCTCGACCGGCTGCGCCACAAACCCCTGCGCGGTGCGAACGAATACGTGGGCCTGCTCACCCTGGCGGACCACCGCCGCAAGCGGCAGCGTCCATGCGCCCCGTGTGTCGGCGAGCGGCACCTGCGCCTGCACGAATTCGCCGGGCCGCAACTGATCGGCGCCGGCAGTCACCTCGGCCCGCAAGGTGAGAATCTGGCCTTCGCCGACTACCGCACCCAGGCTCAGCGGTTTGGCCGTTGCCTTGCGGCCGGCCACGACGATCTGCCCATTCCTGGCCCATGCGTTCGCGCGCTCGGCCGGGATCTGGATGTCCAGCCAGAGCCGACTCATGTCCGCCACCCGCATGAGTGGATCCCCAGCAGCCACCCGTTGGCCCGGTTTGGCATCGATGCCGACCACCACACCCGCGCTCTTGCCGTGCAGGACCAGCGCATCCTTGAGCGCACCGCTGCGGATGAGCTCGGCGATGGCGGCACTGTCCACGCCAGCCAGCCGCAACGCCCCGTTCGCCTGGCGTACCCTTGCTTGCGCATCGCTTGCGGCCGCTTCGGCCTCGAACACCCGCCGCCGCGGAATGATGCCCTCGGCAAACAATGAGCGCTCGCGTGCCAGGGTCGCCTGTGCAAGCCGGCCCTTGTTGGCTGCTTCCAGTGCATTGAGTTGTTGTTCCCCATACTCGGGGCTGTTGAGGTGCAGCAGCGGCTGGCCGCGGGTAATGGCCTGGTGTTCGTCCACCAGCAGCTGATCGACCAGACCGGCCATCGGTGCGCTGATGACCTGCTCCTGCTGCAACGGCAGCACCACGCGTGCCGGATAGATCGGCCCGCGGATGTCGACGGGACGATCCAGGCGCTGCACGGTTATCCCGAGCGCTTTCATCTGTGCGGCGGTGACCGGAAAGGTATCAGCCGCATATACGGCTGAACCTGAGGCAAGACAAAGCAGGGCAAACGCGCCGAGCGCGCGCCGGATAGAAAAATTCATGAAAAAGCTCCCGGAAAAAGGCTCAGCTTCGTGATGCATCGATCGACATCAGCGCTCCCCGTAGACACGGAGGTGCGCATAGAGCCGGAAGCCGCCTGGACGACCCGCATGTCTGGGCTGGCTTCCCGGATGCGGCGCGTCGCGTCCCGCAACGGGGACGATGCCGGTAGCGCAACTGCCGTTGGCGATGGATCGGAAAGAGGTACGGCGGTGGGCATCGCCGCATACAACAGACACACGGCGCCGATCGGCACCGAACGTGGAACAGACATGAAGCCATCTCCTGAAAAACGATCACGAGACGACGAACCGCACAGGCGGTTTCATCGCGGAACGGAGCGGTTTCAGGCGATAGGGGGGCGCAGCAACGAGCCGGTCGCCGCCGGGACCATGCCCGGGGAGAGGCGGAAAGATTCCGTGCTCGTCTCGATGAGCGCGACGGAGAGCGTCACGCTGGTCGCCAAGGTCAGCGCATGGGCACACGCGCAATGGCAGCCGCCGGCTTCACCCAGCAGACATGCGTTGTCGTCCGGCGTAGCGGCGGTCGCCGAGTCCATGGTGGCGAGCACGCTGATGGTCGCCTGCGCATCGGCCAGCGCCGTTGCGGCGGGGTTGTCGCCCAGGCAGATCGAGCCCGCGACCAGCTTGATCAGCAACACCGCAACAGCCAGCACCCACAGGCCGCGATGGCGGCGCAGACGGGTCAGCAAAGGCGGTGTGGAGCGGATCATTCCATCATCGTAAGCAAACATCGAAGTGTTAGACAATTGCATTGCCGGCCGGAGTTACCTATGGGCCGCGTAAGATGCGCTTATGAAACTCACGAATCCCGACCACGCCCACGGCATTCTCCAGGCGCTCGCAGCGGCTGCACTGTTTGGCATCAGCACGCCGCTTGCCAAGACGCTGCTGGGCAGCATGCCGCCGCTGCTGCTGGCGGGTTTGCTGTATGCCGGATCGGGCATCGGCTTGTCGGTGTGGATGCTGCTGCGTCGCCTGCGCGGACAGGCGATCACCGAGGCGGCATTGACGCGGCGGGATGCACCGTGGCTGGCCGGTGCCGTGCTGTTCGGCGGTGTGCTTGGCCCCATCCTGCTGATGTTGGGTCTGGTGTACACCGCAGCCTCGACAGCGACCCTGTTGCTCAATCTGGAAAGCGTACTCACCGCCGTGCTGGCCTGGGTGGTGTTTCGCGAGAACGTGGATCGGCGCGTGTTCCTGGGCATGCTGGCGATTGTCGCCGGCGCCGTGCTGCTGTCGTGGCAGCGGCAGAGCGTACACACCGTGCCGTGGGGAGCGCTGGCGGTGGCGGGGGCCTGCCTGTGCTGGGCTATCGACAACAATCTGACCCGCCCGGTGGCCGGTGGCGACCCGGTGCAGATTGCAGCGATCAAGGGCGGCGTGGCCGGGACGATCAACATCACCATCGCGCTCGCCATCGGCTACCGTTTTCCCCACGTCGGGCCCTTGCTGGCCACCGGCGTGCTCGGCTTTTTCGGTTACGGCTTGAGCCTGGTGCTGTTCGTGCTGGCCTTGCGCAACCTGGGCACGGCGCGAACCGGCGCCTACTTTTCCACGGCGCCTTTTCTGGGTGCCGCGCTCTCGCTGATGTTGTTTGCCGAACAGGCCGACCCAGCGTTCTGGTTGGCTGGCGCCTTGATGGCCATCGGGGTGTGGCTGCACGTGAGCGAGCGCCACGAGCACGAGCACGCGCACGAGGCGCTGGTACACAACCACCGCCATCGCCACGACGCCCATCATCAGCACACGCACGATTTTCCATGGGACGGCGAGGAGCCGCACACGCATCCCCATGTACACGAACCCCTGATCCACAGCCATCCGCACTATCCGGACATGCATCACCGCCATGGGCACTGAGGACGGCACGGCATGAATCGTCAACAACACTGGGAAACCGTCTACACGACCAAGGCCACCGATGCGGTCAGCTGGTACCGACCGCACCTGGACAGGTCGCTGGCCTTGATCGAGCGTGTCGCTCCCGATCGTGGCGCCGCGGTGCTCGATGTCGGCGGCGGTGCGTCGACCCTGGTCGATGATCTGCTCGCGCGCGGCTATCGCGACCTCAGCGTCCTCGATATTTCCGCGGAAGCATTGAGTGTTGCGCGGAAGCGCCTCGGCGAATCGGCGCATGCGGTGACCTGGCTCGCAGTCGATCTTCTCGATGCGCCGTTGCAGGAGGCCCGCTACGACGTGTGGCACGACCGCGCCGTCTTCCACTTTCTGACCGAGGCCGCACAGCGCGCAAACTACGTGCGGCAGCTGGCCCATGCGCTCAAACCGGGTGGCCATGCCGTGCTCGCCACGTTCGGTCCGGACGGCCCGATGAAGTGCAGTGGACTGGATACGATGCGCTATGACGCCGAAGGATTGGTGCGCGCGCTAGGCGATGGCTTCACGCTGATCGACAGCACGCTGGAACTTCATGCGACGCCGTTCGGCAGCAGCCAGCAATTCCTCTATGCGCTGTTCCAGCGAGCGGGATGAGCAAGATCGATAGTCGCGGCACTGCGGCCACGAAGCTTCACATGATCGGAAGGTGGGTACGACCTTGCGTTACGAGATCCCCGCCTGCGGCAAGCGCAGGCTCACTCGCAAACCGCCGCCTTCGCGATTGGCCAGCAGCACGCGACCGCCGTGCGCCTCGGTGATCTCGCGCGCCAGCGCCAGACCGAGGCCGGTGCCGGAACGCTTGGTCGAATAGAACGGCAGCAATGCCTGGGCCAGCACGGTCTCGCTCATGCCGGGGCCGCGATCGGCCACCTCGATGCGCAGCTCGTTGCCGACCTCCAGGATCGACAGAGTGACCTCATCATCGGCACCGCCCGCCTCGTGCGCGTTCTTGATCAAATTGATCAGCACCTGTTCGATCTGCACCGCATCGAATACGCCCGGCCGCTCCGGCGGCGGTGCCGCCAGCCGGTAACGGCAATGCAACGCCAACCCCTCGAGGAACGGCGGCCATGCGACCGCCACCGGCTGCGGCGTGGGCAGCTTGGCGAAACTCGCGTAACCGGCGATGAAACCATGCAAGTGCAGCGCTCGCTCGCTGATGGTGGCGAACACGCCCGGCAAACGGTCGAGCTGGCCGCGCCGGGCCAGTTCGGCGCCGGAATGCGCCAGCGAAGAGATCGGCGCCAGCGAATTGTTGAGCTCGTGGCTGATCACCCGGATCACCCGCTTCCAGGTCGCCACTTCCTGTCGCGACAGCTCGCGCGTCATGCGCCGGAACAGCTGCAGCCGATGCGGCCGGCCCTGCAGACGGAACGCGCGCTGCGACAGATGGAAGGTTTCCTCGCTGCCGTCCATCTCCACGCTGAGCAGCGCATCCTCTCCACTTTCCACCGCCTTGCGCAACACTTCGGGCGCATCGGCCAGCAGCTCGGCAAAATCCAGTCCGATCAGGTTGCGCCCCTCGTTGAACAGATGCCGCGAGGCGATGTTCGCGTACGCGACGCGGCCGATCGAGTCGGTCAGCACCAACGCCACCGGCGTGTTCTGCACCACCGTGTCGAGCAGCAGCTCGCGTTGCACCAGATGCTGACGCTGTTCGCGCAAAGTCTGTCCCAGCGCGTTGTGCATGCGGATCAGTTCGCCCAGCTCGTCACGCCGGTTGATCGCGATCGAGAAACTGAAATCGCCGTCGCGGTAGCTCGCCACCGCGCCTTCCAGTGCGCGCAGCAGGCGGCTCACCGGCGCCATCGCCCGGCCGGCCAGCCAGAACGCCAGCGGCAGCAGCACGACCAGACTGGCCAGCAGGCCACCGTAGACACCCAGCTGCATCGGCGCACGAATGGTCAGCGCCATATCCTTGCGCAGCCACAGCAGCAGCTGCGGCAGCGGCCACTGGGTGATCCCGGCATAGACCAGCGCACCGGCCAGGGCGGCAACGGTCAGCAAGACGGTCAGCCGCCCCTGCAGGGAACTCAAACGACGCCACATCGGCCGTACTCCACGACGGGGGAAACTCGCCTCAATGGCACCTGCAGTCCATCGGTGCCCATGGATGCGGCCATCTTTCTACGCCATCCGGATATCGGCAAGCATCGCAGCCCGATCCGGATCAAGCCGGCGTCGCCAGACCGTAGCGCTCCATCCGGCGATACAACGCCTGCCGCGACAGGCCCAGATGCTGCGCAGCGCGGCTGACCACGCCATCGGCCTTGTGCAGCGCCGCCTCCACCGCTTCGCGGCTGGGCTCATCGAGATTGCGCGCGGCGGTCGCCGCATGCTGCGGCAGATTGAGCAGCTCGGGCGTGATCGGGTTGCTGCCGGTCAGCAGCGCGGCGCGTTCGATCGCGTTCTTCAATTCGCGCACGTTGCCCGGCCACGGATAAGCCAGCAGTGCCTCGCGCGCGGCATCGCCGAGTTCGGCGCGGCCGTCCAAAAAGAATTCGGCCAGCGGCAGGATGTCGTCGCTGCGCTCGGTCAGCGGCGGCAGGTTCACTTCGATCACGTTGAGCCGGTAATACAGATCCTCGCGGAAGGTACCGGCGCGTATCATCGCCTTGAGGTCGGCATTGGTCGCGCTCAGCACGCGGACCTTGACCTGGCGCGTGCGGCCGGAGCCCAGTCGTTCGAACTGGCCGGTTTCCAGCACGCGCAACAGTTTCATCTGACCAGGCAGCGGCAGGTTGCCGATCTCGTCCAGGAACAGCGTGCCGCCGTCGGCCAGCTCGAAACGGCCTTCGCGCGCCTTGTTCGCGCCCGTGTAGGCACCGGCGTCGGCACCGAACAGTTCGGCCTCGATCAGCTCGCCTGGCAGCGCACCGCAGTTCACCGCCACGAACGCGCCGCGTTTCACCGCGGAGTTCGCGTGCACGATCGCCGCGATGCGCTCCTTGCCGGTACCGTTCGGGCCGGTGATCAGTACCGGCACATCCGAGCGGGCGATCTGGCAGGCCAGGTCCAGCGTGCGTGCCATCGCCTCGGAAGCGAACACCAGGCCGTCCAGTTCGTATTTGCGCTGCAGCTGCTCACGCCGCTGGCGCCGCTCGCGCCGGCTGCGGGTCATCTCGCGGGTGGATTCGGACAGCTCCAGCAGGTTCTCCACCGTGGTCAGCAGCTTGTTGTCGTCCCACGGCTTGGCCAGGTAATCCGAGGCACCGGCCTTGACCAGTTCCACCGCGGTCTCCAGATGCGTCCACGCGGTGAGCAGAATGACCGGCAAGTCCGTGTGGCGCTCGCGGATCGCGCGAAACAGCGCCACGCCCTCCTCGCCCGAGGTGGTGTCGGCGGTGAAGTTCATGTCCTGGATCACCACGTCGACCGCCTCGCGCTCCAGCAGCGCCATGCCTTCGTCAGGCGTCAGCGCGGTGAGCGGGCGAATCTCGTGCAACGACAGCGCCAGCGAGAGCGCCTCGCCCACGGCAGGGTTGTCGTCGATGATCAGGACGGTTCGCATCTTTCTTCTGCACATGCGGCAATGGATGCCGCTCCGGACGCAAAGGTTGCCATGACTGATGGCAGGCGTACACCGCCGCCGCGATCCCGCTCCCCCAACGACCTCGGGAGAGCGGGTTGCCGTTGACTACTTCGCCACCGGACGCACCGGCGCCTTGGCGGCCTTCATCGCGGCGATCCAGTCGTTGACGCGGCTGTCGAGCACGTCCAGCGGCAGAGCGCCGCCGTTGAGGATCTCGTCGTGGAAGGCGCGGATGTCGAACCGGTCGCCCAGTGCCTTCTGCGCGCGAGCGCGCAGTTCGAGAATCTTCAGCTCGCCCGTCTTGTAGGCCAGCGCCTGGCCCGGCCAGGTGACGTAACGGTCGGTCTCGGCCTGCACGCCCGGCTCGTCCTGGCTGGAATGCGCGTGGAAGAAGTCCACCATCTGCTGACGCGTCCAGTGTTTGTAGTGCACGCCGGTATCGAGCACCAGGCGGTCGGCGCGCAGCAGCTCGTCGCCGAGATGGCCGTAATAGGACAGCGGATCTTTGTAGAAACCGATCTCCTTGCCCAGCTGCTCGGCATACAGCGCCCAGCCCTCGATGTAGGCGGTGTAGCCGGCCTGCTGGCGGAACGGCGGCAGCTTGGGCAGCGTCTGCGCGATCGAGATCTGCATGTGATGGCCGGGGATGCCCTCGTGGTATGCGGTCGATTCGATGTCCAGCACGTTGCGATGCGCGAAGTCGCCGGTGTTGACGAAGATCTGTCCCGGCCGCGAACCGTCCGGCGTGCCCTGATGGTATTCGGCACCGGGGGCCTCTTTTTCGCGGAATGGCTCCACCGGCATCACCACCACCCTGGTCTTGGGCAGCAGACCGAACAGCTTGGGCAGCTCAGGCTGCATCTGCGCCAGATAGCCGCGATAGCGGTTGAGGATATCCTCGCGCGAAGTAGCGAAGGTCTTCGGATCCTTCTTCAGCGCCGCACGAAAACTGGCCAGATCGGCATAACCCTGCGTCTTGGCGATCTTGGTCATCTCGCCTTCGATGCGCTTGACCTCCGCCAGTCCCAGCTGGTGGATCTGCTCGGGCGTCTGATCGGTGGTAGTCATCTGCTGCACGTCGAAGCGATAGATCGCGTCGCCGTTCGGCAGCGCCCAGATGCCCGGCTCGGCACGCCCGTGCGGCACGTAGTCCTTGGCCACGAATTCGCCCAGCTTGCGGTAGGCCGGGCGCACGTCCTGATCGATCGCGGCGAGGATCGCGTCATGCAGGCGCTTCTGGTCCGCCGGCGACACCGACTTCGGGAAGTGTTTCAGCGGTTCGGCGAACGCGCTGTCCAGGCCGGCCGGACTGGCGATGCCGTCGATCTGCGTCACCACCTTTTCAAGCAGGTACTTCGGCGGCATCATCTTGTCGGCCATGCCTTGCCGCGCCAACGCGATGACCTGATCGAAACTCTTCGGCACCGCCTTCAGGCGTGCGAGGTAATCCTCGTATTCCTTGGTATTGTCGAACGGGATCGAACTGACGAAACCGGCTATCTGCAGATGGACGCCGCTCATCTGCTCCAGCGGCATCTCGAACAGCTTCAGGTCGTAACTCTTCAAACTGTCCTTGAGCTGGCGCACCATCAGCTGCTGGTTGAGCTTGTCGGTGTCGGAGAACCCGCGGGTATCGATCGCCTCGAAACGCTTCAGGAAATCGGCCGTCACCTTGTTCTCCGCCGCCGCATGCGCCAGCGAGAAGTCGCTCCAGCGGTCGTTGTAGCGCAGGTCGCCCAGGATCGTGGCGAACTCCGGCGAATTCTGCAGCGTGTGCTGCCACTGCTCGGCCAGCAGTGAATTCAGCGCCTGCACCCGCGTCGCCACGTCCGTCTGCTCGACCGGGGCTGCGTTCACGGATGAGGCAAGGGTCACCGAGCCCAGCAGACTCGCGCAGATCAGCAACGGCAAGATTTTCATCAGACACATTCTCCGAGGTCATGAACGCCCATTATGACTTGCCCGAAGCTCGTCTTCCCGTGCTGAACCGCATGGTTAGGGATCGGAATGGCCGTTGTCGCCGATCCATCTCCTCTCCCCCTCATCCAACCCTCCCCCGGGCGACGCCGGGGGGAGAGGGCCTTTCAAGCCTTCACACCGATCGCGTCGCCACCACCGGTGACACCGCCGCTGCGCGCAGCGCGGGGCCAAGTACCGCCAGCTGGCCCAGTCCCCACAAAATCAGTGCACCGATCGGCAGGTAGTACAGCGGCAGTCGCGGCAATTCGTAATGCTGCATCAGCACAAGGTTCAACGCATACGCCAGCAGCATGCCCAACGCGATGCCACCGCTGACAATCAGGAAATTCTCGATCTGGAAGTAGCGCAGGATGTCGTTGCGAGTGGCGCCGATCGCACGCCGGATGCCGATCTGCCGACGTCGTTGCTGCACCCAGAAGCTGGCGAGACCGACGATGCCGAGCGCGGTGACCAGCAACAGCGCGGCGATAACCCCGACCAGCATGCCGATCATCGCGCGGTCCTTCTGAAAGCCCTCGGCGCGAAGGTCGTCAAGGGCCTTGCTGCCTTCTTGATCGAGCACGGCGTCCGGCGCGATCTTGCGCACCATGTCGCGCGCTTCTCGCAGCACGCGCGGCAGATCTTTCGGATCAGCGCGCAGCAGGTAGCTGCCGGAAAGGAAAACACCCGTCTGCGCCGGCACGAAGATCGACCAGTCCTTCCTGTCGCCGGGCCAGCCACCGGGGTCCGGCCTGACCAGATGATCGATCACGCCGACCACGCGGTACTGCAGGTCGCCGAGCCAGAATGTCTTGCCCAGAGGATCGGCTCCCGGCCACAGATGGTTGGCCAACGCGCGCGTGATCTGCACCGATGCATTGTTGGGCATCAGTCCGGTGAAGGCCTGGAAGTCGTCCATCTGTGGGCCGCGACCCGCGACCAGTTTCACGCCAAGCGCCTTCAGGCTGCCCGGGCCACCGACGTAAAACTCCACCACGCCGCCGAACTTCTGCCCGGCCTGATCCAGCGTCATTCCCGCCGTGCCGCGCCGCGCGCCGAAGGGTATGGAATTGAGCACGCTGACCGACTGCATGCCCGGGATGCCGCGGAAGCCGGCCAGCACGCGCGCATTGAGATCGTTCGCCTGGTTGTCCTCGTAGCCAGTCAACTGCACCGTCGCCAGCGAGGATTGATCCACGCCACTGTCGAGATGGATCAGGGCAATGCGGTTGGCGATCAGGAAGCAGGCATTGCACAGCACGGCGCAGGCCAGCGCGATCTCCAGCGCAATCAGCAAGGTGGCCAGCCGATGACGACGCAATGCTGCAAGTATGGGTTGAATTTGCATCGACAGGCTCCTTACAAGGTCTTCAACTGTAGGCCGAGCGGCAGCCGGCTGGCGCGCAATGCCGGCAACACGCCGGCCAGCAGGCTGGCGGCGATGGCGAGCACGAATGTGAGCAGGAACATCGACGCATCCAGGTGCGCGAGATCGGCGTATGGCACCGACTGTTGGCGTACAAGCCACAGACCCGCCAGGGCCAGAAGCCAGCCGACCAAGCCGCCGATCAACCCGACCATGCCGGCCTCCACCAGGCACTGCGCGAACACCGCACCCCGCGTCGCACCCAAAGCCCGGCGTACGCCGATTTCGCCGCCGCGCCGCAGGAATTTCGCCAGCAGCAGACCGATGGTGTTGAACAGGCAGATGGCCAGGAACGCGAACGCCAGCCAGGTCTGCAGACGTACATCGCTGGGCACCACGCCCTCATAGTCGAGCCATTGCATCAGGCTGCGCAGGCGCGTGTTCTGCGGTCGTGCGACACGGCCGAGCACTTTCTGCTGGGCCGCGTAGCCGTCCAGGAACTGTTTGTACGCGGCCACCTTGCTGCTGTCGCCCAGCTGCACCCAGAGGCGCACCCACACGCAGGGCGAATTCCGCAGGTGGCCGGGATGATCGGGCAGATGCCAGCAGGTGTACTGGCTGAAATTGCCGTCGTTGAGTTCGAGGCCGGTGAAGAACGGCGTGAACACGTCCTCCGTCTTGCTGTAGAGATCTGCAGTGTCGCCGTTGGCGTAGTGGGCACCGGCCACCATGTAGAACAACGGCGATGGTCGCCACGGTTTCAGCACGCCGATGATGCGTACATCGGTATCGCGCAGGCGCAGGGTGCGGCCCACGCTGTTGGCGCCGCCAAACAGTTTCTGGTTGAGGTCCGCCGAAATCACCGCGACCTGGGCGCGCTTGGTGTCGTCCTCCGCGGTCCAGCCGTTGCCGTACTGGAACGGGACATCGAACATCGAAAAGAAATCCGCCGTAATCGACGCCATCGTCGGCATCGTCGCCGGCAGGTTGACATCAGGTGCGCGCATGCGCACCGGGCTTTCGATGATCAGGGTCTGGCGATCGGCGCGATGCGCGCTCCACAGGTCAACCGCCGACTGATAGTCGATCACGTCGTACGGCTCCTTCCGGTCGCCTGGAGTCGGGTCCGGATCAATCTGCGCATAGAACAGGTGGGCGCTGCGAGCCGGGATCGGATCGCCCGACAACAGCCGCATCACCGTCAGCGTGGTCATGCTCGCACCGATGCCGACGGCAATCGCGATCACCATCAGCGCGGTGAGCACCTTGTTGCGCTTGAGGCTGCGAAAAGCCAGATCAAGGTAATAGGCAAACATGTAGAGCTCCGTTGGATTTCAAACTCCCTCTCCTCAGACGACTTCATCGTTGGGGGAGAGGGCTTCACGCGATCACACCGACCTCGTCGCCACTACCGGTGGCACGGAGGCCGCTTTCTGCGCCGGTCCGAATACCGACGCCTGACCGAGCAGCCACAGCGCCAGCGCACCGCCCGGCAGGTAGTACCAGGGCATGCGCGACATTTCGTAGTGCTGCATCAGATAGATATTGATGCCGAAGGCCAGCCCCATGCCGACGACTACGCCAGCGGTGGTCAGCAGCAGGTTCTCGGTCTGGAAGTACTGCATGATGTGGCCGCGCGTGGCGCCCACCGCACGACGAATGCCGATCTGCCGACGCCGCTGGCCCACCCAGAAGCTGGTCAGGCCGACGATGCCGAACGCCGTCACCGCCAGCATCACCACGCACACCAGCACCAGCATCCACGCCATGCTGCTCATGTCCGCGAAGTACTTCTCGCGGATGTCCGCGTAGGTCTGGCCTTTGGCGACCGCACCGGGATTGAGGTCGGCCAGCTTCTGCTCGGCCTCGCGCATGATGCGGTCGCGATCCTGCGGCGCGCCGCGCAATATGTAGTAGCTCAACGCGCCTTTGCTGCCGGCGGCGCTCATCGGGAAGTACACGGCGTCGTACGACTTGCGCGTGTTCTGCGTATACACATTGGGTCGCAGCACATCGTCGACCACGCCGACCACGGTGTAATAGTACGGTTTGGAGTAGATCGTTTTGCCCAGTGCCGCCTGCCCCGGCCAGAAATTCTCCGCGGCGGAGCGCGTCATCACCACCACGTGGGTCTCGGGCAGCGGCGCGGTGTCGAACTTGCTGTCGGCGAGTTCGTCCGCATTGAAGAACCGGCCTTGCAGCATGTGCAGGCCCAGCGTCTTGTCACCGCCCTCGCCGATGAAATACAACGACACGTTGATGTTCTTCCGGTTGGCGAGCGCCGAATCGGGACTCGTCCCGAAACTCCAGCCCCAGTTGTTGTGGCTGAGCGGCAAGCTGCTGGTGATGGCCGCCTGCTGCACCCCCACAATGCCGCGCAGCGCGGCAAGATTGCGCGGGATGTCGCTGCCGACCAGCTTGTCATCGGTGCCGCGCAAGGTGGCGGAGACCAGGCCCTGCTCGTCGATCGCGCTGGGCAGATGGATGTCATTCACCCGCTGGCTGATCATGAACACGGCGTTGCACAGCACGGCGCAGGCCAGCGCGATCTCCAGCACGATCAGCATGGCCGGAATGCGATGCTTGCGAAGGCTGGCCAGGATCGGACGAAATTCGATCGGACGGATTTCCATGATGGCCTCAGGCAGCTTTGAGTTGGGGGGCCGGTGCCAGCACGCAGGCGCGCCAGGCCGGCAGGATGCCTGCGACCAGGCTGGCAACCAGCGCCACGACAAAGGTGAACATGAACATCCATGTATCAAGATGCGCGAGGCTGGCGTATTCGGCTGGCTGGTGACGGATGCCCAGCAGCCCCAACTCGGCAAACAGCAGGCCCAGCACGCCACCTGCCAGACCGACGATGCCGGCCTCGACCATGAATTGCGTGAAAATCTCGCGTCGCGTGGCGCCGAGTGCGCGCCTTACACCGATCTCCGCCGAGCGGCGCAGGCACTTGGCCAGCAACAGGCCAACCGTATTGACCACGCAGATCAGCAGGAAGCCGAACGCGAGGCCGGCCTGCAGCCGCACGTCGTCAGGCACCACCTGTTCCTGGCGCAGCCAACCCATCAAGTCCAGCAGTGAGGTTTCGGTGCGTTGAAAACGGCCCAGTGCCACCTGCTGCTTCACGTAGCCATCGAGGAACGTCTTGTAGTCGGCCACTGCCGCTCCGCTATCGAGCTCGACCCAGACGCCCAGCCACTCGCACGGCGCCGTCTCGAGGTGGCGGATGTCCGGCACCGCGGCATAGCACTCGGTGTCCTGCGGCCCCATCTCCATCGCGCGCGCCGTCTGCAGCGGCAGGAACACCGCATCGCCGTCGCCGTAGCTGCGCCCGCCAAGATCCTGCGCATAGAACCGCGGCTGCGGCGCCCACGGCTTCAGCACACCGACGATGCGCAGATCGTGGTCGTTGATACGGATAACCCGGCCCACACTGTTGGCGCCCGCGAATAGTTTGTCGTTGAGGAAACCGGCAATCACCACCAGCTGCGCGCGGCCATCGTCGTCCGCCGCGGTCCAGCCGCCGCCGTACTGGAACGGTGCATCGAACATCGCGAAGAAGTCCGCCGTGGTCATCACCGCATCGCTGAAGAACGGGCGTGCGTTGACCTGTTTCGGCATCACCTTGGCCTGGGTCAGCGCCATCGCCGCCTGATGCGTGCCGCGGTGGGCTTGCAGCAGATTCATCGCGTCGGGATAGGCCATGAGCTGGTCAGGCTTGGTCTGCCCTTCGATGTAGCCCTCCTTCGCATTCGGATCGATCTGCGGATAGAACAGCTGCGCGCTTTTCTGCGGCAGCGGATCGCCGGACAGCAGCCGCAGCACGGTCAGCGTGGTGATCGTGGCGCCGATGCCCAGTGCGAGCGCCATCACCATCAACGCGGTCAACACCCGGTTGCGCTTCAGGCTGCGCAACGCCAATTCGAGGTAGTAGGCGAACATTCGTCACGCTCCAATCATGGGTTGCATCACACCGATCTCGTCGCCACGACCGGCGGCACCGCCGCCGCGCGCATCGCCGGGCCAAGCACGGCCACCTGCCCGATCAGCCAGAGCACGATCGCGCCGATCGGGAAATAGACGGCCGGAAGTCTGGGCAATTCGTAGTGCAGCATCAGGAACAGGTTGATGCCGTAGGCCAGCACCATGCCGAGTGCGATGCCGATGGTGGCGAGAAGGAAGTTCTCGGTCTGGAAGTAGTTGAGGATGTTGCGGCGGGTCGCGCCCAATGCGCGGCGCACGCCGATCTGCCGGCGTCTCTGCGCGACCCAGAAACTGCCGAGGCCGACAATGCCCAGCGCGGTGACCACCAGCAGCGCGATGCACACGCCCACCAGCAGGCCGGCCATCGCGCGATCGTTCTGGAAGAACCCGCTGCGGATCTCGTCCAGCGTTTTCTTCTCGATGATCACGCGGTGCGGATCAGCCTTGCGCAGCGCGGCCACCGCGCCGGCGATCACCCGATCGCGATCGTTCGGTGCCGCACGCAGCACGTAGCGGTTGGCATTGCTGACATTCATGCGCAGTGGAAACGCCATCGACCATTGCGCGCTGGCGTCGCCATTGAACAGCGCGGGGCGGATCAAGCCGGCCACCACGCCGATCACACGCACCGAGGTCTCGCCGAGATAGATCGTCTTGCCGAGCGCACTCTGTCCAGGCCACAGCCGTTCCCCCAACGCCTGGGTGATCACGATCACACCTACCTTTGCCTGCAGTTTCTGGTCGCGCTGGACGGCTTCGAAATCCAGGTATTCGTCGGCGTTGAAATAGCGCCCGGCCACCAGCCGGGTGCCGAAGGTCTGCAGCAGGTTCTCGCCGAAATACTGGGTGGCGTTGAGCGTGGCCTGCTTCTGGTTGGGACCGAGCTTGACGCTAGTGTTCCACGAGCTATTGGTGAACGGCACCTGGTTGACCAGCGCCGCACCGGTGACGCCCGGAATCTGGCGCAGCCGGATCAGGTCCTCCTGCGCACGCGCTGCCGCATCGTTCTGCTTGCCGATGCTGACCGCCTGGATCTGGATCAGTTCGTGCTCGGCCACGCCGCTGAACATCTGCATGCGCTCCAGCCGCTGGCTGATCAGGAATACCGCGTTGCAGACGATGGCGCAGGTCAGCGCGATTTCCAGGATCACCAGAAACGCGGTGACTTTGTGCCGGCGCAGGGTCGAGAGAATCGGCAGGATGTCCATGTCAGTTGCTCTTCAGTTGCAGGGCGGGCGTGACCTGGCAGGCCCGCCAGGCGGGCAGCAGACCAGCGAGCAAGCTGGCGCCTATCGCAAGCAGGAAGGTGGCCAGCAACATCGGCAGGTCAAGCCTGGCCAGCGAGGCATAGTCGGACGGCTGCATGCGTACCAGCCACAGGCCGACGAACGCGAGCAGCAGGCCACCGATGCCGCCAGCCAGTCCGATCGTTCCAGCCTCGACCAGCAATTGTGCGAATACGGCGCGCTTGGATGCGCCAAGTGCGCGGCGCACGCCCAGCTCACTGCTGCGACGAAGGAACTTCGCCAGCATCAAACCCACCGTGTTGACCAGACACACCAGCAGGAAGCCGAACGCCAGCCACGCCTGCAGCCGCACGTCGCCCGGCACCACCTTGTTGTAATCCAGCCAGCCCATCAGGTCGGGCAGACGCACATTCGGCGGGCGCTGGAAGCGGCCCAGCGTCTTCTGCTCCTGCGAATAATGCAGCAGGTATTCCTTGTAGGCAGCTGCCTTGGCCGGACTGTCCAGTTCAACCCAGAACTGCAGCCAGACGCAGCTCGCCGCTTCCAGATCGTCCTCACCGCCACTGCCCTTGCCCCAGCAGTCCATCGAACCGCTGCGACCGAACTTCAGTTCGCGCGCGGTGGTGAGCGGCACGAAGACACCTTCGTCTTCCGAATAATTGCCGCTGTTGAGATCGTAGAAATGCGGTGATGGGCGCCAGCCGTCGAGCACCCCGATGATGCGAAACGCCGCGTCTTCCATGCGCAAGGTCTGGCCGGTGCTGTCGTGTCCCTGGAACAGCTTGTCGTTGAGCTTGCGCGAGATCAGCACCACGCGGGCATGGCTGTCGTCGTCCGCGCTGGTCCACGGTCGGCCGAACAGCAGCGGCACGTCGAACATCGGGAAGAAGTCGGCTGTGGTATAGCGGGCGTCCTCGAAGAACGGCTCGATCGAGGACTGCGCCGGCTGCACCGGCACCGCGCCGCCGGTCATCAGCGCCTGATGGTCACCACGCTTGGCATGCAGCAGGGCTATGCCGTCGAGCCAGGTGACCTGCGCCGGCGGATCATCCTGCGGCTTGTAGCCGTCCATGTCCTGCGGGTCTATCTGCGGATAGAACAGCTTGCTGCTCTTCTCCGGCAACGGATCGCCCGACAGCACATGCAGCACGGTCAGCGTGGTCATGCTGGCGCCGATGCCCAGCGCGATCGCCACCACCATCAGCGCGGTGAGCGCCTTGTTGCGCCGCAGGCTGCGCAGGGCCAGGTCAAGGTAGTAGCTGAACATTGCATTCCCCGTCGTTTGCGTATTCCTCCTGCTCTGCAGGTGGAGGTCGGGAAAAAGGTGCCTTCTTGCGAAGAGTCCTCTTCCCCAGCCCTCCCTTGCATGCAAGGGAGGGAGTACAAAAATCAGACCGCCCGCGTCGCCGTTACCGGCGGCACGTTGGAAGCGCGCCGGGCCGGCACGAACACCGCGCCCTGCCCCAGCGCCAGCACCACCACGATGCCGGTCAGCACGTAGATCACCGGCAGGCGGTCCATCTCGAAGTGCTTCATCAAAAGCAGGTTGAGACCGATCGCCAGCAACAGCCCGATCACTGCCCCGACGCTGGCGATCACCAGGTTCTCCATCTGGAAGTAATGCAGGATGTCGACCTTGCGCGCACCCAGCGCACGCCGCACGCCGATCTGCCGGTGCCGCTGGCCGACCCAGAAACTGGTGAGGCCGACGATGCCGGCGGCGGTGACTGCCAGCAGAATCAGGCACACCACACCCATCAGGATCGCCATGCCGACATCGGCGCGATAGGCCTCCGCACGGATATCGGCGAATGACTTGACGCTGTCGTCGTCGAGTACGCGCATCGGATTCGTCGCGTACAGCGCCGGAGTCGCCGCGTGCATCGCGGCAGCCAGCCGGCCCGGCTTGGCGCGAATCGCGTAGCGCGAGAAATTCGCGTTCAGGCGGGTCGGAGCCAGCGTCGCATTCCACGTGAAGCTGTTGGTCCAGCTGCCCACCCCCGGCACCTGCATGCGCTCGACCAGGCCGACGATGGTGGTCGGCGCGGCATCGCCATTGAGATAGATCACCTTGCCCAGCGCGTCGCCTTTCGGAAACAGCTTGTCGGCGAGCGCCTTGGTCATGATCACGATGGACGGCCCGCGCTGGTCATGCATGGCCTGATGCTGCACGTCGGCTGCGGTGAATGCCCGGCCCGCCACCAGATGCAGGCCAAGCGTGGACAGCACCTGTTCGTCGCTGAAGTAATACGTCGTGCGTGCGTTGCCGGCGCGCAGATCCTTGCCCGGCTGCAGCGCCACCGAGCCGTTCCACGACGAATTGAGCAGCGGCAGCGAGTTGATCGGTGCCACCGAGGCCACGTCCGGCAGACTGCGCAGCGCGGCGAGGTCGGCCTGCTGCATGCTGTCGAGTTTGTCCACGCTGGCCGGGTCGTCGCCGCTGGGCGCGCCCACCCATTGCTGGCTGACAAGAAACAGATTGCTCTCGTCCAGGCCGGTCGGGCGGTTCACTCGCTGGATGCGCTGGCCGATGATGAACACTGCGTTGCAGACGATCGCCAGAGTCAGCGCGATCTGCAGTGCGATCAGCACTACGCCCGCCTTGTGCCGGCGCAATGCCGCGATCATGGGATGCAGAGTCATGTCGATGTTCCTTTTGCACTGCCTGATGGAACCGGCTTTTATTGAGGAGTGCGGCCATGGATGGCCGCTTTCATGCACAGGGATAGCGCGTTAATTGCTTTTGAGCTGCCACGCAGGTTGCACGCGCGAGGCACGGAAGGTGGGATAGAGCCCGGCCAGCGTGGTCGCCACGACGGCAACCAGCAGGGTGAGCGTGAGCAGCGAGAAGTCCAGCCGGGCCAGCGAGGCGATGTCCTTGGGCAGCACCCAGCTCACGCTGGCCACGCCCACGCCGGTCAGCAGCAGGCCCAGCACGCCTCCGGCCAGCCCGATCATGCCGGCCTCGGTAAGGAACTGCGCATAGATCGCCAAGCGCGGCGCCCCCAGCGCGCGGCGCACACCGATCTCGCTGCTGCGGCGCAGGAACTTCGCCAGCAGCAGTCCGGCGGTGTTGACCAGGCAGACGATCAGCAGGCCAAGCGCCACCAGCAGCGATACCTTGGTGTCGCTCGGCACCACCTTCTGCTGATCGAGGAAGGCCGGTACGTCGCGCAGGCGGTTGTTCGGTGCCCAGCCGAAGCGGCCGGCGGTCTGCTGATCCTTCGCGTAGCCATCCAGCCAGGAACGATAGCCACTGACCGCAGCGGCATCGTCCAGCTGCGCCATGTAGGCAATCCAGATGCAGCTGGACCGCTGCAAGCCGACGAAACCCGACTCGGAGGGGATCTCGCTGCAGTTGGTATTGCCGTCGTTGGGCATGCCCATCGCGATGGCGCGCTCGAACGGCACGAACACGTCCTCCACGCCGATCGAGAAGCCGCCGGTGTTCACCACATCGTAGAAGCGCGGCTGCGGATTCCAGTGGCCCAGCACGCCGACCACGCGATAGTCCTTGCCTTCGATGCTGAGCGTGCGGCCGACGCTGTTGACGCCGCCGAACAGCTTGTCGTTGAGCTTGCCGCTGATCACGGCGACGGCGGCGCGCTGGGTATCGTCATCCGCGTTCCAGCCGCTGCCGTAGAGAAACGGCACATCGAGCATCGGGAAGAACTCGCCGTACACCGCATGCCCGCTGACATTGATCGGATGCTTGCTGGCATCGGCCGGCACCACCGACGGCGAGATCTGGTACATCGCCGACTGCAGCTTGGCGCGATGCGCATGCATCAGTGCCATCGCGTCGGTGTAATCCATCGCATTCGGCGGCTCGTTGTCGGCGCTGTCGGGGCCACGGCCCTTCGGTCCCCACATGTCGATCTGCGGCACGAACAGCTTCGACGATTTCCATGGAATCGGATCGCCCGACACCGCCCGGAACACCGACCAGGTGGTCATCGACGCGGCTACACCGAAGCCGATCGCCAGCACCATCAGCGCAGTCAGGCCGGGGCTGCGCTTGAGGCTGCGCAGGGCCAATTCGAGGTAATAGCTGAACATGTGGTTCTCCGTGAGGTTTTGAGCTCCCTCTCCCCAACGACTGCGGGAGGAGAGGGTTTCAAGCCGTCATACCGAACGCGTCGCCTCCACCGGCGACACGTGTGAAGCACGCAGCGCCGGCGCCAGCACTGCACCTTGGCCAAGCAGCAGCAGCGCGACCACGCCGACCGCCACATAGGCCAGCGACAGCCGCGCCATTTCGAACTGGGTCACCATCCACAGGTTGATGCCGATCGCCAGCACCGCGCCCGCGAGCACACCGCCGATGCCGATCAGCAGGTTCTCGGTGAGGAAGTAGTTGAGGATGTCGCCGCGCGTGGCGCCAAGTGCGCGGCGCACGCCGATCTGCTTGCGCCGCTGGCCGACCCAGAAACTGGTCAGCCCCACGATGCCGGCGGCGGTGATCGCCAGCAGCACCACGCTGATGATGCCCATCAGGATCGCCATGCCGAGGTCGCTCTTGTAGAAGCGCTGGCGCACCTGGGCGAACGTCATCACGCCGTCCTTGCGATCGATGATGCGCATGCGGCTCTGCGCATACAGCGCCTTCGTCGCGTCATGCATGGCGGCGGCCAGTTGGCCGGGCTTGGCGCGCACCAGGTACACCGTGCCGTCGTCCAGCAGGCGTGCCGGAATCAGTACGGCGTTGTACGCATAGTCCGGCGTCCTCCGGCTTTGCATATGCGCCTGCAAGGTGTCAGTGATGCCGATGACGGTCGACGGTTTGTTGGCATCGGCCGAAACGTAAATCGTCTTGCCCAGCGCGGATCCGGCCGGGAACAGCCGTTGCGCGAGGTCCTTGCTGATGATCACCTGGGCCGAGGAGAGCCGGTCGCGCGGCTTCTGGCTGCCGATTTCGCTGGCGGTGAAGTTGCGCCCGGCAATCAGCTTCGTGCCCAGCGTCGCCAGGCTGTGCTCGTCGGCAAAGTAGATCGCCGCATCAGTGGTCATCTTGACCTGATCCGGTGCCAGCTTGATGAAGTTGTCCCAGCCGCCGCCGCGCAGCGGGAAACTGTTTGTGGGCGAAGCGTCCTGCACGCTGCCCAGCTGACGCAGTGCGAGCAGGTCGGCCTGCATCTGTATGTCAGTGTGTTGCGGATCGGACTTGTCGGCCCAGTCGCTCCGGATCACGAACAGGTTGCTTTCCTCGACGCCGCTGGGCCGCGAGAGACGCGCCGTGCGCTGCTGGATGATGAACAGTGCATTGCACACGATCGCCAGGGTCAGCGCGATCTGCAGCGCGATCAACACGGTGCCGGCCTTGTGGTGGCGCATCGCGGCGAGGATGGGTTTGATCTGGATCACGGCGGCCTCCTCAGTTCGACTTCAGCTGCCATGCCGGCTGCACTTGCGCAGCACGCCAGGTCGGATAGAACGCGGCCAGCACAGTGGCCACAATGGCCACCAGCAAGGTCAACGCCACCAGGGACAGGTCCAGGTGCGCGAGACGCGCGATGCCCGGATCGAAGATGAGACCCACGCCGAGTATGCCGATCGCGGTCAGCAGCAGGCCAAGCACGCCGCCGGCCAGGCCCACGGTGCCGGCCTCGATCAGGAACTGCTGGTAGATCTCCCGGCGCGGCGCACCCAGTGCGCGACGCACGCCGATCTCCGGCGCACGGCGCATGAACTTGGCCAGCAGCAGGCCGATCGTATTGACCAGACAGATCACGAAGAAACCCAGGGCGACCATCAGCGAGATGCGGCTCTCCGGCGGCACCACCCGTTCTTGCTCCAGCCAGTTCGCGACGTCGCGCAGACGCACATTCGGCGCCCAGTTGAAGCGGCCGGCACGCCGCTGTTCCGCCGCGTAACCGGTCAGGAATTCGCGGTAGTGCTCGGCATCGGCCCTGGTAGGCAGTTCCACCCAGACCGGAATCCACACGCATTCGCCATGCAGCCAGCCTTCGCGGCCGACGCCGTAGCTCGGGATACCACCGCAGTTGTTGCGGCCGGCGGTATCGATCTGCATATCGATCGCACGATTGAACGGCACGTAGAGCTGCACCGG
This sequence comes from Rhodanobacter sp. OK091, assembly GCF_900142825.1. Taxonomy (GTDB): domain Bacteria; phylum Pseudomonadota; class Gammaproteobacteria; order Xanthomonadales; family Rhodanobacteraceae; genus Rhodanobacter. Next base: position 61,830 of record NZ_FRCH01000003.1, on the reverse strand, counting down.
ATCGGCGAAACCGTTGCCGCTGAAAAGATCGTAGAAGCGCGGCTGTGGATCCCAGTGCGCCGTGACGCCGACGATGCGGTAGGCATGCCGGTCCAGCATCACTTCGCGGCCCACGCTGTCGGCCCCGCCGAACAGCTGCTGGTTGAGCTCATGGCTGATCACCGCCACCGCGGCACGCCCGTCGTCGTCGCCGGCATGCCAGGCACCGCCGTATTCGAACGGCACCTCGAACATGCCGAAGAAGTCGGCATTGGTGGCATAGCCGTTCGCGGTGAACGGCACGCTCTGGCTGCCTTCCGGCAAGACCGATGGCGCCACTTCGTAGAACAGCGTCTGATGCGCGGCCTTGTGCGCTTTGATCAGTGCCGTCGCATCGGTGTAGCTGAGCGCTTCCGGCGGCTCGCCCTGGTCGTTGTACTGCGGTCCGCGGTTGTCGACCAGCGCCGTATAGAGCTGCGCCGACTTGTCCGGAATCGGATTGCCCGACACCGCGCGGAAGACCGAGTACGTGATCATCGAAGCCGCCACGCCGAAGCCGATCGCCATCACCATCAACGCCGTCAGCACCGGATTGCGGCGCAAGCTGCGAAGACCAAGTTGGAAGTAGTAGGCGAACATTGCTGCGGAGACTCTCCGAAAAATGGTGGTGCTTCGTCACATGGCACGTAGGGCGTCTATGAGGACGCCCTCATGGCAGTTCGCTCAGGCGTTTGTGCCGGTATGCTCCGCATGCACGACGTGGAAACGCGGATCCTCGGACAGATCCACCACCTGGCCGTCGATGATGTGTACGTTGCGCTGTGCGCGCGCTGCCAGCTCGGGGTCATGCGTAACCATCACGATGGTGGCGCCTTCGCGATGGATGTCCTCGAGCAGTTCGAGCACGCTGCGCGCCATCTGCGTGTCCAGGTTGCCGGTCGGCTCATCCGCCAGCAGCAGGCGCGGCGAACCGGCCAGCGCACGGGCGATCGCCACGCGCTGCTGCTGACCGCCGGACAGTTCCGCCGGATAGTGCTTGGCACGCGAGGCCAGGCCGACGCGCTCGAGCGAATCCATGATGCGCTGCTTGCGCTCGGCGGCCTTCATGCCGCGGTAGCGCAGCGGCACTTCGATGTTGTCGAACACGTTGAGGTCGGGGATCAGGTTGAACGCCTGGAAGATGAAGCCGATCTTCTCGTTGCGGATCTTCGAGCGGGCGTTGTCGTTGAGGTTGCTCACCTCGATGCCGTCGAGGTGGTACTCGCCGCCGCTGAACGTCTCCAGCAGGCCGGCAATGGTCAGGAAGGTGGTCTTGCCCGAACCGGACGGACCGGTGACGGCGACGAACTCGCCCTCTTTCACGTCGATGTTGAAATCGCGCAGCGCATAGGTCTCCACCACTTCGGTGCGGTAGACCTTGGACAGGTGGGTCATCTTCAGCATGGTTGTTCCTCGGTGGTGGTGGTGGTGGTTTCTTGAACCCCTCTCCCACTAGGAGAGGGGTTGGGGTGAGGGTTCGGCCTTGCGAAAAGTTACGCGCAAGCCCCGCACCCTCATCCGCCCTTTGGGCACCTTCTCCCAAAGGGAGAAGGCAAAAACATCAGTTGCTGATCGCGACGGTCGCCGCGCTCTTGAAGCTGTCGGTGCCGGAGATCACGATGCGGTCGCCTTCCTTCAGGCCATCGAGGATCTCCACTTTGTCGATACTCGAGGTACCGACGCGGATCGGGGTTTTCGTGGCGATGCCGTCGCGCACCACATAGGCGTAGCTGCCGCCGGATTCGTCGACGAACGAGCCGCGCTGCACGGTCAGCACGTTGTCGCGCTTGTCCAGCAGCACGCGCACCGACAGACGCTGGTTCTGCCGCAACTGTTTCGGCGTTTCACCGTCGAAGCGCAGGCGCGCAGCCACCTGGCCATTCACCACTTCCGGCGAGATCGCACTGACCAGGCCTTTCCAGACGTGGCCGTTGCCGCTGATTTCACCGGCCATGCCGATGCCCAGATCGCGTGCAAAGCTTTCCGGCACCTGCATCTCCACCTGCAGCGCGGACAGGTCGATCACGCTGAGCAGTTGGGCGTCCTTGGCCACCGTAGCGCGTTCGGCGATGAAGAGCTGGCCGACCTGACCATCGACCGGCGATTTCACATTGAGGTCGTCGACCTGGCGCTGCAGATCCTTGACCAGCAGGAGCTGGCGCTCGTGCGCGAGTTTCTTGGACTGGATGTCGAAGTTGAGGCTGTCGTTGTCGAGGCCGAGGTTGGCCTTGGCGTGCGTGGTGGCGATTTTCGACTTGTCCAACGCGTCCTTGGCCTTGTCCACATCCATGCTGGACACCGCGCCCTTGCCGAACGCCTTGTGGTAACGATCGAGGTTGCGGTCGGCGGTGGTCTGATCGATGACGGCGTTGTCGTAGGTTTCCTGTAGCGCGGAACGTTGCTTGCGCGCGTCGATCTGCGCGCGCCGGTATTCCACTTCCATTGCATCGGCGTTGCTTTGTTCCTGCGCCAGCTTGTTGGTCAGTTCCGGGCTCACGATGGTGGCCAGCACCTGGCCGATCTTCACGGTGTCACCGGCATGCACCTTCAGCGTCACTGCGCCGCCGGAAGTGGCATATAGCGTGGGGCTGACCGCCGCGACCACCTTGCCCTCGGCAGCGATGTCGCGCACGAACTGTCCGCGCTCGACCGTGGCGAAGGCCAGCCGTGAACTGCTCACCGATGCGGAAGCTGAAAACAGCCTCCCTATGCCTGGCGCCAGCCATGCCAGCAGCGCCAGCACGAGCACGCCGGCACCGAGCAGGATCAGCTGGCGCTTGCGGTTGGGTTTGACCTCGACCAGGCGGTCTTGTGCGGAAGTGTCGCGAATCATCGGTGCCGTTCCTGACCGCGGACAGCGCGGTTGCACAGAGATGGTTGCAATCCCTGTGCCACTCGGAAACGGCGTGATAATTTCTTGTTTTTCAATAATTTGGTCGACACGAACGGCATCGCCGGAGTGTCCGCGGACACCGTACGGACAGCCGGACGAACGCGCTTCGAACAGCCGCCGCCGCTATCCCTGAAACACGAAAGGCCCCGGTTCGCACCGGGGCCTTTCATCCCAGACGGACAAGCACTCGCGCCTAGAACTCCTGCTTGAAGCGGATACCGAACGTGCGCGGCTGGCTGAAGCCGGTATAGACCTGCCCGTTCGGATACTGCGCCACGACATTGTGGGCACCGCAAACCGTCACGCCGCACTCGGTGAACTTGTACAAGGCTCCCCGCTTGTCGAACACGTTGTCGACGTAAGCGTCCACCGACCAGCTGCCATGCTGGATGCCCGCGGAAAGATCGACGGAGTTGTACGCAGGCAGATCGCCGAGCAGGCCGCGTTCAAGCAGCCGCAAGTCGGTCGTACGCCGTCCCACATGCACGAATGCCGCCTGGACGAAGGCATCGCTACCGCCCAGGGTGAAGGTGTAGCGCGCGACCAGGTTGCCCTTGAAGCGGGGCGTGATCGGCAACTGGGTACCCTTCGGCGCCAGCGGTCCGGTCACGACAGCGCCGGTGGACTGGTTGATCGTGCCGGGGGGGCAGTAGGTGACCGCATTGCCGTTGGCGTCGGTGAATCCGCAATAGTTCGCGGTCAGCTTGGCGTCGTACAGCGCGATGCCTGTGCTGAGATTCAGGTTGTAGGTGGCCTGCCAGTTCAGCTGCGACTCGAATCCGTCGATGCGGGCCGAGTTGGCGTTCTTGATCTGGGTAAGGCCATTCGCGCCGAGGATGTTGAACTGGAAATCGTTCCATTTCTCGCGGAACACCGCGCCGTTGAACGACAACCGGTTGTCGAACCAGGAGGTCTTCCAACCGAGCTCGAGATTGGTCAGGAAATCCGCCTGGTAAGGCGGCAACTGGCCGGCACGGTTGACGCCACCCGGCCGGAAGCCTTCGGAGCGGGTGATGTACACCATCTTGGTAGGCGTGATGTTCCAGGTCAGATTGACCTTGCTCAGGGAGCCGCTTTCCTTCACGGACTTGTTGAAGTCCAGGCACGGGGCGCCGGCGAACGGATTGGGCGAAATGCAGCCGGCCTCGCCGTAACTCGAATTCGGCGAGAAGCCCTTGCTGAAGCCGTAGAAGCCGTACAGATTATTGTTGGTGCGGAAATAACGCTCACCGACCGTGCCGGTAAGCACGTCGGGAATGATGTCGTAGGACAGTTCGCCGAACACGGACTTGTCGCGATCGTAGCGCATCTGCCGGGTCAGCCAGATCGTGTTGGGCCAGCCGGCGACCGACAGCGAGGTGGCCAGGTTGTTGATCTGGTAGTCCTGCAAGATGTCGTGCTTCTGTTTCTGCCAGAACGCACCGGCGACCAGTCGCAGGCGATCGTCGCTGGGCGACGCGATGCGCAGCTCGTGGCTGCTGTTGGTGTAGCGATCCCGGTCGCTGATGAACTCGGACGGATTGATCAGCTTGCCGCTGTTGTCGTTGATGTAGGCGCCGTAGGAAAGCAGCGTGTCGTACCAGAACGAATAATCGTTGTAGTCGGTCGCCTCTTCCTGGTTGCGTTTGAGATGCGCATAGGCATAGGTCAGGTCGAAGTTGCCGATCTTGCCCTGCACGGTCAGCGCGCCCTGCCACCAGCGGTCGTTGACGCGCTCGGGGTAGAAGTGGGTCACCGCCAGATCGCCCACGGCAGGATCGCTGGCAAAACTGCCGTGCGAGATCGTCTGCTGCCCCATCACGGTCGGGGTGATCGACCAGCTGTCGTTGAGATCGACTTTCAGCGCGGCGCGGGCACCGTTGGTGTTGGCGTCGTTGTAGTGCTTCCTGGCGTGTCCGAAACATTCCAGCATCGGGCCCGGCGTGCAGTTGTCGGCGTTGCTGACGGTAATGCCGGAAACCGGGAACGTGCGCGAACCGGCCTGGTTGTCGATGTAGCCCGCGTCGTGCTCGCGCCAGCCCACGATGCGTACCGCCGCACTCTTGCTGATCGGGATGTTGAGCATGCCTTCGGCGGTGAAGCCGATGCCGCCGTGCGCCACCTTGTTGACGCCGAGCGCGTAATTCGCCGCAAAGCTGCTGGGATCGGGCTTGTTGGTGATGATGCGCAGGGCGCCTGCCTCGGCGCTCGCGCCGTACAACGTTCCTTGCGGGCCGGCCAGCACTTCGATGCGGGCGATGTCGTACATGTGGATGTCGAGCGGGCCCTGGATCGTGGTGACCGGCTGGTCGTCGAGGTACACGCCGACGCTCGGCTGGGATCCGGAATGGTTGGTGTTGCCGCCGCTGGCCACGCCACGCATGTAGATGGTGGCGAAGCCGGGACCGGTGGCGATGCCGCCGCCGCCCTGCTGGAAGGTGACGCTGGGCAGATACTTCACGTAGTCGTTGAAGTTCTGCACATGAAGCGCCTCGAGCTGGTCCGTCTCCAGCACGTTGATGCTGATCGGCACCTTCTGCAGATTCTCGGTGCGTTTCTGCGCGGTCACGTTCACCACGCTCAGCGTCGTGGTCTTCGATTTTGTCGCCGGTGTCGCGGTCGATGCTCCGGCCTGCCCCGCATCCTGCGCTAAGGCCGGCGCGGCCATGGCCAGACAGATCGCCGCCGCAAGCGGCAACCTGGCCAACCTGACCCGTTGCGCCCCCGTGATCTGTTTGAATCTATTCGTGTGCATAAGCCCTCCCCTCTAAAGTCCACGACTATCCATCGGATTCCGCCATTACTCCAATACCGGCACCTCCGGGTAGCTCTCCAGCACGGGCCCCAACGCCGATGCCAGAGGTCCCAACCATGGTGCGTAATGACGCCAGTGATCCACTCCCTCGCGGTAGATCGGCTGGCGCACCTGTTCCGAGCTGGCCGTGCGTACCGGCCGCGGATTCTGGAAGAACCGCAGGCACGACTCCTCGAACGGCAAGCCACAATACTCAAGCAGGCGACGCACCTCGCCCTCGGTGTCGTCGACCATGCGCTCATACACGACGCGGTGGACGCGCCCGGGCAGCACGGCGTCGAAATGCGCCATCAGCGCCACGTAGTCGCGGTAGTAGCGCCCTACGTCCTGCAAGTCGTAGCTGAAGCTCTGCCCGCGCGCGAAATGCTGCTTGAAGGCCGAAAAGCAGCAGGCCAGCGGGTGGCGGCGCGCATCGATGATCTTCGCGTTCGGCAGCATCAGATGGATCAGGCCGACGTGCATGAAGTTGTTCGGCATCTTGTCGATGAACAGCGGCGCCGAGGTCTTGCGCTGGATCCGGGTGTGAGCGAGGTAGCGTTCGCCCAGCGCGCGCAGGGCATCGGCATCGAGCGCCTCCAGCGCGCCGTGGTAGGGCATGGCGCTGTCGGCGTCGCCCTGCATGCGCAGCAGACGCGTGATCGAGGTGACCTCGGGCAGCTCCATCGTGCCCTCGACCTGGCTGTGGCTGGACAGGATCTGCTCGATCAAGGTGGAGCCGGCACGCGGCAGCCCGACCACGAAGATCGGATCATGCGCCGGACTGCCGGCACCCGCACGGGCGGCAAAAAAGTCGGAGGTGTAGTGCGCGCGGATGTAGCGCACCCGCGCACTGGTGTCATCGGCGCTGTAGTGCAATTGCCCATGGCGGATCGCATTGCCCTGGGCGTAATGCCGGAAGGACGGCTCGTACTCGCCGGCGTCTTCCAGCGCCTTGCCGACGGCAAACTCCAGATGCAGGCGATCATCTTCTGCCAGATCATCCTCAGCAAGATCCGCACGCGCCAGCTGCCGGCGCATCGCGGCAAGCTCGTCAGCGCTGAAGCGGAAGGTCTTCAGATTGGCCAGGCTCCACCAGACTTCGCCGAATGACGGCTCGAGCTCCAGGCTGCGGCGATAGGCGGCAATGGCGCGATCCGTGTGCCCGGCGGTTTTCAGCGCATGGCCATAGCTCACCCACACTTTCGCATTGCGCGGGTAGTGCTCCAGCAAGTCGGCATAGATGCGGATGGCGGGCTCGTAGTCGCCGATCCGGCACAACACCACCGCCTTGAGATTGCGGCAGCCCAGATGCCCCGGATCGGCCGCCAGCAATTGCTCGATCTGGACCAGCGCCTGTTCCGGCTGATTACTGCGATGCAAAACCAGTGCGTAGTTCTGGCGCGCTGCCTGGAAACTGGGAGCCAGTTCCAGGCAGCGCTCGAGCAGATGCAGCGCGTCCTCGTTGCGGCCCAGCCGGGCAGCGACCTCGGCGAACATGCGGATCGCCGCCACATCCGTCGGCGCCTGCTTCAGGTGCTCGCGCAACAAAGCCTCGGCCTCGGGGATGCGGTTCTCGACCAGGGCGACGGCAGCTGTCAGCAAGCGCGGATCGCGCGTGGAGTAACGCACGTGGCTGGCGTACGCCGCGTCCGCCGCTTCCTGTTCGCCGGCCGCCATCAGATGGTCGCCGAGCGCGCGCCAGGCTTGCGGCAGATCGGGCTTCAGCGCCACCGCACGGCGCAACGCCTGGATCGCTTCCTGCCCTCGCCCGCGGTCGCCCAGAGCCAGCCCCAGGTCGAAATGGATCATGGCCCAGTTCGGCTGGGCCTGCGCCAGGGGAATCAGGATGTCGAGCGCGCCCTGCATGTCTCCCTGCAGTGAGCGCGCGGCGGCCAGCAACTGCAGCGCGGCCGGATGACCCGGCGCCACCTGCAGAATCTCGTCCAGCTGTTCGACTGCCAGTACCGGATCCCGCTCCAGCAGGCGTGCCGCATGGGTCAGAGCCTGTTCCAGCGTGCCGCTGGCTGTCATCCCCGTCACGGCCGACCTCGCCGTGACAATGCGCCCTGCCCGTACGGATCGAGGCTGGTGCGGCACAACCGGGGCACAGCGCGTTGCATGGACGGCAGCAGCTCCTCACGGGGTATCGCCGCAATCTACAACTGAATCCGACCGGTAGATAGTAGGTGTCGGCAAAAGTGTCGGGCAAGCGCGCTCAGCCCGCCTCGACCACCTGCTGGATTCGCTGCGCGATCGACGCATCCAGCCGGGGCAACAGCTCCAGGGCATCCAGGTTCTGCTCCAATTGTTCGCGCCGGCTGGCACCCAGCATCACCGTGGAGACGTGCGGATTGAGCAGGCACCAGGCGATCGCCAGTTGCGCCAGGCTGGTGCCCAGCTCATCGGCGACCGGCTGCAGAGCGCGCACCTTGCCGATCCGCTCCTTGCTCAGCGCGCTCTCGCGCAGCCACTCGTAACCGGGCTGGGTCAGCCGTGAATCGGCCGGCACGCCGTCGTTGTACTTACCGCTCAGCAGCCCTGACGCCAGCGGCGACCAGATCGTGGTACCCATGCCGTAGGCCTCGTACAACGGCGCGTATTCCACTTCCACCCGTTCGCGGTGCAGCAGGTTGTACTCGGGCTGTTCCATCACCGGCGCGTACAGATGGTTCTCGCGCGCAATGCGATGCGCCTCGTGGATCGCCTCGGCCGGCCATTCGCTGGTGCCCCAGTACAGCACCTTGCCCTGGCGGATCAGCGTATCCATCGCCGCCACGGTTTCCTCGATCGGCGTGTCCGCATCGGCGCGATGGCAGAAATACAGGTCCAGATAGTCGACGCGCAGGCGCTGCAGCGCCTGCGTGCAAGCCTCCATCACATGCTTGCGCGACAGCCCGCGCTGGGTCGGCAGCGGCTTGTCGACCGCGCCAAAAAACACCTTGCTGGAGACGCAATAGCTGTCGCGCGGAAAGCGCAGGTCGGCCAGCACATCGCCCATCACCTGCTCGGCCACGCCATGGTTGTAGATCTCGGCGTTGTCGAAGAAGTTGACCCCGCGATCGTGCGCCAGCGCCAGCAGCTCGCGCGCCTGTGTGCGACCCACTTGTTTGCCGAAGGTGACCCAGGCGCCGAACGACAGCGCGGACAGTTGCAGGCCGGATTTTCCGAGGCGGCGATAAAGCATGGGGAGGCTCCGGTGGTGGGGAAGACCGGCAGCATGCCAACAGTCGTGCCGCCGCGTCCAATCCCTCGTCGAATTCTTGCGCAGCGGGCACCTGCCGTCATGCGCGCAACGGCGTAGTCTTGAGGTTCCCCTCTCGCCGGAGTCCGTCATGTCAACGATCAAAGGCTGGGCCGTCAATGCCGCCGGTCAACCCCTCGAACCGGCCACGTTCGACGTAGGCGCCCTCGGCGCCGAGGAAGTCGAAGTGACTGTGGACTACTGCGGCATCTGCCATTCGGATCTGTCGATGATCCACAACGAATGGGGCAACGCGCGCTATCCCTTCATCCCCGGCCACGAAGTGATCGGCCGGATCACCGCGCTGGGCGCGCAGGCGAAGGGGCTGAGCGTTGGCCAGCGTGTCGGCATCGGCTGGACCGCGGAAAGCTGCATGCACTGCCGCCCATGTTTGTCCGGCGACCAGAACCTGTGCGCGTCGTCGGTGGCGACCATCGGCGGCCACCACGGCGGTTTCGCCGACAAGGTGCGCGCGCATTGGGCGTGGACGATTCCGCTGCCCGACGGCATCGACCTGGCCAGCGCCGGTCCGCTGCTATGCGGCGGCATAACCGTACTCAAGCCGTTCCTGGCCTATGACATCAAGCCGACGGCGCGAGTCGGCGTGGTCGGCATCGGCGGTCTCGGCCACATGGCGATCAAGTTCGCCGCGGCATGGGGTTGCGAAGTCACCGCGTTCACCTCCACCGCAGCCAAGGCCGACGAGGCGCGCGGCTTCGGTGCGAACCATGTGGTGGCCAGCCGCGACTCCGATGCGATCAAGGCGATCGCCGGCACGCTCGACCTGCTGCTGATCACGGTGAACGTGCCGATGGACTGGAACGCGCTGCTCTGGACGCTGGCACCGAAGGGGCGCATGCATGTGGTCGGTGTGGTGCTGGAACCGATCCCGGTGCCCGCCTTCGCGCTGATCGCCGGCCAGCGGGATGTCTCCGGCTCGCCCAGCGGCTCGCCGGTCGATATCGCCCGCATGCTGGACTTCGCCGCCCGCCACGACATCCGCCCGCAGGTGGAGATGTTCCCGATGGCCAAGGTCAATGAGGCACTCAAGCACCTCGCGGATGGCAAGGCACGCTACCGCATCGTGCTGGAGGCTGAAGGCCGCTGATCAACGCCGGGATTGCAGCCCTGGCCCTCTTTAAGCCAGCCATCTTAAAGATCGAGCGCGGCGAGCCGATACGAGTAAGCGGTCATTGATTCCAATGGGCGCTTGCTCGGTAATTCGCTGCCATGATTTTACGTTTTCGTGATCTTCGCATCGCCGTCAGACTCGGTCTGCTCGGTGCACTCATGCTTGCTGCAACGATCATCGTGGCCGTGGGAGGTTGGCAGGGCCTGACCAAGACCCACGCACTCGAGCTCAGCTCGAGGCAGAAAATGGCCGCTTTCGCCACGGCGGTAGATACCGCGCGAGTGGCGCAGGTGGGCTTCAAGAAGCAGGTGCAGGAGTGGAAGGACCTCCTGCTGCGTGGCGGTGACCCTTCGTCCTTCCAGAAATACCGTAGTGCCTTCACCGACGACAGCGATAAGGTGAGCGCTGATCTTGCGGCTCTCAAAGATCAGATGGCGAAGCTCGGAATTTCCACGGCTGGAGTGGAAACTGCCATCGCCACACATGCCGATCTGCAGACCAAATATCTGGCGGCACTCGCACACTACGACACCAAGGATCCGGCCACGGCACATGTGGTCGATGGCCTCGTCAAAGGCATCGACCGCCCGCCGACCGCTGCCATCGACGATCTCGTGGCCGCGATGAAGAGGAGCTCTGCCGCGGCATCCGCTCTTGTCGATATTGAAAGCGACAAGACCGCGCGCGGTGCGCTCCGCCTTCTCGTTTCCGCTTCGGTGTGCGCGCTGCTCGCCGGCGCGCTCGCCACCTGGCTGTTGACGCACAGCATCACCGTGCCGATCGGCCGAGCGGTCAAGCTGGCGCAAGCCGTTGCACAAGGAAATTTGTCGGAGCAAACAGAGGCGTCCAGCTGCGACGAAACCGGCATGCTGCTGGCCGCCCTCGGCGAAATGAGCGACCAATTGCAGCGCGTAGTCGGCGCCATTCGAAAAGAATCGTCTGAAATATCCTCGTCGACGCAGCAGATCGCCAAAGGAAACCTCGACCTTTCGGCACGTACGAGCGAGCAGGCGGCCGCGCTGGAAGAAACCGCCGCCACGATGCAGGAATTCACGGAAAGCGTGAGCTTCAATGCCAAAGGCGCGCGGGAGGCAAGTGTCTTGGCGGAGTCGGCGTCGGAGACCGCTCGCCAGAGTAGCGGCGCCATGTCCGAGGCCGTCGCGGCGATGGCGCAGATTCGTGGCGTTTCAAGCCGGATCGCCGAGATCACCGAAATGATGGACCGGCTGGCCACCCAGACACATATTCTGGCGATCAACGCAGCGGTAGAAGCGGCACATGCCGGCGAGGCCGGTCGCGGTTTCGCCATCGTCGCGGGCGAAGTGCAGTCCCTTGCACGCAATTCGCGCGCGGCTTCCGGGCAGATTCGCTCACTCATCGACGAATCGGTCGCCATCGTCGCGAGCGGAACCCAGCGCATCGGTGACGCGGAGTCGATGGTCGGGCAGTTGCTGCGAGGCGTCGACGAGGTTGCCCGGACCGTGGGCGCCATCGCTCGGGGAAGCGTCGAACAAGCCTCGGGAATTCAGCAAGTCAACCGCGCGGTGAGCCAGATGGATCAGGTAACCCAGAATAACGCCGCCCTCGTGGAGGAGGCAGCGGCAGCCGCCGACGCCGTTCAACAGCGCGCGCTTTCTCTCGTGCACAGCGTCGAGTTCTTCAAACTGGCACCCGACGCGAAAGCTGCCTGACCGTATCGGGACTCAAGCACGGTTCGTGCGCAAGATGGGCTCCACCAACGCCCGGTATGCGCCATCCGCTTCGCCCGCACTCGGTGCTGGCCGGCATTGCAGCCACCAGTCGATGACCACGAGGAACGTGGTGACGAGGTGTTTCGCCAAAAGTTCGGGCGGCATGGCAGGCATGGCCTGATCGAGTGGCGCTCGCCGGATATCGGCTTCGACCTGTTCGATCAGCAACCTCTCAAGACGCCGATGAACCTGCCGAAGGCCAGGCCGCGGCGCATCGACCGGCACGTGCTGGAGGTGTGCCTCGATGTGCTGCAGCATGGGAAGGCTGAAACAAAGCAGCCTGTCGACCGTATCGGATAATTCAGGCAGCCGATCGCGCGCGGCGGCAAGCACATGCCGGATGCTGCTGAGCAGCAGCTCTTCCTTGCCGTCGAAATGCGCATAGAAGGTCGATCGCGCCACGTTCGCGCGCGCAAGAATTTCCTTCACCACGATGGCGTCATAACTCTTCTCGTGGATCAATGTCGCCAGTGATCGATGCAGCAGAAGCTTGGTCCTGCTTACTCGGGAATCGGTCTTTCGCATGTCGCTCATCGGAGTCTGCCTGTGCTGGTCCGAACTGTTCCGGTTCGAACATTTCCGGACACCGCGCGGCTTCTTGTCCGGAATAGAACAATCCAGCCGCCGCTGTCCTTCTCGTGTCGCCCAGTCGGTATCACATTAGCGCACCACCGCAGAAGCGGCGATCGCATGGCAGCTCGATCATGACCGAATCAACACCCGCCACGAAAGGGCTCGTCCTGCATTCTCACGCGCGCTACTACGACTTCGTCGTGCGCATGCTGACGCTCGGACATGGCGGCACGTTGCACGAACGGCTCGTCGAGCTCGCGAGACTGGCTCCCGGCGAGACCGTCCTCGATGTGGGCTGCGGAACGGGCTCTCTTGCCCTGGCCGCAAAGGCCCGCGTTCGAGCGGACGGCACTGTGCACGGTATCGATGCCTCGAAGGAAATGATCGAGCAGGCCTCCCGCAAGGCGCAAAGGCGCCGTACACCGGTGGATTTCCGGATCGCCACGGTGGAAGCGCTACCGTTTCCGGACCGCAGCGTCGACGTCGTGTTCAGCACCTTGATGCTCCACCATCTGCCGCGGCCGCTTCGGCGCGCATGTGCGGGCGAGATAGGGAGGGTACTCAGGCCCGGCGGGCGCGTTCTCATGGCGGACTTCCAGGCGCCGGCGCGCCAGCGCGGAGGGTGGCTGGGACGCCTTCATCGCCACGGCTCCGTCACGGTGGAGGAAGTGCGCGAGCTTCTCGTCAGCACCGGTTTCCGCGTGCTGGAAAGCGGTCCCGTCGGCGTGGGCGATCTGCATTTCACCCTGGCTACATGGGAGGAAAATCGATGAGCCATGGCCGCCGAAAACTTCCCAGCTGGCTGTTTGTCATCGGCATCGCCTTGGCGATTGCCGTACACGCCGCGCTGTTCCTTCGCCTGGGCACATACGTAACGACGGCGGGCGCGCTCGTCGCCGCCGCACTGGTTATCGTTGCCAAGCACCTCGGCCTGGCCCGATGGTCGCGTCGAAAAACGCAGCGCTCCGATAACGCAGCGATGCACGACGATGAAGCGTCGCCGTGACGGCTGTGCTGCCGCGGCTGGCGAAGCGCGGCAGTGCTGGAAGATCTGAGGACGCCCCGATCTATTCAACGCAGGCATCACCAGTTCTGTCTGCCCGCGGAGCAAGGTGCGTCGACGCACGCGGGAGCGGCCAGAGACGGGCGCAGCTTTAAGGAGCGAGGAAGATAGGTTGGCCGCCTGTCGAGGAGGTGCACTGCGGAGATATGCGTGGACAGAATCGGCCTCAACCGATTGAAAACAAATGATAAGCGATTCAGGGGCGGCTTCATCTAAAGGTTTAAAGCAGCCTGTCCATGCTGCTTGGAGGATCAAACGGCTGGGTGTCTGTGTGGCGTCCAGCCGTTTTTCGGCAGCGCTGGCGATGGGCCCTTCATCGGAAGAATCCCAAGGTTTCATTGGCCATTTCAATTTTCGAATCCGCAAACGTCTTAAGGAGACCACAGCAACCACGCGGATCGAGCGCCTTGAACGAACTGAACAACCAAGCCGGGGTCGAGGCCATCGAAGCCAGCGGCACTTTCGTAGCAAGCGGTTACATGAATGCCGTGTTGCGCGCATTCGATGGCGGCCTGGGCGCTGTCGTCGGCGCTCTCCGTGCCTTGATCGCCGGGCAGCTTGCCAGCTTGCGCGATCCGGATCGCTCCCAGGCGGTGGCGAACTTCCTGCGTTCGTTGCGCGATCGCATGGATTGGCGCGGCAGTCCGGCCACCCGCCGCAAGATGGCCGCCAAATACATCGTCCGCGTGCTAGGCATGCCACGACTGCATGGCCGATATCTGGGATGGGTGTACGGCCACCCTGGCATGTGCGCCTACCAGCGCCGCGATCCCCGCGTGCTGGAGCGCCATTTCCACCGCTACATCCATTTGCGGTGGGATCGGCGTTTACGCCTGCAAAGCATTCGGCAGCATTACCGATTCGCACTCGCCCGCTTGCCCAGTGTGTTGTTCGAGGCGATCTACATCTATGGGAACGCGACGCTGGGCAGTTTGACCTTGAAGGACGGTACCCAGCTGAAACTTTGCCTGCGGCCACCGATCTTCATGGGATGCGAGGGTGAGTTGTGCATACAACTCAGCGACGCCGACGATCATCCGGTCTACCGCCTCATCCTGAGTGTGATCGATGACCGGCCCACGATCGCGATCGGCTGCATCCAGGGACCAGATGGTGCGAACGGCAAGGACAGGGTTCGCGACCTGACACGGAATATGCATGGCATGCGACCGAAGCAGTTGATGCTTTCACTGGCTTATGCGCTGGCCCGGCACTGGGGCATCGAGCGTATTTTGGCCGTGAGCAATGCCGCGCACCCCTTGCGCCGGACCCGCGACAAATTCCAGGCCGATTACGACGCGTTCTGGCTGGAGCAGAAGGGCCGAGAGGTGGGAGATGGCTGGTTCCTGCTTCCGGAAACACTGAGCCGGAAATCCGAATCGGAGGTCCCAAGCCATCATCGCTCCGCGTTCCGGCGGCGCGAGACCATGCGCATCGAAGCCGAGAGATTGCTTGTCGATGCACTTGAAACAGGTCTCCCGAGACGAAGCGCGGCTCTCGTGGAGGAAGAGCTAGAATCAAGCAGGCTCTTTCAACATGGCAGCCTGGGATCATCGTGGATAGGTTAGGCAAGGCCGGCGATGCCGGTACCGATGTTGCGGGGTCACCTGCACATGCCGTGCAGGTTGCAGAGCTGTTCCGCGAGCACAATCGCGCATTGATCGCTTTCCTGCACTGCCGGCTCAATTCCCAATCCGATGCGCAGGAACTCGCACAGGAAGCATACCTGCGCATGCTCACGCTGGAGCATCCCGAACAGGTGGGCTCTTTGCGCGCCTACCTGTTCCGGATCGCGGCGAACCTCGCCGTCGACCGATTGCGCATGCGCAAGGTGCGAAATGACAAGGTACGAGACGATATGCTGATCGAACAATCGACTGAAGATCTACACCTCGCCCCTGTTCCCGAGCGGCATGTGTCGACCATCGAACAGTGGTGCGAGTTGCGCAGGGCGTTGCGTGAGTTGCCCGCGAAGACCAGTCAGGCCTTCGTGATGCATGTGATCGAAGGGCGCGACTTCAACGTCGTCGCGCAAACCATGAAACTGAGTGAGCGCATGGTGCGCTATCACGTCACCAACGCGCTGGCGCACTGCCGCACGCGGGTCGACGAACTGGAGATGCCGTGATGGACAAGAGCATGGATGAGAAAATCTTGCACACAGCCGCCGATTGGTGGACGCGCCTGCGCGATCCCAACGGCGCAGGCGCGACGATGGAACAATGGCTGGAATGGACCAGTGCCGACGAGCGCCACCTTGAGGCTTTCGAGCGTGTGACCGAACTCGGCAACCAGCTTGGAACGCTGGATGACGCCACGCGGCAGCAGTTTGTGCGCGAGTTTGCCCGGCCGGGTCCCGTGCGGCGGCGCTGGATTCCGCTTGCGGCCGCAGCTTCCGCCGCGCTGGCGCTGGTCGGGGGCTATTTTGCATGGAATGGATTTGCAGCCAATACGGCGCCGCAGGTCTATGTCAACGCGGTGGCCCAGAATCGGAACATCACGCTACCGGACGGTTCGACGGTCGCACTGGGTGGGGCCTCCACGCTGACCATGCGCTTCAGCCACGGCGAACGCCATGTCGAGCTGGGCGGTGGCGAAGCGTTTTTCCAGGTCGTGCACAACATGCAGCGCCCCTTCGTGGTCACGGCGGGCAAGGTGTCCATTCGTGATGTCGGTACGGCTTTTGACGTGCGTCGCACCGGGCAACGCGTGACTATTGCCGTGACCCAGGGCCGTGTGCAGATTGCCGACCACGGTGGTGCGCCGGGTTCGAATGCGACGGGCACGGGCAGCCTCGAAGCCGTCGCCGGTCAACTGGTGTCTTACGATCCGGCCACGTCCGCCATGAGCATCGGCAGCATCACGCCCGAGCAGGCCACCGCCTGGCGAAGTGACCGGCTGGAATTCATCAACGAGCCGCTCGGCGTGGTGATCGCCAACGTCAATCGCTACAGCACGCGCCCGGTGCACATCGCCGATGCCGATCTCGAAACGCTTACCTATACCGGTACCATCAAGACGGGCGCCATCGATAGCTGGCTGGATGCCTTGCCGCAGGTCTTCCCCTTGCGTGTCAGCGAGAATGCCGGCCAGGTGATTCTCGCCAACCCGGAACGCAAGTAGGGGCAATCATTCCCCGCAAGGTTCGCGAAGGCATGGGTTGGCCGATGGCATGCTGATCCAGACGACAGGTATGCCGTGTGCCATTTCCCTTGGACGCATGTCAGACTCGCCATTTTCGCTGGGGGAAAGCGACTGTCATGGGCCGGGTTGCGTTGCTGTTCGTCTGCGGCTGTGTGTGGGTATCGTCTGTCGCACTCGCTGCCGCAGCAACACCGGCGCGTACGGCCTTGGCAACGCCGCAGATTCATTTCGCGATCCCGCCGCAGGCACTGTCCACCGCGTTGATCGCATTCGGCAAACAGGCCAACGTACAGGTGCTCACGGCGGGCGACACGACCGCCGCCTTTCGCTCAGGCGGCGTGAGCGGCACATTCACCCCGGATGCTGCGCTCGTCAGGCTGTTGCAAGGTTCAGGGTTGAGCTACGCGTTCATCGATGCGGGAACCGTGGTCGTGAAGCCGCGTCCACCTGAGTCGACAGGCTCGCCCTCTGCGGGAGCGACATCCACCCAGGCGAGCGTTGCGTATGCCAAGCTGCTTGCACCGATACGCGCCGAGGGCGTGGTCAAGCAAGACACGGGCTACATGTCCGGCATCACCAGCAGCGCCACCCGCACCGATTCCGATCTGATCGATGTGCCGCAGGCGATCAGCGTCGTCACGCGTGACCTGATGGATTCGCAACAGAACCGCACGGTGGCCGATGCGGTTCGCAATGTCGCGGGCGTGCAATACATCGACAGCGCCGATAGCTTGCCCAGTTTCCAGATACGCGGTTTCAACCCCGGTAACGGCATGACCGACGGCATGCCCAACAGCATCGCGGCCCTGGGCGACTTTCCGCCACTGATCGGCGTCGCGCGGGTCGAGGTGCTGAAGGGACCGGAGGCAATCCTGGGCGATTCCATAGGCAACGCCGATTTTGGTGGCCTGATCAATGTGGTGATGAAAAAGCCGCAGAGCCGCCCTGTACACGAGCTCAGCTACAGCGTGGGCGAGTACGGCGATACGCAGGCAGGCCTCGATCTGGCGGGTCCGCTGGGCAACAGCAAAGAGCTGACCTACCGACTGGTGCTCTCCGGCGAGTATGCCGATCGCACTGCCCAAGGCTATCGCGGCCAGCGCAGCAGCTACTTGGCGCCGTCGATCGGTTGGCAGAACGCGACGACGAAAATCATCGTCGGCGTCGAGCGCATCCTCAACCGATTGCCTATTCCCGATCACACTATCCTGCTGAATGGCTCCCTTTTCTCGGCCTCGCCGCCCGGCATCCTGGTCGGCAACCCGAGCGACCACTCGACATACCAGACGAGCCGTTTTTACTACATGCTCGAACACCAGCTGGGCGATGTCTGGACGGTCCGCAGCCGCGGTCAATACGTACGACAGTCGACCAACCAGCAGCAGTGGATCCTGAGCAATCCCACTCCGGCCGGGGATGTGAATGCCACTGCGGACGTGTATCGATATACCGATGCGTACTACACCTTGCAGAACGACATCACCGCCACGTTTGGGCACGGGCTGCTGACGCACACGATCGTGGTCGGATTCGACTATTCGCGTTCATTGATCGGCAGCAGCGACGATGTTTTCAGCGACTTCGGTGGCGTGCCGTACAACATCTTCGCCGGCGCTCCGCTTCCGCCCGCCAGATCGGTGGTTCAACCGACCAATGACGACCATGTGCCTGGAAACCCGTGGTCGGCCAACAGCGGTCTGTTTCTACAGGATCAGATCGCGGTGGGTGAATATGGGGATGTCTTGTTGGCGTGGCGCCGCTCCGCTTACGAACTTTCGACCTACGACGTCGACGGCAATCCGTGGAATCTGCACAAGACACAGTGGGTACCCAGTATCGGCTTGGTCTATAAGGTCACACCCGATATGGCGCTCTATGGCAGTACGGCGAAGGGTTTCCAGCCAGACACCCTCCTGGGGAAAAATGGACGCCCGTTGGCGCCCGCTCTGTCGCGCCAGATCGAAGCCGGGACCAAGTTTGATTTGTTTCAGGACCACGCGCTCCTGACGGTTTCGTGGTATCGCATCCTGGTGGATCGCAGCTACGATTTGTCGTCAGTGCAGCCTCCCTATTTTTTCATCCCAGGCCCGGGCCAGACGAACAAGGGGATCGAGGTCGAATTCGCCGGCCGGATCGCGCCCGGCCTGGACATCACGACCAGCTACACCCATGCGCGCATCAGCAATCACGATGGGACACAGCCGACGGGTGCGCCCCGGCAGCATTTCAACCTGTGGGCCAGTTATGGATTCCAGAGCGCTGCGCTGCGAGGTTGGGGCGTGGCGGGTGGCGTGCATGCGCGTAGCCGCAGTCTGGGACAGACCACGGACGACACGTATTTCGATATTCCCGGTCAGGCCAGCGTAGATGCCAATGTGTCGTACCGCGCGAAAAACTGGGGCGCGGCGCTGGGAGTGAAGAATCTGTTTGGCCGCAATCTGCTCAGCGACAATTTTGACGAGACGTTTGTACCGCTGCACAACCGGCGCACTTTCCTGTTGACCGGCACCTACGATTTTTGAGTACGCAACATGCTGCTTCAGCGGATGACTCGTCCCAGCGCGCTGAATCCGGGAACGTCCGAGAAGAAATCAATAGCGAC
This sequence comes from Rhodanobacter sp. OK091, assembly GCF_900142825.1. Taxonomy (GTDB): domain Bacteria; phylum Pseudomonadota; class Gammaproteobacteria; order Xanthomonadales; family Rhodanobacteraceae; genus Rhodanobacter. Next base: position 42,640 of record NZ_FRCH01000003.1, on the reverse strand, counting down.
AATAGCCATTTCAATTCTCGATCCCACAAACGTCATAGGGAGGACATGGCATTTATAGGGTCAAGCGCCTTGAACGAGCAGAACAGCTCCATTGAAAACCAACATGTCCCATTAAAGTTCGATACTGGGGATCTCTTTCGGTTCAAGCTTGAGATGGCCTTCTCGATAATCGAAGAGTCTCCGAGACTCGATACGTTGTGCCATGCGTTCTACGCTGCTCAGAGCTTGCGAAGGTCAGAAGTACTGGCTCCTTTCAGGGGCTTCGCATGGCAGGAGCCTATCAATCGCCTATGTACGGCCAGTAAGAAAGCGGCCTCCAGGCGCGGTGGCGACGCCCGTCACGCCTTGCCACCCACGTAAGCGCCAAGCGCCTGCACCAGATGGCCGTACAGCAAGCGCACGCGTCGACTCGTACGCAGGTCTTCGTGCATCACCAGCCAGGTGTCGAGTTCCAGCGCAAACGCATCCGGCAGCAGGTGCACCAGCTGGCGATCGCGTCGCGCGATCGGGCACTGGCAGATGCCGATGCCGAAGCCGGCGCGGATCGCCGCCAGCTGGGCGAGGTCGTTGTCGGTACGCAGGGCGAAGTCCTCGCGCGAGAACGGCAACCGGCTGCGCAGGGCGCGCAATGCGGGCGTTTCGCGGTCGAAGCCGATCAAGGCATGCTGCTGCAGATCTGCCACCGTCCGGGGATGGCCGTACGTCTTGAGGTAGGCGCGGTGCGCGTGCAGGCCCAGCGGAATGCCGCCGATGCGGCGCGCCACCAGGGCAGTCTGCGCCGGGCGCAGCATGCGCACGGCGATGTCGGCATCCTTGCGCAGCAGATCTTCGGACTGATTGGACAGCGACAGCTCGATGATGATGCCGGGATGCTGCCGCCGGAACGCCGCCAGCATCGGCGGCAACACCTCGGCACCCACCACTTCGCTGCAGGTCAGGCGCACCACGCCGCGGATTTCGTGATTGCTCGCGGAGGCCGCGCGCCGCAGCGCCGCCGAAGCCGCGGCCATCGCTTGCGCGTGAGGCACCAGTTCGTGCGCGTTCTCGGTTGGCGTGAGCCCTAGCGGCGAACGGGCGAACAGCGCCACGCCAAGGTCCGTTTCCAGTTGCCGCATATGCCGGCCGAGGCTGGGCTGGGTCATGCCAAGCGCGCGTGCCGCGGCGGACAGGCTGCCCTCGCGCATGACTGCGAGGAAAGAGCGATACAGGTCCCAGCCGGGTTCGTTCATTGCCATGCATTTATGTATAGCAGAAGTTCGATCTTGGTGAGTTTTCATTGGATCACGCCGGGATCAAGCTGGACGCACCTCGAAAGGAAAACGTCCATGAACAAGCCACGTATTGCTTTGATCCTGGGAGCCACCGGCGGCGCCGGCGGCGAGATTGCCGCCGCCCTGCTGCGTCGCGGCTGGCTGGTGCGCGGACTGGTGCGCGATGTCACCAGGCCGCGCTTGTCGGCAGAGATCGCATGGCACGCCGGTGATGCGATGAATGCCGACGACGTGATGCTGGCGGCGCGTGGCGTCGACGTCATCGTCCACGCGGTCAATCCGCCGGGCTATCGCGACTGGCACAAGCTGGTGCTGCCGATGCTGGACAACACCATCGCGGCGGCACGCTCGGCCGGCGCGCGCATCGTGCTGCCCGGCACCGTCTACAACTTCGGCCCGGACGCGCTGCCGCTGCTGCGCGAAGATTCGCCGCAGCAACCGCTGACCCGCAAGGGTGCGATCCGGGTGGAGCTGGAGCGCCGTCTGCAACAGGCGTCGGCCGATGGCGTGCGCTCGCTGATCCTGCGCTGCGGCGACTTCTTCGGCCCGCACGCCGGCAACAATTGGTTCGCGGCGATGGTGAAGCCGGGCCGGCCGGCGCGCTCGATCAGTTATCCGGGCGAGCGCGAGCTGCGCCACGTCTGGGCCTACCTGCCCGACGTCGGCGAAACCGTGGCTCGCCTGCTGGAACGCGAGAACGAACTGGCTGTGTTCGAACGCTTCCACTTCGGTGGCCACTGGGTCGATGCCAGCGCCATGCTCAACGCGGTAAGGCACGCCGTCGGCGATCCGGAGCTGCCGCTGCATGCCTTCCCGTGGTGGCTGGCGACGCTGGCGGCACCGTTCGTCACGCTGTTTCGCGAACTGCGCGAGATGCGCTATCTATGGCGGAAACCGCTGCAGCTGGACAATCGCAAGCTGGTCGCGTTCCTCGGCAGCGAGCCGCACACCGGATTGGATCAGGCGGTCGAAACGACTCTGCGTGGACTGGGATGCATCAACCGCGAGGCGGGCGCCCCTACGGGAAGCCCGGCATCAACGTGACGCGACTCGCGCAGGCAGGAACGCACCCTGCACGCGATTTTGTAGGAGCGACTTCAGTCGCGATGCTTTTCCCGTCTTGAAGCCAAGAGCATCGCGCACTAGTGCGCTCCTACGACAGAAAATGCAGTCCGCCTGCGAGTACCACTGCGGCGAAGACGCCGGCGAGCACGTCGTCGATCATCACGCCCATGCCGCCTTTCACGCGCCGGTCCAGCCAGCTGATCGGCCACGGCTTCCATACGTCGAACAGGCGGAAAAGCACGAAGCCGATCGCCGGCATCCACCACGCGGCGGCGCCGTTCGGCAACAGTGCGGGAATCAGCAGCGGCAGCAGCGCGATCCACAGGCCGATGAATTCGTCCCACACCAGACTGCGGTGATCGTCCACGCCCAGCGCACGGCCGGCCACGTTGCACGCCCACACGCCCACGCCGAAACCGACCAGCAACACGGCCAGATACAGCGGCAGCGACAGTTCGCGCAGCAACAGCCATGGCAGCAGTGCGGCCAGCGAACCGAATGTGCCTTGCGCGACGGGAGCGAGACCCGAGCCGAAACCGCAGGCCAGCCAGCCGGCCGGCGTCGCCAGCAAGGCGCGGCGTTGTTCTCCACTCAGCGTTTTCTTCGCGCTCATGCGAAATGCTCCCAGCCCGGTCGATCCGTTGCCAGCCATTCGCCATCGGTGCTACGCACACGCACGCCTGCGCCTTCGACGATGCGGCCGATCTTGGTCACACCGCAGCCCAGTCGCGATAGGTCGGCCTGCACGTCGGCGAGCCGTTGTGCAGGCACGCTGAAGCACAGCTCGTAATCGTCACCGCCGCTCAGCGCGAACTGCAGCGCGCTGGCTTCGTCGTACAAGGCCATCAACGCCGGCGATCGCGGCAGCAGCGCAGCGTCGATCTCGGCACCAACGCCGCTGGCGACACAGATATGGCCCAGATCGGCGAGCAAGCCATCGGAGATATCGACGCAGGCGCTCGCCTGGCCGCGCAAGGCGGCACCGGCAGACAGACGTGGCGTGGGCAGATTGAGCCGCCCGATCAGGAATTCGCGCAAACCCGCGCGGCTGTCACCATCGTCCAGCGATTGCTGCAGCGCATGCAGTCCGGCGGCGGCATCGCCCAGCGTGCCGGTGACCAGCACCGCATCGCCGACTCTCGCACCGGCACGGGTGAGTGCCTTTCCCGGCGGCACGAAACCATGCACAGCCACGCTGATGGTCAACGGTCCGCGGGTGGTGTCGCCGCCGACCAGCGCGAGCCGGTGCGATTGGGCCAGCTTCGCAAACCCTTCGGCAAAGCCCTCGACGAAGGCGACATCGGCGCTGGGCAAGGTCAGCGCCAGCAGCGCCCAGGCGGGGTTCGCGCCCATCGCCGCCAGATCGGACAGGTTCACCGCCAGCGCCTTCCAGCCGATATCGGCAGCGGCAGTACCGGGCGGGAAATGCACACCCTCGACCAGTGTGTCGATCGCGACCGCCAGCTCCTGTCCGGCCGGTACCGCAAGCACGGCAGCGTCATCGCCGATCCCCAGCCGCACGTCGTCGCGCGGCTGGGTCGTGCGCTGACGGATCAGTTCAATCAGATCGAATTCCATCAACGAATCGCCCGAGGGGAAGCTGGCTAACGGGTAAAAACGAGGGCGGGACTGTCGTGGTAGACCGTTTCCTGCCACAAGCGGAAGCCGGCTTTCTCGGCAACCCGGATCGAGGGCAGGTTCTGGGGCGAGATGATGCACACCACGCGCAGCTCGGGAAAATGTTTCTGGCTCCACGCACTGATCGCCGCCACCGCCTCACTTGCGTAACCGTTGCCGTGCGCCTGCGGCGCCAGCACCCAGCCGAATTCCAGCATGCCTTGCAGCGACGGTTGTATGTCGCGCTTGAAATCGGCATAGCCGATATCGCCGATGTAGCGGCCGCTGCGCTTTTCCTCGACCGCCCAGCAGCCGTAGCCAAGCAGGCTCCATAGCCCGACATACTGCAGCAGGCGCTTCCAGACTTCCTCGCCCGTGAACGGGCGACCCCCGCCGATATAGCGGACCACCGCGGGATCGGACCAGATCGCCATACAGGTGGCGTAGTCATCCGCCCGGTGGGCGCGCAGCCGCAACCGCTCGGTTTCGATCACCGGCACCTGTCCGACGGACGGCGAATCTGCCACGACGAAGGACATCAGCCCCGCTTCTCGACCGCACGCAGGCTGCTGGCAAGCTTGTCCAGCACGCCGTTGACATAGCTGTGGCCGTGATCGGCACCGAACCGCTTGGTGACTTCGATCGCCTCGTTGATGACGACGCGGTACGGCACGTCGGGGCGATATTTCAGTTCGTACGCGGCCAGGCGCAACGCGGCGCGTTCGATCGGATCGATCTGCGCGACCTCGCGGTCGATATGCGGGCGCAGGCATTCGTCAAGCACGTCGACATTCGTTTCCACACCGTGCAGCAGATCCTCGAAGTACTCGAGATCGGCCACTTCCATGTCCTGCTCATGGCGGAACTGGTCGATCACCGCGTTCATGTGGCTGCCGCTCATCTGCCACGCATACAGCGCCTGCAAGGCGCGGCGGCGGGCGCGCGAGCGTGCGGCCAGATCGAGTCCCTGCGGCGGCTGACTCATCCCAGCTTCCCGTACAGGTTGACCATTTCCAGCGCGGCGATCGCCGCATCGGCACCCTTGTTGCCGGCCTTGGTGCCCGAGCGCTCGATCGCTTGCTCGATGCTGTCGGTGGTCAGCACGCCGAACGCCACCGGCACGCCGGAACTGTATGCGGCCTGGGCCAGGCCCTTGGCGCATTCGCCAGCGACATAATCGAAGTGCGGCGTGGAGCCACGAATCACCGCGCCCAGCGCGATCACCGCCACGTATTTGCCGGAGTTCGCCAGCTTGTGCGCGGCCAGCGCGATCTCCCACGCACCCGGTACGCGAACCAGCTCGATCGCGTCGTCCTTCACGCCGTGGCGCACCAGCGCATCACGCGCCCCGGCCACCAGCGGCTCGACCACAAAGCCGTTGAAACGGCCGGCGACGATGGCAAAGCGGCCTTTTGGCGTGGCGAAATCGCCTTCGATGATCTTCATGGGTTGCTGTTCCTGTGGGCGATAAGCCCATGCTGGTCGGCTATTTTACGGGTTTTCGACGGCGCTGACCGGCGCGGGCCGATCGAGGTGCGGATAGCCGGCGAAATCCAGCTGCGCAAGGCCGTCCGCCACCCGCAGCCGCGCCGGCGCTCCGAACGGCAAGGTGAGTTGGTCCATACCATGGCCGTGCGGCATGCCGGCCACGACGGGAATCCCAGCCACGGCGCGGATCTGCGCGAACGCCGCGTCCAGGTCATAGCCATTGTCGCGCGCACCGGGCTGGCAATGGCTGAAGTCGCCCAGCACCAGCGCCTGCTGCCGGCCAAGCACACCGGACAGATGCAGTTGATACAACCATCGCTCGATGCGGAACGGCGGCTCACCGACATCTTCGACGAACAGGATGCCGCCATCGATCTGCGGAAAATACGGCGTACCGAGCAGGCTGCACAGCACCGCGAGATTGCCGCCCCACAGCGGGCCTTGCACGTCGATACCGGCGGTCCCTGTGCCTGACCACGCCGCGGTGGATGCCGGTGAGGTCAAGGTGCGCCAGAAGTGCTGCCAGGTGAACTCACCGCAGGGCTCCTCCCCCAAGTCCGCCAGCAGCGGCCCGCTGAACGTGCACAAGCCGCTCTTTGCAAACAGCGCCAGCTGCAGCGCGGTGAAATCGCTATGCCCCACCAGCAGCGCGGACGCATCGACCAGCCGTTCGCGCAAGGCGTCGTAGTGCAGATGTGGCAGCAGGCGCGAGGCGCCGTAGCCGCCGCGGGTCACCAGCGCGATATCCGGCAATGTCTCCATCGTCGCCAGCGCGTTGATATCCGCTGCGCGTTCGGCGTCCGTGCCGGCGAAGCGCAGCTCCGTTCGCTCCAGTACCTCGAGGCCATCCACGACACAGCCCGCTTCACGCAATCGCGTCACACCACGCATCATCGCAGCGAGGTCACAGGGGTAGCCGGAGGGGGCGATCAGGCGGATGGTGATATCGGGCATGGCGGGACGTCGTCCGGAAAGCTCGAGTATGGTTTGCCGGGCATGGCGCCGCCATGGCGGGGCGATGTCCGGTACGAGGCTACACGTACTCCACTACCTCGAGTCCGAAACCAGCCAGACCGACCAGTTTGCGCGGCGTGCCGAGCACGCGCAGTTGGTGCACGCCGAGATCGGCCAGCATCTGCGCGCCGAGGCCGAGCTGACGCCACTCCTGCTGCTGCGCTTCCTCCGGCGCCTGCGTGCTGGGCTGGCGATTGAGACGGGCCAGCAGCGCCTCGGGCGTGTCCTCGCCGGACAGCACCAGCAGCACGCCGCGATCCTCGTCGGCGATGCGGCGCAGCGCCGAGGTCACGGTGAGGCCGAGATCGTCGCGCTGCAGATGCAATACGTCGGACAGCGTGTTGCGTACATGTACGCGCGTGAGCACCGGCCTGGCGTCGTCGACCACGCCGCGCACCAGGGCGAAATGCAGGCCGCGCCGGATCACGTCGCGATACGCATACAGGCGGAAGCCGCCGAACTCGGTCTGCACGTCTTCTTCGTGCACGCGCTGCACGGTCTTTTCGGTTTCCAGGCGATAGCGGATCAGGTCGGCGATCGAGCCGATCTTCAGGCCGTGTTTGGCCGCAAAGGCTTCGAGTTCCGGGCGGCGCGCCATCGAGCCGTCTTCGTGCAGCACCTCGATCAACACCGCCGACGGTTCCAGCCCGGCCAGCGCGGCCAGGTCGCAACCGGCTTCGGTATGGCCGGCGCGGGTCAGCACGCCGCCCGGTTGCGCGGTCAGCGGAAAGATGTGGCCGGGCTGCGACAAGTCCTGCGGTTTCGCATCGGCCTTCACCGCCACCTGGATCGTGCGCGCACGGTCGTGCGCGGAGATGCCGGTGGTGACGCCCTCGGCTGCTTCGATCGAGACGGTGAAGTTGGTGTGGTAGGCCGAGGTGTTGTCGCTGACCATCGGCTTCAGGCCTAGCTGCCGCGTACGCTGTTCGGTCAAGGTGACGCAAACCAGCCCGCGCGCCTCGCGCACCATGAAGTTGATGTCTTCCGCACGCACTTTCTCGGCGGCCATGATCAGGTCGCCCTCGTTCTCGCGATCCTCGTCGTCGAGGATCACCACCATGCGACCGGCGCGGATGTCTTCGAGGATTTCGGGAATGGTGTTGAAGGGCATGAGGTGAAGCCTCGGAATGGATGGATGAGAAGTGAGTGGAGAGGAGTGAGAAACGAGTGAAAGCCGCGGGCTAGCGCTCTTCTCTCGTTTCTCACTCCTCTCCACTCTTTTCTGAAGTCAAAAGCCGTGCTGCTTGAGGAACGCCTCGTCCAGCCTGGGCGTCTCGCCGCTGGACAGCAGCCGTTCGATGTAACGCGCCACCACATCCACTTCGATATTCACCGCGTCACCGACGCGGCGGGCATGGAACGCGGTGTGCTCGATCGTGTGCGGAATCAGGTTGACGCCGAAGCGATGTCCCGCGACTTCGTTGACGGTGAGGCTGGTGCCGTCGATGCATACCGAGCCCTTCGCGGCGATGTAGCGCGAGATGGCGGCGGGCACTTCGAACGTCCAGCGTTGCGAACGGCCATCCGGCACGATCGATACCACCTTGCCGAGGCCGTCGACGTGGCCCGAAACCAGATGGCCGCCGAGCCGGTCCGCGAGGCGCAATGCCTTTTCCAGGTTCACCGGGTCGCCCGCCTTCAACTTGCCCAGCGAGGTGAGCGAAAGCGTCTCGTTGGAAACGTCGGCGCTGAACCCGCGCGGTTCCAGCGTGATGGCGGTCAGGCATACGCCGGAGACGGCGATCGAGTCGCCCAGATGCACATCGGCGAGATCGAGGCCGGCGGTATCGACGGCTAGTCGCACATCGCCGCCACGCGGTTCGAGCCGTGCGATGCGGCCCACGGACTGGATGATGCCGGTAAACATCAGTGCACCTCCGGGCGGAGGGCGATGGACTGCATGAAGGCAATGGATTTCATGAAACGTTTCCCGCGTTGAACGATGCGAAAAACGCCTCAAGGCATGAGGCCAGGCGCACGCCGTGAGGCGTCCGCCGTGCCGTCTTCTCTTTATCCGGACTGTGAGGAAGCGGTCGCCCGTTTCCAGCCGTCGGCTCCGGCATTCGACCGGATCTGCTGACCTTCCGTGTGACCGGAAGCGCTCGCGGGCTCGTTGTCGGGCGTGAGCCCTTCAACCTACCGCCGGTGGGGAATTTCGCCCCGCCCTGAAGACGTCGTGTGCTGCCGGCAAGCCGGCTGCGGCAGTCTAGCACTCCCTCCGCCATCCGCAGCCGGGAAACAGTGTTCCATTCCGCGCACGATGGGGGCGGCGTTTCAATCCATGGTCAGCGCTGCCACCAGATCGTCGATCAAGTGCCGCAGCGCCGGCGTACGATCCGCGCCGGGCAACCACAACAAGTGGATCGGCGAGCTGCTCAGCGGCCAGTCCGGCAGCACTTCGACCAGACGCCCTGCCGCCACCAGCGGATCGGCCATGTAATCGCCCTGCATCGCGATGCCAACGCCGGCCAGTGCGGCATCGAGCACGGCTTGCGCGTCGTTGCTCGACAACACCGGATCGATCCGTACCGAACGCCGCCGGCGCTGCTGGCTGAACTGCCACAGCGTGCCCGTGCGCAAGCCGCTGAAAGCGATGCAGCGGTGCCTTTTCAGGTCGGCCGGGTCAACAAGCGGCGGCGCCGCAGTCAGGTAATCCGGTGCTGCGCATAGATAGCGCCGCATCGTGCCGACCCGCCGCGCCGCCAGTTGCGTGTCGGCGAGCTTGCCCACGCGCAGCGCCAGGTCGATCTTCGCCTCGACCATGTCGACGTACGCATCGTCATAGACCGTCTCCAGCCGGATCAGCGGATGGCGGCGCAAAAAAGAGGCCAGCAACGGTGCGATGCGGTGGCGGCCATAGGCTGCCGGCAAATGCACGCGCAACCGGCCCGCCGGCTCGCCGCGATGCGGGCGCAAGTCGGCCGCGAGATCGGCCGCGACATCCTCCAGTCGTTGGCAATGCGCCAGCAACTGCTCGCCGCGCACGGTCAGCGTCATCCGGCGGGTGGTGCGCAGGAACAATTTGCCGCCCACGGCATCTTCCAGTGCAGCGATGCGCCGGCTCAGCACCGATGGCGTGCAGCCGACCTCGCGCGCGGCCTGCGAGAAGTTCAGCCTTCTTGCAGCCGCGGCGAAGCCGCGCAACTCGCGCAAGCGGGTTGGCGTGAGTTCGAAGGATTTGTTCATTGAACGAATAAAAGATATGCCATAGCGATGGATTATCACTCGAACAAGCGACGTCCACCATGGCGGTATTCCTTCCATTCCTCTCAAGGATTACGTCATGCGCAGCATCCAGCTCACCGCGTTCGGTCCGGACCACCTGGATCTAGTCGACCTGCCCGCGCCGCGCCCCGGCGCGAACGAAGTGCTGCTGCGGATGGAAGCCGCCTCGCTCAATTTCCGCGACCAGATGCTGGTCCATGGCGATCTCTACCGCGGCGTGCAGCTGCCGATCGTGCCGGTGTCCGACGGCGCCGGCACGGTGCTGGAAGTCGGTGCCGCGGTAACCCGCTTCAAACCCGGCGACCGTGTCACCACCTTCTACAAGTCGCGCTGGCTCGCCGGCTCGATGCGGCCGGAATGGGAGGGCGCGGAAATCGGCGGCCCGTTCGATGGCGTGATGCGCGAGCTGGCCTGCTTCGATCAGTACTCGCTGGCACGCGCGCCGGCGCACCTCTCCAGCTTGCAGGCCGCCACTCTGCCGATCGCCGCACTCACCGCCTGGCAGGCGCTGGAGCAGGCACACGTCACCACCGGCCAGACCGTGCTGCTGCTGGGCACGGGCGGCGTATCCATGTTCGCGCTGCAGTTCGCCAAGCTGCGCGGCGCACGGGCGATCCTGCTCTCTTCCAGCGACGACAAGCTTGCGCGCGGCAAGGCGTTGGGAGCGGACGTGCTCATCAACTACGCCAAGCATCCTGCGTGGGGCCCGCTTGTTCGCGAGGCCAGCGGCGGAGTCGGCGTCGATGCGGTCATCGAGACCGTGGGCGGCGCCACGCTCGTGCAGTCGCTGGACGCCGTGCGCATGCACGGCTTCGTCGGGCTGGTGGGTTTCATGGGCGGGTTGGACGCCACCTTGCCGTTGAGCAAGGCGATCCTCAAGCGCGTGCACTTGCAGGGCATCTCGGTGGCATCGCTGGAGGAACACGAGCGCATGGTCACGGCCATCGAGGCGTGCGCAATGGAACCGGTCATCGACCGCGTCTTCGGCTTCGCGCAGTTACGCGAGGCCTTCGAGCACCTGGCCGCCGGTCGGCATTTCGGCAAGGTGGCGATCGACTTCCGGGCATGAGCCCGCTTCAACTTCAAGGAACTTCCGTCATGCATATCACCCTCGCCGCGGGCCGCTTCGTGCGCATGCTGCTTTCCGCTTTGCTGCTTTCCCTCGCGGTGTTGGCTCACGCAGCCGACGCGCCAACCGGCATCCGCCTGTACGTGATCGACTGCGGCCGCATCGACGCAAGCGACATGAGCTTGTTCGACGACAGCGGCGCGCTGGACGGCAAGCCAGGCACGATGTCGGTACCGTGCTTCCTGATCCGCCATCCGAAAGGCATCCTGCTGTGGGAAACCGGCCTGGGCGACGCCATTGCCGATCACCCGAACGGCATCGACTTTGCCCCCGGTATCCATGGCAGCGTGCGGATCAGGCTGGTCGACCAGCTCAAGGCATTGGGCCTGAAGCCGTCCGACATCGACTACCTGGCGTTCTCGCACTGGCACATCGATCACACCGGCAACGCCAACCTGTTCGGCAACGCTACATGGATATTGCAGCGCCGCGAGCTGGCAGCCGCGACCGGCCTCGCGCCGCCGCCGTTCGAATCACTGGCGCCGGTCAGTGCATACAAGAACGCAAAAATGCGCCTCATCGATGGCGACGCGGACGTCTTCGGCGATGGTAGCGTGCGACTGTTATCGCTGCCCGGCCACACACCCGGTCATCAGGCGCTGCAACTGCAACTGCCGCACGCCGGCGTGGTGCTGCTCAGCGGCGATCTCTACCACAGCCGCGAAGCCCGCCGTCTGCGGCGCGTGCCCAGGGTCAACGTCGACCGTGCCGCCACGCTGGCATCAATGAACCGGTTCGAAGCGATCGCCACGCGGACTCATGCAAAAGTAGTGGTCCAGCATGACCCGCGCGACATCGCCCTGCTGCCGCACTTTCCCGCTTATCTGCATTGAGATGTGGAGCGCGAGGCGGTCAGCTCGGCCGCAGACGCAAACGGATGTCCCGGCCCAGCATGCGCTGGTCGATCACCTGCAACTGCCAGCGCCCTGCCATGTCGCTGAGCGACGGCAAGTGCAGCAGCGGGCGCGCACTGTCGCCCAGCAGCAACGGTGCGACGTAGAGCAGCAGCTCATCGGCGAGGCCGGCGGCGAACAGCGCCCCGCAAAGGGTCGGGCCGGCTTCGACATGCACCTCGTTGCAGCCGCGCCCGGCCAGCAGAGCAAGCATGGCGCGCAGGTCCAGCGCATCGTTGTGTGTGGCCAGCTCCATCCGTTCGACCCGCTCGAAACGGTTGTCGGCACAGAATCCCGCTGCGCCGTGCAACACCAGCGTGGGCGCCGAGCCATCCAGTACATGGCTGCCGGCTGGCGTGCGCAGCTGGCGGTCCAGCACCACGCGCAGCGGCGGCGCGAATGCTTCGTGGTCTGGCAATCGCACGGTGAGGCGCGGATTGTCGGCCAGCACCGTGCCGCTGCCGCTGAGGATCGCCGAGCTGCGCGCGCGCCAGCGCTGCACGTCGGCCCGCGCGGCCTCGCCGGTGATCCATTTCGATTCGCCGTTGCTCAGCGCGGTACGGCCGTCCAGACTCATCGCCAGTTTCACCCGTACGAACGGACGGCCGCGCTCGATCCGGCTGAAGAAACCGATGTTCAGTTCGCGCGCGGCCTCGCGCAACAGGCCCACGTCGACGGTAATGCGGGCGGCGCGCAAGCTGGCCATGCCACGACCGTCGACCTGCGGAAACGGATCCTCGGCGGCGACCACTACGCGATTCACACCGGCCGCGATCAGCGCCTCCGCGCACGGTGGTGTGCGGCCGTGATGCGCGCACGGCTCCAGCGTGACGTAAGCGGTGGCGCCACGCGCACGAGTGCCGGATTCACGTAACGCGTACACCTCGGCGTGTGGCTCGCCTGCACGCTGATGGAAGCCCGTACCGACAACCTCGCCGCCATGTGCGATCACGCAACCGACCCGTGGGTTCGGCTGGGTCGTATAGAGGCCGCACTCGGCCAGGCGCAGGGCATGCGCCATGTGCTGGTGATCGAGCGCGCTGAACATGGGCATGGTCATGGACATGCGTGGCATTCTGGCAGATGCGTCAACGGCGGTGAGGCCGCGGGAATCAGTTCTTCTTGCCGCGCTTGATGTCGACTTCACCGAGCAGCGAAAGCTGCAGGGTCTCCAGTCCCGGAAGGTCGCGCTCCAGCTTCTCGATCTCCTCGCGGAACGCCTGCACGTCTTCGAATTTGCGATAGACCGAGGCGAACCGCACATAGGCCACCTGGTCGAGATTCTTCAGTTCGCGCATCACCAGCTCACCGAGCTGGCGCGACGGCACTTCGCGTTCGCCGCTGCGACGCAGATCGTTGATGATGGCGCGCACGGACGCGTCCACGTCATGACTGGCCACCGGCCGCTTCTGCAGCGCACGCTCGAAACTTACCCGCAGTTTGCGCTCGTCGAACGCCTCGCGCCGCTCACCGCTTTTCACGATCGTCGGCAGCTTCAGCTCGGCCGTCTCGAACGTGTTGAATCGCTCGCCGCACTGCTCGCATTCGCGCCGGCGACGCACGCTGCTGCCATCCTCGGTAAGACGCGAGTCGATGACGCGGGTGTCTTCGTGCTGGCAGAAGGGACAATGCATGATCAGCCGGCGGCTATCGCTGCCTGCACGAAGGCATGCACCGCGGGCGGCAATCGGCCCTGCAGCGCGCCGCGTTCATGCTGGAACAGCGTGGCGATGAAGAAGGGGTGATCGTCCAGCTCGACGCCGCGCACGTCGCCGGCGTCATCCATCGCATTGATCCGCAGCGGGCCGTTGTCGAGTACCTGCCGAAAATCGGGGCTCAGCCCGTAGTTGCAGTGATAGCCCTCAGCGATTGCCGTGGTGCCGTAGGCCTGTGCCAGCCGCGAATCCGCCATCAGTTGCACCGCATCGGTCACCTCGACCAGCGAACACAGCAGCGGCACGACCACCTGACGCGTTGCCTGCGGCGCCGTCTCGGCATGCTCGGCATCGGCCCAGCCCAGCACGTTGCGCGCGTATTCGATCATCGCGTGCTGGAAACCGCCGCAAGTACCCAGAAACGGAATGTGCCGCTCGCGTGCCACGCGGATCGCCGAGAGCGCGCCATCCATGCTGCGATACGGGCTGGCCGGAACGCACCAGAGGCCATCGAACTCCGCCAGCGCGGCGCCGGTGCCCACCTCATCGGTGGGCACCCAGACCGGCTCGATCGCCACACCACAGGCATCGGCGGCCATGCCCAATGCCAGCGGGATGGCACGATGGGCGACCACATCGTCGTTGCGGTCGCCGATCAGCCCGATCTGCAGCAGGTGCATGCGGGCAGACTCAGCCGTACACCGGGAACTTCTTGCACTGCGCCGTGACGTTCGCGCGTACCTTGGCGATCACCGCCTCGTCGCCCGGCGCATCCAGCACGTCGCAGATCCAGTTCGTCAGTTCGATGCAATCCGCTTCCAGATAGCCGCGGGTGGTGACGGCCGGCGTGCCGACGCGCAGGCCGGAGGTGACGAAGGGCTTGCGCGGATCGTTCGGCACGGCGTTCTTGTTGACGGTGATGTGCGCCTTGCCCAGCGCCTCTTCCGCGTCCTTGCCGGTCACATCCTTGCCTATCATGTCGACCAGCATCAGATGGTTGTCGGTGCCGCCGGAGACGATCTTGTAGCCGCGCTCGATGAAAGTCTTCGCCATCGCCCTGGCGTTCTTCACCACCTGCGTCTGGTAGACCTTGAACGCGGGCTCCAACGCTTCCTTGAACGCGACCGCCTTCGCCGCGATCACATGCATCAGCGGACCGCCCTGGATGCCGGGGAACACGATCGACTGCAGCTTCTTCTCGATCTCCTCACCCGCACCCTTGCTCACGATGATGCCGCCGCGCGGGCCGCGCAGAGTCTTGTGGGTGGTCGAGGTCACCACGTGCGCGTGCGGCAGCGGGCTGGGATACACGCCGGCGGCGATCAGGCCGGCGACATGGGCCATGTCGACGAAGAACAGCGCGCCCACCGAATCGGCGATCTGGCGCATACGCGCCCAGTCGACCACCTGCGAGTAAGCGCTGAAGCCGCCGACCAGCATCTTCGGCTTGTGCTCGGTGGTCAGGCGCTGCACTTCGTCGTAATCGATCAGGCCGTTCCCGTCGACGCCGTACTGCACCGCGTTGAACAGCTTGCCGGAAATATTGACCTTGGCGCCGTGGGTCAGATGGCCGCCATGCGCCAGGGACATGCCGAGAATCGTGTCGCCCGGCTGCAGCAGCGCCAGGTACACCGCCTGGTTCGCCTGCGAACCGGAATGCGGCTGCACGTTCGCGTAGTCGGCGCCGAACAGCTGCTTCAGCCGCTCGATCGCCAGCTTCTCGGCGATGTCCACGTACTCGCAGCCGCCGTAGTAGCGCTTGCCCGGGTAGCCCTCGGCGTACTTGTTGGTGAGCTTGGAGCCCTGGGCTTCCATCACCCGCGGGCTGGCGTAGTTCTCCGAGGCGATCAGCTCGACGTGATCTTCCTGGCGCTGGCCTTCGTCAGCGATGGCCTTGGCCAGTTCGTCGTCGTAGCCGGCAATCGTGCAGTCCTTGGGGAACATTCTGACCTCGTGAAGTGGCGGGTGGGCAAGAGCGAAAGTGTAGCTCCGACGGGCATTTCCGGCCACCGGTGAGCGTCCGCCCGGGGTGACCGCCACCCGCCGATACAACGCCGACACCATCACGTAGCTGATCACCATCAGCAGCAGCCATGCTCCCAGCTTCCCCAGCGGCACCATATGCCAGCCATGACGCTGGGCCGGATACAGCCAGGCCTTGCCCAGCGTGCCGGCGTTCTCGGCCAGCCAGATAAACGACGCCACCAGCACGAAACCCAGCAGCAGCGGCATTCGCCGATGCACACGGCGAATCCGGTAATGCACCTGGCAGGACCCGAACAACCACGCCAGCACGGCGAATAGCAGCCAGCGGATGTCCGGCAGATAGTGGTGCGTGAAGAAATTGGTGTAGATGCCCCCCGCCAGCACCAGCGTGGCGGCGAAAGGCGGATGGTGGGTGAAACGGAAATCGAACAACCGCCATGCCCGCGCGATATAGCTGCCAATCGAGGCATACATGAAGCCGCTGAACAGCGGCACGCCGCCCAGGCGCAGCAACGACGCCTCGGGATAGACCCAAGAACCGACCGACGTCTTGAACAGCTCCATCACCGTGCCAACGACATGGAACAGCAAGATCACCTTCGCCTCTTCCAGGCTTTCCAGCCGCATGCCGAGTAGTACCAGTTGGATCGCCAGCGCGGCCACAGTGAGAAAGTCATAGCGTGCCCAGGCCGCATCGGCTGGATACCAGCGCCAGCTGGCCAGTATCAGCGCCACCATCAGTCCTCCGAACAGGCAGGCCGAGGCCTGCTTCAGTCCGAAACAGACAAACTCATGGACGAACACCGCGAAACGCCCGTGCGGCCGTAGCCGCCTGGCCAGCCAGCGATCAAGCACGGTCAGGCGCCGCCAGCGCATCGTCGCGATACCCGTTTCCATGCGTACGACCCCTTTGCCGGATGACAGCCGAAGATCGACCGCCCATGTGGCAGGGGCCGTGCGACGGCAGGGCAATAGGCGGGCACTCGCCAGTCCGCATTTAATTACTAAAATGACAATATTTGAAATCTGTCATTCAATACATCATACTTCTCGCCCATCACCCCACGGGACCTTCCACGATGAAACGTCGAATTCTTGGTCATAACGGCCCGCAAGTTTCCGCCCTAGGCCTCGGCTGCATGGGCATGTCCGATCTCTATGGCAAGGCCGACCGCAATACGGGCATCGCCACCGTGCATGCCGCGCTGGATGCCGGAGTGACCCTGCTCGACACCGGCGACTTCTACGGCATGGGCGACAACGAACTGCTGCTGGGCGAGGCGCTGGCCGGGCGTCCGCGCGCGAGCTACCAGCTCAGTGTGAAGTTCGGCGCGCAGCGTGGCCCGGACGGCGCCTGGCTGGGCTACGACGCACGTCCAGCGGCGCTCAAGACCGCGCTGGCCTATTCGCTGAAGCGCCTGCGCACCGACTATATCGACGTCTACCGCCCCGCCCGGCTGGACCCGAACGTGCCGATCGAAGACACCGTCGGCGCGATCGCCGAACTCGTCCAGGCCGGCTATGTGCGCCAACTCGGCCTGTCCGAAGTGGGCGTGGAGACGATTCGCCGCGCGCACGGCGTGCTGCCGGTCGCCGACCTGCAGATCGAATACTCGCTGATCTCGCGCGGCATCGAGGATGCGATCCTGCCGGCTTGCCGCGAGCTGGGCATCGCCATCACCGCCTACGGTGTGCTTTCGCGTGGGCTGATCAGCGGCCACTGGGCGAAGGATCGCGGCGGCGACGCACGCGACTTCCGCCAGCA
Organism: Rhodanobacter sp. OK091; assembly: GCF_900142825.1. Lineage (GTDB taxonomy): Bacteria > Pseudomonadota > Gammaproteobacteria > Xanthomonadales > Rhodanobacteraceae > Rhodanobacter. The sequence continues at coordinate 25,532 of NZ_FRCH01000003.1, read as the reverse complement.
CAGCCCACGCTTCCAGGGCGACAACCTCGAACGCAACCTGGCCCTGGTCGAGTTGCTGCGCCAGCTCGCCGAAGCACGCGGGGTCAGCGTGGCGCAGCTGGCGATCGCCTGGGTGCTCGCGCGCGGCGACGACATCGTGCCGCTGGTCGGCGCCCGTACGCCGGAGCGACTGAGCGAAGCGCTGGCAGCCCTGGACGTCACGCTGACCGCCGACGACCTCGCCGCCATCGAACGCGCCGTACCGCCGGGCGCGGCGGCAGGCGATCGCTACGCCGCACAACAGATGGCGATGCTCGACAGCGAACGCGACGCGCGCTGAATCCCATCGCCCCTCCCCGACTCTCACCCGAGGAAAACCACATGTACGCCATCATGGGCATAACCGGCCAGGTCGGCGGCGCTGCGGCCAGGCATCTGCTGGACAACGGCCAGCGCGTTCGCGCCATCGTGCGCGATAAGGCAAAGGCGGCGTCCTGGGCCGCACGTGGCGCCGACATCGCCATCGCCGAATGGTCTGATGCAAAAGCATTGGCCGCCGCGTTCAGCGGCGTCGACGGCGTGTTCGTCATGCTGCCGGCCAACTTCGCGCCCAGCCCGGATTTCGCCGAAGCACGCGCACTGCTGCAGACACTGGCCGCCGCACTTCGACAGGCGCAGCCGCCAAAAGTGGTCGCACTCTCGTCCATCGGCGCCCAACACAGCCATGGGTTGGGCCTGATCACCCAGCTGCACTTGCTGGAAAACGCACTCGACGCGCTGCCCCTGCCGCGCGCCCATGTCCGTGCCGCGTGGTTCATGGAGAACATCCATCGGGACGTGGCGCTGGCCCAGGACGAGGGCCGCCTCGCCAGCTACCTGCACCCGCTCGATCGTGCGATACCGATGGTCGCCACCGACGACATCGGCCGCACCATCGCATGGACGCTGATGGAAACGTGGTTCGGCCGCCGCGTGATCGAAGTGGAAGGCCCTCGGCGCTACAGCCCGCTGGACATGGCCCAGGCACTGGCCGCGGTGCTCGAGCAAGATGTCGAGGTGACGGCGGTACCACGTGAGCAATGGGCGGCCCGCTTCCGCAGCGAAGGCATGCCAGCCGATCGTACCGCCCCGCGCATCACCATGCTGGACGGCATCAACAGCGGCTGGGTCGCCTTCGCGGGCGGCACCACAGAGCACGTGTTGGGCCGCATCCCGTTGGGCTACGTGGCCGATGAACTCGTCAGCGCCGGGTATGGCGTGGTTGAATCGGCGGCATGAACGACTCCGTACTCACTCCCGAACGCATCCTCGCCGCCGCCGAGGATGTGCTTCGCCGTTACGGGCCAGGCAAGGCGACCGTGGTCGACGTGGCGCAGGCGCTTGGCGTCAGCCATGGCAGCGTGTATCGCCATTTCGCCAGCAAGGCGGCGCTGCGCGATGCCGTGCTGCGGGTCTGGCTCGAACGGATGATGGCGCCGCTGCGGGCCATCACGGCCGCGCGCTCCTCGCCGCCGACGCGGTTGCGCAACTGGCTCAGCGCGCTGCGCGAAGCAAAGCGCGACAAGGTGCTGGGCGACCCGGAACTGTTCGCCACCTATAGCGCGCTGGCCGCCGATGCGCGCGAAGTGATCGGCGAGCACGTCGATCACCTGATGCAACAGTTGGCGACCATCGTCGCCGCCGGTATCAAGAGCGGCGACTTTCGCCAGGTCGACCCTGCCGCCACCGCAAAAGCGATTTTCGACGCCACTTCGCGCTTCCACTACCCCGGCATGGCGCACCTGTGGGCCGACCCAGGCGAGGACGCCGCGTTTGCGCAGCTGCTCGACCTGCTGCTGACTGGCCTGGCGGCCGCCCCCGCTCCGGCAGGCCAGATGCCCGCAGTTGCGTCCGGAACGCGCCGCAAGACCGTGCGCCCGGACTGAAGGCCACAGCACCGGCGCCTTGCGCAGCCGCTATAATGCGCGGTTTGGCGAATTGCCTTTCCAGTGCCAGCCTCATCAGGCGGCGCGACGCACGCCTTCGGAGGCTCCATGAGTTCGCAATACATCTACACCATGAACGGGGTCAGCAAGATCGTCCCGCCCAAACGCCAGATCATCAAGGACATCTCGCTGTCCTTCTTCCCGGGCGCCAAGATCGGCCTGCTCGGCGTCAACGGCGCGGGCAAGTCCACCGTGCTGAAGATCATGGCCGGCGTGGATACCGACTTCCAGGGCGAGGCACGCGCGCAGCCCGGCACCAAGATCGGCTACCTGGCGCAGGAGCCGCATCTGGATCCCGAAAAGACCGTGCGCGAAGTGGTCGAGGAAGGCGTGGCCGAGATCCTCGATGCGCAGAAGCGTCTCGATGAGATCTATGCCGCGTACGCCGAGGAAGGCGCCGACTTCGACAAGCTCGCCACGGAGCAGCAGAAGCTGGAAAACCTGCTCGCCGCCAACGATGCGCACGCGCTGGAGCGGCAGCTCGAAGTGGCCGCCGACGCGCTGCGCCTGCCGCCGTGGGACGCCAAGATCGGTCCATTGTCCGGTGGCGAGAAGCGCCGCGTGGCGCTGTGCCGCCTGCTGCTGTCCAAGCCGGACATGCTGCTGCTGGACGAACCGACCAACCATCTGGACGCCGAATCCGTCGACTGGCTGGAGCAGTTCCTGCACGACTATCCGGGCACCGTCGTCGCGGTCACCCATGACCGCTACTTCCTCGACAACGCGGCCGAGTGGATTCTCGAGCTCGATCGCGGCCGCGGCATTCCGTGGAAGGGCAATTACACCGAGTGGCTGGAGCAGAAGGGCGAGCGCCTGGCTCGCGAAGAGGCCGCCGAGAAGGGCCGCCAGAAAGCACTCGCACGCGAGCTGGAGTGGGTGCGTTCGGCCGCCAAGGGCCGCCAGTCCAAGGGCAAGGCGCGCATCAACCGCTTCGAGGAACTGAACTCGGTCGAGTACCAGAAGCGCAACGAGACCAACGAACTGTATATCCCGCCGGGCGAGCGGCTGGGCCAGGAAGTGATCGAGTTCAAGAACGTCAGCAAGTCGTTCGGCGACCGCCTGCTTATCGACGATCTGTCGTTCAAGATGCCGCCGGGCGCGATCGTGGGCGTGATCGGACCGAACGGCGCCGGCAAATCCACCTTGATGAAGCTGATCACCGGTGTCGAGCAGCCGGACGAGGGCGAAGTGAAGCGCGGCCATACCGTGCAGCTGGCCTATGTCGACCAGTCGCGCGACAACCTCGATCCGAAGAAGAACGTGTGGCAGGAAGTTTCCGGCGGCGCCGACATCATCACCATCGGCCGCTACGAACTGCAGTCGCGCGCGTACATCGGCCGTTTCAACTTCAAGGGCACCGACCAGCAGAAGCTGGTGGGCAGCCTGTCCGGTGGTGAGCGCGGCCGTCTGCATCTGGCCAAGACCTTGATGCAGGGCGGCAACGTGCTGCTGCTCGATGAGCCGTCCAACGATCTGGACGTGGAGACGCTGCGCGCACTGGAAGACGCGATGCTGGAATTCCCCGGCTGCGTGATGGTGATCTCGCATGACCGCTGGTTCCTCGACCGCGTCGCGACCCACATCATCGCGTTCGAAGGCGATTCGCACGTCGAGTTCTTCCCCGGCAACTACAACGAGTACGAGGCCGACAAGAAGCGCCGCCTCGGCGAGGAAGGCGCGAAGCCGCACCGGGTGAAGTACAAGAAGCTGGCCTGAAAGCAGGAGTGAGTGGGGAGAAGTGAGAAAAGAGAGGAAGGCATGGGCGAACCGGCTTTCTCTCACTCCTCACTCCTCTTCGCTCACTTCTCAACCGGAGACACCGATGCATTTCATGCAGTCACTGCAGCAAGCCTGGGCCCGCAACGACTCGCTGGTCTGCGTCGGCCTCGATCCGGAACCGGCTAAATTCCCCGCTCATCTGCGCGGCAAGCCGGATGCGGTGTTTGAATTCTGCCGCGCGATCGTCGACGCCACCGCCGATCTGGTTTGCACGTTCAAGCCGCAGATCGCGCACTTCGCCGCGCTGCGCGCGGAAGACGCGCTGGAACGCCTGATCGCACATATCCACCAGCAACATCCCGGCGTGCCGGTGATCCTCGACGCCAAGCGCGGCGACATCGGCAGCACCGCGCAGCATTACGTCACCGAAGCCTTCGATCGCTACGGCGCGGATGCCGTGACGCTGAACCCCTATCTCGGTCGCGACTCGGTGCAACCGTTCCTCGATCGCGCCGACAAGGGCGTGATCCTGCTGTGCCACACCTCCAACCCGGGCGCCGCCGACCTGCAGGATCTCGACGTGGGTGGCAAGCCGCTGTACCAGCACGTGGCGCAGATCATCGCGCGCGACTGGAACACCCATGGCAACTGTGCGCTGGTCACCGGCGCGACCTGGCCCGAACAACTGGGCGAAGTGCGCGCACTGGTCGGCGAGATGCCGTTGCTGGTGCCCGGCATCGGCGCTCAGGGCGGCGATGTCGAGGCGGTCGTGCGCAACGGTCGCAACAGCAACGGCAGTGGCCTGCTGATCAGCTCCTCGCGAGCGATTCTGTATGCCGGCAACGGCGAGAATTTTGCCGAGGCCGCACGTACCGCCACGCAGGAACTGCGTGACACGATCAATCGGTACCGGCACGGCTGAACGCATGATGCGCCAGCCGGGCGCGAACAGATTGTCAGCCTGCGGCCATCTTCGCCGCCTGCAGCATCTTCGCCTTCAGGTCCAGCGCGTCGGCCGCATCCAGCAATGCGCGCGCAAAGCTGCGCACTTCGGCCGGCCGCAGGGCGTACCAGTTTCCCGTCTTGGTTTCGGACAGGTTGCGACCCGCACGCGATACGCAATGCGGCCGGAAAATCACCATGCCGGTGAGCGATTCCGAACTGATATCCGCAGAAACAATCTGCATGTGCGTTTCATCTTCTTTCTTCACCGAACTTCTCCCGGGCGGATAGCCGCCCTCGTGCAGCTTACGCTACCGGGAGTTCAGCGGTTGTTTGATGCAATGCCGTCGGTTCGGCGCGCGCCGGCGTTGTCAGCTGGCGACGCAGCCAGCGCTCGCATGGCGTCGACAGCCACCGCTCCACCGCGGCGCCCAGCAGCCAGCACGATGGCAGCGCCAGCAGATACCACAGCAAGCCCCATCGGTAATCGGCGCCGCTGAGTCGGAACAGCCGCACCACCGCAAACACCACGAACATGTGGCTGAGGTAGATCTCGTAGCTCAGGCGTCCCCACGAGCGCAGCCAGCCCAGTCCGCGCATGGGCTGCCCATGGCCAAGTGATGGCCGTTGCCGGCTGGCAAGCAGCAGGCACAGCGTCGACACAGTCAGCACCAGCAGATAGCCGTCACGCAGCGAATGCCACAACGCGGCGCCGTCCAGCATGACCGCCACCAGCCCAAGCGCCCCGAGCCAGCTCAGCAGGTTGACCGTGCGGCGCGGCGGCGTCCAGCGCGACGCCAACAAGGCGCCGAGCACGCCGACGGCGATCGCCGCCATGCCCGGCAGATAAGCCTTTTCCTGCCATATCTCGTTGCCGCTCAAAGCGGCATGGGTCCACGGCATGGACAGCGCGAGCAACAGCAGCATCGGCACCAATATCCAGAGCCGTCGCGTGAGCAGGCACACCAGCGGGAAACCGAGGTAGAACACCTCCTCGATCGACAGCGACCACAGTACGTCCCAATTGCCCGGTAGATAGCCGGTCTGTCCCTCGTACCAGTTCAGGTGCAGGCCAAGCGCCGCGATGATCGCGCGCGGCAGCGACTGGCCCGCGCGGGTGATCGTGTAGTCCGGCACCGCCAGCAGATGCAGCACGCTGAGTACGGCCACCAGCGCCAGCAGGCACGGCACGATGCGGGCGAAACGCCGCGCATAGAACGCGCGGTTCCAGACTGCCCCAGCGGCGCAATGCGTTGCCTGCGATAAGGAATCCCGAGATCACGAAGAACACGAACACCGCTTCGTAGCCGTTGTAGTTCAGCCGGCTCAGCAACCACGTCGGCAGCACATCGGCCAGCACGGTTTTTTTCAGTGGGATGCGCAGGCCGATATGGTTGAGCACCACCAGCACGATCGCCAGTCCGCGCAGCAGGTCGATGCCGGGATTGCGGGCGGTGGCGTCGGAGCGGATTTCCGTCTGGATGGTTGATACCGCTGGCGGCATATCGGTGAAGACCTTCTGTCGGGCGTGCCGCATCATCCGCGAGTGTTGAGCGAGCAGCAACCGCGGCGATCAGTCCCGCACGTCAACGCCTCGCCAGAACGCCACGCGTCCCTTGATCTGCGCGGCGGCCTCTTTCGGTTCCGGGTAATACCAGGCGGCCTGCGCATTGACGTTGCCGCCTACGATGACATCGTAGTAACTGGCCGTGCCTTTCCATGGACAAACGCTGTGGTGGTCGCTGGGACGGAAGTACTCACGGCAAAGCGAATCGGCGGGAAAGTAATGATTGCCCTCGACCACTACGGTGTCGTCACTCTGCGCCAGCACCACGCCTTGCCATATCGCGCGCATCAGTCGTCTCCGATGTCCTGCCCCGGAAACAGCACGTCGGTGTAGCCGAACTTGCTGAAATCGGTAATGCGGCTGGGATACAGCCGTCCGATCAGGTGATCGCATTCGTGTTGCACCACGCGGGCATGGAAGCCTTCGGCAGTACGCTCGATGCGCACGCCCTGCGGGTCGATGCCTTCGTAGCGGATCAGCGAGTAACGGCTCACCGAACCGCGCAGGCCCGGCACCGACAGGCAGCCTTCCCAGCCTTCTTCCATATCCTGCGACAGCGGCGTGATCACCGGGTTGAGCAGGACGGTGCGCGGCACTGCCGGCGCGTCGGGATAACGCTCGTTGCTGTCGAAGCCGAAGATCACCAGCTGCAGGTCGACGCCGATCTGCGGCGCGGCAAGACCGACGCCCCCGGCGTCATGCATGGTGTCGAACATGTCGGCGATCAACGCGTCCAGTTCCGCGCTGCCCAACATCGCGGCGGGCACCAAGGGGGCGATGCGCAGCAGGCGCGGATCGCCCATCTTCAGGATTTCGCGGATCATGTGGGCCTCATGGTGGAATGCCTTTACCTGACGAATTGTGGCCGATGCGATCCCAATGCAAGGCGCGCTGGTCGACGCTTCAACGACAAGGCACCGGGCAAAACCTCGTACCGATGGGTCGAACCCGCGAGCGGGTTCAGCCGCCGAACACCTTCTTCAGCAGATCGGTGGTGCGCGCGCCGGGATTGTGGCGGATCGACTGTTCCTGATCGCCGATCTCGGTGAACAGGCCGTCCAGCGTCTTCGCCGTCACGTAGTCGTCCAGATCCAGCGCGCTGCCGCCCTTGTTCGATTTGAGGCCACCCAGCGAACCCAGCGAACCCAGCGCGCCACCCAGTGCACCGCCACCGCTGCCTGAGGTGAATGCCTTGTACTTCTGGGTGACCCCGACACTGTCGGTGGCGTTGGCCACGATCGGATGGATGCGCGCGGTCAGCGCGTCGCCGGCCACGCGCCGGAAGAAATCGGTGGCCGCGTGATCGCCGCCTGTAAGGATGCCGCGTGCGTCGCTGAGCGTCATCTTGCGGATCGCGTCACCGAATATCTGCGCGACCTGCGGCACCGCCTTCTCCGCCGCACGATTCATGCTCTGCTCGAACGCGTCGACCTTGGCGCCCTGCCCCAGTTGCTTCGCCAGCTTGCCGGCTTGTTCGAGTTTTCCGGGCAGCGGAATACGCACCTTGCTGTTGTTCCAGAAACCGCCGTCGCGACCGAGACTGTTGATGGCGTTGGTGGTGCCCTTGGCCAGTGCCTCCTTGAGGCCGGAGGCGATATCGCTGTCAGGCAGGTTGCTGCCCAGCGAGGAGTTCGAACCGTGCATCGACGACTTGGCCTTGTTCAACAGGTCCTTGAACTGAGCGGAGCCAGCGGCGACCACCGGCAGCGTGGCCACAGCGAGAGCAAGACCCAACAGGCCGTGGCGAACCGGAATACGCATGAGAAACTCCTTGGTGGTCAGCAGAGCGGTCAGTGTACCTCCGCCGCAAATCGCCGGTGCCACCCGCCCGCACCGCGCCATTCGACCAAAGGCTAATGCCGGCAGACCCGGTTTGGCATTGACCCCCGCCGCCGACAGGACGACTCTTGCGCTATTGCCGAGGAGAGCCACTCATGCAAGCCGTCACCCCCAAGCCGAGTCCTGCAGCAAAGATCCTGTGGGTTGCCATCGCCATCGTCGGCGCGTTCTGTCTGAGCGTGGTCGCGCTGCGCCGCGGCGAACCGATCAATGCGATCTGGCTGGTCGCCGCCGCGATTTCCATCTTCGTGATCGGCTATCGCTTCTACGGCAAGTTCATCGAGCACTCGGTGCTGAAACTGGACCCCACCCGCGCGCCGCCCTCGGTGCTGCGCAACGACGGCCTCGACTATGTGCCCACCGACAAGTGGGTGGTGTTCGGCCATCATTTCGCCGCGATCGCCGGTGCCGGCCCGCTGGTCGGCCCGGTGCTGGCCGCGCAGATGGGCTATCTGCCGGGCACGCTGTGGATCCTGTTCGGCGTGGTGTTCGCCGGCGCGGTGCAGGACTTCATGATTCTCGGGCTTTCGCTGCGCCGCGACGGCCGCTCGCTCGGCCACATGTTGCGCGAGGAGCTGGGGCCGGTCGCAGGCGTGGTGGCGATGTTCGGCGTGCTGGTGCTGATGATGATCGTGCTGGCGGTGCTGGCGCTGGTCGTGGTCAAGGCGCTCACGCACAGTCCCTGGGGCACCTTCACCGTGGCCGCCACGATTCCGATCGCACTGCTGATGGGCTTGTACCTGCGCGTGTTCCGCCCGGGCAGGATTCTGGAGGTGTCGCTGATCGGCCTGGTGCTTCTATTGGCCTCGATCTGGTTCGGCAAGACCGTGGCCGATTCGGCCTCGCTGGCACCGCTGTTCGACTTCGACGCGAAAGCCCTGGCGTGGCTGCTGATCGCCTATGGCTTCTGCGCTTCGGTGCTGCCGGTATGGTTGCTGCTGGCGCCGCGCGACTACCTGTCCACCTTCCTCAAGATCGGCACCATCGCGCTGCTGGCGCTGGCGATCTTCCTCGCCGCGCCGACGCTGCAGATGCCTGCCGTGACCAAGTTCATCGACGGCACCGGGCCGGTGTTCGCCGGCAACCTGTTCCCGTTCCTGTTCATCACCATCGCCTGCGGCGCGGTCTCCGGCTGGCATTCGATCATCGCCTCCGGCACCACACCCAAGCTGCTCGCCAACGAAGGCCAGGCACGGCTGGTCGGCTACGGCGGCATGCTGATGGAGGCGTTCGTGGCGATCATGGCGCTGATCGCCGCCGCCTCGCTGCACCCGGGCGTGTACTTCGCGATGAATTCGCCGGCTGCCATCGTCGGCAGCACCGTGCAGGACGCCGCCACCGCGATCAGCCAGTGGGGTTTCGTCGTGACGCCGGACGAGTTGCTGCAGACTGCGAAGAACATCGGCGAATCCAGCATCCTCGGCCGCGCCGGCGGCGCGCCGACCCTGGCCGTGGGCATGGCGCAGCTGCTGCACAACATCATCCCCGGTGGCGGCATGATGGCGTTCTGGTACCACTACGCGATCCTGTTCGAAGCACTGTTCATCCTCACCACGGTCGATGCCGGCACCCGCGTGGGCCGCTTCATGATCCAGGAGATTGCCGGACTGATGTACAAGCCGCTGCAGGCCACCGAGTCGTGGACCGGCAACCTGCTGGCCACGGCGATCTGCGTGGGCTTGTGGGGCTACTTCCTGTATCAGGGCGCGGTCGATCCGCTCGGCGGCATCAACACGTTGTGGCCGCTGTTCGGCATCGCCAACCAGATGCTTGCCGCGATCGCCCTGATGCTGGCCACCGTGGTGGTGGTGAAGCTGAAACGCGAGCGCTACGTGCTGGTGCCGGGCGTTCCGGCGATCTGGCTGATCGTGTGTACGCTCACCGCGGGCTGGGAAAAGCTCAGCGGCCCGATCAGCTTCACCGCCGCCGCGCAGAAATATGCGCAGGCGATGCAGAACGGCAAGTTGCTGGCGCCCGCCAAGACACCGGCCGCGATGCAGCAGATCGTCACCAACAACTATGTCGACATGGCGCTCACCGGACTGTTCATGCTGCTGATCGTGGTGATGCTCGGTTTCTCGCTGCGCGCGCTGATCCGCGCATGGCAAACCAATCACCCGACCGCGCACGAAGAACCGTACGTGGCGCTGAGCAGCGTCGCCAGCTGAGGAGGCCGCCATGAACAAGCCGATGCAGGCGCTTGAATCGAGCTGGAAGTGGGCGGTGCAAACCGCCCGCCTCTGCTGCGGCGTACCCGACTACGATGCCTACGTGAAACATCTGCACGAGCATCATCCCGAACGCGAAGTGCCCAGCTACAAGGAGTTCTTTCGCGAACGGCAGGAGGCGCGCTACAAGGGCACGGGCGGGCGCTGCTGCTGAAACGGCGGCTTCGTTGTTGCAGGAGCGGCTGCAGCCGCGATGGCTCCAATAGCTCCAACCCGGAAAGCCATCGCGGCTGCAGCCCCTCCCAGGGAATCCGCGTACCGATCGCCGGCGCCATCGGGGGATGCCGGATGTCCCTCGACCAATCAGCCTCCGGCAGCCACAATGCCGCACTCCCCCGTGATCGCTCAGCATGCTCGCCACCCCGGCATTCCCCTCATGAAACTGATCCCTCCACCCGAAACACGTCACGGCGTAGGCCTGCGTGTCATCGCGATCTATGAGGCGGTCAAGACGGTCGGCCTGATCCTGGTGGCGATCGCGGCGTTTCATCTGGACCGTACCCAGAACTTCGAACAGCTGGTGCACTGGCTGGGGCATCTCTCGCTGGCCGACAGCAACGGCCTGCGCTGGAAGCTGGTCAATCTTCTGCAGGAGATGGGCCCGAGCAAGTTCGTCGCGATCGGCATCGTGGCGCTGGCCTATGCGGTGATCTTCGGTATCGAGGGGATCGGCCTGTGGCTGGGCAAGCGCTGGGCGGAATGGTTCACGGTGATCGCCACCGGCTCGCTGATCCCGCTGGAGCTGTATGAAACGCTGTACCACTTCGGCTGGCTCAAGCTGGCCACCCTGGTCGGCAACGTGGCGATCATCGTCTATCTGATACGCGTGGCGCTGCAGCCGCGCAGCTCTGGCTGAAACCGATCACACCTCGTGGTGCACGGCCTCGGTCGGCAGCTCGCCGGTGATGTCTCCACGCCGCGGCATCAGTTCGACCAGGTACATCGCGGCCAGGATGAGGCCGCCACCGAACAGCATGCGCCAGCTCAGCACGTCGCTGCCCAGCGCCACCGCGAACGCAGCGGCGAAGACCGGCTCGGTCGTCATCACGATGGCCGCGCGGGCGGCCGGCAGATGCGACTGCGCCCAGGTCTGCATCAGCATCGCCCCGGCACCGGCGATCAGCGCCATGTACAGCACGGCGAACCAGGCGCTGCGATCGGGCGGCAGCACCGGCCCCTGCGGCGCGGTGGCGAGCAGGCAGACCACGGCGATCGCCACCATCTGCACCGCCGACATGCCGAACGCCTCGCCCTGACGCGACCATTGACCGAGCCCGACGATGTGCAGCGCGTACAGCGCAGCCGAGGCCAGCGTCAGCCAGACGCCGAGATCCACCGAGACGCCGTTGAGCGACAGCAGCGCCAGCCCGGCGGTGGAAAGCAGTACCGCCAGCCACACCACGCCAGCCATGCGCTGGCGCAACAGCAGCATCGCCAGGATCGGCGTGAACACCACATACATGCCGGTAGCGAAGCCGCTGACGCTGGGTGCGATCAACGACAGCCCCCAGGTCTGCAGCAGCTGCCCTATCCCATAGACCCCGCCGAGCAGCAGGCCTCGCATGACTTGCTTGCGGCCAAGGCGCCATACCGGCCGGGCGAACAGCGCCAGCATCGCCAGCGCGGCGATGGCGAAACGCACGGCCAGGAAATCCGCCACCGGCATGCGCGCGACCACGTCCTTGATCAGCACGAAGGTCGAGCCCCATACCGCGGTCATCGCCAGCAGACCGAGCGTCGCCAGCGCGGTGATCCGTCGCGAAGCGGTCATCGACGCAGCAACCGCCGCAACAGCTGCCCGGGAATCTGCAACAGGAAGTGCGCCCAGATGCCCAGCCACACCGCGGCAGCCACCAGCGGGTTGCGTGCAGCCGGATCGTGCTTGCGGAACCAGCGCCACATGCCGCGATGCTTGTAGCGACTGACGAACACCGGACGATGCCGGCTGGAACTGCCCTTGCCGTGCAGCACGCGGACATCGCCGGCCAGCAGCACCTTGTAGCCGAGCTCGCGCACGCGGCGGCACAGATCCAGATCCTCGCAGTGCAGGAAATAATCTTCGTCGAAACCGCCGAGGCGCTGGAACATCGCGCGTGGCAACAACATCACCGCGCCGGACACCGCTTCCGCTTCCACTACCTCGGCGGGGATCTCCTGCTCCACATTGACCTTCTCGCCGGACCGGCCGAGCAAGCTGTTGAGCGAGCGCCGCAGCAGCGGATCGCGCCGCCATGAGGCTGGGTCGGCACGGCCGTCGGCATGGCACACCACCGCGCCGACCAAGCCGGCCTTCGGATGGCCGGCCAGCACGGCCAGCAATCGGCCCAGGTCGTCGTCGCGCAGCATGCAATCCGGGTTGAGTATCAGCAGCGCATGGCCATGGGCCTGCTTCGCGGCCAGATTCACCGCCGGGCCAAACCCGAGGTTCCTGTGGTTGTAGATCACCTTGAGCCGCGGATCGTGTTCGTATGCGCGCTCGATCGCCGGCGGCATGCCGTCATTCGAGGCGTTGTCGACCAGGATCAGCTCCAGCGACAACGTGCTGGCCAGCACGCTGCGCACGCATTCGCGCAATGCCGGGCCGCTGTCGGCGGACACCACGATCACGCTGAGCGCCAGCGAGAACGGCGATCGATGTTTTGCCGAAGTATCCACCGCGCGATTATGCGCGGAGATGCGCGACGGGAAAACCGCTCGCCGCGAAATAATCGCGATGGTCGTGCAGGGATGACGATTCGTGCTCAGTCCTCATCGTCCCGACCCAGCACGGCAGGCAACGCCAGCGGCATGTCGCCCTCGCGCCGGCTCAGCCACGGCTCCTCGCGATACCAGCCGCACAATTGCCAGCCGCGCAGGCGATGCTGTTGATGGCGTTCGCGATCCCACAGCACGATGCCGCGACCGTTGGGCATGCGCGCCCCGAACCAGCGTCCCGCCGGGCTGAACGCCGCTTGCGGTCCGGCACCGTCGATCCTGCTGCCGTCGGAGAACACGAAACCGTCGCCGCGATATTCCACGCGATGGGCGAGCGGATCGAGCAGCCCCGTCTCCGCCGATTGCCAGGCCGGCAACTGCAGCTCGATGATTTCCGCGGGCGGACCGATCGGCGCCATCGCCAGCTCGCGCCATTCGGCGGACGCCGCGGCGGTCGGATCGCGACGCCAGCTCCCATGTCGCCGGCTCCGATCCAGCCATGCCTCCAGTCCGGCCAGCAACGTATAGCCGGTCAACGCACCGAGCAAGGCCGCACCCCACGCGAACGCGTCGCCACCCAGGGTTCGCTGCACGGCGAACAGCACGCCCGGCAGCCCCCAGCGCAGTCCGCGCCGTATCAACGTGGCATGTTCGCCGGCCAGTCGATGCTGCAGCAGCAGCACCGCAGCGGCCAGCGCGAACAGCAGCGGCAGACCCAGCCACCACGGCAGCAGCCCGAGCAACACCGTCCAGGCCAGCGCCGGCAGCACGACATTCCAGCCAGGCCAGCGCGAGGCGGCCATGGCTCAGACGCGTTTCACGCGATGCGCGATCAGCCGCACCACACGCGCGCATTGCGGAACATGCGCATCCACGGTGAATCCTCGCCCCACTTTTCCGGATGCCAGCTCAGCTGCACGCTGCGGAACACGCGCTCGGGGTGCGGCATCATGATGGTCACGCGGCCGTCGGCGGCGGTGAAGCCGGCCAGGCCACCGGGCGAGCCGTTGGTGTTGAGCGGGAAGTTCTCGGTCGGCTTGCCGCGGTTGTCGACAAAGCGCGCCGCACCGTTCGATTTCGACGGGCTGCACGCCTGCGGAAAGCTGACCCGGCCTTCGCCGTGCGCCACCGCCACCGGAATCCGCGAACCGGTCATGCCCTTGAAGAACAGGCTCGGCGAATCGAGGATCTCCAGCGTGACCAGCCGCGACTCGTACTGCTCCGACGCGTTGCGCAGAAACTTCGGCCAGTGCTGCGCGCCGGGGATGATCTCCTTCAGCTGCGCCAGCATCTGGCAGCCGTTGCATACGCCAAGCGCGAACTTCGTCGGGTCGGTGAAGAACTCGGCGAACTGCGCGCGCAGCATTTCGTTGTACAGGATCGACGTGGCCCAGCCGCGACCGGCACCGAGCACGTCGCCGTAGGAGAAACCGCCACAGGCCGCGAAGCCCCGGAAATCGGCCAGCTTGATCCGGCCGCTGGCCAGATCGGACATATGCACATCGACCGCGTCGAAACCGGCCCGGGTGAACGCGGCCGACATCTCGACCTGGCCGTTGACGCCCTGCTCGCGCAGGATCGCGATACGTGGACGCGCGCCGCTGCCGATGAGCGCCGCCGCCACGTCATCGGCCGGATTGAAGCTGAGCTTCGGCGTGATGCCCGGATCGGCATCGTCGAGCCGCCATTCGCGTTCGGCATCCGCGCTTTGCGGATTGTCACGCAGGCGCTGCATGGCGTGGCTGGTTTCATTCCACGCCTCGAACAGCGTGCGCCAGTTCCACTTGAACAAGGTGTCGGCGCCGAGGAACAGCTTGATGCCGAGCTTCTCCTTCGGCCGACCGATGCGATAGCTGATGCCGGCCAGGTTGTATTTGATCAGCAACGCCTCGAACGCTTCGCGGTTCGCCTCGGCCACCTGCATCACCGCGCCGAGTTCCTCGTTGAACAGCGCGCGCAGCGTCGCCTCGGCCCAGCCGTTGAGCTGGATCTCCAGGCCGCAGTGACCGGCGAATGCCATTTCCAGCAAGGTGGTGATGACGCCGCCGTCGGAGCGGTCGTGATAGGCCAGCAGCAGGCCGTTCGCATTGGCCTCCTGGACCAGTTCGAACAGCGCCTTCAGTCGCTTCGCGTCGTCCAGATCCGGCGGCACGCCGCCGCTGCGGTTGAACACCTGGGCCAGCGCGGAACCGCCGAGGCGATCGCGTCCGGCACCCAGATCGACCAGCCACAGTTCGGAATTGCCGCGATCGAGCTTGAGCTGCGGCGTGAGCGTGCGGCGTACGTCGCTGACGCGGGCAAAGCCGGTGATCACCAGCGACACCGGCGATACCGTGCGCTGCGGCGTATCGCCGTCCTGCCACACGGTCTGCATCGACAGCGAGTCCTTGCCGACCGGGATCGAGATGTCCAGCTGCGGGCACAGCTCCATGCCGATCGCCTGCACCGCATCGAACAGCGCAGCGTCCTCGCCCGGATGATTCACCGCCGCCATCCAATTCGCCGACAGGCGAATTTCACCGAGATTGTCGATCGCCGCGGCAGCCAGATTGGTGATCGCCTCGCCGACCGCCAACCGCGCGGCATCGGCGCTGTTAAGCAATGCCACCGGCGCGCGCTCGGCCATCGCCATCGCTTCGCCGCCGTAGCCGTCGAAGTCGGCGATGGTCACCGCGCAATCCGCCACCGGCACCTGCCAGGGACCGACCATCGGATCGCGATGATTGAGGCCGCCGACGGTGCGGTCACCGATCGTGATCAGGAAACTCTTGCTGCCCACGGTAGGCAGGCGCAGCACGCGCAGCAGCGCCTCGTTCATGCCGATGCCGGACAGGTCCGGCAGCAGGTCGACGCGCGGCTTGATGCGTTTCGCGTTGCGATGCATGCGCGGCGGCTTGCCGAACAGCACGTCCATCGGCAGATCGATCACGGTCAGCCCGCGGCGGGGATCGGTGAGCACCAGCTGGCGCTCGACCGTGGCGTCGCCGACCACCGCATACGGGCAGCGCTCGCGTACGCACATCGCCTCGAACTCGGCCAGATTCTCCGGACCGATCGCCAACACGTAGCGCTCCTGCGATTCGTTGCTCCACACCTGCATCGGTGACAAGGAGGGATCGTCGCAAGGCAGCTTGGCCAGATCGATCCGGCCGCCGACGCCGGCGTCGTTGAGCAGTTCGGGAATCGCGTTGGACAAGCCGCCGGCACCGACGTCATGCACGCTGACGATAGGATTGTTTTCGCCGCGCGCGCAGCAGGCGTCGATCACTTCCTGACAGCGCCGCTCCATCTCGGCGTTGTCGCGCTGCACCGAGGCGAAGTCCAGCTCCTCGCTCGATGCGCCCGACGCGACCGACGAGGCGGCGCCGCCGCCGAGTCCGATCAGCATCGCGGGACCGCCCAGCACGATCACCTTGTTGCCGGGCTGCACCGCCCGCTTCAGCACATGGCCGGCGCGCAGGTTGGCCAGGCCACCGGCAAGCATGATCGGCTTGTCGTAGCCGCGGCGCAGGCCGGCTTCGCCGGTCTCGTGCTCGTAGCTGCGGAAATAGCCGCCCAGGCACGGCCGGCCGAATTCGTTGTTGAACGCGGCGGCGCCGAGCGGGCCATCGCGCATGATCTCGAATGCGCTGGCCATGCGCGGCGGCAGCGGGCGCTCCACTTCCCACGGCTGCGGATGGCCGGGAATGCGCAGATCGGATACCGAGAAACCGGTGAGGCCGGCCTTCGGCTTGCCACCGCGACCGGTCGCGCCCTCGTCGCGGATCTCGCCGCCGGCGCCGGTAGCCGCACCGGGCCACGGCGCGATCGCGGTGGGATGGTTGTGCGTCTCCACCTTGATCGCGTAGTCGATGCGTTCCTCGTGACCGCGCCACACGCCATCGGCGGGATCGGCGAAGAAACGCCTGCCGACACTGCCCTCGATCACCGCGGCATTGTCCGAATAGGCG
The DNA here is from genome assembly GCF_900142825.1 of Rhodanobacter sp. OK091. Taxonomy (GTDB): domain Bacteria; phylum Pseudomonadota; class Gammaproteobacteria; order Xanthomonadales; family Rhodanobacteraceae; genus Rhodanobacter. Next base: position 8,629 of record NZ_FRCH01000003.1, on the reverse strand, counting down.
GACAGCGTATGCGCCGGCGAATGCTGGTGGGTGTGCTTGATCATGCCGAACAGGCTCTTGTCCTGCTCCGCGCCATCGACCGTCCAGCTGGCGTTGAACACCTTGTGCCGGCAATGCTCCGAGTTCGCCTGGGCGAACATGAAGAGTTCGGCATCGGTCGGGTCACGGCCCAGTTCGGTGTAGCGCGCGACCAGATATTCGATCTCGTCGTCGGCCAGCGCCAGGCCCAGCCGTACATTCGCCTCGGCCAGCGCCGCCTGCGGATCGGCGCCGAGCGCGACATGCACCAGATCGCCGGGCGAGCCGGCCAGGAACAGGCCTTGGGCGTCTTCGATGCGTTCCAGCACGGACTGCGTCATCGCGTCATGCAGCACCGCCATGATGGCCGTGTGATCCGGCGCCTCGGCCGGCGGCAAGCCAGCGACCTGCCAGGCCAGGCCGCGTTCGACCCTGCGCAGATTGAAGCCGGGCACGTCGAAACCGGCGCCGTGCAGGATGTCGGTGGCCTTGCTCGACCACGGCGAGATCGTGCCCAGTCGCGGTACCACCCACAGCGTGGCCGCTTCGGGCTCCGCGTCCTTCGCTTCCAGCACGCTCAATAGCCGATGGCGCAACGCACCTTCCGGTGCGATGTCGGCGTCGATGAAATAGACGAACCACGACGCCTGCACGCGCACGCCACGATGCAAGGCATCCAGGCGGGCGTTGAGACGTTCGAGACGAAACGGCGAGAGGGCGCTCTGCCCGTCGAGTGCGATCATGCGGGGAACGGCTGCTATGCGGAGGAAACGCCTATTCTAGCCGATGCTGCAATACGGCATAAGCGCGGCGCTCATTCCAGCCTGCCACCCTTGCCCGCCCCGTCCTGTTGCGCGGGGCCGCACGCCCCGAAAAACCTCAGCTGCCCTTCTGCAACGCCTGCAGCAGCTGCTCCGGGGTGACATAGCCGCCCAGGGTGCTGCCATCAGGGCCGATGATCGTCGGGGTGCCGCTGACGCCAAGTCTCACGCCCAGTTCGAACTCGTCCTTGACCGGATTGGTACAACTGGCCGCCTTCGGTGCCTGGCCTTGTTTCGCCGCGGTGAACGCGGCTTTGCGGTCGCTGGCGCACCACACCGAAACCATCTCGGAATAGGTCTGCGTGGGCCGCCCCGCCGTGGTCGTCACGCCTTCGCGCGGCCACGCCAGGTATTCCACCGCAATGCCGGCCTTGTTGAAGGCGGCCACGTGCTCATGCAGCGCACGGCAGAAGCCGCAGTTGACGTCGGTAAACACGGTCACCGTGTATTTCGGATGCTCCGGAGCAAACACGATACGCTGGGAGGCTGGCACCTTGGCCAGCGCGTCCTTGCGGAAGCGGCTCCAGGCGGCATCGCTGACGTTCTGATGCTTGCCCAGGTCGATCAGCTCCCCATGCATCAGGTACTTGCCATCGGTGCTGACGTAGATCATCTGACCGCCGGCGATCACCTCATAGAAGCCCGCCATCGGCGCCGGTTCGATCGAGTCGACCTGTACGTTCGCCGACAGTCCCTTGATCGCCTGCTGCACCATCTGAGCGGCAGCCGGGGTAACCGCCGGATCGACGACCGGCGCAGCGCCGCTTTCGGCGGCGCCGGCATTCAGGGAAACCCCGCCGATGCACAGCGCCAGCAACAATCTCTTCAACATCGCCATCAACCTCTTCCGATTCGCGCGCAGGCTGCGGCCCGCCAACGAAGCATTCTCGCACAGACGGCTGAACGTTCCTCGGGCGCATCGGACGCAAGAGTGTGCTGCTCCTCCTCGCGTCCGCACAAACGTGATCCAGGCCTCCGTTCAATGGTAGATTTCCACGATTCGAGCGCCCGGAACGGCTTATCGCCATGGTTTTGCCGCGCACCGGTTTCCTCATCCAACGACTGAACTGCCAGGCGGAATCATCGTGATCATCTGTGCTCCCAACGTATTGACCGCCGAGGAACTCAGCGCGATACACAGCGAACTCCGCGGCGCCCCGTTCATCGATGGCGCCACCACGGCCGGCTGGTCGGCACGCGAGGTCAAGAAGAACCTGCAGGTCGACATCAGCACCGAAAGCTACGCCAAGTTGCAGGAAATCGTGCGCACGGCCTTTCTGCGCAGCGCCATGCTGCAGATGGCGACGTTGCCCTCCGCAACGACGCAGGCACTGTTCAACCGTTATGACGTCGGCATGACCTACGGCCCGCATGTCGACGCTCCCGTGATGGGCGGCATTGGCAACGCGGTGCGCAGCGATATCGCGATCACCGTGTTCCTGTCCGACCCGAAAACCTATGACGGCGGCGACCTGGTCGTGGATGCCAATGGCATGGACTGCGGGTTCAAGCTGGATGCGGGATCCGCCATCGCCTACCCGGCCAACTCCCTGCATCACGTCAGCCCGGTCACCCGGGGCGCACGCTATGCCGCCGTCATCTGGGTGCAGAGCCAGGTACGCGATGCCGGCAAACGCGAACTGCTGTGGGACCTGGACAACGCCAAGCGGCAGATCTTCAGCCGCGAAGGCAAGAGCGCCACCTTCGACGCCGTCAGCAAATCGCATGCGAACCTGCTGCGCATGTGGGCGGATGTATAAATAAACCGTTCGATCCGACGTGCGCCTTTGTCTGATCATATTGATGGTCGCGGGCCGGAAACAGGTTTGGCTTCGAAGCAGCCACTCTGAAAGGTCGAGATCATCAGCACCCGTGTGACAGCGGAACCGTACGCAGACCGAGCCCTCAAGGAGGGCTTCAAGCTCGAGACTCTGTGCCACGCACGACGCGCACCTGGACGGGCTCCGCGATGACCGATGAGTGTTTGGGCAGAAGCAAGGGCCGCTACCGCGGCCCTAACCAGAACGGTGACTGGCGCAATCTTGGCGCCGCATGAAACGCAACGGCAGATGGTCAATGGCAAGACGGGACATCATTCTCTCCGACGCGAATCGGAGCCTGGTTTTTGTGTGCCTATTGACCAGGGCGGCAAATGACGCCCCTTATCGGGGGTGAAGGTGGCGGCTGGCTGAGGTATTTCGGCCGGTAAAAAAGGGCAGAGCCGGCTTTCTGCGACGTTTGCCGCAGGAAAGCGCGCCCTGCCCCCGTCTCTCGCTACTGGTAGGTCGGAAGCTGCCGCACGAGGTGCGATGTGCCGGCCATGGGCAAACGCGCGGGTAGTGCGCGGTAGGTGGCGCGCTCCTCGCGCACGCCGGTTCGCGTGCCGCGCGCCGGCTCCAGCTTCTGCGCATTCACGTCGTCGATGATATCGCGCAGCTTCTGCGCATCGCGAACGATGGCATCGCCCATGATCGACAGCGTGACATCGGATAACTCGGCGTGATCGCTGCAGGTCACCACATGGCCATGGGCCCGGAGGCTGTCGAGCAGCCGGTTGATGTCGTCGAGCTGATTCAGGGTGACGCCATAGAGGCAGCGATTGCCGGCCTCATCCATGACCGGCTCGGCGACATCCGGTTCCGCGGCTTCGGTGTCATCCTTCGCGTTCGCGTGCGCATCGGCCTCGCATGCTGCCACCCTTTCGCCACGCTCGGCCGGCCAGGAGAGTTCGTTCAGCACCTGAGCGATCTGCTCCTCCAGCAGTTCCAGGCAGACCGCCACTTCGCCCGGGCGAATCTCCGCATAGCACTCCTTTTCCTCGACCGACGTGCGCGGTTGCGCGAGGTTGGCCAGGAACTCCACATACTCGCGCAGCTTCTTTAGCCGCAGCTGGCTGTCTTCCGGCAGGAAATAGCCCATCGTTTCCAGATCATCCGAATCTAACGTCGACATGGTCGCCTCCTAAGTTCCATAGAAGTGCCCGTCCACGGCATGACGACGGACGGGGTGTCGGGAGGCTCGAAACCGCTTACAGCCGGCGGGCGTATTCCCCTTGCGGGTGTTGTATTAGCCGCCCTCCCGACGCAGGCTTCGCGTCGGTTGCACCTACAGATGCAGGCACAAAAAACCCACCGGTTTGACGGAGGTGGGTACCGCTGTAAGAGGAGTTTCGAGGCTCCTTGCGAGCGAGTCTGCTATCGCGCGTGGGCGGTGTCAACCGCCGCGCGCAAAGAATGCAAAGAATTAAAGAATAGAGTCAGGAACAATTCTAGCGACTTGGCACGCTACTTAATTACCTCCGGCCCGTTATCCGGAAGTGAACCTGGAACCGTTCTCCAGCCCCACCCTGTTTTCGCGTTTACTTTCCTAATTCGATCCGCTTTTTTGAATTTTCCGAGCGCAAATCTTCATTGGAAGCGAAGAGACCTTCTGATCAAAAGCCCGGAATTCCTTCGCATTCTGATCCAAGTAGTAAACTTGTAGGCTGTAGCAAGGACTGACCACTCCATACATCTGCTCGACAAGTTTCAGGTCGAAGTGTCCACCGTAGAAACTACTTGGGTGCAGATCCAGATACGAATCTTCGTTAAGCGGCTCAGCATTAATTGTGCTCTGAAGCTCCTTCTCACGACCTTTCTCCTTGATCACAAAGTGAATAACGCCAATAAGTGGATCCATTGAAAGTGTCTTGTTAATTCTCACGTAACTGTCGGAGATGTTGTCAATTTTGATAGCGAGATCGCCTCCAGATCGCACTAAGGTCAGCTTAATGGCCGACGAACCAACTCCTTGCCCTGAGCAGATTCCCATCAAGAGCAAAAGCGTTACAAATATAATGAAAAATACTCTTTTCACTTTATTACTCCTCATAGCTGCTTATAAATACCATGATCAACCATACTTTTATTCGCCCGATAAGGGTCCGTCCCCTTATCGGGGCCTTAACGGTGCTCCTGCAGGGTGTAGCTTCTTGCACCACTGACACCACCCAAGCTCACCGTATCGAATAATGTCTCTGACCCCTTTGTTTCTGTTCCACTTTGTTTTGCATGAGGCAGGAAATAGATCAGAACTACCTTAAGTATCAAGTGCCTGCTTTACTCTTTTGCAAACTAGCTCCTGTAATTGATTTTGAAACGATTCACCTGCACCGTCCTTCAAATGTCCTAACTTGGATATATCCATCCCAGAATTTCCCCATTTTTCAACATAAAAATCTATCAATGCTCCAAAATAGTCCAACTTGTTAACCTGCACCATACACTCATGATCACCTTTACTTTCCTTAATCTCTAGGTATATCCAGTGCGGCATGGTAGCGATTATTTGATCCTCAGCTTCAATCAAATTAACGGGATTATGCGAGCTCTTATCATCTATTGAAAAACGAAAACACCCATCTTTCGGCATACGCTCATCTGTGCCGATGAATATAATTGACGAACCTCGAACGGAAATTGAGATAGTTCGCCTTTCACACCCATGAGCGCTTACATATGGGCATAACAAAAAGAGCAATATTATGGAAAGCATCTTTCGCATAGTAATTTACCCTCTGCACTTTTTCTGGCCTCAAGGCCGTTAATCAGGAATTGATTATTTTCACGCAGCCCAATGCACATAGTTGAAGAATCGAAGTAGCGCATTGAGCCGTCTGAGTCCGATAAGCGGACGGATGGAATTAAGTCACGTCAAAACCTGCTGAAGCCCTACATCGCACCGATCGTCGCACCTGCGGATTGACACATAAGTGCGTGCAATGCTGCCGTCATGCCTCGCCAAACCCGTCTGGAACTCTTGGGCACACCCCTCCACATCACCCAACGCGGAGTGAACCGCTGTGCCATCTTTGTGGATGAAGAAGATCGCCGGCATTACTACGAACTGCTGCGCGATGCGGTGCACGAGCATGGCATCAAGGTTCACGCCTACGTACACATGGGCAACCATGTCCACCTCCTCCTGACCTCGCCAGAGCGCGATGCGCTATCTCGCGCCATGCGTAACGTCGGTCAATGCTACGTCCAGGCGTTCGATCACCGACATCGCCGTTCCGGCACGCTATGGCAGGGCCGCTTCAAATCATGCCTCATCGACAGCGAACGCTACCTGCTGACCGTCTACCGTTACATCGAACTCAATTCTGTGCGCGCAGCAATGGTCGAGCGGCCCGAGCAACATCGTTGGTCAAGCGTCCATGCCAACTTGAATCAACGACCAGACGATCTGGTGACGCCCCACCCGGTCTATCTGGGACTGGACGTGGATCCGCATGTCCGCGCGGAGGCCTATCGCACATGGCTCCGCCAGGGCGTCAGCGACGACGATCTGCACCAGATCCGGCGACATCTGCAGCAGGAACGCGCACTCGGCGATGCCAAATTCCAGGCAATGGTCGAAAGAGCCCTTGGCCGGCCCGCCTTGGTTCGTCCACGAGGTCGACCGCCACGATCCGATGAATAAGACCGTGCTTATTCCCTCAGCTTAATTCCCTCCGTCCCCTTATCGGCAGCCATGGTCGAGGCCAAGACCCATCGCTTTGCCGGCACCCGCTCTGCCCACCGCCCTGCTCGCGCGCCATCAAAATTCGCCGGCAAATGAACCTGACCCCGTTCCACAAGCTTTCAACCCATCTGATCTAACTTAGCTGAAAGCATTTGACGACATTCATCGACCTCTATTTTTGTGCGACCTAAACGGGTCTCAAACTCCCAATCGTCTATACACTCCAACACCTCATTAAGTGCGTTACATATCGTAACAAGTTCGTCTCGTGACAACTTGATCTCTATATTCGTCATTATATTTCTACTATTTAAGACCGTTAAAATAATCCAACCCACGAGTTGGAATAAAAGCAGTACCACCATCCAGTGAATTTGGATCATGGATTACTACCGTCCCGCTTTGTGCGTCCCAATAGGCAACTCTACCTCTTTCCAAATCTCTAGTCGCTGTTGGATTCGTCATCACCCTTTCTATATGCCTTGCAAACTGCTCCTCTGTATTTATCCCAATATCCGCAAACTCTCCGCCATGCTTTGAAAAAGCGTGACCGGATGCTATTGCTTTAGCTTCCGAACTTATACCCTTGAATGGTAAGAATTCAACGACTCTACCAAATAACTTACCTAGACCTTCGGTGAAGGTGTTAATCGCGATAAATTTGACACCAAAAATGGCGGCCTTTTTCTCTGCCTCCGCCTGGTCTTGCATCATTTTATAACCGGCCCCTTTGACCTCATCACACTCAGCGCTACCATCGCAGCCTGGCGCATGTGGTGGTGCGGGTTTAGATATTTCTCCATTTTGGGAATTGGAAGAACCTCCGCCATCTTCTCCAGAGCCCCCAAAAATAAAGCTATCCGATTGAGCGCGACGCTCCATACAACGATAGCCACAATCATCCTTTCCCGTGGGGTCCGTATTTCCAATCGGATTATTATTACCGTAGTTGTACCGATTAAATTTGAATCCGCTACCCGCCGTCGGCATAACTGGATCCACACTCAAAAACCGCCCCACCGCCGGATCGTAATACCGCGCCTGCATATACACCAACCCGGTATCCGGATCGTTCACATGCCCGGTATATCCGGGCCCGTTCGGCGCCGGGCTCATGCTCGCCACCGCCGTGCCGTACGGCGCGTAGTCGTAGGTGGCGACGATGGTGCCGCTGGCATCGGCCTTGGCCAGCACGGTGCCTTGCGGATCGGTGTAGTAGTAGTGGTGCGTGCCGGCGTGTGCTACGTGGCAAAGCATCCACAGCATGGCCGTGGCGACTACCTTCAGGATGTGTGCTTTCACAGGGCTCGTCCTCACTGGTTCACCGTCGTCGGGGTCACCGACGCGCTCCATGCCGAGCACCCATTCGCGTTACATGCCTGTACGGCGACCGAGACGGTCGCACCTTGCACGGTGAACTCGGGGATGGATGTGGCTGCGGTGTTCGTTGTGGAGCAGGAGCTGCTTGGCTGGCAATTCTGGAAGTTGTAGCTCGTGGCACCGGCCACGCCCGACCAGGACCCGGTCAGCGTGTAGACAGTCTTCGGCGGGCGCGTGTCCGAGTAATAGGTGGCGTAGAGCGTCGCCGCGAGGCCCGTCGGCGTGGCCGGTATCAGCAATACACTGACGTTGCCGGTACCGCTCCATGGCCCGCAGCCCCCGGCATTGCACGCCTGCACGTGATAGCCGTACGTGCCATTGCCTCTTCCACTGGTGCCCCAGCTCGTATTGCCGTTGGCCTGCACCGTGCTCCAACCACCGCCGTTCACCTGCTCCTGCAAGGTGTAACTGGTGGCACCACTGACACCACCCCAGCTCACCGTGTAACTGCCGTTGGTGCTGCTGGCCGGCACACTCAGGCTCGGCGCGCTGGCCGGCGGGATCGTGACCGCCACGGTGTTGCTGGGCGTGTATTGCCCACTCCATCCGCTGCCGTTGACCGCAGTCACGTAGTAGATGTAGTTCCCCGATACTGTGGCCGTAACCTGGATACTGGTATTCGGGCCGCTGTACGCCTGCGTCCAACCACCTCCGTTGATGCTCTGATAGAGGACGTAGCTCGTGGCGGTGGGGCTAGCGGCCCAACTGATGGCGATAGGACCGTTGCTGCTCGCCGGTACGCTGATGCTGGCCGGTACCGGTGGTACCAGTAATACCGTCGTATTCCCCACCGCACTCCACGGTCCACAGCCCCCCACATTGCACGCTTGCACGTGGTAGCCGTACGTCCCGTTGCCGCGGCCGCTGGTGCTCCAGCTGGTCAGGCCGTTGGTCTGCACGGTGCT
>NZ_FRCH01000010.1 GCF_900142825.1 Rhodanobacter sp. OK091 | reverse complement strand
CGGTTTTATTCCACCGTCACGGACTTCGCCAGATTGCGCGGCTGATCGACGTCGGTGCCGCGCAGCACGGCGACGTGATAGGCCAGCAGTTGCAGCGGCACGGTGAACACGGCCGGCGCGATGAACGAGCCGCCCGATTCGACCCGCAGCATCGCCCCGTGGCTGGCCATGTCGTCCATGCCGGCGGTGCCGTCGGCGAACACGATCAGGCGCCCGCCGCGGGCGCGCACTTCCTGCAGGTTGGACTTGAGCTTGTCCAGCAGCGGGCCGTTCGGCGCCACCGCGATCACCGGCATGGTCTCGTCGACCAGCGCCAGCGGGCCGTGCTTGAGCTCGCCGGCCGGATACGCCTCGGCGTGGATGTAGGAGATTTCCTTGAGCTTCAACGCGCCTTCCAGCGCCACCGGATACTGCACGCCGCGGCCCAGGAACAAGGCGTGCTGGCGGTGAATGAATTCGGCGGCCAGGTCGATGATCGCCGGCTCCAGCTTCAATGCGTTTTCGATCGCCCGCGGCAGATGCTGCAGCTCGGTGCACAACGCGGCGTAGCGCTGCGGGTCCAGCCCGTGGCGGCGGGCCAGTTCCAGCGTCAGCAGCGCCAGGGCGGCCAGCTGGGTGGTGAACGCCTTGGTCGAGGCCACCCCGATTTCCGGGCCGGCGCGGGTCATCAGTTTCAGGTCCGCCTCGCGCACCAGCGACGACTCGGGCACGTTGCAGATCGCCAGCGTGCCCAGGTAGCCGCGGCGGCGCGATTCGCGCAGCGCCGCCAGCGTGTCGGCGGTTTCGCCGGACTGCGAAATGGCCACGAACAGCGTGTCGGCCGATACCACCGTCTCGCGGTAGCGGTATTCGCTGGCCACCTCCACGCTGACCGGCAAGCGCGCGTATTCCTCGATCCAGTACTTGGCGACCAGGCCGGCGTGATAGCTGGTGCCGCAGGCGATGATGTGCAGGCCGCGCGTGGCTTGCAGCAGCGCCTCGCTATCGATGCCGAAGATGTTCGGCAGCACGCCGTGCGGGCCCAGCCGCGCTTCCAGCGTGTTGGCCACTGCATGCGGTTGCTCGAAGATCTCCTTCTGCATGTAGTGGCGGTATTCGCCGCGCTCCACCGCGTCGGTGGACAGCTCGCTCTCGTGCACCGCCCGCTCCACCGGATGGCCGTCCAGGGCGAACACCTGCACGCGGTCGCGGGTGATCTCGACCACATCGCCCTCGTCCAGGTACAGCATCTTGTTGGTGACCTGGATCAGCGCCTGCGCATCGGAGCCGAGGAAGTTCTCGCCGATGCCCACCCCGACCAGCAGCGGCGCGCCGCGGCGGGCGCCGACCACACGGCCGGGTTCGTCGCGGCTGATCACCGCGATCGCGTACGCCCCTTCCAGTTCGCGCACGGTGGTCAACACCGCCTCGCGCAGCGTCAGGCCCTGGCCGAGGCGCTCGTCGATCAGCGCCGCCATCACCTCGGTGTCGGTGTCCGAGGTGAACACGTGGCCGCGTGCCTGCAGCTCGGTGCGCAGGTTGACGTGATTCTCGATGATGCCGTTGTGCACGATCGCGACGCGGCCGGCGATGTGCGGGTGCGCGTTCGCCTCGTTCGGCACGCCATGCGTGGCCCAGCGCGTATGGGCGATGCCGGTGCCGCCGGGGAACGGCGCGGCCAGGTACAGCCCCTCCATCTCGCGCACCTTGCCCTTGGCCCGCACGCGCTGGATCGTACCGTGATCGAGCACGGCCACGCCGGAGGAGTCATAGCCGCGGTATTCCAGCGCCTTGAGGCCGACAATCAGCAGCGGCGCGACGTCCCGCTGGGCAACGGCAGCAACGATTCCACACATGGCAAAGCTTCCTTTGAGGGACACGGCGCCGGGGGCGCCGACGTGACCTGGGCCATTCTGGGCGGGCCGCATTACGGCAAACTTTCGTGGCGTGAACCGGCGGGCCACGCCGCCGGGCCCTCCGCTTAGTTCACCTTGCGGCGCAGATAGTTCAGCAGGTCGATCCGGGT
>NZ_FRCH01000001.1 GCF_900142825.1 Rhodanobacter sp. OK091 | reverse complement strand
AGATCAACCACTTGCCACCGATTCCTCGATCGCGTCCAGAACGTTTCGTCCTAGGTGAGCCGCCCATTCTACATCGCTTTTCGTGACCGTCAACATCCTCGGTGAAGCTTTATTTCGAGGTCCCGGCGGTCCGTCTTGCGACGTCTGGGCGACTGCGGGCCGCGAATAATACGATCTGTGCTTTTTTTAGCAAGCGTTTCTTGAAGCCTGCTTTGCAGATGTTTCGCAAACAACTGACGACGCGGAGAATTTTCTTTTCTCGGCGACGCCCTCCAATCCATTCGCAGAGACCGAACGCGCTTCGATCACGCCTCGACGAGCTTCACTCGCGCAAAGTTGCGCTTGCCCACCTGCAATACACCCTCGAAACCGGCAATGAATACGCGCTGCGCGTCTTCCACGACTTCGGCGTCGATGCGCACGGCTCGCTCCTTCAGCTTGCGACTGGCTTCGGAGTTGCTCGCGGTCAGGCCGGCCGCGCTGAGCAAGGCCGCCAGACGCATGCCTTCCGCCGGCACAACGATATCTACCTGCGGCAGCAATGAAGTATCGCCTTCGCCACGTACGACCGCGTGCCAGCCGGCGATCGCCAACTCGGCAGCGGCGGCCCCATGGAAGCGCGCCGTCAGCTCGCGAGCGAGGCGTAGTTTGGCGTCCCGCGGATTGAGCACGCCGCTGGCGATGTCTTTCTTCATCTGAGCCAGTTCATCCAGCGACACCTCGAAGCTGAGCAGTTCGAACCAGCGCCACATCAGTTCATCGCCGATCTTCATCGTCTTGGTGACGATGTCGATTGCCGGCTCGTTGATACCTATGTAGTTGCCCAGCGACTTGGACATCTTGTTGATGCCGTCCAGGCCTTCCAGCAACGGCATGGTCAACACGATCTGCGCCGGCTGGCCGTGATGTTCCTGCAGGGCACGGCCCATCAGCAGGTTGAACTTCTGATCGGTGCCGCCCAGCTCCACATCGGCCTTCAGCGCGACGGAGTCGTAGCCTTGTACCAGCGGATACAGGAATTCGTGGATCGCGATCGGCTGCTGCGCCGCATAGCGTTTGGTGAAGTCGTCGCGCTCGAGCATGCGCGCCACGGTGTGCTGGGCTGCCAGCTTGATCATGTCGGCCGCCGACATCTGGCCGAACCACTCGGAATTGAAACGCAACTCGGTGCGCTCCCTGTCCAGCACCTTGTAGACCTGTTCGGCGTAGGTTTCGGCGTTGGCCAGTACATCCTCGCGAGTCAGCGGCTTGCGCGTGACGTTCTTGCCGGTCGGATCGCCGATCATGCCGGTGAAGTCGCCGATCAGGAAAATCACCTGGTGACCCAGATCCTGAAACTGGCGCATCTTGTTCAACAAGACGGTATGGCCGAGGTGCAGGTCCGGTGCCGTCGGATCGAAGCCGGCCTTGATCCGCAACGGCCGACCGCTTTTCAGGCGCTCGGCCAGATCTTCCCGCTTGATGATTTCGTCGGCGCCGCGCGCAATCGTGGCCAGCGCCTGCTCAAGCTCGCTCATGTATTCCTCTCAGGTGACAGTAGGCAACCAGTAACCGGAAACCCGGTCGTGCTGTTGCCGTTAATTGTGTGTTAACCGGGAATGTCGTGCAAACCCTTGATGGAAAAGGCGTTGACGCCATTTACACATGACCGTTATGGTACGCGCAGTTTGTTACTTTGTACCGCGGGCATTCAGAGCATGGCTGAAGAAAAGCAGGGGGCGCGGCATGCCCGCAAGCTGGCGATCTGCCGCAAGGCGCAACGTCGGCACTCCCATTTCTACGAGCGCTGCTCGCATTGGTCGTTCAACCGTTCGGCCGAGATCGAGCCCATTCGCTGGCATCGCGAACGTTTCGTACTCGCCGGTACCGCGCTGCTGATCACCTTGCTGTCCGGTTTCATCATGCCAGCATGGGCCAGTGCGATGCGTCCCACGCCGGCACCGGAAGTGCATTCCCTATTGCCGCTGGCGCTGCCACAAGTCGCGCCGATCAACACGACGGCTCCCACCGTGGACGACTGGCAGGTGGTGCGGGTGCAACCAGGCCAGACCTTGTCGGATATCTTCAACGCCCGCGGTCTCGGCATGGCCGACCTGCAGAAAGTGATAGATGCATCCGGCACTGCGAAGTCCGCGCTGCACGACATCCGACCCGGCCAGGAATTCGATTTTCTGCTTGGCAGCGACGGCAGCCTCAAGGGCTTCCGCTTCGACGAGGGTCAGGCCAATCGCGCGATCGTTCGTTTCGATGGCGCGCAACCCACTGTCTCCATCCAGCAGCGTGACATGGATCTGCGCGAGCAAGTGGCGCACGGCGTCATTCGCAGCAGCCTGTATGCCGCCGGCGACCAGGCCGGCTTGAACGCGGCGATGGTCGGCAAGCTGGCAGACCTGTTCAAGTACGACATCGATTTCGTGCAGGACCTACGCGACGGAGACAGCTTCACGGTGATCTATGACGACGTCTACCGAGACGGCGTGCGCTACGGCGAAGGCAACATCATCGCCGCCGAATTCATCAACCAGGGCACGCGCTACACCGCCTACCGCTTCAAGAAGGCCGACGGCGACTATGGCTGGTTCAGCGAGGACGGCCGGCCGATCCAGAAGTCGTTCCTGCGCATCCCGGTCGATTTCACCCGGATCTCCTCGACCTTCAGCGCAGCGCGCCTGCATCCGATCCTCGGCCTCATGCGCGCGCACAAGGGCGTCGACTACGCCGCCCCCACCGGCACACCGATCCATGCCGCCGGCGACGGCGTGATCAAGTTCAAGGGCTGGATGAGCGGTTACGGCAACTTCGTGATCATCCAGCACAACAGCACGATCAGCACGGCCTACGGCCATATGTCGCGATTCGGCAATGAGCGCGTCGGGCAGCACGTCAGCCAGGGGCAGGTGATCGGCTTCGTGGGCATGACCGGCCTGGCCACCGGACCGCATCTGCACTATGAGTTCCGCGTCAACGGTGCGCAGCGCAACCCGCAGACAGTGACGCTACCGCAGCCCGAACCTTTGCCGGCGGTGCAGCTGGCGAAGTTCCGGGCCCAGGTGGTGAAACCGCAGATGGCACGACTGACCGAACTGGATGCCCGCATCAAGCTGGCCCGCACGACCGCTCCCGCCAACAACGACAACTGAGCGAAACGCGAGCGTGAATGACGCTACGGCGCTTTATCTCGGATTGATCTCGGGCACCAGCGCAGACAGCATCGACGCCGCACTGGTCGACTTCGCACGCGGCACGCCGCAGGTTCTGGCCACCCATACCCATCCGTGGCCGCCGGTCTTGCGTGAACGCATGCTGGCGCTGGCGCAAGGCGAAGCCGCGCTGGATCTGGATGCGTTTGGACGGCTGGACGTCGAAATCGGCCGCTGCTTCGCCGACGCCGCCACGCATTTGCTCGAGCAAAGCGGCACGCCGGCGCACGCGGTGCGGGCGATCGGTTCGCACGGCCAGACCTTGCGCCACCGCCCCGGCGGCGACCATCCCTTCACCCTGCAACTGGGCGATCCGACCACGATCGCCGAGCGCTGCGGGATCGACGTGGTAGCGGATTTCCGGCGTGCCGATATCGCCGCCGGCGGGCAGGGCGCTCCTTTATTGCCGGCGCTGCACGCGATGCTTCTGGCCCGCCCCGGGCATGCGCGAGTGGTGCTCAACCTCGGCGGCATTGCCAATATCACCGTGCTCGGCGCCGATGGCGGCGTGCGCGGTTTCGACACCGGTCCGGCCAACGGCCTGCTCGATGCCTGGTGCCTGCGCCATCGCGGCGAGCCGTTCGACCGCGACGGAATGTTTGCGGCGAGTGGCCGGCCCGATCCCAATTTGCTCGATGCCTTGCTGGCTGATGATTACTTTGCGCTGCCACCGCCGAAGAGCACCGGACGCGAACACTTCCATCTGGACTGGTTGGCCACGCATGGGCCACTGGCCGCGCTGGATCCCGCGGACGTGCAGGCGACCTTGCTCGAGCTCAGCGCGCGCAGCGTCGCCGCGGCGATCGCACAGCACGCGCCGGACGCAGCCGAGGTATTGATTTGCGGTGGCGGCGTACACAACAGCGCACTGATGCGGCGACTGGGCGAACTGCTGGCGCCACGCGCCCTGTGTAGCACCGCTCGTCACGGCATCGATCCGGATTTTCTCGAAGCCACCGCGTTTGCATGGCTCGCGCGGCAACGCTTGCTCGGCCTGCCCGGCAATCTTCCGGCGGTAACCGGTGCGCGTGGGCCGCGGGTACTCGGCGCTATCTACTCCGCACCCACGACAGACCCATCGGAACGAATACGTTCCGGCGCCAATTGAGTCGGATGGGTCTGCGCCAAGGCGTGCAGCGCCTCCTGGAATGCGCCCTGTTCCGCGGCTTCCCAATGTCCTCCGAGTACGGCCAGCGCCTGCGGGTCGCGCAGGCTTTCACTGCATGGCTGCGCAGCCGACATGCCCAGGCCATTACGCAAGGCGTATAGCAAGACTTCATTGATCGACCACTGACGGTCTCTTGCCAGCGCCTTGATGCGCTCGACCAGCAAACCGTCGACGTGCTGAAGGATCATGTCCGGCACAAGCATCACTCCGTGCTGCGCAGGGAACTGAGAGTCTCCCGTCGTGCTGGTTAGGAATTCTGACCGATCCCGCGGCCACTTCCGAGGCCTGGTTGGCAATCTCAGTGCGGCTGGGCCTGTTCCACTCGGTGAATCGCATGGCGCAACACGATCACCAGCAACAGCCCCGGTATCGCCGACAGGACCGTGATGACGAAGAACGTCGACCAGCCCACCTGCGGTACCAGCCACGCCGACACCGGTCCAAGGAACACCCGCCCCACCGCCGACAGCGAAGACAGCAGCGCGTACTGAGTCGCGGAGAACCGCATGTTGCACAACCCGGTCACCAGCACCACGAAGGCGGTGCTGCCCAATCCGCTGAAGAAGTTCTCCAGACCCACCACGGTGGCCAGCGCATAGATATCCGGGCCGCTGTGTACCAGCCAGATGTAACCGAGGTTCACCAGCGCCTGCGCCACTCCCAATATCAGCAGTGCGGGAAACAGCCGCATCCGCGTCACCACCCAGCCGCCCGCTAGCGCACCGAGCAGGCCGGCTATCAAGCCGAAGGTCTTGTTGATTGCCCCCAGTTGCGTCAGCGAGAACTGCGGCACGCGCAACAGGAAGGTGGTCGACAACGACAACGCAAACGCATCACTCAGCTTGTACAGCACCATCAGCGCCAGCCACGCCAGCGCCACCTTGCCGTAGCGGGTGAAGAAGTCCACGAACGGCTGCACCACCGCCTCGGTGAAGCTCCGCGTGGGACGCTCATCCGGAGCATCCGGCGACAATACAGTGACCAGCGTCGAGCCCAGCATCAGCGCGCCCATCAACCGGTATACCCAGGCCCAGCCCAGATGGTCGGCGAGGATCAGCGCCAGCGCACCGGAGACCAGCATGCCTAGCCGGTAGCCGCCTTGCGAGAACGCCGTGCCCCAGCCGCGCTCGGCCGGTGGCAGCAGATCGGTGCGATGCGCGTCGTAAGCGATGTCCTGCGTGGCAGAGGCGAACGCCAGCAGCACGCCCAGGAATGCGATCGTGGTCGCCGCGCCCTGCGGCGTATAGAAACTCATGCTGATCAGCGCCGCGCCGCAGAGCAATTGCATCAGCAGGATCCAGCCACGGCGTCGGCCGAGAAACGGCAATGGCAGGCGATCCAGCAGTGGTGCCCACAGGAACTTGAACACGTAAGCCTGGCTGATCAGGGTGACCCAGCCGATGGCCTTCAAACTCATCCCGGATGTGGTGAACCACGCTTGCAGCGTGCTCAGCGACAAGGCCAGCGGCAGGCCCGAAGCAAATCCGAGCAAGCCGATGCTGAGTACGCGCCAGCGACGCCCTGGCATTGCCTCTGTCGTCGGCAACACTGGCTCAGTCGACATAGTCCACCGTATACGGCGCGTGGTCGGAGAAACGCTGTTCGCGATAGATCGAACAATCGCGCAGTCGCGCACGTAGTGACGGCGTGCAGACCTGGTAGTCGATGCGCCACCCCACATTGTTCGCGCGGGCCTGGCCGCGGTTCGACCACCAGGTGTATTCGACCGCCTCGGGCTTGATCGCGCGGAAGCTATCGACCCAGCCGCGCTGCTGGAACAGCAGGTCCAGCCACGCGCGTTCCTCGGGCAGGCAGCCGGAGTTCTTCTGGTTCGAGCTCCAGTTCTTGATGTCGTTCTTCGTGTGCACGATGTTCCAGTCGCCGCAGATCACGTAGTCGCGGCCACTCTTCAGCCACGCGTCGAAGATCGGGGTGATCCACTCCATCGCCTTGAACTTGAATTGCTGGCGTTCGTCGCCGGACGTGCCGGACGGGAAATACAGCGACACCACCGAGAGATTGCCAAACCGCGCCTCGATGTAACGGCCTTCGTTGTCGAACTCGTCCCAGCCCAGTTCGGTCAACACCTGATCGGGCTCGCGCTTGGCGTAGATCGCTACGCCGCTGTAACCCTTCTTGCTGCTGGCGTCGCGATAGAAACAGTGATGCCCGTCGGGGCGAAACATCGGATCGCTCAGCTGATCCTCCTGCGCCTTGGTTTCCTGCAGGCAGACCACGTCCGCGTTTTGCTTGCGCAGCCAGTCGAACACGCCCTTGTTCGCGGCAGAACGGATGCCGTTGGCATTGAGGCTGATGATGCGCATGAAGTCTCCCGTCTCGTGATGGGTGATCATAACAACCAGAGCGCCTCACTAGCGCCAGCGGAGGCTGGACGCGCCTGAACCGTCGCAACCATGCCGTCTTGCGGCTATTTCTGGGAGCAGGCTTCTACGATGCCGGTGAGCTGTACCATGTCGGCCGTTCCGGACCGCGGCATCGGTTGCTGCGGGTCCCGCCCTGATCCCGGCTACCAGCGAGACGACTTGTGCACGATTACCAGCGCGACTTCATCGAACTCACCTTGCAGCGCGAAGTGCTGCGCTTCGGTGAGTTCACCCTGAAATCCGGCCGGCAAAGCCCGTATTTCTTCAATATGGGCCGCATCGATTCGGGCGCTGCGCTGGCCCAACTCGGGCGTGCCTACGCCGCCGCCGTGATCAATTCCGGCGTCGCCGTCGACATGTTGTTCGGCCCGGCCTACAAGGGCATCGCACTGGCCGCGGCTACCGCCATCGCGCTGGCCGACCAGCATCAACGCGATTTGCCCTGGGCCTACAACCGCAAGGAGGCGAAGGATCACGGCGAAGGGGGCGTGCTGGTGGGCGCGCCGCTCACCGGCCGCGTATTGATCGTCGACGACGTGATGACCGCCGGCACTGCGGTGCGCGAATCGTTGGCGCTGATCCGTGCGCACGGCGCCGAACCGGCCGGCGTGCTGATTGCGCTGGATCGGCAGGAACGCGGCCAAGGCGAGCGCTCCGCCGCGCAGGAAGTGGCCGCCGACTATGGTATTCCGGTGATCGCGATCACCAGCCTCGACGATGTGCTGGCCTACGCCGGCGAACATCCCCGTCTGGCCGCCGAGCACGCCCGTCTGCTGGCTTATCGCGAACGCTACGGGGTTCAAGGTTGAGTTCACCCACGGGCCGTAAACTCCAGCGAAGCCGATGACGGCGGCAACCCGTGCCACCGTGCGGAGCTGGGCAAGGCGATGGCGCCGGCTATACTGGGCAACAAGGGAGAATCCATGCGCAAGTCACCGCTTTTTTTTGCTGCTGCCGTGCTGTTCGCGAGCCTGTCGGCGCACGCCCAGAACACCGGCAACATCCGCTACAAGTGGTACGACGGGCAGGGCCTGATGCATTTCAGCGACAGCCTTACCACCGAAGCGATGAAGTACGGCTATGACCTGGTCAACGACCGTGGTCTGGTTGTGCAGCGCGTGCCGCGCCAGCTGACCCCCGAGGAACGCACCGCCGCCAACAAGCTGGCGGCCGAGCAGGCGGCCAAGCAGCGGGCCGCGCAGGAAATTGCCAACGCCGAAGCGCAGATGCTGGCGGCCTATCCGGACGAGGAGTCATACAAACTCCAGCAGCAACAGGCGCTGGACACCATCGACCAGCAGATCCATACCACCCAGATCAACCTGCGCAGCCAGGAAAAGGCGCTGACCGACCTGCTTGGTCGCGCGGCCGAGATGGAGAACGCCAAGGCACCGGTGCCGAAGCTCCTGGTCGACGGCATCGCCCAGCAACGCGCCATCGTCACCGGGCAGCGCAATACCTTGCAGCACCAGCAGACCTTACGCACGCAGACCGTGCAACTGCAGGCCAAACAACTGGCGCGCTATCGCGAAATCAAGGCGGCGCAAGCGCAGCCTGCGGGATAGTCCGCCACTGCTTCAATGAGAAGGCCGGCGCACAAGCCGGCCTTTTTTCGGGCCCGATTATGGGGCTCAGAATGGCATCTTCAGCTTGAAATCCACGGCGAGCAGCTGCTTGCGGAAGATCTGCTGGATGCGCTTCAGCGCAATCGCATCGTCCGCCTCGAAGCGCAGCACCAGTACCGGCGTCGTATTGGATGCACGGACCAGGCCCCAGCCATCCGGCCAATCCGCGCGCAGTCCATCGATGGTGGTCAGGGTGGCATCGTCGAAGTTGGCTTGCTGGCGCAACTTGTCCATGAAGCGGTAGTGCTCGCCCTCGGCCAGTTCGATCTTCAACTCGGGCGTGGAGACGCTCTTCGGCAAGGTGGCGAAGATCTCTTCCGGGCTGCGCCCCTGCTGGTCGCCGGCAAGAATTTCCAGCAATCGGGCGGCGGCGTAGATGCCGTCGTCGAAACCGTACCAGCGCTCCTTGAAGAAGAAGTGCCCGCTCATCTCGCCGGCCAGCTCGGCACCCGTCTCGCGCATCTTCGCCTTGACCAGTGAATGACCGGTGCGCCACATCAGCGGGCTGCCGCCGGCATCCAGGATCTGGCCCTTCAGGTGGCTGGTGCACTTGACGTCGTAGATGACGGTGGCACCGGGCTGGCGCGACAGCACGTCGCGCGCGAACAACATCAGCAGGCGATCCGGATAGATGATCTCGCCCGACCGGGTGACCACGCCCAGACGATCGCCGTCGCCATCGAACGCAATGCCAAGATCGGCACCGGTCCGCTTCACCGACAGGATCAGATCCTCCAGGTTGTGCGGGTCGGACGGATCCGGGTGGTGATTCGGGAAATTGCCGTCGACGTCGCAGTACAGCGTGATCACCTCGCAGCCGACGCCCTCCAGTACATGCGGTGCGATCGCACCGGGAATACCGTTGCCGCAATCGACCACGATCTTCAGGCGACGCTCGGCCAGCACGTCGGAGACGATCTTTTCGATGTAGTCGGGCGCCACGTCGACCTCGCGCAGGCTGCCATGACCGTCACTGGCCAGCGCGCCGTTGACAATCCGCTGGTAGAGATCCTGGATCGCGCCCTCGGACAAGGTCTCGCCGCCGACCACGATCTTGAAGCCGTTGTAGTCCGGCGGATTGTGGCTACCGGTTACCGCCACGCCACAGCCGGTATTGAGGCGATAAGTCGCGTAATAGACCACCGGCGTGGGCACCGCACCGATGTCGATCACGTCGATGCCGGCTGCACGCAGGCCATCGGCCAGTGCGCCGGCCAGCTCCGGTCCGGACTGGCGACCGTCGCGGCCGACCACGATTTCACGCAAGCGCTTTTCGGTCATCAGCGCGCCGATCGACTGACCGAGCGCGTGCGCGACCTCCGTGTTCAAGGTCTTGCCGACCACACCGCGCACGTCATATGCACGAAAGATGCTCGGATCCACTTCGACCGTCGCTGCAACCGGTGGCACGGGTGGCCGGTCAAGCGGCGGCTTCGCTGGTTTGGCCGCAGCAGGGACGTTTTCGATTCTCGCCGGGAGGGGCACTTCCTCAGGCTCGGCTGCCGGTGTGGCGAGCCAACGCAGGCGCAGGCGCAGCAGGTAGGCGCCGCCGCCCAGGCCCAGCAAGGTCAGCAACCCACTCAACACCCACGAGCGCGGCAACACGATGAAGGCACCGGGCAGGCCGGCGCCGACACTGAAAACGCTGCCGGCGACCGGTTTACCGGTCGCTTCGGCTTCAGCCGAGGCGGCGCCATTCGAAAACAGCTGCATGTCACCCTGCTCATTGCCCTGGCGGAACTCCAACCGACCACCGGCCGGCGAGATGGCATCGAAACGTTGGCGCAACGGAGCGAACGGCAGTTCGACCCAGACCCACGCCTGCGCCTGCTGTGGCGGCCCCAGCGGGATCACCATGCTCAGCCGGCGATCGCCGCCGCCATAGGAAACACTCTGCGCCAGCGGCACCCCTTCGGAACTCTGCGCGGCCATCAACTGGGCCGCCTTGGCATAACCGAACTCGCGATAGTTGGCCTTCAACACCTCGTTCAGATCGCCGCTGTACAACTCCAGTTTCTTCGCCTGTGGCAACTGCTGGCGCAGTGCCGCCGCGGAGCGCACCGGATCGCTCATCAAGGTGGCCGGGTTCAGGCCGACCAGCACCTTTTCGACGGTGCCGCGCTGTCTGGCGACTTCGTCGGACATCGCCCGCACGGCCTCGTTCTGGGCAACATGCACGCGCTCGATGGCCGCGCCTTCATCGGCGATCAACCAGGTCTGCCATGCGCAGAACAGCCCCAGCAGCAGCAAGATGGTGCCGCCGGCCAGCGGCAACAGATCCCGCCAGTTGCTCTGCAGGCTGCGCAGCCGCTCTTTCGCGATGTTCAACGCCATGCCCCGTCCCCTTGGCTGTGCCTGCGCGCCGGCCCGGTCGATCTCGGACCCACTCGTCTGTTCATTGGATACCGGTCGAGCCAAAACCACCGCCGCCGCGTTCGCTCGGCGCAAAATCGTTCACGATCTTCAATCGCGCCTGCGCCACCGGCACCAGCAGCAACTGGGCGATCCGGTCGCCCACCGCGATGGTGTACGACTGCGTGCCGCGATTCCAGCATGAAATCATCAGCGGTCCCTGGTAGTCGGCATCGATCACCCCGACCAGATTGCCCATCACCAGGCCGTGCTTGTGGCCCAGCCCCGAGCGCGGCACGATCAGCGCACACCAGCCCGGATCGCCGATATGGATTGCGATGCCGCTGGGCACCAGCGCACTTTCCCCCGGTGCCAGCGTCAGCGGCGCCTCCAGCGCAGCACGCAGATCCATGCCCGCACTGCCGACCGTGGCGGCCTGAGGCAACGGAATGCTGTCGCCGAGGCGCGGGTCGAGAATCTTCAGTTCGACGTCGATCGTCATCCGCGCGCCGCCCGAAAGCGCTCGGCCACCTGGGCGATCAGCTGGCGAGCCAGTTCCGGTTTCGCGGCCCGCGGCAGTTCGACCGCGCCGTCGGCCCAGTACAACGTCAACGCATTGTCGGCGGTCTCGAAACCGAGTCCGCCGCCCACCTGATTGGCCGCAATCATATCCAGCCCCTTGTGCCGCAGCTTGCCCTGCGCATAGCTCGCGACATCATGCGTCTCCGCGGCGAATCCGACCAGGAACGGGTGCGCGGTTTGCGCCGACAGGCTGGCCAGGATGTCCGGGTTCTCACTCAGCTGCAGCGACAGGCCGGCGCCGGCGCGCTTCTTCAGTTTTTGCGCGGACACTTCCAGCGGGCGGTAATCGCCGACCGCCGCCGCGCCGATATAGATGTCGGCCTGCGCGGCAGCGGTCAGCACCGCCGCGTGCATCTGCGCCGCGCTGCGCACATCGATGCGTTGTGCGACGCCAGCCGGCGTAACCAGACTCACCGGCCCAGCGATCAGGGTTACCTTGGCGCCGGCCTGGGCAGCTGCAGCAGCCACCGCAAAACCCATTCGGCCGGAACTGCGGTTACCGATGAAACGCACAGGGTCGATATCTTCATAAGTCGGGCCGGCGCTCACCAAGACGTTCAGCCCGGCCAAGGACTGGTCGCCGAACGAGGCCAGCAGCGCATCCCGCAATTCGTGGGGCTCCAGCATCCGGCCCGTTCCTACATCGCCGCAGGCTTGATCACCGGCGGCCGGGCCGAGCAGTTGCGCGCCGCGTTGGTGCAGCAGGTCGATATTCGCCTGCACCGCCGGGTGCGCCCACATTTGCTGGTTCATGGCCGGCGCCAGATACAGTGGCGCGGCGCTGGCCAGGCACAGCGTGGTCAGCAAGTCATCGGCCATGCCATGCGCCAGCCGCGCCAGCAGGTCGGCGCTGGCCGGTGCGACCAGGATACGTTCGGCCCAGCGCGCCAGTTCGATATGCCCCATGGCCGCTTCGGCCTGTGCATCCCACAGGCTCACCCGCACGCTCTGGCCGGACAACGCCTGAAAGGTGGTCGGGCTGACGAAGTGGGTGGCACCCTCGGTCATCACCACGCGCACCTCGGCATCGAGGTCGCGCAAGCGGCGGACCAGCTCGCAGGACTTGTAGGCGGCGATGCCGCCAGACACTCCCAGCAGAATACGGCGTTGGGCAAGACTCATGTAAGGCGGGCCTGACAATCGGGCAGACGCCTAGCTTACCGGATTCATTCATCCTGACTGCTGTCCGGGGGCGATGCTGTCCGGCAAATTGCAAGCATGAGCATCCGTGACTGGCCCGAACGCGAACGCCCCCGTGAAAAACTGCTGAGTCTAGGTAGTGCCACGCTGTCCGATGCCGAGTTGCTGGCGGTGCTGCTGGGCAGCGGCAGTCGCGGCAAGGATGCTCTGGCACTGGGTCGTGAACTGCTGAACTCGGCCGGTACCCTGGGTGCGCTGCTCGGCCGGCCCGACCAGCAAGTCCCCGCCGGCGGACTGGGACCCGCCAAGCGCGCGCGCATTGTCGCCGCATTGGAACTGGCCCGTCGCAGCCTGGCCGAGCAGCTGCAGGAGAAGCCCTACCTGGGCAACCCTCGCGACAGCGGCGATTTTCTGCGCGCCCGCCTGCGCCACCTGCCGTACGAGGTATTCGGCTGCCTGTATCTGGACAATCGCCACCGCGTGCTGGGGTTCGAGGAACTGTTCCGTGGCACCATCGACGGCGCCAGCGTGCACCCGCGCGAAGTGGTGCGGGCCTGCCTGCGGCACAACGCTTGCGCGGTGATCTTCGCGCACAACCACCCCTCCGGCGTTGCCGAGCCCAGTGCAGCCGACCGTGCGATAACCCATGAGTTGCGCAACGCCCTGCAACTGGTGGGCGTGCGCGTGCTTGATCACCTGATCATCGGCAGCGGCGAGCCGGTGTCGATGGCCGCCCGCGGCCTGCTCTGAACCGCTGCCATAAAAAAACGGCGTGGAATGAACCACGCCGCGGGGCCGATTGGGGAGGGGAGAGAGCGGCGTCTCCGATGCCGTTTCATGGAGGGGAGTCATGTCCAGGCCCGACTAGTGTCGCAGCGCCGCATGACGAACCGATGACACCAGTTGCTTGCATGAAGTGCCGCCAAGTCGCCGAAACTTATGCACAAAAAGGTGATACCGGCCCTTGCCGGTCCTATCGCGATTTTCACCCTAAGTTAATTGATCAACTTATTGAAAATAATGAATTATTCATAGTGTCACGCCGGCTTCCGGTACGTCACGACCGCTCGGCTACCGCCATCTGCAGCTTTCCCCACAGACTTATCCACAGGGCGGCTAGCCGCAGCGCATCAAAGACCCACGGACCATGAAATCAGGGTGGCGACCACGACTCCCGGTGCGTTTCGCCAGCACGGCGGTCTGTTAGGATTGGCGGTTCCATCACGAAATTGACCCCATCCGTGAAAGAACAGTTGCGCGACCTGGTTCTGCAGGCCATCCGGACCCTGCAAAACGATGCCACCCTGCCTGCCGACCTGATCCCACCCGGGTTCGTGATCGAGCGAGCGCGCAGCCGCGAACACGGTGACTTCGCCTGCAACGTGGCGATGCTGTTGGCCAAACCGGCTCGTGCGAAGCCCCGTGAACTGGCCGACAAGCTGGTTGCCGCGCTGCCGGCGAACGAGCTGGTGGCGAAGATCGAAATCGCCGGTCCCGGCTTCATCAATTTTTTCCTCACCGCCGGTGCCTGCCACGCCGAAGTGCGCCGCATCCTGGCCGAAGGCGATGCCTATGGCCGCAGCAACGCGGGCCATGACAGGACGGTCGGTGTGGAATTCGTCTCGGCGAATCCGACCGGTCCGCTGCATGTGGGCCACGGCCGCGCCGCAGCGATTGGCGATTGCCTGAGCCGGCTGCTGGACGCCACCGGCTGGAACGTCAAGCGCGAGTTCTACTACAACGATGCCGGCGTGCAGATCGCGAATCTGGCGATCTCGGTGCAGGCGCGCGCGCGCGGCATTACCCCCGATGACAGCGGCTGGCCGGACAATGGCTACCGCGGTGACTACATCGCCGATGTGGCGCGCGCCTATCTCGACCGCGAATCGGTGGTCGCCGACGGCGAGACGGTGATCGCTGCCGGCGATGTCGACAATCTCGACGCGATCCGCCGCTTCGCCGTGGCCAGCCTGCGGCGAGAACAGGACCTGGACTTGCAGGCATTCGGTGTGGGTTTCGACACCTACTTCCTCGAATCATCGCTGTACAGCGATGGCAAGGTCGAGGAAACCGTGCGCGAGCTGATCGCCCATGGCCACACCTACGAGGAGGGCGGTGCGCTGTGGCTGCGCACCACCGATTTCGGTGACGACAAAGACCGCGTGATGCGCAAGTCCGACGGCACCTACACCTATTTCCTGCCCGACGTGGCCTACCACCTCAGCAAGTGGCAGCGCGGCTACGAACGCGCGATCACGGAACTCGGCTCGGATCACCACGGCTCGCTGGCGCGCGTGAAGGCCGGCCTGCAAGCGCTCGACTGCGGCATTCCGACAGGCTGGCCGGAATACGTGTTGCACCAGATGGTGACGGTGATGCGTCATGGCGAGGAAGTGAAGATTTCCAAGCGCGCCGGCAGCTACGTCACCTTGCGCGACCTGATCGACGAGGTCGGCCGCGACGCCACGCGCTATTTCCTGATCGCGCGCAAGAGCGATTCGCAGCTGGTGTTCGACATCGACCTGGCGCGCTCGCAATCGAACGACAATCCGGTTTATTACATCCAGTACGCGCATGCCCGCGTATGCAGCGTGCTGCGCCAGGCGCCCGAGAAGGGCTTCACGTTCGACCTGCAGGACGGCCTCGCCAACCTGGCCCGGCTGGACACCGAGCACGAACAGATCCTGCTTACCGAACTGTCGAAGTATCCGGAGCTGGTCGACGCCGCCGCCGCAAACCTGGAGCCGCATCTGGTTGCCGCCTGGTTGCGTGAGCTGGCCAACGCATTCCACACCTACTACAACTCATATCAGTTCCTGGTCGAGGACGCCGCGCTGCGCAACGCGCGCCTCGCGCTGGTGGTGGCGACGCGGCAAGTGTTGAAGAATGGCTTGGCATTGTTGGGCCTGAGCGCCCCGGAGAAGATGTAATGGCAGCACGCAAGGGCAAAGGCCGGCAGGCCGTGCGCAACAACAGCAGCGGTTTCCCCGGCTGGGGCTACGCCGTCATCGGCGTGGTGATCGGCGCGATCCTGATGGCCGTGATGATGCGTGGCAGTCTGCTGACCAGCATGAACAAACCCAGCGGCCCGCAGGCGAACCCGCAGGCCACCGCCGAGCACGGCAGCGAGCCTGGCGTGGTCGAACCGGCCGCCGGCGACAGCGCACCGAAGAAGCCGCAATTCGATTTCTACTCGGTACTTTCGGAAAAGGAAGTGCGCATTCCCGACGCCGTGATCAGTGCGCAGGCGCGTGCCGAACAACAGCAGAAGCAACAGGCAGCGCAGCTGCAGGCACAGCAGCAGGCCGCCCAGCAGGCGGCGACAGCGGCGCCGGCGAATGCGCCAGCCGCCGTCAGCGAAAACGTCGTCGCCGCGCCGGCTGCCGCTGTGCCGCAACCCGCCACCGGCAGCGGCTACCTGCTGCAAGTCGGTGCGTTCCCGAACTCCGCCGACGCGGAAACCTTGAAGGCAAAACTAGCGATGCAGGGTTTTGTCGCCAACGTGCAGTCCGTCAGCATCGGCGGGCAGACCTATAACCGTGTCCGACTCGGCCCATTCCATTCCGCCACCGAACTGGAATCGACCAAGCAGCGGCTGGCGGGTGCGGGGATCAACGCGATTGCGCTGAAGGAAGGCAAATAGGCGCTTCGCCTGCATCCACGTAAACAAAAAGGCCGCGCATTCAGCGCGGCCTTTTTGTTTCAACCTTCCAAAGCTCAGCTTTTCCGTTTCAACCGGATCAACGCCGAAATATCGTCGTCGCCGTAGCCCTGGCTCATCAGCTCGGCGTAGTCGGCCAGCGAGCGGTCGATCACCGCGGTGGCGGTGCCGGCCTGCTCGGCGATGCCGTGCACGATGGCGAGATCCTTGTGCAACAGGGCGAGTTTGAAGCCGACGCTGAATTCGTCACGCAGCATCGTCGCGCCGCGCTTGTCGAGGAACCAGTTGCCCGCGGCACCGGCGCCCAGGGTGGGGATCAGCCGCGCCGGATCGAGGCCGAGCGCCTCGCCCAGCGCGAGGCCTTCGCATACGGCTTGTGCGATGCCGGCGACAAGAATCTGGTTGATCGCCTTGGTCGCCTGGCCGGCACCGACATCGCCGAGATGGGTGACCCGCAGCGCATAGGCCTCCAGCACCGGGCGCGCCCGTTCCAGCACGGCCGCATCACCACCGACCATCACCGACAGCTTGCCGTTCTTCGCACCTTCCACGCCGCCGGAGACCGGCGCGTCCAGGAAGTGCGCACCGACTGCGGCGAGCATCGCTGCCGCCCGCTTCGCGGTGGCCGGCGCATCGGTGGAGTGATCGATCACGATCGCGCCCGGCTGCAGATGCGGCGCCAATGCCTCGACCGTATTCAGTACGTCGGCATCCGCGGTGACGCACAGCGCGATGACATCGCACTGTGCGGCCAGCTCGGCCAGCGTGGCCGGCGCGGTGACGTCCAGCTCCTGCGCCAGCTGCAACGCCTTGGTCTGCGTGCGGTTGGCCACCGCATGCAGCAATCCTTTCGCCTTGAGATGACGGGCCATCGGCGCGCCCATAGCGCCGAGCCCGATAAATGCTGCCTTGAGGGTCATGCGGTGTCCTAGATGCTCAGTCAGAAGTGGTGGTGCGATGCACGTCATGCGTCACGAAAGGATCTTCAGGATCGGGGGCCGCGAGCCACTGCGGGTGCGCCAATGTATGACGCATGTCCTCCATACCGCTGCGCCAATGACTTTGCATGCTGGCGATGCTGAATTCGTAATCCTTGTAGTGGCCCTCGTAGGGCTTGTCGCGATAGATCAGGTGGATCACGTTGGTCAACGCGGCGGCGGAACGCGCCACGGCGCGACGATAGGCCGGGTCGTTGCGCCGATCTTCCGGCACCAGCGCCATCACGTCGTACAGCAGGCACCGATGCTCTTGAGTGCGCCGCATGAATTCGGTAATCAGGCGGGTGCGGCTGGAGTACTGGATCTCCTTGCTGCGCTCGGCCACCTGCGCGAGGTCGTGCGGCAAACTACCGCGTGCGCTCCACAGGTCGACCTGGAACACCAGTGTGTCGTGGCTAGGGCGATCACTCAACACTTTGTACAGCGGCGTATTGGAGACCATGCCGCCGTCCCAGTAGAACTCGCCGTCGATCTCCACTGCCGGAAATCCCGGCGGCAGCGCGCCGGAAGCCATGAAATGCTCCGGCCGCAGCGTGTCACGGGTATTGTCGAAATAGGTGAAGTCGCCGGTGCGCACATTCACCGCGCCCACCGACACGCGCATCGCGCGCGCGTCGTTGATGCGGTCGAAGTCGGCCAGCCGCTCCAGCGTGGCGCGCAGCGGCGTGGTGTCGTACCAGCTCGCACCGGCAGGACCCGTATGCCATGGCAACAAGGGTCCCAGTCGAGGCTGGAAAAAACCTGCCTGTCCTTCGGTCAGCGCCCGCCACGCGGCAAGACCGCTGATGCCGTTCTGCCACAGCAGCGGCCAGGCACTCGTGTCGAAATCAAGCGCTGCCGGCAGCAACGGTTGCCGGCAGATCGTTTCCCAGAACTCGCGCAGCCGCTCGACGCGCCGCTCCGGCGGGTTGCCCGCAATGATCGCGGCGTTCAGTGCGCCGATCGAGATGCCGGCCAGCCAGGTCGGCTGCAGATCGGCCTCGGCCAGTGCCTGGTAGACGCCGGCTTGATAGGCACCCAACGCGCCACCGCCCTGCAGCACCAGGGCGACGGTGTGGTAATCGCGTGCCACCGTTTCGGTCAGCGTGGCCGGCGGATTCGAACGCTTGGCATCACCCACGGCGCTTACTGCATATACCAGCCGTGGCTGACCACGATCGACTGACCGGTCAGCGCGGCGGACGGGAAGGTGGCCAGATACAACGCTGTCTGTGCGATGTCCTCGACCGTGGTGAACACGCCGTCGACGGTATCCTTCAGCATCACGTTCTTGATCACGTCGTCTTCCGTGATGCCCAGCTCCTTCGCCTGCTCGGGAATCTGCTTCTCGACCAGCGGCGTGCGCACGAAGCCGGGGCAGATCACGTGCGAGCGCACGTTGTGCGCGGCGCCTTCCTTCGCCAGCGTGCGGGCAAGGCCGAGCAGGCCATGCTTGGCGGCGACGTAGGCGGACTTCAGCTTCGATGCCTCGTGCGAATGCACCGAGCCCATGTAGATCACGATGCCGCCGCGGTCGCCCTTGTACATATGCTGCAGCGCGGCCTTGGTGGTGAGGAAGCCGCCGTCGAGATGGATCGCCAGCATCTTCTTCCAATCGGCGAACGCGAACTGGTCGATCGGGTTGATGATCTGCACGCCGGCATTCGAAATCAGGATGTCGAGCGCACCGAACGCCGCGACCACCTTGTCGGTGCCGGCATTCACCGCCACCTCGTCGGTGACGTCCATTGCCACGCCGATCGCCTTGCCGCCGGCCGCGTTGATTTCCGCCGCCACCGCATCGGCCGCCTGCTGGTTGATATCGGCGATCGCCACGCTGGCGCCGTTTTTCGCGTACAGCTCGGCAATCGCCTTGCCGAGGCCGCTGGCTGCACCGGTGATCAGGGCGACCTTGCCATTGAGACTTGTCATGAACTGCTCCCGTAACGGTCAAGTAATGAGCTGGGTGGTGCTCCCTTCTCCCTTTGGGAGAAGGTGGCCCGAAGGGCCG
Organism: Rhodanobacter sp. OK091; assembly: GCF_900142825.1. Classification (GTDB taxonomy): domain Bacteria; phylum Pseudomonadota; class Gammaproteobacteria; order Xanthomonadales; family Rhodanobacteraceae; genus Rhodanobacter. The sequence continues at coordinate 2,115,114 of NZ_FRCH01000001.1, read as the reverse complement.
GATGAGGGTTCGGCCGGAGCGGAATCCCTCGCTCCGCCCGAACCCTCACCCCAACCCCTCTCCCACGGGAGAGGGGCTTCCAATCAGTGCGTGTCTTCGGCCAGATAGGTGTAAGCCGTCAGCCCGCCATCAAGTGTCCCGTACAACTGTTCGGCCTCGGCGCCTGTCACACCCGCATTGGCTATGCGTTCGCGGTAGCTCCGGCGCAGCGCTTCGAGGTCGTAACCGACGTAGTCGAGCATGAGATCCGTGGTGTCGCCGCGGCGTACGTGCGCGAACGTGTAGCTGTCGCCGTCGACGCGCACATTCACCGCATCGGTGTCGCCGAACAGGTTGTGGATGTCGCCCAGCGTCTCCTGGTAGGCGCCGACCATGAAGATGCCGAGCCGGTAGCTTTCGCCTTCCTTCAAGGCATGCAGCGGCAGGCTCACGTCGACGCCTTCGGCATCGACATACTGGTCGATGCGGCCGTCCGAGTCGCAGGTGAGATCGACGATCACGCCGCGCCGCGTCGGCTTCTCGTCGAGTCGCGCGATCGGCGCGATCGGGAAGATCTGACCGATCGCCCAGACATCGGGAATGGACTCGAACACCGAGAAGTTGACGAAGTATTTGTCGACCAGCTTCTCGTCCAGCTCGTCCAGCGCCTGCCGGTGCGAGCGCTCGGCCGGCAGCAGGCGCGTGCGCACGGCGCCGGCGATCGCGTAGTACATCTCGTCCAGCCGCGCGCGGTCGGCCAGCGCCAGCTGACCCAGCGCGTACAGCGTCTGGCCTTCCTGCAGATGGTGCTGGGCTTCGTGAAACAGTTCCAGCGCGGGACGCCGGTCCAGTTCTTCCCAGGTTTCGCGCAGCCGGCGCAGCACGGCGGGCTCTTCCAGGTGCAGGGGCGGAATCGCGCCGGCCGGCACCGGCTCCACCTCGGTCACGTTGACCACCATCACCGCGTGATGCGCGGTCATCGCGCGACCGGCTTCGGTGAGGATATGCGGCGCGGGCAGGCCTTCGGTCTCGACTGCCTCGGCCAGCGACTGCACGATCGTGGCGGCGTACTGCTCGATCGAGTAGTTGATCGAATTGTGGCTGCGCGACCGCGAGCCTTCGTAGTCCACGCCGAGGCCGCCGCCGACGTCGACGATTTCCAACGGCACGCCCATCCGGGTCAGCTCGACGAAGTAGCGCGTCGCCTCGCGCATGCCGTTGGCGATGTCGCGCACGTTGGAGATCTGCGAACCCATGTGGAAGTGCTGCAGCTTCAGCGTGTGCTTGAGACCGGCTGCGTCGAGCCGTTCGATCAGGGTGAGCACTTGATTCGGCGACAGGCCGAACTTGCCCTTGTCGCCGCCGGTGTTCTGCCACTTGCCCGCACCGATCGAGGCGAGTCGCACGCGCACGCCGAGCAGTGGCTCGACATTCAGCGCTTTTGCCTCGCTGAACACATGATCGAGCTCCGACAGCTTCTCGATCACGATATGCACGCGCAGGCCCAGCTTCAGGCCGATCAACGCGAGGCGGATGTATTCGCGATCCTTGTAGCCGTTGCAGATCACGATCGAACCGGGCCGCGCCATCGCCAGCACCGCCATCAATTCGGGTTTCGAGCCGGCTTCCAGGCCGAAGCCATGGCTGCCTGCGGCGACCAGCTCGCCGACGACGCCGCGCTGCTGGTTCACCTTGATCGGATAGATGGCCGTATAGCCGCCGGCATACGCGCTGTCGGCGATCGCCCGGGCGAATGCACCCTGCAGCCGCGCGAGACGGTCGGCGAGAATGTCCGGAAAGCGCACCAGCAACGGCAGACGCAGGCCTTCGCTACGGGCGCGCTCGACGATCTGCGGCAGCGACAAGGCCGGGCCGCTGGCGCCGTGCGGACGCATCACGATTTCGCCCGCGGTGTTCACATCCACATAGCCGTCGCTCCAGTGCGGCACGGCATAGGTGTGGCGGGCGGAATCGGTATTCCAATGGTTCGACATCAGCGTAGCTCCTTGTGCAGGCGCTTGTTACAAGCATGGATGATGTCGTCGCAGCGGCGAGCCTTGACGGTGTTGCCCAACTCAGGAGCACGAAGCCCGAGCGACCGGAAGCCTCGCACGCCGCGGGGCCGATCGGACTTGTCGGCGACCGGACGCCCTGCGCCGGCGATGCCAGGTCGCCATTGTAATGGGCGCCTGTGACGATATGCGCATGTGCCGACGGCCTGCTCCCAGGACGTTCACCACCGTTATCGCTACAATTGGCAGTCTTTATCCTTCCACCCGGTTCGTCAGGAACATCCCCGCCATGTCGCAGCAGCTCAGCTGGTTCACCGAAGCCCACCAGGCTTCCGGTTCCTCCATCGGTTTCCGCACCGAGCAATTGCTGCACGCGGAGAAGACCCCGTTCCAGACCATCGAGATCTACAAGACCACCGACTGGGGCAACCTGATGGTGATCGATGGTTGCGTGATGCTGACCACCCGCGACAACTTTTTCTATCACGAGATGATGACCCACCCGGCGCTGTTCACCCACGCGCGCGCCAAGCGCGTGGTGGTCATCGGCGGGGGCGATTGCGGCACCTTGCGCGAAGTGCTCAAGCACGAGGAAGTCGAGTCGGCGGTGCAGGTGGAGATCGACGAGCGCGTGACCCGGCTGGCCGAGGAATATTTTCCGGAACTGTGCGAATCGAATCACGACCCGCGCGCCGAACTGCTGTTCATCGATGGCATCAAGTACATGGCCGAGTGCGAACCCGATTCGCTGGATCTGGTCATCGTCGACTCGACCGATCCGGTCGGCCCGGCCGAAGGTTTGTTCAACGCCGCGTTCTACGCCAGCTGCTACAAGGCACTGCGCCATGGCGGCCTGCTGGTACAGCAAAGCGAATCGCCGCTGGCGCATCTGGACCTGATCAAGTCGATGCGTTCGGCCATGCGCACCTCCGGCTTCAGCGCCGTGAAGACACTGCCGTTCCCGCAGCCGTGCTACCCGACCGGCTGGTGGAGCTGCACGATGGCGCGCAAGGGCGGTGATCTGTCCGGCTTCCGCGAGCGCGGCGCGATCAGCAAGAACTTTCCGACCCGCTACTACAACGCCGACATCCACAAGGGCGCGCTGGCGCAGCCGGAATTCATGCGCGAAGCGCTGGGCGAATAAACGGCGCGCTCAGAACAAGTTGCCGCGCACCTTCGGCAGCAATACCAGCAGCAGCGTCGCGAGCGGGCCGAACAACAGCGACAGCAGAAACCACAGCAGTCCGCTGCGGTTCTTGCCCTGCGCCAGCGCGGCGTTGATCAGCGCCAGCGTGCCCCAGCCGACGAACCACGGGGCACCACCGGCGAATGTCGACAATTGATCCACTATGCGTCTCCCTAAACGTGAGGGCGCCGCCGTGCGCCGAAACGGCAATCCTGACATATCTGGTTGCACCGATCCGCTTGCGCGAGGCAGGCGGATCAGCCGCGCTTAATCTGCACGAGCTATGCTGAACGCTTTGATCGCGGCCCAGCCCATGATGACCAAGCCCATGATGCGTGGATTGCGCTACCTGGCTCTGACGTGTGCCTTGTCTCTGCCGGTGACGCCAGCCTTCGCTGGCAAAGCCGCCGCCGATAAGACCCGGCATGAACCGAGCAAGGCAGCCACCGACCGCGACAAGGCCCAGCTGGCGTTCCAGCGCGACCTGGTCAGCGTGCTGGCGCCGCGCGCCGATGCCTTGCCGCTGCTCGGTGCCGCTTTGCTGGCCCGGCCGCTGTTCAATCAGCCACCGAGCAACAGTTTCCATGCACTGATCGGGCGCGCCGCCCAGGCCGATGGAGCCGACGCCGCGGTGAGCTGGGCGCGACTGGCCGATTGCGATGCCAAAGCCGACGCCTGCCCGAATACCGCCGCGCTGGACCAGCTGCTCGTCCAGGCGCCGGACAATGCCGCGGTATGGCTGCTCAAGCTCGGCGCGGACGCCCACGACATGAAGCACGATGCCGCCCGCGAGGACCTGGGCAAGGCCGCCAACAGCAAGCTGTACGACGACTACACCGGCGCCAGCCTGAAGGCACTGGCCAGTTCGATCGGCGTCTTGCCGCCACCGGCCGGCACCTTCGATCCGGCCTCGAAATCCGGCGCAGTGGGCATGCAGGCCATGCTGGTCTACGGGATCGCGGGCACGCAGCCGCAACCGGGTCTGCAGCTCATCGCCAAACTGTGCGAGAACGCCGGCAGCGATGCCTCGACCAAGGCCGATTGCCTGAAGCTGGGCAAGCTGCTCGAGTGGGGGTCCAGTCCGCTGTCGCGCTCGCTCGGCCTGCATCTGCGCGAAGTGCTGGCGGACGATCCGACCCAGCAGCAGGAAGCGAAAGACGCCCGCCGCAACCTGATCTGGCAAGTACAGAGCTTCGGCCAGCTGCTGACCCGGGTGCGGGACGAGCCGGCGATGGCCCAGCATCTGCTGGCGCTGGCGCGCAACGGCGGCACCGAGATGAGCCTGCTGCTGGCGGCCTTGCGCGACAACAGCATCCCGGCCGAAGCACCCGCCGACTGGCAGCCGCGCGAGCCGGGCTGACTTTGACCGCTACGCCGCTTTGCGCCGCATCCGCAGCCGTGTAGGCTTGGGCCACCTTCCGCGACAAGGGTGAGTCGATGCTTACGACGCTGGTGGCAAGCAGCAAGGGCGGTTGCGGCAAGAGCACGCTGGTGACCCAGCTGGCTTCGCACTGGGCACAAGCAGGGCAGCACACCGCCATCATCGACGTCGACCGGCAAGGTTCCAGCTACCGCTGGGCCGGCCTGCGACCGGACAACGTTCCCGGCGTGCTGGCGCTGGAAGGCGGTCGCCGCTCGCTGCAGAAATTGCCGCCGGACACCCAGCAACTGCTGATCGACACCGCCGCCGGCTCCGGCGAGCGCGAACTGGAACCGTACCTCGAACAGGCCGACGTGCTGCTAGTGCCGGTGTTGCCGTCGTCGTTCGACCTGCACGCCACACTCCACTTCATCGGAGAGCTGCAGTCGTTCAGCCGCATCCGCCGCGGCAAGCTGCCGGTGGGGCTGGTCGCCAACCGGCTCAAGCCGTGGACCCATGCCAGTCAGGACGCGATCGCCCAGCTCGCCGAACAGTCCCCGTTTCCGATCGTGGCGCAACTGCGCGACAGCCAGGCCTACGTGCTGCTGAGTGCGCTGGGCAAGGGCATTTTCGATTACCAGTCCGAACAGGTGCGCAACCACCAACAGGACTGGAAGGCGCTGCTGCGCTGGATCAAGCGTCAGCAGTGAAGCGAGTTCCTCTTGATGCTTATCGCGCCACGTACGACCACACCCCGGAGTCCTCCATGCAAGAACTGATTTTGTTGCGGCATGCCGAAGCCGTGCCGATAGAAGCCTCCGGCGATGACCAGCAGCGTCCGCTCAGCGCCCGCGGTGAACAAGAGGCGCAGGCGGCCGGGCTGTGGCTGGCCGGGCACGGCCTCCGACCCGAGCGGGTGCTGTGCTCGCCGACCCGGCGCACCGACGAAACCACTCGTCTGGCGCTGGCCGCCATCGACTCCGCGCCAGTGCCTCATCTGGCCAGCGAGATCTACGACGCCTCGCCCGGCGAATTGCTGGCACTGCTCGATCAGCACACAGACGCCGATACGGTCATGCTGGTGGGCCACAATCCCGGCATCGAGCGGCTGGTCGCGCTGCTGGTCGAAGGCCGCTCCGACGAATTCCGCGGCATGCCGCCCGGTGCGCTGGCGGTGCTGCACCTGAATGGTTCGCTGGAACCGGGCAATGCCCGACTGGACGCATTCTGGTCGCCCTGAAACCACGCGCCACCGTTCATTCGCCTACCGCGCTGGCGGCCCAGTGCGATTGAACAGCGCCTGCATGGAAAGCCCTCACCGCTGCACGAACCCTCCGTATCATTCGCGCATGTCCCGCTTCCTGCGCCAGGTCAGCCTTCCACTCCTGCTCGTGGCCCTGCTGCTGCAGGGCTGTACGCTGTCGCAAGCGCAAATCCGGCGCGCCGACGCGATCGTCGCGACCACTACCGATCGCAGCACAGTCTGCGCGCAGGCCGACCGCTGCGCGGTGCCGTCACCGCTGCTGGCGGCGGCAACCCGGGCGCTGGCTGAATCCACCCCGCAACAACCCGTACACGTGGTGACCTTGCTCGATGACAGCGAACCGGCGCTGGCGGCGCGGATCAACCTGGTCCGCGCCGCGCGACAGTCGATCGACGTGCAGACCTACATCTGGGATCAGGATGACGCCGGCCAACTGATGCTGGACGAATTGGTGCAGGCGGCCCGCCGCGGCGTGCAGGTGCGCATCCTGGCCGACCAACTGTTTTCGTTCGACAATCTGGACGTGCTCGACCGACTGTCGCGGGTCAGCGCGAACCTGCAAGTGCGGCTGTACAACCCGACCTTCCACAAGGCCCATACGCAACCGCTGGAATTCGCTGCCGGCATACTGTGCTGCTTCATGCAGTTCAACCAGCGCATGCACAACAAGCTGCTGCTGGTGGATGACAGCATCGGCATCACCGGTGGGCGCAACTACCAGGATCGCTACTTCAACTGGGACGACGACTTCGACTACGTCGACCGCGACGTGATGGTTGGCGGCCCTGCCGCAAAACAGATGGCGGCCAGTTTCGAGTTGTTCTGGCGGCACAAGCGGGCGGTGCCGCTGACTCACCTGCGCGACGTCAACCAGCGCATCCTGTCCGACAGCGCGCCACCGGTCTGGCCGGCGCCGCATTATCGCCGGCCGCTGCGGGTGGCGCAGTTGCAACAGGCCGCCGAAGATCCGTTATGGCTGCAGGCGTGGCTGGTCGATCCTTCGTTACCCGCCGGCAAGGTCGATTACCTCAGCGATCTGCCGTCGAAGGCCGACAAGCCGGACAAGCGACGCGCGCAGGAGTACACCCAGCACATCATGCGCATGATCGACGACGCCAAGCGCGAAGTGCTGCTGCAGACGCCGTATCTGGTGATGAGCAAACGCGCCCAGCGCATCTTCCAGCGGTTGCACCAGCGCGACGAGCCGCCACGGGTGATCGTCTCGACCAACTCGCTGGCCTCGACCGATGCGTTCGCCGTGTATGCGATGTCGTACAAGCACCGCAAGCGTTACCTGAAGACGTTCGGTTTCGAGATCCACGAACTGAAGCCGCATGCGTCAGGCCCGGCGGTGGACAACGAGCTGGCCAACCTCGGCATGAACAAGGCCGCGATGCCGGCGGAAACCGCCAGCCCGGCCAGCGCCACGCAGGCGCGCTTTCACCTGCTTGGCAGCCGCGGCAGCAGCAACCGGCCGGCGCCCTTGCTCAGCGAGGGCCGCCGGTTCGGCCTGCATGCCAAGTCGATCGTGATCGACGATACCTTCGCGATGGTCGGCTCGCACAACTTCGATCCGCGTTCCGACAACTACAACACCGAAGCCGGTGTGATCGTCTACGACCACGCGTTCGCCGACCAGCTGCGCGACAGCATCATGCGCAATACCCAGCCGGAAAATGCATGGGTGATCGCGCCGCGGCAATCGGCGACGCCGCTGCTCACCGACATCAACGATGCGATCGGCAGCATCTCCGCACAGCTCCCGCTGTTCGATCTGTGGCCGTTCCGCTACGCCACCAGCTACGACCTCAAGCCTGGCTGCCAACCTCTGCGCGCGATCGATCCAGGCTTCTACGCCTGCTATCAGCCGGTCGGCGATTTCCCCGACGTGGCGCTGTCGCCGAAACTGATTATCACGCGGTTGTTCACGGCGTTCGGGGTGGGCGCGAAAGGGGTGTTGTGAACTCCGGTTTTGTTTGAAGCAAGGCTTGAAGAGCTTTCGTCCTCCTGCTGTAGCCGAACCACTTTAAACCGTGACTTCTTGTAGGAGCCCGCTGGCGGGCGATGCCTTTGCTTGTTGTTTCTGCACTCGAAGCAAAGAGCTTTCGTGCGCCTACGGCGCCCGAGTTACTTTCTCTTTGTGTGGCCAAAGAGAAAGCTAACCAAAGAGAAAGGCCACCCCGCTTGGCGCTTGCCGGGCTCCTGCCCGGCAAGTCCGTGAGCCGGGGCCGGGCTTTTCGACAGGACTCCTGTCCTGGCGAAAAGGCATCGGCATCCTTGCCGATGCCCCTGCGGGCCTGTCGACCCCGTCTCACCGCCGCACAGGGGCCCCGGGTAGAGCAGCGGGCCATCGTGGCCCGCACTCGGTGAAAGGCCGAAGCGAAGCGTCGCTCTGCTATTGCTCTGGCTCCTCTGAAAAGTACGCGCAGGATGCGCGTTGCTCTACCCGGGGCCCCTCTGAAGCGGCGGGTGGGTGAAGGAAAGCCCGCAGGGTGGCCGGCAGGGATGCCGGCCAGTTTGGCGTCAGCACAGGATGTGCTGTCGACAAACCCCGTAACCCACCCGCGGACCTTGCGGGCAGGGATGCCCGCAAGGCGCGTAAGCGGGGTGTCGTTTTCTCTTGGTTACTTCTCTTTTGGACAAGCAAAAGAGAAGTAACTCGCCCTCCGCAGGAGGGTGAAAGCTCTTCGCCTCAAGTGCAAAAAAGAGCATCGCCCGCGAGCGCGGCTCCTACAAGAATCGCCGAGCTAAGGTAACTCGGGCGCCATCGGCGCAGGGAACAATAAAAGCAGGGCCGCCGCGACTGGAAAAAAACCTACGGCGATTGCGCGATGCGCTCGCCCTGCGCGGAGAAACGCATCGGCAAGTCGCCGCTGATCCCGTCCGGATGATCGCCCGGCACCGCGAAACGCCAGCCCCGCACGCTGCGCAAGGCATGCTCGTCGAGCACCGGATCGCCACTGGACTCGACCAGACTGGCCGTGCGGACACGGCCGTCGCCGTCGACGCCGACGTGCAGCACCACGCGGCCGTCCAGATGGCCGCGCAGTTCTTCCCATGATTGCGAGGTGTCGCCCGGCATCGCCAGCGGCACCAGTTCGACTGCCGGCGCAGGCGCAGTGGCCTGCGCCTCGCTCACGCCGCTGATGGCGCGATCTGCATTGGCGCGACGCGCCTGCACCACGCTGACCGGACGTTTCCGGTGCTGCGGTGAGGGCAGGGCGCGCGGCTGCATGGATGGTCCATGCCGAGTCGCAGCAAGAAGTGGCGCCGGCCCATGCCAGCCGACCGTCAGCGTGCTGAGCCAGCTGGTACCGGCGATGCCGATCGCCAGCGCCAGCGCGCTCAGGCCCGTGGTGGTGCGCAGCCGCAGCATGCGAGTATCCCGTTCATGGGCCCGTTCATGGCCGCTCGAGGATCGCGGTGACGCCCATGCCACCGGCGGTGCAGATCGAGATCAGGCCGCGGCCGGAGCCTTTCTGTTCCAGCATCTTCGCCAAGGTGGCGACGATTCGTGCGCCGGTGGCGGCAAACGGATGACCTACCGCGAGGCTGGAGCCATGCACGTTGAGTTTGGCCGGGTCGATCGAACCCAGCGGTGCATCCAGGCCGAGCCGGTTCTTGCAGTACTCGGCACTCTCCCACGCGCGCAGCGTGCACAGCACCTGCGCCGCGAACGCTTCGTGGATTTCGTAGTAGTCGAAATCCTGCAAGGTCAGTCCCTGTCGCGCCAGCATGCGCGGCACCGCGACGGTCGGCGCCATCAGCAGGCCTTCGCCGTGGACAAAATCCACTGCGGCGACTTCGGCGTCGCGCAGATACGCCTGAATGGTCAGGCCACGCTGCGCGGCCCACTCGTCACTGGCCAGCAGCACGGCGGCCGCGCCATCGGACAAGCCGGTGGAGTTGCCCGCAGTCAGCGTGCCGTGGCCGGAACTCTTGTCGAACGCCGGCTTCAACGTGGCCAACTTATCCAGCGTCGAATCCGGACGCAGGAAGCCGTCGCGCTTGAGGCCGCGGAACGGCACCAGCAAGTCGTCGAAGAAACCGGCGTCATATGCGGCGGCCAGTTTGTGATGGCTGTCCAGCGCCAACTGATCCTGCGCCTGGCGGGCGACGTGCCATTCCTTCGCCATCTGCTCGCAATGGTCGCCCATCGACTTGCCGGTGCGCGGCTCGGCTACGCCGGGGAACGAAGGCTTCAGCTCGCGGAACGAGAACCCGCGCAGCGCCACTTTCAACTTGTCCAGCGGCGTCTTCGCGCGGTTCATCGCCAGCAGCCGTTTGCGCAAACGCGTGCCGTAGACGATAGGCACATCGCTGGTGGTATCCGAGCCGCCGGCGATGCCCGCGGCGATCTGCCCCACGGCGATCTTGTTGGCGATGATGATCGCGTTGTCCAGCGAAGTACCGCAGGCACGCGCGGTGGTGATGCCCGGTGTGGTCGGCGCCAGCCCGGAACTGAGCAGCGCCTCGCGTGCCAGGTTCCAGTCCGATGAATGCTTGATCACCGCACCCATCGCCACTTCACCTAGCTCCACCCCATGCAGCCCGAACCGCTCGACCAGCGCGCCCAGCACTTTCACCGACATGCCAAAGTTGCCGACGTCGGCATACGCGGTGTTGTTGCGGCAAAACGGGATGCGTACACCACCGATCACCCCGACGCGCCTTAGCGTGTTTTCCATGCTCGAAACTGTCCACAACTCAAGTCGGTCAAGGCTAACCCGCGATGCCGCGCGGCGAAAGCCCAAAACGCCAGAGGATGTCCTGATCTGTTCAGCACGATCCATTTGTTTCCATGGGCTAGGGCTCGCGTTGAACTGACCACGACGTCCTCGCTGGTAGAATCGGTTCTCTTTGCCGTTCGGATTGCTGACCGTGGAAGCACAAGCGCTGCTGGCCCTGCCCATTGTGCTGGCCTTGGAACCGGTCGCTGGCGAGGCTTCGGCGCGCATGACCCTGAGCCGCGACGAGGCAACCGAGCTGGCGGAACTGGTTGCCGCCGACCTGCACGCGCTGGTGCCGCAGGTCGGCGCTGCCCGGCTGGCACTCGCGGGGGCTCTGTTCGATCAGGTCGAGCTGCTGCGGCCGGGCTTTCCGGTATGGGCTACGCTGGATGAGCTGGCCCGGCGCGTGCCGCGCGGCCAGCTGGACAACGTGGTGGCATTCGGCAGTCATGACGGCCACATGCCGGCGCAACCGCTGGAGCCGTCGCCGATTTTTGCCGATGGCCCGATGCGGCTGCTGCCGCTGAGCCTGCTGGCACCGGCGGCGCTGGCCGAGGAGCTGTCGGAGTTGCTGGAGGTCCACCTGGTCGGCCGCGGCGAAGCCGGCACGCTGACCGCCGACTGGCTGATGCGCACGCTCGGCATCCGCCTGGAGCATGTGCGTTACCTCAGCCGCAACGACTTGCTGGCGTTGACCTGCGTGCAGTACGAGCACGTCAATCTGGCGTCATTGTGGACGCTGCTGGAAGCGGCGCTGCTGACCCCGCAGCACGCCGAATCGACCATGAGCGCACGCGGGCTGAGCCTGCGGTACGCCGACGGCAAGGTGCTGGCGCAGTCGCCGGCGCAGTGGCTCGCCGCGCAGACAGGCGATGTCGCGCAGCGCGCGCATGACTTCGCCGGCATCGTGTTCGAGTTGCGCCAGTATGCGGCGCTGCTCGATGCGCATCAGCTGCCGTTGCTGCTGCAGCCGGCCGCGCAGGCGAAAACCGAGGCCGGCGCCGGCTATCTGCTGGAAACCCTGGCTGCGATCGAGCCCGGTTACGAATCGCCGGCCCTGTTCGCGCACGAGGCGCCCGGACTTGGCGTGGTCGCGCTCACCGTGGCGCAACGGGGCGACGGCGGTATGGCCCGTGCGCTGGCACATGGCTACCCATGGCAGCCGCAGGCGTTGGGACCCTTGCTGGCGCTGCTGGCCGACCGCTACGGCATCGCGCCCGAGCTGCATGCGCTGGGCCGGGTCGTGCTGGACGAGCGCGGCCGATTGGGTGCGCCGGCGACAGCGCTGCATTGAACTGCCGCTGGCGAACGTGGCATTTGTGCCGCGGCGGAGACTCGGCGCATGATGGGGGCGCGCCGACGGGGGGCGCGTTCCAGCTGACGGAATGACCATGCGGCCGCACAAGTCTGCCGAGGTATTGCCTTCGCTTCTTCAGGGGCCGGACTGGCCTGCGCAAATCCTGGACGGCGCGCCGGTATTGCTGGCCTATCTCGATGCCGAACAGTGTTTCAGTTACGCCAACGAGACCCATCGCAGCTGGCTCGGCGTCGACCCGCAGGCGCTGCTCGGCAAGCGCCTGATCGACGTGATCGGCCAGCGCAACTACCGCAGCGCCGCGCCGGCACTGAAAAAGGCTTACGCCGGCCAGCTGGCCAGCTTCGAGGGCGAGCTCTACAACGGCAAGGAGCGGCGTTACGCCCACGGCAACTTCCAGCCGGATTTCGACGCGGATGGCCGTGTGCGGGGTGTGTTCACCGCGCTGCTCGACATCACCGAACGGCATTTGCTGGAACTGCAGTTGCACGAAAGCGAGCAGCGTTTCTTCGGCGCATTCCAGCACGCCGCGATCGGCATGGCACTCACCAGACCGGACGGCCATTTCCTGCGCGTCAACGCCGCGGTGTGCCAGATGCTCGGCTATCGCGAAGACGAGCTGCTGGCGCTGGACATCGCCCGGCTTACCCATCCGGACGACATGGCGACCGATGCCAGGCTGATGGCGGAACTGCTGGCCGGCACGCGCGAGTCGTACCAGTTGGAGAAGCGCAACCTGCACAAGGACGGCCACGCCGTCCACATCCAGCTCAGCGTATCGCTGGTGCGCGACGAGCAGAACGCCCCGCTGTATTTCGTGTCGCAGGTGCAGAACATCAGCCAGCGCAAGGCCTTCGAGGACGCGCTGCATCGCGAACGCGAACTGGCCGAGGTCACTTTGCGTTCGATCGGCGACGCGGTGATCACCACCGACACGCAGCTGTGCATCACCTCGCTCAACCCGATCGCCGAGGCGATGACCGGCTGGAGCAACGACGAGGCGCAGGGCCGGCCGATCGAGGAAATTTTCCAGCTGTTCGACGCCCAGGACGGCCACACCATCGCCAACCCGCTGCGCGTGGCGATCGAGCACAACACCATCGTCGATCTCGCCGGCAAGACCTTGCTGCGCCACCGGCATGGTTTCGACACGCCGGTCGAAGACTCGTCCGCACCGATCCACGACCATGCCGGCAACGTCATCGGAGGCGTGCTGGTGTTCCACGACGTCAGCGAAACCCGCGCGCTGGCGCTGAAGATGATCCATCTGACCCAGCACGACACGCTCACCGGACTGCCCAACCGCAGCCAGCTGCACGACCACATCGGGCAGGCACTGGCAACCGCGAATCGGCGCCAGCAACGCGCCGCGTTGCTTTACATCGACATCGACCATTTCAAGCAGATCAACGAATTGCACGGCCACGCGGCCGGCGACCGCGTGCTGCGCGCGCTGGCCGCGCAACTGCATCGCTGCCTCCCCGGCGACGAACTGATCAGCCGTTATGGCGGCGACGAATTCGTGGTGCTGCTGCCGCATCTGGGAAGCGTGGGCGAAGCAGCCAGCCTGTGCCAGGTCCTGATCAACCAGTGCGAACAGACCCGTGTCGACGGCCTGCCCGAACTGGCGCTGCGCATCAGTATCGGCATCAGCGTGTATCCGGACGACGCCGCCGAACCGGAAGACCTGCTGCAGCATGCGGAAACCGCGCTGGTCGCAGTAAAAGCGCAGGGTATGCACGGCTACCGCTTCTTCACCGCGCTGATGAACGAGCGCTCGCAGGCACGCCGGCGGATCGAGACGGCACTGCGCCAGGCGCTCCCGCGGCACGAATTGAGCCTGCATTACCAGCCCAAGGTGGAAGCGCAGAGCGGCCGCGTCGTTGGCGCCGAAGCATTGCTGCGCTGGCAAGTGAACGGACGCGAACTATACAAGCCGGATCAATTCATCCCGGTGGCCGAGGACAGCGGCCTGATCCTGCCGATCGGCGCCTGGGCGCTGCGCCAGGCCTGCAAGCAGGCGCAGCTGTGGCAGCTCGGCGGTCAAACCATTCCGGTCTCGGTGAATGTTTCGCCGCTGCAGTTCCAGCATGCCGATTTCTACAGCTGGCTGGACGACGTGCTCAATGAAAGCGGACTTGATCCCGGCCTGCTCGAACTGGAACTGACCGAGCGCATGGTGATGTCCGGTGGCGATACCACCACCGGCTTGCTGCGCCGGATCAGGCAACGCGGCGTGCGACTGTCGCTGGACGATTTCGGCACCGGCTATTGCAGCCTGTCCTATCTGAAGCATTTCCCGATCGACGCGCTGAAGATCGATCGCGTGTTCGTGCACGATCTGATCAGCGACCGCGACACCGCCACGATCACCAGCGCCATCATCGCGATGGCGCGCAGCCTCAACAAGGTGGTGATTGCCGAAGGCGTGGAGACCCGCGATCAGGCCGCGTTCCTGCGCCACGCCGGATGCTCGCAACTGCAAGGCTTCCTGTTCGGCGCACCGATGCCGGCAGAGGAGTTCCAGCAATTGCTCGCCGCCACCACCTGAACCTGGTACGCGGCTTCGCCAAGAAGCGTGGCTTTTCATGGCAGGAGCCCGCCGCGCTCAGGCTCGGCTGGTCAGCAACGCTTCGTACATGAAGTAATGACAGCGCTGCATGCCCAGTTCGGCATACGTTGTCTGCGCGTGCAGGTTCTCGGTCTCCACGTACAGGCGCAGGCCGGCCGCGCCAGCTGCCGCTGCGCCCTGCTCGACCGCGGCGTATAGCGCGCGAAACACACCACCCCGCCGGGCGGCAGGGATCACGTACACGCTCTGAATCCACCAGAAATCGCCGCAGCGCCAGTCGCTCCACTCATACGTCACCAGCAGGCAGCCCACTGCCACGCCATCGCGCTCGGCAATCAGGTAGAAGCCGCGTCGGGGCTCCTCGAACACGCCATTGACGCCGCGCTGCAAGGTCGCGGGATCGAGCTGCCTGTGTTCGGTCTCCCATGCCATCGCGGCATTCCATGCGACGAGGTCGGCAAGGTCGGTGATGGCGGCGGCGCGAATCGACAATGACACGGCATGACTCCGGTGCGGGGCTGGGCACTCATCGTAGCGTGCGCCGTCTTCACACGTCGGCGCGTAGGGTCCGGGCGGTAGCTGCTGGCTGCAGCGGATGTCCCGGGCTTTCACAGAAATGGACGGTTCGCGACGGCCCGGCATGAACCCAAGGAAAAACCGGACTTGAACATCGGCAGCCTTCTCGACCTGCTCAAGCTGCGCCGTCTGCGCGCATTCCGGCGCCGCCGCGCCGCGGCACGCATACGACCGGAGCAGGAGCCGGCGCTGCGTTCGGAGCTGTTCAGCGCCGAGCAGATGGAACGACATGGCGCGGCACTGGCCAGCCAGCACCGGTTGAGTGCGCGGTCGGGGGCGGATTTGCTGCTGGCCCGGCTGGCCGACAACGAAGCGGTGCTGACGCATACCTGCGAACGGCTGACCAACGCCACCCGGCGCAAACGGCGGGTCACCCCGGCCGGCGAATGGCTGCTGGACAACTTCTACCTGATCGAGGAGCAGATCAGGATCGCGCGCCGCCATCTGCCGAAGGGTTACAGCCGCGAGCTGCCTCGGCTGGAAAACAGTTTGTCGGCAGGTCTGCCGCGGGTGTACGACATCGCGCTGGAAATCATTTCGCACGGCGACGGCCGGGTCGACACCAGCAGCCTGCACCGCTTCATCAATGCCTACCAGAGCGTGACTCCGCTCAAGCTGGGCGAGCTGTGGGCGATCCCGATCATGCTGCGGCTGGCGCTGATCGAGAACCTGCGCCGGGTCGCCGCCCGGGTGATGGCGGACTGGCGTTACCGCGGCAAGGCCGTGCGCTGGGCCGACAGCATGACGGCGACCGCCGAGCGCGATCCGAGCAGCGTGGTGCTGGTGGTTGCCGACATGGCGCGCTCGAACCCGCCGATGAACGGTCCGTTCGTCGCCGAGATGGCGCGCCGGCTGCAAGGCCAGAGCCCCGCGCTGGCGTTGCCGCTGAGCTGGATCGAACAACGTCTGTCCACGTCGGGCCGGAGCATCGAACATCTGGTACAGCTGGAGGCGCAGCAGCAGGCCGCCAACCAGGTTTCGATCAGCAACAGCATCGGCAGCCTGCGCACGCTGTCGGCGATCGACTGGCGCGACTTCGTCGAGCAGAGCAGTCTGGTCGAGCAATGTCTGCGCGAGGATCCGGCCGGCGTCTATGCGGCGATGGATTTCACCACCCGCGACCGCTATCGCCACGTGGTGGAAGGGCTCGCGCGGCATCATCGGCTGACCGAGCTGGAGGTGGCCGAGACGACCGTGGCGCTGTGTCAGGCCGCCGCGCCAACCGACACCACGTCGTCGCTGCCGCAGCACGTCGGTCTCTACTTGATCGATCGGGGCCGCCGCCAGCTGGAGCAGCGCCTCGGTGTCCGGCCGCGGCTGGCCGAAACGCTGCGCCGCGGCCTCGACCGCGCGCCGCTGCCGATCTACCTTGGCTTGCTGGCGCTGCTGACGTTCGCGTTCGCGCAGCCGCTGGTGGCGGCCGCCATACATAATCGGCTGCCGACGTGGGTGCTTGTCGCGATCGCCATTCCGGCCGCCATCCTGGCCAGCCAGCTGGGATTGAGCCTGCTCAACTGGATGGCCACGCTGACGATCCCGCCGCAGTTGCTGCCGCGGATGGATTATTCGGAAGGCATCCCGCCCGGCGCACGCACGCTGGTGGCGATCCCCAGCCTGTTCGCCAGCGCGCAGGATGTCGAAGACCTGGTCGAAGCACTGGAAGTGCGCTTCCTAGGCAACCGCGACGAACACCTGCACTTCGCCTTGCTCACCGATTTCGCCGATGCGGACAGCGAGACGCTGCCCGGCGACGAGGCACTGCTGCGTCTGGCGCGGCGGCGCATCGAGGCGCTCAACGAGCGCTATGCGAGCGTCGAGGCCGACCGCTTCTTCCTGTTCCATCGCCCCCGCCGGTGGAATGCCGCCGAGCGATGCTGGATGGGCCACGAGCGCAAGCGCGGCAAGCTGGCCGATCTCAACGCGCTGCTGCGCGGCAATGCGCACGGCCGCTTCATGCTGATCGTCGGCGACATCGCGACGCTGCCGCGCGTGCAGTATGTGATCACGCTGGACACCGACACCGGACTGCCGCGCGATTCGGCGCAGGCGTTCGTCGGCACCATCGATCACCCGCTCAACCGCGCGGTATACGACCCCGTGCAGCGGCGCGTGGTGTCCGGCTACGCGATCCTGCAGCCGCGAGTAGGCATCAGCCTGCCCAGCACCGCGCGCTCGCGCTATGCGCAGCTGTACGGCAGCGACGCAGGCATCGATCCGTATACGCAGATGGTGTCGGATGTCTATCAGGACGTGTTCCACGAAGGCTCGTTCGTCGGCAAGGGCATCTACGCCATCGATGCGTTCGAGCTCAGCCTGGACGGCCGTTTCCCGGAAAACCGCATTCTCAGCCATGACTTGGTCGAGGGCTGCCACGCCCGCGCGGGCCTGCTCAGCGACGTGCAACTGTTCGAGGAATACCCGCCTCGTTATGGCGCCGACATCAGGCGGCGTCATCGCTGGATCCGCGGTGACTGGCAGCTGCTGCCGTGGCTGCTGCCGTGGGCGCCGACGGCGCATGACGGCTGGCGCCGCAACGCACTGACCGCGCTGTCGCGCTGGAAGATCCTCGACAACCTGCGCCGCAGCCTGGTGCCGTCCTCGCTGCTGGTATTGCTGGTGACCGGCTGGCTGGTGCTGTCGCCGGTGCTGTCGTGGACGCTGGCCGTGCTGGCGATGGTCCTGGTGCCGCCGCTGCTGTCGGCCTTGCTGGAGCTGGTGCAGAAACCCAAGGACGTGCAACTGGATCAGCATCTGCGTGCCGGCTTCCAGGCCGGCCTGCAGCATTTCGCGCGGATGGGGCTGGGGCTGGCCTGGCTGCCGCATGAGGTGCTGTACCAGCTCGACGCGATCGTGCGCACGCTGTGGCGGATGGCGATCAGTCATCGACACCTGCTGCAGTGGCAGACCTCCAGCGAGGTCGAACGGCGCAGCAGCAACGCACCGGCGGCCCTGTGGCGAACGATGTGGCTAGGCCCGCTGCTGGCATTGGGGCTGACCGTGGCGCTGACGCTGCAACGGCCGATGGTATTGCTGCTGGCGGGGCCGCTGTTGCTGCTGTGGCTGCTGTCGCCGTCGCTGGCATGGTGGATCAGCCAGCCACGCAAGCCCGATACGTTTGCGCCAACTGCGGCACAGATGCGCTTCCTGCGCGTGCTGGCACGCCGCACTTGGGCATTCTTCGACACCTACGTCGGCCCGGCCGATCATTGGTTGCCGCCGGACAATGTGCAGGAGCAGCCGGGGCTGGTGATCGCTCATCGCACCTCGCCGACGAATATCGGCATGGCGCTGCTGGCGAATCTGGCCGCCTGCGACTTCGGCTTCCTCAGCATCGGCAGCCTGCTCGATCGCACGCGCCAGACCCTGGCCACGATGCAGCAGCTGCCGCGCCATCGCGGCCACTTCTACAACTGGTACGACACGCTGAACCTGCAACCGCTGGCACCGCTGTACGTCTCGGTGGTGGACAGCGGCAACCTCGCCGGCCACCTGCTGACTCTGCGGCCGGGTCTGCTGGCGCTGCCGGACGAGCCGGTGTTCCAGCCGCGCGTGCTGCTTGGCATGCTCGATACCGTGAACGTGCTGCACGACGCGCTCGATGCCGGCACCGCGTCGGCGCTGGATCCGCTGCGGCAAGCATTGCAGGATGGACTGGCCACGCCGCCGGCCACCACCAGCGTCGCTGCGGCGCTGTTGCAACGACTGCTGGATCACGCCCACGTCCTGGCGCAATCGCTGCAGGTCGAACCCGGCAGCGGCGCGGAGTTCTGGCTCGCCGCCCTGCTCGAACAATGCAGCGACCTGTGCGACGAAGCCGCCACCTTCAAGCTCGATCCTCCGCACGACGATGACGGCGGCTTCAACGGCATTCCCACGCTGCGCCAGCTGGCGCGGATCGAACCGCTGTGCTGGCCCGCCGACGCGGGCGCCGACGCCATGCGCGAACGCGCGCGCGAACGCATCGCCGTGATCGAGCAACTCGCGCATCAGGCCGGCGACCTGGCCTTGATGGACTATCGCTTCCTATACGACAGCGCGCGCGACCTGCTGTCGATCGGCTACAACGTCGACGAGCGCCGGCTCGACGCGAGCTACTACGACCTGCTGGCTTCGGAGGCGCGGCTGGCCAGTTTCGTGGCGATCGCGCAGGGTCAGCTGCCGCAGGACAACTGGTTCTCGCTGGGCCGGCTGCTCACCACCAGCGGCGGCGAACCCGTGCTGCTGTCGTGGACCGGCTCGATGTTCGAATACCTGATGCCCACGCTGGTGATGCCGAGCTATGAAGGCACCTTGCTCGACCAGACCTGTCGCGCGGCGGTGGCCCGCCAGATCGAATACGGCAACCAGCTGAACGTGCCATGGGGCGTTTCCGAATCCGGCTACAACACGCTGGACGCGCACTTTACCTATCAGTACCGCGCGTTCGGCGTACCCGGGCTGGGCCTCAAGCGTGGGCTCGGCGACGACGTGGTGATCGCGCCGTACGCCACCGCGTTGGCGATGATGGTGGCGCCGGCGGCGGCGACCAGAAATCTGCAGCGGTTGGCCGATTCAGGCGCCGCAGGCCGCTTCGGCCTGTACGAAGCGATCGACTACACCCCCGCGCGCTTGCCGCTGGGTCAGGCCTCGGCCGTGGTGCAGTCGTTCATGGCGCACCACCAGGGCATGAGCCTGCTGGCGCTCGACTACGCGCTGCTGGGCCGGCCGATGCAGCGGCGCTTCGAGACCGACCCGCAGTTCCAGGCCACCAGCCTGCTGCTGCAGGAGCGCGTGCCGAAGACCGCCGCGGAATACCTGCACGCCTCCGGTTTCCCCGAATCGGACGGCCAGACGCGCGCGGCCGAGGCACGGCTGCGCGTGTTCACCGATCCGAACCGGCCGCGGCCGGCGGTGCAACTGCTGTCGAACGGCCGCTATCACACCATGGTCAGCAGTGCCGGCGGCGGCTACAGCCGTCGCGGCGAACTGGCGTTGACACGCTGGCGCGAGGACATCACGCGCGATCACTGGGGCATGTTCTGCTACCTGCGCGACGTCGCCAGCGGCGACTACTGGTCCACCGCGTATCAGCCGACGTTGAAGAAGACCGAGCTGTTCGAGGCGATCTTCTCCGATGCCCGCGCCGAATTCCGCGTGCGCGAACGCGAGTTCGATTCGCATACCGAGATCGTGGTCTCGCCGGAAGACGATATCGAGCTGCGCCGCACACGCATCACCAACCGCAGCCGCATGCGGCGCACGATCGAGCTGACCAGCTACGCCGAGGTGGTGCTGGCGCCATCGATAGCCGATGCCTTGCATCCGGCCTTCAGCAAGCTGTTCGTGCAGACCGAGCTGATCCCGGAACTGCAGGCGATCGTATGTACCCGGCGCCCGCGCGCTGCCGACGAACACGTGCCGTGGATGTGCCATCTGCTGGCCGTGCACAACGCCGACATCGACCAGATCTCCTACGAGACCGACCGCGCACGCTTCATCGGTCGCGGCCGCAATCTGACGCAGCCGCAGGCGCTGGATCGCGAACAGTCGCAACTGTCCAACAGCACAGGCTCGGTGCTCGATCCGATCGTGGCGATCCGCTGCCGCATCACGCTGGAGCCGGAACAGTCCGCGACGATCGACTTCGTCACCGGGCTCGCCGACCACCGCGACGGCTGCATCCAGCTGATCGGCAAGTACCGCGACCGCCACCTCGCCGACCGCGTGTTCGACCTGGCCTGGACACACAGCCAGGTGCTGCTGCGCCAGCTCAATGCCAGCCTCGCCGATGCGCAGCTGTATGAGCACATGGCGACCTCGATCATCTATCCGAACGCGAATCTGCGTGCGGAGCCCGGCGTCCTGCGCGGCAACCGGCGCGGCCAGTCCGGGCTGTGGGGTCAGTCGATCTCCGGCGACCTGCCGATCGTGCTGCTGCAGATTGCCGATCGCGCGCGGATCGAGCTGGTGCGCCAGCTGGTGCAGGCGCATGCGTACTGGCGGCTGAAGGGGCTTGCCGTGGATCTGGTGATCTGGAACGAGGACCGCGCCGGCTACCGGCAGGAATTGCAGGACCAGATCATGGGACTGATTGCGTCGGGCAGCGAAGCGAGCCTGCTCGACCGTCCCGGCGGCATCTTCGTGCGTCCGGCGCAGCAGCTGTCCGGCGAGGATCGGCTGGTGATGCTGGCCAGCGCACGGATCATCCTGGCCGACAACCGCGGCAGCCTAACCGAGCAAATCAGCCGGCGCGTGGCGGTAACGCAGGCACCGCGTTTCGAAGCCAGCAGACCGCGGCGCATCCCGACTGCACTGGCGCCGCCGGCTCCTCCCACCTTGCAGCTGACCAACCCGCACGGCGGCTTCAGCGCCGATGGCCGCGAGTACGTGATCACGCTCGGCCCGGGCGACGCCACGCCCGCACCATGGGCCAACGTGTTGGCCAATCCGCACTTCGGCACGGTGATCTCCGAGAGCGGCAGCGCGTATACCTGGGGCGAGAATGCGCACGAGTTCCGGCTCACGCCGTGGCACAACGACCCGGTCAGCGACGGCAGCGGCGAGGCGCTGTACCTGCGCGACGATGAAACCGGCCAGGTCTGGTCGCCCACGCCGCTGCCCGCGCGAGGCAGCGGCCATTACGTCACCCGCCACGGCTTCGGCTACAGCGTGTTCGAGCACGACGAGGACGGCATCCACTCCGAGCTGTGGATCTACGTGGCGCTGGATGCCTCGGTCAAATTCTCGGTACTGAGGCTGCGCAATGACTCCGGCCAGCCGCGCCGGCTCAGCGTCACCGGCTACGTCGAATGGCTGCTCGGCGATCTGCGCGAGCGCACCGCGATGCACGTGGTGACCGAATCGGATCCGGCCAGCGGTGCGCTGTTCGCCCGCAATGCCTACAACAGCGAGTTCCCGAATCGCGTCGCGTTCTTCGACGTGGACGATCCCGGCCGCGGCATCGACGGCGACCGCAGCGCGTTCATCGGCCGCAACGGCAGTGCGGTCGCGCCGGCTGGGCTGGGACGCGCGCATCTGTCTGGCCGCCTCGGCGCCGGACTGGATCCGTGCGCGGCATTGCAGGTCAACGTGGCATTGGACGCAGGAGAGCAACGTCAGCTGATCTTCCGGCTCGGCCTCGGTCGCGACGGCGCCGATGCTGCCGCGCTGGTGCAGCGTTTCCGTGGTCGCGGCGTGGCCGCCGAAACACTGGAAAGGATCCACGCCCATTGGGCACGCATGCTCGGCGCCGTGCAGATAAGCACGCCGGAGCCGGCGCTCGACGTGCTGGCGAACGGCTGGCTGCTGTATCAGACCATCGCCTGCCGCATGTGGGCACGCAGCGGCTACTACCAGTCCGGCGGCGCGTTCGGCTTCCGCGACCAGTTGCAGGATTCGATGGCGCTGCTGCACGCGGCACCCGACCTGACGCGGACGCAACTGCTGCTGTGCGCCGCGCACCAGTTTCCCGAAGGCGACGTGCAGCATTGGTGGCATCCGCCGCTGGACCGCGGCGTGCGCACCGCGTGTTCGGACGATTACCTGTGGCTGCCGCTGGCCGCCAGCCGCTACGTGCTGGCCACCGGCGACACGAACGTGCTGCGGGAGCAGCTCGGCTATATCGAAGGCCGCCCGCTGCATCACGGCGAAGAGTCCTACTACGACCTGCCACAACCGTCGAGCCTGCGCGAAACCCTATACCAGCATTGTGTGCGTGCAATCGAACGCAGCCTGCCGCGCGGCGCGCACGGCCTGCCGCTGATCGGCAGCGGCGACTGGAACGACGGCATGAACCGGGTCGGCGAAGCCGGTCGCGGCGAAAGCGTGTGGCTGGGTTTCTTCTCCTGCGAGGTGCTGACCCGCTTCGCCGAAGTGGCCCGCCTGCATGACGACGAAGCGTTCGCGCTGCGCTGCGAAGGCGAAGTCAGCCAGCTGCGTGTCGCGCTGGAACAGCACGCCTGGGACGGCGCCTGGTATCGCCGCGCGTACTTCGACGACGGCACCCCGCTGGGCTCCAGCGGCAACGACGAATGCCGCATCGACTCGATCGCGCAGAGCTGGTCGGTGTTGTCCGGCATCGCCACGCCCGAACGCCAGCAGCAGGCGATGAACTCGCTGGACCGGCACCTGGTGCGCCGCGAGGCGGGCCTGGTGCAATTGCTGGAACCGCCGTTCGACAAGTCGGCGCTCGACCCCGGCTACATCAAGGGCTACGTCCCCGGCGTGCGCGAGAACGGCGGCCAGTACACGCATGCCGCGATCTGGGCCACGATGGCCTTCGCCAAACTCGGCGACAGCACCCGCGCATGGGAACTGCTGCGCATGATCAATCCGGTCAACCATGGCAGCGACGCCACCGAGATGGACGTCTACAAAGTAGAACCCTATGTCGTCTGCGCCGACGTCTACGCGGTCGAACCGCACATCGGCCGCGGCGGCTGGAGCTGGTACACCGGCTCCGCCGGCTGGATGTACCGGCTGATCGTCGAATCGCTGCTCGGCCTGCGCTTGGAAGCCGGCCGCTTGCGCTTCACGCCGGTGCTGCCTGCCGAGTGGGAAGGCTTCTCGCTCGATTACCGCTACCTCGATACGCAATACCGTATCGATCTGCGGCAGAGCGATGCCGGCACCGTGAGCACCGTGTGGCTGGACGGGGTGGTGCAGGCGGATGGCTGTATTCCACTGGCCGATGACGGGGTGGAACACAGCGTGGAGCTCAATCATCCCCGAGCGAGCTGATCGACGTCCCTCATCCATGATGGATCGGTCATTTCCCGATCGACGAACGCGGCGGAACCAGGCTGCAAAATTATCTGGCGGCGAAGAAAGTAAGCAGCTGATTTCCTAGCGCCGCCGCCCTAGGGTCGACATCGCGCATATGGATTGGGCCGTGGGATTACACTGCACTGCCACGAGGCTCCCAGCGCCATGGAATACGAAGTCGCAGCTTTTCTGCGCAATCCTGTCGGTGGCGAGATCGGCAATACAACTAACGGGATGGGAGATATATGAGCCATGCCAGTTCCGCTTTCTGCGCCATCTATCGCTGGCGCCTGCGCCCCGGGTCCGAGGAAACGTTTGTCCAGGCGTGGTCGCGGATCACTCAGTTGCTGCTGACTGAACGCGGCTCATTGGGCTCGCGCTTGCATCGCGGTCCAGACGATATTTGGTACAGCTACACGCAGTGGCCATCCGCAACTGCAAAGGCTGAAGGGCTTGCTCGCTCGTCCGTCGATCCCGAGGCTTGGGCGCAATTGCGCGAGTCCATCGCCGAGAGCTTGCCAGAATTAGTCCTCGAGCCGATATCAGATTTCCTGGTCCCCCTCCAGCATGGCGAGGCCTAGCCCTTCCTTCAAACGGGCGGCTTCGCCCCTGCTTAACTACAGCGTTAGAGCACTTCATATGCCCAACCACGTCCAACGCGGCGAGTACGAGATCTCCACTGATTCGGAGCTTCTGGATGTCGCCATCATTCATGCGTTTCTCGCGCAGAGTTATTGGTCGCCCGGCATTCCGCGCTCGGTAGTCGAGCGGGCCATAAGCAACTCCTTGTGCTTTGGCCTGTACCGCGGAGCCGAGCAAGTGGGGTTCGCCCGCGTGATCACCGACAAAGCCACCTTCGCCTATCTTGCAGACGTATTCGTTCTCGAAGCACATCGAGGCAAGGGCCTGTCGAAGTGGCTCATGCAAATCATCGAGGAGCATGAAGACCTGCAAGGGCTAAGGCGCTTCATGCTCGCTACCAAGGATGCACATGATCTGTACAAGCAGTTCGAGTTCCGCGAGCTGGCCAATCCGTCGAGCATGATGGAAATACTCAAACCCGATGTGTACCGGCAAGCGCTCTAAACCTCCAATCGAAAGACGCCCAACGGACTGCGTCCGCTGGGCACCTCTCACGCCGAACGCCAGGTTGTATGAATCTCATGCGCGCCACATGGAAGGCCATCGCCGTTAGCCGCGTTCTGCTGGCCGGGTGCGGTAGCGATCAAGCAACAATCTGGTCTGCAAAGGCAGCCTCACCCAATGAGCCCGCTTCGCGGAGAAGCATGGCCATCCTTCATGATCTCAAGTCCAATGGTGGTTGACCCTTGCTTCAAGCGAACGTGCCTTCGGTGCACCGCTTAAGTCAGATCTTTTTGTGGACACATCATGATTTACCGTCAAGGGCGCTTGCTTGATCACGTTCATCTCCGTGTCAAAGATCTCGAAGCGAGCAAGCGCTTCTATCGAGCGGCACTTGAAGCGCTCAATCTGCTGGATGGATACGGCGAAGGAGATGGCTACTTCTATGCCGACGAACTCTTATGTTGACCGTGCAGACAGCCAAGCTTCACTCATCCATCTCGCCTTCCAGGCCAAGGACAAAGCCCTCGTCCATCGTTTTCACGAGGCCGCGCTCAGCGCGGGCGGAAGAGACCACGGGAAGCCTGGCCCGCGAAATTACCACCCGGATTACTACGGAGCGTTCGTGCTCGATCCCGATGGCAACAATATCGAAGCCGTATGGCACGGACCCACGAGCCGCCCTGCAGAGTCAGTTCTAGTCGAGCGCGACTGAGTTCCTCAGCCAATGGCCAATCGTTTCTTCAAGCGGACCTCTTTGGCCGGCTTCGCCACTCAAGCGGACGTGTCAACGCGTGCCGGTTAAACTGGGTGTCGGACGCCAAAACACATCGGGATTAAGCATGCAGATGACAGGGATTCCGTTCGGCACGACTGATTGGTCGACGGTCGAACGGACTGAACACAAAGGTGTCAGCGGCATCGCCTACTGGCGAACACGGCAGCTCGGGAGCATCCGCGTTCGGATGGTCGAGTACACACCGGGCTACTTCGCGGATCACTGGTGCGTCAAGGGGCACGTACTTCTGTGTGTCGAGGGAGAGCTTCACACGGAACTGGAAGACGGCCGCAAGTTCACCTTGACTGCAGGCATGAGCTACCAAGTCGCCGACAATGCAGAACCGCACCGATCGTTCACCAAAACTGGGGCGAAGCTGTTCATTGTCGATTGAAGGCAATGCACACTCCTCCATCGAGCCAACTCACCTCACGACAAACCCATGGCCCTCATACGCCCCTTCCAGGAAACGGATTGGCCAGCCGTCTGGTCGATCCTGCATGCGACCTTTCAGTCCGGCGACACCTACGCCAACTCTCCGCAAAGTACCAAGGCTGAAACACACCTGGCCTGGGTCGAGCTGCCAGCAGCGACCTTCGTGGCCTGCTCGCCAGACGGGCAGGTCGTGGGCAGCTATATGCTCAAACCCAACCAGCCAGGCCTTGGCGGACACGTCTGCAACTGTGGCTACGTGGTCGCTCCCGAGGCGCAGGGCCAGGGCATTGCATCGGCCATGTGCGAGCATTCGCAGACGGAAGCGCTGTCGATGGGCTTTCTCGCGATGCAGTTCAATCTGGTCGTATCGACCAACGAACGCGCCGTGCGCCTGTGGAAGAAACTCGGCTTCACGGTGGTCGGCACGCTTCCGCGGGCGTTCCGGCACCAGCGCCTCGGCTTCGTCGATGCTCTGGTCATGTTCAAAGAGCTGGCAAGCTGAGAGTTCCAGCGGCATACCCTTCGACGCAGATTCCTGCGGCTGTCGCGACAAAATGGTAAACGTGCGGACTTATGCATCGGGTTAACTTTGCTGCGTGCAAGCTGGAAAGTAGACCCGATCTCCGGCATGTAGCGGATTCACATGCCGCATCTACTGCACCACGCGCTGCGCCAATGACGGCGCCGGCCAGCCCTATGGAGAAAGCAATCACCATGACATCACCCCGCTCGGATGCCCTGGTCTTTTTCGGCGCCACTGGCGACCTGGCCTATAAGCAGATCTTCCCCGCGCTGCAGGCGATGATGCTGCGCGATGGACTGGACCTGCCGATCATCGGCGTGGCGCATTCCGGCTGGAGCGTCGAACAGCTGCGTCAGCGCGCGCACGACAGCTTGACGCAGGCAGCGAAGCGTCAGGGCGGCGAGGTCGACGAGGCCGCGTTTGCGAAGTTCTCGGCAAACCTTCAGTACGTCGACGGTGATTACAACGACCCGGCCACATTCGCGCAGTTGAAGCAGCTGCTGGGCAGCGCCAGCGCGCCGTTGCACTACCTGGCGATTCCGCCCGGCCTGTTCGGCGTGGTGGTGAAGAACCTGCAGCAGGCCGGCTGTGCCGACAATGCGCGGGTAGTGGTGGAAAAGCCTTTTGCCCGCGACCTGGCCTCGGCGCGGGCGCTCAACCACACCTTGCACCAGGTGTTCCCGGAGTCGGCGATCTTCCGCATCGACCATTACCTGGGCAAGGAGCCGGTGCAGAACCTGCTGTACTTCCGCTTCGCCAACACCGTGCTCGAACCGGTGTGGAACAACCGCTATGTCGACAGCGTGCAGATCACCATGGCCGAGCAATTCGGCGTGGATGGTCGCGGCAGCTTCTACGAAGGCGTCGGCGCGATCCGCGATGTGCTGCAGAACCATCTGCTTCAGGTGACCTCGCTGCTGGCGATGGATGCGCCGATCGGCAACGATCCGGTCTCGCTGAACGCGGAAAAGCTGCGGTTGTTCCGCGCGATGCGCCCGCTCGACCCGAAGGAAGTGGTGCGTGGCCAGTTCAACGGTTATCGCGAAGTGCAGGGCGTGGCGCCGGATTCCGATGTGGAGACCTTTGTGGCGCTGCGCCTGCACATCGATACCTGGCGCTGGGCCGGTGTGCCGTTCTACATCCGCGCGGGCAAGAACCTGCCGCTCACCACCACCGAGGTGATGGTGGACATGAAGACGCCACCGCTGTCGGTGTTCGACGAGATCACGCCACCGCAGTCGAATTATTTCCGCTTCCGGCTCAGCCCCGAGGTGGTTATTGCCGAGGGCAT
Organism: Rhodanobacter sp. OK091; assembly: GCF_900142825.1. Classification (GTDB taxonomy): domain Bacteria; phylum Pseudomonadota; class Gammaproteobacteria; order Xanthomonadales; family Rhodanobacteraceae; genus Rhodanobacter. The sequence goes on along the minus strand of NZ_FRCH01000001.1, from coordinate 2,087,268 downwards.
GCGGGTCAAGCGGCCCGGCGAAGCGATGCAGGGCGAGCCGGTGGAACTGGTGGCACGACATCATTCGGAGCCGGAGAAGCCGCCGTACGAGCGGCTGCTCGCCGATGCGATCCGCGGCGACAACGGGTTGTTCACCAGCGACGAATGCGTCGAGGCCGCGTGGGCGGTGGTCGATCGTGTACTGCAGCACGCGGGCAGCGTGAGCTTCTACGAGCCCGGCAGCTGGGGGCCGCCCGATGCCGCGCAAATCGTCAGCAGTGCCGAGGGCTGGCACGATCCGAAAGCCGAGGCGAGCGAGCCATGCTGAGCAATGACACCCCTGCCACCGCGTCGGTAGCGTTCCTGCTCGATGTCGACAACACCTTGCTCGACAACGATCGCTTCGCCGTCGACCTCGGCGACACGCTCACACAGGCCTTCGGTGTGGCCGAACGCGACCGCTATTGGGCGATCTATGCGCAGCTGCGCGACGAGCTGGGCTACGCCGATTACCTTGGCGCGCTGCAGCGTTTCCGCGTCGGCCTGGACAACGACCCGTCGCTGCTGCAGATGTCGAAATACCTGCTGGACTATCCGTTCACCGACCGGCTGTATCCGCACGCGCTGGAAACGCTGGCGCACCTGCGCACGCTAGGGACCGCGGCCATACTGTCGGATGGCGACGTGGTGTTCCAGCCCCGCAAGATCCAGCGCGCCGGGCTGTGGGATGCGCTGGATGGCGAAGTGCTGATCTATGTGCACAAACAGCAGATGCTGGTGGCGATGCAGCAGCGCTACCCGGCCGCGCATTACGTGATGGTCGACGACAAGCCGCAGATCCTGGCCGAGATGAAACAGCGGCTCGGCCACCGGCTGACCACAGTATTCGTGGAGCAGGGCCACTACGCCACGCAGGCGCCCGCGGATGTTCGTGCGGCGGCCGATATCCGCATCGCGTGCATCGATGAACTGCGCGAGCGTAAGCTTGGTGATTTCCTGCCCGACGCGCCCACCATCAACCTTCCGGCAGACTGAAACCCCACCGTATCGAACTGGAGTCATGGAGCAAGCATGAAAGCGACCCGCCAATTGCACGAACTCGGCCAGAGCCTGTGGCTGGACAACATTACCCGCACCATGCTCGACGACGGCACGCTGGCGCGCTACATCGCCGAGGATTCGATCACCGGGCTGACCTCGAACCCCAGCATTTTCGACGCCGCGATCGGCGACGGCGACGCCTACGATGCCGGCGTGCACGCCAAGACGCTGGCCGGGCTGTCGGGCGAGACGCTGTTCATCGAACTGGCGCTGGAAGACCTGCGTCGCGCGGCCGACCTGTTCAAGCCGGTGTTCGACACTACCCACCAGGTCGACGGCTGGGTCTCGATGGAAGTCTCGCCGCTGCTGGCCGCCGACACCGCCGGCTCGATCGCGGCGGCCCGGCATATCCACCACAAGGCGCAGCGCGACAACCTGTTCGTGAAGATTCCCGGCACTCCCGAAGGTGTGCCCGCGATCGAGGAAGCGATCTTTCTGGGCGTTCCGATCAACGTGACCTTGCTGTTTTCCTGCGCGCACTACCAGGCTGTCGCCGAGGCCTATATGCGCGGCATCGAGCGGCGCCTCGCCGCCGGGCTCGACCCGAAAGTCGGCTCGGTCGCCTCGCTGTTCATCAGCCGCTGGGATGTGGCCAGCAATCCACAGCTGCCCACCGAGCTGCACAACAAGCTCGGCATCGCGGTGGGCCAGCAGACGTATCGCGCCTACCGCGCCTTGCTCGCCTCGCCGCGCTGGCAGAAGCTGGCCGCGGCCGGTGCGCAGCCGCAGCGCCTGCTATGGGCCAGCACCGGCACCAAGGACCCGTCCGCGCCCGACACGCTGTACATCAGCGCATTCGCCGCGCCCGACACCATCGATACGATGCCGGAGAAAACCCTGCTTGCGTTCGCCGACCACGGCCAGCTGCATGGCGTGATGGCGACCGATGGCGGCGACGCCGACGCCACCTTGGCGCAGATCGCCAAGGCTGGTGTGGATATCGACGCGCTGGCGCGCAAGCTGCAGCTGGATGGCGCCGCGGCGTTCGTCAAATCCTGGAACCAGCTGCTGCAGCGGATCGCGGACAAGGCCGCTGCGCTGGCCGACAAATCGAAAGGACCCGCGCTGCGATGAGCCATCCGAAACTCACCACCTTGCCGCAGTGGCAAGCATTGCAGCGGCACTTCGCCGCGCTCGGCCCTAAACACCTGCGCGAGCTGTTCGCCGCCGACCCGCAGCGCGGCGAACGGCTGACCGTCGAGGAGGTCGGGCTGTATCTGGACTACTCCAAGCAGCGCGTCGATGCCGACACCTTGCGCCTGCTGCGCGAACTGGCCGAGGCCTGCGCATTGCCGCAACGGATCGAGGCGATGTTCCGCGGCGACAAGATAAACACCACCGAGAACCGCGCGGTGCTGCACGTGGCGTTGCGTGCGCCGGCCACCGAGAAAATCCTTGTCGACGGCCGCGATGTGGTACCGGACGTGCACGAGGTGCTAGCCCGCATGGCGGCGTTTTCCGAACGCGTGCGCAGCGGCGCGTGGCTGGGCCACACCGGCAAGCGCATCCGCAACGTGATCAGCATCGGCATCGGCGGCTCCGACCTTGGTCCGGTGATGGCGTACGAGGCACTGCGCGACTACAGCCGGCGCGACATGACGTTCCGCTTCGTGTCGAACGTGGACGGCACCGATTTCGCCGAGGCCGTACGCGACCTGGATGCGGCCGAAACGCTGTTCATCATCTGCTCGAAAACCTTTACCACGCTGGAGACCCTGACCAACGCGCATGCCGCGCGGGCGTGGAGCGTCAAGGCGCTGGGCGACGCCGACGCTGAAAAGAGCGGGGCCGTCGCCAAACATTTCGTCGCCGTCTCCACCAACGCCGAGGGCGTGGCGAAGTTCGGCATCGACACCGCCAACATGTTCGGCTTCTGGGACTGGGTCGGCGGGCGCTACTCGATGGATTCGTCGATCGGCTTGTCGACCATGCTGGCGATCGGGGCAGACGGTTTCCGCGACCTGCTGGCCGGCTTCCATGCGATGGACGAGCACTTCCGGCGCACGCCGCTGGAAAAGAACCTGCCCGTCCTGATGGGCCTGCTGGCGATCTGGAACAACAACTTCCTCGATGCAGCCACCGTCGCGGTGCTGCCGTACGAGCAATACCTGAAACGCTTCCCGGCGTATCTGCAGCAGCTGACGATGGAGAGCAACGGCAAGCACGTCACGCTCGACGGCAAGGTCGTGGACTACGACACCGGCCCGGTCTACTGGGGCGAACCGGGCACCAACGGCCAGCACTCGTTCTATCAGCTGATTCATCAGGGCACGCGCATCGTGCCGTGCGATTTCATCGGCTTCGGCCAGACGTTGAATCCGCTGCCGGCACAAGGCGGTGGCGATCAACATGACTTGCTGATGGCGAACCTGATCGCCCAGGGCGAAGCGCTGGCGTTCGGCAAGAGCGCGGACGAAGTGCGTGCCGAAGGTACGCCCGAGGCGCTGGTGCCGCATCGCACGTTCGAGGGCAACCGGCCAAGCACGACCATCCTCGCCGCAAAACTGACCCCGCATACACTCGGCGCGCTGATCGCGCTGTACGAGCACAGCGTGTTCGTGCAGGGCGTGATCTGGGACATCGATTCGTTCGACCAGTGGGGCGTGGAACTGGGCAAGCAATTGGCCAAGGCCACTATCGCCGAGCTGACTGCAACGGACGAGCCCAAGCTCGCCCATGACAGTTCGACCAACGCCTTGATTCGCCGCTATCGACAGCTGCGCGACGGCAAGGCACCGACAGGTCCGCGAGGCTGATTTTGTAGGAGCGCACTTGTGGGCGATGCTCTTCTGGCATTGCCGAAAAGCATCGCGACTGAAGTCGCTCCCACGCGGCGGTCGGGAATTTCCACGAAAGGTTTCCATAGGAAGAAATGAGTCAACACATCAATCCACTCGCCGGCAAGCCGGCACCGAGCTCGATCCTGGTCGACATCCCGAAGCTGCTGGCCGCGTATGCGGACCTGAAGCCTGACCCGTCGGTCGCCGCCCAACGCGTGGCATTCGGCACCTCCGGTCACCGCGGCAGCTCGTTCGAGCGCAGCTTCAACGAGTGGCACATCCTGGCGATCAGCCAGGCGATCTGCGAGTACCGCCAATCGAAGGGCATCGACGGCCCGCTGTTCATCGGTGCCGACACGCATGCGCTGTCGCAGCCTGCGTTCGAGAGCGCACTGGAGGTGCTGGCTGCCAACGGCGTGCAGACGATGATCTCCGCAGGCGGCGAATTCACTCCGACGCCGGCGATCTCGCACGCGATCCTCGTCTACAACAAAGGCCGAACATCCGGCCTGGCCGACGGCATCGTGATCACGCCGTCGCACAATCCGCCCGACAACGGCGGCTTCAAGTACAACGCGTCGAATGGCGGGCCGGCCGATACCGATATCACCGGCTGGGTGCAGAACCGCGCCAACGCCTTGCTCGAAGCCGGCCTGAAGGACGTCAAGCGCATGCCGTTCGCGCAGGCGCGCAAGGCCGCCACCACGCGCGAGCACGACTACCTCAACACGTATGTCGCCGACCTCGCCGACATCATCGACTTCGACGCGATCCGCAGTGCCGGCGTGCATATGGGCGTCGACCCGCTGGGCGGCGCCGGCGTGCATTACTGGGCACCGATCGCCGAGCGCTACAAGCTCGACCTCACCGTGGTCAGCGCGGTAGTCGATCCGCAGTTCGCCTTCATGAGCGTGGACTGGGACGGCAAGATCCGCATGGATCCCTCGTCGAAATACGCGATGCAGCGGCTGATCGGCCTGAAGGACACCTACGACGTCGCGTTCGCCTGCGACACCGACCACGATCGCCACGGCATAGTCACCCGCAGCAACGGCTTGATGGAGCCGAACCATTACCTGTCGGTGCTGATCGACTACCTGTACCGGCACCGGCCGCAGTGGGGCACGAACGCCGCGGTCGGCAAGACCGTGGTCACCACGGCGCTGATCGACCGCGTGGTGAAGCGGCTCGGGCGCCAGCTTTACGAAGCGCCGGTCGGCTTCAAGTGGTTTTCCGAAGGCTTGTTCGACGGCTCGCTGGGCTTCGGCTGCGAGGAAAGCGCCGGCGCGTCGCTGCTGCGCCGCGACGGCTCGGTATGGGCTACCGACAAGGACGGCCTGGTGCCCGCGTTGCTGTCGGCAGAGATCACCGCGCGCCAGGGCAAGGACCCGGGCGAGTTGTTCGCGCAGTTGACCGACGAGCTCGGCAAGCCGTTCGCCGACCGTGTCGAAGCCGCCGCCACGCCGGCGCAGAAAGCCAGGCTCGCGAAACTGTCGCCCGAGCAGTTGAAGAGCGACCAGCTCGCCGGCGAGGAGATCGAACAGGTGCTGGACAAGGCGCCGGGCAACGGCGCAGCGATCGGCGGTATCAAAGTCGTCGCCGCTAGCGGCTGGTTCGCCGCACGGCCATCCGGCACCGAGGCGATCTACAAGATCTACGCGGAGAGCTTCAAGAGCGAAGACCACCTGCAGAGCCTGCTGAAGGAAGCCCAGAGCATCGTCGACGCCGCACTCGCGTAGGAGCCCGCTGGCGGGCGATGCTCTTGTTTTGATGTTGGGGAGATTTGAAGCAAAAGCATCGCCCGCTAGCGGGCTCCTACACACATGATCCCAGTCCCCACCGGAGAAAACCCATGTCCACCGACCTCGACCAGCAATGCATCAATACGCTTCGCTTCCTCTCGGTGGACATGGTGCAAAAGGCCAACAGCGGTCACCCCGGCCTGCCGCTCGGCGCCGCGCCGATGGCGTATACGCTTTGGACGAAGCAGCTGAAGCATCACCCGGCGAATCCGCACTGGCCCGACCGCGACCGTTTCGTGCTATCCGCCGGACATGGCTCGGCGCTGCTGTACAGCTTGCTGCACGTCACCGGTTACGCGCTGTCGCTGGACGACCTCAAGCAGTTCCGCCAGTGGGGCAGCAAGGCGCCGGGACACCCCGAATACGGCCATACGCCCGGTGTCGAAGTGACCACCGGGCCGCTGGGCCAGGGCCTGGCGAACGCGGTCGGCATGGCGATCGGCGAAGCGCACCTTGCCGCGCGCTACAACCGCGATGGCCATCCCGTGATCGATCACCGCACCTGGGCGATCGTCAGCGATGGCGACCTGATGGAAGGCGTCGCCAGCGAAGCGGCGTCGCTGGCCGGTCATCTGAAATTGGGCAAGCTGGTCTGCCTGTACGACGACAACTACGTCACGCTCGCCGCCGGCACCGACATCACGTTCTCCGAGGATCGTGCCAGGCGCTTCGAAGCGTATGGCTGGCAGATCATCCACGTGGCCGACGGCAACGACGTGGACGCGATCAGTGCCGCGCTGGAAGCGGCTCGCGCCGACACCACGCGGCCGTCCCTGATCCTGGTGCGCACGCACATCGGTTTCGGCTCGCCCGAGCAGGACAGCTTCAAGGCGCACGGTTCACCGCTCGGTGTCGAAGACACCAAGAAGACCAAGCAGAATCTCGGCTGGCCGCTCGAGCCGGATTTCCTGGAGCCGGAACCGGCGCTGGCGCATTTCCGCGAGGCGCTCGATCGGGGTGCCAAGGCCGAGGTGGAATGGAATGGACGTCTGGATGCCTACGCCAAGGCGTTCCCCGATCTTGCGCAAGAACTGCAAGGTCGCCTGCGCGGCGAGCTGCCGCCCGGCTGGGACGCGGACATTCCCGTATTCCCCGCCGACGCCAAGGGCATCGCCACCCGGGTCGCCAGCGGCAAAGTGATGAATGCGCTCGCACCGAAACTGCCTGCGCTGTTTGGCGGCTCGGCGGATCTCGACTCGTCGACACACACCAACCTGAAAGGGTTGGGCGACTTCAATCCGGTTGCTACGCCGGGACAGGATACGCAAGGGTCCGACAGCGCCGGCTGGAACTACGCCGGACGCAATCTGCACTTCGGCGTGCGCGAACACGCGATGGGCGCGATCAGCAACGGGCTGGCCGTGCACGGCGGCTTCCTGCCGTACGGCTCGACCTTCCTGATCTTCTCCGACTACATGCGCCCGGCGATCCGTCTCGCCGCGCTGATGGGCGTGCACGTAGTGCACGTGTTCACCCACGACAGCATCGCGCTGGGCGAGGACGGCCCCACCCACCAGCCCGTGGAACAGCTGGCCAGCCTGCGCGCCATCCCCAATCTCACCGTGATCCGCCCCGGCGACGCGAACGAAACTGCCGTGGCGTGGAAGGTGGCGGTGGAGTCGACCAGGCATCCGGTGCTGCTGGCGCTGACCCGGCAAGACGTTCCCACACTCGACCGCACGCGCTACGCCAGCGCCGACGGCGTGCGCCGGGGTGCGTATGTGCTGAGCGACGCGAAGGACGGCAAGCCGTCGTTGATCCTGATCGCCAGCGGCTCCGAAGTCGGCCTGATCCTTGCCGCCGCCGACCAGCTGCAGGCCAAAGGCATCGCCGTGCGCTGCGTGTCGATGCCTAGCTGGGAACTGTTCGACGCACAGCCGCAAAGCTACCGCGACGAGGTGCTGCCGCCCCCGGTGACCGCGCGACTGGCGGTGGAACTGGGCGTGGCGCAGGGCTGGAGCCGCTACATCGGCGAACGAGGCGACATGCTCGGTATCGACCGCTTCGGCGCCTCTGCCCCGGCCGAGGTGCTGCTGCGCGAATACGGCTTCAGTGTCGACAACGTGGTGCGGCGGGCCAGTGCATTGCTGAACAAGGCCGCGTAGCGACAAATTCCGGGCCGGGCGGGCAGCCTCTGCTGCCCGAAAGCGGCCCGTCCACGGCGGCAGAATGTGTTGCGGACAGCATTTGGCCGTCCTGTGCCCATCGTCATGTATATGTAAACTATTCGGTATGTTATTGTCGGCGACGGCGTCCCCCTTGCCCCCCAGGTCACTCCCTTGCCCAGTCTCCTGTCCGACTCGAAGCCCGCCTTGCTTGCCCGTAGCGCCCTCGTCCTCGCGTTGCTGGCCGGTCTTTCCGTCGCCGGTTGCGCGGTCGGCCCCGATTATCGCCGGCCGAACGCACCGCCGGTGGATCGCTACACGGCGCAACCGTTGCCAGCCGCCACCGCCGCCGCCAAAGCCGCCGACGGCGACGCGCAGCGCTTTCTGCAGGGTCGCGACGTGCCTGCGCTCTGGTGGACGACATTCAACAATGCCGAGTTGACCCGCCGGGTAAACACCGCACTGACGCACAGCCCGTCGATCGCCTCCGCTCAGGCGGCGTTGCGCCAGGCCCGGGAGAACGCCGACGCGGCACGCGGCGGCCTGTTTCCGTCGGCTGATCTGGGCGCCGGCGTCACCCGCCAGAAGCAATCGGCCGCCCAATCGCGCGTGGCTGGCGGCGGTGGCCCGTACACGGTGTACAACGCCTCGGTCAGCGTCGGCTATACCCTGGATCTGTTCGGTGGCGTGCGCCGCGGTATCGAGGCGCAGCTGGCGCAGGCGGACTTTCAGCAGGCGCAACTCGACACCACCTATCTGGCGCTGACCGCCAATGTGGTGACCACGTCGCTGCAGGAGGCGTCGCTGCGCGAGCAGGTGCGCGCGACCGAACAGATCGTCGACATGCAGCGCGAGAGCCTGGGCATCGCACAAAAACAGCTGAAGATCGGCGCGAAGTCGCTGGCCGACACGCTGGCGGTACGCTCACAGCTGGCCGCCACCGAGGCGACCTTGCCGCCGCTGCGCGCGCAGCTCGCTGCGACCCGCAATCAGCTGGCCAGCTATCTCGGCACCACGCCGGCGCAACTGCAACTAGAGCCGTTGACGCTGGATGCCGTCACCTTGCCACCGGACATCCCGGTCAGCTTGCCATCCGGTCTGGTCGAGCAGCGCCCGGACATCCGGGCGGCATCGGCGCAGCTGCACGCCGCCTCGGCCCAGGTTGGCGTCGCCACCGCCGCGATGCTGCCGCAGGTCACCCTGTCCGGCAGCGCCGGGTCGGAGGCGCTCCGGGCCGGCGATCTGTTCTCCGCCGGCACCGGTGCCTGGTCGCTGGGCCTCGGCCTGACCCAGCCACTGTTCCATGGCGGCGAACTGCTGCACAAGAAACGCGCCGCACGGGCCGGCATGGACAAGGCGGTAGCGGACTGGCAGCAGACCGTGCTGAACGCGTTCCAGAACGTCGCCGATGCGCTGCAAGCCCTGGATTACGACGCGCAAGGCCTGGCCGCGCAAGCCATCGCCGAGAGTACCGCGGCGCAGCAGCTTGACCTGGTCCGTCGGCAATTCCAGCTCGGCGCGACCGGCTATCTCAACCTGCTCGACGCCCAGCGCAGCTATCAGCAGGCGCGCATCGGACTGATCAAGGCGCGCAGCGCACGACTGGCCGATACCGCCGCGCTGTATGCCGCACTCGGTGGCGGCTGGCGCAGCGGCGCCGACATGGCCGCACCCGCGCCCGCTACGTCCGCACCCTCTGCATCCACATCCGCACCATCCAACGCATCCAACTAAGGAGTTCGCGCATGCCCACGCGCGTCGACAAGAAGCCCAGCACCACCAAGCGCATGATCTGGATGATCGTCGGAGTGCTGCTGCTGATCGCAGTGATCGTCGGCATCAAGGTATTGCTGGTGGTGCGCATGATCCACGGCATGCCGAAGCCGGCGCCGTTCACGGTCAGCACCACCACTGCCAAGGAACAGCCGTGGCAGCCCGCACTGAGTGCCGTCGGCACGCTGCGCGCGGCCAACGGCGCCGACCTGGCGATGGACGTGGCCGGCCTGGTCACCGGGGTCAACCTGAAATCCGGCCAGGACGTGAAGCAGGGCCAGCTGCTGGTGCAGCTGCGCGACGGCGACGACGTGGCCCAGCTACAACAGTTCGAGGCGGCGGCCCAGTTGTCCAAGCTCACCTTCGAGCGGGCACGCCAGCAACTCGCGGCGCAGGCGATCAGCAAGGCTGATTACGACGCCGCTGCCGCCGATCTCAAGGCGAAGCAGGCCGCGGTGGCACAGCAGAAAGTGGTCGTGATCAAGAAGCAGCTGCGCGCGCCGTTTGCGGGCCGCGCCGGCATCATCACCACCAGCCCCGGTGACTACCTCAGCGCCGGCACCACGGTGGTGACCGTGCAGCAGCTCGATCCGCTGTTCGTCGATTTCTATGTGCCGCAGAGCGAGCTTGGCCGGATGCAGGTGGGCCAGACGGTGAACCTGAAGCTGGATGCGTATGCCGGCCGCGATTTCACCGGCAAGCTCAGCGCGGTCAACCCCAAGGTCGATCTGGGCACGCGCAATGTGCAGGTAGAAGCGACCGTGCCCAACCATGACAAGGCGCTCACTCCGGGCATGTTCGCCAAGGTCACCGTCGATATCGGCAACGAACAGCGCCAGCTGACGTTGCCGCAGGCGGCGATCGTCTACAACCCGTATGGCGACACGGTGTACGTGGTGCAGCCGTCCAAGGGCAAAGACGACAAGGGCCAGCCGCTGCCGCCCACGGTGAAGCAGACCTTTGTCACGGTGGGCGAAACCCGCGGCGACCAGGTAGCCATCCTCAAGGGCGTCGACGCCGGCACCGTGGTGGTGACCAGCGGCCAGATCAAGCTGAAGAACGACGCGCCTATCGCGATCGACAACAGCGTGCAGCCGGCCGACAGCGTCCATCCCGCGCCGCAGGAGCACTGAGCTTACCCATGAAATTCACCGACCTGTTCATCAACAAGCCGGTGCTGGCGGTGGTCGTCAGCCTGCTGATCCTGGTGCTGGGTGTGCGCGCCGTCGGCAGCCTGACCGTGCGCCAGTACCCCAAGACCGAGAACGCCACGGTCACCGTCACCACCGCTTACTACGGTGCCGACGCGCAAACCATGGCCGGCTTCGTCACCCAGCCGCTGGAGCAGGCTATTTCACAAGCGCAGGGCATCGATTACCTGTCCTCCAGCAGCGTGCAGGGCGTGTCCACCATCACCGCGACCCTGCGCCTCAACTACGACGCCAACCGCGCACTGACCGAGATCACCACCCAGGCGAATTCGGTGCGGAACCAGCTGCCGCCGCAGGCGCAGCAGCCGGTGCTGAAGGTACAGGTCGGCGAGACGATCGACGCGATGTACATGGGCTTCTACAGCGATGTGCTGCCCACCAACAACATCACCGACTACCTTGCCCGCGTGGTCAAGCCCAAGCTCGATTCGATCGAAGGCGTGCAGACCGCCGAGCTGCTCGGCGCACGCCAGTTCGCACTGCGCGCCTGGTTGGACCCGGCCAAGATGGCGGCGCATGGCATCACTGCCAGCGATGTGAATGCATCGCTGGCGTCGAACAATTATCTGGCTGCGGTCGGCTCCAGCAAAGGACAGGCGGTGACGGTCGACCTGACCGCCAACAGCAATCTGCATTCCGTCGATGAGTTCAAGCAGCTGGCGATCAAGCAGGTCAACGGTGCGATCGTGCGCCTGCAGGATGTGGCCACCGTCTCGCTGGGTTCGGAAAGCTACGACTTCAACGTGGCCTTCAGCGGCAAGCGCTCGGTGTTCATCGGCATCAAGGTCGCGCCCGACGCGAACGTGCTGGACGTGGCCAAGCGCGTGCGCGATGCGTTCCCGGATATTCAGAGCCAGTTGCCCAGCGGACTGACCGGGCAGATCGTCTACGACGGCACCGAGTTCGTGAACAGCTCGATCAACGAGGTGGTCAAGACGCTGGTCGAGGCACTGCTGATCGTCACGCTGGTGATCTTCCTGTTCCTCGGCAGCCTGCGGGCCGTGATCATCCCGGTGATCGCCATGCCGCTGTCGCTGATCGGCACCTTCTTCGTGATGCTGGCGCTGGGTTACTCGATCAATTTGCTGACCTTGCTGGCGCTGGTGCTGGCGATCGGCCTGGTGGTGGACGACGCCATCATCGTGGTGGAAAACGTCGACCGGCACATGAAGGAGGAGGGCAAGACGCCACTGCAGGCCGCCTTGCTGGCCGCGCGCGAACTGGGCGGACCGATCCTGGCGATGACCGTGGTGCTGATCGCGGTGTACGTGCCGATCGGCTTCCAGAAGGGCCTGACCGGTGCGCTGTTCAGCGAGTTCGCCTTCACCCTGGCCGGCGCGGTGACCGTGTCGGCGGTGGTCGCGCTGACCTTGTCGCCGGTGATGTGCGCGAAGTTCTTCCGCAGCGAACAGGAGAACAACCGCTTCGTGCAGCTCATCGACCGCCAGTTCGATCGCGTGCACCACGGCTATCAGCGCCTGCTGCACGGCACCTTGTCGACCTGGTCGGTGGTTCTGGTGATGAGCGGGCTGCTGTTGCTGGCCACCATTGCGTTGGGCATGACCTCGAAATCGGAACTGGCCCCCGAAGAGGACCAGGGCATCGTGGTCGGCCAGATCGTGGGCGCGCCGAACACCACGGCGCAGCAGATGAATGTCTACGCGACGCAGATGTTCGAGCTGTCCAAGCAGCTGCCGGAATACGAGCAGATGTTCCAGCTGACCGGCGTGCCCACCATCAACCAGGGCATCGGCGGCGTGCTGTTCAAGCCGTGGGACCAGCGTCAGCGCGGCGCGCACGAACTGCAGCAGGTCTTGCAGGAGAAGTGGAGCGGCATCGCCGGCGGCCGGGTGGCGGCCTTCCAGTTTCCGCCGCTGCCGGGCGCGTCTGGCCTGCCGATCCAGGTGGTGATCACCACCACCGAGCCATTCGAGAACCTCAACGCGGTTGCCACCGAAGTGCTGCAGAAGGCGCAGGCCAGCGGCAAGTTCTACTTCGTCGACTCCGATCTCAAGGTCGACAAGCCGCAAAGCACGGTCAGCCTCGACCGCGACATGATCACCACGCTGGGGCTGACTCAGCAGGATGTGGGTTCCGCACTCGGCTCGGCGCTGGGCGGCGGCTACGTCAACTATTTCTCGATCTCCGGCCGTTCCTACCAGGTGATTCCGCAGGTATTGCAGGTCGATCGGCTCAATCCGAACCAGGTACTGGACTATTACATCCGGGTGCCGAACGGTTCGGTGATCCCGGCCTCGACCGTGGCCAAGATCACCCGGCAGGTGGTGCCGCAGTCGTTGAACCGCTTCCAGCAATTGAACTCGGCCACGATCTCCGGCGTCAGCGGGCTGTCGCAGGGCGAGGCCCTGACCTACCTGCGTGACCTGGTGAAGCAGGTGGCGTCGACCGGCTACACGGTGGATTACTCCGGGCAGTCGCGCCAGTTCACCCAGGAGGCCGGCGGCTTCGGCGCGACTTTGCTGTTCGCCGTGATCATCGTGTTCCTGGCCCTGGCTGCGCAGTTCAATAGCCTGCGCGATCCGATCGTGATCCTGGTATCGGTGCCGCTGGCGCTGTTCGGCGCGCTGATCTTCGTCAACCTGTTCACCAGCCTCAACATCTATACCGAGGTCGGTCTGGTGACCTTGATGGGCCTGATCAGCAAGCACGGCATCCTGATCGTGCAGTTCGCCAACCAGTCGCAGCTCGCCGGCATGTCCAAACGCGAGGCGATCGAACATGCCGCCGCGGTGCGCCTGCGACCGATCCTGATGACCACCGCGGCGATGGTGCTGGGCGTGCTGCCGTTGGTGATCGCCTCGGGCGCCGGCGCGGCGGGCCGCTTCAACATGGGCCTGGTGATTTCCACCGGCCTGGCGATCGGCACCTTGTTCACCTTGTTCGTCGTGCCGGCGTTCTACATGCTGCTGGCCGCCGACCATCACGGCGGCCGCCAACCGGCGGACGATCCACTCCTGGCGGGACCGGATCCGACGACGCAAGTCTGAGCGATCGACAGAAGAAAGGCGCGGTCACCCGCGCCTTTCTTTTTGCATTGACCGTGCAATGCGCCGCCTGATGGCGCGGCCGCTCAGTTGCGCGATTGCAGCTTCGACAGCAGCCGCAGCAGTTCCAGGTACAGCCAGACCAGCGTGACCACCAGCGCGAATGCGCTGTACCACTCCATGTATTTCGGTGCGCCGGCATTGACGCCGGATTCGATCATGTCGAAATCGAGGATCAGGTTCAGCGCCGCGATCACCACCACCACCGCGCTGAACGCGATACCGATGCCGCTGTGGCCGTTGATGAAGCCCATCGAGTGGCCGAAGAAACCCATCGCCATGTTGGCCAGATACAGCAGCATGATGCCGCCGGTGGCCGCGACGATTCCGAGCTTGAACTTCTCGGTGGCGCGGATCAGCCCGCTGCGATAGGCCAGCAGCAGCGCCGCCATGGTCCCGAAGGTAAGCCCCACCGCCTGGATCACGATGCCCGGATAGCGCATCTCGAAGATCGCCGACAGCGCGCCGATGAAGACGCCTTCCACCAGCGCGTACAGCGGCGCGGTGATCGGTGCCCAGGTCTTCTTGAACGAAGTGATCAAGGCCAGGATCAGGCCGCCGATCGCGCCACCAAGCATCAGCGGGAGCATCCCCGGCATGCTGGCCGGACCGCTGAACTGGCTCCAGCTGAACATCGCGCCGACCAGGACAAGAATCAGCAGAAACCCGGTCTTGTTGACGGTGCCGTTGATCGTCATGGCCTCGTCGCCGTGCGCGACGACCGCGCCACTGGCGGCGTCGAGGAAAGTGTTCTTGTTGAGTGCCGGGTTGCCGCTTTGCATGATGAACTCCCGTGAGATGCCAACCATCCTAACTGTCCGCCGCAGGCGGCGCACCCGCCCTGCGCCGATACGCCGCTGCACTGCGGTACGGAAACTACGCGACAATGCGACCTTGCCGAATGCCGCGGAGTTCCGATGAATCCCTCCACCCTGCGTATCGCCACCCGCAAGAGCGCGCTCGCGCTGTGGCAGGCCGAGCATGTGGCCACGCTGCTGCGCGCGGCGCATCCGGGGCTGACGGTGGACCTGGTGCCGATGAGCACGCGCGGCGACGAAATTCTCGACCAGCCGCTGGCGACGATCGGTGGCAAGGGCCTGTTCCTGAAGGAACTCGAGATGGCGATGCTGGAAGGCCGCGCCGATCTGGCAGTGCATTCGCTGAAGGATGTGCCGGCGCAGCTGGAGCCGGGTTTCGTGCTGCCGGCGATCCTGCCGCGGGCGGACGCGGCCGATGCGTTCGTCAGCAACGATCATGCGGATCTCCTGGCGCTGCCTCAGGGCGCGCGGGTCGGCACATCGTCATTGCGGCGACAGGCGCAGCTGCGCGCGCTGCGGCCGGATCTGGTCCTGCTCGACCTGCGCGGCAATGTCGGCACCCGGCTGGGCAAGCTCGATGCGGGCGACTACGACGCGGTCGTGCTGGCCTGCGCCGGACTGGAACGGCTTGGCCTGGCCGCCCGCATCCGCTCGCGGCTGGCCGCGCCGGACTGGCTGCCGGCACCGGGCCAGGCGGCGATCGCGATCGAGGCGTGTGACAACAACTTGGGCGTTCTGAGCCTGCTCGCCGCGCTCGACGACGCCGACACGCGACTGACCGTCAGCGCCGAACGCTCGATGAACCAGGCGCTCGGCGGCAGCTGCACGGTGCCGGTCGGCGCCTGGTGCGTACTGGGCGAACACGGCCTGCATCTGCGCGGCATGGTGGGTGATGCGGCCAGTGGTCGATTGCTGCATGCCGACGGCAGCGAGCCTGGCGATCAGGCGCTGGCATTGGGCCGCCGGGTCGCGGCGGCCTTGCTCGTCCAGGGTGCGGGCGAGCTGCTCGGGCTTTGAATCGCGTGCAACGCAAACGGCCCTCCCGCTCGCGCGGAAGGGCCGTTGCCGACACATCTCGCGGATCGCTGTTTAGAAGCTGTAGACCAGATTGGTCGTGGTCAGCGTGTCCGTCTTCTTGACGCCCGCGAGCACGTCGCTGTTGTGACGTACCTGGAAGCCGACTTTCAACGCCATCTTCTTGGTCATGCTGACCGCCACGCCGGCGTCGTTCTGCAGATACGTGTTCTTCGAACCCGCTTCCATCAGGAACGTGTTCTCGAACGCGGTGTTGCTGGTGAGCTTGTACTTGTAGTTGATCAGGCCGCGGGCCACGACTTCGCCCTGCGTCGTCTGCCGCTGCGGCACCATCACGCCGTTGACTAGTACATTGACGTCGGCGGGGCGGTAACGCTTGTAACCCGGGCCGATTTCGAACGACAGCTCGTTGCGCTCGTCCTTCAGGGCGATGTAGCCGTAACCGAGCGAGACGACGCCTTGCCACAGATTGGCGCCGAAGTCGTCGTGCTCGTAACGGGTGGCGCCAACGATGTAGCTGCGCGGATCGAGCTTGTAGCCGACCGAGGCACCGCCGTCATAGCGGTTCGCGGTCGTGTTGAACTGCTCGACCGTATTGCCGGCCGCATCGACCACCTTCTGCTGGCTTTTGGAGCGCAGCGCGTCGACGTAGAAGTTGTTCTTCCACTGCTCGTTTTCCTGGTTCAGGCCGAGCTTGGCATTGACGTTTTGCGAACGCGTGTTGCCGGTGGCCGAGGCAAAGCCGAACTCGCCTGAACCGCTCCAGCCACCATTGTTGGCGGGGTCGCTGGGGGCATCCTGGGCCTGCGCGGCGAAGCTCGCGAAGGCAGCCAGCAACAGGCCGGCGATCAAGGTCTTTTTCATGGGTGAACAGCCCGTTTGTTAATTAATAGTGATCCGTTACCTTAACGGCACGGCTTGAACTCGCAATGAACGAAGCCGGTCAGGCCGTCAGTCTGTGGAGCCACGCAGCAGAGATTCATACAAATGGCGCTCCAGCCATTTACCCAGCAGGCAGCTGGGTACGGCCAGCGCCGCCGCGATCAGATCCACTCCATCTTGCCTGGCGTGCAACAAGGCGATACATGGAAGTACGTAGATAAACAGCGCCGCCACAAAGCGCGCCGGCTGCAGCTCCTGCTCGGCCGCGCTCTCCTGTGCTCCCAGCCTGCTCAACGAATGCCAACCCTGGCCCTCCAGCAGGCCCAGCAACAAGGCCAGCGTCAGCAGCAGCAAGACCCACGGATACAGGCTTCGAGGAGCTACCAGATCACCTTGGGCCAGGGTGCAGAGCCAGAGCCACAATCCACCGGCATAGCCGGCGAAGACCAGCCGGCTGAGCGGCAATGCCGCCGCTGCGCGTTGCAAGGTCGGCGACAACTGTCGGCGAAAGCGATACCCGGTATAGGCCAGGCTGGCCACGCTGCACAACGCCAGCATCGCACCGGCCAGTCGGGTCGCCCAGAAGATGTTGTCACCGCGCACCAGCCCGGCCACGGCCAGCATCGGCAGGAACGTCACCAGCGCCAGCATCGCCGCACGGTTCGGGCGGCTGTCCCGTCGCGGATGCCAGCCGTACCAACCCGATGCCCCGCGCCATGGCAGGCAGGCCACCAGCAAACCGATACCTACCAGCACGGTGCCCACGCAAAGCGGCAACAAGCTGCCGTTGCGGCCGGCCGGGTACAGCCCAAGCATCAAGGCCAGCCCCAGCCAGGCCCACAAGCCGTAGCCGCTGGCCGCCAATATCCGCCATAACGGCGCCACCGACTCGGCGCGCCAATACGTCCTGTGCCTATCCAGACCATGGGTCAGACCATTAGCCGGCTTGACCGTATTCGGCAGTTCGCGGACAGGCTGCATGGATCAACCGGTTGAAAGCGGTGGAATCAGGATTGAAGATCGTGCCGCTATCCGGATGGATGATGGGCTTGCGAGTACTGCAGCACACACCCATGCTACAACGCTGCACCCACGCATGCCTCGATGAAGTGCCATGGACCGCTACGAACGCATACTGACCCTGCATCGCCTGCTGAAGTCGGCGCATTACCCGATCCCGCTGTCGCGTCTGCTCAGCGAACTGGAGTGTTCGCGCGCCACGCTGTACCGCGACGTGGCCTTCCTGCGCGATGCGCTGGGTGCGCCGATCGAAAGCGCAGGTATCGACCAGGCCGCGTTCCGCTACGAAGTAGGCGAAGGCGAGAAGTTCGAACTGCCGGGGTTGTGGCTGACTTCGGACGAACTGGCCGCATTGCTGGCGTTGAACGAACTGATCAGCCGCTCCGGTCCCGGCGTGCTGGCCGGAGCGCTGGCACCGTTCAAGGCGCGCATCGAAGGCTTGCTGTCCGATCAAGGCAGCGGCAAGGCGCTGCCTATCGAACGCATCCGGGTGATTCCGTGGGGCGAGCGCAAGCTGGACCAGCAGGTTTTCCGCATCGTTGCCGGCGCGGTGCTGGAGCGCAGGCAGCTGCGCTTCCGCTATCGCGCACGCACTACCAATGCCGACAGCCGCCGCACCGTGTCGCCGCAACGGCTGACCCATTACCGCGACAACTGGTATCTGGACGTATGGGATCACGACCGCGAGGCATTGCGCAGTTTTGCGGTCGATCGCATCGTCGAGGCGCAGTCGCTGGACGCGGTCGCCACCGATGTGGCCGAGACCGATCTCAACGAGCTGCTCGCCTCCAGCTACGGCATCTTCGCGGGCAAGCCGAAAGCGTGGGCGACCATCCGCTTCTCGCCGCACGCCGCGCGCTGGGTTGCCGACGAACACTGGCACTCGCAGCAGAAGGGCGAGTGGCTGACTGACGGCCGCTACGAACTGAAAGTGCCCTACTCCAACTCGAAGGAACTGCTGATGGACGTGCTCAAGTACGGTCCGGATGCGGAAGTGGTGGCGCCGCTGCCGCTGCGCGAGGAAATGAAAATCCTGCTGCAACTGGCCCTGTCAGGCTACGCCTGACAGCAGGACGACGCGTTCGCCTTCTCTCCCCCTTTGGGGAGAGGATTGAGGTGAGGGGCGAGTGCTCGCGCAGAAATTTCATCTGAGCCTGCTTCGCATAAGCAGCGCTGGATCCGTGAACCCTCTCCCCAACCCTCTCCCGGGGGGAGAGGGAGCAAACGCGAAGAGCGCGTTGTCTTATTGAGGCGGATGGAACGGCCAGAACTGCGGAATCAGCCACATCGACAGCGCGCAGAAGATCAGGATCAGCGGGATGCCCACCTTCATGAAATCGGTGAAGCGGTAACCGCCGGCGTAATAGACCATCGTGTTGGTGGGATAGCCCACCGGCGTGGCGAACGAGGTGGCGGCGGCGAACGCCACGGCCACCACGAACGGCCGCGGATCCACGTTCATCGCATGCGCGACCGAGGCGGCGATACCTACCATCAGCACCACCGTCGGATTGTGTCCCATCAGCTCGGTGAGCAGCGCGGTCAGCAGATACACCATCAGCAGCCCGGCCAGCGGGCCGTGTTCGCCGACCACGCCGAATCCCATCTGCACCAGCGTGCGCGACAGCCCGCTGTTCTCGATGGCGATACCAAGCGGCAGGATCGCGCCGAGCAATACGATGATCTTCCAGTCGATGCCTTCGTAGACATCTTTACGTCCAAAACAGCCGGTCAATGCCATCGTGGCGGCGCCGCAGATCGCCGCGATCGGGATCGTCAGCCAGTGCAGGGCGGAACTGATCACCACGGCCGACATGATCGCCACGGCATACCAGGCCTTGTGCGGCGTGCGATGGGCTTCCTCGCGCTCGCTCAGCACGATGAACGCCTCGTCGTTGCGCAGGCTGGACATCGCATCCTCGGACACCAGTACCAGAAGCACGTCGCCCACCGCGAGGTTGACGTCGCTGAGTTTGTCGCGCAGCAGCTGGCCGCGGCGGTGGATGGCCAGCGCCACCGCGTCGTAGCGCCAGCGCAGCCCGGTTTCTTCCAGCCGGCGACCTTCCATCGGACTGGCCGGAGCAACCATCAGCTCGACCATCACGCGCAAATGATCGATATCCTGCGCATAGCGGCTGTCCGGCGCATTGCGCAGTCCGGCACGGCGCCGGAAATCTTCGATCTTCTCCCAGTCGCCACGCACCAGCAGCACGTCGCCGGCCGCGATCTGCTGGCTGCGGGGCGACCACATGCGCTTTTCTCCGCGCAGCAGCTCCAGCGGATAGACGCCAAACCGCTCGCCAAGCCTGGCATCGGCGATGCTGCCGCCGAGCAGCGATGAGTGCGAGGTCACTTCGAGTTCGGTCACGTATTTGCCGATGTCTTCCTGCTCGGGTATCTCGGCAGCCACTTGCTTCGGCAGCAGCCAGCGACCGACCAAGATCAGATAGGCGATGCCGACCACTGCCAGCACCACGCCCATGCGGGTGAATTCGAAGACACCGAAGGCAGCCATGCCGTGCTGTTGCGCGAGACTGTCCGCCAGCAGATTCGAGGACGTGCCGATCAGCGTGCACACGCCGCCCATCTGTGCAGCGTAGGCCATCGGCATCAGCACGCGCGCCGGGGAGGTGCGTGTGCGCTGACACACGCGCAAGGCCAGCGGCAGGAAAGTGGCGACCAGCGCGATGTTCTTGATGAAGGCGCCCAGCGGGGCGATCACCAGCATCAGCGCCAAGGTCAGCAGCCACGGTCGCCTGATCCGCATCAGCAGCCGGGTCAAAGGCTCCAGCGCGCCGGAGCGTTCGATGCCCAGGCTCAGCGCGAACATTGCCGCCACCGTCACCGTGGCTTCATTGCTGAATCCGCTCAGCGCCTCGACCGGGCTGACGATGCCCAGGATCACCAGCGCCGCCAGCACAAGCAGCGCCACCAGGTCGATACGCAGCTTCTCGCTTGCGAACAAGCCCATCGCCACCACGATCACCGCCATCGTCGCCCATGCCTGCCAGCTCATGCGATGGCTCCCGTCGACGCGAGGCGGGAGCGCGATCGGAACAGGGTTCGGTCAATGAAAGGCATGCATGATTCCAGGGACTTGTTGCTACGGCGGCTTAGCTTCATCCTAACCAGCCAGCGCAAACTTGGCTCGTCTTGATCCAAGCCTCTGCGCCAGGGTATGTCGAAGCAGGAGCAGCATGATCACGACAACGCATGCTATCCGTGATTGAAGGTCAGCCATGAAGGTCCACGATTCCGCCCCGCCGATCGTGCCTGAGCCGTCCGCCGGCGCGCGCAAGCCGACCGTAGCCCTGGCGCTCGGCGCCGGCGGCGCGAAAGGGCTGGCGCATATCGGTGCGATCGAGGAAATCGTGGCGCAGGGGTTCGAGATCACCGCTATCGCCGGCACCTCGATGGGTGCGCTGATCGGTGGCGTATACGCCATGGGCAAGCTGGACGTGTATCGCGACTGGGTCTGCACACTGGCCAAACTCGATGTGTTCAGGCTGCTCGACTGGACGTTTTCCGGCGGCGGCCTGATCAAGGGCGAGCGGATCATCGGCACGTTGCGCGACCTGATCGGTGATGTCTGCATCGAAGAGTTGCCCCTCGCCTTCACCGCGGTCGCCACCGATCTCGATCGCGACCGCGAGGTATGGCTGACCCGCGGTTCGCTGTTCGACGCGATCCGCGCTTCGATCGCGATCCCCACGGTATTCCGGCCGCACCGTCTCGACGGCCGCAGGTTGGTCGATGGCGCGCTGCTGAACCCGTTGCCGGTGACGCCTTTGATTCGCGATACGGCCGATTATCTGTTTGCCGTCAGCATGGACGGCCCGGCGCGGACGGCGCCCGCCGTGGCCGATGAGCCCGACCAGGCCGAGGATGGCGGCTTTCGTCGCCAGGTCGGCGAATTCTTCGGCCGGATACTGCCGCACAGCGAAAACAAACCGCGCGAACCGGGTGCGCTGGAGCTGCTCAACCAGTCCATGGATTTGATGCAGGCCAACCTTTCGCGCATGCGGCTGGCAGCCTACGAGCCGGATCTGCTGATCCAGCTGCCACGCAACATGTCGACTGCCTACGAGTTCTATCGCGCCCGCGAACTGATCGAACGCGGTCGCGAGGAAGCCCGCGAAGCGTTGGCCGGCTGGTCGAAGGCCGCGACGCCGCTGCGCCCGTCCTGATCGCCCGCGCTCTCAGCGCGGGCCGTGCATGTGCAGCCAGTTTTCCAGGTACGCCTTCAACGCGACGGCATTGTTGTGCTCCTCGTCGCGTGCACCGTAGAGCAAGGTGACCGGATGTCGCGCCGCCCGCTCGGCCAGTGGACGCCAATGCTCGGCGGCGTCATCCAGCTCGCTGGCGTAGCGGTGCCGGAAGCCGTCCCAACGCACCGGATCGTGGCCGAACCATTGGCGCAAGCTCTTGGACGGCGCCAGTTCCTTCGCCCACAGATCCAGCGGCACGGCCTCCTTCTTCAGTCCGCGGGGCCACAACCGGTCGATCAGCACGCGATAGCCATCGGCTTTCGCGGCCGGCTCGTAGACACGCTTGACGGCAATGCTCATGGGCGATGTCACGCAAGGCAGATCCCCAGCATACGACGACCGCATCGGCCCGGCGTGATCTGGATCAGAGTTCCTCGACCCTGGTCACCTTGCCGCGGCGCATCAGCCACGCCACGCCGCGCAGATCGGCCAGCCCTACCCATAGCCGGTCCAGCATGCCGTATTTGGACACGCCGGCCGTGCGCGGGCGGTGACCTACCGGAACGCTCTGGCTCTGGAAGCCGGCGCGTTTGACCAGCGCCGGCAGGTAGCGGTGCATGTGGTCGAAGTAGGGCAGCCGAAGGAACACGTCGCGCTCGAACAGCTTCAGGCCGCAACCGGTGTCGGGCGTGGCGTCCCTCAGCATGCGCGAACGCACTGCGTTGGCGATCTTCGAGGAAATCCGCTTGTTGAAACTGTCGCGGCGAGTGGTGCGCCAGCCGGCGAACAGCCGCGTCTCGGGCGCTGCGGTGGCACGCGCGGCAAGCAGCTTCGGGATATCGGCTGGATCGTTCTGGCCATCGCCGTCTAGCGTGGCGATCCACGGCGACTTGGCTTCGCGCACGCCGTTCCACACTGCGGTGCTCTGTCCGCTGCGGGTGACATGGTGCAGCACGCGCAACTCCGGATGGCTGAGCTTCTGCGCGGCCAGCACGGCGCGGCTGTCGTCGCTGGAATCGTCATCGATGTAGATGACTTCGTAATCGATCTTGCCGCGCAGCGCAGCGGCGATTTCGGCAAGCAGCGGCGGAATGTTGTCGCGCTCGTTGAAGACGGGAACGACGACGGAGAGTTGCGGCATGGGGGAGGCCCTGACTATTTATTACGTGAACGTGAAGCGTGTGGCGTGTCGTGGAGCGAGGAGTGAGTGGAGAGGAGTGAGAAACGAGAGAAGGCAACCAGACACGGCGCCCGCTCTCTCTCGTTTCTCACGCCTCTCCACTCATTTCTACCGGATCTTGCCGAGAATCCCGTCCAGTTCGTCATTGCTGTGGTAGTGGATCACCAACTTGCCGCGACCTCCGCGGCCCTGGGCCAGTTCGACCCGGGTGGCGAAACGTTCGCTGAGCTGGCGCTCCAGATCGGCGATATTGGCGTCACGCGACGGCGCGTGCTTCGCCTTGCCCTTCGGCGCCTGCTGTGCACGGCGCGCAGCTTCTTCCAGTTCACGCACGCTCCAGCCGTGGCGCGCCGCTTCCAGCGCCAGGCTCTCGGCGTCGCGCTCGGGCAGGGTCAGCAGGCAGCGGGCATGGCCCATCTCCAGCTTGCCTTCGTCGAGCAGTTTCTTGATCGAAGCGGGCAGTTCGGTGAGACGCAGCAGGTTGGACACGGCGGCGCGCGAGCGGCCGACCGCGTCGGCGGCCTGCTGGTGGGTGAGGTCGAAGTCGTCGATCAGGCGCTTCAGCGCATCGGCTTCTTCCAGCGGAGTGAGGTCCTGACGCTGGATGTTCTCGATCAGCGCCATCGCCGGTACCGCGGCTTCCGGCACGTTCTTCACCAGCGCCGGCATCTCGGCCAGTTGGGCGCGCTGCGCGGCGCGCCAGCGGCGCTCGCCGGCGATCAGCTCGTAGCTGTGCTTGCCGATCTCGCGCACCACCACCGGCTGGATCAGGCCCTGCGCCTTGATCGACGCGGCCAGCTCGTCCAGCGCCTCATCGTTCCAGTGCCGGCGCGGCTGGTACTTGCCCGGCTGGATCTGCTGGATCGGCAGCATGCGCAGCTCGCCTTCCTGCGCGATCACCGACGGCGAAGCATCACCGTCGCCACCAAGCAGAGCATCGAGCCCGCGTCCCAATCCACGTTTTTTCGCAGCTGCCATGCTTATTCCTGGTGATTGGCGGCCGGCGCCTTGAGCGTCGGGCCGCTGTCGCCGTGCGCGGGAGCTGCCGCCGGCGGGTCAATGTCTTCGACCGGATCCACGTGATCGGTGCGTGTCTGCACACGCTCGCGCCGGATGATCTCGCCGGCCAGGCCGATGTAGGCAATCGCGCCGCGCGAACTGCGGTCGTACAGATGGATCGGCTGGCCATGGCTGGGCGCTTCGGCCAGGCGCACGTTGCGCGGGATGATCGAGCGCAGCACCTTGTCGCCGAAATGCTGGGTGAGCTGGGCGGAAACCTCGTTGCCGAGGTTGTTGCGCACGTCGTACATGGTGCGCAGCAAGCCCTCGATCTCCAGCTTCGGATTCAGCCGGTGGCGCACCGCCTTGACCGTGTCGAGCAGGCTGGACAGGCCTTCCAGCGCGAAGTACTCGCATTGCACCGGGATCAGCACGCCATCGGCGGCGGTCAGCGCATTCAGGGTGAGCAGGTTCAGCGAGGGCGGGCAGTCGATCAGGATGGTGTGATAGTCCGGAGAGATCTTCGCCAGCAATTCCTTCAGCCGGTGCTCGCGCGCCAGCGCATCCATCAGCTTCAGCTCGGCGGCGGTGAGGTCGCCGTTGCCCGGCAGCAAGTCGTAATGCGCGTCGGTCGGCACGATCGCCGCGGCGATCTCCACTTCCTCCAGCAGCACTTCGCAGCCACCCGGCTTGGCATCGCGCTTGTTGATGCCCGAGGCCATCGTGGCGTTGCCCTGCGGATCCAGGTCGACCAGCAATACCTTGCGCTTCGCGGCGGCCAGCGCAGCGGCGAGATTGACGGCAGTGGTGGTCTTGCCGACGCCGCCTTTCTGGTTGGCGACAGCGATGATGCGGGCCATGGATGGATAGCTACCGTACGCGGGAGAGGGTTAGTGTAATGCCTCGTCCAGCCGAGTGCTGCCCGCCCTCACGGGCCGATCCGCGCGCCGCTGGCGGCATCGAAGAGGTGCAGCCGCGGCGCCGCCAGCCCCAGCGGTACCGTGCTGCCCGGTTCGGGGAGGCCACGTGGCGACACCCGTGAGACCAGTGCCTGCGCGCCGTAGCGCAGGTTGAGAAAAACCTCGTTGCCGACTGGCTCCAGCACTTCCAGCTGGGCGCTGAGCGCGGCATCGCCGGCGTCTCGCGGCTGCAGGTCTTCCGGACGAATCCCCAGCACCACCTCGCGATCGCGCCACGGCTGCCATGCCGTCGCCTGCGGCGGATCGCCCAGCGCGATATCCCCGTGGGCGGTGGCGAGCGTCCAGCCATGGTCGTGGCGCAGCGTGCCGTGCAGCTGGTTCATCGCCGGACTGCCGACGAACCCGGCCACGAACAGGTTGGCCGGTTTCTCGTACAGATTCATCGGCGTGTCGATCTGCTGGATCACCCCGCCGTCCAGTACCACGATGCGCTGGCCCAGGGTCATCGCCTCGATCTGGTCGTGGGTGACGTAGATCATGGTGGCCTTGAGCTGCCGGTGCAGCCGCGCGATTTCCACCCGCATCGACAGCCGCAGCTTGGCATCGAGATTGGACAGCGGCTCGTCCAGCAGGAACACCTTCGGGTCGCGCACCAGCGCCCGGCCCAACGCTACACGCTGACGCTGTCCGCCGGACAGCGCGGCCGGGCGAGAGGTGAGCCGGGCTTCCAGTTCCAGCGTCCTGGCGGCCGCGGCGACCCGCTGGTCGATGTCGGCCTGCTTGTGCCCGCGCAGCCGCAGGCCGAAGCCAAGGTTCTCGGCTACGGTCATGTGCGGATACAGCGCGTAGTTCTGGAACACCATGGCGATGTCGCGATCCTTCGGTGCGACTTCGTTGACCACGCGGCCGCCGATGCTGAGCGTGCCGGCGCTGATCGTTTCCAGCCCGGCGATCATCCGCAGCAAGGTGGTCTTGCCGCAGCCGGACGGTCCCACCAGCACCAGCAGTTCGCCGTCGGCGATCTCGAAACTGGCGCCGGCCACGCCGACGTTGCCATTGGGGTAGACCTTGCGCAGTTGGTCCAGTTGTACGGCGGCCATCGACATCTCCGGTGCGTGTGGCCACGATGGCCGTCCCGCCAGCGCGTGCGCAAGTCTGCACACTTCGGTGGGGCATTCGGCTATTCTGCCCATGTAATCGTTTACATCAAGCACTTGGTCATAGGTACCTCATGACACGCCCCAGTTTCCGCTTTCCCGACGGCTTCCACTGGGGTGCCGCCACATCCGCCTATCAGATCGAAGGCTCGCCATTGGCCGACGGCGCCGGCCCAAGCATCTGGCAGCGCTTCGCGCATACGCCGGGAATGATGAGCAATGGGGACACCGGCGACGTCGCCTGCGACCACTACCGTCGCTACAAGGACGACGTGCAGTTGATGAAGGCGCTGGGCCTGCAGGGCTACCGTTTCAGCATCAACTGGGCGCGCGTGCTGCCCGAGGGCACCGGCAGAGTCAACGCGAAGGGGCTGGATTTCTATTCGCGGCTGGTCGATGAATTGCTGGAAAACGGCATCGCGCCGAACGTCACGCTGTTCCACTGGGATCTGCCGGCGGCGCTGGACGACCGCGGCGGTTGGCTCAATCGCGACAGCGCGCATTGGTTCGCCGACTACGCCGAGGTGATGTTCAAGGCGCTGGACGACCGCGTTCCGCGCTGGGCCACGCTCAACGAGCCGTGGGTGGTCACCGATGGCGGCTATCTGCATGGTGCGCTGGCGCCGGGCCACCGCAACAAATACGAGGCACCGATCGCCGCGCACAACCTGATGCGCGCCAGCGGAGCTGGTATCCAGGCGTATCGCGCGCATGGCAAGCATGAGATCGGCGTGGTGTTCAACATCGAGCCGAAGTATCCGCATTCGGACAGCGCCGAAGATCTGGCGGCAACCCGCCGCGCGCACGCCTACATGAACCAGCAGTTCGCCGATCCGGCGCTGCTCGGCAGCTATCCGCCCGAGCTGAAGGAAATCTTCGGCGACGCGTGGCCGGACTTCCCCGCCGACGATTTCAAGCTGACCCACCAGAAGGTCGACTTCGTCGGCATCAACTATTACACCCGCGCCGTGGTGAAGCACGACCCACAGGCTTACCCACTCAAGGCGGTGCCGGTGCGCCAGCCGAACCAGACCTACACCGAAACCGGCTGGGAGGTGTTCGAGCAAGGCCTCACCGATACGCTGACCGGATTCAGGGACCGCTACGGAGACATCCCGCTATACATCACCGAAAATGGCTCCGCGTTCTACGATCCGCCGGTCGCCGAGAACGGTGTGCTTGACGATCCGCTGCGTACGAACTACCTGCGCAAGCACCTCAAGGCCGTGCACAAGGCGATCGAGGCCGGCGTCAATCTGAAGGGTTATTACGCCTGGTCACTGATGGACAACCTGGAGTGGTCGCTGGGTTTCTCCAAGCGCTTCGGCCTGTACCATGTCGACTTCGCTACCCAGCAGCGCACGCCCAAGGCCACCGCCAAGCTGTATGCGCAGGTGATCGAGAGCAACGGCAGCGTGCTGGACGAATAATCTCTCCGAACAACCCTCGTTCAGACGTGGCCGAGCACAAGCAGATGACGCTCGGCCGGCAAACCCGGGACAGCCAGCTCATGCACGCCGCGCACTTCGAAGCCTGCCGGCACGCCCGGCAACTCGTCATCCGGCCGTTTGCCCTTCATCGCCAGCCAGAGCCCTTCCGGCGCCAGCAGGTGGCCGCCCCAGCCCAGCATGTCGGCCAGGCTGGCAAACGCGCGCGCGGTGATGCAGTCGTACTGGCCTTCGACCTCTTCCACGCGTGACTGCAGTGCCTGCACACCTTCGAGCTTGAGCGCACGGATCGCCTCGCGCAGAAAGCGCACCTTCTTGCCGTTGGAATCGACCAGCAGGATCTCGCGCCCCGGCGCGGCGATCGCCAGCACGATGCCGGGCAGGCCCGGACCGGTGCCAAGGTCGGCCAGGGTGCGACCTTGCACGTACGGCAGGATCGCCAGCGAATCGAGCAGGTGACGAGTGATCATCTCCGCCGGATCGCGCACGGCGGTAAGGTTGTAGGCCGCGTTCCAGCGCTCCAGCAGGGCTTGATAGTCGAGCAGGCGTGGCACCGCGTCGGTCGGCAGACTCAGCCCCAGTGCGGCAATGCCTTGTTCGAGTCGTACCTGCAAGGCGTCGCGCGCAGCCATGATGCTTTCCTGTAATCCGGGGCGGCAGTATCCCGGCCGGACGGCGACGATGCCAGCGGCAGATGCAAGCCGACGAAAGAAAAACCCGCCGAAGCGGGTTGCGAGGTTCACAAATCCCCTGTGGCGTGGGCGCTCTTGGTCGCCCTGACGCAATTTCCAGACTCAGGCCACGTCGAGCTCGACCCGGGTCACCATCATGCCGCGTTCGCGCAGCGCGCTGTTCAACGACTGCTTCACGCGGGCGCCCAAGTCACGACGATGGGCGTCATCGACCGCCGGCTCGGCTCGCAAGGCTTCCTGCGCACCGCGGCGGATCAGTTGATCGACCTGTTCGAACACGGCGTCGGCGCGTTCCGGCTCCAGCACCTGCCAGTACACCGTGCCACGGACGTCGTGGGCGTCGGCCAGCGGCTCCTCGAACCGCAGCGTCTGCCCGGCCAGATTGATCTTGTGCGCCACCCGATCCAGCAGCGGGAGTACCAGATGCGTGCCCGACGACAACAGCCGCACCGGCTTGCCGCGACGATACAAGCTGTAGACCTGACCGGCCGGCACAACCTTCACTGCGCTGGCGATCAGCGCGGCAGGTAGTACGAGCAGTAAGGTCAGCAGAGTCATCATGGTATTCAAAACAGGGACTTGTCCCTATATCGTTCAATGTTGTGGGAACTTGAGGATACAGTTGCTTGAGTGCGCGAAGATTAACCTTGATTTAACGACATGCCGGAATTTTTAACAAGAGGCTGAAGAGCGCCGAAGTGAGACGCCTGTCGCATGCCTGATCCGTTCTTGAAGAAGCATGAAATCAAAAGCATAAGTCCTGCCATCAGAGGCGCCGCAGAGGGTAAGGCGCGTAAAAGTCGGTCCGGTGACACCTAATTGAGACGCGCGTCGTACCTGAGAGGGTTCCGGCTGTCGTCTTGGAGGCTGCAGCCCGGGTAACCACCGCGGGGCCGCCCGCGAAGCGGGTTTCCATCGACGGTCTTGAGGGACAACGTCAGGTCACAAATGGCCGCCTGAGGTCATGCCATCTGTCCGTCCGAAGCGGCGTGCGGATTCCGGCCAAGGTTGAACAGGCTGCGGGTGGCTACCACGCAGCTACCACGGTCAATCGCTGCCGGCGATCTTGGCTGTCTCCTCTTTCGGCGACGACCTCAACCGGTCGATGCAAGGCACATTTCCATCTCACCTGGACGACGGTTGCTGCACTGCCACAACGCCTGTTCCGGAGGCAGCACATCGTCCGCAATCGGTGCGCCATGGGTTTGTCCCATCGCGGCCTTGTAGAGCGACAAAAAACACCTCGCAGCGCAGCAGAATTTTCTTTTTACAGGCACTTTACATGTCGCCATGAAAACGTTTACGTTGCCGCCACTGCTGGGTTTTCGGCGATCCGGGGCAAGCTCGCGTGGCGACAGCAACCATCAAAGATGTGGCACGTGAGGCCCGCGTTTCGGTGGCCTCGGTATCGCGTGCACTGAATGGTGGCCGCGGGGTGACTGCCGAGACCAGCGAGCGCATCCGCGAGGCCGCGGCACGTCTCCGCTACATGCCGCACGCCGCGGCCCGCATGCTGATTACCCGCCGCACGAATACCGTGGGCGCGCTGCTGCCGGACCTGTATGGCGAGTTCTTTTCCGAGCTGATCCGCGGCATCGACCTGGCCGCCCGGGCACGTGGCCTGCATCTGCTGGTTTCCAGTTCGCACGATGGCGCCGAGGATGCTGCCGCTGCGCTGCGTTCGATGCAGGGTCGGGTCGACGGGTTGCTGATCATGTCCGCGCATCTCGACACCGCGTTCCTGCACGCCAACCTCCCCGCCAGCGTGCCGGCCGTGCTGCTCAACAGCGGAGTAAAGAGCGCGTCGTACGCGGTACTCAACATCGACAACTACGGCGGCGCGTACGCCATGGTGCGTCATCTGCTGGAGGCCGGGCGCGCCGACGTGACCTTCATTGCAGGCCCCGCCGGCAACTTCGACGCGCAGCAGCGCGAACTCGGCTATCGCGCGGCCATGGCCAAATATGCGCCTCACGCACCGCTGGATGTGGTGGCCGGCGATTTCAACGAGGAGTCCGGCTACCTCGCGGGACAGCAATTGGTAGCGCGCAAGCAGCGGCCGAGTGCCGTGTTCGCCGCCAACGACATGATGGCCGTGGGCTGCCTGTACGCATTCAAGGATGCCGGCGTAGACGTGCCGCGCGAGATCGCGCTGGCCGGCTTCGACGACATCCCCATCGCGCGTTACGTCACACCACCGCTCAGCACGGTGCGGGTACGCATCGTCGATCTGGGCCGCAGCGCGCTCGAACAACTGGCGGCAATGCTGGAAGAGCCACGCCAGGATGCAGCGTCCATACACACACTCGACTGCGAGATCGTCACCCGCGAGACCTGCGGCGCGGCGCGGCAGCCTACGACAACAACAGGCAAGGTTTTCGATTCGGGGCGTCGGCCATCCGACACGGGAGGGAAGTCATGAAAGCACCAATGCAACTCAGAAAAAAACTGCTCGCAAGCCTCATCAACGCTGCGGTGATCTCGGTGGCCTGCGCCCCGGTGGTCTCGTGGGCACAGACTGCCAATGCGAACCTGCGCGGAAAAGCGCCGGCCAGTACCACGGTCACCGCGCGCAACGTCGCCACCGGCAGCACCCGACGCGCCAGCGTAGGTGCGGATGGCAGCTACACGCTGGTCGGTCTGCCGCCGGGCACCTACCAGGTCGATGCCGGACCCGGCACCGAACGCACGGTTACGCTCACGGTGGCCTCGACTGCAACCCTCGACCTGACGGCGCCCGGGGCGGCGGCTCCGTCGACGGCAAATGCGACCACTCTCTCCGGTGTGACGGTCAGCGCCGCCACGCTGACGGAAGTAAAGACGTCCGAAATCGGCTCGACGATCTCGCTGCACCAGATCAACACGATCCCGCAGGTCTCGCGCAACTTCCTGGAATTCGCCGACACCGTCCCCGGCATGGTGTTCAACGTCGACTCCTCTGGCCACACTTCGCTGCGCGGCGGCGCGCAGAACAACAGTTCCGTCAACGTCTTCATCGACGGCGTCGGCCAGAAGAGCTACGTCAAGGAAGGCGGCGTCAGCGGCCAGTTCTCCAGCCAGGGCAATCCGTTCCCGCAGCTGGCGATCGGCGAATACAAGGTGATCACCTCGAACTACAAGGCCGAGTACGACCAGATCTCCAGTGCGGCGGTAACCGCAGACACCAAGTCCGGCACCAACGAGTTCCACGGCGAGGTATTCGGCACGTACACCAACGACTCGCTGCGCGCGCGGACGCCGGCCGAGGATGCCTCGGGCAAGAAGACCAAATCGCATGAGAAGGAATACGGCTTCGCCATCGGCGGACCCATCATCCAGGACAAGATGCATTTCTTCTTCACCTATGAGGCGAAGAAGTTCGACACGCCGATCACGGTGACTCCGGGTGTCACCGGTACCGCCGCATTTCTGCCGGCCAGCGCCTCCACGCAATTGGGCCCGGCCGACCTGCCGTTCAATGAGGACCTCTACTTCGGCAAGATCGACTGGGAGCCGACCGATCGCGACCGCTTCGAGCTGAGCGGCCAACTTCGCAAGGAAGGCCAGTACGACAACATCGGCAACCAGACCGCTGCCTCCGCCGGCATCGACGTGATCAACCGCGACACCCGCATCGCGGCCCGTTGGCAGCACAGCGGCGATTCGTACTTCAACGAACTGCTGTTCACCCATGAGAACGCGTACAACAACCCGACACCGTTGCGGTTTGGCGACGGCGCGGCCTATACCTATGGCCCGCAGCAAGATGCGACGATCCTGATCACCGGTTCGGCCAACGCGCTGGCGACGCAGAAGAAGGGCCAGAAGGGACCGGCGATCCAGGATGACCTCACCTTCAATGATTTTGAATGGCATGGCGACCACGTCATCAAGATGGGCGTGAAGTACAAGAAAGTGGACCTGAATGCGCAGGACGCCGGCAACAGCAATCCGCAGTTCACCTACAACGTCGACCCGACGGGCACCGGAGCAACGCCGTACAAAGTGTTCTTCCCCGCTCCGGTTCCGGGTTTGAGCCCGGTGGCGAGGTCCAGCGACAAGCAGTTCGGCACTTACATCCAGGACGATTGGGCGGTCAACGACAAGCTGACGCTGAACCTCGGCGTGCGCTG
Source organism: Rhodanobacter sp. OK091 (assembly GCF_900142825.1). Taxonomy (GTDB): domain Bacteria; phylum Pseudomonadota; class Gammaproteobacteria; order Xanthomonadales; family Rhodanobacteraceae; genus Rhodanobacter. The sequence goes on along the minus strand of NZ_FRCH01000001.1, from coordinate 2,054,981 downwards.
GGACTACGAAAAGAACCCTTCGTACCTCAACTACGTCACACCGGCCAACGTGGTGGCCGCACTCAACAGCCCGAACCCCGACTCCACCGCACCAGCGGGACAGACCTACGCGCAGGCTCTCGCGCTGGGCGGCATCAACGTCAACGACTACATCAGCACCGGCCACAACCGCAAGGCGTACAAGGGCGAGATACAGCCGCGACTGGGCTTCTCCTACGACCTCAACGCAGACGAGTCACACGTGATCTTCGGCGGTGCCGGCCGTGCCTACGACCGCGACCTGTATGACTACCTGCAGGTGGAGCAGACCAAGGCCTCGCTGCCGCAACTGACCGTGTATTTCCAGGATCCCGCCACCGGGCTGTGCCATAACAACGGCTCGCCATGCTTCGCCTGGGATCCGAAGTATCAGAACAACCTTTCCGCGTTGCAGGCGCTGGTCGCCGCCAGCAACACCGGGCAGGAAGTCGACGCGATCAACAACCACCTGAAGGCGCCGTACTCCGACCAGTTCAGCCTCGGCATGCGCAACAAGATCGGCGACTGGAACACCAGCGCCGCGATCGCGCGCATTCTCAGTCATGACGGTTTTGCGTTCACGCTGGGCAACCGCTATCCGGACGGTTCGTTCTTCAAGAACGGCAGCCAGCCCTGGGGCAACGGCGTGCCAGGTTTCGGCGGCCTGATCATCGGCAATAACGGGATCGAGACGCGCACCACCCAGCTGCTGCTATCGGCGGAGAAGCCGTATACGAAGGAATCCGGCTGGAGTGCCACGTTCGCCTACACCTATACGCGGGCGACGCAGAACCGCGACGTCAACGAGCACTACTCGTTCGACGAGGCCACGATCCACCAATACCCGTTCATCGACTCCAATGCTGCCGCCAGACACCGTTTCGTCGCCACCGGCGTGATCGACATTCCGTGGGGTATCACGCTTTCGGCCAAGCTGACCCTGGCCACGCCGATCCCGTTCAATGGGATCGCCTGCTACGGCGCGACCTTTGCGAACGGCAGCGGCTGCACGCCGGCGGCGGCCACACCGGGCGGCAACGGCAAGTTCCTCGTCGGCGGCAAGGTCTTCGGCTATCGCGATGTCGACTTCCAGGCGACCAAGGACTTCGACCTCGGCCATGGCATGACCATCTATGGCCGCTTCGACCTGCTCAACGCCTTCAACTTCAGGAACTACACGGACGTCCTCGTCAATTGGGGTTCCGGTGGCGTGCCGAACACGAATCCGGCGATGTACAACCCGACCGGCAACATCACCTTCGTGCCGCGCACAATCAAGTTCACCGTGGGTATGAAATTCTGACGCTTCGGCGCCGATGAAGCTCGCCATGCGGTCGACACGTCACCACAGAGCCCGCTTTAACCGCGGGCTTTGTTTTCGTTGCGGACCATCCACTCATGCAGATCCGTGTTTTCCATGATTGATTCCCGCATAAGAAACATCGTCATCGTCGGCGGCGGCACCGCCGGCTGGATGGCGGCCGCCGCCTTCGCCAAGGTCCTCGGCGCCGACTATTCGATCCGACTGGTCGAGTCGGAGGAGATCGGCACCGTCGGCGTCGGCGAAGGCACGGTGCCGCACCTCAAGCTGTTCAACAATCTGCTCGGAATCGACGATGTCGAGTTCGTGAAAAACACCCAAGGCACGTTCAAGCTCGGCGTGCAATTCAACGACTGGGGCCGGCTCGGCGATAGCTACGTTCACGGCTTCGGGACGATCGGCCACGACGTCGGCCTACTGCCGTTCCACCAGTACTGGATCAAGGCACGGCAGATGGGCAGGGCTGCCGACATCGGCGCGTACTCGCTGAACACGGTGGCCGCGCCGCGTGGCCGTTTCATGCCTTCGGCCACCGATGCGCCGCCGGGCTCGCCGCTGGCAAACGTCGCCTATGCATATCACTTCGATGCGGGCAGGTATGCGCGCTACCTGCGCGGCTATGCCGAGCAGCGCGGCGTGTGCCGCACCGAAGGCAAGGTCGCGCAGACCGTGCTGCATCCCGACAGCGGCTTCGTCGAAGCGATCGTGCTGGAGAGCGGCGAGCAGATCGACGGCGAACTGTTCATCGACTGCTCCGGCTTCCGCGGTCTGCTGATCGAGCAAGCGCTGCACACCGGCTATCTCGACTTCAGTCACTGGCTTCCGTGCGATCGCGCGCTCGCGGTGGCCTGCGAGAAAGTGGGTCCGCCAACACCTTACACCCGTGCATCGGCGCGACCGGCAGGCTGGCAGTGGCGCATTCCGTTACAGCACCGCACCGGCAACGGATATGTCTATTCCAGCGCGCACGTCAGCGACGACGAGGCGACCGCCACTTTGCTCGGTCATCTGGACGGCAAGCCGATCGGCGAGCCGCGGCTGCTGCGCTTCACCACCGGCGTGCGCCGGCAAGCCTGGAACCGAAACGTGGTCGCTCTGGGTCTGGCGGGCGGCTTCATGGAACCGCTGGAGTCGACCAGCATCTACATGATCCAGTCCGGTATCGCGCGCCTGCTCAATCTATTCCCGCAACGCGATTTCAGCCCGGTGCTGATCGAACGCTACAACGCCCAATCGCGCTTCGAGTACGAGCACATCCGCGACTTCCTGATCTTGCATTATCACGCGACCGAGCGCGATGACACGCCGTTCTGGAATCAGTGCCGCACGATGTCGATCCCACCGCAGCTCATAGACAACATTCGCCTGTTCCGCGACAGCGGCCGGTTCTTCCGCGACGGCGAGGAGATGTTCGCAGTGGTCAGCTGGGTGCAGGTGATGCTGGGCCAGCACATCGTGCCGCAGAACTACCATCCCCTGGTCGACCAGATGCCGGATGCCGAGCTGGCCGAGTTCATGGCCAGCGTCGGCCATGTGGTGACGAGCTGCGTCGATGCGATGCCACCGCACCAGGCGTTCATCGACCGCTGCTGCAGGGCGTCCGCGTTGGTCGCCTGATCGTTCTTATTACATCGGGCCGGGCCGGCACCCGCCGCCACGGCTGCGCAAAAAGCTTCTCCAGCAAGATTTAAGAGTGCCCCAGCATGCCCAAGTTTTCCCGGATCCTGCGTACCGTCACCTTCACCGCTCTGCTAGCGTTCGGCGCCGGCTGGCAAACGCCGATCGCTGCGCGGTCGCCGGCCCTCAGCTACACCGCTCTGCCTGCACGGCAACAGGCGCTGGTCGACGACCTTGAGCGGCGTACCTTCGACTGGTTCTGGCAAAGTGCCGATCCGAAGACCGGGTTGGTGCCCGACTCGTATCCGGGCCAGTCGTTTTCCTCGATCGCGGCGGTCGGCTTCGGGTTGACCGCTTACGGTATCGGCGTCGAGCGCGGCTACGTCACCCGCGCGCAAGCGGCGGAGCGCACGCTGGCGACACTGCGTTTCTTCGCCGCTGCGCCGCAGAACGACAGCGAGGACGATGCCGCTGGCTACCATGGCTTCTTCTACCACTTTATCGACATGAAGACCGGCAAGCGCGCGATGCGCTACGTCGAGCTGTCCAGCGTGGACACTACGCTGCTGCTCGGCGGCGTGTTGTTCGCGCAGTCGTATTACGACCGCGACACGCCGCAGGAAGCCGAAATCCGGCAGCTGGCGGACACGATCTACCGCCGCGTCGACTGGCCGTGGATGCAGCCGCGAAAGCCGCTGATCAGCATGGGCTGGACGCCGGGCGGCAAGTTCATCCCGGCCGACTGGAAGGGCTACAACGAAGGCATGCTGCTCTACATTCTCGCACTCGGCTCGCCGACCCATCCGGTCGGACCGGAGGCCTGGACGGCGTGGCTTTCCACGAATCACCTGACCTGGGGCACCTTCCAGGGCCAGACCTTCCTCAATTTCGCGCCGCTGTTGGGTCATCAGTACAGCGAGAGCTGGATCGAATTCCGTGGCATCCGCGATGCCTGGAGCCGCGAGCACGATCTCGATTATTTCGAGAACAGCCGCCGCGCCACCTACGCGCAGCGCAGCTACGCGATCGCCAACCCCGGCCATTGGACCGGTTATGGCGCCAATATGTGGGGCCTCACCGCCAGCAATGGCCCCGGCGACTTGGTTGTGAAAAGCACCGAGGGCGATCGCACGTTCTACGGCTATACCGCGCGCGGCACCGGGCTCGACTACATCTCCGACGATGGCACCATCGCACCCACCGCGGCCGCCGGCTCGATCGCATTCGCGCCGGAGATCGTGGTGCCCGCGCTGGAGGAGATGAAGCGCCGCTACGGTGCCGACATCTACAACAGGCACGGCTTCGTCGACGCGTTCAATCCCAGCTTCCACGTGCATACGCCATTGCGCACCGGCAAGTTGCGGCCGATGGGCTGGGTCGATAGCGTGCAACTGGGCATCGACCAGGGTCCGATCGTGCTGATGATAGAGAACTGGCGCAGCGGCTTCGTATGGAACGTGATGAAGAAGAATCCGTACATCCGCAAGGGACTCGATCGCGCCGGCTTCGAAGGCGGCTGGCTGCGGGCGGACACGCCGACACCATGAAGCATGCTGGCCGCTCGCATCGGTCGCTACGCGCGCCTTCGATGCGACGCAGCCTGGTGCTGGCAGGTGTCCTCCTGTGCGCCGCGCTGAGCAGTGCGTGCGGACGGACACCGGCGGCCGAGCAGCCACTCACGTTCTGGACCTTCGGCCGTGAAGGCGAGGCCATCGTGAAGCTGCTGCCGGACTTCGAGCGCGCCCATCCGGACATTCACGTGAAGGTGCAGCAGCTGCCGCTGACCGCGGCGCACCAGAAGCTGCTGACCGCGTTCGCCGGCGGCTCCACGCCGGACATGACCCAACTCGGCAACACCTGGTTGCCGGAGATGGTGGCGCTGCATGCGCTGCAACCATTGCAAGCGCGCGTCGACCGTTCCACCGTGATCGAGCCGGACGATTACTTCGCCAGCATCTGGGCGACCAATGTCATCGACGGCACGCTTTATGGCGTCCCGTGGTATGTCGATACGCGATTACTGTTCTACCGCAAGGACCTGCTCAAGTCCGCCGGCTTCGATGCACCACCGCGCGACTGGGCCGAGTGGCGGCGCATGCTCGCCGCGCTGAGCGATCTGCAACGCCATACGTACGGCGTTCTGCTGCCGACCAACGAGTACGAGCAGCTGATGTCGCTGGCGCTGCAACAACCCGACCCGCTGCTGCGCGATGGCGGCCGCTACGGCAATTTCCGCAGCGCCGGCTTCAAGCGCGCGCTGGCGTTCTATGTCGATACGTTCCGGTTGCATGAAGCCCCGGCGATCACCAATGTGGAAGCCGGCAATCCATGGTTGGAATTCGGCCGCGGCGTCTACGCGTTCTACCTGTCCGGCCCATGGAACATCGGCGAGTTCCGCTCGCGTCTGTCGGCGGCGCAGCAGGACGACTGGGCCACCGCGCCGCTGCCCGGGCCCGAGGGTCCCGGTGCGGCGGTGGCCGGCGGTTCCAGCCTGGTGATTTTTCGCAACTCACCGCATCAGCAGGCCGCGTGGACCCTGATCGAGTACCTGTCGCAACCGGCGGTGCAACAGCGCTTCTACGACCTGCTCGGTGACATGCCGCCACGGCGTGCTTCGTGGACAGGTGGCGCACTGCGCGACGATCCCAAGGCGCGCGCCTTCCGCGATCAGCTGGAGCGCGTCAAGCCGACGCCACCGGTGCCCGAATGGGAACGCATCGCCAACGAGATGCAGCTGGTTGCCGCGCAGGCGATCGCCGGCCAGCTGACCATCGACCAGGCCGCCACCGAGATCGACCGCCGCACCGACCTCATCCTGGAGAAGCGCCGCTGGGTGCTCGATCATCCGCAGCCATCGGCGGAGGGCAGAAGATGAATCGGCAACACGCGGCCTGGCTGTTCCTCGCACCGGCGCTGCTGGTGCTGGGGGTGTTCTTCCTGCTGCCGGTGATCGCCGCGCTGGCGCTCAGCCTCACCGACTACGACCTCTACACATTGGCCGACATCCGCAACCTGCGCTTCGTGGCGCTAGGCAACTATTGGGCACTGCTGCAGCGGCCGCTGTTCTGGTCGGCGCTCGGGCACACCGTGTATTTCGTGGCGGTCGGCGTGCCGCTGTCGATGGCCGCTTCGCTGGGTGCGGCACTGTTGCTGAACTCGCCGCTGGCGCGGGCCAAGCCGTTCTTCCGCACGGCACTGTTCGCGCCGGTGGTGACCACGGTGGTGGCGGTGGCGGTGATCTGGCGCTATCTGTTCAACACCAAGTACGGCATGGCGAATTTCGCGCTCGGCCATCTGGGCATCCACCCGATCGACTGGCTGGGCGATCCGCACTGGGCGATGCCCACGATCATCGCGTTCGCGGTGTGGAAGAACTTCGGCTACAACATGATCATCTTCCTCGCCGGCCTTCAGGCGATCCCGCCGGATCTGTACGAGGCCGCACGCATCGACGGCGCGTCGCCGTGGCGGCAGTTCCGCCACATCACCTTGCCGATGCTGGCACCGACGATGCTGATGGTGGCTATCCTCACCGTGTCCGGCTATTTCCAGCTGTTCGCCGAGCCTTATGTGATGACCGAGGGCGGCCCGCTGCAAAGCACCACCAGCGTGCTGTACCTGATGTACGAAGAAGGCTTCAAGTGGTGGAACCTCGGCTCCGCTTCAGCGGTCGCGTTCCTGCTGTTCATCATCATGTTCGCGGTGACCGCGCTGATGCTGAGATTCTCGCGGCGCGGAGGCGAATCGTGAATCCGCGGCTGGCGAAGGCCATGATCAACGGCCTGTTGATCGGTACGGCGATCGTGGCACTGTTCCCGCTGCTGTGGATGCTGTCGGTATCGTTCATGGCGCCGGGCGAGGCCAGCTCGCTGCCGCCGCCGCTGCTGCCCGCGCATCCCACGATGGACAACTATCGCGAGCTGTTCGTGCACGCCGGCATGGGGCGCTACCTGCTCAACAGCCTCGCCGTATCCAGCGTGATCACCGCGCTGTCGCTGGGATTCAATCTGATGGCCGGCTACGCGTTCGCCAAACTGCGTTTCGCAGGGCGCGAGCGGCTGTTCCAGGCGCTGATCGGCGCGCTGGTGATTCCGGCGCAGGTGGCGATGCTGCCGCTGTTCCTGCTGCTGAAATACATCGGCCTGGTCAACAGCTACGCCGGCGTGATCGTGCCCGGCATGGCTACCGTGTTCGGCATCTTCCTGGTTCGCCAGTACGCACGCGGCATTCCCGACGAATTGCTGGAGGCCGCACGCATCGATGGTGCCGGCGAATGGCGCATCTTCGGGCAGATCGTGCTGCCGCTGCTGAAACCGATCATGGTGACGCTGGCGATCTTCAGTTTCCTTGCCGCGTGGAACGATTTCATGTGGCCGCTGATCGTGCTGACAGGGCAGGAACACTACACGCTGCCGATCGGACTGGCTTCGCTGGCGCGCGAGCACGCGCAGGACAGCGAACTGATGATGGCCGGCTCGGTGATCACCGTACTGCCGGTGCTGGCGCTGTTCCTGGCGATGCAGCGCTACTACCTGGAAGGGTTGCTGCTCGGCAGTGTGAAGGGCTGAGCTATGCACCACGTTCTGGACTTCTTCTTCGCCGACTGTTCTCCGGCGCATCGCCCTGTAGGAGCCCGCTTGCGGGCGATGCTGTTGCTCCAGGTCTTCCCAGTCCCAGTATCAAAACAACAGCGTCGCCCGCGAGCGGGCTCCTACAAGGTAGGGTCAGCGACCTCAGAACTTGCCGGCGCGGAAGTCGGCGATCGCTTCGTGAATCTGCTCGGGTGTGTTCATCACGAACGGCCCGTAGCGCGTCACGCTTTCGTTCAGCGGCTTGCCAGCGACCACCAGCAGACGTGACGGCGCGTCGCCGCCGGCCAGCTGCAGTTGCCCGCCTTCGGACAGCACGCCCAATTCGCTGCGACGCAACTGTTCGCCACCGACCAGCGCCGCGTCGCCTTCGAACACGTAGGCAAAGCCGTGGTGCCCGACCGGCAAGTCCAGCGTCAGCGTGGCGCCCGGCTGCAAGCTGATGTCCAGGTAGACAGGCGCGGTAACGATGCCCTCGACCGGACCGGTCGCGCCGGCCAGTTCGCCGGCAATCACCTTTACCTCGACACCATCGGCCGGATGCACCACCGGAATCCGCTCCGGGCCGATGTCCTGATAGCGCGGCGCGGTCATCTTGTCTTTCGCCGGCAGGTTCACCCACAGCTGGAAGCCCCACATCAAGCCGTTTTCCTGCTGCGGCATTTCCGAATGCAGGATGCCGCGGCCGGCCGTCATCCACTGCACGCTGCCGGGAGTGAGATCGCCGCGGTTGCCGTGGTTGTCGTGATGCTGCATGCGGCCGGCCAGCATGTAGGTGACCGTCTCGAAACCGCGATGCGGGTGCTCCGGGAAGCCGGCGATGTAGTCGCCCGCGTCGTCGGAACGAAATTCGTCCAGCAGCAGGAACGGATCCAGCATATCCAGCGCCGGTTGGCCGATGACGCGCTTGAGCTTCACGCCGGCGCCGTCGGACGTGTCGGTGCCGCGGATGCGGCGGGTGATGTGGCGGTCGCTCATGGCTTGCTCCGGTAAGGAATGACTGACCGGCAAGATGGCCCTCTTCCCGCGCTTATCCAAGCACCGGCGCGGGAACGGATCGTTTCATTCCGGCAACGCCGGGCAGACGTGACGCACCGGCCCGGCGATCTCAATGCACCCAGTGGCCACTGCGCTGACGCGGCGGCGCGTTGCCGTCGTCTTCCTTGTCGGGGCGCTGCTGCAGCACCATCGTTTCCACTTCCGCCTCGGTGGCCGGCTTGGCCTGCCAGTACTGGTTGACCGCGCCGAGCACGGCCGGCACCTGCGCCAAGCATTCGTCGTATTCCTCGTCGCTGAGCTTTTCGAACTCGGTATCCGCGCTGAGGATGCCTTCGTCCACCGCCAGCGCCATCACCGGGCCCAGCAGCTCCATCAGCTGCGGATCCTCGGCCAGGCGGTTCTCCCACAACGCGGCGCGCAGGTCGATGCCGCGACTGAAGCCTTCGCACCAACCAGCGGCGGACAGCATCGGACCGGTTTCCATCTCGATTTCGCCCAGGATCGGTTCGTAGGCCTCGACGTCGAGTTCGGCGCTGATCGAGTCGTTGAGCTTGGCGAGCAGCGCCAGCACGCGATTGCCTTCGTCCTCGTCGGCGAACGGTTCGTGCAACACCTCGGGCAGCCATTCGTCCGGCAGCACCAGCAGCGGGCCTACGGCCAACGCACTGAGCAAGCCATGCACGCCATCCAGCAGCAGGTCGCCTTCGCCGGTATGCGCGCGCAGGTAGCGATCCAGTTCATCCAGCTCGTTGTCGTCCAGCGAGCTGGGCCATTCGGTTTTTGAAGTCATTCAGATATCCAGTTCCAGCGTCACCGGCGTGTGGTCGGAAGGTCGCTCCCAGCGACGCGGTTCGCGGTCGATCGCCGCCGCCGTGGCGGCGGATTTCAATGCTTCGCCGATCAGGATCAGATCGATGCGCAAGCCCATGTTGCGACGGAACGCAGCCTGCCGGTAGTCCCACCAGCTGTAGTGTTCAGCCCCGGCTTCGAACAGTCGGAAGCTGTCATGCAGGCCGAGGTCGGTGATTGCCTTGAGCCCGGCGCGTTCCGGCGGCGAACACAGAATGTCCTCGCCCCAGGCGACCGGGTCATACACATCACGATCGTCCGGGCAGATGTTGAAATCACCCAGCACCACCAGGTTGGGGTAACGCTCCAGCTCGCGGGCCAGGAATTCGCGCACCTTGGCCAGCCAGTCCAGCTTGTAGGCATATTTCTCGTCGCCGATAGCCTTGCCGTTGACCACGTACAGGTCCACCACGCGCAGGTCGCCGATGCTGGCGGCGAGAATCCGCCGCTGCGGGTCAGCCAGCCCGGGAATGTCGGTGACGACGTCGCGCGGTTCGTCGCGAGCCAGGATCGCCACGCCGTTGTAGGTCTTTTGTCCCGAATACACCGCGCGGTAGCCGGCCGCGGCCAGCTCGTCGACCGGGAATTTCGCATCTTCCAGCTTGGTTTCCTGCAGCGCCACGATGTCCGGCTGTGCGTCGGCCAGCCACTGGGCAAGATGCGGCAGGCGCACCTTCAGCGAATTGACGTTCCATGAGGCAATTTTCATGACGCCATTGTAAGGGAAGCGTCCAGGCGGGTTGCTTCAAGCGAAGAGTAACTGCGAGTCGTACCGGCTGAAACGGCGCTGCGGTGCCGTTTGCCTCGGCAGAAAGCCGGGTTGGGAGGGCGGGGAGGGCCGATATACAGGAATTTGCGTGGAAAACCCACCGAAACCTTGCATTCCGGTGTATGCTGGGAAAGCAAGAGTCCGAGGCAACTCCGATTTCCTGCTTCTATTGCGGTCAAGTGCATCACGCTCCAAGCCGCAAATCATCCATGCTTCAAAGGTAATGTTACATGTCGGATCGTCAGAGCGGTACAGTCAAGTGGTTCAACGACGCCAAAGGTTTTGGCTTCATCACCCCGGAAAGCGGTGACGACCTGTTCGTGCATTTCCGCGCGATCCAGGGCACGGGCTTCAAGTCCCTGCAGGAAGGCCAGCGCGTCACGTTCGTCGTCACCAAGGGCCAGAAGGGCCTGCAGGCTGAGGAAGTCCAGGTTGCCTAAATCCTTCGGGATTTGAGCGATCTTGAAAAGCCCGCTTCGGCGGGCTTTTCTTTTGCCCCGATTTTCTTTTGCGCGGGGGGACTTGCCGTGTCGCGCCGTCGAACGGGACGGCGTGACACGGTCGATCGCATCAGGCCAAGCCGTGACTGCGCAGCAGCGCTTCCGGTTCCGGCTTCCTCCCGCGGAACGCGGTGAAGCTTTCCAGCGCGGGGCGGCTGGCACCGACCGCGAGGAACTCGCGGCGGAAGCGGTCGCCCGTAGCGCGATCGATCACACTCCCGTTTTCTCCGGCGCGTTCCTCGAACTCGCCGAACGCATCGGCACTGAGCAGTTCGGCCCACAGGTAGCTGTAATAACCGGCCGCGTAGCCACCGGCGAAAATATGGCTGAATCCGTGCGGAAAACGCTGCCATGCCGGAGGATGCAGCACCGCGACCTGTTTGCGCACATTCTCCAGCACGGCCAGCGCGCGGGCACCCTGCGCGGGGTCGTAGTCGAGGTGCAGCAGGAAATCGAACAGCGCGAATTCCAGCTGGCGCACCAGGAACAAACCGGCGTGGAAATGGCGCGCGGCGAGCATGCGTTCGAACAGCTCGTCCGGCAGCCGCTCGCCGGTTTCGTAGTGGCGGGCAAACAGATCCAGCGCCTGGCGGTTCCAGCCGAAATTTTCCATGAACTGGCTGGGCAGTTCCACGGCGTCCCATTCGACGCCGTCGATGCCGCCGATCGAGGGCAGCGCGATCTCGGTAAGCAGGTGATGCAGGCCGTGACCGAACTCATGAAACAAGGTCAGCACGTCGTCGTGGGTGAGCAAGGCGGGCTTGCCCTCGGTCGGTGGCGCGAAGTTGCAGGTGAGGAAGGCCACCGGCAGCTGCCGATGCTCGCCGTCGTCGAAACGGGCACGGCAGACATCCATCCACGCGCCGCCGCGCTTGCCGTTGCGCGCATACAGATCGACATAGGCACCGGCGAACACGCGGCCATTTGCATCGCGCACGTCGTAGTAGCGCACGTCCGGATGCCACACATCGACGCCGTCGCGCTCGGCCAGCGTGATGCCATAGAGTTTTTCGGTGAGTCCGAACAGGCCGTCGATCACCGCAGGCAGCGGGAAGTACGGCTTGAGCTGTTCCTCGTCCAGCGCGTACTGCTGCTGGCGCAGCTTTTCCGAGGCGTAACCGACGTCCCACGATTCCAGGTTGTCGAGCTTCAACTCGGTGCTGGCGAATTCGCGCAGAGTGGCCAGCTCCCGCTGCGCCACCGGCTTCGCCCGCTTGGCCAGGTCGTGCAGGAACTCCATCACCTCGGTCGGCGAGGTAGCCATCTTGGTCGCCAGCGATTCCTCCGCCGCGTTGGCGAAGCCGAGCAGCTGCGCGGCCTCGTGGCGCAGCGCCATGATTTTCTCGATACGCGCGCTATTGTCGAACTTGCCGGCGTTCGGGCCCTGGTCGGAGGCGCGGGTCTGGTATGCCCAGTACACCCGCTCGCGCAGACCACGGTTGTCGGCATAGCTGAGCACGGCTTGCACGCTGGGTTGTTTCAGGGTCACCAGATAGCCGTCCAGACCCTGATCCTCGGCGTACTGGCGCAGCACTGCGCGACCGGATTCAGGGATGCCGGCGAGATCGCGTTCGTCGCTGATGTGCTCGTGCCAGGCCTCGCTGGCATCGAGCACGGCATTGGAAAACTCGGTGGAGAGTTTCGACAGCTCCACCCCGATTTCGCGAAAGCGCGAACGCGCCGGCTCTTCCAGTGCCACGCCGGACAGTCTGAAGTCGCGCAGCGCATGCTCGACCAGCGCGCGTTCGGGGCGTGGCAATGCGGCGAATTCCGGCGCATCGGCCAGCGCCTGCACCGCGGCGTACAGCGCACGGTTCTGGCCCAGCTCGATCGCATGATCGGTCAGTTTTTCCTCGGCCGGGCCGTAGGCCTTGCGCAGCGCTTCGTTGTCAGCCACCGAATGCAGGTGGCTGACCGGTGCCCAAGCCCGCGCAAGCCGCTGTTCCAGCCGTTCCTGCGTCAGCATCACCGTGGCGAAATCGCGCGGCGCATCAGGCGCCGTGAGCGCATCGATGCTGGCGCGGTAGTCCGCAAGAATCGTGTCGACCGCCGGTTCGACATGTTCGGGACGGATTTGCGTGAATGCCGGCAAGGTGTCGTCGGCCAGCAGGGGGTTGTCGTGACTCATGAACGCTCCTTTTCAGGCTGCCAGCGTGGCGACCGCGCGGGACGAAATCAAGCACCACCATGTGATGGCGATGACGGGCTTCATTTCGACCCTTCGCTCAGAGCCGCCCCCACAGGCGGCGCGGCGGCCGCTACCATGCGCGGATGAATCCCCTGCGCAGCTACAAGGGCATTGCGCCCACTCTCGGCGAACGCGTCTATATCGACCCCGCCGCCAGCGTGATCGGCGATGTGGTACTTGGCGACGACGTGTCGATCTGGCCCGGCACGGTGCTGCGTGGTGACGTCAACCACATTCGCGTCGGCGCCCGCACCAGCATCCAGGATGGCAGCATCGTGCACGTAGCCCATGCCGGCCCCTATGGCCCGGGCTTCCCCTGCCTGATCGGCGAAGGCGTCACCATTGGCCACGCCGCGGTGGTGCACGCGTGCAGCATCGGCGATTACTGCCTGATCGGCATGCACGCCAGCGTGCTGGACGGCGCGGTGGTGCGGAAGTACGGCTTCGTGGGCGCCGGTGCGCTGATCCCGCCGGGCAAGGTGGTCGGCGAGCGCGAGCTGTGGCTGGGCAACCCGGCGAAGTTCGTGCGCCTGCTCAGCGACCGCCAGATCGAGCAGCTGCACTACTCGGCCGATCACTACGTGCGCTTGAAGGATGAGTACCTGGCAGCCGTCTGATGGCGTAGCTCCGCGCTCCGCGCGCTGCTGCTACCTTCGCGCCATCATTTGCCCGACGCACCCGCGATGGCCTCTTGCTGGATGCGCTCGGCTTCCGCTTCATGCCGCTTCGTTTCGATGTTGCGTGCGGCGGAAAGTTTGCCGCCAAGCAGGGCCAGCGTGAAGTTGTCGCGGTCGAACTCGCGCAGCAGGTCGATTTCGCGACGCGCTTCGTCCAGCTCGTTCTGATTGATGCTGCGCTCGATTTCCACTGCGGCACGCGGAAAGGATTCGCGCAGCGCATCCCGGGCCGTCGGGTCGTTCGGTTCCAGCTGCAGCACGCTGAGGTAGAACTCCCACGCATTGCTGCCAGCCGGTGCGATCAGGCGGTTGTCGTGCATCGCGTCGCGTGCCAGTCCCAGCAGAATGTGGGTGCCGCTCTGCGCGTCGTCAGCGGACCCACCTGCCGCGTGATCGAGTGATGACAGGGAGTCGTTCGACGATGCGGTTGCGGTGGCGTGGCTGTACCAGAAGATGCCGCCGGCGGCGACCAGTATCAGCAGCGAAACGAGAACAAGCGCGCTGCGACGCGGCGCAACGGAGAGAAAACGAAACATGGCACCTGCTGCATGGCGTTCGGCCGCGCGCGGAAGTTGCCGCCCTCGGCACGCCCCCAGCGGATGCCGCCACGGTAGCCACGCCATGTGTCAATCATGTTGCACGACGTCGACGTCGCCACCGGCCAAGGTGACGACGGCGACATTCATCCACTCAACTCACCAACCCAGCACGGCATTGCCGCCGTCGGGCGAGCCGTCCGGATGGCTGAACCAGAGCACGCTGTTCTGGTTGTTGGGGCAACCGTTGCCGCTGTCGTAGCTGGTCACCACGCCGCTCAGCGTGCCTACGTTGCGGCGGTAGCAACCACCCAGCGAATCGCCGAATGCGAACGCCTGCGTGCTGTGCTGGCCGGTATGGCTGGTCAGGTGTCCGCTGGCATCGAAGTTCAGCGTATCGCCACTGTCCACCGTGTCGTTCACATTGGCCGAGTACAGCGTGATGCCGAACAACTGATGCTCACCGTGCTTCGCGTAATTCTGGTGCACCACGGTGGCCAGCGCGAAGCTGCCGTCGGCAGCCACCTGCTGGGTGAAGTCCACGTGCAGCGGGTAGCTCAGCTGCTCGCTATATTTGCTGATGACGAAAGCACCGACGCTGCTCTGGCTGCTGCTGCTGACCGAGGTGAGCTGATCGCTCACCTGCCGGTAGGTGGTGGCATTGATGGTGAAGCCCTGAGTATCGGCAAAGCCCACCGTCTGTTCGACCTTGTTGTGCACGCGGCCGTGCGACGTGTTGGCATAGCCCTGGATGATGAAATGGCGGCTGAGGTTGGTGTTGATGTCGCCGGTGATATTGCCGGAGGCATCGGTAACCAAGGTATCGCTGATCGTCGGTGTCGGCGGTTGATCGACCAGCGTATTGCGCTCGATCTGTCCGCTGACCTGCTTCACGTGCGGATCCAGATACACCAGCAGACTGGCCGTGGCGGAGAAGTAGTTGTTGGCGCCCGCGACGTTCACCGCGACCTGATGCGGCGCACCGTCGCTGAGCACTCCCGCGAACGGCGAGAGATCGACCCGGTACGGCATGAAATTCAGCGTCTGCACGCCGGGGGTCGGCCGCCACAGATAAGGATCGATGCCGCCGGTGTAGATCCACGGATACACCGGTGCCACGCCGGCCGGCTGACCGTCGATGCTGACCTCGGCCTCGCGGAAATTGCCGCCGCCGCATTCCTGTACCTGGGCGGCATATTGATCGGGCACGCAGGTGTACCAGAACTCATCGGCGTTCTGGCTCTGCACGAACACGTCGAGATAGGCGCGCTCGACATTGCGCGGCAAGCTGAGCGCCTTCACCAGCTGGCTGTCGGAGTTGCCCAGCGCGACGGTATTGCCCACCGCATCGCTGCCCAGCGGATAGATCGCATCGGGCGCTTTCGCCGCGGGTGCGCTGGGCGAAGCGGGATAGAACAGCAACCGCGCGCTGCCACCGATCACGCCGGTATAGGTGCCGTTGACGATATTGCCTATGACCGCCTGACCGTTGCCGGCCTGCCGCAGCAAGGCGCTGTAGTCGGTAAGATCGCGTTCGACGTGCCAGCTCGGCGCGACTGCTGCCGAGGGCTCCTGGGTGGTGCCGAAATACAGGTTGACCCCGCCCAGCCACAACGTGGCGGTACGGTCGAACTGGCGTCCGGCAGTGACCGAGAAATCCGCCTCCAGCACCACCTTGGCCCAATGCGTGCCACAGCCGGTGGGCGGCGTATAGGTATACGGGCGCGTGTTGAAATCGGTGAAGGTCAGACCGCTGAACAATTGCACCACGCAAGGTGTGCCTGGCGGCCGCGGCACGGTGGGGTCGGCCACGGTGACGTTGGTGGAACCTATCGGATCAGTTACCGCAGCTGCGTTGAACGCGCTGCCGGCAAACACGAAAGACAGCCCGGCGAAAACCAGGCCACGACGAGTGAACCTTTTCGGCAACATACGCAAATCCCCAAGTGATGGTGCCCCCTGTCGTTCGACGCTAGCACGCCTCCGTTTCGCGTGGGGTAAACAGCCGTCCAAATGCGCACCTTCGGCACGGGGCCCCGATTCAGGCGCCGGAAGTCGCCGTCTCCAGCCGCGCGAGCCATGCCAGCGCATGCACTCGATCGGTGCCGCACATTGCCGGTTCGGGCTGCAAGCTCGCGCATACTGCCGGCCGGCGCGGATCGCCGAAGATCGCGCAGCGGTTGTCCTCGGTCAGCTGTACACAACGCACGCCGGCGGGCTTGCCGTTCGGCATGCCCGGGATCGGCGAACTGATCGACGGCGCGATGCAGCAGGCGCCGCAGCCGGCCCGGCAGGCCAGCCCGCTCAAGCGGGCTGGCGTCGCAGCGATTGATAGACCGGCTCGGTATCCGGCCGCCGGCCATGCCAGAGCTCGAACGCATCGGCGGCGGTTTCCACCAGCATGCCCAGGCCGTCGAACGCGTAGCGCGCGCCGGCCGTTTTCGCCCACGCCAGGAAACTGCCGGCCGCTGCGCCGTAGGACAGGTCGTAGCACAGCGCGCGGGCGCCGATCAGCGAGAACGGCAGTTGCAGCGACACGCCCAGCACGCCGGCCGAGGTCGCGTTGACGATCAGGTCGTAGCTGCCGATGTTGGCCAGATCTTCCCAGTAGCGGGTATGCGCGCGCGCCGGTTCGCCGATTGCGTCGGCCAGCGCATCGGCTGCTTCCGGCGAGCGGTTGACGATGGTCAGCGTCTCCACGCCGGCATCCAGCAGGTTCCACGCCACGCCATGCGCGGCACCGCCGGCACCGAGCAGCAATGCGGTGTGACCGCGCAGGTCCATGTCGTGACGCTCGGTCAGATCGCGCACCATGCCTGCACCATCGGTGTTGTGCGCAGCCAGCCGACCATCGGTCAGCCGCGTCAGTACGTTTGCGCTGCCGGCACGAGTGGCCGCTTCGCTGCGCGTATCCGCCAATGCAAAAGCAGCGGCCTTGTGCGGCAACGTCACATTCGCGCCGCGGCCACCCTCCACGAAGAAGCGCTGTACCGCCGCGGCAAAGTCGGCCGGCATCGCATCGATCGTGCGGTAGTCGAGCTCGATACCAAACTGCTGCGCGAAGGCGCGGTGGATTTGCGGCGACAAGCTGTGGCCGATCGGATGGCCGAATACGGCGAACTGGGCGGGTTGCATGCGGGATTCCCTGCAGGATGACTGGCGCCGCGACGGGCGTGCTGGCATGCATTCTACAGGCCGAAGCTTTTGCGAGATTCGTCGCACAAGGAAAGCCGGCTCTCTGTGGGAGCGGCTTCAGCCGCGACAGTTCTCGCCGCGAGAACAGCAGGGGCGTCGCGACTGAGTCGCTCCCACACAGACAACAGCAAACAAGTCGCAGCCTGTGAGATGACAACCGCGCAATTTACGGCCATCGCCATCGCAAGGACACTGCCATGCACACACCAACCCTATCTTCCCCGCATCACCAACGCTTGCTCGGCGCTGCCATGCTGTGGCTGCTGGGTGGCGGTGCGTTGCTGTTGACCACCGTGGTTCCGCCACGCACCGAACTGCTCGGTTGGACGCCGGCCTTCTGGCTGATAGGCGCACCGCTGGCCGTATTGCTGGTGCTGGAGCCGGCGCTGCCGCGCCGACTGCTGGCGTTGTGCCGGTTGCGGCGACGTGCACCGCATTCCGCGATCTGGCATTGAGCTTTCGGCAAAGCGAGCCCCCGTCACTTGCCGGCGAGAAGGGGAACGGGGCGATCAGCCCGCGACGCCTTGCCGCTTGCGCTCCATCCGCCGCAGGAACTCCTGCATGACGCGCAGATACAGTTCATTGCCCAGATGAGCGTCCTCGACGCCGGCATCGATCGACGGGTTGTCGTTCACCTCGATCACCACCGGCGGCTTATTGCCGACCTGCTTCAGGTCGACACCGTACAGCCCATCGCCAATCGGCTGGGTCGCCTTCAGTGCCAGCTTGACCACTTCAGCTGGCGCATCGTTCACCGCGATCGTTTCGAAACCACCGGATTTCGCGGTGCCTTTGGCGCCGTGGTTGTAGATCTGCCAGTGGCCGCGCGACATGTAGTACTTGCACGCATACAACGGTTCGCGATTGAGCACACCGATGCGCCAGTCGAATTCGGTGTAGACGTATTCCTGTGCCAATAGCAGCGCGCTGTGCTGGAACAGGCTGCTGGCCGCCTGCGCCAGCGCTTCTTCGTCTTCCACCTTGACAACGCCGCGCGAGAACGAGCCGTCGGGGATCTTCAGCACTAGCGGAAAGCCAAGCTTGGCAACAACGTCCTTCATACCCTTGCTGTCGTCGCGGTAGAGGATCTCCGTACGCGGCACCGCGAGCTTGCGCGACACCATCAAATCGTTGAGGAAGATCTTGTTGGTACAGCGCAGGATCGAAGTCGGATCGTCGATCACCACCATGCCTTCCTTCTCCGCGCGATGCGCGAAGCGGTAGGTGTGGTTGTCGCTGGCGGTGGTCTCGCGGATGAACAGGCCGTCGTACTCGGCCAGGCGCTGGTAGTCGTTCTTGCCGATCGGATCGACCTCGATGCCGAGCTCCTTGCCGGCCGCGACGAACGCCTTCAGCGCTTTCTTGTTCGACGGCGGCATCTGCTCGGCCGGATCGACCAGCATGGCGATGTCGTAGCGGTATAGCTTGCGCGCGCGCGGCTTGCGCCACAGCTTCTTGGAAAAGCGGTCGAGCTCCTCTGCGAACGCATCTTCCTGTGCGTCGTCCAGCGTCTGCAGGCCGACCGGCTTGATCGCGCTGACCTGCCACACGCGGTCGCGCTCGAACTCGATGCGCAGCAGCGGGCAAGGGAAAGATTCGAACACCTGCCGCGCCAGATCCTGCAGCGCCGGGTAGGCGGTCTCGCCGAAGTAGACAAGGATGCCGAAGTCGGTGGTGTCACGGCCGCCGGCCGGCAGGAAATGAGTCAGCTTCTGGTTGAGGTCATCGATGTCGACGCCGTACAGCGAGCGCCGGCGCAGGTCGTTCACCGTGCGTACCGACGGCATCACCTTGTGCCCGCGCGCTTCGGCCAGCAACGACACGTAGTAACCGGTGCCCAGATACTTGTAGCTGCGGCACAGATTGATGACGTGGGTGCGTTCGTCGTCGCCGCCAACCGGCTCGCGCAGGTAATCCATCGCGCTCATCACGTCGACGGACGGGTAGTACGAACTCCAGTCGGAGGCTTTTTCGACAACGATGACCAGACGGGTCATGACACCACTCAGGCGATGCAGCTGCGGCGGGAAGGCCCTGCGGCGGCAGAGCGGAATACACGAGTCGCGCAGTTTGGCACAGGGCCGCCGTTGCACAAGCGAAAGCGCTGAAGCTCGACTAAACGACATCCGACCGTATCAAAAACTACGGGCTCTTGCCGGCAACGGCTGCTAGAGTCCGCGCGTGTCGATCACCCCACCCCTCTGCCCCACGACGCCGCGCGATGCGCAGCGCAGGATTCCCAAGTCCGGCATGCACCCACTTCCCGCTACCGCCAGCGTGCGCGTCCGCCGCGCTGAAACATCCGACCTCGATGACCTGGTGACTCTGGAGGACCGCACCTTCGACAGCGACCGCATGAGCCGCGAGCAGTACCGTCGCCATCTCGACAGCGACTCCGCGCTGGTACTGGTGGCCAGCGCGAATCACCGCAACTTTCTCGGCACCGCCGTGCTGTTCTTCCGCAAAGGCAGCGGCGTGGCGCGGCTGTACTCGCTGGCCACCCAGCCCGAGGCACGCGGCAAAGGTGTTGGCTCCGCACTGCTCGAAGCCACCGAAGCCGCCGCCCGGCAGCGTCGCTGCCGCGCGCTGCGGTTGGAAGTGCGCACCGACAACCACAGTGCGATCAAACTCTACGAACGCCTCGGCTATCGACGTATCGGCGCACTGGCGGGCTACTACCAGGACGGCGCAGATGGTTGGCGCTACGAGAAACTGCTTGCATGAACCCGTCGCGGCCGGAGACAGGCGTCGGCCCAGCGGCTCAATCGCCCAGCGGTTGCCCGATCCGCCGTGCGGTCGCCTCGTCCGGCCGCGCCACCAATGCACCGGTACGCATCAGGCTGACGCTGTAGTGGCCTTGATCGACCAGGGGCAGGAAGGCCCCGCTGCCGTAGACCGTATCGACCTCGGGTAGCCATTGCGGATATTGCTTGCTGAGGGTGCGCAGATCGAACGCTCCGGCTTCGCCGAAATCGATCACGGTGCGTGCCGCGCTGGCTTCCTGTGCGGCATCGTCGTAGCGGCCGGACAAACGATCTAGCCGGTACAGCGGCGGCATGCCGGCCAGCAGTGCAGGCAGTTTCCACTTCAGCACCACAGCTTCCACACGCCAGTCATCGCCGGCCAGCTGGACTTGCCGAAAGCTGCCGTCGGGCCAGGTCAGAACCAGCGCCCAGCGTTGCGGCGACAGGATGCGGGCGTCGATATCGACTATCGGCGCCTCCTCGCCGAGCAGCCGGTAGCCGCGCAGCGCGAAACCGGCACCGGCCAGCAGCAAGGTGAGCGCAAAAGCACCCAGACACAGCAGCGCACGTCCGCTGGCCGCCAGCCGGCGGCGGTGATGCAGGTGCCGGCGCAATACCACCAGCTGTACCAGCGTGATCAGCGCGAAGACCGTTGCCAGCAACAGCAGCACGGTTGCCGGCAGGCGTAGCAGTTTGCTCCAGTCCATCGTGAATCCCTCATCGCCTTGGTGGGCGATTAGTACCGGCATCATAACGGTCGACGCCGCAGGCATCGTTATACTGCGGTCGTCTCAAGGAACCCTCACCATGCGCCGATCCCTTCTGCTGCTGCCGTTCTGTCTCGTTGTCGCCACGCTTGCCGGTTGCGGCAACAAGGGCCCGCTGACGTTGCCGCCGACCAAGCCGGCGGCAACCGCTCCGGCACCGGCAGCGCCGGCCCCTGCCGCCAGCAGCGCCATGCCGGCGGCCCAGCAGCCCTGAGCGACGGCGCGATCATGCAGCTGCGCTTTTCCAAGATGCACGGCATCGGCAATGACTTCGTCGTGCTGGATGGTCGGCTCGATGGCATGCCGCTGAATGCGGCGCAGATCCGCGCGCTAGCCGATCGTCACACCGGCGTGGGCTTCGACCAGCTGCTGAGCGTGGAGCCCGCGCGCGATCCGACATGTGCGTTCTACTACGGCATATGGAACGCCGATGGATCGCCGTCGGGCCAGTGCGGCAATGGTGTGCGCTGTGTGGCGGCGTGGCTGCATCGAGCCGGCGAGCTGGCGCTTGGCGACAACATCAGGATCGAGAGCCCGTCCGGGCCGGTGACGGTACGCCTGCTGGGCACGAACGAAGTCACCGTGGACATGGGCGAACCGATCTTCGAGCCGGCGCGCATTCCGTTCGCAGCTGAACAGGCGGCGGATCGCTATGAAATCCGCGTGGGCGCCGACACGCTGCAGATCGGCGCGGTGTCGATGGGCAATCCTCATGCGGTGGTGGTCGTGGGTGATCTGACCGATCCGGCTCTGGAGCAGCTGGGCCCGCTGCTGTCGGGCCATGAGCGCTTTGCGCAGAGCGCCAACACCGGCTTCGTGCAGCAACTCGATCGCGGCCGCCTGCGCCTGCGCGTGCACGAGCGCGGCGTTGGCTGGACGCTGGCCTGCGGCACCGGGGCCTGCGCGGCCATGGCCGTGCTGCATCAGCGAGGCGAGGTCGATGACCGCGTGCAGGTGGAACTGCCCGGCGGCACGCTGCGGATCGACTGGGCCGGCCCTGGCCACCCGCTGTGGATGACTGGGCCGGCGGCGTTCGCGTTCGAGGGCGAATGGACGGTTCCGGCGCACAAAGCCTGACACGGCGGTTGAAGCGCGACCGCGTCCATCGCACACTCCAGCCAGACGGCGCGCTCTTTCCGCACGCCCCGTAACGGTTCGAGGATACCTCCGCATGAGCGCAACCCTGCTCGACGACGCCACCCAGGCCCGCGTGGTCGCCGCCTATCTGAAACGCCACCCGGAGTTCCTCAGCGAATATCCCGACTTGGCCGCGAAACTGACGATGCCGCGCGAGCAGGGCGCCGTATCCTCACTGGCGGTCTATCAGCTGCAGAGCCTGCGCGACAAGAACGCCGAGCTGGAACGCCGGCTGGCCGAGCTAATCGAGATCGCCGCCGAGAACGAGAAGCTGATGGAGCGCGTGCACGCGCTCACCGTGGCGCTGCTGCGCGCGAACACGATGGAGGTGACCGCACGCAGCGTGGTCGCCAAGCTCAGCGCGGATTTCCACACCGAGCACGTGCGTCTGGTGCTGTTCGGCAACGAGGCGCACCTGCCGCGCGCCACCTGGCTGCAGCAGGTAGCCGGACCCGAAGCCCTGCCGGAGTTCGCCGAGTTCCTGGATCAGAACGAACCCGTCTCCGGGCGACTGTCGGCCGAGAAGCTCGGCCGGCTGTTTGGCGTGGTCGCCACCGAGATCCGCTCAGTCGCGATGATGCGGCTGGGCGACTCCGGCATGCTGGCGATCGGCAGCCATGATCCCGACCGTTTCCAGCCCGGCATGGGCACGCTGTTCCTGAAGATGATCTCGGCCACCATCACCGCCGCTTTGGCGCGTTCGCGAGACGTGTCCTGAGGGCCTGCCCATGGTCCGGCGATGACGCCTGAACAAGAAGTCGACGGCTGGCTCGCCCGCCTCGCCGGGGAGCGGCACGCTTCGCCGCACACGGTGGCCGGTTATCGCCGCGACCTGGCCAAGTTGTTGCGTTTCATGCAAACGCAACAGCTGACCTCGTTCGACGCACTGGATGCGAACCGGATGCGGACGTTTGTCGCTGGCGAACATCGCGCCGGCCTGGCGCCGAAAAGCCTGCAGCGCCTGTTGTCGTCCTGCCGCAGCCTGTTCCGCCAGCTCAACCGCGAAGGCCTGCTGGCCGTCGATCCGCTGCTCGGCGTGCGCGGCCCCAAGGTGCGTCGCAAGCTGCCGCAGGTACTCGATGTCGACGAGGCCAGCGCGCTGGTCGAAACCGACAGCGGCGGCAAGCTTGCCGTGCGCGACCGTGCGATGCTGGAGCTGTTCTATTCCAGCGGCCTTCGTCTGTCCGAACTGGTGGGCCTGCGTTGGATCGATCTGGATCTCGACGGCGGCGAAGTGCGTGTGCTCGGCAAGGGCAGCAAAACCCGCATCGTGCCGGTCGGGCGCCACGCTATCGTCGCGCTGCGCGCACTCGGCACCGAAGAGGGTATGCAGGCCGACAGCCCCATCTTCCGCGGTCGTGGTGGCGCGCTGATCAGCCCGCGCACGATCCAGCTGCGCCTGAAAACCCTGGCGCTGCAACAAGGCCTCCCCAAGAACATTCATCCGCACCTGCTGCGGCACACCTTCGCCAGTCACATGCTGGAGTCCTCCGGCGACCTGCGCGCCGTGCAGGAGCTGCTCGGCCACGCCGACATCGCCACCACGCAGATCTATACGCATCTGGATTTCCAGCATCTGGCCAAGGTCTACGATGCCGCGCACCCGCGCGCGCGTCGCAAATAAATACGAAACTGCTACTCTGCGCTGAACGACAAGCCTCGGACGAAGCCGCCATAAGCCTGCGGAAAGACTCCTCCCGCGACAATGCCATCCGACAACCCTCCAGGCATCAGCCACCGTGACCCGCTCGGAAATTCCACTCTCGGTCACAGTTCCCATCGTGATCGATCACGACGTGCGGCCGACGCATCGGCACCTGCTGGGCGTGGGTGAGCTGCCACCTCGCGACATTTTCCGCATCCTGTTGCTGCGTCCCAATCATCGGCTTGGCAATACGCTGCTGCTGACCCCGCTGCTGACCGAGCTGGAACGGCGCTATCCCGGTGCCGAGATCGATCTGGTCACCGGCTGCGAAGCAGCCGATGACGTGTTCGCCGGATTTCGCCAAGTTCGCCATATCCATCAACTGACCCGGCGGCCCGGTCACCATCCCGTGCACCTGTTGCGCACGCTGCTGCTGCTGCGGCGGAACCGTTATGACCTGGCCATCGACAGCACCCGCGGCTCGCGTTCGGGCCGGCTGCTGCTGTTCCTCAGTGGCGCCCGCCATCTGCTGGGGCTGCCTTCCAGCAAGCGCGAACTGCGCGAAGGCGGCTCGGCCTGGCAAACCGCCCTGGCTCACGCGCCCAGCCACTTTTCGCTGGATGGCGTATACGCATTGCGTTGCGCGATGGGGCTGCCTTTCATGGCTCAGGACGCCATCTGGCCACCCATGCGCATTCACCTGCGTGCGGAAGAACAGGTGTGCGGCCGCGCACTACTGACCGACCTGCTCGGGCATGCACCCGACGGTGATCACCAGGTCATCGCGCTATTCCCCAATGCCACCGGCAACAAACGCCTTGGCGGTGAGTGGTGGCTGGCGTTGGCCGACGCACTGAAGGCGGCGAATCCGCGCTTGAGCTTCATCGAGATGCTTCCTGCGCATGGCCAGTCGCAGCTGCAGCTCCGCTTTCCCGCCTTCTACTCCAGCAACGTGCGTCGGATGGCGGCCGTGCTCGCGCAGTGCCATGGCTACATCAGCGCCGACTGCGGCGTGATGCATCTGGCCTGCGCCGCCGGCGTACCTACGCTGGGACTGTTCACGCGGGACAACCTGACCCGCTATCGCCCCCGTGGCCCGCATGACGAAGCCCTGTGCGTGGCGGATTGCGCGCCGGCCGAGGTGGCTGCTGCAGCTGCACCGTTCCTGCACGCCTTGCCGCGCTGAGGCTGAGGCTAGCGGGCATCGCTTGCAATCGGCCTGGCCGATCCATATCTAGTCAGCTCCCTCCCGGAGCTAGGCACCATCATGGAATCCTTCCACGCCACCACCATCGTCTGCGTGCGCCGCGAAGGCCGCGTCGTGATCGGCAGCGACGGCCAGGTCACGCTTGGCAATACGGTCATGAAGGGCAATGCGCGCAAGGTGCGCCGGCTGGGCAAGAGCGGCGACGTCGTGGCCGGTTTCGCCGGTGCCACTGCCGATGCGTTCACGCTGTTCGAATTGTTCGAGCAGAAGCTCGAGAAGCACAACAGCAACCTGACCCGCGCCGCTGTGGAAATGGCCAAGGAATGGCGCACCGACCGCCGCTTCGGTCGGCTCGAGGCGATGCTCGCGGTGGCCGACAAAGAAGTGTCGCTACTGATCTCCGGCAACGGCGATGTGGTCGAACCCGAACACGGCCTGATCGCCATCGGTTCCGGCGGTCCATTCGCCCAGTCCGCGGCGATGGCGCTGCTCGAAAACACCGAGCTGGATGCGCGAACCGTCGTCGAGAAGGCGCTGAAGATCGCCGGCGACATCTGCATCTACACCAATCACAACGTGTCGATCGAAGAGCTGTAGGCGCGGCGCGCTACGGCTTGATCGCACACGGTTCGCGCACTCCGCTGCGCTTCCCCACGCACGAACATCCTCGGTGACTTCATGTCCGAACTGACTCCCCGCGAAATCGTCAACGAACTCGACCGCTACATCATCGGCCAGCATGACGCCAAGCGCGCTGTGGCGGTGGCTCTGCGCAGCCGCTGGCGTCGCATGCAGCTGGAACCGGGCATGCGCGAGGAAGTGACTCCGAAGAATATCTTGATGATAGGCCCCACCGGCGTGGGCAAGACCGAGATCGCCCGCCGACTCGCCACGCTGGCGAACGCGCCGTTCGTGAAGGTGGAGGCGACCAAGTTCACCGAGGTCGGCTATGTCGGCAAAGATGTGGAGTCGATCATCCGCGACCTCGCCGATGTGGCCTACAAGCTGACCCGCGAGCAGGCGATCAAGCGCGTGCGCACGCAGGCCGAGGATCGCGCGGAGGATCGCATCCTCGATGCCTTGCTGCCGCGCCGGCAGACACCGACCGACTGGACCCACGATGCGGCGCCGGCCGGCACCGAGCACAACGACACCCGCCAGAAATTGCGCAAGCAGCTGCGCGAGGGCGCGCTGGATGAGCGTGAGATCGAACTGGATTTCGCCATGAACGTGGGCGTGGAAATCATGTCGCCGCCGGGCATGGAAGAAATGGGCCAGCAATTGCGCCAGATGTTCCAGAACCTCGGTGGCGCCAAGACACAGCAGCGGAAGCTGGCGATCAAGCTGGCGCGACCGCTGCTGATCGACGAGGAGGCCGGCAAACTGCTCAATGACGAGGAGATCCGCGCGCAAGCGATGGAGGCGGCCGAACAGAACGGCATCGTCTTCATCGACGAGATCGACAAGGTGGCTCAGCGGGGCGACCACGGCCACGCCGGCGTCAGCCGCGAAGGCGTGCAGCGCGACCTGCTGCCGCTGGTCGAAGGTTCCACGGTGTCGACCAAGTACGGTCCGATCAAGACCGACCACATGTTGTTCATCGCCTCCGGCGCGTTTTCGCTGGCGAAACCGTCCGACCTGATCCCGGAACTGCAAGGCCGCCTGCCGATCCGCGTGGAGCTGTCCGCGCTCAGCGTGGACGACTTCAAGCGCATCCTGCGCGAACCGCACAACGCGCTGACCAAGCAGTACACAGCGCTGCTCGCCACCGAAGGCGTGGGCCTGGAGTTCGTCGACAGCGGCATCGACCGGCTGGCTGAGGTGGCGTTCCAGGTGAATGAGCGCACTGAGAATATAGGCGCGCGCCGACTACATACGGTGATGGAACGGCTGCTGGAGAAAATCTCCTACGAAGCCGCAGACAAATCCGGCGAAAACTACAAGATCGACGGCGAACATGTGGATAAAACGCTTGGCAGTCTGGTTCAGGACGAAGATCTCAGCCGCTACATCCTCTAGCTTTCCAGGATGCTAACAAGCCAATTACCTCGACCTGTTAAAATGGAAGCCGTGAGCAACATCATTGAACTGAAAAATACCGGCCAGCGCGCCCAGTTGCGCGAAGCGCAGCAGAAGCAGACGCTGGTACGGTTGTGGCGCGAGGATCTCGAGCACGGCAGCTTCTGCGGATACGTGGGCGGCGTCGGGCGGGAATTCTTCCTGCTCTGGGTGGTCGGCGACGGCATCACCTACGACGGCATGTACGTGATGCGCCATCGCGACATCTCCGAACTGGAAGCGCCGGACAAGCACCATGTGTTTTTCGAGAAGGCGCTGGCGCTTAAGCACATCCTGCCGCGGCCGCCACGCGGCTTTCCGCTGGACAACATCCGCGAAGTGATCCAGGCCGCCGGCGCGCAGGCACCGGTGATCGGCGTGCATGTGGACAGCGAGGACGAAGCCGAGGTCTGCTACATCGGCCGGCTGGTCAGCGTCGAGGAAGACGGCTTCCACATGCAGGAACTCAGCCCCGATGCGGAGTGGATGCGCGAGGCCTCGTTCTTCTCGTGGGACGAGGTATCCACCGTCAGCATCGAGGACAGCTACGCGCAATCGCTGCTGGCGGTGGCCGGCGCCGCACCGGCGCTGGAGCAGGGCGACGACTCCGGGATCGGTCGCGCGCATTGATCGCGCCGCGGATGTAGAGCGGGGGTGCGTGGTTTCAGCCTCATCGCCGCAACAGCTAAGCTCCCCGATAGCCGCGAAATCAGCGGCCCAGCACCCGGGAGCAAGACATGACACGCATCGTCGTCGTCGGCAGCATCAACATGGATCTGGTGACCCAGGCGCCGCGTTTCGCCGGCCCCGGCGAAACCATCCTGGGCGAACGCTTTCTGACAGTGCCGGGCGGCAAGGGCGCGAACCAGGCGGTAGCTGCGGCACGGCTAGGCGCCGAGGTGGCACTGGTCGGCGCCATCGGCGCTGACGCGTTCGGCCGGCAACTGCGCCAAGGTCTTGCCGCCGAAGGGATCGACCTCACGCATACCGTCCAGCTCGACGGCTGCGCCAGCGGCACAGCTTCGATCACCGTCGCCGGCGGCGAAAACCAGATCATCGTGATACCTGCCGCCAATGCTCGTGTCACTCCGGCCCAAGTCGAGCAGGCACAGGCGATGGTGGCCCTCGCCGACGCGGTCCTGGTGCAAATGGAAATTCCGCTGGAAACCGTGGCAGCGACATTGCGACTCGGCCAACGGCTCGGCGTGCCGGTGATTCTCAACCCCGCGCCCGCACAGAAGCTGCCCACCGACTGGCTGAAACTCGCCCGCTACGTTACCCCGAACCAGCATGAACTCGCGATCCTGCTCGATGCCGATCCTACCGAGACCGATTCCACTAAAGACTTCCGCGACCTGATGCAGCGCACGCCTTGCCCCGTGGTACTCACCCGTGGCGCCGAAGGCGCGTGGTATCGCGAAAGTGGCGAACCGCAGCATCAGGCTGGCTTCAAGGTCGATGTCATCGACAGCACCGGGGCCGGCGACACCTTCAACGCCGCACTCGCCGTTTTCCTGCATGAAGGCCTGCCGCAGGCCGTGCGCAAGGCATGCGCCGCCGCCGCACTATCGGTAGCCAAACTTGGCGCACAAGGCGGCATGCCTACCTTGCATGAAGTAGAAACGCTGCTTGCCCTGCAAGCCAGCTGATTACTTGCCGATGCAGAACGTTGCTACATGCACAATGATGCTTAAATTTAGCCATTGTTCTGAGTAGTGTACAGTTGGTGGCCCCACTGGTGGGCCCACATCAAGCTCACTCAGGCGACGTAGCCTTTTCCAGCTTTCTGGGCGGTCATACAGGCGATCTTCCCGAAGCGACGTGCATGCGTCGATCACGAGATCCCATGGCGTGAACCTCACCGTTCAGGCCCGACGTCACTTATCTCATTTGGCTTCTATTCAGATTGAAAATCTGACCTAGACCGCGCGACGAACTACCCATTGGGCCGTCCACAACAATTCTTATATTTGTCGCGAGCCATCTGCCATGGCAGCGACACGCTGCCTACCAACTCACTATAAAAATGATTCTGAATTGCTAAATATTGTTGGGTGCGTCTTGACGGACTTCTGGACTAGTTCCGTTCGTCTCCTACGATGGTTGAGCTGACCAACAGCTCAGATTGGCACCCGCCTTTCTGGAACCCACTAGGTGATCCATGTCTTTCGAACACGCCCTTACGACCCGCTTCCTCCGTCTCCCTGAAGTGATGTGCCTCATCGGCCTATCGCGTTCACAGATCTACAAGATGCAAGGAGAGGGAACCTTTCCTCGCTCGATCGCGCTTTCAAGGAGAGCCGTCGCGTGGTCCGATCGGGAAGTTCGACAATGGATGGCTTGCAGGACCGAAGCATCGTAATAGTAAGCATCGAAGACCACCCCTACACGGTGGTCTTTTTTTGTCGCTGTCTGACCCTCAATCGCTCTAATAAAACATAGGTAGCGATGACGGCTCATCTTCATGTTTACGCTCTTCGGTGCCCTTCAAGCAGGGTACCCAGCTGTGATTTGGCGGCTGAAATTTATAAGCGCGCAGGGATTTTTATGAGGTTGAAAAATACTTTTTATTATATTAATCAAATGCTTGCAAAGGTAAAAGTAACACGTATAGTGCGGCCATCGAACACGACCAGCCGCAGGCAATAACGCCAAGGAGGAAAAATTCGATAAACAGAAAAGGTGATCTATGAACTACGAAAACTGCCCTGAACCACGATTCCTTCGACTTCCACACGTGATGCATCGTGTGGGGATCTCTCAAACGCACATCTACACACTCATGAAGAGTGGCCACTTCCCACGATCCTTCCGCCTACACGGCAGAACAGTGGCATGGCTCGAGTCTGAGGTGGCGACGTGGATGGCTGAGAGGGTCAGAACCGCTCATTGACGCCAGCAACTTACTAAGCAACACCGCTGCTCAGGCTCCTGAGAGCGCTTACCTTCCGATCAGAACATCTGCAGCTGAGATTTCTTCAGCAGGGACAACTATCGCCAAAAATTACCAAATGAGGACTTAAAAATGAATGCAACATATGAAAGAGCTTTACTGAAGAAGACATCAATCATCACAAACGCACCGACTGATACATCCATCCCGCCCGGAAAATATCGTGCCGCGGTTGGCTTCAAGTTCGATGCTGACATGGAACCAGACTTTGCCGAATACCTAGTGTGTCAAACGATGGTGGATATACAGCAGTGGCTTCAACAAGGCAGTGACACGGAGTTCGGTAGTTTTCGTGGTTCGGCACTTTTTCAGACCAACCCGGAATCCGGAATCGCCACCGCCATAGTTTTGTGGAAGGATCACCGATGCCTTGATCTTGATGTCGGTGGTTCACGCTACATGGTAGCGGAAACGTTATCCGAGCTCATTTACATCTCGCCTTACGAAAAAGAGTTGCTGTCAGCGCAAAGGTTTGTGGTTTGGGCTAAAAAGCAAATCACCAGAAACATGATCAAGAATTTCGAAAGGTTCTTGTCGGATGGTGAATACGCTGGAAAGACGAACTTGCTCTCCTAACCTCGACTGACTCGTGGTTGTCGACCGGTGCTATCCATGCCCGGTCGATGAGCTGGAACAAATTTTCGACACGATTCGCAAAAATCTCTAAATACGGTTGCTACGGGTCAACAACGCTTCACGCTGGTCGACCTAGCAACCTACAACCAACGCTTATCAACACCTCACTGACGACAGAAATGTCGGATCAGATTGGAAAATATTTATCTAAATTATAGGAATCAACATGTATAAAAATTACGAAATATTTGAGCATCAATATGCTAAGGTACAGAAATATATAGACTTTATAGATCAAAATTGGCCCTACAGATTTTTCGCCACTCTGACATTTCAATACAAGCTTACGGACACCCAAGGAATAGCGTTTGCATCCGAACACATCAAGCGATTGAACAGGAGATTGCTGGGCCGTTCTTGGTCGAAGCAAGGCCTTCAATGCTTGACCGGTGCAGCCACGCTTGAGCACGCAAGCATTCTTAAGCGTAGCCATGATGACCATGTGATCAAGGACAGGGGATCGTGCCATTTCCACTTCTTGCTGCACGACCATCCCTGCTTCGACAAGAATCCAGATGTCGCCTTGCATCAGCTAACCAAAGCATGGCAAGCATCGGCTCGATCACTAAATTATAAAGTCACCAGAAAGCTTGTCAGCGCGCGTGGAACGAATGTGCAGCTGTTCGAGACCACAGGTGTCTACGGATACATTTTGAAAGAGGCTAAGACACCCGGCTGGGAACGTCAGGAACGTCTTTTCTATGTGGATGGGAAGGGACTGCTCTACATAGATGCATCGGTGATCTAAAGGAGCTCAATGGGAATCCGTACCCTGTAACGTAGAAATTCCCAAGTTTCGGCAACCCTTACACAGCAAGGGTTCCGGACCGTTCTGCTGGCGATCATTTCTATAGGTTACGGTCAGCTGGGGCATACCTTGCGCATGTTGCTAGAGCGAAATTTCTCGCCGTGATGGCGTGCCGATAGTGCTGCAATCCATATGCGAACTTGGACAGCGTTCGTCTGTCACGCATCTACATCATCCAATTTGCTCAGCCTGGCAAGTTCCTTTGCGGGCGGAAAGAACTCGCCGACCTCACATTGAAGAGCAACGGCAAGCTTGACCAGTGTTGGGATGGTTGCTGCACGCTTACCATTCTCGATCATTCCAATGTGGGCGCGGTCGAGAGGAATGCTGTAAGCCAGCTTGTCTTGGCTGAATCCTTTGGCTTGCCGTATCTCGCGGACTCGCGCTCCCACTGCGCAAAGCAGTTCAGAAGGTGGTCCAGATCTGTTCTTGGAAGGGGGATTAGTACCCTTGGGAGCGTGCTTGGTTGCCATGCCCAAACACTAGGCAATGGCGGTGTTTTCTACCTCTGGCGGCATTCCCTCTGGCGGCACTACACGGTACAATTTGCTTATTGAGCTGCCAAAAAATTCGCTCGGAAAAACGTCGATCAGGGCTCAAGGCATCCTAGGGGGAGGACATCACGTGCGTACACCGTTCAAAGTTATGTGGGTTTTCATCATCGGCATAGTCGGTTTCGTAGCCTTCTCCAGTTTTACTCAGCAGCAAGGTGAGGCAAGTACGACAAGCGACGGTACAGCTATAGCATCCGAAGCAAACACCTCAGGTTGGGCCAGCTCGACTGGCATCTTTATGGAGCGCTGGAACAGCGAAGTTGAAGCCGCGTATCGAATTAGTGACTTCCACAAGACCCGTCTGGGCTATAACGCCGGCGACTTTCTGGGTGGAACAATCCTCCAGTACGACCAGACCTTTACGCTCACGACGCACAACCAAGACATGTTTGCCTCGCTATGTGTCCAGACCACGGAAGCATCGCTGGGAATCCCGCTGGACGATGCCGTAGCCGTCGTGAGGCAGGCTGTAAGCGACATGCAAACCGCGCCAATGTCCTACGGGCTAGTGGATTTCCATGGCTACTACGTGAGCACGCAGGTATTTGCTGCCGCCCAAAATTACGTCTGCACCATCCGTCCGAAGTCAGATTGAACTCACCACAGGACTCCTTGCTCCGCAGGACGTGTTCCTCACAATTTTAAGGATCTGACTCATGGGATCGATCTTCGGAAAGTTGCTGACTGCCTACGCGTTCTACACCCTGAACGGTGCAGGTTTGCTGGTTATCTTCTTCGCTGGGTCTTGCTGGTACGTCCAAGGCAACTACGGGTGGATAGCTCTGGGTGTCTACCTTGTCGTGTGGTGGATCCTCTTCGAATGCCTCATTAGGGCCATCGCGAACTGGATCAACAAGAATTCGCCGTACTACGGTAACAAGCCGCTGGAGCCTGAGGTTCGCGAGAAGAAAGAGAAGGTCAGAGCAACGCGGCACGGTTACTGATCGAGCGCCGTGGAGCACCCGAAAGCTTTGGCGATGCCTCTACCACAACCAGAACGAGATTCGCATGTCAGAACTTACCGATGAATCGCTGACGTTTCGTGTCCATGCGATGGCTCTATCCGCACGAGTCGTTGAGACTGCTGTAAGCCTTGCGATAGCTGCTGGAGAGTCTGTAGATCGGCCGCTAACGGAAGCTCAGCTTAAGCGCGCGTTCGAAGTTCACGTAGCGGAGGATCTGATCCTCACACGCCTTCTCATCGATCATGCAGAGTTCATGGCGTTGCCGGCGCACGTACGCTCACTGCGCCTCAGTGGAATGATATCTTGAGCGCGATCTGTGAAATCGCGTTACAAGTTTGGTCTTTTTATCGACTACATTTTTAAAGTTCGTAGGACAGCGTCTAAAGCCATTCTCTGCGCGGGTGCTACTCGGCCATCCAAGATGACTTTGGCAGGCCTCTGGCACACCTTGCAAGGGTTTGAAGGTACGAGTTGGATTGCAAGCTGGCACGCCATCGCCGGATACGAACGTCTCAGAATGGCAGTACAGATGTGACCGGTACAGCTACATCACATGGATCATCATCTTTGGGCGACTTTGACACCTGCGAAATGCTGATAATGCGCTACAACGGTGAGATCAAGCTCCACGACACCTTCAGTGTTGATGTGAAGCAACCCACCATCGTATAGAGCATGCAGGTCTTTTCTTAGTAGGTATCCATCCTCGGCGCGGTTGTGGCCAAGGCGCCAATCACGGCCTTTCAGATGTGCCGCGTCCAAGGCTTTGACAACATCGCAGCCGCTGATAATGCAGCGTCCGTTGAAGGCTCGAAAAACGAGATTTCGGAATGCTGCTTGATCCGGTCGCGCCTCTACGCTGACAAACCTAGCAGCTCTCACTTCAAGGCTGGAGGATGTCTGTTGCGCCTCTACGCTATCGTTATCTTTGGACTTCCAAAACTCATACAAGCGTTGGCGTTCTGCCTCATCGTCGTTAACACCGAACTCCTTGACTATGCCCGATGAACAGCGCTGTGTCGTTTTGCCAACGATCAAGGCTGTAATGATTGGCTCATCACGGTTGTCTGCTTGATGTCCAAGGAAATCCATGGCGTGTCGCAGGCTGAATCGGTCGATGCTAAAGGCATCCATGATTTGCCCGTAAGTAACCTTGCCATAGCCACGTGCTACCTCGATCAGCCAATCCCGGATAGCGGGTAATTTTAGCTTGTAAGCGGCATCGTCCTTTTGACTTGAAGGTTTACTCTTCGAGGGCTTTTCCAGCAATACCATGAGTCGGCGCTTGACGTTTTCACCAACATTCGCGGCAGGCTTCAGGCCGGGAAGCCAGCGTCTACCCATCTCATCCAAGACGGCAGAAATGTTTTGCATCCGGTACTCAAACGCTTTCGCTGATCGACCGAATTGTTTCGATAGATCCTGATAGACCTGACGTTTCGAGTATGACTTCGACTCGGCTTCAAGCAGCATCATCTTTTTGTAGGCCATGACAGATGCCGATAGCTCTTGGTCACTCCATTCATCGGACATAGCATTTTCCTGTAAGCGGCTCGCCATCTAGGATAGCGACCTGCGATTCCCGCATCCCAAATCCTTGCTTGAGAATTTCGGCTACTGCTTTTTGCAGCATTTTCTACAACATCTAACGCCTTCGGGCACAGTCAATTTTCATAGGCATCGCAAAAGTGTCTCATAAGGAACAGAAGCCAAGGTATCTGGCTAGCTTGCAAAATCCCGACATTGAAGGATGGCGAAGAATACCCAAGCGGCAAGGACACGATTTCGTAAAGGTCGCCGATCACATAGTTCGTATCAGCCGGGTCAGCGTACCCAGGCATTACACATGCTCGAATGAGCGCGACACATACCTCCATAAGGCATGGTGGGCCGCCTAGATAACTCCACCAATCTGCTCCGATACGAACAGAAGCTCTAGCTCTGGCATTCCCCAGAAGAAATTCGCACTCCCAACGTTGCCAAGGTGGAGATAGAACTTTCTCAGGCGGCAGCTTCTCAACGATCTTACGAAGAATGTGCCAGTCTTTTTTGTTGGACTGCGCCCGTGTTCCGTAGAGTACGCCATAGCTGAAATCGAGCACCGTTGCGCCATTGGTACTCAGCCATGAAGGACCGTAGCTCAGAACATTGTCGGCGAAATTTTCGCTCATTTCGTCGTTAAGGCAGCGTGGTCCACTCTTTAGAGTCGCAGCTCTAAGCACAGGTAAGGCGAGCTGTAGGCCATCTAGCGCAGAGTTGGCCGTATGCATCCCACTTGGCACTGCGCTCCATCCATATATTGGAAGAGCTACATCCTCAATCATGCGTCCGGCGGACGTTTCCATGGAAGAAAAGAGCTTCGCTGGGAGAATGTCACCCTCAATCTGACTGAGTCGCGTATAGCCCTTGGCCTGTGCGTATACCATCAGTACAAATGGATTCGTGCTGAAAGTCCTAAGCGGAGCGTTCGCAAACGGAAGAGATTCGATATGGTTAGTAACCCGCCGGCGAAACCCGCTTTCCAGCGCTAAAATTCGGCCACGACTGAGAGGATCATGGTCAACAGTCGCCAAAGCTTTAAGGATGCTCACCTTCGAGAAGACGGTAGCTGGGACGTTCGCCGGTAAATGGGGATTCCTGGGAGCCATCAATATTCCTAGAGAGTTACCGCGTTGCGTAGCGTGCGAACTCGCTGCTTGGTTTTAGGCTCGCTGTAACGAGAGTCTTCGTCGCCTATGTCATCCCAAACAACCGCCTTACCATCCTTAAACCATTTCCTGGTGCGTATATGAGACTGGAGGTACACCAGTCTGTAACCCTCTCGCACCGTCGTAAATCGGTGCCAGCTTCGCGCTTTGAGAGTGTCGAGGGTTTCAGCAACTACGAGCCCGGCAATGCTTCCTAAACGCGTGGGAACGGCGTTGCCGATCTGCGTATATTTGTCGGCAAGCTTGCCGCAAAACACCCAATCATCGGGAAACTCCTGGATCCGAGCGTATTCGCGTACGCTCAGGGCACGTGTTTGAGTCGGATGACAAAGCGATGTGCTTGCGTGATTTGGCAGTGTCACTAGCGTAGGGCATGGAAGATTCATAGTAAGGCGTCGCCACCATCCAGATCGACCACCTTTAGCGACCCAGGCTTTCCCCATGGACTCCTTTTGCATGTCCACGGGCAGACTCCGCCAGTTCGAGCCTGGCGGAACATGTGCAAGAAAAGTCTTCTTGCGTTCGCTGAAGTCGAGTACTTCGGGAGTGCGATCACGCAACCCTGAAAGTGCATCGGCAAGGGTTCGCCATGGCTGAAAGCCATTGGGCTCCGCTGCGAAAAGAGTCGATTGTTCCGGTTCCTCGGATGATGTGAGGTCAGCGGGATTTCGGTGAGTAGGTTGCGGAAAATCTACCTGCGCGTTGTAGCGATTGCCTATGAATAGAAGGCGCTCACGAATCTGAGGCGCGCCATAGTTCACCGAGTTAACTTCAAACACGTCCATGTGATAGCTAGCGCCTGGTAGCTCCTGGAGGTCGCTAGCAAATTTCTGAACCACGGATCCAGGTTCCTCATCTGCATCGAGCGGTCTCAGATGGCGTTGATCAATCGGGCGGTGTTTGAGCGCTGCCGAAATCAATCCACGAACGTTTTCCATCACAAAGACCTTCGGGCGCATTGCTTCGACGAATCGCAGGAATTGCCACAACATCGTGCCTCGCAAATCTTGGGTAGTGCCACGCTTTCCGGCAGTACTGAAGGATTGGCACGGCGGCCCACCAACAAGAACGTCGAGTTGACCGGGTTTCAAGCCAACTGCCCGCATCACTTCGAACGGATCAATGTCCGCGATGTCGCCCTCGAAGACCATGGTTTCTCCTCCGAGATGGCCCAATCCGACGTTCTTCCTTATGGTTTCGCAAAAGGCGGGCACCTTTTCCACCGCCGCAAGTAGCTCAAACCTCCCGGTCTGGTGCATGCCAATGTCTAGACCCATCGCGCCCGAAAAAAGTGAGATTGTCTTGTATTTTTGCTTCAAGGTTGCATCCACTCTTTTAGCTATCGGTTAGATCAAACTATCCGGCGCGCTGCTTTCATGCTTAAGCGCACGGTAGGCAGTTGCGACACCCACATTGAATCGCTCCGCAATCTGAGGCATGGAAAAGTTCTCCTCCTCGCGCAGCGTGCGAATCCGCTGACACTGTTCAAGCGTCAGAGCACGCTTGCGGCCAAAGACAACGCCCTTCTTTTTGGCCTTCAGGATGCCATCGTTTTGGCGTTCCGCCCTGATATCGCACTCGAATTCTGCAAAGGCTCCCAGCAGGGAGAACATCAGCTTGCCCTCGGATGTAGCTGTGTCGATAGCCTGATCGAGCACCTTGAGTACTACACCCTTGCTCTTGAGCTGATCAGCAATCTTTGCAAGATCGAGAACAGACCGTGCCATGCGATCAAGCCGGGTGATCACTAGAACATCACCATCACGTAGGAACTGAAGGCATGCCTGCAGCTCTGCTCGACCTTCCGCCTGTCTGCCGGATCGCTTCTCCGCGAAGACTCGTTTGCAACCAAACTCCGTCAGCTTGTCCTGCTGCAAATCCAGAGACTGACCAGCACTGGAAACACGTGCATATCCGACGATCTCACCCATATCAAATCTCCTATAGGTTGAGATTGTAGTATTTTGATATGAGTTTTGATAGGCCTAAGTCACGGTATCGAAAGGTATACCTTTCGATTGGGTGTATCGTCTGACGCAGTTCGGCCCACGCAATTGCCCAAACCAGATGTGGCGGAAGGGTCTAGGAGATTGCCCGCACCCGGCTCACTTGGTTGCCCGAGCATCTAACCACCTCCAATCAGTGATGAGGTGCATTATGACTAAGATGGTTTTCGCTTTAGCCGCGATCACGATCGTCCCGGCCATTTGCAGCGCCCAACAAGGCCTCTCCGACTTACTTAATGCAAGGACGACAACGACGAACCAAGGAGCTACTGGCCCCTCAGGCTCCGAAGTTGTCAATCAGACAACAACACTGAACCTCTATGAGCAAAAGGGATTTTCACTGGGTGCCTATTCCTCCACGACGGTAACGGGAGGGACTGCAATTACGGGGGTGTATCCAACAGGTAATTGGGGTTCAAGTAGTAACTCCGTGGTTGGCGGTGCCGTGACAATAAATTTTCCCGGCGAGCACTCCCGCCCGAGATACAGTGGCAAGAGTCAACTCCCTAAGGCGAGACAGTCTGATCCAATAACCATTGGAGGCGGACAACGCGGCGCTCATTAGGAGAATGGCCATGCGATCACGTCGCGTTTTGCTCTTCGTTGTCAGCTTGCTAACAACCACTACAATTCGCGCACAAGACCCAGATGTAGGTCAAACCCTACAAATGATTGCGTCCTTCTATGAGTCGTGTGCCGATGTCACTGACGTGCAGCGCGAAGGATCATCCTTCCGAATCTACGAAAATAATGGAGCGCAGTCGTACTTGGAATTTGATTTGGACGACTTCAATACACCATCAAAGCATGACGTGATAGCTATTCTGGAATGCAGCACAGGGGCATGCGTCCACGGCTACATGGCAGACTCTATGAACCCGGGCTCATGGAAGAAATATCACTCGTACGCTTCCCTAACAGTCGTTTGTGACTCTGATGTTGAGGTAAAGCTTACAAAGCTATATCGCTACTACTACCGCATGCTTCAGCAGCAAGGTGGCTAAGCTTTAATGCCTAGGCACATTCGCGCTTTTCAGCAGATGCGTAGAAGGCCACGTGACTTTTCAATGTTTCCGCTATCACTTCGCCAAGGCGAACGGGTACTGCGTTTCCAATCAATCGACCAAGCAAGCTAAATTTTGCTTTCTCGTCTTTCTTGAGGAAACGGTAGCCAACGGGAAAAGTCTGCAGCATTGCGGCTTCACGTAATGTAATGGCTCGATCCTGCTCAGGGTGGCCGAACCTACCGTTGCCATAGCCAAAGCACTGGGTTGTCATAGTCGGACCGGGCTGGTTCCACTCCATGCGGCCGTACACACTTGGATAGGTGTCTCCACTGACTTTCCTATGGCACGCAGCACGCATAGATGGATGCCAATCACGCCATGTTCCACCCGGACGCGAGGCTTTGATTCTCTTCATGTTGAGGTCGCTAAGACGAGGAGCAATATGTAGCGGATCTTTTTTATCAGCCTGCCCGGCTACCACGGGTCGTAGATGAGCAATAGCGTCCTTAACCGTCACTTTGCGCCGATTCGATTCCGAAATGGACAACCCTTCTGGCCCAAACTTGGAAGCAAACAACACCAAGCGTTTACGAGTTTGCGGCACACCTATGCTCGAACACTCAACTACGCTCCAAGAGACGTGGTAACCATGCAAGTCACTCAGAAATTCTTGAAAAACTGGATGCTGCTCGACTTGAGGCACATTTTCCATCGTCACAAGATCAGGCTGCACCTCTCGGACTAGCCGTCCAAAACTGGCGACGAGTTCCCAGTCTTCGTTGATCCCACTCTTTCGGCCACCACGGCTATAGGTGGAGAACGGCTGGCAAGGAGCACATCCGGCCAGAAGCTTGAGTCCGCGTTCGCTAAACAACTTGCGGACAGTCTTGCCGGAGAGAGTCTTGACGTCCTGCTCAATGAATGCGGCGGCATTGTTGGCTTCGTACGGGAAGCGGCAAATGCTATCCAAATCGACACCAGCAACAACCTTAACCCCGCCTAGGATTAACCCATGGGTAAGCCCGCCAACCCCACAGAACAAATCCACAGCCTGAATTTCAGTTCGCTTCTTCTTTGATTCTTTAGTCTTCAAGCGTGTGCCGGCCTTTTTTCTTCGAGTAAGAACCCGTGTCCTTGGATGAATGTGTCAAAGGCATCAACGACCTCTCTTAGGTACGCCGCCGTGCGATTCGCAAGATCTCTGAGCTCGCTTACTGTCACGTTTTCACCACACTCGGCAAAGGAGATTCCTCCATGTGCCAAAGAGTTGCGAAGATCTTTAACGAGAGCCAGCGGTCCTTTGTCGTCGCGAAACTTCCTCTTGATCGCTTGGTAGACCGGATTACTGACTTTCAGCTGGAATCCCAGCCTCACAGCAATGCCCTCTATAGCAAAATCATCCCAGTTGCCGCCACCGCCGGCCTCCATCTTGAAGCCTTCGACTGGCAGAGAACCAACCATGTGTTCACACAGAGCAAGCGCGCTTACTAGGCGATGTTCATAGTTCAGATCCACGTGCGTTCTAGCCATGACCCGCACCCATTCCCGTCGCAAGTCAATTGTCAGGTCGGCTGGATTCCATTTTCCTACCAGAAGTGCAGCTTCGGTGACCGCATTTACACAACGGACTACGGTCGCTTCCACAAGGTTATAGAGATGAAGGTAAACGCCTGAGTAGAGAATTCTCTGCTGCTGGACCGTGATCAAGTTTCCGCCACTAAGTCGGGGAGGGCCAGATTGAGCATCTTTTTCTACCGACTCCAAGAATTCAAGATAGGCCTCTATCTCTTTTCGTCGCTCTTCAAATGCTTGCTTTACATCTTCCATGATCAACCCTCGAGCAATCGATCACGTACGTAACCTGTCCGTGCTTTCAGACGAGCCACTGCGTTAGCACCGTCAGAACCAGTGATGGCTGCAAATTCTTGACTACCAAGCCATCGTTCAACGTCTGGATGATTGTTTCTCAGTTGCGGCTGTTGTTGGAGAGCCAGAAGAGAGCCAATGGAAATCGCTTCGAACCTTGCTCGTGGCGTGGCCTTGCCCGTAGCGGCTCGGCGGAAACCGTGCGGGAAAATTTCCTTCACGAAGCCCATGACATCATTGAAGCGTTGCCGATACCCTTCCTCCTTCTCAGGATTGGCATCGAACTCTTGGTTCATTCGCTTGACGTACTGAAATATGAACTCGGATGGTCGATCTCGATATCCATCGAGTCCATCACCGTAAGCAAAAAAGCGCGTTACGAGTTCTTCGAGTTCTCGCTCCTTTGCTTGCTTGGGCGAAACTGGTGCCAAGTCCTTCATCTCGGATGTCTCCGCGAGTGCTATGACCATCCGCATAAACGGTCCGGTCAATGCGCCTCGGCGCACCTCTGCTTTGTTGGCAACTTTGCTTCCAGTATTGATGCGTTCAAACATGTCGAATCGAGCTTGCTCATCCGCATGTTCGTTCAGAACGATGCCTCTGATCGACCTGTTTCGGATCTTTCGCTGCCGCGACTCCGGCAGATCAGCAAAGCGGAATCCCGATAGCGAAGCGAGAGATTCAAGTTCGGTGAGCCTCAAGTCGCCAAGGACGAATTCTTCGAGTGTACGAAGGCGCTGCGAGCCGTCGACGATCTCTAACTTGCCGTTTTCCATCTCCCAAAAGAACAGAAAGGGAATAGGAAGGCCCATGAGAACTGACTCAATGAATCGAGATTTTCGCTCTGGTTCCCACGTAAACGCCCGCTGGTAACCTGGTACCACGAACTCGCCGTCACGCATTTTTTGAGCCAAGATCTCGACGGAGTACTCGGTCATATAGAAGTCTATTCTCTTAGACTGTTCTACGATCTCGGCTTCGGCAGCGTCTGCTTGCGCCGAAGTTATGACAATTTGCTTAGCATGAAATGCCATAGTCTTCGATCTTCCGTCTGGTTCTTCTTTGGGAGCAGCCAGCTTAGTTGTTGGCCTTAACTATGGTACGTGCGGGCTGACTTTCTAGCTAACCCTAAATTTGTACCGTGTCAGTCTCAATGGACGCGATCAACGCTGATTGTTGGAGACATTTTCAAGGAAATCTAAGCTTAAGACTGCCCAAGCAACGCGCTCAGCAGATATCGTCTGAGTGCAGGATCTGCCTGAACCTGCTGGAGCACCGCACCAAACTGTGCCGGAATCTTGGGAGCATGGGTGTCAGCGTCTCCTCCATGCAGCAGAGTCTGGAGGTAGCGTTCCCACTTCTGGGCGCTGTCGGTCTCATGCACACCCAGTTTACGTGCCTTGGGATGCCTCCAGGGTGGTAAGTGGTTGTCACCTATGGTGTCGCCATCAATCTCTTGATCACGTAAGCACGCAGAGATTCATCATCACGAATTCTCTCAAGTAGGGTATCCAGTTCACGAACTACCCTTGCGTTGTCCGGCGAGGCGGGTTTCGTCGACAAGCTTTGTAGATAGCTTTCCCACTTAAGTAGCGCGGCGAAGCGTTGATCAAGCAACTCTGATCGGTCATAGACCTTTTTTATCCCTGTCGGTCTGTGATTCAAACAGAGCTCCGCAACATTCGTGGCCACACCAAGATCTGACAAGTGCGTGCGGACGGTACGTCTTAGATCGTGGATCACCACTCCGCTGGGTAGCCCTGTAATGTTACGTAGCGCTGTATTGATGCCAGACTTCGACAAAGGAATTTTGCCGTATCCCCTGCTTGATGGAAGCACCCAGCAACTTCCTGCAGCGAGCTCATGAAGTTCGTTAAAAATGCCCACGGCCTGCGCCGACAACTTGTGTCTGATCGGAGCTCCGTTCTTGCTGTTGTCCTTGGGGATATCCCACACCCCATTGCTGATGTCTGTCCAACGAGCGGCCAGTAGCTCTCCCTTTCTTACTGGGATGAGCAACAAGAGCCTGAGAGCAAGCTTCATTGGACGGGGCAAGCTGCTCGTTTCGACAGCTTGTAGCCAGACGGGAATTTCTTCTCGGCTAAGGACGCGATCACGCGTTTGCGCTGGTGCTACGTGTCTAGGGTCAATACCGGTAACAGGATTCTTGGAGACGTTGCCCCGGCGCACGCAGTAGTCGAACACTCTCTTGAGAACGCTCTGCACTCGTCGTGCCGCTTGTCCATGCCCTCTTGATCGAACGGGGTCGATGCACCGCCAAAGGCTCGCCTTGTCGATGGCCGTAAGCTCCATTGACCCAATGACGGGGAGAATGTCTCTACGAAGATAGGTTTCGTCCTGCAGGGAGTTCTTGTTCGCTGGTTTAAGGTCATTCTCGACCCAATCCGCTGCCAGATCCGAGAATGTGCGGGCAGATCCTAGCCTCACACCACGTTTCACCTCAGCTGGCGACTTGCCTAGCGCTACCTCCGACCGTTTCTCTGCGTGAAGCCTATAGGCCTCCTTAAGCGGCAAGGCGGGATAGCTGCCCAGAGTGATCTTGTCGCGTTTGCCAGTACCAGGTAGACGGTACCTATAGCGGAACGTGATCCTTCCAGAAGTAAGGACTTCGGCGTAGAGCCCATCGGTACCCCATAGGATTTCACGCTTGTCGCGTTTCTTGCCGTAGGCATTCCTTAAGCTCGCAACGTTGAGCCTCTTGGACTTTTCTTGGCCTTCTGCATTCTCATCGTCCCGATCCTTCTCTTCCCTGAAAATATTCTTCGACGCCATGATCGTCTCGTTCGCTGTGGGCCCAATCTCTCAAGTGTGCCCCATAGTGAGCCCAAAAGACTAGAGAAGCCTCCGCACATCGATGGACGATCATGGACTAAGAGATATATTAAAATATTGATTTACTTATATTTTATAATTTTCATGAACGCCTATCGCGCTTGATGGACGAACTTCTACTTGCCGATGCAGAACGAGCCGAAGATGGCGCCGAGCAGATCGTCGCTGCTGTAGCTGCCGGTGATTTCGCCGAGTGCATGCTGGGCATGACGAAGTTCCTCGGCGGCGAGTTCACCGGCGCGGCTGGTCGCGAGTACGGCAGCGGTGCGATCGAGATGCGCGGCGACTTGCTGTAGCGCGATGACGTGGCGGCGGCGCGCACTGAAGCTCCCCTCGCCGCCGCCGGCGCCTGCCAGCTGCTTGAGATGTTCGCGCAAAGCGTCCAGGCCGGCGCCGGTTTTCACGGATGCCCATAGCCAGATCATGCCGTCACGCGATTCGTGACGAGCGCTCGCGTGATCGAGATCGATCTTGTTGATCAGCACCAGCCGTTCGACATTCGTCGACAGTCCGGCGAGCAGCGACAAGTCGTCTTGCACGTGCTGCGCATCGGTCACCAGCAGCGCTACGTCGGCGCGCGCCAGTTCGCCATGGGCACGGCGCACGCCTTCGCGTTCGACCTCGTCGTCGGTCTCGCGCAGGCCGGCGGTGTCCGCGAGTTCCAGTGCGATGCCATCGAGGCTGAGGCTTTCGCGCAATACGTCGCGGGTGGTGCCGGCGGCGGCATTGACGATGGCGCGGT
Source organism: Rhodanobacter sp. OK091 (assembly GCF_900142825.1). GTDB lineage: Bacteria > Pseudomonadota > Gammaproteobacteria > Xanthomonadales > Rhodanobacteraceae > Rhodanobacter. Next base: position 2,011,067 of record NZ_FRCH01000001.1, on the reverse strand, counting down.
CGCTGCCGGCCAGCGCATTCAACAAGCTGGACTTGCCGGCGTTGGGACGGCCGATGATCGCCACACGCAAGCCGTCGTTGAGGCGCAGCCCGCGCTGCGCCTCACGCAGCAGCTCGGCCAGTTCGGTGCGCACGGCTTGCAGTTGCTGGCCGATCGCGGGGTCGGCGAGGAAGTCGATTTCCTCCTCGGGAAAATCGATGGCCGCCTCGATATGCACGCGCAACGCGATCAGTGCCTGCAGCAAAGCTTCGACCTTGCGCGAGAACACGCCTTCCATCGATTGCAGCGCCGCACGGGCACCGGCCTGCGAGCGCGCCGCGATCAGGTCGGCGACGGCTTCGGCCTGGGCGAGGTCGAGCTTGCCGTTGAGGAAGGCGCGTTCGGTAAATTCGCCGGGCCGCGCCAGCCGCGCACCGAGTTCGCACACGCGACGCAGCAACAGATCGAGCAGCACCACACTGCCGTGACCTTGCAGCTCCAGCACGTGTTCACCCGTATACGAAGCGGGAGCCGGAAAATGCAGCAGCAGGCCGCGATCGATCAGCTCGCCGGCAGCATCGCGAAACGCGGCGAAGTGGGCGTGGCGCGCTTTCGGCTTGCGGCCGAGCAGGTTCTGCGCAATCGCCGGTACGGCTGGCCCGGACACACGCACCACACCAACGCCGGCTGCACCGGGTGCACTGGCAATCGCGGCAATCGTGTCGGTGGGGTGATCTGTCATGAGCATGGACTCTAAACGAAACAGCCGCGATGGTTGCCCGATCGCGGCTGTTGCTCTGTATTCGAGCTGATCTCGCTCAAGCGGCCTTGAGCACTTCCTCGCGATCGACGTGATGGGTGACCCACCACTGCTGGCCCAGACCGACCAGTCCGTTGACCGCGTAGTACAGACACAGGCCAGCGGGGAAGAACGCAAACATCACCGTGAACAGCAGCGGCATCACCTTCATCATCTTCGCCTGGGCCGGGTCCATGCCGGCGGCGACCGGGTTGAGCCACTGCGTACCCAGCATCACCGCCGCATAGATAATCGGCAGGATGTAGAACGGGTCGGGCGCGCTCAGGTCGGGAATCCACATGAACGCGGCGTGGCGCAGTTCCAGGCTGTACTGCAGCACGTAGAACAGGCCATAGAACACCGGCATGGTGATCAGCACCGGCAGGCAGCCGCCCATCGGGTTGACCTTCTCCTTCTTGTACAGCTCCATGGTGGCCTGCTGCATTTTGACCTTGTCGTCGCCGTAACGCTCCTTCAGCGCCTGGATCCGCGGTGCCAGCTTGCGCATCTTCGCGCTGGACTTGTATTGCACCGCCGTCAGCTTCCAGGTCAGACCCTTGATCAGCAGCACCAGCAGGATGATCGCGAGGCCCCAGTTCTTGCTGATCGCGTGGAACTGCGACAGCACCCAGTGCATCGGCACGGCGATGACCTTGAACATGCCGTAGTCGATGGTCAGGTCGAGGCCCGGCGCGACCGCGTCCAGCGTGCCCTGCACGTTCGGGCCGAGATACAGGTGCGACTGGCTGGTGAAGCTCTGGCCCGGTGCCACGCTCAAGGCGGGGCCGACCGCACGGATCAGGTAACGTGGGTGCGCGCTGTCGGGGTTGATCGTCTGGGTGGTGTATTGATCGGTCTCGCCAGCCGGCGGAATCCACGCGGTGACGAAGTACAGACGCAGCATCGCGGCCCAGCCGCCCTTGATCTGGCTGTCGAGCCGGTTCTTGTCTTTCTTGATATCCGCGAACGACAGCTTCTCGAACTTCTCGCCGGTGTACCAGGCGGCGCCCTGGAAGCTGCGCGACTCCGGGTTGGACATGTTGGTCAGCCAGTTGCCGGTATGCGGCGGCTCGACCCGCAGCAGCTGCTGGTAGGCATTGCCCTGCCAGGCCTGCGCCGCGCCGTTGTCGATGCGCTGGCTCACGCCGATCACATAGCTGCCGCGCTTGAAACTGTAAGTCTTGGTGACCTTGAGGCCTGCGGCATCCTGCCAGGTCAGCTCGACATTCAGTTCGTTCTGGCCATTGGCCAGCGTGTAAGCCGTCTGTGCGCTCTGGAACTGAGCCAGATGATTGGGCTGGTCCTGCGGCGCGGTATCGCTGCTGCTGACCAGGCCGCTCTGCGCCACGAAGTAGTGCGCGTCATCGTTGGCCAGCAGCACGGTGGGCGGCGGATTCGGCGCCTTGTGCGTGCGCGGTGCGTTGGGATAAGCCAGCAGATCCGCATGCACTACGCTGCCGCCGCGAGTATCGATACTCAGGTGCAGCACGTCGGTGTCAATGCTGATCAGCTGAGACGGCGGCTGCCCCGCGTGGGTGACGTCGGTGGCGATCGCCCCAGCCGCGGCGGGCGTTGCTGTCGAGTTCGCGGTGGCTGGGATCGCTCCCGGCACACTGCCATCGGCTGACGAGGCGGACGCGCTGGAGGTACTGGTCGTCGTCACCTGCGGGGGCGGTGCGTAGTCCTTCTCCCAGGCGGTGAACAGCAGGTAGGCCACAGCCATCAGGGCGAACAGGAGGAAGGTGCGCGTTTGATTCATCGCGTAGCAAATCCAGGTAACGCCACGACACTTTGAACGCCGCGGAGACAGAGAAAAGAAAGGGTCAACGCTCGATTGTGGAGGTGTCGTCAGTCCGCTTCAATGGTTCGGACGTTACAGGGCGGTTTGCGAGCAGCTTTTTCCACAACCCGTCGATCTCGACCAGCAATTGCGAACCGGGCACACCAGCCGCCTGTTCGCGCGCCATCACCATCAAGTCCACCGGCGGCAATTGATGACGAACGCGGCGGAACGATTCGCGCAGCAGCCGTTTGATCCGGTTTCGCTCGACCGCGCGCTTGGAAACGCGCTTGGAGATCGCCAGGCCGAGCCGCGCATGGCCTAGATCGTTGTCGCGATAACGCATATGAAAACAGCGGCCGCCTGCGCGTCCGCTGCTTGTCCGCAAGGCGGCGAAGTCACTTGGCCGACGTAGCCGCGCATCGCGCGGCAGCCCGGCGGTAGACATGACTCCTGCCCCCGATGCTCGATCGGTGTTTACGGGATCAGGCGCTTGCGGCCCTTGGCGCGACGGGCATTGAGGATCTTGCGACCGTCGGCGGTGGCCATACGGGCACGGAAACCGTGCGTGCGGGCGCGCTTGAGCTTGCTGGGCTGGAAGGTCCGCTTCATGGCTTACTCCGAAGGGAATGTGGATAAAAAGGTTGGAAAGTATGTCGGGTATTCGGCACAGCTGTCAAATGGCGTCTGACGTCGACCTGTGGATACCCGTGTGGATATGTGGGCGGCGATGGCGCGGAGGCTGCTGCTAGACTAGTCCATTCCATGCGCGCTAGCGCTTCAAAGCTGTGGCTGAAATTATTCATGAGTGATCTGTGGCGGCGCTGCCTTGAGCGCCTCGAAGGCGATTTGAGCGCCGAAGACCTGCATACTTGGCTGATGCCGCTGCAGGCGCGCGACGATGCCGACGGCCTGCAGCTGTTCGCACCCAATTCCTACACCTTGGATACCGTGCGCGAGCGTTATTTGCCGCGGATCGAAGCGGTTTTGCTGCTGTTGATCGGAAAACCCTGGCCGGTACGGCTGGAGGTCGGCTCCAATTCGACGCGGGCCAACTCGACCCGGGCAGCGGCCACGGCCAAACCAGCGGCGGCCGCGCCGAAAGCCACGGCTGCCGCCCCAACGGCAGCAGTCTTCCACCATAACCTGGATCCGCACTACACCTTCGAGACTTTCGTCGAGGGCAAGTCGAACCAGTTGGGCAAGGCCGCGGCCATGCAGGTGGCGACGAACCCGGGCCGGGCCTACAACCCCTTGCTGCTGTACGGCGGCACCGGACTGGGCAAGACCCATCTGATGCATGCCGCCGGCAACTTGATGCTTGAGCGCAATCCGGACTTCAAGGTGATGTATCTGCGCTCGGAACAGTTCGTCGGCTCGATGATCGAGGCGCTGCGCGCCAAGAGCATGGATCAGTTCAAGCAGCGCTTCCGCTCGGTCGATGCGCTGCTGATCGACGACATCCAGTTCTTTGCCGGCAAGGACACGACGCAGGAAGAATTCTTCCATACTTTCAATGCCTTGTTCGAATCCAAGCAGCAGATCATCCTTACCTGCGACCGCTATCCGAAGGAAGTGGACAAGCTCGAGCCACGGCTGAAGTCGCGCCTGGGCTGGGGTCTCTCGGTGGCGATCGAGCCGCCGGATTTCGAAACGCGGGCGGCGATCCTGCTGGCCAAGGCACACGAGAAAGGTGTGGCGGTCGATGAGAATGTGGCGATGCTGCTGGCCAAGCGCATCCGTTCCAACGTGCGTGATCTCGAAGGTGCATTGAATACGCTGGCAGCCCGCGCGAACTTCTACGGCAAGCCGATCACCACTGATTTCGCCGAGGAAACCCTGCGCGACCTGCTGGCCACGCATGCCCAGGCGATCACCATTCCAAACATCCAGAAGATCACCGCTGAGTATTTCAACGTGCGGTTGCAGGATCTGCTGTCCAAGCGCCGCGTGCGTTCACTGGCGCGGCCCCGTCAGATCGCGATGACGCTGTCGAAAGAGCTCACCGAGCACAGCCTGCCGGAGATCGGCGAGGCGTTTGGCGGGCGCGACCACACCACCGTGATGCACGCTTGCAAGACCATCCGGAAGTTTGTCGAAACCGACGCCCGGATGCGCCAGGACTGGGAGCAACTGATACGCACATTGACGGGTTGAGTCCCCAGAAACGGCAAATGCGCAAAAGATTATGGATAAGCGCAGAGCCAAGCTGTGGATAATGGGTGGATGGATTGACGTTTGAAGTTATCCACAAATGGTGCACAGTCAGCCAGCCTCTGCGAGCACAGCCAAATAAAGTTTCAAGTTTTTGATTTTTAAGAAATAATTGAGATATAAAAGTTGTCCACAATGCCTACAACAACCACTAAACTTCTTTTAAAGACAGAACAGCAGGTATAGGGGAAGCAAAGCCATGCAATTCAGCATCCAACGAGAAGCTCTGCTCAAGCCGTTACAGCAGGTGGTTGGCGTGGTTGAACGTCGCCAGACGCTGCCCGTACTGGCCAACCTGCTGGTCAAGGTGGCTGACGGCAAACTCTCTTTCACCGGTACTGACCTGGAAGTGGAGATGGTTGCCACCACCGAGGCCGAAAAGCTCTCTGATGGCGAAATCACCATTCCGGCACGCAAGCTGTTCGACATCGTGCGGGCGTTGCCTGACGGCGCGCGGATTGATCTCAAGCTCAACGGCGACCGTGTGGCACTCGCTGCGGGCCGTAGCCGCTTCACGCTGACCACGCTGCCGGCCAGCGAATTTCCCACCGTCGACGAAATCGAACTGGTGGAAAAAGTCAGCCTGCCCGAAGAAGCACTGCGTGATCTGATGGAACGCACTGCGTTCGCGATGGCGAACCAGGACGTGCGCTACTACTTGAACGGCATGCTGCTGGATCTGCAGGAGCACACGTTGCGCTGCGTAGCCACCGACGGCCATCGGCTGGCGATGAAGGAAACCGAGCTGCAGAGTTCGGTCAGCACGCGCCGCCAGATCATCATTCCGCGCAAAGGTGTCAACGAACTGATCGGACTGTTGGAAACCGGCGATGGCCAGGTCGAGCTGGAGTTTGGCCGCAACCACTTGCGTGTACGCCGCGGCGACGTAGTGTTCACGTCAAAACTGATTGACGGCCGTTTCCCGGATTACGAGGCGGTCATTCCACTGGGCGCGGACAAGAGCGCCACGCTGGATCGCGAAGTGTTGCGCGGGGCATTGCAGCGCGCTGCGATCCTCTCGAACGAGAAATACCGCGGTGTGCGGCTGGAACTATCACCGGGCAAGCTACGCATCGTGGCGCATAACCCGGAGCAGGAAGAAGCGGTCGAGGAAGTCGAAGCCGAAACGCATGTGTCCGATCTGGCGGTGGGCTTCAACGTAGGCTATCTGCTCGATGCGCTGGCGGCTCTGCGGGGCGACAAGGCGCGACTCAGCCTGCGCGACGCCCAGTCCAGCTGCCTGGTGCAGGAACACGATAACGAGCATGCCCGCCATGTGATCATGCCGTTGCGGCTCTGACGCACACCGCATGGTCTCGCCCATATACGGCGGCAACCGGCAACGCCGGAGTTCTCTTCAGGGACTCCGGCGTTCCTGTTTGTGGGCGGTCGACCGATGAAACTCGAGCAATTGCGGATGCGTGGCCTGCGCTGCCTCACCGACGTGAGCATTGCGCCGGATCCCGGTATCAATGTTTTCGTGGGCGCGAACGGCGCCGGCAAGACCAGCGTGCTGGAAGCGGTTTTCCTGCTATCGCATGCGCGTTCGTTTCGCAGCGGCGCGAAAGAGGCGCTATTGCAGCGGGGCGCATCGCAATTGTCGGTATTCGCCGAGTTGCGTCATGCCGACGAACGGGTATGTCGGCTAGGTCTGGGCCGGGAAGGCGTGCGCTGGGAAGCGAAAGTGGATGGCGCGAACGTCGCGATCGGACAGCTGGTGCGCGAATGCGCCGTGGTCTGCTTCGAGCCGGGTTCGCATGCGCTGATCGCGGGCGCAGCCGAAGAGCGCCGACGCTATCTCGATTGGGGTGTGTTTCACGTGGAACATGACTTTCTGTCGTGCTGGCGCCGCTATCAACGCGCGTTGAAACAACGAAACAGCTTGTTGCGCTCCGCATCGACAGCCACCGACGCCGAGTTCGCCCCGTGGGAGTCGGAGCTGGCGCAATCGGCGCATCAGATCGACCGGCAACGTCGCGCGTATCTGGATCTATTGCGGCCGAAGCTGCTGGCCAGCGTGGCCGGCCTACTGCCAGAACTCGGCGTGCTGGATCTGCGTTACCGCCGCGGTTGGTCTGAAGAGCAGGATCTAGCCGAACAGCTGCGCGAGCAACGGGGCAGGGACTTGGCTCGGGGCCACACGACCTTGGGCGCGCATCGTGCTGACTGGTCGATTGCGTTTGAACGGGCGCCTTTGCGCGAACACCTTTCGCGTGGCCAGGAGAAGCTCACCGCGCTGGCATGCATGTTGGCGCAGGCCGAACTGTATGCCGAGCACCGGGGCGAGTGGCCGATCGTATGCCTGGACGACCTCGCGTCCGAATTGGATCAACCCCATCAAGCTGCCGTGGTCGCGCAATTGACTGTGGCGAACGCGCAGGTACTGCTGACCGGCACCGAACTGCCGGAGGCGCTGCGGTCGATCAATTCCCTCGTGTTCCACGTGGAACAGGGCCGGCTCGCGCGCCTGCTATAATCGAAGGGTTGTTTCACCCCAAGATTGCATAACCCTTGTCCGGCCTTTCACGGCGCCGTGTCGGGCGGGGTCGCTGGCGCCAGGAAACGGTCAACGCATGAACGAATCCACGAACGAATCGCACTACGACTCCAGCAACATCAAGGTCCTGAAAGGCCTGGAGGCGGTACGCAAGCGCCCCGGCATGTACATCGGCGATACCGATGACGGCACCGGCCTGCATCACATGGTGTTTGAAGTTGTCGACAACGCGATCGATGAGGCGCTGGCCGGTTATTGCGACACGGTGGTGGTCACCATCCTCGACGATGGCTCGGTCAGTGTCAGCGATAACGGCCGCGGCATCCCGGTGGACATCCATCCGGAAGAGGGCCGCTCTGCCGCCGAAGTGGTGATGACCGTGCTGCACGCCGGCGGCAAGTTCGACGCCAACTCGTACAAGGTTTCCGGCGGCCTGCACGGTGTGGGCGTGTCGGTGGTGAACGCGCTCAGCGACCATTTGTGGCTGACGATCTACAGCGGCGGCCAGGAACACCAGCAGGAATACGCGCTCGGTGAGCCGCTGTATCCGCTGAAAGTGGTGGGCCCGTCGAGTAAACGCGGGACCCTGGTGCGCTTCCTGCCGAGCCCGGCAACGTTCACCAGCAATATCGAATTCCATTACGACATCCTGGCCAAGCGCCTGCGTGAACTGGCCTTCCTCAATTCGGGCGTCACCATCGATCTGTACGACGAACGTGGTGAAGGCCGGCACGACACGTTCGCCTACGAAGGCGGCATTCGCTCGTTCGTGCAGCACCTGGCCCAGCTGAAGACCGCCCTGCATCCGAACGTGATCAGCCTGACCGCGGAGCAGGATGGCATCACGGTGGAGGTGGCGATGCAGTGGACCGACTCCTACCAGGAATCGATGTACTGCTTCACCAACAACATCCCGCAGCGCGACGGCGGCACCCATCTCACCGGTTTCCGCGCGGCATTGACCCGTTCGTTGCAGAGCTATATCGAGAAGTCCGGCTTGGCCAAGACCGCCAAGGTCGCACTGTCCGGCGACGACATGCGCGAAGGCATGATCGCTGTGTTGTCGGTCAAGGTGCCCGATCCGAAGTTCTCCTCGCAGACCAAGGACAAGCTGGTCTCGTCCGAGGTCAAGACGGTGGTCGAGCAGGTCGTCAACGAGAAGCTCGGCGAGTTCCTGCTGGAACATCCGAACGAGGCCAAGGCGATCGCCTCCAAGGTGGTCGACGCCGCACGTGCGCGCGAGGCCGCGCGCAAGGCGCGCGAAATGACTCGCCGCAAAGGCGCGCTGGATATCGCCGGTCTACCCGGCAAGCTGGCCGATTGCCAAGAGAAGGATCCGGCGCTGTGCGAACTGTTTCTGGTCGAGGGTGATTCCGCCGGCGGTTCGGCCAAGCAAGGCCGCAACCGCAAGACCCAGGCCGTGCTGCCGCTGAAGGGCAAGATACTCAACGTGGAGAAGGCGCGTTTCGACCGCATGCTGGCCTCGGCCGAGGTCGGCACGCTGATCACCGCGCTGGGCACAGGCATCGGCAAGGATGAGTACAACCCGGACAAGCTGCGCTACCACCGCATCATCCTGATGACTGACGCGGACGTCGACGGCTCGCATATCCGCACCTTGCTGCTGACGTTCTTCTATCGCCAGATGCCCGAGCTGATCGAGCGCGGTCACATCTACATCGGCCTGCCGCCGCTGTACAAGGTGAAGCAGGGCAAACAGGAGCTGTACATCAAGGACGATACCGCGCTGAACGATTACCTGATTTCCAGTGCCGTCGACAACGCAGCGCTGACCTATAGCCCAGATGCCCCGCCGATCACCGGCGAGGCTCTCGAAAAGCTGCTGCGCAGCTATCAGCACGCGCTGGATCAGATCGCCAAGCTGTCGCATCGCTTCGATGCCGCGGTGTTGAACTCGCTGCTCGAACACACCCCGCTGGAGCCGGCGGTCTGGGCGGACTCAGCGGTCATGCAGGCGTGGCTGGATGCAGCCACTCAGCGGCTGGCCGCCAGCGGTCTGGGCAAGCCGCACTACAAGATGCTGCTGCGCCCGGCGAGTGGCGAGCAGCCGGCCGCGATCGAAGTGGTGAAGGAACAACACGGGCTCAGCCACACCTGGTTCCTGCCGCAGCCGTTCTTCAGCAGCAACGAGTACCGTCCGATCCTGGCGATCAGCCAGCAGATCGCCGGCATGATCCAGCCCGATGCGGTGGCGCGCCGGGGCAATGCCTCGCGCGGTGTCCTCAGTTTTGTCGAGGCGCGCAACTGGTTGCTGGAGGAAGCCAAGAAGGGCCGTAGCATCCAGCGCTTCAAGGGCCTCGGCGAAATGAACCCGGAACAGTTGTGGGATACCACGGTGAATCCGGAAACCCGCCGCATGCTTCAAGTGGGCATCGAAGATGCGATCGCGGCCGACCAGATGTTCTCCATGTTGATGGGCGAGGCAGTCGAACCGCGCCGCGATTTCATCGAGGCGAACGCGCTGAAGGTCGCCAATCTGGACATCTGAGTTGCCTGCAACGACTGGATACGTATTGGCAATTCAGGCGGTTGCGGGACTGCCGGTCGCAAACGTCGCGTGAAGGACCAAACGGAGTGGCGTGAATAATCGCGCCACGTATCAATGAAAACCGCCAAGTAATTGATTTTTAACAATCTTTGATGCGGCGGTGCGACTTGTTATCGCCTGCCGGCTCGGGTTACGCTCCGCGTTCCCCCGCGTGGCTTCCCACGCGCAGACAGACAGAGGATCACCATGAAGCATTCCCGAGGGTTAACCATGCTGGCGAGCGCAGCCTTGCTGCTCACCGTGGCCAGCAGCCCGGTGTTGGCGCGCGATCCCGCCAAGCCCAAGCAGGAAGTGCAGTATCCCAACGCGACCCGTGCCGAGCCGAAGCTCGACCTGACCAGCGAGAAGGATCAGAAGAACCTCAATGAAGGTCTGGATGCCCTTAACGAGGGCAACAAGGCGAAAGCCGAGCCGTTGCTGCAGGCGATCATCGATGGCAGCAAGAGCAAATACGCCCAGGCGCTCGCGCTGCAAGGCCTGGCCAACATGAAATACAACGATGGCGACCTCAAGGGCGCGATCGGCCTGTTGCAGCGTTCGCTGGCACTCGGCGTAATGCCGAACGATACCTACTTCCAGCTCGAATACGAGCTGGCGCAGTTCCAGGTGGCCGATCAGCAGTATCAGCCGGCACTGGAGACGCTTGCCAAGTGGCGCGCCGAAGGCAAGAAGGAAACCGCTGCCTCGTACGGACTCGAGGGCGCCGCCGAGTACCAGCTTGGCAAGTACCCCGAGGCGATTGCCGCGATCAACAAAGCAAACTCGCTCACCGACAAACCGGAAGCCAGCTGGAATCAGATCCTGATGGCCAGCTATTCCGAAACCGGCCAGAACGACAAAGCGGCCACGCTGGCCCAGCAGCAGCTCACCACCAACCCGAACGATCCGAACGCACTCAACAACGCTGCGGCGATATTGACGCAGGCGCATAAGTATCCGGAAGCGATCCAGGTGATGGAGAAGGGTCGCGCCAGCGGCGCCTTCAAGAGCGAAGCGAATTACGTGACCCTCGCCAAGTTGTACCTGGTCAGCGGCCAGGAGAGTTCCGATCCTGCGCCCAACGCGGTCAAGGCGGCTCAGGTGCTCCAGGACGGCATCACCAAAGGTGTGGTCAAACCCAGTGCCGACAGCTACGTGTTGCTCGGCCAGTCCAATGAGTTGTCCAACAACACCAGCGCGGCGCTCGACGCCTACAACAAAGCCTTGCCGCTAGCCAAGGACGGCGAGCCTGCGCTGAATGCAGGCCGCCTGCTGTTGAGCGAGAACAAATACAGCCAGGCCAAGACCCTGATCCAGCAAAGTCTGGACAAGGGTGTGAAGAAAAAAGGTGTGGCTTATATGCTCTTGGCTGAGAGCGAGCGCGGCCTGAAGAACAAGCCCGCCGCGATCGCTGCCATGAAGCAGGCAGCGCAGCAGCCGGAGACGGCCGAGAAGGCCAAGGCGTGGCTGCAAAAGGCTGGCGCCGGCTGATCGGATCCGGGCTCATGGCAACCGACGGGACAGATGGACGTCCATCTGTCTGCCCCATCGGTGCTATACAAATGTCATGTGCTGTTGTACCGTTGAAAACCTTTCCCTGCGTCTCCCCAGCGGCGAGTTCCGTCCAGACATCAGACGGTTTCGGGTTACGCCCTGCGGCAACGTTCTCTTCCCGTTGATCAGCTTCAGACAAGTGACAGATGGCCTCAAGTAACGAAGAAAATGGGCGCGAGCCGTTTAGCTGGAAGCGCACCTGGGCATTGGCAGTTGCCATCGGGCTGCATGCATTTGCGTTTCTGTTGATCGTGGCGCCGATGGCGCCACCGACGCAGAATCACAAAGAAAAAGAACACATCGTCCAGGTGAATTTCATCGAGCCGCCGCCGCCGCCGCCGCCGCCACCGCCGCCGCCGCCGGAGCCGCCGAAACAGCCGCCGCCGAAGATCATCCAGCAGCTCAAGCCACCACCGACTCCGCCGCCGCCGACTCCGCCGCCGCCGGTGGAAGAGGTGTCGCAGAATGCGACTCCGGCACCGCCACCGGCACCGCCAGCACCACCGGCGCCGCCAGCGGACATTACGGCGAGCTCGGACCTCAGCTACAACAGTCGTCTTCAGCCGAAGTATCCGCCGCAGGCTATCCGCCAACGGCATGAGGGTACGGTCGTGCTGATGATCCTGGTGAGCGTGGATGGAACGCCGAAGGACATCAAGGTCGACCAATCCAGCGGTTTTCACGAGCTTGATCGTGCGGCGATGGATGCCGCACAGCACTGGCGCTTCAATCCGACCATCCGAAATGGACAAAAAGTTGAGGGGTACGCTCGCGTTCCAGTCAACTTCAATCTCAATTCGCTGTAATCCGGTTTCAATCGATTACAGTTACAGTTCACGCTTGACTTCCCTAGGGTAGTGTTATGTTCCTACAGACTCCTGCAACAACCGATGCTGCACAGGCCATGGGTGGCAATACCAACGCTGAAGCCATGAAAGCGATGGGTTTCAGTCACCTGATGGAGCACTTCGACTGGCTCGGCTGGGTCGTCTTCGTGACGCTGGTCGCGATGTCGTTCCTGTCGTGGTACTTCATCATCGCCAACGGCATTCGCAATGCGACCGTCAAGGCACGCGCCGACAAGGTCATCGACGGCTTCTGGGGCAATGGCTCCACCCAGGACGCGATTCGCGAACTGGAAGCGCAGCCCAAGAGCGAACCGTTTTCCAAGATCGCATTGGACGCCGCTTCGGCAGTCGCCCATCACCAGCAGACCACGGCTGGCACCACCGGTCGCCTGGCTGAATCGCTGGGTCGTTCGGAGTTCATCGACCGCGCCCTGCGTCAGGCCGTCGCTCGCGAGAGCCTGCGTCTGGAGGGTGGCATGACCTTGCTCGCGACGGTCGGCTCGGCCGCTCCGTTCGTGGGCCTGCTCGGTACCGTGTGGGGCATCTATCACGCGCTTATCGGCATCGCCGCAACCGGCAACGCTTCGATGAACGCGGTGGCGGGTCCCGTCGGTGAGGCGCTGATCATGACCGCGTTCGGTCTGTTCGCCGCGATTCCGGCACTGTTCGCCTACAACTTCTTCAGCCGTTCAAATCGCGTGGTCTACGCCCGTTTCGACGAATTCGCGCATGACCTGCACGACTTCTTCGCCACCGGTTCGCGCGTCGAAAGCCAGAAGTGAGGGATTGACCCATGGCAGTCAGCCTAGGTGGCAATTCCGGCGGTCCGATGTCGGAAATCAACGTCACGCCGCTGGTCGACGTGATGCTGGTACTGCTGATCATCTTCATGATCACAGCTCCGCTGATGTCGCACTCGATCACGATCGAGTTGCCCACAGCCAATCCCAAGACAAAGGAACCGGATATGGTCGTGCCGCCGCTGGATCTGGCGGTCAAGTCGGACGGCAGCATGTATCTCAATGACCATGCGGTCACCGAGGCCGAGTTGCGGGCGCAGTTTGCGGTGGATGCGCAGAAGACGCCTCAACCCGAGCTGCAGATTCGTGCGGACAAGGTTACCGAGTTCAAGATCGTGAAGAAAATCATCGGCAATGCCAAGGACTCGGGCATGGTGCACGTCGCCTTCATGACCACCGACGCACCGAAGGGGTAATGAAAGATGGCATTCACTACCAAAACCAGTGGACCGATGTCGGATATCAACGTCACGCCGCTAGTCGACGTGATGCTGGTGCTGCTGATCATTTTCATGATCACGGCGCCGGTGCTGGCGCACAAGATCCAGGTTGATCTGCCGCAGCCGAATCCGAATCCGAATCCGACCACGCCATTGGAGCCGATCCATTTGAAGATCGACCCGAGCGGGGCGCTGTACTGGAACGACACGCCGGTCGACGAACTGGGTCTGAAAGCGCAGCTGGCAGTGATTGCCCAGCAGAGCAATCAGCCGGAAATCCAGATTGCGGCCGATGACGCTGTGGCCTACCAGTATGTGGCGATCGTGCTGGCCGATGCGAAGAGCTACAACTTGACCAAGATAGGCTTCAACGAAGCTCAGTGATCCGGTTCTGCAGGATTCGCAAAGACCCCCGCTTCATGCGGGGGTTTTTGTTTATGCGGCAGCAATCGATATGACGGTTAGCGCAGGATCTGCAGATAGTTGCGGACGGTCGTGGCCAAACCCTCGTAGAGCGCCTCACCGATCAATGCGTGCCCGATCGACACCTCGGCCAGGCCAGGGATCGCCGCCTTGAAGGTGCCCAGGTTGGCTTGGCTGAGATCGTGTCCGGCATTCACCGCCAGACCGGCCTGCTGCGCGCGCCGCGCCGTGTCGGCGCATGCGGCGAGAGCCGCCTCGGGCCGACCGTCGGCGAACGCCTGCGCATAGGGCCCGGTATAGATCTCGACGCGCTGCACCCCAATCACCGCCGCGAGATCGAAGTCCTGGCTGCCGGCGTCGACGAACAGGCTGACCCGGCATCCCAGATCGCATAGCTCGGCCACCAAAGGCCGCAGTCGTGCGATGTCGCGCCGCAAGTCGAAGCCGTGATCGGAAGTGATCTGGCCGTCGCCATCGGGTACCAGAGTTACCTGAGTAGGGCGGACCTCACGCGCCAGGGCGATCAGCCCCGGATACTCCCCGCGGGCGTCGGCAAACGGATTGCCCTCGATGTTGTATTCCACCCGGCCGCGCAACATCGCGGCCAACGCGCGCACGTCGCCCGGCCGCACATGGCGCTGGTCCGGTCGTGGATGCACGGTAATGCCTCCGCAGCCAGATTCGATGCAGGTCTGCGCGGCAACGCAGATGTCCGGTTCATGGCCACCGCGCGAATTGCGCAACGCGGCGATCTTGTTGAGGTTGACGCTGAGCAGGGTCATGGTCGGCAAGCGATCTCTGACGGTGGAGGCCATCGGCACGGAAACATCGGCCATCAGCGGGATGACGCGATGGGCCAGAAACAGTGCGCCGATCAGTCGCCGCTGGCAAGCGTGCCCAGGCGGATCCGGCGCGCATCACCGCGCCATGCCAGTGCCGCCACCAGCGTGCTATCGACCGCCAGTCGCTGCAATTGCCACGCATCGACATCGTCGCCCTCGAGCCGCTGCAGGATCAACCGCCCCGCCGCGCTGGCAATGCTGAGGCGGTCGAGGCCGAACGCAAGGCCGCGCCCCAGCGCCTTCAGCACAGCTTCCTTGGCGGTCCATATTTCCAGAAAGGCAGCATCGCGATCCATAGCCGGCAGCGCCGCCAGGGCTTCCGCCTCGACGGTGCTGAAATAACGCCGGGCGATTTCCATGGCCCGCGGCCGCGCGCGCAGTTGCTCCAGATCGATCCCGGGAGTGATCCGGCGACCGACGGCGATCAACGCGTGGTTGCCGCTGTGCGACCAGTTGAAACCCAGCGATTGATCATGCTCGTCGGCGAGCGCCGGCCGGCCGTGTTCGCCGTTGATCAGCGTGACGCGATCGGCGTCGATGCCGAGGTAGGCGCCCACTACGGCACGCAGCGGTTCACGTCCGTGCGGCGGCCGGTAGTCCAGCTGCCACACATGAATCTCGTCATCGCGCAGGTGCTCTGCTACGTTGGCAAGCGTCTGTGCATGCGTTGCAGTCATCCGGGCATGGTGCCGATCACCGCGGCCATGCACAAGCATGCCGGTACGCGTCTGTGCGATCCGCCGCGGGCATGGACGGTGCCGTGTTCATTCGTTCGGCTGGGAGAGAGCTTGCTTGATCCAGGGTTGGCTGTTGCTGCTGGTGTCGCTGCTGTATGTCGGGCTGCTGTTCGTGGTGGCTTTTGCGGGCGACCGTCGGCCGCTATATCCGCGCCAGCCGCGCCTGCGGCCCATCGTCTACAGTCTGGCCCTGGCGGTGTATTGCTCGTCGTGGACCTTTTATGGCGCCGTCGGCACCGCGGCGCGCGACGGTCTGGCGTATCTGCCGATCTATCTCGGTCCGATCCTGCTGTTCGTGTTCGGCATAGGCTTGTTGCGTCGGCTGCTGCAAGTGGTGAGGCAGCGCAATATCACCTCGATCGCTGATTTCATCGGCGCCCGGTTCGGCAAGTCGCACGGACTGGCGGCACTGGTGGCGGTGATCGCGGTGATTGCGGTGGTGCCGTACATCGCGCTGCAGTTCAAGGCGGTGGCGATGTCGTTCGGCGTGCTCGGGGGCGCTGCCCATGGCACCGTGACCGCCGGCGGCATCGACAGCGCCTTGTGGTGCGCGATGCTGCTGGCGGTGTTCGCGATCCTGTTCGGCACGCGCAGCATCGATGCGACCGAGCACCACCATGGCATGGTGCTGGCGATCGCGCTGGAATCGCTGATCAAGCTGCTCGCCTTCGTGGTGCTGGCGGGTTATGCGCTGTGGCGCGGACCGGGGTTGGTAAGCACGGTGGAACTGCCGATGGCGCAGTTGAGCCATGGTTTGTCGCCGGGGTTCCTGGCGCAGACCATGCTGGCGTTTTGCGCGATGTTCTGTCTGCCGCGCCAGTTCCAGATCGGCATGGTCGAATGCGAGGACGCCAGCGACCTCAAGCGCGCCCGTTGGATGTTGCCGCTGTACTTGGGCGTGATCAGCGTGGCGGTGCTGCCGATCGTGGCCGCCGGCATGCACTTGCCGCAGGTGCGCGACGGTGCTGCCGATGCATGGGTGCTGACCCTGCCGATGACACATGGCGATCGCGGCATGGCGTTGCTGGCTTTCATCGGTGGCTTCTCGGCCGCGACCGGCATGGTGATCGTGGCATCGGTGGCGCTGTCGACGATGATCAGCAACGATCTGGTGATGCCCGCGCTGCTGCGCATTCCGGGGCTCAATCTGGAGCAGCGCAGCGATCTGTCGCAACTGGTCCTGCGCGTGCGGCGGGTGGCGATCGTGATGCTCGCGCTGATGGCGTATGCGTATTACCGGGTGGCCGCCGGCGCGGAAAATCTGGCCGCCACCGGGCTGTTGGCGTTTGCAGCGGTGGCTCAGTTCGCGCCGGCGCTGATCGCCGCGTTGTACTGGCGCAGTGCCAGTCGCCGCGGTGTCGCGGTAGGACTGCTGGGTGGTTTCGCGGTATGGCTGTACACCTTGCTGCTGCCCGCAGTAAGCCGCTCTTCGGCATGGCTGCAGCAAGGCCCGTTCGGTTGGGACTGGCTGCGCCCGCAGGCGCTGTTCCATCTCAGCGGCTGGGATCCGGTGATGCACGGCACGTTCTGGTCGTTGCTGGTCAACGTGGGTTGTCTGGTCTTCATCTCGCTGCGCTTTCGGCCCAGTCTGGAGGAGCGCCTGCACGCGGCGATGTTCATGGAGGCCGGTCCGGATAGTCGTCATGGCGCCGGCGACTGGCGTGGCCGGGTGGCGGTGGCTGACTTGCGCACCATTGCCGAGCGCATCGTCGGCGAACGCAGCAGCACGCGGGCGTTCGACGAATACGCCCAGCGTCGCGGCCGGCCGCTGTTGGCCGGCGAGGCGGCCGATCGCGCACTGATCCAGTACACCGAGCGTCTGCTGGCCTCGGCGGTGGGTGCCGCCAATGCGCGACGGATCCTCATTGGCGCGTTGTCCGGCAGTGGGCTGGATGTCGCCGAATCCATGGCCCTGATGGACGAAGCCTCGCAGGAGCTGCGCTTCAACCGCGCGCTGCTTTCCACCACGCTGGAAAACGTGTCCCAGGGTATCAGCGTGGTCGACGCGCAGATGCGGCTGGTGGCATGGAATCGCCGTTATCTGGAACTGTTCGGCTACCCCGACGGCATGGTGTACGTCGGCGTTCCGGTGGCGGACCTGATTCGTCGCAACGCCGAGCTGGGTGAATGCGGGCCGGGCGAAGTGGACGGCCATGTGGCCAAACGCATCGACTACATGCAGGCTGGCTCATCGCATCTGTTTCAGCGGACCCGGCCCGATGGCACGGTGATCGAGATGCGCGGGCAGGCGCTGCCCGGTGGCGGTTATGTCACGACGTATACCGACGTGACGGCCTACAAGCATGCCGAACAAGCCCTGATCGAAGTGAACGAGACGCTGGAACAGCGGGTCGAACAGCGCACCGCCGAGCTGTCCGAGGCACTGGTCGCCACTGCGCACGCGCGGCGCGCCGCGGAGACGGCGAACATCTCCAAGACGCGCTTCCTCGCCGCCGCCAGCCACGATCTGCTGCAGCCGTTGAATGCGGCACGGCTGTTCACCTCGGCGTTGCGCCAGCATCCGGGACTGGACGCGGAGGCGAGCGGACTGGCCGAGCGCATCGACGCATCGTTCCGTGCCGCCGAGGACTTGCTAGACGCCCTGCTGGATACCTCGCGGCTGGACGCCGGCAGCTATCGGCCGGACGTGGGTGGTTTCGCACTGGCCGAATTGTTTGATTCGCTGCAAGGGCAGTTTGCGGTAGCCGCCGAGCAGCGCGGGTTGCGCCTGCGCGTGGCACCGACCACGTTGGCGGTGCGCAGTGATCCACAGCTGTTGCGCCGGATCGTGCAGAATTTCCTCTCCAACGCATTGCGCTACACCAGCAAAGGCGGCGTGCTGCTGGGCGCCCGGCGGGTCGGCGACGAGGTGCGCATCGAGGTATGGGATTCCGGTCCAGGCATTGCCGCGGAACAGCGCGCACGCATCTTCGACGAGTTCCAGCGGCTGGAGCATCCGTCGCCATGGGGCGAGAAAGGGCTGGGGCTGGGGCTGTCGATCTGCGATCGACTGGCGGGCATCCTCGGCCATCGACTCGATCTGCATTCGCAGGTCGGTCACGGCAGTTGTTTCGCGGTGAGCGTACCGCGCAATGAAGCGATGCCGGCGCGTCGCCAGAAAGTGCAGCGCAGCGGCCCCGACAAACAACTGCCGCTGACCGTGCTGTGCCTGGACAATGACGCCACGATCCTCGAGGGCATGCGTGCGCTGCTCAGCCGCTGGGGTGTCGATTGCCGCATCGCGCTGGATGTGGAGCAGGCCGGCCAGGAACTGGCGCGCGGCCCGATCGATCTGATCCTGGCCGACTACCATCTGACCGATGGCGTCGATGGGTTGCAGGCATTGCAGCAGCTGCGCGCCGAGCGTGGCGGGTTGCCGCCGGTGGCGATGATCACCGCCGACGGCAGCAGCGAGCTGAAGCAGCAGGCGCGTGCGCTGGGTTATCCGGTGCTGCACAAGCCGGTGCGGCCGGCCGCGTTGCGTGCCCTGCTGACAGCACTGCTGCGTCGCTAGCGACCCGAGATCCCCTCGCCACCTCAATCCTCGCTGTCGGGCAGCGTCGGCATGCTTTCCTGATCCAGCGCCAGATGGCTGGCGATCAGCGCGACCTGGGTGCGATTGTTGACGCCGAGCTTGCGCATGATCGCGGTCATGTGCGCCTTGACGGTGGCCTCGGAAACGCTGAGTTCCCATGCGATCTGCTTGTTGAGCAGGCCTTCGGCGATCATCGCCATCACGCGAAACTGCTGTGGCGTCAGCGTGGCGATCTGTGCAGCGGCGGCGGCTTCATCGGGTTTGAGTTCGCTGGCGCCGCCAAGCTGCGGATGCGGCAGCCAGACATCGCCGTCGAGCACCGCGCGGATCGCCGCGACGATGTCCTCGCTCGACGTGGATTTTGGAATGTAGGCCGACGCGCCATGCGCCAGTGCGCGGCGTGCCACCTGCGCTTCCTCATGGCCGGACACCACGATGGTCGGCAGTCCCGGATACTGGCCACGGATATGCGCCAGCGCGGAATAGCCGCGCGCACCCGGCATATGCAGGTCGAGCAGCAGCAACTCGGCATCGGGAAACTGCTCGATCAGGCCGAGCAGCGCGTGCACGCTGTCCGCGCTGTGCACCCGCGCCTGCGGTACCGCGGCCAGCACCGCGCGCTGCAAGGCGTCGCGGAACAGCGGATGGTCATCGGCGATCAGGATGTCGGACATGAGGCGAGTAGAGAGTGATGAGGAGTGAGAAACGAGAGAAAGCATCGGGCTTGCCGGCATTTACTCATGACTCACTCCTCTTCACTCATTCCTGCTATTTGATCAGGCGCTCGTCCACCAGGCTCTTCACCACGCTGGGATCGGCGAGCGTGGTGATGTCGCCGAGCTGGTCGGGCAGGTTCTCGCCGATCTTGCGCAGGATGCGGCGCATGATCTTGCCCGAGCGGGTCTTCGGCAGGCCGGGTGCCCACTGCAGGTAATCCGGCGTGGCGATCGGGCCGATCTCCTTGCGCACCCACGCGATCAGCTCCTTGCGCAGCTCGTCGCTGCCGGTCTCGCCGGCAATCAAGGTGACATAGGCGTAGATGCCCTGGCCCTTGATCTCGTGCGGGCAGCCGACCACGGCAGCTTCGGCGACTTTCGGGTGCGCCACCAGCGCGCTCTCCACCTCGGCGGTACCCAGGCGGTGGCCGCTGACGTTGATCACGTCATCGACGCGACCGGTGATCCAGTAGTAGCCGTCCTCGTCACGGCGAGCGCCATCGCCGGTGAAGTAATTGCCGGGATAAGCGCTGAAGTAGGTCTCGATGAAACGCTGATGATCGCCATAAATGGTGCGCGCTTGGCCGGGCCAGGAATCGGTGATCAGCAGGTTGCCTTCGGCCACGCCCTCCTGCACCTCGCCATTGGTATCGACGATGGCGGGTTTGATGCCGAAGAACGGCAGCGTGGCAGAACCGGGTTTGGTGGCAATCGCACCAGCCAGGGGCGAGATCAGGATGCCGCCGGTTTCGGTCTGCCACCAGGTGTCGACGATAGGGCAGCGCTCGTCGCCGACCACACGGTAATACCACGTCCATGCTTCCGGGTTGATCGGCTCGCCGACCGACCCGAGCAGGCGCAGGCTGGCCCGCGAGCACGCCTTCACCGGTGCCTCGCCTTCACGCATCAGCGCGCGGATCGCAGTCGGTGCGGTGTAAAACAAGGTCACTTGGTGCTTGTCGATCACCTGCCAGAAGCGGCTCACGTCGGGATAATTCGGCACACCCTCGAACATCACCGTGGTCGCGCCGTTGGCCAGCGGGCCATACACCACATAGCTGTGCCCGGTGACCCAGCCGACGTCGGCGGTGCACCAGTAGATGTCGTCCTCGCGCAGGTCGAACACCAGCTCGTGCGTGTAGCTGGCGAACACCAGGTAGCCGCCGGTGCTGTGCAGCACGCCTTTCGGCTTGCCGGTCGAGCCGGAGGTGTACAGCACGAACAGCGGGTGTTCGGCCTCGACCGGCGTGGGCGCGCAGTCGGCCGACTGGCCTTCCATCAGCGTGTGGTAGTAGCGGTCGCGAGGCGACTGCATCGCCACCGCGCCGCCGGTGCGGCGCACCACGATCACGGTTTCCACGCTGTTGGTGCCGGGCCGTTCCAGCGCGGTGTCCACGTTTACCTTGAGCGGAACGCGCTTGCCGGCGCGCACGCCCTCGTCCGCGGTGATCACCACCTTCGCGGCAGAGTCGGCGATGCGCCCGGCCAGTGAGTCGGGCGAGAAGCCGCCGAACACCACCGAGTGGATCGCGCCCAGCCGCGCGCAAGCCAGCATCGCCACCGCTGCTTCGGGAATCATCGGCAGATAGATCGCGACGCGATCGCCTTTGACCACGCCAAGGTTCTTCAGCGTGTTGGCGAACTTGCACACTTCGGTGTGCAGCTCGCGGTAAGTGATCTTGCGCGAGTCGTTCGGGTCGTCACCCTCGAAGATGATGGCTACCTTGTCGCCGCGCGTGGCCAGCTGGCGATCGAGGCAGTTCGCGCTGACGTTGAGCTCGCCGTCCTCATACCACCGGATATGCAGATCCTTGGGGTCGAACGAGACGTCCTTGATCTTGGTCGGTCGCTTGATCCAGTCCAGCCGTTGGCCGATGCGACCCCAGAAGCCCTCTGGGTCGCTGACCGACTCGGCATACAGGCGTGTGTAATCGTCGTGGCGCAGACGTGCCGCCGCGGCGAAGGTGGGATTGACCGGGTAAAGCGTGGACATGGCTGGGCTCCTGCTGGCTCGGCGTCGAAAGTGGTGACAGGGAAAAACCGCGGCAGGCATCAGTGCCCGGCGGTGTGGGGTTTCGAGTGTAGCCCGATCGCCATGATGGTTGCGGCGCCGGCCGGCATCGACTTTGGTCGAACTTCGACCAAAGGCGAATAGGCGCGCGCGCTGCAGCATGGCCATGCTCGGCGCGTCATTGACCCTGGGGAGACGCACGCATGACGACGCGATATCCAAACCGCTACAAGGCGCTTGCCCTGAGCCTGGCCTGTGCATTGGCCATGCCGCTGACCGCCCATGCACAGAACGATGCGCGCGAACAGCAGCTGGAGCAGCGCGTGGCGCAGCTGGAGCAGCAGTTGAACGAACTGAAGGCGATGATCCAGGCGCAGAAGACGGCGCCTGCGCCCGCCCCTGCCCAGAATATGGCCGCCGCACCTGCATCGGCGACACCGGTGTTCAGCAGCGCGCCGGGCGTATCAGTGGCATTGCATGGCTTCATCAGCGCCAGCGCATTCAGCCAGAACAAGAGCTTCACCTACGGCAACGGCCAGAACGCGCTGTTTCCGGTGCCCGGCTCGACCGGTTCGCTCAGCGGCGTCGATGTGCGCAACACGCGCTTCTGGCTCGATTTCAAAGGCGCCAAGTTCGCCGGCAACTGGACCGGCGGCGGCCGCATCGAGATGGACTTCTTCGGCGGCTTCAACGGCGTCGGCGCATACAGCCAGCAGCAGCCGACGCCGCGCCTGCGTCAGGCCTATATGGACCTGGTCAATCCCGAGTCCGGTACCACGGTGCGTATCGGCCAGCAATGGGACTTCATGTTCCCGATCGACAATACGCCGGCGTCGCTGGCGCACATTGCGTTTCCGCTGGGCTTCGGATCCGGCATGCTCGGCTGGCGCTACCCCGGCGTGGTGGTTATGCAGGATCTCAACCACGGCAGCACCGGTGCGCAGTGGCGGCTCGACGTGGGCGCATTCGAGGGCTCGTGGAACGGGCCGGATGGCCCGGTGAACAACATCAACTACAAGACCGCCGGCAATGCCGGTTTCCGTCCGCAGATCGAGGCGCGCCTGCATGTGCAGGACAAAAACTGGCTGGCGTATTTCGCGGCGCACTACAGCCGGGTCGATCTGCGCGGTGTGGGTGGCACCGCGCCGACGCCGATCCAGTCCAGCGTGAAGAGCACGGGCTACGAAGTCGGCGGCCAGTGGAAACCCGGCCCGTGGACGTTCAAGGGACTGGCCTACACCGGCAACGGTCTCGGCGAGATCTTCGGCGCGATGTCCCAGTTCGGCGACATCCAGGAAAGCGGCGGCTTCGTGCAGGCCGGCTACAGCTTCACGCCGAACTGGAGCCTCTACGCGTTCTACGCCTACAGCAAGCCGGATACCCGCGATGTGATCACCTGGCTGGGCAACGGCTCGACCGGACTGCTGCGAAATCGCCAGGCCGCGCTGAGCCTGCAATACACCGCCGGCTCCTACGACCTCAGCGCCGAATGGATGCACGACAAACTCGACTCCACCAGCAACGGCGTGAATCGCAAGACCACCACCGGCAACCAGGTCAGCCTCAACGCGCTGTATCACTTCTGACGCGGCGGCATCACGCAACCCATGACGAGCTGCGGCGGGTGTGAGGGATAGCACGCAGCTTTCGACTCCTCTTCGCGATCGTGGAGAGGAGGCATATCACGCACTTTGGAGGGGAAAACAGCATGGCCACCACTGCGATCGATGAGAGCCAGGCGCTCGACGTCAGCCACAAACGAGTGATCCTGGCATCCAGCCTCGGCACCGTATTCGAGTGGTACGACTTCTATCTGTACGGCTCGCTGGCCGTGATCATCGGCAAGCAGTTTTTCTCCGGGCTCAATGACGCCAGCCAGCTGGTGTTCGCGCTGCTGGCGTTTGCCGCGGGTTTTGCGGTGCGCCCGTTCGGCGCGCTGGTGTTCGGCCGGATCGGCGATCTGGTCGGACGCAAGTACACGTTCCTGATCACCATCGTGATCATGGGCTTGTCGACGTTCCTGGTCGGCGTATTGCCCAGCTACGGATCGATCGGCGTGACTGCGCCGGTGATCCTGATTGCCTTGCGCATGCTGCAAGGCCTGGCGCTGGGCGGCGAATACGGTGGCGCCGCCACCTATGTGGCCGAACATGCGCCGAAGGGCAAGCGCGGCCTCTATACCAGCTTCATCCAGATCACCGCCACGTTCGGTCTGTTCCTTTCGCTGCTGGTGATCCTGGGTTGCAAATGGCTGCTGGGCGACAAGTTCGACGACTGGGGCTGGCGTCTTCCGTTCCTGCTGTCGTCGCTGCTGCTGGCGGTATCGGTATATATCCGCCTGCAGCTGGCCGAGTCGCCGGTGTTCAAGCAGATGAAGGCGGAAGGCAAGCACTCGACGGCACCGCTCACGGAGTCGTTCGCGCGCTGGGGCAACCTCAAGCTGGTGATCCTGGCGCTGTTCGGGGCCACCGCTGGCCAGGCGGTGGTGTGGTATTGCGGCCAGTTCTACGCGATGTATTTCCTGGGCAGTACGCTGAAGATCGACGCCACGACCACGCAGTTGCTGATCGCTGCGGCGCTGCTGATCGGCACGCCGTTCTTCGTGGTCTTCGGCTGGCTGTCGGACAAGATCGGCCGCAAGCCGGTGGTGTTGGCCGGTTGCCTGCTCGCCGCGCTGACCTACTTCCCGATCTTCAAGGGGCTTACCCATTACGGCAACCCGGCCATCGAAGCGGCCAGCGTGGCTGCACCGATCCGCGTGCAGGCCGATCCCGCCAGTTGCAGCGTGCAGATCGACCTGATCGGGAAGAAGGTATTCACCAGCTCCTGTGACGTCGCCAAGAGCTACCTGGCCAAGCGTGGCGTGCCTTACGAGAACGTCAATGCCGCTTCGGGCACGGTCGCGGTGGTGATGATAGGTGGCAAGGAATTCCCGTCGTTCGAGGGCGGCACCTTGGCCAAGGCCGACTTCGCCGCGCGGAACAAGGCGTTCGGCGAAAGCGTGGGCAAGGCCCTCACCGACGCTGGCTACCCGGCCAAGGCGGATCCGGCACACTCCAACAAAGGCATGCTGGTGGTGTTGCTGACGCTCCTGGTGCTCTACGTGACGATGGTCTACGGGCCCATCGCCGCATGGCTGGTAGAGATGTTCCCCACCAAGATCCGCTACACCTCGATGAGCCTGCCGTACCACATCGGCAACGGGTGGTTTGGCGGTTTCCTGCCATCGGTTTCATTCGGCATCGTGGCAGCCACCGGCAATTTTTACGCGGGGCTGTGGTATCCGGTGGCGATCGCACTGATGACGTTCGTGATCGGCCTGTTCTTCGTGCGCGAGACCAAGGACGTCGACATTACGGCGTGAACGGCAGCTTCAAAAAAACGCAGCGGCGAGAGCCGCTGCGTTTTTGTGTGGCCGGTTCGACCAGGCTCGCTGATCAGGGCCGCTGATCAGGCTCGCTTGATCAGGCCGATGATCACCAGCAACACGATCGCGCCAATCATCGCGTAGACGATGCTGGTGACGATCGGACTGCCGAGGCTGAAGCCGATGCCGAGCATAGGCAACAACCAGCCGGCGAGAAACGCGCCGATGATGCCGACCACGATATTGCCGAGCAGGCCGAAGCCGAAACCGCGCACGATCAAGCCGGCGAGCCAGCCTGCGATCGCACCGATGAGCAGAAAAACGATCAAGCCGCTTGCAGTCATGACGAACTCCTGATGGGCCGTGGGGGCGCAGCGACGCGGGGTTCCGCATCGCGCCAGCCAAGAGTCAGCGTTGGGATGTGGAGCGGTCGTGATTGAGCGGATCCTTGCCTTCGCGCAACCGTTTCAGGTCGTACTCGGACAGACTGTCGCTGCGTGCGTTGCCGGCAATGCGCGCCTGCGCAAACGCCAGCGTCGTGGCGACGATGCCGATCACGCCAATCAGCAGCCAGAAGCCCCAGGCACCGGCACTGTGGCGGGTAAAGCACAGCACGAACGCGAACACGGTGAGAACGAGCAGCAACCAGCGCATGGCGGGCCTCGGATGCACGGAAACGTACCGCTTTCGGCGGCCGGATGCGCGCATCATAGCGCTGCCGGAATCCTCCTTGCACTGGTCTGAGCCGGTCCGTGAACGGGATGTCGCGACGGCTGAGACATCGCCACGGCAAACTGGGCAGATGGACGATTCATCGCCAACGGCAAACCCGAATGATCCGGCCCGGCCGGGCCGGATGATCAAGGGTCGCGGCGCCGCCTCCAATCCCGAGGGCCGCTTCGAGAGCATCCGCCATCAGGCCGAAGATGACGGCTGGCAAAGCGCGCTGCTGGACGAAGATGCGCCGCGTCCGCGCACCGAGGTCACCGAAGAACGTGCGCGCAGCGTGATCAGCCGCAACGATTCGCCCGACATCGCTTTCAGCCAGGCCATCAATCCATATCGTGGCTGCGAGCATGGCTGCATCTACTGCTTTGCGCGGCCATCGCACAGTTATCTCAACCTTTCGCCCGGACTGGACTTCGAGACGAAACTGCGCGCCAAGGGCAATTTCGCCGACGTGCTGCGCGCCGAACTGGCCAAGCGCGGTTATGTGATCAGCCCGATCAACATCGGCAGCAATACCGATCCTTACCAGCCGATCGAGAGGCGATGGCGGCTGACTCGCGCTGCGCTGGAACTGCTGGCCGAATGCCATCACCCGTGCACCATCGTCACCAAGAACGCGCTGGTCGAACGTGATCTCGACATCCTGGTGCCGATGGCGCGTGAACGGCTGGTGCAGGTATTCGTCTCGGTCAACTCGCTGGACAACCATCTGGCCGCGAAACTCGAGCCCCGCGCCAGCGCGCCGCATCGGCGGATCAAGGCGATCCGCACGCTGGCCGAAGCCGGCGTGCCGGTCGGCGTGCTGGTGGCGCCGATCATTCCCGCCTTGAACGATCGCGACATGGAAGCGGTGATGGCGCAAGCCGCCGACGCCGGCGCACGCTGCGCGGGCTACACCGCGCTGCGCCTGCCGCACGAGTTGAAGCAGCTGTTCCGCGAATGGCTGGCGTTGCACGCGCCGCAACGCGCCGCGCACGTGATGAGCCTGGTGCAGCAGATGAACGGCGGCCGCGACTACGACAGCGACTTCGCCACCCGCATGCGCGGGCAAGGTGTGTTCGCCGACCTGCTGCGCCGCCGTTTCGACGTGGCCTGCCGCAAGCACGGCTTCGGCCGCGCCCGCGAACTCATGCTCGATACTTCGCGCTTCGTACCGCCGCGCAAGGTTTCGCCGCAGGGCGAATTGTTCTAGCGTGGCCGCGGTTGAACGCGTCGATCAGGGCAGGCGCGCGACCATCGGTCGCTGATCGGCACGCAGCGCTTCCAGCGCTGCATACGGTTGCATTGCCCACTGCTCCACTTGCTGGCGGGTAGCGTCGTCGACGGCCGGCGGTTTGTCCTGACGGTCCGGCCCGAACCGCTCGCTGGGGCGCTTGGAGTGGTGCGCTGCGCCTGCCAGCACGGCCGCGGCGTCGGACGGATCCAGCGCCAGCAAGCGAGCGAGCCGCCCGGTCACGGCTCCCGGCAATTCGTCGTAATGGACTGCCAGGCCGCCGTGGCGCCGGCACTGTTCCAGCCCTGCGGCGAGCAGGCGGCCGATCGTGCGCGCGACGTATTCGGGCCGCGACAACGCCTGCTCGTGTTCGTCCGCCATCGCCAGCGGCGATGGGCCGATCAGGCCCGGCACCATGTGTCGGCCGGGCGAGTGCAGGTGCGAGGCGGCGATCTGGCGCGGATCGCGATACAGGAACAGCCACGGCGTATCGGGGAAGCATCGTCGCAGCAGCGGCAGTTCGAAAATGTTCCAGGCGTCGAGCTTGACCACCAGCGCGCGCTCCCCGCCGAGCCGGCGCTGCCCGTAGGCACCGAGCAGCGCACGGATCCAGCTCTCCTGATGTTCCGCTGCGGAAGGATCCCGGTAGTGCGCGCGCAGCGCGGCATCGAGCGGGGACGGCTCGGAAAGCACGGCATGGCTGTCCAGCCGGGACAGCATGCGGGCCATCAAGGTGGAGCCGCAGCGCGAGGCATGAAAGATGAAGGCCGTCGGCGCGATGCCCGGACTGCGCGTGCGCCATTCGAGCAGCGCCTGCATGCCGGTGCGCCGGCGAAAGGCCAGATTGAAGGGGCGTTGCAATGCCAGCGCCACGCTGTCGTAGAAAAACGGTTCGCGCAGCGGCTGGGTGCCGAACCGGCACCAGTCGACCCACCACTCGCCCTTGTCCGGCCACAGCCTGATCGGCAGCCATGCGCGCAAGTCGTCATCCACGCGGTTCAAACCAGCCATTGTTCGGCCCAGTCACGTCGTCCCTGGGCAATGGCGGCGTGCACGTCCTGCTCGCCGAAGCGGTGACCGGTGTCGGCCGCCAGCGCCAGCACGGCGTGCACGAAGGCCCGGTTGTCCTGATGCCCGTCGAGCATGGCCTGCAGCGCGGGATCGGCATGGACATGGTCGCGAAAGGCGGCGAAGGCTTCGTTGCCGCGGCTGGGTTGGCTCGCCGGTGTGTCGGGGAAACCGGCGTCGATCTGCGCGGTAAACCAGGGAGACGGCCGGCAATCGACCACCAGATGGATACGCTGGCAACCGCCATGGTTGTCGACGCGGTGCGGCCTGGACAGATCGAGGAACCAGCACTCGCCGGCCTGCATCGGCACGCGCAGTCCGTCGAGCAGAAAATCCACCTGAGCGTCGGTGACGATGGGGATGTGCACGCGAAGATCGCCCTCGGGCGTGCCCAGATCGTAGTCGCGGTGCTCGTGGATGGATGCACCCGGTCCCAGCCGCAACAGGCGGGCGCTGCGCAGTCCTGTCTGCAGCCTGGCCAGCTGCTCGCGCCAGAACGCGTCGCAGTGCGCGGTGTCTTTTGCCGCCCCGCTGCCCGGAGCGAGCGGCAACGGGGCATCGTCGAAGCTGCGCAGGGCGACGCCGCTCCAGTCGCCGTTGTAATAGCCGGTGTTGAAGTGGGGTTGCCAGGCATCCTGCGGCAACGCGGCGACGGCCGCACGCATGGCATCGGCATCGAAGCGTAGCGGCAGTCGGACACAAGGTGGCGAGGCAGAGGTCATGGACGAACCGGTGATGAGGCGAGGTAAAACCGGCAGGGCCTGCGAATGATGCCCGGACCATCGTCTTCCGGCCAATGTTTCCTGCCGATACGAGGGTCGGTGCCGGCATGTCTTCACGTGCCGATGATGGCGGTGCGTGTCTGCTCGGATTCCCGGCAACGGTTCGGTTTCTTCGATCCATGCCACGCCAGACGATACGTAGGTACCCATGTCCTCATTTGCGCTTTATCTACTCGGCATGATCGTCGTTATCGCCGGCCTGGCCTACGCGGCCTATATGCTGCATACGCCAACGCAGTGGATCATCGTCGGCGTGCTGGTACTGCTGGGCATCGGCATTGTCGGTGCGGTGACGCACACTCGCCGGCGCGATCCACCCGAGTCGTGATCGCCGGTCCATTCCGGCACGGGCGCCGGAATGGACCCACTGCTTCGGGCGATCAACCGCCGGCGGGCAGGTATTTCTGGAACCAGCCAAGCGCCCGCTGCAGCACGTCGCGCTGATGCGCGGGATCGATGAAGCGATGGCCCTCATTCGGGTACACCACCAGCGAGGTGGTCACGCCATGCGCGCGCAGCGCGTGCCAGTACTCGAACGACTGCGGCGCAGGGCACTCGGCGTCGCGGTCGCCGACCACGATCAGCGTCGGCGTCTTCACCTGCTTGATGAAGTTGATCGCCGAACTCTTCGCGTACACCGCCGGATCGTCGTACACGGTGGCGCCGAAGAACGGCGGCATCCACTGGTCGATCAGGTTCTCGCCGTAATAGCTCTGCCAGTTCGAAATGCCGGCACCGGCCACCACGGCACGGAAGCGCTGGGTCTGGGTCGGCGCGAACATGCTCATGAAGCCGCCGTAGCTCCAGCCGGTGAGGCCGAGCCGCTTGTCGTCGATCGGCACTTTCTTCTCCACCGCGTCGACGCCGGCGAGGATGTCGCGCAGGTCGCCGTAGCCGAAATCCTTGCGGTTGGCCTGCACATATTTCTCGCCCTGGCCGAAGCTGCCGCGCGGGTTCGGCTCGAACACGAAGTAACCCAGTGCGGACAGTGGCGCGGCACCGTAACCCACGCCCGGCCAACGTGGAATCACCGCGCTCGACGGTCCGCCGTGCACCACCACGACCATCGGGTAGGTCTTTTTCGGATCGTAGTTGGCCGGGTACAGCAGCCAGCCCTGGACATGGAAACCCTCATTGTTCCATTCGACCGATTCGGCCTTGCCCCAGGCCGGCTTGAGCGCGGCGTTGAACGAAGTCACCGCGGCCGGTGCGGTCTGGGCCAGTGCGCCGGCATGCACTTCGGAGGCCATGGCGTACGAGCTCTGCACGAACGCGAGATGCTGACGGTCGCTGGACAGCGAAACCGCCATCGAAGCGCTGCCATCGCTGAAGCTGGCCGGCACGCTGAAGTGCACGTTCCGCTGCTGTGCCTGCGTAGCCGACACCGCGTAATCCGCCAGCTGGCTCTGGCCGTTGCTGACCTGGCTGACCAGCATCGACTGGGGCCCGGTCCAGCTCAGCCACGCCGGCGTGACGTGGATGCCGGGGGTGAGATCGGTCAGCGTGCCGCCGCCGGCCGGGACCGCGTAGATGTCACCGCCGGTGGCGCCTTGATCGCTCATCAGGCCACCGATGAAGGCGATCCGCGTGCCGTCCGGCGACCAGCTCGGCAAGGCGATCTGCAAGCTGTGCAGGGAGCCACTGTTGCGGTTGGTCGGGTCGACCAACAGCGTGGCGGCCGCATCTGGCTTTGCCGATTGCGCGTAGAGCTTGGCGATCCACCAGTTGTTGTCGCCGGGTGGCTGGGCGGCGGTGTAGGCGACCCGCGTGCCGTCCGGCGACCAGTCGAACTCGTAGGCGTACATGCCGGCCGGAGTCAGCTCATGCAGAGTGCCGCTGGCCACGTCGACGCTGGCCACGCGCTGCACTTCCACGCCGGTGACGCCGACTTCACCGGCCGCGGGCTTCGCCGCGGCCAGCGCGCTGGCGCGGCGGGTGGCGCCGGCGACGTACAGGAAACCGAGCGACTTGCCGTCGCCGGTCCAGCGCAGTGTGTGTGCGTAACCCGGCAACCGGGCCAGCCGCGCTGGCGCTTTGTCGCCCTGGCCGGTGTCGGCCAGGTAGATGTCGTTCTGCATCACCTTGGTGCTGGTCAGGTCGTCACTGCAGTTGGACACGAAGGCGAGATGGCGCGAATCAGGCGCCCATGCGATGTCGGATTCGGCACAGCTGCCGGGTTTGGCGGCCGCACTGATGCGGCGGGCGTGGCTGCCGTCGGCCGCGGCCACGTCGATCGACGACTTGCCCTGTCGCTCGATTACCCAAGCCAGCTGTTTGCCATCCGGCGAAATCGCCGCGGCCTCGATGTCCTGCGCCTTGCCCAGCTCGCTCAACAGCTGTTCGATGCGCGGGTCGACGCCGGGTGAGGCGGCGAACGCGCCGGGTGCCAGTGCGACGGTTAGCAACGGCAGTAGCAAGGCGGGCAAGTGCGAGCGTTTCAACATGGAGGGACTCCGGCGCAGGGAATCCACACGCTACAACCAGATGTTCGCAAGCGCCAAGTGCAGGACGGCATGCAGGTCAGTCGCGCAGTCCCGGGATGCGCGTCAATGCAAAGGCGTCGCCGCCGCGGTCTGCTGGCGTGCCGCGGTCATCGCCGCGAGCTTGGCGCGGATGGCGGGAATCGCCGCCAGTGCCGCTCGCTCGCCTTCGAGGATCGCCTGGTTCTTCTGCTCGAAATCGGTCGGACCGATGCCGCCGAGGCTGGGCCGGATCACCACATCGGCGCGCGCGGTCTCCTGCGTGCCCAGCTGCTGGCCCATGATCGCGATGGTCTGGCCGACGATGTTCATCATGCCTTGCGGATTGCTGCCGCTGGGCTTGGTCGAGATGTCCACGGCGATCACGAAATCCGCGCCGAGCTGGCGCGCCGCATCCACCGGTATCGGACTGACCACGCCGCCGTCGACGTAATGCTTGCCGTTGATCGCTGCCGGCTCGAACACGCCGGGAATGCTGGAGGATGCGCGCACCGCCTGGCCGGTATTGCCGCGCACGAATACCGTGCGCTGGCCGGTTTCCAGTTGCGTGGCGACGGCGGCGAACGGGATCTTCAGCTGCTCGATCGACTGGTGGTGCAACAGCTGGTTGATGTAATCCTGCAACGCCCGACCCTGCACCAGACCGCCGGAGAACAGCCGCACGTCGCGTATCTTGCCCTCATCCAGGCCGAACGCGGTTTCCTGCAACGCGAACGCATCCATGCCGCTGGCATACAGCGCACCCACCACGCTGCCGGCGCTGGTGCCGGCGACCACATCCGGGTGGATGCCGCTGGCTTCCAGCATCTTGATCACGCCGATATGCGCAAACCCTTTCGCGGCGCCGCCGCCGAGCGCGAGCCCGATTTTCAACTTCATCGGCGCCGGCGGGGACACGATGGCCGGCGGCGGGACGGTGGGCTTGCTGCCTCCGAAACAGGCACTCAGCGCGAGCGTGGCGAGCAGCGGCAGCAGAAAGCGGCGGAAAGGCATGGGCGGTGTGTCGCGCAGAAGAGGGTGGATGGGGTGTGAGTCTATGGCCGACTCATGGCGCGACCGGGGCGCGCAACGGGCCGTGCGCTTGCTCTTCTCGCCGAGTTCCTTCCCTGCTTGCAGGGAAGGAACTGCCCATCAGTTCTGCGCGCCGTCCGCTTCGCGGTGGTAATGCGTGGCCAACTCGACCTCCTGTTTCGAGCCGAGGAACACGGGCACGCGCTGGTGCAGTCCGGTCGGCTGCAATGCCATGATGCGCTCGCGCCCGGTGGTCGCCGCGCCGCCGGCCTGTTCGATGATGAAGGCCATCGGATTCGCCTCGTACATCAACCGCAGCTTGCCGCCCTGCTTGAGGATCTTCGCGTCCAACGGGTAATAGAACACCCCACCGCGAGTCACGATGCGATGCACGTCGGCCACCATCGAAGCGACCCAGCGCATGTTGAAGTCCTTGCCGCGGGGACCTTCCTTGCCGGCCAGCAGTTCGCCTATGTAGCGCTGCATCGGCGGCTGCCAGTGGCGCTGGTTCGACATATTGATGGCGAACTCGCTGGCGGTTTCGGGGATCCGGATCCCGCGCCGGCTCAGCATGAAGCTGCCCACCTCGCGTTCCAGCGTGAATTCGTGCGTGCCATGGCCGAACGTCAGCACCAGCACGGTGGCCGGGCCGTACACCACGTAGCCGGCGGCCAGCTGGGTGGTGCCGGGCTGCAGGAAATCGGCGGCCTTCGGTTCGGTCACGTTGTCGGGGCAGCGCAGCACCGAGAAGATCGTGCCGACCGAGATGTTGACGTCGATGTTCGAGCTGCCGTCCAGCGGATCGAACAACAGCAGATGGTTGCCCTTCGGATAGCCATCCGGAATCTGCTGCGGGTCTTCCATCTCCTCCGATGCGCAGGCGGCGAGGTGGCCGCCCCAGGCATTCGCTTCCAGCAGGATCTCGTTCGAGATCACGTCCAGCTTTTTCTGCGCCTCGCCCTGGATGTTCACGCTCAGCGCCTCGTCGCTGCCGGCCATGCCCAGCACGCCGCCGAGCGCACCCTTGCTGGTGGCCACCGCGATGCGCTTGCACGCGCGGGCGACCACTTCGATCAGCAGTGAAAGCTCGGCGTTGATGTGGCCGGCGCGGCGTTCCTCGATCAGGAACTGAATCAGCGAGATGGGCTTCATGTCGGGTCCGTCGGAAGAATGGCGCATTGTCCCGGCTCCGGCTGAACAGCGCCAGCACGGTGCCGATGGATGGCCCGACCGGTCACACATCGGACCGACTACTGACAGCACGTTGGCAGCAGGGGGCAGCCAAGCTGTACCTCCATAGCGGAGGGATACGACATGCGCGATACGGTTTACTTCCTGGTGTTCGACGGGTTTGCCGACTGGCAGGCCGCGCTGGCGTTGTGCGAGATCCGTCGCCCTGGCGACTGGCAGGTGCAGACGGTGGGTTTCTCGCGGGCGCCGGTGGTCTCGATGGGCGGCCTCGATGTGAAGCCGGAGTTGTCGTTGGCGCAACTCGAAGCGGAGCGTGCGGCGTTGCTGATCGTGCCTGGCGGCCATCTATGGCAGCGCGGCGAAGGCGAGCCGGCGGTGGCGGCGATCCGTCAGGTGCATGCGGCCGGCGCACCGGTGGCCGGTATCGACAGTGGCGTGCTGGCGCTGGCCCGTGCCGGTTTGCTCGATGATTGCCGCCACACCGGCAACTGGGCCGGCCAGATCGCCAGCCAGGTGCCCGGCTACGCCGGCAGCGATCAATATGACGCCAGCGTGCTGGCCGTGAGCGACGGCGGCACGATCACCGCCAGCCATCTCGGCAGCGTGGAGTTCGCCCGCGAGGTGATCCACACGCTGGATCTTTACAGCCCCAGCGATCGCGAACATTGGTACCGCCTGTTCAAGCATGCCCAGCTGCCGCCATGGTGCGTCGGCGAAGCGATGGCCGCATAAGGAAACGAGCATGCATCCGATCCTGCACCGCGCGCTGAAGGCGTATCGTCCGCTGTACCTGCATGGCCTGCTGCGGGATGGGCAAAACCACTTGCCTGCAGGCGATGTCCCGAAGGAATCCTCGGCACCTGCACGTTCAATCCGCCCGCGCATGCTGCTGCTTGCGCTGACCGGCCTGCGTCATCACCTGTTTTCCAAGCGGAACTCGCCATGACCACCACCAACACCCCACCACGCGTCACGTTCTTTCATGCACCGCAGAGCCGCTCCGGGGGCACCCGCGCGCTGTTCGAGGAGCTCGGCGTCGACTACGACATGCACGTGCTGAGCCTCAAGGCCGGCGAGCAGCGCCAGCCGGAATACCTTGCGATCAACCCGATGGGCAAGGTGCCGGCGATCCGCCATGGCGACGCCTTGATCACCGAGCAGCCGGCGGTCTTCATGTATCTGGCCGATCTATACCCCGAGGCGAAGCTGGCGCCGCCGATCGGCGATCCGCTACGCGGGCCGTATCTGCGCTGGATGGTGTTCTACGGCTCGTGTTGCGAACCGGCGGTGCTCGACAAGGCGATGAAGCGCGAACCGGCACCCCTCTCGACTTGCGGATACGGCGACTACGACACCGTACTCAAGACCATCACCGACCAGTTGGAAAAAGGCCCTTACCTGCTCGGCGAAACCTTCAGTGCGGCCGATGTGTTGTGGGGTTGCGCACTGAACTATTTCACCATGTTCAAGCTGGTGCCGGAGCTGCCGGTGATCCGTGCGTACATCGACCGGGTGACATCGCGACCCGCGATGCAACGCGCAGCGGCGGCGGATGCGGCACTGGCCGCCGCGCAGGCGGCCTGATTCCGATCAGGTTCGATGCAATGAGTCGTGACATTCGGCGCTGTTCGCCATTGCCCGTCTCGGCGATGATGTGCGGATGCGTCGAGCCGATCGCCTGTTCCTCATCATCCACGCCTTGCGCGGTCGCCGCACCGCATTGCGGGCGCGCCAGCTCGCCGAGACGCTGGGTGTTTCCCTGCGCACGGTCTATCGCGACGTGGCCGACCTGCAGTTGTCCGGCGTACCGATCGAGGGCGAGGCGGGCGTCGGCTACGTGTTGCGCAAGGGTTCGGACATCCCTCCGCTGATGTTCACCGCCGACGAGCTCGAATCGCTGGTGGTCGGCACGCGCTTCGTGCGCGCATTCGCCGGCGTCAAACTGGCGGCGGGCGCGCAGACCGCGTTGATGAAGATCGAGGCGGTGCTGCCGCCGGAACTGCGCGAGCGGTCGGCGCGCACGCGCATCTATGCACCGGTGTGGCGGGACGAACACAAGCTGGCGTTCGCGGCGCGGATCGATCGGCTGCACGCGGCGATCGAGGCGCGCCAGGTATTGCAGCTCGCTTATCGCGACGAGGCGGGCAGCATCAGCACGCGCGAGGTCGAACCGCTGTGTCTGGCGTTCTGGGGTGGCAAGTGGACGCTCGGCACGTGGTGCCGGCTGCGTGAGGATTTCCGCAACTTCCGTCCCGATCGCATCGACGAACTCACCGAGACCGGTGAGCTGTTCGACGAATTGGATGGCCGCAATCTGGACGCCTACCTGCTGGCGATGCGCGGCTACTACGCTGGCATGGAATAGTCGAACGTCGCAGAAAATGCTGTGTGACAGACGCCACCGCTGCCCGGCTCGGGTACGCTCGGCAGCACTGCGTCTGTCCGAAGGAGTCGTGCGATGTCGTCAGGTCTGCATCACCCGTTGTTGTCGGTCGCTCCGGCCAAGCTGCGGCCGACCCAGTTGACTGTCGGCAAGGCCGAGGTCGCGAGCAAGCGCGCGGAGTGGGAAAAGCTCGGCCGCAAGAAACGCAAGGAACTGATCGAGGCGCACTGGTTTCCCGGAGTGCTGGGGCCGAAGCAGCGCGTCTATATCGTCGACCACCACCATCTCGGCCTGGCCCTCCTGGAAGAAGGCGTGAAGAGCGTGCCGGTGATGATCCAGCGCGACTTCTCCTGGCTGGAGCCGGATGTGTTCTGGCGCACCATGGAATTCAGCCGCTGGGCGCATCCGTATGACCAGCACGGTACCCGCACCGATTATGCGTCGATCCCGGCCAGCCTCGGCGACATGGCCGATGACCCTTACCGCACGCTCGCCGCACGGGTGCGCGTGGCCGGCGGCTGCGCCAAGGACGCTACGCCGTACGCGGAATTCCTGTGGGCGGATTTCTATCGTCGTCGCCTGCAGCTGCCGGGCGGCAAGATCAGTGCGAAGGTGCTGCAGCAGGCCTTGCTGATGGCGCATAGCCATGACGCAGCGTACTTGCCGGGTTGGAGCGGGATGATCGAATGAGCGCCGGCCCGGCACCTGCCATCAGGTGGGGCTCTGCGCCCGGCGCCGACGTACTGGCCGGGTTGTCGATCGCCGGCCTGCTGCTGCCCGAGGCGGTGGCGTATTCGGGCATTGCCGGGTTGCCGCCGCAGGCCGGTGTGATCGCGCTGCTGGTCGGTCTGGTCTGCTACGGCCTGCTCGGCCGCAGCCGCTATGCGATCGTTTCGGCCACCTCGTCCTCGGCGGCGGTGCTGGTTGCCGGAACATTCGCACTGGCAGGTCCGATGGGCGCGTCGCGTGTGGCCGTGGCGGCGACCCTGGTGCTGCTCACCGGCGGTTGCTTCCTGGTCGCCGGGGCCGCGCGCCTCGGCGGGCTGTCCCATCTGATCGCGCGGCCGGTGCTGCGCGGCTTCGCTTTTGGCCTGGCCTGCGTGATCGCGCTGAAGCAGCTGCCGAACCTGTTCGGGTTGCCGGCCTTGCATGGCGACTTCGTACCGCTATTGCTCATGACGCTGTTCAAATCGATCGATCAGATTCAGCCGGTCACGATGGGCGCCGGTGTCGCCGCGCTGCTGCTGCTGTTCCTGTGCGAGCGGGTGCGCCGGTTGCCCGGCAGCCTGGTGGTGATCGTACTGGGTGTGGCGGCTTCCGGCTGGCTGGCACAGCACGGCGTGACACTGACCGGTGCGATCAATCTGATCCCGGACTGGTCACTGCCTGTATGGCCCGCAAGCAGCCAATGGGTACCCAGCATCGAACTGGCCGCGGCCTTGCTGCTGGTGTTGTACGCGGAGTCCTACGGCGCGATCCGCACGTTTGCGCTGAAGCACGGTGATCCGGTCGATCGGGATCGCGATCTGCTGGTGCTCGGTGTGGCGAACGCGTTGTCTGGCCTGCTGCACGGCATGCCGCTCGGTGCGGGCTATTCCGCTACCTCGGCGAACGAGGCGGCGGGTGCACGCTCGCGGTTGGCCGGCCTGGTCGCCGCCGGCAGTCTGTTGTTGATG
Organism: Rhodanobacter sp. OK091; assembly: GCF_900142825.1. Taxonomy (GTDB): domain Bacteria; phylum Pseudomonadota; class Gammaproteobacteria; order Xanthomonadales; family Rhodanobacteraceae; genus Rhodanobacter. Next base: position 1,973,444 of record NZ_FRCH01000001.1, on the reverse strand, counting down.
GTATGGCTGCTGCTGCGCTGGATCGAACGGATTCCCGCGCCCGTACTGGCGGCGATCGTGATCCACGCGGTGAGCAAATCATGGCGACTGGCGGTGTTCAAGCCGTATCTGCAATGGAGGCGCGACCGGCTGGTGGCGTTGGCCGCGGTACTCGCGGTGCTCACGCTCGGCATTCTCAACGGCCTGTTGGCGGCTATCGCGTTCAGTCTGGCGATGCTGCTGCGCCAGTTCGCCACGCCGCGCCTCAGCGTGCTTGGCCGGCTCGATGGCGGCCACGATTTCGTCAGTGTCGAACTGCACCCGCAGGCAGCGGAGCCGGAAGGCGTGCTGATCCTGCGGCCGGAGGAGCCGCTGTTCTTCGCCAATGCGGAATCGGTGCTGGCGTTGGCGCGCCAGCAGCTCAAGCGCCGTGCCGGCATCCGGGTAGTGGTGCTGAGCCTGGAGGAATCGCCCAATCTGGACAGCACGGCGCTGGAGGCGCTGGCTGATTTTTCGGTCTGGCTGGGCGCTCGCGACATCACGCTGCGCGTGGCACGATTGAAGGACACCGTGCGCGAGCTGCTGCTGCGGGCGGCACTACCCCAGCTTTCGCCACAAACGCTCAACTTCTGGAGCGTGGAAGATGCCGCCGCAGCGGCTGCACCCGCGCCGCAACCGACAGGGAAACATCTGCAGTGAAGATCATCACGGGCATGCCATGGCTGCTGCTGGGCGCCGCGCTGCTGGCCACACCGGCGTGGGCCGCGCAGGACGGCAACGCGCACTTCAAGCACATCTACACCACCGAATGGGCATGGCGTACGGGGCAGGCCGGGGTCAGCGCGTCGGGCGAAGCACAGCCGAACAACGGCCGCCTCGACGCGGTCGACGCGGCCAGCCAGCAGCAGCGGCTGGATTACTGGCAAGGCGTGCTCAAGCAGCTCGACGGCATCGACGCGGCGCAACTGTCGCCAGCCAACCAGATCAACTATGCGATCTATCGCGAACAAATCGGCAACTTCGCGGCCAACCAGCAATTCAAGAACTGGCAGATGCCATTCAACAGCGATTCCGCGTTCTGGTCGGATATCGGCTACGAGCTCGGCGCCGACCGTTTGCGCACCGCCGACGACTACAGCCGATACCTCGATCGGCTCGGCCAGATTCCGGCGTACATCGATCAGCAGATCGCCAACATGCAGCTCGGCTTGCAACGCGGTTTCAGCGTGCCGCGCGAGGTGCTCAAGGGCCGCGATGTATCGATCGCCGCGGTAGCCGAGTTGAAGGATCCGACCCAGAGCGGCTTCTATGCGCCGTTCAAGCAGCTGCCGGCGTCGATCCCGGGCGACCGGGCGCAGGTATTGCAGGGCCGCGCGTTGCAGCTCGTTCGGGACGAGGTGATCCCGGCCTATGCAAAGCTGCTGACGTTTTTCCGCCAACAGTACGTGCCGCAGGCGCGTACCACGCTGGCCGCCGAGGCGTTGCCGGACGGCAAGGCGTTTTATCGCCAGCAGATCCACGAGTACACCACGCTGGACCTGGGACCCGACGCGATCCACCAGATCGGCCTCGGCGAGGTGGCGAAGATCCACGCGCAGATGCTGGAGGTGATGAAAGACAGCGGTTTCAACGGTAGCTTTGCGGAGTTCCTGCAGTTCCTGCGCAGCGATCCGCAGTTCTACGCAAAGACACCGGACGAGCTGCTGATGCGCAGCGCCTGGGTGGCCAAACAAGTGGACGGCCAGATGGGCAGATACTTCGGCCATCTGCCGCGCCAGCGTTTCACCATCCGGCCGGTGCCGGACGATATCGCGCCGTACTACACCTCCGGCCGCGGCGGTCCGGACGTCTATCTGGTCAACACGTATGACCTGCCATCGCGGCCGCTGTACAACATGCCGGCGCTGACCTTGCACGAGTCCTATCCGGGTCACGCGCTGCAGTTGGAGCTGGCCGACGAGCAGCATGGCCAGCCGGAATTCCGCCGCAACAGCTACATCTCCGCCTACGGCGAAGGCTGGGGCCTGTACTCGGAATACCTCGGCAACGAGATGGGCATCTACCAGACGCCTTACCAGCGCTTCGGCTACCTCACTTACCAGATGTGGCGTGCCTGCCGGCTGGTGGTCGACACCGGCATCCACCATCTGGGCTGGAGCCGCCAACAGGCGATCGACTACCTCACCGTCAATACCGCACTGTCCGCACGCGAGATCGCCAATGAAGTCGACCGCTACATCAGCTGGCCCGGTCAGGCGTTGTCGTATGAACTCGGCTACCTGAAGATCCTGGAACTGCGCGCCAAGGCGGAAAAGGCGCTGGGCGCGAAGTTCGATATCCGGCACTTCCATGACACCGTGCTGTCGACCGGCTCGGTACCGCTGCCGGTGCTGGAGCAGCGGATCGACCGTTTCATCGCCGAGGGCGGTACGGAGCCGGATTTTGGCTGCGATTGCGCAAAAGGCGACAAGGCCCCGCCGCCGGCACCTTGAGGACCGGGTTGATCAAGAATTGACCACACTCCTTCCGTGGAGTAAATTGAAGATCGACTTCACATGGAGAGTTTCCGCATGTTGGCCCAGCCGCTGTCAGAAACCGCCCCCGCCGGCGAGCTCGGCGGACCGGCGCTGCGCACTTTCTTCCGCCTTGCCGACCAGTGGAAGCTGCGCATCGCGGAGCAGCGCAAGCTGCTCGGTGACCCACCGGAGTCGACGTTCTACAAGTGGAAGCGCCAGCAGGCCGGCACGCTCGGTCGCGACACGATCGAGCGGATCAGTTATCTGCTCGGCATCTGGAAGTCACTGCAGATCCTGTTCCCCGATCCGGAGCAGGCCGACGCGTGGCTGCACAAGCCGAACCAGGCGCCGCTGTTCGGCGGCCATTCCGCGCTGGAGCGCATGCTGTCGGGCAACGTCGCCGACCTGTATGTGGTGCGCCAGTATCTGGATGCGCAGCGCGGTTGAGTGAAGTGTGCGCATGGTCGCGACCGGCGAGACGGGCGCGCGACATGCTTGGTTCCCGCTTTTGCACGCCGCTTCCGCCCGCCACGGACTTCCGATGCCGACCACGTTGCCACCGATCAAGCGCATTCGCTGGACTCACGCGTACCGCATCGTGCCAAGCCGCTTTCCGCCGATCGGGGTGTACGACCGCATCGCCGATCCGGCGGATCTCGACGCATTGTTCGCGATCGAGGCGCTGACCAATCCGCGCCTGCGCGAGGAAGCCGGCGCGCTGGAACTGGTGCCGCGGGAGCGCCGCATCAGCGGGCCGGGTTCCACCCCGGTGATGGCCGCGTTCACCCATCTCAATCCCGACGGCAGCCGTTTTTCCGACGGCAGCTGGGGCGTGTTCTATGCCGCGCACAGCGTCGCCACTGCGGTCGAGGAAACCGTGTATCACCGCGAGCAATTCCTCGCCGCTACCGCCGAGCCGGCGTGTGACGTCGAGATGCGCTGCTACTGCACCAGCATTGCCGGCAAGCTGCATGATCTGCGTGGCGGCTGGCCCGAGGCGCAGGATCCGGACAGCTACGCCGCCAGCGTGGCACTGGCGCGACAGCTGCGCACGGCGGGTTCCAACGGCATCGTCTACAACAGCGCCCGCCATGCGGGCGAATGCGTGGCCGTTTTCTATCCGGACCTGGTGGCGCCGTGCGTGCAGTCCGAGCACATGATTTATCGCTGGAACGGACAACACATCGCGATGGTGCTCAAGGTGTCGGCGCTCCCGCGTCCGCGGTAATCTCGGGGCTTGCTCCCGAGACGACGGTGGAACCATGAAACGACTGATCATCCTGCTGTTCGCGTTGCTGCCGCTGCTGGCGCAGGCACGCGAGAACGATCATGCGCAATGGAATTCGGCCATCACCGCGTTCGAGGCTGCCGACCGGGCACATGCACCGGCACCGGAGTCCATCCTGTTCATCGGCAGCTCGTCGATCGAGCACTGGAAATCGCTGGCGGCGGATTTCCCGGAAGTGAAGGTCATCAACCGCGGCTTCGGCGGTTCGGTGATCAGCGACTCGACCTTTTTCGCCGATCGCATCGTGGCGCCCTACCATGCACGCGCCATCGTCATGTACGCGGGCGACAACGACCTGCAGGAAGGCAACAGTCCGGAACAGGTGCGCGACGATTTCGCCGCCTTCGTGCGCAAGGCGCGCGCGGTCGATCCCGGCGTGCCGATCGCCTTCGTCGCGATCAAACCCAGTATGGCGCGCGCCGTGCTGCTACCCCAGATCCGTCAGGCGAATGCGCTGGTCCGGGCGTATGCGGCAACACAAAAAGACGTGACGTACCTGGATGTCTTTACGCCCATGCTCAAGGACGGCGCGCCGCAGCCTGATCTTTTCGGGGAAGACGGCCTGCACATGAACCGCAAGGGCTATCTGTTGTGGATCGGCATCATCAAGCCGTGGGTGGATGGGATACTGCACTGACCACCCTTGTGGCAGGGTCGCTCAGGTATCCGCGCCCGTCGCCCAGCCTTCGCGATCGCCACGGGTGAATACGCGATCGTCATCCAGCACATCACCGGCGGCGTGCGCGGGCAACTCGCGCAGCTTCGCGTAGATCGGCGTGAAGTCCGGATGCGTCGCCTCGAACAGCTGGTCGAAGCTGTCGATCACGAAATAGGTCTGCTGGTAGGTGTCGATGCGGTAGCGCGTGCTCATCACGCGCTCGAGGCCGAAGCCGATGCGGTTCGGCGAGGGCGAATCCAGCGAGTAGATCGACTCGCCCTTGGAGCTGACGATGCCGGCGCCGTAGATGCGCATGCCTTCGCCGGTGTTGATCAGGCCGAACTCCACCGTGTACCAGTACAGCCGCGTGAGGTTCATCAGCGCTTCGGGGCCGATGGCGAACGCCTTCATGCCGCCGCGGCCATAAGCCTGCATGTAATCGGCGAACACCGGGTTGAGCAGCAGCGGTACGTGGCCGAACAGGTCGTGAAACAGATCCGGTTCGCTGAGGTAGTCGAGCTGGTCGGGTCTGCGGATCCACCAGCTGACCGGAAAACGGCGATTGGCCAGGTGATCGAAGAACACCTCGTCCGGCAGCAGGCCTTCCACCGCGACCACTTCCCAGCCGGTGGCGGCGCCCAACACCTTGTTCAATTCGGCGAATTTGGGAATGCCGCCATCGCCCAGGCCGAAGCGTTCCACGCCGGCCATGAACTCCTTGCAGGCCCGCCCGGGCAACAGATCGCGCTGGCGCTGGAACAGCGTGTCCCATACCTCGTGGTCGGTCTTGCTGTAGCTGGCCCACGGCTGGTCGACCACACCGGTGGCGTATACCGGCACATAACCACGGTCGGTCTGCTGGTGTTCGACTTTGCGTGGCGTATCCATGGCGAGCTCCGGAGCGGGATGTGCTGATCAGCTGCAAGCTTACGGCGGTTTGCCTGCATGAAGCTTGTTTTATTGCCAGGATTCCCACCACGAATGCACTATCATTGCGAAAATAGGGCAAATGTCGGAGGTTTATTGCGCATGACGACACTGGACCGCACCGACCTGCGCCTGCTCGCCGTACTGCAGAGCGAGGGCCGCATCACCAATGCCGAGTTGGCCGAGCGGGTCAGCCTGTCGCCGTCGGCGTGCCTGCGCCGGCTGCAACGGCTGGAGGCGGACAAGATCATCACCGGCTACGCGGCGCAGATCGACCCGCAGGCGGTGGGCCTGGGCCTGCAGGCGTTCGTACGGGTGCAGCTGACCAGACATGAGAGTGCGACGATCGAGGGCTTTGTCGAGCACGTCAATGAGTGGGAGGAAGTGGTCGCCTGCCACGCGCTGACCGGCGACATGGATTATCTGCTGCATGTCTACGTGGCCGACCTCAAGGATTTCTCACGCTTCCTGCTCGATCATCTGCTGAACGCGTCAGGGGTCGCCGATGTCAACTCCAGCTTCGTGCTGCGCACGGTGAAACGCTCGCCGTCGCTGCCGCTGAGCCAGCTCGAACGTTGAGCGGCGCAGCTGCGTCAACTAACGCTAAACTAACTGACTGATGAGCATAGACACCGCCACTGTCTCCGAACGTGACCCGCTGCGCCCGTTGCGCTATCTGTGGCGCGTGCCGCTGCTGCTGCTGCACATCCTGCTGGGCATCCTGCTGTGTTCGCTGATCCTCAGTTGGAATCAGCATGTGGTGATGAAGAACGGCGAGGAGCCCTTTGCGCACCGGATGATCCGCTGGTGGTCGACCCAATTGCTGCGCGTGTTCGGCATGCGTTCGGTGCGTTTCGGCGAGCCGCTGGCCGATCCGGTGCTGTTCGTCGCCAATCACACCTCATGGATCGACATCGAGCTGCTGCACAGCCAGCGCGCCGCCTGCTTCGTGGCCAAGGCCGAGATTGCGCGCTGGCCGCTGGTGGGCTGGATGGCCGCAACCGGCGGCACCATCTTCCATCGCCGCGGCAGCAATCATTCGCTGTCCACGGTGATGCAGGTGATGGTCGAACGGCTGCACGGCGGCCGTTCGGTGGCGGTGTTCCCGGAAGGCGGCACCGGCTACCACGGCGTGCTGAAGACATTCCACGCACGCATCTTCCAGGCCGCGCTGGATGCCGGGGTGGCGGTGCAACCGGTGGCGTTGCGTTTCGCCCGTGATGGCCGTCGCGTGATCGATACCGGCTTCCGCGAGAACGAGAGTTTCGTGCACAACATCGTGCGCCTGCTGGGCGAGGCGCCGGTGGATGCCGAGGTGCATTTCCTCACGCCGGTGCCGGCCAGCCCGGACGCGCGCCGGCGCATGGCCGAGCTGTCGCGCGAGCGCATCGGCGCGGCGCTGGAAGACCGACCGGAATGAACCTGCCGTACGGAAAGGACTTCCGTCCGCCCTGGCCGCTGCGCAGCGGCCATATCCAGACCATGCTGTCGTCCAGCGGCGTGCGCCGCATGCTGCTGCCGCGCGCCGCGCAAACGGTGATGCAAGGTGCCGAGCCAGTGGTAGTCGACGGTGGCGGCGGCGTGCGTCTCACCGGTGCCTACACCGCGCAGAAGATTCGGCCGCAGTCGCGCGGCCTGGCTGTGCTGTTTCATGGCTGGGAGGGCAGCGTCGATTCCACCTATGTGCTGCAGACCGGTAGCCGCCTGCTCGCCGACGGCTGGGACATTTTCCGGCTGAACTTCCGCGACCACGGTGACAGCCATGGGCTCAACGAGGCGCTGTTCCACTCCTGCCGCATCGACGAGGTAGTGCATGCGCTGGGCGACATCGCGCAGCGCTGGCCGGCTCGCACCATCGCACTGGCCGGATTCTCGCTGGGCGGCAACTTCGCGTTGCGCGCCGCGATGCAGACCGCACGCGTCGGCATTCCGCTGAGCTACGCGCTGGCGGTGTGCCCCATCATCGATCCCAGCGAAGGCCTGTTCTCGCTGGAAGAATCCGCGCCGTGGTTCTACCAGGCCTACTTCATGCGCAAGTGGCGGCACTCGCTGCAGGCCAAGCAGAAGGCGTTTCCGCAGCACCAGTATTTCGAGATGTCCGAGCTGAATCAGAACCTGCGCGGTCTCACCGAGGCGATGGTGTTGCGGCATACCGACTTCCCGTCGCTGCAGCAGTATCTCGACGGCTATTCGGTGGCCGGCGATGCCATGCGGGCGCTGCAGATCCCAGCCACCATCCTCACCGCCAAGGACGATCCGGTGATCCCGGTCGACGCCTTCGAGAAACTCGAACTGCCGCCGAACGTGGAGCTCGACATCGCCGACTACGGCGGCCACTGCGGTTTCATCCGCGGCTACGGCATGACCAGCTTCACCGACGACTACATCGCGGCGCGCTTCAACGCGGTGGCGGACAAGGCCGCGCTAGCCTGAGTACGGTCAGAACATCGAGCCTGGCGTGCGCTGCCGCATCCAGCACGCGATGCTCATGCGCTCACGCGTGGCCGGCAGCACCTCGTGTTCGAACTGCGCCGAGAGAAACAGCAGCAAGGTTCCGGCGTGCGGAAAGACGTCGCGCGAAGAACCATCGGCCAGATAAAGCCGCAACGCGCCTCCGTCGGCCGTCTGCCATGCCTCGTTGAGATAGAACACGGCCGACACCACCCGGGCATCGCTGTCGCGCAAGCGATCCAGATGACGCGAGTAGCCGGCACCGGGCGGATACACGGCGTAGTGCGATTCGCATTCGACCAGCCCCAGCATCAGCTCGCGATTGAGCACCATCCGAAGCGCGTCGATGCGATCGGTGAACACCTGCTGCGGCGCGCTCAACGCATCGGCCTGGAACCAGTGCGTGCTGTCGCCCCGCAATGGCGTGGCCGTACGCAAGGCGCCGACTCTGGCAGGCGTCAGCTGGTGCGCCGCGCGCATGGCGCGACACTCGTCGGCGAGCGCTTGTGTCCGCGCGGACGAAAGAAAGTCCGCCACCACGCACCAGCCTTCGTTGGTCAGTGCGGTGGCGATGTCATGGAACGGAGACGGATGGGTATTCATCGGGCGCCAGTGTAGCGACGCGTGGCCGTGTCAGCGCTTGCGCAGCGGATCGAGCAGCGACGACAAGCCGTTGTGGTCCAGTTCCAGCATCAGCGCCAGCAGCCGGCCCAGCTCGCCCTTCGGAAATCCCTTGCGCGCGAACCACGCGAGATATGCGCCAGGCAGGTCCGCGATCAGCCATCCCTGATACTTGCCGTATGGCATGCGCACGCTCACCAGCTTGGGCAGGTCTTCCGCTTCCATCGTTATCGCTCCCGCCGCGCTACTTCGCGAACAACCGCGCGCGATCCGCGAACGCCTTGAACTCCAGCGCATTGCCACAGGGATCGAGCAGGAACATCGTGGCCTGCTCGCCCGGATGGCCTTTGAAGCGGATGTGCGGTTCCACCACGAACCGGATGCCGGCTGTCTGCAGCCGCTCGGCCAGCGCCTGCCATGCATCCATCGAAAGCACCACGCCGAAGTGGCGCACCGGCACGTCGTCGCCATCGACGTCGTGCGCAGGCATCGTACGTGTTTCCTCTGGCGCCAGGTGGGCCACGATCTGGTGGCCATGGAAATCGAAGTCCACCCAGCTGTCGCTGGAACGGCCCTCCGGGCAGCCGAGCAGGTCACCGTAGAACGCGCGGGCGTTGCTCAGCGAGGTCACCGGGAAGGCTAGGTGGAAGGGTGGCAGTTCATGCATGGTTTGATCCGACAGCAAGAATGGGCAGCTCTGTGGTGGATGAGAACTAAGTATCGCCAGCTCAGGAACATGCGGAGAGCCAGCCTCCTACGGCTTCACAAACCTCAACGTCATCCGATCCGACTCGCCGATGGTCTTCATCTTCGCGTGTTCGCTGTCCGGTCCGGCCAGATCCGGCGGCAGGCGGTGCACGTTGATGTCTTCCGGATCGGTGGGGTTGGCATTGATCTCCGACACGCCGGCCACGCGGAAGCCCGTCTTGAGCCCGAGCGCGATCAGGTAATCCTCGGGCAGGCGGTGCAAGGCCTTGGCGCTGTCCACGGCGTCGGCGAACGGTTTGGCGCGATGTTCGGTGATGCCGAACACGCCGCCGGATTTGAGCACGTGGAACGCGGCCTGAAACACCGCATCGAGAGTGGCCGGGCTGTGATTGAGCCAGTCATGTGTGTTGCGGAAGGTGAGCACCATGTCGGCCGAGTTGTCGGCGCCGAGGTTGACCTGATACGGAGGTGCGAACGGGACGACCTTGGCGATGTGCCCGTACACCGTCGGGTCGGCCTTGAGCTTGGCGGTGAATTTGGCTGCCGTCGTTGGCGCGGCTTCGATCAGGTGGCCATGCGCGTAAAGGAAGGGCGCGAGGATCTCGGTGTACCAGCCGCCGCCGGGCGACAATTCGATCACGGTCATGTCCGGCTTGATGCCGAAGAATTGCAGGGTTTCGAGCGGATGGCGGTACTGATCGCGCGCCCGGTTGGCAGGTGAGCGCCATGGCCCATTCACCGCTTGTTGCAGTGCCGTCGTCGTGCTGTCGGGCGTGGCGGCAGCGCTGGCGGCGGGGAGCAGCAATGTCACGATCAGCGGGATAAGCAGCTTGCAGGTGCGACGAAACATGATTCGACCCTCCTGGCGATGGGCGTTCAAGACTACGCCGAAACAGGGTGCTGGGTCAGAACCGTATTAGCGTTGCGCAGCGCGGCTTGAGATCGCTCAATCCGCTGCCACGCATCGCCCCTGGGCCCACGCTCGCAGCGCCTCCACCTGCTCGTGCATCAATACCGATAACGGCCGCGTCTGCTTCAGCGCATTGAACAGGGTTGCCTGATCCGGCGGCGCGCCGCTGCCGGCCGCATCGTAGAGTGAGCTGACGATGGTCTGCTCGATCTCGGCGCCGGAGAAACCGTCGCTGGCAACGGCGAGCGCGGGCAGGTCGAAGCCGGCGAGGTCGAGCTTGCGGCGGGTGAGGTGCATCGCGAAGATCTCGCTGCGCACCGAGGCCTGCGGCAGGTCGACGAAGAAAATTTCGTCGAAGCGACCCTTGCGCAGCAGTTCGGCGGGCAGCTCCTGCACCGCGTTGGCGGTGGCGACGACGAACACCTTGGCCTTGCGTTCGGCCATCCAGGTCAGCAGATAACCGAGTACGCGGCGCGACACGCCGCCGTCATCCCCGCCGCCGGCGAGGCCTTTCTCGATCTCATCGATCCACAGCACGCAAGGCGCCAGCAGTTCGGTGCTGCCCAGCGCGTCGCGCAGGTTCTTCTCGGTCTCGCCCTGGTATTTGTTGTACAGCGTGCCGAAGTCCAGCCGCACCAGCGGCACACCGAAGCCGCCGGCGATCGCTTTCGCGGCGAGGCTCTTGCCGCAGCCCTGCACACCGAGCAACAGCACGCCCTTGGGCGGATCGAGCGTCGGCGTGGCGGACGGATCGAGGAACACCGCGCGTCGGCGCTGCACCCATTCGCGCACGCGGCTGACGCCGGCGACGTCGGCAAAGCTGGCGGTGGCGTATTCGTAGTGCAGCAAACCGGAGCGGTTGAGCAGATCGAACTTCGACTGCATCAGCTCGGGCAGATCCTGCGGGCCGAGCGCACCGTCGTTGTAGATCAGCTTGCGCACGATGCGCCGCGCATCCGGCGCGGACAGGCCGAGCAGGTTGCGCACGATGGTGCGCGCAGCGTCGTTGTCCACTTCGATCTTGCGGCCCTGCTCGCGCTGCCAAGCCGCCGCTTCGCCGCGCATGATGCCGGCCAGTTCCTTGATGTCGGGCAGCGACAGCGGCACACGCAGAGCCAGTGCTTCGAGTTCCTCGGGCAACTCGATCCTGGCACCGACCAGTACGATGGTGTGCGCGGCCGAGCGTTGCCGCTGCACGATCTCGCGTATCTGGCGCAGGCTCATCGCATAGCGCAGCAGGCCGTGGAAATCGAACATCAGGTAGATGCCACGCTCGCCCTGCGCGCGGATCGCGTCCAGCGTGGCGGTGGCGTCCGGCGCGATCTCGCCATCGAGCTGCGCAAAGTCGAGGCGGCTCAGCCCGTCTGTCAGCGTCCAGCGCCACAGTGGATGCAGCGATTGCGCGATCACATGGCGGAAGCACTCGATCACGCGTTGCTCGTCCACCGTCTCGATCACCAGCAGCGGCGTGGCTGCGCGCACCAGCGTGGTGAGGTCGTCCAACTCGCTCATATCGTCCCCTTGCGAAGGACGCTACGTTAGCAGAGCGGTCGTGCTTCCCGCTTCACGTTCGCGGATATACGCTGGACGTTCCCCACGTCGAGGAGTGTCGCCATGCGCTTGCTGCTGTCGTTGTTGCTGGCTGTTTCGTCGCTGCCGGTGCTGGCTGCGTCGCAACTGGACAAGCTGAGCCTGCCAAAGGGTTTCCATATCGCGGTGTATTCCGATCAAGTGCCGAACGCGCGGGAGATCGCGCTGGGTGCGAAGGGCACCGTATTCGTCGGTTCCAACGACGCCGGCAAGGTCTATGCGCTGACCGACACGAAGGGCGATGGCCATGCCGACAAGGTTCGCGTGATCGCCAGCGGGCTGGAGCTGCCGGTAGGCGTGGCGTTCAAGAACGGCGACTTGTACGTGTCCGCGGTGAGCCGGATCTATGTGCTGCGCGATATCGAGCAGCATCTGGATAATCCCCCGAAACCCGTCGTGGTCACCGACAAGCTTCCCAGCGAAACCCATCACGGCTGGAAGTTCATCGCATTCGGTCCGGACGGCAAGCTTTACGTGCCGATTGGCGCGCCGTGCAATATCTGCGATCCGGCCCCGGCCCATGGCAAGCTGACCCGCATGAATGCAGACGGCTCCGGCATGGAAGACGTGGCGCGCGGCATCCGCAACACCGTCGGTTTCGACTGGCAGCCAGGTACGCGGCACTTGTGGTTCACCGACAACGGCCGCGACCTGATGGGCGACGACATGCCCAGCGACGAATTGAACGAGATCACCCGCCCGGGCGAGCACTTCGGTTATCCGTACTGCCATCAGGGCGACACGCTCGATCCCGAATTCGGCAAGGGCAAGAGCTGCAAGGACTACGTGCCGCCGGTGCTGAAGCTGGGCGCGCACGTGGCCTCGCTGGGCATGCGCTTCTACGAGGGCAAACAGTTTCCGCCCAGCTACAAGGGCGCGATCATTGTCGCCGAGCACGGCTCATGGAACCGCACCAAGAAATCCGGCTATCGGGTGATGACGGTACGCTTGGCCGGCAGCAAGGTGCTGTCGTACGAACCGCTGGTCACCGGCTTCGAGCAGGACGAAAGCGCCTGGGGCCGCCCGGCCGACGTACAGCCGCTGCCGGATGGCAGTGTGCTGGTGAGTGATGATCTTGCGGGGGCGGTGTATCGCGTGACGTACAAGCCATGAGTCTGACCGTGTCATTCCTGTGTTGCTGCGAAGTGCGATGACCAGCTTCGCTGTTGTGAAGCGATTCCGGCCTTCGCCGGAATGACGACCGTGGGATGATATTCGCGGGGTCTGCCTTTTTTTCGTCATTCCGGCGAAGGCCGGAATCGCTTTTCCCCACGAGAGTCAATGCCATGGACAGGCGACAACCCTGCGTCTACATACTGGCAAGCAAGAAGAACGGTGTTCTCTACGTTGGTGTTACCAGCGACTTGGCCAAACGCATCTGGCAGCACAAGAACGATGTGGTGGAGGGCTTTACCAACCGCTACGGCGTGCATACGTTGGTGTGGTACGAGCTTCACCCGATGATGGAGTCGGCGATCCTGCGCGAGAAGTCGCTCAAAGGTTGGAAGCGTGCCTGGAAGATACGACTGATCGAAAGTGAGAACCCCGAATGGGGCGATCTGTATCCAACTATTCTGTAACCGAGTGGTCAGTGACGCTGTTGAAATGCGATTCCTGCCTTCGCAGGAATGACGAGATTTGAAGTTAGACGGAGATGGTCATGCAACTACGCAGCGACAATTTCGAAAACGGTCGGCCGATTCCCGCCGAGTTCGCCTTCGGCAAGCAGGCGCAGCCGTTCGCGCTGTCGGACAACCGCAGTCCGCACTTGGCGTGGAAGGACGCGCCGTCGGCCACGCGTTCGTTCGTGCTCACCTGCGTCGACCCCGACGTGCCCAGCAGCGGCGACGACGTGAACAAGGAGGGCCGCACGGTGCCGGCGGACCTGCCGCGGGTGGATTTCGTGCATTGGCTGATGGCGAATATCCCGGCCGAATGCGGCGAGCTGGCCGCCGGCGCCTGCAGCGACGAAATCACCCCTCGCGGCAAGCGTGAGCCGTTCGGGCCGCCGGGCAGTGTGCAAGGTGTGAACGATTACACCGGCTGGTTTGCGGGCGATCCCGAGATGGATGGCGAATATCTCGGCTACGACGGACCGTGTCCGCCATGGAACGACTCGCTGCTGCATCATTATCACTTCAAGCTGTATGCGCTCGACGTGGCATCGCTGCGATTGGTCAAGGGCTTTTCGCTGATCGAACTGCGCGCGGCAATGGTCGGCCACGTGCTGGACGAGGCTGAGTTGATCGGCACCTACAGCCTCAATCCGGCGGTATCGGGCTGAGCAAACGTCGGCTTGGCGTGCATGGCGGCGCCGGCTCTCTTCACGCTCGCATGGCGTGGGCTATGGGTGAATGGCGGTACGCGGATCCCCGACCGCGGTTGCCCTTCATGACAAAGAGGATGCCCCGATGCTCCATTACGCCCTGGTTTTTCTGGTCATCGCCATTATTGCCGCCGTACTGGGTTTTGGCGGCATCGCCGGCGCCGCCGCCGGCATCGCCAAGATCCTGTTCATCATCTTTCTGATCCTGGCGATCATCGCGTTTTTCCGCCGCGCCAGTTGATGGTCGTATGCTGAAGCCGATTGCGCCATAGTGATTCCTTTCCGGAGCAAGCAATGAACAAGCAGGTAGAGAACCCAGAGCCGACCGCCGCCAGCCGCATCGACGAGCGTGCCGAACGGATCAAGCAGGCCACCTCGCATGCCGTGGCCAGCACCAAGGAAACGGTGGAGCGTGCCGCCGACCAGGTCGAAGAAGGCCTGCATCGCGCCACCGACAAAGCGGCCGACGCCGCCAACCGCGCGACCGACAAGGCCGCCGAAATCAGCGAGCGCGGCCGCGAGGCCTACGACCAGACGATGGACCGCGCGGATGCCTGGCTGGAACAGGCGCGCGATTACGTGCGCGAGAAGCCGGTGCAGTCGGTTGCGATCGCGCTGGGCGCCGGCTGGTTGCTCGGCCGCATTCTGCGACGTTGAGCCACACGACGGCGGAGCAGGGAATGCACGACGAGGGTGAATCACCCCGCGAAGCGACGGCGCCGGATCCGGCGCCGTCGTCGTCTGGGCTGCTGGCCGAGATCGGTCAGCTCGGTCGCGCGGTCAAGCGCCTGTTCGGTGCGCAGCTGCATCTATTGGCGGCGGAACTGGGGCTGGCGCGCAGCGCGGTGTCATGGATGCTGCTGGCGGCTCTGGCCGCGACGGTGGCCGGTGTGGGTCTAGGGCTGACCGTACTGGGCCTGCTCGGCGTGGTGCTGGCGGCCTGGTTCGGTTCGTGGATCTGGTCGTTGCTGACGCTGGCTGTGCTGCAGGTGTTGTTCCTGTCCGGCTCGATCCTGCTGTTTCGCCGCTGCATGCACTGGATGAGCTTGCCGGTCACGCGCAGCGAATGGAATGCGATGATGCGCGACACCTTGCGCAAGGCCGAGGCCGAGGTCGCGGCGGAAAGCAGGCAGGACAACGAGGAGGAGGGTCGGCCGTGAGCGTTTTCGATCAGTTCGCAAAGGTGCAGGCCGCGCAACTGCGCATGAGTGCGGCGCGGCAGGCGCTGAGCACGCCCGCGGCAGCGCTGCTGGCGCGCGGGCATGCGTATCCGTTGACGACCGTGGGGGCGGCGGCCGGCGCCGGTTTTGTGCTGGGCAGCCTCAACGTGCATCCGTTGCGGGTGCCGGGCATGGGTCCTCTGCTCAGTGGTGGATTGGCCGACGCGGTGGCCTTCGGCACGCGCTTGATCGCCGAGCTGGGCGCGGCGGGTCTCGCCGGCGCCGGACGGGACGCCCACGCAGCCGATGCGGAAGATGGCGAACGCTCATGAGCGAGCCGGAACGGTTCCCGCCATCCGCTGATGTCGTTGGTGACGACAGCGTGGGGCCGCCGACCCCTAGCGGCGAGGTCGCGCCGGGCTATCCGCCGCGACCGCTGGCACGCGGGTTGCAGACGACACGCGGGATGCGCCGGCATCTGCGGGCGATTCGCCTACTGTTGAACGTCATGCTGTTTCTGGCGCTGATGTACACCATCACATTGACCAAGGCGCTGCTGATTCCGCTGGTGCTGGCGGCTTTCCTGGGGCTGGCGCTGAATCCCATCGTCGCCGCCGGCGCACGTTTTCACCTGCCGCGCTGGTTGACCGCCAGTGTGCTGATGATTGGCCTGATCGTCGGTATCGGCAGCGGTGTCGGGTTGCTGGCGCAGCCGGCGATCGGCTGGTTTCATGGCGCACCGGCGGCCATCAGGAGTTTTGTGCCGAAACTCAGGAGCCTCACTCAGCCATTGGAGGCGGCGAATCGCGCCACCCAGACTCTGGTCAGCGGCAGCAATTCCGTCCGTGCCTCGACAACCGGCCAACCGGCGCCGATGTCGATCAGTGCCTGGGACGTTGTCTCGACCACGCCGAAAGTGCTGGCCGCGGTGCTCAGCGTGATGCTGCTGGTGTTCTTCTTCTTGATCTACGGTGACACCATGCTGCGCCGATTGGTGGAGATCACGCCCGGCTTTGCCTACAAGCGGCACGCGGTGACGATCGTGCGCGGCATCCAGACCGAGGTGTCGCGCTACCTGCTCACCGCGCTGCTGATCAATGCCAGCCTGGGCGCACTCACGGCGGGCATGCTATGGCTGTACAAGGTGCCGGATCCCTTGCTGTGGGGCGCGGTGGCGATGTTCGCCAACTTCATTCCGTACGTCGGCGCGATCGTCACCACCACGCTGCTGGCGGTGGTGTGCATGCTGTATGCGAGCGATGCGAGCCTCAATGTGTTTCTGCCGGTGCTGACATTCGCCGGCATCGTTGCGGTGGAAGGCAACCTGATCACGCCGATGATCCAGGGCGCCAGCATGCGGTTGAGCCCGATCGCGATTCTGCTGTGGCTGCTGGTATGGGGCTGGCTTTGGGGCATCCCCGGCGCGCTGCTGGCGGTGCCGATGCTGACCTGCACCAAGCTGATCGCCCAGCGCGTGCGCAGCTGGCACTGGTTCGCGGTGATCGTGCAGCGCTGAGGATAGTCGGCGTTACGTCCGTCAGATGGCATCCGGCAACAGGTTGAGCAAGGTATAGGAGCGCTGCTCGCCTTCGAATGTGTCGCCGCTTCTGGATACGAGCGTCACGTGCCGCCGCACCATGATCGTGTCGCTGACAATGACACCTCTGCGAATGGTCGTGTAGCCGTTCCATGTGGCGGTGCCCGGGATCACCGACACCTCGATTGTCTTTCCGGCCGTGGTGGTGATCCGCATCGGCTTTCCACTTTTCTCGCGGGACTGATCGTCGGACGACAGGCCGGCGCCGTTGCCGGTACGGGACAGCGTGACGACCTCGTTGCGCGGGTCGACGCGCAGCACGCGTACCTGTTCGGTTCCGGCTGGGCCGATTTCCCAAGGCCTGGGGATGGCGACGTCCCAGGTCATTCCAGCGCGGAGTTGGTCCGGCGCCTTGCCCCACAGCAAGGGATTGAAGACCACTCCGCTGGTTTGGTCGTTGATGCGGCAATTGCCCGCATAGCAGTTGGTGATGCCATCGCGAAGGATCTCGCTGTTGTGCACTGGCCCGCTGGACGGATGCCCGTCGTAGCGATCGTCTTCGTCGAAGACGATCGCCTTCGACGTGACGCCGGTCACCGTGTAGTCGGCGGTGCCGCTGATGAGATCGACCTTTTCCTTGAACCCCACGCCCTTTATCGAGACGGTCTTGGAGAACACATCGGACAAGCGCTCGCCCACCTTGAGATCGGGGTGCAGAAATGCTTCGACGGGCTCAGCGCGGGCCAATGAGATGCCCAGGCAAAAAATCGAAGCGCAAAAGGCGAGATTACCGACAGCACGGAGGTGGGGGTTCATCATGGTTTCCACGGAGTGTTGGTTGTCGACGGCGGTCCATCGAATCAGGTGGGATGGATATTCAGCGCGCGATGCCGTGCGCGCGCAGCACGTCGGTGATGTCGAAGCGCCACAAATTGCGCGAACCGTTGAGTGGCGACTGCAGGCGCTGTTGCAGCGTGGCCGCGTTGTCGCGTGGCTTCGGGAAATGCATTTCATCGTGGCGTGTACTTGATACGTACAGTTCGCCAAACCCGGGCCCCAGCGATGGTGCGTTTTCCAGCGCGGGGCTGTTGACGTCGTCGCCCAGGTGCAGCGGTTTGCCCCAGCGCCCGTCAGCCTGACGGAAGGCGATGTAGATGTCGGCGCTGCCCAGCGAGTCACCTTCGTTGCCGGCGTAGATCAGGAAGCGTCCTTGCGGATCCACCGCCGGATCCATGCGGCTGTGCTCGAGGTCGCCCAGCTCGACCCGGACCGGCGCCGCGTAGCCGCCATCCTGCGGATGCGCCATGTAGATCTGGTAGGCCTTGCCCGAATCGGCGCGATGCGCGGAGAAATAGATGTCGCCGTTGGCCGCCACCGACGGGTTGTAGATCATCGCGCCGTCGTTGAGCGCACCGTCGACGTGCACCGGCGGTCGCCATGCACCGTTGGGCTGCTGCGCCACATACCAGAGATTGGTGCCGGCGAATTTCTGTCCCCCCATCTGCGCCACCACCGGCGCGTCGCCTGGGTGCGGCGGACGATTGGAGACGAAGTAAAGGCGCTTGCCGTCAGGCGACAGCGCAGGCTCGGAGTCGTGCCACTGGCCGGAGAACGCGGCTACCTGCGCCGTCGACCAGTGATCGCCGCTGCGCCGGGAGACCATGATGGTGTCGTCCGACTCGGAAAAATCCGAGCGCATGAAATACAGCGTCTGGCCGTCCGGTGTCAGCGTGGCCGAGGTTTCCTGCGAGCCGGTGGAGATGACGCCGGGGCCGACCAGTTCGCCGCCGGTCGTCGCTGGTGTGGCCGCCGATGCGGCGTACGTTGCCGCGATACAGACGGCCAAGGCAAGGTTTCGCAAATTCACTGAAATCTCCTGAAGAGTGAGGGCGGCAAGTGGTGTGGCGGCACGCCGGCCGAAGCGGAATCACATCGCGTGATGCGCATCCAGCCAGGGAGCCAGCGACACGCTCCAGATGTGGTTGTTGCCGTTGTCCCACGCGCGCATGCGCTCGAGGTCCGTGCGTGCCTGCGTGGACGAGCGCGGGTAGTCCACCTTCGTCGCGTAGTTACTGGTGAAGTACAACGTGCGCCCGTCCGGGCCCAGGTGCGAGCCCCATGGCTGGTAACGGTCCACCGCGTCGCCGAGATCGATCGGCGCGCTCCAGCCATCGCCGTTGCGGAAGGCGATGTACAGGTGATCGGGCTTGTTCTTGTCGGCGTAGTCGGCGTCGAACACGATGAATGACTGGTCCGGCGCGATCGCCGGGTCCAGCTCATGCGCGGCCGGATCGCCCAGCGCGAGCCGCTGCGGCGTCTGGTAGCGGCCGTTGCGGTAGGCCGTGCGATAAAGATGGAACTGGTGCCCGGGCTCGTCCATCCGCTGGTAGTACACATCGCCATTGGCCGCCACGCTGGGCGCGTAGATGTGGGGGGCGTCGTTCACTAGGTCGGGCAGCCGCGCCGGGGCGCCCCAGCCGCTGCCGTCGCGGTCGACCCGCCACAGGTGGCCGCCGTGCAGCGGCTGGCCGCCGGCGACATCGGACCGGTTGGACGTGAACACCAGGAACGAGCCGTCCGGGGCCATCGCCGGATCGTGATCCAGCCATTGTCCGGAGAACGGCGCGACCCGCGGCGTCGACCAGCCGTCGCCGATGCGGTGCGACTCCATGATGAAGCCGTTCCAACCGGCCTGCTGGTCGAAGAAGACGGTGGCGCCGTCGGGGGCGAAGGTCAGGCAGTCTACGCCGGACGGGCCGGAGATCGAACCGGGCGCGAAGATTTGCGGTTGCGGGGATGCCGGTGCAGCGGCCTGGGCGCTGGCGTTGGCGGACATCCCGAGAACGATGCAGCTGCCGGCAAGCAGCGAAACCATGCGACGGATCATGCGTTCTCCTCGACGCGGTGACGATGCCATCGAGTCTGCAAGCCGGCGTCGGTTCGGCGCCGCGGTTTTGTGACGACCGGGAATCGGATGTGACCAGCGGTCGAATACCCGGGTCGAACGGTAAGGATGCTCTGGGTTAATCAGAGCATCCTTAGTGCAGTCCCAGCACGGTCCACGCGGCAGCGCGAAAACGGCGGCTCAAGCCCAGCCGGGTGCCGTCGCGCAGCACCACTTCCGCATTGCCCTGGAACAGTGGGTGCACTTCGGCCACGCGTTCCACATTCACCACGATGCCGCGATGGATGCGCAGGAAGCGGGCGGGGTCGAGCATGGTCAGCAGATGGCGCAGCGTCTCGCGGTGCAGGAAGCGGCTGCTGCCGACATGAATGTGCACGTAGTTGCCGTCGGCGCGGATCCAGTCGATGTCCGCCACGGCGATCACCCGGATATGTTCGCCGCTGCGTATGCTGAGGCGTTGCGCGTAGCCGGTACCGGCGGCCGGAGGCGCTGCGGACTCTCCATGGGCGTGCACGGCGTGCAGTCCCTGCCAGTGCCGGTTCACCCGCGCCATCGCCTGGTCGAAGCGGCCCTGGTCGATCGGTTTGAGCACGTAGTCCAGCGCATTGGCGTCGAATGCGCGCAGCGCGTGTTCGGCGAATGCAGTGGCGAATACCACCAAGGGCAAGCGGTCCGGCGCCAACTCGTGCAGCAGGCCGAAGCCGTCCATGCCGGGCATCTGGATATCCAGGAACAGCAGGTCCGGCTGCAACGCGCGCAAGGCCTGCATCGCTTCGTCGGCGTTGCCGCATTCGCCGACGATCTCCACTTCATCGTGCGAGGCCAGCGCCTGGCGCAGTGCCAGCCGCGCCAGTACCTCGTCGTCGACCAGTACGGTGCGCAGGCGTGGCGTGGTCATGCGACGTATCTGATGAAGGGCAGGCGCACTTCGGCGCGCGTGCCGCCGCCGGCGAGCGGGGTGAGCTCGAGCCGCGCCGAATCGCCGAACAGCATGCGCAGGCGTGAGCGCGTGTTGCCCAGGCCGATGCCTTCGGGCGCGCCTTGCGGCGGCAGGCCGAGACCGTCGTCGTCCACGCGCAGTTGCAGCTGCGCGCCGTCACGCCGCGTGGAGACGCGCAGGATGCCGGCGCCGGGCTTGTCCTGCAGCCCGTGGCGCAGGGCGTTCTCCACCAGCGGCTGCAGGATCAGGTTGGGCACCGCCGCGGCCAAGGTGTCGTCAGCCACATCCAGTTCGGTGCTGAGCCGGTCCTGGAAACGCACCTGCTGGATGTCGAGATAGCAGCTGAGAAAATCCAGCTCGCGCGACAGCGGTACCTGTGGCGCATGGCGCTCCTCCAGCGTCAGCCGCAGGAAGTCGCTGAGTCGCGCGATCATCAACCGTGCCTGCAGCGGATCGGCCAACGCCAATGCCGAGATGGCGTTGAGCGTGTTGAACAGGAAGTGCGGCTGCAGCTGCATGCGCAGGGCCTGCAGTTGGGACTGCGCCAATTGCGTTTCCAACTGCGCGTTGCGCAGCCGTTCGCCGCGCAGATGGCGGCGCGATTCCAATCCGCGCAGCACTACCAGGATCACCCAGTAAGTCACCAGGCCTTGCTGGAATTTGTAGGCGAACTCCATGCTCACGAAGCCAGCCAGCGAGTGCACCGGCATCCGGCCCGGCCCGCACACGGACCAGAAGATCAGTAGTTGCAGCAGCGTCTGCGCCAGCGCCACGCCGACGCTGGCCGGCACCTGCAGCGCCAGAAATCGCGGCCAGCCACGCACGGTGCCTTGCCGCCCCAGCCAGCCGATTCCCGGCACCAGCAGCATCCACAGGTAGAAGTCGGCCAGGTTCCAGGTCAGTCCGCGCAGCCAGGCCGGCTCGTGTCCCTCGCTGATCGAGGAAAGCCCTGAAACGAGCGCGTAAGACAGTGCCAGCAGCGTCCAGAAGCCGAACGCCAGGCCCCAGGTCTTTGACCCCCGCGAGGTGATGTCGTCCGGCACAGGATTCTCGCTGGCGATGCCAGCCGCTGGCTCACTATTCATGCGCGCAGTATGCCCATGCCGTGCAGCCGACGGATAGGCCGAAAGTGGTGCCGACGTCGAACGTGGACGGGGGTTCAGCGCAGCGCCTCCGCGTCGGTATCCCAAGCGGTGGCAAGAACATCGCCCGGCTTCATCAGTGTCTGGCCGCAACGTGTTCCATCAGCCAGGGTGTGATCGACAGGTGGTGGATGCGTTTGTCCGCCGCCGTGAAATACAGCGTGGACAGGTTGGGGTCGAGACGTGCTTCCTCGCCCGACGGCCCGAGGTGGATCGGTTGGCCCCAGCCTGCGGGTGTGGCGAAGGCCATGAACAAGTCGTTCGTGTCCGCGGCAGCGGGCTCGCGATTCGAACTGAACACGATGAAGGACTTGTCCGGCGCGATAGCCGGATCGACATCGGCGGTCGCGTCTTCGTTCGACGGCAAAGGCAGCCGTACCGGCGGCTGGAACTGCCCGCCGGCGAACTGGCTGAAATAGATCCGCAGATGATGGCTCTGCGGATCGGGCTTCATGAAATACAAGCTGCCGTCCGCCGCCACCGCCGGCGAGTAGGTCGCCGGGCTGGTATTGACGATATCGGGAAGCCGCATCGGTGTGCCCCAGCCATGGCCCTCGCGGTTCACGCGCCACAGGTTGCCGCCACGGCCAGGTTGCGGCTTGCCGCCGAAATAGCCGTCCAGCGCCTTGCCGCCGGCCGTGGCAGGCCGGTTGGAAATGAAGATCAGATACGAGCCATCGGGCGCCATCACGGGTTCCAGGTCCATCCACTGGTCCGAAAACGGCGCGCGTTCCGGCGCCGACCAGAGCCCTGCCTGCCGATGCGAAAGATAGATCCGCCGCGACGGTCCCAGCCCGCGTGCGAACACCACCGTCTGGCCGTCCGGTGTGAACGCGGGCGACGCATCGTCGCCCAGCCCCCATGCCGGCTCCGCCTGAAGCTGGCGGGAAGCCGTGGGGGCCGTTGCGGATGGTGCGTCCAGCCAGGAGGCCAGCGACACCTGCCAGATATGGTCGGCGCCGTTGTTCCATGTCGCCGAGGCATTCGGGTCCGATGCCGGCAGGCGGCGATCGCTGTAGAAATACAGCGTACGGTGATCGGGACCCAGCTGGGCGCCCATGCTGTGCTTGCCGCCGTTCACCGTGTCGCCGAGATCGCGCGGCCCGCTCCAGCCGGTGGGCGTGTGGAACGCGATGGCCAGCCGATAAGGTTGCTGCGCCTCATGCTTGATGCTGACAACCATGAATGAACCGTCGGGCGCGACCGCCGGATCGCGGATCGTCGCATCCGCGTCACCGAGTGCCACCGCGTAGGGCGGCAGATAACTGCCGTTGCGATAAACCGAGCGCAGCAGATGGAGCTGCGAGTCCGGCCCGCTGCGGCCGATGAAGTAGATGCTGCCGTCGGCCGCGATGCTGGGGGCAAATGTCATCGGGCTGCTGTTGACGATATCGGGCAGACGCACCGGCGCGCTCCAGCCATGGCCTTGCCGGTTCACCCGCCACAGGTTCATGCCGCGGCCCGCGTAGCGCTTGCCCCCGCTGACTGCGTCGATGGGCGAACCGCCCGACGCGGCCGGCCGGTTCGAGACGAACAGCAGGAACGAACCATCGGGCGCCATCGCCGGATCGAGGTCGCGCCATTGCCCGGAGAATGGCGCGGTCCGCGGTGTCGACCAGTGGCCGCCGTCGCGATGCGATTCCATCAGCGTGAAGCTGTCGGTGCCGCGCATGAAATACACCGTCGCGCCGTCCGGCGTGAATGCCGCCGCGCCATCGTCGTCGGTTCCGGCAATCGCGCCGGGCGCGAAGATCGTGGCTGTCGGTGGGAAATCCGGTGACGTGGCGCGGACCGCACCGGTTGTGCCGGCGAGCGTGCCCGCGGTTGCAAGAATCATGAAAATGGCCGGCAATCGCATGTCTGTCTTCCGCATGTCTATCTCCCTTGGCCGCGCGTCTGCTGCATGAGCAGCCGGGCGTTGATGTCGATGTGGATGGTGATGTTGCCGCAAGGCTGGCACGAGCGATCAGTCACGTCGCCGGTCTTGTGACGACAGGCGCCGCGGTGGTGACGAACGGTAAGCGTGCACACGCAGATGGCCGAGAGTGACGGCGGCGGCGCATGCCGTCATCCGCGCGCATCCAGCCACGGCGCCAGCGACACCTGCCAGATATGACCGGCACCGTTGTTCCACGTCGCGGCGGCATTCGGGTCCGATGCCGGCAGGCGACGATCGCTGTAGAAATACAGCGTGCGGTGATCAGGCCCCAGCTGGGCTCCCATGCTCTCGCCGCTGTTGACCGTGTCGCCGAGATCGCGCGGCGCGGTCCAGCCGTCGGACGTGCGGAACGCGATGGCGAGACGGTACACCTCCTGCGCCGCGTGCTTGATGCTGACGACCATGAATGAGCCGTCGGGCGCGATCGCCGGGTCGCGAACCGTCGCGTCCGCCTCGCCGAGTGCCACCACATGAGGCGTCGCGTAATGCCCGTCGCGATACGGCGACTGCAATAGCTTGAAGTCGCCGTTGGGCCCTGCACAGCCAATGAAGTAGATGCTGCCGTCGGCGGCGATGCTCGGAGAGGAGACCAGGGAGCAGAGGTTGACGGTGTCGGATAGACGCACCGGCTCGCTCCAGCCGCCGCCTTGCCGGTTCACCCGCCACAGGTTCATGCCCTGTCCAGCGCGGCGCTTGCCGGCACGGACCGCATCGACGGGCGGGCCGCCTGGTGTGGCCGGACGGTTGGAGACAAACAGCAGAAACGAACCGTCGGGCGCCATCGCCGGATCGAGGTCGTGCCAATGTCCTGAGAACGACGCCGCGCGCGGCACCGACCAGCGGCCATGTTCGCGCTGCGATTCCATCAGGGTCGAGCCACTGCCGGTGTCGCGCATGAAGACCACCGTCGCGCCATCCGGAGTGAACGCCGCCGCGCCATCGTTGGCGGTTCCGGCGATCGCGTCCGGCGCGAAGATCGTGGCCGCCGGCGAAGAATCCGGTGGCGCGGCGCGAACCGCAACGGTCGTGCCGCCGAGCGCGAGCGTGGCTGCAAGAGTCACGAAGATGGCGGGCAATCGCATGTCTATCTCCCTTTGCCGCGCGTCCGCTGCATGAGCAACCGGACAACAGCGTCGATGTGGACGGTGGGGCAAGGCTGGCATGGACCATCGGTGGCGTCGCCGATCTTGTGACGACAGGCATCGCGGTGGTGACGAGCGGCACGCGTGCACGTGCCGATGGTCGAAAGCGGTGTCGGCGGATGGCGAGCGGGTTCGCACCGGTCAGCGCGACCGCTGGCGAATGCGTGGCGACCGTTTGTCACGCCGTCGCCGTCGGTCGTCACAGGAACGGTGCGGCGCGCCGCCATGCCGGGCAGTCTGCATCGGCGGCAATGTCGCCGCGGACGAGGACAGCAGCATGCGCAAGCAATATCTCTTCCGGATCGCCTTGGCGTGCCTTGCCGCGACGACGATGGGAACGACGGGCGCGATCGCGGCGACTTCCGCCACGCAGACCAGCCCGGACGAAACTGCCAGGACCGAAGCGGCGGTGATCGCTGTCGATGAGCACTGGCTGGAGGCCGAACTTAGTGGCGATAGCGCCTGGCTCGATGCCATGCTGCTGCCCGAGTACCGCTCGGTCGGCACCGACGGCGCGGTGCATCCGAAGTCCGCGATCATGGCGCACGCGGCGAAGAATCGCGGCTCCGACGAGGAACGTCGCAAGGTCGAGGCATGGATCAAGGCGCATCCGTCGGGCAAGGCGGTCGTGATCCACGGCGACACCGCGATCCTGTCGTTTTACGACCCGGCGAAGGGCGCGGCCAGCGACGTACGTTCGTCCGACATCTTCGTCTACGTCGACGGTCGCTGGCACGCGCTGTACTCGCAGCACAGCGGGCCCGGCAAGAGCTAAGGTCGGCGGTTCACCACGGGATCACTTCGCCATCGCGGAAGAACCGTCCGGTCGGTGCCGGCGCGGGCAGGTTGGCCGCCCATACGATACCCGCCGCCCCGCGCTCCACGGGTCGGCCGCCGGGGCCGCCGAGTTCGGTGGCGACCCAGCCCGGACACACCGCGTTGACGGCGATACCGCTGCCGTCGAGCTCCGCCGCCAGCGTTCGAGTATAGGCGTTGAGCGCGGCCTTGGAGGTGCGATAGGCTACGCAGCTGGCGCTGGTCGAGCCGCTGGCGCCGCAACCGCTCGATACGTTCACGATGCGGCCGTAACCATGCCGCCGCATCAGCGGCAGCAACGCGCTCGACAGACGCCAGCTGCCGAACAGGTGAGTCTCCAGCGCAGCATGCGCCGGCGTGATGTCGCTAGTGCTGGCCGCAGCGTCGTGGTCGTAATGGCCGCCGGCGTTGTTGACCAGCACGTCGAGCCGGCCGTAGGTAACGTCGGTCCAGCGGACCAGGGTGTCGACCTCGTCCTGCCGGGTCACGTCGAGCTGCACCGCGATCACTTCGCCGGGAGCTCCGGCGAGTTTGCGCGCCGCGTGCAAGCCCTTGTCGAAATCACGCGCACCCAGCAGCACGGTCATGCCGCGCTCGCTGAGCTGGCGCGCCACCTCGAAGCCGAGGCCGCGGTTGGCGCCGGTGACCAGCGCCACGCGATAGACCGGTGCGGTCGCCGTCGCCGGCACACGTCGGGCCGGCCGGCTCATGGTGCGGCGTCGGACTTGGCCACGGCGCTGCAATGCTCGTCGCCGCAAGCCTGCCAGCCGCCGCCGAGCGCCTTGTACAGCGCCACGGCACGGGTGTTGATCGCTGCCTCGGCCTGGGCCAGATCGTCTTCGGCAGCGAGCTGGGTACGCTCGGCGTCGAGCAGTTCGAGGAAGCTGGTGGCGCCTTCCTGGTAGCGCACGCGGGCCAGGTCGGCGGCACGCTTGCTCTGCGTGCTCTGTTCGATCAGGTGATCGACGCGCAGGCGTTGCTGGTTGAAACCGGTAACCGCGTTGTCGATGTCCTCGATCGCCAGCAGCACGGTCTGCTGATAGTTCGCCTGCGCCGCGTCGGCGCGCGCTTCGCTGGCATGCAGGTTGGCGCGCACACGCTGGATGTTCAGGCCGGACCAGCTGATGCTCGGTGCCAGCGACCATGCGCGCGTCGACGGGCTGCCGAAATCATTGCTGCGTCCGGCAAGGAAACCGAGGAAGCCACCCAGCGTGATGTGCGGAAAGAAATCCGCCTTGGCTACGCCGATACGCGCGGTGGCGGCGGCGTATTGGCGCTCGGCGATACGCACGTCCGGGCGGCGCGTCAGCACGTCGCCGGCGTCGCCGATCGGCAGGCTTACCGCAATCGGCGAGAAGCTCTTCGGCGAGACGTCGATGTCGAGCTCACCCGGCCGCTCACCGAGCAGCACGGCGAGCCGGAATTCGTTGGCGCTGGCCTGCGTCTGCAGCAGCGGCAGCTGCGCCTGCACCGCGCTCAGGCGGGCTTTCGCGCTGGCCACGTCCTGCTCGGAACCGGAGCCGAGCTGCTGGCGCAGGTCGGTCAGATGGACGGTCTGCTGCTGGCTTTCGATGTCGCGCCGGGCAATGTCCAGCCGCAGCTGGCTGCCGCGCAATTCGAAATAGTTGCGTGCGACCTCGGCCAGCAGGCTGATCTGCGCGTTGTGCAGCGCCGCTTCGCTGGCGCCGAGATCGGCCCGGGACGCCTCCACCGAACGGCGCACGCCGCCGAACAGGTCCAGTTCCCACGACGCGTCGAAGCCGGCCTGGTACGTCGTCACCGTCTGCCGCTGCGTGCCGAAGCCCGGTTGCTGACCGCGGCTGCGCGTGTAGTTCACGTCGGTATCGATCGTCGGCAGCTGTTCGGATTTGGCACCGCTGAGCAGCGCCCGCGATTCATGCAGACGCGCCACCGCGATGCGCAGGTCCAGGTTGTTGGCCGCTGCGCGCTGGATCAACGCATCCAGCGTGGGATCGTTGAACTGCTTCCACCACGCGGCCTGGAACTGCGCATTGTTCTCCTGTGCCGCGTCCAGTCCCTGCAGCTGTGGCGCGGCGGGTTTCGCTTCGTGATAGTTCGGGCCCACGCTGGCGCAACCGGCCAGAGCCAGGGCTGCGCTCAGCGCGGCGACCTTGAGAGACATTTTCATCAGTGGTTCTCCAGCGCCGGCAGTGCGTGTGCCGCGGCGCGCGCAGCCGCACGCGCTTCGCGACGCTCGACCAGGGCGCGAATCAGGACATAGAACAGCGGGGTATAGATCAACCCGAAGATGGTTACGCCCAGCATGCCGGAGAACACCGCCACGCCCATCGCATGGCGCATCTCGGCACCGGCACCGTGCGAGGTCACCAGCGGCACCACACCCATGATGAAGGCGAACGACGTCATCAGGATCGGGCGCAACCGCAGCTTCGCCGCTTCCAGCACGGCCTCATGGCGAGCCATGCCTTCATGCTGGCGTTCGCGGGCGAACTCGACGATCAGGATCGCGTTCTTGCACGCCAGTCCGACCAGCACGATCAATCCGATCTGGGTGAAGATGTTGTTGTCGCCGCCGCTCAGCCACACGCCGGCAATCGCGGACAACAACACCATCGGCACGATCAGGATCACCGCCAGCGGCAGCGACCAGCTCTCGTACAGCGACGACAGCACCAGGAACACCAGCAATACGCACAACGGGAACACCAGAATCGCGGTGTTTCCGGCCAGGATCTGCTGATAGGTCAGCTCGGTCCACTCGAAGCTGATGCCGTTGGGCAGGTTGTCCTTCGCCAGCTTTTCAATCGCCGCCTGCGCCTGGCCGGAGCTGAAGCCCGGCGCCGGGCCGCCGTTGATCTCGGCTGTCGGGTAACCGTTGTAGTGCTGCACGCGATCCGGACCGGCACCTTGCTGCACGGTGACGAACGAACCCAGCGGCACCATCTGGCCCTGCGTGTTGCGCGTCTTCAGCTGCAGGATGTCCTCCGGCGTATGCCGGAACTCGGGATCGGCCGACACGTTCACCTGGTAGGTGCGCCCGAAACGATTGAAGTCGTTGACGTAGAGCGAGCCCATGTAGGCCTGCATGGTCTGGTACACGTCGGCCAGGTTCACGCCTTCGGCCTTCGCCTTCTCGCGATCCACATCGGCGTCCACTTGCGGCACGCTGACCTGGAAACTGGAGAACAGTCCGGCGAGTGCCGGATCCTTCCGGCTTGCTGCGATCAGGTTCTGGGTCTGCTTGTACAGCTCCTCGAAACCGCGATCGCTGCGGTCTTCCAGCTGCAGGCGGAAGCCACCGATCGTGCCCAGCCCCATCACCGGCGGCGGCGGGAATACCGCGATGTACGCATCCTGGATCGACGCGAACTTCTGGTTCAGCGCGCCGGCGATCGCGCCGGCCGAGAGCTCCGCGCTGCGGCGCTCCTCGAACGGCTTCAGCGTGACGAACACGATGCCTGAGTTGGTGGAGTTGGTGAAACCGTTGATCGACAGGCCCGGGAACGCCACCGCGTGTTCCACGCCAGGCTGCTTCAGCGCAATGGCGCCCATGCGTTGGATCACGTCTTCGGAACGATCGAGCGAAGCTGCATCGGGCAGTTGTGCGAACGCCACCAGGTACTGCTTGTCCTGGCCCGGCACGAAGCCCGTCGGTACGTGCGAGAAGCCGAACGCGGTCAGGGCGATCAGGCCGGCGTACAGCACCAGCGCGATCGAACCCTTGCTGAGGATGCGCTTCACGCCGCCGACGTAACGCTCCGAGCCGCGACGGAACATGCGGTTGAACGGGCGGAACAGCCAGCCGAACGCGCGGTCGATCGCACGGGTGAGGCGGTCCTTCGGTGTGTCGTGGCTCTTCAGCAACACCGCGGCCAGCGCCGGGCTGAGGGTCAGCGAGTTGAACGCCGAGATCACCGTGGAGATCGCGATGGTCAGAGCGAACTGGCGATAGAACTGGCCGGTGAGACCGCTGACGAACGCGGTCGGGATGAACACCGCGCACAGCACCAGCGCGGTCGCCACGATGGGGCCGGTGACCTCGTGCATGGCATGGCGCGTGGCCTCCTTCGGCGACTGGCCCAGCTCGATATGCCGTTCCACATTCTCCACCACCACGATCGCGTCATCGACCACGATGCCGATCGCCAATACCAGCCCGAACAACGACAACGCGTTGAGCGAGAAGCCGGCCAGGTACATCACCGCGAACGTGCCGATCAGCGATACCGGTACCGCCACCAGCGGAATGATCGAAGCGCGCCAGGTCTGCAGGAACAGGATCACCACCAGCACCACCAGCAGGATCGCTTCCAGCAAGGTGTGCGCCACCGCCTCGATCGAGCCGCGCACGAACACGGTCGGGTCGTACACGATCGAGTAGTCGACGCCTTGCGGGAACTCCTTCTTCAGCTGCGTCATGGTGGCGCGCACTTCGTCGGAGATCTGGATCGCATTGGAGCCGGGCCGCGCGAAGATCGGCAGCGCCACCGCCGGCTTGTTGTCGAGCAGGCTGCGCAGCGCGTAGTTGTTGGAACCCAGGTCGACCTTGGCCACGTCGTTCAGATGGGTAACGCCGCCATTCGCGTCGGTGCGCACGATGATGTTGCGGAAATCGTCTTCGCTGACCAGTCGGCCACGGGTGTTGATGTTGAGCTGGAACGCGGAATTGGTCGGCCCGGGCGGCGCATTCAGCGCACCGGCGGCGACCTGCACATTCTGCTCGCGGATCGCGCTGATGACGTCGCCGGTGGTGAGCCCGCGCTGCGCCAGTTTCTGCGGATCCAGCCACACGCGCATCGAGTATTCGCCGGCGCCGAAGATCTGCACGTCGCCGACGCCGTCGAGCCGGCCCAGCACATCCTTCACGTGCAGCCGCGCGTAGTTCGACAGGTACAGCATGTCGTAGCGCTGATCCGGCGAGGTGAGATGCACGACCATGGTGAGGTCGGGCGAGCTCTTCTGCGTGGTCACGCCGAGTCGCTGCACTTCTTCCGGCAGCTTGGGCAGGGCCTGCGCCACGCGGTTCTGCACGTCGACCTGGGCGGTGTTGAGGTTGGTACCCAGCGCGAACGTCACGGTCAGGGTCAGTGCGCCATCGCTGGTCGCCTGCGAAGAGCTGTAGAGCATGCCCTCGACGCCGTTGATCTGTTCCTCCAGCGGCGTGGCGACAGTTTCGCCGATGACCTTGGGGTTGGCGCCGGGATACGCCGCGCGCACCACGACGGTGGGCGGCACGACTTCCGGGTATTCGCTGATCGGCAGCTTGAACACCGCGATGGAGCCGGTGATCACGAACAGCAGCGACAGCACGGCGGCCATGATCGGCCGATCGACAAAGAATTGGGCAATGTTTTTCATGCAATGAATCCTCGACGAAGCCGCTTCGCGGCTTCGGTCTTCTTTGCTCCTCTCCCTGCATCGCAGGAGGAGGTGGGGAGGGGGTAACGCTTGCTCTTGCTATGCGGTTCGCTGGAGGGCTTCACCCCTCCCCAGCCCTCCCCTGCTGCACTTAGGGGAGGGAGCGTGTGCTCAACCTTGCGGACCCTTCGCTGTCGCCGTGTTGGCCTGCGCGGTGCGCGTGTTGTCGGCATCCGGCTGGGCTGCAGGAGCGGCTTCGACCAGCGCCTTGTCGCTGGCATCGAGCCGGTACTGCATGGCCACCTTCTGCGGGTTGACCTCGGCACCGGGGCGCACGCGCTGCAGGCCGTTGACGATCACCACGTCGTTGGCATCCAGACCGCTTTCGATCACGCGCAGGCCATGAAACAGCGCACCGGTGCTGACCTTGCGGTATTCCACCTTGTGCTGCTTGTCGACCACGTAGACGAACTGGTTGCCGAGGTCGGTGCCGATCGCACGGTCGTCCACCAGCAGGCGCGGACGTGCCTGGCCGCTTTGCAGCTGCACGCGGGCGTACAGGCCTGGCGTGTACAGCCCATCGGCGTTGTCGAACACCGCGCGCAGGCGCATCGTGCCGGAGCCGGCGTGCAGCTGGTTGTCGACGAAGTCGAGGCGGCCCTCATGCGGATGGCCAGGTTCGTCGGCCAGCCCCATCGCGGCCTCGATCCGCGCGTTGCGTCCGGCCTTCGCCGCGCCGCTGCGCAGATGGTCGAGCTTGAGCCAGGTCTGTTCGTCCACATCGAAATAGACATAGACCGGATTGACCGAGACCACGCTGGTCAACACGTCGCTGCTGGTGACCAGATTGCCGGGATTGACCCGGGCATTGCTGACGCGGCCATCGATCGGCGAGCGCACCTGGGTGAAATCCAGGTTCAGGCGTGCGGCGGCCAGTGCGGCCGTGCTGGCCGCCAGCTGCGCACGCGCGCTCTGTTCGGTCGTGCTCTGGCGATCCGCTTCCTGCTGCGCCACGGCATGCTGGGCCAGCAACATCTCGGCGCGACGCTGGTTGGTCTCGGCCAGGCTCAACTCGGCACGGGCCTGCGCCTGATTCGCGCTGAGCCGGTCGACCTCGGCCTGATACGGGCGCGGATCGAGCTGGAACAGCACATCGCCCTTGTGCACCAGCGCACCTTCCTGGAAATGCACCGAATCCACGAAGCCGCCGACCCGCGGCTGCACCTGCACCGTGCTGACCGCTTGCAGCCGGCCGGTGAATTCGGCGCTGTCGCTGACCTGGCGGGTCAAGGCCTGCGCGACCGTGACTTCAGCCGGACCGCCGCCAGCCGGGGTTTGCGCCTGGCTGTTGCCGCCATGCAGGAGAACCCAGCTGCCGATCACACCAGCGGCTATCAGAGGTATCAGCATCCATTGTTTTTTCATGTTGCGCTCCCAGAATCTGACAGGCCGGGCACACATCCCCGGCGAAGGGTCGAGAGAATAGGTGTACCTGGCGGTATAGAAAATCCGTTTCTTGCGCACTACACTCATGACTCGCGATCACGAATCGGCCAGGAATCCAGGCAATGGAAGACTTTTCAGCAATTTCGACCTTCGTCCGGGTAGTCGAAGCCAAGAGCTTCGCCGCCGCTGCCAGTCAGTTGGGGATGACCCCGTCGGGGGTCAGCCGGGCTGTCGCCCGGCTGGAAGCCCAACTCGGCGCCCGGTTGCTGTTCCGTTCGACCCGTTCGTTGCGGTTGACCGACGATGGGGCCTCATTCCATGCACGTTGCAAGGAGATCCTCGCCGATCTGGCCGAGGCGACCGAAGCGCTAGGGCATGCGCGCAGCCACCCGGTAGGCAAGTTGCGGGTAGCTGCCCATTCGGCGATCGGCCGTGCCGCGCTGATTCCGAATCTGGCCGAGTTCGAGCAGCGCTATCCGGACATCCGGCTCGAGCTGGCCATGTGCGACTACCACTTCGACCTCAATGAAGAAGGTTACGACTGCGCCATCCGCATGGGTGAACTGGCCGATTCCAACCTGATCGCG
Organism: Rhodanobacter sp. OK091; assembly: GCF_900142825.1. GTDB lineage: Bacteria > Pseudomonadota > Gammaproteobacteria > Xanthomonadales > Rhodanobacteraceae > Rhodanobacter. The sequence goes on along the minus strand of NZ_FRCH01000001.1, from coordinate 1,940,516 downwards.
CGCAAGCTCGGCTACTTCAACAATGTTCTGTGCGCCTCGCCGGACTATCTGCGCAAGCATGGCGCGCCGCATAGCATCGAGGACCTCAAGCAGCATCGCGCCATCAACTACGTCTATCCGAACACCGGCAAGCCCTACCAATGGCAGTTCGACACGCCGAGCGGGCGCGTTGCGCTGGATATCGACGCACACATGCTGATCAACGACGGCGAATCGGTGATTCAAGCGGCGGTCGCCGGCCTGGGCATCATCCAGATCGCCCACTGCCTCGCCGCCAGCGCGCTGGCCAAGGGCCAGCTGGAGATCGTGATGACCGATACGATTTCCACCGGCTCCCCGGTGTGGATCGTCTACCCGCAGAAACGGCATCTGTCGGCGCGCGTGCAGGCGTTCATCGAGTGGGCCAACGAGCTGTTCCAGCGCACCAGCGAACCGCAATGCCGGATCACGGCACGGATCAAGGCCGAGCAGGCCGAGCGCGGCGAGCGTGTAGCCGCCGTCGCGTAAGAGCGTTACGGCGACGTTCGAAGCGTCACGCCCCGGCCGGCACCAGCAACAGCAGCGCCACGCCGAGTGCGATGCGGTAGATCGCGAACCATGTGAAGCGGTGCGTACGGATGTAGCCGAGCAGCCACTTCACCGCGACGAAGGCGACGATCGCCGAGACGACGAAGCCTACGATGAGCGCGGTCCAGTCCTCATGCGCCGCGCCGCCGCCTTTGAGCACCTTCAGCAATTCGTAGCCGGTCGCCGCGTACATGGTCGGAATGCCGACCAGGAAGGCGAACTCGGTGGCCGCCGCGCGATTGCTGGTGCCGGCCAGCATTGCGGTAAAGATGGTTGCGGCCGAGCGTGACGTGCCCGGAAAAATGCCGGCGATCATCTGGGCGATACCGACCAGGATCGCCACCTTCCAGGTCACCTCGCTGCGATCGGGCTGGCTCGCGGCCAGCCCCTCGGCGGCAATCATCCACAAACCGCCGATCACCAGCGCCCATGCAACCGGCGTGACCGTCTCGGGGAGCTTGAAGCCGTGCTTCACCGCGATGAAACCCAGCACCGCAGTGATCAGGAACGCCACCAGCAGCTTCAGCAGGTAGTCGCGGTTGGCCGGTACGCGCCATTGCGTGAACAGCTGCCAGATGCGCTTCCAGTAGATCAGCGTCACCGCCAGGATCGCACCGGCCTGGATGCCGACATTGAACAGGTCCGAGCGGGCGCCGAGCCCGAATTTCTCGGCGATCAGCAGATGGCCGGTACTGGAGATGGGCAGGAATTCGGTGATGCCTTCGATGATACCGAGCAGGATGACGTGAAGAAGATCGGTCACGGGACGTTCCGTTGCAGGTTGAAGACGTGCCGGCGGACGATGACCGGCATGAAGCGCCATAGCTTACGGGTTTTGCTTCCGGAATGAGGCGTCATCGCGTACACGGTCGGCCGCCCGTACACGCACTGGAACAGTGCAAACCAGCCATGCACTCGGGTGTTGATGGTGCTAACGGGGCGCGATAGACGCGCCACAACCCCTGTCGATCCAGGTTCAGCAACGCTTGCGTGCTGTGGCACGGCGCTTGCTGAGGTGAGCTATGGCCATGCGTCCGCATGGTCACATCGCGGTGATCCATAGACGTCTGGACGTCCGTCTTCAGGCCTGCCGTTTCTCCAAGGGGAGTCGAGCTTATGAAACGATGTTGGATACCTGTGGGTGCTGCCGTCCTGCTGTTCGCCGCCTCCGGCCTGACGCCGGCGTTGGCCGACGAGGCCCCGGCCAGCAAGTGGGTCGGTAGTGCCGACGTGGTCAACGATTACCTGTTCCGTGGCATTTCGCAGACCAATCGCAAGCCCGCCGTGCAGGCCGGCCTAGAATTCGATCACGCCAGTGGCTGGTATATCGGCGGCTGGGGCAGCAATGTCAGCTGGCTGTCCGATGCCTCGACTTCGGCGCAGCCGATTTCCAGCAGCCTGGAAATCGATCTCTACGGTGGCTACCGCGGCAGCTTCTCCGCCGATTGGAGCTATGACGTCGGCCTGTATCGCTACCAGTACCCGGGCAGCTATCCGGCCGGCTTCACCTTGCCCAACACCACCGAAGGTTATGCCGCACTGACCTGGAAGAGCGTGTCGCTGAAGTACTCACATGCTTTCACCAACCTGTTCGGCTACGCCGACAGCAAGCACAGCAGCTATGTCGACCTGTCGTGGAACCAGGAGTTTGCCCCGGGCTGGCTGCTCAATGCCCACGTCGGCCACCAGAAGGTGGAGAACATGTCCGGCGCGTCGTACACCGACTGGAAGCTGGGCGTGACGCGCAACTTCGCCAGCGGCTACTCGGTGGCGCTGGGCTATTACGACACCAACGCGAACAAGGCCATCTACACCAATGCGCACGACCATTACCTGGGCCGTGCCACGGCGGTGCTGACCCTGACCAAGGCGTTCTGAGCCGATGCATCGCTCTGCAGAAAATCCACCCCGGGAGTCACGCATGAAAATGGTTACCAGCGTCATCCGCCCCTACAAGCTCGACGAGGTCCGCGATGCACTCGCGCAAACGGGTGTCTCGGGCATCACAGTGACGGAAGTGCGCGGCTTCGGCCGCCAGAAGGGCCACACCGAGCTGTATCGCGGCGCCGAGTACGTCGTCGATTTCCTGCCCAAGCTGAAGCTCGAGGTGGTGGTGTCCGACGAACTGCTCGATGTCGTGCTGGAAGAGATCCAGCGCTCGGCCCGTACCGGCAACGTCGGCGACGGCAAGATCTTCGTCACCCACGTGGATCAGGTGATCCGCATCCGCACCGGCGAGCTCGACGCCGACGCCCTCTGACCGAACCACACGAGGTTTCCATGAAAGAGTTCAAGTTGTTCCGTGGTATCCGCACGTGGCTGCCGTTACTGGTACTCGGCCTGGCTGCGCCGATGCTGCATGCCGAGGTTGTCGCGCCGGTAGTCGACAAGGGCGACGTGGCGTGGATGCTCACCTCCACGCTGCTGGTGCTGCTGATGACGGTGCCGGGACTGGCGCTGTTCTACGGCGGCCTGGTGCGTTCGAAGAACGTGTTGTCAGTGCTGATGCAGGTGATGACGGTGTTTTCGCTGCTGCTGTTGCTGTGGGCGGCCTACGGCTACAGCCTCGCGTTCAACGGCGGTGGCCCCTTCATCGGCAATCTCGACAAGGTGTTCCTGCGCGGCGTCACCAAAGACACTTTGGCGGCCACGTTCAGCGCTGGCATATCGTTGCCGGAGTACGTGTTCGTGGCGTTCCAGGCCACTTTCGCCGGCATCACCGGCGCGCTGATCGTGGGCTCGTTCGCCGAGCGGATGCGCTTCCGCGCGGTGCTGCTGTTCGCCGCGCTGTGGTTCACCTTCGCTTACCTGCCGATTGCGCACATGGTGTGGTACGGGCCGGACGGCTATCTGTTCGCCAAAGGTGCGCTGGACTTCGCCGGCGGTACCGTGGTGCACATCAACGCCGGTATCGCCGGCCTGGTCGGCGCCTACCTGGCCGGGCCGCGGCTGGGTTTCGGCCGCGAATCGATGAAACCGCACAACGTTACCTTCACCATGGTCGGTGCGGCGCTGCTGTGGGTGGGCTGGTTCGGCTTCAACGCCGGCTCCAATCTGGAGGCGAACTCGGGCGCGGCGCTGGCCTTCATCAACACCTTGCTGGCCACGGCCGCGGCGGTGCTGGCGTGGCTGGCGGTGGAGGCGCTCGTGCGAGGCCATGCATCGATGCTGGGTGGTGCTTCCGGCGCGGTCGCCGGTCTGGTCGGCATCACGCCGGCCTGCGGCACGGTGGGGCCGATGGGCGCGATCGCAGTGGGCGCGGTGGCCAGCCTCTGCTGCGTATGGGGCGTGACCGGCCTGAAGAAACTGCTGCGTGCGGACGACGCGCTGGACGTGTTCGGCGTGCACGGCATCGGCGGCATCGTGGGCGCGCTGCTGACCGGCGTGTTCACCGCACCGGCACTGGGCGGCACCGGTGCGGCAGGTTTCTCGATCGGCCATCAGCTCGGTGTGCAAGCGCTGGGCGTGGGCATCACCCTGGTGTGGAGCGGGCTGGTCTCGGTGCTGGCGTATTTTGTGGTCAAGGCGGTGTTCGGCCTGCGCGTATCGCCCGAGGCCGAGCGCGAAGGACTGGATATTACCTCGCACGGCGAAAGCGCTTACGATGTCTGAGCGGGGCGTCGCGTACGTGCCGGAATGACGTGTCCGAATGATTCATGATGGTGCAATACACAGCGTGTATTGCACCATTGTGTTTCTTCGCGGTCCGTCCGACGTACCGGGAAAAGCCCGCAGCCGTTGTCGTACAACGGTTCCATCCATTGGCATGGGCTTTGCTCTAACCAGCTCATCATTCACAGCCGAGGTTGCTACATGTCCGCCAAAAAAGTGCTCGACCTGATCCAGGAACATGAGGTCGAGTTCGTCGACTTCCGCTTCGCCGACATGCTCGGCGTACACCACCACGTCAGCTTCCCGGCCCATGCGATCGACGAGTCGACCTTCGAGGACGGCAAGATGTTCGACGGTTCCTCGATCACCGGCTGGAAGGGCATCAATGAATCGGACATGGTGCTGATGCCGGATCCGGACACCGCCCATCTCGATCCCTTCAGCTCGCACGTGCAGCTGATCGTGCATTGCGATGTGCTGGAGCCGTCGACGATGCAGGCCTATGGCCGCGATCCGCGCTCGATCGCCAAGCGTGGCGAGGCGTACCTGAAATCCACCGGCATCGCCGACACCGCGTTCTTCGGCCCGGAGCCTGAGTTCTTCATCTTCGATTCGGTGCGCTGGCAGAACGATCCGGGCCGCGTGTTCTACGAGATCGGTTCCGAAGAAGCGACGTGGTCGTCGCGCTACAAGTACGACGGCAGCAACTCCGGCCATCGGCCGGGCGTGAAGGGCGGCTACTTCCCGGTCAGCCCGGTCGATTCGCTGGGCGACCTGCGCGCCGACATGTGCAAGATCCTCGAATCGCTGGGCCAGAAAGTCGAAGTGCACCACCACGAAGTGGCGAACGCGGGCCAGTGCGAGATCGGCGTCAAGTTCAACACGCTGGTGAAGAAGGCCGACGAGCTGCTGACGATGAAATATGTCATCAAGAACGTGGCGCACCAGAACGGCAAGACCGCCACCTTCATGCCGAAGCCGCTGGTCGGCGACAACGGTAGCGGCATGCACGTGCATCAGTCGCTGGCCAAGAACGGTGAGAACCTGTTCGCAGGCGATCTCTACGGTGGCCTGTCGCAGACCGCGCTGTGGTACATCGGCGGCATCTTCAAGCATGCGCGCGCGATCAACGCGTTCTCCAACTCCACCACCAACAGCTACAAGCGCCTGGTGCCGGGCTTCGAGGCGCCGGTGATGCTGGCTTACTCCGCCCGCAACCGTTCGGCCAGCTGCCGCATCCCGTACGTGGCCAGCCCCAAGGGCCGCCGCATCGAGGTGCGTTTCCCCGACCCGATGAACTCCGGCTACCTGGTCTTCACCGCGCTGATGATGGCCGGCCTCGACGGCATCCTCAACAAGATCGACCCGGGCGCACCGGCCGACAAGGATCTGTACGACCTGCCGCCGGAAGAAGAGAAGAACATCCCCCAGGTCTGCTCCAGCCTCGACGCCGCGCTGGAAGCGCTGGACAAGGACCGCGACTTCCTGAAGGCGGGCGGCGTGTTCACCGACGACTTCATCGATGCCTACATCGAAGTGAAGATGAAGGAAGTCACCAAGTACCGCGCCAGCACCCATCCGCTGGAATTCCAGATGTATTACTCGCTCTGATCGCGGCGAGGGATTGAAAACAACGGGCGCTACGGCGCCCGTTGTCGTTGGCGACTACACGACAAGCTCGGTGTGCACGGAGGCCTCACGAAGGGAGCGCCAGCCATGCCTGCAGTTTTGCTTCGCTCTCTTCGGTAATTGAAATGATGCGGTAGCCGGCCCAGAACTGGTCGGCCGAAGCGGCGTGCTCGTGCCACTGTTCCTGTACGCCCACCTCGATGTACGGAGAAGAGCCGCTGGCGTCCGGCAGCGGCAGACGCAATTGATAGATCGCCTCGCTGCGTGGCTCCATAGGGCCGATCAGCAGCATGCCGGTGCCCGACAGGTTGCCGATCTGGCCCATGGGCCGTCCGGTGATGACATCGGTGACCTCTGTCACGACGTTGACCGATTTGCGTCCAGCCCTGCGCTGGTCGCGCTGATGGTCGTGCTCGGTACGGTTCATGAGATACGGCTCAAGGGGATCTCCCGGGTAACGGCGCGCCATGCGTGATCGAGCACGTCCTCATGGTCCGACGCCATCTCGCGTACGCGGCCACAGGCGATCTCGTGAGCGAGCCGCAGTTCACCCAGCTCCTCTGCACGCTGTCCATTGCGAGTGACGAACAGGCTGTGCCCGGTCAACGCCGAATACCACACCAGCCTGCGCCGGCTACGTGGGCCGCCGGAGGGGTCGTCGAATTCGAACCATGTTCCCATCGCCAAAGTCCGAAGATGCCGGTGGATGCGCAGCACCTCGGCGCTCGGCGCGATCTCTGCGGCACCCGCCGTGCCGGCGACAGCGCCGGTGATATCCGCGTTTTCCCGCACCGGATTTTCCTGTCGTCTCGAGCGCGTGCCGGAATCACCGATACCGGAGGAATCGCCTGCGCCTTCCTTTTGATTCGCGTCAATCATGCGCCGGGCTGCTTGCGCGACTTCGCTATCCTGCATGCCTATTTGCCGCAGGCCGGCCTCTACCTCGTCTTGCAGTTTGCTGCGGTTGCCGATCGGCAGACAGCCCAATAACTGATCGGCGATCGCCAGCCGGGTTCCGAAGATCTGGCTGTGTTCGCCATGGCGAAGCAGAGTCAACGCCAGAACGTCGGACCAGGCATGATCGAGCTGGGCCAACAAGCGTTGCTGCGATGACTTGGCGAAACGTTGGGCCAGCAGCTCCGCGGAACGGTAGCGGGCTTGCTCCAGGCGCTCCAGGCCTTGCATCGCATCCACCTGGCGCCGTTCGGCCAATTGCGTCCTGTGCTCCAGCTCAGCGAGGTACTGTTCGAGGTCGTTCAGCAGCGACAGATAAAGAGCGGCACTGGGTGGTTCGCGTCCGGCACGCTCGATCAGTCGGCTCAACTCGAGGCGCAAGCCACGGTCGATAACCCCGCTGGTATCGTCCAGCCAATCGCGGGCGATCTCGGCGATTTTGCCCAGCACTTTGCGGGCAGGGTGTTCGTGCTGCTCGAAAAATCCATGATCCATCAGCGCCACGCGCAGCATCGGCAACTGCAGATCGCAGAGCAACGATTGCACGTCGCTGGATTGCGGCAGCTGCTGTGCGATTTGCCCAAACAGCCGCATGATCAGTTCCACGGTATTGTCCTGCGCGGCGGACAAGCTGACGCGCGGAGCCTGGGCCGGTCGTCCCACGTTGAGCTGGATAAGCAGCTCCTGCCGCAGGCGATCAGGGCGATTCAAGTCGAAGCGGGTCCGCTCATCCACCTGGAAAAGATGCTCCTGCAATACCGCAAGAGCGACTTGCAACTCCTCGCCGGTAATCGACGCGCCCTGTGCGGACGGGTTCTCGCCACGATGCGCCTGTGGCTGGCCGGATGGCTCCGGTCGCCTGTCCGGTGTCGCCGAAGGAGTACGGGCATCGGCCGCTGCGATCGATGGCGCGAATCGGGCAGGCTTCTCCTCCTTGGTACGCTCACGGCGTGCCGAGGCACGCGGCAACGCGAAGGGGCGCAGGCGTGGAAGGATGCCGTCGGCGAGCAAATGGGCATTGATCAGTTCGTACAGCGGGGTGAGCCCCTCTATCAGGCTGCTTTCCAGACTCTGCAGCAGCAATAGTTCGTGCACGCTGGGCAGCCCGAGCGTGCGACTGGCCTCACGAAATGCGTTGGCCATCGCCTGCGGCCCGATGGGCAGCGCGTCGCTTTCCAATGGAGGCGCTCCGATCAGAGCCGCCAGCCGATAACCCAGCTCGATGAGCTGCGAACCGCCGCGAGCCTCGCTGCGTGAGACCAGCTGATCGAGCGCGGCAGCCAATTCATGTTCCGACTGATCGAGCAGGCTCAGTGTCAGCATCTGGGGAACAGCTGCGGTCGATTTCTTCGCGGGCATCCCGAGCTGATCGAACGCCTGGTCGATGCTTGCAATGAAACGCTCGTCGAATGTCTTACGCTCGATGAACAAGTGCTGGCGCGTGGTCAGGTAATGCTGTTGATCGAGATGGCTGCTGGTTTGCTCGCTTTGTCTATGCAAGCGCATGTCGAAATGGTCGAGACAGCGCTTCAACGGCTCATGCAGCCAATTGCCGCAGAGCACGCGCAGTTCACCGAGCAGGCGCTGCGTTCGCGCCGGCCACCGCGCTTCGGAGTAGCCGGTAGAGTTGGTGATCTTTAATTCCTGCGAATCTGTCCGCTCATCATTCATTAGATCCTCTGTCCATGATTTGACGATTTCAGTGTATGCCGTTTTTAACAAATTCTGTGGGTGATTTAATGCTTCGTTTTCACAAACATCTCACATCAGAACCGTGATGCAGTTATCAATGCATGCATGCAGTTGAGCAGAGTCTAGCCCCGTCACAGTTCAAATAATTTGAACTGAAATTCCTCAGGGGGAACGATGACATGACCATTTCCTTGATGGCTGAAGTTGCCTGGTGTCTGTGCGCCATATTGCTTGTTCCATTACCGGTTCGGGCGGAAAACGACCAGATCACTTTCTCCGGTTCCGTTGTCGAGCCCACCTGCAGCGCCGCGGCCGCGGAAAATATGGCGATCGCGGGCGCTACGCCGACTATAGCGGCCGAGACGCGGCAAACTTGCGCCGAACCTGGCAATGTAACGACTGCTGTCTCCCGGATTTATGCGTTGACTGCCGTTCGCCTGTCGAGTTCAGTGCCGGATCGGGTATTGAAGTATTTCGATGCCTACGCCAAGGCGAGTCGGAGCGACGCGGCGGATCCGGTGCTGCTCACGCAAACTTACGAATAAAGCAGTCGCGTAGAAAAATGCGCTCCATTCGCGATTTTCCTCGACGATAAAACAGTCAACCCCGAATAGGCGCAGGATGGCCCAGCAGATAACCCTGGCCCATTTCGCAGCCCATCGCCAACAGAATGTCGTGCTGTGCGTCGGTTTCGATGCCTTCGGCGATAACCTGGATATCCAGCGCGCGCGCGAGCGCCAGGATCGCTTCGACAACTCTGATGCTGCTGGTATTGCTGTCTTTATCCAGTTCCTGCACGAATACCTGGTCGATCTTCAACATGCGCAGCGGCAGAGAGTGCAGATAGCTGAGCGATGAATAGCCCGTACCGAAGTCGTCGAGCGCGGCGCCTATGCCGGCAAGGCGCAGCTGTTCGAGCGTGGAGCGTACGCGTTCGGCATTGTCCAGCAGCGCGCCTTCGGTGACCTCGATAACCAGACGCGTAGTCGGTAAATCGCAGTGTTTGAGAAGCCGGATCAAGCGCGTATCGAAATCGAGATGGCGTAAATGCCGTGCCGAAACATTGAGCGTCATGAACACGTCCTTCCGGGCGTGTTGCTGCAGCAGACGACAGCTGAGTTCGAACATGCGCCAGTCGATCGTTTCGATCAGTCCGCTGTCTTCGGCAATCTTGACGAACTCGTCGGGCTTCAGCAGGCCGCGTTGCGGGTGGTTCCATCGGATCAGCGCTTCATAGCCCACCACGCGGCTGGAATCGAGCTGGCAGATCGGTTGGAAGTACGGCTCGAATTCGTCGTGCTGCAGCGCATGGCGCAGTTCGGCCTCCAACGTCAGCACGTCGACGACATTCTTGGCCAAGGCTTCGTCGAACATTTCAAAGCGCTTGCGACCACCTTCTTTCGCCCGATACAGCGCGATGTCGGCATCGCGCAGGACTTCGTCCGCGGTGCTGTAGCGGCTGTCGGCCACCGCGATGCCGATGCTGGCCGATGGCTCCAGTTCCTTGCCGGCCAGCTGCAGCGGTTCACCAAGACATTTCAAAATACGCTCCGCTACGTTCACCGCGGTGCCCGGAATCTCCACGTCCTCCAGCAGAATCGCAAATTCATCGCCAGACAAACGTGCCACCACATCCGGATCACGTACGCAGCTGAGCAGCCGACGGGCAATCTCCTTGAGAAACCTGTCGCCGGCCAGATGGCCAAGGCTGTCGTTGATCACCTTGAAGCGATCGATATCCAGATACAGCAAGGCGCAAAGTCGATTCGGCTCGCGCTGCAACAATGTCAACGCGCGGTCGAGACGATCGCGCAGAAATCCTCGATTCGGCAGGCCCGTCATCGGATCGTGCATCACCTGGTGCTTCAGCTGCTGCTGGATGTGTTCGCGCTGGCGAATCTGCTGCAGCAACTCGTGCGTGCGTTCTTCCACGCGTTGCTCGAGCTGGACATTGGCCTGATGCAACGACATGGCGGAACGCCGCCGGAAAATGCTGTTGGCGATCTGCAGCGCGGCGAAGCTGAGCAATTCCTGATCGGTAGCGCTGTAGACGTTCTCTTTGGCGTAGCTATGCACCGCGACCAGGCCCATCACCTCGTCGCTGACCAACAGCGGGACGCCGAGCCAGCATGCCGAAGGCTTGCCGATGGTGTGCTGCACGACCTCGCCCCGCAGAATGAGCGCCTCTATGTCGGAGGCCTGCCCCAGGAACGGGCGGGCTTTCCGCATGACATATTCGCTCAGGCCGCCGCCCAGGGGACGGGACAAGGTGCGGCGTTCGCCGGCGTCCACGTAATAGGGAAAATCCAGTGTGCGATGGTCTTCCGAGAGCAAGGCAATGAAGAAATTCTCCGCATTGAGCAAGGCACCTACCAGGAGGTGGACCCGTTCGTAGAACTCGCTCTCGCCGATATCGGCGGTGGCAAGCTGGGCCAACTGAAACAACGCGGCCTGCAATTGTTCGGCGCGTCGGCGTTCCACCACTTCCTGCTGCAGGTCGCGATTGGCCGCATCCAGTTGCTGCGTGCGCCGATGTACGCGCTGCTCCAGCTCGTCCTTGGCCTGCTTGCGCTCCAGCGCGGTGAGGATGTGGCTGCCGACAAATTCCAGCAGGGCGCGGTCTTCGAGCGTATACACCGTACCTTCGCGATAGCTCTGAACCACCAGAGCGCCATGTACCTGGCCATTGCGAAGCATCGGCACGCCGAGCCAATCGGTGCTGTCCGGGCCAGCGGTCAAGAGCGGCCCGTTCACCTGTTCGAGTAGCTGCTCATTGCTGCCCATCAACGGCTTGCCTTGGCTCAGAAGGTGCCAGGTCAGCGTGTGCCGCCGATTGTCCAGCGGCTCTTCCTTGGTTGTATCCGGGCCTTGCTTGTCCTCGACATCGGCGTAGTAAAGGAAGCGCATCACACCGCGTTCAGGGTCGTGCCGCACGATAAAGAAGTTTTCGCCGTACATCAGCGTGCCGACGATCTCGTGGATACCTCGCAGGAGTTCCGGCATGTCCAGATCGGAGCCGGCCAGATCGGCGATCGCGAACAGTGCACGCTGCAGGTCCTCCGAGCGTTTCAGCTGCTTGTGCGAGTCCTGCAGGCTCGCCAGCTCCAGCACCTGCTGCAGGCGGTGGCCGGCCATCGCAAAGTGGCGCTCGAGCGTTCCTCGCAAGGACTGCGCGACCTGGGTGAAAAAATGCAGCAACACGATCGCGCGTTCACGCTGCAACAGTCGCAAGGCCACTCGTCGGCCGTGGTCGCCGAGACAAAACCCATCACCGGCAAGCGCACCTTGCGCCCATGCCATTTCCTCGGGCGCTGCATCCGCGCCACAGGAATGCACCTCGCCTTCGCCACCCCAGAACAACGTGGCTGTCTCGCAGTCGGGTAATGACCTGGCCAGATCCAGGATCACTGCACCGACTTCGACGGGCGTCGTCGCCTCGATCAGCCGACGCAACCATGTTTGCTCTTCCGTCGTCATCGACGACTCTGGGCGAGAAACCTGCGGGTAGCCGTTCTTCACATGAGGATCCGTAATGGCATAGATGGTTGTTACCTGATACGCCGTGAATTTAATCGCACCGAACTGTTGTACCTCTCAACGGGAGCGAATGCCTTTCGAGGCGACCGCTGGTTCCTGCAGAGCTCGTGGCTCGTGTATCGCCATGCGAAAGGTATTGCGCCCGCCCGCCTTTGCTTCATAGAGCGCGGCGTCAGCGAGTTGCATGAAGGCATCGGCCGAAGCAGCGCTCTGGCAAAGCGCCATACCGATGCTCAGCGTCATCTGTATTCGAATGGCACCCACCGTGATCTCTTGCGCCATGGCCGCCTGGATCTTCCGGGTCAATTCTTCCGCGATAGACGAAGACTCCACGTCTTCAACGAGTGCGACGAATTCATCGCCGCCAAGGCGGGCCACCAGATCGTTCTTGCGAAGGCAGCCTTGAAGGCGTTGGCCGACGGCCTTGAGTACTTCATCGCCAACGCCGTGACCCCATGAATCATTGATACATTTGAAGTGGTCTATGTCGATCATCATGAGCAGAAGCGGCGACCGCTGCCGGTATTTCTGCAACAACAGCACGGCGATGCGCTCATCGAAATGGCGGCGATTGGCGAGTCCCGTCAACGTATCGAAGCGCGCCAGCCTGGTCAGTTCCTGCTCCACATCCTTGATGTGGGTAATGTCCGTGGTCAGCGCGTAGAAGCCGCGAACGCACCCCTCCGGGTCCCGATCCGGCACGAAGTTGGTCTGGAAGCAGTGGTGCTTGCCCTTGTAGTCCGCCTCGTACTCGAACATGGCCGCCCCACCACCCAAGGCGGTCGCAATGTGCCCTTGAAGGTCGCCATAGATCTGCTCGCCGCGAACCTCGCGCATCGTTTTTCCGATCATCTGTCGCGGGTCTTCGCCCGAAACATGCTCAACGTACGCATTGACGAAGGTGTAGCGTTCGGAAGCATCCACATGAGCAATGACCGCCGGTACGTTATCGGTGATTGTGCGCAGCCGCTGTTCGCTGTCGGCCAGCGCCTGCTCCGCAATCACCCTTTGCGTGATATCCCGCCCGGTGTAGATGATTTCCATCACGCCATCTCCTTCGGGGCTGGGAACCAGCCGTGCCAGGGCTTCGAACCAGACGTAACGGCCGTCCTTGTGGCGAATGCGGTAGGTGGTAATGGTCGAGCCACCTGTTCGATGAAGCTCGGCCACGGCCCGTGCCACACGCTCGCGGTCATCGGGATGAATGAGGTCGGGGCGTGGCATAGAGAACTCCTCGACGTCCCAGCCCAGCAGCTCCTTGATCGAAGGCGACACGTAACGCCGCTGGCCGTCAGGCCGGATGCGCATCACCAGATCGCCGGCATAGTCGGCGAGTATTCGATACCGCAGTTCGCTCTCGCGTACTTTGTCTTCCAAATGCCGGCGTTCGGCGAGAACCAGGGCCAGCGGTACGGAGATCAGGCAGGCCACCCCCAGGAAAACCTGCGCCAGCAGGGCGTGTTCGGTGCGTGATCCGCCGAGAATGAGATTGAAGGGTCCCGACCCCAAGGCTGTCGCGATGTTGGTGATGGCCGCGATCAGCGCTATACCCACCACCAGGCCGGCAAAGCGATGCCGGAATACCGCCAAGAGCAGCGGCGCGTAGATCAGGAACAGCAATGGATATCGCGACTGCGCAAACACGGCGAAAGTCGTGCCGGCGATCAATGCCATATCGCGAACAAACGGCCACCGCTTGCCCGGTGGTCCAAAGAGTTCCCACCTCTCGGTGAAAGCCACCCACACGAACGTCGCGACAATCACCATTCCCAGTACATGGGCGCGATACCAGGTTTCCGCGAAAGCAAGCAGCGGAGCTCCTTGCGCGATGTGGACCGTGAGTCCGGCGAGCAACGCGGACAGGGCGCACGCCACAAGCGTGCTTGTGAGGGCCACGCGGCCCAGGCTCAGATACGGCACAACGTCGGGGATTTCCGGAAACTGCCGCCGTACGGCACAGCAGACAACCAAAATTTCGAGTGCATCGGCCGCCGCAAGGCCAAGGGCTACGAGAAGAGAGATGTGAAGCAGCAGCGCAGCTCCCACCATGACTGAGAAACCGAAAAGCAGATACAGCCACCAGTCGCGCGTCGGCAATCGGAGAAGGCTGCCCACGAGAACGCCATTGGCTATCCACAGAGAAGGTGCGCTGCCCGTTGAGTGCGCCAGGGCCAGCGAATAGGCGCAGGACGTGAACACAAGAACGGCAATAAGGGTGGCTCGCCGCAGAGCAACGAACGATATGGACGGAAGCAAGCGGCGCATGGCTCTCCCTCCTGGAATGTGTAGTAGGCGAAAACGGATTGCCCTCAAACGCGTGGTCAGTTCGCCCAGGAAGCCGACCACACAACTGGATAGCCAGGCCCCCGCCTCGTGGCTTCCTTGAGTCAAGGCACAAGCAATGCCTGTTCCAAGCTGGCCCAGGCTCGCTCTCGGTTGTGGATTTTGTGATGAACATCACAAATTGTTTTCGAGTGCCTGACCGGCTCAGGCAAAGCCCGCTCGACAGAGCGTTGATATCGAATCATTCACTGTGCGTGATGCGTGAGCGCCCGATGTGGGCTGGACCTTCGGCACGTTCCGGCAAGCCGGCAACGTCACGGGCGAGCCGGACCGATCGGAGTGGCGATCACTTCGGCTGCTTTTTCCGCGTGTCGCGCAAGCTATCGTCGCGAAAGCATCCATGCGACACTCCCGCCTCGCCGAACCACGGGGGGTGGCCGTGCAGATTCTTACGCTGGAACATTTCGCAAGCCGTCTCCATGAGACGTTCACCGTCGATCTCGGTCATGGCAAGTCGCCGTTCGTGTTGATCGAAGCGAAGCCGCTGGCCGCGCCGGCGCTTCGCGGCATGCTGCGCGCACCGTTCTCGCTGTTGTTCCACCATGTATCGCCGGTGCTTTTCCCGCAGCGCATCTACCAGATGGAAAGTCCGGGCATAGGCGATTTCGGTGTCTTCCTGGTGCCGGTGGCGCGCAATCAGGATGGGTTCCTGTATCAGGCCGTGTTCAATTGAGCGACTTCAACTGAGCGACGGCCGAGGGCACGTCCCAGTGCATGAGCTTGTGCATGCCATCGACGCTTTCATCCCCGAAGCCGAGCCGGGCGTACAACGCTTGGGCGCGCGGGTTGTCCAGCCGCACGTGTAACGCCAGTCCCTGTGTTTGTGCGTCTTGCGCATCCTGCTGCAGTTGCCGCAGCAAGGTTGTGCCGATGCCGCGTCCCTGCCACGCGGGCAACAAGGCGATGTCGACAATCAGCCATCTCGGCGGTTCGCGCAGCAGATAGAGACGGCCCACCGCATCGCCGTCGTGTTGGAGCACGAGGAATTCGGCGCGCTCGAAATGCGTGGTGAAGTGATGGTGCTGGAAGGCGAACTGACTATCCAGAAATGCCCGCCGCGTCGCCTCTGGCCAATCGAGCGAGGCCAGTTCGTCGGCGCGCAGGGTTTCGTACAACGTGCGCAGGAAGGCAAGGTCCGTTTGCTCCGCCGCACGCCAGGCGAAGCCCTGCTTCTGCAGGACTTCGGCAAGCGTGGTGGATGATGTTTGCGACGGCGGAAAGATCAGGTTGGGCAGTGATGGCGCGCTCACGGCCGCGCTGGAAATTGTCCGGCCAGGGCGATGCAAAAATTCAGCGCGAGTAGCGGTTGACGATTCTCGTGCGACTGGCCTTGGCCGGTAACACCGATCATGTTCGGCGCGAAGGTGGTGTTGGACGTGGCTTGGGGAACGAATGGGGTGGCCTGGGCGGGCAGGAGTACGGCGTCACCGGTCAGCGGAATGCCATGACGCAGGCTGGCATCCTGTTGGCCGTGCAAGTTCATGTTGTGGTTGTGCATAGGCATTTCCGTCTGCAGGAGGGTGACACCTTCCGTGCCGAACGACTCGCCCACCGTGCGCGATGTCAGTCCCACCCCCTGGCCCTGACTGCAGGCCGCGTTGCCGACGTAGTTCGGCAAGCCGAAGTTCGTCGTCCCGTTGCCGCCGAAATTGGTGCCGAGCAGCGAGAACAACGCGGAGTTCTGGGTGATCGGCATGATCTGCCCGCTGCAGATCGCCCACTGATACGGTGCGAAATTGAAGCCGAATATTTGGATTTCGCCGATATACGGAGTAGTCATGCGGATGTCTCCTGGCGCGCGCCAACGGCAGCGCGGATCAATTCTGCGAAGGAAATATTCCGTTCACGGCGATGCAAAAGGTCGCCGTGAGGGTGGGCATCAGATTTTCATGCGGCAAGCTGCCGCCGCTTTGCGAGATCGTGGCGCTGTCCGGCGATACGCTGCTGGCCGAGACCGTACTCGTGTACATCGTATCGGTGCCCAGGCCGCCCAGTTCCGCCGTGCTGCCTGGCGAGTTGATGGAGGCAATGCTGCTGGTCGCGGCAAAGTTGTGCGTGTGGGCGGGCATCTGCGCACTGATCAAGGTGACGCTTTCCGAGCCGTTCAATTCCCCCATCACGCGTGGCGTCAAGCCGGAACCCGTACCCTGGTGGACCGGGACGCGTCCGCGCAGATCGGGTACGCCAAAGGTGGTCTGGCCGTTGCCGCCGAACGTGGTGCCGATCAAGGTATACAACACCTCATAGTCGGCAATGCCCAGCAAACTCCCGTCGCACAATTGCCAGCCGACCGGGGCGAACGTGTAGGGAAACAACCGTATCTCACCGACGTAAGGTGTGCTCATTGGCCATGCTCCAATGCGTGGGCATCAGTTGCGCGAGGGGAAGAAGCCGGTCAACGCGATGCAGAAATTGATCACGTTGTAAGGCTGCATATTTTGGTGCGGCTGGCTGTTGCCAGTGGTGGACAGCGTGCCGGCATTCAAGACCACCTGCGGGCCGCTGGCGGCTCCATACAAGGCCTCGCTGGCGACGGCGCCGTAGAGGCCGTTGGCCGGATTGCGCACCGTGCCTGCCGTGGTAGTCGCGTTGCCGACATGGTTGTGAGTCGGAAGCGTCTGTGGCGTCAAAGTGACGTTTTCGTTGCCGGCTACGGTACCTATCGGATAATTATTGCCGCCGTAGCCGATCGGCGTGCGTCCGCGCAGGTCCGGCAGCATGAAATTGGTCGTGCCATTGCCGCCGTATTGCACGCCGAGTAGCGCGAACAAAGCCTGATTTTGCGAGATGGGTAAGAGTTGCCCGTTGCAGAGGGCAAATCCTTTGGGCGCAAACGAAAATCCGGTAGGCATGACCTGCCCGATGAAAAATTCAGCCATGGCTTTCCCCCTGGTGAAGGCAGGACGACCGAACCGGTGCCCGCCTCCAATTACTTTGACCTTATTTGCACGTGCTTGACAAGTGGCCACTGGCATCGCCGCCATGACTGGCCTAGGATGCGCCTCCATTGGGGGTAATTTCGCAGTTTGTCTATGCCGTCTTCGCAGGCAATAGGCAGATTGCGCAAGGGGAGCGGCCAAGGTGGCCGTTATGCAGCATCGGTCAGGGGGCTTGTCGCGGTGACGCGACGGGTGAAACCGGATGTTTACAGGGGACATGGATATGCAGCAGCGTTCGCAAGCGCATGGATCGGCGATGTCGCGGGGCAATGGTCGATCCTGGTATGCGCAGCTTGGCGCCTTGGCGCTGCTGTGCATTATTGCCATGACATGGCCGGGCATGGCCAGCGCAACAACGCCGCCCGCGCCCTTGTGTCCCACCTTCAACGTTCCCGACGCAAACACTACGCCGTCCACGTCGCCGATGGCCTCAGGCGGCAGCATCGACATCAACGTGACAGCGGCTTGCGATCCCACAGGCGTTTTGGGAATCATCGGTACTCCATCGACACCCTTGCATGGACACGCATCGGCAAACACGATTACCGAAATCATCACCTATACCAATGATGGCCTTGGCACCTCCACCAGCGACACCTTTGTTTTCTATGACGCCAACAACACCCCGATAACCGTCAACGTCTCCATTGCCCCCAAGACATCGTCGATTACGATCTCTCCGTCTTCCTTGATCGCACCTGTGGAAGGCACGGCTTATACCCAAGCGGTAGCCCTCAGCGCCACAGGCGGTACTTCGCCCTATACCTTTGCGAAGGTCAGCGGCACGTACCCGCCCGGTATGAACTTTGACCCCGTCGCCCGCACTTTTATTGGCACGCCGACCGCATGGGGCAACTTCACGGTAGGCATCCAGGTCACCGATAAGAACGGTGTCACGGCGACCCAGAGTTATGCCCTGGACATACTGCAGCCGACATTCGTTTTCTTGCCGCTGCCAGCGCCATCAGTCGGCGTGCCCTACAGCCAGACCATCCCGGTGAGCGGCGGCCTCAGCCCGTACAAGAACTTTGCCGTCAGCTCGGGGAGTCTGCCGGCGGGGCTGAGCCTGAGCTCCAGTGGCGTGCTGTCCGGTACGCCCACCAC
Organism: Rhodanobacter sp. OK091; assembly: GCF_900142825.1. Classification (GTDB taxonomy): domain Bacteria; phylum Pseudomonadota; class Gammaproteobacteria; order Xanthomonadales; family Rhodanobacteraceae; genus Rhodanobacter. Next base: position 1,922,139 of record NZ_FRCH01000001.1, on the reverse strand, counting down.
AGCGAGCACCTATACGTTCACCGTCCAGATGGCCGACAGCAGTTCGCCCACGAACTACAACGGAGCAAACACCTATACGCTGACCGTCAATACCGCGACCGTCCCCGGCGCGCCAACGATAGGCACCGCCACGGCAGGCAACGCGCAGGCCTCGGTGTCTTTCACCGCGCCCGCCAGCGACGGCGGCGCCGCGATCACCGGCTACACCGCGACTAGCAGTCCCGGTGGCATCACCGGCACTTGCGCCAGCTCGCCGTGCACGATCAACAGCCTCACCAACGGTACGGCCTACACCTTCACCGTCACCGCCACCAATTCCGTAGGCACCGGTTCGGCGTCAGCCGCATCGAACAGCGTGACACCTTCGACCGTGCCTGGCGCGCCAACCGGCGTTTCCGCCACGGCGGGCGATACGCTGGCGACGGTGAATTTCAGTGCGCCCGCAAGCAATGGCGGCGCGGCCATCACCGGCTATACGGTCGTCTCCAGTCCGGCCGGCGGTGTGGACAGCAATGCAGGCTCGACCAGTCTCTCTCACGCGATCACCGGCCTGACGAACGGTACGGCCTATACCTTCACCGTCACGGCGACCAATGCGGATGGCACCGGTCCAGCCTCCACTGCATCCAACAGCGTCACTCCGAAGGCGGCGCAAACGATCACCTTCAACAACCCCGGCACGCAGAACTTCGGCACCTCGCCCACGCTGACGGCGACGGCCAGTTCGGGCCTCGCGGTGACGTTCAGTTCGAACACTACCGGGGTTTGCACGATTACCAGCGGCGGTGCGCTGACCTTCATGACGGCCGGCACCTGCACCATCAAGGCCGACCAGTCTGGCAACGGCGTCTATGCCGCCGCGACCACGGTCACGCAGTCCTTCACCGTGGCAGCTGTGGTGCCCGGTGCGCCGACCATCGGCACGGCGACGGCCGGCGACACGCAGGTATCGGTGAGCTTCACGCCGCCGTCGTCCACGGGCGGCACCAGCATCACCGGCTACACCGCCACCAGCAGCCCGGGTGGCCTCACCGGCACCTGCGCCAGTTCGCCGTGCGTCGTCACCGGTCTCACTAATGGCACCGCCTACACGTTCGCGGTGACAGCGACCAACTCGGCCGGTACCGGCGCAGCCTCGGCGGCTTCCAACAGTGCGACACCGGCGGCCAGCCAGACCATCACCTTCAGCAACCCCGGCACGCAGAATTTCGGTACTTCGCCCACGCTGACAGCTACGGCCACTTCGGGCCTCGCGGTGACGTTCTCCTCGAGCACCACCGGGGTGTGCACCGTCACCAGCGGTGGCGCGTTGACCACAGTATCGGCGGGCACCTGCACCATCAACGCCAACCAGGCGGGCGACAGTGCCTATCAACCGGCGCCGCAAGTCAGCCAGTCGTTCAGTATTGCCGCGATCGTGCCCGGCGCGCCGACCATCGGCACGGCGACGGCCGGCGACACGCAGGTATCGGTGAGCTTTACGCCGCCATCGTCCACGGGCGGCACCAGCATCACCGGCTACACCGTCACCAGCAATCCAGGCGGCCTCACGGGCAGTTGCGCCAGTTCGCCATGCGTCGTCACCGGCCTCACCAACGGCACCGCCTACACGTTCACGGTGACTGCAACCAACTCGGCCGGCACCGGTGCGGCCTCGGCGGCTTCCAACAGCGCGACACCGGCGGCCAGCCAGACCATCACCTTCAGCAATCCCGGCACGCAGAACTTTGGCACGTCACCCACGCTGACAGCTACGGCCACTTCGGGCCTCGCGGTGACGTTTTCCTCGAGCACTACCGGCGTCTGCACCGTCACCAGTGGCGGCGCGCTGACCACGGTATCGGCGGGCACCTGCACCATCGACTCCAATCAATCGGGCAACGCCTCTTATCAGCCGGCGCCGCAGGTGAGCCAGTCGTTCACTATCGCCGCAGTAGTGCCGGGCGCGCCGGCCATCGGCACGGCCACGGCGAGTAGCGGACAGGCCGCGGTGGCCTTCACGCCGCCGCCGTCCACGGGCGGCACCAGCATCACCGGCTACACCGCCATCAGCAGCCCGGGTGGCATCACGGGCACCTGCGCCAGTTCGCCGTGCACGGTCACCGGCCTCACCAACGGCACCGCTTACACGTTCACGGTGACGGCAACCAACTCGGTTGGCACTGGCTCCGCTTCGGCCGCTTCGAACAGCGTGACACCGGTCGGCGGCCAGACCATCGCCTTCAGCAACCCCGGCAGCCAGAACTTCGGCACCTCGCCGACGCTCACCGCGACCGCCACCTCGGGCCTGACGGTGAGCTTCAGCTCGGCCACCACCGCGGTGTGCACGATCACCAGCGGTGGTGCGCTGACCACGCTGTCGGTAGGCAGCTGCACCATCAACGCCGACCAGACGGGTAACGGCACTTATGCGCCCGCGCCACAGGTCAGCCAGACCTTCGCCATCGTGGCCGTAGTACCTGGCGCGCCGATCATCGGCACCGCCACGGCCAGCGGCGGGCAGGCGACGGTGAGTTTCACGGCGCCGTCCTTTACCGGCGGCGCCGCGATCAGCGGCTATACCGTCACCAGCAGTCCGGGCGGCATCACGGCGACAGGCACGAGCAGCCCGATCGCCGTGACCGGATTGACCAACGGCACCGCCTACACCTTCACCGTCACCGCTACCAACTCGGCCGGCACCGGCGCGGCCTCGGCCGCCTCGAACAGCGTGACGCCGAAGGCCAGCGGCACCATCACCAACTTCATCGCGGCCCCATCCGCGCCGGTGTACAGCCCGGGCGGTACGTTCACGGTCTCGGCCACCAGTGATGGCTCGAGCAGCCCGGTGGTGTTCGCGATCGACCCGGCCTCCGCGGCGGTGTGCACGATCAGCGGCAGTACGGTGACCATGCTGTCGGCCGGCACCTGCACGGTGACTGCCAACCAGGCAGGCGATGCCAGCCACCTGGCGGCGCCTCAGGTGACGCTGGCGGTGGTGATCGTCAATCCGGCGATACCGACCGTCGGCAATGTCAGCGCGAGCACCGCCTACAACACGGCGGCGACCATCAACCTGGCCAGCGCCATCAGCGGCGCCAGCATCAGTGCGGTCAACATCGCCACGCAGCCGGCCCACGGCACGGTGAGCGTATCGGGCGAGACGGCGACCTACACGCCCTCGGCCAGCTTCTACGGCGGCAGCGACAGCTTTACCTATACCGCCACCAACCCAGGCGGCACCTCTGTCCCGGCCACCGTTACCGTCACCGTCGGCGCACCCGCGATACCCACGGTGGCTGCCAAGAGCGTCTTGACCTCGTACAACACTGCGTTAGGCATCGACCTGTCCGGTTCCATCACCGGCGTCGACGTCACCGCCGTCACCGTGGCGACGCAGCCGACCCATGGCACCGTGTCGGTCTCGGGCCAGACGGTGACCTATACGCCTTCGGCCAGCTTCTACGGTGGTACCGACAGCTTCACTTACACCGCTACCAACCCCGGTGGCACTTCGGCGCCGGCCACGGTGACCGTCACCGTCGGCCTGCCGGCGGTGCCTACGGCCGCCGCCAAGAGCACCACGACGCCGTACAGCACTGCGGTGAACATCGATCTGTCCGGTTCCATCACCGGCGTAGACATCACCGCCGTCACCGTAGCGACGCAGCCTACGCATGGCACCGTGTCGGTCTCCGGCCAGACGGTGACATATACGCCTTCGGCCAGCTTCTACGGCGGTAGCGACAGCTTTACCTACACCGCCACCAATCCGGGCGGCACTTCGGCACCGGCCACGGTCACCCTGACTGTGACGCCGCTGAATGTTCCGGTCGCGGGTGCCTTGTCGGTGACCACCACCACGGGCACGCAGGTGACGATCCAGGCCACCACCGGCACCGTCGGTCCGCAGCCGCTCACCGGCGTGAGCGTGGCGAGCCCACCGGCGCATGGCAGCGCCAGTGCCAGCGGCACGCAGATCGTCTACACCCCGGCCGCCGGCTTCGTCGGTACCGATGCCTTCACCTACCAGGTGGCCAACCACTTCGGCAGTTCACAGCCGGCCACGATCACAGTCACGGTAACGGCAGCCGGTAGTGCGTCCGGCAAGAGCAAGACGGTGACGACCACGCCGACGGCGCCGGTCAGCGTCGACTTGAGCAGCATCGTGCCGGGCAGTTACGTGTCCTCGGCCGTGCTTGGGCTCTCGCCCGGCGATGCCGGCAGCGTGGCGATCAACCAACCGACCCTGCTGACGTTCACGCCCAGCGGCAGCTACCGCGGCCTGGTGCAGATCACCGCCGTGCTGATCGCAGCCGGTGGGCAGACCACCACCGTGGACGTGCTGGTGCTGGTGAGCAGCCAGCCCGATCCGTCGAAGAACCCAACCGCGCTCGGCGTGATCAACGCGCAGACCGTGGCCGCACAGCGCTTCGCCCAGAGCCAGCTCGACAACGTCCGGCAGCGCCTGGAAGGCTTGCACGACGGCTCGACCGAATTGTTCAGCAGCAGCCTGGCGCTGAGCCTGGACGGCAAGCCGTTGAGCGCAGCGGGCAGGTCGAACAACGGTTTCGGCAGGCCCCGTGCGCCGGGCAGCGATGGCGCGAACGGATGGTCCGACCCTCTGCGGCCCGGTATCGGTGCCGCCGGGGGCATGGGCGAAGTCGCTCCCTTCGGCAGGTCGATGGACGACGATGCGCCGCCCCCGAGCGCGGCACCGGCTAAGCCGAACCCGAGTGGACTGGGCGTGTGGATCAACGGCCGGGCGGACTTCGGCAGCTTCGAGGCCTACCGGCAGGCGGCCAGCTTCGACAGCGACAACATCGCGGTGAACATGGGTATCGACCAGCGCATCGGCGAACGCGGCGTGCTTGGTTTCAGCCTGGGCTACGACCACGACCATAGCGACATCGCCAACGACGGCACGCGCAGCATCGCGCAAGGCTACAGCGCATCGTTCTACGGCAGCTTCCAGCCGGCGGCGCAGGTTTACCTCGACGCGGTACTGGGCGGCGGCGGGCTGCATTTCGACAGCCGCCGCCACGACGCCGACAGCAGCACCTTCCTGGGCGGCCGCCGCAGCGGCAGCCAGTGGTTCGGCTCGCTCACCGCCGGCTATGAATATCGGCGCGGCGAGCTGTTGATGTCGCCCTACGGCCGGCTGGAATGGTCGCGCACGGAACTCAACGGCTTCTCCGAAAACGGCGTAGCCAGCGCCGCATTGGCCTATGGCAGCGAGACCGTGCGCACTTCGCTGGCGGTGGTGGGGCTGCGCGCCAGCGGTGCGATCAAGCTGGACTACGGCATGTTGGTGCCGCGCGCGCGGTTGGAGATCGGTCACGATTTCCAGGGGACCAGCAGCACCACCTTGAGCTATGCCGCCATTCCTTCGGCCGGCTCCTGGAACGTACTGACCAACCCCTACGCCGCCAACGGCACCAGCGTGCTGCTGGGCATCGGTGCCGACCTGCAGCTGCGGGACGATCTGCTGATCATCACCGACTACAGCTACCTGATGCAGCCGCGTTCCCGCGACCAGATGATCCGCTTGGGCCTGAGAAAGAGCTTCTGAACGCAACACGCAAACAGCGAGGGGCATCCTGCGGGATGCCCCTCGCCGCGTTCCGGTATCCGGTGGATGTGCTCAAAGCGTGCCGCGAAAGTCGTACCGTCCAGGCGACCCGTTAACCGCAGCAGTCCGCAAGCCAAGACACCGCGTGGGAATTCGCATGCAAACGACCTGCAATCACACCTTTGGTGAATGGACTCAGTCCGGTACCGTCAGGCACCGCGTATGCAGTCGATGTGGTGCCAATGAGAAACAAGCCTCCCAGCCGTGCTCGGACTGCCAAGGGACCGGGGCCTGCCCCTGCTGCCATGGCTCATGCAGCGATTCCTATGGTCGCAGCTGCGACCTTTGCTGTGGCGACGGCGACTGCCGATATTGCAACGGGAACCGCGTGTGCTGGTACAAGCAGTAGCGGTCCATAATTCCAGCGTTATGGTTTCAGGTGCAGCGATGTCGCGATTGAATGATGCATTTGCGTTTCGGGGCGGTTGCCACTGCGGTCGGCTTCGCGTGACTTTTTCAACCGCACTGGACCCGGCCAGCATTACTCCGCGAGCCTGCGACTGCTCGTTCTGTCAAAAGCACGGTGCCGCCTACGTTTCAGATCCGGCCGGACAACTGTCCGTCATCATGCAGAGCCCAGATGCGCTGCGTCGGTATCGGCAGGGATCGAATACCGCCGAATTCCTGCTCTGCGATCGATGCGGTGTGCTGGTGGCGGTCGTCTTTGAGCACAAAGCCCGCATCTACGGAGCGGTTAACGCACTCTCGCTAGAGGGGCCTACCGGCTTTGGGGGTGCGGTCCCGGCTTCGCCGCAGGTGCTGGCTCCCGGTGAAAAGGTCGCACGATGGTCGCAGCTGTGGGTTCCGGATGTTGAGCTGGTCACGTCGGGGACCTAACAACTCCGCAGGAGACTTTCGATAGTTCCCTCGCTTTAGTGGACACCTTGAACTACCACTTCAGGAGTGCTCACGATGCCCAGGCCATATCCCAGAACCACATATCGGTACGCCGATGATTTCAAGGCAACAGCTGCCCGTTTGAGCCAGCTGCCGGGGGTTGCGTAACAGGATGTCGCCGCGTCGCTTTCATCGATCCGTTCATGCTGTCTCGTTAGCGCTCCTATGCAAGGTGTGTTCGCCGCCTAGCGCGAATCCAACGATTGCCGGGTAAGCCATGCGATGGGGATGCCCACCAGGATGATGTGGCTGAAGAGTTGCTCGGCCAGCCCCAGCGCGGTGAAGTGCGGAAACAGCGCCGGCCAACGCAAAGGCAGCACGACAAGATTCATCACCGCCCACAACGAAAGGCCATAGAGGACGCCTGCGATCAGAGGCCGTCCCCTGGTCCACCCGATTCGCGGCACAGCCAGCGCATAGATCGACGCCATGATCAGCATGATGGAAAAGTGCAGGAGCAGTCCCGCGATGGCGCCTACTGCGCCCGCGTGCCGGGCGCCGGGCCAGACGGCGGACGCTATGCCGAGCAAGACGACGAAAGGACCATGTCCCTCCAGCAAGGCGTAGAAAAATGCCGAAAGTATGTCGAGCGTACCGGCAATAGCCGTAGCCCAAGCGATCAGCTTGATGGGTTTTGCAGAGATGCCACCGTTCATCGTGCACTCCTGATTTTCGATGCCGAGCCGGTCGCCGGCTTGATGAAGCGCAGGGAGGTTAGTCGTGGCAAAGCCGGCCAGATACTTGTTTTCGCCAGGCGGACCGTTTGCGACCGCCAAGCGGTACGCGGGCGACTTCCAAGCCCCGCCGCTCCGGAGCAAACTGCGCGGGATATGGCAGACCGCATGAATCGAGCCAGGCCCTCCAGGTTCTGGCGAATCCAGATTGCCGGATGGCTGGCCTATGGCTTGATCAGTGCGTTGGGCGCGCTGCCTTACCGGAATGCGTATCCGATCCTTCTCTATTTCATTGGCACGACGGTGGCTGCTTTTTCCGCCAGCCTGGTCATGCTGGCGCTTTGCCGCAGGCTGGCTGCGCGCCGAACGCCCTGGCCCAATACGTTCGCTCTTATTGTGGTGTGCTCATACGGGCTGGGCATCGTCTGTTCGATAGCAGGCGCGGCGCTCGAGGCCAGATACGGCCACATCGGCACGACATCGCAGCCATGGCGATCCATTGCTTTCGTGGGCTTCGCCAATGCATTCAGTCCAACCATCATGCTGGTGGCCTGGAGCGCACTGTATCTTGGCGCATCGCATTGGCGCGAAATGCAGCAGCGCGAGCGGGAGTTGCTCCTCGCCGAATCGCTGGCCCGCGAATCGGAGTTGAAAGCCCTTCGCTACCAGATCACGCCGCACTTCTTGTTCAACACGCTCAATGGCATTTCCACGTTGGTCGGGGAGGGCGAGACCCAATCGGCCCGCCGCATGATTGCGCTCCTGGCTGACTTTCTGCGTTCCACCCTTTTGCCAACGCGGCAAGGCGACGTGACCATTGCCGAAGAGCTCGCCCAGGTCCAGCGCTACATCGAGATCGAGCAGGTTCGATTGGGGCATCGCCTGGTGGTCACCATGCATTGTGACCGTGAGGTACAGGACACCTGCGTACCCCATCTTCTGCTTCAGCCGCTGATCGAGAACGCCATTCGCCATGGCATCGCCCCAAGAGCGGAAGGCGGCAGGCTTTCTCTGGCGATCATCCGCGACGATGATTGGGTCCGCATATCGATCCACAACAGCGCGTGCGAGCTGCACGAAAGGTCGACCCTCTCCGGAGGGCTCGGTCTGACCAATACGGCAGCGCGACTCGCGGCTCGCTATCGGGACAACTATCGTTTCTCGGCATCCGGTGATGCGAGCCACGGGTGGCTGGTCGAAATAGAGATTCCCCACCATGCCAAGGCGGACATGCCGCCGTGATTCGCGTGCTTATCATCGACGATGAGCCGCTGGCCCGCCGCGGCGTCCGGGTATGCCTTCGGCGAGCGGGCGATGTGGTGATCGTCGGGGAGGCCGACTCGGGTGAGACGGCCTTGGAGAAGCTCGTGGAGCTTCGCCCCGATCTCGTTTTTCTCGACGTGCAAATGCCCGGCATGGACGGCTTCGAGATGCTGTTGAAGGTCGACTTCGAAAAGTTGCCTCTCATCATCTTTCTCACGGCATACGATAGCTATGCCCTCGAGGCATTTGGCGTCCACGCCCTCGATTACCTCATGAAGCCGATCGATGACGAACGCTTCGATGAGGCACTTCGGACTGCGCGCAAACGTCTTCATGACATGCGGGCCGGCGAACAGCTGGCCAGCAAGCAAAACTTGCTGCCGGCGCGCGAAGCTTCACCCAGAGACGCATGGCAAGCCCGCTTCGAAGTAAAGAGTGGAGGGAGGACCTTCTGGGTTTCCACGGACGATATCGACTGGATAGAGGCCAGCGGCGATTACGTGATCCTGCATGCCGGACGTCGCATCCATATGGTCCATGGAAGCATGGACGGCATCGAACAGCGCCTGAACCCGTCAGGTTTCGCGCGCATACACCGGTCGACGATCGTGTCGCTCGATCGAGTGACCGGGCTCAGCCTGCTCTCTACCCGGGATGCCGTCCTCACCCTCAAAGACGGCACCGAGCTTCGCGTCAGCCGACGCTTCCGCCATCGGCTCCGCCCGGATATGGAGAGGCTTGCTCCAAGCAAACTGCGACAAAGTTAAGCATCACTAACACACCGAGGGCGCGCCGAGCGCAGCGGGCCAGTCCGATCACCATTTGCACCAAACCGTCGCATTGTCCATGATGGTGCAATGAACGATAGGGCGTGGCGGACGTGGGCGGAGCAAATGGCGACCGGGCTGGCCCTGGTCGATGGGGATCTGCGCTTGTGCTGGATCAACCCGGCGCTGGCCGAATGGCTGGAGCTGGGGCCGCGCAGTGCGATCGGGCTGTCGCTGGGGCTGTGGTTCGATGAGGAGGCGTTGACGCAGACCTCGCGCGCGTTGGCCGAAGAGCGGCCGCTGCAATGGCGTGGCATGTCGCTGGTGGCGGCCAGTGGCCGTGAAATCACCGCGGATATCGCGTTGCAGCCGTTCGAGGGCGGCCTGCTGCTCGAGGTGCATGCGCTGGCCGAGCCGCTGGCGAACAGCTCGCCGTTGTCGGCTACGTTGCGAGGCTTCGCGCACGAGGTGAAGAATCCGCTGGCCGGTCTGCGCGGCGCGGCGCAGCTGTTGCATCGGCGGGTCGACAATGAGGACTTGCGATCGCTGGCCGGCCTGATCATCGACGAGGCGGATCGGCTCGGTGTTCTGGCGAACCGCCTGCTGCATCACGACGGCGCACCGCAGATCGGGCCGGTGAATATCCATCAGCTGCTGGAGCGGCTCACCGACCTGCTGCAGGCCGAACCGTCACCGCCGCAGCTACGCCATGACTACGACCCCAGCGTGCCGGATCTGCTCGGCGATGCGGATCGATTGCAGCAGGTGCTCTTGAACCTGGCGCGCAACGCGCTGGAAGCCGGCGCGCACACGCTCACCTTGCGCACGCGGGTCGAACACGGCGTGCGCGTGGGCGAGCGAATGTTGCGCATGGCACTGCGGGTGGACGTGATCGACGACGGTCCCGGCGTGCCGGCGGCCCTGCGCGACACGCTGTTCCAGCCGCTGGTGTCCGGCCGCGCGGACGGCACCGGTCTCGGCCTGGCGTTGTCGCGCGAGATCGCGCACGAGCATGGCGGCGAGCTGCGCTATACGAGCCGACCGGGCGAGACGGCGTTCTCGCTGTACCTGCCCATGGGGCGCAGCCATGACTGATTTCGCGCGTGGCATTTCTTCGTTCCGGATCTTGCTCTGTGGCCCGGGCAACCCCTTCACAACCTCTCTCTGCACGCAGGGGAAGACGCCAATCGAGACAAGCGATGACTGAAGAAATCTGGATCGTCGACGATGATCGCGGGGTACGTTTCGTGCTGGCCGAGGCCTTGCGGGATGCCGGTCTGACGGTGCGCGAGTTCGGCGAGGTGGCGGACGTGCGCTCGGCATTGCGCGACACGCGACCCGCGTTGCTGCTCACCGACGTGCGCATGCCGGGTGAGGATGGCCTGAGCTTGCTCACCGAACTGCAGGCGCTGGCTATCGGTCCGGTGATCGTGATGAGTGCGTATACCGACGTGGCCACCACCGCGGGAGCCTACCGCGCCGGTGCGGTGGACTACCTGGCCAAGCCGTTCGATCTCGATCATGCGGTGGCATCGGTGCAGCGCGCGCTGGCCAGCGTGGCGGCGCCGACCGTGACCGGCAATCACGTCATTGCGACCGAACACGCGCTGCTGGGCGAGAGCGCGCCGATGCGCGAGGTGTTTCGTCTGATCGGCCGCGTCGCCGCCAGCGACCTGAACGTGTTGATCACCGGCGAAACCGGCACCGGCAAAGAGCTCGTCGCGCGGGCACTGCATGAGGAGAGCGCGCGCAGCGGCAAGCCGTTCATCGCATTGAACACCGCGGCGATTCCCAGCGAGCTGCTGGAGAGCGAGCTGTTCGGCCACGAGGCCGGCGCATTCACCGGGGCGACGCGCCGGGTCGCCGGCCGCTTCGAGCAGGCCGAAGGCGGCACGCTGTTCCTCGACGAAATCGGCGACATGCCGCTGGTGCTGCAGACGCGGCTTCTGCGCGTGCTGGCCGGGGGCGAGTTCTATCGCGTCGGCGGACGCGAGCTGATCCGCTGCAACGTGCGCATCGTCGCCGCTACTCATCAAGACCTCGCGCTGCGCGTCGCCGCTGGACAGTTCCGTGCCGACCTGATGCATCGCCTCGACGTGGTGCGCATCGAGTTGCCGCCGCTGCGCACGCGGCGCAGCGACATCCCGCTGTTGGCGCAACACTTCCTCGCCGTGACCGCCCAGGAGCTGAAGCTGCCGCCGAAGCGTTTCTCGCGCGCGGCGCTGAAACTGGTCGCGCAGCGCGACTACCCGGGCAACGTGCGCGAGCTGGAAAACCTGTGCCGCCGACTGGCGGTGATCGCACCGGGCAGTGAAATTTTGCCCGCCGATCTGGGCGGCAGCGGACACGCGCCCAGCGGCGGCGAGTGGACGGACGCATTGCGCGAGTGGGCAGTCGAGGCGCTGGCCGGGGGCGAGGCGGACATCCACGCCCGCGCCCGCGAAGCGCTCGATCAGACACTGCTGCAGGCCGCGTTGCTGGCCAACGAAGGTCATCGGCAGAACGCGGCGCAAGCACTGGGTGTGGGGCGCAATACGCTCACCCGCAAACTCGGCGCCTCGCGTACGCGTCGCCACTAGCCTCGGTCGAGATCCCTTGCAGGAGCCCACTTATGGGCGATGCTCTTTCCGTGAGAGAGCGAAAAGCATCGCCCACAAGTGGGCTCCTACAACAAGCGAGTGGTCAGCCGAGAACGATGTGCAACTGATGTTTCTTGCCATCATCAAGCAACTTGATGGCGGCATCAGTGGTCAGCATTTGGCCATCCAATTCAACGCGGGTCACGCCACGGCAAACCTTGGCCGGGTTCTCCACGGCTATCTCGTAGCGGCTCACGTGTTGACTGCCGCGATATCGATAGACGATCTGGAAGCCGGGCCAGTCCCTAGGAATACACGGATCGATGCGCAGGCTGTCGCCATGCCGCTGGAAACCGAGCACCGCCTCCAGCCCGGCACGATAAAGCCATGCAGCCGAGCCGGTGTACCAGGTCCAGCCACCGCGGCCGATGTGCGGTGCGACGGAATAGACGTCGGCGCTGACCACATAAGGTTCCACCTTGTAGCGCGCCGCCGCTTCGGCGCCGTCGCTGTGATGGATCGGGTTGAGCAGGTCGAACAGCCCGGCGGCGCGGTCGCCGTCGCCGAGCTTCGCCCAGGCAAAGACCGACCAGGTCGCTCCGTGCGTGTACTGGCCGCCGTTCTCGCGCACGCCGGGCGGGTAGCCTTTGATGTAGCCGGGATTCTGCGTGCTGTGGTCGAACGGCGGGGTGAACAGGCGCGCGATCCGGTGGGCGTGATCCACCAGCAGCCGGTCAACCGACGCCATCGCCTGCGCCGCGTGCTGCTGGTCGCTGGCGCCGGCCATCACGCTCCACGACTGCGCGATGGCGTCGATGCGGCATTCGTCGTTCTCGTGCGAACCGAGCGGCGTGCCGTCGTCATAGTAGCCACGGCGATACCACTGGCCATCCCAGGCACGTTCCAGCGCCGCGCGGAGATCGTCGGCGTAGTCGCGCCATCGCTGCGCGCGTTCGATCTCGCCGCGCTCCTGGGCACAGGGTGCGAACGCGTCGATCGTGCCGAGCAGGAACCAGCCTAGCCAGCTGCTTTCGCCGCGGCCTTTTTCGCCGACCGCGTTCATGCCGTCGTTCCAGTCGCCGGTGCCGATCAGCGGCAGGCCGTGCGCGCCGCGGGTGAGGCTGGCGTCTAGCGCACGGGCGCAGTGTTCGTATACCGAGACGCGCTGGTCCGAGACGGACGGCGGGAAGAACGCATCGGTGGCATCCTCGGGAATCGGCTGGCCGGCAAGGAACGGCACTACCTCGTCCAACACCGCGACATCGCCGGTCACGCCGGCATAGTGCATGGCGACATAGGCGAGCCAGATCCGGTCATCGCTGATTTTCGTGCGGATGCCCTGGCCGCCCGGCGGCAGCCACCAGTGCTGCACGTCGCCTTCGGCAAATTGGCGGCCGGCGGCGCGCAGCAGGTGCTCGCGGGCGAGATCGGGGCGGCTCACGCACAGTGCCATCACGTCCTGCAGCTGGTCGCGGAAACCGTAAGCACCGCTGGCCTGGTAGTAGGCCGTGCGCGCCCACAGCCGGCAGCCCTGCACCTGGTACAGCAGCCAGTCGTTGAGCACGATGTCCATCGCGCGATCCGGCGTGCGTACCTGCACCGTATCGAGCACGTCGTTCCATTGCGTGGCGATGTCGGACAGCACGCTGTCGATATCTTCCGCACGATACTTTTCGATCAAGGCTCGTGCGATGGATTCATCAGCCGCATCGCCGAGCATGAAGATGACGTCGATCTGTGTGTTCGGCGGCAGCTCGATGCGTGTCTGAAGCGCGCCGCAAGGATCCAGCGCGGCACCGAGCCGGCCCGACAGCGGCGCGTCGTCACGCAGTGCGGCGGGCTGCGCGACGGTGCCTAGCGGACCGAGAAATCCGCGGCGATCGCCGCTCATCGAATGCTGCGCTCCCGCCAGGTCGACGAACGCCACGCGATCGCCGAAATCGGGCCGCCACGGATTGCGCGCAAGCAGGGCGCCGGTGCTTTCATCGCGCGAGGTGATCACATACGGCGCCGGCGTGGTGCCGTTCGCGCCCAGCGCCCATTCGACGTAGCCGGTGACCGACAGCCGGCGTGTGCGCGTCGAGCGATTGCACAGGCGCAGCCGGGACAGTTTGATCGAGTCGGTCGTCGGCACGCACTGGATCAGCTCCAGCCCGATGCCGTTTGCATCATGCTCGAAACGCGTCCAACCCTTGCCGTGGGTGATCTTGTAGGCCGCGCCGACCACCCGGATCGGCTGCGCCGTGGCGCTCCACAGCACGCCGGTATCCTCGTCGCGCAGATACAGCACGTCATGCGGACTGTCGCTGACCGGATCGTTCGGCCACGGCGTCAGCGGGTTCTGCTGGCTGTTCAGCGACCACGTGTAGCCGCCGCCTTCGGCCGAGACCAGAAAGCCGAACGCGGGATTGGCGATCACGTTCACCCATGGCGCCGGCGTGCCGCGCTTGTCGTCGAGGTTGATTTCATAGGCGCGGCCGGCATCGGTGAATCCGCCGATGCCATTGGCGAATTCCAGTTCGCCGATGATGGGCGCGGCCGCCGCGGAAGCCGGCGTACTCGCGCGGATGACCGCCGGTGCGATGGCGGCCGGTGCGGGTTCCGCGGCAACAGGCTCCGTCGCGGCATCGTCCAGCACGACCCGTGCGACGGTCAGGAGGCCGTTGCGCAAGTCGTCGCCGATCGCATCGTCGCGCAGTGCGAACAGCTCGGCCTTGGGCAGCCGGTCGTCGGATTTCAGCTGAGCTTGCTGCGTGCTCGTCAGCGCCATGAGCACACTGTGCAGTGCGTCGCCATCGGCACTGTCGGCACCATCGGCAATATTCAGCAGCACCACATCGACGGCCAGCCGCTGACTGCGCCAATAGTGCTGCGCCAATAGCAGCTCCTGCACGTGCGGCAGTCCGGCGTCGCCGCCGAGACGGAACAGCACGATCGGGCGATCGCCCGAGATGCCGGCGGTCCACAGTGTGGGTGGACCACCGCGGCCGCACGCCAGCGCATCCGGTGCCGGCCGTTGGCCTGGATCGCTGCGCACCATGGCGCTCATCCAGTACGCAAAACGTGCGAGCAGGGCGGCGCCGATGCCCAGCCGCTGTTGTTCGGCTTCGGCGTGCTTCGCCGCACCGGCGAACAGCGACTCGGCCACGTCCGCACTTTGCAGCCGTGCGCTCAGTGCCAGCGCGCCCTCCCGCGAGTCGGCCAGCTGCGTCCACAGCAGCATGGTCACACTGCTGTTGGGTCCGAGCGTGATGCGTCGGCGCAGGCTGAAGATCGGATCGAGCACGCAACCGCTGGTATTCGACAAGGCGGTGCCCGGCTGCATCGCCTGTGCCTGACGCAGCGTGTTGCCGCGACCGAGAAAGCGTGCCCGGTCGGTTTCGTATTCGGGCGCCGTATCGATGGGTTGTCCCGCGATCTGCAACGCCTGAGCCGCCCACACTTCGGATTCGCCGCCCGCGCGCCGGCGCCGGGTGGCCAGCAACACGCCATGCGTGGCATCCCATTCGGTCTGCACGAACATCTTGGAGAACGCCGGATGCGCGTTGTCGGCGCCGATCGGACCGAGTACCAGTTCGGCATACGACGTCAGCGACAACGTGCGCGTGCGGTCGCCGTGATTGCTCAAGGTGAGCCGACGCAGTTCGATGTCGGCGTCGCTGGCCACCGCCACGTCCAGCACGCTGTGCAAGCTGTGATGCCGGCGGCTGAAGCTGGCGCAGCCGGCGCCGAACGACACCGCATCGTCCGGCGTGCGATGGCCATACGGTTGCAGCGACGCCGACCACGCCGCGCCGCTGTCCTCATCGCGCAGCAGCAGGTAGCTGCCCCAGCCGTCGCCGGTGGGGTCCTCGCGCCAGCGCGTCACCGCCAGATCGTGCCATTGGCTGTAGCCGGAGCCGCTGCTGCCCAGCATCACGCTGTAACTGCCGTTCGAGAGAAGAGCGTGCTGGCGTGCGTCGATGGTGCGGGAAGAAGCGGATGGCATGGGCGTCCCGTTGGTTAGCGCTGAACCGGTAGCATGCGCCTCTATCGGCATCCGTCACGTCAAGGCATCGACCTGGGCTTCACCCTGCGGCAGAGTAGGATGGTGCGATGAATGACCGAAGCGACCAGTACGCGCCCTTCAATTCTGCTTTGGCACGCCGGCCGCCACACCGCTGGCATGACGCGCCGCGCGGCGAGCTGTCACCGACTGCCGCAGCCTGAGCCGGCGTGGAGTCCCGGATGTCCCAGCTTTGCGCTCTCACGGACGACGCCTTGCTCGATCGGCTGGAGCGTGCCGCCTTCGATTATTTCGTGCAGAACATGAATCCGCGCAACGGCCTCGTGGCCGATACGTCTCGTGACAATTCGCCCGTCAGCATCGCGGTGGTCGGCTTCGCGCTGACGTCGTATCCGGTGGCGGTGGAGCGGGGTTGGATGGAACGTGAGGATGCGGTGCGGCGCAGCCTCGCTGCGCTGCGTTTCTTCCGTGACAGCGACCAAAGCGGCAGCCCCACGGCGACCGGCTTCGCGGGCTTCTACTACCACTTCCTCGATATCCACACCGGTGCCCGCGTCTGGCAGTCGGAGCTGTCGATGATCGACACGGCGCTGTTGATCGCCGGCGTGCTCACCGCGAGTGCGTATTTCACGGCAGATACGCCGGATGAGGCCGAGCTGCGCGAATTGGCCGATTTCCTCTATCGACGCATCGACTGGCGCTGGGCGCAGAATGAGGGCGATACCATCCGGCAAGGCTGGAAGCCCGAGTGCGGATTCCTGCATTACGGCTGGGAGGGCTACAGCGAAGCGATCCTGCTGTACGCATTGGCCATGGGCTCACCTACCCATCCGATCCATGGCGATTGCTACAAGGCGTGGACAGCCACCTACCAGTGGGAAAACCTGTACGACCACGATTATCTCTATGCCGGTCCGCTGTTCGTGCATCAGTTCTCGCACGCGTGGATAGACTTTCGCGGCATCCGCGACGATTTCATGTGCGAGAAGCGCTCGGACTATTTCGAAAACAGCCGACGCGCCGTGCTGATTCAGCGCGAGTACGCACAGCGCAACCCGCACGGATTCGCCGGCTACGAGATCGACTGCTGGGGGCTGACTGCCTGCGACGGTCCCAGCGATGAGCTGCCCGATGTGTCTAACGAAAAGCGGCGCCTGTTCGGTTATGCCGCCCGTGGCGTGCCGTACGGGCCGGACGACGGCACGTTGTCGGCGCCGTCCGTGCTGGCCTCGTTGCCGTTCGCGCCGGAGATCGTTCTGAGTGACGTGCGCAACATGATGACGCGCTACCCGGAAATGCTGACCGCGGAACGATTCGCCAGCAGCTTCAACCCCTCACTGGCCGATGCCGACGGGCGTGCATGGTTTTCCGCGGGGCACTACGGCCTCGACCAGGGCATCGTGCTGCTGATGATAGAGAATCATCGGAGCGGACTGCTCTGGCAGCTGATGCGTGCCTGCCCGTATATCCGCAGTGGCCTGGGTTGCGCGGGATTTCGCGACGGTTGGCTTCGGGATTCCATTCCCGCTGGAGCAGGCTGATGTCGCCGCCCATCGATGCTTCGCCACGCACGCCGCAGGATGCGTATGAGCGCGAGCGCGCGGCCAACGTACATCCCGTCGAGTGGAGCAATCCCACGCCCGCGAGCTGCTATCAGCTGGTGATCGTCGGCGGCGGCTCCGCCGGTCTTGCTGCCGCGCAGACCGCCGCGGCGCTCGGCGCCAAGGTGGCACTGGTCGAGCGCCATCTGCTTGGCGGCACCTGCCTGAATACGGGATGCTTACCGTCGAAGGCGATAATCCGCACCTCTCGGCTGTATGCCGAAATGCGCGATGCGAACCGCTACGGCGTGCAGGTCCCGGACGATATCCGGGTCGATTTTTCCGCCGCGATGGAACGCGTCAGACGCCTCCGCAGCCATATCAGCGGAGGCGATTCGGTGCGCAATCTGGTAGCGGCCGGGGTCGACGTGTTCTTCGGCAATGTACAGTTTTCCGGGGCCGATACCTTGAAGGTCAACGGGGACGAGCTGCGCTTCCGGAAGGCTCTTATCGCGACGGGCGCGCGTCCGCATATTCCGTCGATTCCCGGCCTGCGGGAAGCCGGCTTTCTGACCAACGCCAATGTATTCAACCTCACCGAGCTGCCGCCTCGCCTGCTGGTGATCGGTGGCGGCCCGCTCGGCTGCGAACTGGCCCAGGCGTTCAGTCGACTCGGGGCACGAGTCACCATCGTGCAGGACATGCCGCTGTTTCTCGATCGGGAAGAGCGCGACGCGGCGCAGATCCTCTCCGATGCGTTCGCCCGTGACGGTATCGAGGTGCGGCTGAACACGCAGGCCGTCGCGGTGCGCGTGGAGAACGGGGAGAAGCTGGTTGACCTGCTCAGTGACGACTACCACAACACGATCGCCGTCGATGCGATCCTGGCCGGTACCGGTCGCGTGCCCAATGTCGAGGGACTGAATCTGGAAGCGGCTGGCGTCGACTACGCGGCTGGCGACGGCGTCCGCGTCGACGATTTCCTGTGCACCAGCAATCCGCGCATCTATGCCGCCGGCGACATCTGCCTGGAGCACCAGTACACCGACACGGCCACCGCCTCGGCGCGCATCGCGGTGCAGAACGCGTTGTTCCGCGGCCGCGAGCGAATGAGCGACCTGGTCATCCCCTGGTGCACCTATACCGATCCCGAGATCGCCCACGTCGGCCTGTACGTACGCGAGGCCAATCAGCAAGGTATTCCGGTGAAGACCTTCACCATCCCGATGCACGAGATCGATCGCGCGGTGACCGACAGCGAGGATGGCGGCTTCGTGAAAGTCCACGTCAGGGAACGCACCGACCAGATCCTGGGCGCCACCATCGTGGCGCGCCATGCCGGTGACATGATCAACGAGATCACTCTGGCGATGGTGGCCGGTATCGGTCTGCGCACCCTGTCGCGGGTGATCCACGCGTATCCCACGCAAGCCGAGGCGATCCGCTGCGCCGCCGATGCCTACAATCGCACGCGACTCACCCCGCGTATTCGCGCACGGTTGCGCCGTTGGCTGGAGCGTTGAGGAACTGACGGCCATCACACCTGTCACGCTTGCTTAATCGGTGGCGCACCTACAATTCCACATTTCACATCAGCACTCTCTCAGCTCAAGGACAACTATGGAACTCGGCATGATCGGTCTGGGGCGCATGGGCGCCAACATGGCAGAACGTCTGGTCAAAGGCGGCCACAAGATCAGCGGCTTCGACCCGAACGCCGATGCGCGCAAGGCGGCTGAAGCCGACGGCATTGCGCCGGCGACATCGCTGGAAGCACTGGTCGCCGGGCTGTCCACCCCGCGCGTGGTATGGCTGATGGTGCCGGCCGGCAAGATCACCGACGACACGGTCAACGCGCTGCTGCCGCTGCTGAACAAGGGCGACACCGTGATCGACGGCGGCAACTCGAACTACAAAGACACCTTGCGCCGCGCACAGCTGTATGCCGATCACGGCCTGGGCTACGTCGATTGCGGCACCAGCGGTGGCATATGGGGCCTGAAGGAGGGATACAGCATGATGATCGGCGGCGACGAGAAAGCCGTCGAGGCGCTGCGGCCGATCTTCGAGACGCTGGCCCCAGCGAAGGACCAAGGCTGGGGCCGGGTCGGCCCAGTCGGCTCCGGCCACTACACCAAGATGGTTCACAACGGCATCGAATACGGCATGATGCAGGCTTATGCCGAGGGCTTTTCCATCCTCAAGCACAAGCAGGATTTCGGCCTCGACCTGCATCAGGTCGGCGAGATCTGGCGCTACGGCAGCGTGGTGCGTTCATGGCTGCTCGACCTCACCACCGACGCACTCGGCAAGAACCCGAACATGGATGGCATTGCGCCCTACGTCGTCGACTCCGGTGAAGGCCGCTGGACCGTCGACGCCGCGCTCGAACTCAACGTACCCGCACCGGTGATCACCTTGTCGCTGATGGAGCGCTTCCGCTCGCGCGACGACGATTCGTTCGCCGACAAGCTGCTGTCCTCGATGCGCAACGAGTTCGGTGGGCATGCCATCAAGAAGGAGTAGGGTGGCGCTGCACTTCGGATGCTTTTTTGTGGGAGCGACTTCAGTCGCAATGCTTTTGTCGCTTCGTTACTGATCGAGAGGCAGGGGCTTTCGTCTGCCTTCGGCAGCCGAGTTGCTTTCTCTTTGCGTGGCCAAAGGGAAAGTAACCAAAGAGAAAGGCCACCGCCGCTTGGCGCTTGCCGCCCATCCCTGGGCGGCAAGTCCGTGAGCCGGAGCCGGGCTTTTCGACCGGACTCCTGTCCGGACGAAAAGGCATCGACATCCCTGCCGATGCCCGCTTCGCGGCCTGTCGACCCCGCCTCACCGCCGCACAGGGGCCCCGGTAGAGCAGCGGGCCATCCTGGCCCGCACTCGGTGCGCGACCGCTGCGCGGTTGCGAGAGCTGGAGAGCTGAAAGATCGTGCCTGCTCACGCCTGCTGTTTCGCCTCCTCTCCCCCGGCTTTACTGGGGGAGAGGGTTGGGGTGAGGGGCTCTTGACCTGGCTCAAAATCCGCCCACTGCGTATGCACTCGCGGACGTTAGCGTGAGGCCTGGATTGAGCCGTGCTGCGAAACGGAGTCGTCAGACGACAACTGCATACTCGCTCTGGACGAGGCCGCTGGCGTATTGCTGCGTCCGAATGTGTCTGAGGATGATGTCGTTCTGCAAGGGGCCGAAAAGCGGAATCCCGGCGCCGATAAGTACGGGAACGCGCGTGACAACGATGCGTTGGATCAGGCCGGCCTGCAGGAACTGCTGAATGGTGATCCCTCCGTCTACATAGATATGCTCGATGCCACGAGTGGCGAGCAGCGAAACAATCTCGGCCGGTGCTCCCGACAGGTGCTCCACAACGGCCCCATGCGGGGGCGGAGGCAACGCGTGTGTGCTGAGCACGAACACGGGCTTCTTGCCGTAGGGCCACGGATCAAAGGCGAGAACCGTATCGAAATTATGGCGGCCGATGACCAGCGCATCGACCGTGGCCATGAACTCATCGTAGCCGTGAGGTTCGCCACCTCCCGGCGGCAGAAAATCCAGCTCACCGTTGGTTCTGGCCATGAAGCCGTCGAGGCTGGTACCGACGAAGACAGATGCTTTCATGGCTGCGTTCTCCTCTTTCCGCCTAACGCGTGAAATAAGCAGGGCCGCGAAGCGGCTTCGCCTTGAATAGCTTGTCAGGCCCCAATCGGCCGATGCTCGGTACCGGCGCCTGGCGTGAGGAATAGCATCGTGGTTGGAACCGTGGTCCTGGCCGTGTGCCAGACATTTTGTGGCACCAGGACGTAAGAACCGGGATCGCTCAACTGAACAGCGCGCTCTTGGCCAGAATCCTCAAGCACGATAGTTGCGGTGCCCGAAAGCAACATGACCAGCTCCTCGCCGGCGGGGTGACGCTCCCACGTAGACCACGGCTCGGAGAATGTAAAGGCGGACATGAGCCTGCCTTGGTCAAGTTGTGGATAGGCACCGCCCGCCAGTTCTTCCCAGAATGAGTCCGAAACGGATATCGCATCGGTTTTACCGCCATCACACACATGCAAGTAAGTGCCGAGTATTTCCTTGGCGGTACTCATGCGGTCTCCATTGGCGCTCAAATTCAACGTTCGCGAATTCAATTCAGAAGCCTACCACCCAAAGGGCAGAGTCGCTCAGGTGCAATAGCCCGTACCTATTCACCCCAGCCGCAACAATTTCCTCACCACCGGCAAATTTCGCCGGCTGATCTCGGGGTTGATTTCGGTGCCGTCGAGGCGCGCCAGCACGCGGCCGTCGGCGAGGGTCTTGATGCCGAGCAGGCGTGGCGGAGGCACCAGACAATTGCGGTGCAGGCGTATCAGTTGATCCGGATAGGCTTCTTCCAGCTGGCGCAGCGATTCCTCGATCAGCAGTTCGCCGCGGCGGTGCTTCACCACGACGTATTTTTCATCGGCGAGCAGGCAGATCACTTCATTGAGTGCGATGCGGATTTGTTCGCCGCGCATCCGGCCGCGCAGATAGGCGGTAGGCTCGCGCGGCTGATCGGCGAGGCGTCGTTGTGCGCGTTGCAGCGCATCGCGCAGCCGTTCCAGCCGCACCGGTTTGAGCAGGTAATCGACCGCGCCCAGTTCGAAGGCCTGAAGCGCGTGTGCTTCGTAGGCGGTGCAGAAGATCACCTGAGCCCGTGTGCGTCCTGACAATCGTTGCGCCAGCGCGGTGCCGCTGAGACCTGGCATGTTGATGTCCAGCAGCAGGATATCGGGCTGCAGTTCACCAAGCGAACCGAGCGCGGTTTCGCCGTCGCCGACACTGCCGACGATCTCCACGCCGTCACACTCGCCGAGCAGCGCGGCCAGGCGGGCGCGTGCCAGCGGTTCATCGTCGACGATCAGCACGCGCATCACCGTGCGGGCCTCGGCAGGTACAGCAGCACCACGAAGCGGTTGCCCTGCGGTCCGGCCTGCGCTTTCGCCAACGGGCCATAGCGGTAGACGATGCGCTGGCGCACGCTGTCCAGGCCATGGCCGTTGCCGGGTTCGGCGGGCGTGTCAGGCAGCGGATTGCTGATCTCGATGCGGATGCCGCCGCCGCCGCGATGTCCGCGAAGGACCACCTCTCCGCCTTCGCGCAGCGGCTGGATGCCATGGCGTACCGCGTTCTCCACCAGCGGCTGCAGCAGCAGGCGCGGCAGCGGAAAGTCGGCGGGAAGGTCATCCAGCTCACGCTGCACACGCAGGCGCGCGCCGAGGCGCAGTTGTTCGATCGCCAGATAACGATCGATCAGCGCCAGCTCCTCGCCCAAGGTGCCGTCGTCGGTATCGTGTTGGCCCAGCGCGGCACGGAACAGTTCGGACAGATCTTCCACCGTGCGCTCGGCCGCAGCCGGATCGACGCGGATCAGCGCCGCCACCGTATTCATGCTGTTGAACAGGAAGTGCGGGCGGATGCGCGCCTGCAGCGCCTCGACCTGCGCGCGCGTCACCGCCGCCAGCCGCGCCTGCCACTGCGCCAGCACGTAGAAATAGCGCAGCAGCGCGGCACCGAGCAAGGTGGCGATCAGCACGTTGTCGCGCACGAACACGGGCAGGCTGCTGCGCACCAGATGCATCTGCAACGCGCCATCGAACCAGTGCGCCACGATGCTGGCGACCAGCACAAGCAGCAGGATCAGCAACCATACGCCGACATACGGCAGGTGTTTCGGCAAACGCTGCAACCACGGCCGCAGCGCGCACAGCGTCACCGCGATCACCATGCCCAGCAAGGTTACGAACAGCATGCTGACGCTATAGGCAGACCAGTCGCGCGGGTCGTCGCCTGCCAGCCACATCACGGTTACGGTCAATGCGCCCACCACGAGCAGCGCGAACAACGCCGGCAGCTCGCAGAAGTCCGGCAGCGGGCTGTGTTCGATGCGGCCGCGCGGGCCGCGGCTGGGCTTCAGTTCGCGCATGCGGGCCAGTATGCCGTATGCGGACGCCGCTTATGCCAGCCGCTGGCCGAGCCAGCGACGCAGGTCGTCAATTTCTTCGGCGCAGACCGCGTGGGCCATCGGATAGATATGCCAATCCACCGTGTAACCCAGTGATTGCAGCAGATCGCGCGAGTCGGTGCCGCGCTGCAGGATCACCACCGGATCGAGCGTGCCGTGACCCCAGAAGATCGGCAACGTCGCGTTCGCCGCGTGGCGTTCGCCCGCGAGCGTTGCGTGCAGCGGCAGGTAGGTCGACAGCGCGATGATGCCGCCCAGCTTTTCCGGATGACGCAGACCGGCGGCCAGCGCGATCGCCCCGCCCTGGGAGAAGCCGGCCAGCACGATGTGCTCGCTGGGCACGCCCCGGCTGCGCTCGCGGGCGATCAAGGTCTCCACCTCGCCGATCGACGCACGCATGCCCACCTCGTCCTGTCGCGCGTTGAGATCGAACGCGGCGATGTCGTACCACGCGCGCATCGACAGACCGTTGTTGATCGTCACCGGCCGTACCGGCGCATGCGGAAACACGAAACGCAGCGGTGGCCACGCAGGATCGACCAGCTCCGGCACGATGGGCGCGAAATCGTTGCCGTCGGCGCCCAGGCCATGCAGCCAGAGGATGCTGTAACGCGGGTTGGCTGCGGTTTCGTGTTCGATGGCGGGCAGGGGCATGCGGTACTCGGCGGGTCAGGGGGCGTTGGTGACGGTGGCGACGACGCTGGGTTGCAGCGGACTGTCCAGTGCAACCTCCTGTTCCGACGGCAGCGGGATGGCGGGTTGGGCGGCCTCCTCGCGGTCGGCCTCGCGCAGCATTCTGATCTGCTTTGCAGTGAAGCGAGGAGAGTCGACAGTGAAGTTCACTGGTATATGCATGCGAGTTGCCACCGGTTGGCCATCGACTTGCTCGGGTATGGCATGCCACCGTTTCGCGGCGGCAAGCACGGCGGTCCTGAAATAGAGAGGCAGAGGCCAGTCCGCAAACTTGCTGCTCACGTTCATATCAGTGAGGCTGCCGTCAGGATGGACGGTCGCTTCAAGTATGGTGAATGCCGATTGTCCCGCCCGGATGGCATCCCTTGGATATTGTGGTGGCACGCTCTTCGAATCGATCTTGGGGCCGTTGCCCATAAAGCTGATGCGCAGATCGTATTGGCCTTGCGCGTTCGGCAAGGCCTGCAATTTGGCGCTGATGAACGTATGCGCCGGCACCGGCCTGCCATTGAGCTTGGCTGGCGTGAATTGCCACTGTTTCACCGCGGCAGACAGCACCGCGGCAATCGATGCCGGTACGTCCGGATCGACCTGAGTAGCAGTGATGTGCCCTTGAGCATCTACGTCGGCACCAACCTTGTAGGTCTGTTCGCGCTTCTCGGCAGCCCGCACCGTCAAGGAACAGGCCAGTAGAAGCATGGCCGCACAGAGCATGATGTTTTTCATCGTGATCCCTCCCCCAGTAAATGCCGGCGCCCGCGTCGCGCGAGCCACTATCATGCCGCAATGACGGCGCGCGGGGTAACCGGCGCGCTGACTGAACGACACACCGATGCCTTGGCCAGCGTTCATGCCAGCGTGTCGACTTGATCAAACCGCCCCGATGGATCAGAGATGCATGGTTATCGGATTGATCACGCTCGGCTGCAACACGCTCGAAATTCCCGGGCGCCAGGCCCGGTTGGCTTCGACACCTACGACAAAACCCGTTTGCTCCAGAAAATCGCGATCTGCGTCTGTCGGAGGGGTATTGTCGGTGCGGCTTTCGGTGCACCAGATCGGTATGCTGTCGGGAGGCCCTTTGCAGTGGGTCGTCGTGACCGCGTTGTGCTCGTCCAGATGGAACACGACGCGGGTGCGCAGATGCGCGGGGACCGGCTTTCCGTCCAGCGTTTCCGGGGTATACCGATCGTGCAGAAGTGCATCGTCGACACCTTGGACCAGCAACCTGCCACCACGACCTGTGGCGGAAGTGCGGGAATCCTTGACGATCAACTTGCCATCCGCCTGAAGTTCAGCAGTAGCCTCGACGCTGCCTTGTGCGTGGATCTGCAAGGCCTCTGGAGAATAACGCGGAAAGTTGGTGTGCTCCCACTTGGGGCCGTGGCTGATGTACCTGACCGTCAGTGTGTATTTGCCACCGGTATCGGATACCGACTCCAGTGTCGCCGTGATGAAGGTTTGTGCGGGAACGGCTCTTCCATCCTTTTGCGCGGGCACAAATCGCCAATGCCTGAGCGCCAGGTCCAGCACGGCGGCGATCGGTTTGGTAACTCCAGGCTCGGCCTGCGTCTTTGTCACTTCACCCAGCGCGCTTACCTCGGCGCTGAGGACGTAGGTCTGTTCCTGGCTGTCGGCTGCTCGTGCTTGCAATACACAAGCCAGCAGCATGACGCAGGCACAACACATGATGCCTTTCATCGCCATTTTTCTCCCCGTTAACGCCGGCGCCCCGCACCACGCGAGTGGTGGCCATCATGCCGCAGCGATGGCGGGTGAGGTAGCCCCTACGCCGTCACCGCGCTCAAGGCTTGCCATCCAGGCCCAGCTCATGCGCGAAGAACGTCAGCCCGATCGCGGTATCGCCGACGCGCTGACTGAAAGGAGCGCCGATGCCGTGGCCGGCGTTCGTGCGGGTCAGCAGCATGATCGGCTGGGCCGATGAGGTGGCCTTCTGAAGTGCGGCGGTGAATTTGCGCGACTGCCACGGCGCCACCCGCGGATCGTTCGCGCCGGTGGTCATCAGCACGGCCGGATAGGCGGTGTGCAGCTGCACGTTCTGCAGCGGCGAATACGCCAGGGTGGCCTTGAACTGTGCCGGGTCGCTGATCGTGCCGTATTCGCTGACGTTGTACGGGCCGTTCGCGAACGCGGTCTCATGGCGCAGCATGTCGTGGATGCCGACCTTCGCCATTACCGCTCGGTAGTCGCCGGGATGCTGCACGATCTGCGTGCCCATCAGCAGGCCGCCGTTGCTGCCGCCGAGAATGCCCAGGTGGGCGCGGTCGGTCCAGTGCGTGTCGAACAAGGCCAACGCGGCGGCGTGGAAGTCATCGAACACGTTCTGTTTGTGCAACTGCTGCCCTTGCGCGTGCCAAACCTGGCCGTTCTCATTGCCGCCGCGGATGTTCGCGTACGCGAGTACACCGCCACGCTCCAGCCATGCGAGATTCGGGCCGATGAAGCCGGGCTTGATCGGGATATCGAAACCGCCGTAGCTGTACAAGATGGTCGGGCGCGGGCCATTCGGTTTGGTGCCAGCCATCGACAGCACGGTCACCGGAATCCTGGTGCCGTCCTTCGACGTGCCGTCGATGCGCTGCACGGTCACCTTGGAATAATCGACCGCCGGCTTCACCTCGAACACGGTTTTCAGTGTGCCGCTGTGGCCGTCGTATTCCACCCAGCGCTCCGGCGTGGTCCAGCCGCTGTAGCTGATCAGCGCCTTGTCCTGGCCGGATTCGGAAGCGATCTCGCCCACGTCGATCCCGTGCGCCGGCAACGGCAGCTTGCGCACGAACTGGGCCTTGGCGTCGTACTGCTCGACCCACCAGTCCGAGCCCCAGCTGCGAACCACCAGAAAACCGTTGCCAAGCGGAGCGATCTGCTGGATCGCACCATCGCGTTGAGCCAGCATCGTCGCCGGCTTGCCCTCCGCGTCGACCGCCACGATCTTGCCGCGCGGCGCGTCCTGGAACGACGCGACATATAGACGTCCAGACACCCACGCGGCCGTGCGCACGTTCGCAGCGTGATCGAGCACGCGCTGGAACGTGTTGCCGCGACGCAGAAACACCTCGGCCGGGCCGCCGTCGCCGTCGTACGCAAGCACCGCAGCCTGCGCCGTGCCCGGTGCATTCACCAGCACGTATTCGGCAACCTTCGAATAGTTCTCGCCGAACACCACGATATCCGCGGTGGTAGCCTGGCCCAGGGTGTGATGCACCAGCGTGGCATTGAACTGCTCCACCGGCTTGCCAGCGGCCGGTGGCGTGAGGCGCACATAGCTGAAGCCTTTCTCGTCGGCGTCCCAGGCCACGCCCTGCGGCGTGGTGCCGCCGCCGGCCCAGGGCAGCGTGTCGCTGAGCGTCTTGCCGCTGTTGACGTCGAGCACGTGGATGGTGGTCAGTTCGCTGCCACCTTCGGCGGTGCCGTAGGCAAGGTAACGTCCTCCCGGGGACGGCCAGTAGGCGACGATCGCGGTGCTGCCATGGCCGGCGTTCGGATCGACCAGGGTCTTCGCCGCGCCGTTCGGCCAGGCCTGTGCGATCAGTACCGGTTGTGGCTGCGGCGGCGTCTGCTGCATGTAGAACAGCGTGCCGCCGGCCAGCATCGGGCCAGAGCGCGTGGTCGAGGTGATCGACAGTTGTTGCACGCGCGCGGTGAGCGCCTTGCCCTGCGGCATGGCGGCCAGTTCGGCCTCGGTATAGGCGTTCTGCGCCTTGATCCACTGCTGCACGGTCGGGTCGTCCGGGTTTTCCAGCCAGCGGTACGGATCTTTCACGGTAACGCCATGGATCACACTGGCGTCGGCGTGTTGCGGTGTCGGCGGCGGCAGCGGCGCGGTGCCGGCGATCAGCGACACGTCGCCGTGCGTCGGCTTGTGCGGTTCGACGGGCGGCAGTTGTGCGGCACAGGCGACGCCCGCGGCAAACAACGTGACGGCGACAACGAAGGCAAGACGCATGGGGCAACTCCGCAATGGGTCGGGTTCCGCAGGGTAGCGCGCCGGCGCAGCGAGTGCAGCGGCGGCACCCTCCCCGCTACCAAACATTGGTGCGGCTGACCGAATTACGTCGGCACGGCGTGGCACGGTTCAATGCGAGCTGATGACGGTGGCTGGTTCACTCGGCCTTTTCCGAGCGATCAAAGTTGCATCCTTACGGGATTGACCATGCGCGGCTGCAGCACACTTGAAATTCCGGAGTGCCAGCTTCGGTCCGCCTCTGCACCCACATCGAAGCCCGTTTTTTCCATGAAATTCCGATCCGTTTCACTCATTTCTTTGAATAGGTCTCTCTCGCTGGAACCTTGCTTGGCGGCGCCGCAAAAGCCTTTGGAAGCAACTCTCCTTCCGCTTCTTTCGGGGAAAGAAGCGGCTACTCGATTCAGATTGAAATTTATAATAACGCGCAGTCGTGCAGGCACCGGCATGCCATCCATCTGCTCGGGGATATAGGAATCCTGCAATAGGCTGTCCTTGGCGGCTTGGACAAGAAGCCTGCCTGCGCGCCCTCCAACAGACGTTTGCGAATCGGTGATGGTCAGTTTTCCATCAGTCTGCAGTTCACCGATGATCGCGACATTGCCTTCCGCGCGCTCACGTATTGCGTCAGGAGGGTAACGTGGGATGAATTTCTTGTCCCACTTCGGCCCCTGACTGACGTATTTGATGGTCAGCACGTATTTGCCGGAAGCATCGGCTATTGCTTCGAACTTCACCTCGATGAAGGTGTGCACGGGCAACGGCTTTCCGTCCCGCTGCGCCGGTACGAAACGCCAGTGTTTGAGTGCAAGATCAAGTACGGCAGCAATCGGTTTGGCGACGCCGGCATCGACTTGCGTCTGCGTCACTTCACCCTGCGCATTTACATCCGCGCCAACCACAAAAGTCTGTTGACGCGTGTTGTCAGCCCACGCCGGCAACGTCCAGGCCAGCAACAACACGAGCAACCAGCGCATGCTTTTCATTGTTGATCATCCCCTGTGATGTCGCCGTAGTATGCGCGAATGGGCATCATGCCGCAGGCACCAGATGCCCATCGAGTACGCCGATCAACTGCAGGATCCGCTGCTGATCGAGCACGGCGTGGTCGACGACAACGTGATGGCCAGTGACTCGATCCGCCTGTACCAGCGCCTCATCGAACTGCACAAGCAGAACTTCTGGATGTCGCTGTATCCGGTGGAGCGGCATGGCTTCATGCATGCGGATTCGTGGCACGACGAATACCAGCGGATTGTTGAGTTGTTCAACACCTATGTGAAGCCGGTTAAGGATGCTGTCGTCGGGAATTGATCGAGCCACAGCCGGACGTCAGATTGGATAGACCAAATGGGTCGGCGTTGCGGCGTCGCGTGCAAATACGCGACGCCGCAACCCCCGAAGCGGGCTTTGGAGTCCTCGCCGGTTTACTTGACCACCAGCGTGGCGGTCATGGTGGGGTGGAATTTGCAGAAGAACGCGAGCATGCCGGTGGTGGCGGTGACACGCCCGCTGGCACCCGGTTTCAGGTCGACGTCGAAGTGGCCGTCGCGTGCGGTGGCGCTGTGTTCGAGGATGTCTTTATTGGTCCATTCGATGATGTCGCCGGCGCGTACGTCGGTCGGCATGGGGCCGTACTGCATCTTGTCGATCACGATCCTGTGCACGCGATGGGCCTGCGCCGCCGCAGGCTGCTTCGCCGTGCTGGCGGCGCTGGCCGGCGCGATACCACCGGTCAACGCCAGTAAGCCAGCGAGAAGAATCATCGTGCGGAGCATCGGGTGCTCCTTACTTCAGGTTCTGCGCGAGATGCTCTGCATGCATCTGGTGCGACTGGAACAGCTTGAGGCCGGTCTCCAGCAGCGACTTCAGTTCCGCGTTCTGCGCCGACGGGATCAACGTATCGCTCAGCGCGCCATTGACGGCCTGGTGATACGCCACCTCGTTGTCGACGTAGGCCTTGTCGAACGCGTTCCCCTTGAGTGCGGCCAGCTTCTTGATTTCGGCGGCGGCATGCTTCGACAGCGACTGACTGGTCGGATTGTCCTGTGGCGTCACGCCCAGCTTTTTCACCAGCGCCAGTGCCTGCACGTTGACCGCGGCATGATCGCGCGCCATCTCCTCGGCGAACGCGCGCACGTCTTTGTTGCTGGATTTCTCCAGCGCCTGCTTGGCGGCGGTGATGTCGATCTCGCCGGCGGTATAGGCGATGTGGGCGATCTGCGCGTCGTTGATGGCCGGGGCGGGGCTGGCTGCCGGGGTCTGGGCCTGCACGCTGGCAACGGAAGCGATGCCGAAAGCGAGGGCGAGAGCGAGCAGTGGCTTGTTCATGAGTGTTGTCTCCTTGAAGTGGACGAACGGATGCGGCGAGGGTCGCGGTCGAACCGGCCGGTGCCCTCGCCTGCGTCCATGGGATGCGGTAGCGGCGGGCAGGTTCCGGCTTCTGTGAGCCGCCGCCGGGAACCTCGCCGCTGGCCGCTGCATCGGATCGGTGTCGCTCACTAGCGAACCCGCAGCCATGCTCGAATCCGACCAGGTCATGTCCGCCGCCGTTGCCACGGCAGCTTCCGTCGCCCCCGAAGCCGCGCGCCCGTCGCGGGCCGAGGCGGAAGCGGCGGTGCGCACACTGATCCGCTGGGCCGGCGACGAGCCGTCGCGCGAAGGCTTGCTGGCCACGCCGGCGCGGGTGGTACGTGCCTATGAGGAATGGTTTTCCGGCTATCGGCAGGATCCGGCCAGCCTGCTCAGCCGCACGTTCGAGGAAGTCGGCGGTTACGACGATCTGGTGGTCTTGCGGGATATCCCGCTGCAGTCGACCTGCGAACACCACATGGCGGCGATCCGCGGGGTGGTGCACATCGCCTATCTGCCCAACCGGCGGGTGGTCGGCATTTCCAAGCTGGCGCGGCTGGTGGAGGCCTGCGGCCGGCGCCTGCAGATTCAGGAGCGGCTGACCGCCGAGATCGCCGACACGCTGGCGCACGTGCTGCAGCCTCATGGCGTGGCGGTGATCGTGCAGGCCAGCCACGAATGCCTGTCGTCGCGTGGGGTGCGCTTGCACGGGGTGTCGATGCTGACCCGGCGCCTGCTGGGGCAGTTCGCGCAGGAGCCGCAGCGCCGCGAGATCCTGGCGCAGTTGGCGGGATGAGCCGGGAACCTCAGGCGATGCCGCTGCATCCGATCAGGTGTAAAAGGAGAGAACCATGACATCGCCCGTCCGACTGGTACCCGTCGATTACGCCGCGCTGGACGACAACGCTCTGGTGGCGCTGGTCCGCGGTGGCCAGCGCGAAGCGTTCCGGCACATCATGCAGCGCTGCAATCAGCGGCTGTTCCGTATCGCACGCAGCGTGGTCGGCGAGGATGCGGAAGCGGAAGATGTGCTGCAGGAATCGTACATGCGTGCCTACGACAAGCTGGACACGTTCCGCGGCGATTCGACCCTGCTGACCTGGCTGACCAGCATCGTGCTGAACGAAGCACGCGGGCGGCTGCGCAAGCGCCATACCATGGTGGGGCTGGAGCAGATCGATGCGGCACCGGACGATACGCATCACGTCATCCAGTTTCCCTCGAAATTCGGCAATGAGGATCCAGCCGTGTCCGCTGCCCGCGCCCAGATTCGCCATCTGCTCGAACACGCCATCGACGAATTGCCGGAGGCATTCCGCACCGTCTACGTGATGCGCGAGATCGAGGAATGCACGGTCGAGGAAACCGCCACCTTGCTTGCGATCAAGCCGGAGACGGTGAAGACCCGCCTGCATCGCGCGCGCCGCCTGTTGCGCACTTCGTTGCATGGCACTCTGGCCGCCACCATGGGCGAGGCGTTCCCGTTCATGGGCCAGCGCTGCGCCCGCGTCACCGAGGCGGTGATGGCGCGATTGGAGGCGGAGTCGCGGCTGCTGTAGGAGCCCGCTCGCGGGCGATGCTCTTCGTCACGTTGTACAGAAAGAGCATCGCCCGCGATGCGGGCTCCTACCAGCAGTGGCAGGGTTATCCGGGCTTGCGCAGGCCGGCCGCTTCGCGCGCCAGCAGTTCGATCGCGGGCCAGTCGCCGCTGGCGAGCAGGTTGGCCGGGGTCAGCCATGAGCCGCCCACGCAGATCACATTCGGCAGGGCGAGGAAATCCGGTGCGCTGGCGAGGCTGATGCCGCCGGTGGGACAGAAGCGGACCTGCGGCAACGGGCTGGCCCATGCGCCGAGCAGCTTGTGGCCGCCGGCCGGTACCGCCGGAAAGAATTTCAGGTGGCGATAGCCGCGCTCGAGCATGGCCATCACTTCGCTGGCGGTGGCGGCACCGGGCAGCAGTGGCAGTTCGCTGTCGTCGGCGGCATCGAGCAGGTGCGGCGACACGCCGGGCGATACCGCGAAGCGCGCGCCGGCTTGTTGCGCAGCCTTCAGGTCGCGTGCGCTGAGCACGGTGCCGACCCCGATCATCGCGCCTTCCACCTCGGCGGCGATCGCACGGATTGCCTCCAGCGCGGCGGAAGTGCGCAAGGTGACTTCGATCGCCGGAGTGCCGCCCGCCACCAGTGCACGGGCCATCGGCACCGCGGCGCGTACGTCGTCGATCACCACTACCGGTATCACCGGCGCCAGCCGCATCGTGGTTTCGATCTGTTGCTGCTTGAGTTCGATGCCGCTCATGAGGTCACTCGCTGAGTGTGATTTTGTGGGAGCGCAGCCAAGAAGTTCCGGTCGTGCGCGAAATCTTTTGTGGGAGCGACTTCAGTCGCGATGCATCGGTGTCATTACAGGCAAAGCTATCGCGACTGAAGTCGCTCCCACAGGTGAGGCGTGATCGTTCACAGCACGCCCGCGCCGAGGTCGGCGGTAGCTGCCGCCTGCCGGAACAAGCTGAACAGTTCGCGGCCCATGCCGCTGTGCTGGGTGGACAGGTCGGCGGTGTGTGGCAGGCGCGCATCCAGTTCGTGCTGTTCCATCAGGACGTCCAGACGTCCATTCGCCGCATCGAGACGGATCATGTCGCCGTTGCGTATCTTCGCGATATTGCCGCCGGCGACCGCCTCGGGCGTGACGTGGATTGCCGCCGGTACGCGACCGGAGGCGCCGGACATGCGTCCGTCGGTGAGCAGCGCGATGCGGTGGCCGCGATCCTGCAGCAGCGCCAGCGTGGGGGTGAGTTTGTGCAGTTCGGGCATGCCGTTCGCCTGCGGGCCCTGGAAGCGCACCACCGCCACGAAATCGCGATTGAGTTCGCCGCGCTTGAACGCCGTGGCCACCTCGTCCTGGTCGCTGAACACGATGGCGGGAGCCTCGATCACCTGCCTATCGTCCGGTACCGACGACACCTTGATCACCGCGCGGCCGAGATTGCCCTGCAGCATGCGCAGGCCACCGTCGGCGCGGAAGGGTTCGTCGGTGCCGCGCAAGACGCCGCGGTTGCCGCTCTGCTTGTCGACGGGTTTCCAGTGCAGTGCGCCGTCGTCGTTGAGATAGGGCACTTGTGCATAGCCTTCCATGCCGCCGCCGAAGAGGGTGTTGACGTCGCCATGCAACAGGCCGGCGCCTAACAGCTGGTCGATCAGGAACGCCATGCCGCCGGCCTGGTGGAACTGGTTCACGTCGGCGTAGCCGTTCGGGTACACGCGGGCCAGCAGGGGGATCACGCCGGACAGCGCGTCGAAATCGTCCCAGCGCAATTGGATGCCGGCGGCATGGGCGATCGCTACCAGATGCAGCAGGTGATTGGTGGAGCCGCCGGTGGCGTGCAAGCCGATCACGCCGTTGATGATCGCGCGCTCGTCGACGATGTGGCCGATCGGCAGGTAGTGCTCGCCTAGCGCGCTGAGCGATGCGACCCGTCGAACCACCTCGGCGGTGAGCGCGTCGCGCAGCGGCGTATCCGGTGCCTCGAAACTGGCGCCGGGCAGGTGCAGGCCCATGATCTCCATCAGCATCTGGTTGGAGTTCGCGGTGCCGTAGAAGGTGCAGGTGCCGGCGGTGTGGTACGACGCGGCTTCGGCTTCGAGCAGCTCGGCCTTGCTGGCCTTGCCGTCGGCCCAGGCCTGGCGCACTTTCGATTTCTGTTCGTTCGGGATACCGCTGGGCATCGGCCCGCTGGGCACGAACGCGCCGGGCAGATGGCCGAAACTCAGTGCGCCGATCAGCAAGCCCGGCACGATCTTGTCGCAGATGCCCAGGTACAGCGCGCCGTCGAACATGTCGTGCGACAACGCCACCGCGGTGGCCATCGCCACCAGGTCGCGCGAGAACAGCGACAGCTGCATGCCGGCGCGGCCCTGGGTGACGCCGTCGCACATCGCCGGTACGCCGCCGGCGACCTGGGCAGTGAAGCCGGCATCGCGGGCGATCTGGCGGATCAGCGCGGGATAGCGCTCGTATGGCTGATGCGCCGACAACATGTCGTTGTAGGCGGTAACGATGGCGAGGTTGACGCGCCGGCCGCTGCGCAGGGCGGCCTTGTCCTCGCTGCCGCAGGCGGCGAAGCCGTGCGCGAGGTTGCCGCAGGACAGGTGTTCGCGCTGCGGGCCGCTACGATCGATCGCATCGATCCGCGCGAGATAGGCCGCCCGCGTCTCGCGGCTGCGCTCGCGCAGGCGTTCGGTGACTTCGGCGACAACGGGATGCAGCGTGTTCATGACTCAGGTCCAGAAGTGAGTGAAGAGGAGTGAGAAACGAGTGAGAAGCAGGCGAGGCGGGTGCAGTTCACTCGTTTCTCACTCCTCTCCACTCGTTTCTCGCTCTCAAGGGCACCAGTACACCGCCACCGGCACGCGCTGCTGGGTCAGCACGGCGCGCACCGGGTAGTTCCGCGCGGTATCGAGGCCCAGCCGTGCATCGGCAAGCAGGTCGCGTTTCTTTTCGCCAGAGACCAGCAGATACAGCGCGCGGGTATCCAGCACGGTGGGCAGGCTGAGCGTGATGCGCGGCTCGCCGGCAGCGGGCGCACGCATCGGCAGCACGCGGGCGCGGCCATCCAGATCCAGTGCTTCGGCCAGATGATCGCCGCCGGGAAAGAATGACGCGGTATGGCCGTCGTCGCCCATGCCCAGGATCACCGCATCGAACGGCAGCGGCAAGGCGCCGATGCGCGCACTGGCCTCGGCAAGCCCTTCTTCCGGTGTCGGCGCGCCGGTGTACAACGGCACGAACTGCGCGGCGCCGGCGGCGTGTTGCAGTAATAGCGATTTCACCAGCCGCGCATTGGAGCGTTCGTCGCTGTCCGGTACCCAGCGCTCGTCGACCAGGGTGACCTGCACGTTCTCCCAGTCGAGCTCCGCGTGTGCGAGGCGGGCGAAAAATTCCTTGGGCGTGCTGCCGCCGGAGACCGCGAGAACGGCGCGCCCGCGTTCGATCAGTGCGGCGCGCAGGCGCACGGTGACCCGTTCGGCCAGCGCCACGGCTTGTGCCTGGCAATCGGTGAAGCTGTGCGTGGTGACGTTGAGGTGGGCGGTCATGGTTGATGGTGGCGTGCAGCGCGCTCGGTGAATGCCGCTGCGCGTCTAGCGGGGAGGGAAGGCGAAGTCTGCCGAATGTGCCGGCATGGCAAAGTGAAACGAGCGTGTGGATGCCGGGTTGTTCACTGATCCTCGTTCCAGGTACGGCCATCGCGCTCGATCAATGCCACTGCGGCGCTTGGCCCCCAGCTGCCGGCGGTATACGGTCGCGGCGCTTCGCCGCTGGCGGACCAGGCGGCCAGGATAGGACCGGCCCAGCGCCATGCCGCCTCGACCTCGTCGCGACGCATGAACAAGGTCGGGTTGCCGCGCACCACATCCAGCAGGAGTCGCTCGTATGCATCGGGCTGCTGCACGCCGAACGCTTCGGCGAAGCTCATGTCCAGCGGCACATGGCGCAGGCGCAGGCCACCAGGGCCCGGGTGCTTGATGGTCAGCCACAGCTTCACGCCCTCATCCGGCTGCAGCCGCAGCACCAGCCGGTTCTGCGACAAGGTGCCGGCGTCGGCGCTGAAAATCGAATGCGGCACCGGCTTGAAGGTGACCACGATTTCCGACACCCGGCTCGGCAACCGCTTGCCGGTGCGCAGGTAGAACGGCACGCCGGCCCAGCGCCAGTTGGCGATCTCGGCCTTCAATGCCACGAAGGTCTCGGTGTTGGATTTGTTGTTGCCCAGTTCGTCCGGATAACCCGGCACGCTGGCGCCTTCGGCCACACCGGCGCGGTATTGGCCGCGCACGGTGAGCTGGGAGACGTTGCTCTCGTCGATGGCCTTGAGGGAATGCAGCACCTTCAGCTTCTCGTCGCGCACCGCATCGGGCGCCAGTGACGAAGGCGGTTCCATGGCCACCATGCACAGCAGCTGCAGCATGTGGTTCTGCACCATGTCGCGCAGCGCGCCGGCGCGATCGTAGTACGCGCCGCGATGGCCGACGCCCAGCGTTTCGGCCACGGTGATCTGCACGTGGTCGATGTGCCCGGCATTCCACAGCGGTTCGAACAAGGCATTGCCGAAACGCAGCACCAGCAGGTTCTGCACGGTCTCCTTGCCGAGATAGTGGTCGATGCGGAAGGTCTGCGACTCGGTGAACACCTTGCCGACCGCGTCGTTGATCTGGTTCGCGCTGGCGAGGTCGCGGCCGATCGGCTTTTCCAGCACCACCCGCGAAGCGCCCTGGTTGAGTCCGTAGTGGCCCAGCCGGGTGCAGATGTCGACAAAGAGCTCCGGCGAAGTCGACAGGTAGAACACTCGTACGTGATCGGGCTGCGCGCCGATGAAGCCGGCGAATTCGTCCCAGCCGGCATCCTTGCGCGCGTCCAGCGAGCGGTAGAACACCTGCTGCAGGAACACGTCGAGCTTCGCCGCGTCGCAGATGCCGATCAGCGCCTCGCGCAACAGCGCGCGGTAGCCGGCATCGTTCAGCGCTTCGCGGGCGATGCCCACGATCCGGCTGCTGGCCGGGATCTGGCCATCGAGGAAGCGGTGGAACAGGGCCGGCAGCAGTTTGCGCACGGCGAGATCGCCAGTGCCGCCGAAGATCACCAGGTCGAACGGTTCGACCGATTGGGAGGAAGCAGTCACGCAGTCACCTCGACACGATGCCGGATGGCGGGCAGGGGCCGAATGGCGCAACGCCCGGGTTCTTGCAGATGGTACCAGTGAAATACCAGAACGACCACCGGGCTGCATACGAATTCACTGCCACCTGTTATGTTTCCGAAATCCGCGCCAGACATGACTTGCGATGTAGGCATGGCAATGCGGGCTTGCGTTAACTGGTTTGCTATTGGTATCTTTGCCGGATGGAAACCGCCCTGGCCAACGAATACCGCAGAATCTGCCAAGATCCGGCCACGCATCAGCCGCTGGCCTATCTGCGCCTGCGCCGGGCGATCCGCAATATCGTCGAGCATCGCGACATCGAACCGGGTCAGGCACTGCCCAGCGAACGCGACCTGTCGCAGGCGCTGAAGCTGTCGCGAGTGACCGTGCGCAAGGCGATCGCCGGGCTGGTCGAGGAAGGCCTGCTGACCCAACGCCACGGCGCCGGCACCTTCATCGCCGAGCGCATCGTCAAGCCGATGTCGCGGCTGACCAGTTTCACCGAGGATCTGCATGAGCGCGGGCTGCATCCGCGTTCGGAATTCTTCGAGCGCGGCATCGGCGAAGTGACCCCGGAAGAATCGATGGCGCTGAACCTGTCGCCCGGCTCGCTGGTAGTGCGGCTGCACCGCGTGCGCTACGGCCAGGACGAGCCGCTGGCGATCGAGCGCAGCGTGGTGCCGGCCAGCGTGCTACCCGATCCGATGCTGGTACACGACTCGCTGTACGAAGCACTCGAAAAACTCAACGCCCGCCCGCGCCGCGCACTGCAACGGCTGCGTGCGGTGTCGCTGAATGCGCAGCAGGCCCGGCTGCTGCATGTCAGCGTGGGTAGCGCGGGGCTGAGCATCGAACGCCGCAGCTTTCTCGACGACGGCCGCGTGGTCGAGTTCACCTGTTCCTGGTATCGCGGCGACATCTACGATTTTGTCGCCGAACTGCAAACCGACTGAGGCTATCTTGAACACATCCGCCATGACTGCCCGCGACACCTTGATGTACCGCGAAGCGCACGAAACCGCCGACGTGGTCGCGCGCCAGTTCGCCGCCAACGAGGCGGTGGTTGCCGCGTTGGCGCAAGAGCTGCGCGCACGGCCGCCGCGCTTCATCGTCACCTGTGCGCGTGGCAGTTCCGATCACGCCGCGGCGTATGCGAAGTACGTGTTCGAGACCCAGCTCGGTATCGTCACCGCGTCGGTGTCGCCGTCGGTCACCTCGGTGTATGCAGCCGAGCAGCAGTGGCAGGATGCGCTGTTCATCGCGATCTCGCAGTCGGGCAAGAGCCCGGACCTCCTGCGCAACGCGCAGGCGGCGAAGATTGCCGGCGCCCGCGTGGTGGCCTTGGTGAATGTGGAGGATTCGCCGCTGGCGGCGCTGGCCGATACGGTGATCCCGCTGCACGCCGGGCCGGAGCGCAGCGTGGCGGCGACCAAGAGCTATATCGCCGCGCTGGCTGCGGTGCTGCACCTGTGCGCGCGCTGGCGCGGCGATGACGAACTGGGCGCGGCGCTGCAGGCGTTGCCCGATGCTTTGCGCGCCGGATGGGACGCCGATTGGTCGGCATTGAGCGAAGGCCTGGTCGATGCGCACAACCTGTTCGTGGTGGGGCGTGGCTTCGGCCTGGGCATCGCGCTGGAGGCGGCGCTGAAGTTCAAGGAAACCTGCGGCCTGCACGCCGAGGCGTTCAGCGCGGCCGAGGTGAAGCACGGGCCGATGGCGCTGGTCGGCCCCGACTTTCCGGTGCTGTGTTTCGCGCAGGACGACGACACGCTGGAGGGCACGCTCGCGGTGGCGCGCGAATTCCGCGGTCGCGGCGCGCAGGTTTTCGTGGCGGCACCCGGGTTGCAGGGTGCGGGCATGCTGCCGGTAATCGGTGGCCTGCCGGCGCTGTGCACGCCGCTGCTGATCATCCAGAGCTTCTATCGCGCGGCGAGCGAGCTGGCCTTGCGCCGCGGCTTCAATCCTGACGTGCCGCCGCATCTCAACAAGGTGACCGAAACGGTCTGAGGGCGAGGCGTGAGTGGAGAGGAGTGAGAAACGAGAGGAAGCCCAAGCCGGCTCGCTCGTGATCCTCCGTTTCGCTCTCTCTCGTTCTCACTCCTCGCCCCATCACTCACTTCTCGCTTCTAGCCCTATGACTCTTGCCCTCACCAACGCCCGCGTACTCACTCCCGATGGCTGGCGCAACGATCTCGCCGTGCTGCTCGATGGCGAGCGCATCGTCGATCTGCTGCCACTGTCCGATCCGCGCGTAGGCGCGGCGACCGTGCATGACCTGCACGGCGCGATGCTGCTGCCGGGTTTCATCGACACGCAGGTGAATGGCGGTGGCGGTGTGCTGTTCAACGACGCGCCCACGGTGGAAACGATTCGCCGCATTGGCGCGGCGCACCGGCGTTACGGCACTACCGGCTTCTTGCCGACCCTGATCAGCGACAGCGTCGACGTGATGCGCGCGGCGCTCGCCGCAGTGGAGCAGGCGCTGGCCGAAGGCGTGCCCGGCGTACTCGGCATTCATCTGGAAGGGCCGTATCTGGCGCCGGCCCGCAAAGGCGTACACGACCCGAAATTTTTCCACACGCCCGGCAGCGAGGAATTGGCGCTGCTGTGCGCGCCGCACCGCGGTGTGCGGTTGCTCACGCTGGCGCCGGAGCGCGTACCGTCGGCCAGCATCGGTGCGCTGGCTGCCGCCGGCGTGATCGTCTGCGCCGGCCACACCGCGGCCGACTACGCCACGACGCATGCAGCGCTGGCTGCCGGCGCACGCGGCTTCACTCATCTGTTCAATGCGATGACGCCGCTAGGCAGTCGCGAACCCGGCGTGGTGGGTGCCGCGCTGGAAGATGCGGATAGCTGGTGCGGCATCATCGTCGACGGCCATCACGTGCATCCGGCCAGCCTGCGCGTGGCGATCGCCGCCAAGTCGCGCGGCAAGATGGTACTGGTTACCGACGCGATGCCGCCGGTCGGTGCAGCCGATCCGAGCTACCTGCTCAACGGCGAGACGATCACTGTGAAGGACGGCATCTGCCAGACCGCGCAAGGCGTACTGGCCGGCTCCGCACTGGACATGGCTGGCGCCGTGCGCAACGCCGTGCAGATGCTCGGCCTGCCGCTGGATGAAGCGGTGCGCATGGCCAGCACCTATCCGGCCGATTTTCTCGGCCTCGGCGCCACGCACGGACGTATCGCCCCGGGCTACCAGGCCGATCTGGTGGTGCTGGATGACGACTTCCGCGTCCAGCGGAGCTGGATAGGTGGCGTGGACGATGGTGGCGCCTAGCCTCAAGCCACATCGTTGACCATTTGCATGTGTTGTCCGGTATTCGACGAACGAAGCACGGGCCATGTCGCTAGCCCTTATGCGGTCTCGGGCGATGCTGGCCCGCGCGCAGCTTTGGTCGCGCCCCGGGCAGCATGAAGTACGGCGCGAACGGCTCCTCATTCCCGTCGATCAAGCTACTATCTTCCGATGAATTCACCCGACGTTCGTCCCTCTGCAAGCCGCCTTCGCCAGCAGGCAAAGCTATATATCGATGCGCAGCAGTTCGAGGCTGCGCAGGCGACGCTGGAATCAGTCGTGCAATTGGTGCCACACGATGTCACCGCCTGTATCGAGCTGGCCGATGTGATATTGCAGCGCGGCCAGTTGCGCGCATCGAGTCCTCCGCTGCTGCAGGCGGCGGCCCATCTGCCCAAGGATGCACCGCTGATCATCGGGCTGGTGCAGCGCCTGATGATGCGAGGCGAGATCCTCGCGGCACGCGCATGCCTCGACTTCCTCGCGCAGGCGCCCGCCCCCCCTGCTGACCTGCAAGTCGCGCAGGCGCACCTGCGCTTCACTCTTGGCGAGGTGGGCGTGGCGAAGCGTCTGATGGATGCGGCGATGCGCAGCGGCGCCGACTCGCCTGATGACCATTATCTCTATGCGATGCTGCTGCAGTTCAGCGGCGAGATCGGCCAGGCATGCGAAGTGCTGGAGAAGTGCCTGCAGCGCTGGCCGCGCTTCGGTGATGCAGCCATGGTTCTGGTGAACCTGCGCCGACAGAAGGCAGAGTCCCATCGGCTCGACTTTCTGCAGGAGCAACTGCAGCTGCTGCCGAAAAGCAGCCAGGATCCGGGCGACCGTTTCGTCCGCGCCGAGTTCGAGTACGCGACCTTCAAGACCTTGGACGATCTCGGGCGTCATGAAGAGGCGTGGCCCGCGTTGGCGCGGTGCAACGCCATCATGCATGAACTCAATCCTTACGACGCCGCCGGCGAAGCCGCCATTACCGACGCGCTGATCGGCATGCCCGCTGCGGCCGCCCCTCCAACGGAACGCGCGTTCGAGGGGCCCACCCCGATCTTCATCGTCGGCATGCCTCGCTCGGGTACGACCCTGCTCGACCGCATGCTCTCCAGCCACCCCGAGGTGATTTCCGCTGGCGAAATCATCGATTTCTGGCGCCAGCTGCACTGGGTGGCGGACGTGCCGCCCGCCAAGGCACAAGGCCTGCTGCAGCTCATCCGGCGCAGTCCCGACATCGACTACGCGGAACTGGGCGCGCGCTACCTGCAGCAAACCCAGTGGCGTGCGCAGGGACGGCGCTACTACATCGACAAGCTGCCGGCCAACATCCAGATGGTCGCGTTCATCCGTCGCGCGCTGCCGCATGCGCCCATCCTGCACATGGTCCGCGAGCCGATGGACACCTGCTTTTCCAACTTCAAGGCGATGTTCGGCAACGTCTCACCCTACAGCTATGATCTGCAGGCGCTTGCCCACCATTATGCGCAGTACATGCGCCTGGCTACGCATTGGCGCACCGGCATGCCGGACGCCATGCTCGACGTTCCCTACGCTTCGCTGGTTGGCGATCCCGCCACGACCATGGGTGAAGTGCTCGCCCGCTGCGGGCTAGCAGCGGACGAACGCTGCCTGCGCCCCGAGCTCAATCCCGCGCCAGTAGCCACACCCAGCAGCGCCCAAGTGCGCCAGTCGATCCATACCGGCGGCATCGGTCAATGGAGAAAATACGCGTCCCAGCTGGAGCCGCTGCGGCAGTCGCTCATCGCCCAAGAGGTGCTCGTCCAGTCCGCGTGACCGCTACGGCAAGTCGGCTGCACAGGTATTGGTTTCGCGC
The DNA here is from genome assembly GCF_900142825.1 of Rhodanobacter sp. OK091. Taxonomy (GTDB): domain Bacteria; phylum Pseudomonadota; class Gammaproteobacteria; order Xanthomonadales; family Rhodanobacteraceae; genus Rhodanobacter. The sequence goes on along the minus strand of NZ_FRCH01000001.1, from coordinate 1,879,970 downwards.
AAGACGCAAGTTCCCAGCCGTGATCGCTGGGTTCTCTTTGTGCGCCTCGAACGGCCCGCGCACGAGGACAGCTTGTCGGCTAATCGTTGATCCGGTCCGCGCATAAAAAAACCACCGGCCTCGCGGCCGGTGGTCTTCAGAACGTGTATCTGGATCAGTTAGCTCAGTAGTCGTAGGTCAACGACAAGCGCACCGTGCGCGGCTGCTGGAAGAAGATGCCATCTCCGTAGCTGTTGTTGATGTTAAGAGTGTTCGTCGTGCGGTTGTACGAGCTGTTACCAGCCGGATCGGTCTGCAAAGCCTTCTGCCCGTTCAGAGCGTTGAAGACATCCAGGTTGATCCCGAGCTTGTGGTCAGCGAACGCCGGCGAGTAGTGCACACCGAGGTTGAGCTGCGTGGTCCACGGTGTGTGGCCGATGGTGCCCGCGGGGTAGCGCACGCCATTGCACCAGTGGTAGTTGCCGCTGCCGTAGTTGTTGTAGCCCGACGGATCGCCCGAATGGCCCGGACCGTAATAGGCCGCGCCGGAGCCGCCCGTACCGTAGTAGCCCAGGCACTCCTTCGGATAGCCCGACTGTTCCAGCAGCGTGCCGGACACCAGCCACTCTGGCGTGATCTGGTAGGCGCCACGAACGCGGATCTGGTGCTTGCGGACGTTGGCCAGTTCGCCGTTCGAACCGTCCATCAGCTGCCAGGAATCCCAGTCCTCGGTCTTGGAGACGTCGGCCTGACCGAAGTCGGAGCGCACCTGGCCCTCGGTGTTGCCGAAGCCGCGGGTGAAGGTGTAATCGATGCGAGCCTGCCACTTGCCGTCGAACGGATGTTCCATGTACAGGTTCAGCGAGCCGACCTTGCGCTTGACACCCTGCTGATAGCCCCAATCCTGCTGGGTCATCGGGATCAGGTGGCTCTGGGTGCCGTCGTTCGACTTGATCAACAGGTTGTTGGTCAGGCCCGGGTTGATCAGACGGCAGTAGGACGCGCCGTAGATCGAATCCGAATAAGCACTCGGGTCCAGGCCCATCTTGGCTGCCTTCGCACCGAGCTTGTAGGCGGAGCACTCGTCGTCGATGGCGGTCTTCAGATCACGCCACATCGCCTTGGCGCCGTAGTTCCAGCTGTCGTTGAGCTTCTTGTCGAAGCCGAGGATGAATTCATCCAGATACTCCGCCTTCAGATTGCGGGCGGTGACCTGCTGCGGATCCTTCGGCGCGCCTTTCTCGCCGTCCGGCGAAGTCGTCGGACCCTGCGGTGTCAGGCCGGTCGGAACGCCATTCGCATCGACGCCGGTATAGTTGTAGTTGGTAGTGAGGTAGGTCGAGACGTTCGCCGCACGCTCGGCGGCGTTGTCCGGCAGTGCGAGGTAGTAGCGACCCACGTTGCCGTAGACCTTGAACGACGAGTCACCATTCACGTCCCAGCTGGCACCGATGCGCGGCTCCCACTGGTTCTTCAAGTCGACGAACGCTGTGCCGCGGTCGTTGTAGTTGGTGAAATGGTCGTTGCGGACGCCGATATCCAGCAGGAGGTTGGGCATGACCTGCCAGTCGTCCTGCAGATAGTAGGCCTTCTGGGTCGTCCGCATGCTGGTCTGCCAGCCAATCTCGCGCTGCTGTACGGTGGTGTGGGAGATGTAGCGCCAGTAGTAATTCAGCGACGGGTTGAACGGGTTCTGCTGATTCGGACCCTGGTTCTGGGCCGAGTAGGTCATGTTGTCGATACCGACGGCCAGGTCGTGGGTGCCCAGCTTGTAGTCGAAGTCGGCGCGCAGACCGTGGGTGCCGTTGGTCGCGTTGTTCGAGGACCAGCTGGTGTTGGTCTGGGCGTTGTTGATACCGAACGTGCCCGTACCCGGCGGCAGGAAGGCCGGATTCTCGTTTTGCGGACGGGAGATGAACGGCAGCGGGCTCTGGTTGCCGTAGATCGTCGGATTCTGGAACTTGCCCTTGCCGTACAAGACGCTCAGCGTGGCGGCGTCAGTGATATAGCTGGTGAAGTGGGCCAGGTAGAACTGGGAATTGTCCTTGGTCACGTCGTTCGCGGTGGAGAACGCGCCCGCCTTCAACGTGGTGTAGTCGAACTTATAGGTCGAGCCCGCGCCGGTGCGCTGCTCATTTTTCAGCGCCGTCAGTTCCAGGATGTTGCTGTCGGTGATGTTCCAGTCCAACTTGCCGTAGAACTTGGTGTTCTTGTCGGTGTTGTACTGGACGAGGTGGCTGGCCGCGACTTCTACATTGTTGGACTGCGTCTTGGTGGTCTCGCCTGCCAGGAACATGAACAGCTTGTCCTTGATCAGCGGGCCGCCCAAGTAGGCTGAGTAGATCGTCTCCCACTCTTTGTTGTCGTTGCGGAACTGGTGCAACGTGCCCGGCAGGCTCGGAGTTTCGTACGCGTAATTGACCTGGCTGGTCGACGCCGGAACGGTCGGATGACCGTAATAGTTGTTGACCGGGTTCCCCTCGAGGAATCGCGGCTGCCAAGCCACCTGGCCGCCGAAATGCCATTCGTTGGTGCCGCGCTTGCCGATCTGGTTGATCACGCCGCCGTCGGAACGGCCGTACTTGGCGTTATAGCCGCCGGTGAGCGTTTCCTGCTGATCGATCGCGCCGTAGGGCAGCTGGAAGCCGCCCAGGTTCTTGTACGGTTCGCCGGTGTTGTAGCCGTTCACGTAATAGGCGTTCTCGGTCACGCTGGAGCCGCCGAACGAGACCAGGGAGTGATTGCCCGGGCCGTTGAAGAAGCCGCTGCCGGAGGCAGTACCCGGCGCCAGCAGCGCGATGGACTCGGCGTTGCGACCAACCGGCAGCTTCTGCAGGTCAGCTGCCGTGATGACGGTGCTGGAATTGACGCTGGAGACGTCGATGGACGGCAGAGCATTGGCCTGCACGGTCACTGCGCCGAGCGATGTCGCACCGGCCGCACCGGCCGCGGCGGCGAACGAGACCGAAGCGCCGGCACCCGGCGACAACGCCACGTCCTTGCGCGAGTCGATGACGGCGCCATCTTTCTTGAGCGAGACCGTATAGACGCCAACCGGCAGGTTGCTGATCTGATAACGGCCCGAGCTGTCGACGGCGACTTCGCGGCTCTGGCCGGATGTGCCGGTTGCGACGACGGTTTCGCCGGAGGCCGCTGGTGCCTGACCAAAGATGGAGCCGGTGGTGGACTGAGCCATGGCGACGCCGCCCAGGCTCACGCTCAGTGCCAAGGCGAGCGCGGTGTGGCGCCACATTGGGTTACGGTTTTTATTGTGACTGCTCATTTGAGATGAATCTCCCCATCAGTGTTGAAGGCCCAAGGGCCGAGTGACGTAACTCGATCAATGCGACGAAACAGCAGGCCGAATGCATGCTGGCAGTCGATTATTTTTTGCTTAGGCAGATAGCCTCACCTTGGTCAGGCAGATGCCTTAATCCGTCGCTTTAACTACCCGCGACAGATGACTTCTCGCGATTTGTGATCTGGACCATAAAACGGCGTAAATGCCGCCGTCAACAAAATTTTTATGAATTATCGGCGATTAGTAAGAAGTTACGATTTCCCTCTCCGCAACAGCAATAGCTTGCGATTATTGTTCCTATAAAAGCCTTTTTTTGTGCAAGCTTTTAAAGCGCATCCATCGTTAGAACAATGACGCCGAAGCCGATAACGCGCTTTTTAACGCAATCGCTAGATTGCGCGGTCCTCGGGTCGAAGCTAAAGTGGCGCGGTTCAGGTGTCCTGCTGGGTGATCACCCAGGGGATGAAACGGGAAGCCGGTGCGTGGTGCGTTCGTCGCACTGCAAGGCCGGCGCTGCCCCCGCAACGGTAAGCGAGATTCACGAACGGCGGACGCCACTGTGCATAGCACGGGAAGGCGCCGTTCGGGGCATGCGGTTCACCCGCACGCCACTCGCGAGCCCGGAGACCGGCCCGAACGATTCCTGGTGGCTCGCGGTGGGCGAGGCCGAACCACGTGTGTGGCGTTTCCGCCTGCCCGTCGTTCCGTCTTTCCTCCCGTCGGTTGCCAGCTCATTGAACGATGGCGCCGTGCGCGGGTGTGCGGCCGAGGAACCAACATGAAGAAGTCTTTGCTGGCAGCGGCGCTGCTCAGTTGCACGATGGCGGCGCAGGCTGCCGATCAAGGCGATGCCAACACGCTCAGCCCGGTGATCGTCACCGCCACGCGCACCGCGATCACCGCCGACGAGGCGCTGTCATCGGTCACCGTGATCACTCGTGCCGACATCGAGCGGCTGCAGCCGCTGTCGGTGCAGGATCTGCTGACCGGTCTGCCGGGCGTGAGTTTCGCCAATGCAGGCGGCATCGGGCAGCAGACCTCGCTGTTCATGCGCGGCACCAACTCGTCGCACACGCTGGTGCTGATCGACGGCGTGCGGATCGGCTCGGTCGGCAACGGCCTGCCCGCGTTCGAGCAGCTGCCGGTCGAACAGATCGAGCGCATCGAGGTCGTGCGCGGTCCGCGTTCGAGCTTGTACGGTGCCGACGCCATCGGCGGCGTGATCCAGATATTCACCCGGCATGGCTCGCGCGATGGCGGCTTGGTGCCCTCATTCAGCGTGACCACCGGCAGCGATAATCTGCTGCGCGGCCAGGCCGGTCTGGCCGGCGGCAGCGAGCACGCCTGGTACAACCTCAGTGTGGGTGCGCAACACACGCGCGGCATCAACGCCTGCCGCATCGGCGCCGCTGAAGCATTCGCCGGCTGCTTCGCCGACGAGCCCGACCAGGACGCTTACAGCAACAAGAATCTCAGCGCCAACGGCGGTTACCGCTGGGACAACGGCGTGCAACTGACCGGCAACTGGCTGCGCAGCCTTGGCGAGATTCATTTCGACGGCAGTTACCAGAACCGCAGCCGCACCGTGCAGCAGGTTGCCGGCTCCGCGCTCAGCTTCAACTTGCTGCAGGCGTGGAAGACCACGCTGAGCGTGGGCCAGAACCTGGATCGCTACGACAACTACGAGAACCAGGATTTCGTCGGCTACATCTATTCGCGGCGCAATCAGGCGTCGTGGCAGAACGATGTCAGCCTGGCCGAGAACCAGCTGCTGACGTTGGGCGTCGACTGGCAGGGCGAGCACATCGACAGCGACACCGGCTTCCTCGCTACCCGCCGCCATGACACCGGTAGTTTCGTGCAATACCAGGGCACGTTCGGCCGCAACGAAGTGCAGCTGTCGGCGCGGCGCGACGACAACAGCCAGTTCGGCGGCCACAACACCGGCGCGGTCGCCTGGGGCTACCATTTCGACCACGACCTACGGCTATCGGCGAGTTACGGCAGCGCGTTCCACGCGCCGACCTTCAACGACCTGTATTACCCCTACGGCAGCGGCAATCCGGATCTGAAGCCGGAGAAATCGCGCAGCGCCGAACTGGGCCTGAGCCAGCAGCTGGATATGTGGAACTGGGCGGTGAACGCTTATCAGACCCGCATCGACCAGTTGATCGCGCTGGACAGCAATTACTTCCCGTCCAACCTCAGCAAGGCACGCATTCGCGGTGTGGAAGGCCAGCTGGGCGTGAATCTCGATGGCTGGCAGCTGCAGGGCTATCTGACCTGGCTGCAACCGCAGAACCGGGACGGCGGTCCGAACAACGGCAACGTGCTGCCGCGCCGGCCCGAGCACACCGCGCGGGTGGACCTGGATCGTCGCTTCGGCGCCATCGGTATCGGCGCCACGGTCTACGCGGCGGGCCGCAGCTACGATGATGTGGCCAATCGGCATCCACTGGCCGGGTATTCCACGACCGACCTGCGCGCCAGCTACCACTTCGCGCCGGACTGGCAGGTCGAGGCTCGGCTGGCGAATGCCTTCGGCCGCCACTACGAGACCGTGTACTACTTCAATCAACCCGGTCGCAGCGTGTTCCTGACCTTGCGTTACAGCCCCGCCATGCGCTGAGTCCGATACCCGCATGCAGGAACCCGGTCGCAGGGTTCCTGCATGCGGGTGGACTTCAGGCACATACGAAGGATCGCGACTGCTGGCATAACGTCGGCATGGATGGAACGCCCGCGACGGCTCTGGCCGAATTCCCGGCTCTCCCGTTACGCTTGCGCGTCAGGGAGGCCGCTTGAATATCTTCGCACCGTTGGTCCGCCGGCCCGTCGGCACCTCATTGCTTGCGCTCGGGTTGATGCTGGCAGGACTGTGGTCCTACCTGTTGCTGGGCGTGGCGGCGTTTCCGTCGATCGAGCTTCCCGGCGTGGTGGTGTTTGCGCAGATGCCGGGCGCCAGCGCGCAGACCATGGCCACGACCGTGGTGGCACCGCTGGAACGCCATCTCGGGCGCATCGCCGGGGTCCAGCGGATGTCCTCCACCGCCAGCGAGGGCGGTGCGCAGATCCAGGTCATCTTCAACACGGGCCGCAGTCCCGACAAGGCCGCGCGCGACGTGCAGGCGGCGATCAATGCGGCGGCGCCGGATCTGCCGACCAACCTGCCTCCGCCCGGATACTTCAAGTTCGACACCTCGCAGATTCCGGTGCTGCTGGTATCGCTGACCTCCACCAGCCTGCCGCCGGATCAGCTGTACGACCTCACCGACACCTTGCTCAAGCCCGCGGTGGCGCAGATCCCCGGCGTGGCGCAGATACAGGTCTCCGGCGGCACGCCGCATGCGGTGCGCATCGTGCTGAACACCGGTGCGCTGGTGGGCATGGGCATCACCGCCAACGACGTGGCGAATACGCTGCGCGCCGCCAATGTCACTTCGCCGCAGGGCACGCTCAGCAACGGCGCCACCCGCATGACGGTGAGCGCCAACGACGTGCTGCATACGGCACAGGATTTTGCCGCGCTGGTGGTCGCCAGCCACAACGGCGTGCCGGTGCGGCTGGCCGACGTAGCGACCATCAGCAGCGGCCAGGAAGACAAATACGCTGCGGCATGGTTCAACGGCCAGCGTGCGGTGGTGATGCAAATCAACAAGCGGCCGGAGGCCAACGCGGTGGCCACGGTGATGGCGATCCGCGCGCGATTGCCCGAGCTGCGCGGACTGTTGCCTGCCGACGCGACGATCACGCCGATCTTCGACTTCACGCCGACCACCTTGTCTGCGCTGCACGAAGTGGAGGTGGCGCTGCTGATGGGCATCGTGATGGTGGCGCTGGTGATGCTGGTGTTCCTGCGCCGGCTGCGGCCCACCGTGATCGCGATGTTCAGCGTGCCGTTGTCGCTGGCCGGCGCGTTCGTGGCGATGTGGATGTTCGGCTTCACCCTCAACATTTTCTCGCTGGTGGCGCTGGTGCTCTGCGTGGGCTTCGTGGTGGACGACGCGATCGTGGTGATCGAGAACATCGTGCGCCACATGGAGCGCGGCGAGACGCCGCTGCAGGCGTCGCTCAACGGCGTGCGCGAGATCGGCTTCACGGTGATTTCGATCACGCTGTCGCTGATCGCCGTGTTCGGACCGATGGTGTTCGGCAACAACGTATTCACCTTATTGATGCGCGAATTCTCGGTGACCCTGATCGCCACCATCGTGATCTCTGCGCTGGTCTCGCTGTCGTTGACCCCGGCGCTGTGCGGTGGCTGGTTGGCGCACGAGCCGGAGGGCACACGCACCCCGGGCCGGCTTGAGCGTATCGCCGAGCGCTTCGACAGCGGAATGCTGCGCGTTTACGGGCGGGCGCTGGACTGGGCGATGCACCATCGACGCATCATGCGCTGGCAGCCGCTGATTCTGCTGGTGCTCACCATCGGCCTGGCCGTGGCGGTGGCGATGACGGCGGGCGGCGGCGTGATGCCCAAGGAAGACAGCGGTTTGCTGGTAGTCAACATCACCGCCGACGCCAATATCTCGCCCATCCTGCTGGCCAAGCGCACGCAGGAGGTGGCAGCGAAGATCCAGGCCGACCCGGCAGTCGGCGACGTTTCCGCTTTCCTCGGCGGCAACAACGGCGGCGGTGCGGTCGGCAACCAGTCCAGCCTGTTCGTGGACTTGAAGCCGCTCGGCGACCAGCCGGGCGACCGCCACGTTGCAGCGCAAGCGGTGGTCGACCGGCTGGACAAGTACTTCAAGAACGTGCCGGACCTGGAGGTGTCGCTCACGGTCAACCAGTTCATTGGCGGCGGCTCGGGCGGTGGCGGCAAGGGACAGTATTCGTTCCAGCTCAACAGCCTCGACGGCACCTCGTTGCAGCAGCCCACTCTGAAACTGGCACGCGTGATGCGCGGCATGCGGCAATTCCGCGACGTCAGCACCGACTTCGACAGCATCGGCAAACAGCAGATGCTGCAGGTGGATCGCAACGCGGCTGCGCGATTGCACGTGAGCCAGGCCCAGGTCGACGAAGCGCTGGCCGATGCGTTCGGCCAGACCACGGTCTCCACCATCTATTCGGACATCAATCAGTACCACGTGGTGATCACTGCCAGCAGCGCCGAGTCGCTGAGTCCGGCCACCCTGCTCAATACCTATGTGCGCAATACGCAGGGGAAGATGATCCCGCTGTCCGCGCTGGCAACGATCCGGCCGCATATCGCGCCAGCCACCATCAGCCACTACGACCAGCTCGAATCGGCTGCGATCAACTACAACCTCGCCAAAGGCATCACCCAGGCAGAAGGTCTGAGGCTGGTCGACCAGGCGATGTTCGCCGCGCAGCTGCCATCAGGCGTGCAGAAGAAATATTCCGGCGACAACCAGAACCTGGTCGACATGTTGAACAACGCGCTGATCATGCTGCTGGCGGTGATCCTGGTGATGTACGTGGTGCTGGGTGTCTTGTACGAGAGCCTGATCCACCCGCTGACCATCCTCTCGACTCTGCCGGCCGCCGGGATGGGCGCGTTCCTGGCGATGCTGGTCACGCATACCCAGCTGACCGTGATGTCAGTGATTGCGGTGCTGATGTTGATCGGCATCGTCAAGAAGAACGCGATCCTGATGGTCGACTTCGCATTGGTCGCCGAGCGCGACCACGGCATGTCCGCACCCGCGGCTATCCGCGAGGCGGCGCTGGTGCGCTTCCGCCCGATCACCATGACCACCCTGGTGGCGATGGGCGCGGCGCTGCCGTTGGCGATCGGTTTCGGATACGGCTCGGAGATGCGCCAGCCTCTGGGCATCGCCATCCTCGGCGGCCTGTTCGTGTCGCAGCTGCTGACCTTGCTGAGCACGCCGGCGATCTATCTGTGGCAGTACGACCGCCAGCAGCGCAAAGCCGCGCGCCGGCAGTTGCGTGCCCAGATCCGGCGCCAGCAGGCGCTGCAGCAACAGATGCCCGCGCTGCCGAAATAGCCACGTCGCCGGTGCCTGCCTGCCACCCCTGTCTTCCGACACGGTGTGGACTTCAGGCACATACGTTGGCGCGCGCCGGCTGGCATAAAGCCGGCATGAACGGAACTCTCGCCTTGTCCCCGCCGGTTTCGTGCGCGTCGAACGCGTACGTGCTGCGCGTGCCGTTTCTGGCGTCATACTTGTCGGCCACGGAAACGCCATGAATATTTTCGCACCTCTGATCCGCCGCCCGGTCGGTACCTCGCTGCTTGCCCTCGGCCTGATCCTGGCCGGAGCATGGGCGTACATGCTGCTCGGCGTCGCCGCACTGCCGTCGCTGGATTTCCCCGGCGTCTACGTGGTGGCCAGCCAGCCGGGCGCGAGTGCGCAGACCATGGCCAACACCGTGCTGGCGCCGCTGGAGCGGCATCTGGGCCGAATTCCCGGCATAGACGACATGTACGGCAACGCCAGTGAGGGTTCCGCCTCGGTGATGGTGCGTTTCACCATGAGCCGCACTGCCGACAGCGCCGCGCGCGACGTACAGGCAGCGATCAACGCGGCCGCGGTCGACCTGCCGACGGGGATGCCGTCGCCGCCGCAGTACTTCAAGTTCGATACCTCGCAGATCCCGATCCTGTTCCTCACGTTGACGTCGACCGGATTGCCGCAGGATCAGCTGTTCGACCTGGCCGACACTTTGCTCAAGCCGGCCGTGGCGCAGATTGACGGCGTCGCACAGGTGCAGGTGTTCGGCGGCACGCCGCATGCGGTGCGCATCGAGCTGGACAACAACGCGCTGGCGGCCAAGGGGCTTACCGCGAACGACGTCGCCAACGCGCTGCGCGCGGCCAACGTCACCTCGCCGCAGGGCACGCTGAGCGACGGCCGCACGCAGATGACGGTGACCGCCAGCGACAGCCTGCACGAGCCGGCCGAGTTCGCCCGCCTGCTGATCTCGGTGAAGAACGGCACGCCGGTACGCCTGTCCGATGTGGCCAAGGTCTACGGCGGCCAGCAGGATCAATATCAGGCGGCGTGGTTCGATACCAAGCAGACCGGCAGCGCGCGTACGGTCGGCCTGCAGATCTCCAAGCGACCGGAGGCGAATGCGGTGGCCACGGTGGAGGCGATCCGCGCCAAGCTGCCGCAGCTGCGCGCGTCGCTGCCGTCGAACATCACCATGACGCCGGTGTTCGACCTCACCCAGACCACCAAGTCGGCGCTGCATGAAGTGCAAGTGGCGCTGCTGATCTCGATCGCGATGGTGGTGCTGGTGATGCTGGTATTCCTGCGCCGGCTGCGGCCGACCCTGATCGCCACGCTGAGCGTGCCGCTGTCGCTGGCCGGTGCGTTCGTGGTGATGTGGACGCTGGGCTACACACTCAACACCTTGTCGCTGGTAGCGCTGGTGCTGTGCATCGGCTTCGTGGTGGACGACGCGATCGTGGTGATCGAGAACATTGTGCGCCACATGGAGCGCGGCGAGACGCCGCTGCAGGCATCGCTGACCGGCGTCGGCGAGATCGGCTTCACGGTGGTCTCGATAACGCTGTCGCTGGTGGCGGTGTTCGCGCCGCTGCTGTTCGGCAACAACATGCTGGTCATGCTGCTGCGCGAGTTCTCGGTGACGCTGACCGCGGCAGTGGTGATCTCGGCGCTGGTCTCGCTGACGCTGACCCCGGCGCTGTGCGCCCACCTGTTGCGGCACGAGCCGGTCGACCGCAAGCCGCCGGGGCGGATCGAGCAGGCGGTGGAGAATTTCGACCGCAACCTGCTGCGCATCTACGAGCGCGCGCTGGACTGGGCGATGCATCACCGGCGCATCATGCGCTGGCAGCCGCTGACCTTGCTGATCCTTACCTTCGCCCTGGGCTTTGCTGTGGCGAAGACCGCGGGCGGCACTTTCATGCCGGACGAGGACACCGGCCAGCTGCAGGTCGACATCAGCTCCGACGCCAACATCTCGCCGCAGCAGATGACCGAACGCACGCTGGCGGTAGCGAAGATCATGCTGGCCGATCCGGCGGTGCTCGACCAGCTGACCATGCTCGGCAGAAATGGCGGCGGCGACGGTAGCGCAGTCGGCAACAACGCGCAGATGTTCGTCGACCTGAAGCCGCACGGCAACGGTCCGGGTCAGCGCAAGGAAGGCATCAAGCAAGTGGTCGAGCGGCTCGCGAAGCATTATGACCTGCTGCCCCACGTGAAGGTCTCGGTCAGCGCCGCGCAGTTTCTCGGCGGTGGCGGCAGCGGCGACAACGGCGGCCAGTACGAATTCCAGCTGATCAGCACCAACGGCGACGACCTGCAGCCGTGGGCGCTGAAGATGGTGCGGCAGATGCGCGCGATCAAGGAATTCCGCGACGTCGGCAGCAATTTCGACCAGGTCGGCAAGCAGCAGCTCCTGAAGATCGACCGCGAGGCCGCCGGACGCCTGCATGTCGGCATCGGCACGATCGATTCGGCGCTGTACAACTCGTTCGGCCAACGCCAGGTGTCGCAGATCTATTCCGACATCAACCAGTATTCGGTGGTGCTGACGGTCAACCCGGCGCAAAGCGTGAGCCCGCAGTCGCTGCTGAACGTGCGTGTGCGCAACGATCAGGGCAAGATGATCCCGCTGTCCGCGCTGGCGACCATCGAGCCGAACAGCAGCCCGATCCGGGTGCGCCACCACAACCAGCTGCAGGCGGCCACGATCAGCTACAACCTGGCCAAGGACGTGCCGCAGGATCGTGGCGTCAAGCTGGTCGAGCAGGCGGCTTATGCGACGGGTCTGCCGGCCGGCGTCAAGGTCGATTACACCGGTGCCAACCAGCGCCTGCAGCAGATGCAGTCCAACGGCATGGTGCTGCTGTTCGGCTCGATCATCGCGATGTACATCGTGCTCGGCATCCTCTACGAGAGCCTGGGTCATCCGCTGACGATTCTCTCCACCTTGCCGGCCGCGGGTGCCGGCGCGTTCCTGGCGATGCTGGTGACGCAGACGCAGATCTCGATGATGGCGATCATCGCGATCCTGATGCTGATCGGCATCGTCAAGAAAAACGCGATCCTGATGGTCGACTTCGCGTTGGTCGCCGAGCGCGAGCGGGGATTGTCCGCGCCCGAAGCGATTCGCGAAGCGGCGCTGGTGCGCTTCCGCCCGATCACCATGACCACCCTGGTGGCGATGGGTGCGGCGCTGCCATTGGCGATCGGCTTCGGCATCGGCTCGGAAATGCGCCAGCCGCTGGGCATCGCCATCGTCGGCGGCCTGCTGGTGTCGCAGCTGCTGACCTTGCTGAGTACGCCGGCGATCTACCTGTGGAACTACGACCGCAAGATCCGCAAGGCCGCAAGGCAAGCTCGCCGTGCGGAGAAGAAGCGGCTCAGGGCGCTGGGCGGGCAGCAGACCGCGTCCTGATCTGCCCGCGTGGTGCGAGTGTCGGCGAGAGCGATCAGCTGGCCGCCATGTCGTCCCAGGCTGTGGCGGCCAACCGGCGCAGATGATCGCGCACGTCGCGCGGCCACGGTTCGGTCAGCGCGATGAAACGCTCGCGCTCATGCCGGTAGAACGCGCGCGACGCTTCTTCGTGCTGGCTGAGGTCACCGGTCATCGCGAGCATGAAACGATCGACCGACTCCTGCGCAAGCCGTGCGCGATCCTTCGCACCATGATTGCGCATGGACTGTTCGACCAGCCGCCGCAACACCGCCGAAGCGCCGCCGGGCTGGCTGGACAACCAGTCCCAATGTCGGGGCAACAAGGTCACCTCGCGCGGCGTCACCCCCAGCTTCGGTCGGCCGGGGCCGCGTGCGGCAGGCTCCGGCGCGGCTTCGCCCTGCGGCAATCGCGCCAGCACTTGCGCGATCGTGCCGCGAAAATCGATCTCTATCTGGCGACTGCTTTGATCGTCGAAAATCAGCAACGGCCCGTGCGCTCCCGCATCCAGCGCCTGCTTGGTTGCGCGCACCACCTCGACCAATGGGCCGCTGGCAATCAGGCGCTGGTGGTCGAACGCGCTGCAGTTAGGTGGGTTGGACTGGCTCACTTTATTTTACCCGGATGAAATAATGAGCGAATTCTACCCGGATTAAATGGCCCGTCAAGGGCGGAGCCAAAACCCACACGGTGGCCCGGAAGCCACGCGCCAGCGCTTTCGTCGACTTGCTATGGTTGGCCTTTCACCTGAAGGATTGAAGGGATGACCATGCGTCTGCGTCCGACCGCCTTGCTGGCTTCACTCGCCTTGTTCGCCGTGACGGCGTTGTCGCCGCCGCTGGCTGCGGCCGAACTGAGCATTCCGTCGATCCAGTACCACCAGCGCACCTTGCCGAACGGCTTGCAGGTGTTGAGTGTGGAGAATCACGACAGCCCGACGGTGTCGGTGCAGATGTGGTACCACGTCGGTTCCAAGGACGATCCGCAGGGTCGCTCCGGCTTCGCGCATCTGTTCGAGCATCTGATGTTCAAAAGCACGAAACACATGCACGCCGAGCAGTTCGACCGGCTGACCGAAGACGTCGGCGGTTCCAACAACGCGTCTACCGGGGACGACGTCACCAACTACTTCGAGATCGTGCCCAGCAACTACCTGCAGACCTTGCTGTGGGCCGAGGCCGAACGGCTGTCCAACCTCAACGTGGACGAGAAGAATTTCAAGTCCGAGCGCGCGGTGGTGGAGGAGGAGTACCGCCAGAGCGTACTGGCCAATCCATACGGCAAGCTGTTCAACGCCATCGATCCACACTCGTACACGGTGCATCCATACCAGCGGCCGACCATCGGCAGCATCGAGGATCTGGAAGCGGCTTCGCTGCAGAACGTGATCGATTTCCACAACACCTTTTACCGGCCGGACAACGCCACCTTGATCGTCTCCGGTGATTTCGATCCGAAGCAGCTCGACGCCTGGGTCGATCAGTACTTTGGCTGGATTCCGAAACCGGCCACGGCGGTGCCGCAGGTCGCCGCGCAAGAGCCGGTGCGCAAGAGGGATATGCGCTACACCGTCACCAGCGAGACGGCGCCCTTGCCCGCGGTGGCGATCACCTGGTTGATCCCGCCCGCCGCCGACAGTGCCGACAGCATTCCGCTGCAGGTCGCCGCCGCGCTGCTGTCGCAAGGCGATTCGTCGCGGTTGTACCAGTCGCTGGTGTATCGCCATCAGGTCGCCCAGCAAGTCGGCGCCGACGCCGACGGCCGGGTCGGCCCGGGTCTGTTCATCGCCTACGCGATCCTCGCCAGCGGTCACGCGCCGGCTGCCGCAGAGAAACTGCTGCACGAGGAGATCATCTGGCTGGCGACCCAGCCGATACCGGCCACCGAACTCGACAAGGTGAAAACCCAGCTGCTGACCAGCGAGCTGAAACAACGCCAGACTGCGCAGGGCATCGCGTTCGCGCTGGGCCAGGCGAGTCTGATCGACGGCAATCCGGAACACGTCAACACCGATCTGGCCGCGCTGCAGAACGTCAGCGAGAACGACGTCCATCGGGTACTGCAGAAGTACGTCATCGGTGCGCACAGCGTCACCATCGATTATCTGCCACAGGCCGCCACGTCCGCATCGGCCGCAGGCAAGGGAGCAGCGAAATGAGCCGTCACGTGAAAGTAATTCGTCTGGCCGTCTTTATGGCCATGCTGATGACCGCCGTTGGCGCGTCGACCGCGATGGCTTCCGCCGCTGATTTCCCTGCCACGCCGCCGGCTCCCGGCCCGGCGCCGAAACTGAGCGTGCCCACGCCATCCACACAGACGCTGGCGAACGGCCTGCAAGTGATCAGCGTGCGCCGCGCCGGCTTGCCGCTGGTCACCGCCCAGCTGGTGTTGCATGGCGGCGGCGAGATGGATCCGCCACAGCTGGCCGGCCTGGCCGACCTCACCGCGAACCTGCTGAGCAAAGGTGCCGCCGGCAAGACCGCGCCGCAGATCGCCGCCGCCGTCGAAGCGTTGGGCGGGTCCTTGAGCGCCGCCGCCGGCTGGGATCAAAGCGCGGTGGGCGTCACCGTGACCACGCCGAAATTGCCGCAGGCACTGGGCCTGCTCGCCGAGGTGGCGCGCCAGCCGGACTTCAGTGCGGCCGAGCTGAAGCGGGCCCAGGCACAGGCGATCGACGATCTGCGCTTGTCGCTGAGCCGGCCGACCGCACTGGCCTCGCTTGCGGTTGGTCGCAGCGTGTTCGGCGACGGCGCCTATGGCCATTCGCGCAGCGGCACGCCGGCGTCGATCGCGCGGATCCGCCGCAATGACGTGCAGCATCTGCATGACGCACTGTACCGGCCGGACAACGCGATCCTGATCCTGACCGGCGATGTCACGCCGGAGCAGGCGCAGCAGCTGGCGCAGAACAGTTTCGGCGACTGGCGGAAACCGGCTGCGCCACTGCCGCCGCGGCCGGTGGGCATGGCTGCCAGCCACGTGCCGGCGATCCTGCTGATCGATCAGCATGGCGCCGGCCAGGCTGGCGTGGTCGTCGCGCATGCGGCGCCGCCGCGCAACGATGCCGACTACTACGTCGGCATCGTTGCCAACGCGGTGCTCGGCGGTTCGTATTCCGCGCGCCTCAACGAAGAGATCCGCATCAAGCGCGGGCTGTCCTATGGCGCCAGCAGCCGGCTGCAGGCACTGGGCGATGCCGGGATGTGGCTGGCCGCCGCGCAGACCAAGAACCCCTCGGCGCCGCAAGTGGTGGAGCTGGTGCTGGGCGAGTTCAAGCAGCTCGGCAGCGCACGCGTTTCCGCGGACGAACTGGCGGCGCGCAAGGCGACCTTGATCGGTAGCTATGGCAACAGTCTGGAAACCACCGCCGGCCTCGCCGAGCAGGTCGGCGAGCTGGCCATCCATGGCGTCAAGCTGGAGCAGATCGGCAAATACATCGAGCAAGTGCAAGCAGTCACGCCGAAGCAGATCGAAAAGTACGCGGCAAAACATCTGGATGCCGATGGCAGCAAGGTCGTGGTGGTCGGTGATGCCGCGCAGTTCGGCGCGGCGATACACCAGGCGCATCCCCATGCAGTGCTGCTGGAATCGAGCGCGCTCGATCTGGACAGCACCAGTCTGCAACCAGCGGCTGCCGCGTCGAAAATCATCGCTCGCTAAACCGGCAGCTTCACCGTTCCGAGGGAATAGCCCCGGCAGATACCGCGGGGATTTTTGCAGGCTACGCGCATGCCGAAGAAACATAGTGTTTCCGCCACACGATCGGCGGGCTTCACCTGTGCGCGACATCGTTTAGTAAACTATGGGGTACACAAACCAACCGCTCCCTATCTCTTATAGGTCTCTCCATGCGTTTGCCTTCCCGTGCGTCCCTCGTTCTGCTCGCGTTACCCCTTGTCGCGCTCGCCTTTCCCGCCGCCGCCGCTCGTCTGGAAATCCAGGGCGGCCGGACTTACATGGACAGCTATGCGGCGAATACCGTGTTTGCCGAAGGCGTGTTCGACGAACACCGCCTCGGCGATACCCGCTTCAGCTGGTCTCCGGACGTTTCATTGGGCTGGCTCGATGGCCGCAACATCGCCCGTTTCGATGGCGGCCGTTACACCACGCGCGACCAGATCTGGCTGGTCGCAGGTGGGGCGCGTCTCCACTATGGCGATGCCGGCGACTGGTATCGACCGCTGTTTCTCAGCTTCCAGCCAGCCTTGCATACCGGCCGCACGCAGGCATTGAGCACGCCTTACGAATTCGTCAGCACGCTGGGCTGGCAGGGGCGGCGCTTCAGCCTGCAGGTCCGGCACATTTCCAACGGCAATCTGCACCACCCCAACCGCGGCGAAACCATGGCTCTGGTGGGCGTGGCCTTCAATCCCTAGATTGCGATTGCGGCGGCGGCGTCAATGTCCGCCGCCGGCGGCCGGGCCGGCTTTCGCGCTGAATGGCGGCCGGGCCAGCCAGATCACGAACACCAGTCCGATGAACACCCAGCCCAGCGCGTGGAACACCTCGTTGAACGAGATCTGGTAGCCCTGCTGGGTGATCATGTCGTTGATCACGCTGGCGCCGGCCTGCGGGTTGCCCTGGCCGATCTGGCTGATCGCCGTCTGCGAAGTCGAGCTGTAGGCGGTGATGTGTTCGGCCAGTTGTTCGTGATGGCTCACTGCCCGACGTTCCCATAGCAACGTGGTCAGGGAGGCGGAGAAGCTGCCGCCGAGCGTGCGCAGGAACGTAGCCAGGCCGGAGCCGGCGGCAATTTCGTTCTGTTGCAGGTCCGAAAGCAGAATGGTCAGGATCGGCATGAAAAACAGCGCCACGCCCAGGCCCTGGATCAGCTGCACCATCGCCACGTGGTAGAAGTCGATGCCGATGAAGAAGTCCGCGCGCATGAAGCAGGTCAGTCCCATCACCACGAACGCCACCGACGCCAGCAGACGCAGGTCGAATCGGGCGGCGTACTTGCCCACGAAGAAGGTCAGCAGTACCGGGATCACGCCTAGCGGCGCGGTGGCGTAACCGGCCCAGGTCGAGGTGTAGCCGAGATTGCGCTGCAGCCACAGCGGCACCAGCAGGCCGATCGCGAAGAACGCCGCGTAGGCGAGGATCAGGGCGATCGTGCCGGCGGTGAAGTTGCGGTGGCGGAACAATTTCAGGTTGACGATCGGATCCTTGTCGGTCAGCTCCCAGATCAGGAAGATCGCGATGCCGATCGCCGAGACGACACTGGTGACGATGATGAAGGTGGAGTTGAACCAGTCCTCGTCATTGCCCTTGTCCAGCACGATCTGCAGTGCGCCGACGCCGACGATCAAGGTGATCAGGCCGACATAGTCGACCTTCGGGCGCTCGGTCTTCTCGACCTTACCGCGCAGCTGGTTCGCCACCACCATGCTGGCGAAGATGCCGATCGGCACGTTGATGAAGAAGATCCACGGCCACGAGTAATTGTCGGTAATCAGGCCGCCGAGGATCGGGCCGGCGATCGGCGCCACCACGGTCACCATCGCCAGCAGTGCCAGCGCCATGCCGCGCTTGGCTGGCGGATAGATGCTGATCAGCAAGCTCTGCGTGATCGGATACATCGGTCCGGCCACCGCGCCCTGCAGCGCGCGGAACACGATCAGCATGCCCATGCTCTGCGAGACGCCGCACAGGAACGACGTCAGCGCAAACAGCAGGGTAGACCAGACGAACAGCTTCACCTCACCGAAGCGACGGGTCAGAAAGCCGGTCAGCGGCAGCGAGATCGCCATGCTCACCGCGAACGAGGTGATCACCCAGGTGCTCTGGTTGCTGCTGACGCCGAGGTTGCCCGCGATCGTCGGCAACGAGACGTTGGCGATCGTGGTGTCCAGCACCTGCATGAAGGTCGCCAGCGACAGACCGATCGTGCTGAGTGCCAGATTGGGTGGGCGGAATTGGGCGGTCATCGGTATCGGTCGTTGGGATTATTTGCTGCTGGCCATGTTGGCGTGGACGATGCGGATGATCGCCGCGTCGGCCTTGGCCAGCTGCTGCTTGTATACGTCGGTGCTGAAGGCCGGCTGGGTCGGCGACTGCTGCGCCAGCGTCTGGCCGCTCTGGTCATGCAGGCTGACATCGACAGTCAGCGACATGCCCAGGCGAAGCGGATGCTTGTCCAGCTGGGTCGGGTCGTCGAACACGATGCGCACCGGGATGCGCTGCACGATCTTGATCCAGTTGCCGGTGGCGTTCTGCGCCGGCAGCAGCGAGAACGCACTGCCGGTACCGACGCCGAGGCTCTCTACCTTGCCCTTGTATTTCACTTTGCCGCCGTAGACATCGGACTCGATCTCCACCGGCTGGCCCAATCGCATCCCGGTGAGCTGGGTTTCCTTGAAGTTCGCATCCACCCACACGCCGTGCAGCGGCACCACCGCCATCAAGGCAGCGCCCGGCTGCACGCGCTGACCGACCTGTACCGAACGTTTGGCCACATAGCCGTCCACCGGCGCGACCAGGGTGGCGCGCGCATCGTCGAGGAACGCCGCACGCAGACGCGCCGCCGCAACCTGCACGTCCGGATGCGAAGCCACCACGGTATCGTCGACCAGCACCTTGCTGGTCTCATACGTCTGCTGCGAGACGATCAGGCCGCTCTCGGCGCTGGTCAATGCGTCGCTGGCATGCGCCAGTTCCTCGGCCGAGATCGCGCCGGACTTGGCCAGCGCGACGCGGCGGTTGTAATCGGCACGGGCCTTGTCCACGGCGGTCTTGCGTGCGGCCACGTCGGCCTGCGCGCCGTTGACGCTGGAATACAGGCCGCGCACCTTGCGCACAGTGTTGGCTAGATTCGCCTTCGCCTCGGCCAGCGCCACATCGGCGTCGCTGGGGTCGAGCTGCACCAGCACGTCGCCGGCGTGCACCAGGTCGCCGTCATCGGCACCGATGCTGACCACGGTGCCTGGCACCTGCGGCGTGATCTGCACCACGTTGCCGTTGACGTAGGCATCGTCGGTACCTTCGTACCAGCGGCCATCGAGGAAGTACCAAAGCGCCCAGCCGACGACGGCGAGCAATACGACGATGGCGAGTACGCGCAGCATCAATCCGCGCGAGTTCTTTTTGGGTGGCGGGGCGACCGGCGTGCTCACGGTCGTGGTGCCGCTCGGATCGGGAATGGTCTGGCTGGACATGGGGCTGCCTCAGGAACGCGAAGAGTGGGGAGACGGGGAAGGCATCGGCACCCCGGCCTGCGGCTGGAAGCCGCCGCCGAGGGCCTGAATCAATTGAACGGAAAGATCGACCTGCTTCGCCTGCAGCGCGGCGATGCCGCGGTTGGCGGTGAGCAATTGCTGGCGCACCACGAGTGCTTCGAGATAGCTGCCGATGCCGGCCTTGTAGCGTTGCAGCGCCAGCTCCCAGGCCTGCTGCGCCGCGTCCTGCGCGCGCTGTTGCGCGGCGAGCTGGTCCTGCACCGATTGCAGCGCCGACAACTCGTCGGCGACCTGGTTCAGCGCGCCGACCAGGGTCTGGTTGTACTGCGCCACGGCGAGGTCGTACTGCGCATCCTTGCCGGACAGGTTTGCGCGCAACTTGCCGCCATCGAAGATCGGCAGGCTGAGCGACGGTCCGAACTGGTAGAAGCGGGACGGCAGCGTGAGCGGGTTACCGCCGCCCATGCTGATCACGCCGGCCAACGCACCGATGCTGATGTTCGGCATGAATTCGGTTTTCGCCACCTTGATGTCCTTGGCCGAAGCCTCGACACGCCAGCGAGCGGCGACCAGATCGGCGCGGTGGCCGAGCAGATCGACCGGCAGATGGGTCGGTACCGCCAGCTCGGCGGGTTTCAGCAGTTGCGGCCGGGCGATCTCAAGCCCGCGATCCGGACCCTTGCCCAGCAGCACCGACAGCGACGAGCGCGCCGCGTCGACCGCACGCTTGGCCAGCGCCGCGTCCTCCTCGGCAGTAGCCACTTCGGCGTCGCTCTGCTTCAGCTGGATCTGGTTGTCGATGCCGCCGGCGACGCGCTGGCGAGTCAGCTCGCGCGACTGGCTTGCGCGCTGCAGTTCGCCTGCCGCCAGATCCTGCTGGATGAACGCGTAGCCGAGTTGGACGTAGGCGCGGGCGACGTTGCCGGAAAGTTCGATGCGTGCGGCGCGGGCATCGACCTCGGCCGCATGCGCCTGGCCGACTGCGGCTTCCCACGCGGCACGCTTGCCGCCCCACAGATCGAGGTCCCACTTGAAGCTGGCGTAGCCGTACTTGGCCATCTCGAAATGCGCCTTGTCGCCGAGCAGCGCGGCCGGCGGCCGGGCGCCAGCGACTGCGGCGCCCCCGTTTACGCTGGGGCCGCGGGCGGCATCGGCGACACCCGCTTCGGCCTGCGCCGCGCGGGCACGCGCATCGGCAATGCCAAGGCCAGGATTGTCCTTCAGCGCCTCAGCGATCAGCGTATCGAGTTGCGTATCGCCCAGCCCGGTCCACCAGTCCGTGGCCGGCCATGCGGCGGGCGACACGTTGACGCCGGCGAGGCTGCGCTGGGTCTTCAGGGTGGCGGGGTCGATCGGCGTGCCGTCCGGATGCACGCCGCCGCTGCTGACGCAGCCGGCCAGTGCGAAGGTCAGTACGGTGGCAGCCGCAAGTAGTTGCAGACGCATGGGATGAGGTCCAGGGATATGGGTTCAGTTCTTGTCGCGGAGCGCTTGCAACATGCGCTCCAGGTAGTCGTGCAGCTGCGCCTGCTCGGCAGGATTCATCGAGCGCTGCGCCGCGGCCATCACGCGCTCGCTGCAGACGGACGCGGTGTTCTGCCAGACCGTGCTGCCCGCTTCGGTGAGTTCGATGCGCAGCGCGCGGCGATCCTGTTCGTGCGGCGAACGACGCAGATAACCCTTGCGTTCCAGCTGATCCAGCTGGCGTGTCATCGCACCGCCATCCAGCTCCACCGAACGGGCTAGTTCCGTGGCCGACACCGGACCGAGCTGCTGCGACTTTTTGAGGATCAGGTACTGGGTGAAGCTGAGATCCAGGCCTTGGCTGGCAAGCGCGGCCTCGATCGCACGCACTATCTCGGAGCGCACCATGGTGATCAGCATCCCCAGGCTCGGCGCATGGGGCTCGTTGGTGACTGAGGTCTGGGTGGGATCGTTCTGATTCATGCCGGGCATTCTATTGCCCAAAATATATTTGTCAAGGCAAATATATGTCTGTTTATGTTTGTTCCAGCAAAATTTTGGGCCGCGGGTGCTTCAATGCGGTTTCCAGGCCGTCCAGTTCGTCTGTCAGCCACGCGCGCAGAGCCGGGTCGCGCAACTCGAACAGCTCGAATACGCCCAAGGCTCGTAACGCGGGTAATTGGGCCAGCAGCCGCGGCTCCATGGCGCGGCGCACCTGCTCGGGGGTGGCCGGATCCAGCATCTGGTGGGCGCAGACAACAAAGGTTTCCAGCGGGGAGACCGTCGGTTTGGGCTTCATGGAAAGCAGCTCGATCGGTGACATGGGGGTCATCCTCGGTTCGGAACGCGGCGATGCACGGGCAACTGCAGCAAGGACGCGCGAACAGTGCGCGGTGTGACCGCGAGCGCACATCCGCGACATCGACGGAGGCCGCAAGCGGCGGCAGTGGCGGGTGCCAGAACGTGGTCGGGGTACGCGAAAGCATAAGCATGGTCACAGGCAAGCTGATAACGTTATTTGGTCAATTTATGTCGAGAACTGGCCATGACGTCCTCCAAGCAGCAGCAGGTCCACGAACTGATCGAGCAGGTCGGCGGCCCGGGGCTGATCGCCTACAGGATCGAGCGTGAAGCCGCCAGCGAATACGGCGAGGAAACCCACACCTATGACTGGCACCGGCATCTGCGCGGGCAGTTCTTCTGCGTAGAGAGCGGCCTCGTCCACGTACACACCGAACACGGCTCGTGGATGTTGCCGCCGCACCGTGCCGGCTGGATGCCGCCGGGCGAACTCCACACGGTCAGCATCAGCGGGGTGATGAGCGGCTGGGGTGTATTCATCACGCCGGACATCGACCACGGCCTGCCCGAGCACCCTTGCGTGATCGGGGTCAGCGAGCTGATGTGCGCACTGGTGCGCCGCGCCAGCTCGTGGACCTGGCACGAACGGCTGGACGCGGAGCAGGATCGGGTGATGGCGGTGTTGTTGGACGAGATGCGTCGCGCACCGCACGAACCGCTGCATCTGCCGATGCCGCTCGACCGCCGGCTGCTGCGCGTCGCCCAGGCCGTGCTCGAACAGCCGCACGACAACCGCAGCCTGGAGGACTGGGCCACCTGTGCCGGACTATCGGCACGCAGCCTGAGCCGGTTGTTCCGCGCCGAGACCGCGCTGAGCTTCGCGCAATGGCGCCAGCAGGCACGGCTCAGCCGGGCGTTGGAACAGCTGGCCGAAGGCGAACCGGTTGCCACCGTCGCCGACGCGCTCGGCTACGCCAGCGTCAGTGCCTTCGTGGCGATGTTCCGGCGCAGCTTCGGGCAGTCGCCGGGACGCTACTTCGCGCTGCGTCCATCGCCGGCCTGAAACACCGCACCATCCGCGTGGCGGTTCCGTCGTGGCCGGATCAGGCGTCGTCGCCCAACGTCTCCCCCGGGACCAAACTACCGAATCGACATGATGCAGCTGCCGATCGCGCAGAGGTGATAATCCCCACGTCCGTATTCACAGGAAGCGAGACCATGCACCCCTACCTCGACGCCTTGCACGGCGGCGCGCTGATCGCTCATCGACCGGTGTGGTGGCACCAGCTCCCGTGTGCCGGAGGAAGCCGGCGATGAAGCGCGCCGAGGTGCAGGCGTTCTTCGACGAGGTCAGCCATACCTTCAGCTATGTGGTGTGGGATGCGGCTACCGGCAGGGCGGCCGTGTTCGACAGCGTGCTCGACTATGACGCCGCCTCCGGTCGTACGGCGCGCACGTCCGCCGATGCGCTGGTCGCGTTCGTGCGAGCGCAAAGGCTCGACGTGGACTGGGTGATCGACACCCACGTGCATGCCGACCATTTGTCGGCGGCGCCGTACGTGCAGGCGCAAGTCGGCGGTCGGCTGGGCATCGGCGAACACATCCGCGACGTGCAGGATACGTTCGGTCGCCTGTTCAATGCCGGCCCCGGATTCCGCTGCGACGGCAGCCAGTTCGACCATCTGTTCAAGAACGGCGAACGCTACATGATCGGCGACATCGAAGCCGTGGCGATGCATACGCCCGGTCACACGCCTGCGTGCATGACCCATCTGGTCGGTGATGCCGCCTTCGTCGGCGATACCTTGTTCATGCCCGACTACGGCACCGCGCGCTGTGATTTTCCCGGCGGCGATGCGCGCACTTTGTACCACTCGATCCAGCGTATCTTCGCGCTGCCTGACGCCACCCGGATCTTTCTCTGCCACGACTACAAGGCCGGTGGCCGCGACGCGTTTGCCCACGAGACCACCGTGGCGGCCGAGCGCAGCGGCAATATCCACGTACACGACGGCATCGGTGAGGACGAGTTCGTGCGCATGCGCAGCGCGCGCGATGCCACCCTGGCCATGCCGGCGCTGATCCTGCCTGCGGTGCAGGTGAACATGCGCGCCGGCCAGCTGCCGCCGGCCGAGGATAATGGTGTGCGCTATCTGAAGATCCCCCTGGATTCCTTCTGAGCGGGCGGCGACGCCCAGCGTATGTTCGATGCGTCAGCCACACTGCGGCACAATGATGGTTTGCCGCTTGCGGGGTGATGGGTGATCTACGTACTGCTCAGCGTGGTGTGCAGCGTGCTGGTGTCGGTGTTGCTGAAGTTGGCGCGACGTTTCGAGATCGACGTGAGCCAGGCCATCGCCTGGAATTATCTGGTGGCCGGCGCACTCACCGCGCTGATATTGCAACCGGCGCTGGCGCCGCTGCGCGAACCGGGTGCGCCGTGGCTGGCGCTGATCGGGCTGGGTGTGCTGCTGCCGACGATCTTCCTGGCGCTGGCCGCATCGGTACGGCATGCCGGCATCGTACGCAGCGATGCCGCGCAACGGCTGTCGCTGTTGCTCTCGCTGCTGGCGGCGTTCCTGTTGTTCGGCGAACAGCTCACCGCGTTCAAGGCGCTGGGTATCGCACTGGGCTTGCTCGCCTTGCTGTGCATGGTGTGGCGCGGCAGGCAGCGCGTGGTGGAAAGCGGACCCGCCGGTTGGCTGTATCCGCTGCTGGTGTTCGGCGGTTTCGGCGTGATCGATATCTTGTTCAAGCGCGTGGCGCAGGCCGGCGTACCGCTGGGTGCGTCGCTGCAGGCGATGTTTGCGCTGGCGCTGCTGGTCGCCCTGGCGCTGCAGCTGTGGCGCCGTCTGCGTGACCGCACCCGCTTCACCGCGCGCAGTGCGCTGGCGGGTGTCGCGCTGGGGTTGGCCAACTTCGGCAACATCTTGTTCTACCTGCGCGGCCACCAGGCGCTGCCGCAGCATCCGGCGCTGGTGTTTGCCAGCATGAATATCGGTGTGGTGGCGCTGGGCGCGCTGGTCGGTCTGCTGCTGTTTCGCGAGCGGTTGAGCCGGCTCAATCTCGGCGGAGTGCTGCTGGCGCTGCTGGCGATCGGCTTGATCGCGCGGGGTTGAGGTTGGGCGATGCGCTGTCGCGCAGGCTTCAGCGTTTGGCGGGTGTGGTGTGCCGCGGCGCCGTCGAGCCACGCACCACCAGTTCGGGGCTGAAGCCCTCGTTGGTGCTGCTGATCGCTTCGCCGTTGGCCTCACGCTGCAGGTCGCCGATCAATCGCTGCGCGGCGTGCCGTGCGATGTCTTCGGTGGCCTGCCGCGCCGTGGTCAGGGCCGGCCACGACTGCTTGGAGAACGGGCTGTCCTCGAACCCCGCAATCGACAATTCGTACGGCACGTTGATGCCGTCCGAGTGTGCCGCCGCCAGCACGCCGGCGGCGATCTCGTCGTTCGAGCCGAAGATCGCGCTGGGCCGGTCCTTCAGCGCCAGCAGCTTGCGCGCACCGCGGAAGCCGTCGTCGAAGGTGTAGTCGCCCGGGATGATCAGCTTGCGATCCAGTGCGATGCCGTAATCCTTCAATGCGTCCTCGTAACCTTGGTAGCGTTCCACGCTGGAGCGGTGATCGGTGCCGCCCCACAGGAAACCGATGCGCTGATGGCCGAGCTGGATCAGATGCTCGGTGATCGCATAGGCGGCATCGCGGTCGTCCACATACACGCAGGGAGAACCGTCCTGCGGATCCTTGCGTGCCGAGATGATCCGGATGAACGGGATCTTCGCTTCGCTCAGCGCACGGATCAGCGCCGGCTGCTCGGACATGGGCGGCGCCAGCACCAGCCCGGCCAGGCGCGAACGCCGTACCAGATCGCGCAACTCGTCGGCCAGTTTCGGCGAGGACGAATCGCAGGGATGGATTTGCAGGCCGAAGCCGCTGCTGCGGCACACCGACAGCACGCCGCGCTGCAGGTTGATGATGTAGTGCGCGTTCGGGTTGTCGTAGACCAGCCCCAACGCATACGCGCGGGTGCTGCGCAGGCTGCGCGCGGAAGGATCGGGCTGGTAGCCGAGCGCGTCGATCTCGCGCTGCACCTTCTCGCGCGTGCGGGCGTGCACCGAAGGCTCGTTGTTGATCACGCGCGAGACGGTCTTCAGCGAAACGCCGGCCCGTTCGGCTACATCCTTGATGGTGGCGCTACGCACCCGCTGAACCTCGTGCATCGTGATGTAAGGCGCCCATCGTGATAAAGGGCGCCGCCGCGCCGACCACGTCGCGCAGGAATGCGCGGCATCGCATGCATCCTAGCTTATGGCCATACCCGACGCGACGAGCGACTCATGCGCCGGACTTCTGGCCGACCCGGTGGCCGACCATTCCGTAGTACAGGATGTACAGGTAGCACGGCACCATCAGCACCATGAACGCAAGCTGGAAGTCGATGTGCTGCTTCAGGTGCACGAACAGCTGCGGTACCACCGCGCCGCCGGCGATGCCCATGATCAGCAGCGCCGATCCGGCTTCGGTGTGGCGACCGAGGCCATTGATGGCCAGCGGAAAGATCGCCGGCCACATCATCGCATTGGCAAAGCCGAGCGCTGCGACAAACAGCACCGAGCTGTATCCACTGGTAGTAAACGCGCCGAGCGTGAACAGCACCCCGAGCACCGCCGAGACCGCCAGATAACGCTGCTGCGAGATGAAGCGCGGAATCAGCAGCAAGCCGGCAACGTAGCCGAGCAGCATCGCGCCCAGCGTGAACGAGGTGAAGAAGCGCGTCTCCTCGAGCGGCAGGTGAAAGCTGGCCCCATAAGTGCCGATCGCATCGCCGGCCATCACCTCCACGCCGACGTACAGAAACAGGCACAGCACGCCCAGCCACAGGTGCGGAAAACTGAAGATGCTGCCGTCCTTGTGGCCAATGGCGCCTTCGCTGTTCGCGCCGGCGGGCTTGATTTCCGGCAGCGACGAGCGGGCGATCCAGATGGCGAGCAGCACCAGCAGCCCGGCCATCACCATGTACGGAAGATGCACCTTGCCGGCAAAGGCGTTGAGCAACGCCTCACGTGCTTGCGGCGTCGGCGCCGACTCGACCTGCTGGCCGAAAGTGCTGATGCCACTGA
This sequence comes from Rhodanobacter sp. OK091, assembly GCF_900142825.1. Lineage (GTDB taxonomy): Bacteria > Pseudomonadota > Gammaproteobacteria > Xanthomonadales > Rhodanobacteraceae > Rhodanobacter. Next base: position 1,852,757 of record NZ_FRCH01000001.1, on the reverse strand, counting down.
GTACCAGTGCGCCGAACGCGAACGGTGCGATCGCGCCGGCCAGTTTGTTGCAGATGCCCATGAAGGCGATGCGCTGCGCCGCACTGTCGATCGGGCCGAGAATGCTGATGTACGGATTGGAGGCAGTCTGCAGCAATGAGAGACCGGCGCCGATCACGAACAGTCCGGTCAACGCGCCCGGATACATCCGCATGGTGGTGAACTGGCCAAACAGCACCGCGCCGATCGCCATCACGAACAGTCCGAGCGCCATGCCTTTCTTCATGCCGGTGCGACGCAATACCGACGACGCCGGCAGCGCCAGAAAGAAGTACGACAGGTAGAACGCCATCGGCACCAGAAACGCATTCACATCGTCGAGATTGAAGGCCAGCTTGACGAAAGTGATCAGCGGCCCGTTGAGCCAGGTCACGAAGCCGAAGATGAAAAACAGCAGGCCGATGATCAGCATCGGGCCAAGGTTGGTGCGTTCGGACGGCGCCGCCGTCATCGTGGTTGCCATGGTCTTGTTTTCTCCCCGGAGTCCGAGCGTACCGCACCGATCGAATGACCGGGACAGACGCGAATGTCTCCTTAATCGCCGGAAAGTGCAACGTTGTCAATTAATACCTGGCAAAGGGCCGCCGTTCGAGACCTCGATCGGGCCATCCAGACGGCTATATCAGGATGCTGCTGCGGCACTGCCGCACGACGCTTCGGAAACGCAGAACTCTTCTGAAAGCCGCCAGGCATAGCCAATCATGAGGCTTGCTCAGGCGATTTTCCGGGGTGCCATGACAGCTATGCTGCGGCGCAATATCGAATGTTCGCAAATTTGTCACGAACCCAGTTGACAACGTTGTCATTTGGCCAGCAGACTCCGTCCAAATCAGGCCACGGCCCGGTCGGCGGCGAATCATCGCTGCACCGGACCGGGCGTTGCAGGCCACGGGGAGAGTGGAGTGGGGGAAGTCGCCAACCAGCGTCATGCAGCGGAACCGTCGGCGACGGCGCAGGCAGCTGCGTCGGGTTTCAGCGAGGCGTTCCTGGCCACGGATGTCGGCGGCACGCATGCGCGCATCGGGCTGGTCGTCCGCAATGCGGTAGGCAAGCGCCCAGTCAGCGTGCTGCACTATCACCGCTACAGCTGTGCCGACTGGAGCAGCCTCACCGCGATGCTGCAGGACTTTGTCGGGCAGCTGGGCGGCACGCCGTACGCGGCGATGCAAGGTCAGATCCGTCATTGCGCAGTGGCTTGCGCCGGCTACGTGCTGGACGACGCGATCATCAACGACAACCTGCCGTGGCCGGTGTCGATCCGCGAGATCCGCGATAGCCTCGGCATCCAGCGGCTGGCGGTGATCAACGATTTCGAGGCGCTCGCCTACGCCACCCAGTTCATCGATGCGGACGAGATCAGGCCGATCATCGAGGCCGCCCAACCGGCGGCGTCCGGGCCGGTGTTGGTGATGGGTCCGGGCACCGGGCTGGGTTCGGCCGTGCTGCTGCCGGGCCAGCCGCGTGCGCAGGTGCTGGCCACCGAGGCCGGACAGATTTCGCTGGCGCCTGGCACCGAGCGCGAGATCGAGATCCTGCGCCTGTTCCGCCGCGATCGTCCGCACGTGTCGTTCGAGGACGCGCTGTCCGGTCCCGGTCTGCTCAAGGTCTACCGCGCGCTGTGTGAACTGCGCGGCAGCGCTGCGCGGTTGCTGACGCCGGCAGAGATCACCGGTGCCGCACTGGCCGGCAACGATGCCGCGGCGGTGGAAACGCTGGAGGTGTTCTGCGGCCTGCTCGGCAGCTTCGTCGGCGATCTGGTGCTGCTGTACGGCGCCCGCGGCGGGGTCTACCTGGCCGGCGGCATCCTGCCGCAGATCCAGCCGTTCCTGCTGGCCAGCAGCTTCACCGAACGCTACTTCAACAAGGGCGTGATGCGCGCCTATCTGCAACAGGTTCCGGTACGACTGATCGAGCACGGCCAGCTTGGTGTCATTGGCGCCGCAGGCTGGTTTCTGGATGAGCGGCAGGGAGAGTGAGACGACCGCCATCCGGTGACACGGCGCCAAGCCAGCCACAACACAAGTCCATGACCGTCGCCACGACGGTTTTGATTCAAGCCAGCCTCTGAGGGGAGGACATCATGAATTATCGCAAGACACTTTTAGCCGCCAGCATCATCACCAGTCTGTGTGTGTCGGGTGTGCTTTATGCACAGGACACCACGCAGTCGACCGACACCAGCGCCACCAAGGCGCAGCAAAAGAAAGCCAAGGAGTTGGCCACGGTCACCGTGGTCGGCATCCGTGACAGCGAAGCCGAGGCGCTGCAGATCAAGCAGGCCGCCGCCTCGCACATCGAAGTCGTGACCGCCGAAGACATCGGCAAGCTGCCGGCCAAGAACGTGGCCGATACCTTGCAGCGCCTGCCCGGCGTCAACATCAGCTCCTCCAGCGCCAGTGAAGGCGGCTTCGACGAAAACGATCGCGTCAGCCTGCGTGGCACCAATCCCAGCATGACCCAGACGCTGGTCAACGGCCACAACATCGGTACCGGCGACTGGTTCGTGCTGAGCCAGGTACAAACCGTGGGACGCAGTGTCAGCTACAGCCTGCTGCCGTCGGAAGTCGTCAGCCAGGTGGTCGTACACAAGAGCTCGGAGGCCAAGATCGTCGAAGGCGGCAGCGCCGGCTCGGTGGACATCATCACCCGCAAGCCGCTGGAATTCGCCAAGCCGGTGACGGCCGAAGCGTCGATCGGCGGCGTCTATGCCGATCTGCCCGGAAACACCAAGCCGCAGTTCGATGGCTTGTTCAACTGGAAGAACGACAGCAATACCTTCGGCGTGATGGTGCAGGCGTTCTACGAGAAGCGCAGCCTGCAGCGCAACGGCCAGGAAGTGGTGGGCGGCTACAACCAGATCACGGCCGCGTCCGCTCCGAACACGGTGGCCGCACACCCCGAGTTAAACGGCAAGTACTACCCGAACGAAATCGGCGCGGTGCTGTTCACCCAGCAACGTGAGCGCAAAGGCGGCGTGATCGACCTCGAGTGGAAGCCCACCGACAACCTCACCCTCGACCTCAATGGCTTCTATTCCAAGCTCAAGGCCGACAACTACAACCGCAACTACATGATGTGGGCCAGCAGCGCGCTGGGCGGCGCAACCGGCGGCGTGCTGACGCCGGGCTCGGTCAGCAACAATGTGGTCACCAACGGATCGATCAGCGGCGGGACCAATCCGTACGGCGTGTACGACCAGATCTCCCGTCCCGGCGCATCCTCGCAATCCAGCTACCTGACCCTCGACGCCGACTGGCGCGTGACCGACCACCTGAGCTTGAAGGGCCAGATCGGCACCACCAAAGGCAAGGGCGACAGCCCGACCCAGGACGTGATCGAGCTGGGCACTGCCGCCGGCGGCGGCGCCAGCTGGGCCATGAACGGCACCGGCCATCCCATCAACTGGAACCTCGGCGGCGACAACTCTTCGCCCTCCGGCATCCTGCCCTCGGCGGGCTGGATCTTCGGTGGTCAGGACATCCACGTGAAGGACAGCGAAAACTGGGGCGCACTTGACGGCTCGCTGGCGTTCGACGATGGCGCCATTTCCTCGTTGGACTTCGGCGTGCGCTACGCCGACCACACCCGCAAGAACCCGAGCGAAATCGCGCAAGGTCCGAACTGGTCCAGCAACTGGACCGATCCGGCCGCCTATCCGACCAGCCATCAGAACTATCCGGGCGACTTCACCAGCTCGCTGGGCGGCAGCATCCCGCAGAGCATCTGGTACTACACGCCGGGCCAGCTGGCGGCGATCGACGCGTCGTTCGCCAATCGCGATCCGGTGTCGCGCTTCTATTTCAACGACATCTACAAGGTCAACGAGAAGGATTCGGCCGCCTACGCCCAGCTCAACTTCGAAAGCGGCATCGTGGCCGGCAACGTCGGCCTGCGCTACGTGAAGACCAAGGAAAACATCGGGTATACCAGCACGGCTCCCGATGCCGAGGCCGCCACGGTGCAGGGCCCGATCACCGGCTCGGCCTTCGGCGACTACTACTGGAACACCTTTAAGAAGAGCTACAGCAAGCTGCTGCCGAGCGGCAACCTGAAGTTCGATATCCGCGACGATCTGGTGGCGCGCTTCGCGGCGTCGCAGACCATGACCCGGCCGGACTACTCCGCCCTGGCCGGTTCGGTGTCGGCGGATGACCTGACGCATACCGGCAGCGGCGGCAATCCGAAGCTCGAACCACTGGTCTCGTCCAATTTCGACGCGGCACTGGAGTGGTACTTCGCACCGCGCGGCCTGCTGTCGGCCGGTGTGTACGACATGAACCTGAAGAACTACATCGGCTTCGGTAACGAAAACCGCCAGTTCAAGGACATGCAGGCCAGCCAGGCCGCCGGGCACGACGTGTTCAGCACCTACCTCATCAGCGTGCCGCACAACGTCAACGGCCACGTCAAGGGCGTCGAGCTGAACTACATCCAGCCGATCGGCGAGAACTTCGGTATTTCGACCAACTACACCTATGCCGAAGGCAGCGCCAGCAACGACAGACCACTGCAGGGCACGTCGAAGAACACCTACAACCTGTCGGGCTACTTCGAGAACAAGCGGTTCAATGCCCGCGTCAGCTACACCTACCGCTCGAGCTTCTACGCCGGTGTGAGCCGTACCGATACCTTCTACCAGGACAGCATCGGCACGCTCTCCGCCTCACTCGGCATGACGCTCACCGACTGGATGTCGTTGTCGCTGGACGCGATGAACCTCAACAACCCGAAGCTCAAGTACTTCACCAAGAACCCCGCCTACGGCGAGCAGCCTTCCGCGTTCTATGTCAATGGTCGCCAGTATTACTTGAGTCTCCGCTTCAAGCTCTGAACCTGTTTCACGCAATCGCGAGCCATGGATGGCTCCGCACTCTCCCCTTCCGGGTCCGGACCCTCGTACCGGGCCCGTTTTTTTTTGGCGTCATCGGGTGCCGCGCATGGCATCCTTCGACGCTTGCGATGGAGATTGCCGATGACACGCCGTTTTCTCCTGCTGTGCCGTCACTGCCTGCTGGCTGGTGTGATCCTGGCCGCGTTGCCCGCGCGCGTTGCGCATGCCGCTACGGCAGCGACGGTTCCGCTGATTCCATTGCCGGCCCAACTCGACGTCGACCGCGGCAGTTTCAATGTCGACGCGCACACGTCGATCGTCGTCGCCGATCATGCCGCATCGACCCAGCGCACGGCGCGCTATCTGGCCGAGCTGATCGCGAGCACCCGCGGCTTGCACCTGCCGGTGCGGCAAGGCGCCGCAAAAGCGTCTTCGATCGTATTGCTGCGTGATCCGCACGCGCCTGTGGTGAACCGCGAAGGCTATGCGCTCGATGTCGCGCCGCAGGGCATTCGCATCACCGCACGCGATGATGCCGGACTGTTTTACGGCGCGGTGACCTTGTGGCAACTGCTCACGCCCGACGCACGACACGGTGCGGTGCAACTGCCGGCCTTGCATATCCGCGACCAGCCGCGTTTCGCCTGGCGCGGGCTGATGCTGGATTCCGCGCGGCACTTCCAGAGCGTGGCCGAGATCGAGCAATTGCTGAACCAGATGGCCCAGCACAAGCTCAACGTGTTCCATTGGCATCTCACCGACGACCAGGGCTGGCGCATCCAGATCAGGCGCTATCCCGAACTCACCCGCCTCGGCGCGTGGCGCAGGCCGCCCGATGCCGGGCACGACGGCGAGCCGCAGCGCTACGGTGGCTTTTATACGCAGGACGATATCCGTCGCGTTGTCGCCTACGCCGCCGCGCGCCACATAACGGTGGTGCCGGAGATCGACATGCCCGGCCACGCGCAGGCGGTGGTGGCGGCGTATCCGCAGTTCGGCGTCACCGGCCGGCGTCCGCCGGTGTCGGTGGACTGGGGCGTCAATCCGTATCTGTACAACGTCGACGACGCCACCTTTCGATTCATCACCGATGTGCTGGACGAGGTGATGGCGCTGTTTCCGTCGAAGTACATCCACGTCGGCGGCGACGAGGCGGTCAAGGACCAGTGGCAGGCCTCGCCGGCGGTACAGGCGAAGATGCGTGCGCTGGGTCTGAAAGACGAGGATGCACTACAAGGCTGGTTGATCGACCGCGTCGGCCGCTACCTCGACGCGCATGGGCGTCGGTTGATCGGTTGGGACGAAATCCTCGACGGCGGCGTGCCGGCCGATGCCACGGTGATGTCATGGCGCGGAACGAAGGGTGCGATCAAGGCGGCGCAGCAAGGGCACGACGTGGTGCTGTCGCCCGCGCCGGACTTGTATCTCGACCAGCTGCAGAGCGACCGCGCCGACGAAACCGCCGGACGCATGCCGGTGCGCGACCTTGCCAGCGTCTACGCGTTCGAGCCGGTGCCGAAGGAGCTCGACGCGGCGCAGGCGCAACACGTGCTGGGCGCGCAGGCGAATGCGTGGACCGAGCACATGCCGACGATGCAGCATGTCGAGCATGCGGCGTTCCCGCGCCTCGCGGCGCTGAGCGAGGTGGACTGGTCGCCGGCGGCGTCGCGCGACTGGGGCAGCTTCACCAGCCGTCTGCCGGCGCAGTTCGCACGCTATCGCACACAAGGCATCGCCTATGCCGACAGCGCATTCGCAGCGGATATCTCGCTGGATCGCAACGCGGCGCTGGCCAGCGGCACGGCGCAGGTCAGCCTGTCCAATGAGGCCGGCAGTGGTGTCCTGCGCTACACGCTGGACGGCAGCGTGCCGGGGCGCGACTCGCCCGAGTACCGCGCGCCACTGGCGGTGAAGTTGCCCGCCACGGTACGCGTGGTGACGCTGGCCGCCGATGGCAGCATGCTGGCGGCACCTCGCCAGCGCGTGTTGTCGCGGGCGGAGCTGCTGAGCGTTAGCGGCAACGAGATGCCGAACTGCCCGGGCAGCGATTTCCGCCTGCGCGTGCAGCCGTTGCCCGATGCCGCTTCGCTGGCTCCGGTGTATAGCGTCAACTTGTTCAATACCTGCCAGTCGTATCCGTCGACACCGATGGACGGTATCGCAACGATCCGCGTCGATGCCGTGCGACTCGAGCGGAACTACGCGCTGGCGCACGAGGCGAAGCTGGTGGTGGCGCATCCGCACGCGACGCCGTTCGGCGAGCTGGTGGTGCATCAGGATCGATGCGACGGGCCGGTACTGGCCAGCATGCCGCTGCCGGATCCGGCGCGCAGCGCCCGGAATTTCACGCTCCAGGCTACGCTGCCGGCGCAGCGCGGCGAGCATGCGCTGTGTCTGCTTTATACCGCGCCCACCGATGGTCCCTTGTACGCTCTGGACCGCGTCGCGCTGCTACCGGAAGCGGCGCCGTGAGTACGCTATCGCGCCGGCTTGCCTCGCTCGATGCGCTGCGCGGTTGCACCGTGGCGGCGATGTTGCTGGTCAACGACCCGGGCGACTGGGATCACGTCTACTGGCCGCTCGATCACGCGACGTGGAACGGCTGCACGCCCACCGATCTGATCTTCCCGTTCTTTCTGTTCGTGGTCGGCGTGTCGGTGGCGCAGGCCATCCTGCCGCGATGGGAGCAGGGCGCCGATCGCGCGGCGCTGATGCGCAGCGCATTGAAACGAGCCGTGCGCATCGTCGGCCTCGGCGTGCTGATCAATGTCCTTGCGTGGTGGTGGATGCCCGGAGCGCACCTGCGCTTTCCCGGTGTGCTGCAGCGGATCGGCGTGTGCTACGCAGGCGTTGCGCTGTTCGCGCTCTACGCCAGGCCGCGCACGCAATGGGCCGCGATCGCGGCAGGGCTGCTCGGCTACTGGGCGCTGCTGTGGTGCGGCGGGTCATTGGAGCCATGGACGAACATCGTCAGCCGCACCGACACGGCCGTGTTCGGCCGCTTCGTTTATCTGATCGACCCGGCGACCGGACGCGGCCACGATCCCGAAGGCCTGCTCAGCACATTGCCGTCACTGGCCACCGCGCTGCTCGGATTGCGCGCGGGTTGCTGGTTGCGCGCGGACAGACTCAGGCCGTTGCTGATCGGCGGCGTGCTGTCGCTGCTGCTGGGTGCGGCGTGGTCGTTGTGGCTGCCGTTCAACAAGAATCTGTGGACGTCGTCGTTCGTATTGTGGACGGCGGGTTGGGCCGCGCTGGCGCTGCTGGCGTTCCATCGGTTGATCGATCGGCGCGGCTGGCCGGCGTGGGGACGGCGCTTCGGCGTCAATGCGATCGCCGCGTACGCCGGTTCCGAGCTGATGCAGATCTTGCTGCCGGGGCTGGGGCAGGGCTGGCTGTACCAGCATCTGTTTGCCGGCTGGATGGCGCCGCGGTTCGGCCCCTACGTCCCGTCGCTGGCTTTCGCGGTGGTGTTCGTGGCGGTGTGGTGGCTGATCGTGCGGGCCATGGATCGCCGGCATATTTACCTCAAACTCTAGCCCTGGCCCGCTCCAGTTTTTTGTGGGAGCGGCTTCAGCCACGATGCTTGTGGCGACAATCCCGCCACATGATCAAAAGCGTCGCGACTGAAGTCGCTCCCACCGGCGGTGTCCTCGTGCTTCGCGGTGTTGGCGAGTGGCGGCGTCAGCCTGCAGCTGCCGCGGCTTCCGGCAACGAGGGTGGATAGCGCAGCAAGGCGTGCCTCGCCAGCTGGGCGTCGGCAGCGGACAGATCGATCAACGGCGTGACCTTGCCGCCGATCAGCGCGGCAATCGCCGCACCGTCGCGATACAGCACACGCGAACCGGCCAGCGCCGGCACCTTGTCGCCGACCAGCACCGTGCCGACCAGATTCAGCGGGTCGCAACCGCTGAGGCAGATCAGCTCGCCGTCGTCGGCGCGCTGGCGCACCGCGCGCAGCGGCGCGATCGCCTCGGGCAGAGCGAACTGTTCGCCGACCAGGCCTTCGACGAAGCGCCCGCCGCGGATCTCGCCGCGCGCCTCCAGCCGGTGATAGACGCGCAGCAGTTCGCGCCACGACGGCAACCACGGCGCCTCGCGCTCCAGCAGCTTCCAGAACACCACGCCGTAACGGCGCAGCAAGGTGCGGGCGATGTGCTCGACATTCTCTCCCTCTCCCCTGCGGGGAGACGACTGCATGGATGCAGGAGGTAGAGCAACGCAAGGAGCAATTGCCGAGGGTTGGCGTGAGGGGGCGGCCTTGCCCGGAATTCTCATCGAAGCGTTTGCTCTTGGCGATTCTCCCGCGAGCACCCGCCCCTCATCCGTCCTTACGGACAGCTTCTCCCCGATGGGGAGAAGGGAGGTCGTGCGCGCCAATGCCCAGCGCCCCGCATCCTCGATGCCGCTGAGCTGGTGCCGTCGCAGGCGACGATGGCGGCCGCCGTCGCGCTTCGCCGCGGGCAGCAGCAGGGCGCGCAAGCCGGCGAAGCTGTCGGCGCTGACCCGGCCGGCGGCGACCAGTTCGCCGAGCGCGTCCTCCAGTTCGGTGCGCAGCAACCGGGTGGCATCCAGCAGCTCGTCGAAGAACAGCGCGCCCTGTTCGCGTAGCGCATCGGCGACGGCTTGTGCGCGCGACGACAGCAGGATTTCCTGCGGATCGTCACCCTCGGAAACAGACGTCCAGACGGCCATGTCGCGGCGTGGAAGAAGAACGATCGGCGTGCTGCGCACCGGTCCGCCACCGCCGCCGCTGCCCGCGCGCAGGCGGCTCCAGCTGATACGGCCGGCGCGGCACAGCTCGTCCAGCCAGTTGATCGAGTAATCGTCGATGCGTGCCGGCAGGATCTCCGACTCCCAGGCGCCGGCCGCCGCCTCATAGCCTTCCAGTTGCGCCAGCGTGGCGACCAGGGCATCCGGTCCACTCAGCCGCGTCGTCGGAGAAAGGTGCTGCCAGTCGAACAGGAAGCGCATCAGCGCGCGTCGGCTGACCGGTTCGATCTCGCGTCGCAGGCGGCCGATGGTGTAGCGGTGGATGCGTGCCAGCAGATGTCGCTCGCACCATTCCGTGTCGACGGCATCGGCCGTAAAGCGGCCCTGCATCACATAACCCTCGGACTGCAGCCGGCTCAGTGCGGTTTCGATCTCGCCGGGCCCGACCGACATCGACTGCGCCAGCGCCGCCACGGTGACCGGGCCGAGTCCGCCGAGGCGATGGCGTACCAGTTCCAGCAAGGCATCCTCGCGTGTCCACGTTTGCGCGGCGTATTCGGTGGGTGCGGCGATCGGTGGTTGCATGGAGGCCGCGGGATGCAGCGCTTGCCACAGCGGCAGCTTTTCGGCGGATGTCCAGACAATCTGCGAAGCCGGGGAAGCGGGCTGGGTGAGGGGGAGTAGTTGTGTCGCCCGATGTGCTTTGATCAGCGCCTGCAGCCGCTCGCTCCAGCCGATGTTGGCATCGACTTCCGCCGCTGTGACAAAACCCAGCAATGTCAACGCTTCGTGCATCTCGTCCGCATCGCGCACCTGCGGCCACGCCTCCTCGCGCACCGCGGCGATCGCGTCGGGATCGAGCTGGCCCAGGTCGTCGGCGCTGTCGGTCCCATTCCAGCGGCGTGTCTGCACGGCCTGGGTGCGGCGTTCCTCCAGCGGCGCGTCGTCGAGGAACGCATACGGCGCCGCGTTCAGCACTTCGGCGGCGAGCGGACTGGGTGCGGTGAGATCGCGAGCCACGATGGCGATTTCGCCGCCTTCGAGCTTGCGCAGGATCTGCAGCAGGCCATCCACGTCCATCGCCTCGCGCAGGCAGTCGTGCATGGTCTGGTTGACCAGCGGATGATCCGGCACCTCGCGCTCGCCCACGATGTTCTCCAGGCAGGCGACCTGATCGGGGAACACCGCGGCGAGCAGGTCTTCGCTTTTCATCCGCTGCAGCGGCGGCGGGGTTTTCTTGCCGCCGGTGAAGCGCGGCAGCGCCAGCGCCGTCACCGCATTCCAGCGCCAGCGCGCGGGGAATAGCGGCGCGTCGAGCAGCGCCTGGATCAGCACGTGTTCGGCGGTGTTCGAGTGCAGGTAATGCGCGACCTCCTCCAGCGGAAAACTGTGGCTGGTCGACAACGACAGCACGATCGCGTCCTCGGTCGCCGCCGCCTGCAGTTCGAAGTTGAACTGGCGGCAGAATCGCTTGCGCAGCGCCAGCCCCCAGGCGCGGTTGATGCGGCTTCCCCACGGCGTATGGATCACCAGCTGGGTGCCGCCGGATTCGTCGAAGAAGCGCTCCAGCACCAATGTGTGTTGGCTCGGCAGTACGCCCAGCGCGGCCTTCGCGCGAGCCAGGTAGTCGACCAGCTGCTGCGCGGCCGCCACGTCCAGGCCGAGCGGGTCCTGCAGCCACGCCATCGCCGCCGGCATGCCGCCGGCGTCGAGTTGCGCGGAGATTTCATCGCGCAGGCGCGACACGCCGAACGACAGCTCGTTGCTGCGCCCCGGCGCCTCGCCCAGCCAGAACGGAATGCTCGGCGGCGCGCCATGCGCGTCTTCCACCCGCAGCCGGTCGCGTTCGACGCGCTGGATGCGGTAGCTGGTATTGCCGAGCTGGAAGATGTCGCCGGCCATGCTCTCGACCGCGAAATCCTCGTTGACCGTGCCCACGATGATGGCCTGCGGCTCCAGCACCACCTTGTAGTCGGCGGTATCGGGAATGGTGCCGCCGGAGGTCAGCGCGGTGAGCCGGGCACTGCGCCGCGCACGCAGCTGGCGGTTCACCGCATCGCGGTGGATGTACGCCGCACGGGCGCCGCGGCGGGTGGTGAATCCCTCGGCCAGCATGCGCACCACCGCGTCGAAACTGGTGCGCGCCAGCCCGCGGTACGGATAGGCGCGGCGCACCAGCGCGTACAAGGCATCTTCGTCCCATTCCCGGCAGGCAACCTCGGCCACGATCTGCTGCGCCAGCACGTCCAGCGGTTGCGGCGGCATGATCAGCGCGTCGAGTTCGCCGCGGCGCACGCAATCGAGCAAGGCGGTGCACTCGATCAGGTCATCGCGGGTGGCCGGGAACAGCCGCGCCTTCGGCGTGCCGTCGATGCTGTGGCCGGAACGGCCGGCTCGCTGCAGGAACGCAGCGATCGAGCGCGGCGAGCCGAGCTGGCAGACCAGGTCCACCTCGCCGATGTCGATGCCCAGCTCCAGCGACGCGGTCGCCACCAGCACCGACAGCTCGCCGCGCTTGAGCCGCTGCTCGGCATCCAGCCGCTGCTCTTTGGCCAGGCTGCCGTGATGCGCCGCTACGACTTCCTTGCCCAGCCGTTCGGACAGATGCCGCGCGGCGCGCTCGGCCATCCGCCGCGTGTTGACGAAGACCAGAGTGGTGCGATGCGCCTGCACCAGCTGCGCGAGCCGGTTGTAGACCAGCTCCCAGCTGTCGTTCGACATCACCGCTTCCAGCGGCACCGGCGGCACCTCGATCGCGAGATCGCGCGGACGCGTGTGCCCGACGTCGATGATGTTGCAAGTCTCGCTCCTCTCCCCTGCGGGGAGAGGGTAGGGTGAGGGGCGGGTGCTCGCGGGAATGTTGCCGATGGCCATCGCTTCCTTTGCAGCTCCCAGCGACCCCTGCCCCTCACCCCAACCCTCGGCAATTGCTCCTTGCATTGCTCTACCTCCTGCATCCATGCAGTCGTCTCCCCGCAGGGGAGAGGGAGCAGGAGCGCCGACCAGAAAGTCGGCGACCATTTCGATGGGCTTCTGCGTCGCCGACAGCCCGATCCGCAGCAAGCGCCGCTGGCACAGCGACTCCAGCCGCTCCAGCGACAGCGCCAGATGCGAGCCACGCTTGCTGCCGGCGATGGCGTGGATCTCGTCCACGATCACCGTGCGCGTTCCGGCCAGCATCGCGCGGCCGGAGTCCGAGCCGAGCAGCACGTACAGCGATTCCGGGGTGGTCACCAGGATGTGCGGCGGCTGCTTGCGCAGCAGGTTGCGTTCCACTTGCGGCGTGTCGCCGGTGCGCACCGCGGTGCGGATCGCCACGTCGGGCAGGCCGAGCTTCTCCAGTTCGGCGCGGATGCCTTCCAGCGGCGCTTCCAGATTGATGTGGATGTCGTTCGACAAGGCCTTCAGCGGCGACACATAGACCACCGTGGTGGCATCGGCCAGCACGCCGCCATGCGCCACGCCTTCGCGCACCAGCGTGTCGATAGCGGCGAGGAACGCTGTCAGCGTCTTGCCCGAGCCGGTCGGTGCGGCGACCAGGGTGTGGTTGCCGGCACGAATCGACGGCCACGCGGCCGCCTGCGCCGCGGTGGGTGCGGGGAATGCGGCGCGGAACCAGTTCGCGACGGCGGGATGGAAGTCTTGCAGTGCCATTGATCGGGCCCGCAGGGAAGGGGCAGGGGTCGATCATAGATGGAGGCGGTGCAGGCTGTTGTAAACGGCATCCGCGCCTGGCGCTTCCGTCGCTGCCGCCCTTTGTATGACAATACGGCTACGTATCGTTGCCTTTCCAACTGGGGAAAACCATGTCCGTCGCCCGCCCGTCGCGTTCCGTCGCGCTCGCCTTGTCGATCACGCTCGCTCTTGGCCTGCCGGTTTCTGTCGCGCTGGCGCAAGAATCGGCGGCACCGGCCAAGCCGCCGGCGGCCAAGGCCACCGAGCTGCAGACCGTGAATGTCACCGCCTCGAAACGGGTGGAGAACATGCAGAAGGTGCCGATGGCGCTGACCGTGATCACGCCGGACAAGCTGGAAGCGTTCGGTCAGGCCGGCGACAGCGTGCTGCAGCTGGCTTCGCGTGCGCCCAGCGTATATGCCGAGACCTCGTACGGGCGCATCTTCCCGCGCTTCTATATCCGCGGCCTGGGCAACAGCGACTTCGACCTCAACGCCTCGCAGCCGGTGTCGATGGTGTACGACGACATCGTGCAGGAGAACCCGATACTCAAAGGCTTTCCGCTGTTCGACCTGGAACAGGTCGAAGTGTTGCGCGGCCCGCAGGGCACGCTGTTCGGACGCAACTCGCCGGCTGGCGTGATCAAGTTCGAGTCGCGCAAGCCGAGCCAGGAGACCAGCGGCTACGCCCGCGTCTCCTATGGCACGCTCGGCACCGCGAACGCCGAGGCTGCGCTGGGTGGTGCGCTGAGCCAGCACTGGTCCGGCCGCGTCTCGGCGCTGGCGCAGCACCGAGACAACTGGATCGACAACACCTACACCGGGAAGAAAGATGCGCTGGGCCGTTACAACGATCGCGCCTTGCGCCTGCAGGCGCTGTACGAGAACGGCGGCTTCAACGCACTGATCAGCGCGCATGCGCGCTGGCTGGACGGCACGGCCGAAGTCAACCGGGCCAACGCGATCTCGTTGGGTGGCGATGTGTTCGTGCCGGGCTTCGATCGGAACAAGGTGGCGCAGGACGGGCTCAACAAGCAGCACTTGTTCAGCTGGGGCAGCAACCTGCACCTGAACTGGAACGTGGGCGACTACACGTTCACCTCGATCACGGGTCTGGAGCGCGCCACCACCTACAGCCGCGGCGACGTCGACGGCGGCTTTGGTGCCGTGTTCCATCCGCCGATGGGCCCGGGCTTCATCCCGTTCCCGTCGGAGACCGCGGACGCGTTGCCGCACGATCGCCAGATCACCCAGGAATTCCGCCTCGCCAGCAACCAGCATGACAAGCTCAACTGGCAGGTCGGCACCTACTATTTCGACGAAGACATCGCGATCAGCAATTTCGACTACGCCACGTTCAACAACCATGCTCTGGACGGCTATGCCGTCCAGACCCAGCGCACCAAGGCGTGGGCGGTGTTCGGTTCGGCCAATTACCAGCTTGCCGACGATTTGGAGCTGCGCGCCGGCGCACGCTGGTCACACGATTCGCGCGACTTCGCAGTGAACCGGTTGCTGTCGCCGTTCGGCGCCGGCCCGCTGCAGCTCGCCGCGCAACCGCATGATTCGCGCTGGAGCGGTGACCTTACCGGCACCTGGACACTCAACCCGAACGTCAACGTCTACGCGCGCATCGCCAACGGCTTTCGCGCGCCCAGCGTGCAGGGCCGCGTGCTGTTCGCCGATTTCATCTCGCAGGCCAAGCCGGAGACGATCACCAGCTACGAGCTGGGCGTCAAGACCACCGGTATGGACAACCACGTGCGCTTCAACGCGGACGTTTATACCTACAACATGCACAACCAGCAGCTCACCGCGGTGGGTGGCGACATCAACGTGACGCGCCTGTTGAATGCCAGCAAGACCCAGGGCTACGGTGCGGAGTTCGACCTGGAGGCGTACCTCACACCGAACTTCGTGCTCACCGCCGGCGGCAGCTACAACCACACCGAACTGAAGGATCCGAACCTGGCCGTGGCGGTCTGCGGCTTTGGCTGCACTGTGCTCAATCCGCTCAATGCCAACGGTCAGGCACTGGTCGATGGCAACACCTTGCCGAACGCGCCGCAGTGGGTCGGCACAGTTACCGCGCGTTACGGCATCCCGTACGGCGACAGCGGCGAGTTCTTCGTCTATACCGACTGGAATTACCGCAGCGAGGTGAATTTCTTCCTGTACGACTCGGCCGAGTTCAAAGGCAAGCCGCTGCTCGAAGGCGGACTGCGGCTTGGCTACAACTGGGATTACGGCCGCCGCGAAGTCGCCTTGTACGCCCGCAACCTCACCGACAAGCGGGCGATCACCGGCGCCATCGATTTCAATAATCGCACCGCCTTCGTCAACGATCCACGTGTTGTTGGCGTGGAGTTTCGCGTCGAGCTGTAGTCGGCACGCCTGCCGTCCCATCGTCGCCATTCGGCGAAGGGACGGCAGGGTTTCCGGGTCGCGGCCGCCACATGGGGCAGCCGGGTTTTCCTGTTCGGCGCGGGCGCCTTCCAGCGGCGCTTCCGGATTGATGTGGCTGCCGTACGACAGCGCCTTCAGTGCGGACACGTAGGTCACCACCGTCGGCATGTCGCCACGCCTTTGTCTCCAGGCTTCCTCGCGGCCAGGAAAGGGTCACCCGACCATGCGTTGGTTCGCGCCATCCGTGCCATCAAATCGGCCGCAAATGGCCATACGGGTAGTGATGCAGGGGCTGCTGCAGCATGTCATTATTCATGTACAGCCGGCGCAGGTCAGGGGGCCCCATGGGGAATCCGGCGGCGGCGTTCATGCGAAGGACTCTCATGCATCACCTTGAAGTGATTCTGCGCAAGGCCGGCACCATGCGGGCGGCTTTTCGCCGGCTGGCCTTGCTCGCCCTCATCGGTCTGTGCGGCGCCACCGCACATGCCGCCAGCCTCGATCCGGCGGTGCTGCCGAAAATCCAGGCAGCCACATTCGAGGTGGTGGCGGCCAAGCCGGTCAATGACTCGCTGACCTATGAGAAGCCGTTGCCGCTGGAGCTGCTGCCGTATCAGGAGCGCAACGACAAGTACTACTCGATCGGCACCGCCTTCGCGCTGGGCAACAACCGCTACGTCACGGCGGCCCATGTGCTGCAGGTCGGCGTCGATAGCCTGTGGGGCGAACCCGCACTGCGTGACGCCAGCGGCCATGTGTACGCCATAGGCAAGATCGAGAAGTTCTCGCTGCAGCAGGATTTCGTGGTGTTTTCACTCGCCGAGCAGCCTGCGGCGGCCACCGCGCTCGAGATCAACTTGAAGCCGGCGCTGAACGACGTGGTCTACGCCGTCGGCAATGCGCTGGGTACCGGCGTGGTGATACGCGATGGCCTCTACACCTCCGACACACCGGAGGAGCAGGACGGCCGCTGGAAATGGATGCGTTTCTCGGCGGCCGCTTCGCCCGGCAACAGCGGCGGCCCGCTGCTGGACAAGGACGGCAAGCTGATCGGCATCGTGCTGATGAAATCGGCGAACGAGAACCTCAACTACGCACTGCCGATCAGCGAGGTGCTGGCTGCGCCGGACGGCAAGGCGGTGATGGACGTACGCAACAGCTACCAGCTCGACCTGTTCACCGCGGAGCAGAGCGGCGAGTTCAAGGCGGAGTTCGCGCTGCCCGAGAACCTTGCCGACTTCTACCGCGATTACCAGAAGCGCTTCGATGCCAACAGCGAGAAGCAGCTGAAGGCGTTGCTCGCCAAGGAATCCGCGAACCTGTTCCCCAATGGCGCCGGCTCGGCGCGCCTGCTGCATCAGCAGACACAGATCAACGACTTCCCCACGGTGGTCGTGCGCAACACCGACGGCGAATGGGTGCGTACCGGCGCACAGGCGCAATCTTTCACGCTGGATGCCAACGGCTATGTGGGCGTCGGCGGGTTCGGGCACAACGGACTGATCCACCTGCGCCGACCCGATACCATGGATGCGGCGACGTTCTACGACAGCGCGCAGGCGCGCATGGATCTGCTCGCGCACACCGGCATGTTCCAACGCGAGGTAGCCGGCCAGAAGATCAAGATCACCTCGCTCGGCAAGCCCACGCTCGAGGCCACGCACGTCGATCGCTGGCAGCGCCCCTGGCACGTTGCCATCTGGCCGCTGGCTTACGCGAATGCCCGTGTGGTGACCTACACGCTGCCTGTGCCGGATGGCTGCGTGATGCTGATGCGCTTCGTGCCGGCTGCCCGCCAGCACGATGACCGGCTCGACCTCGATGAGATCGCCAGCTTCGTCTACGTCACCTATAAGGGCACCCTCGCGCAGTGGAAGGCCTTTCTCGACCGCCCCGCGCTGCTGCCGGCCGTGCTGCGCGACATCCACATGCAGTTCGACTACGGCCACCGCTTGAGCTACGACTCGCCGCGCGTGGCGTTCGCCTATCCGGCCACGTTGCAAGCGGTCGCACCGGATAGCCTGCTGGAGCTGGGCCTGCGTTTCTTCGTCGACGACGGCAAGCCGGTATGGGACGTGGGCATCGTGCAGATATGGAAAGATCTCACCTCCGACGATCGCGATGCCGTCAACGTGCAGCGTTACCTCGCGCCGCCGCCTGGTCTGGATGAGGACATGAGCGGCCGTTGGCGGAAGCTGTCCATGCGCGAGTATCCCTTCAACGAAGTGGCCAACTACCGGGACGGCCAGATGGGCATCGACACGGTGGTGGCGCCCGCTGCCGGCAAGCAGCCGCCCGCCGTGTTGTATACCGCCTTCTACGGCCACACCGGCACGCAGCCCCAGGATTTCATGAAGGGCAAGCTCGACCTGCTGACGAAGGATTTGCAGGTCAAGGAGCGCTGAATCCTCACCGCACACAAAGCACTTACGCATGCGCGCAATCCCCGACAACGATACCCGGCACACAAGCATGCTCGCCGTGCCCGACGGCCAGCGCCTGTTCCTGCGCGATTGGCCACTGCCGCAGGCGCGTGGCGCGGTGCTGATCGTGCACGGGCTGGGTGAACACAGTGGCCGCTATCAATGGCTGGCGCGGTGGTTCAATCAGCGCGGCTATGCGGTACGCAGTTACGACCAGCGCGGTCATGGGCGGACACCGGGCCAGCGCGGTGCGCTACGCCATCGCGACGATTTGCTGGAAGATCTGGCTAGCGTCTACAACGACTACAGCAACGGACTGCCGCACGCGCCGCTGCTGCTAGGCCACAGCATGGGCGGGTTGGTCGCGCTGCGCAGCACGCTGGATGGCCGCATCGCGCCGCCGGCCCTGCTGCTGTCGTCGCCGGCGCTGCGTAGCTGGGAATCACCGTGGCTGATCAAGCTGGCTGGGATGCTGAATCGGGTCGTGCCGAATCTGCCGCTGCGCAATGGGCTGGATTCCGACAAGCTCTCGCACGATCCGCAGGTGGCGGCCGGCTATCTCGGCGATCCGTTGCGGCATGGCTGGATCACGCCGCGGCTGGCCGACTTCATCTTCCGCGAGGGTGCGACGTGCATTGCCGATGCCGCCAGCCTGGCGCAGCCGACGCTGCTGCTGGTCGCCGACAGCGATGGGTTGGTCGATCCCTCCGGCAGTCGTGCATTCGCCAGAAAGGCCGCGTCGACCGGGCAGCTGACCACGCGCTTCTTCTCGACGCTTTATCACGAACTGTTCAACGAAGCCGAGCCCGGACGCAGCCAGGTCATGATGCAGCTGGCGGACTGGCTGGGCCGGCAGGTGCACGATCGAGCCGTCGCGTCACCTCATTAGTGAAATCTGCGCGCCCGATCGGCGCCACCAAGCCGCCATGAATTCCGGCAATACTGTTATGCAATCCTAGGGAGAGGGGTCACATGTCAGTTCAAATGTTCGAGTGCTTTTCGCGCCGCGTGCTGTCGAAAAGCGTGCTGTCGCGCGCGCTGTTTCCGTTGCTGCTCGGCCTGCTGCTGGCCGCCTGCAACCGCGGCCACGACGGCGGCAAACCCACGTTGCAGGGCGCACCTGCCGGCAATGCCTCGGCGCAGTCTGCGGCAGCCGCCAAATCAGCCTTCGGCTTGGTATCGGCCAGTTCGGAAACGCAGGATTCGCGCACCGCGCTGACCTTGCAATTCAATGCGCCGCTGGCATCGGCACAGACTTTCGACCAGCAGATCGCGGTGACCGGGCCGAACGGCGAGGTGGTCGGCGGCAGCTGGAGCCTGAAGCCCGACGGCAAGACGCTGAGCTTTCCGTTCGTCAACGCCAACCAGCGTTACGCGGTGCAGCTGCATGCCGGCCTGATGGCCGCGGATGGCCGCACGCTGGGGCGCGAGCTGAAGCACGACGTGTACTCCGGCAATCTGCCGCCGGCGGTGGGTTTCGCCTCGCACGGCAGCGTGCTGCCGGCACGCGGCACGCGCGGGCTGCCAGTGGTGTCGATGAACGTGCACGATGCGGACGTGGAATTTTTTCGCGTGCGCGATGACGCGTTGTCGGATCTGTACTGCGCCTATCCCGCCAACAAGCATCGCGACACCTACGAACTCGATCACGAGATCAGCCCCTGGAACAACTGCGACAACGGCGCTCGCCCGCGCCGTCCGATCACCGACATGGCCGACTCGGTCTACGCCAACCACTACACCTTGGGCGGTGCCGAGAACGAGCGCGCGGTGACCTACCTGCCCGTGCAAGACGTCAAGCAGCTCGCCGAGCCCGGCGTGTACATGGCGGTGATCAAGCAGGGCGGCACGTTCAAGGGCTCTTATGACACCTCGGTGTTCTTCGTCAGCGACCTTGGCCTGCATCTGCGCGTGTATCGCGACAACGTGTTGCTGCACGTCGCGTCGCTGCGCGACGGTTCCCCGATCAGCGGCGTGGCGGTGGAGATCGACGACACGGGCGGCAAGAGCAAGCTCAAGGCCACCACCGACGCCAGCGGCAATGCGTTGATGGCCTACAAGATCGATGCGACCGACGTGCTGGTCGCGCGACACGGCAAGGATGTCTCGGTGCTGCCGTTCAACCGGCCCGCGCTGGATGTCTCGAATTTCGACATCACCGGGCGCAAGCAGGCGCCGTTCGAGGTGTATGCGTGGTCCGGCCGCGACCTGTACCGGCCCGGCGAGACGCTGCGCGTGTCGGCGCTGCTGCGCGACTACGACGGCATGCCGATGAAACAGCAGTCGCTGTTCGTGCGGCTGAAGCAGCCGGACGGGCGCAGCCTGATCGACAAGCGGATGGAGCCGCGCGAGCTGAATTATTTCGATTTGAGCCAGGCGATTCCGGCCGATGCGCCGACCGGTTTGTGGCAGCTGGAATTCCGTCTCGATCCCGCCGCAAAGGAATCGGTACAGGCGTTCCCGTTCCACGTCGAGGAGTTTCTGCCGGAGCGGCTGAAGGTCGAGCTGTCCAGCCCGCAGGCGCGGGTGATGCCAGACGAGCCGCTGAAGCTGAAGGTCGCCTCCAGCTATCTGTATGGCGCGCCGGCGGATGGCAATCGCTTCACCGCCAAGCTGCTGGTCGCACCGGAAGTGCATCCGCTGGTCAACCTGCCGGACACGTTCTTCGGCGACCCGCTGATCGACCTGCCCAAGAGCGCCGATGACGCGGTCGATGCCAAGCTCGACGAGCACGGCCAATTGGAACAGGACGTGAGCTTGCCCGATGACATCAAGCCGGTGGCGCCGTTCGCGGTGAACCTGTCCGGCAGCGTGTACGAAAGCGGCGGTCGTGCGGTCACCCGCGTACTGAAGCGGGTGTACTGGCCGGCGCCGGAGCTGGTCGGCGTGCGCCCGTTGTTCGATCCCAAGCAGGGCTCCGAAAGCGAAGGCACGGCGAGCTTCGAGGTCCTGCGCGCGAACGTCGACGGCAAGCTGGTTGCCGGCTCGCATCTCAAGGTGCGGCTGCAGCGCGAGCTGCGCGATTTCTACTGGTTGTACGAACACGGTGATGACTGGAAATCCACCGCCAACCAGCGGTTGCAGCTGATCGAAGAAAAAGATGTGGACGTCGCGGCCGGTCAGCGCGTCAAAGTCGACTTCCCGGTTCAGTGGGGCGGCTATCAGCTGCAGGTGTACGACCCGCAAACCAAGCTGACCACCACGTTTCCGTTCTTCGCCGGCTACAGCTGGGACGACGAGAATCTCGGCAAGGAGGCGCGCCCGGACAAGGTCAAGCTGCAGCTGGACAAGGCGCGCTACCGCGCCGGCGACACCATGAAGGTCAGCGTGACGCCGCCGCATGACGGCCCCGGCGTGCTGCTGGTCGAATCGGATCATCTGCTCTACACGAAGAACATCGACGCCACCGCCGGCGCCACCTTCGAGATTCCGGTGACCAAGGACTGGGAGCGCCACGACGTCTACGTGGTGGCGCTGGTGTTCCGCGGCGGCGCGGCCGACGAACACACCACGCCGGCGCGCTCGATGGGCATCGAACACGTCAGCATGGAACGCACCGACCGACGCATCCCGCTGAAGCTCGACGCGCCGGCGATGATGCGTCCAGGCAACCCGCTCAAGGTGACCGTGCAGGCCGACGGCCTGGCTGGCAAGCGCGCGTACGTCACGTTGTCGGCGGTCGATCAAGGCGTGCTAAACATCACCAACTACCCAGTGCCCGATGCGTGGGCGTGGCTGTTCGCCAAGCGCGCGCTGACCACCGACGCGTACGATCTGTACAGCCGGCTGATCGAGGCGATGGACGGCACCGAGGCCAAGCTGCGTTACGGCGGCGACATGAGCGGCAAGGCGCTGCCGCATGCCGCGCGGCTGAATCCGAAAGTGCAGATCGTCGATCTGTTCGCGGGGCCGGCCGTGTTCGACGCCAGCGGCAAGGCCACGCTGCAGGTGGACGTACCGGACTTCAACGGCAGCCTGCGCCTGTCCGCGCTGGCCTATACCGACGCGCGCTACGGCAACGCCGACAGCAACATCGTCGTGCGGGCGCCGCTGGTGGTCGAGCCGAGCACGCCGCGGGTGATGGCCGCCGGCGACAAGGCGCGGATCAGCCTCGACCTGAAAAATCTCTCCGGCAAGGACGGTGTGGCCAAGGTCATGGTCAAGGGTGACGGCCTGATCAACATCGACAATGCGACGCAAAGCGTGGCGTTGAAGGACGGCGCCGGCAAGACGCTGAGCATGCCGGTTACCGCCGGTGCCGGTGCCGCGGTGGCGAAGGTCGACATCCATGCTGAACTCAACGACTACCAGGTCGACCGCCATTTTGAATTTGCCGTGCGACCGGCGTGGCCGGAGCAGGTGAAAACCCTGCCGATGGCCATCGAGGGCGGCAAGCCGGCGCATCTGGATGCCGGTGCGGCTGCCGGCCTGCTGCCGGCCACTGTGCGCACCCAGCTCACCCTCAGCACGCTGCCGCCGTTGCCGTACAACTCGGCGTTGCGTCACCTGCTGGACTATCCTTACGGCTGCATCGAGCAGACCACCAGCAAAGGCTATGCCGCGCTGATTCTGGACGGCCAGACGGCCAAGGCGCTCGGTGTATCGCCGATGGCCGACGACGTGCGCAAAGGCGCGGTGGACGGCGCGCTGGCGCGGATCGCCTCGTTCCAGGCCAGCAACGGCCACTTCAGCTTCTGGGGTGGCACCAGCCCGATCGAGACGTTCATGACGCCGTACGTGGTCGACTTCATGCTCGACGCGCGCGACGCCGGCTTCGCGGTGCCGCAGGACGTGCTGCAGAAGTCGCTGCAGCGGCTCAGCGACGACCTGCTCGCCGGTGGCCATCCGTACTACGACTACGAGCAGCACGATCACATGCGGATTGCCGACGAGGCCTATTCCGGCTTCGTGCTGGCGCGGGTCAACCGCGCGCCGCTGGGCACGCTGAGGGCGATCTTCGACAACGACCGCAGCAAGCTGGTCGGTCCGTTGCCGCTGGTGCACCTGGGCATCGCGCTGAAGTTGATGGGCGACAATGAGCGTGCGCAGAAGGCGATCGCCGAAGCCTTCGCCTGGAGCAAGGAGCGCCCATGGTATGTCGGTGATTACGGCTCGGATCTGCGCGATCTCGCGGTGATGGTCGCACTGACCCACAGCTACGGCATGAGCAAGCCCGACTACGACGCCAAGCTGATCGACTGGGCGCGCAACGCCAGTGTGCGCGAGCACGAGATGCAGCAGAAGATCCCGTACTACCACTGGTCGTGGTCGTATCTGAGCACACAGGAGCAAGTGGCGATCGCTCGCGTCGCCCGCGCGTTCGATGCGGCCGCGGATGCACCGCTGGCGGTATCGGTAAGCGTGGGCGGCAAAGTCGAGCAGGCGCCGGCGGGCAAGCATATGTGGACCCGCGAGCTGAGCGTGGCCGAGCTCGCCAGCGGTGTCACCGTGCAACCCACCGGTAGCGCCACGGTGTTCGCCACGCTCGATGTGGCCGGCATTCCGCAGAAGGCGCCGGCAGCCGATCCAAGCCAGATCGATGTGCGGCGCAGTTACTTCACCACCGACGGCAAGCCGTGGACCGGCGACACGCTCAAGGAAGGCGACACGCTGATCGTCGAGCTGAGCATCGAGGCGCGCATGAACATCCCCGACGCGATGGTCACCGATCTGTTGCCCGGCGGGCTCGAAGTGGAAAACCTCAACCTCGGCAGCGCCGGGCAATGGGAAGGCGTGGTGATCGATGGCATCAACCTCGCCCAGCACAGTGGCGCAGCTGACGTCGTGCACGAGGAATACCGTGACGACCGCTACGCCGCCGCGTTGAAGTTGCAGCGTGGCAATGCGCAATTCGGCGACGCGCAGAACGCGACCCACGTGTTCTACCTGGTGCGCGCGGTCACGCCCGGTGTCTACACCGTGCCGCCGCCGCTGGTTGAGGACATGTATCGTCCGGCGGTGCGCGGCATCGGCAAGCCGGTGCCGGCGCAGATCACCGTGGTCGAGCCGTAACCCGCACGAAGCATCGGCGCGGACAACTGTCCGCGCCGATGCGCCACCTCATTCGTCCCGAGCGTCATGACCACGGCCACTCCTACTTCCGCGCCCGGGTCACCGCGCCGTCATCGGCGGCGTTGGCTGCGTGCCGGCGTCATGACGCTGGCGGCACTGCTGCTGATCGCGTTGCTGCTCGACCGCCTGTTCCCGTTGCACCTGCCCGCGCCCGATACAGGCAGCACGGTGGTGCTGGCACGTGACGGCACGCCGCTGCGCGCGTTCGCCGACAGCGATGGCGTGTGGCGCTATCCGACTACCGCGAAGCGGGTTTCGCCGCTGTATCTCGCGGCGCTGCTGCACTACGAGGACCGCTGGTTCTACCGGCATCCCGGCGTCAATCCGTATGCGTTGATGCGCGGCCTCGCCGGCGGACTGCGGCATGGGCATATCGTATCGGGCGGCTCGACCCTGACCATGCAGGTGGCGCGGATCATCGAGCCCGGCCCTGATGGGTTCCGTCCCCACACGTTCGGCGGCAAGCTCGTGCAGATCTTCCGTGCGCTGCAGCTGGAGGCGCATCTGAGCAAGCCGCAGATCCTGGACCTGTATCTCAACCACGCGCCGTTTGGTGGCCCGATCGAAGGTGTCGAGGCGGCCTCGTGGGCGTACCTGGGCAAGCCGGCCAGCCAGCTCTCGCGTGCCGAAGCGGCGTTGCTGGCGGTGTTGCCGCAGTCGCCCAGCCGGCTGCGTCCGGATCGCCGTCCCGAGGCCGCGCGCGCCGCACGCGACAAGGTGCTCAAGCGCATGCGCGATCTCGGCATATGGAGCGCCGCGCAGGTGCGCGACGCGGCGGTCGAGCCGGTGGTCGCGCGTTCGCTGCGCGCGCCGTTGTCTGCCGCGCTGCTGGCCGAGCGCCTGCATCAGCAACAGCCGCAGGCGCGGCGCATCGCCAGCACTATCGATGCGGACCTGCAGCGGGCCGCCGAGGACAGGGTCACCGCGTACCTGTCGCGGTTGCCGGCGCGCACTTCGGCCGCCGTGCTGGTGGTCGACAACGCCACGCTGGAGGCGCGCATCTACGTCGGCACCGCCGAGTTCGCCGATCCGGTCAGACTGGGCCACGTCGACATGGTGCGCGCGCCGCGTTCGCCCGGCTCGACGCTGAAGCCGTTCCTGTACGGTCTTGCGCTGGACGACGGATTGATCACTTCGCAGAGCCTGCTGGTCGACGCGCCGCAGGATTTCGGCGGCTACAAGCCGGGCAATTTCGACGAGGCGTTCAGCGGCCCGGTCAGTGTGGCCGAGGCCTTGCAGCGTTCGCTCAACGTGCCGGCGGTGGATGTGCTCGACCGGGTCGGCCCGGCCCGCTTCATGGCACGGCTGGCCAACGGCGGTGTCGACCTGGGCTTGCCCGACGGCGCAAAGCCGAATCTCGCTATCATCCTCGGTGGCGCCGCCACGCGGCTGGAAAACCTGGTCGGCGCGTACACCGCGTTCGCGAACGGCGGCATTGCCGGCACGCCGCGCTACACGCTGGAGCAACCGGCGCAGCCACGCCGGCTGCTGTCGTCCGGCGCGGCATGGATCATCCGCGACATCCTCGCCAG
This sequence comes from Rhodanobacter sp. OK091, assembly GCF_900142825.1. GTDB lineage: Bacteria > Pseudomonadota > Gammaproteobacteria > Xanthomonadales > Rhodanobacteraceae > Rhodanobacter. The sequence continues at coordinate 1,827,067 of NZ_FRCH01000001.1, read as the reverse complement.
CAACCCGGCCGACGTCGAAGGCGCGCCGCTGGCCGGTGCCATCGACCGCCACGATTCGGTGGCATGGAAGACCGGCACCAGCTACGGCTACCGCGATGCGTGGGCGATCGGCGTCATCGATCGCTGGACCGTCGGCGTATGGATCGGCCGTCCGGACGGCACGCCATCACCCGGCCAGTACGGCGCGGTGACCGCGCTGCCGCTGCTGTTCCAGATCGTCGACATCCTGCCGCAACGTGGCGGTCGCCCGCATGCGGCGCAGCCGGCCAGCGTGCGTGCGGTCGACATCTGCTGGCCGCTCGGCGGCGCGTTCGATGCCACCGCGCCGGCCCAGTGCCGTCAGCGCCGCGCGGCATGGGTACTCGACGGCGCGCTGCCGCCCACGTTTGCCGAACGCGACTTGGGTGCATGGGCTGCCGGCCTGGTCACCTTGCGCGTCAACGGCAAGGGCCAACGCCTTAGCGGTGCCTGTCATGCAAATCACGAGCGCACGCTGCAACTCGCACGCTGGCCCGCCCTCGCCACGCCATGGCTGAGCGTGGACGACCGCGCCAGCTCGGCGTTGCCGCCACTCGCACCGGGTTGTGCCGCCGATTCGCTGGACGTCGCCAGCCCGATCCGCATCGCCGGCCTCAGCAACGGCACCAGCCTGCGCCGCGCACCGCACAGCGATCAGCCGTTGCGCGTCACCTTGCAGGCACTGGGCGCACAGGGCACCGTGCAATGGCTGCTCGATGGTCGCCTGCAAGGTACCAGCGAGAGCGCGGCGTCACTGACACTGACGTTGGCTCAATCGGGCAGGCATACCGTGACCGCACTCACCCGCGAGGGTGCCTTCAGTTCACTGCAGCTCAATGTCGCCGACTGAGCGGATCGGCGCCGGCGCGTGTATCGGTGCGCGTGCAGTGGCGGTCTTCAGCGGCACTCAGCGCTTCGCATGGCGGCGTGGCCCGAATGCCATACCCGGCCCCGACTCGATCGCGGCGATCACGCTTTCGGTGTTCTGACCGAGCACCGGTGCAGCGAAGGGCGCGGGGCCCGGGGTGCGTCCGAACCTGATCGACTGCGCCACGCCGCGGTAGCGCCCCACCACCGGATGTTCGAAAGTATCGATGATGCCCTGGGCCTGTACCTGCGGATGATCGAACATGTCCTCGATCTGGCGTGCGGCGGCGCATGGCACCTCGTCGCCGAAGATGGCCTCCCATTCCAGCGCAGTATGCGCAGCCAGGGCCTCATGGAGTTTCGGCACGATCTCCGAGAAATGCTGCGCGCGCTTGCGCACGGTGTCGTAGCGTGGGTCGTCGGCGAGTGCGGTGAGGCCGGTTTTTTCGCACAGCGCTTTCCAGAAGCGCGGGGTGTTGGCGGAGATGTAGATGTAGCCCGCACGCGCCGGATGGATGCCGGTGACGCCGCCGGAACGCATGTCGCGGCCGATGTCGAGCGATTCGCCCTCTGCCCAGATCATCCGCGCCGATTGCATGGTCAGCGCCGCGCGCAATAGCGACACCCCGACGAACTGGCCCAGTCCGCTGCGCTCGCGTTCGTACAGCGCCGACGACACGCCGGCGGCCAGCAGCGCCGCAGCGTAGTAGTCGACCACCGACCCGTAGATGATCTCCGGCGCACCGTCCCGCTTGCCCTGCAGCGTGCACATGCCGGTCATGGTCTGCAGCACCTGGTCGTAGCCGGCCTTGTCCTTCATCGGACCGGTTTCGCCATAGCCGGTGATGGCGCAATAGATCAGCCGCGGATTGACCAGGTTGAGGCTGTCGTGGTCGATGCCCAGGCGCTTCGGCACGCCGGGCCGAAAGTTGTGCACGAGCACGTCGGCATCGCGGACCAGCTTGAGCAGGGCCGCGTGATCCTCGGTGCGCTTGAGATCGAGCACGATGCCGCGCTTGCTGCGGTTGACGCCGAGAAAGGCGCGGCTTTCACTGGGCAGCGTCGACGGATACTGGCGCAGGTTGTCGCCGTCGGGCGGTTCCACCTTGATCACGTCGGCCCCCTGGTCGGCCAGCAGCGAGCAGGCGTAGGGGCCGGCGATATACGCACTCAGGTCGAGCACGCGCACGCCCTCCAGCGGGCCGGCCGGACCATCGCGGTCGGCTTTCGATTCAGGCGGGGAGATATCCATGCGCAGCGCATCCACGAAGGTTCGTCTTCATTGCCGGAATCACTTTGCACCATGCACCGGTGAAGAAACAGGCGCGGTGGATATGTTCTGGCGCCACAATTTCTTGGGTGACGAAGCGCGCCGGCATCACGGCGACGGCTCCGGCGCCAGCTGCAGCCAGGTCAGGCGCCACGCGCCATCGGCACGTCCGTCCGCCCCGAAATACGGGGTGAACACCAGCGGTGCGCGGTATCCCGGGTCCAGCAGGATGCGCGGAACGCCGTCCTCCTGCACGGGCAACAAGCTCAGCCAGGTGTCTTGCGCCGCAACGGGCAGGCGCAGCGTTTCCTCGATCTTGAACCCGTCGATCAGCCCGGTCGCGTAGACCAGTGGTCCACAGGTGACGGCGGCGTAGTCGAAGCGCAGCACCTGCTGACGCACGTCGCTGCCGTCCGGCGCCAGCGACTCCTGCACGTTGCGATTCACCGCACGATGCAGCACTGGGCGCATCGGGAATCGCGCCACGATCTCGTCACCGTCGTGCCATTCGCGCTCGATCGACGCGTACTGGCCGGGCACCGCCGCGACGCCGGCATCCTCGTCGCCGATGGCCAGCGTCGCGCCGTCGGCCCAGGTCGGAATGCGCAGCCTCAGCGCGAAACGTGCCGTGAATTCGACCGAAATACGCAAGCGGATATCGCCGGGATACGGATATGCGGTGTGTTGCGCTATGCGTACCTCGCCCGCACTGGCCAGCGTGAAACGTGCTTCGCATGGCCCGTAGATGTGGATGGCTATGTCGCTCTTGCCGTCGAACGTGCAGGCGAGTGCGGCCAACTCCTCCAGCGCCATGGCACCGCTGGATTTGCAGCAGCGCCAGTAGGTGGTGTGCACGCGGCGACCATTGGGAAAAACGTAGTAGCACCAGTCCTCGCCGTCGGGCGCCTGCGCGCCGAGCAGGTCGTTGTAGGCGCTGCGTTCGATCTCCTCGGCGTAGATCGCCTCGCCGGTAAGGGCGAGCAGCTCGCGATTCAACTGGATCCAGGACAGCGTCGAACAGGTTTCGACATAGCCATACGGACTGAATACGCCGGGCGGATTGAACACTTCGCGCGAGCGATGCGCCACGCCACCCCAGGGGCCGCCGCCCAAGGTGAGATGGTGGTCGCGGATGCTGCGCCATAGATGATCCACCGCATGCCGGTAGTCCGCGTTGCCGGTCGCCTTGTGCAGCTTGGCCAGGCCGACCAGATTCCATTCGAGCTGGTACGCCTTGCCGGTCGCGATGCCCGCCGCGTCGACGCCGGCCAGGGCGCGCGGCAGCAATGCGAGCTCGCGCTGTTCGTTCGCCTGTTGCAGCACGCGCTGGGCGAGCTCGAGGTAGCGCTGCTCGCCGGTGGCGAAGTAAAGCTCGACCGCGGGATCCATCAGCACCGTCGCCGACATGCCGTGATGGTTGCCCAGTTCGGTGATGTCGATGCCGCCTTCGTGCAGCGTGCGCCAGCACAGGTCGCCGATCCGGCGCGCCGCGTCGAGGTAGCGCGGTTCCGGGAAGTGCCGATGCACTTCGAGCAGGCCGAGGATCAGGTACGCATGCGTCCAGATGTCCCAGGTGCGTACGCTGGGCGCGCCGTCCCAGCTGCCGGGCTTTGGGGGCTGCGGGCACATGAAGCGATGATCCGGCGCATAGGTGCCCAGATAGCCGTCGTCCTCCTGGATGGAGACGAGATAGTCGGCGACCCGCCGCAGTCGCGCGCGCAGGTCCGTATCGCCGCTGCGCGCGGCGGCTCTTGCGGCGGCATACAACCACTTGCCTGCATGTTCGCCGTACCAGTCACCTTCGCGGTTGTGCTGGCGCCGCTCGGGTGCGAACAAGGCGATCGCCGGGCTGTGCTCGTCGACGATGAAGTGCGCAAGACGGCCGTGCAGATTGGCGTCCAGCGCATCGCCGAGCAGGCCTTGCAGGCGGGTCGTCGGACCCATCAGACGGCATCCACGACGCAGCGGAAGCCGACGCAGCCGGAGCGATCCTTGCACGGTGCCATCAACAGGTACTTGCCGTGCTGGTCGAGCCGATGCGCCTGCGGGAAATACCAATGCGAGGTCTGCGGTTGATAGCTGCTGCCGCCGCGCAGGATCGCTGCGCGGGTGTGTTCGTCGACGTACTCGTCGGTCCACTGCCAGACATTGCCGACCAGATCCAGCACGCCGAACGGACTGGCGGCGTCGGTATGCGCATCGACATCGTCAGGTGCGCGCAACCGGCGTCCGCGATGCGTCGCCGGCACCATCGCCTCGTTCCAGTCGTTACCCCATGGGTAGCGCCGGCCGTCGCTGCCTTGCGCGGCGTACTGCCATTCCCATTCGCGCGGCAGCCGTTTGCCGGCCCACTGTGCATAGGCGCGGGCGTCCTCGATCGACACCCAGGTCACTGGCTTGTTGTCCCAGCCGGCCGGCGGCGCGCCGTTTCGCCAGTGGCGCAGGAAATGGTGCGGGTCGTGCGGACGCCAGCCGCTGGCGTCGAGGAAGGCGCGGTACTGCGCATTGGTCACCGGCGTGCGGTCGATGTGGAAGGTTTGCAACGCCATGCGCCGGCGATGGCCGCGGCGCGCGCTGTCCTCCCAGGGATACTGCACGTCCACGCCGGCCCAGGTCTGTCCCTCGATCTCGACACCGCCGACCACGAAATCGAATTCGCCGGCGGGAATGGTGACCATCCCCGGCGGCGCTTCCGCCACGGCCCGGGTGTTTTCGATAGAAACAAGCTGCTGCGGCAGCGAGCGCCACTGATTCGACAACGATTGCAGCGGCACGGCGGCAAGCGCCTGCATCTGGGCGAGAAAGTCGTCCAGGCCATCGGCGTGGGAGCCGTCGTTCACCGCAAGCAGGGCGCCGAAGCCATGCGCCTCGATGGCGAAGTCGAAGATGGCCAGATCGCCGGCCACGCGCGGCTGCAATGCCACGCCGTGCCACACGTCGTAGTAGCGCGTGCCATCGCGATGCGGCACGGCAAGCTGCTCGCCGGCCACATTGTACTCGTTGCGGTTGACCAGCGTCCATAACACGAGGCCGTCGGACGGGAAGCGGCTGGCGAACACGCCGGCCTGCAAGGTGCGCACGTACGGCCGCCAGTCCATGCTGACCATCAGCGGCGCGAACCGGCGCTCGATCATGGCGATGCGGCGCAACGCTTCCGCATCGCGCGGCGTGAACTGGTTCCAGATGCCCCAGACGTTTTCCCAGGCGTTGTAGCCGATGCCGTTGAAGAAGATGTATTGCAGGTCGTGGTTGCGGTCGCGGCCCCAGCGGTTCTCGTAGTTGATCATGTGGCGCGGTTCCAGCCACTTGAACTTGGCCACCGGCGGAATGACCTCGTTCGGCGCCTTCTTGCCCCAGCTCTGCACATTCCAGATCAGCTGTTCCTCGGCGCTGATGGTGGATTCGGGCTGTACCACCACCGGGCAGGCTAGCGCGTCGCAAGCGTCGAAGAACGCGCGCGGTACGCCGTTATAAGTGTCGCCGTTGATGCCGTCGGCACCGGCCGCCTTGACCAGTTGCGCCATCGCCTGCCAGTCGTTCTGCTCCGGCTCGCGCGTGCCGTTGTCCCACGGCATCGTGGGCAGGAACACGCGCACGCCGCGACGGTGGAAATCCGCGACCGCGCCGCGCAGGCCATCGAGGCCGCCGGGCAGGTCGTGCGCCAGGTCGGTCTTGTTGCGGTCGTCGATGCCGATGTTGGGATAGACGAACCAGATCAGCACGCTGTCGATGCCGCCGAAGCGCGCCTCGAGATCGTCGAGGTAACGGTCGACGGTGTAGCGGCCGGTAAGCGGGTCGTGGAAGTAGCGGTCCTCGACCATCATCTGCGCGTGCACGAAGTTGCGCTGCGCCCACTGCAATGCCGGTCGGCGGTAGTTGGCGTCGTCGTAGCCGATACGGGTGAGGTGCTCGCGCCGCCAGTCGGTCAGCTCGGCGATCCAGTCGTCCGCGCTGCCGTCGACATCCATCTTCCAGTGGCCGATCTCGGCGAACGGCCAGCCCGGCGCCTTGCCGGGCACAGGCAGATAGCGGCCGGTGGTGACGTGGGAAAACTTGTATTCGGTTTTCACGCGTGGCGTGGCGTCGCCGTTCGCATCGTCGCCTGGGGGGTCGGCGCGGAGATCGGCGCGGTGATCAGGTGGAGTTTTCATGGCGTGGCGTGGGACTCGGATGGAAGACTCGTATGGAAGCGGGGAATCAGGCGAGGCGGCAATACGCGGCGAGGTCGTCGATGGCGCCGGGCTCGCGCTCGGCCGCAAGCAGGCGTTCGACCTCGTCGTATGAGGGTACGCCAGCTTGGGCGCCCAGCCGCGTGCAGGCCAGCGCCGAGGCCGCACAGGCGCGTCGCAGTGCCGTCGCAAAGGGCATGCCGCGGCTGAGCGCGGCAACCAGTGCGCCGCAGAAGGTATCGCCAGCGCCGGTCGTGTCCAGCGCCTGGATCGCGAATGCCGGCTGCAGCAGCTGTTGCGTCCCGATGCGTGCGCAGCATCCGCGTGCACCCAGCGTCACCACCACGCAGGCGACCTCCAACGCGGCCATGGCCCGGCCGATATCGCCTTGCACGCCGGTCAACGCAGCCAGTTCGCCTTCATTGACGATGAGGATGTCGACAGCCGCCAGCAGATTCGGGGGCAGTGTCCGTGCCGGTGCGGCATTCAGCACGACGGCGGCTCCGGCGTCTCGCGCGGTGCGCGCCCACGCCTCGACGCTAGCTAGCGGCGTTTCCAGTTGCAGCAGCAGATGCGTGATGCCGGCCAGCGACGGCAGGTGATCCGGGCGCAGCCGGCTATTGGCACCCGGCGCAACGGTGATGGCGTTCTCGCCGGTGTCGGACAGGCAGACGAAGGCGACGCCGGTCGGCTCGTCGTGCACCAGCACGATGTCCAGATCGACGCCGGCATCGCGCAAGGATGCCTCCAGCGGCAAGGCGTTGGCATCGTCACCGAGCGCCAGCAGCAGTCGCGTGGAGGCGCCGCCTGCACGGGCGCAGGCCACCGCCTGGTTGGCGCCTTTGCCGCCGGGGAAGGTGTCGAACGCACGTCCGAGCACGGTCTCACCCGGGGCGGGCACATGTGCCGCACGCACCACGAAGTCCAGGTTGGCCGATCCCGCCACCAGAACGCTGCCGCGCCGCAGTATCGTCATTGCAAAGCCTGGTAGACGAGGTCGTAGAAGTTGCGGCTGATCCGCGGCAAGTCTTTGCCGCCATCGTCGCGCGGCAGGTGCTGCAGCATCAGGATCGCCACTAGATGCTCGTGCGGATCGATGGTGTAGTAGGTCGATGCGGCGCCGGTCCAGCCGAACTGTCCCAGTGAACCGAGCTGGCCGCGCCCTGCCGCATCGATCACCACGTAGCCGCCAATGCCGAACCCTTCGGCATCGCTGAATTGCGTGACCGGTGGATCGAGCATGCCGAGGTGGTTGCGCATCATCAGTTCCACCGTCTTGCGGCCCAGTAGTCGGTGCCCGTCCAGCGTGCCGCCGTCGAGCAGCATCTGCGCGAAGCGGGCGTAATCGCCCGCGGTCGAATACAGGCCGCCTGCGCCGCTGGTATACGCGTTGAGCGGCTGGCCCGGATGCGCCGCACTGGGACCGTCCGCGATCGCCAGTCTGCCGTCCTTGTCCATCGTGGTGATGTCCACCACGCGCGAGCGCTGCGCCGGCGGTACGCTGAAGCCGGTGTCGCGCATCCGCAGCGGGTCGAAGATGCGCTGCTGCAGGAAGCGGTCGAACGTTTGCCCCGAAACCACTTCGACCACGCGCGCCATCAGTTCCAGCGATGCACCGTCGTAACCGAAACGCGTGCCGGGGTCGGCGGCCAGCGGTACGTGGCTCATGCGTTCGGCGAAGTCGCGCAGGTCGGTGGCGCCGTGCGGGTCGATGCGTTCCATCAGCTTGACGGCCTGCAGGTCGCCGTTGAGGCCGGCCGGATAACCGGCGGTATGCGTGAGCAGCGCATGCAAGGTCACCGGCTTGTCCGCCGGTCGCAGTTTCGGCGCGTCGGCGGTGCCGCCCACCAGCACCTGCGGATGGTCGAAGCCGGGCAGGTAGCGCGATACCGGATCCTCCAGCGTGATCCTGCCTTCTTCCACCAGCATCATCACCGCGACCGACGTCACCGTCTTGGTCATCGAGTAGATGCGGAAGATCGCGTCCTTGCGCATCGGGTCGCTGCGCCCGAGATCGCGATATCCATACGCCTGCCAGTCCACCAGCCTGCCGTTGCGCAGCACCAGCGAAACACCGCCGAGATAGCCTTTCGCATCGGTGGCCTGGCGCATGTAGTCATGCAAGCGCTGCAGGCGTGCCGGCGACACGCCTTGCGATTCGGGGCTGCTCGCCGGCAGCGGCGATGTCGCCACTGCCGCCCATGGCAACGCTATCCACAGCAGCACCGTCGCCAGCATCTTGAAGCTAACCATGTTGCCGTGAACCTTGCTGCCGCGAATATCGATCATCGGTAGTCCTCGCCGCGGTCGCGACGCCATGGGGAGGCGAGGCGTCGCGACCGGTATGCGTCACGTCGGGATCAGAACGTGATCGTATACGTCAGCGAGATCATGCGGCCGCGACCGGCCCAGTAGTTCTGATAGCCGGCAAGCTGCGACCAGCTCAGGATGTATTGCTTGTCGAACAGGTTTTCGACACCGAGCGACAATTTGCCGTAGCGCGCCATGTCGTAGTTCACACCCAGATCGAAGAGCGTGTAGCCGTGGGTCTGTTCGCTGTAGCTGTAGGTCTTGCTGTCGTAGGCACGCCTGTCGCTGCCGGAGACGTGACGGCCGAACAGCGAGGTGAAGCCCAGCGTGGCATCCGCATTCGGCAGGAATTTCCAGGTGACCGCGGCGGCGAACTTGTCCGGGTTGATGTCGAGAACGCCCAGCGGCTTGTTGAGGCCACCCGCCGGATACCTTCCGGCCGAGTCGGCGGACCAGAACGAGGTCTTGCCGGTGATGTGCGAGTACAGCCCGGTGACCTTCCACTGCTCGTCGAAGCGCCATTCGGCGGTGGCTTCCGTGCCCTCGATACGCACCGGCGCGCGCGACAGGATGAAGTCGTTGGTCTTCGGATCGATCGCCAGCGAGGCGCCGAACGGCGACTTGGAGATGTAATGGGTGGCGCCGAATGACCCATGCTCGCCACGCCAGTTGAAGCCGACTTCATCGTTCTTGTAGATGATCGCGGCAAGGTCCTTGATGCGGCTGACGGACTGTCCCGGCACATTGATGTTGCGCAGCGGAATGCCGATGTTGGGCAGCGTGAAACCTTCGCTGTAGGCAGCATAGACCGACCATTCGTCGCCGATGCGCCAGATCGCGCCGAGGTTCTTCAGGTTCTGGGTGTACTTCACGCCGCCGCCCTGCACGAACACGCGGTTGTTGTAATAGGTCGAGGTGTAGCTGTTGACGGTGAGCTTGTCATCCTCGCGCCGGTAGCCGCCGCTGAGGGTGACCGGTCCGATGTCCCAGGACAGCTGGGCGTAGGGTGCGGTGCTCTTGTAGTTCATCGGCGGCACCCACAGGCGGTTGGTCAGCGCGAGCCGCTGCTGCGCCTGGTCCTTGCCGAAGTCGATACCGGTATGCAGTTCCAGCCCTTCCACGTTGAACAGGTCCGAACGCGTCCAGGAGGTACGTAGGCCTTTCTTGTGCGAGTCGATTTCCGACTGCTCGTACAGCGTGCCCAGCGGTGCGAACAGCGGGTCCTGCTTCGCAGGGTCGAGCTCGGGCAGGTAGCGCATCGCCTGGTCGGCCTTGTAGGCGTTGATGTCCAGCGAGCCGCCGAAGAAGTTGCTGTGGCTGTACTCCACGCTGTATTGCTTGAAGTCGTTGAACGCATCCTTGGAGCCGAAGATGTGGCCTTTTTCGGAGGTGTTGGTGCGCGGCACGGCGCACGGCGGGTTGTCGTCCGGGCCGCGGCAGCCCAATACCTGGATGTAGTTGCCCTTGCCCTCGATCTTGAAGCGGCTGTAGGTCGCCTGCAGGCGCTGCGTGTCGCCCTCGCCGAAGTTGACGCCGCCCTTGAGGAACAGGTTCTTCGAGGTGGAGTCGGCCAGCGAGCCGCTGGTGTTCATGCCGATGCGGCGTCCGTTGCCGTCGTAGGAAATGCCGCGGTCGATGTACGACGCGGCGAGCAGCAGATCGTATGCATCCTGTTTGTGCGCGAAGGTGAGGCCCGTCTTCCAACCCTCGCTGTCGGAATGGTTCTGGGTCTGGTAGCGCGTGGTGAAGGTGGTTTCGTTGCCTTCCTTGGTGGGTACTTTGGAAATGTAGTTGATGATGCCGCCGGCGGCGCCGATACCTTCGGAGGCGGACGGGCCGTTGATCACCTCGACGCGGCCGATGATGCCCATGTCGGTGAAGGTGCCGTTGCGGGTACCCTCGCGCAGCGGCGAACCCTGCGGAATGCCATCGAACAGGCGCAACGGGATGCGCCCACGCAACGTCTCGCCGGTATTGCTCATCGCCTGCGAGGATTCGGCATAGCCGGGCACCGTCCGCGCCAACACCGCCGTCGCGTCTTCCGTGACCAGCAAGGTGTGCTGGATTTCTTCCTTGGACACCACCGTGATCGCACCCGGAATCTCGTCGACCGCCTTCGGGCTGCGCGTGCCGGTGACGATGACCTGGCCCAGGTTGACGGCCTTGTCTTTCTTCTTGGCGTCTTTCGAGTTGGCGTCTTGCGCGGTGCTGGTGTCGTTGGCGGGCGGGGTGTCCTGCGCGTGCGCGCTGCCTGCGATGGCGTAGATGAGCAGGATGCTGCTGATCGCTGCAGAAAGTGGCTTGATCATGTCGTGTCTCGTTGTTGTGCTTGGTGGCGGCGGGCTGGCCGAGATGGCGTACCCGGTGCATATCTCTGTGACGCATCAGGAACGATGCAGTCGGTCTCATCCACGCATGACGCCGCTCCCCCGGAGTCGTGAAAGTCCTGGTCCCCTTTTCGAGCGAGCCTATGCGCTTCGCTGCGCGGGTAGAACCGTCGCGGACTATGTTCAGAGACTAGTTTTTGTTGCTTACGAAGCAGGCAAAAGTTGCCGCATCGCAGCATCGACGTGCACGCGGGTACCGTCTTGTCAGTCGTGCAGCGGGCAGGCGGTACGCGGACTCAGCGTTGGCGGTCCAGCATCGCCTTGCGGCTTTCCTGCAGCAGTACGGTGACCAGGCGCACGCGCACGCTCGAACGCGACCAGACGATGCCGATGCGGCGCGGTACCGTGGGGTTCGGCAGCGGTATGCGTGCCAGCTGCAAGCCCTCCGGCCAGGGGCGTGCCCAGTCGGGCACCAGCGAGACGCCGAGTCCGCGATCGACCATCACGGCGATCGCATTGAGCGCGTTCAGTTCGAAGCGCTCGCGTGGAACGATGCCTCTGGCGCGCAGGTACTCGTCGGCCTGGCGGCCGCCCCACTGGTTGCGGTCGTAGCGGATCAGCGGCTGCGTCGCGAGCAGCACGTGCGGATCCTCGTTGGCCATGCTCTTCGGCGCCAGCACGATCAGCGGTTCCTCGCGCAGCAGCAGCCATTCGCAGGTCTTGGGCAGCGGAAACGGCGCCTGCAGCACCACTGCCGCATCGAGATCGCCGGCCTCCACCGCGCGATAGAGGTCCGCCGAATAGCCCGGCTTGATGAAGACGTTGATCTCCGGAAACGTGTCGACCATGCGCGCCAGCACGTCGGGAAGCATGCCGGCCAGCGCGGTCGGGCACGCACCCAGGCGCAGCTCGCCGGAGACGCCGCTTTCGTTGGCTACGCTGCGCAGGTCGGCGACGTTGCGCAGCAGGTCGCGCGAGCGCTGCAGGATGCGCGAGCCTTCCTCGGTAACGCTGACCGTACGGCCGACGCGGGCGATCAAGGTGGCGCCGATCTCCCGCTCCAGCGTCCTGATCTGCTGCGCCACCGCGGCCGGCGTGATGTTCAGCACGCGCGCCGCGGCCGCCATCGAACCCTGGTCGACGATGGTGATGAAGGTATGCAGGAACTGGGTGTCCACGGGCGACTCGCTAGGCAGGTGCGGCAGGCTGCATGATGGGCCAAAAACCTCCGGTCGTGATCGCGCGCCTCGATGAGGGCTGTTTCACCGACGTCGTTCCTGCAGGCATCACGTTCGCGGCGGTTTGACGATGGCGCCGGATGGCTGCACGCGCGAATGCCGTTTCATTCATCGTGGCCGGCGCGATCGGCGTAGATGGTCAAGCCCTTCAGCGATCGTGCGGGCATGGGGAAGAACAGGCTCGCCAGGTAGCCGATCACGATGCACAGCAGGATCGAGATCGCGAGATAGAAATACGGATGCACCAGCTTGAACCACCATGCCAGCAAAGTCAGGCAGATGCTCGAACCGATGCCGATGGCGACGCCCGGCGAGTTGGCGCGGCGCGTGAACATGCCCAGCGTGTAGGCCCCGGCGAAACCGCCGCCCAGCAACCCGGCCAGTTCTATCGATACATCGAACAGCGAGTGCACGTCGAAGCGCGACAGCAGCAAGGCGAGGCCGATGCCGATCAGACCCACCGCGATCGTCATCAGCTCGGCGAAGAACACGCTCTTCTTCTGCGTGGGGTCTTTCACCAGGCGATCATAGAAGTCCACCGAGATCAGCGTCGCCACGCTGTTCATGATGCCGGACAGGGTCGCCATCGCCGCGGCGAAGATGCCCGCGATGATCAGCCCGGTCACGCCCATCGGCAGTTCCGCCGCGATGAACAGCGGAAACGTGGCATCGATCGGCAGCAGCGGATTCATCCGTTCCGGGTGCATCTTGTAGAACACGAACATCGCGGTGCCGATCATGTAGAACACGAATCCGCCCGGAATCATGATCGCCGCGAACATCCAGATCGAACGCCCGGCCTCCTTGTCCGACTTTGTCGACAAGGTCCGCTGCATCAGCACCTGATCCTTGGGAAACGTGAGCACCACGTCGAACAGCACCAGGAACAGGAAACCCCACACGGTGGCCTTGGTGAGATCGAAGCTGAAGTCGAACAGGTGCATCTTGTTCTCGGCCATCGCGGTGGACATGAATTCGCCGACGCCGCCATGCAGGCCCCAGATGATGAAGCCGATGGCGAAGATGGCGCCGCCCATCTTCACGATCACCTGCACGAAGTCGGTCCAGATCACCGCCTTCATGCCGCCCATCGCGGTGTAGATGATGGTGAAGCCGCCCATCAGGATCACGCTCCAGGCGACGCTGATGCCGGTGATGGTGGCGATCGCCAGCGCCGGCAGAAACAGGATGACGCTCATGCGGCTGCCGAGCTGGGTGAGAATGCACAGCGCACTGGCCAGCATGCGTATGCCGGGGTGGAAGCGCGTCTCCAGGTACGAGAACACCGACATCAGGTCCAGCCGGCGCAGCAGCGGCACGATCCATATCGCGACGAACATCAGCCCGAACACGGCAATCAGGTTGTTGGTGAGGTATTGCCAGTTGCTTTCGAACGCCTTGGCCGGGATCGCGATGAAGCTGATCGAGCTGGTGTTGGCGGCGTACAGGCTCACACCCGCGGCCCAGTAAGGGATGGTGCGGCCGCCGACAAAGAAGTTGGACGTGGAATTGCGTTTCTCGCGCAGATAGAAGAACAGTCCGATACCGATCATTCCCGCGAGATAGACCACGATCACGATCCAGTCCAGCCATCTCAGCAGCAGCGTGGTGGACTGCACGCGCGCATAGCCGAAGTCGATGCGTTTTCCATCAGCATCGCGTCGGGCCCAGAACATGCCGTCGGTCCAGGCGCCGGTAGCGATCACATCGGCGGGCGCTGCGCCCGGCAGCGTGGCCCAGGCACTGGTGATGGTCTGGAACGTCTTCAGTTGCGCCGGCGCATCGTCGCCTGCGCCTTCGCGCACAAGGTAGAGCGCATCCGCCTGTCCCAGCGCATGTCCGGAGCCAGGCACCAGTCGACCGGGCACGCGGCCGCGTTCGGTCCAGCCGGCGTCGGCGGTCCAGCGCAGCAGCCGCTCGGTGCCGCCGGAAACGTCGGGCACGGTAATGAATACCGCTGCGGACTGGGCGACCAGCGATGTCGGCGGTGCGGCGCCCGGCCATCCGGCGAGCGCGCTCCACTGCGGATGCTCCGCGTATGGCCGGATCTGCCAGAGATGCGCTGTTCCCGCCGCGTCGATACCCGCCACCGACAAGATGTCGCCGGACCATGCGCCACGCGCGTCGTGCAACGGAGCGGGCAGCGCTGCCAGCGGCTGCTGCTGAAGTTCGTCGTGCCGTATCCGGAGCCGTGCCACACCCGTCACGGCCCGGGTGTCCGGCGCGGTGGTCAGCAGCCAGGTTTGCGTCCCGCCTTCGATGATCCCCGCCGCGCCGGACTGCGTCGCGGGCCACGCCAGGCGAACCCAGCGATGGCCTGCGTCATCGAGGCGCCACGCCGTGGTCTCCGAGATCGCCAGCGGCTGCCCATCGACGACGGCAATGGCGCTGGGCGGCGAAGTGGTTTCCAGCGAAGGCAGCTCGCCACTGCGCACCGGAGCGAGGCTGCTGCGGGCGTGCAGCGGTGCCACGACGGTGAGCAGCATCATGCAAAGCAGCGTACGCAAGCATGGGCGCATGCGCATCAGCCGGGACGACGTGCGGCGGCGGCGAGCAACGCCTCGGCGCGCTTCAGGAACGGCAGGTCGACCATCCTGCCGTCGACCACGAAGGCGCCGCGCGATTGTGTGCGGGCTGCGTGTGCCGCTTCGACGATACGCCGCGCCGCCGCGAGTTCGGCTTCCGAGGGAGCGAAGGCCGCGTTTGCCAAAGGGACTTGCCGCGGGTGTACGCAGGACTTGCCTACGAAACCCAGTCGTCGTGCCATGCGTGCCTCCTCGGTGTAACCGGCGTCATCACCGAGTCCGGCAAAGGCACCGTCCATCGCGAACACGCCGGCCTGGGCCGCGGCCATGCGCAGGGCGAACATCGCCGCGTGCACGTTGCGCGGATCGGTGCGGTCGATGCCGTGCGGTTCGAACAGGTCGCCCAGGCCGAGCTGCAGTCCCGCGACGCGCGGATGCGCACCGGCGATGCGCGCCGCCGCAGCCAGCGCCGAAGGCGTCTCGATGTTTACCAGCAGACTGATCGGGCGATCCACGCCGTTCGCGCGTTCGGCGTCCTCGATCATCGCGACGGCGGCCAGCAAGGCCTCCGGCGATCCGACTTTGGGCAGGTTGAGCAAGGTCACGCCTGGGTGGACGACCGCGGTGAGGTCTTGCGCGAAATGCGGCGAATCCGGTGCGTTGGTGCGCACGATGATGACCTTGGCCGCTTGCGCCACGGCCGCACTGGCGACAAAGTCCGCCACGGCCTGGCGCGCCTCGCCCTTGCGCTCCTCGGCTACGGCGTCCTCCAGGTCGAACGACAGCGCATCGGCGTCGCCGGCCAGCGCCTTGGCGAACAGCTCCGGCCGCGCACCAGGCACGAACAACTTGCTACGCATGGGGCTGCCCGCCGATCGCCATACTCATCATGAGCGGCAGTGTGCGGCAAGGCATCCCGTGAATCGAGCAGGCCCGGCATGTTCAAAAGATAGATTTTCTATCTAAGGGCGCCCCGATCTTGTTCGTCATCCCCGAATCGCGAAGCGATATCCGGGAACCAACGCGACCGACCAGACGGCTGTGAAAAACCGTGCGCTACGCGGAGCCGGAGCGCGCAGGACTGCCGTATTGCAGCGCGTCCGAAATATCGGCAGCTGCCTGCTGCAGATACTCCCGTGCTGCCTCGATGCCGGTCGATGCCGAGCGGCGCTCGATGAAGGGCACCGTCAATGCGCATACGGCATGGTCATGTTCCAGGATCGGCGCGGAGAGATCGGTAACGCCATCGACCTCGCTGCTGACGTTGCTGGCGTAGCCGCGGCTGCGGATCAGCTGGACCTCTTTCAACAACTTGCGGCGGTCCAGCTTGGGCTCGTATTCGGCCATGGTGTCCAGCCAGCGCTCGCGGATTTCATCGCTTTGCCAGGCGAGCAGCACATGGCCCGATGCCGATTGCGAGAGCGGCCGGCGATGGCCGACGCGCACCACCAGGCCGACGTCGCCGGGTGGGTCGACCCGGGCGATGACCACGATCTGTTCGCGCGACGGCACCACCAGGTGGCATGCCTGATCCACCTGGTCGGCCAGCCGGTGCATGATCGGCAAGGCCGTCTCCACCGCGCTCTTCACCGGCGGCTGTTCCATGCCCAGCCGGAACAGGCGGGGCGTGATCGAATAGCCGCTGTCGCCTTCGCCGCGGCTGATGTAATCGCGCTCCTCCAGGACTTGCAGCATGCGAAAGATCTCGCCGCGCGAGCGGCCGACACCTTCTGAAATCTCGCTGATGCTGATCGGTGCCGACGCGGCGGCCAGCAGCTCGATGATGTCCAGCCCCTTGTCGAGGGCGGGGGCGCGATACTTGGGAGTGGCTTTGGGCATGAGGTTCGCCGCGATGGGACGGGATCGAGTTTGCCGCAACGACGGCAGCGTGTGCCACGGCTTGCGGAGTGTACGCAGTGTCCGGCCGGCCGGAACAGGATGTTGCGCTGCACCTTGTTATGCTAATGAATAATAAGTTCATATTTGCACGAATACATCAGCGCCGTCGCCGATCGCCGGCCGCAGCGCCAACGCCGAATCCGGAGCAAGACATGTCGCAGGCGACCACCGCCACTTTCGATGCGAGGCCCTCGGCCGCGGCATCCGCACGGCTGCTGCCGTTGATCCTGGTCGTCAGCCTGTTCTTTCTGTGGGGCGTGGCGAACAACCTCAACGACGTGCTCATCGCCCAGTTCAAGAAGGCATTCACGCTTTCCGATCTGCAGGCCGGTCTGGTCCAGAGCGCGTTCTATCTCGGCTATTTTCTGGTGGCGATTCCGGCCGGCATCTTCATGCGGCGGTTCGGCTACAAGGGCGCCATCGTCTTCGGCCTGATGCTGTATGGCATCGGCGCCTTGCTGTTCTGGCCGGCGGCGGCCTCGGCGACGTACGGCATCTTTCTGTTCGCGCTGTTCGTGATCGCCAGCGGCCTGGCCTTCCTGGAGACCTCGGCCAATCCGCTGGTGACCTTGCTCGGCCCCCCGGAAACGGCCGCGGCCCGGCTCAACCTGGCGCAGGCCTTCAATCCGCTGGGTTCGATCTCCGGCGTGCTGATCGGCCAGCTCTTCATCTTTTCCGGAATCGAACACACGCCGGAACAGCAGGCGGCGATGAGTCTTGCGGAACGGCATGCCTATCTGGTGCAGGAGGCCGCCGCCGTGCAGTGGCCTTACCTGGTGATCGGCCTGGTGGTGATCGGCTGGGCGGTGATCATCCTGCTGACCCGTTTCCCCGATACGGGCGTCGCGCCGGAGGAGCACGCGGCGACCCGCCACGGCACGCTGGGCCGGCTGCTGCGCAGCGGCCGCTTCATGGCCGCGGTAGCGGCGCAGTTCTTTTATGTCGGCGCGCAGGTGGGTGTCTGGAGCTACCTGATCCGCTACGTGCAGGCCACCGTGCCGGGCACGCCGGCGAGGAGCGCGGCCAATTTCCTCACCGCGTCGCTGGTGTGTTTCATGGTCGGCCGGTTCGCCGGTGCGGCGCTGATGAAATACCTGCAGCCGGCGCGCCTGCTCGCGACCTTCGCGACGATCAACATCGTTCTGGCGATGGTGGCGGTATTCGTGCCCGGCCCGGCCGGCGTCTATGCGCTGGTGGCGTGCAGCTTCTTCATGTCGGTGATGTATCCCACCATCTTCGCGCTCGGCGTCGAAGGCCGCGACGATGCCGAACGCAAGTTCGGTTCTGCGGTGCTGGTGATGGCCATCATCGGCGGCGCCGTGCTGACCGCGGCGATGGGAGCGACCTCGGATGTCGCCGGCATCGCGCACGCCATGCTGGTGCCGGCCGGCTGCTTTGCCATGGTCTTGCTGTTCGCCAGCCGTCATTGGGCTGGCCCGCGGCCGATGGGGCGCTGAAATGGCCCGGCTCTATTTCGCCCTCGACCTGCACGATGACCCGCAAGCCATCGCCGAATACGAGCGCTGGCATCGCTCGGAATCCATCTGGCCCGAAGTCGTCGCCTCGATACGTGCGGCCGGCATCGAGTCGATGGAGATCTTCCGCACGGGCAACCGCCTGGTCATGGCGATGGAAACCGGTGCGGGCTACGACGCGGCAAGCAAGGCGGCGGCCGATGCCGCCAACGAACGCATACAGGCCTGGGAAGCGCTGATGAACACCTTCCAGCAGCCGCTGCCGTGGGCTGTGCCAGGACAGAAGTGGGTGCCGATGACGCGCATCTTCAACCTGGCCGAGTGCGGTCCCCCGGCGGATTGATCGCGGCTCAGCTCGTCCGCAGCAGGACATCCGGCGAGATGCATCGCGCATCGCGCTGCCCCGTCAGGGCCATCGTCACGCTCAATTCGCGGCGGATGATCTCGATCGCCTGGGTCACGCCGGCCTCGCCGTTGGCGCCCAGCCCATACAGGAACGCCTTGCCGATCAGGCCGGCGCGCGCGCCTAGGGCAAGCGCCTTGAGCAAGTCCTGCCCGCTGGTGATGCCGCTGTCGAACAGCACTTCGATCCGGCCGCCGACCGCGTCGACGATCTGCGGCAATACGTCGATCGTGGCGGGCGCGCCGTCGAGCTGGCGGCCGCCGTGGTTGGAAACCACGATGGCATCCACGCCGTGCTCGGCGGCCAGACGCGCGTCCTCGGCATCCATGATGCCTTTGACGATCAGCTTGCCGGGCCACAGCTCGCGGATCCATGCCAGATCCTGCCAGCTCAGCGTGGGATCGAACTGGTTGGCGATCCACTGCGCCAGCGTGGTCAGGCTGTCGGCGCCGCCGATGCGGCCCTCCAGATTGCCGAACGAGCGGCTCGGTGCGCGCAGTACGTTCCATGCCCAGCGCGGCTTGCTGGCGATGTCGAAGAGATTGCGCAAGGTGACCTTGGGCGGCACCGCCAGGCCGTTCTTGATCTCGCGATGACGCTGTCCCTGCACGGTCAGGTCGGCGGTGAGCATCAGCGCCGAGCAGCCCGCCTCGCGCGCACGACTGATCAACTCACGCGTAAAGCCGCGGTCGCGCATCACGTAGACCTGGAACCAGAACGGCGTGTCGGTGGCGGCGCGCACCTGCTCGATCGAGCAGATCGACATGGTGCTCAGGCAGAACGGAATGCCGGCACGCGCGGCGGCGCGCGCGCCGTGGATTTCGCCGCTGCCGTGCTGCAGCCCGGTCAGCCCGGTAGGTGCGATCGCCAGCGGCATGCTGACCGGCTGGCCCACGATCTCGGTCGCCAGCGAACGGTTGTCGACATCGATCATCACGCGCTGGCGCAATCGGAGCCGCGCCAGCGCGGCCCGGTTCTCGTGCAGCGTGGACTCGTCGTACGAACCGCGGTCGGCATATTCGAAGAACGCCCGCGGCACGCGACGTCGCGCCAGCGCGCGCAGGTCCATGATGTTGGTGACGGGTTCGCTCATGTCGTCAGGCGCTTTCGGCGGCGGGAAGATCTCGCCATACGATACCGCCGGGGAAGGTGTGTTCGGCGATCGATCGCGCATGCATTTCCGCCGAGAAGCCCGGAAGGGTCGGCGCCAGGTAGCGGCCCGCGCGGATCGTCACCGGATCGATGAAATGCTCGTGCAGGTGATCGACGAATTCGATGGCGCGGTCCTCCTTCTTGCCGGTGATGGCGATGAAGTCCGCCATCGCCAGATGCTGCACCAATTCGCACAGGCCGACTCCGCCGGCGTGAGGAAAAACTCTGACACCATACTTCGCGGCAAGCAGCAGAATCGCCAGATTCTCGTTGACGCCGCCCACTCTTGCGGCGTCGATCTGCACCAGATCCACCGCCTGCGCCTGGAACAGCTGCTTGAACATCACCCGATTGTGCGTGTGCTCGCCGGTCGAGACCGGAGTCGGCGCCACGCCGCGGCGGATCGCCGCGTGGCCCAGCACGTCGTCGGGGCTGGTCGGTTCCTCGATCCAGGCGAGGCCGAACTCTTTCAACGGCCGTAGCCATTCGATCGCCTGCTGCACGTCCCAGCGCTGGTTAGCATCGATCGCGACGGCGATATCCGGACCGACCGTGGCACGAACCAGGCGGCAACGCCGGATGTCGTCATCGAGGCTGAGGCCGACCTTGAGCTTGATCGTGCGAAAACCCTCCTCGACCGCTTCGCGGGCGAGCCGTTGCAGCTTGTCGTCCGAATAGCCCAGCCATCCGGGCGATGTCGTATAGGCCGGATAGCCTTCGGCGAGCAGGCGTTCGATGCGCTCGGACTTGCCCGGCTCGGCGGCGCGCAGGATCTCCAGCGCCTGGTCCGGGGTGAGCGCGTCGGTGAGATAGCGGAAGTCGATCTGGGAAACGATTTGCTCCGGCGTCATGTCGGCGATGAATCGCCACAGCGGCTTGCCTGCATGGCGCGCCGCCATGTCCCAGGCGGCATTGATGACCGCGCCGATGGCCATATGCATCACGCCTTTTTCCGGGCCCAGCCAGCGCAGCTGCGAGTCGCCGGTGAGCCGACGGGCGAAGCTGCCCAGATCGGCGATCGTCGCCTCGACGGATTGCCCGACCACCATCGGTGCCAGCGCGGCCAAGGCGGCCGTCTGGACGTCGTTGCCGCGGCCGATGGTGAACACCAGGCCATGACCGCACAGACCATCCGGGCTGTCGGTGCGCAGCACCACGTAGGCGGCCGAATAGTCCGGATCCGGATTCATCGCATCCGATCCGTCCAGCGCAAGCGAGGTCGGAAAGCGGACATCGTGCGTTTCCAGCGCGGTAATTTTTACCATGGGTGTCCGGCCTCCAGAATGCCGGAAGGAATGACGACAAAAGAAAAGAGATATGCGTTCAGGAGCGGACGGCGTCGGCGGGATGGGCGACCACCTGCTGGCGTTGCCGCCCCAGGCCCTCGATACCGAGTTCGACGACGTCGCCGGTGCGCAGATAAGTGGGCGGGTGCTGGCCAAGGCCCACGCCGGCAGGTGTGCCCGAGCTGATCACGTCGCCCGGCATCAAGGTCATGTAGCGGCTGATGTAGCTCACCAGATGGGCCACTCCGAACGCCATCGTCCGGGTGTTGCCGTTCTGGTAGCGGTGGCCGTTGACCTCGAGCCACAGCGACAGCTTCTGCGGGTCGGGGATCTCGTCGGCGGTCACCAGCCACGGACCGATCGGGCCGAAGGTATCGCAGCTCTTGCCCTTCACCCACTGGCCGCCGTGTTCGAGCTGGAACTCGCGTTCTGAGACATCGTTGATCACCACATAACCGGCCACGTGGGCCAGCGCCTCGCCGATGGAAACATCGCGTGCGACGTCGCCGATGACGATGCCGAGCTCCACCTCCCAGTCGGTCTTCACCGAGCCGCGGGGAATCATCAAGTCGTCGTTGGCGCCCATGATCGCGCTGGTGGCCTTCATGAAGAGCACCGGCTGTTCCGGCAAGGGCGTATTCGTTTCGGCGGCATGCTCGGCGTAGTTCAAACCCACGCAGAGCATCTTGCCGACCTGCGCCACCGGCGCACCGTAACGCGGCGTGCCGGGTACCAGCGGCAGCGTGGCGGGGTCGATCGCGGCCAGCCGGCGCAGCCCGTCGCGGGTGAGGACCTCAGCGGTGATGTCGGCAACGATCGCGGAAAGGTCGCGCAGCTGGCCGTCGGCGTCGAGGATGCCGGGCTTTTCCTGGCCGGGGTTGCCGTAGCGGGCGAGTTTCATCGATGGTCTCCGGTTAGTTGGACCAGCCGCCATCCACGACGTGGATGGTGCCGGTGGTGAATGAGGCCTCGTCCGAAGCGAGGTACAACGCCAGCGCGGCGATTTCTTCCGGCCGGCCGAGCCGGCCCATCGGCTGGCGGTCGGTGAAGCTGCGCCACGCGGCTTCCTGATCGCCGCCGAGCGCGCGCACGCGCTGCTCCAGCGAAGGGGTTTTCACCGTGCCCGGACAGATCGCGTTGCAGCGCACGCCGCGGGCCACGAAGTCGGCGGCGATCGATCGGGTCAAGCCGATGACCGCGGCCTTGGTCGCGCTGTAGGCGAAGCGGTTGGGCACGCCTTTGATGCTGGATGCCACCGAAGACATGTTGACGATGCTGCCGCCGCCGCGCGCTAGCATGCCTGGCAGCACCGCCTTGCACAGGTGGAACATGCTGTCGACGTTGATCGAGAACGATCGCTTCCAGCTGGCTTCGTCGGTCTCAAGGATGGTGCCCGCATGCACATAGCCGGCGCAGTTGAACAGCGTGTCGAGCGGCCCGGCGGCGCCGACCAGCGAGGCGATGGCGGCGGGGTCGGTCACGTCCAGTACCTGGGTGGTGATCGACGGATGCGCCGCTGCCAGGCTGGCGAGCGCTTCGGCATCGATGTCGGTGGCCAGCACGCTCGCGCCAGCGTGGGCGAATGCCAGGGCGGTGGCGCGACCGATGCCGGCGCCCGCGGCCGTGATCAGCGCATGCTTGCCGGACAGCCGGCCGCTCATGCGAGAGCTCCGGCCGGCGTGGCGAAGAAGTGCGTGGCGAGGAAGTGGGTGAGATAAGGAGTCATGAGCGGGTCCTGCAGTAGTCACGAAAGGATGGAGACGTCCAGCGCGTAGAAACGCGTGGCGTTGGCGCCGAAGACATCGGCCTGCCGTCCCGGCGCGTAGCGCTCGGTCAGTACCTTGGACAAGCGCAGCCAGTGGCCGTAGTCGGCGCGTGTGGTGAGCACCGGCCAATCGCTGCCCCACATCAGCCGCGATGCACCGAAGCGGTCGAAAAGATCTTTCACGCAGCGATCGATGGCGTCCTCCTGCGTGCCAGGGTCGAGCAGCGTGAGCAGTCCGGACAGCTTGCAGTGAAGCTGCGGATGCTGCGCCAGCTGGTCGATCCACGCTAGCCACTGTCCATCGTCTCCGTGGGCGATCGACGGCTTGCCGGCGTGGTCGAGCACGCTGCGAAGTTGCGGATGCCGGGCCAGCCGCCGGCACAGCGCCGGCAACTGCAACGGCGTGACCAGGGCGTCGAACGCCAGCTCCATGTCCTGCATGCAGTCGAACGCGCGATCGAGCGCCGCATGCGAAAGCCAGTCCGGATCGGCGATGTCCTGCGCCATCGGCCGCAGCCCGCAAAGCAGGCCATCGCTATCGCGCTTCAGCGAGTGGATGCGTGCGCAGGCATCCGCGGCTTCCAGGTCGACCCAGCCCACGACGCCGACAACGGCCGGATCCCGCCGTGCCAGCTCGAACAGGTAACGGGTCTCCGCTTCGCTGGGCGCCGCCTGCACCAGCACACTGAATTGCACGCCAGCCGCCTCGCGCTGCGCGTGCAGGTCGGTCGGCAGGAACGATCGTTGCAGCGCCGCCGGCGCCTGCGCCAGCCAGCCGTAGTCGCCGCGTGCCGGCTGCCAATAATGCTGGTGGGCGTCGACGATGATCATGGCGTGGGCACGCCGTGCAGCAACAGGCCGGCCGCACGCAACGCGCTCCAGGTCGCGGCCGGGACGCCGGCTTGCAGCCGCGCCACGGCGCTGTCGACCTCGGCCGCCGAGCGCAGGCCGCAAACCACGGTCGCCACCGCCGGATGCGCCAGAGGAAACTGCAAGGCAGCCGCACCGACCTCGCTGCCGGTCTGCGCACAGACGTCGTAGAAGCGGCGGGCCTTCTCGAGCACCGCATCGTCGGCGGGCGCGTAATTGTAGAAAGGCCCGGGTGCGGACGCGCCGCCGAGCAGGCCGGAGTTGTAAGGTCCCGCAGCCAGAATCGCCACACCTTGCGCCAGCGCCAGCGCCATCACTCCCTCACTGTGCTGCTGCTCGAACAGCGTATAGCGGCCGGCCAGCATGATCGCGTCGAGCGGAAAGCGCGGCATCAGCTCCAGGCAGATCGCCTCCTCGTTGACGCCGATGCCGATCGCACCGCATACCCCTTGGGCACGCAACTCGGCCATGGCCGGCAGCGCTTCGTCCAATGCCTGGCGAAACACTTCCGGATGATGCATGCCATGGGTCAGTGCGCCGATGTCATGCAATAGCAGCAGCTCGACATGGTCGGTACGCAGGCGTTTGAGGCTGGCTTCGAGCGAACGCATGACGCCATCGCGGCTGTAGTCGAAGCGGGCGCGTTGACCGTCGACGACAAAGCCGTCGGCATGATCGGAACGTCCGGCATCCGCTTCGATACGTCGGCCGACCTTGGTCGACAAGGTGTAGCTGTCGCGGTCAAGCTCCTGCAGCGTAGCGCCCAGCCGGCTTTCGCTGAGGCCGTAGCCGTAGTAGGGCGCAGTGTCGAAATGCCGGATGCCCTGCTGCCACGCGCGCATGACCGCGGTGGCGGCGATGGCGTCATCGACCGACTCGTAGAGGTTGCCGATCGGCGCACCGCCGAAGGACAGCCGTGAAAGCCGTCGTCCGCGCACGCCGGTTACGGCCTTGCCCGGATCTTCTCTTGTAGCGGATGCGGTCATTGAGCACTCCCGATGCCTTCGAGTACTGCGCTAGCGGAGCCTGGCCCTCACCGGCTCATCGCAGCGTGTTCATGATCGCGTATTTGCGCTTGTGTGTATAGATAAAACTAAAGTTTATATGTGAGTTTGTTGGCAACAGCGCTACCGTTATGTTGCAGTGCAGCTTGTCACGATCTAAAGTATATATAAATCTTCGTTTCGCCAGTGAACATTTCCAGCGATCTGGCTGCAAGGCGGTAAGGCCAGCAACAAGCATTCGTGGTGCGAACAATGCAACTCCCGATGCGACAGAACAGCGGTATCCGAGGCCCGTCCCAGCGCGTTTCATGCAGGGGCCGTGGCGCATGAGCGCCGTTTCGGCAAGGGCGGCATGCGCTCCGCAGCGGCTTGTGGCCGGAGCGATTGCGGGTGCCGGGACGTTCCTGTGCGGGGACTCCGGTCAGCCCTTCCTCGCCGCCGATGTCGGTGGCTCGCATGCGCGCCTGGGGCTGGTCTCGCCACGCACCGAACAAGGCGCGCCGAAGCTGCTCGCCTATCGCACCTACCGCTGCGCCGACCATCCTCATCTGGCCGACATCGTTCGCTGCTTCTGCACCGAACTCGATGTGCAGCCTCGCGAACTGGTGCTGGCCTGCGCCGGCTGCGTGCATGCGGGCGTGGTGGTCAACAAGAATCTGGCCTGGCCGGTCGCGCCCGCGGCGATGGCCGAGACCCTGGGGCTCGACTGCATCCGGTTTCTCAATGACTTCGAAGCGCTGGCGTACGCCACGGCTCACCTCGACGCCAGCAACACGGCAACGCTGAAGGCCCCGCTGAGGCCGGAGATCGGCCCCGTCGCGATCATCGGTCCTGGCACGGGCCTGGGCGCTGCCGTCTGGCTTCCCGGCGATCCGCCCCGTGTGCTGCCGACCGAGGCCGGCCAGATCCAGTTGGCCGCGCGTGTCGGTGTGGAGCAGCAAGTGCTCGAGCAGCTGGCGCTGGCCGACAGTCATGTCCCGTACGAGTCGGTGCTTTCCGGCCCGGGTCTGCTCCGACTCTATACAGCGCTATGCGCGGTGCGCGATCGCTATCCGGTCCTCGACGAACCGGCGGCCATCACCGCCGCCGCACTCGCCGGCAGCAACGACATGGCGAGCGAGGCGCTCACCATGTTCTGCGGCTGGCTGGGATCGTTCGCGGGCGACCTGACCATGCTGTACGGCGCCACGGGTGGCGTCTATCTCGCCGGCGGATTTCTTTCGCAGATCGTCGATTTCATGCGCTGCAGCCCCCTGGTCGAGCGCTTCCTCGACAAGGGCGTGATGCGCCCGTTCCTCAACAAGGTCCCCATTCGGGTGGTGGACCACGGCCAGCTCGGCGTGATTGGTGCCGCCAGCTGGTATCTGAATGTTCTTCGCGCCGGGGGGGCGTTGAACGCAGGGCCTGCATCCATGCCGGCGCTGCAGTTCCACCAGCAAGCCAGTGAAAGTGCCGTACGCGAACCCTCCAAAAGGGATGGTTCGCAATGACCAACGAAACGGGGTCGGGGAAAATCAGATGAAGATCAGCAAGACATTTCTGTGCGCGAGCATCCTGTGGGGGCTGGCTGCCGGCGCACATGCACAAGACGCTACCTCCGCGACGACGGCTACTGCGCCAGCCGCCGGCGATACCGCCAAGACCAAGACGCCGCAGCAGCGCGCTCAGGAGAAACAGGCGCAGAACCTGCAGACGGTGACGGTGACCGGCTATCGCCAGAGCCTGCAGAAGGCGATGGATATCAAGCGCAACGCCAACGCCATCGTCGACGCCATCAGCGCCGAGGACATCGGCAAGTTTCCGGACACCAATGCCGCCGAGTCGCTGGCGCACCTCCCCGGCATCTCGGTGGATCGCCAGTTCGGCGAGGGCGAGAAGGTCAGCATCAACGGCACCGATCCGGCGCTGAACCGTGTGCTGATCAATGGCCAGACCATCGCCTCGGGCGACTGGGGCGGCAACCCCACCGACACCAGCGGCCGCACCTTCAACTACACGCTGCTGTCGCCGGAAATCATCGGCTCGATGGAAGTGTACAAGTCGCCCATGGCGCGCATCGACGAGGGCAGCATCGGCGGTACCGTGATCGTCAACACGCGCAAGCCGCTGGATCTCCCGGCGAACACGCTGCGCGGTTCGCTGGGCTACAACTACAACGATCGTTCCAAGGACGGGAACCCTCGCGGCTCGGTGCTGTGGAGCTGGAAGAACAGCGACAGCACCTTCGGCTTCCTCACCGCGCTGACCCACGACAAGGAAAACCTGTCCCGCGCAGGTATCGAGTTCTTCGGCTACGGCAAGGCCGGTACCAGCATCTCTCCGACCGCGACCCAGACCGGCAGCGGCGACGTGACCACCGCCAAGTACCCGGTGGGCATCAACAGCTCCTACTTCCAGCAGGTGCGGCGCCGCGACGGCATCCAGTCCGCCCTCGAATGGCGGCCGGACGACAAGAACGAGTTCAACCTGACCGGCATCTACGTCAAGGGCAAGTACGACAACTTCAGCGAGTCGCGCTATGTGTGCCCGGGTTGCGGCGATCTCAACAAGATCACCGACTACACGATCAACAACGGCTACATCACCCAGGCGACTGTCTCCGGAAACACCGCGAACGGGCAACCGTATGCGCAGCTCGATGCGAACTTTCGCAAATCGGAAGTCACCACCAAGAGCCTCAATTTCCGCCACGACTACAACGGCGACAAATGGGTGCTCACCAGCCAGGTCGGCTACACCGCGGCGCGAGGCGGCAAGGATCCCGAGTACCTCATGAAGTATCTGCTGCAGTCCGGCGGCTACAACTTCTCGTACGACGGCAAGAACACCGCGGTCAACTACGACAACGGCTCGGCCAGCAACTGGGGCCTGTCCGCTGCACCGGCCGGTTCGGTGCCAGGCGATTCGAGCATCAACGGCAAGTACCAGGCGGGCGGCATCTATTACGAGACGACCAAGGACCGCGAGAAGTACGCGCAGTTCGACGCCAGCCGCGATCTGGACTGGGGTCCGATCAACCAGGTGCAGATAGGCGGCAAATACATCGATCACGACAACAGCCAGTTCTCGCGCGGCAACCGCATCAACACCACGGATGCCATCTCGCTGTCGGATTTCAGTCCGGGCACCACGCCCGGCGGCCTGTACGACGGCCTGCATGCCAGTGGCGACCTGGTCAACTGGCCGACCGCGAACCTCGGCGCGGTGCAGAGCTACCTCAACGCCCAGCCGCAGGGTCCGTACAACATCAATTACCCGTCGATCTTCAAAGTGAAGGAGCTGACGCGCGACCTCTACGTGCAGTTCAATTACGCCACCGACTTCGGCTTGCACGGCAACTTCGGCGTCCGTTATGTGGACACGACCGACAAGTCGACCTACTACCAGTCCACCAGCGGAAGTGCCTACTACCTCGTGCAGAACAAGAGTCGCTACTACAAGCCTCTGCCGAGCTTCAACATGGCCTACGACATCGACGATGACAAGGTCGTCCGCTTCGGCGTGGCCAAGGTGATCGCGCGGCCGCGCTATTCGGACCTGGCCGGATCCGTGTCGCTCAGCAGCACGGGCGGCAACTTCACCGGCAGCGCCGGCAACCCGAATCTCAAGCCGTATTCGTCGACCAACTTCGACCTGGCCGGCGAGTGGTACTTCGCGCCATCAAGCCTGCTGGCCACCGAGCTGTTCTACCGCAAGATCGGCAATTACATCGTCACCAATACCGACGAGCGTTCGTTCTTCGATCCGACCACCGGTCAGACCAACCTCTACACCATCACCTCGCCGGTGAACGTCTCCAACGCCAAGGTGCGCGGCATCTCGCTGATGTACCAGCAGGATCTCGGCTACGGTTTCGGCCTGCAGACCAACTACACCTATGCTCATGCCGACGCCAGCACCGGCCTGAACATGCCGTTCCTGTCCAAGAACACGCTCAACATCATCCCGTACTACGAGCACGGCCCGTACATGGTGCGCGTCAATTACAGCTGGCGCTCGCCGTATTTCACCCAGATCGGACGGCTCGATTCCCACGTGTTCTCCGATCAGTACAAGGAGCTCGACATCAGCGCCAGCTATCAGGTCAACGACTGGATGGGCGTGACGCTGAGCGCGACCAACCTGCTCGATTCCACCTACTACTGGTTCAACGATGTGAAGTACGCGCCGATCGGCATGTACAAGAACGGCCGGACCTACTCATTGAGTCTGAACTTCAAGCTTTGACGTGTGTGTGGTACACCGGCCGCGGACGGGCAGCCCTCCCTCTCCCGTCCGCAGCCGGTGGTTTTTTCCGGATTTGCCGGTGCAGAATGCCCGCCATGTCGCTGCCGGCACGGCCGTCCCGCCCAATATGTGGATGCGCAATGATTGCAACGCAAAGTGTCCACCTACTCTCGCCGCAGGCAGCCGCTCTGGGCGCTGCGCCATCGTTCGCCAGCACCGGTCCGGAGCAGCCTCGCCCATGAAATGCTCGCTGATGCTCTGCGGTCTGCTCGCCGTGGTCCCGATGCATGGACATGCTTCCGGCGCGTCGGTCACGGCGCCCACCGCTGCCACGCTGTCGCCCCGCGATGCGGATCTGGCCTGGCAAAAGGCCACGGCTAAATTCGCACCTGCGCGGCAGGCGATCCTGGCCAAGGTAGCCAGGGACATGGACAAGGGATCTTTTCGCGCCGACTGGGCGTCGCTGCAGCAGTACCGTTCGCCGGCCTGGTACGACGATGCGAAGTTCGGCATCTTCATCCATTGGGGCGTCTACTCGGTGCCCGCGTCCGGCAGCGAATGGTATTCGCGCAACATGTACCAGCAGGACAGCGACGACTACAAACACCACATCGCGACCTACGGGCCGCAGTCGAAGTTCGGCTACAAGGACTTCATCCCGATGTTCAAGGCCGAGCGCTTCGATGCGCAGGCCTGGGCCGCGCTGTTTCGACAGGCAGGCGCGCGTTACGTGGTGCCGGTGGCCGAGCATCATGATGGTTTTGCGATGTACGACTCGCACTTGTCGGAGTGGACGGCCGCGAAGATGGGCCCGCACAAGGACATCATCGGCCTGCTCGCCAAGGCCATCCGCGCGCAAGGCCTGCACTTCGGCGTCTCTTCGCATCGCGCCGAGCACGACTGGTTCTTCGACGGTGGCCGCCGCTTCGATTCGGACGTCAACGATCCGAAGTACGCGGGGCTGTATGGTCCGGCCGAGCCGCGCATTCCCGGCAAGGACGACATGGATCTGGCGGGCGACTGGACCTATGTCTCGCAGGCCTGGCTGGACGACTGGCTGGCGCGCACCGCCGAGTTGATCGACGACTACCACCCGGACCTGATCTATTTCGACTGGTGGATCGGCCACCCCACGTTCCGCAATACCTTGCCGAAGCTGCTGGCCTACTACTACAACCAGGGCGCGCAGCGCGACGGTGTGGTGGTCAACTACAAGCTGGGCGACTTCCCCGATGGAGCCGGCACGCTCGACATCGAACGCGGCCAGCTGACCGGCATCCATCCCACCCATTGGCAGACCGACACCTCGATCAGCAATGCCTCGTGGGGATACATCGAGCACGATACGTACAAGTCGCCGCAATCCATCATCCATCTGCTGGCCGACGTGGTCAGCAAGAACGGCAACCTGATGCTCAACATCGGGCCGCGTGCCGATGGCAGCATTCCCGACAGCGAGCGCGACACCTTGCTGGCGATCGGGCGCTGGCTGAAAACCAACGGCGAGGCGATCTACGGCAGCAGGCCGTGGCGGGTCTTCGGCGAAGGGCCGACCGAGGTCGTCGGTGGCACTTTCCAGGACACCAAGACCAAGCCGTATACCGCGCAGGATTTTCGTTTCACCACCCAGCCGGGCGTGCTCTATGCGATCGAGATGGGCTGGCCGCAGGAAGGCAAGGTCGTGATCCACTCGATCAAGCCCAGCGACCACGTGCACGCGGTCAAGCTGTTGGCCGACGGACGGCAGGTGGGTTGGCGACAGCAGGCCGACGGCCTGCAGCTGGACCTGCCGGCGCAACCCGCGGGTGAATACGCCTATGTCTTTCGCATCGAGCTGTCCGCTTCCGCTCTATGAGCAGGCTCTTACAGGGGATACCCATGAAACGATTCACCTGGCTGTTGCTGGCCGCCATGCTGGTCTGCGGTCCCGCTTTCGCCAAGCAACCGACAGCCTTGTTCTACCTGATAAGCACGCAGAAGTCGGTCAATTCCTTCGTCGCCCATGTCGACAAGATCGGCTTGCTGGTGCCGACCTGGTACGGCGTCGACGACCAGGGCCTGGTCAACGGCGGGCCTAACCGCTACGTGCTCGACATGGCGAAGCAGCATCGCCTGCCGGTGATGCCGATCATCTCGATGACCGCTGGTCGCAAGGGCTTCCACACGCTGCTGCAGGACGAGACGGCCAAGCGCCAGATGATCGACGCGATGCTGCAGCAGGCGAAGGAGCATGGCTACACCGGCTTCCAGTTCGATTTCGAGAACGTCTCCTGGACCGACCGCGACGCCTTCACGCTGCTGGCGAAACAGACGGCCGAAGCACTGCACAAGCATGGCCTGAAACTGTCGATCGCCGTGGTTCCCAACGCGCCGGGGCACGCCGGCGAGGGCAAGTTCACCAAGTGGATGTGGCAGTACTGGCGCGGCGCCTACGACCTGGCGGCGCTGGGCAAGGTCGCCGACCTGATCTGCCTGATGACGTATGACCAGCACACGCGCTGGACCACGCCGGGGCCGGTCGACGGCATGCCGTGGACGCTCATGCATCTGCAGTACGCGTTGAAAGTCGTGCCGAAGGAAAAGCTGTCGCTGGGCATCGCGCTGTACGGCTATCACTGGTACACCGGCGATCCGGTGAAACCGGATGGCACCGAGGCCTCCAACATCAGCGCGGACTACATCGATGCCGACGAATCTTTCCCGCTGGCGAAAGAACAGAACGCGACCGTGCAATGGGATCCGGTCGACCACGAGTCCTGGTATTACTTCTACCGCGACGACATGCGCGAGTGGGTGTTCATGCCGGACGCGCACAGCTTCCGCGACCGCTATGCGCTGATCGCACAATACGACCTGGAAGGTTTCTGCTCCTGGGTGCTGGGCGCCGAGGATCCGAAGGTCTGGGACGAGCTGCCCACCGCGCAACGCTGACCATGAGGCCGGGCTTGGGGCGTCGTACGAAGAGCGCCGGCCAGTGCGTGCTGCTGTTCGTCGCGCTGCTCGGCGGCATGTGCAGCTCGATGGCGCATGCCGGCGATGCCACCGCCGCGGCTTTGCCGCTGCTTCCCATGCCGGCGCAAGTCCAGCGTGCGCCGGGTCATTTCGAGGTGACCGCCGGCACCGTCATCTCGGTGTCGCCCGGCGACGCCGCGGCGGTGCGAACCGCGCACGATCTGGCGGACCTGCTGAATCGTACGCGCCACCTCCCGCTTGCCGTGCGCGTGCAAAGCATGGCACCGGCCGGAGCCATCCGCCTGCGGCTGGATCCGCAGGCAGCGGTCGAGCAGGCCGAGGGCTACACGTTGGATGTCGACGCGCGTGGCATCCGTATGAGTGCACGCAGCAGCACCGGCCTGTTCTATGGCGCGATGACGCTGTGGCAGCTGCTGACCCCTGACAGCACCCATGGAGCGGTCCAGGTTCCGGCGCTGGCCATCCGCGACTGGCCGCGCTTCGCCTGGCGCGGGCTGATGCTGGATGTGGCGCGGCATTACCAGAGTCCCGCCACCATCAAGCAGCTGCTCGATGCGATGGCCGAGCACAAACTCAACGTATTCCACTGGCATCTCACCGACGACCAGGGCTGGCGCATCGAAATCAAGCGCTATCCCGAGTTGACCCGGATCGGTGCCTGGCGCACACCGCCCGGCGCCGGCGTGGGCGGCGACCCGAAGCGCTACGGCGGCTTCTACACCCAGGCGCAGATCCGCGACATCGTCGCCTACGCCGCTGCCCGCCACATCACCGTAGTGCCGGAGCTGGACATGCCCGGGCACGCGCAGGCCGCCGTGGCCGCCTATCCCCGGCTGATCGGCGTCACCGATCAGCGGCCGGCAGTTTCCGTCGACTGGGGCGTCAATCCGTACCTGTACGACGTGGACGACGCCAGCTTCGGCTTCATCGAGCACGTCCTCGACGAAGTCATGGCGCTGTTCCCCTCCACTTACATCCATGTCGGCGGCGACGAAGCGATCAAGGATCAATGGAAGGCCTCGCCCGCGGTGCAGGCGAAGATGCGCACACTCGGCATCAAGGACGAGGATGGCTTGCAGAGCTGGTTCATCGATCGCATCGGCCGCTATCTCGCCGCACACGGTCGGCGCCTGATCGGCTGGGACGAGATTCTGGAAGGCGGCCTGCCGGCCAGCGCGTCAGTGATGTCGTGGCGTGGCACCCAGGGCGCCATCGACGCGGCCAAGGCCGGGCACGACGTGGTGCTCGCACCCGCCGGCTCGCTGTACTTGGACAACCTGCAGAGCGCACGCGCCGACGAGCCCAGCGGACGGCTGGCGGTCCTGCCGTTGTCGAAGGTCTATGCGTTCGAACCGGTGGATGCCTCGCTAGACGCGGACCAGGCCAGGCACGTGCTGGGTCTCGAAGGTGCCCTGTGGACGGAATACGTGCCTTCGGATTGGCATGTGCAGCACGCGATCTTCCCCCGCATCGATGCGCTCGCGGAGCGGGCGTGGTCACCGCAGGCGTCGCGGGACTGGCAGGATTTCCTCGCGCGTCTGCCGTCCCAGCTGCGGCGCTATCACGCGCAAGGCATCGCCTTCGCCGACAGTGCGTTCGCCGTCGAGGCGACGCTGGAAGGTGGGTCCGCCGCGGCCCCGACGACAGGCGAGGCCCGCGTCAGCCTGGGCAACCAGGCGCATGACGGCGCCATCCGCTACACCATCGACGGCAGCGCGCCGACGATCGCATCTCCCGCGTATGCCGCACCGTTCGAGGTGACGCTGCCGGCGACGATACGCGCGCTGGCGTTCGCTGCCGATGGCACGCCGCTGGCCGCGGCGCGGACACGTGTGCTGGATCGCGCTGCGCTCTCGACCCGCAGCAGCAGCGAGTTGCATGCCTGCCCCGGTGGCGATCTCGGCTTGCGTGTGCCCCTGCTGCCTGATCGCGATCGCCCCGACACACCGGTCTACAACGTCGACCTGTTCCACAGCTGCTGGATCTATCCCCAGGCGCGCATCGACGGCGTCGTGGCCATCCATGTCGATGCGGCGCGGCTGGCCCGCAATTACGGACTGGCCCACGACCAGGCCAAGGTCGTCGCCTATCCCGCAAGCACCGCGCACGGCGAACTGGAAGTGCGGCTGGACACGTGCGACGGTACCGTGCTGGCGCGGCTGCCGCTGCCGGCGGGCGATGCGCCCGGCACGCGGTTCGATCTGCAAGGCGCGCTGCCGCCGCATGCCGGCAACCATGACTTGTGCCTGCGTTTCACTGCACCGATCCAAGGGCCGTTGTATGCGATCGGGTCCGTACAACTGCTCGACCATGCTATTGACGCAAGGCGTCGGTCGGGATCGTCTATCGAGGGTGGCAAAAATGAGCGACATTTGTAGGAGCGGATGTGGGAGCGACTTCAGTCGCGATGCGCACGCAGTGCGCTGCGGCGCCGGTATCGATCGAGCCGCGGTAGCACGGGGCAGGCCGCTGCCGCGGCCATCGCGACTGAAGTCGCTCCCACAGTCGTTTCTACGGAGGGTGTGCCGGGCTGTCGCTGTCTTGTTCGCCTTGTCGATGCCGGCGCTGTCCCTGGCGGCGCCTTTGACGGTGCAGCGGCTGGACGGTGGCTGGCAGTTCCGGCTCGCACCCGGCGACAGCCAGGCCAAGGCCCATCCGCAAGCGGCCGGCTGGCTGCCTGCCTCGGTGCCCGGCACGGTGCAGACCGACTTGCTGGCGGCGAAGCTGGTCGCCGATCCGTTCCGGCGCGACAACGAGGCGGCGATCCAGTGGGTCGGCCTGTCCGACTGGGAGTACCGCACGACCTTCGACGTGGATCGCGCCACGCTGGCGCGCGGCCATGTCGATCTGGTGCTGGACGGCCTGGATACGTTCGCCGACGTCTACCTCAACGGCCGCAAGCTGCTTGCCGCCGACAACATGTTCCGGCGCTGGCGGGTGGACGTGAAATCGCAGCTGCACGCGGGCCGCAACACGCTGGAGGTGCGGCTATATTCGCCGATCAAGCGATTGCAGCCGTGGTTGCTGAAGCAGCCGTACGCGTTGCCGGGCGAATTCGATTCGGCCTTCGGCGACGAGCCCAAGGGCAAGCAGACCGCCGGTTATGTGCGCAAGGCCAACTACCAGTACGGCTGGGACTGGGGCCCGCGTATCGTCACCGAAGGCATCTGGCAAAGCGTGCACCTGGACAGCTGGGATGCGGCGCGTGTGGCCGACTTCCATGTCGCGCAGACTCATGTCAGCCGGCAGGCCGTACAAGTCGAGGTGCAGTTCGAGATCGAGGCCGACGTCAGCCGGCCGCTGCATGTCGGCGTCGAGGTGATCGGGCCGGATGGCAAGCCGGTCGCCCGCGTCGAGCGCGAAGTCACGGTCGATCCCGGCAGCCATACGGTCGGCCTGCCGGTGCGCATTGCCGATCCCAAGCTGTGGTATCCGACCGGCTACGGCGCGCCGGACATGTACACCTTCAAGGCCAGCATCCGCGACGCTGACGGCGAGCAATACCGCGCCGAACGCGCCACCGGCCTGCGCACCGTCGAGCTGCGCCGGCAGAAGGATGCGTGGGGCAAGAGTTTCGAGTTCGTCATCAACGGCATCCCGGTTTTCGCCAAGGGCGCCAACCTGATTCCGTTCGACAGCTTCCCCACGCGGACCGGCGACGCGCAGATGCGCCAGGTGCTCGAATCCGCGCGCGACGCCAACATGAACATGTTGCGCATGTGGGGCGGCGGCTATTACGAATCGGACAAATTCTATGAAATGGCCGACCGGCTCGGCCTGATGATCTGGCAGGACTTCATGTTCGGCGGCGCGATCCCGCCGTACGATGTGGCTTACCGCGAAAACGTGCGGCAGGAGGCCATCGAGCAGGTCAAGCGATTGCGCGATCACCCCAGCATCGTGCTGTGGGCGGGCAACAATGAAGTGCAGACCGGCTGGGAGTCGTGGCCCGATCGCCAGGCGTTCAAGAAGGCGATCGGCCCGGACGAGCAGGAGCGCGTGGTGACTGGCATGGTCAACCTGTTCGGCAATGTGCTGCGCAACGTGGTTGCGGGTTACGACAGCGACGTGCCGTACTGGGCCAGTTCGCCCAGCACCGACTACGACGGTGCGGCCAATGTGCTGGACGACGGCGATTACCACTACTGGAATGTGTGGTCGGGCGAGGCCAAGCCGATCACCGAATACCTCAACATCACGCCGCGCTTCCAGTCCGAGTACGGCCTGCAGTCGTTCCCGGAGATGCGCACCATCCGCGCGTTCGCCGACGCGGGCGATCTGCAGCCGGAATCGCCGGTGATGCGCGGGCACCAGAAGTACGACAGCGGCAACGGCAACAAGCGCCTGCTGCTGTATATCCGCCGCGAGTTCGGCGAGCCGAAGGATTTCCCGTCGTTCGTCTATCTCAGCCAGGTAGTGCAGGCCGAGGGTATCCAGCTGGCCGCCGAACACCTGCGCGCCTCGCGGCCGCAGGCGATGGGCTCGCTGTACTGGCAGTTGAACGATGTGTGGCCCGGCGCATCCTGGTCCAGCATCGACTACTACGGTCGCTGGAAGGCGCTGCAGTTCCATGCACGCCGCTTCTATGCGCCGCTGCTGATCGCCGCGCTGCGGCATGACGGCAGCACTGACGTTTCACTGGTGTCCGATCGCACCGTGCCGCTGGCTGCGCATTGGCGTCTGCGGGTGATGGACTTCGCCGGCAAGGTGCTGCGTGAGCAGGCCGCGGACATCAGCGTGGCGCCGCTGGCCAGCACCAAGGTGGCGAGCTACACCGATGCCCAACTGCTCAAGGGAGCCGATCCGCGCGCGAGCTTCGCCGTGTTCGAACTGCTCGATGGCGGCAACACCGTGTCGCGCAACCTGGTGTTCTTCGATGAGGCGAAGAATCTGCAGCTGCCGTCGCCGCAGATCCGCACGCAGTGGGAAGCCACCACCGGCGGCTACCGGCTGACCTTGACGGCCGCCGCGTTGGCGCGAGACGTGTGGGTGTCTTTCGGTGACCTCGACGCCGAGGTCTCGGATAACGCGTTCGATATCCTGCCTGGCCAGAGCGTCACCGTGGTTGTGCACAGCAAGGTCGGGCTCGATGCGTTGCGACAGGCGCTGGCCGTGCAGAATCTGGCCGATGTCATGGCGGGTGCGGCGCGATGAGGTCGGTGCCCGCCGTGAGCGCGACATGGCGCGGCAGGTTCTTCCCCATGTTCGCGCTCGGCCTGGGCTCCGTGTTCGGCATGGCCGGCCTGACCGCCGTCGGCGCCCACGCCGCAGTACCGGCCGACGACCACGCGCGCGCCGCAGCGCTGGTCGCGAAGATGACGCTGCCGGAAAAGGTCGCCCAGTTGCAGAGCGCCGCCCCGGCGATCCCCCGGCTCAACGTACCCGCGTATGAGTGGTGGAGCGAAGGCCTGCACGGCATCGCCCGCAACGGTTACGCCACTGTGTTCCCGCAGGCGATCGGGCTGGCGGCGAGCTGGAATCCCGACTTGCTGCAGCAGGTCGGCCGCACGGTTTCCACCGAGGCCCGCGCGAAATTCAACGCCGTGGGTGCGGGTCGGGATCATGCGCGCTATCAAGGCCTCACGATCTGGTCGCCGAACATCAACATCTTTCGCGATCCTCGCTGGGGCAGGGGACAGGAAACCTATGGCGAAGATCCTTACCTGACCGGCCAGCTCGCGGTCGGCTTCATCCACGGTATCCAGGGCGACGATCCGGCGCACCCGCTCGCCATCGCCACGCCCAAGCACTTCGCCGTGCACAGCGGGCCGGAGCCGGGCCGCCACGGTTTCGATGTGGATGTCTCGCCGCATGATCTGGAGGCCACCTACCTGCCGGCGTTCCGCGCCGCGATCACCGAGGGCCAGGCCGGTTCGGTGATGTGCGCTTACAACGCGCTGCATGGCACGCCGGTGTGCGCGGACGGTGGACTGCTGGCTACGCGGTTGCGCGGGGACTGGGGCTTCAAGGGCTATGTCGTGTCCGATTGCGACGCCGTCGACGACATGACCAAGTTTCATTACTTCAAGCCGGACAACGCGCAATCGTCCGCCGCCGCGCTCCGCGCGGGGACCGACCTGGATTGCGGGGTCGCTTATGCCGACCTGCTCGAGGCCGTGCGCAAGGGTTACGTGAAAGAGTCGGTGCTGGACACCGCGCTCACGCGGCTGTTCGCCGCCCGCTACCGTCTGGGCGAGTTGGGCGCGAAGGGTAACGAGCCCCACGCCGGTATCGGCCCGGATCAGGTCGATGGCCCGACGCATCGCGAACTGGCGCTGCAGGCCGCGCTGCAATCGATAGTGCTGCTGAAGAATGCGCACGCGACCCTGCCGCTGCGCGCCGGGTCGCGGCTGGCGGTGATCGGCCCGAACGCCGACACTGTGGAAACACTTGAAGCCAACTATCACGGCACCGCACGCGCGCCAGTCACCCCGCTGCAGGGATTGCGCCAGCGCTTCGGCGCCGACCATGTCAGCTATGCGCAAGGCGCGCCGATCGCCGACGGCGTGCCGGTGCCGGTTCCCGAGAGCGTGTTGCGCACCGGCGCCGATATCGGACTGAAGGGCGAGTATTACGACACGCTCGATTTCAGCGGAAGGCCGCACATCACCCGCATCGATCGCATGATCGATTTCGACTGGGACCATGTCGTGCCGGCCGAGGGTTTGCGCGCAGACCGTTACGCGGTGCGCTGGAGTGGCGAGCTGGTTCCTCCCGGCGCCGGCGACTACACCTTGGTGGTGCATGTCGACCGCTGCTTCGATTGCGCCGGGCACGACCCGGTGCGCCTCTATGTGGACGACAAGCCGGTAGTCGTCGACGACGGCGACGGCAAGCAAGTCGAGGCGACCTTGCACTTCGCCGATACGCACCCCCGTGCGATCCGGCTGGAACTGGTGCACAGCGGACAGGATCAGGGCGTGCGCCTGCAATGGCTGGCGCCGCCCGCGGCACAGCTGGCAGAGGCGGAGGCGACGGTGCAACGCGCCGATGCGGTGATCGCCTTCGTCGGCTTGTCGCCGGATGTCGAGGGCGAGGAGTTGCAGATCGACGTGCCGGGTTTCGACGGCGGCGACCGCACCGACATCGCCTTGCCGGCGCCGCAGCGCGCGTTGCTCGAACACGTCGCCGCCAGCGGCAAGCCGCTGGTGGTGGTGCTGATGTCGGGCAGCGCGGTGGCATTGAACTGGGCGCAGCAGCACGCCGATGCGATCCTCGCCGCCTGGTATCCGGGCGAACAAGGTGGCCGCGCCATCGCGCAGACATTGGCGGGTGACTACAGCCCGGGCGGCCGCCTGCCGGTGACGTTCTACCGTTCGACCAAGGACCTGCCTCCCTACGCCAGCTATGCGATGAAGGAGCGCACCTATCGTTATTTCTCCGGCGCGCCGCTGTATCCGTTCGGCTACGGCCTGAGCTACACGCGCTTCGCGTATGGCGAACCCGAACTGTCGACGACGCAGTTCGCGGCCGGCCAGCCGCTGACGGTCAGTGTCGATGTGCGCAATACCGGCGAGCGCGCCGGCGACGAAGTGGTGCAGGTGTATCTGGACCCACCAGCGGCACCGCTGGCACCGCTGCACGCCCTGGTCGGCTTCCGTCGCGTGCACCTTGCTCCCGGCGAAAGCCGCCGCGTCCGTTTCGAGTTGTCGCCGCGCCAGCTCAGCCTGGTCGATGCCGCCGGCCTTCGCGCCGTCGAAGCAGGGCGGTATCGTCTGTTCATCGGCGGCGGTCAGCCCGGCACTGCCGACGGTGTCACCGCCACATTCACCATCGTCGGCCGCGAAGCGCTGCCGCGCTGAAGACGAACGCCGCAGGAGATCGACACCATGCCCACCCGTCGCGACATTCTCAAGTTGATCGGCACCGCTGCCGTCTCGGGCGCTTTCGCCGGCGTCATACCGGCTCGCACCATTGCGGGCGCGCGTTCGCCGTTCCCCAGCAAGCGGCCGTTGCCGGGCCGGCGCAAGTTCGTCAGCGAGGCGGTGGAGCAACAGCTGGCGACGGTGAAGGCGGCGATCGGCGATCCGAAGCTGGCGTGGATGTTCGAGAACTGTTACCCGAACACGCTGGACACTACGGTCGAGCTGGGCACCCGCGACGGCAAGCCGGACACTTTCATCATCACTGGCGACATCGATGCCATGTGGTTGCGCGACTCGTCGGCGCAAGTGCATCCCTACCTGCCGCTGGCCAGGAATGATCCCGCGCTGCGGCGGCTGTTTCGCGGCCTGATCCGCCGTCAGGCCAGCTGCATCCGGCTCGATCCCTATGCCAACGCGTTCATGCCCGATCCGCATGCCTCGCCGCTGAGCTGGGCGCGGCATGATCAGACCGACATGAAGCCGGGTGTGGGCGAACGCAAATGGGAGATCGATTCGCTGTGCTATCCGATCCGCCTGGCCCACGGCTACTGGCAGGCCACCGGCGACACGGAGCCGTTCGACGACGATTGGCGCGCGGCCATGCAGCGCGTGCTCGAGACTTTCCGCGAGCAGCAGCGCAAGCACGGGCCGGGGCCCTACCATTTTCAGCGTACTTCGCAGGTTCCCACCGAGAGCCAGTTCCTCGGCGGCTACGGCAATCCGACCCGGCCGAACGGCATGATCCATTCGATGTTCCGTCCCTCCGACGACGCATGCCTGTATCCGCTGTTCGTGCCGGCCAACCTGTTCGCCGTGGTCGTGCTGCGCCAGCTGGCGCAGATGAGCCGCGCCATTCATCACGACGGGAATTTCGCCACCGAGTGCGAAGCGCTGGCGAGCGAAGTGGAGCAGGCGGTGCAGCGCGATGGCCGCATGCGCGATGCCGACGGCGGCGAGGTGTGGGCTTACGAAGTCGACGGCTTCGGCAACCAGCTTTTCATGGACGACGCCAATGCGCCGGGATTGCTGAGCCTGGCCTATCTGGGCTGCTGCGAACGCACGGATCCGCTTTATCGACGTACCCGCGCGCTGGCCTGGAGCGAGCACAATCCGTATTTCTTCAGGGGCACCGCGGCCGAAGGCATCGGCGGCCCGCATGAGGGCCTGCGCATGATCTGGCCTATGGCCATCATGATGCGTGCGCTGACCAGCGACGATCCCGCCGAGATCCGCCAGTCCCTTGCATGGCTGCGCGACACCGATGCCGGCACCGGCTTCATGCACGAGGCGTTCGACCAGGACGATCCGTCGCATTTCACGCGCCCCTGGTTCGCCTGGGCCAACACGCTGTTCGGCGAACTCATCGTCGATCTGCATCACCGTCGTCCCGAGCTGCTGCGCGGCTGACGTGGGGTCGCTCCTACAGTCGCTCCTACAAGGGACTTCGCCGGATCAGCGGCCGACGTCGAACAGCTGGAATTCGCGGATGCGCGCGGCGCCGACGCTGGAAAGAATGTGCAGGCGCACCTTGCTCGTGGTCACCGGCGCGAAGCGGTCGATCTTCATGTGGCCGATCGCTTCGGCCCGGGCCACCGTCGTCCAGCCGCCGTTCGTCCATGCCTCGATTGCGTATTTCTGCACCTGCTGGCCCGCGTTCAACCACTCCATGGTGAGCGCATGGTCTATTGTCACCGGCTGCGCGAGATCGACTTCGAGCGTCGCCTGATGCGAGTCGTCCGGCGCCGACCAGAAGGTGTCGCGATCGCCGTCCAGCGCGGCGGCGACGTTGGCGTCGGTGGAGGTGTGGTGGCGGGCCAAGTCCTTATCCGCGCCGTAGCGCGCCTGCAGCGCCGCGCCGAACGCTTTCAGCCGGGCGACGTCGGCCTCGGGCAGCAGGCCGTGGCGGTTCGGTGCGATGCCCAGCATCAGCTGGCCGCCGAGGCCGACGCTGTTCTCCCAGATCTCGACCAGCTCATCGACGCTCTTCAGCGTCTTGTCGCTGTCCGGATGCCAGAACCACTGCAACTTGTGCAGCGGCGTGTCCACTTCCACCGGACGCCAGCGCAGTTCGCCGTGCCGATCGATCGTGTTCCAGTTCTCGCCGCGGATGTGGCCATCCTCCTGGCCGACCCAGCGGATGTCGCCGTAGCCGAACAGCGACACGTCGGCAAAGATCATGGTGTTGGGCTGGTAGGTGCGCAGCTCCTCGACGTACTTTTTGAAGTCATAGACGTGGCCGGC
This sequence comes from Rhodanobacter sp. OK091, assembly GCF_900142825.1. GTDB lineage: Bacteria > Pseudomonadota > Gammaproteobacteria > Xanthomonadales > Rhodanobacteraceae > Rhodanobacter. Next base: position 1,785,183 of record NZ_FRCH01000001.1, on the reverse strand, counting down.
GCTGCCGGCGCCATCGAGCCACCATTCGGCCAGCGGCCCATAGTGCTGGACCAGCTCGTTCAACTGCGCGATGTAGAACTTGTCGTAGGTCTTGGCATCGGCGTACTTCGGTTCGTGGCGATCCCACGGCGACAGGTAGATGCCGAATTCCATGTCTTGCTTGCGTACAGCCTGTTCGGTCATCCGCACCAGGTCGCCCTTGCCGTGCATCCACGGACTGGCCTTGACCGAGTAATCGCTCTCATCGGTCGGCCACAGCGCGAAGCCGTCGTGATGCTTGGCCACCAGCACCAGGTAGCGGGCGCCGGCGGCCCGGGCCGCGCTGGCCCACTGGCCGGGATCGACCCGGTCGGGATCGAACACCTTGGGACTGGCGGTGCCGTCGCCCCATTCGCGATCGAGGAAGGTATTGGTGCCGAAATGCACGATGACGCCGAATTCGAGGTCCTGCCAGTGCGTCTGCTGGGGCGACGGCTTCACGTCGGCGAAGTTCTGCGCCGACGCCGTACCGACCCACAGCGCGGCGCAGGTCACGGCAGCCTGGCGCAGAAAGCGGCGGGGGATCGGCATCATGTACTCCAGGTCAGGATTTTTTTGTATGGACGTAAAAACGTCCATATGGATTCGGCCATTAGAGGTTGCAATTAGCGCGCATGTCAACCGGTAAAATCGATATTCCAAAGGCAGCGCGAATCATCGGTTGCCTCGGCTTTCTGCTGCCCGGGTATCCTTGCGTCGGAGCAACGGTGAACACGCATGCCATCGTCCTGAGCGAGTTCGTCAGCGCTTCGCCACCGACGGCGCAAAGCCACGCATCGGCGCTGGTCGACACGCCGTCGGGACTCGTCGTTGCCTGGTTCGGCGGCAAGCAGGAACGCGATGCGGGTGTGGGTATCTGGCTCGCGCGACAGCAGGGCGGACACTGGACCGCGCCGATCGAAGCGGCCAACGGAGAGCAGCCGGACGGATCCCGCCAGCCCAGCTGGAATCCCGTGCTGTTCCATCCGCATGGCGGCCCGCTGATGCTGTTCTACAAAGTCGGTGCCGATCCCGCGCACTGGTGGGGCATGCTGAAGACGTCGTACGACGATGGCGTGCACTGGTCGACGGCGCAGCGGCTGCCCGATGGCGTGCTCGGCCCGATCAAGGACAAGCCGGTGCAACTGGCCGACGGCAGCATCGTCAGTCCTTCAAGCACCGAGCTGGGTCGCTGGCGCATTCACTTCGAACGCTCCACCGACAACGGCCGGAGCTGGACGTCGAGTGCGCCCATCGCGAATTCCGACGCGATCGAGGCGATCCAGCCCAGCCTGCTCGCATGGAGCGGCGGCGGTCTGCAGGCGATCGGGCGCACCCGGCAGAACCATCTCTTCACGACGCGCTCCGGCGACGGCGGACGCACGTGGTCGGCGCTGAAGCTGCTCTCGCTGCCGAACCCGAATTCCGGCATCGACGCGGTGATGCTGGCCGACCATCGCGCGCTGCTGGTCTACAACCCCACGCAGTCCGGCAAGAATTGGTGGGACGGGCGCGGCACGCTCGCCGTCGCCGTCTCCGGCGATGGCGAACACTGGACGAAAGTGCTGACCCTGGAAGACACGCTCGGCGCCGAGTTCTCCTATCCGGCGGTCATCCAGGGCCGCGATGGAAAGGTCCATATCGTCTACACATGGAAGCGGCTGCGCATCAAGCACGTGGTGATCGATCCCGCAAAGCTCTGAGGCGTGGCGATCGAGGTGTCAGTCGGCCGGATTCGGCCGATACGCATAAGGACCGAACGTCACTCCGGTGAAGCCGCCTGCGCTGGCGGTGCTCAGCAGACTGGCATCCAGTCCCTGCAGCAGAGGGTGCCATTCGTTCGCGTCTACAGCGTAGAAGACGTCGAGGCGCGGACCATCCAGCCGGAAACGGATGGAAACGGAGGTCTTGTTATCGGGCAGAGCGACACGGCTCAGCGCAACGCCGGCGGGCGGACCGTCCTTTCCGTTGCGCCGATAGAGCACCAGCGAGCTACCCGCAGCGTCGCGTGTCACGCCCGCGGCATAAAAGTGCGTTTCGTTCTGCAGCAAGGCGAGTCCCGCTTGTTCGCCGGCAGTCACGCCGCGTCCATCCAGCCGGATGTCGATGATGGCCTTGTGGTGTTGCAGCCGGTGGGCGATGTAGGCGGGCTGGCCCGACTCGTAACTGCTCAGCGGCGTCGCCGAAGGCTCGATGCGAAGCCCGTCGCTGCCGGTGGCGAACCAGGGCCGATGCGGAACGTTGATCGTCATCCACGGCATCGGCAACGTTGGCGCACGGAAGCGTTCGGTCCAATGGAATGCGCCGCTCATCGGCGTCGCCCGTGGATCACGCGGCAGCGCGGGGCGCTGTTCCACCAGCGGCACGCGTTCGCCGTGCGCAAGAATCACCGGCCAGCCGTCGCGCCACGTGACCGGCAGCAGGAAGGTTTCGCGGCCCAGGTTGTATTGGTTCCCGCGATAAGGACGGGTCGCCAGGAAGACCGCCCACCAGGAACCGTCTTTCAATTCGACAAATTGCGCGTGGCCCGTCGACGTCACCGGAAGGGCGCGGTCGGCGGGAAGATCGCGCTGGGTGAGCACCGGGTTGCCGGTCCAAGGCTCGTAAGGGCCGGTGACGACGCGGCCGCGAAAGACCATCTCCGCATGTTGCTCGCCGGTACCGCCCTCGGCCGCGCTCAGGTAGTAATAACCGTCGTGGCGGAACAGATGCGGGCCTTCGATGTACTCCGGCCTGGCCGCGGGATTCGCGCCTCCATCGACGATCGCCTTGCGTGGCCCGACCAATTTCATTGAGGACACATCGAACTGCTGAATCCAGATTGCTCGGTGCCCCTCATAGCGCAGCTTGCCCTCGGGCAGACCGTTGTTGACCAGCCAGGCGCTGCCATCGTCATCGAAGAACAGCGAGGGATCGATGCCTTCGATGTCCAGCCAGACAGGGTTGGACCACGGCCGGCCGGATTTTTTGCCGTGATGACGTAATTCCCGCCATCGCAGTAGAAGCAGGTATTGCTGATGTAGAACGTATCGCCGTGATGGCTGATCGAGGCGGCGAACAAGCCGCGGGTCAACTCATGATGGCCAAAGTCGATCTGGCCGGGACGGTCGATCGCATTGCCGATCTGCGTCCAGCTCACCAGGTCGCGGCTGTGGAAGATCGGCAGTCCGGGGAAATACCCGAACGAGGAGTTGACCAGGTAAAAGTCGTCGCCGACCCGGATCGCCGAAGGGTCGGGATAAAAGCCGGCCAGCACCGGGTTGCGGTACTGCATCGGTGAAAGAGCCGGGCTGCCATCGTCGCCGCGGTAGCTGACTTCCTTGACGGTCACGGAGGCGTGAGCGATGGAAAAGACCAGTCCGCCGATCATGCCAAGCAGGAGACGCTTCACTTTCGGTCCTTCGATCGCCAGAGAGCATCGAGCCTTGCACGCGGTGCGCGGCTTGAAAATACATAAATCCTCCAGCCGGTTTTTCGTTTTTTTTCCCGGAGGCCGATAGGGGGCCTGCCCGCGGTGCTGATGGGCGACTGGCGCGTTGAGGGAGTTGGAAAGATGGCCAGGGATCAGCCGGTCACGTCGACGCCGCGGCCTCCGCATCACGTCAGTCGAAGGTCACAAGGTGACCTCGCGGGGCACCACAATCCGGTGTCTTCCGCCACCCCCGTCAGCAGAACAAAGTGTGATGCCAATCACAATTGAACATCGGCATGGCACGAACAGTGCTTAAGTTGCCGCCGCGCAGGTGAATCACCTGGGGCAAGAATCATCGCGACTCTCGATCCGTTCCCTCATCTTCGATCCGAGAAAAATGCCGTTGCCCAACTCTCGTTCAATGTCGGGGAGTATCTCCGCTTCGCTCATCTGCCTGCTCGCCCTCGGTCATTGTGCGGCTTTCGCCGACCGCAATCTGCCTGCCGTGGCGGCGCCGTTGCTCAAATCCGATCTGGGTCTTTCGGACGCCCAGCTGGGTGTGCTGGATGGTCCGGCCTTCGTCCTGCTCTATGTCGTCGGCATGCTTGCGAGCTGGCCATTGGCGAGCTCGCGGCATCGTTTTCGCCTGCTGGCGGGCTGTGTCGCCCTATGGGTGCTCGGCATGGCGGCTTTCGCACTGGGACAATCATTCGGCGTGCTGGTCGCTGCCCGCGCGCTGGTGGGGCTGGGACAGGCGGCCTTCGTGCCGCTGGCGCTGGGCTTGATCGTGGAAGGCTCGGCGCCGCAGTGGCGAGCCCGTTCGATGGCCGTGTTTACAGCGGCGGCGGCGGTCGGACGCAGCGTAGCCCTCCTTGGAGGCGGTGGGGCGCTGGCTCTGCTCGCCCGGTGGGTTCCCGCTTTGGGCCTCGCGCACTGGCGTCTGCTGTTCCTGCTCATGGCGGCGCCGAACCTCATTCTTATGCTCATGCTGCTGCGCCGCGCCGAGTGGTCACCGGCGGCGGCGCCTCCCGTGGCGATTCCCGGGCAGATACTGGCCGCGTTTCGGCGGCGTCCAGGGCTGATATGCACGTATTTTTGCGGCGCCGGAGCCAGTGTATTGATCGTGCAGACCATCGGCGCATGGGCACCTTCGGTGCTGCATCGCGAGGAAGGGCTGGTGCCCGCCACCGCGGCGCTCGTCTTCGGCGCGGCACTGCTGGTCACCGCGCCACTGGGTCATCTCATTGCCGGCATCCTGGTCGATATGCGCCGGAAAAAATTGACCCCGATGGTCGTCGTGGCCGGCGCGCTGCTGCTAACCGTCCCCTTGCTCTGGGCGGTGTTGCGAGCCTCGTCGGCGGCGGCGGCCTGCGGTTTCCTGACGCTCACCTATCTGGTCGGCGACGTCGCGGCTGTAGCCGCGCTGGCAGGGCTGCCTTCGATACTGCCCGCGCCGCTGCGCGATGCGGGGCTGCGCCTGTTTCTCGCCTTCATCACGGTGCTGGGCGTGGGACTGGGGCCGTTCTTCGCAGGACTGATCAGCGACGGCATCGGCATGGGCGGTCGTGGCCTGTCCACTGCCTTGTACCTCGTGTGCGCGGGCGCGGCGGCTTTTGGCATCGTGTCGGCGTTGCTGGCGCGCGCGGGCTGGCGCGGCGCGGTGGTGGAGGCTGCCGGGTGAGCGAGATGTTCGCGTTCGACAGCGCGGGATACGCGCCGGGTGTTGCCTTTGCGCGTTACTGCGACCTCTATGCCATGGGTACGGATGTGGAGCGTACGGCGGATCCGTTTTTTGCCCGCGTCCGCAGCTGGCGGCTGGATCGGATGCTGTTGTTCGACAGGGAGTACGGCGGCATGCGCCACCGTCGCCGGGAGCGGGTGGCGCAGGACGGGTTCGATCACTTCGTGCTGCATCAGGTGGTCAGTGGCGAGCTGGTCGGCGGTCCTCATGGTGCGGCGGTGCCGGTCGCTCCGGGAGAGACTTTGCTGCTCGATACCTGCGAGGCCATGGAGAGCGGTGCTCGTGCCGTGCGCCTCATTACGGTCAGCCTGGCGCGAGACGCTGTGCGGGCGGCTGCCGGCAGTCTCGACGGTCTGCATGGTGTTCGGATCGGGGCGCAGGACGGAGCGCTGCTGGGCGCGTTGCTGCGTGCGCTGGTCGAACAGGCGTCTCGTCTGCCGCCTGGTGCCCAACCCGCCATCACGCGCACGCTGGTGGACTTGCTCTCGATAGCGATCAACCCGGGCGGCACCGGCGCGCGTTCCGACTTTTACCGGCTGGAGTATGCGCGGCGCGAAGCGGCCCAGCGCGCGATCGAGGCGCGTCTCGGTGCCCGCGACTTGTCGGTGCAGGACATCGTTATGGCAACGGGCATCTCGCGCGCGAGCCTGTATCGCCTGTTCGAGTCCCAGGGCGGCGTGATTCGCTTCATCCAGCTGCGTCGGCTGCAGCAGCTGCGCGAATGGCTGGATGACAGGGCGTACGACAGTCAATCGCTGGCCGACCTGGCGCCGCTGTCGGGCTTCTCCGGCGAGAGCCATGCCAGCCGTCTGTTCAAGCAGGCCTTCGGTGTTGCACCGGGCGCTTACCGCGCGGCCAGCATACGGGGCGCGCAGAACCCGTCGATCGATTTCATGACACGGCGCTGGGCCCATAGCCTGACCGAGCTCGACTGAGGCCGCGTTCGTCCGGAAGGTGCGATTCCGGCATCTGCGTACCGAGAATGCGACGCACAGACATGTTGCTTCCGACGCCCTCCGCTTAGTATTCGATAACTGTGATGTATGTCGCTGACAGTAAACCTCGTATTTGCTAGCGAGTGATGGTCGTGCTGTCTCCATCATTGAAAAAAAGCCGGCTTCTGTGCGTGGACGAGTGCGTTGCAAATCACTCTCTGCACGCAGGTCCGATGCGTCCGTTGCTTTGTTTGCTTTCCATCGAAATACGGTTGGAGGAACGGCTTGCGCAGTATTCACTTCATCTCGGGCTTGCCGAGATCTGGTTCGACCTTGCTGGCAGGTCTCCTGCGCCAGAACACCCGTTTCCACGCGGGCATGAGCGGCCCCGTCGGCGGCTTGTTCAATACGCTGCAAGGTGAGATGAGCGGCCGCAACGAATATTCGGTCTTTATCACCGACGCGCAGCGCCGCCGCATTCTGGAAGGCCTTTTCGACGACTACTACGGCCCGGAATTCACCGCCGAGGTGCTGTTCGATACCAACCGCGTCTGGTGCAGCAAGCTACGCATCCTGAAGGAGCTTTTTCCCGAGGCCAAGGTGATCGCCTGCGTGCGCCATATGCCGTGGATCATCGACAGCATCGAGCAGCTGGTCCGCCGCAACGCCTTCCAGCCGTCGTCCATCTTCAACTACCAGCCCGGCGGCACGGTCTACTCGCGCAGCGAGGGGCTCGCCAACGGCGACGGCATGGTCGGCTTCGCCTACAACGCGCTGAAGGAAGCGTATTACGGCGAAGACACCGCGAACCTGATGCTGCTGCAGTACGAGACGCTGGTGAGCGATCCTGCTGGTGCACTGAAGGCGATCTACGACTTCATTGGCGAGCCGGCGTTTGCGCACGACTTCGACAACGTCAGCTACAACGCCGACGAGTTCGACCTGCGCGCCGGCACGCCGGGGCTGCATACCGTGCGCAGAAAGATCGAGGCACGCGAACGCCGTAGCGTATTGCCGCCGGATGTGTTCCGCCGTTTCGAGAACGACGCCTTCTGGCGCGACCCCGCACTCAACCTGCGCGGGGTGCAGGTCATCTAGCAGCCATCTTCTGTTCGGCGAAGAGTCGCCGGTATCCCTCTTTCCAGTCACTTCTTACCGGACCCGGCTTGACCTGGTCCGGCGACCACTTACGCCATTTTCAAGCGGGCTTGTTTCGCCACGCTACAACTCAGGGGCCACACCAATGAACCGTATCTACCGCATCGTCTTCAACCGCACCTTGGGTGTGCCTCAAGTGGTTTCGGAGCTGGCGAGCGCGCCGGGCGGCGTCGTTGTCGGTGGCGTAGCCGCATCGCCGGCCGCAAATCTGCGCGTGCGCATGCTGGTTGCCGCGTTGGGTCTGGCGTTGGGAACCGTCGCGTTGCCGACCTGGGCGCAAAGCTGCACCACGACATCGGGGACGATCAGTACGTCGTGCAACGGGACGACGAGTACGAATGGCGGCGCGGCAGGTTATCCACCATCAGCTGGTGGCGTTGGCAGCGGGACGGGCGGCGGCAGCGGCGGCGGAGCCGGGATCAATGGCAGTAGAGCATCAGGTGGCTCAGGTACCGCTTTTGGAGGTAATGGCGGCAGGGCCAGTGATTTCAGTGGCGGGGGCGGTGGTGGTGGCATTTACGGCGGCGGTGGCGGCGGTGGCCTGGAATTTAGTGGCAATACGGCGGCGGGTGGCAGCGGCGGAAACGCCGCACTCGTTGCCACAGGAAGCTTGACGGTAGGCGCTGGTGTCCTTGTCACGGGAGGTGCCGGTGGCAACGGCGGCTCCTATTCCAGTGCTGGTGGCGGTGGCGGCGGCGGCGGCGGCGCGGGTGTCAGTTTCGCCTTGGGCAGTTCGACACTCACCAACGATGGAACGACCATTGGCGGCGCCGGCGGCATCGGTGGCAACGGGGACGCTGGACTGGGCTATGCGGCAGGTGGCGGCGGCGGCGGAATGGGCCTCAGCATCGGCGGCACCTCCAACATGGTGTCGAACTCCGGAGCCATCATGGGCGGGGCTGGTGGCGCGGCCGGTGCAGGCGCAGATTCCTACAAGGCGGGTGGCGGCGGCGGCGCGGGTGTCAGCGTCACTGGCGACAGCAACACGATAAACACCACGGGCACCATCGCCGGTGGCAACGGAGGTGCGGGCAATACGGCTGGCGCCGGCGCTGTAGGCATCGGCATTTCCGGCAACAACAACACCTTGATCGTGGCTGGCAGCGTCAGCGGCGGTCTGAACGGCGCCGGCGTCGGCCGCAACTATGCGGTGGACATCATCGGCAGCAACAACACGCTCGAACTGGACAACGGCTACAGCTTCACTGGCAACGTGGCATCGGCCTCGGGGAAGGGCAACGTCCTCGCTCTGGGTGGCACCGCCAACGCCAGCTTTAGCGTTACAAATATAGGCTCCCAGTTCACCGGCTTCAGCAGTTACCTCAAGACCGGCACCAGCACCTGGACGCTGACTGGCGTGACGGCAGCGATCACGCCGTGGACGATCAGTGCCGGCACACTGAATGCGACCAACGTGAACACACTGGGCACCGGGGGTGTGACGGTCGATGCCGCCGGCACTCTCAATCTCACCGGCACCGGCACATTCGGCGACGCCGTGAACAACACCGGCATCGTCGCATTGACCGATGCCGCCTTGGCCAGCCAGACCCTTGCCAACGGGATCAACGACAACGGCGCATCCTGCTACGGGATCGGTAACTGTAACGGCGGCGCCGGCTCCATCAGCTTCACCAATCAGGCGCTGGCCGGCGGCGTGCTCAGCCTCAACGGTGGCGCGAACGCCGGCAACGCGACGCTCAACAATGGTGTCGTGCTGGGCAGCGGCGCCACCAGCATCGGCAACGGCGACAACGCCAGCAACAGTTATCTCACCGGCAGCGTCGACGTCACCGGCAACACGCTGGTCGGCGGGACGCTCAGCTTCAACAACAGCGCGAACGCCGGCAACGCGACGCTCAACAATGGTGTCGTGGTGAGCGGCGGCGGCACCGACAATGGCATCGGCAACAGCGACGGACTCGGCAACGGCAACTTCACCGTCAACGTCACCGGCAACACGCTCGGCGGCGGCACGCTCAGCTTCAATGACAGTGCGAACGCCGGCAACGCGACCATCAACAACGGTGTCACGCTGAGCGGAAATAACGACGGTATCGGCAACAACATCAGCGGCGGCAACGTCGCTGTCAGCAACAATACGATTCGCGGCGGCACGGTCACATTCGGCGGCTCGTCCAGCGCGGGCACGGCGACGATCCACAACGGCGTGAGCATGAGCAACGGTGCAGGCGTTGGCGGTGTCGCCGGCGCGCTCTCGGATGCCAACGGCAACCAGATTCTCGGCGGCACCGTACTGTTCACCGGCACTTCGACTGGCGACACCGCGACGATCGACAACGGCACGGGCGGCATCCTCGACATCAGCGGACACACCGGCGGCGTCGGCATTGGTGAAGTCTCCGGCGGCGCGGGCAGCGTGATCAGTCTCGGCGCCAACACGCTGACCCTGGGCGGCCTGAACACCAACGACGTCATCGGTGGCGTGATCCAGGATGGCGGCGCCGGCGGCGCGCTGACCAAGATCGGCAGCGGCACGCTCACGCTCACCGGCGCCGACACCTACAGCGGCAGCACCACCATCGACAGCGGCACGCTGGCGATCACCAATGGCGGCAGCGTGGCGAATACCGCCACGGTCGTCGACAACGGCACACTCAACGTCGACGGCAGTGGTTCGAGCGTCACCGCGACGAGCGCCGCACCATTCCTTGTGGGTAGCAACGGTACCGGTACGCTGAACGTGAGCAACGGTGCAACGATCACCAGCACCGCCGAGTTGAACCTCGGCAACAATGCAGGGGATACGGGTACGCTCAACGTCACGAGCGGTGCCACGGTAAATGCCCTGAGATACTTGAACGTGGGCCAGTTGGGCGTGGGCACGTTGAACGTGTCCGCCGGTGGCATGGTCAACGTCAGTCAATATCTTTCGATTGGCGATGGTGCCGGGTCCACGGGTGTCGTGACGGTAACCGGCGCGGGATCGTCCATTGTCGAGACGGGTGCGCAGCTGGCTGTCGGCACGCACAACGCCACCGGCACGCTGACCATCGCCGATGGCGCGACGGTGTCGGCGCCGGACATCGTGATCGGCAATGACGGCTCGACCGGTACGCTGAATATCGGTGCGGCCGCAGGCGACGCGGCCGCTGCACCTGGCGCGGTGACCAGCGGCAATGGCCAAGTGCGATTTGGTTCGGGTAGCGGCACCCTGGTGTTCAACCACACCAGCACCGGCTACACGTTCGCACCGACCATCACCGGCAACGGCGCGGTTGATGCGCTGGCAGGTACGACGATCCTCACCGCGGACAATACGTATACGGGTGGTACCACCATCGGTGGCGGCACGCTGGTCGCAGGCAACAGCGGCGCCCTGGGTACCGGCAACGTCGACATGGCTGCCGGCACCACCCTGGCCTTCGTGGCCGACGGTCTCGACATCGCCAACAGCTTCACCCTCAACGGCGATCCCACCGTCACCTTGAGCGGCGGCCAGACCGAAACCCTCAGCGGCACGATCGCCGACGGCGGTTCGCCGGGCACGCTGGAGCTCAGTGGCGACGGCACCGGCACGCTCACTCTCACTGGCGCCAACACCTACACCGGTGGCACCACGATCAACGCGGGCACGTTGCAGCTTGGCAATGGCGGTACCGCCGGCTCGATCATGGGTGATGTGATCGACGACGGTGCGCTGGCATTTGATCGCAGCGACGCGGTGAGTTTCGCTGGCGCGGTCAGCGGTACCGGTTCGCTCAATCAGATCGGCACCGGCACGCTCACTCTCACTGGCACCAACACCTATACCGGTGGCACCACGATCGACGGTGGCGTGCTGTCGGTCGGCGCGGACAATAATCTGGGCGACATCAGCGGCGGCCTCACCTTGAACGGCGGCACGCTGGAGACCTCGGCAAGTTTCACTTCCTCACGCAACCTGATGCTGGGCGCTTCCGGCGGCGGCATCGCCACCGATACCGGTACGACCCTGACGTTGAGCGGAGCCGTTGCCGGCAGCGGCAGTCTGAGCAAATCGGGCGACGGCACGCTGAGTCTGACGGGTGCCAATGCGAATGCCAGTGGGTTGTGGTCGGTCAACGGTGGCGAACTCGATCTGCTGGGCGATGCGAGCACGTTCAGCGGCGGCTTCGCGCTGGCGACGGGCACGACGTTGGCGGTGGGCGATGCCATTGCAAGCATTAGTGCCGCGGGCCCTGGCGGCGACAACGGTGCTAGCGGTAGCGACGGCAGCTCTGGTGGCTACAACACCGGTGGTGGAGACGGCAGCGCCGGTACCGATGGCAGCACTGGCGGGGTAGCCGCCAGCGGCAACGGGTTCACGCTGATCAACAACAGCCAGGTCGGCGGTGGATTGGGCGGCACCGGTGGTAATGGCGGCAATGGCGGCAACGCCGGATCGAGCTGTTGCGAGAATCCGCACGGTGGCGCGGCGGGTGCCGCGGGTCTCGGCGCGAGTGGTGGCGCGGGCGTGTACGGATCAGGCTTCATGTTTACCAACAACGCCAGCGTTGCCGGTGGCGCGGGTGGTGCCGGCGGCAATGGCGGATCCAGCGGCCCGGGCGGCTTTGACAATCTGGGCAATGGCGGCGATACCTTCGCTGCCGCCAACGGTGCGCAGGGCGGTATCGGCGCGTCGGGCGTGGGTGGGGCGAGCTTCACATTGACCAATGCGGGCAGCATCCTTGGCGGTGCCGGCGGCCGAGGTGGCAATGGCGGCAACGGCGGCAATGGTGGTGGTTCCAAGTACGCGCATGGTGGTGCCGGCGGCAATGGCGGCAACGGCGGTGCGGGTGGTAACGGCGGAGCGGGTGTTAGCGGTGCCGCGTTGACGCTGAGCAACAGCGGCAGCATCCAGGGTGGCGCAGGCGGCGCCGGTGGCACGGGCGGTACGGGTGGTATCGGCGGATATAGCTCTCGCGGCGGCCCCAGCCAGCGAGGCAGCTTTGGCAGCAACGGTGTGGCCGGTGCGGGCGGCGCCGGTGGCGCAGGCGTCACCGGTTCGGCGTTACAGCTGACCAATACCGGCAGCATTGCCGGTGGGAACGGTGGTAGCGGCAGCACGAATGGCGCCGGCGGCGTGGGTGTGATCTCGACGGGTGGTTCCACGTTGACCAACAGCGGCAGCATCGCCGGTGGCATGGGCAACGGTGCGCAAGCCGATGCGATCGATTTGAGTGGCGGCGGTAACCTGTTGGTATTGGAAGCCGGCTCCACCATCACCGGTAATGTGGTCAGCAGCAGTGGCACGACCAATGGTGGCGATACGCTGGATCTCGGTGGCGACACCAACGCCACGCTCAGCGGTTCGTTGGGCGAACTGAATAGTGGTGCGCAATACCAGGGCTTCGCCAGCTACGAAAAAACCGGCGCCAGCACATGGACGCTGACCGGCACCGCGGGCCTCAGCGAGGCGTGGTCGGTGCTGGGTGGCGAACTGGATCTGGCCGGCGCCGGCAGCACCTTCACCGGCGGCTTCACCATGGCCTCGGGCACCACCCTGGGAGTAGGTGCCAATGTATCGGTCACTGGAGGCTCGGGTAACACGGGTGCCTACGGTTCAAATGGTTATAACCGCAGTGGCTCGACGCTGCCGACCGCTGGCGGCAACGGCGCCGACGGCAGTGCGGGCGGCGATGCCATCGCCGGCACAGGCTTCACGGTCACTAACCAGGGCCAGATTTCGGGTGGTACCGGTGGTGCTGGCGGTTACGGCGGCAGGGGTGGTCGTTTCGGCTACATCGATTCGAGTGCTCCTGTCGGCAATGGTGGCGATGGCGGTAACGGCGGAAGCGGCGGTAGCGGTGGCGTTGGGGTTACTGGCAACGGATTCACGCTGACCAACACCGGCCAAATAAACGGCGGCGCGGGCGGCGCGGGTGGCAACACCTACTACGGTGGCGGTGGTGGCTTTAGCGGTAATTATGCAGGCGGCGGCGTGGGCGGGGTTGGTGGTACCGGCGGCGCTGGCGGTGTGGGCGGCGCAGCGGTCAGCGGCAGTTATTTCACGCTTACGAACGCAACTGACGCTTCCATCGTCGGTGGTGCAGGTGGTGCGGGGGGACGAGGTGGCTATGGTGGCTATGGCGATTACTCCGAAGGGGCCACTGCCGGCAATGGCAGTAACGGAGGCATGGGCGGCAGTGGCGGCGTCGGCGGTATGGGCGGCGCCGGGGTAACCGGCGCATCGTTTGCGTTGACCAATGGCGGCGTGATCACCGGTGGTGACGGCGGCCAAGGTGGCCAGGGCGGCTGGGGTGGAGCCGGTGGCATGTCGTACGCGGGGGTTGCGGGCAATGGCAGCAACGGTGGTGCGGGTGGTGCAGGCGGCGCCGGTGGCAGCGGTGTCAGTGGCACCCAGTTCACCCTCACCAATGCTGGCAGCGTTATCGGTGGCACTGGCGGCAACGGCAATAACGGCGGCAACGCGGCTACCTGGGGTAGCCAAACCGCTACCGGCACGGCTGGCACCGGTGGTAGCGGTGGCGCGGGCGGTGTCGGCGGTGATGGCGGTGCGGGTGTCAGCGGTGCTGGCTTCACGGCAACCAACAACGGCGTGATCGTGGGCGGCGTGGCCGGCAATGGCGGCAATGGCGGTTTTGGCGCCAGCGGCGGTTACACGTCCGGTGGCGGTAGTGGCGGTAACGGCGGCAACGGTGGTTACGGCGGCACTGGTGGTATCGGTGGCGCGGGTGTCACCGGCAGCATCTTCACGTTGACCAATGCCGGCGTTGTTACGGGTAGCAGCGGCGGTACGGGCGGCACTGGCGTGGTCGGGTCGCTCGGCAACAGCTCAGGTGCAGGTGGCTTGCCTGGTACCACCGGCCATGGCGGTGACGGCGGCATGGGCGGTGACGGTGTCGACGGCACGGGCTTTACCGTGACCAATACCGCCATCATCACAGGCGGCAATGGCGGCATGGGCGGCCTCGGTGGTGATGGTGCCGGCACCACGATTGCCGCGGGCAATGGCGGCAACGGCGGTACGGGTGGCGCTGGTGTCAGCGGCGCGGGCCTCAGCCTCACCAACGCTGCGACCGGTACGATCACCGGCGGTAATGGCGGCACGATGGGTTACGCAGGAACCGCCAACGGCGCAGCCAGCGGCAGCAACGGTGTTGGGGGCGTCGGCGGTGCAGGTGTGGTTGCCAGCGGCGGCGCGACCGTCATCAACGCGGGCAGCATTGCGGGCGGTTTGAGCGCCAGCGGCGTGCAGGCCGACGCGGTCGATTTCAGCGGCGGCGGCAACACGCTGGAGATCGATGCCGGTTATGCATTCGGCGGCAACGTGGTCAGCAGCAGTGGCACGACCAACGGCGGCGATACGTTCGTTCTCGGCGGCAACGTCGACGCGACCTTGAACGGATCGGTCGATGCGCTCGGTAGCGGCGCCCAGTACCAGGGCTTCAACACGTACGAGAAGACCGGCGCCAGCACCTGGACGCTCACCGGTGCGGTGGCGGCCAGCACATTCTGGACGATCGATGCGGGCACGCTGCAGGTCGGCAATGGCGGCACCAGCGGCTCCATCGCCAGCGACGTGATCGACAATGGCGCACTGGCCTTTGACCGCAGCGATGCGGTGAGCTTCGCTGGCGCGGCCAGCGGTACCGGTTCGCTCAACCAGATCGGCACGGGCACCACGACCCTCACCGGCAGCAATACCTACACGGGCGGCACCACGATCAGCGCCGGCACGCTGCAGATCGGCAACGGCGGCACCGGCGGTTCGATCGTGGGCGACGTGATCGACAACGGCGCGCTGTCCTTCAACCGCAGCGATGCGGTGAGCTTCGCCGGCGTCATCAGCGGCAGCGGCTCGCTCACACAGACCGGCAGCGGCCTGCTGGTACTCGACGGCAGCAACACCTACAGCGGCGGCACCACGGTGGCCAACGGCACGCTGCTGGTCGGCGACAGCACCCATACCGGCGCATCGATCGCCGGCAATGTCAGCGTCGACAGCGGCGCCACGCTGGGCGGCCACGGCACCATCGGCGGCAATGTGGATGTCGCCAGCGGCGCGCATCTGTCGCCCGGCGGCAGCATCGGCACGCTCACCATCGGCGGCAATGCGAGCTTTGCGCAAGGCAGCGTGCTCGACTATGAGTTCGGCGCACCGGGCGCGAACTTCCAGACCTTCGGCACCGGCGACAGCGTCACCGTGGGCGGCAACCTAGCCCTCAACGGCGCCACGCTCAATGTCACCGATGCCGGCGGTTTCGGCCCGGGCTTGTACAACCTGTTCACCTACGGCGGCACGCTGACCGAAACCAACGGTGGGATCAGTCTGGGCAGCACGCCCGCAGGCCAGTACCAGATCCAGACCCTCGCCACGAGCAAGCAGATCAACCTGCTCAACACCAGCGGCCTGACCTTGAACCTGTGGAACGGCAACGGCCTGGCCAGCGCGTCGCAGATGGGTGGCGGCAACGGCAGCTGGACGACTGCGTCGCCAAACTGGACCGACGCCACCGGCAGTGTTTCGGCAGTGATGCAGCCGCAACCGGGCTTCGCGATCTTCGGCGGTGCGCCGGGCACGGTGACAGTGGACAGCAGCGCCGGCGCGGTCAGCGCCACAGGCCTGCAGTTCGCCAGCAACGGCTACACCCTCACGGGCGACACGCTGACCCTGGTCGGCAGCAACGGCACGGCACCGGTCATCCGTGTGGGTGACGGCAGCACGGCCGGTGCGGGCTATACCGCCACGATCGACAACGTCATCGCCGGCACCGACGGCCTGACCAAGAGCGACCTGGGCACGCTGGTGCTCGCTGGCGCCAACACCTACAGCGGCGGCACCACGATCAACGGTGGCACGCTGGAGGTGGCCAACAACGCGGCACTGGGCACCGACAGCGTGACGGTGGACAACACCGCCCACCAGGGCGCCACCTTGAAAGTGGACAGCGGCGTCACGCTGGCCAACCCGATTGCGGTCAACAACGGCAGCACCCTGGACAACGCCGGCACCATCTCGCACACAAACCCGGGCGATATCGGCGTGAACGCCACCGGCGGCATGGCGACGGTCCTCAACCACGATGGCGGCAGCATCGCGGGCGGCGTGATCGGCCTGTGGCTGCACACCGGCGGCACGGTCATCAATACCGGCAACACCAGCCGCATCGACGGTGCCGGCTATGCCCTGGTCACCGATGGCAGCCCGAGCCAGGTGACCAACGAGAACGGCGCCAGCATCCATGGTGGTACGTACGACAGCGTCCTGATGATCCAGGGCGGCACGCTGATCAATCAGAGCGGCGCCAGCATCAGCGGCGACTCCGTCGCGGTGCGGATGTCGCAGAGCGGCACGATCATCAATCAGGGCGGGGCCAGCATCAGCGGCACCGGCGCCGGCAGTTACGGCGTGATCCTGCATCAAGGTGGCACGGTCACCAACCAGGGTGGCGCCACCATCCAGGGTGGCGACACGGGCATCGCGCTGGCCGGAGCCAGCACGATCACCAACGCCGCCGGTTCCAGCATCATCGGCGGCAACGCCAGCGTGTCGGTGTTCGGCAGCGGCGCGGTCAATCTGACCAACGCCGGCGTGCTGACGGGTAACGTGCAGCTCAGCGCGGGCGACGTGAATCACGTGACACTGATCAGCGGCAGCACCCTCATCGGCGCGTTGTACATCGGCAGCAACACCGGCTCGACGCTGACGCTCGACGGTACCGGCACGCAGCTCTATTCCACCGCGGTGACCGGCACCACCAGCTTCGCCGGCACACTGACCAAGCAAGGCACCGGCAACTGGATCGTGGACAGCGATCTGGCACCGGCGAATACCGTGATCAGCGCGGGCACCTTGCAGATCGGCAACGGCGGCAGCACCGGCAGCCTCGCCGGCAACATCACCGACAACAGCGCCCTGGTATCCGACCTCAGCAGCGCAGGCACTTTGGCCGGGGTGATCTCCGGCACCGGTTCGCTGAGCCAGAACGGCAGCGGCGTACTCACGCTGACCGGCGCGAACAGCTATAGCGGCGGCACCACGATCAACGCGGGCGCCTTGCGCGGGAATACTTCCAGCCTGCAGGGCAACATCACCGACAACGCCACGCTTGATTTCAACCAGAGCAGCAACGGTACGTTCGCCGGCGCGGTATCCGGCACGGGTTCGCTGAGCAAGGATGGCAGCGGGACCTTGATCCTCACCGGCGCCAACAGCTACCGCGGCGGCACCACGATCAATGGCGGCACGCTGCAAGGCGACACCACCAGCCTGCAGGGCAACATCACTGACAACGCCGCACTGGTGTTCAATCAGGGCGCCAATGGCGCGCTCGCTGGCGCGGTATCCGGCACGGGTTCGCTGAGCAAGAACGGCAGCGGCACATTGATCCTCACTGGCGCCAACAGCTACATCGGCGGCACCACGATCAGCGGCGGTACGCTGCAACTCGGTAACGGCGGTACCACCGGTTCCATCGTCGGCAATATCACCGACAACGGCGCCCTGGTATCCGACCTCAGCAGCGCAGGCATGCTGGCGGGTGTGATCTCCGGCACCGGTTCGTTGAGCCAGAACGGCAGCGGCACACTCACGCTGACCGGCGCCAATACCTATAGCGGCGGCACCACGATCAGCGCGGGCACGCTGCAGGGCGATGCTTCGAGTCTGCAAGGCAACATCACCGACAACGCCGCGCTGGTGTTCAACCAGAACAACGCGGGCACGTTCGCCGGCGCGATCGCCGGCAGCGGTACGCTGACCAAGAGCGGCAACGGCCTGCTGGTGATGAACGGACACAACGCGTTCAGCGGCAGCACCACGGTCGGTGCCGGTACGCTGGAAGTGGGCGACGCGAATACGCCCTCGGCCTTCCTGGGCGGCAACGTGCAGGTGAATGCCAGCGGCACGCTGCGTGGCCACGGCACCATCGGCGGTAACGTGGTCAACGGCGGCACCGTGTGGCCGGGCGGTTCGATCGGCACGCTCACCGTGCAGGGCAACTACACCCAGGCGGCGAACAGCGTGCTGAACATCGACGCCACCCCCGCCGGCCAGGCCAGCTTGCTGGCGGTGGGCGGCAAGGCGACCATCCTCGGCGGCAGCGCCGTGGTGCTGGGCCAGGCCGGCAACTGGGCGCCGAGCACCAACTACACCATCGTCACCGCCGCCGGCGGCGTCAGTGGGCAGTTTGCCTCCGCCAGCTCCAGCCTGGTGTTCCTCAATCCGGTGCTGAGCTACACCGCCAACGCGGTGGACCTGTCGCTACAGCGCAACGACATCAACTTCGCCAGCGTGGCGCAGACGCCGAACCAGCGTGCCGTGGCCACCGTGACCAACGGTTTCGGTTTCGTCAGCCCGATGTACTCCGCGTTGACCTTGCTCGATGCCCCCACGGCACGGCACGCGTTCGACCAGCTCTCCGGCGTGATTCATGCCAGTACCGGCACCGCGCTGGTCGACGACAGCCGTTACGTGCGCGATGCGATCAATCGTCACCTGCTGGGCCAGAACGACGGTGCCGAAGGGACGACGGACCAGGGCGTCAGCGTGTGGACCAGTGCCTGGGGCCACGGCGGACGCCATGACGATAACGGCGATGCCGCGCTGCTGCAGGCCAACGGCAGTGGCTTGCTGGTGGGCGCCGATATGTCGCTGGGCGGCAACGCCCGGCTGGGTGCGGTGCTCGGCCACGGCCAGAGTTCGATCCAGTCGAACAGCGTGGGCTCCTCGGCCCACGTCCTCGGGGATCATGTCGGCTTGTATGGCAGCACCGCGTTCGGGGCGTTCGTGCTGCGCGGCGGTGCCGCGTACTCGTGGCAGGACGTGCACAGCAGTCGGACAGTCGGTTTCGGCAGCTACAGCGACCGGCTGAGCAGCGAGCACCATGCGCAGACCGCGCAGGTCTATGCGGAGGGCGGCTATCAGTTCAACGTGAGCCCAAGCCAGCAGCTGGAGCCGTTCGTGAACGTGGCGCGGGTGCGCGTGCACAGCGATGCCTTGCAGGAAGGCGGCGGTAACGCCGCTCTGGCGGTCGCCGGCAACAGTGCGTCGGTCAACACCGCCACGCTGGGTCTGCGCGACACGCTGACGCTGGATGCCGCCAGCGGCATCCACGCCCACGCCAGCCTCGGCTGGCAGCAAGCCTGGGGCGATCTGGCGCCGGTCACCACGATGCGCTTCGTGGCTGGCGGCAGCAGCTTCGCGATCAGCGGCATGCCGGTGGCGCGGCATGCGTTGGCCGCCGACCTGGGTATCGACTTCAAGCTGGCGAAGAACGTCAGTGTGGATGCCAGCTACCTCGGCCAGTTCGCCAGCGGCGCCAGGGATCAGGGTGCACGGATGACGTTGAACGTGAGCTTCTAAGCGTCAGCTTTGAAGGAGATGCCGCCTCGGCCCACGCCGAGGCGGCATCGGCGCGGTATCGATCGATCTCGTCGGCTACTGCCATGGCATGCGTTCTGGACGTCTAAGCGTGCGCTCTGCATGCAGGGCTTGCGCCCTCTACCGTGCGCCATAGATCCGGTTGGAACGGGATCATCCAGATGTTGATACTGCCCTGGTTCCATGTGGCCTTGGCGGACCGCCCGGCGGCATTGTCGGGATGGCGGCTCGAGAAATAGAGCGTGCGTTCGTCGGGACTGAAGCGGGACTCAATCTGAGATTCCGTCTTGTTCGTCCAGCCTGGAATTTCCATGGCGCAGACGAGCGCATCCGGACTCCTGGGATTGAAGGCGATAAAAAGTCGCTCGGGACCCGGTTTGGATCCGCTCACCGATGCGCCACGGTCCGAGCTGAAGACCAGAAATTTTTCATTCGTGTCGATCGAGGGGTCGACGTCGTTGAAAGCACCCGTGCTGAACGGAAGCGTGTCGACATGTCGGTATTTCCCTCCGTCGTCATTGGCGACGTGCAAGCGAAAGCGCCCACTGACGGAATCGGTCTTCATGAAATAAAGATTATTGTTTCCGGATATCGAAGGCGTCCAAACAGAATTTCCGTCATTGACCGATGGTGGAAGCGGGTAGGGCACGGAGCTCCCGGACTCGAAATCTATTTTCCAGAGATTGCCGCCACTTTGAGGTTGGCCGAAATAGGTGGCGTGCAACGAATCCGTTTGTCCGGGATGCGGGCGATTGGACGCGAAAATGGCGTAAGCACCACTCGGTGCGATGGCGAGTTCGAGATCGCGCCAATGGCCTGAGAACGCAGCCACCACAGGTGTCGACCAGGATGCGCCCTTTTTGTCGGAGATCATGATGGCCGAGGTGTCTGGATAGCTTCGGGTGAAATACAAACGGCTTCCACCCGATGCGAAACTTGGCGCCATGTCTCCGTCGGGGCCGGAAATCACGCCGGGGCCGAAAATGTGCGCAGACGCACGGGATCTGTTGCTCGTCTCCGCGGCAGCATGGGCGACCACCATCGTGGTCATTATCAACAAGGTCATGATCTTTACCGGAGGCATAAGCGGTCTCCAAATAGGAATTGCCACATCACGTGCGATTCAATGCAATTGGCGGCGCTTTCGTGGGATGGGTAGTCTCATGGGCTCAATGCTTTAGAATGGGCGCGGAAAACCCAACTATAGGCACCCCAGATGGCAATTGATCTTAAGACCCTTTCCCCAAAAGAACTTCAAGCGCTCATTGAGAACGCGAATGCGCAGATGCATGAAGCTCGCGCCTCCCAGATCCAGTCCGTCAAGCAGAAAATCGAGGCTTTGCTGGGCAGCAGCGGCCTCAGCCTGGAGGATATCTATCCCTCGCGCGGCAAGAAGGCCGCGGGCAAGAAAGGCAAGACGGGTTCGGTAGCTCCGAAGTACCGCGACCCTTCCAATCCATCCCAGATGTGGTCCGGGCGTGGACGCCAGCCGGCCTGGTTTGCGAAGGCCCTTCGCCGTCGCGGCGTCACCGTGGAAAGCCTGCTGATCGACGGTTCCGCCAAACCCGCGGCACCGGCCAAGAGCGCGAGCCCCGCGAAGAAAGCCGTCAAGAAAGCTGCCAAGCGAGCCGGCAAAAAGACGGCGGCGAAAAAGGCCGCTTAAAAAAAACTCGAGTCCGCGATGCGACAGCCGCCTTTGACGTCTGCCGCATCGCGGGGCCTTACGGCCGGGCTCGCTTTCGGTCCATTCCTCTGACGTGACGCACTTGCACGAAGGCATGGCTGCAACGGGCAACCGCGGCGGCAATTTTTCTTTCCAGCTTCCCGCCGACAAGGATCCATCCGAGATGACATGGTTCACCAGCCACTCTTCCCGCGGGTTCTGCCACTGGGGCATCCGGCTCGCCTGCACCGGCCTGCTCGCCATCGCGACCTCGGTGAGCGCTGCCGAGCATGCGAAGGACGTGGATCCGTTCATCGGTGTGGATTGGGACGGCGAAGTTTTCCTGGGCGCCACGGTGCCGTTCGGCATGGTCAAGCTGGGCCCCGATGTGCGCACCTTCGACGGCAAATTGATCAAGTCCGGCTACCACAGCACGGGCGAAGTGGTGGGTTTCAGCCATCTGCATCTGAGTGGCGGGGCGGGTAAGTACGGCAACATTCTGGTGGCTCCGGTCACGGGCGCGCTGCAGCCAGCCGACATCCACTCGCCGCGCAGCGACGAAGAGGCCAGTGTCGCTTATTACTCGACC
This sequence comes from Rhodanobacter sp. OK091, assembly GCF_900142825.1. Taxonomy (GTDB): domain Bacteria; phylum Pseudomonadota; class Gammaproteobacteria; order Xanthomonadales; family Rhodanobacteraceae; genus Rhodanobacter. The sequence goes on along the minus strand of NZ_FRCH01000001.1, from coordinate 1,763,339 downwards.
TACCTGAGCCGCTATCGGACCAAGGCCGAGCTGACCGCGACCCGGCGCACCGGCCTGCACCGCTATACCTTCACCGATGCGGGCGACGCGCATGTCACGGTGGACATCCAGCACGCCATCAACACCGGCACCGGCCCGGAAGACCAGCGTTTCCTCGGCGGCGACGTCAACGTGGTTTCCACTCATGAGATCGAAGGCGTGGGCCGCTATATCGGCGGTTGGAACGAAGGCGGCGAATACCGCGTGTATTTCTATCTGGTGGCCGACACGCCGGCTGCCGGCGCGCAGACCTGGCGGGATCGCCAGCTCGGCAACACGCCTCATGCCCATACCGATGCCGACCAGGATCTCGGCGCCTCGCTCGACTATCGGGTCAAGGCCGGCCAGGCGATCCAGGTCAAGGTCGGCATCTCCTTCATCAGCCTGGCGCAGGCACGCCGAAACGCCGGGCAGGAAATTCCCGGCTGGAATTTCGCGGCCGTGCATCAGGCGGCGGTGACGCAGTGGAATCAGGTGCTGTCGCGGGTTGAGATCCATGGCGCCGACGAAGTCGAGCGGCGCAAGTTCTACACCGCGCTGTACCACACCATGCTGATGCCCTCCGATCACAGCGGCGAGAATCCGAAGTGGTCGTCGGACCAGCCTTATTACGACGATTTCCAGGCGATCTGGGACATCTTCCGCAGCGACGGCCCGCTGCTGACCTTGATCGCACCGGACCGCCAGCGCGACATGGTGCGCTCGCTGATCGACACGTATCGCCATGCCGATTACATGCCCGACGCCCGCGTGGGCAACGACAACGGCCGCACCCAGGGCGGCAGCAATGCCAACGTGCTGGTGGCCGATGCCTACGTCAAAGGCCTGACCGGCATCGACTACGCCACCGGCTTGCAGGCGATGCTCAAGGATGCCCAGGTGCCGCCGGCCGATCCGCGCAAGCATGGCCGCGGCGGCCTGGATACCTACAACACGCTGGGCTACATCGCCCAGCCCACCGAACGCGCCGGCTCGCGTACCGTCGAGTACGCGTACAACGACTTCACCATCGCCGAACTGGCGTGCGGGCTCGGCCATGCGCAGGAAGCGAAGCATTACACCAGCCAGGCCGGCAACTGGGCCAACCTGTGGGATGCCTCGCTGGAGCAGGAAGGCGTCAAAGGTTTTCTGCGTCCGCGCAACGCCGACGGCAGCTGGGTCGAGCCTTATCTGGTCAAGCGTGGCACCTGGCCGGATTTCTTCTACGAAGGCGACCTGTGGACTTATTCGCTGTACGCGCCGCAGGACGTGCGCCGGCTGATCGCCATGGCCGGCGGCAACGAAGCGTTCGTCAAGCGCCTGGATGTGTTCTTCGACCGTTCGCACTTCGACATTACCAACGAGCCGGGCTTCCTGATTCCCGATCTCTACCTGTGGGCCGGCCGCCCCGATCGCACGGCCGATCGCATCGTCGACCATCTGGAGAAGTTCTTTCTCGACGGCCGCGGCGGCATCCCCGGCAATGATGATTCGGGCGCGATGTCGAGCTGGTACGCGTTCCAGTCGATGGGCTTCTATCCGAATGCGGGCCAGGACGTGTATCTGATCGGCACACCTTCGTTTCCCGAAGTGAACATCGACCTGGGCCACGGCAAGACCTTCAGCATCGTCGCCGAGAATTTCCGCCGCGACCGCCTCAACCGCTACGTGCAATCGGCCACGCTCAATGGCAAGCCGCTGGACACCGCCTGGTTCCGTCACGGCCAGATCGCCGACGGAGGCACGTTGAAACTGGTGATGGGTTCGGTGCCTTCGCACTGGGGCACCACCACGCCGCCGCCATCGCTGTCCGATCCGGGCTTTGCGCTGTGCGGGCGCCACGGCGGCTCTCACTGACAAGGCCAGCATCGGACAAGTTCGAGGCAAGAGACGGGACCCGTCTCGCCCTTGGACTCCGCTGCGCTACGCTCAGGGCGAAGGCCGGGACTTGATCACCTGGCCCTGCTGTCTGTGATCAGCTTCTCTGCACATGGATCGTCCAGCACAGTCGGCGCAACCGACCCAAAGTGGACGTTGTCCCTTCAACTTTTCGAGTGTCCGCCGTCTTCGCCCCGGAAGACCTTGATTACTTTCCCGTCCTTATCGAGAAAGTCCATTTCCGCTTCTCCGTTGGCAGGTACCTTCAGCAAGACGCGCTTGTTGCCAAGGGCATCCATGAGAGCGAGTGTCGCAGAGCCATCGGCTGTTCGGCCCATCCAGGCGCGACGATGGCCGCCCGAATTCTCTTGGCTATCGGAAACGGCGAGGCCGGCCATGCTGTTGTCCTTATCGTCTACCCCCAGCAGTTGCACGACCTGATTGGCGTTGTAGCGATCGAAGGAAAGGCTGCCGCCGGAGTCGACTACGTCGCCGTGCGAATCGCGCTTGCCGCCAAAGATCAGGCCACCGTTTTCTGACCCTTCATCGTTGAAAAAGATCATGCCAGCCTGCGGCCGGTCGACCTTGGGCTGCTCCTTTCCTCTGACGATAACGCCGGGCAATTGCGCGCTGTTGGATATCACCAATCTCAGGGTGCCGTCCGGCTCGCGCACATTGATTCGCTGCACATCAATTTCGCCCAGTTTGGTCACTGGGCTTTTTGTGAAGCCTGCAAGTACCGTAACCGCAAAAACAGCCGTTAGTACTCCGCTGTAAACAACAAGAAAACGTTGGTTGAGCATGAATCCTCCTGACGAGCGTTATGGCCCGAAGGTTTCCCTGTCGGGAGCGGACACTTCATGTCGAGCTACCAGATGTCGAGGCGACCGCAGCGGAAGACGATCTGGTCTCCGGCGGTTGGCCCGCCTGGAAGGTTGGAGAGTCACGCGTCTCCATTGCGCGGGTTGCGACCATCATTCGATGGGGAGATGGCCGTAACTGAACACGCGAGTGATCACCCAACGGTTGTCCAGATGGTGCCAGAGGACCAAGAACTGGGCTTCGCCAAAACACTTTCCCGATTTTAGCCAGCAAAACTTCTGCTTGCCTTGTTCGATCGCGCCGTAATCTTTGATGGGAAAGACTTGCAAGCTGCCCGCGATGAGCTCGCGGCGAAATTGGCCGCAAACATGGTTCTTGGTGTTGGCAAGGTAGTCTCGCCGCGACCATGTGACGCCACCCTTGTCATGATAAAACTCCAAGTTTGGCACCAGGTAATTGGCATGTTTCTGCAGTTGGTCCGGTGAGGCGCAGTGGTTGAAGGCGTCAAAAAAATCCGCATCCAGCTTTGACACGGTACTGAACAAAGATTGCTGATCGGGCGCATCGCCGGTGCTCGGGGTTGCGGCTGCAGCGATAACCATGGGAACAGCCAGAACGAGTGCGGCGCAGGCAAGTGTGGCTAGTCGCTTCAAGTTTGACTCCATGTTGTTGATCAATGGCCCGCGATAGTGTCTTCGCTACCTTGGCATTGAGGTGGATGATGCCTTGGAAATTGCGGAGCAGGCTGAGGCATGAATGGATGAGCGGACCAAGAGTCAGGTTGAGCTGGCACCAGGGCTCTAATGTTCGGATTTGCGGAGATTCGCACTCAGATCTTCTTTCTCGAAGCCTTCGGCTTCAACGCCTTAAGCCGTCTATCCAGCTCCACCGCGAACTCGGGGAAGGACACCTTGCAAGCGGTGCAGATTTCCATGACCTGCAAGAGGTCCAGCCCACGCTTGCCCTTCTCGATGTCGGAGATATAGGTCTGCGGTCTGCCGATCGCTTCGGCCACTTCGGCTTGCTTCAAATCCCGGACAACCCGGAGTTCCCGCAAGTAATTGACCAGCACCGCATGTTGTTCGCTGTACAGAGAGGTTCGTTTCATTGGCCACATCCCATGTTTGCCATTTCGCCATTTGCGATTCAACGTGCCGTTGCGTAATGCAAACCGAAGTGCGCGCCGATGACTCCAAGCTATATGTCCTGCCAGCATAGAGTGCATGGGTGGCGCTGTCGCTTCCGGTACTCGATTGAGTCAGGAGATGGCGTTCATCACCGTGGAAACAACATGCCAGCCTGCCGCATCACGCTTCATGATCGCCGTAAACCAGCCCGCGCATAGCGGGCCGCAGTAATAGCCGTAGGGCACGTCGTAGTTGCCATCGGAACGACGCACAGGCAAGCCGACTGAAAACTGCGTGTCGAAGTTGACGTTCCCGCTGCCTTGCTTCCAGGCACTTCTAGGGTAAGTCTCTATGCCATCGCGCTTGAGGCTGGCCATGATATCGGGGGACAGATCGACAAGTCCTTTGGCATCAGGCGATGGGAGACTCACGAAATAACGAGATCGTGTTGCGCCTGCCTTCGGAGGCCGATCGGCACGAAGTTGATACCGGATCAAAACTTCGGCCATGGCCTGCAAATCAGGCGCAGGATACTTCCTGGCCATGAGCTCGGCTTCGGCCCGCATCCGTGCATCGGCTATCGTCTGATGGATATCTTCCCGGACAACGCAGCCAACCGTCGGCTGAAGCTGGAGGCAGGCCAAGCCCGTCGACTCGTTCATCGTCGCGACGAAGCGTTTCGTAGAGTTCGAATCCGTCAATGCCTCGACGTCGACCACCCACTCGCGGGTCGATGGTTCAAAACGCATTGCTTGGGTGGAATAGGAATGACTGTGCGTTGCTTGCCCGGCAAGCTTCAATGCGATGTCCACGGCCGTTTGGGCAGAAAGCGTGGGCCGAACTTCGTTCGCCGCGGCGGGCAGCAATGAGCTGCCTGTCCAGGCGATAACGGCACTCCATAGCAATCGCAAGCGATAGCCCGACCTCATGATTTTCTCCCGAGACGATGCCTGGCGGTGGTCACATTTAGTCTAGCCCGGACGAAGACCGGTTGCCGGGTTGCACCAAGGCCGTGCGTAACATCCGCTATGGGTCGAACTCCGCCTGTCTCAGCTTGAGGCCACCGTCGGAAGCCGACGCTAGCGATGTGCGTTGGGTACAGGATCGAGATAGACGCCCGCTTGTTTGAGCTTGAATAGCATGATCTCGTTGTATTTCCTGGCGTAGGCTCTCGCGTTGTGATTGAGGGCTGCCTCTTCCTTGGTACAAAACGCGTCACCGGTACCCTCTAACATTCTGATCTTGCTCTTGTGCGCATAGGGGTCGCCGTCGTAACCGGGGACTTCCACGGAGAAACCATAGACCCCCAACAGCCGATCGTCGCCTCTCGCATACGCACTCGCGGCATCTTCGGTTGTGTTGTTTAGCCTCAGTGACCTCAGCTCCCCAAGGCCTTTTGGTGGATCGCACGTCGCCGCTGGATGACTGCACGCAGATAGTGCAAAGGAAGCGACCAGAATAAGAATGGCTGGGAGGCTCTTTCTCACGTTGATCGGCCTGATATGGAAATGTGGATGAAGTTACAAGCTAGAAAAGCTCAAAGACCGATCAATACATATTGGCCGTAAGTGTCCGCTTCGAGTCGGAAACTGCCCATCGGTGCCCGCAGAACGTATCAGACGTTCGCCATTTCAGAGCGAACCTTCAGGCTTCGATGCTCAACGCCCGTCTTTCGCGCCAGGACTGCGTCGCCAGCTCGGCCAGCTCGAGCGCCTTGATGCCGTCCTCGATGGTGGTTCGTACGGGTGTGCCGTTGCTCAACGCATCGAAGAAATGCTCGATCTCCAGCGCGTAGGCGTCGCGGTAACGCTCCAGGAAGAAGGCTTCGGGCTTGTCGCTGCTGATAGCCTGCTCGCTCCAGGCGATCACCTGGGTGGGGCGCACGTTGCCGGCCTGCAGCAGGCCGTGGCTGCCCAGCACTTCGAAGCGCTGGTCGTAGCCATAGGCTGCGCGGCGCGAGGTGTTGATCTGGCACAGTGCGCCGGTGCTCGTGCGCAGCGTCACGGCAGTGTGCGACAGATCGCCGGCCGCGGCGATGTCGGGCAGGCCGGGACAGCCACCGGTGGCATGCACGCTGACCGCTTCGCCGCCGAGGATCCAGCGGAAGATGTCGAAGTCGTGGATCAGCATGTCCTTGAACACGCCGCCGGAATGCGCGATGTAGCTGTGCGGTGGCGGCGCGGGATCGCGGCTGGTGATGACCAGCATTTCCGGCGTGCCGATCTCGCCGGCATCCAGTCGCTGCTTGAGCGCGGCGAAGGTGGGATCGAAGCGTCGCTGGAAACCGATCATGCAGGTCACGCCCGCCTCGCGCACCGCGTCGGCGCACGCACGTGCGCGTTCGACCGCGAGGTCGACCGGCTTCTCGCAGAAGATCGCCTTGCCGGCCGCCGCGGCACGCAGGATCAGGTCCGCGTGCGTGTCCGTGCTCGAGCAGATCATCACCGCACCGACGGCCGGATCGGCCAGTGCTTCTTCCACCGACGACGTCCGCGCACCGTGTCGTTCGGCCAGCGTGTGGGCGGCGGCCGCATTCACGTCCACCACGTAGCGCAACCGCGCGCCGGCATGGCGCGCTAGGTTGCCGGCGTGGATGGTGCCGATGCGTCCGGCGCCAAACACGGCAACGTCAATTCGTTCAATCATCGTATCCGCCATGGTGTGTGGTTTCCTCGACCTTCAGTTCGAGCTTGTAAGCCAGTGCCACGAACAAGGACTGGCACAGGCAAATCGTGCTGGTCAGTCCGCGGAACGCGAACGCGCTGCCTTCGCTCACCTTCAGCGTCACGCGGGCTTCGCGGCCCAGCGGACCCAGGGCGCTGTCGGTGATGGCCAGCACGTTGGCCTTGTGTTGATGGGCGACGCGGCTGCAATAAAGTGTTTCCCTGCCATACGGAGGGAAGCTGATCGCGATGAGTACGTCGTTCTTGCCGATGCTGCGTATCTGTTCGCGGTACATGCCGCCCAGGCCGCTCACCAGATGCACCCGCTTGTGGGTGTGCTGCAAGGCGTAGACCATGTAGCTGGCGATGCTGAAGGTACGGCGCACCGCCACCACGTAGATGTTCTCGGCCTTCACCAGCAGGTCGACCGCTGCGTTGAACTGCTTGCTGTCGAATGTTCCGGCCAGTTCATCCAGCCCCGCGCGGCTTGCGTCGATGAACCGGCGCGCGATCTGGGCGGATCCCATCGCCTGGTTACCGTCCGCAATGACTTGGCGGACGCGTTGCTGGTAGCTGCGCGTCGGCGTGACCGTCTCGGTGTAGTTGCTGCGGAACACCGACTGCAGCTCGCGGAAACCGGAAAAACCGAAACGCTTGGCGAAACGCACCACCGCCGACGGATGCACGCCGCTGCCCTCGGCCACCTCGCCGATGCGCTGGACCATGATGTTTGCGCGCTGCTGCTCGAGGTAGCTGGCGATGTTCTGCAGCTGGTGAGGCAACGTTTCGAAGTCGCGCGCGATGCTCAACAACAGTTCGTCGACTGTCTTCTGATTGCTCATGGATTAAGTCGCCGGTTGAGTGTGGTGCGCAGCCAGTGTAGCAATCCGCCGGCGCACTGCGATCGCGAGGATCGAAGTCGGCGGCGGCGTTGCGCACGATGGCATGCAGGCAGCGGCATGCATGTCGGTGTCATGGTTTGGCATCGGCCACGACGGCCTGCGGCCGCCAATTCGCCGCCCAGCGCGACGGCCGCGGGCCCATCACAAAGTCCAGCGTGCCGCCGGCCATGATCTGCTGGTAGCGGATCATGGGAATATCGAGCGGCTTGCCGTTGAGCGTGGCCGACTGGATGTAGACGTTGCCGGGAGAGTTGCCCTTGGCGTTCACCGTGAAGGTCTTGCCGTTCGCCAGACGCAGCGTGACGCGGTTGAACAGCGGGCTGCCGATCATGTATTCGGCCGAAGCCGGATTGAGCGGGTAGAAGCCCATGGCGGTGAACACATACCAGGCGGACATCTGGCCGCAGTCCTCGTTGCCGAGGATGCCGGTAGGGGTGTCCGAGTAAGCGTCGCCGGCGATCTCGCGCACCCGCGCCTGCGTCTTCCACGGTGCGCCCATGAAGTCGTACAGATAGCCGTAGTGATGGCTGGGTTCGTTGTCGTGGTGGTTATGGCCGCCGCTGAAATGCGCGTCCAGCTTCGCCTCGGCAGCGGCCGGCCCGCCCAGCAAGGCCACGGTGCCGGGAATGTCATGCAGCGCGGCAAACAGATAGACCCACTGGTCGCCCTCAGTCCAGCCATCGTCGGGCGAGGCCCAGGAGCCATCGGCGTTGCGCGCCTGCATGAAACCGCGCGCCGGATTGAACAGCTTGCGGTAATCGAATGAGCGCTTGAGGAAGTGCGCGCTGTCCTGCGCGTGTCCGGTGGCGCCGGCCACCTGGGCCACCGCGTAGTCGTCGTAGGAATCCTCCAGCGTGCTCGATGCCGATTCGGCCACCTTGTCGGCGGGGATGTAGCCCAGTTTCAGGGCATAGCTCAGGCCCGCCCGTGCTTCATAAGGCGTATGCGGCTCGCGGTCGAACCAGCGCCGGGTGGTGTCGCCTTCCGGCGGCGTGGTGGCGTCCTTGCGCACGGCCGCGTAGGCGCGTTGCCAATCGAAACCCTTGAAGCCCTTGGCGATCGCCTCGGCGACCAGTGAATCGGCATGGGTGCCGATCATGATGTTGGTATAGGAGGGGTTGGGCCACTTCGGCATCCAGCCGCCTTCATCGGCATCCTGCAGCAGCGCCTTGACCATATCGTCGATGCGCTCGGGCGCGAACAAGGTCAGCAAGCTGTTTTCGGCGCGGAAGGTGTCCCAGATCGAATAATCGGTGTAGGAGACGCCGGCATGCACTTTGTCGTCGAAGGCGCTGTAGTAATGCCCGTGCTCAGAGAACAGGCGCGGATACAGCAGCGCATGATAGAGCGCCGTATAGAAGATCCGTCGCTGCGGCGCGTCCGCGCCCTCGATGTCGACCATCCCCAGCTTCTGGTTCCAGGCGGCCTTGAGCGCATCGCGCGTCTCGTCGAAATGCCACGTGGGCAACTCCGCATCGAGGTTCGCCTGCGCCTGCGCCAGGCTGATGAACGAGGTGCCCACCTGTGCCTCGACCGGTTGCCCCGCGGGCGTAGCGAAGGACACGAACGCCCCGACGTTGTCGCCCTCGACCCGGAGGTTTCCCGGGCGTACCAGCACACCTTCGTAGACGCTCTGCGCCGAAAACGCCTGCTTGAAGCGCACCACGAAATAGCCTTTGAACTGGGCCAGTTTCAACGGCCCCAGGACGGCGTCCTGGCGGTCGGGGTTGTAGCCGCGGACTTCGTGTTTCTGCACGTCGACTTCGACATAGCCGTGAATGCCCGGGCGGGTCGCCTCGATGAGCATGCTGGCCTTGGATTTCGCCGGAAAGTCGAAGCGCAGGTAGCCGCAATGATCGGTTGCGGTCATCTCTGCACGAATCTTGCGGCCATCCCCTGCGTCCATCGTCACCGTGTAGCCATACGGCGTGGCGATCTCGTCCTTGCGCGAAAACGGCAGCTGCCGCGCCTCCGGCGCGTACTTGATGCTGTCCAGCTCCGGCATCAAAGTGACGTAGCCGTAGTCGCCCATCCAGATCGCGGGCTGGTGCGTGCCGATGAAGCCCTGGATATGCGTGTCGGCGTAGTTGTACGGGCTGACGCTGACCCGGTTCTGCCGTGTCTGCGGGGTCCAGTTGGTCATGCCGAAGGGCGTGGTTGCCAGCGGCATGGTGCCGCCGTATTCGGAGCCGCTGCCCGCAGTGCCGATATAGGGATTGACCCAGTCGACCGGCGTGGTCGGCGACGCCGATGCGAAGACCGTCGTCGTCAAGGCCAGCGCAAACAGCAGGCCGCAGATCGGGAGAGTACGGATACCTTTGTGGCGCATCGGGGCAGCTCCTTTTGTCTGCACGCGTATGGCGATGGGGTCGCGCGTTGAAGCGGCATAGCGGATATTCGGGATTGTCGGTGTGGTCATGGCTGCATTTCCATGAAACCAGCCACTTCACTGGCATCGGACATCGCTGCAAAAGATCCACGCCGGGTCACCGCCAGCGCGCCGCAGGCACTGGCATAGCGCAGGGCGGCCTGCAGCCCCGACAGCGTGCCCACCCAGCGGTCGAGATCGGCGGGACCGACGTGCTGCTCGGCGAGCTGATGCAGCAAGCCACCCACGAAGGCATCGCCCGCACCGGTACTGTCCACCGCATCGACGCTGTAGCTGGGCAACTCGCCTTTGGCATCGGGATGGAACCAGCGCAACGGTTGCGCGGCGTCGGTCACGATCAGCAGGCGCGTGGAACCGCTCCACAGGCTATCCAGGGCTGCGTCCTCGCCCTCATCGGCGAGCCAGGCGAATTCCTCGGCACTCAATTTCACGACATCGGCCAGCTGCAGTGCCGGCCAGCACCACTGGCGTGGATCGCTGTCGCGCGGCCACAACGCGGGGCGCAGGTTCAAGTCGAAACTGACCAGCGTGCCGGCGCGGCGCGCGCGCCGCATGCCTTCCAGAGTCACGGCCGCCAGCTCTGGATCGGTCAGGCTGTTGGAGCAGGCGTGGAAGGCGGCGGTGTCCTCGAACGCTTCTTCGCGGAAGTGCTCGGTGCGAAACAGCAGATCGGCGGCCGGTGGGCGATAGAAGCTGAAACTGCGCTCGCCCTGCGCATCCAGTGTGATGAAGGCCAATGCCGTGTTGGCGGCATCGGTGCGCGTCACGTCCACCGTGTCGACGCCCGCCTGCTGCAAGCTGTCGAGAAGGAAGTCGCCGAAGCGGTCCTGCGCAAGCATGCCGGCAAAACGCGCATGGCCGCCAAGCCGGGCGACCGCTACGGCAGTGTTGGCCGGCGCGCCACCGGCGAACGGCCGGAGCTTCCGCGCAAAGCCCCGTTCGTCGAAATCCCCTGCATGCAGGTCGATCAGTGCCTCGCCAAAGCAGAGGATGGAACGTGTCATTGGAAAAACCCCATGGTTCTGGCCTGAGGATGCGGACGGTTCCCGGCAGTCTCCGGGATGCAGCCGTCGGGCTCAATCGGCATTGATGTAGATCGGGTTGCCCACCAGCAACGGTTGCCGGGCCGCGCCACGCACGTTCGCGCGCAACCAGTGGCGCTTGCCGTCGCTGGTCCAGTCGAATGAGACGGACTGGCGCGCAAGGTGGAGTGCCAGGTCGGTGCCGGGATGGATGATCTTGCCGTCCTCGATGATTTCGATCTCGCCGCCGGCCGGCGCCGTGACGTTGACGGTGAAGCGTACGGTGCCGCCTGCCGGTACGGCCAGTGCGTCGCCCATCTCCGCTGTCTGGCTTCCGCTGCGGGCAGTCAGGTCCAGCTGGTGGTCGCGGCTGCCTTGCACATCGATGAACACATGGCCGGCACGAATGGCCGCGAGGATGGCCTGCATGGACAGCTCGCTGGCGTGCACCACGGTGGTCGGCGTGCCGACCACGCTAGCGTCGGGCAACGCCAATGCGCGCCTGGCGTCGTGGTTGTCGCTGCCGCCGACCGCAGTGAGTCGGTAACCCCGATCGAGCAGGCTTTGCCAGAACGGAATGCCGGAGTCCGGCAACACGGCGTCGATCCCGTTGACGGCCTCGATCGCCTGCACCTTGTGCAGGTCCACGACGCCCTTTGGCACCCAGCCGCAACCCATGCAGGTTTCATCGTCCGGCCGGATCGGATGATTGATCGAAATCAGTCCGTGCAAGGGCTCGACCTGCCGCAGCAAGGCATTCCAGTCCTGTTGCCCGTCGACGCGGAAATCCACCGGTTCGGTGGTGCCGAACAGGTTCGCGTGGCCCTGGAACGTGGTCAGTTCGCGTCCGGGGATCAGCAGCAGGCGGTCGAAGTACGGCTGCAGCTCGCGCATCGCGTTGACCTGCGACACGGTGTTGTGATCGGTGATCGCGATGAAGTCCAGTCCCCGGTTGACCGCATCCTGGACGGTGAGGAACAAGGGGCAGGGCACCTCGCGCCCGCTCTGGCTGTCGCAACTGCCGTCGCTGTGCGCGGTATGCATGTGCAGGTCGCCGCGATACCAGCCGGCTTCCCGGCGCAGCGGCGGATTCAGCACGGACGGTACCCATGCCGGGTCGTTTGGACGGCCAAACCAGAGCTTGGCGGTGTAGTGTGCGCGGCTGTGCTTGCGGATGCTGGGGATGCCCAGCAGCAAGGTCCAGCGACCCGGGTCGATGGGTCCGGGCAGATAGGCTGGCGTAGCGTCCGTCGCAGACACGGTGAACAAGAGCTTCGAGCCGCCGCTCCAGCCGCGAAAGCCATCCTTCCCTTGAAAACCGTCCGGCCCAAGCAGGCCCAGATCGATCCGGGTGTGCTCGTCTTCGTGGCCGTTGTAGTCGAACTGCACCGTGATGCGACGGGTCCCTGCGGGCACATCGAACGGCAGCATGCGGTAGGTCTGGTTGTCCTTGCCGTCCAGCGTGCCGTGCAGCACCAGGTCGGGCTGTTCGTGCATGGCTGGTACGGCGGCGTGCGCGGGGTCGATCGCGTCGAACAGCACCATCAGGCCGGCCAGCAGCAGGCCAGCCAGAAGATGGATCAGCCAATGGCGCAGATGCGGTTTCACGGATGCGTTCCGGGCGCGGTGGCTTGGCAGGCGGAGGCGCCACGCGGGTTGCAGCGGGCGACACCACCACCCGGCAACTGCACGCTGTAATCACCGAAGCGCGGATCGGGCCATAGATAATCGGTGGAGATATATTGCGCGCCGCTGGCGAACGCCGCCTCGCGACGGCGCGTGTCGTTGCGGCGCGCCTCGACGGTATCCGCGTCGGCGCGGGTGCGTATCATGTAGCCCGCCGCGACGTCGCGGCTGATCCGCATCGCCTCGGCCTGGGGATCGTTCAAGGTCAGGTAGGCTGCCGCAGGCGACGCTTCATCTGTGTTGATGAACATCACCCGGCCTTCCAGCGAATGCCGCGCGCCGCGATACAGCGCAACCTTGGGCGGATCCTCGTCGAGCACGAAGAACTCCTTGCCGCGCGCCCGGCCCAGGGTCGGCCAATGCCCGGCCCGCACCGCTTCGCGCAAGGTCGGGTAGTTGCCCTGTATGTCATCCGGGGTAACCAGGTCGCTGGCGGACAGCACGGTGCGAATCTCCGCATCCAGCGCATCGAACGCGGCCTCGGTAAAGCGCAGCGGGGTGACAGCGCCGGGGCCACTGTGACCGTCCTTCGCATTGATAAGCAGCATGATCGGCACGTGCCGCGGATGCTTGTGCGACCAGTCGCGGATGATCATGAGGCAGGCGACGAAGGTCTGGCAGTTGCTGCGAAAATCGATGTCCGCCATGTGCATCACCTTGAAGCCCGGCTGCTGCATCTGGCGGGTCGCGGTGGGCGACCACGGCGAGCTGGCGTAGCCCTTGCGCAAGGCGCCGGGCGGGTGCGCGTAATAGCCGCCGTGCGGGTCGTAATAGACGTCCAGTTCCAGTGTGCGTGCACCGCGGTCGAGCTGCTCGCCCAGCGGGCGATGGCCATAGTCGATGCCGTCGGCTCTTGGGTCGCGGGCGCGATGGGCGGCCAACTCGGCTGGCGGCATCGCCTGTTTGTAACTGTTGTGGGTGCCGATCGCCTGCAGGTTGTTCATGTGCAGCGTGTTGTCCAGCGAGACCAGGTCGCAACCAGGTGCTGGGACTTCCAGGTCGCAGGCCGCCAGCGCCGGCGCCCACGGCAGCAACATGAGGGCGACGGCCAGAATATATCGATGCGGGGATTTCGTTTTTTTCATGCGGACCGATAAGGCCGGGCGGTTTGCCGCCCGGCCTTATCCCTCAGAACCGGTACATGACGGCGGCGCGGAAGGCGCGGCCCAGCAACGGTCGGGCGATGAAGGTGTTCGCCCCTGCATCCGCACTCTGCAGCTCGCCGGCGCGCGGGTTGCCCTCGGTGAGACCGAGCGAGTTGTTGATGTTGTCCGCATAGAAGTACAACGAGAACGCCTGCGACACGTCGTAGCGCGCACTGGCGCTGAGCACGTTGTATGCCGGCAGCCGCACCGAGTTGGCGGTGTCGACGAAGCGTGCGCCCTCATGCTCGTAGGCCAGCTGCAGGCGCAGCTTGCCGTCCAGCAGGTTCAGTCCTGGCACTACGCGGAAGCTCGTCTTCGGCACGCGGATCAGCTGGTTGTCGGTGTAGTCGCGCAGCACCGGGCCGGTGCTGGTCTTGTCGGTGTAGCTCAGGCCCTTGTACTCCGGGTCCTCCAAGGTGGCGGTCATCTGCACGTCGAACCAGCTCACCGGGAACCAGGTGCCTTCCAGTTCGATGCCGGTGGTCTTGGTGGTGGCGTAACCCTGCTGGACGGTGGAGGTGTTGTTGTTCGGATCGAACACGTAATTGCTGAAGCCGACGTTGTCATACTTGGTGTAGAACGCGGTGGCATACAGATCGAGCCAGCGGTTGGAGAACTTGTAGCCGGCCTCGCCCAGCTTCATGGTCTGGATGATGGGTGTAGCCGTGGCGTTGGTGATGTAGCTGCTCAGGTTGGGCAGGCGGAACGCCGAGGTCCAACGCGCGAACACACCGGACTGCTCGGAGAACTGATAGTTCGTGCCCAGGGTCCAGCCCAGCTTGTTGAAGCTGTGGTCGTACGACACAGTCTGGCCGGTGCCGGCCGAGATGGACGACGTGGGCAGCGTGCCCTGGTTCAGCGTCTGCTTCTTCTCGACCCAGCCGCGGGTGTTCACGTGCTCCCAGCGTACGCCGCCGTCGATGCGCAGCGCGTCGGTGACCTGCCACTCATCGGACAGATACAGCGCGTTGGTGGCCGAGCTGCCGCTGGCGTTCTCCCACTCGTAGCCGTAGTGGTAGATGCCGTTGTCGGTCAGCGTGCGCAGCGGGTTGCCGTTGGCATCCACCGCGACCAGGTTGAGCAGCTTCGCGTTGTCCTGCACGTCGAGCAGCACGGTGGAGGAATAGCGGCTGAAGTCCTGGTTGAAGTGGGCGTAGTAGTAGCCCAGCGAGATGTCGTGAGTCTGTCCGCCGATGTCGAATTTGCGCAGCAGGCGCGTGTCGTTGATGAACTCCTGCACCGGCATGGTGACGCCGCGCAGGCCGCCGATCACCATCAGTCCATTGCCGTTCTGGTTTTGGTTGTTGAACACCTGCGAGGGGTTGTCCACATAGCGCAGCTGCATGCCGGCGGTGCCGGCCGGCAGATACGGCTGCCACGCGGTGCGGTTCGCGGACGAGGTCAGGAAGCTGGTGGCGCTCATCAGCGTGTTGGGGAACATGCCGTTGCGCTGGGTCTTGGTGTCGTCGTAGCGCATCGACTCGGCGAGCTTCCAGTCCGCGCCTAGGTCGTAGTCGAACTTCAAGGTCAGCTGGTCACGCTTCACCTGCGTGCCCAGGCTGTTGTCGAAGTTGTACAGGCTGCCGTTGCCTTCCTTCATCATCACGTGCTCGGTCTCCGGTCCGGCCAGCGTGCCGAAGTTGCCGTCGAAGCCGGGCACCGCCTTGATCTTGCCGTTGGGGTAGGTGCGCATCGGGATGCCCAGGTACAGCGCGACATCGTCGTCCAGGTGCTTGTAGTCGACGCTGAAGCGGCCGTGCTCGAAATCCTTGGACAGGTTGACGCGGATCTGGCCACCATCGTTGGCGTGGAAGCCGGGGTCGCGAACGCCGTCGTCGACGCGGTAGAAACCACCCACGCCGAGTTTCCAGCCGTCGCCGACCGGGGTGCCGTACCAGAAGTCGGCGCGGTTCAGCCCGTAGTCGCCGACGGTGTATTTGAACAGGCCATCCGGCGTGTCGCCGACCCGACGCGGGATGAAGTTGATCGCACCGGCCGGCGCGTTCGAATAGAACACCGACGACGGGCCGCCACGCACCACCTCGATCCGCTCGATCGTCTCGTCCAGGCGGAACGCCTGGTCGGCGTTGAGATAACCCAGCGCCGGATCGTGCTGCACCGGGATGCCGTCTTCCAGCAAGGTCACCGAACCGAAGCCGTCCACCGGAATGCCGCGTGCGCGGATGTTGCCGCTGGCCTCGCCGCCGGAAGCCTCGACCCAGAAGCCCGGCACCGACTTCATCGCTTCGGTGACCGACGTGGGTGCCTGCATGCGCAGGCGGTCTTCGTCGATGGTGGTGATCGAGTAGCTGGTCTCGGCCTTGGTGCGCGTCTCCACGCCGGAGCGGGCGGTGACCACCACGCTGTTGAGCGTCTTCGCCTTGGTCTTGTCGGCGTTGGAAGTTGCCGCGTTCGGGTCGGAGGTGCTGTTGTCCTGGGCGAAAGCGGGCGCTGCGCTGACAAGAAGCATGCTGCCGAGCAATGCGGTGCGAATCGCACGGCTAATGGTTTGGGGACGCATTACGAATCTCCTGGCTGGTTTGTTGGGCGGCCCGATGCGATCGAGCACGAAGCGGGCGTGGCTGAATGGGTGACATGCGTGGAAGTTCACGCGGCAATAGTTGTTTGCGGTGTTGGCGTCGGCACGGTGCGAGCCGCACTGTGCGAAACGAGTGCGTCCATGGCTCCAGATCCGGGATGGGCTCCAGGTCGGGGATAGGCTCCACGCCGTGGGTGCATTTCCCTCGGCGTGTGCATCCAGCCCGCGGCCTCTGCAGCGGGGTGATAGAGACCGACGAACCGCAGCGCCGGGTTGTTCTCGTCTGAAGGGTTTTGGGGAAGTCGAACTTGCATGCTCAACTGGCCGCGTTACCGAATGATGGCGGCCGGTCGGCCAGCGCGGCACCGAAGTGCTCGTTGGGCGCCGCGCCCATATCGAAAATCAAGGTACCTCCGGCCGTCAGTTCGGCGTGGCTGATCCAGCTGCGCGTCCACGGCCGGCCGTTCCACGAGACCGACTGGATGTAGGGACGATCCGGACCGTTGTTCCGGCTCTTCACCGTAAGCACGCGGCCCTCGCCGACATCGACTTCCGCATGGTCGAGCAGCGGACTGCCGAATACGTAGTTCGCGCTCACCGGATCGACCGCATACAGCCCCAGCGCACTGAGCACGTACCAGGCGCTGATCTGCCCGCAATCCTCGTTGCCCGCAAAGCCATCGGGCGCAGTGCTGTACATGGTGTCCAGCAGCATGCGCACGCGCGCCTGGGTCTTGTGGTGAGCTCCCGCATACGCATACAGGTAAGCCACGTGATGGCTGGGTTCGTTGCCGTGCGCGTACTGCCCGACCATGCCGGCGATGTCCGGCGGCGCGTCGGCGGGCAGTGCCGGATCGGCGTTGAACAGCCCATCCAGCTTGCGCTCGAAGGCATGCTCGCTGCCGAACAGTTTCATGTATTCGTACAGGTCATGCTGGTTGAGAAAGGTGGCCTGCCACGCATTCGACTCGGTGAAGTCGCGCCATGTCGCGGCGTGGCCCATGCCACGCGGATCGAACGGTTCCAGCCAGCGGCCGTCGCTGGCGCGTGGCCGCACGAAGCTCAGCTTGCGGTCGAACACATGCTGATAGTTGCGCGAACGCTGGCGCAATTGTTCGGCGTCCGCGTGCGCGCCAACAGCCTCGGCGAGATGGGCCAGCGCCCAGTCGTCGTACGCGTATTCGAGCGTCTTGCTGACCGCTTCGTTTTCCTTGTCGCTGGGGATGTAGCCGAGCTTGCGGTAGAGCGGCAGCCCGCGGTAGTCGTCGTCCATGGCGCGTTTGCGGAATACCGGCCACGCCTGTTCGTAGTCGATGCCACGGAAACCCTTGGCATGCGCTTCGGCCAGCACCACGGCAGAGTGGTGGCCGATCATGCAGCCGGTCTCCACGCCTTGCAGCGGCCACACCGGCGGACCGTCCGGACTTTCGACGGCCATCCGAACCAAGCCGTTGACCAGGTCCGGCACGCGCTCGGGCTGGTACAACGTCAGCAGCGGGTGCAGCGCACGATAGGTATCCCACAGCGAGTAAGTGCTGTAGTTGTGTTGTCCGTTCGGCAACTGATGCACCGCCATGTCCATGCCGCGATAGCGGCCATCGACGTCGCTGAACAGGGTTGGCGCCAGCATGGTGTGGTACAGCGCACTGTAGAAAGTTCGCCGCACCGGCTCCGAGGAGGTCTCGACACGAATGCGGCCGAGTTCGCGCTCCCAGCTGGCAGCGGCGGCGTGCTGCACCTGCTCGAAATCCCAGCCGGGTATTTCCGCCTGCAGATTGCGCAGCGCGCCTTCGGTATCCACCGCCGAGATGCCGACTTTCACCAGCAGCGGCGCATGACCGGCATCGGCGTAATGCAGTGCGGCCTTGAGCTTGTCGCCCTTCGCGGTGTGCGCGGAATCGGGCAGGAGCGCGTCGTCGACGTACAGCGCGGCATGCTCGAACGGGCGCGACAACTTCATCGCGAAATAGATGTGCCGACCCTTCGCCCATTCGTGTACGCGTCGGCTGCCCACTACGGTGTCGTTGCCGATCACACGCAGTTCGGCATCGGTGACCCTGGCGGGTTGCGCGGGATCGGTGTGATAGCCGTGGGCGAGATCGAGCAGCATATGGCCCGCGCCGGGCCGCTGGAAGGTGTAGCGATGCAGGCCCGCGCGCGGCGTGGCTGTCAGCTCGGCCAGGATGTCGTGATCGGTCAGGCGTACCCGGTAATAACCCGGCTGCGCCTGCTCGGAGGCACGGTCGTAGCGCGACCGGTAACCCTGTCCCGGATGCGCGTCGTTATCCCCTGACAGCAGCGGCGAGGTGCTCGACACGCCGTCGTGCTTCGAGCGGTAGTTCTCGTTCGGCAGACCGCGGCTGCCCGGCTGCAGCAGTACCGGCCCCTGCGTGGGCATCAACAACACATCGAGCATGTCGCCAATGCCCGTGCCGCTGAGATGGGTATGCGAAAAGCCCATGATCGAGCCGTCGCCCTGGTGATAGCCCGAGCTGGCATCCCATCCGCTGTTGTGGGTATCGGGGCTGAGCTGCACCATGCCGAACGGCAGCGAAGCCCCTGGGTAAGTGTGTCCATGACCACCGGTGCCGGTGAATACGTCGACGTAGCGAGCCCATCCGCCGGCTGCCGTGGCTGCGCCTTTGACGGCAGGCGCCGCACGGTCGCCGGCGGTAGCGAAAGCCGTCTGCAGGCCAAACCGGCTGCCAAGCAAAGCCAGTGAGGTCGCACCTTGCAGGAACTGTCTACGGGTCACCATTCACGCTCTCCCCCATACGCAAATCGACGACAGAAAACGGAGTTGCGCCAACGGAATTTCGCGAATATCGAAGGGCAGTGCTGCGCTGGCCGGGCAAGGATGCGTGCGCTTGCGCACATTTGCAACTTGCATTGCACAAATTGTTAACGATAGAAATTAACTTCTGATTGCAGTGATGTGGCAGTTAGTTGAAGCTCGTCATTTTTCGCGTGGAGCAGTGCTGTGCGGAGAGATCGCGAGCCACGGCAAAGCTTCCCCCAGCTGCGGAAGGGGTTACGCGGTGGCGCGGTTTCAGCGGCGTCGTAGGAGCGACTTCAGTCGCGATGCGCACGCAGTGCGCCACTGTTTACCGGGCGCCTGGGGCCGCTGGCGCGGCCATCGCGACTGAAGTCGCTCCTACAGTGGGTGCGCGGTGCCGTGCGGGCTCAGTGCGTGGGCATCGCGAATTGCGCGCCGGCGCCGGCCGCTTCGGCCAGCCAGCGTTGCGTAACGGCTTTCTGCCGGGTGTAGAAGCGCACGGCCTCGGAACCGTGGGCGTGGTGGTCGCCCATCAAGCTCTTCTTCCAGCCGCCGAAGCTGTGGAAGGCCATGGGCACGGGAATCGGCACGTTGATGCCTATCATGCCGACCTGCACGCGATGGGCGAATTCGCGTGCTACGTGGCCGTCGCGCGTAAAGATCGACGTGCCGTTGCCGTATTCGTTTTCGTCGACGAGCCTGAGCGCACTGGTGAAATCCGGCACGCGAACGATGCATAGCACCGGACCGAAAATTTCATCCCGGTAGATGCGCATGTCGGAGGTCACGCGATCGAACAACGTTCCGCCCAGGAAGTAGCCGTCTTCGCAACCGGCAACGCGACATCCGCGCCCGTCGACCACCAGTTCGGCACCGGCGGCGACGCCATCGTCGATATAGCCGATGACTCTCTCACGGTGCTGGGCCGTGATCAGAGGTCCCATCTCCACTTGTTCGTCCATGCCGTTGCCGACGCGCAGCGCACGCACCTTCGGTGCAAGCCTTTCGACCAGCGCATCGGCCGTGGCGTCACCCACCGCCACCACTACCGAGATCGCCATGCAGCGCTCGCCTGCCGCGCCGTAGCCGGCACCGATCAGCGCATCGGCCGCCTTGTCCAGATCCGCGTCCGGCATCACCACCATGTGGTTCTTGGCACCGCCCAGCGCCTGCACGCGCTTGCCGTTCGCGGCGCCTCGCGCATAGATGTATTCGGCGACCGGGGTGGAGCCGACAAAACTCACGGCGCGCACCTTGGGGTGATCGAGTAGCGCATCCACGGCTGCCTTGTCGCCTTGCACAACATTGAAGACGCCGTCGGGCAAGCCCGCCTCCTTGAGCAGGTCGGCCAGCATCAGGCTGACGCCGGGATCGCGTTCGGACGGCTTGAGCACGAAGCTGTTTCCGCAGGCGATCGCCATCGGGAACATCCACATGGGCACCATCGCGGGGAAATTGAACGGCGTGATGCCGACACACACGCCCAGCGGCTGGCGCATGGTCCAGGCGTCGATGCCGTTGGCGATCTGCTCGGTGTAGTCGCCCTTCAGCAGTTCCGGAATGCCGCAGGCGTATTCGACCACTTCCAGGCCGCGCACCAGTTCGCCCTGGGCATCGGAGAGCACCTTGCCGTGCTCGCGGGTGATCACCGCGGCGAGCTTGCGCATGTCGCGCTCGAGCAGTTCCTTGAATCGGAACATGACGCGCGCCCGCTTCAACGGCGGCGTCTGCGCCCATGCGGGGAATGCGGCCTCCGCGGCCTTGACGGCGGCATCCACCTCATCCGGCGTAGCCAACGCGATCGTGCCTGTCCGCGCGCCGCTGGCGGGATTGTAGGAGGGCACGTCGGCTCCGCTGCCGGCATGGTGCTGGCCGCCGATGTAGTGGCCGATCGTCGTGACCGGAATGTGTTCGGAAGCTTGAGCGGACATGTCGGATTACCTCTCACAATGCAGATATCTCCCTCTCCCCGTCGGGGAGAGGGTTGGGGTGAGGGGCGGGTGCTTGCGGGAACATATAGTCGAAGCGCGCTTCGATCGATGTCGTCGCGAGCACCCGCCCCTCATCCGTCCCTGTGGGCCACCTTCTCCCCTCAGGGAGAAGGAATTAAGTCATCAACCACTCGTGCGCCGGGTCGTTCTTGAAGTGCCATTCGCGGCGGGGGCCTGCCATCACGTTGAGGTAGTAGCCGCGATAACCATGCGGCATCACCACCGGGTGATAGCCGCGCGGCACCATCACCACGTCGTGGTCGCCTACCGCCATCGATTCGTCCAGGTCGCGCGCGTCGGTGTACACGCGCTGGAAGGCGAACCCCTGCGGCGGGTCGATGCGGTGGTAATAGGTTTCCTCCAGAGCGCTTTCGGAGGGCAGGTTGTCGGTGTCGTGCTTGTGCGGCGGATAGCTGGAGGAATGCGCCGCTGGCGTGACCACTTCCACTACCAGCAGCGATTCGGCCGGCTCGGTTTGCGGGAGGATGTCGCAGACGTAGCGCGTATTGCTGCCCTGGCCGCGGGCGGAGCGTTTCATGCCGGCCGCGGGAATCAGGCGGATCGGCAGACGGCGGCTGGCCGGCGCGGTGGCCAGCGCCAGCTCCACCGTGTCATGTGCCGTGATCTCGAACCGCGTGCCGGGTGGCGCATAGACGGCATCGGGCGAACGTTCGTCGAATACGCTCTGGCGGCCGCCCAGATGTTCGAAGCGCTGCGTATCGGCAACCACGTCGGCGCTGCCGGTCAATACCACCAGGCAGCCTTCGCGACCGGCGGGCAGCATCAGCCGCAGGCTTTCGCCCGGCGCAAGACGGAACGCCTCGAAGCCCACGTGTTTCCAGCCCGCCGACGCCAGCGTGATCTTGACGATTTCGCAGCCCTGCGGCCGTCCCTTCACCAGCAAGCTCATGCGACCTCCTGCAACGGCGAACCGTCGAGCAGTGCGCGCAAGGTGCGGTAGCCCTTGCTGGCGTAGGCGTAGCTGGGCGCGACGGCCGGGTCCTGTTCCGCCTCGACCACCAGCCAGCCCTGGTAATCATGCGTACGCAGAACATCGACGATCGCGCCGAAGTCGATGGCGCCGTCACCGGGCACGGTGAACACGCCGTTCAACACGGCGTCGAGGAAGCTCCACTGCCGATTGAACGCGTGGCGAACCATGGCCGGGCGCACATCCTTGCAATGCACATGACAGACGCGACGGATGTGCTTGCGGAGTATGGCCAGCGGGTCGCCGCCACCGAACCAGGCGTGACCGCTGTCGAACAACAGCCCGACGTCCTCGCCGGTGTACGCCATGATGCGGTCGATGTCGTCGGGCGCTTCCACGTAAGCGCCCATATGGTGGTGGTACGCCAGCCGTACGCCATGCTCCAGCAGGTAGCGGCCGAATGCGGTGAGTCGCTCGCCGTAGCGCCTGAAGGCATCGTCGTCGCGAAAGCGCGGGCGCTTATAGAGTGCGACCGACGGCTCGCCCTGGATGGAATCGGCCACTTCGCCATACACCATCACCCGGCAACCGTTTTCGGCAAGCAGGCGCAGATGCGGACCGACGGCGGCGATTTCCTCCTCCACCGAACGCTGCGCGAGCCGACCCGAATACCAGCCGGACACCACCTCCAGACCATAGCCGGCCATCAGCTCGCGCAGGGCCGCCGGCTCGCGTGGAAACTTGTTGCCCAGCTCGAAGCCCTGGTAGCCGATGGCACGGCCTTCGGTCAGCGCGGTCGACAGCGGTGTCTCGCCGCCGAGCGCGGGGAGATCGTCGTTGCTCCAGCTGATCGGGTTGATGCCGATCTTCACGTCAAATGGCTTGGCCATAGTTCTTCTATCCACGAGTCTTCCCATCCCGAGTTTTCCCTGGGGAGGTGCCGAGCTGCTGCTTGGCCGCTTCGTACTTGCGCCTCGCCTCGCGCACGTCCGCACGGTCGGATACTTCGGGCACGGCCACGTCCCACCAGCAGCCACCTTCCGTAGTGATGCGGCGATGGTCGGTGTCGATGGCAATCAGATAGGTGCGAGTAGCGGCGCGGGCGCGGCGCAACGCCTGTTCGAGCTCGGCGATGCTGCGCACGTGCTCGGCTTCGGCGCCCATGGCGCGCGCGTGCGCTGCGAAGTCGATGGTGGGAACGCCATCCGATCCGTGCAGGCGGTCATCCAGCCGGCAGTCATCCAGCATGTTGTTGAACGGCGCGCCGCCGCAGGCTTGTTGCAGCCGGTCGATGCAGCCGTAGCCGCGGTTGTCCAGCACCACCACGATCAGTTTGTGGCCCAGCATCACCGACGTGGCAATTTCCGCGTTGAGCATCAGATAGCTGCCGTCGCCGAGCATCACGATCACTTCGCGATCCGGTTTGGCCATCTTTACGCCCAGGCCGCCGGCGATCTCGTAGCCCATGCAGGAGTAGCCGTACTCCATGTGGTAGCCACCCGGCGTTTCGGTGCGCCACAGTTTTTCCAGCTCGGCCGGCAGCGTGCCCGCGGCACCGACCACGATGTCGGTGCGCGCCGAATCGTCGTGCGAGCGCTGCACTGCTCCAATGATTTCACCGTCGTAAGGCAGCGTGCCTGGCGGGAGTTCGCGCCGGCCGGTGATGCCGTCCACGATGGCGCACCACTCGGCGGCGGCATGCTCGGCTCGCTCGCGCCACGCGCCGTCGGCGCACCACGGGCCGAGCTCGGCGGACAAGGCGTCCAGGCCCAATCGCGCATCGGCAAGGATCTGCACGTCGCCGCCTTTCAGCGCGTCGTAGCCGTTGACGTTGAGGGTGATGACGCGCGCCGAGCGATACAGCGCGTTGGAGCCGGTGGTGAAGTCCTGCAGGCGCGTGCCGATCGCCAGCACGACGTCGGCGTCGGCCAGCAAGTCGTTGGCGGCGGTGGCGCCGCAGACACCGGCCGGCCCCAGCTGCAACCGGTGCTGCCAGGCCAGCAAGCCCTTGCCGGCCTGGGTCTCGGCGACCGGCACGCCATGCGTTTCGGCGAAGTGGCGCACCGCCGCGCTGGCCCTGGCGTACAACGCGCCACCTCCGACGACCAGCACGGGCCGCCTGGCGTCACGCAAGGCCTGCGCTGCTGCGGCGATGTCGTCGGCAGCCGGCGGCATGCTGCGGAATGCGTGCACGCGTTCGGCAAAGAAGTTTTCGGGCCAGTCGTAGGCTTCGGTCTGCACATCCTGCGGTAGTGCGAGCGTGACCGGACCGCACAGTGCGGCATCGGTCAGCACGTGCATGGCGCGAGGCAGGGCGGTGAGCAGTTGTTCCGGCCGCACGATGCGGTCGAAGTAGCGCGACACGGTGCGGAAGCAGTCGTTGACGCTCACGGTGCCGTCGCCGAAATCCTCCAGCTGCTGCAGCACCGGATCCGGCGCGCGCGAAACGAAGATGTCGCCCGGCAGCAGCAGCACCGGCAAGCGGTTGACGTGTGCCAGCGCGGCGGCGGTGAGCAGGTTGGTGGCGCCGGGACCGATCGAGGTGGTCACCGCCATCATGCGTCGCCGCATGTTCGCCTTGGCGTAGGCGATGGCGGCATGGGCCATCGCCTGCTCGTTGTGCGCGCGATAGGTCGGCAGCCGGTCGCGCTGCTGGTACAGCGCTTCGCCGAGTCCGGCCACGTTGCCATGGCCGAAGATCGCGAACACGCCTGCAAACAATGGCAGAAGGTCGCCGCTCTCCTCGTCGCGCACTTGCTGCGCGGCGAGGTAGCGCACCAGCGCCTGGGCCATGGTCAGTCGCACGGTAGCGCTCATGCCGCGACCCCGTCGCTCCGCGCGTGCGCCTCGCGCGCCTGTCGCCAGAGTCCCGCCAGTTCGGCGAACTGCTGCGCGGCCTGCGTCACCAGCGTCGCATCGTCGATCTCGCCCTGCAGCCACGCACGCGCCGGCTCGAGGAACAGGCTACGGCCGACCGCGAAGCCGCGACAACTCGCGCTGCCTGCGGCGGCATGGAAGCCCTCGGCCAGTTCGGCGAACGGTGCATTGAGACCGAGCAGCACGACGCCGCGGCAATACGGATCGCGTTCGGCGATGAGCGCATCGATCGCGGCCCAATCCTGTGCGGGCAGCGGTGCCAGCTTCCACCATTCGGGGCGGAGCCCCAAGTTGTAGATGCGCTTCATGGCGCGCAGCATGCGCTCGCCCGGCGTGCCGGTGGCGTGCAGATTGAGCGGCGGAATCACTTCCAGCAACAGCTCGTGGCCGCTCTGCAGCACGGCGTCGTAAAGCGTGCGCAGCTGGGTTTCCTGCTCCAGCCGCGTTTCCGGTGTGCCGTCGGGATCGAACGGCACCAGGCATTTGACGACGTGTTCGGCCGGCCAGTGCTGCAGCTGGCTGCCAAGCGAGCGGCCGTATTCGAACTCCAGCGGGTTGGAGCCTGGCATTTCCACCGGGCGGCCGATCCACCAGCCGCGGCCGGTGGCCGCGTTCAATGCGTCCTGCCCGTAGCGCTGGTCGATCAGGACGCCCACGCGCTGCTGCAGACCGAGCTCCCGCTCGGTGAGGGCTACGGCCTCGACCAGCAACTGCTTGAGCCGGGGCAGGCGCGATTCGTCCGCCCCGCATTCGCGGGCCAGCTCGTAGAACTGGCTGCGATGATCGAAGGCGAAAATATGCAGGTCGTTCCAGACCCGGCGCGGCACGCTGGCGCGATGCAGGTGCGCCAGCTCCTTGTCGCTGTCGGGTTGTCGCAGACGCCCGCCGTGGGCGAGAAAGTAATCGAGCTCTGCGCGGCTCGGCATGGCCGGCGCGCAACCGTGCCGCGATACCACCAGGGCGCCGCAGGCGTTGGCATAACGGCAACTGCGCTCGATGCCCTCGCCGCGCAGCCAGCCGTACAGGAACCCGGCCATGAAGGCATCGCCGGCACCCAGTACGTTGAGCACCTCCACGCGGCTGCCGCCATGAGTCGGTGCCTGATCGAGGTCGGCCGGAACCGCACCCTCGATCACGCTACAGCCGAACGCGCCGCGCTTCACGACCAAGGTGCCCGCGGTGACGGTGCGGACGGCATGCAAGGCGGACATCAGATCGGTGCTGCCGCCGGCGATCTGGAATTCTTCCTCGGTGCCGACGATCAGGTCGAACTGCGGCAGGATCGCCTGCAGATGCGCGGTGACGCCCGCATCGGCGACGAAGCGTGTCTCGCCATCGCCGCGGCCGGTCAGGCCCCACAGCACCGGGCGGTAGTCGATATCCAGCACCGTGCGCACGTCGTGCTTGCGCGCGAAGCTGAGTGCCTTGTCGCTGGCGGCATGCACGCCGGGCGTGGAGAAGTGGGTGCCGGTGATCGCCAATGCGCGGCTGGAGGTGATGAACGCCTCGTCGACATCGCTCTCGTCGAGCGCCATGTCCGCGCAGTTCTCGCGATAGAAGATCAGCGGAAAGGTTTCCCTGTCCTTGATGCCGAGCAGCACCAGTGCCGTGAGGCGTTGATTGTCGATGCGCACCTGACTGACATCGCAGCCCTCGCGGATCAGCGTTTCGCACAGGAAGCGCCCCATATGATCGTCGCCGACCCGGCTCAGCATCGCCGTGCGCAGGCCGAGCCGCGCCGTGCCGAAGGCGACGTTGGCGGAGGATCCACCCAGATATTTCGCGAAACTGGTGGCATCTTCCAACCGTGCACCGGGCTGTTGGCCGTAGAGATCCACGGCCAGGCGGCCCAGACAGATCAGGTCGTACTTGCGTTCGTTCATCGCTGGCCACTTATGCAGAGGAATGGGCGCGGTAAAGGCTCAGGCAGTCGCACGGCCTTCCAGTTCGTCGATCAGGCCTTGAATCTCCGCGCTGCCGGACATCATTTCGAGTACTTCTCCTTCGCTGATTCCGCTCTTGAGGAAGGTGCCCATGGACTTGCCGCGATTGAGCACGGTGAAGCTGTCGCCGATCGGGTAGGCATGGTGCACGTTGTGGGTGATGAAGATCACCGAGATGCCGCGCTCACGTGCCGTGTGGATCAGCTTGAGCACGTTGCAGCTCTGCTTGACCCCGAGCGCCGCGGTCGGCTCGTCGAGAATCAGTACCCGGGCGCCGAAGTGGATCGCGCGCGCGATGGCCAGGCACTGCCGCTCGCCGCCGGACATGGTGCCGACCGGCTGCTGCGGCGAGCGCACATGGATGCCCATCTCGGCGAGTTTCCGGACCGAGACGTCCTCGGCGTACTTCATGTCCATCACCGGGATCACGCCGAAAAGCTTGCGCATCGGCTCGCGTCCGGCAAAAAAGTTGCGCGCCACGCTCATCAGCGGCACCAGCGCGAGGTCCTGGTAGACGGTGGCGATACCTCTGTCCAGCGCCTCGCGCGGCGATTTGAAATTCACCTCCTGGCCCTCGATCAGATAGCGGCCGCGGTCGGGGCGGTGCACGCCGGCGAGCGTCTTGATCAAGGTGGATTTCCCGGCGCCGTTATCGCCGAGCAGGCAATGCACTTCGCCCCGTCGCAGGCGCAAGGTGACGTCTTGCAGCGAAATCACCGTGCCGAAGAACTTGCTGATGCCTTCGAGCTGCAGGATGTAGTCGTGGCTGTCTCCGTTGGTCATGGCGACGCCCTCACTTGGCCGTGCCTGCATGTGAGCGGCCCGCATGCGAGCGGCCTGCATAGGAACGTATGTAGTGGTTGAACAGCACCGCCAGCAGCAGCATGGCGCCGAGGAACACCCGGTACCAGTCCGAATCGATGCTGGTGAAGGAGATGCCGACCTGCACCACGCCGAAGATCAACGCGCCGAAGCAGGCGCCCAGCACCGAACCGTAGCCGCCGGTAAGCAAGGTGCCGCCGATCACCGCCGCGATGATGGCTTCGAACTCTTTTTGCAGGCCGCGATCGGCTGCCGCGGAGCCGACGTCGGCCACCTGCAGCACGCCGAACAGGCAGGCGCAGAACGCGGTGAACACGAACAAGCTGATCTTCACCCGGTTCACCGGGATGCCCGCGTTCTTGGCCGTGTTGTTGTCGCCGCCGACGATGAACACCCAGTTGCCGAAGCGCGTGCGCGACAGCATGAAGCCCGCGCCGCCGGCCATCGCCAGCCACCAGAGCAGCACCTTGGGAATCCCGTTGACCACCGGTTCGCCGTTCGGCAGCTTGCCGACCAGGCCGGCACGGGCGAGCCACGCGAACAGGTGGTGGAACGTGCTGCCTTGAAAAAGCGTGTGCACGACGGGATCGGCGCCCAGCTTGTCGCCCACGCCGCTGACGATGGTGCTGTTGGAGAAATGCGTGGACAGCACCAGAGTGAGGCCGCGCAGGATGAACATGAAGGCCAGCGTCACGATGAAGCTGGGCAGCCGGGTGCGTACCACCAGATAGCCGTTCAGCCACCCCAGCGCCATGCAACCGGCGAACGCGAACAGCACCGACGCCCAGACCGGCCAGCCCAGGAACATCGCAGGCACCGCCACCATCATGCCGGCGAAGCCGATCATCGAGCCGATCGAAAGATCGAACTCGCCCGCGATCATCAGTACGCACGCACCCACCGCAATGATGCCGAGATAGGCGGCGACCTGAGCCCAGCTCATCACGCCGTCGAGGTTGAACATGCCCGAGTCGCCGGCAAAGATGCCGAACAGCGCGAACACCAGCACGGTGCCCGCGATGGAGCCGAACTCCGGGCGGTTGAACAGGCCGCGCCACGGCGAAATGCGCCTGACGCGCTCGTCCGGCTTGTTCGTGATCGCGGCCTGCGAAGTCGTCACGCTCATGAAGTCTCCGATGTCACTGCGCCGTATCGGTTTTCCATCGCGTTATCTCCGGGCACTGTCTGCGGCCTCAACGGAATTGGCCGGCATATTTCGCGACCAGGTCCACGTTGTCCCGGGTGACGTAGGACGGGCCGGTGCTGACACCGTTTGCACCGTAGACGGGGTCCAACCCATACGTCTTCAGGCGCGCCTGGAATTTCGGATTGGCCTTCAGCGTGGCGATGATCGTGGCCGGGTCGCGCGTATGGCTCTGGTGTGCGATGGCGAGCGCGGCGATCGCGATATAGCCCTGCAGATAAGGCTGCTGGTCGATCGCAAAAGCGACCTCGCCGCTCTTGATGCCGGCGATGATGGCGGGCGACAGATCGAAGGTGCAGAAATAGATCTTGCCGACGAGGTTCATCCGGCGCAGCGCCTGCAGTGCGGGTTCGGCCGAGCTGGGGCCCAGCGCCAGCACGGCCTGGGTATCGGGATGGTTGCGCAGGTAGGCGCCGGTCTTGCTCTGCACCACGGTGGGGTCCACGCCGGAATCGATCATCGACTTGCGCACGTCGACCCCTAGGGCATCGGCGAAACCCTTGCAGCGCTGGAACGAAGCGGCATTGGTGGCGTAGTGGTTGACGCAGACGAACGACTTGACGCCGGCGGCCTTGGCGCGCGTGCCGGCCGCCTTGCCCGCGTCGTACTCCGGCTGGCCGATGTGCATGATCGCACCCAGCTTTGCGCTCTCCTGCATGGTGCCGGAGTTGATCGTGACGACGGGGATGCCCTTGGCGGTGATGCGGGCGGCGGGCTTGGACAACACGTCGTAGTCGGCGATATCGAAGGCCACGCCGTCGTAGTTGCGCGCGGCCGCTTGCTCGAGAAGCCGCGCCATGCCGGCGAGGTCGCCGTCGGGCGGATTGCGGTAATCCACTTGCACGCCGTAGTCGTCGCCGGCCTGCTTGATCGCGTTCTTGACCGTGTTCCACCAGACATCCGAATCGGCGGCGTGGCTGATCAGCACGAGGTGCCCAGAGGTTGACGGCACGTTCGCAGCAGACGCTGCCGTGATGCCGGCAAGCGCCAGGATCAGTGCCGATATCCATCGAGTACGCATAAGGTCTCCAGAGCGTCGGTACCGGCTCCGCTCGGCAGTGCGGGGTGATGACGCGCGACGCCGGAACGTTGCGCGGACTGGTTGAGGATAGGAACCTTCACGCAAATTGCAACTTGCATTGCACAAATATTAATTTTAGAAACAAACTTCCATTCAAGCCGCCGGCATGTGCTTCCCGGTGCGCATTTGACAGCTCTTCTACTACAGGACGGCTATTGTGCGCCTCCACGGATCGGCCGGAGTTTCTTCGTGGAGAGACATCCGGCGCGAATCCCGCCGCCCAAGGCCGACACCCAGGGCGATCAAGCGTGACCACGGTCGAGTCGTGGTGCGCTACCCGCCTTGGTGAAACAGCGGCTCGGCAGCTACAGCCCGATGGACGGGCCGGTCGTCATTTTCCATTTGGCCCACGTGCTGGGTGTGGCCTTGCTGGGACCGTTTGTGGCGAAGGAAGGCACGTTCGTCTTCGGCACCCGCGAATCGTTGATCGTGTGCGCGGCCCTGCTGCTGGGAGCGGCGGTGACCATCATGGTGGGCGCTCGCAGCAAGAGCTAGAGAGGATGCGAGAGGACGCAAAGGGCGCGGCTTTCCTGATACCTTTTCCGATGCCGACCACGCATCGCGTCGGCCACGTCCGAAGCTCTCTCTTCTCCCTCAGCAAGCACAAACCCGTTCATGAACCCATTCACTCTCGAAGGCAGGCACGTCCGTCTGGAACCCTTGGGCGAGCAGCACGTCGACGGCCTGGCCGCAGCTTCGGCAGGCGATCCGGCACTTTACCAATGGAGCCCGGTGCCTCGCGGCGAAGCCGAGGTCCGTCGCTACATCGATACGGCGATCGGCTTGAACAAGGTGGGCAGCGCCGTACCGTTCGCGATCATCCGACTAAGCGATGGCGAAGTCGTGGGGTCCACCCGTTTCTGGAACCTCGAACATTGGCTCTGGCCACCAGGCCACGCGTTGAACGGAGCCCATGCAGTCGATGCGTGCGAGATCGGCTACACGTGGTTGGCGAGGTCGGCGATTCGAACCGCGATCAACACGGAAGCAAAATTACTGATGCTCTCGCATGCCTTCGAAACCTGGCGCGCACTTCGGGTCTGTCTTCATACGGATGCCCGAAATCTCCGCTCCCGCGCCGCCATGGAGCGTCTGGGTGCCAGTTACGAGGGAACCTTGCGAGCCCATCGCTTGGCGGCCGATTTCACTGCGCGGGACTCCTTGCGTTTTTCGTTTCTGGCCGAGGAATGGCCTGCGATCAAGCAAAGGCTGGAAAACCACGTCAACCGCGAATGAAAAACCACAGACGGTAGTGGACGTTCGCTGATCGGAACCCGCGCTGATGGGGACAGATCATTGTCGCTGGGTGATCGCCTTGAGATCCTCGAAGCCGATCGGCGCCGAGGTGTGCTCGTGCACGATCCTCCACGTCCCCTCGCGCCGCATGAGTGACCAGGTCAGCCGATTCTGCATCGATCGCAGCGCGACACCTTTTCCCGACACCGCCGTATACGTCACCACGGCGCTGATGAAGGCCATATCCGATCCTTCATCGGTTCGGACATCCGCCACGTCGACTTCGACGGTTTCTTCCTGCAGCGATCCGAACCACTGCTCGATGGCCGCTCGCCACGCCGTGGCGCCGTCGTATTCCCATACATTCCACGCGTCGAAAACGCGCACATCGTCGGCATAGAGGTCGAGCACGCCCTCCACGTTCCTGTCGAAGACAGCGGTGCGGTAGCGGTCCAGAACATTCGCCGCCTGGTCTCTACTATCGTTCACGTGCACTCCTCGGTATTTCGTTATCGCCATGCTGCCAATCGGGTAGGCGGCGCTCAGTACGCGCCCATCGACGGACTGATCACGATCATCTCGGCGGACTCGGTCACATAGCGGGCATAACGGAAGTCCCGGATTCTCGCGATATCGTCGTGGGTCCATTCGAGCAGGACGAAATACGATGGCGGCGCAGCCGGATCGTTCGGGTCCAGCACCAAAAGCGCAGGACGCCGATCGACCAGGCCAAGGGCCAATCGCCAGTCGTGGGCGCCGGCATAGTTGTGGAAGTACCTGGAAACCTGTTGACGGCCTTCCATGCGCGTGCGGGCGACGAGCTCTAGTCTCACGTCGTCCGCCAGCAAATCCCGTATGGCGTCGAAGTCACGGGCATTGAAGTGATCGACGTAGTTTGCGAGCCGCTTCAGATCTGCCTGGCTCAACGTCGGCAGGACGATGTCATGCGGCTCGTCGGCGAGTTCGCGCATCCGGGTTCGGGCCCGATGCAAAGCCGCCTTGACCGCAGGGACACTCAGCCCGGTGATGAAGGCTACTTCCTGCAGGGAGTAGCCGAGGACGTCCATCAAGATGGCGCAACCACGCTGGGCGACTGGCAGATACATGAAGGTTCTGAGGCTGGACGCAGCGACATACTGATCCGTTGCCGATGCAGTGGTGTCGATGATCATGTCGGGATCCTCCTCCGACCAGGTGGACTCCTGTCTCTTGCGGCGACGCAAGAAATCCACGGCTGCATTGTGCGCAACGCGGAAAAGCCAGCGCTCCAGACTGTCGATCGGCTTTTTGGGAGACGCCTCGAACGCCTTGACCAGCGCTTCTTGAACGATGTCCTCTCCATCGACCACCGAGCCCGCCATCCGCGAACAGTAGCGATGCAGCTTGGGGCGCAGCTCCTTGAGACTTTCCTCAAAGGAAAGGTGCTCCACGGCTTCTTTCGGGGTCGATAGCGTCATGTCGCGGGCCAATGGTCAGGCGGTATCGGGGAGCATGCCGTAAGAGCCCACCACGGTCACTTCGCTGGCCTGGGGCCGGACCAGCCACCGCTCGCCGGCATTTTTCTGGAACGCGCGGAACGCCTCGAAATCCGACAGCGGCGGCGCCCCGTCGCGTTGCTCGACCAGGTGCACGAAACATCCTTCGCCATGGCGCAAAACCATATAGCGCAGCCCGTCGGGGGCATGGGTGTGCAGTGCATCGAAAACGTTGCCGATCAGGCGTGCGTTCTCCTCCGCATGCTCCGGCTTGGTCGTGTACGTCACAAGTGTCCGCTTCATGGATGGCTCCTCGATGGTCAGAGTAGGGTGCCGCGGCGCTCTGGCCGCGAAGGCTCCCTTACCTCTTTAAGACGAATGAGAACGGCCAAAGGATTCGCTCGCGCCGCCCCGCCAACCGACCGCATGCAGGACTCTCATGTGCGTGGGTCGGTCGTCACCACACTCGCCCGCGTGGAATGCCGCTCCAGATAACGCCGCAGATTCGGCGCCGATTCGATCGCACGGCCGCCCTCCGGCAACTGCCGCACGGGGATAAGCGTGGACAGCAACAGCGCGTCGGCGAACGTGAACCTGTCTGCAGCGAGGAACCCCGTGGCGGCGACTCTCGCGTCCAGCATCGCGATCAAAGCCTCCATCTGCGGCAGGGCCTCGTCGGCCACGGCCCGGTCGACCGACCCGTCGGGTGTGTTAGGAAAGAAGTAGGCGAAGGCGTATTTCCTTACCAGGATCGGATCGACCGATGTCGCCACGATCGACACCCATTGCCCGATCTCGGCGCTCAGCGCGGCCGTTTCGGCCTGGACCATCGGCGGCTCGGGGAACAGCCGCTCGAGATAGGCGACGATCGGCCAGGATTCCGCGAGGGTGAAATCGCCATGACGCAAGACCGGGATCAAGCCCAACGGATGGATGGCGGCGACCAGCGGCGACCGCGGCGGCTCCGGAAGGTAGTCGTACTCGATCGACTTCTCCTCGCATACGATCCTGACCGCACGCGTGAAATTGCTCTGCGGTACTCCGAATATCTCGATCTTGTGATGGCTCATTTCCACGATGCTCTCCTCGGTTGTCGGTCGAAAGGGACTTAGCCGCGCCATGCATGGCCATGTGCCCGCGTGAGGAGGTCGTTGCGCAACAGCGGCCAACGGAAGATCGGACGCGGTGCAAGGACATCCCTCGCTTTCTCAGACGTTCCCGACGAGGCAAAGGATTCGGGGTGACCGAAAAGCCGGGTCGTTCGATCGACGCGCCGCCTCTGTCAGGCCGCCGGCCCACCGCGAAAATCATCGGCGTGGCGTTGAGCGAATTCCGCGAACGTGGTCGGTCGAACGCCGAACACCGTGTGCGTGCCCAGGTACACCCTCGCGGCCGGCCGCTTGAGACGTTCGGCCGTCTGTTCGTCCAGCGCATCGGCGAAGCCGACTGATACGCCATTGGCGAGCAGGGATCGACGGCGTTCCTCCGGGCTGATGGCTACGTAGCGAATCTCCCGGCCGATCGCAGCCGAGATCCGCGCCGCGATCTTTTCCATGGTCAGTGCCTCCGGTCCCGTCATATCCAGGCTCTCGCCCTCATGGCCGCCATCGCGCAGCAACCGGAATGAGACCTTCGCAATATCGCCAATATCCACCGGCGACAGCTCGATGTCGGCGAAGGGCAGGCGCAGGACGCCTTTTGCCGCGATGTCAGGCACCTCGCGCAGGTAGACCTGCATGAACTGCGAAGGGCGGATATGTGTCCACGCGAGACCCGATCCTTCGAGATGGTCTTCGATTTCCTCGTGCATGCGCGTGAACCGGAACTTTGCGGGGTCGTACCCGATTCCCGATTCCGCGCCCGAGAACTTGACGACGTGCCGGACCCTGGCGCGCCTGCAAGTGTCGATGAAGCGGCATTGCGTCTCGACCATGTCCGGCGTCGCGGACGAGATCATCAGAACGCGCTCGACTCGATCGAGTGCCGCGCAAAGGCTTTCCGGTCGGGCCATGTCTCCCTCCACGAGCTCCACTCCGGGCGTGCGATCGAGCCCTGCTTCGGATGCCTTGGCGAGACTCCTCACCAGCACCCTGACCGGATGCCTTTCGCGGGCGAACTCGCTTATCGTCATCCGTCCGTTCAGGCCGGTTCCGCCGGTCATCAGGATCATGGCATCTCCTTTCACGGCTTCGTCAGTGGAAGAGTGAAGTGGCACCTCTCTTCACGGTGACGATGCGGGAGCCGAAAAGGATCCGTCCCTGCCCTCAGATGCCGCGATCGCGAGCGAGAACCTGAGCTTGCCTTGCGCAAGCGCGCCTTCGCGCCGATAGAATCGCTCCGCTTCGGTATTCCAATCGGGTGTCTGCCATTGGACTTCCGCGTAACCCCGCTCGCGCGCAAAGGCCACGAGCGTGGCCATCAGGGCCGCGCCGACGCCCAGGCCCCGGTATCCCTCTCGCACGAAGAGGCAATCCATATGCAGGAAATCGCCGGCCGACCAGGTCGAAAATTCACTCGTCGCCGCGACGTATCCGATGGCCGTTCCGTCCACTTCCGCGACCCATGCCGTCAGCCGTGACGGTTCCCCGGATAGCACGCGTTCCAGCCGTGCCGCCTTGCCGTTCGGATCGTAGGCCGCGCGTTCGTAGCGGGCATGCTCGGCGCACAGGGCTACGAGTGTATCGACGTCCACGGGGCCGGCTCGACGCACCGTCCACGGCAGCTGTTGCCTGATTCCAGCCGTCATCGCGAGTTCCTGGGAGATTTCCGAGATGACGCCATGCGATCTACCGCGTCGCTCGCCAGCAGCCGATGCCGCCATCCCGGACGAGTTGCACTCGGAGCTGCGTTCAGTCGGCTTCGCCATCGCGGGCGAGGGTGAACCCTTCGTCCAGCCAGCCGGTGATCCCTCCGGCCATGAGCTTCACCGGATAGCCAAGCCTTGCAAGCCTTGTCGCGGCACGGGCGGCGCCGTTGCAATGCGGTCCCGCGCAATAGGTGACGAACAGCGTGGCCGGCGCATAAGTGCTCATGCGCGATTCGATGATCTTGCCGTGCGGGATGTTGATGGCCCCGGCGACATGTCCCTTCGCAAACATTTCCGGGCTGCGCGCATCGATCAGAACGAATCCGGGATCGCCGGATTCCATGGCGGCGTGCGTATCGAAGCAATCTGTTTCGAACGCGAACATGGATTCGAAGTGCTGGACCGCCAGTTCCGAAGGGGCGGCCGGGTATTGCTTGACGGCGTTTTGCATCGCTGATCTCCACATGAAGGACGCCGCTATTGTTAGGCGCGGTCCCAGGGCGGACAATTGGCCGAACTGACAACATTCGATCAAATCGTGCCAAAGCCGCGCCGTGCCTCTTCCAAGATCAACTCCCGGGTGGCCGTCCTGGTCTACGACGGTCTGTGCGCTTTCGAATTCGCCTGCGCCGCCGAGATATTTGGCCTCTCCCGGCCCGAGCTCGGCGCCCACTGGTACCGCTTCGAGACATGCGCACGGCATGCGCGCCCGGTGCGCGGCCAGTACGGCATGCAGATCAAGGCCGATGGCGGGCTGGATCGCCTGGCCACGGCGGGTACCGTGATCGTCCCTGGCTGGACGGGCATCGACACACCGGTTCCGGAAAGCATTCTCGAGGCGCTGCGCAAGGCGCACGCGCGGGGAGCCCGTCTGCTGTCGATCTGCTCGGGCTCTTTTGTCCTGGCCGCGACCGGGCTGCTGGATGGCAAGCGGGCGACCACGCATTGGCGCTATGCCGACAGGTTGCAGCAGCGCTACCCCTCCATCCGCGTCGATGCCGATGTGCTCTATGTCGACGAGGGTTCGCTGCTCACTTCCGCGGGAAGTGCGGCCGGCCTGGATCTGTGCCTGCATTTGATCCGCCGCGATCATGGGCCGGACATCGCCAATCAAGTCGCCAGGCGTCTGGTGATACCGCCGCATCGCGACGGCGGGCAGGCACAGTTCGTGAAGCGGCCGGTTCAGAAGAACGCGCACGACAACCTGGCGCGGCTGATGGATGCGATGCGCAGCCGGATCGACCAATCCCTCCCGATCGCGGAATTGGCGCGCATGGCCGCGCTGAGCGAGCGGACGCTCATCCGCCGGTTCAAGGACGCCACCGGCACGACGCCGGCCGACTGGCTGACAGGCGTGCGGCTGGATCGGGCCCGCGAGCTGCTAGAGGTTTCGTCGCATTCGATCGATTCCGTCGCCCAGCAGTCAGGCCTGGGTACCGCAACAACCATGCGCCACCACTTCCGTCGTCGATTCGGCACCAGCCCAAGCGCTTATCGGCACAGGTTCGCCGGGAACGCGTAGGGGCGAACAAGTGTTGCGGACGGGCGTGTGGGTATCTGGCATCGAGACGTGCCGGCTATTCGTCGATTTGCGCGGATGCTCGAGCTGGGGTGTGCTTTTGGCTGTTAGCCGGCCTTCTGCTCCGGACGTCCGTGAGCCTGTCCGCGGACAGTGACGCACTCCTTGTTGCCATGCCCAAGCTATTGGAATGGTTCGGTTCGGTGGTCATCTGCGACTGGCACGCGCCTTGCTCCGTCTGGCGACACCAGCGTTTCCACCGAAGGGATACTCATGCGTTCCAGATTTTTATCGTTCATCGCCGTGTTTGTTTTGTGCGCCAGCGCGTCATGCCTGCGTGCCGAAGAGCCGCCGTCGCCGAGCAATCGGGCCGAAGCCGTGAAAATCATCGCCGACATGCGACGCATCGTGACGCCCGATGGTATCGAGCGGCACGAGAAGGTTCGCATTGGCGGGATCGATCAGTGGGTCAGCATTCGTGGCAGCGACAAGCGGAATCCCATTCTTCTCATGGTGCACGGCGGGCCCGGCTGGGTGTCGATGCCCACGAGCTGGTATTTCCAGCGCGGCTGGGAGGAATACTTTACGGTTGTGCAGTGGGATCAACGTGGCGCAGGGAGCACCTATGCGGCCAATGATCCAGTGGCCGTGGCCTCGACGATCACGCCGGAGCGCATGATTGCCGACACTGAAGAGATGATCGGCTGGCTGAGAAAAGAGTTCGGCAAGCAGAAGGTCTTCGTACTCGGCCATTCATGGGGTTCGTACCTCGGGCTCGAAATGGCCCGGCGGCATCCCGACTGGCTGTACGCCTATATCGGTATCGGCCAGATGACCAACATGCCGGAAAGCGAGCGCCAAGGTTGGCAATTCGCCATGGATGAGGCGCGTAAGGCCGGAAACACGGAAGCGATAAAGGAGCTTGAGTCCATCGCTCCGTATGCCGAGGGAACGAAACCTGTTCCACTTTCCAGTTTGATGATTCAGAGAAAGTGGCTCAATCAGTTCGGCGGGATGGTGTACCGCCGAACCGGCGGTCAGGCCGAGAGCGCCGCCATGTCGTTATCGCCGGAATACACCGATCGCGACGTCCAGCTGATCGGCGAGGCGAGCAATTACTCGCTCGACAAATTGCTCAGCCACGCGCTCACATTGGACCTCGGCGGCGTCAAGCATCTCGATTGTCCCCTGATCCTTTTTCTGGGCCGGCACGATCACAATGTCTCATCCAGCCTCGGCGAGGCCTGGTTCCAGAAGGTGCAGGCGCCCTCGAAGCGGCTGGTCTGGTTCGAAAATTCGGCGCATGAGGTCATGAACGAGGAGCCGGGCAAGACGTTGATATCGCTGGTGCGCTATGTGCGCCCGCTTGCCAACGAAAACCCCGACGCCATGGTCCATTGACCGCTGTCGTCAGACGGGCGCCATAGGCGGAGGCCGCCGCGCGATAAGCTGCCCCTTGACGATGGCCGTGCTCGTGGTGGCGTCGACGGCGAGGCGGTCCACGAGCTCGTCGAGGTGTTCCATCGAGCGAGCGAACAGGCGGGCAACGAAGCAGTCATCGCCGGTCACCTTGTCGCACTCGACGATCTCCGGCATGGACTCGATCAGCTCCTGGACGACACGCAGGCGTCCGGGTAACGGCCGCACTCTCACGATCGCCTGCAGCGCATGTCCGAGCAGTTTCGGTTCGAGATCGACGGTATAGGCGCGGATGACGCCGCGCTCTTCCAGGCGTCGCAGCCGCTCCGACGTGCTTGGCGCGGAAAGCGGGATGCTGGCGGCCAGCTCCTTGAGCGAGAGGCGCGCGTTGCCGGCCAGCAGCCTGAGAATGGCACTATCGATGTTATCGATCATGAAATAAGCCTGTACGGATATTTTGCCTGAAATAATGAGGCAATTTTCTCGAACTGTGTTTCTTTTCTTATGGAGCAATCGCAGTCTTCCCTCTAGATTGAGCGCAGTCAACAGGCGAGGGCGCGGCATGGGCGAACAGACACGTGGCACCGTCGAAATGTCGGTGGCGATGGCGGTTTCCGGGACCATCGGCTGGTTCGTGGTGACCTCCGGGCGTCCGGTGCTGGATGTGGTGTTCTGGCGGTGCGTGTTCGGTGTCGTGGCGCTCCTCGCCACCTGCATATACATGGGGCTGCTGCGCCGCCACCTCACGCGTCGCGTGCTGGCGTTGTCGTCGCTGGGCGGCGTGGCCATCGTGTTGAACTGGGTGTTGCTGTTCGGCGCGTATTCGCGTGCGTCGATAGCGATCGCCACGACGGTCTACAACACGCAGCCGTTCATGCTGGTCTGCCTGGGCGCGTTCTTTCTCGGCGAGCGAGTGACGCTCGCCAAATTGGTCTGGCTCGGGGTGGCCTTCGGCGGGCTGGTGCTGATCGTCCAGGTGGGCGCGACCACCGCGTCACTGGGCGCCGGGTACACCATCGGCATTCTCATGGCGTTGGGGGCGGCCGCGCTGTGGGCGATCGCCGCCCTCGTCACCAAGCAGCTCGCCGGCACGCCGCCGCATCTGATCGCGCTGATCCATGTCAGCGTGGGCGCGGTCATGCTGGCGCCGTTCGCCAGTTGGGCGCACCCGCCCGTACAAGCTGCAACCTGGAGCATTCTGGTGATCATCGGCGTAGTGCATACAGGAGTGGTCTACATCCTGATGTACGACGCGATCCACCGGCTGCCCACTTACATCCAGGGCTCGCTTTCCTTCATCTATCCGGTCGTCGCCATCGCCGTGGATGTGGCGGCATTCGGCCGGCGGCTGGAGACGATGCAGGTCGTCGGCGCGGTGGCGATTCTGGTCGCGGTGATGGGCATGAATGGCTTCGGGGCGCTTCGATCGAGAAGGCTTCAGGCGCACTCGGCCTCGACTACCTGAGCCTTCTTGGATTCTGCGCCTTGATTCCGCGGTTCATAGAGAGAGATCGGCATGGAAAAAATCTATCGCGTCTATCAAGTGGATGCTTTCACCCGCACGCGCTTCACGGGAAATCCAGCCGGCGTCGTTCCCGACGCCGATGGTCTCAGCGAAGCGCAGATGCAGGCGATCGCTCGTGAGCTGCACAACTCCGAAACGGCGTTCATCCTTCGGCCTGAGGCGGACGATCACGACGTCCGTGTCCGCTTCTTCACCCCGACGACCGAG
Source organism: Rhodanobacter sp. OK091 (assembly GCF_900142825.1). Lineage (GTDB taxonomy): Bacteria > Pseudomonadota > Gammaproteobacteria > Xanthomonadales > Rhodanobacteraceae > Rhodanobacter. Next base: position 1,723,336 of record NZ_FRCH01000001.1, on the reverse strand, counting down.
GTGCCTGTCTGCGGCCACGCCACGATAGCCGCCCATTACGTGCGCGCCATCGAGGGCAGCGCGCCGCGCGGCAGCGTGCGCCAGCTGACAGGAGCCGGTGTGCTGCAGGTCGACATCGAACCCACCGAGGGCGACGACTTCCGCATCTGGATGCACCAGCGCCCGCCAACCTTCGGTCCCGTGCTGAACAGTGCCGCGCGCCATGCGCTGGTCGCGGCCCTGGCCATCGACGAACAAGACCTGGGCCGGGGGCCGATCGAAATCGTCTCCACCGGGCATTCCAAGGTCATGGTTCCGCTTCGCAGCCGCACGGTACTCGATCAGATCGAGCCCGATCTTTCCGCGCTGGCTGCGCTGAGCCGGAACATCGGCTGCAACGGCTACCACCTGTTCACGCCGGCCGATCCGGCACCGGGAATCCTGGCGCACGCCCGGATGTTCGCTCCCGCGATCGGCATTCCGGAAGATCCGGTGACAGGGAACGGAAACGGTCCGCTCGGTGCCTATCTCGTACGCCACCGCCTGGTGTCGCTGGTGAGCGGGCAGGGCGTGTTTTCCTGCACGATGAGGCAAGGCGAGGCGATGGGGCGCGCCGGCGAAGTCAAGGTCGAGGCAACCATCGACCCGGACTCCATGATGCCAAGCGCCGTGCGCATCGGCGGCGAAGCGGTCGTCGTCTTTCGCACCGAGCTCAGGCTCTGAATCAACGGCATGGTGGTTGCCTTGGCGCTTGATTCATTGCTTGCGTATTTCGGCGAACGCGATCACTTGAGCCGCGTCAAATAAGCCTTGAACGCGGTTGCCCATGTCTGGCCGCCGTCCCGGGAGTAGGAAATCTCGAAGCGATGCGAATTGGCCGTGATGTCGGACCAGACGCCGCGAACCAGAACCGTGCGACCCTTATAAACGGTCGTGCCGAAGAACTCGCCGCGACCGTCTTTGAAGCTTCCGATGGTCGGGGCTTCGATCTCTCCCGAATCGCTGTCGATGTAAGTCTGGCTCCATTGCCCGGCCTTGGAGTTATAGACGAAAAACGTCGCGCCTTCCCAATGTCCATTCGGGCCGTCGGCCTCGATTTCCTCAAGCCACGCGCGGCCATTCCAAACTGGCCGCGCTGTCTTCGTGCCGTCCATGACCACCGTGTGGGTTCCGCCATCGAACGGGTCCAGCACTTGCGTGGCATGTGTATGCCAGACCCCGCGAGCGAAGTCGAAATCATGAGAGCCGCCCTTGGGCGACTCGGCTCCTGCATTCAAAGACAAGCATGCAAGAACACCGGCAATCATGACTCCACGTAACAGCAGTTTCCACGTCATCGCGCTCTCCGCATAACCAAGTCCAGGATGAGACTTTAGGGAAAACCCGCGGCGCTAGAGGGGCCAGTCGGAGAAATTTGCGGTGGTCCACTTCGCCGGATGCGAGGCGGGGAGGCTTCGATCCAAAGTGCCGACTTTCACGCTCAAGTGGCCTGCACGTTTTCCCGGAAAGTGGCGTCTATAACCTTGGACGCAGTTGGAATAATGCGATCCACAGTCGATTCCTTCGCGGCAATACGGCCTGGTTTATTCAACTCTTCGGTGGACCTTATGATCAAGCGTGCAAGAACCTGGACAACCTGGGTGTTATCGGCGGCGATTCTGCTCGCGGCCGCTGGGCCGATAAAGGCGGCGGAACGGGATGGCCAGCATGACTTCGACTTCCATTTCGGTACGTGGAAGACCCACATATCGCGGCTTGTGCATCCGCTGGCCGGCTCGACAACCTGGACGGCGTACGACGGCGTGTCGATCGTCCGCAAGGTCTGGAACGGTCGCGCCAGTCTGTTCGAACTCGAGGTGGACGGTCCGGCCGGCCATATCGAAGGCGTCGGACTTCGCCTGTACAACCCCACGTCGCATCAGTGGAATCTGAACTGGACAAACAGCAGTGTCGGCATGCTGGACGCCGCCATGATCGGCGAGTTCAAGGACGGACGCGGCGATTTCTATGGTCCGGATACTTTCGATGGACGGCGTATCCTGGTGCGAAACGGCTTCTCCGACATCAAGCCGAACTCGTCCCGCTTCGAGCAAGCGTTCTCCGTCGATGGCGGCAAAACCTGGGAGACGAACTGGATCATGACGTTCACCCGTTAGGGAAGAAAGCACGGGCTCCGTCATCTCCGGCGACGGAGCTGCCTGCCGCATTTCGCGGCTAGAGCACCCGCCGCAACGCCTTCAGGCCCTGCTCGATATCCTCGAGGTCGACAGCCCCGTAGCCGAAAACCAGGCCTTCCGATGTTGGCGCGCCGAAAAAATAGCGCTCGAACGAATGCAAATGCACGTTCGACTCCAACAATCGGGCGGTGACGCGTTCGAGGCGTTTGGGCAGCGTCGAGAACGCCGCGACATGCATGCCGTAATGCGACTCCATCGGCGACAGTTCTCCCGAGAAGTCCGATCGGAGTATCTCCCCTAGGAGATCTCGTCGCTTCCTGTATATGTCACGGAGCTTGCGCACGTGCCGCGCCAGATGCCCATCGGCGATGAAACGGGCCACCGCCATTTGCGTCAAAGTCGGGCAATGCCAATCGAGACAATTCTTCGCCGTAATCAGCGCCGGCAAGGCCCACTGGGGTGCCACTACGAATCCCAGCCGAAGCGCGGGGAACATGCACTTGGAGAAGGTGCCGACGTAGAACACGTCCTCCGCGGTCGCCGTGGATCGCAGCGCCTGCAGCGGCGTGCCGTCGTACCGGAATTCTCCGTCGTAATCGTCCTCGACGATGACTGCTCCATGCTTGCGGGCAAAGTCGAGCAGTGCCGCCCGCCGCTGCGCGGACATCGATACGCCGAACGGAAACTGGTGTGAAGGACAGACGCAGACGATGTGTACGGGGGTTGGCAGGGCATCGACCACCAGTCCATGCGCGTCGACCGGTACAGGCACAATTTTGGCGCCGGCAGCGAGAAACGCAGCGCGCATCGGTGGGTAGCCTGGATCTTCGATGGCGACCGTCGTAACCCCGGGGGTTACCAGTACACGGGCGAGAATATCGAAAGCCTGCTGTGCGCCGGCGGTAACCAGCACATCGTCGGGCTCGCACACGAGCGCACGCGAGATGGCGATGTGCGTCGCGATCGCCGCCCTCAGAGGGAAATGCCCTTGATTGCCCTGCGGACTCTTGAACGCAGGCGGCTTTAATTCCATGCGCCGGAGCTGCTTGGCACTGACCCGACGAAATATGTCGAAGGGGAATAATCGCGGATCGACCAATGCGGGCCGAAAATCCAGGGATGCGGCCGCCTTTGAGGCCTTTGCACGCTGACTGTCGTGCCAGAAGTTAAGTGTGCGGGCAAGCTCCGGCCGCGACCATAGTGAATTCAGACGTGGATCGGGCGTCTGCTGTGTCGGCAGGCGTTCGCGCGGCGGCCGGCTTTGCTTCGGCGCCACATAGGTTCCCGATCCTTGCCGGGACTGTATCAACCCCTCGATCGCCAGCTTCGCATAAGCCCGGGCAACCGTGTTTCTCGATACACCGAAAAAGACAGCCGACTGACGCTCCCCCGGGAGTCTGGACCCGGGAACCAACCGGCCATCGAGAATGGCGGCGCGCAACTGCGCGTAGACGGATTCCGCAGATCGGCGGCTTCCTCTAGGCGGGGGGTCAAAAGCAATTTCGAACAGACTACTCATACCCGCCACATCACTCGCCACAACTTTCTTCCTCTGAAGTGGCTCCATAGCGCGAGGCCGCGAAGAGGAACATCTTACCGACCTGAAATCCTGGCTGCTCGGTTGCCAGGGCAGGGCCACCATGACCCCGGCCCGGGAAAGGCCCAACCGATATTTCGAATCGTCCGGGTCCGAACGCTTCGATTACTTGCTCGTGGCGTCGACAGGAATCCGGGAGCTGGGGGCTCGTCTGGGTCGGCGGACGGCTCTCACCTTTCCGCCGCCGCCGTCTCCGCAGAAGAACTGATCGCCGCCGTCGGATTCGAGCCCCGACACGCCGACTCCAGGTGGCATCTCGAGTTTCTCCAGGACCGCTCCCGTCAGCGGATCGATATGCCGCAGCTCGCTCACGTCATTTTCCCAGACGCCATGCCACAGCTCTCCGTCGACCCAGGTGACTCCGGTGACGAAGCGGTTGCTCTCGATGGAGCGAAGAACCGCCCCTGTTTCGGGATCGATTTGATGGATCTTCCGTCCCCGATGCTGCCCCACCCAGAGTGTTCCTTCGGCCCATGCGAGCCCCGAGTCGCCGCCGCCACCGGGTGCCGGGATCGTGGCGAGCACGCGGCCGGTCTCCGGATCGATCTTCTGGATGCGATCCTCGGCTATCTGAAACAGGTGCTGGCCATCGAAGGCCGTCCCAGCATGCGCGGCCACATCGATAGAGCGCAGCGTCTTGCCGCTGGCCGGGTCGAAGGCCTTCAGCGCGTCTCCGGCGGCAAACCAGACTTGCTGGCCGTCAAAGGTGACTCCACCGACGTTTTTGACACCCGGGAAAGGCCCATATTCACGGAGAATCTTGGCTGCTGATCGTTTCATGTTTCCATCCTACTCACCAGGGAACGGCGTGGGGAGTAACAAGGTCGTCGTGAATCCCAGCACGGGCGGAGTCATCCAGCGGCGAGCCCGCGCGTGACCCAACGACTGTACCTTGCCTGCCTCCGCCAGTGCGTCGAGTGCGCGCTGCACGGTACGCTGGCTGGTTCCAAGCGCCAGTGCCAGAGCCGAACTCGACCACCACTCGCCATCAGCCAGAAAGGCCAGCACCGCCGCGTGCTTCTCTTCGACGGGCCGCATCAATACCGCGACCTCGCGTGCACGGTGCGGCACCAGTGCGAACCCATGCTTGGTCGCGCTCACATCGGCCAGCGGGCTCAGCATGGCGCGTAGCCGCCCGACTTCGACGCGCAACCGCGCGCGATGCGATTCGTCGGCGCGCTTCGCCCGGAACGCCCGTGCGACCAGCGTGTCCCTCGATACGTCGCCGGGCCACGCTTCGCCCAGCATGCGCGCAAGCGCGAACAATACCGGGCGTCGTGCCAGCGGGATCACTGTGCCTGCGTCGCGCACGACATGACGGCACGCGTCCACGACAAGCGCCTTCGATGCCAATAACGCCTCGACTTCCTCGAGCAGCAGGAGCCGCTCCTTGCCACGGACCATCAGGCGAGCAGAAGGCGTGTTCAGGACCAGCGATGCGTTTTCGACCTCCGACGTCAGTGCAGGGATCCCGGCTTGGCGCGCGGCGCGCCCGGCATTGGCGAGCGCATCGCGCGCCTCCTTCGTCCGCAGGCGGCGCATCGCGATTCCCGCGACGAGCAGTTCGCGGGCTGCCTGCAACGCGGGCGGGAGGTGCGGGGGATCGCGCTCGGCGAGCCTGTGCTCGGCCTCGTCGAGGTGCCCGATCAAGAGCAGATGTCGGACTTCGAGATAGCGCGCATGCGCGGCGTTCACACTATCGCCATGCGCTTCCAGCGTCACCCGCGCGGCGTCGAGCGCCTTCGCCGGCCAGCCCAGGTCGCGCGAGACCAGCGCGATCTCGGCCTCGGCGACGATACACCGCGCGCGGGCCATGGGCTCTTTCGAGCCGAAGGCGCGCGCTGCGCTGCGCATGAGCGCCTTCGCCCGAACCAGATCGCCGAGCTGCGCCATCGCGATGCCTCGAAGCGCCAGCGCAGGTGCGTCGTTGCGCAAGGCAACCCGGTTCAATGCGCCGAACGGATCACCGGCCGCCAGCGCGCGCGCCGCGGCTGTGATCAGCGAGTCCATCGGCGCGAGCCCGTCTCAGCGAGTCCTGTTGAATCCCGCCACATTTGTCACTCTCGCCGTTGGATATCCAGCCCTAATCTATCTCACGACCATCAACCAGTGCGCACCCTGTCGAAAGACGGTGCGAACGGCACGACATAAAGGAGAAGAACGATGACGACGCACATGACCGGGACTCGAGAGGCATGGCTGGCGGCGCGGCTTGACCTGCTGGAGGCGGAGAAAGCGCTGACGCGGCAAAGCGACGAGCTGGCGCGGCGGCGGCAGGAGCTGCCGTGGGTGAGGATCGACAAGGATTATCGATTCGAGACGGCCGAAGGCAGCGCCTCGCTGGCCGACCTCTTCCAGGGGCGCTCGCAGCTCCTCATCTACCACTTCATGTTCGGGCCCGACTACAAGGCAGGCTGTCCGTCCTGCTCGGCCATCGCCGACGGGTTCGACGGTTCAGTCGTTCATCTGGCGAACCATGACGTCACGCTGATGGCGGTGTCGCGGGCGCCGCTGGCGATGCTGCAAGCGTACGAGCAGCGGATGGGATGGACGTTTCCCTGGGCGTCCTCGCTGGGCAGCGATTTCAACTTCGACTTCCATGCTTCGTTCACCGGAGAGCAACAGCGCATCGGAGCCATCGAATACAACTACCGGCGCGAGCCGGCATGGGCGGAAAGCGGGATCGGCGACTCGCTGACGAAACGTGGCGAGGGCCCTGTCGCCGAGATTGCGGCCACCACCGGAACCGACGTGGCGGCGTACACGCGCGAGCGGCCGGGCCTGAGTGCGTTCGTGCTCGAAGACGGCGTGGTCTATCACACCTATTCCACTTATTCGCGCGGAGTGGACGGGCTCTGGGGCATGTACCAGTGGCTCGACCGCGCCCCCCGGGGGCGCAACGAGTCGGGCACCTGGTTCCGTCGCCACGACGAATACAACAAGGGCTGAGCGAAATCGCGGCGGCACAACCGAGGATATGGAGACGGCACGACCGATGGCTTCCGAGCGCGCTTCCCATCCGATGTTTCTTGGTGTCTCGGCGCTGATCTTTGCCGTCAGCGCGGCGGTGACGATCGCCTGGTGCACGTCCATGTCGGCGATGGGCGGGATGCCGATGCCCGGCGGCTGGACCATGTCGATGGCGTGGATGCGGATGTGCGGACAGACGTGGCCCGGCGTAGCGTCATCGTTCCTCGGCATGTGGGTGGTGATGATGGTGGCGATGATGCTGCCGTCCCTGCTGCCCATGCTGTGGCGCTATCGCCAGGCTGTCGGCAGGATAGGCGAGACGCGACTGGCTAGTCTGACCGTGCTCGTGGGCGCGGGTTATTTCTTCGTCTGGACCGCGTTCGGCATGGCCGCCTTTGCGCTGGGCGCCACACTGGCGGCGCTCGAGATGCAGCTGCCGGCGCTGGCGCAAGCCGTTCCGATCGCGATCGGTGTGGTTGTCCTGATCGCCGGCGCGCTCCAGTTCACGGCGTGGAAGGCACATCACCTTGCCTGTTGCCGGGAGGCACCGAGGGGTAGCCGAACGTTGCCGGCGAATGCCGGCACGGCGTGGCGACACGGTATTCGCCTAGGCCTCCACTGCGGCTACTGCTGCGTCGGCCTGACGGCGATTCTTCTGGTTATCGGGGTCATGGACCTGCGTGTGATGGCTGCCGTGACGGCAGCCATCACCGTCGAACGTCTTGCACCGGCCAGTGGGCGCGTCGCTCGAGCCATCGGGGCGATCGTCGTTCTTGCCGGGTTGGTTCTGATCGCATCGGCAGCAGGCGCGCTAGGATGATGCATCCGCATCGTGCACCGGAGCTCCACCCACCCTGCGTCTGAAACTTGGCGACACATGGAGTAGTCATGGCGCATGCAGTGAACGCACGAATTACCGCACAAGCAGAGCCCACGTCCAATAGACCGCGATCACCATTTGCACCGCGAAGAAGAAGAAACGAGCGTTGACCGCGAGTACGCTCAATGAAGCGAGATGGATGACCGATTGGGCGACACGGGCAAGCAGAAGCCATGGGGCCAGCGCATCGGTGACCCCGGTACGGCTGGTGGCGATCGCGACGAGAAGAAGGCCCCCCATGATGGGTAGGCTCTCGATGCAGTTGGCGTGCGCGCGCGCCAGCCGTTGCAGAAACAGAGACTGGTTCGCGTTATCCGGCCTGAATTCATTGGACCTGGCGCGCCCGGAGAGGACCAGGTAAGAGCGGATGGCCTCCATGAGCACGAGCAGGAAGAGTGCCCATGCGATGAAGAGCGTCAGTACCCAGGCAGATGTGCCCATCGATCTATTCCCCTGCGTGCTCGATCATTATGAAGACGCCTCTGAATACGCTGGTGTCGCGCTCGATCTTTAGTCGAATTTCATCCCTGGATTCATCGATAGGGGAGAGAACCATGCGATGCCATGGCGCTCGATCAGAATCCTTGCTTGCTGCTCCCAGAGGTAATGGCAGCTTCCCCTCCCGACGCGCCCCATCTTCAGCGCCAATTGCTGTGCTTCGGCGGCGGCCTCTTTGACCTTCGGCGCTGTCGATGGGTCATTTTCGATAGGGTCACGCAGCACACTCCCCGGCGCCGATTGTTGCGTCGCGAGGAGTATGCGCTGCTCGAGGAGTTGGGCCATTGCTGGCATGAGAGGAGAGCCCTCGCTGAGTTGATCGGGCGGCCTGCAGCCCCGTGGGACGTCCGTTTTCACAACCCAGAGCAGGTATTGGTCGGGTCCGAACCCTATTTCCGGCACCGTCGTGGAAAGTGTTCACGGGTACCGTCCATGAACCGGGAGATATTACGCGCGCAAACGTCGTCGCATGGAAGCCACGGCCAGCAGGATGAGCCCATCCAAAACATCTAATGCGTTGAGCGGGATAATGTGTTAAGCAGGGCGCCGGGGTCGGGGAAATCCGGGAGCCTAGCTATGAACATTACGATCCGCCAGCGGATTCTTCTGAGCTTTGCCGTGATCCTCGCAGTGATGCTGCTGATGGGTGGTATTGCCATCCAGCGGCTGCTTCGTATTGAAGCGGACGGGGGCATCCTGCAACGAGACGCTCTTCCGGGGATGTATGCCGCCGACCAGCTGCAATTCGAATGGGCGGCGAATCAGTCGTTGCTGCGAGCGCACATGCTGGCCGCCGACGACGCCGCGATGACCCGGATCGAGGAGCAGCTGCGCACCAACGGCGCCACCTTCGATGCAGAGCTTGGCCGCTACGAGGCGACCATTTTCACGGCCGAGGAGCGCAAGGACTTCGAGGCATTGAAGCGAGCCAGCGCGTTGTACCTCGCCGCGCTGCCCGAGGCGATTCGGCTGAGCAGAACACGTAGCGACGCGGCCCGCGAATTCCTGCGGCTTCGCATGGATCCGGCATTCGAGCAGGCCAACGCGATCATCGTGCGGATCGAAGACACCAACCACAGCGATGCCTTTGCCGTCACGGAAGGTATCGCCAAGACAGCGGCAGCCGCGGAAACCGGCATCCGGGTGATCTGGGTGACTCTCTTCGGCGCGCTCGTGCTGGCGGTTCTGACCGGCTTTTACCTGCTCAAGGCCATCAGCCAGCCGCTGCACCTGCTCGGTCGGGCCGTGGAAGTGATGGCCAAGGGCGACTTCAGCGGGCGGCTGGCGTTGGCGCGCACGGACGAATTCGGGGTGCTGGCGCAGGGCTACGACCGCATGGGCAACGACTTGTCGGCGTTGGTGGGGCAGGTCCAGACCTCCGGCATTCAGGTCAATTCGTCGATCAACGAGATCGCCGCGACGCTGCGCGAGCAGCAGGCCACCGCCACCGAGATTGCCGCCACGACCACCGAGATCGGCGCGACTTCGCGCGAAATCTCGGCCACCTCCAAAGAGCTGGTCCGCACGATGAGTGCGGTAGCGTCCGGTGCGGAACAGACCGCCGCACTCGCCAGCGACGGCCAGTCCGGGCTGGTGCAGATGGAAGAGACCATGAGCCGAGTCATGGAAGCCACCGCATCGATCAACGCCAAGCTCGCCGTCCTCACCGAGAAGGCCGGCAATATCAGCCAAGTCGTCACCGCCATCACCAAGGTGGCCGACCAGACTAATCTGCTCTCGCTCAACGCCGCGATCGAAGCAGAGAAAGCCGGCGAATACGGTCGCGGCTTTTCGGTGGTGGCCACCGAAATCCGTCGTCTGGCCGACCAGACCGCGGTGTCGACGCTCGACATCGAGCAGATGGTGCGCGAGATCCAGTCAGCGGTGTCGGCCGGCGTCATGGGCATGGACAAGTTCTCCGAAGAGATCCGTCGCGGCACCAACGACGTGCGCCGGGTCGGCGAACAACTGTCGCAAGTGATACAGCACGTGCAGGCGATGGTGCCGCGCTTCGAGTCCGTCAATGAAGGCGTGCAGGCGCAAGCCACCGGTGCTGAACAAATCACCCAGGCGCTGGCGCAACTGAGCGAAGCCGCGCAGCAGACGGTCGATGCCTTGCGACAGTCGAACCAGGCGGTCGGCGAGCTGCACCAGGTCAGCTCGGGGCTGCGCGACGGTGTCTCGAAGTTCAAGCTGCAGGCGTAGGGGAAGCAATAACGGTCCGGACATCGCCGGGGTGAAGCCGCACAGAGAGAGCGACGGCATGCTGTTCCTTCTATTCCAACTGGGGGAGGATCGTTACGCGATCGAGGCGGCGAAGGTCGCCGCTGTGCTGCCGCTGGTGGTTCCCAAGGCCATCCCGGGCGCGCCCGTGGCGGTGGCCGGTGCCTTCGACTATCACGGCACCCCGGTGCCGCTGATCGACTTGAGCCAATTGGCGCTCGGCCGGCCGGCACAGCCGCGACACAGCACACGGATCATCGTGGTGGAGTACCCGATCGATGACAGCGACCCATCGCAGCTCGGGCTGATCGCGGAGAACGTGTCGGAAACGCTGGTGCGCGACCCCGCCGAGTTCGTACCCAGCGGTGTGCGCAGCGACGGTGCGCCGTACCTGGGCCGGATCGCTACGGATTCGCGCGGCATCGTGCAGTGGGTGCAGATCGATCAACTGCTCCCGGACGGGGTGCGCGATCTCCTGTTCAATCAGCCGGTCGTCAGCTGATGCCTTGGACCGACTTCAAAGTGTGGCTCAAGGAAACGATGGGGCTGGATTCGGCGACCGTCGGGCCAACAGTGGTCGAGCGGGCGGTCAAAACCCGCATGGCGGTCTGCGCGCTGCATGACATTGCCGGGTATTGGAACTTCGTACGAGCCTCGGCGATCGAGCAGCAGGAGCTCATCGAAGCCGTGATCGTGCCGGAAACCTGGTTCTTCCGCGATCGCGACGCGTTCGCGGCGCTGGCCCGGGTGTTCGATGGCCATTGGCTCGCCGCGCAGCCCAACAGCATCCAGCTGCGGTTGCTGAGCCTGCCCTGCTGTTCGGGGGAGGAGCCCTACTCGATGGCGATGGCCTTGCTGGATGCGGGGTTTCCCGCGGCGCGCCTGCGCGTGGATGCCATCGATATCAGCGAACAGGCGCTCGCCAAGGCGAGGCGCGGACTGTACGGCAGCAACTCGTTCCGCGGCCACGACCTGGAATTCCGGGAGCGTCATTTTGAATCCATCGCGGGCAAGTGGCAGCTGTCGGAGGCGGTGCGCAAGCATGTGCGCTTTGAATGGGGCAACGTCCTCGCTCTCGATGTGCTGAAGGGCGAAGCGGTTTACGACGCCATCTTTTGCCGGAACCTGCTGATCTATTTCGACGAAGACACCCAGGTTCGCGCCGTCGGCGTGTTGTCGGGTTTGCTGCGCGCCGAAGGGGTGGTCTTTGTCGGCCCTGCCGAAACAGGTCTGATGTTGAACCTGGGCTTCGCCTCGGCTCAGATGCCGATGGCGTTCGCGTTTCGTAAGCCCGAGACAAGGCCGCCGAGTCAGCCGGTACCGCATGCGTTGCCACCAGCGCGATCGGCAGCGGCACGCTCGAAGGCGGCAGCGCCCGCCGTGCCCAAGCGCGCGGTGCAGCGCGCGACGACGGCAGTCCCGCCGCCCGTGGTCGAATCCGATCTCGAGCAAGCGCAACGACTCGCCGACGCCGGCCGCTTTGCCGACGCGGCCGCGGCTGGCGAGGCGCATCTCAACACGCACGGCCCATCGGCGCAGGCGCTTTATTTGCTGGGTTTGATCCACGGCGCGACCGGGCACCGCGCACGCGCGGAAGACCATTTCCGCAAGGCGCTGTATTTGCAACCCGATCACTTGGAGTCCCTGGTGCATCTGGCATCGCTGCTGGAGGCCAAGGGCGATGTAGCCGGTGGCCAGCGAATGCGTCTGCGCGCACGGCGCTGTGGCGAGGCGGCGAGCTGACATGACCAGCCCGCGACCGGCACGCAGCGTTGCCTCTCTCGTCGCCGAGTTGCTCGATCGTGGCCTCGACGATGCCGAGCTACGTGAGGCGACAAAGCAAGTCGCACAGACAGCGGCGAGCCGGGAGTTGCTCACCCGGTCGACGTTCATCTTTCGTTTGGGCCCGGAGTGGCTCGGATTGCCCTCATCGGTGGTCGACGAAGTCGTGGAAACAAGGGCGATTCACACGTTGCCGCATCGACGCGAGGGTGTGATGCGTGGCCTTGTGAACGTGCGAGGACAACTGACGATTTGCCTCGCCTTGGAGCAGCTGTTCCAGTCCAGCACGCCCGCCAGCCCGGTGCGCGCTCGTCAAAGCGTGTTGAGCCGACGGCTGGTGGTAGTGGCGATGCAAGGCCATCGCCTGGCCTTCGAGGCCGACGAGGTGCACGGCAGCCACCGTTTCGATCCGGACAGCTTGCGCAGCGTGCCGGCCACGGTCGCCAAATCGGTGGCCAGTTTCACTACGGACCTGCTGCCCTGGCGTGATCACACGGTGGGGTTGCTCGATGCCGAGTTGCTGTTCCACGCACTGGGACGGAGGCTGGGATGAGCACAGGCAACCTCAGCGACTATTCGATGCATGATCTGTTCCGCATGGAAACGGAGGGGCAGGGACAAGTCCTGACGGACGGGTTGCTCGCGCTGGAGCGTGTGCCCACTTCCGTCGCCGAACTCGAAGCCTGTATGCGCGCCGCGCACTCCCTGAAAGGCGCGGCGCGCATCGTCGGGCTGGTGGCCGCCGTCGTCGTCGCCCATGCGATGGAGGACTGTCTGGTCGAAGCCCAGCAAGGGCGCCTGACGCTGCGCCACGATGTGATCGATGTGCTGCTGCGCGGCGTCGATCTGCTCGGCCGCATCGCCGGTACGCCCACGGAGGACGCGGCGCGATGGACACAGGAGATGTCGCCGGAAGCGGAAGAGTTTCGGGCCGCACTGGCGGACGCGTTGGCTGCCGGCACCGACACGCAGGGAGCGACTGCACCCAGGGCTTCGTCCCCGGCCGATGCCGCAGGCGCCGCTGTCGATGAAGTCGCGGAACGCGTGCTGCGGGTCACTGCGAGCAATCTCAACCGCATGCTTGGACTGGCAGGCGAATCGCTGGTCCAGTCGCGTTGGCTCGAGCCTTTCATTCGCTCGTTGATGCAGCTCAAGCAGCTTCAGCGCGACGCTGCAACCGCGCTCGACCGTCTCAACCAGTCCTGGTCGGCGCACTCGGCCGACCCGATCACCACGGAAATTTTGGTGGAAGCCCGCGGCAAGATCGACGAATGCCAGCGGGTCCTCGCCGACCGGATGACGCAGCTCGATATGTTCGATCGGCGCTACGCAAGCGTTGCGCACCGACTCTACGACGAAGCCCTGGCCAGCCGCATGCGGCCGTTCGCCGACGGCACCCAGGAATTCCGGCGAATGGTGCGGGATCTGGCGCGCGAGCTGGGCAAGGAGGCGCACCTCGAAATCATCGGCGAGACGGCCCAGGTCGATCGCGACGTGCTGGAAAAGCTGAAGGCGCCGCTCACCCACCTGCTGCGCAACGCCGTCGATCACGGCATCGAAACACCACTGGAACGGATCGCGGCCGGCAAGCCCGCCGAAGGCCATGTGTGTATCGAGGCACACCACATCGCCGGCCTGCTGGAGATCAGCGTCTCCGACGATGGCCAGGGCATCGCCATCGAGCGCGTACGGCGGGCGATCGTCGCGCGCGGCCTGGCCGACGAGCAGACCGCGCAACGCTTCGCTGAGGCCGAGCTGCTGGAGTTCCTGTTCCTGCCCGGCTTTACGGTCAAGGACACCGTGTCGGAGATCTCCGGCCGGGGCGTCGGACTGGACGCCGTGCAGAACATGGTCAAACAGTTGCGTGGAAGCGTGGGCTTGTCGTCCCAGGCCGGACAGGGTTCACGCTTCCGGTTGCATCTGCCGCTGACAACTTCGGTCGTGAAGGCCCTGGTCACCGAGATTGGAGGCGAACCCTATGCGTTCCCATTGGCCCACATTGTCTGTACGGCGACGGTGCCGCGAACCGAAGTGGAACTGCTGGAGGGTCGCCAACACTTCCAGTTGAGCGGCCGCCAGATCGGCCTGGTTGCTGCCCAGCAGGTGCTGGAAGGTACCGAGTCGAAAACCGCACCTGAGGAGCTGTCGGTCATCGTGGTCGGCGACCGCAATCGCAGCCACGAGTACGGGTTGGCGGTGGATCGCTTCCACGGGGTGTTCGAGCTGGTCGTGCAGCCGCTGGACCCGCGTCTGGGCAAGATCAAGGACATCAGCGCTGGCGCGTTGCTCGACGATGGATCGCCGCTGCTCATCGTCGATGTGGACGATCTGATCCAGTCGGTCGAACGGCTGGTATCGACCGGGCATCTGGCCAGCGTGCGCTACGACGAGGGTGTCGCAGAGGTGGCGCGCAAACGAGTTCTGGTGGTGGACGACTCGCTTACCGTGCGTGAGCTGCAACGCAAGCTGATCGAGAACGGCGGTTACGCCGTCGAGGTCGCGGTCGACGGCGTGGACGGATGGAACGCGGTGCGCCTGGGTCAGTTCGATCTCGTCGTCACCGACATCGACATGCCGCGCATGGACGGCATCGAGCTGGTCGGCCTCATCAAGAATGACACCCGCTTGCGTGATGTGCCGGTCATGGTGGTGTCGTACAAGGACCGCGAAGAGGATCGGCGCCGCGGGCTGGATGCCGGCGCCGACTTCTACCTGACCAAGAGCAGTTTCCACGAGGACGCCTTGCTGCAGGCGGTGGTCGACCTCATCGGTGAGGCGACGGCATGAAGATCGGCATCGTCAATGACCTTGCCATGGCGCTGGAAGCGTTGCGGCGCGCGTTGGCGCAGCGGCCCGAGCACACGATCCTGTGGTCGGCGACAGACGGGAATGAAGCCGTTGCGCGCTGCGCCGAGAACCGGCCCGACCTGGTGCTGATGGATCTGCTGATGCCCGGCATGGACGGAGTCGAGGCCACTCGGCAGATCATGGCCAACACGCCCTGCGCCGTGCTGATCGTGACCGCCAGCGTCAGGGACAACGCGCCGCTGGTGTTCGAGGCTGTGGGCCACGGTGCTATCGACGCCACCGACATGCCGGTGCTGGGCGATGGCGCGGACAACGCCGCGCCACTGCTCTCAAAAATCGACATGATCGGCCGGTTGATCGGCGACCGGCCGAACAAGACGGCACGTAAACCCGCCGGCCGCCCACCGACCGCAAATCGGCTGGTGGCGATCGGTGCTTCGGCGGGGGGGCCGCCTGCCGTGGCGAAAGTACTGGGGGCGTTGCCGGCGACGTTCCCGGCAGCGATCGTGGTGATCCAACACATCGACGAGCAGTTCACCCAAGGCATGGCGGATTGGCTCAGCCGCTCGTCCACCTGGCCGGTTCGCCTGGCGCGGCCGGGCGACTGCCCGACGGCGGGAACGGTGTTGTTGGCGTGCGCCCACGAGCACCTGGTTGTCAACGCCGATGGCTGCCTGGGCTACACCCGTGAACCGGCTGACCTTTCCTATTGTCCCTCGGTCGATGTGTTCTTTGAAAGCATCAACGCGTCGTGGCCGGGACAGGCGATCGGCGTGCTGCTCACTGGCATGGGACGCGACGGCGCCGCCGGTCTCAAGGCGTTGCGTTTGAAGGGTCACCACACGATCGCCCAGGACCAGGCGAGCAGCGCCGTTTACGGAATGCCGAAGGCCGCCGCCGAGCTCGGCGCTGCGGTCGACATCCTGCCGATCGAAAAGATCGCGTCCAGGCTGCAGGACGTCTTTGCAGTCAACTCGAGGAGCATGCCCAAATGATCTCGCCAGGTTCAATCGCTCTCCCTGCAACCGTCGAGACATCCGTGAACGACGGCCGGATTGTCGTATTCCTGGTCGATGACCAGGCCATCATCGGCGAAGCCGTTCGCCGGGCGGTCGCGAACGAACCGGATATCGAATTCCACTACTGCGGCGTCGGCGGCGAAGCCGTCGCCATGGCCGCGGCGCTGAGGCCCACGGTGATCATGCAGGACCTGGTCATGCCCGACGTCGACGGCATGACCCTGATCCATGTCTACCAGATGCATCCGGCGCTCCGGCATGTTCCGATCATCGTGCTGTCCAGCAAGGAAGACGCCGCCGTAAAGAGCCTGGCGTTCGCGACCGGCGCCGTCGACTACCTGGTCAAGCTCCCGGAGAACATCGAACTGATCGCGCGCATCCGTCATCACTCGCGGGCCTACATTAATCAGCTGCAGCGCGACGCGGCCTACCGCGCGTTGCGCGAAAACCAGCAGCAACTGATGCAGATAAACGAGGCGTTGCGTCGGCTGAGCGACGTCGACGGTCTCACTGGGCTCAGCAATCGCCGCAATCTGGACGCGTACCTGGAAGCCGAGTGGCGTCGCGCCGTTCGCGATCGCGAAGACTTCTCGATCCTCATGATCGACGTCGACGACTTCAAGCTGTACAACGACACCTGCGGCCACCTCGCCGGGGACGAAGTGTTGAAGCAGGTCGCCAAGGTGATGCAACAATGCGCGCATCGCCCGGCCGACCTCGCGGCCCGATACGGCGGCGAAGAGTTTGCCATGGTGCTGCCGTCAACATCGCAGGCAGGTGCTAAGCGCGTTGCCGATCAGATCTGCGCAAACGTCCGCGGCCTTTCGATTTTGCCTGATGCGTCCAGTGGGATGTGCGTCACCGTCAGCGTCGGCGCGGCGACGGCGGTGCCAAGCCGCGGCGAATCCTACGCCCCGCTCCTGGACGCCGCCGACGCCGCCTTGTATGAAGCCAAACGAGCCGGCAAGAATCGCGTAGTGAGCCATGAGTTGAGTTGAGGCTGTCCAGCGACCAGGAAGGATGGGTCGGTCAAACTCACACAAGGTTGAGCGCCAAGCAGCACGTTCTGCGCTTATGCCCCGGCGCAGTTCACGGCGTTGACTCTACTATCCGCAAAAAGGGGGCAGCGCTCTACTCAGGGAGACGACAATGAAGATTGGTGTATTGGGTTCGGGAATTGTGGCGCAGACGCTGGCCGCCGGTCTGCGCAAGCATGGTCACGAAGTGGTGGTGGGCACACGCGACCCAGCCAAGCTGTCCACGTGGGCAGCCGATCAGTCTGGAATCGCGGTGAAGAGCTTTGACGAGGCGGCTGGCTTCGGAGAAGTGATCGTTCTGGCCGTCAAAGGCAGCGCGGCGGAGCAAGTCGTCAGTCTCGTCGGCACCGCCAACCTGGCGGGCAAGGTGGTCGTGGATACATGCAACCCGATTGCGGACTTGCCGCCCGAGCACGGAGTGCTGCGCTACTTCACCACGCTGGACGATTCGTTGATGGAACGCTTGCAGCGCCGTGCCCCGCAAGCCCGTTTCGTCAAGGCATTCAGCTCGGTTGGAAATGCGCGCATGGTGAACCCCGTATTCAAAGACGGGCGTCCCGGCATGTTCATCTGCGGCAACGACGACGCAGCCAAGACCAGCGTACGCGCGCTGCTGGATCAACTTGGCTGGGATACGGAGGACATGGGCCGTGTCGAGGCGGCGCGTGCGATCGAACCGCTGTGCATGCTCTGGTGCATCCCTGGCCTCTTGCACAACGAGTGGACGCACGCATTCAAAGTGCTGCACTGAGGCCTTCGGTGCCCCGCGGACCGGCGACGGTTTGACTCAAAGGCGAATGGCTACTCGAAGTCGGGTGGAGGTCGTCGACACTGACGACATCCATCGAAATGTCTGGAATTTCCTGCTTGCATGCGATCGGCCCTGGCTCCAATCGCGCGCCGGTCGCGACTGGCTTCAGGCTTTTGTTGCGGGGGAATTTCCATCCGTCGCGTCTTCAGGGTGCTTCCGGTGAGCCTGGAAAATCCAGTGTCTTGCCACCAGGAATCCTGCGACAGCGGTCAAGGCATCGACGAGCGGCTTGATAATCCAGGCGAGATGAAGCCCGCCAACCGACTCGAGTGCCCAGATCACTATCGTGTTCGCCAGTGTCAGGGGAATCCACGTCGCCACGAAGCGAGCGAGATGGGTGGGTCGGAGCCTGGACTTGAAGGTAACCGTGCCGTTCGCGGTAAACCCGAGCACCGCAGCGAAGACTCTCGCGATCACGTTTGCCGGAGCCACCGGCATGCCCCAAGCGGTCAGCATGACAAAGCATAGCCAGTCGATGACAAGTTGAGTGATCCCGACGACGAAGTAGAAGGCCAGCTGCCTTCCGATACCGTGGCTCGTCAGCTTGCTGGTCCAGAAGGTCCGCAAGTAGCGCCTCATGAGCGAGCGGCCGTCAGTCGGCATCGGATCGGTACACCTTGCGAATGACATAGGGAGGGCGCGATTTCGATTCGATATAAGTTCGCCCGACGTACTCGCCGACCACGCCGAGACCCAGCAACTGGATGCCGGACAGAAAGGCGATGAGAGATACCACCGAAGCGAAACCGGGCAGGTCGATCCCGAACACCAGGGTGCGTATGACGATAAATGCGCCGTAGAGAATCGCCGCTATCGCCACGCCGCCGCCCACATAGGTCACCAGACGGAGCGGTGCCGTCGAGAACGAGGTGACGCCCTCGACCGCCAGACTCACCAGCCGGAAGCCGTTGAATTTGGTCTGTCCTGCTGCGCGCGGGGGACGCACGTATTCCATTTCCTCGGTACGAAATCCGGCCCAGGCGAACAGTCCCTTCATGAAGCGCCGGTTCTCGGGAAGGTCGTTGATGGCATTCACGACCGCCCGGTCCATCAATCGGAAGTCGCCCACATTCTCCGGGATGTGAATGTCCGAGATCATGTTGAAGGTGCGATAGAACAGCATGGCCGAGACTCGCTTTCCCCACGAGTCCGAGATTCTGTTCGAGCGCTTTGCAACCACCACTTCGGCGCCGTTCTCCCAGCGGGCGATCATTTCCAGCAGCAATTCCGGCGGATCCTGTAAGTCGGCATCAAGCGGAATCACCGCATCGCCCGAGGCTGCGCGCAAGCCGGCGCTCAGGGCGGCCTCTTTGCCGAAGCGTCGCGATAAATCCACGACGACCATGCGAAACGTCGTTGGCCGATAGCTGGTGGCCTTCCGCAGGGTATGGTCCCCGCTGCCGTCGTTTACAAGAACGAGCTCCCATTCGTAGGGTGTGCCGGCGAAGGTCTGCTCCAGCCGCTGAAACGTGAGATCGAGAGTATCTTCCTCGTTATAAGCGGGCATGACGACGGAGATCAGCGATGGTCGTACGGAACTCTCGGCGGCGGTCAAAAGTTTGTCCCCACAAGGCTTGTTGAAATGTTGCTCGCGCCGTGCGTGCGGCGCGGACTCCGATCTGGGCATGATGATGCATAGGGGCTTCGAGCGGCGTTTGCCGGGCTTTCCGACCCGATAGGTAGCTCGAGGCTGGTCAGTGCGCCCTGGAGAAATCTACTCCACGCATCGATGGCCCGTGTTCACGGTTGTTCTTCAATCCCCTTTTCCGTCGATACATTCGGGCGACCCCCCGGGGGCCAGCAGCCGAACCACAGCGGTGTCGCCGAGGACGTAAAGGCGGTAGTGGGCGGTGACGATATCGGCTGGCATCAGGCAAGTGCGTGCGTGCAAAGACGGCAGGAGCGATGGGGCGGCTACATCGTGTGCCTGCAGATTGGTCATGTCCGAGATGTAGAACGCAAGAAAGTCCGGTGCCTGAAAACTATGGTCCGAAGTGAGGTATTGCGGCACCAGATCGCGAACCAGCGGCAGCTGTTCGATCACGTGCGCCGTGACCGGCGAGTAACCCGCCGTACCGTCCAGCACAAAGGCATGAACCCCGCGGCTGGCCTTCAGCTGGGCGAGATCGTCGGCCAATCTGCCGGCTATGCGGCCTTCGTAATCCTTCTGGGCAGTCGCCGCATTGCCGTAAGCGCTGGCCAGAATGCACATCCCCAGGGATAACATGCAGGCCGCTGCAACCGCCCATTTGCGTGAGCCATGCCATTGGTGCAACGCCGCTTGCATCACGACCAGCGCTCCGGCCAGCAGGGCGCCAAGCCCCATCAATACGCGCGGCCCGATTTCGGGCTTGTGCAGCAGCAACATCGGGCCGAGCGCCGCGACCAGCGCGGCCAGCGGGACGAACAGGGCTGCAAGGCCAAGCAGTACCGTGACAGGTGCCGGCTGCGCGGCGCGGAAGGCGAGCGCATAGCGTATGCCGACCACGACCGGAAACAGGGCGAGTACAGCCAGCAAGGGACCGAAATACATCCACCAATGCCCGTTGAAACTGGCTCCGACGTATCCGTAGAAATCGACAAAATTGGTCAGCAGCAGCGGCAACTCACGCCATCCGTGAATTCTCTCCGATGCGTGCTTCACCCAGCCGCTGACATGAATGCCGACGAGCAAGTAGTAAAGCAGCATGGCCATGCCGAACTGCATGAAACGCCCGATGAATTTCCTCGTCAGCTGGGATGGCTGCTCCCGTTGGAGCTGCAGGCATACCCATTCGACCAGCACGAACACCAGGTAGGCATTGATTGCCGGCTGATAGAAGCAAAGGCTTCCCCAGAGAGCCAGCACACCGAGCCACCAAGCACGCCGGCCATCACTTAGCTGAAGCATCGGGAGTACGGCAAGGAGCATGGCAAGGCTCATGCTCAGCGCATCGAATTTGAAGGAAAGATTCTCCAGATAAAACGGTTGCGCTCCCAGCGGAAATGCCGCGAGCGCCGCCATCCACGACGAGCCGATCGAATATCTGCGCGCCATCAGCACACCGACCCAGGCCAACAGAGCGATGGCGCCGATCTGGGGCAGCGGCGAAATATCGACCATCGCATGGTCGTAGCCCTGCAGCATGCGCATGACCAGGGTGGTCAGCGGCCGTCCATTGGAGTCCCAGCCGGCACGACCGACCAGCGCCCGCTTCAGATCGTCGTTGTAGTAGCGGTCTGCGCGCAAAATCGGGTAGAGGATCAGCGAATACAACACCAGCAAGATGCCGAACACATCACGGTCACGCGTATCGCGCACCGCTTCTGCACGGCTGGGCTTTTCTCGAGATGTTGAAAAATTCACCCGCAAGCTCCTCGGGTCAAATGGTTGGTGGCTGAGCGTGGCGACGCCAGCTGCAAGTGTGCGCTGCTCTACGGTGCGACCCGCGTTTCGCTGATGATGTTGCCCTGGATGCTAGAGGAAAAACACTCAGGACTGGCGTCGCGCTGGCAGGAATTGTCGGCGCGTTGCCCTTCCATCTGGCGTTGGACTCGTCTACCTGAGCTCAGCGGGTTGGTTGCAGATGGCAGGAAGCCGGATCA
Organism: Rhodanobacter sp. OK091; assembly: GCF_900142825.1. Taxonomy (GTDB): domain Bacteria; phylum Pseudomonadota; class Gammaproteobacteria; order Xanthomonadales; family Rhodanobacteraceae; genus Rhodanobacter. Next base: position 1,701,970 of record NZ_FRCH01000001.1, on the reverse strand, counting down.
CCACCGCTCACTGCCGCCAATGCCCAGCTTTCACCGACAGAGTTACGTCAGGCCACGCTGCATGACGAGCTCGCCATTCGGCGCTGTTCCAACATGCACAAAGCCCAACCGTGCAAGAATTCTCTGCGCGGCCCGGCGCTCGAGCTTGCGGTTCTCGATGGTGGCGACCAGGCGGTGCGGCGCGCCAGGTTCACGTGCGAGCGCCGTGAAGCCCTCGATCATTCGTTCCATCAGGCGAACATTCAAGCCGACCGCGCGGCTGCCCGTACGAATGAATATGCGGACAAAGCCGTAAGATCGTTCATGCTCGTCCATGTGGACCGCGACCGTGCAGACACCGGCGATGCGACCGCCGTCTCCTTCCTGAAGAACACACGCGACCTCCCACGAGCGGCGCCACGCTTCGTCCGCACTCGTCAGCGCGCCTTCCTGCAACCAGAACCCCACGAGCTGTTGCCGCAATGCCGCCGTAACGCTGCCGAATACCCATCGAACCTGAAGAACTTGCAGTGCGTCGGTCGCTGGAGCGCTCGTTTTCGTCATGGGAACCCCTGTCCAAAGCATGTGCTCATGGTATCGACAAGTGAGCGGCCAGACATGTCGCGCCCATCGGAGTGTTTGATGCTAAACAGAGGGCCTGGCATTTTTCCCTTTCGGTGCTTGCGATTCAATCAGCTCATTCCACCGGGTGGGTTCCACCCTCAAGGAGATTGAGTAAAGACTAGGCACCAAGTTCTTGGTTGCGCTACGGTCGTAGAAGTTCCTGGCAGCCATGCCATCTATGTCTCGAAGCCGGGAGCTGTCGCTAAGCTCATTGAGCAAGCGGCACACGGCAAAAAGTAATCGTGCCTCGGAGCGGGGCGCCCATAGTGCGCTCCGCTTCGTTCCCGCTGTGGCATGCATCGACACCTTTTCGACAGCGGACAATACGGTGAAAGGCGCCCTTTTGCCGTGCGATTACGGAATAGCGAAGGGCAATCTTCGCCTTATGCACCTTCAACGAGGCGAACGTCACGTTCGGCTGCGCCCACGAGGTGCTGCACCGCCGCCTGATACTCGGGGCTGCGATACGCGGCGTCAGCTGCTTCGAGACTGCTGAACTCGACGATGGCTACGCGCTGTAGCGTGCCGGCCTCGTAAGTGTAAGTTGGCACACCGGCCGCTAGAACCCGGCCACCTTGAGCCCGGATGACCGGCCCCGCGGCGGCCGCGTATCTGTCGACGCCGGCCTGGTCCGAAATCGAACGAAATGTCATGACCCAGTATCCACTAGCCATCGTGCACCTCCTCTCGGCGGGATATCGCCTTGGAATAATTCATGAGAACAAGATCCCGTTGCGCTTTAATGGCCGGCGCTTTGACCACCGTCGACATGGAGAATCTCGCCCGTGACGAAGGTGGCCGAATCGAGATAGATCACCGCCTCGGCAATATCGGAAATTTCGCCCATGCGTCCCACCGGATGCATGCTGCCCAGCGCGTCGTACGCTTCGGGCGCGTGCATTGGCGTTTTCATGATGCCCGGAGCTACTGCGTTTACGCGGATCCCGCGTTTGGCGTATTCGATGGCCAGCGACTTGGTCGCCGCGTTCAGGCCGCCCTTGGTAAGTGCGGCCAGCACTGACGGCACGCCCTCGATCGCGTTGTCGACCAGGCTCGCAGTCATGTTGACCACGTGGCCGCTGCCTTGCTTTTCCATTTCGGCGATGGCGAGCTGGGTGATGTGGAAGAAGCCGTCGAGATTGACCGACAGAACGCCGCTGTAGTCTTCTTTCGTATACGCGGTGAACGGCTTGGCGATAAAGATGCCCGCATTGTTGACCAGCGTATCGATACGACCGAAGCGCGACATTGCTTCGGCAATGACACGTTCGGCTACGCCGCGGTCGGCGATGTCGCCAGGCACGGCGATCACATGGGGATCGCTGGACGGCTTGATGGAACGGGAATTGGCGATGACCCGGTAGTTGCGGTCGACAAATGCCTTCACGAGGCCTGCGCCGATACCTTGCGATGCGCCGGTAATCACGGCCACTTTCTGTTGACTGTTCATTCTCTGATTCACTCGTAGATGATGGAGGTGTCCGGCGCGATGCAGATAAGCCTGCGTTGCCGACGCGATCAATCTACGGGTGCACAGCCGATAAGCGAATCCCCGCTATGCGGTAAACACTTTTGCGCGCCGCGTTGTAATCGCCTTGGCCGGCGGGGTCGCTGCTTCCTTGGCCAGGGACGCGAAGCGAGAGCGCAGGCGCGGAAGCGCGAAGTCGACAAACGCACGGACCTTGGGCACGGAGAGGCGCCCGTACGGAGAAATGATATGCACGGGAAAGGGCGCCGGCTCCGCATCGGCCAGCACGACCTGGAGCAAACCCTGCCTGATTTCCGGTGCCACGTGATAGGCAAGCAGACGGGTCACGCCATGACCTTCCACCGCCGACGCAATAGCGGCACGCACGTTATTGATGACTAGTCGAGGCGTGATCGAAATGGATCGAGGCACTGACGATCCCTCAAGCGGTGGAAAGCTCCACGAGGTCGGGCCCATGTGGTCCATGGCGATAACCTGGTGTTTGCCCAGGTCGGCTGGCTCGGCGATGCGTGGATGGGTCGTCAGGTAGCGCGGCGATGCCACCACCACTCTGCGAACCTCGCCGATCCTGTGCGCCACGAGTGAGGAGTCCGACAGATGCGTGATGCGCAAGGCCAGGTCCATGCCCTCGTCGACCAGGTTGACCTGCCGCTCCAGCAGGTACAGTCGCACGTTGACGGTGGGATACTCGTCCATGAAGGCGTCGACGATGGGCCGCAGGATCTCCGCTCCGGCGAACACAGTGGCGGAGATAGTCAGTGTGCCGCGGGGAACGGAGCGCTCACCGGCCGCGCTGCGCTCGGCCTCCTCCAGCTCCACCAGCAGCTTCCGGCACGCGACGGCATAGCGCTCCCCCGCCTCGCTCAACTTGATCGACCGTGTAGTCCGGTGCAGCAAGGGCACCCCCACCCGGGCTTCAAGAAATGCGATGGCGCGACTTACCGCGGCTATGGAACGGCCGGTCTTCCGGCCGGCCCCGGTAAGACTTCCTTCGTCCAGCGTCGCGACGAAGACTTTCATGGCATCCAGACGATCCATAGGGGCTGTCTCACACGCTCGCGGCGAAACCGAGATTGCACCAATTGTGCATGACTACGCCGAAGACCGGGGTGATGGCGAAATCTCCATTCAACAACCGGACGCCATATCTGAACTTGCGTGGCGGAATCGCCGCTGGCTATTTCGATCTTCTTGTCTTGATCTTGGATAAGCCACGGAATCCAGCGACCGCTGTTGCGAAGACCGAACTGGATGTGCTCGTGCGGTCGGGATCTTCCAACGTCGTCGGCGTGTTCCGTCGCGCGAGGCTATATCGATACCGGGCAATTCATCTCGCGAGTTCGCGCCGTAACCGGTTCGCGCGTCGACGTGACGGCGCGATGGGGAAGTTAAGCATATGAGCGATCATCAAGCCGTAATCGATCTGGCGCACAAATAACCGCGCTGTGCGGTTAACCATAGTTTGGCCGCTGAGGAAAAGCATAGTTTTGCCGCACGGCGACGGGCTCCTCACCCGCAAGCTGCAAAGGCCCCTGTCAATTTAGCACGAGTTCCCATCGTGCCTCCCAGGGTGCGGCGTGCTGTTTCCAGGTGCGACGCGGGCAGGGCTGCGGCACCTTCATCAAGCTGAAAACCGTGCATCCGGCCCGTAAAGATCGTCTGTGGGCGGCCGATACCAATTGCGGGGTTCCGACTGGGAGATACCTGTGAAGTTACCCGACAAGGAAACGCTCGACCGACTCAAGGACCTGGCCTCGCTCGCGCAGAAAGCCATCTTGGCGGTGGGCGTGTGGATACTGTTTTGCTACTGCCTGTCGGAACGGATCGTGCCGGACGGCCTCTCGCTCGGCGACGCAATGATCCTCATCATGATCGCGCTCGCCTTCGGCGTGGTCATGATCTTGGGTGTTGGGTACGGGATGATTGCTGCGCTGGCGCCTGCCAAGCTAATTCTTGCGGTCGGCAATGCCATCAAAAAGGGAAAGAAGCCGTCGTTCGCTCCCTTTTGGCGGGACAAGGTCATGACGTCGGCATCGATCGTCCTCCTATTTCTTCTCGGCGTGCTGGTTCTGTTTGGCATGAACACAAGCTCAGCCAGCGATATGAGGCTGGGGCAAACCGTCGGCTGCTTCATCACCATCGGCTTGTTTCTGCTGCGGATCTTTGCCGTGAAGTACGAAGACGAAAAACCGCTGCCCGTCATGCCCTAGCCAAAGTGCCGAGCGCTAACCTCCAGATTGAAGCTTCGCAGCGTATAGATTCTCGGCAACCGTTTATCTTGTTGTTAACAACAAGATAATTGCGGAATACAATAGGGTCATGCTAAAGCTCACCCCACAACAAGTCGCTCAGGTAGCGCATTTATCGGATCAGACGCTGCGCCACTGGCGCCAGGTCCTGCCGCCGCTCTCTGGATTGAATGGCTATACGCCATGTTTTGCTCCTGGGGATGCGCTGGCGCTACTGGTGGTGCGACATCTGGTCAGGGTGATGGGCATCAGCGTCGGGACACTGGCTACCGCTTCGACGAGCCTGTTTTCCCTGTGCCGCAATACCAGTTGGCCTTTGCTCGGAGACCGGCGCCTTCTCGTTGACATCGAGCGCGGCGAAGTGAGTCTGCTAACGCGAGAACCAGACCTTGATACGCCAGCCATATTGGTACCTATGCGCCCATTCGCAGAGCAACTGCAGGCCGCGTGGGTCAGCAGTTTCCCTGCCTTGGACCAACTGCCTCTTCACTTTCCAGCGGCGGTTGTTACCCGCTCCCGTCGGATGGCTGGAGCATGAGTGCAGTGACGTTTGACTTGCCGGAGCCAACTGCGTCGCACACATTCGAACCGCAGATGCTAGCGGGGGCTGGTTCGGCGACGGCCGATCTGGGACCGATCTGGATCCTCGAAGAGGTGGCGGGCCACCTGCGCACCCAAAGCAAAAAAAACAGCGCACAGCACATGAGACTTTACCGCCTCAACGGGGATGTGCTTACGGCCGAGCAGGAGCTGGATTTGGGTGGGGAATCCTCGCGCGCAGATACAGCCATGGCTCTCCTTGAACAGGCAAAAGTGCGCAGCGGTGTCGTCGTATGCAGCTTCCGCACGGTGGCCACGGCACAGTTCGTAGAACGCTTGGAAGCAAGCGGCCGCAACGGGCTGCACTATGTTGTAGAAGTCGATCCTACCCGCCGGGTTGAGTTTGCACGAGCTCGCGACGGTATCCGTTCATCTCCCCCCAAGGATCGGGTGGAAACGGCGAGTTGGCAGCAGGTCAATCTAAGTAAGCCTGCGGGCGACTCCGAGTGCTACGCCGCCAATCTGGGCAAAGTAGATTTTGGAGGCGTTGCGGACCTGACTTGCTTCGCATTATCGATTGGCGGCATCAAGGGATATCAGCGCGGCATCCTTGTCGGCATGACCTCGCTGGAATTAGAAGACGGGATCAAGAAGCTTGCGCAGCTGCTTGCATGGACGCGCTGGGTTAGGCTGGCAGTCCGCAAGGCGAAGCGGACGCGATCAGTGGTTGCAGCGCCCACACGCATCTCTGATACATCAGAAAAATCAGCAACGCTTGGCATACTGGTACGGGCGAACCGCAAGATCGCCGCTGGGCACGACGCCAAAGCAGCCAATCAGCATTTGCAACTGCCCGATCGGCCTGCACGGCTCAAACACCGTCTGACGGCTGAAAAGAAGACGCTGAATATCGTAGAGCTGTTTGCGGGAGCCGGCGGCATGGGGCTTGGCTTCCTCAGTGCAAAGGCGTCGGGCGGTCGCGGCTACCGTATTGCCGGATCAGCCGAGATCCATCCGATCTACACCCAGACACTGAAACAGAACCATGCCTTCATGGAAGAAGCCGGGTTGACCCGAGCCGATACGACGCCGGCAGAGTATGCCCCGATGGACCTTTGTTCCGACAAAGTCAGAACACGGCTTGGAGCTATGGCTAAAGAACGTGGCGACGTTGACGTGTTGATCGGCGGGCCGCCGTGCCAGGGTTTCTCTAGCGCAAACCGAAACAGCTGGTCGAGTTCCAATCCCAACAATCGTCTGGTAGATGCCTTCCTAGACTGCGTGTCTCACATGGCACCCAAAGTGCTGCTGATGGAGAACGTTCAAGGAATCCTTTGGACGCCCAGGGATGAGGCCGACTCGGACCTCAGCGTTGCCGCGCACGTTCTGGAACGGCTTGCGGACATGGGGTATCTCGTGTTTCCGAAGCTGCTGGACGCTGTTTGGTATGGAGCCCCGCAGAATCGCAATCGGTTTTTCCTACTCGGTATTCACAAGGATGTCGGCTATTCGCCGGAGGACTTCGGCAAGTGGGGACCTTTTCCCAGACCGACCCACGGCCCAGGTACAGGCAAGGCCTTTGTGACGGTTCGTGATGCAATCGCGGACCTGCCCAAGCTCGGCAACGGAGACGACTTGGCTGAACGCCCCTACCAAGACGATTCAGCACGCCTGCAGCAGAACGCCTTCCTTCGAGCCATGCGCACGGGCGCGCCCAAAGGCGTCATCTGGGATCACGTCACCTCAAGGCACGCCGACTACGTCATTGAGCGCTACAAGGGCATTGGCCAAGGGCAGAACTGGCAGGCGGTGCGCGACTTGATGACCAACTATGCCGATGTGGAACGCACGCACAGCAACATTTACAGGCGGCTGGCTTGGAGCGAACCCGCAATAACCATTGGCCACTATCGCAAGAGCATGATCATCCATCCATCACAGCACCGAGGACTTTCGCTTCGCGAAGCAGCACGGCTGCAGAGTTTTCCCGACTGGTTCCGCTTTGCAGGGACGGCATCGGGCACTGACGGCGGCCTGATGCACAAGCAGCAGCAGCTTGCCAATGCAGTCTGCCCAAGTGTCACAAAAGCCGTCGCAGAGTTCATTCTCGATCTCTGAAAACAAAAGTTTCAACCAGGGGGATGCATGTCGCTAAGCGATGGAACTAATGATCAGGTCGGCCAATTGGCTGAACAAATCCTCGATTCGGTGCGAGCCGGGCGGACTCCCGAGGAGGCTGCCGCACGCCTGTCAACGCTGCTGCCCCAAGCGTTGGTCGAGCAGGCCTTGCAGAAGTACCGTGATGCCAGCCGTCGCGTATGGACGATGAAGGAGCCGGGCAGTATCTACAACAAGCATTTCGATCCGTGGTATCTCGGTCCAGATCCGTCGGACAAGCTGTGGCACTCCTACGAGAAGCACCTGAAGGAGAAGGGTTGGGACCCGGCAGCGATCAAGGATATCGACGAAGCGTCGACCCGAGTGGTGTCGCTGCTCGATCCACCCGGCAAGGCGCAGATCCGGACGCGGGGGCTTGTACTTGGGCACGTGCAGAGTGGCAAGACGGCAAGCTTCACTGCGGTTATTGCCAAGGCTGCCGATGTCGGCTACCGGTTCATCATCGTGCTGTCAGGGATGAACAACGTCCTGCGCTACCAGACACAGCTACGCATCGACGACGATCTTATTGCTGCCAACCTGGAGCATTGGATCACCGTGACCGATGTTCAGGACGATTTCGCTGCCAATACCAACGTCAACTCCTTTCTTACCGAAAAGCATTCCACGAAGGTGCTGGGCGTCGTTAAGAAAAACAGCGGCCGGCTCAAGCGCCTGCACAAATGGCTTACGGGTGCACGGCCCGAAGTTCTTCGCGCTTGTCCTGTCCTGATCATTGATGATGAAGCCGACCAGGCCAGCCCCAACTCGCATCCAAAGCCGGACGAGCGAACCAAGATCAACGAGCTGATTGTGAAGCTGCTGAAGGATCTCCCTAAAGCAGCCTATGTAGGCTACACGGCTACTCCCTTCGCCAACCTCTTCATTGATCCTTCACTGCCGGAGGACCTCTACCCCAGGGACTTCATTGTCGATCTACCGCGCGGGAATGGATACTTCGGTGCGGAGCAAATCTTCGGGCGTGCGCCCGTCGACGAAAACGAAGAGCCGGTGGACGGCCTGAATGTCATTCGGCTGGTGCCCGACCACGAAGGCACGCAGTTGAAGCCGCCAAGCAGAGACGCTCGATTCACGTTCACTCCGGAAATCACCGCAACGCTACGCGAAGCAATGCTGTATTTCTGGATGGCCGTCGCCGCTCGCCAAGTGCGTGGGCAGCGTGGCAAGCACGCCACGATGCTCATCCATACGACCCAATACGCGGCGGCGCATCGAAATGCCAAGTGCGCCGTTGATGCATTTCAGGGGACCGTGCTGAAACTGATCCAGAAGGGCGACGCAGCTTTGATGGCTGAGCTGGAAGCACTTTGGCTGCGCGAGCAGGCAGAGCTCCCTTCCGAGATGCTGAACCTGGAACCGGTTGCATTCGCCGACCTAAGCGCGCATATGACGACGGTACTCAAACGGACCGAGTCGAAGGTCGAAAATGGCAGCAGTCCCACCCTCGACCGCGTGGACTATCAGCCGGATGCCGATGGAAACGGCCGCATCTATATCGTAATCGGCGGGAACGTGCTTTCACGCGGACTGACGCTGGAAGGGTTGACGGTCAGCTTCTTTGTCCGATCGGCGTCTGCTTATGACACTCTGCTGCAGATGGGGCGTTGGTTTGGCTACAGGCCGGGCTACGGCGATCTTGCCCGCGTATGGATGACGGAAGATCTGCGCGACTATTTCTACGACCTGGCTAGCGTCGAACGCGAGATTCGTCAGGACATCTCCCGCTACAAGAACGGCGATGTGACTCCCATGGAGTTTGCCGTTCGCATCCGCCAGCACCCGGCGCTGGCCATCACGGCCAAACTTAAAATGCAGCACGCGGTGCAGGCCAAGATGGCTTTCAATGCGCGAGAGGTGCAGACGATTGTCTTCCGCCACGAAGACCAGGGTTGGCTGGATCAAAACCTCAAGGCAGCACGCGATCTGATTGCGCGCATGCGAGTAGCTGGCATTCAACCCGCAACGGTAACGGACAAGCCGCACAAGGTCTTCTTCGATGTCCCGTCGAGCCAAGTGCTTCAGTTCTTGAACGAGTACGCCATCGATCCAGGCAACAGCGAGATGCCGAACGGGCTACTGCAGAGCTACATCCGCGACCAGAATCAGCGAGGGCATATCGCCCTCTGGACGGTTGCCGTTGTCACACGAGCCGCGCCGGTACCAGCACTCGGCACGATCGACTTCGGACTGGACGCCGAAGTGCCTCTGGTCAACCGTGCACGTTCACTGCGGAAAAGAGGCCCGCAGGTTGTCGACATCAAGGCCTTGATGTCGGAGACCGACGTTGCGATCGACGTGCCGCGATCCGCGTCTGAGCTGCGCGGCAAGGATCGTGATGAGTTGCGCGACCTCCGTGAGAAAGCCGCCCCGGACAGGGGCTTGCTGCTGCTCTATCCAATCAGCAAGGATTCGGTGCCGCGTCAAGGAAGCACCCAGCGTGCACTACTCGGCGCCGTCCAACACGTTATAGGCCTTGCACTCGTATTCCCCGACGTGCCGCAAAACGATCTGACGCCGCAGAACTATATGACTGTCGAGCTTCCGGATGTCGACAGCGAGCAGATTGACATCGACGATCTCGAAGATATGGCAGAGACTGACGAATGACGAGCGGAGTCGCCTGGACCACTGGTGAAGGATGGCGCCAGCTGGAATTAAGCACCGGTAGCCCAACGCACGGGGAGTTCCGCGTTTTCGACACGACGCTAACCACCTCTGACGGAGCGGTGCTGCTGGCGCTCGATGCATTGGGTCTTCGGCATGTGCTGGTTCCTGTCGCCGCAGACTTTCCTGCCGCGCACGACCGGCGCAGCGGTGGCGTACATCTCACTACTCGGCCGTTGGTCGACGATACCGGGCAGCGGCAGTACCTCGACCTCGCGTGCCAAAAGGCACATCTCAACGGCGTCTTTACTCATCTCGCTGAAGAGGTACTTGGCCTGCTGCGCGGTCACGCGATCCAGCCGCTGCGGGCGTGCCATCAGACGCTTCAGCGTTGGCGCGAATTGTTGGACCGTGAGGCGTCGAACGTTCTGTCCACAGAAGCCCTGTGCGGGTTGTTTGGCGAACTGTGGCACTTGGTGCGCATCGCAGCAAAGAGCGCCCAGGGAACGTCGGCTTGGCAGGGGCCATATGGCGCTCGACATGACTTCACAGTAGAGGGCTGCGCTTTAGAGGTCAAAACCACAACGCGACGCGACGAATGGAAGTTCCGCGTTCACGGCCTTACGCAGTTGGAACCGCCCCGCGATGCCCGGCTGTATCTGAGCGCCATGCGCTTGGAGCTGAACGGCGCATCCGGCGCCACCGTGCCGGACCTGATTCAGTCGGTTCTGGACACAGGTGTTGATCGGCGCGACTTGCTGGGCCGCCTGTCGCAAGTCGGATACGACCTGCGCGATGATGCCCACTATCAGCAGATTCGAATCGACGTCATCGACAGTCGAGTCTACGAAGTGGCTGCGTCGTTTCCGCGGCTGACCGGGACATCTTTCTCTCCCACTGGACTTGCAGCCGGGGTGTCAGACATCCACTACACGATCGACCTTGCCGCGTCCCCGTCTGCACCACTGCACCTGGAAATACTGGATAGCCTCCACGCGGCGCTTGCAGGAGTCCGCGATGGCGGTGCCGCTGAACCTGCAGTCTGAGCTGTTTTCTGCGACGGGCGGTGCCGCTGCCGAGGGCGTGTCGAACCAACTCGGGCGCCCTCGCGCAGATCGCTTCACACTTCTAGTTCGCGAAGCAGTTCAGAACAGCTGGGACGCACGAATCGCACCCGCAGGCGGTGTCCAGTTCCAAATCGATGGATACCTGCTCGACCGGGACATACGTCGAACACTGGCGGCCCGGGTATTTGGGAGCGTACCGTTCGCCGTCGATGTTCAAGCCCGCCTCCTTGCGGATGGCGACTTTCCCGTAATCGCCGTCAGCGATTTCGGCACCCGCGGACTCTGCGGCCCGACCCGTGGCAATGTTGTCCCGCAGCCAAGCGAGTCGACCAATTTCGTAGATTTCATGCGCTACATCGGGCGGCCGCCGAACCGCGCATACGCAGGCGGCACCTACGGTTTTGGCAAGGCGGCGTACTTCCTCGCCAGCTCGCTGAAAACCATCTGCGTCCACACTCGCTTCAGCAACGGACGCGGCATCGAGTCGAGATTCATGGCTGCTGCATTGGGGCCGCAGTTCGAGTCTCAAGGCTCTGAAGGCCAGCGCTTCACCGGCCGGCACTGGTGGGGGCGGTTGGCACAGGACGGGGTCGTTGACCCAATACTGGGTGCCGAAGCCGACGCGCTGGCGTTGCTGCTCGGTGGCGTCCAGCGCAGCCCGGATGCATGCGGCACCACCGTCTACGTTCTCGCACCCGACTTCGAAGGCGCTGCACCTCAACAGGTACTGAGTCAAATGGGCCGCGCGATCATGGACTACTTCTGGCCAAAGCTCATCGACGGTCCCGGCCACATTCCCACCATGTCGTTCAGCGTCCGCTGCGAGGGTCGCGAGCTGCCGCTGCCAACGGTGCACGAAGATCCAGAATTGGCGCTATTGGCACGCGCTTTTGCGACGGCGTACGCTAAAGCACCATCCGGTGGTGCAGTGCTGGAGTCCATCGAATCGCAGCGGCCCAAGAAGCTGCTAGGTCATCTTGCTCTCGTTCGACAGCCTTCTGCCCTAATGGGTTCGCAACCTGCCGCTGGCGAACGCGACGACGGTGCTGGCTTGTACCAGCGCGGCCTTCGGCGGCCGCTGCAGCACATCGCTGTGATGCGTGCCCCAAACTTCGTGGTGAAGTACCTGGAGGGACCGCTGGTCCCTTATGAACTGGCCGAATACGCAGGCGTGTTTCGGGTCGACGCTGACGCAGATGCCGCGTTCGCCCGTGCCGAGCCGCCAACCCATGACGACTGGATTCCCGATCTGCTTCTGGATGCGTCCGAAAAGACATACATTCGGGTGGCGCTGCGCAGAGTGAAGGAAGCCGTTGAGGTTTTCGCGGCACCGCACACAATCGAGGCGTCGGGAGCGGGAGCACATTCGGTGGCTGGCTTCTCTCGTATGCTCGGCGCGCTTGTGCCATCGCTGAGTCCTGATGCCGCAGGCGCAGCCCGGAATGGACCGACCACGTCCAAGGGCGCCGGTGCCGGCGGACGATCCGGTACGGGGCGCAAGGGTGCAGTAACGCCGCAAGTTTCGTTTGTCGGTGAACCGGCAATCGAATTGATCGACGGCATCGCGGTGATGGTCGCCCGCTTTGAAACGTCTGGTCCGGACGGCACACCGGCCCGAGTCTTTGTGTTGCCCAAGGTGGTCATTGCCGATGGCTTCGAGAGCGACCCCCCTGAAGGCGCACAACAGCCAAGGGTCATCAGGTGGGTGGACCCGACCGGCACTATTGTGGCGGCGGGCGCCGTCAGTTGCGAGATTCCCGTCAATAGCGGCACATGGGCCGTCGCGGTGAGCATTCCTCCCGATGCCATGATTTCCGTTGCACTCAAGGCGGAGGCTGGAGTGCAAGGATGAAAACCGTAACCGCCGTCCCCTACAAACGAGCGGCTGCTCACCGGCTCACGGCAGGGGAGTGGGAAGTTCTATCGACAGAGCCGCCGTCGCATCTTCCTGCCGTCCTGTCCGGCTTCGACTACGGCTCTGTTCTCCGGCTACGCAGAGAGGTCATCATCGATACCGCCGGTCTGCGGGCCGACTGCGGCCTTGCCGAAACTGTTCCGTTGCTGGCGGCGGCAAGCTGGTCTAGTCCCGGCACCGTGCTGCGCCGAGGGCTAGCCAGAATTCCAATTTCCGACGGAGACGACGCCTGCCTTGTCGAACTGTCTGGGGACATTGCCGGCAGCGACATTGCTGGAGCCCTGCATATTGACACCACAGTCTTGGTGGCTATCCGACAAGATTCCGGTACACCACTCTCGGCGCGACATGCCGGCGCCGTGCTGCTGCGGGAAAGACAGACGATTCAGCTGGATTCATCACATTCGTTCTTTCCCGTGGAAATCGTCGACTTCAGCAAAGGCTATTGGGCAAACCCAGAGGCGGCATGGCGACTCTCCTGGAATGTGTATGCCTTGGAACAGCCTTTTCTTGGCTCGGTTCGCCTGCTCATCAACGCTGCACACCCGCGAGTAGTGCATGCGGTTTCAGGCGAATCTCCGAATGCCGAAGCATCGGCGATTCGCTCAGCGATCTATTTCGACACCGCCAAAGCTTTGATTCTTGGCGCGCTGGCAAACGAGGATTTCATCGAGTGCGACGGCGACTACGCTGAAGGGAGCTGTGGCAGGATCATCTACGTGATGATCCAGATGCTGTTTCCCGGCGACGGCATTCGGGGCTTGGCCGCCGCCGCAAATCAGAGGTCCGATTACTTCAGCACCGATCTGCAGGGCCGGCTCAGGTTGTTCTGGAGCTGAATGGTGACACTCTTTCCTCAGCTCCCACACCACATTGCCCTCCAACTGGCTGATGCAGCCCGCGCGGCCTCCATTCCTTCGCTCGCGGGCACGGCCTCGGTCGAACATCCTGCTTGCGAATACACGCCGACGGGAGGAGCCCGCGCGACAGTCGCGGCACTAAGCAGGCTTCGCAGCGATCTCCTCCGGTTGGCGGCGACTGCCGGATATCCGAATTCAGCAAGCCAGCAGCAGGCTGCGGCCTTCGATGCCGAGGCTTCCATCGTGCTGGCACAGCAGATGCGCATGGCGCCTGCGGAAGCGATCAAAGGCGGCGTCTGGGAATTTCTGTCCTGCGTCCTGCTGCCTGACGTCGTCCGATGGCGATTTGGCGGGGCAGACAATGCTGCAACCCCGCTTGAACGATTTGCTGCGGGTCGCCGCAACGTCTTTCAGCGTCTTTGGTGGCGCGCCTTTCACCTCGCGCCGCGATCACCTGGTGCTTCCCAGTTGGCGGAGCTTCTGCGCGCGCTCGGAGAGGACGAACTGGTTCAGTTGATGGAGCGCCCGTCGCTCGCCGGCATAGAAGGCTTGCCCGGCTCCATCGCGGCGGGACTGCTGACCGCATCGCAGACCTACTCTGATCTCACTCGGCGCCAGTTGATCCGAGAGGCGCAGAAGCGCTTCCTCCGACTATCGTCGTTCTTGTCATTCGAGTCGATCGCTTCAGGGGAGATCGATCGCCACGTCAAGAGTGTTTTCGAACAAGTGGCGGCTTCACTTCCCCGCCAGAACTCGGAATCCGCGCTGGGGCATCGCGATGGCTGACAACATGACGCCCGAACAACGGCGTATGACCATGTCACAGATCCGCAGCCGGGACACCAAAGTGGAGCTTGCCGTGAGGAAGGAACTACACAGACGCGGGTACCGCTTTCGAGTGAATGCAGCATGGCTTGCGGGCAAGCCAGATGTCGTCTTCACCAAGATTCGACTCGCCATATTCATCGATGGCGACTTCTGGCACGGATGGAAGTTCGACCAGTGGTCGCACAAGCTCGCGCCCTATTGGCGCGAAAAAATTGCTGGGAACATGGCGCGCGACCTCCGGCACACGACGCTCCTGCGCTGCAATGACTGGGCGGTCATGAGGGTTTGGGAGCATGACGTGAAAAAGAATCTTGAACGCTGCATTCAACGCATTGAGGCAAAAGTGGGCAAGCTTCGTAGAGCCTGATCACGTGCAAAATATTCGCTGCTTTAGCAGATATTTTCTGCACAGTGCAGATTCCGGCAATGACTGAACATCATGACACCTGACCATCTCGCTGGTACTGACCAGGGCACGATCTGCGTGCCCGCTCACAAATAGACATGCTCCTCTGCCGGAGCCGCACAATTGAATAGAAGGAGATTCAATGAATCCGCCCGCGCCTCAGTTCAATCAGATCACGATGCAAGTGAGTGTTCCTCGGGACCAGGCCGAGGCATTCATTTCCGCCATGCAGCAATGGATGCTGAGGGTGCCCACCGTCTACTTCCTGGACATTTGTGCGATCGGCCACATCAAGATCTATCTCCCGACCCAGAGCTTCAAGGACGAGCATCACAAGGAGTCGATCCAGGTTCTTCAGGGGCTCGACCTCCCACACAACAGCGTGTCCTACCTTCCTGCCCTGATGGAGAAGGCCAGCGACCAACGCAGCAAGTTTTCTGTTCAGGAGTTTGTCGCCGAGGCGCAGCGTGACTGGGATGCCATGGGCGCCTTCTTCAAGAACGCGCGTGTGATCGAGCCTTGGGACCTCGTCGAGGCGTATGCGACCGACTTGTTCGGAGCCCATCCTGAGCAGTCAGGCCCAGCGTACCTGGCGTTCCTTCAGTTCGCGAATGACCAGGGTCTGCACAGCAAAACTGCAGAAGGGAAGCGTCTGAAAATGGCTGAAGTACTTTGCACCAAAGCACAGGAGCTTGGGATCAGCACGGGTCACCCAGTGGTGCTGGTGACAATCGCACGCGTGTATGGGTGCGAGGACGCCCGACTAGTGTTGAAGTTCGCTGGGAAGCCGGAGAACTTCAATCCCGGCAATGCCCTGGGTGATATCCAGTCGATCTCTCGTGTCGCCGGAACGCTGACCAACTTCATCCAACGAGCCGGCGTGAGCGGCGGACCATTCAAGAATGGCAAATTCAAGACAGCAGATTCCCCGCTTCACAACATGTTGCGCTATTTCACCGTGCGATCTGTGATCGCAACTGAAATGTCGGACGGGATGAGAGAAAAAATTACCGTGTCCGTCGACGCCCCGAGTCTTTACCCAGATATCTTCGGTGCGGATCGCGAGCCCAAGGACGAGAAAAGCCGAAGAGAACTGGACCAGCTTTACAAGTTGCTGGGCGCAGAATTTCCCGTGTAATGGCCTCCTACCAACGCCTCGACACCGTTGTTGCCACGGCACACCACCAGATCAGACTGATAACAGTCTCAAGGCCAAGCATCCCAACGGACGCAACTCCGCAACTTGACCTACCAACTGATCGAATTCCTTAAAGTCGCACAAAATAAGTGTCAGTATTTGGCTGTAACTTGCAGGACAAAAGTGTCAAGACGCCACTCCCAGCGACACTTATTGCCGGTATTTCGTGACGTCAATCGCTGGGAGGGCCAACGCGCACGATCACCTGCCGATACATGGTGGGCCCACCAGGACTCGAACCTGGAACCAAAGGATTATGAGTCCTCTGCTCTAACCATTGAGCTATAGGCCCGCGCAAGAGCGCAAGTTTACCGTAGCGTGACGGCTGCATACGAGAGCGAGGTGCCGAAAGTCGGTGGCGCGTGCGGTTGTCCGGGCGGTAGGCTTGTGGCCCCCTGAAGCAGGAGAACACGCATGAACATTGAAGCGATCGCAAAACGATTGGTCGAATTGTGCCGTGAAGGCAAGTACGAGGACGCGCAGCGCGAGCTGTATGCCGAGGATGCGGTGAGCATCGAGCCGGACGGTTTGCCGCCGGGTGCATTGGGTAGTGTGAAGGGACTGGCGGCGATCTATGAGAAGGGTCGCCAGTTCAATGCGATGATCGAGGCGGTGCACGGCGGCAGCGTGAGCGAGCCGGTGGTTGCGGGCAACTGGTTCAGCGTCGCGATGGCGATGGACGTGACCATGAAGGGCCGTGGCCGCATGAACATGAGCGAGATCTGCGTGTACCGCGTGCGCGACGGCAAGATCGTGCACGAGCAGTTCTTCTACGACGTGGGTTGACGCCGTGAAACGAAGAAGCCCCGCATCGCGGGGCTTCTTCGTTTCATCCTGACGTCAGTAGTGACTGACGTCGTGGTTACTCGACGTCGAGGAACGAACGCAGCTGTTCCGAACGGCTCGGATGGCGCAGCTTGCGCAAGGCCTTGGCCTCGATCTGGCGGATACGCTCGCGGGTGACATCGAACTGCTTGCCGACTTCTTCCAGCGTGTGGTCGGTGTTCATGTCGATGCCGAAGCGCATGCGCAGCACCTTCGCTTCCCGCGGAGTCAGGCCGGCGAGCACGTCGCGCACGGTTTCCATCAGGCCGGTCTCGGTCGCCGAATCGATAGGCGAGCTGGCGTTGCCATCCTCGATGAAATCGCCCAGATGCGAATCCTCGTCGTCGCCGATCGGGGTTTCCATCGAGATCGGTTCCTTCGCGATCTTCAGCACCTTGCGGATCTTGTCCTCGGGCATCTCCATTTCCTTGGCCAGCTCTTCCGGCGTGGCCTCGCGGCCGAACTGCTGGAGCATCTGGCGGGAAATGCGGTTGAGCTTGTTGATCGTCTCGATCATGTGCACCGGGATACGGATGGTGCGCGCCTGGTCGGCGATCGAGCGGGTGATCGCCTGGCGGATCCACCAGGTGGCGTAGGTCGAGAACTTGTAGCCGCGGCGGTATTCGAACTTGTCGACCGCCTTCATCAGGCCGATGTTGCCCTCCTGGATCAGGTCCAGGAACTGCAGGCCGCGGTTGGTGTACTTCTTGGCGATCGAGATCACCAGGCGCAGGTTCGCCTCGACCATTTCCTTCTTGGCGCGGCGGGCCTTGGCCTCACCGCTGGCCATGGCGCGGTTGATGTCCTTGATGTCGATCAGCGGCAGGAACAGCTTGCGCTCGATGGTGGCGAGCTTCTCCTGCTCGGCGTCGATCGCCTCGCGGTGGGTCTTGATGTTCGGCGACCACTTCTGGCGCTTGCGGCTGAGCTCGGCCACCCACTCGAGGTTGCCCTCGTTGCTGGGGAAGGTCTTGATGAATTCGGCCTTGGGCATCTTCACCTGCTTGACGAAGATGTCCATCAGCACGCGCTCGTGATGGCGGATGTCGTTGACCACTTCGCGCAGCTTGCGCACGAAGCCGTCGATCAGCGCGGACGGCAGCTTGAGCTTGAGGAACTCCTCCGCCATCTGGTCGCGCAGCTTGACGATCTTCTTGTCGGTGATGCTGGCGGCTTTCGGCGCGGCCTTCTGGAACTTGCCGTAGTAGTCGCGCAGCAGCTCCATGCGGCGCTTGACCTCTTCCGGATCGGGACCGGTCGGGCCGGCTTCTTCCTCTTCCTCGGTCGCGGTCTCGTCGTCGTCGGCTTCAGTCTCGTCGCTCGGATCCGGTTCCGGCAGCAGCAGTGCGGCGGCTTCCTTCTCCTTGCGGGCGAGGTCGGCGGCTTCTTCCAGATCGAGGAAGCCGGCCAGGATTTCGCTGAGGCGGCGCTTGCCGTCCAGGTGCTGGTCGTATTCTTCCAGCAGCAGTTCGATCGTCAGCGGGAAGCTGGCCAGCGCGGTCTGCACCTGGCCGAGGCCTTCCTCGATGCGCTTGGCGATGGCGATTTCGCCCTCGCGGGTAAGCAGCTCGACCGTGCCCATCTCGCGCATGTACATGCGCACCGGGTCGGTGGTGCGGCCGACTTCGGCGTCGACGGCGGACAGCAGCGCCACGGCCTCTTCGGCGGCGGCGTCGTCGTCGCCGGAGGTGCTGCCCGGAGCCGCGCCGTCGGCGATGGTGTCGGTGTCGGGCGCGGCGTCGTGCACTTCGATGCCGACGCCCTTGAGCACCGCCATGATGTCTTCGATCTGCTCCGGATCGACGATGTCGTCGGGCAGGTGGTCGTTGATTTCGGCGTACGTCAGGTAGCCCTGCTCCAGACCTTTGGAGATGAGCGCCTTGATTTCAGACTGTTGCTCGTGGGGAGCTTTGCTATTCATTAACCGACCGCCGCGGGGTTCAAGAACCGGACATTATAGCGATGTGCTGCTTTTTTGACCAGTTTTCAAGTGAGAAAAAATTTAAGCGAGGCACGCAAAAATCGCGCCAGATCGCGACCTTGCAGTGTTTTTGCTGACTGCAGGCTGCATCCGCTCCATCTGTGCCTGCTCAACCGGTATCGAGCCAGAAAGTCACCGGGCCATCGTTCACCAGCTGGATCACCATATGGGCACCGAAGCGTCCGGTTTCCACCCCCGGGTGTGAGACGCGTGCGAGTTCCAGCAAGCGGTCGAACCAGCGTCGGCCGTGCTCCGGTGTCGCCGCGCTGGTGAAGCTGGGGCGCATGCCGGAGCGGGTGTCGGCGGCCAAGGTGAACTGGCTGACCAGCAGCAGGCCGCCGCCGGTATCGGTCAGCGAGCGATTCATCTTGCCGTGGTCGTCGGCGAACACGCGATAGCCGAGCAGGCGCTCGAGCATGCGCCTGGTCTGCGTCTCGCCATCGTCCGGCTGCACCGCGACCAACGCCAGCAGGCCGGGGCCGATAGCGCCGACGGTTTCGTCGCTGACACTGACGCTGGCGGACAGTACGCGTTGAATCAGGGCAATCATGGCGGCAAGGCGGAGGCGAGGCGGCTAGCTTAATCGTGCTACCGGCGGCGGCGAAAGATGGCTGGCCGGCGAGGCGATCTCGGTGCGCGCGGCCGGCTCCCGTAAACTGCAGGGATGCGAATCGACATGTATGTGCTCTATCTCCTGCTGCGCCTGCTGGCGCTGCTGCCGCTGCGTGTGCTGCACGGTATCGGCAGCGGGCTGGGCAGGCTGCTGCTGTGGCGGCGCGGCCGCATGGTGCGCAACACGGCGGCGAACCTGCGCATCGCGCGACCGCAGCTGGACGGGGCAGGGCAGGAGGCGCTGTTGCGCGAGGTAATGATCGAGAGCGGCAGGTCGGTCAGCGAGATCGTCAAGGTGTGGGGCGCGGGCGCCGAACGCGCGCTGGAACTGGTGCGTGAGGTGCGCGGTGCGGCGTTGCTGGATGCTGCGTTGGACGCAGGCAAGGGCGTGATCATCGCGGCGCCGCACCTGGGCTGCTGGGAACTGCTGAATTACTGGCTGTGCCGCAGGACACCGATGGCGATCCTGTACCGGCCGCCACGGATCGCCGCGATCGAGGGCTTGCTGCGCAAGGTGCGCGGCGCCTTGGCGCCGGAGCAGGTGCGTGCCGATGGCGCCGGTGTGCGCATCTTGTACAAGCGACTGGCCGCCGGTGGCACGGTTGGCATCCTGCCGGACCAGAAGCCGCGTGCGGGCGAAGGGCAGTTCGCGCCATTCTTCGGCCGCGAAGCGCTGACCATGGTGCTGCTGCCCCGGCTGGCCGCCCGCACCGGGGCGACCGTGCTGTTCGCGTTTGCCGAGCGCCTGCCCCGAGGGACCGGGTATCGCATTCATTTGCTGCCGGCCCCGCCCGGGTTGGCGGACGCCGATCTCGGTATCGCCTGCCGTGCGCTCAACCAAGGCGTGCAGAACTGCGTCGAGCTGGCTTTCGCGCAGTACCAATGGCAGTACAAGCGCTACTCGGCCGACGGCCTGATCAGCCCGTACGATCGCTAGGGACGCATTCCGCTACGGCGAGGTCTTTTCCAGCCGGCGCAGGAATACGCCCATTTCCTTTTCCGCCTGTTTGTCGCCGCGTTGGGCGGCAGCAGCGATGCCGCTGCGCCAGGCTTCGGCGGCGGCCTGCGTCTGACCGGCGTCGAGGCAGGCTTTGCCCAGCAGTTTCCAGGCCGCCGAGTAGGTTGGATCGAAGGCGACGGCGCGGCGCAGTTCGTCGATCGCCATGTCGGCTTCGCCTTCGGCGAGCAGCGCATTGCCCAGCGAGAAACGCAGCAGCGCGCCATCGCGTGGACCGTCGCATTGCTTGCGCAGGTTGGCGATCAGGCCGGCATTCACGGTTGCGGGCGATAGCGCCGGTCACCGATCGGGTAGACCTGGGTGGGCTGGGCCGGCTCCGGCGGGGTGTGGCCGGCGGACAGGTCGGCCAGCGAGACGGCCTGCCAGACCACCAGCCACGACGAGCGGAACGGCTGCACCAGCAGCGCGTAGCGCAAAGCATCGGCGTCGAGCTTTTCCGGATGCGTCACGATCACGCCATCCGGGTGGGCCCGGGCAAAATCCTGCACGGCCTGATCGCCGAACAGCTCCGCGATGGGTCGCGTCAAGCGGCCCTCGAAGTGGAACTGGCCTTCGTAGTTGCCCAGATAAGCGATGGGATGGTTCGCCCGCTCGGCGGCACCGAGCATGTGGGCGGCGGGACGCAAGTCCCAGCGCGTCCACAGGGTCAGGGTGAACAAGGTATTGAGGGCGAGCACGCCGATGAGTCCGGCTACCGCCAGGCGACGCAGTTCACCACGGCCACGCAATAGCAGCAGGCCACCGGTCAGCAGGAAAACCACGCTGAAGTAGCGGCTGTACGGCGCAGCCGCAACGGGCCATTCGCCATGCAGATGGTTCCCGGCCACCAGCAGCGGCAGCGCGAACAGCAGGATGGCAAACACGATGCCGCCCACGCCCAGCGGCCAGGTGCCGAGCCAGCCGTTGCTGGCCAGCGCCGGCCGGCGCTCGCGCAGCACGGCGATCGCGCCAGCCATCAGCAGCGCGATGCCGCCGAGTTCCGGCAGCGGGTAATACAGCTGCTTGCCGCTGATCAGCGAAAACACGATGAAGCCGGGTATCAGCCAGGACAGCGCAAAACGCAGGCCCGGCTCCAGCGGCCGCCGCAAGCCGGCGACGGCCACCCAGATGCGCGGCCAGCCACTGAAGGGAAACAGCAGCAACGGCAGCCACAGCAGGTAGAACCAGACCGGTTCGGCATGGTTCTGCAAATCCTTGCCTGCGGAGAATTTATCGACCACGCGGCCCGCAGTCTGGGTGAAGAACAACCGCTGGCGGTATGTCTCGCCACCGGAGAACCCGGCCGGTATCGCCCACGCCAGCAGCATCGCGCCACCGAGCAGCAGCGCCAGCGCGCCACGGCCGTACCAGCGGGCGCGATGCTGGCGCGCCCAGTCGTTCCACAGCGGACCGAGCAGCCACGGGAAGACCACGTGCAGCAGCATCACCGGGCCCTTGGTCAGCAGCCCCAGTCCGACGCATAAGCCGAACAGCAGCCAGCGCGGTTCGGTGCGATGCACCTTCGGGGTCAGGCACAGCAAGGCCGCCAGCGTCCATGTCGCCAGCAGCACGTCGTACATGATCTGCAGGCCGAACAGGAACGCATAGGCGAACGCCAGCAGCATCCACGGCGTCGCCTTGGCCATCCACGGGCGGCTCGGAAACAGCCGCCGCGCCAGCAGCGAAATCAACACCAGCTGCGCGCCGCCGATCAGTACCTCGAGTACGCGCGGCCAGATGTCGTTGACGCCGAACACGAACCAGCCGGCCTGGATCAGCCAGAACAGCAACGGTGCTTTTTCGCTGTACGGCTGGCCGTTGATGTGCGGCACCAGCCAGTGACCCTGGTTCCACATCTCCCAGGCCACCGCCAGCGTGCGCGTCGAATAAAGCGGCATCGGCCCGTGCGAAAAGATCGCCAGCAGCGCCACCAGTGCCCACAATGGCAACCAGGGCCACACGGCGCGAAGTTGTTCGGTACGGCTATAGGGGCTCAGCGACACGGGCGGGCTCTTGGCGGGCAGATGAATGATTCTAGCCTGCGCGCGGTGTTCACAAGGCGACTGGAGGTTCGGTTGGCAACGCGCTCAGGCCGGGCCCCAGTAGCCGATACGCCGGCGGATTTTCAGCTTGCGCCACAGGTTCAGCGGCTTGCGGCGCGGATTGCGGGCCCCGGCGGCGATGAACGCATCGATCGCATCGAGCACGCGCTCGCTGGAACGGCCATCGCGGTACGGATGGATCGCGTCCGCGTAAGCCCGGATCGCCTGCAGCAGCTCCGGCGGGCGGGCCAGCGCGCGTTCGATCGCCGGTTCGAACTGCGCCGGCTCGTCGATATCGATCAGCTGGGGACCCGGCCGGCGGTTCTTGAACGTCACCACCGGCTTGCCGGTGAGCAGGAATTCGTTGAGCGCCGAGGAGGTGTCCGAGCACATCAGGTCGACCTGCGGGAACAGTTCGAGGATGTTGTCGTTCTCGGCGAACGTGAGGTGCTCGTTCTGCAGCGCCTTGAACTTCGCGGTGGTCTCCGGATTCATCTTCGGATGGAAGGTGACGATCCAGCGCCAGCGGCCATCGCGCGAAAGGCGCTTCACTTCCTCGTACAGCGTTTCGGCCGCGCTCCATGATGGCGAGAAGGTGGAGTGGTACAGGATCACCGGTGGCTGGTGCACCGGTGGCAGCGGGCCAGTGATCTCCTTCATGAAGGGATCGAGCTTGGGAAAGCCGGTCTCGGTCACCGTGAAGTGGCCGACGCGGTCCGCGATTTCCTTGAATTTGGCGGTGTCGCGCGGCCCGGTCGTGCAGTACAGATCAAAGAAACCCCGGACGTAGATATGCCGTGGCTTGCCGGCATCGAAGCCGTGGAACGTTTCGACCTTCACGCCGGGGAAGAAGTGCGGCACCGCGTTGCTGGAGGTGATCACCGCGATCGGTTGCCACGCCCGCACCTCGGCCACGCTCAGCAGGCGCTCGCCTTCGACCATGTCTTCGGCGCCTGGGCCGTCGAAGAACCATGCCGCCTCGCCGCCGCGGGCGCGGATCGCCTCCTGCAGCGGACGCAGGATCGCCAGCGCGTAACGCTCGGAGCCGTACAGCAGGTAGTGCTTGTTTGGAGCTGGCTGGGACATGTCAGCGGTCTATCTGGTGACGGGTCAGGACGGCGGCGGCGCGTGCCACCGATTCCGGATTGTTGACCATCTCGTAATAGCGCATGCGCTTGTACAGCGCGTAGCTGGCGGCGGTTTGCGCGATCATGAAGCCGCGCCATCCATCCATGAAGGCCAGCCGGAACACGTAGTCCTTGAGGAAGGCCAGCGCGAATACGAACGGTGCCTGCCACATCCGCACCGGCTTGCCCTTGTCCAGCCAGTCTCGGCATTTCAGCTCGGCGTAGCGTAAGACCTTCAGCTGCTTGTGCGGCATGGTCGGGTTGTTGTTGTGGTTGAACGCTGCGCGCAGCGTTGGCGCGGCGCCGTCGAAGCGCAGCGATTCATGCACCCGCGCGTCGCTCCAGCGCGCCCTCTGACGGTGGTACAACCGCGCCATCCGCTCGCCTACCGCGGGACGGTACCAGCGCATCGGAGCGCCCATGTAGATCGAGCGGCGGCGCAGGTACGCCGACGGTGCATTGCCGGCCATCAGCTCGGGCAGGCGTTGCTCGAGTTCCGCGGCGAGTTCCGGGCTGAGGTATTCATCCGCATCCAGCACCAGGATCCAGTCATGGCTGCACTGGGTGGTGGCGAAATTGCGCTGGGGGCCGAAGCCGAGCCAGTCCTGCTGCACCACGCGTGCGCCATGCGCCTGTGCGATCGCCACAGTGTCATCATCGCTGCCGCTGTCCACTACCAGCTTTTCGGCCGCAAACGGTACGCTGTCCAGGCAACGCGCGATGTTGTCGGCTTCGTTGTGGGTGATGATAGCGAGGGTCAGCGGAAACGTGGGCATGCGAGGATTCTAGCCGAAGCCCGCGCTTCGCCTCGCCACCACGGCTCGACGGCTCATGGCCGGGAACGATCCTCGCGTTCAGCAGGACGAGTCGCATCTTTGCCCGCCAATTCATGACAATATTCACTTGTGGCGATGCATGGCGGCTCAACCAACGTCGCACATTCCCTGCAAACGCACCGAATGGCAGCTCATGAAACGAACCCTTGTTACCGGCGGCGCCGGCTTTCTCGGCTCGCACCTGTGTGACCGTCTGATTCACGATGGGCACGACGTGCTGTGCGTGGACAATTTCTTTACCGGCAGCAAGCGCAATGTGGCGCATCTGCTTACCCACCCGTATTTCGAACTGATGCGGCATGACGTCACCTTCCCGTTGTATGTGGAAGTGGAGCGCATCTTCAATCTGGCCTGCCCGGCCTCGCCGGTGCATTACCAGCACGATCCGGTGCAGACCACCAAGACCAGCGTGCATGGCGCGATCAACATGCTGGGGCTGGCAAAACGCGTCAAGGCGCGCATCCTGCAGGCTTCCACCAGCGAGGTTTACGGCGATCCGGAAGTGCATCCGCAGGTCGAGGGCTATTGGGGCAAGGTCAATCCGATCGGCATCCGCAGCTGTTACGACGAAGGCAAGCGCTGCGCCGAGACGCTGTTCTTCGATTACTACCGCCAGCACGCGCTGGATATCAAGGTAGTGCGCATCTTCAACACCTACGGCCCGCGCATGCATCCGAACGACGGCCGGGTGGTGAGCAATTTCATCGTGCAGGCGCTCAAGGGTGAGGACATCACCATCTACGGCGACGGCAGCCAGACCCGCAGCTTCTGCTATGTCGATGACCTGATCGAGGCCATGGTGCGGATGATGGATTCCGAACGCGACTTCACCGGCCCGGTGAACATCGGCAACCCGGTCGAGCACACCATGCTGGAACTGGCCGAGAAAGTGATCGCACTAGTCGGCGGTCGCTCGAAGCTGATTTACAAGCCGTTGCCCGCGGATGATCCGCGGCAACGCCAGCCGGACATCGGACTGGCTGGAAGCAAACTGGGCTGGCAACCCAAGGTGGCGCTCGAAGATGGCCTCAAGGAGACGATCGGCTACTTCCGCCAGCTCCTGCAAGAAGGTGCGGCGGCATGACCAGCTTCGCGGTCGTCATCACCAGCTACAACTATCGCGGCTTCGTAGCTGCGGCAATCGACGGTGCGCTGGCGCAGACACGTCCGGCTGCGCAGATCATCGTGGTGGACGATGGCTCGACCGATGGTTCACCCGACTATCTGCGCGAGCGCTACGGGAGCGACTCGCGGATAACCTTGCTGTGCGGCGAGAACGGCGGGCAGCTGGTCGCGTTCCAGCGCGGCGTGGCCGAGGCGCGGGCCGACGTGATCTGCTTCCTCGATGCCGATGACCGCTGGGAGCCGGACTATCTGGCACGCGTCGGCGAGATTTACGACAGCCGTCGCGACATCGATTTCGTGTTTTCCGACATGCAGCTGTTCGGCGACGAGGAGCGCTGGATGGGTTACGCCGACCGATCGCTGGATCTCGGCTACACCGTGATCAGCACCTACATGCTGATGCACTGGTATGGCGCTCCGACCTCGGCGCTGTCGCTGCGTGCGCCGTGGGCGCGACGCACCCTGGATCTGCCGGAAGACATCAGCTGCAATTGGCGGTTGTCTGCCGACAACTGCCTCGTCTATGGAGCGAGCGTGCTGGGCGCGCGCAAATACTATCTGCGTACCGGTGCCGTGCATTACCGCATCCATGGCAACAACGGCTGGTGGGGCAAGCAGACGCCCAGCAACGAGTATCTGAACCGCTTCCGTTCGCGTTGCATGATCGAGATCTATGCCAAGCGCATCGGCCTGGATGCGCAATGCGTGGAGAGCGCCAAGCACGAGTTGCGCACCAAGCCGGATCCCAGCTGGCGCGAGGCCAAACGCTACGCCGCGCTGGCCCGCCTGCGGCATGGTTCGTGGCTGCGCAATCTGGAACGTGCGGCGTCCATTCTGTGGCCGGTGTTCAAACGTCGTCATCAGGCGCCGAAAGAACTGCGGGACATGGACTGAGCGGGGCATCGCGATGCGCATCAGCGTTGCCGTAATCACCTATAACTGGCCCGATGCACTGGAATTGGTGCTGACGGCGCTGGCTGCCCAGAGCGAATTGCCGCACGAAGTGATCGTCACCGACGATGGTTCGCAGCCGGCCACGCGCGAGCTGCTGGAACGCTTGGCCCGCGACTATCCGGTGCGCCTGATACACCTGTGGCAACCGGACGATGGCGCCCGCATGAGCCGCGCGCGCAACCGCGCCATTGCGGCCGCACAGGGCGATTACATCATCCTGCTCGATGGCGACATGGTAGCCGAGCGGCATTTCATTGCCGACCATCGCACATTCGCGCGTCGTGGCTGTTTCGTGCAGGGCTCGCGCGTGCTGACCGATGCCGAGCTGACCCGCCGCATGCTGGAACAGCACATGACCATGCCTGGCTTCTTCAGCCGTGGCGTCGATCGCCGCCGTCATACGCTGCATCTGCCCGTGCTGGCGCGCTGTTATGCCAGGCCAAGCACCAAGCGGCGTGGCATCAAGAGTTGCAACATGGGGTTCTGGCGTGACGATTTGGTGCGCGTCAACGGCTTCAACGAAGCGATGACCGGCTGGGGCCGCGAAGACACCGAACTGGCCGTGCGCGCGTTCCATGCTGGCTTGCTACGACGCGACGTGCGCTTCAGTGCTCTGGCAACCCATCTCTATCATCGGACCCGCAAACACATCGTCGACAATCCGAACGATCGCGTGGTGCTCGACACTATCGTTCGACGACTGACTCGTTGCGAGCTTGGACTTGATCAGCATTTCGCCGAATTTTCGACAGCACCGTCGGACCTTCGCCTGGTTCCAGGTAGCCGCGACTGAGTGAAACACGGGTTGCCGGCGATGCAGGTTCCGCGTCACGGCGGCTCACCGGGCGCAGCGCCGGTGCTTGAGCACGGATGGCTCGCGATGGCCACGGGAATTGCGCAAGCGCCGATGTAGCGGCGGAAGCACCCCACGCCACCCATTTGATGAAATGCCTGCGCTGCAGCAGCAGCCCATAGACCAGGACGAGAGGCACGGCTGCCAGCATCAGCTTGAGGAGGTAACGCCAGCCTGCACCATCGCCCTGGTATTCGCGGATGGCCAGATGACGCGAGCGTGCGTAATGAAACGACTTCACGAAGCTGACCCGGACGGAAGGCGCCGAAGACGCGCCGCCGACATGCCATGCGTTCGCCGCCGGCTCGAACAGACATTCAAAGCCCGCACGCTGCATGCGCAAGCAAAGGTCGTCGTCTTCGTAGAACAGGAAGAAGCGTTCGTCGAAGCCGCCGATATGGCGGAACGCTTCCGTGCGCAGCAGCAGGCAACAGCCATTCAGCCATTGGGCGCTGCAGGTGGCGTCCGCTACGCGATACGGTGCGCGTGGGCAGAGATCGTAGAAGGCGCGGCGAAAGCATTTCTGGGGCTTCTGATTTTCGCGCCAGCTTTGCGGCGCCACCATGCCTGCGGAGGGATAGCGCCGCAGCGTATCCATCAAGGTGAGCAGGCCGTCAGGCTTTATGTCGCAATCCGGATTGAGCAACAGGGCAAGCGGGGTTCGGACCTCCACCATGGCCTCGTTGTTGGCCTTGCCAAAGCCGCCATTGTCGCCGCGTTCGATGATTCTGGCGTGGGGCAGAAGCCTGCGAACCGCCGACGCGGTACCGTCATCGCTGCCGTTGTCGATGATCAGGACATGAGGGAAGGGACGCAACGTATCCGCGAGCGACTCGATGAGCGCCCGGCTCTTGTAGGTAACGCAGATGATCGTCACCTGCTCGATGGAGTTGCTGTCTATCACTCGGGCCTTGTCCTCACCCGCAGAGGTGATGTGGGTTGCTTGGCGAGTGGCATGCAGGCCAGCAACAGGATGAACAGATGGCGGTGTGAGAAGTCCGCCCACAGGCCATTGGCGAGTCCGGCTGTCAGATAGATCAGCAGGATGCAGCTGTAGATGTCTCGTGGAACCGGATCGAGACGTCGTATGTAGCGTGCCAGCGCGACCAGTAACAACAGATAAACCAGCAGGCCGACGGCACCTTGCTCGGCGAGGATCAACAACATCTCCTGATGTGGATGACCCATCAAGAAAGCATCGAAATCCGGACTGCCTTCAATGGATTGGCGATACAGCGGCGCCCATTGGTGCAGTCCATGACCAAACACCGGCGCCGTCGCGATGATGGGGAGGGTGCGTCGCCACAATTCAAGGCGGATACCGGTAGAGGTGGGTTCCCGCTGACCGGCATAAAGTTGCACTTCGTGCTCGATCGATACCACAAGTCGCTCCCGAACAGGTGGCGTAAACCATACGACGGCCGGAATGGCGACCATCAGAGAGCAGGCTGCCACGGTGTGACGCCAACCCACACGACCCCTGGCGAAGATGCGCCAGCTCCAGTAAGCCAGCAGCGGAACAAGTGTCAGATAAGTCGTGCGGCTTTCGAGCACCAACACGATATTGATCAACGTCAGCAACGCTACGCCGAAAAAGAATGCCTTCTGGCGCGTGGATGGCGTGTCAATGGCGACCGCCAGCGCCATGGAGCCAAAGACAAGCAGTGCCAATCCCTGCTGGGTGTATTCCTTGAATACGGTATTGCGCATGGCCGGCTCTGAAAGGCTCACCGCACGCTGAGGAATCAGGCCCAGATCCATGCCGCAGGAAATCAGCAGTACCGCGCCCATCGCCAGCGCAAAGGCGACCAATGCACGCTGCCGCCATGCCGACGTCTGCAGCAGCGAACCCAGGACCAGGGGATACCAACATACCCAGGTGTATGAGCCTGTCAGCGGCAGCTCCGAGGTGTCGTACCAGGTGTGTAAGGCGCTCAGTGTCAGCACCAGCCACCACAGCAAGGCGCCCAGCACGACGGGATGGCGCGCGGCTGTCAGCCAGCGTTGGCGAGCCTCGGTGCCCAGCAGCGAGAAAGCGAGGCTGAGGATCAGGGCGACATTGGTTGCCGGCTTGTTGAGCGGAACCACAAAAAGGCTGGCTACAGCGCACCATTGCCCTGCGACCAGCGCGGCGCTGCGAATGCGGAGGAGAGGTGTGGCTGCAATGCTCATTGGGGCGGAAGTGTCACGTGCATTCCATGTACGGTGACTGACATGCGGGCCCATGCCGGGCCCAGCCTGGACGCCACAAAGCGGCCCGAGTCTACACCTTATATGCCGCCGCTGAGGTGATACGGAACTCAGTTATCCGCATCATCAGCCGCACTTTCGGCCAGGCGCGGAGTACAGCCGGCAATGACAGCATCGGCCTTGAACAGCCACCATTCGCGGCGGTTGGCATGGCCGACATGGATGGCGCGATGGCGATCCACGCATTGCCCCATCGCATCGTCGAGGCTGAAGATCCAGCGTTGTGCCGGTGCCTGCTGCTGCCAGGCGATGGCCTCGGCGTACTGCTGCGGCCAGGGTTTGAGGAAGCCGAATTCGGTGACCGGCCCCTGCGCCATAAGCAGATTCTGTTCCTTCCATGCGAGCAGGCCGATGATCGCATCCGGTCCGGCGATCGCGCGTGCCCGGACCATCACGTCGCGCGCCGAACGGTCGCCGTTGAGCATCGGATAACCCCAAAGACCGTACAAACCCCACAGCATGCTGGCGAACAGCAGCCAGCCCAGCGGTGCACGGCGCACCCGCGTGAACGCGATGATGACAAGGCCCGCCGTGCCCACGCTCAGCAGCATCCACCAGATCTGCGGATCCAGGCTTTGTTCGATCTTGCCGGCCCAAGCCGGATGCCGATGGATGGCCAGCGTCGCCGCAACAGACAGCGCGCCGGACAGCAGCAAGGTCAGCGCAAACACGGCGATACGCACGCCACGCCGGCGCAGCAGGCCGGGCAGCAACGGCGCCAGCGCCAATGCCGTCATCGGCAGCGCCGGCAGGATGTAGACATCGCGCTTGCCCGGACTGAACGAGAAGAACAGCAGCAGCAGCACAATCCAGCCCAGCGGCAACAGGAGGCGTGCATCGCACCGCTTCAGCCGTCGCCACCATGCCGGCAGCGCCCACGGCAGCAGCAGCGACAACGGCAACCAGTCGACCACGATGATGCCGAGGAAATAGATCGGCGAATGGATATGACCGGTCGGCGTCGCATAGCGGTGCACCGTCTGCCCGAACAAGATGTTCTGCACGTAGGCGGCATGTTGCGGGTCGCCGTCGGCGTGCGCGACCAGCAGCATCGGCAACAGCCAGCCCAGGATCGGCAGCAGGAAAAGCGCCAGCCCGCCGGCCCAGCGCCAGCCGCCGCTCGGCAAGGCCAGATGATGCCAGTGGCCACGGCGCGCGATCAGGTAGGGAATCAGCATCAACAACGCCAGCACGCCGACGCCCTTGGTCGCCACGCCGACCCCGGCAAAAAAGCAGCCCGCAGCAAACCAACGCCACGCCGGCCCCAGCAGCAGATGACGCAGCAGGCCATAGTTGGCCAGGGTGATCCATCCCAGCAGCAACGGGTCGATCTGTGCGTTGCGCATCTGGTAAGTGAAGTGGATGGTGAGCAGCAGCGTGGCCGCCGCCAGCAGCGCGCTGCGATGGTTCCAGAGCCGTCGCGCCAGGTCGTAGACCAGCGCCAGTGCCGTCAGCGCCGCCGCCAGCGAAGGCAACAGGAACGCCACCCTCCACTGGCCGGTAACCAGGTAGGCCAATGCCTGCAACCACATGAACACTGGCGGCTTGTCCGGGTACAACTCCTGGCCACGGTGCGGAAACAGCCACTGGCCATGCTCGACCATCAGCCGCGCGACCAGGGCGAAGCGCGGCTCGTCGGAGGGCCACGGATCGCGCAGGCCGATGCCAAGGCCAAGCATCAGCAGCGCGAACACGCCGAACAGCAGCAACTCCCGGCGGGCGTCGCGCAACCATAGCGGGCGCGCATGGGACAGGGGCGTACAAGGCTTCACGGGCGGGATGTTCCGTCAGCGGCGATGGATGATGACAAGCATAGCCGGGCAAGCTGTTGTGGGGAGGCGGCGGGGTCGTTCGACGGTCTCCGCGTGGGGCTCAGGTTTGCTTCTGCAGCACCGCGTAATACATCCCGTCGAGGTCACCGTCACCGGGCAGGATCTGCCAGCCCACCGACGCGGCGTGCCCGACGGGCAGTGTGAATGCCATCGATCGTGCATTGGGCTGGGCGGCCAGCAGTTCGCCGACGATGGCCTCGTTTTCCGTACGCAGCACCGAGCAGGTGATGTAGACCAGGCGCCCGCCCGGCGCCAGCAGGGGCCACAGCGCGGACAGAATGCGGCGTTGCTGCGCGTGCATGGCGGCAACATCGCTTTCGCGTCGATGCAACCGCACGTCCGGCCGGCGGCGCAATACGCCGGTGGCGGAACACGGTGCGTCGATCAGGATGCGGTCGAACGGCTGACCTTTCCACCAACTCTTCGGTGCGCCGGCGTCCCCGATCACCAGCTTGGCATTCAGCCGCAACCGCATCAGGTTCTGCCGGATGCGCTCGGCGC
The DNA here is from genome assembly GCF_900142825.1 of Rhodanobacter sp. OK091. Lineage (GTDB taxonomy): Bacteria > Pseudomonadota > Gammaproteobacteria > Xanthomonadales > Rhodanobacteraceae > Rhodanobacter. Next base: position 1,670,098 of record NZ_FRCH01000001.1, on the reverse strand, counting down.
GCGGGGCATCCACTTCGAGCGCGGTCAGATCGATGTCGGAGCGTTCGAGCAGATGGCAGGCCTTGCCGCCAGGTGCAGCGCAGGCATCGAGCACACGCAGGCCATCCTTGAGCTCGGCCAGATCGGCGGCTACTTGCGCTGCGCCATCCTGCACCGCGAACAAGCCGTCTTCGAAACCGGGCATGCGGGTAATGTCGGTACTGTGGGGAAGCAGCAAGGCATCGCGCAGCCATGGGTGGGCCGTCGCCGCGTAGCCGGCGGCCTGCAACTGCCCGATCAGTGCCTCGCGCTCGCTGCGCTGGCGATTGACGCGAAGCATCAGCGGCGGCTCCCGGTTATCGGCCGCCATGACCGCGTCGGCCTGTTCCGGCCAGTCGTTTTGCAGCGCCGTGGCCAGCCACGCCGGATGTGCGTGGCGGGTCTGCGGCTTCGCATCGAGTCGGGCGATCAGGGTTTCGCGTTCGCGCTGCCAGCGGCGCAACACGGCGTTGACCAGCCCGGCCAGTTGCGGCCGCTGCAACGCGCGCACCGCCTCGACCGTGGCGGCGACGGCGGCGTAATCCTGCAGTTCGAGGATTTCCAGTTGCACCAGTCCCAGCACCAGTAGCGCATGGATCGCCGGATCCTTGTGGCGCAGGGATTTTTCCAGCAGGCCGTCGATGGCGGCGTCGAAGCGCAGCCACCACCGTGCGCCTTCGCTGAGCAAGGCCATCAGCAAGGCGCGGTCGCGTGGATCGGCCAGCCGCGGTGCGTAACGCTCCATCACGTCGCGCAGCGAGGCGCCACGCAAGGCGATTTCGGCCAGCCCCTTGGCCGCCAATGCGCGGGTGTCGGCTTTCATGGCGCCCGCTTTCATCGGGGCTGTCGCAGTTCGGGGCGGGCGTTGAGGTAGTCGACCGCGCCGATGCGTTTGCCGCCGGCGCGCTGCAGGGCGGTAACGCGCAGTGCGCCGCGGCCGCAGGCGAGGTCGATGCCGTTGCGGCCGGTGGCCAGCACGCTGCCCGGCGTGGCGTGGTGGTCGAGTTCGATCGCCTGCGCGGCCCAGATTCGCAACAGCTCACCGGCGATCTCGCCTTCGGCCACGGGCCACGGATCGAACGCGCGCACCTGTCGCTCCAGCTCGATGGCCGACTGGCCGAAGTCGAGTCTGGCCTCGGCCTTGTCCAGCTTGTGCGCGTAAGTCACGCCCTCGGCTGGCTGCGGCGTGGCGGTGAGCTTTTCGCCGGCCAATAGGCGGCGCAGGCCGTCGGCCAGCACTTCGGCACCCAGCTGGGACAGGCGGTCATGCAGCGAGCCGCCGGTGTCCTCACGGGCAATCGGGGTGCGTCGCTGCAGCAGCACCGGGCCGGTATCCAGACCGGCTTCCATCTGCATCAAGTCGACGCCGCTTTCGCGGTCGCCGGCGAGGATCGCGCGCTGGATCGGCGCCGCACCGCGCCAGCGAGGCAGCAGGCTGGCATGCACGTTCCAGCAGGCTAGTCGTGGAATCGCCAGCACCTTGCGCGGCAGGATCAGCCCGTAGGCGACCACCACCAGCAGATCGGGCCGGTACGCCGCCAGCGCCTGCTGCGCCTCGGCAGATTTAAGCGACTCGGGCTGTTCGACCGCGAGCCCGGCAGCCAACGCAGCCTGCTTGACCGGACTGGGCGTGAGCTTGCGGCCGCGACCTGCGGGACGATCGGGCTGGGTGTAGACGGCGACCACCTGTGCACCGCTGGCGCGGCAAGCCTCCAGGCAGGGCACGGCAAAATCGGGGGTGCCGGCGAAAACCAGCCGCAGGCCTGGACTATTCAAGCACTCGCTGCCTGCTTGCGCTGCTTGTCCAGCCGCTTCAACAGCAGCGCGCGTTTCAGCGACGACAGATAGTCGACGAACACCTTGCCATCCAGATGATCCATCTCATGCTGGATGCACACCGCCAGCGGCCCTTCGGCCTCGACCACGATCTCGTTGCCGTCGAGGTCCTGCGCCTTCACCTTGACCTTCAACGCGCGGGTGACATCGGCATACAGGCCGGGAAACGACAGGCAGCCTTCCTGATACACCTGCGAACCTTCCTTCTCGAGGATCTGCGCATTGATCAGCGCCAGCGGCTGCTTGCGGTCGTCGCTCATGTCGGCGACCAGCACGCGCTGATGCACGTCGACCTGGGTCGCGGCGAGGCCGACGCCGTTGGCGGCGTACATGGTCTCGAACAGGTCGGCGACGAACTGCTTCAGTTTTGCGTCAAACACACGGACCGGCTCGGCGCGGGTACGTAGACGAGGGTCGGGGAACTCGAGTATGGGTAGTACGGACATGGAATCACCTCGGCGCCGGAACTGCGGGCGATTTGGTAAAAAGCCACCCCCGGTGCGATCTAGAATGTGCCTCATTGTACGTCGGCAACCATCCGAGTGCAGACGATTTTTGCCAACTCGCGCCTGTTGCGCGTGTTAACCATTCGGTTACACTCGACCGAGCATCTGGGGAAGGGGGATTCCCACCAATGATCAAGAAATTTATCGTGTTGCTGGCCGGCATGCTGGTCACCGTGGCCGTCTATGCCGCCGGCGCGCAACTGCGGGCCGATCATCCCGACAGCTACACCGTGCGCCGGGGCGACACCTTGTGGGACATTTCCGCCAAATTCCTGTCCAAGCCCTGGCTGTGGCCGGAGATCTGGCAGGCTAACCCGCAGGTGCGCAACCCCCACCTGATCTACCCCGGCGACGTGCTCAATCTGTCCTTTATCAACGGGCCGCACCTGCAGCTGCAGCCGCAGGTGCATCCCGAAGGCGAGCCGGTGTCGGCGATTCCGCTGTCCGAGCTGAAAATGTTCCTCAAGGACATGCGGGTGATGGATTCGAATGCGGTCAGCTCCGCCCCGTATGTGGTCGGTCTGGAAGAGGCCCGATTGCGCGGCGCGGTAGGCCAGAACATCTACGTGCGCGGCCTGCAGGGCGAGCCGGGTCAACGCTGGGCGATCGTGCGGCCGACTCACGTATTCCGGGGCTTCAATCAGAGCGATGCGGCCAGTGCCGATCTGGTGGGTCACGAACTGGACAGCAACGCGGCAATGGTCAATGCGCCGTGGCGCGAGGATTCCCGCAACGACGGTCACTATGGCAAGGGCGATGACCTCGGCGTCGAAGTCAGCGTGATCGGCACCGCCGAGACGCTGCGCATGGGCGACCCGGCGACCTTGTTGCTGCTCAACGCGACGCTGGAAATCCGCAGCGGCGACCGCATCATGCCCGTCGATGACAGGCCGTATGACGCGTCCTACTACCCGCACCCGCCGAAGTCGGTGGCGGCCAACGCCAAGGTGATCGGGTTTGCCGATGCGATGGATGCGGCCGGTTCGCGCCAGGTGGTGATGCTGTCGATCGGCGCCAAGGACGGAGTCGACAACGGCCAGACGTTCACGATGTACGAGCCGGGCGAGAACATCCATGACGACGTTGCCAGCAACAGCTGGCGCCGCGGCGTGGGCGAGCGGGTCACCTTGCCGGACGAATACGTCGGTCACGTCATGGTGTTCCGCACATTCGACCGGGTCAGCTACGGCTTGATCATGGACGGCTTGCGGCCGGTGCACATCGGTGCCCGCCTGCGCGCGCCGGAATAACACCCGCCTTCTATTGGCATCTGCCTACAGTACGGCGCGGCCACCACCGCGCCGTTTCTGTTTGTGCGGGCTCCGTAAACTGCAGCACATGCACATGGACGACAGGGATGTACTGCGCGCGTGGCTGATAGCCCTGCGCACGCCGGGCCTCGGCCCGGGTGGTCTGCGCGAGCGGCTCGATGCTGCCGATGGCGATATCCGGAGGGTCGTAGGGCAGCTGCAGCGTCATGCCGCGGTGCTCGGTGAGCCAGCGAAGGCGTGGCTGGCACAGCCCGACGAGGTGCAATTGGCGAGCGATCTGGCGTGGCTGGCCGAGCCGGGTCACCGGTTGTTGCGCTGTACCGAAGCGGACTTTCCGCCCCAACTGGAAAACATTCCGCAGCCGGCGGCGGCCTTGTTCGTGATCGGCGACGCCAGTCGGCTGCTGTATCCGCAAGTAGCGATCGTGGGTGCCCGCAGCGCCAGCGCGAGTGGGCTGGCGCATGCCCGTGCGTTTGCCCATGCGCTGGCGCAGGCCGGCTTCGCCATTACCAGCGGCATGGCCGACGGCATCGACGGCGCGGCCCATACAGCCGCCCTGGATGCGGGGGCGGCGACGCTGGCGGTTATCGGCACCGGACCGGATCGGGTGTATCCGCGCAAGCACCATGCGCTGGCCCGGCGAATCGCCACGCACGGCGTGCTGATCAGCGAGTTTCCACCCGGCACTCCCGCGCGTGCCGATCATTTTCCGCGGCGGAACCGTATCATTGCGGGCCTGTCGCTGGGCACGCTGGTGATCGAGGCGGGTTTGCGTTCCGGTTCGTTGATCACGGCCCGGTTGGCTGGGGAACAGGGTCGCGAGGTGTTCGCGTTGCCCGGCTCCATCCATAATCCGCTGGCTCGCGGCTGCCATCGTCTGATCCGTGATGGCGCGCGGTTGGTAGAGAGCGCCGTGGAGATTATCGAGACATTGGCGCCGGCAGCGCGCATGCTTGGATGCGAACTGGCTGCCCGACTGCAGGCGGAAACCGGCAGCGAGGCGACTCGGCAGCTGGTTGCCAAAGGTGGCACGAGCGATTCAGGCGACCGTTCCAGCTCGGGGGAGGATGCCGCCTATCGTCGGCTTTTGACCGAACTTGGTCATGAGCCAACGACGTTGGACGAACTTGTTCGGCGTACAGGGCAATCGGCGGCCACGCTGTCCTCGATGCTGTTGATGCTGGAACTGGAAGCCCGGATCGAGAGTCTGCCGGGCAACCGCTACCAGCGATTGCCCGACAACGCTTGATCAGAGACGCTTGCCCCCGGCCTGGCGGGTCTGGCGGGTTCAGGCTTGACAGCCGCGGGCGCGGCATGGTTTCAACTATATATATGTCCGGCACGGAAGCGCCGGTGGTTCACTTGCGGAAATCCAGCTTCATGGCAAAAAACCTGCTCATCGTCGAATCACCGGCCAAAGCCAAGACGATCAACAAATACCTCGGCAAGGACTTTCAGGTCCTCGCCTCCTACGGTCACGTGCGTGACCTGAAGCCGAAGGAGGGCGCGGTCGACACCGAGCACGGTTTCACCATGGCCTACGAGGTGATCGAGCGCAACGAGAAGCACGTCGACGCGATCGCCAAGGCCGCCAAGCTGGCCGACGACATCTATCTCGCGACCGACTTGGATCGCGAAGGCGAGGCGATCTCCTGGCACATCAGCGAGATCCTGAAGGAGCGCGGCCTGACCGAAGGCAAGCGCATGCATCGTGTGGTGTTCTCCGAGATCACGCCGAAGGCGATCAAGGCGGCGGTGGCATCACCGCGCCAGCTGTCGCATGACCTGGTCGATGCGCAGCAAGCCCGTCGCGCGTTGGACTATCTGGTCGGCTTCAACCTGTCGCCGGTGTTGTGGCGCAAGGTGCAGCGCGGACTGTCCGCCGGTCGCGTGCAGTCGCCGGCACTGCGCATGATCGTCGAGCGCGAGGATGAGATCGAGGCATTCAAGGCGCGCGAATACTGGACCATCGAGGCCCAGCTGAAGCATGCCGAGGGCGATTTCACGGCCCGTCTGAGCAAGCTCAACGGCAAGAAGTTCGAGCAGTTCGATCTCACCAACGAAGCCGATGCGTTAGCCGCGCGCGACGCACTGAAGCAGGCTGCCCGCGGCCGCCTCACCGTCAGCGACGTCGGTTCGAAGGAGCGCAAGCGCCGCCCGGCGGCGCCGTTCACCACTTCCACCCTGCAGCAGGAGGCCGCGCGCAAGCTCGGCTTCACCACCAGCCGCACGATGAAGGTGGCGCAGGGGCTGTACGAAGGCGTGGCGCTCGGCGACGAGGGCAACGTCGGCCTGATCACCTATATGCGTACCGACTCCACCATGCTGGGTGACGACGCGGTGGCCGAGCTGCGCCAGCTGATCGCCCGCGATTTCGGCGGCCATGCATTGCCCGATGCCCCGCAGGTCTACAAGACCAAGTCGAAGAACGCGCAGGAGGCGCATGAAGCGATCCGTCCGACTTCGGCGATGTATACGCCAAAAGCGATCGCCGCCTTCCTCAACGACGACCAGCGCAAGCTGTATGAATTGATCTGGAAGCGCACCGTCGCCTGCCAGATGATCCACGCCACGCTGAATACCGTCTCGGTGGAATTTGCGCTGCGCGACGCGGCAGGCGGCGACGCCTCGTTCCGCGCCAGCGGCACCACCGTGATCGATCCAGGCTTTCTTGCCGTGTACGAGGAAGGCCGCGACCAGAAGAGCGCCGAGGACGACGACGAGGGTCGTCGCCTGCCGCGACTGGCGGTGGGCGAGCAGGTGCCGCTGCACGAGATCGCCGCCGACCAGCATTTCACCGAGCCACCGCCGCGCTATTCCGAAGCCAGCCTGGTCAAGGCGCTGGAGGAACATGGCATCGGCCGTCCGTCGACCTACGCCAGCATCATCCAGGTGCTGCAGAATCGCGAATACGTCCTGCTCGACAACCGCCGCTTCAAGCCCAGCGACGTCGGCCGCGCCGTCAGCAAATTTCTCACCGCGCATTTCACCCGCTACGTCGATTACGACTTCACCGCGAAGATGGAGGACGAACTCGATGCGGTCAGCCGCGGCGAGGAAGCCTGGGTACCGCTGATGGAGCGTTTCTGGCTGCCGTTCAAGCAGCAGGTGGACGAGAAGACCGAGTCGGTCGATCGCAACGAGGCGACCGGTGCACGCGAACTTGGCAGCGATCCGAAAACCGGCAAGCCGGTGTCGGTGCGGCTGGGCCGCTTCGGACCGTATGCCGCGATCGGCACCAAGGACGACGAGGACAAGCCGACCTTCGCCTCGTTGCGCCCCGGCCAAAGCATGCACACGATCACGCTGGCCGAGGCGCTGGAGCTGTTCAAGCTGCCGCGCCAGCTCGGCCAGGCGGAGAACGGAGACGAGGTCATGGTCGGTGTCGGCCGTTTCGGCCCGTTCGTGAAGCAGGGCAGCACCTATGCCTCGCTCAAGCCCGAGGACGATCCGTACACGATCGAGCTGCCGCGCGCCTTGCAGATCGTGGCCGAGAAACTCGAGATGCTGGCGAACCGGTTGATCCTCGATTTCGGCAACGGCGTGCAGGTACTCAACGGCCGCTACGGCGCGTACATCACCGATGGCGAGAAGAACGCGCGCATCCCGAAGGAACAGGAGCCGAAGGAGCTGACCGAGCAGCAGTGTCTTGAGCTGCTCGCGGCCGCGCCGGTGCGCAAGGGACGCTTCGGCAAGAAGACCGCCACCAAAACCGCCACGAAGAAGACCGCGACCAAGAAGGTTGCCGCCAAGAAGGCAGCGCCGGCAGTGAAGAAGGCGGCCGTCAAGAAAGCTGCGACAAAGAAGAAAGCCGCCACGAAGACCGCGACCAAAAAAGCGGCTGCCAAGAAAGCGGCGACGAAGAAAGTCGCGGCCAAGAACGTCTTGTCAGAGAAAGTCGAGACCTGAGTGCTACAGCGCTTCACCCTCGCCGAGTCCGGTGCTGCCGCCGAGCTGCTGCATGGTGGCGGTGTGCTGGCCTATCCGACCGAGGCCGTGTTCGGCCTCGGCTGCGATCCGCATGATCGGGTTGCGTTCGAGCGCCTGTTCGCGCTGAAGCAGCGTCCGCCGACACAGGGCGTATTGCTGATTGCCGCCGAGTTCGCCCAGGTCGAGCGCTATATCGAGCTTGCCGCGGTGCCAGCCGAAGTCCTGCAGCAGGTGTGGGCAAGTTGGCCGGGGCCGCATACCTGGGTTTTCCCGCGCTCGGCGGAAGTGCCGACATGGATCGCCGGTACACACGCCGGCATCGCGCTGCGGGTCACCGCTCACGAACCTGCCGCCACGCTGTGTCGTGCGTTCGGTGGTGCGCTGGTATCGACCAGTGCGAACCCGCACGGCCAACCGCCGGCGCGCCTGGCGCAGACCGTTGCGGACTATTTCGGCGATGCGCTGGACGGCCTGCTGGACGCCCCTCTGGGCGGCCAGAACAATCCCACCGTGATCCGCGATGCATTGTCGGGCGCTATCATCCGCGCCTGAGCGGTCGAAGGGGACGCGTCGGAACCCTGTCGGAACAGTGCGGTGCCAACCAGCGGCTCCGTGAATCGCTGTGTCACGACAGCGCCGGCCATTCACGTCGGCGTTAATGGATCGGGGCGATGCTGTTCCTGCAGCACGACGAATTGAAGCATCCGGGAGAGTGCGGCTTGGCCATCGTTTACGACATCTACCAGCGTGAAGCACCGCAACGGCTGCCACTGTTGGCCGCTGCCGATCCTTTACGGGTTCTGGTCCGGCGACACGGCGAGGCGGTGACTGCCGCACAGTTCCTGACGCACGTGCAGGCGGTGGCTGCCGGCTTGCCTGCCGCGGCGGCCGCAGTGAATCTGTGTGAGGACCGTTACGCATTCCTGGTGGCGTTCTGCGCGATCGTGCTGCGTGGACAGATCAATCTGTTGCCGTCATCGCGCGCGCCACAGGCGGTGGATGAAGTGATGGCGGCGCATCCCGGCTGCTACGCGCTGGGCGAGCAGGCGCTCGATCCGGCACCGCCGGGTTATCGACTGATGCCGTCGCTGGACGTCGCATTGCCGCCCGAAACCGATACGAGCCGGGCCGATACGAGCTGGCCGATGATTCCGGCCGAGCAGGTGGTGGCGATCGGCTATACCTCCGGCTCCACCGGCATGCCCAGCGCCAACGAAAAAACCTGGGGCAGCTTTCACGCCAGCAACGCGGGCAACCTGGGCATGCTGCAGGCGGCCGTCGGCCGGCATGTCGAGATCGTTGCCACGGTGCCGCCGCAGCACATGTACGGCATGGAGATGTCGGTCCTGCTGCCGCTGCTGGGCGAGATCAGCGTGCATGCCGGGCGGCCGTTCTTCCCGGCCGATGTGGCGGCGGCACTGGCCGAAGTGCCGCCGCCGCGGCTGCTGGTGACCACGCCGGTGCATCTGCGCGCTCTGGTCGAGTCGGGCATCGCGTTGCCGCCGGTTGCCGCTGTGGTTTCGGCTACCGCACCGCTGCCGCGCGAATTGGCAGCGGCTGCCGAGCAGCGCTTCGGCACTCTCGTGCTGGAGGTATTCGGCTCCACCGAAACCTGCGTGTTCGCCAGTCGCCGCCCTACTGTGGACGAGGACTGGTCGTTGTATGCCGACGTCATCCTGCATCCGCAGCCGGACGGTACCGCGATCGAGGCGCCACAGCTGAGCGCACCGGTCACCTTGGCCGATATTGTCAGCCTATCCGACGGCGGTCGTCGCTTCCGCCTGCGCGGCAGGCATGCCGACATGCTGGAGATCGCCGGAAAGCGCGCCTCGCTGAGCGACCTCAGCCGGCGCCTGCTGGCGATACCCGGTGTGCAGGATGGCGTGGTGTTTCAGCTCGATGCCGCCGATGCACTCGGTGTGCACCGGATTGCGGCACTGGCGGTGGCGCCGGGGCTGGATGAACACATGATTCTCGACGCGCTGCGCCGGGCTATCGATCCGCTGTTCCTGCCGCGTCCGCTGCGGCTGGTTTCCGCGTTGCCCCGCAACGAAACCGGCAAGTTGCCGCGCGCGGCGTTGCTGGAGCTGGTGCACCACCACGATTGAACCCCGAGCGGGCAGTCCGTCGCAGCCGCTACAATGCGCGACTGCGCGGCGTCGCGCATGAGTGGTTCTCGGAGTGCAGGCATGAAGGTTCTCGTTATCGGCAGCGGCGGTCGCGAACACGCGCTGGCGTGGAAGCTCGGGCAGTCGTCGCAGGTCGACGAGGTGATCGTGGCGCCCGGCAATGCCGGTACCGCGCACGAGCCGGGCGTGCGCAATGCCGATGTCGCGATGGACGATCTCGAAGGCCTGCTGCAGCTGGCCAAACGCGAGAAGATCGGGCTGACCGTGGTCGGTCCCGAGGTGCCGCTGGTGGCCGGCGTGGTCGACCGCTTTCGTGCCGCCGGCCTGCGCATTTTCGGTCCGCGCGCGATCGCGGCGCAGCTGGAAGGCTCCAAGGCATTCGCCAAGGATTTCCTGCAGCGGCACAACATTCCCACCGCACGCTATGCGGTGTTCAGCGATCTGACTCCGGCGCTGGCCTATGTGCGCCAATACGGCGCGCCGATCGTGATCAAGGCCGACGGCCTTGCCGCGGGCAAGGGCGTGGTGGTCGCACTGACCCTGGCCGATGCGGAACTGGCGCTGCACGACATGCTCGGCGCACACAGCTTCGGCGATGCCTCGGCGAGGGTGGTGATCGAGGAATTCCTGGATGGCGAAGAAGCCAGCTACATCGTGATGAGCGACGGCAGCCACGCGCTGCCGATGGCTTCGAGCCAGGATCACAAGCGCCGCGACGAAGGAGATCTGGGGCCGAACACCGGCGGTATGGGCGCGTATTCGCCGGCACCGGTGGTTAGCCCGGAAGTCGAACAGCGCATCCTGCGCGAAGTGATCGAGCCGACCTTGCGCGGCATGGCGGCGGAGGGTGCACCGTTCATCGGCTTTCTGTACGCCGGTCTGATGATCGACAAGAGCGGCGCACCGAAGGTGATCGAATTCAACGTGCGCTTCGGCGATCCGGAAACCCAGCCGATCATGCTGCGGCTGAAGTCCGACCTGGTCGAGCTGATCGATGACGCGCTCGATGGCCGGCTGGAACATAGCAAGGCGCGCTGGGATGCGCGCCCGGCGATCGGGGTGGTGATGGCCGCCGGTGGCTATCCGGGCAGGGTGCGTAGCGGCGACGTGATCGAGGGTCTCGACGCACCGATCGATACCGGTGCGCCGGCCGATATGAAAGCCGATGTCAAAGTGTTCCACGCGGGCACCCGCCTGGACGGCCAGGGCCGGGCGGTCACCGCCGGCGGTCGCGTGCTGACCGTATGCGCGCTGGGCAAGGACATCGCCGCGGCCCGCGAACAGGCTTATGCCATGGTCGGTCGTATCCGTTACGAGGGTGCATTTTGCCGCCGGGACATCGCGTATCGGGCCTTGCGGCGGGGCTGATTCGTGGCGATGCGGGGCCGCGGCGGCAATTTCCGGGCCTGAGCCGCGTACGCCTGCGCATGGTAGGCCATCAGCTGGCTTGACTTTTCCGCGTCGGGATTTTTGGGCTATGCTTGGAGCTTCCCCCGCGTAGAATCGTGGCGCCAAGGCGTCTGAACGATCTCGTGCTTGTTTTCACGTTGATGAGGTTTTCCCATGCGCAAGACAGTTTTGTCGCTCATGTCGGTTACAGCGCTGGCTCTGGCTGGTTGCAATAATGCCCCCACTCCGGAGCAGCCGACGTCTACGGATGCGCCCGCATCCGCGAATACAGCCGCTGCGGCTAACACGGCTGTCAATGAGGTGAGCGGCACAATCTCGTTGCGCGGTTCCGTGCAGCCGTCGGCGAACGCTACGCTGGTGCTGAATCTGGTCGACGTGTCGTCCACCGCCGTGGGCTCCGCGCCGCTGGCGAGCAAGACCGCCCCGGCGGGCTCGTTTCCGCAGCCGTTCAAGCTCAGCTTCAACCCGGCCGATGTGAAGCCGAATGACCTGTATGTGATACAGGCCACGCTGACCGATGGCGATCGCCACTATGCGATGCCGATCCAGGCGCCGGTGCTGGCCAAGGGCAGCAAGAATGACGGCGTGGTGATCGAGCTGGTGGCCGAACAGACCCCCGGCGAGAAAGTCATGGACGCGTTCACCGCCGAGCAGAAGCAGCTCGGCGCCATGAAGGTCACCCATGGCACCAAGCTCGACGCGAATGTCTCGCGCGGCTGGCAGCTGTTCCGCCAGGCTGGCCAGGTGCAATTCATCCGTGAACTGGTCGATTACGGCGACAAGGGTTTCACCAGCACCGACTATGCCTACAAGGACGGCAAGCCGTGGGCGATCGTGCAGGAGACCAAGGCAAGCCGTGACGGGAAGCCGAGCGCGATCGACCGTGCCGGCTGGAGCGACGATGGCACGCTGGTATTGAAGCAGCATCAGGTCGGCAGCGATGTGCAGCCGCTCGACGACGATGCGGCGGCGAAGCTGAAGAAGCAGGCCATGGAAATCCTCGGAGTGGCGACCGGCGGCAAGAACAAGTAAGCCGTCCAGACGTCAGCACATAAAAAAAGCCGCCGGTGCAAACCGGCGGCTTTTTTGTTGCGGCGGACCCGTTCAGAGGTTGACGCGGAAGCCCATGTTGAAGCTGTTGTACTTCTGGCTGTTGTCTCCGAAACGGCCGCTGTAGCCGATCCAGCTGGTCATGCTCGGCGTGAGCTGGGCGGACAGGCCGAGGTTGGCGTTGCCCCAGCTCTTGTCGGGTACGAAGCCGGTCAGCGCGAACGTGCCGTTCATGCTGTTCAAGCCGGCGCTGACTTCACGCGGATCGGCCTTGCTGTCGTGGTTCCAGGCCAGTTCGGCATACGGCGACATGGCCAGGTTGGCGACCTGCCAATGACCTTGCAAGCGCCAGCCCAGGGTGCCGATCAGCGCGTCGCGCTGTTGCCGATCGAACCACATCGCGCTGCTGTCGTTGCCGTTTTCGCTATAGCCGTTGATCTTGGCGGTCTGCCATTCGAGATTGGCAAACGGTCCGGTGCGCAGGTTGCCGAAATCGAACCACCAGCCACCGGTGAGGCCGGCGCCCAGATGCGAGCCGTCCGCCTTGCCGCTCTCGGTGCGTCGCATGGCGCCGAGGTCGATGCGACGGTCGATGTTCTTGAAATTGGACTGGCCGAAATCCGCGTAACCGCCGACATAGCCGCCGCCAGCGTGGTAGGTCAGATAGCCGAGCCCGCTGATGTCTTGCAGCTTGTAACCGCCACCGCCGGAAACATTCGCATTGCTCTGGCCGACCCCGAGCGCCAGGCCAGCCGAGAGATTGTCGGCGGCGTGGGCATCCACGCCCAAGGTGAAGTTGATGTTGTTGCTACTGGTCTTCGGCGAACCGTTGTTGGCGTCGAAGCGCTGCCGCGCGTAATCGATGTTGACGAATGTACGGGTTTCGCCGCCATCGCTGTCCACCAGCATCTGGTTGCGGATGGTGCGGGTCTGCGTGGTGGCGGCCGACAACGCCGACTCACCGAGCAGCGAAATCTGTTCCGGCGCCCGCAGGACGGACACCACATACTGGCCGAGCAGCGCGTGCGCGGCGGTGGTCGGATGCACTCCGTCGGCAAACACGTAGCTCTGATCCGTGCCGGGGGCGTACGTGTACGGCAGGCCTGAACCCTGCGGCCCACAGCGCACCGAGCTGGAATTGGCGCCGCAAGCCGGCATGGTGGCATTGGTGAAACCGTAAGCCTGTGGATTGGCGATCACCTCGGACAGCAGCCCATAGGCGTTGATCGGGATGATGCCTTTGCCCAGTTGTCCCAGGCCAGTATTGAGCTGGCCGTTGAAGATCAGGCTGAGACCGGCCAATGCTGCGGCGCCGGCCGGCCCTTGCGCGGCAGCGTCGGGAGTCAGCCCGATGTTGGGCAGGTTGAACACCAGAATGTTCTTGGCACCGGCGGCCTGCAGCTGACCGATCAGCTTCACTTCCTGCTGCGCAGCGATCGCCACGTTGGTCTGCGCCTGTGCCGAGGTTTCGAGCCCGCCGCCGGCCAGAGTCGCGTGGTAGAAAATGTCGTTGGCGCCGCCCCAGATGGAATACAGCGCATGCTGGTCGGCGCTGCCGGCGCTCAGATAGGCATTCACCTGCGTGGTCAGCGTCGGCACCGCCCCCGGCGTACCGGGCGAGTTGTTGTTGACCCCTGCGCCGCCCCAGGCGTAATCGCTTCCGCCATTGAGCGAAGGACTGAGCGTGCTGCCCAAGGTACTGGCCACATTCTCGATCGCCACATGGCCGGGATTGGTGGTGAAACGCAGCGGTGGCTGAATGCTCGGGCCTGGCAACACCTGCGACAGATTGCCGTTGTCGCTGAGGCTGTCGCCAAACACGACGACCTTGCTGAAATCGGTGGCGACAGCGGCGCTGCTGAACATCAACGTGGCGGCGATGGCGCCGGCGAGTTGGCGGGTGCGAAGCATGGGTAACACTCCTGGGCCGGAATGGCCTTGTTATATGAGCGTTACGTTAATGCACCCCATACGGAAGCGCATGCTGCATTGCAGCGCGCTGCCGCATGGGTGGTTGGGTCAGCGTTTGGCGGCGCGCGCCAACGCATCGGCGAAGGCGCTGTTGACTGGCGCCGGTGTGGGCTTCGGTGCGCTGTTGCCGGGTCGTCCGCCGTTGCGGGTGTCGCGTTTGCCGTCCGGGTTGCCGCCACCGGCCGGCGGCCGCCCACTACGCGCCTGTCCGGGTTCGTCGTCGAGCCGCATGCTGAGACCGATGCGCTGGCGCGGCAGGTCGATCTCCATCACCTTGACCTTGACGATGTCACCGGCCTTCACCGCGTCACGCGGATCCTTGACGAACGTATGCGACAACGCGGAGACATGCACCAAGCCATCCTGATGCACGCCGATATCGACGAACGCACCGAACGCGGCGACGTTGGTGACCCGGCCTTCGAGAATCATGCCGGGCTTGAGATCCTTCACGTCCTCGACGCCCTCGGCAAAACTGGGCGCCACGAATTCCGGACGCGGATCGCGGCCTGGTTTCTCCAGTTCTTTCAGGATGTCGCGCACGGTCGGTACGCCGAACTTTTCATCGGTAAACTGCTCGGGCTTGAGGCCGCGCAGGAAGCCGCTGTCGCCGATGATATTGCGCACCTCGCGGCCGCACTGGGCGATGATCCGTTCGACCACCGGGTACGCTTCGGGATGGACCGAGCTGGCATCCAGCGGATTGTCTCCATCGGAGACACGCAGAAAACCGGCGCACTGCTCGAATGCCTTGTCGCCGAGCCGCGGCACTTTCAGCAATGCCTTGCGGTTGGCGAATGGGCCGTTCGCATCGCGGTGCTTCACCACGTTCTCGGCGACGCTGGCACTGAGGCCGGCCACGCGCGCCAGCAGCGCGGCAGAGGCGGTGTTGACATCGACGCCGACCGCATTGACGCAGTCCTCGACCCGCGCATCCAGCGCACGTGCCAGCTTGATCTGGTTGACGTCGTGCTGGTACTGGCCCACGCCGATTGCCTTCGGCTCGATCTTCACCAGTTCGGCCAGCGGATCCTGCAGCCGGCGCGCGATCGAAATCGCACCGCGCAAGGTCACATCCAGCTCGGGAAATTCCTTCGCCGCCAGCTCGGATGCCGAGTAGATCGACGCGCCGGCTTCACTGACCACCACTTTCGATAGATGGCTGTCGGCAAGCTTCTTGATCAACTCGCCGGCCAGCTTGTCGGTTTCGCGTGAGGCGGTGCCGTTGCCGATCGCGATCAGGTTGACGCCGTGCTGTTTGCACAGTTTCGCCAGTTGCACGAGCGATTCATTCCACTGTCGGCGTGGCTCGTGTGGATAGATCACGTCGGTGGCGAGCAGCTTGCCGGTGGCATCGACCACGGCAACTTTGACGCCAGTGCGGATGCCCGGATCGAGTCCCATCACTGTCTTCGCACCGGCCGGCGCTGCCAGCATCAAGTCCTTCAGGTTGTCGCCGAAGACGCGGATCGCCTCGTCCTCGGCACCTTCGCGCACGCGGCCGAACAGGTCGAGGGTGAGATGCAGATGCAGCTTCACGCGCCAGGTCAGCCGCACGGTTTCGCGCAGCCAGGCATCGGCGGCGCGGCCGCGATTGTGGATGTTGGCGTGGGCGGCGACGCGGCCTTCGCCTTCGGCGTGGCCTTGCTCGCTGTCGGCAGCCGGTGCCAGTTCAAGCTCGAGCACGCCCTCGTTGCGTGCGCGCATCAACGCCAGCAACCGGTGCGAAGGAATCTTGCCGATCGGTTCGACATGGTCGAAGTAGTCGCGGAACTTCGCGCCTTCGTTCTCCTTGCCTTCGACCAGCTTGGCGCGGATCTGTCCCTGCGCCCATAGCCAGTCGCGCAGTTCGCCGACCAGATGCGCATCTTCGGCGATCGACTCCATCAGGATCGCGCGAGCGCCATCCAGCGCGGCGCGCACGTCGGCAACGCCTTTCTCCGCGTCGACAAACGTTGCGGCGAACACTTCCGGCGACAGCGTGGGATCGTCGCGCAGGCCCAGCGCCAGCGGTTCCAGCCCGGCCTCGCGGGCGATCTGCGCCTTGGTGCGGCGCTTCGGCTTGAACGGCAGGTACAAGTCTTCCAGCCGCGCCTTGGTGTCGGCGGCGAGCAATTCGCTTTTCAACGCATCGCTGAGCTTGCCCTGTTCCTCGACGCTGGCAAGGATCGCCGCGCGGCGGTCTTCCAGCTCGCGCAGATAGTGCAGTCGCTCCTCCAGCAGGCGCAGCTGGGTGTCGTCCAGACCGCCGGTGACTTCCTTGCGGTAGCGCGCGATGAACGGCACGGTGGCGCCACCGTCGAGCA
Organism: Rhodanobacter sp. OK091; assembly: GCF_900142825.1. Lineage (GTDB taxonomy): Bacteria > Pseudomonadota > Gammaproteobacteria > Xanthomonadales > Rhodanobacteraceae > Rhodanobacter. Next base: position 1,653,671 of record NZ_FRCH01000001.1, on the reverse strand, counting down.
AATCCACGGCCGCTTGTACCTGTTCGGTTTTGGCGGCGATATCGTTGGCGATGCGTTGTTCGATGCTGAGCATGGGCTGCGGTCGGTTCCTGGCAGTGGCGTGATGCGCCGGGTAGAGAGATCAAGCCGACGATGATACCAAGCAGCCCGACTGCACCGGCAGCAGATGTGCAGAAAACAAACACGGCGCCGCGGCCGAGCCGCGACGCCGTCCAGGCAAATCCACGCTCAGGCGCTGAACGATTTGCTGTTGTCGGACGAGGTCTGGTTCGACTTGAACTCGCTGGCGCGGCCGTTCAACACCAAAGTGCCGCAGACCATGTCATGCAAGGCCTGCTTGCGCTCGGTCCAGGCGACCATCAGGAAACCGATGCCCAGGATCATGCTGCTGAGGAATTTGGCGGGATAACGACCCAGGGCGCGCGGGAAGCTGATCCGCTTGCCCTGCAAGTCGGTGACCCGGATGCCCAGCGCCAGTTTGCCCAACGTGCCTTGCCAGGCCGAACTCTCGCAGAGCGCGAAGTACAACCAGGCAATGACGCCGGTGATCGCCATGGTCGTGCCCATCATTGAATAAAACTGTCCGTACGCGGCCATCATGGCGTGCGGGTCACCCGGTGCGGCAAGCATGGTCTGGCGCATCGCCTCTTGAGCCGCATCGCCGCCCATGGCCTTCATGATGAGCGTGTTCGGGATGTACAAGATGATGGCGTCGAGAATGTAGGCCCCCACGCGCTTCCAGAAACCGGCATAGTCCTCCAGCGCGGCCGCCGTGGTTTGCGGCAACGGCATCAGCGGTGCGGCAGGTGCGGTATAGGGGTTGCTGGGTGGCGGCGCGTTGCGAGACATTTCGTCGGGGAACAGCACCGACAGCGGCTGCCAGTCGGCGAGGCCCTCGTACCAGGCCAGATCCTGCGGGCTGACCTGGCCCGTGCGCAGCCATTGGCGCACATCGTCTTCCTTGTACGGGCCATGTCGTTCGCCGTCGCGACCGATCCAGATTTCCATTGCACACTCCTCATGCTGGTCGAAGTGGGCATGATGCCATGAGTGGAGCGCGGGGCGGATCCACGCCTATGTCAGGCAGCGTCGCGACGCTTCAGGTGCACCAGCAGCAGCGAGATCGCCGCGGGAGTGACGCCGCTGACACGCGCCGCCTGGCCGAGTGTGGCCGGCATCGTGCGTTTCAGTTTGAGTAGCACTTCGGCGGACAGTCCACGCACTTTGTCGTAGTCGAAGCTGGCGGGAATCGCGGTGTGCTCATGCCGGCGCTGACGCTCGATTTCCTCGCGCTGACGCTCGAGATAGCCGGCGTACTTGACCTGCACTTCGACCTGCGCGGCGACGTCGTCGCGTGCCACCGGCGGTCCCAGTTCGGCCACCGAGGTCAGCTGCGCATAATCGAGCTCGGGCCGGCGCAACAGATCCACTGCATTCGTCTCGCGACTGACGGCGATGCCGAGCTGGCGCTCGACCGCGGCGCCGAGCGCGTTGCCCGGCGTCGCCCACAATCCGCCCAGGCGTTGCAGCTCGCGTTCGACCGCTTCGCGCTTGGCGCGCAACGCGTCGTAGCGCGCCTGCGGCACTACACCCAGGGCATGGCCAGTCTCGCTGAGGCGCAGGTCGGCGTTGTCCTCGCGCAGATGCAGTCGGTATTCGGCACGCGAGGTGAACATGCGGTACGGCTCGATCGTGCCGTTGCTGGTGAGGTCGTCGATCAGCACGCCGATATACGCCTCGTCGCGGCGCGGATACCAAGGCGCCTTGCCCTGCGTGGCGAGCGCGGCGTTGAGGCCGGCGATCAGGCCTTGTGCGGCAGCTTCCTCGTAACCGGTGGTGCCGTTGATCTGGCCGGCGAAATACAGGCCGGGGATCGCCTTGGTTTCCAGCCACGGCTGCAGGCCGCGCGGGTCGAAATAGTCGTACTCGATCGCATAGCCGGGGCGGGTGATATGCGCCTTCCCGAAACCCTTGATCGAGTGCACCAAGGCCAGCTGCACGTCGTACGGCAACGAGGTGGAAATGCCGTTCGGATAGATCTCGAACGTGTCCAGACCCTCCGGCTCGATGAAGATCTGGTGTGATGACTTCTCGGCGAAGCGCACCACCTTGTCCTCGATCGACGGGCAGTAGCGCGGGCCGACACCTTCGATCTGGCCGGTGTACAGCGGTGAACGGTCCAGCGCGCCGCGGATCAGTTCATGTGTCTGTTCAGAAGTGTGGGTGATCCAGCAGCTGACCTGGCGCGGATGTTCGTCGCGGGTACCGAGGTAGGAGAACACCGGCGCCGGATCGTCGCCGGGCTGCTCCTCGAGGCCGTTGAAGTCGATGCTGCGCAGGTCGATGCGTGGCGGCGTGCCGGTTTTCAGACGGTCGGCGGCGACCGGCAGTTCGCGCAGCTTCTGTGCCAGAGCGCTGGCCGGCGGATCGCCGGCACGACCACCGGCGTATTGCGCCTGGCCGATGTGGATCTTGCCGGCGAGGAAGGTGCCGGCAGTGAGTACTACCGCGTTCGCGCCGAATGACAGGCCCATCTGCGTGACCACGCCGGTGACGCGGCCGTGCTCGATGATCAGGTCGTCCACTGCCTGCTGGAACAGCTGCAGGTTTGGCTCGGTTTCGACGATATGGCGGATCGCCGCCTTGTACAGCGCGCGATCGGCCTGGCAGCGGGTGGCGCGCACGGCGGGACCTTTCGACGCGTTCAAAGTGCGCCACTGGATGCCGGCACGGTCGGCCGCATGCGCCATCGCACCGCCGAGCGCGTCGATCTCCTTGACCAGATGGCCTTTGCCGATGCCGCCGATCGCCGGATTGCAACTCATCTGGCCGATCGTCTCGATGTTGTGACTGAGCAACAACGTGCGTGCGCCGGCGCGTGCGGCTGCAAGCGCCGCCTCGGTACCGGCATGGCCGCCGCCGATCACGATGACGTCGTAGTGGGTGGGGTGGCGCATCAAACTGCCCTGAGCACGCAAAAAGTGACGAAACGAGGCGCTATGGTAACGCCGCCAACGGCATGCCAGGGATTGACCGATGGCTGGCATGTTTCCTGCTTGTACCCAGCAGCACTTTCACGGGCAGACGCTGCGCGACTACGCGCGCCGAGATCGAACGGACAGGGGTTCGATCGTGTACCAGGAAAGGAAGCAAGACGGCACCTCTCGGGGTGCCGTCGCCTTTTGTGGGATCCGAAAACCTCGCAAAGGCCCAAAAGACAAGGCCCCGCAGCTTTGCAGCTGCGGGGCCTTGTGCTTATAGATCTGACGCCCGGCGGTCTCAGGAACAGGGGGAATCCAGGATGACCGTGTTGCCGGACGCCAGAAACCGGTGATCGCTGGCGTAAAACACGGATGGATATTCGCCGCAAACATGTGAACAAAGAGTGACTGAAAAGGAAAATTGTGCCGGGCCGCGGCAGCAGATGACGTATTGCGTCAGTGCTGTGATGGCGAACCCGAATCAACTGCGACACTCATCACATCCTGGCACGGCGGTTGCTTTCATCGCAGTACCAGCCACGAGAAGGGGTACGCCATGGACATGAGCTTCGATTTCCAGCCGGTTTATCCGTACCACGATCTGCTGATCGAGCTTGGCCAGGTCGAGATGGCGATCGACGGTTTGAGCGGGCGCGAAGACAACGAGCGTGGCGTGTTGCAGCCCGACCTGGAATCGCGCATGCAGAGCCTGCTCGACGCGCTCGATCATTTGTCCGTCTGAGCGAAACATCCGCCCGTATAGCGGATGCCATTACCCGCAGCGGGCGAGGCAGCGAGGTGTCCGCGCGGGGTCGGCAGCCCCGCCGCCGATCAATGGTTGAGCACGCTGCCGATGATTTCGGCCAGGTTGCGGGAAAGCCCGTCATGCCTGGCGAGTTCCACGATTGCCGCACGCGCCGCCTCGCGGCGTAGCGGTTCCAGCCGCTGCCAGCCGTTGAATGCCGTAGCCAGCCGTGCCGCTACCTGCGGGTTCAACCTGTCCAGCGTCATCAGTCGCTCGGCCAGCAGCCGGTAGCCGGCACCATCGATCCGATGGAACCCACTCGGGTTGCCGCGCACGAACGCACCCAGCAAGGCCTGCACCCGGTTAGGATTTTTCAGGGTAAACGCGGCATCGCGCTCCAGCAGCAGTACGCGCTCCAGTGCCGGCTCACCCGGCAACTGCGCCTGCACCGCAAACCATTTGTCCAGCGCCAGCGCGTTGTCGGCGTAGCGTTCGCGATAGTCGAGCAACGCCGCCTCAGCCTGCGGGGCATTGCCGCGCACCAGCACAGCCAGCGCGGCGAGCCGGTCGGTCATGCCGGGCGCGCTCCGGTACTGGGCGGCGGCCAGCCGACAGGCTTCGGGGCTGTCGAGCAGATGCAACAGCTCCAGCATGCGGCGCTTGAGCCGGCGGCGCGCCTGGCTGAGCGCATCCAGCTCGATGCCGGTATGCGCGGCCAGCGCCTGGTAACGCCGGCGCAAGGCGTCGGCACCCAGCCGTTCGGCCAGTCGTTGTTGCAAGCTCTGGCGCAAGTGGTGGATGCGTTGCGGATCGATCGCTGTCTCGCGTTCGGCCAGTTCGACTTCGCCCGGCGGGGTCAGCAGGTCGGCCAGCAACGCGTCGTCGATCGAGGTGTTGTCGAACAGCAACGCCAGCGCTTCGCACCAGGCATGCAAGGCCTCGGTCGAGGTGTCGTCACGCAGGTTCTCATAGGCGCGCACGGCCAGCTGCTGGCCGGCCTCCCAGCGATTGAAGCCGTCGACGTCATGGGCCAGCAGCAACGCCAACTCGTCCGGGGTGTAATCGCATTCCAGGATCACTGGTGCGGAAAAACCGCGCAGCAGGGACGGTACCGGTGCGGTGATGACGTTGGTGAAGACGAAATCCTGTTCGGCCTGGGTCAGCACCACGACGAGTTCGTTGACGCTTTTGGACGTCTGGCCGTCCAGATGCAAGGGCAGCATGTCGCCATGACGCGTGAACAGCGCCAGCTTGACCGGGATCGGCAGCGGCGGCCGGGATTCCGGTCCCGCAACGTGCTGGGCCAGCGTCAGCGTGTACTCATGCCGGACAGCATCGTAACGGCCACGGGCGTTCAATCGCGGCGTGCCGGCCTGGCCGTACCAGGCCAGGTAGGGTGTGAGGTCGGTGCCGTTGGCTTCGCCCAGTGCCGCAAGAAAATCCTCCAGCGTGGCGGCGCGGCCGTCGTTGCTATCGAAATAGCGATCCATGCCGCGACGGAAACCGTCCTTGCCCAGCGCACCGGCCAGCATGCGCACCAGCTCGGCGCCTTTCTCGTACACCGTGGCGGTGTAGAAATTGTTGATCTCGCTGTACTGCGCCGGACGCACCGGATGCGCCAGCGGGCCGGCATCCTCGGGGAACTGCGCGCGGCGCAGCAGCGAGACGTCCTCGATGCGCTTCAGCGGTGCGGAGTTCATGTCGGCCGAGAAGCTCTGCTCGCGGAACACCGTAAGCCCTTCTTTCAGCGACAGCTGGAACCAATCGCGACAAGTGACCCGGTTGCCACTCCAGTTGTGGAAGTATTCGTGCGCCACCACCGCCTCGACATGCCGGTATTCGTCGTCGGTGGTCGAGTCCGGGTCGGCCAGCAGGCACTTGGCATTGAAAATGTTGAGGCCCTTGTTCTCCATCGCGCCCATGTTGAAGTCGTGGGTGGCGACGACGTGGAACACGTCCAGGTCGTAGTTGCGGCCGTACGCCTGCTCGTCCCAGCGCATCGAGCGCTCCAGCGCATCCATCGCGTAATCGCAGCGGTCGATCGCGTCGGCTTCGGCCCAGATCTTCAGCTGCACGGCGCGCCCTTCGGCGGTGACGTAGTCGCGTTCGATCTTTTCCAGCCGGCCGGCAACCAGCGCGAACAGGTAACTCGGCTTCGGGTGTGGGTCGACGAAACGCGCCCAATGCCGGCCGCCCTCCAGTTCGCCGCTACCGTCGGGATTGCCGCCGGCCAGCAGCACCGGAAAGCGTGCACGATCGGCGCGCAAAGTGACGCTGTAGCGAGACTGCACATCGGGCCGGTCGGTGAAGAAGGTAATGTGGCGAAAGCCCTCGGCCTCGCATTGGGTCAACAGGAAGCCCGCTTCGCGCGAGCCGGACAAATACAGGCCTTCCAGCGCGGTGTTCGCCGCCGGGCGCAACCGCACGCGGGTTTCCAGCACGCTGCCGTCATGGACACCATCGACTTCCAGGCTATTGCCTACATAGCGATACGCGGTGGCAGGCAGCTGGCGACCATCGAGTGTGATGGACAGCAACTGCAGGTTCTCGCCGTCCAGTCGCAGCGGCGCGTTCTGTGCGGGATCACGACGCAGCAGCAAGCGTGCGGACAGTTCACTGGCATCGATGCCGAGATCGAAATCCAGCTCTACCGTCTCCACGCGCCAAGCGGGTGCGCGGTAATCACTGAGGCGTATCAACGCAGGAGATTGCTCTGGAAGTGCTTGCATGGGGCAACAACAACGATGAGGGGTGGGGATTGATCAGGTTAACATGGGGTGTTTTCAACAGCAGGAGAATTCCATGGTGGCATTGAGCGCGATGCGCTACAGCGCGGAACGGGCCCAGCTGGGCGATCAGGCCATCGTTGTGTTGACCGATGGCATCGGCAACCGGCGCGTGCGCATTGCGCTGCACGGCGCGGCGCTGCTCAGTTTCGAGGTGCCATTCGAAGAGGGCATGCACGACCTCGCCGACGGTTATCGCGATGCGGCCGAGATCGTCGCGGGTCAGGGTTCCCGCTACGCGATCATGGCGCCGTTTGCCGGCCGTATCGCGGACGCGCGCTATACCTTCGATGGCCGGTCGGAGGATCTGCAGCCCGGTGTCGCCGGTGCCCAGCGGGCTTGCCGGCATGGCTTCTTGCGCAACGTGGATTTCGACATCGACACGCTGGTCGCCGACGACCACGGCGCACAGGTTACGTTGAGTACCGCGGCGATCCGCCCGCAGCCGGGCTATCCGCATGCGATCGACCTCAGCGTGACCTTCACGCTGGACGCCGGCGGGATCACGCTGGAGGCGCGGATGCGCAACGTCGGCGACAGCGCCGCGCCGTGCTTCTTCGGCTGGCACCCTTACTTCCGATTGGCCGGAGACCTGGTCGACGGCTGGCAATTGCAGATTCCCGCACAGACCCTGATCCGTACCGGCGCCGACCTCATCGCGCTGTCCGGCGCGGCGGCGTACGTGGCGCTGGACGACGCGCCGGCGCTGGACTTCCGCGAGCTGCGCCGGCTCGGCGACAGTATCCTCGATCAGGGCTATACCGATCTGGACGTCGAGGCGGATGGCCGTATCCGCACCCGCCTGCGCGACCCGTCCCGGGGTTTCGGCATCGCGGTATGGCAAGAGCATGGCGTAATGCACGCATTCACCGCCGACACGGTGAGCCGCGACGTGCGCAAGTCGATCGCGCTGGAGCCGATGGAGTGCATGGCCGACGCATACAACCGGCCTGAGTGTGCCGAGGCGATCCGGCTGGAGCCGGGCGCCGAACGACGTTTCCGTTGTGGCGTGGAGATCGAGTTGTCATGAGTGCGCAACCCGCAGGTGCGGCGATGGACGTCTTGCCCGGTTTCGAACAGGTCCGCGATGCCGCCGCGCGCATCGCGCCGCATGCGCGTGTGACACCGGTGCTGCGCAGTGCGGCGCTGGATGAGTTGAGCGGCGCCGAGCTGTACTTCAAGTGCGAGAACCTGCAACGTGGCGGCGCATTCAAATTCCGTGGCGCTTGCAATGCGGTGTGGTCATTGAGTGACGAACAGGCCGCACGTGGCGTGGTTACGCACTCGTCCGGCAACCACGGCAATGCGCTGGCATTGGCCGCGGCCACACGCGGCATCGCCGCGCACGTGGTGGTGCCCGAAGGCGCGGTGCGGGCCAAGGTCGAGGCGATCGAACGTGCCGGCGCGATCCTGCACCGTTGCGCGCCCACCCAGGCCGCCCGCGAGGCCATGGCTGCCGAAATACAACGCACCACCGGTGCGGTGATGGTGCATCCGTATGCCGATACCCGCGTGATGGCCGGCCAAGGCACGCTGGCACTGGAGCTGCTGCAGCAAGCGGACGGGCTGCATGCGCTGATCACTCCGGTCGGCGGCGGCGGCCTGGCCAGCGGCGTGGCGATTGCCGCGCATGCGATCGACCCTTCGCTGGCCTTGTTCGGCGCCGAGCCGCAAGGCGCCGACGATGCGGCGCAATCACTGGCGCGCGCTGCGCGAGTGACCACGGTGGTGCCCGACACGATCTGCGACGGCCTGCGCGCGCTGGTCGGTGAGCGCAACCTCGATGCACTGCGCACACATGGCGTCGAGGTGATCACCGTCAGCGACGCGGAAACCATCGCGGCGATGCAGCTGCTGTGGTCGGAGCTGAAGCAGGTGGTCGAGGTATCCAGCGCCACCGTGCTGGCGGCGATCCTCAAGCAGCGCGAGCGATTCGCCGGGCGCCGCATCGGCGTGGTGCTGACTGGCGGCAATGTGGATCTGCTGGCATTGCCCTGGCGTAACGTGAATTAGCCCAGCGCGACCTCGGTGGTGGTGTCGGCCGGAACCGGTTCGATGGCAACCTCCGTCGGCGACTTGTGTTCGAACGCATGCAAGTCGAGCTGGCTGACCGGGATCGGCCGGTAATCTTCGCCGAACGCCACTTCGCCCGGCCTCCAGCCTTCGATGCGGCGCACCGCACCCCAGAAACGCTTCAGCGCGGCCCAGTGCAGGCCGACCAGGCCGTAGTTATTGTCGGCGTCGACCACCGGGTCGCCCACGCCGGTGGGCCGCGGCGCCATGCCGTACAACGCCGTGCCGAACAGCACGTCCCAGATCGAGAGCACCTGTCCGTAATTGCAGACATGCAGCGTCGGCCGCTCGGGATCGACCAGCATGTGATGCAGCCGGTGGAATTTCGGGGCGACGAAAATGCGGTCGAATACGCGGCCGAAGCCAAGCCGCACGTTGGTGTGCGAGAAGTTCTGCACCAGTTCGCCGATCAGCATCAGCCACGCGAACTGGTCCGGATCCACGCCGATCACCAGGCCTACCGTGGCCAGGATCATCGACTGGATGAAGCCGTCCACGAGACTGCCGCGGTCGTTGGTCCAGCAACTCATCTGGCGCTGGCTGTGGTGCATGCTGTGCAGCGCCCACCACCATGGAATCGCGTGCTGGGTGCGGTGCATCCAGTAGTACACGAAGTCGTAGACCAGGTAGTAGACCGCGAACAGTACGAACGGATGCTGGTTGAACCACGGCACCCAATGCGTCAGCGCCAGCGGCGAGCCGGTGCTCGAGGTGGCGGTGTCGGTACCGCCGAACAGATGGCTGAACGGGGTCAGCACCAGATAGGTGAACAGCGGAAAGATGCCGAGCAGCATCAGCAAGGTGTAATTGCGATCGACCAGGGTCAGCCGGCGATCGGTCCACTTCTCGGCCGGAAACCAGGTCTCCAGCGGACGGAAAATGAAGCCGATGATGCCTACCTGCAACGCCGCGATCAGCAGCGAGGCGGCAATGTCATTCGGGTCGCCCGCCAGGCCGTCCAGATGCAGCGCAGCCAGCAGCGGTACGACCGCGTGAGCGCTCAGCCAACTGACCCAGTGAGCCCACATTTGGGATAAATCGAACATCGGCGTTTCTTCGGCTTCGGCAGCTGTGCATCATATCGCCACGCGAAAGCCCGCACGCTGAATAACCGTCAGGGACGGCGCCGCACGCCCACGCCGCTCACCGCGATCAGCCCCAGCAGCACCAGCGCAATGCCGAGCATTTCCATCATGGACGGCTGCTCGTGCAGGATCAACCACGCCAGCAGCACGCTGGCGATGGGCACGCCGAGGCTGCTCAGGCTGGCCACCGTGGTGGGCAGGCGCTGCAGCACGATCGACCACAGCCACCATGCCAGGCTGGACGCGAGCACGACGCTATAGGCCAGTGCGCCGATGAACGCCCAGTTCCAGTCGATCGGGCGTTGCGGCACGACCAGTGCGACGGCCGCGAGCGCCACAGCACCGGCCAGCATCTGCCACGCGGTGAGGCTGAGCACGGAGAACGTGTGCTGACGGAACAGCCGCTTGCTCAACACCGTACCAGCCGCCCAAGCTGCACCGCCGGCAATCGCCAGTGTGGTGCTCACCACATTGCCCATGCCATGCCACGGTTCGATGATGCACAGCAGGCCCAGTGCGGCCAGCGCCAGGCCGAGCCAGTGCCGCCGGTGGGGCCGTTCACCCAGCAGCAACCACGCCAGCAGCACGGCCCAGAACGGCATGGTGTAGGCCAGCAAGGCCACGTGGCCGGCACCGCCGTCGAGCAGTGCCCATTGTTCCAGCCCCTGGAATGCGGCGGTCTGGCACAGGCCGATCAGAATCGTCGGCAACATCGGTGGCGGCCGCATCGACTGCCGCGAGATCCACAACGCCGCGAACAGCACCGCTGCGCCAAGCAGATAGCGCAGCGCGGCAAAGTTGAACGGCCCGGCATGCGCCAGCACCTGTTTCATCACTACCCAGCTGTAGGCCCAGACCAGGATGGTGACGAGCAGCGCGAGTACCGCGCCGCGTCGTGGCGATGAGGGGGGCGACATGCGGAAGCCGGCAGGAAAGGGGCGACAAGTCTAGCGGTGTCGGCTACGTTGTGCCGGCACGCCCATATCGTTCTCCTCGTCGTCCCACTCATCCATTGCCCCTCATGACCAAGACATCCGACCTGTCACGCTGCCACTGGGCCACCGGCAGCGATGCATTGATGTGCGAATACCACGATACCGAATGGGGCATGCCGCTGCACGACGACCGTGCCCTGTTCGAGTTCCTGTGCCTGGAGGGCGCGCAGGCCGGCCTGTCCTGGCGCACTGTGCTGGCCAAGCGCGAGAACTATCGCAAGGCGTTCCACAACTTCGAGATCGCCCGCGTCGCTGCGATGAAGGATCGCGAACTGGAAAAACTGCTGCTCGATCCCGGCATCATCCGCAACCGGCTGAAGGTGACGGCCACGCGCGACAACGCGATTGCTGCGCTCGAGGTGATCGACGAGTTCGGCAGTCTGGACGTCTATCTGTGGTCGTTCGTCGATGGCAAGCCGCTGGTCAATCATTGGCGCGACAAGGGAAAGGTGCCGGCCAGCACACCGCTGTCAGACCGCATGAGCAAAGAGTTGAAAAAGCGCGGGTTTCGTTTTGTCGGGACCACGATCTGCTATTCGCTGCTGCAGGCGACCGGGATGATCAATGATCATCTGGTCAGCTGTTTCCGGCACGATATGCTGAGCTAGGCGGTGCCAGGCTGCGGGAATTGCCGTTCTGTCGGGGGGCAGTCCGCTGTAAATGTCGATCCGTTCACACATTCGAGTGAAGCAACTGTGACGCCCATTCGGCGCACGGAATGCATGCTGAACAAATAAGGTGGTGGCGCTTGTACGCCGAGCCCGCCTGGCGCCAAGATGCCGCCGGGACGGCATCAGTGTGCGAATCGCCAGCGTTGATCGGGCAGGTTTTGGGCACAAGGGGGCATGGAAGGAAATGTGCGGTGTCGTCCTCCAGGCATTTCGCCATCGTTGCATCTTCGGAGTCATCCCATGAATTCCTTCCGTTTCAAATCCACGCTGATTTGCATCGCGGTACTCGGCGCACTCTCCACCGCACCGGTGATGGCGCAGACCGCCACTTCGTCCGGCACTTCCGTTTCCACGGGCACCAGCACGCATGAATCGACCCGGCTGAGCACCGAGTTCACCAGCTTCGCCGGTTCGGACACGAACTCGCAGGCGCTGGTCACCGGGTTGCGCGACGGCACCGCGATCACGCTCGACGATGTGACCAAGAATCCCGACGGCACCACGACCACCACGGCGACCACGTTTCAGCCAGCCACCGGCAAGATGGGCTACGGCAACGTGAAGATCGCGCTGTCGCTGGCTGAGGCGATTCTCGCCAAAGACGGCATCACCGACCCGACCGCGGCCGAGATGGCCGCCGCGCTGAACGGCGGTACGCTGGTCATGGCCAATGGGACCAGCATCGACCTGAAGGGTGTGCTGGCCCAGCGTGCCGCTGGCGAGGGTTGGGGCCAGATCGCCAAGGCCGACGGTTTCAAGCTGGGTGACGTGATGCGTTCGCCGAAGGCTGTCGGCAGCGCCTCCGCGAACGGACATGCGCACGTTCACGTGGAGAAGGTCGAGCTGGCCAAGGTGCACAGCGTCGACCATCCGGGCAAACCTGATCGAGTGGGCAAGGTGGATCGCCCTGATCGTCCAAGTCGGCCGGATCGTCCCGAGCATCCCGATCACCCGGATCACGCAGGTCGTCCGGGCGGCTGAGTCCAGCTCCGACACCTCGTAGTTCATGCAGGCCCGGTATGATGCCGGGCCTGCTGCCATTCTCATCACCTGCAAGGAAACCCTTACATGCGTAACCCACAACACTGGATGATCGTCGGCGGCTTGCTGCTGATCGGTGCACCGGCGGCCCATGCCGCCACCACGCCCGACAGCGACCAGTTCAGCCTTTCCGCCGGTGCCGATTACAGCAGCGGCAAGTACGGCACCGACACCACGACCGATATCTGGTCGGTGCCGGTGACCGCGGCGTACCAGAGCGATCGCTGGACGTTCAAGCTCACCGTGCCGTACATCAACATCAGCGGCGCGGGCAACGTGATTCCCGGCGTGGGCAAGGTGAAGAACGGCAACCCGCACGGGCGTGGCAACGGTCACGGCAACGGTAACGGTAACGGTGGGACGACGCCCAGCACCACCACCAGCGGTTCGGCCTCGGGCCTGGGCGACGTCACGGCGTCGGCCGGCTATGAGCTGTTCGGCAGTGCCGACCGCACGTTCGGGCTGGATCTCACCGGCAAGGTGAAATTCGGCACCGCCGACGAGAACAAGGGCCTGGGTACCGGCAAGAACGACTACGGTCTGTCGCTGGATACGTACAAGGTAAGCGGCGCCTGGACGGCGTTCGGCGGCGTGGGCTGGATGAAGTACGGCAGCTCGCAGTACATCAAGCTGAAGAACGGCTTCAACGCGAACATCGGCGCCGACTACAAGCTGAGCACCAGTGACAGCATCGGTGCGTACTACTACTACCGCGAGCGGATCGCCGACGGCGGCGCCCCGCAGAGCGAACTCACCGGCTACTGGAACCACAAGTTCAACGACAACCTGCGCGTGCAGGCTTACGTGCTCGGTGGCTTCGCCAACGGCAGCCCGGATTACGGTGTCGGTGCGTCGCTGAAGTACAGCTTCTGATCCACCCGGCGGCTCCGTGCGCGACGTCGCACGGAGCCGCTACCGCAGTGTCAGGTGCGGCGCGACCCGCGCAGGCTGTCGATCGAGAAGCTGGCGATTTCGCCGCCGTCGGCACCCCGCCGCGGCTGGCCGACGGGTGGCCCCCAGGCATGGGCGGTGACGACTTCCCACGTGGCCGGAATACGCTCATGCACGCGCATCGCCTCGTAGGCAGCGAGCATTCGCTGATAGCGTGACTTGCCGGTGAGCCCGCGTTCGCGCGTGCGGTCGGCATTGGTGGCGCCGAGGCCTTGCAGTTCTTCGAGCAGCTTGCGTGGTTCGCTATAGGTCAAGGTGTAGCGGAACACGTCCAGTACCGGATCGCGCAAGCCGGCGTTGAGCATGGCGTCGCCGATATCGTGCATGTCGAGGAAGCGGCTGACGTGCGGCTGCTGGTCGGCCTCGGCCCATGCTGCGCGCAGCTCTTTCAGCGTATCCGGACCGAACGTCGAGAACGCCAGCAGACCACCGGGTTTCAGCACGCGCACGCATTCGCCGAACAGTGCCGGCAAGTCGTCGATCCACTGAAAGCACAGGTTGGAATGCAGCACGTCGACGCTGTGGTCGGCCAGCGGCAGGGCGGTGGCCTCGGCGCACACGCGGATGAATGGCTTCAGCCAGCTGCTGTGCTGTTTCGCCACGCGCAGCATCGGCAGCGCCAGATCGACCGCGATCACCTCGGCCTTGACATAGCGTTGCTTGAGCAGCGCGCTGCCGCGACCCGTGCCGGCGCCGACGTCGACCACGCGTTGTGGGGTCTGTGTATAGAAGTCCAGACGTTCCAGCAAGGCGGCCTGCACTTCGCGCTGCAGCACGTCGTGTTGTTCGTAGCTTTTGGCGGCGCGGCCGAAATGACGGCGTACCAGCTGTTGATCGAGGTGGAACGTATCCATCAAATCAGGCTCATCGCGTTGGTGGATGCCAGCAAGGGTTGCAGCGCTTGCGCGACTGCGTGGGCATGGCCGAAGAACGGCGCGTGGCCGGCTTGCTGGATGTCGTCGTAGCTGCCGCCGCACTGGCCGGCCGACCATGCCATCGCCTGCGGCGGCACCAGCCGGTCGCGGCGGCCGCTGATCCAGGCGCTGGGCGCACTGAGGTCGGGCAGGGCGGCGCGGCGGTCGGTGGCTTCCAGGATGCGGATGCCTTCCTGCAACACACGCAGGTCGGGTTCGCCGCGGGCAAACACCAGCGCGCGCAGATGGCGCAATTCAGCGCGCGGGTCGGCACTACCCATCGCTTCCAGCGCCAGGAAACGCTCGATGGTAGCGTGGTAATCGGTTTCCAGATCGGTGGCGAGCTGGTGCACCAGCTTGCCGTCGGCACCGAACGGCCAGCCGGCATCGCGCACGAATTTCGGCGTGGCGCAAAGCATCGCCAGGCCACGCACCTGCCGTGGCATTTCCAGCGCGGCGGTCAGCGCGACGATGCCACCCAGCGACCAGCCGAGCCAGATCGCTGGCGGCGTAATTTTGGCAATCGCTGCGGCGCAGGCGCGTGGTTCCAGCGGCAGTCCGCAGTCGCGCGAGTAGCCATGGCCGGGCAAGTCGACCACATACATCGTGCAGTGTGCTTCCAGTGCCTCGACCAGCGGCGCCAGTACGCCGCCGTGCATCGCCCAGCCATGCAGCAGCACCATCGGCGCGGGGCCGTGGCCCACCTTTTCGACATGCAAGGTCATGCCGATATTTCCTTCTCCCCGTCGGGGAGAAGGTGCCCCGAAGGGGCGGATGAGGGGCAGGTGCTCGCGGTGGCGTCGATCGAAGCCGGCCTCGAAACAACACCTTCGCCAGAATGTCCCCTCACCTCGATCCTCTCCCCGGAGGGGAGAGGAGGCGAAAGCCGAGAGGGGATAGGAGACGAAGGCAGGAGCTGTTTGTCCACCGCGACGCGCCCGTCGAACACGAAACAATCGCCGCGCCAGTGGGCGCCGTCGGTCTGCTCCAGATATTTCAGAATGCCGCCTTCGAGCTGATAGACGCGAGGCATGCCTAGATCCTGCATGTGCAGCGCGGCCTTCTCGCAGCGGATGCCGCCGGTGCAATACGAGACGATGGTCTTGCCTTCGTAGCGTGCGCGGTCGGCGGCGATGGCGGCGGGGAATTCGGTGAAGCTGGCGATGCGGTAGTCCACGGCCTGGGGAAACTTGCCCACCTCGGTCTCGTAGTCGTTGCGGGTGTCCAGCAACACGACTTCGCGGCCCTCGTCATCGTGGCCTTGATCCAGCCAGCGCTGCAGCGTGGCAGCGTCCACCGCGGGCGCGCGGCCGCCTTCGGGGCGGATCGTCGGCAACCGCATGGTGATGATTTCCCGCTTCAGACGCACCCGCATGTGGCCGAACGGCACCTCGTCGGACAACGACTCTTTCGGTTCGATATCGGCGAAGCGCGGATCTTCGCGCAAGGGGGGCATGAAGCCGTCGATCGCGGCGCGGCTGCCCGCAAGGAACAGGTTGATGCCCTCCGGCGCCAGCAGGATCGTGCCTTTCAGCGCCAGCGCTTCGCAGCGGGCGAGCAGCCGTTCGCGCAGCGTGGGCAAGTCGTCCAGGCTGACGAATTTATAGGCGGAGATATTGACGATCGACATGCGGGGGAATCGGCGGAGCAGGCGGCGATTATACGTGGTCGCCCGGCGCGGCCCGCTGCGGCACGGACAGATGCAGTGTTTCCAGTGCGTCCAGCAGGCGGTCGACATGGGCTTCCTCGTGCGTCGCGGACAGCGTGATGCGCAATCGCGCCTGGCCCGACGGCACGGTGGGTGGGCGGATCGCGCTGACCAGCAGGCCGAGCCGTTCCAGCGCCTGCGCCGCAGCCAGCGCCGCGTCGGCGCTACCCAGCAGCAGCGGCTGGATCGCGCTGAAGGATGCGGCCAGCGGCAGGCCAAGTTCGGCAGCACCGTGGCGGAAGCGTGCGATCAGCGCGGCGAGCTTCTCCCGCCGCCAATCTTCCGTCTGCGCCAACTGCACCGACTCGAGTGCGGCGGCGGCCAGCGCCGGCGGCATCGCGGTGGTATAGATGTAGGGACGCGCGAACTGGATCAGGCCGTCGATCAGCGCGGCCGGGCCGGCCACGAAGGCGCCCATGCAACCGAGCGCCTTGCCCAGCGTGGCCATCAGCAGCGGTACTTCATGCTGGCTGAGGTCGGCGGCATTGACGCTGCCGGCACCATGCTCGCCGAGCACGCCGAGGCCGTGCGCGTCGTCGACCAGCAAGGAGGCGCGATCACGGGCGCACAAGGCCGCCAGTTCGCGCAGCGGCGCGACATCGCCATCCATGCTGAATACACCATCGGTCGCCAGCAGCGCGGCGGCATCGGGGCGGGTTGCCAGCTGCCGCGCGGCGGCGGCGACATCGGCATGCGGATAGCGTTTCAGTTCGGCGCCACTGAGTTTGGCGCCATCGAGCAGGCAGGCGTGGTTGAGCTTGTCCTGCACGCAGATGTCGCCACGCGCCAGCACCGCCTGCAGCACGCCGAGGTTGGCCATGTAACCGGTGGAGAACAGCAGCGCGCGTTCGCGGCCCGTCCATACGGCGAGTGCTTCCTCCAGCTCCGCATGTTCGGTGCGGTGCCCGCAGATCAGATGAGCCGACGTGCTGCCTACGCCGCCTTGCCTGGCCGCACGGGTGAGCGCAGCGACCAGCTGCGGGTGCTGCGCCAGACCGAGGTAGTCGTTGCTGCAGAACGACAGCAGGCGCCCGTTGCCTACATCCAGCCATGGCCCGTCAGCGTTATCGAGAGTGCGCAGCCGGCGCAGCAGTTTCGCCTCGGCACGTTCAGCCGTCTGGATGGCCAGACGCTTGAGCAGGTCAGGCCGCGGCACTGCAACCACAGCTTTGCCCGCAGCCAGCCGTGTCGGCGGTTTCCAGAATGTCCGCATGCACGGTGCCGGTTTCCTCGACCACCTGCAGGGGATGCAGGTCGAGCCGGCGGAACAGCGCGCGGTCGTGTTCCACATCCGGATTGCCGGTGGTCAGCAGCTTTTCGCCGTAGAAGATCGAATTGGCGCCGGCAAAGAAACACAGCGCCTGCACCGCGTCGTCCATCTGCTGACGACCGGCCGACAAACGCACCATCGAGGCCGGCATCAGCAGCCGAGCGACCGCGATGGTGCGCACGAATTCGAACGGATCCAGCGCCTCGGTGCCGTTGAGCGGCGTGCCTTCGATCTGCACCAGCTGGTTGATCGGCACCGACTGCGGATGCTCGGGCAGCGTGGCCAGGGTCTGCAGCAGCCCGGCGCGCTGATCGCGCGATTCGCCCATGCCGACGATGCCGCCGCAGCAGGTCTTCATGCCGGCATGGCGCACGTGCTCCAGCGTGTCGAGGCGATCCTGGTACTGACGGGTGTGTATCACTTCGTCGTAGAACTCCGGCGCGGTGTCGAGGTTGTGGTTGTAGTAGTCGAGGCCAGCGGCCTTCAAGGTGTCGGCTTGCGATCCGCTCAGCATGCCCAGCGTGGCGCAGGTTTCCAGGCCCAGGCCTTTTACCGCGCGGACGATCTCGGCCACCTTGACCACATCGCGGTCCTTCGGGCCCCGCCATGCCGCGCCCATGCAGAAGCGGCTGGCACCGGCATCTTTCGCAGCCTGCGCACGCTCCAGTACCGCTTCCACGCTCATCAGTTTCTGCGCTTGCACGCCGGTATCGTAACGGGCCGCCTGTGGGCAATACGCGCAATCTTCCGGACAGCCGCCGGTCTTGATCGACAGCAGGGTCGATACCTGCACGGCGTTCGGATCGTGATGCTCGCGATGTGCCGCATGCGCGCGATGCAGCAGCTCGTTGAACGGCAGCGCGAACAGCGCGGCCACTTCGGCGCGGGTCCAGTCGTGGCGGATGACAGTGTCGTCCATGGAACAGAGACTCCCATAAAGAATCGCGAAAGTGTGGGAGTCGCTACGAGGAGTGTCAACCAATCGGTTCGAGTAATGGTTGACGCAGGCGTGAATACGGCTCAGACGCTACCATCGCGCTATCAGAGGCAACCAGACGTGGGGTGGACCAGCATGAGCGAAGGACAAGGCAGCAGCGGCAACGTGCTCGCGGCCATCTGCAGTTTCTTTATCCCGGGGCTCGGCCAGCTGGTGCAGGGGCGCCTACTGATGGCGATCGTCATGTTCGTGCTGGCGGCGGTGCTGTGGATTATCTGGCTCGGATGGTTGATCCATCTGTGGTCGATTCTCGACGCGGCACTGTACAAGCCCGGTCGTTGAACGGAGATGCGCATGGATGCGCTGATGACAACCTGGCGGCGGCTGCGGCATTTCGTGTTGCCGCTGCACTGCCTGCTGTGCGGCGCTGCAGGTGCCGAGGGCATCGACCTGTGCGCCGATTGCGCGGCGGAGCTGCCGCGCAATCGCAGCTGTTGCAAGCGTTGCGCCTTGCCGCTGGCCACGCCGGCGCCACTGTGCGGCGAATGCCAGCGCCGTATTCCGCCATGGGATGCGGCGTGGGCGCCGTTCCGTTACGGCTGGCCGCTGGATAGGCTGGAATCGCGCTACAAGTTCGGTGCCGATCTCGCCGCCGGCCGTGTGTTGTCGACGCTGTGGCGACGCGAGCCCTGCCCGATCGAGCCGCCGCAACTGCTGTTGGCCGTGCCGCTGCATCTGGGCCGGCTGCGTGAGCGCGGTTACAACCAGGCGCTGGAACTGGCTCGTCCGCTCGCCCGCGACCTCGGCGTGCCGCTGCGCCACGACGTGCTGCAACGTATTCGCCGGACCGACGCGCAAACCGAGCTCGATGCCCTCGGCCGTCGCCGCAATGTGCGCGGCGCGTTCGCGTTGCGCGCGGGCATCGCGCTTCCCGCGCATGTGGCGATTCTCGATGACGTGATGACCACCGGCGCCACCTTGGCCGAGTGTGCTCGTGTGCTCAGGCGTGCCGGCGTGTCGCGAGTGGATGTGTGGGCGCTGGCACGGGCGCCTGGGACGAGAAGTGAGTAGAGGAGCGAGGAATGAGAAACGAGAGGAACTTCGTGACTTTCAGCTTTTACTCGTTTCTCACTCCTCTTCACTCACTCCTCATCTAGCGCACGGCCAGTGCCAGCACGATGCCGATCCACACCGCCAGTCCCAACCAGTTGTTGTGGCGGAACGCGGCGAGGCAGGCGCTGCGGATGCGGTCGCGTATCAGCCAGTGCTGATAGCCGAACAACCCGGCGGCAATCAGCAGGCCTAGCCAGTACGGCCAGCCCAGCGCGGCGCGCTGACCCACGAACAGCATCGCCAGCAGGAACGTACCCATCAGCACGCCCAGGATCGGCAGGTCCGCGTCGCCGAACAGGATCGCGGTGGACTTGGCGCCGGCCTTGAGGTCATCCTCGCGGTCGACCATCGCGTACTCGGTGTCATAGATCACCGACCAGATGATGTTGCCGATGAACAGCAGCCAGCCCACCGGCGGCACCGTATTCATCACCGCGGCGAATGCCATCGGGATCGACCAGCCGAACGCCGCGCCCAGCACCACTTGCGGCATATAGGTGTAGCGCTTGGTGAACGGATACAGCGCAGCCAGCGCGGCACCGGCGAACGACAGCTCGATCGTCAGCCGATTGGTGAACAGCACCAGCACGAAGGCGAACACCAGCAGGACGGCGAACACGACCAAGGCCTCGCGCGGCGTCACCCGGCCCGATGCGATCGGCCGGCCGGCCGTGCGCGCCACTTGCGGATCCAGCTTGCGGTCGGCGTAATCGTTGATCGCGCAACCGGCCGCGCGCATGGCGAACACGCCGAGAGTGAAGACGATCAGCGGCTTCCACGGCGGGAAGTCGCCGGCCGCCAGCCACAGCGCCCACCAGGTCGGCCACAGCAGCAGCAGCGCGCCGATCGGCCGATCCATCCGGGTCAGCACCAGATAGTCCAGCGCTTTCTCGCGATAACGCGTCGGCAGCTTCCGCAGCAGCCAGTTCAACACTCGCGTGGCGCGGGTCGAACTGTCGGCCGGCTGGACCGGCCGCGCGGCGGGTTTCGCCAGGCCGGGCCGTGGGCGGGTGGTGGCCGAAGGCGGGGTGTTGGGTCGCTGGCGTTTGCGGGGAGGGGTGGCCATTCGCCGAGTTTAACGTGGCCGCCAGACTCTGTTCGCGTGCTGGATCACTGCAATACAGGCATGGTGATGCATCGCGCGATCCGGTTTACTCGCGCAGCAGCAGCCGATACGCGGGGTGGTCGCTCTCGTCCCAATGCGGGTAACCCAGCGCGGCCAGAAACGGCGGAAGCAGGGCGTACTCTTCGGGCGGCACCTGGATGCCGACCAGGATGCGGCCGTAATCGGCGCCATGGTTGCGATAGTGGAACAGGCTGATGTTCCAGTCCGGGTGCAATTGGCCGAGGAAGTGGGTGAGTGCACCGGGCCGTTCGGGGAACTCGAAGCGGTACAAGCGCTCATGCCGTGCCAGCGGCGAGCGCCCGCCGATCATGTGGCGCAGGTGCAGTTTGGCCAGCTCGTCATCGGTAAGGTCGAGCACATCGAACGCTTGCGCGCGGAACGCGGCCGCCAGCGCCTCGCGCTCATCGCGGCTGGCGATCTGCACGCCGACGAAGATATGGGCGGAACTGGCATCGCCGATGCGGTAGTTGAATTCGGTGATGCTATGCCGGCCCAGTGCGGCGCAGAAGCGGCGGAAGCTGCCCCGCTCCTCCGGGATCGTCACCGCGAACACGGCTTCGTGCTGCTCGCCCACCTCGGCGCGTTCGGCCACGAAGCGCAGGCGGTCGAAATTCATGTTCGCGCCGGAGACGATGGCCACCAACGCGCCATCGGCAGCTTGCTCACCGAGGTGGGCGCGCGTGGCGACATACTGTTTCAGCCCGGCCAGCGCCAGCGCGCCGGAGGGTTCCGGCACGCAGCGGGTGTCCTGGTAAATGTCGCGGATCGCCGCGCAGATCGCATCGGTGTCCACCCGCAGCATGGCATCCACATGTTGCCGGCACAGCGCGAAGGTGAGCGCGCCGACCTGCTTCACCGCGGTGCCGTCGGCGAACAGGCCGACCTCGTCCAGCGCCACGCGCGAGCCCTTTTCCAGCGAACGCGTCATCGCGTCGGCATCGAGCGCCTGCACGCCGATGACTTTCACCTCCGGCCGCAGCGCCTTGATGCAAGCGGCCACGCCGGCAAGCAGGCCGCCGCCACCCACCGGCACGAACACCGCGTGCAACGGGCCCGGATGCTGGTGCAGGATTTCCAATGCCACGGTGCCCTGGCCAGCTATTACCGCCAGATCGTCGAACGGGTGCACGAAGGTGGCGCCATGTTCGGCCTGCAGTTGCGCGGCGGCAGCCTGCGCGTCGCTGTAGGAGTCGCCGGCCAGCACGATTTCCACCATGGCGCCGCCGAACCGGCGCACCGCATCCACCTTCACCTGCGGCGCGGTCACCGGCATCACGATGGTGGCGCGGATGCCCAGTTTTGCCGCGGCCAGCGCCACGCCTTGCGCGTGGTTGCCGGCGGAAGCGGCGATCACCCCACGCGCGCGTTGCGCCGGGTCCAGCTGCACCATGCGGTTGTACGCACCGCGCAGTTTGAACGAGAACACCGGCTGCTGGTCTTCGCGCTTGAGCAGCACCGGCCGGCCGAGTCGCGCGCTGAGCAGCGGGGCGGCTTCCAGCGCGGACTCGTGTGCCACGTCATAAACACGTGCGGCACGGGTCTGCGCCAGCAAGTCGTCGACGGCTGCGGCATCGTCGGCAGCCGGCGCAACGACTGCACTCATGCCGCCAGTGCCGTCGCCGGATGCGCCACCTGCAGCACGTCGACCAGCTTGCGCGTCTGCTGCAGGATCTGCGCGACGCCGGCATCGTCGCACTGCAGGCTCAGGGTGAGCCGCGACACGGCCGGATCATGGGTGGCGCTGACGGTCAGCGTGTCGATGTTGTAGCCGCGCGCGGCGAACAGCCCGGCGACGCGCACCAGCGCGCCGGCTTCGTTCTGCAACAGGATGGACAAGGTGTGGTTCATGGCGGTTCGCTCCGGGTGATGCTCAGAACATGTTGGAAGGCGCGGTTTCGTGAACCGGGGACGCATGGCGCGAGGCAATGAAGTCGCCGGTGATCATCTGTGCGTAGCTGGCGCCGGGGCCGACCATCGGATACACGCCGGCATCCTGGTCGATCATCACTTCGAGGAAGGCCGGACCATCGAAGGCGAGGAACGCGGCGATGGTCGCCTCCAGTTCCTCCACGCGCTCCAGCCGCTGCGCCCAGGCGAAGCCGTCGGCCTGCGCCGCAAGCACGAAGTCCTTCCGGTGCAGGCTCTTGTCGGAGGCGGCGAAGCGGCCCTTGAAGTACAGCTTCTGCCACTGCCGCACCATGCCGTCGCCGACGTTGTTGAGCACCACCACCTTGACCGGCAGGTTGTAGGTGGTGACGGTTTCCAGCTCGCCGATGTTCATGCGGATGCTGGCGTCGCCGTCGATGTCGATCACCAGCGCGTCGGGCCGGGCGAATTGCGCGCCGACCGCCGCCGGCAGGCCGAAACCCATCGTGCCCATCGAGCCGGAGGTGAGCCAATGCCGCGGCGCGCGGAAGTCGAAGTACTGCGCCGACCACATCTGGTGCTGGCCGACGCCGGTGCTGATGATGGCGCGGCCGCCCGTGTGTCGGTTGATCGCTTCCAGCACGGCATAAGGCTGGATCAGCGCGCTGGTGCGGTCGTAGTTCAACGCATGCACGCGTTTCAGCTCGGCCACGTGCTCGTGCCAGGCCTGCAGCGACGGCCGCAGGCCATGCGCACGGCCGTAGCTGGTCAACCGTTCCAGCGCACGCACCATCGGCCCGACATGATGCCAGTGCACGGATTTCACCTTGCCGATCTCGGCCGGGTCGATGTCGATGTGCGCGATGAACTTCGCACGCGGCGCGAACTTGTCCGGCACCCCGGCCACGCGATCGTCGAAGCGCGCGCCCAGCGCCAGCACGAAGTCGCAATCCTCCACCGCGTAATTCGCATACGCCGTGCCGTGCATGCCCAGCATGTGCAGCGCCAATGGATCGGTGGTGTCGAACGCGCCAAGACCCATCAAGGTGGTGGTCACCGGCAATCCGAACGCATCGACGAACGCGCGCAGTGCGGCCGACGCACCCGCCGCGATCACGCCGCCGCCGGCATAGATCAATGGCCGCTTCGACTGCATCAGTGCGGCGAAGAGCGCGGCGCAGTCGGCATCGCTCAGTGCCGACTGTTCCACCGCCCGCAGCCGTGCGCGGTAGCCGGTCAGTGCCAGCTCACCGGCGCCGCGAAAGTTCAGCGCGGTGTTCTGCACGTCCTTGGGCACGTCCACCACCACCGGCCCGGGGCGACCGCTGCGGGCGAGGGTGAATGCGGTGCGCAAGGTCGCTTCCAGCTGCGCCGGATCGGTGACCAGGAACACGTGCTTGGCGCAGGCGCCCATGATGTTGCTGATCGGCGCCTCCTGGAACGCGTCGCTGCCGATCGCCGCGGTGCTCACCTGGCCGCAGATCACCACCAGCGGGATCGAGTCGGCCATCGAGTCGCGCACCGGCGTGACCATGTTCGTTGCGCCGGGGCCGGAGGTGACCACGGCCACACCGACTTTGCCGGAGGCGCGCGCATAACCCGCGGCCATGAAGCCCGCACCTTGTTCGTTGGCCGGCACGATCAGCGGCATCGGCTCGTCGCCGTTTTCCTTCAGGTGTATGGCGTTGTAACGGAACACGGCGTCGTATACCGGCAGGATCGCGCCGCCGGAGTAACCGAACATCACCTCGACGCCTTCATCGGCGAACACCTGCACGATCACGTCGGCACCGCTCATCGGCTGGCCGGCGAGCGGGTGTCGATCCGGATCTGACTCGGCTTTCGGTTGCGCATTCACTAGCACTAGCGGAATTCCTCAACAATACGGTTGGCAGTGCCTCCTCCCCTGCTCGCAGGGGAGGAGGCAAAGAGCGTCAGCTCACCTTTTTCAGCGGCGCCTTGGCGGCCTCGGTTGCCGCCGGCTGCAGCCACGGCATCCGTGCCCGCAGCTTTGCGCCGACCTGCTCGATCGGATGGTCGAGATCGGCTTGCTTCAGGCGCTTGTAGTTGGGCAGGCCGGCGGCGTATTCGGCCGTCCAGTTGCGCGCGAAGGTGCCGTCCTGGATGTCGTTGAGGACTTCCTTCATGCGCGCCTTGGTGCCGGCGTCGACGATCCGCGGGCCGCTGACGTAATCGCCGTACTGCGCGGTCTCGGAGACGAACTGCAGCATCTTGGTCAGGCCGCCCTCGTAGAACAGGTCGACGATCAGCTTCAGTTCGTGCATCACCTCGTAGTACGCGATCTCGGGCTGGTAGCCGGCCTCGACCAGGGTCTCGAAGCCCGCGATCACCAGCTCGCTGGCGCCGCCGCACAGCACGGCCTGCTCGCCGAACAGGTCGGTTTCGGTCTCTTCCTTGAAATCGGTCTCGATCAGGAGCGCGCGACCGCCGCCGATGCCATCGGCGTAGCCCTTGGCCTTCGCCTCGGCGTGGCCGCTGACATCCTGATGCACGGCAAACAGCGCGGGCACGCCGCGGCCGCGCTCGTATTCGCTGCGCACCAGTGCGCCCGGACCCTTCGGCGCGACCAGCACCACGTCGATGTCCGCACGCGGAGCGATCTGCTTGAAGTGTACGTTGAAGCCGTGCGCGAACAGCAGCGCGGCACCCGGCTTGATGTTCGGTTCGATCGCTTCCTTGTACAGCGCCGGCTGCACCATGTCCGGCGTCAGCACGGCCACCAGATCGGCGCCGCGCACGGCATGCGCCGGCTCGACCACGGCGAAGCCATCGGCCTCGGCACGCTTCCAGGTCGGGCCGCCGGGCCGCAGGCCGACCACGACGTCGAGGCCGGAATCGCGCAGGTTCAGCGCATGCGCGCGGCCCTGGCTGCCGTAGCCGAGTACGGCGATGCGGGCGTTCTTCAAGATGTTGGGAGAAGTGGTGGTGCTCATGCGGTGACTCCTGCAGGTTCGGTGATGATGGTTGTCGAAGCGGTTGGTGCGGTATGAGAAGTAGACGTCTGGACGTCCGTTCGTTGGTTGGTGGTGGCGCCGTCGGAAGCGGAGCCGACCAGGAGTGCATATTTCGCCAGCGCGCCATGGGTGACTTTCGGTGGGCGCGGATGCCAGCTGGCCCGGCGGCTTTCCAGATCGGCGCTGGTGCGCAGCTCGCGGTGTTCGGCATCGATCACCACGCGGTCGCCCTCGCGCAGCAGCGCGATCGGGCCGCCCCGTGCCGCTTCCGGCGCGATGTGGCCGACCATGAAGCCATGGGTGGCGCCGGAGAAACGGCCGTCGGTGATCAGCGCCACGTCGTTGCCGAGGCCGCGGCCGACCAACGCCGCGGTGACGCCGAGCATCTCGCGCATGCCGGGGCCGCCGGCGGGCCCTTCGTTGCGGATCACGATGACGTCGCCAGCGTGGATGCGATCGCCTTGCACGGCGGCGAACGCTTCCTCCTCGCTCTCGAAGACGCGCGCGCTGCCTTCGAAATGGCCGCTCTTGCCGGCCAGTTTGAGGATGCAGCCCTCCGGTGCTAGGTTGCCGTAAAGGATCGAGTAGCCGCCGCGCGGCTTCAGCGGCTGGCTCACCGGATGCACCACGTCCTGTGTTTCCGCGCGGGGCGCCGCGGCCGCTTCGGCGAACAGGCTGCGGCCGGTGACGGTGGGTGCGTCCTCCAGCATGCCGGCAGCGATCAGCTCCTGCGCCACGCGTGCGCTGCCGCCGGCACCGAACATCTCCACCGCGGTGTAGCGACCGCCGGGCAGCAGGTCGGCGATGACCGGTGTGTGCACCGAGGCCGGCTCGAAATCTTCCAGCGTCCACTCGACGCCGGCTTCCCGCGCGATCGCCAGCAGGTGCAGCACCGCGTTGGTGGACCCGGCGGTGGCGGCGACCATGCGGGCGGCGTTGCGGAACGAGGTGCGCGTCAGCATGTCGCGCGGCGTGCGCTCGGTCTTGAGGCATTCCATCACCAGCTCGCCGCAGCGGAATGCGGCAGCGCCCTTGGCCGGATGCGTGGCCGGGATGTCGTTGAAGCCCATCGGCGACAGGCCCAGCGTGGTCAGCACCATCGCCATCGTGTTGGCGGTGAACTGGCCACCGCAGGCACCGGCGCCGGGACAGGCGTCGCGCTCGACGGCGGCCAGTTCGGCGTCGTCGATCTTGCCGGCGCCATGCGCACCGACGGCCTCGAACACCTGCTGGATGGTGATCGGATGGTTGTCGTGTGTCCCGTGCGCGATGCTGCCGCCGTACAGCGCGACGCCGGGAATGTTCAGCCGTGCCAGCGCCATGGCCGCGGCGGGAATGGTCTTGTCGCAGCCGCACAGCACCACCATCGCGTCGAGGCAGTGGCCGTCCACCGCCAACTCGATCGAATCGGTGATCACCTCGCGGCTGATCAGCGAGGCGCGCATGCCGGGCGTACCCATCGCGATGCCGTCGGTGACGGCGATCGTGTTGAACTCGATCGGCGTGCCGCCGGCGGCGCGGATGCCGGCCGCAGCCTCGACGGCCAGCTCGCGCAGGTTGAGGTTGCACGGGCTCACATTCGACCAGGTATGCACCACCGCGATCAGCGGCCGGGCAATCGCCGCGTCGTCCAGTCCGGTGGCGCGCAACATCGCGCGGGCAGGGGCGCGGTCGGGGCCGCTCTTGATCAGGTCACTGCGCATCAAAAAATCTCCGAAGGGCTGAATCCCTTCTCCCCATCGGGGAGAAGGTGCCCCGAAGGGGCGGATGAGGGGCGGGTGCTCGCGGTCG
Organism: Rhodanobacter sp. OK091; assembly: GCF_900142825.1. Lineage (GTDB taxonomy): Bacteria > Pseudomonadota > Gammaproteobacteria > Xanthomonadales > Rhodanobacteraceae > Rhodanobacter. The sequence goes on along the minus strand of NZ_FRCH01000001.1, from coordinate 1,626,643 downwards.
AGCTGATCGAAGCGCACTTGGAATATGGAGCCATCCCAAGGCCGTCCCTGACTTCGTTGGTTGATGAAAAAAGCGTCCCCTGCGTGCGGGGGATGGCGAAGCGGACGGGAACATGCGCCTTGGGAACGCACGGAGGGCATCCGGTGCCGAGAACACGCAGGGGACGGCAGAAAAGGCGGACACGTCCGTGTATCCGCTGGGGAAACGTCGATAAGAGCCGGGTTGATAAGAGCCGGGTCGATGGAAGCTGGTGATTCGCATCAGCCGCATGCGCGTGCTCCGCTGAAGAAGGCGGCGGTGCTGTCGGCGTGGTCCTCGATCGCGGCGAGCACGGCGTCGCGCACGGCTTCCGTGCCCGCGGTGCCGCCGATGTCGCGGCTGTGCGGGCCGTGGCGCAGCACCCGGTCGACCGACGCTTCGACGGCGATCGCTTCGGCTTCCAGGCCCAGCGAGTGACGCAGCAGCAGTGCCACAGAGAGGATCGCGCCGACCGGATTGGCCACGCCTTGGCCGGCGATGTCCGGCGCGGAGCCATGGATCGGCTCGTACAAACCGGCCTTGCCGTCGCCCATCGACGCGGACGGCAGCAGGCCGAGCGAACCGGCCAGCGCGGCGGCCTCGTCGGTGAGGATGTCGCCGAACAGGTTTTCGGTGACGACCACGTCGTAGCGGTTGGGTTGGGTCAGCAACAGCATCGCCATCGAGTCGACCAGCTGGTGCTCGACCTTCACGTCCGGATAGTCGGCGGCGATGCGCTGCACGGTGCTGCGCCACAGGCGTGAGGTCTCCAGCACGTTCGCCTTGTCCACCGAGGTGAGGTGATGCCGGCGGCCGCGTGCCAGTTCGAACGCGCGGCGTACCACGCGCTCCACTTCGGCGACGGTGTACTTGCATTCGTCGGTGGCGGTGTCGGCGCTGCGCGTCTTCGCGCCGAAGTAGGCGCCGCCGGTCAGCTCGCGCACGAACAGCACGTCGACGTTTTTCAGTTTCTCGTTCTTCAGTGGCGACAGGTTGGCCAGTGCCGGATGCACCTGCAGCGGGCGCAGGTTCGCGTACACGCCCAGCGCGGCGCGCAGCGCCAGCAAGCCCTGTTCGGGACGCACGCTCGCGTTCGGATCGGACCACTTCGGGCCACCGACCGCGCCCAGCAGCACCGCATCGGCAGACTGGCAGGCGGCCAGCGACGCGGCCGGCAGCGGTTCGCCGGTGGCATCGATCGCGGCTCCACCGATCAGTTGCTCGTCGAACGTGAACACGTGCTCGTAGCGTGCGGCTACGGTTTTCAACACGGCGACCGCGGCGGCGGTGACTTCGGGGCCGACGCCATCGCCGGGCAAGGTGACGATGTGCGCCTTCATGCTGCTTTCTCCTGTTGTTCGTAGTGAGTGATCGCGTCGGTGTGTTGCAGCAGGTAGCCGAGCTGGTCGACGCCGTTGAGCAGGCAGTGCCGCGCGAACGGCTCCAGCCGGAACGGAATGCGGCCGCCGTCGGGCAGCGCGATGAACTGGCCGCGCACGTCGATCACCAGCTCGATGCCGGGATGCTTGAGCAGCCAGCGGTGCTCGAGCTCGTCGATCACGATCGCCAGCAAGCCGTTCTTCAGCGCGTTGCCGCGGAAGATGTCCGCGATCTCGCTGCACAGCACAGCCCGCACGCCGTAGTCGAGCAGCGCCCACGGCGCGTGTTCGCGCGAGGAGCCGCAGCCGAAATTGCGCCCCGCCACGACGATGGAGCAGCCTTGCGCCTGCGGCTGGTTCAGCGGAAAGGCGGGGTTGTCGCTGCCGTCTGCCTGGTAGCGCCAGTCGTGGAAACACAGCTTGCCCAGCCCTTCGCGGGTGGTGGTGGTGAGGAAGCGCGCGGGGATGATGCGGTCGGTATCGATGTTCTCGTCGGCCAGCACAGCGGTGCGCGAGTGGATGCGGGTGATGGGCTTCATCAGAAAACCTCCGAAGGGCAAAGTCCCTTCTCCCCGCCGGGGAGAAGGTGCCCCGAAGGGGCGGATGAGGGGCGGGTGCTCGCGGTGGTGTTGATCGAAGCGCGCTTCGATGCGCGTGCTCCGCAAGATTGGCCCCTCACCCCAGCCCTCTCCCCGTGGGGGAGAGGGGGTAGAACATGTGCTCCGTTCATGCCGCCACCTCCACCAGGTATTCGCGCGGATCGGCAATGCGGCCGGCCAATGCAGATGCGGCGGCAGTGGCCGGGCTGGCCAGCACGGTGCGTGCGCCCTTGCCCTGGCGGCCTTCGAAGTTGCGGTTGGAGGTGCTCACCACCAGTTGGCCCGGCTGTGCCAGGTCGCCATTCATGGCGATGCACATCGAGCAACCCGGCACACGCCACTCGGCGCCGGCGGCGGTGAATATCTGATGCAACCCCTCGCGCTCGGCATCGCGGCGCACCGCTTCGGAGCCGGGCACGACCAGCATGCGCACACCGTCGGCGACGCGGCGGCCGCGCAGCACGTTGGCGGCCTCGCGCAGATCGGACAGGCGCGAGTTGGTGCAGCTGCCGACGAACACCACGTCGACCGGCGTGCCCTGCATCGGCTTGCCCGCTTCGCTTTTCATATACTCCAGCGCGCGGCGTTCCTGCGCATTGGTGGCGGCCGGCACCGGCGCGTCCATCGCGATCGCCATGCCCGGATGGGTGCCGTAGGTGACCGTTGGTTTCACCGCGGTGGCGTCGATGCGCACCTGGTGGTCGTAGGTGGCGTCGTCGTCGCTGCGCAAGGCGCGCCAGCGTTTCACCGCGGCATCCCACGCGGCGCCCTGCGGCACGCGCGGACGTCCCTTCAACCAGGCGAAGGTGGTCTCGTCCGGCGCGATCAGTCCCGCGCGTGCGCCGGCTTCGATCGACATGTTGCAGACGGTCATGCGCTCGTCCATCGACAGCGCCTCGATCGCCGCACCGCGGTACTCGAGTACATAGCCGGTGCCGCCGTCGACGCCGATCGTGCCGATGATGTGCAGGATCAGATCCTTCGCGCCGATACCTGGTGGCAACTGGCCGTCCACATGAATCGCCATGGTCTTCGGCTTGCGTTGCAGCAGGCACTGCGTCGCCATCACGTGGCCGACCTCAGTGGTGCCGATGCCGAACGCCAGCGCGCCGAACGCACCGTGCGTGGACGTGTGGCTGTCCCCGCAGACGATCGTCATGCCGGGCTGGGTAGCACCCAGTTCCGGGCCGATCACGTGCACGATGCCGCGATCGGCACTGTCCCAGCCGTGCAGTTCGACGCCGAACTCGCGGCAGTTCGTTTCCAGCTGAGTCACTTGCGCCTGCGCTTCGGCGTTTGCGTAGGGGCGGCTGCCGTCGGCATTCGTCGGCAAGGTCGGCGTGGAGTGATCCAGCGTGGCCAGCATGCGATCGGGACGACGCAACGGCAGGCCACGTTCGCGCAGCTCGCTGAACGCCTGCGGCGAAGTCACCTCGTGCACCAGATGCAGGTCGACGTAGAGCACCGCCGGCGTGTCGGTGGTTTCGGGCACGACGACATGCGCGTTCCATACTTTCTCGAATAAGGTCTTGCCGCTCATGCAGCCTCCTGTGCGGTGACGGCGGCATGCACCGGCGTTAACCAACCCCAACGGTCTTCAGTACGGCCGTCAAACAGGCCGAAGAACGCCTGCTGCAATTGCCTGGTGATCGGGCCGGGCGTACCCGGGCCGACGACCTTGCGATCCACCGAGCGCACCGGCGTGATCTCGGCGGCGGTGCCGGTCATGAACACTTCGTCGGCGGTGTACAGCGCCTCGCGGGGCAGGTCGCGCTCTTCCACGGTGATGCCGAGATCGGCAGCCAGCGTGAGCACGCTGTAGCGGGTGATGCCGGCGAGGATGCCGGCGCTCGACGGCGGCGTGAGCAGCTTGCCGCGCTTGACCAAGAAGAGATTTTCGCCGGCGCCTTCGCTGAGCAAGCCGTTGTGGCCCAGCGCGATGCCTTCGTCGTAACCACCGCGTCGCGCTTCCAGTCCGATCAGCTGGCTGCTGAGGTAGTTGCCGCCGGCCTTGGCCCAGCTCGGCAAGGTGTTCGGTGCGGGGCGATGCCACGAGGACACGCACACGTCCGCGCCTTTTTCCACCGCATCGCCCAGATACGCGCCCCAGTCCAGCGCCATGATCGCCACCTCGACCGGCGAGCCGCCCTTCGGCAGCACGCCCAGGCCGCCGGCGCCGCGGAACACGATGGGCCGCACGTAAGCCGAGCGCATGGCGTTGGCGCGGATCAGCTCCAAGCAGGCCGCGTTGATCTCGTCCTCGCTGTAACCGATCTCGATCTCATAGATCGCCGCCGATTCGAACAGCCGGCGCGTGTGTTCGGCCAGCCGGAAATACGCCGGGCCTTGCGGCGTGGCGTAGACGCGCTCGCCCTCGAACACCGAGGAGCCGTAGTGCAGGGCATGCGTGCTGACATGGACGCTGGCATCGGCCCAGGGCTTGATGCGACCGTTGTGCCAGAGGAAGGGCGTGTTGCTCATGACGGCTCCTTACAGGTTGGCGACGGCGACCGGCGGGGTGGCCGGCGTCTGTCGTTCGATACGGTTGACGATGGCCAGCGCGGCCAGCGCGGTGGCTTCGACGATGTCGGTACTGACACCGTGGCCGCGCCATTCGCGGGTGGCATGGCGGGCGGTGAGCTGGGCCTGGCCCTGCGCGTCGCCGCCTTCGCTGACGGCGCGTACCTGGAAATCGGTCAGCTGCAGGTCGCTGCCGGTGGCGCGCTCGATCGCGCGCAGCACGGCATCGACCGGGCCATCGCCGATCGCCGCTTCGCCGACCTCGCGACCGTCGTCGTGACGCAGCTTCACCGACGCTGAGGCGCTGCCGCCCAGATGCGTGCTGGTGTTCAGTTGCACCAATCGCCACGGGCCGGCCGCATCCGGATCCAGGCCCAGTGCGATCGCTTCCAGATCCTCGTCGTGCACTTCGCGCTTCTTGTCGGCCAGCGTCTTGAAGCGCGCGAAGATCGCGTCCAGCGCCCCGTCATCCGGCGTGTGCCCCAGCGTCTCCAGCCGCTGGCGCAGCGCAGCGCGGCCGGAGTGCTTGCCCAGCACCAGCCGTGTCTCGGCGATGCCGACGTCCTGCGGACGCATGATTTCGTAGGTGCCGCGATGCTTGAGCATGCCGTGCTGGTGGATGCCCGATTCGTGCGCGAACGCGTTGTCGCCCACGATCGCCTTATTGCGCGGCACGGCCTGGCCGGTCAGCTGGGTCAGCAGGCGCGAGGTGGGATACAGGCGGCGCGTGTCGATGCGGGTGCCGACGCCGAAGTGCGGCGCGCGCACCTTCAGCGCCATCACGATCTCTTCCAGCGCGGCGTTGCCGGCGCGTTCGCCGATGCCGTTGATGGTGCATTCCACCTGGCGCGCGCCGGCGCTCACCGCGGCCAGGCTGTTGGCCACCGCCATGCCGAGGTCGTCATGGCAATGGCTGGAGAAGATCACCTTGTCCGCATCGCGCACATGCCGGCGCAGGTAGGTGAACAACTCGACGATCTCGGCGGGCGTGGTGTAGCCCACCGTGTCCGGTGCATTCAGCGTGGTGGCGCCGGCGGCAACGACGGCGCTGAACACCTCGGCGAGGAATTCGGGTTCGGTGCGAAGCGCATCCTCGGCGGAGAACTCCACCTCGTGGCACCGCGTGCGAGCCTGTTCCACCGCGGCCACCGCGGCATCGACCACCTGGGCCTTGCTCATACCCAGCTTGTGTTCGCGATGCAGCGGGCTGGTCGACAGGAACACATGGATGCGCGCATGCCGCGCCTGTTCCAGTGCGCGTGCGGCGCTGTCGATATCGCCGCTCTGGCAACGTGCCAGCGCGCACACCGTGGTGGTCTTCAGGGTGCGTGCGATCTCGGCCACGGCGGCGAAATCATCCGGCGAGGCCTGCGGGAAACCCGCTTCCAGCACGTCGACGCCAAGTGCCTCCAGCGCTTGTGCAATGCGCAACTTGGTGCGCCGGTCCATCGAGAAGCCGGGCGCCTGCTCGCCGTCGCGCAAGGTGGTGTCGAAGATGCGCACGCGGTCGTCGGCAGCGCGAATGCTGCCGGAGGTTGTTGCTGTTACGTCTGAATCGGGGTTCATCGCTGGCTCCGCTGATGCGAGCCGAGGGCAACAAAAAACCCCGCGCCGTTGCCGGTGCGGGGTTCTTTGGGAGTCTTCAGGTTATTGCTTAGTTACCTGGACACATGCCCTCAGCCCGCACCTCCGTTGGTAATAAGGAGTACGAGTACAAGGGCAAGAAGGAGCGTGCCGCGAACCTGCAGCAGACCGGCAATCGTCGCGAGACGATTGTTTTCGGTGATGCGGCGGTGGCTGTTGCGCTGCGACATGTGGTTGACCCTAAGGCAGGTCGCACGGAGCTGTCAACTGTTTTTATTATGACGAAAACTTCTAAGCATGCCGGATGCGGTTTGGACGGCTAGCCGTCCAAGCACTTACGCACGCTGCGGCTTCCTCAGGTTCACCCGGTTTTTGCGCAGCGGAACGGTGCCGTGCACGAGGCTGCATTACCGCCTGCTCAGTCGCGCGCATCGAGCAGGGCCAGCAAGCCCTGGCGGCGTTTGACCGAGAGCTTGCGGACGGCTTTGAGCACCTTCTGCTCGTCCGGGCTCAGCACCTCGTAGTTCCTGGCTTCCTCGCCGAGCGACGGCGGTACCACCATCGGGCCGCGCCCCGTCGCCAGCCAGTTCAGGCTGACCCGGCAATCGTCGGCGATCTCGATCAATCGGCCGAGTTCGGGGATGGCACGGCCAGCCAGCCACAGTCGTGCCGTCTCGCGGGCGATGGCGTAGTAGTTGGCCAGCGCCGTCGTGCGCTGTCGACCGGGAGGAATCATCGTGCGGTCGAGCGCCTGCTGAAGGCGTTGCCCAAAGTGGCTGGAAGCGGATGCTTTGAGACTCATGTGCCTGCCGAGTGTTGCACCCGCAGTACGTCATAAATCCAAGCTGAAATGGTTGACAATGGCAATCGCAAATGGCGAATATGAGTGGCGCGCCACAGTTTGTCGGGCTCTCCTGCACGAGCGCCATGGCAGCCTCTGACGCCGCACCCGGAGCGCTTGACGTGGCCATGGAGAGGAGCGAGTCGTGGATGAGGCGCTGTTCACATTGCATCTGCGTTTGACGCAGCCGGAGATCACCAGCCTGCTGATGGCCCAGATCACGCAGACAAGGCTCAGCCGGCTGACATTCGGCGAGGTAGCGCCGATCACCTGCGTCGACCGGGCCGTACTGGAAAAGCTGGTGCGTGCGCAGGCGCTGATGTCACTGGAAAAAGCGAGATAGCGCTCGTGCCACGGTAGTCAGAGTGACCGGGCTTTCCCTGGACCGGCCCGGTCTGCCCATGTCTTGCTAGTGGCTCGATAGCCAGGCTACGAGCGCGTCGTCATCTGATGGCAGCGGTTCGGCGTGGGCCGAGCGCGCCAGCATCGCAGCGAGTGCTGGCGGCACTTCGACCGAATGGCCGATCAGCGGCTCCACCACGCTCTCGAACTTGGCTGGATGCGCGGTGGCGACGACCGCCCAAGGCGAGTGATCGCCTGCCTTTCTCAGGTGATCGAGCTGGTGCATCGCGGTGGCGGTGTGCGGACAGAACACCTCGCCGTGTTCTTGAGCATGGCTGGCGATGGTGTCGCGGATGGCCGCATCGTCGACGCTGTGTGCCTGCAGCAGATCGCGCAGATGGTTTTCATCGGGAAAGGTCCAGCGCAGCCGCTCGAAGTTGCTCGGTGCGCCAACGTCCATGGCATTCGCCAGCGTGGCCACGGCTTCGCGAGGTGCGTAGTCGGCGCCGGCGAAATAGTCGGGCAAGGTGGCGTTGGCGTTGCAGGCCAGCCGAACGGTGCCGATGGGCAGGCCCAGCTTGCGCACCCACAGGCAGGCCAGCGCGTTGCCGAGGTTGCCGGTGGGCACGATGAAGTTCAGCGGCGTGCCGTGTTCGCGCCACCAGCCCAGCGCCGCATGCGCGTAGTAGCTCATTTGCGGCAGCAGGCGGCCGAGGCTGATGCTGTTGGCCGAGGACAGCGGCAGTTGCGCCTGCAAGCTGCTGTCGGTGAGTGCGGCCTTGACCATGCGCTGGCAGTCGTCGAAGCGGCCGGCCACGCGCAGCGCGCTGACGTTGTCGCCGAAGCAGCCGAGCTGGTGTGCCTGGCGTGGCGAGACCCGTCCGTCGGGATACAGGATCACCACGCGTACGTTCGGCTGGCGATGGAACGCCGCCGCCACTGCGGCGCCGGTGTCGCCCGAGGTGGCGACCAGGATGGTCAGCGGCCGGGCATCGAGGCGCGGCAGCCGGCGCAGGCAGGCGGCGAGGAAGCGTGCGCCGAAATCCTTGAACGCCGAGGTCGGGCCATGGAACAGCTCCAGCATTAGCGTGGCGGGATGGGCGGGTAATGCGTGCAGCGGCGCGTCGAACGTGAACGCCTCGGCGCAAATCGCCCCCAGATCGTCGGCGAGCGGATCGCCGGCGAAGAACGGCGCGAGCAAGGTGGCTGCGGTGCCGGCCAGCGAGTTGTACGGGTCGAAGGCGGCCGGATCGATCGATGGCAATGCTTCTGGCACGTAAAGGCCGCCATCGGGTGCGAGCCCGGCGGCGATGGCCTGGCTGATCGGCACGACAGGGTCGACGCTGCGCGTGCTGTGATAGCGCAACGGTTCCATATTGCTCATGCATCGGCCTCGAGCGAGGGAATCAACGCCGCCGCCGGCCCGTCGACCGGCGACACCCACACATCGCTGTCCAGCCCGACCTCGGCGAACGCGGCCTGCATAGCGGTGACGGCGGTTTCGGCGTCGGCGCGGTTGTCGTACCAGCCGAACACGCTGGGACCGGCGCCGGAAATGCTGGCGCCCAGCGCGTGATGATCCAGCGCGGCCTGTTTCACCCGCGCGAAGTTGGGTATCAGCGGTGCACGACGCGGTTCCACCAGAACATCTTTGAGACCCTCACGCACCAGCGCAGCGTCGCCGCGATAGCAGCCGGCCAGCACCAGGGCGAGGTTGGAGCTTTGCGCGACGAACTCGCCCAGCGCGTAGTGCCCGGCCAGCGCCGCACGCGCCTTGCGCGTTTCCAGCACCACGTGGGGATGCACCAGCGCGCAATGCCAGTCGGCCGGCACCGGGATACGCAGCAGGCGCTCGTGGGTGGCCAGCACCAGGCCGCCGAGCAGCATCGAGCCGAGATTGTCGCCATGCCGGCTGCCGCTGGCCACGGTCTCGCCGTCCAGCGCGAAACCGTATAGCGATTCACGCGGAAGCGGCTGCGCCAGCAAAGCGTTGGCGGCCACCAGCGCAGCCACGCAGGATGCGGCCGAACCGCCCATGCCCGAACCCAGCGCAATGCCTTTGTGCAGGATCAGCTCGAAGCCGTGCTGCAGGCCCAACGCCTTGCGCAGCGCGAGCAGGGCGACGCCTGCCGTGTTCTGGCGCGGGTCGGTTGGCAGTTCGGTGACGCAGCCACGGATCGCCGCGATGCGTACCACCGGTTCGTCGATGCGGCGCACCTCGGCGCGATCGCCGGCACCGGCCAGGCTGTGGCCGAGCAGGTCGAAACCCACACCCACGTTGCCGACGCTGGCAGGTGCGAAGGCGCAGGCGACCTGGGGAAGTTTGGGGCGACGCGGTGCAGCCATGACGGGTTCCAGCAGGTCGGTACCGAGGAAGTCGGTACCCAAGAAATCAGAGTTCATGCGCGCACCTCCAGCGACTCGGCAATGCGCAGCAGATCGGTGAACACGCCGGCGGCGGTCACCTCGGGACCGGCGCCGGGGCCTTGCACCGACAGGGGATTGTCGCAGTAACGGCGTGTCGTGAATTGCACGATGTTGTCGGTGAGCCGTGTATGCGCGAACGGATGCTTCGCGGGCAGGACGACCAGCTTGACGCGGGCACGGCCGTGACGGTCGAGGCTGGCGACATAACGCAGCACACCACCGGCAGTGGTCGCCTCGGCGAGCCGGATCGACATCAGCGCGTCCAGTTCGTGCAGTCGCTGCAGGCAGTCTTCGAGCGGCAGGGCGGCCAGCGCGCGTGGCACTAGACTCTCCACCGCCACGTCCTCCAGCGACAGCGGCCAGCCCGCTTCGCGTGCCAGGATCACCAGCTTGCGCGCCACGTCCATACCGGACAGGTCGTCGCGCGGATCCGGTTCGGTGTAGCCCAGCGCATGCGCCTCGCGCACCAGCGCCGAGAATGGCTGCTGTCCATCATGGCGGTTGCACAGCCACGCCAGCGTGCCGGAGAACATGCCCTCCACCGCGAGCAGTTCGTCGCCGGTGTCGAGCAGATCGCGCAGCGTCTGCACCACCGGCAGGCCCGCGCATACTGTGGCTTCGTAGCGGAAGCGTGCGCCGCTGGCGCAGGCCGCGCGGATGGCCTGCCAGCGCGACAACGGTCCGCTGCCGGCGAGCTTGTTCGGCGTCACCACGTGCATGCCGGCGGCGAGCCAGCGGGGATAGTGCGCGGCCACATCATCGTTCGCGCTGCAATCGATCAGCAGCGCGTGCCGGCCGTCGTTGCCGCGCACGTGTTCGGCAAACGCGTCCAGGTCGTTTGGCCGCCAGATCTGCGCGCCGCCGTGGCGGCCGTTCAGTTCGGCATCGTCGCAGTCCAGCCACATGCGCTTGCTGGCCACCACGCCGCACAGCCGCAGTTCCAGCCCGTTGTCGCGAAGCAGTCGCGGCTGCGCCGCCCGCAACTGTTCCAGCAAGGCGCTGCCGACCCGGCCCGGACCGATCACGCCGACGCGCAGCATGCGCCGACGAGGAGTCGTCACCGATGCCGGTAGAGGAAGCAGGAGCCGCGGCGAATGTTCGGCAAGTTCGGACGCACAGATGTTCACGATGACCTCCAGTTGAGGCCCGTGCTCGCTGGCGGATCGGCTTGTGCTTGGGGAGTGCACCGGCCCGCCTCATCGAGGGCGGGGCCGTTGCGTAGTGAAGAACCTATTCGCGCACGGACACCCACCCCGACCGAGTCGTGGTGGTAATCGTAATCGTGGTGGCGAAGGAACGAATGTTGACGCCAGCCGGCAACGGCACATGCCCGGCGGAGGCCGGGGCGGAGTGCATGCGTGCTGGCGTGGAAAGCGGCGACATGGAACCGACCTTAGAGGGATTGCTGCGCTGCGGTCAACAGATTCATTTGCAACTTTTTGTTATATCCATGCCGCACCGGTCAATCCGCCACCTGCGCAATGAAGATCACCGACGCGGGCTTCTGTGTCTGCGGATGCAACGGCTCGCGCATCTCCAGCAGGCGCAGGCCATGCTCGGGAAAAAGTTTGATCCAGCTTTCCAGAGTCCGGAAATACCAGGGAGCCGGATCGCCGAAGTCGGCGTTGAAACCAGCCCACGAGCCTTTCCTCCAGCCATCCTGGTAGGGATGGTCGCCACACGCGATGGCCGGATGCAGGGTCTGAATCAGCAAGCTGCCATGTGGGTTCAGCAGCGACCGGATGACACCAAACAAACCGGCGACGGATTCGTTGCCCAGTAGCGCGAAATTGCACACGACGGCGTCGACCGGCTCGCTGAGCCGGCCTGCAGCCACGTCCTCATACGACATCACGCGGAAGTCGCCACCGCCGGCCCGCCTGGCCTGTTCGATCAGGGCGGGAATCGCATCGATCCCGATCACGGCGATGCCGGTGGCGGCAAGTGCACGGGCGAGCCAGCCCTCGCCGCAGCCGAGGTCGAGCACCGAGCGCGGCGAACGGCCCAGCGTGGCCTCGACGATCGCTCGATCGGTGACCAGCCGACGGCTCTCGATCTGTCGCTCGCGCACGGCGGCGATCCACGGCACCGCGTTCCTGCCCCAGGAAGCGACGATTTCCGCATCGCAGAGTGGATCGATGCTTATGCCATCTCTCCTGGGCTGACAATTGAGCGTCGCAGATTCAAGGAAACCGTTTATGCGGCCTGCTGGTCACAGCTCAACGCACGATCCCGGTGTGGCCCAGCGAATAACGCCCGGGCTGCGGCCAGACGGCCAGTCCGTGCGGCTCGGCGCCGACCTTGATGGATCTGACCGCGCCGGTGGTGGTGTCGAACGCGTAGACGACATCGTCGAAGCGCCCGGACAGCCACAGCAGCTTGCCGTCGGCGCTGACATTGCCCATGTCCGGACTGCCGCCGCGCGGGATCGGCCAGTTCGCGACGACCTTGCGCGTGGCGAAATCGATCACCGACACGCTGCCCTTGCCGTGGCGCTTGCCGTGTATGCGATTGGAGCCGCGATTGGCGACATACAGCTTCGTGCCGTCCCGGCTCGGATACATCCCGTGCGTACCGACGCCGGTCGCGATGAAACCGATCCTGGTGAAGCTGTCGCCGTCGACCAGGAAAACCCCGTCCGCCATCATGTCGGCGATGTAGAACACTTTGCCGTCGGGCGAGATGCGGATGTCCTGCGGCATGCCCTTTTTGTCGAGCAGGAGATAGCCCACCACCTTGCGCTTGACCATGTCGATCTTGGCCAGCTTGCCGCCGAATTCGCAGGTGAAGATCGCGTATCTGCCGTCGATCGAGAAATCGGCGTGATTGATGCCCTTGCACTCCGGCACGGACAGACTGTTGTGCAACGCCATCGTATGCGCATCGCGGAAGTCCAGCCGCGCATGCGACTCCGCCACCACGATCGCTTCCTTGCCGTTCGGCGTGAAGTACATGTTGTAGGGATCATCCACCGCGATCGCCGCGCCCGGCTTGCCGGTCTTCGGGTCGATCGGAGTGAGGCTGCCGTCGTTATGGCCCTCGGCGTTGTTGGTTACCCACAGCGTCTTCAGATCCCATGCCGGGACCACGTGCTGCGGGCTGTGGCCGACGGGAAACGTATCGACCACCTTGAACTTCGCCGGGTCGATCACGGAGACCGTGTTCGAACGCAGGTTAGGGACGTAGATCCGCGGCAACGCGTCGACCACCGCCGGGCTCAGGTGATTGACGCCGGCCTCGCTGTACATGTTGCTGGCGTTCACCACGGCGGGCATGCCGGCCACGGTGGTCACGGACTGTGCGGCCGTGGCGATGGAAGTGATGCATGTGCCTGCCAGAGCGACGCCAACACACGCGGCGATCCGGAAAAAACGAGGGGGACGTGGAGTCATGGCGATCTTCGTTATCGATAAATAGGGGGGAGGAGTCGGGTGTCGGCGTCGCATTATCGCCCAGCGGTGTCCTTCCTGATGGCATCGACCGTGCGCGACACGATCGCGTCGATACCCGGCCGGCCCAGTGCTGCGCTGGCGCGGCGCGGGTCACCGCCATAGACGCCGTCCGCGGGCCCGAGCTTCGCGCTGCTGTGCAATCGATCCAGCCTGACCATCTGCGGCGCGACGGCAAGTTGCAGGGACGTGTCGGCAAGGCCCGCATGGGTGCCGATTTCATCGTCGCGATAACCCCGCTGACGCAGGATCTGCGCGTAACCGTCCGAGCTGGTTGCGTAGTATTCCGGCGGCGCGAAGGCCCGTGCCGCCGAGCCGGACCAGGTCTTGTTGAGATGGGCGGCTACTCGCTGGAGATCTTTCTGGTAGCCGCCATGGTCGCCCAGGAAGACGATGTTGCGGAAACCATGCACGGCAAAACTATTCGCGGCGGACTCCAGCATCTTCTCGAACACGTCGTCCGGGATGGTGATGGTTCCGGGAAAGCGCATATGCGCCGTCGGCGGTGCATAGCTGCCTTCCGGAACATAGGCGATGACCGGTGCGACGAGTGCATTGCCCAGCCCCTCCGCAATCCGCTGCGACAACCACGCTGCACGCGCGTTGTGCTTGCCCAGCGCAACATCGGGGCCGCTCTGCTCGGTACCGCCGATCGGGATGATGATGGTGGTCTTGCCGGCCTGGATCTGGTCGCGCAGCTCGGTCCAGGTGAGATCCTGCAGCAGTACGGTTTTCGGTGTCTGCGCAAACGCGGCCTGGGTCGCGAAGAGCAAAACGGCAAGCGCGAAGGCTCGTCGCCATGGGTGATGGATCATGAACAGTCCTTACTGGCGCAAATCCCGCGCTCGGTAGCGGGGCGGAATACGTAATAGTGGGTCGAGAACGAAGATAAGGGAACCTCGATAAGGCTCTTCGTCCGCACGGCGCGGCCTCACGGGTAGCGCAATGCCTCCACCAGCAGCGAAAACGCCGGCGAGTGGTGGCGTCTGCTCGGGTAGTAGAGGTGGTAGCCGGGAAACGGCGGGCACCAGTCGCCCAGCAGGCGTTCGAGCCTGCCTGCCGCGATATCCGCCAAGACCATGTCTTCCGGCAGACACGCCAGACCGAAGCCGTCGAGAGCCGCCGTACGGATCTGCCCGCTGCTGTTGAAGGCAAGTCGACCTTCCACACGAACGTTCAGAGCATGGCCGTCCCGCTCGAACTCCCACGCGTAAAGTCCACCGTGGGTAAGGAAGCGGATATTGATGCAGTCGTGCCCGGTGAGATCGCGCGGGGTATGCACGGGCGGACGTGAAGCGAGGTAATCGGGCGCGCCGACGACGGCCATCCGCATCGGCGGACCGATGGGTGTGGCGACCATGTCCTTGGCCACCTGCTCGCCTAGACGGATGCCCGCATCGAAGCGCTGGGCGACCACATCGATCAGGGCGGAGTCGGAGATGACCTCGACGTGGATGTCTGAATACGCCGGCAAGAGCTTCCGCAGCGCCGGCCAGAGAATTGTCGTGGCGGCGTGTTCTCCGGTGGTGATGCGCAAGGTGCCGCTGGGCTTGTCGCGCAGCTCGCTCAGGTTCGCCAGGGCCGCATCGATATCGCCGAAGTTGGGCGCCAGCTCCCGAAAGAGCCGCTCACCTGCCTCGGTGGGAGCGACGTTGCGTGTGGTCCGGGTGAGCAGGCGCAGGCCGAGCCGGGCTTCCAGCCCGCGGATGGTGTGGCTGAGCGCGGATGGGGACACACCCAGTTGCGCGGCGGCGCGGGTGAAGCTCCGTTCGCGCGCCACCGTCAGGAAGGCCAGCAAGTCGTTGTAGTTCTCGCGAGGCATGCGCCTGGCACCAATTGATGAATACAAATCATAAGTGCATTCGAATTGCGCCGTCTAATCAGGCAAGTGCTCGCGGCACAAACTACGGGCATTCCCTTTTTGGCAGGAGCATGACCGTGGAAAAGCGCACTCTCGGCAAGAGCGGCCTGGAAGTATCGGCCCTCGGTTTTGGTTGCATGGGTTTGAACTTCGCCTATGGCGCTGCGATGGAGAAACAGGATGCGATCGCCTTGCTTCGGCAGGCGGTCGAAGCCGGCGTAACCTTCTTCGACACCGCCGAGGCCTACGGTCCGTTCACCAATGAGGAACTGGTCGGCGAGGCATTGGCGCCGTTTCGCGACCAGCTGGTGATCGCCACCAAGTTCGGTTTCAAGGACGGTAATTCGTCGGCGGGCATGGACAGCCGGCCGGCGCGCATCCGCGAGGTCGCCGAAGCGTCGCTCAAGCGACTCAGGACCGACCGCATCGACTTGTTCTATCAGCACCGCGTCGACCCGAATGTGCCGATGGAGGACGTGGCCGGCACGGTCAAGGATCTGATCGCGGAAGGCAAGGTCAGGCACTTCGGCCTATCGGAAGCCGGCGTGCAGTCGATCCGTCTTGCGCACGCCGTGCAGCCGGTCGCGGCGCTGCAAAGCGAATATTCGCTGTGGTGGCGCGATCCGGAGAAGAACGTGCTGCCGACCTGCGAGGAGCTGGGCATCGGCTTCGTACCGTTCAGTCCGCTTGGCAAGGGATTTCTGACTGGCAAGATCGACGCGACCACCTCGTTCGCCAAGGACGACTTTCGCAATATCGTGCCGCGCTTCTCGCCCGAGGCGCGCCAGGCCAATCAGGCGCTGGTCGATCTGCTGGGCAGGATCGCCGCCGGCAAGCAGGCGACGCCCGCGCAGATCGCGCTTGCCTGGCTGCTCGCGCAGAAGCCGTGGATCGTACCGATTCCCGGCACCACCAAGCGGCATCGCCTGCAGGAAAACATCGGCGCCGCGGCGATCGCATTGAACAAGGATGATCTGCGCCAGATAGAGGATGCCGTGAGTCAGATCCACGTGCAGGGCGATCGTTATCCCGCCCACCTCGCCGCACGCGCGGGCAAGTGATGGAACGAGGCAACATGATGACGATCACTGAAGCGGCGCGGCGCCATCACGATCAACTGTTTCCAGGCCACGTCTCGACACTGAAGGTCACCGACCCCGAGCTGATCGAAATTTTCGACAACTGGGCGTTCGACGAGGTCATCGAAGCGACTGGCATGGATGTCTGTTTGCGCCTGATGGTGCAACTGGCGGCCCTGATCGCCTGCCAGGCCGTGAACGAATACCGCGTCATGCTGGACGGCGCGCTCAACGTCGGCGTGACACCGGTGGAGGCCAGGGAGATCCTGTATCAGTCCGTGCCGTACGTGGGCATGGCCAGGGCGTTCGATTTTCTGCACGCCACCCATGAGGTGCTGCGGAGCCGCGGCATCGACTTGCCGCTGCCGGAGCAGGCGACCACGACGGCGGCGACGCGGTCCGACAAAGGACTGGAAGCACAGAAGCGCATCTTCGGCGATCGCATCGATGCGATGTACGCGCAGTCGCCGGCGGATCAGATGCACATCCAGCGTTTCCTTTCCGCCAACTGCTTCGGCGACTACTACACGCGCAACGGCCTGGACTTGCGGACACGCGAACTGCTGACGTTCGCGACTCTTGCCGCACTCGGCGGCTGCGAACCTCAGCTGGCCGGCCACGTCGCGGGGAACCTGGCCGTCGGCAACGACCGTCAGGTACTCATCGCCACGATCACGCAGCTTTTGCCCTTTATCGGTTATCCACGCAGCTTGAATGCGCTGAGGGTGATCAACGAGGGTACCTCGGCCGCAGAGACCCAGGCCGATAAGAACCGATGACACATGAGCGAAAGAGGCCGAGTTCGTTCATCTCTAGCGCTCACTTCATCCATCTGAGAACGACCATGGAAATCAGCAGAAACGGTTCGCAGCCATCCATCAAGGGACCTGCCGAGTATTTCACCGGCAACGTGCGCATCGACATGCCGTTCCAACGCACCGGCAGTTCGCGTGTGGGTGGCGGCATCGTCACCTTCGAGCCCGGTGCGCGCAGCGCCTGGCACACGCATCCGCTGGGGCAGACGCTGATTGTCACAACGGGCAAGGGCTGGACGCAGTGCGAGGGAGGACCCATCGTCGAGATCCATGCGGGCGACATGATTTGGTGCCCGCCGGGCCACAAGCATTGGCACGGTGCAACGCCGACCACAGCGATGACCCACATCGCCATTCAGGAGGCGCTGGATGGCAAGGCCGTGGAGTGGCTGCAGAAAGTCACCGACGAAGAATACCTGGCCGGTCCGCCGGCCTAAGCCGCACGCTCGCTTTCTCGTTCTGACTGGCGTGCGCTACCGTTGACCATTCTCTATCTACAAGCCGAAGGATCCATTCGCATGACGACCAAAGCCTATGGCGCCCTTGCCGCCGACAAACCGCTCGAATCGATGGATATCGAACGGCGGACTCCCGGGCGGCACGATGTGCAGATCGATATCGCTTATTGCGGCGTATGTCATTCCGACCTCCACACCGTGCGTTCGGAATGGGCCGGCACGTTGTATCCCTGTGTGCCCGGTCACGAGATCGTCGGACAGGTCAGCGCCGTCGGATCGAACGTCAAGCGATTCAAGCTAGGCGATACCGTGGGCGTGGGCTGTCTGGTCGACAGCTGCCAGCATTGCCCGTCCTGCGCGGAAGGGCTGGAGCAGTACTGCGAAAACGCCTTCGTGGCCACCTACAACAGCCGGACACCGGATGCGCCGGGACACACGCTGGGCGGCTATTCGCAGCGCATCGTGGTCAGCGACAAGTTCGTGCTGAAAATCCGCCACCCGCAGGAACAGCTCGCCGCCGTCGCGCCGTTGCTGTGCGCAGGCATCACCACGTATTCGCCGCTACGGCACTGGCAGGCCGGACCGGGCAAGAAAGTCGGCATCGTCGGCATCGGCGGTCTGGGCCACATGGGTGTGAAGATCGCGCACGCCATGGGTGCGCACACCGTCGCCTTCACCACGTCGGAAAGCAAGCGGCGGGATGCGCTTGATCTGGGTGCGGACGAAGTGGTGGTATCGCGCGACGCCGATGAAATGGCCCGACAGGCGGGCACGTTCGACATCATCCTCGACACGGTTGCGGCCAGCCACGACCTCGATGCTTACACCAGACTTCTCAAGCGCGATGGCACGCTGGTGCTGGTCGGTGTGCCGGAACATGCGCATCCCTCGCCGAGCGTGGGCAACCTGATCTTCAGGCGGACCGCGATAGCCGGCTCGATGATAGGCGGCCTCGCCGAGACCCAGGAAATGCTGGATTTCTGCGCCGAGAAGAACATCGTCGCCGACATCGAGATGATACCGGTGCAGGATATCGACAAGGCCTACGAGCGCATGTTGAAGAGTGACGTGAAATACCGCTTCGTCATCGACAATGCGTCGCTGCTCGGGTGAGGGATCTTCGGGCGCCGAATGGCTTCGGCCTGGAGAGCTGCTGACGGCGGTGCATGCACCGTCATCAGTGCGACAAATCGATCGCGTAAGTCGCCGTGCCGTCGCCGTGATCCTTCACTTGATGGATCCGATCGACGCCGGCCGCGCGCGCCACGTCCTGCTTGCCGCTGGCTGCGGTGAACACCACCGGGCCGTGCGTCTTCAGCGGCGCGAACTTCCATGAGGTCGGTTCGAGATCACCGGTACCGATCTGGTGCCGGCGCTGCAGCCACTTGGCCAGGATCTCGCGGGTCCCGTCCGGTGCCGCCAGCACGATGCTGCGACCGTCGAGGCCCGGAAAACTGCCGCCGCCGCTGGCGCGGTAGTTGTTGGTGACAATGATGAAGGGCTCCGTTGGGGCGACCGGTTTGCCGCGATACGTCAACGAGGTGATGCGTTGGCCAACCGGTTTGGACACATCGATGACGTAGTGGATGCCGCCCTGGATCTGGTCGAAGTTGAAGCCGGGGAAATGGTCGTTGACCAGCGACTGTTCGCCGGTCTTCGCCGGGTCGATGCGGTTGAAGCGTTCGGCGGATTTTTCCAGCCACGCCTTGAGGCCGGCGCCATCGGATTTCACCGCAGCCAGCGTGTTCGGATAGAAGTACAGGTCGGCGGCGCTGCGCAAGGTGAGCGGGCCGGCGGCGACGTCGGTGTAGTCATCGGGGCCGCCGAAGCCGGTGCGGAACGCGGCGGCGGCGGACAGCACCGGCACGTCGGCCAGTTCCGGATGCAGCCGGGGCAGTTCGGTGCGCACGTAGTCGGCCTGGGCGGCGTTGATCGGCGCCAGCGCGGTCATGTTGCCCTGGTCGGCGAAGTAGCTGCTCATGCGCACGGTGCTTTCGCCGATCGGCGTGTTGACGTAGGCGATCGCGGCCTCATGCGTCTGCTGCACGAGTGGCGCGATTTCGGGATCGGCCGGTACGCACGAGCCCTTTTCCCTGCCCGATTTGTCCTTGCCTGATTTGAGCGGGCAGATCAGACGCACCTCGCTGTGCGTATTGTCCAGATCGACCACCCAGCGATCCTGCTGGCGGTTCAGCACCAGCTGGATCACGCCCAGATCCTTGCCGAAGAAACCGCCCATGACCGCGGGCACATTACGGACGAAACCAAGTCGTGCGTCGACATCTTTCATGCCGGCGTAATGCGGGCCGGGGAATTCGGTGTGCGAATGGCCGAGCAGCAGCACGTTGATGCCGGGTACCCCGGCCAGGTACCAGCCGGCGTTTTCCATCTGCGGGGTGTACGGCGAGGTGTCCAGGCCACCATGCAGGATCGCCACGATCAGGTCGGGATGCTGCGCCTGGAGTTGCGGCAGGTACTTCTGCGCTGCCTCGACCACGCCGCTGACGCTGACTTTGCCGGCCAGCTTCTGTTTGTCCCATTCCATGATCGGCGGCGGCGTGAAGCCGATGATGCCGATCCGCAACGGTACGCGGATCTTGCTGCCATCCGGGGTATACGCGTCGATGGTCTTGCTGACGATCGTCCACGGCTTGAAGATCGGCGCGCCATCGCGGGTGCTGTAGACATTGGCCAGCACCAGCGGGAAGTGTGGGCCGGCGCAGCGATCCGGGTGGGCGCCATCCACGTTCATCGGCGTGCCGGTGACCTGCGACAGGAAGCCGAGGCCGTAGTTGAATTCGTGATTGCCGGCGGTACCGCCGTCGTAGCCGATCGCGTCCATCGCGCGATAGATCGCCAGTTCCTGGTCGCAGCCGAGCGGCTTCGCCAACGCCTGGTAATCGGCCAGTACGCTGCCCTGGATGGTGTCGCCGCTGTCGAACAGGAAGGTATTGGGGAATTCCGTGCGGGCGCGGCGGATCAGCGTGGCCGTACGTTCGTAGCCCAGCGAGTCGTCCGGCTTCAGCTTGTAATAATCGTAGCTCAGCACATTGGCATGGACGTCGGTGGTCTCCAGGATCGCCACCTTCGCGCGGGCGCCCTCGGGTGTCTTGCCGGCCCTCCAGGAGTGGCTGGCGCAGCCGGCCAGCAGGGCCAGTGTCAGGGCAAGCAGCAGGGTGGCGAAGCGAGGCAGGCGTGTCGGCATGGCGGGTCCGTGAAGCGGGCGGGTTCAGCCCGTGAAAACTAACAGATCGCCATGGCCGTTTGCCGCCCCGGCCGGGCGGCGATACCCAACGCCAGTGGAACGCCGTGGCGACGTTTCCTGTCTGCTACCGGCGCAAGACCGTAAGATGTCATTCCAGTGACATAAGGTCCTTCAGGGGGACTGTCCACCCATGCCTCGAATCTCGTTACGTCTTGTGCGAACCAGTGCAGTATCGCTGTGCGCGCTGATTTTCTTCGGCGTCTGCATCGCGCTCACCGCATGGCAGGAGCCGTTGCTGTTGCAGCAAGGCTTCATCGCGGGGCTGATGCTGTGCACGTTCGGCGTACTGCTGTTTGCGTTTGGCCGTTTCGCCACGGCGTTGCTGGTCAGCGGCGGCCTGTTTCTGGCGCTGAAATTCATTTCGACGATAAAGCTGCGTTATCTCGATTCGCAACTGATGCCGTCGGATTTCATCTACTACGTGCGCACCAGCCTGCTCGATACGCTGGCCCATTATCCGCACCTGTACACACTGGGCATCGGCCTGTGCGTACTCGTGCCGCCGCTGCTCTACCTGGCGTGGCGCTGGGACTGGCGCATGCTGGCGGGGCTGCGGCCGCGGCACGCCGCTGGCGTGCGCCTCGGCGGCATCGTGCTGGGCACGCTGGCGTTCTGGCTGTGCATGCTGCCGACGGGGCCGTTCGCGCAGGTGCATTCGCGCAATGTGTGGGAGAAGCTGTCTGACGATGCGCAGCTGACCAATTTCTTCGTCACCTTCCGTGATGCCGCGGTCAAGCTGCCGGCGATGGCCAGCGAGACGGTCGCCGAACAGGACTGGAGCAATACCGCGCAGGGTGAACCCGGCAGCACGCATCCGCCGTATCCGGACATCGTGCAAGTGCTGGAGGAGAGCACGTTCGACCCGTCGATCTACGACGTTTGCAACGTACCGCCGTGCCGCCTGGATATGTTCCGGCCGGATGTGCGCACGCGCGCGCATGGCGTGTTGCGCGTGCACACCTTCGGCGGCGGCACCTGGGTCAGCGAGTTCGCCGCGTTGACCGGCATGCCGCAGGACATCTTCGGTCCCGGCGGCATGTATGCGCCATATGTGCTGGCGCCGAAAATCCACGATGCGCTGGCACTCCAGCTGCGCCGGCTTGGCTACCTCAGCATCGGCATTTATCCGACCGAAGCGAGCTTCATCAACGGCAGCAACGCGTATCGGGCCTATGGCTTCGACCATCTGTACGGCGCCAGCGAGCTGGGCCTGGAGGAATGGGAGGAAAGCGACGCGCAGATGTTCGCCGCCGCCAAGCGTATGTACGACAAGATCAGGAAGCCGGGGCAGCCGGTGTTCATCATGATCCTGACGTTGAACCAGCATGGGCCGCACGACGATGATCCGATGTCCAGCTTGCCGCTGGCCTATCGCAACCTGCTGCGCGGGCTGTCGAAGGACGCGGGGCTGAATTTCGACACCTATCTGTCGCGCCTGCATGATTCGGATACGGCGATGCGCGGGCTGGAACACGACTTCCTCGATCGCCCGGAGCCGACCGTGCTGGTGCATTTCGGCGACCATCAGCCGTCCTTCGGTGGACAGATACGTGCGCTGTCGCGCAGCTTGCCGCCCGCGCTGGGGCCGTACCGCGACTATCTCACCTACTACATGTTGAAGAGCAACTTCACCGGCGCGCCGATCCCCAATTACCCGATGCTCGACATCGCGTTCCTGCCCAGCGTAGTGCTGCAGGTCGCCGGTGTGCCGACCGATCCGTACTTCTCCGCGGCGGCCGAGTTGCGCCGGCGCTGCAACGGCTTGTACGACGACTGCGCCGTGCCGGGTCTGCTGGAGTCCTACCATGCATGGACGATCGGCCGGTTGCACGTGTACCAGTGATGGCCGGGGCGGAAAACGCGGAATGACCCCTGGGATGGGTTTCCCTGACCGTGGGTGTCAAACAAGGGCAGTTTTTGTCGTCATCTGGCGGAGGCGGGCTCGGCAGATCCCGTCCAGGCCGTATCGCCTGATGTCGCCCTTCGTGCGGATAGGGGCGTCGGGGCGGCATGCGGGGCCGGCGAGCCCACATGGCGCCGAGGTCATGGCCGTGCTGGCAAGCGTCTTGCGTGGTGAATGTCATGAATGACATCAGCCCCAAGAACATCAGCTCCGACACGCCCATGGTCACCGAAACCGCATCAGGAAACCCGCAGGCACTCGCTGCGGATAATGAGGCCAGCCTGGAACAACAGATGACCGAGCTCGGTCTCTCGAACGACACCAGGCGATTCCTGCGTCACGTTCATCTCGCCGAGAAACAACTCAACGACGCCTTCAACAAATCCCATCAAGGCGGCGAGCTGGAACAGCAGGTGAGCCAGCTCTATCACAAGCTGTATGGCGCTGATGGCGCCAAGCGCGGCTCACGCTAGAAAAAGCACGAACGGATGTAAGCTGGCACGAGTTCTCGTTTGCGCGAGTGTCGTTCGCCTGGTTCATCGTAAAAACCCCATGAAGACTCAACCGGTTCTGCAGAGCACGTTGACCTGTCCGCATTGCGGCCACCAGGCCACTGAAACCATGCCGACCGATGCCTGCCAGTTTTTCTACGAGTGCACGGGTTGCGGCGAGCTACTCCGCCCTCAAGCCGGCGATTGCTGCGTGTTCTGCTCGTACGGCAGCATGCCGTGTCCACCGATTCAGCAGCAGAGGTCTTGCTGCCAATAGCCTCGCAGGCAGTCATGTCCGCTTTCGGTGGGGGCCTCAACCGGTCGATGCCACGGTATGCCGCGCCCTAGCGCCGCTAGCCTCGATATGCTTCAGCGCATCGGGCGAGCTGAGTGGTCACCACCACCACCTGGAAACGTTCAACGGCTCGCACGGCGCGAGTGTCGCTAATGGCTCGTGGCAAAGCGCTCGTGCCTCGGTTACATTGAATTCTCACCACTGTCGGGGCTGGATCATGGGCAAAGACAAATCGCATAAAAAGGACAAGTCGAAGAAACATGACTTGTTTTCATTGATGCTGGAGCAGAGTGAAGTCTTCCGGGAAATGGTGGCGCATTTTCAGAATGCCTGGGCGCCGGAGAAGTTTTTGAACAAAGGTGTCGAAGCCATCGGCGCTGGTCCGGCTTTTGAGACGGTGATTGCAAAGAAACCGAAGCGGGCTGCCAAATCCGCGAAGAAACCTGTTGCCAAAGTCGCGCCGACTTCGAAGAAGGCCGCGCCAGCTGCGAAGAAGCCAGCCGTCGCAGCCAGTAAGAGCAACGTCAAGAAGACGTCGGGTGCGAAGAGTGCCAAGCCCGTCGTGACAAAGAAGAGCGTGGCCAAAGCGGCGTCACGTCCGACAAAGAGAAATTCACCCAAGAAATAGCCGCTGTGGCCTGCGGACCTATGACGCGACGACCGTGAGCGCGATCGCTGCGCTCAATGACGCTCCGGTCCGGCCTGGTCGAAGTAGGTCCAGCTCTTGCCGCCGACGCTGAGCTGCTTGAGCTGCACGGTGAAGCCGAAGCGGGTGGCGGATAGCGGGCTGCCGTCGACGCGCTGCATGCTCAGGCCGGTGGCGGCCTCTTTCGGTTGCAGCGAGGTCGGCGTGACGCGGTAGTCGGTCAGCGGGCGCATCCGCGTGCCGGCCAGGGCTTCGTGCAGCACGCGGCCCTGCGCCTTGGGCAGCGACAGTCCGAGCAGGGCGGCGATGGTGGGGGCGACGTCCACGTTGCCGCTGGGCAGTGGATCGCTGAAGCCCTGCTGGAAACCCGGGCCGGCGGCGAGCAAGGTGTTGTGCACGTCGATCGGGCTGAAGCTGCCGTGTTCGCCGCGCTCGTTGGCCTGGCTGGCGTATTCGGTGCCGCGGAATCCCTGGATCACGGCGTCGGCATCCCAGGCGTAGCTGATGATGATGTCCGGCCCGCGCGCGGCGTTCTCCAGATGCACGCTTTCCGCCGGCAAGGTGCCGGGGATGTCGCCGTAGCGCTTCGCCACGAAGACCGCGCCGACGTATTCGCGCGACTGCAGGAAGCGCACCGTGCGCTTGATCAGGGCTGCATTGTGTTCGGGCTGGTAGAGGTATTCGGTGCCGCCATTCTGCGCGAGTACCAGCGCACCCTTCGGTAGTTGTTCGGGTACGACGTAGCTGGGCGTGGTGTACGGACCGGGTTTGCCGCACAGGTGGCCGTCATCGTCGTAGCGGGTCGGCTGCAGCGAGCTGCCGTCGGTACGCAGGCCGGTCAGCACCGGCACGTAGGTGCAGCCGACACCGTCGAACGCGGTGAAGCCGGCCCGGGTGAGCTGATCGGCAAGGCGGATGCCGCCGGAGACCGAATAGCCCCAGTCGTTGTCGACGCCGGTGACGCGACCGTCATTGATCTGGCGTAGCGGGAACAGGTCGCGTGGACCGGCGATGTTGCTGTGGCCGTGGTCGGACACCACGATGATGTCGGTGTCCCGTGCCATGCCGAGCTGTTGCAGCCGGGCTTCCAGCTGACCGAGCAGCTCGTCCTGCGCTTTCAATGCGAGATGGAATTCCGGCGAGCCGACGCCGTACATATGCTGGGTGGTGTCCGGATTGCGCAGCCACACCACGCTGAGATCGGGCCGGTGTTTCGGCAGGATCACATCCAGGTACACCTTCATCATCCAGGCGTTGGCCGGTGCTGGCGTGGTCTCCGCTGCGGCGGTGGCATCGGCGGTGACGCCATCCTTCAGCGTTACCGGCTTGCCCTGCTCGGTGGGCGAGTCGTTGTCCTCGCGCAGGCTGAGCTGGGCGGACGAATATGTGTTCGCAGTATGGACAGGCAAGGCGTAGCCGGCCCGCTGCAGTTCCCTGGCGAACGCCAGCGGCAGTGCGGTGTTCTCGTCGAGGATCACGCCGCCTTGCTTGTAATCCTGCAGGAATGCGGGGCCGGACTTGCCGACCGCGGCGGTGGTCAGGCCGGCCTTCTGCGCCGCGGCGAACAGCGTGGGCAGTTCCAGCAGTTCATGATCGAAGTGCGCGTCAAGATCGCGCAGCACGGCATAGTCTTCGGTAAAGATCGGGTTGCGGAAATCCACTGCCGCACCCTTTGCATTGAGGCCGCTGGCACCCGGTGCCCAGAAGTGATTGCCATAGAAACCAAGTGGGCCAAGGAACGCGCCGGTGGCGAAACTCGATGCGTTCGCCATGGTGAACGTGGGGTAGGTCGCGTGGTTGTCCTCGAAGCGGCTGCCGCGCTGCGCCAGTGCCAGCAGGTTCGGCGTGTCCTCGGCACTGATCGCATCCGGACGCATGCCGTCCCATACGAACAGGATCACCCGATGCGGCGGTTGCGATCCTGCGGTGGCGGATGCCGCCGGTGCACAGGGCAGGAAAGCCAGCAGGGCAAGAATCAGGAGAGTGGGCAGCGGCAGGCGGCAGCGGCGAAGCACGATGGTCATGGGCAACCTGGGTGATGGTAAACGCAATATCTTGCCAGCCGCTTGTTGCAGTTTGCAGTCTAAGGTGTCTGCAGCCGCGACCGGATAAGAAGTGCGCGCGGTTCGTTCCGGAAGTGCTGGCGAGGGCTAACATGCGATTGTCATGCGTGGCAGGTATTTCGTCAGCGCAGTGCTTACCGTCGGAGTTGTCGCGATGCTTCACCTGTGCTGTATCACCCTCGCCGTCGCTGGAATGCAGGCCATGCCCGTTGCTGTTCCCCTTCATGAAAAGCCGCTTGCCGCGAAGGTACTGGTAATCGGTCATCGCGGCGCGCCGGCATGGCGGCCGGAACACACGCTGGCTTCGTACGGCAAGGCGATCGCCGATGGCGCCGACTTCATCGAACCGGACCTGGTCATGACGAAGGACGCCGTGATGGTGGCCCGTCACGAGAACCAGATCGGTGGCACCACCGATGTGGCAAGTCACCCGGAGTTCGCCGGCCGCAAGACCACCAAGACGATCGACGGCAAGGCAGTCACCGGCTGGTTCACCGAGGACTTCACCCTGGCGGAACTGAAGACGCTGCGCGCCCGCGAACGCCTGCCGCAGTTGCGCAGCACCAAGTACGACGGCGAGTTCCAGATCCCTACGCTGGACGAAATCATCGATTTCGTGGCGGCCGAGTCGGCGGTGGTCGGGCATCCGGTCGGCATCATTCCGGAGATCAAGCACGGCAGCTATTTCCAGAAGCTTGGCCTGCCGATGGAAGACCGGCTGCTGGCCACGTTGGCCGCGCACAGCTACACGCGCACGGCACCGGTGGAGATCCAGTCGTTCGAGATTGCCAATCTCGAATACCTGCACGACCGGCTGGGCGGCGCGCAGGCACGACAGCGTCATCCGAACATCCGCCTGCTGCAGTTGATCGATGACGCCGACCAGCAGCCGTACGACGTGGTGGCCGCAGGCGGCAAGCTCGACTATGGCGAGATGATGAAGCCGGCCGGGCTGCGCGAAATCGCCCGCTATGCCGATGCGATCGGCCCCAGCATCACGGCGATCATTCCACTCGCGGCCGACGGCCGTCTGGGCCGCCCGACCGCTCTGGTGCATGACGCGCATGCGGCGGGACTGGAACTGCATCCGTATACGTTCCGTCCGGAGAACCAGTTTCTGGCGAAGGATTTTCACCACGGCAACGACCCGGCGACCTACAACGAAGCGGGCCTGATCGCCGAGATTCACGCCTATCTCGATGCCGGCATCGATGCGTTCTTCACCGACGATCCGGCGGTCGGTCGCAAAGCGCTCACCCGCTAAGCGTTCACCCGCCGAACCGAGTCGACGCGGGCCTGTCACGCGGTTGCAGTGATGCTGTCCGAGCATGCGCGGCATCTTTGGCTTTCTCCGGAATCCGCATGCGTCGTCTGCTGCTCGCGTTGTCCCTGGGCGTTCTCGCCGGATTGTCGTCCGCGCAGGCAGTCGCTACGCCGGTCTTGCTGATCTCGATCGACGGCCTGCGCCCGGCCGACGTGCTGCAGGCGCGGCAGCGCGGCCTGAAGCTGCCGAATCTCGAGGCGTTTCTGCAGCGTGGCGCGTATGCCAGCGACGTGCGCGGCGTGCTGCCCACGCTGACCTATCCCAGCCACACCACCTTGATCACCGGCGTCTCGCCGAACCTGCACGGCATCGGCGGCAACCTCACCTTCGATCCCACCAACAAGAACCAGCAGGGCTGGGACTGGTACGCCAGCGATATCCGCGTGCTGACGTTGTGGGATGCAGCGCATGCGGCCGGCCTCAGCACGGCCAATGTGCACTGGCCGGTGAGCGTGGGCGCGCAGGTGGACTGGAACCTGCCGCAGATCTGGCGCACCGGTACCGCCGATGACCGCAAGCTGCTCGCGGCGCTGGCCACACCGGGCCTGCTGCCGTCGCTGGAGCACGACCTGGGTCCGTATGCCGATGGCATCGTCGAGGATCTGCCTGGCGATCAGAACCGTGCGCGTTTCGCGGTGAAGCTGCTGGAAACGCGCAAGCCGTATTTCATGACGGCCTACCTCACCGCGCTGGATACGCAGCAGCATGCCAGCGGGCCGGATACGCCGGCATCGCGCAAGACGCTTGAAGGCATCGACCAGCTGATCGGGGAGCTGGTGGCGGCTGCGCAGCGCGTGCATCCCGATGGCATCGTGGCGATCGTCTCCGACCACGGCTTCGCGCCGGTGCAGCAGGACGTCAATCTCTACCTGCCGTTCATCAAGGCAGGCCTGGTCACGCTGAAGGATGGCGAGGTGACCGGCTGGCAGGCGATGCCGTGGAACGATGGCGGCAGCGCGGCGATCGTATTGCATGATCCATCGAACGCCGCGGTCAAGGAGAAAGTCGCTGCCTTGCTCAAGCAACTGCAAGACGATCCGCAGTACGGCATCGCGAGCGTGCTGGATCATGAGCAGGCCGTGGCCCATGGCGGTACGGCGCAGGCCAGCTGGTTCGTGCAATTCAGGCCGGGCCATGAAATGGGCATCAAGCCTGATGCACCGGTACTGTCGCCCGGGCATTACCGCGGCATGCATGGCTACGACGCGGCGCTGCCCGAGATGCGCTCGACCTTCCTGATTGAAGGCAAGGGCGTGCCGGCGGCCCGGGATCTCGGTTCGATCGACATGCGCGATATCGCACCCACGCTGGCGGCGCTGCTTGGCGTGCAACTGCCGCAGGCGCAGGGCAAGGCCTTGCTTGAAATGGACGCGGCCGTCGCGACCAGCGCGCAAAGCCGGAATCCGCTCGCCCATGCGCGCATGGGCGACAGCACGAAATAGACGTCCATACGCATTCGTACATGCGGATGTAACGGCGGCATCACATTCGCAAATCATGCTATCCGGACTCCCACCGAAGGGGTTTCGGTGGATCCCTGTCACACGTGACGCGGGCATTTCCGACGAATGCCCGCGCGAAGGATTCTGCATGTCTCTGCACAAGGTTTCGATTCGCCGAACCGCGCTCGCGCTGGCCACCCTCGGTGCGCTGCATGGCGGCGCACTGTTTGCCGCCACGACCGACACCAGCGCTCCACCAGCGATCGCGGCAACCACGAATGCAACGCCCGATGCCGGCGCGAGCAACGCCAAGACCATGGAAGCCGTGTCGGTAGTCGCTACCGGTGAAACGCGCCAGATCCAGAAAGTCACCATCGAAGACATCAAGGCGCTGCCGCCGGGCAGCAGCCCGCTCAAGGCGATCGACAAGCTGCCGGGTGTGAACTTCCAGGCGGCCGATCCGTGGGGTGCGTATGAATGGTCGACCCAGATCACGCTGCATGGCTTCGACCAGAGCCGCCTCGGCTTCACCCTGGACGGCATCCCGCTCGGCAACATGAGCTACGGCGTTACCAACGGCTTGCAGATCACCCGCGCGATCACCAGCGACAACATCAGCGTCGTCGAGCTGGCGCAGGGCGCCGGTGCGCTGGGTACCGCATCCAGCACCAACCTGGGCGGCACCATCCAGTTCTTCTCGGCCGATCCCGACAATGTGGCCGGTGCGCGCATCAATCAGTCGATCGGCTCCGATGGCACGCATCGCACCTTCGTGCGGGCGGACTCGGGCGATTACCACGGCTTCTCGATGTATGCGTCCTACGACCATGCCGACACCAACAAGTGGAAAGGCTACGGCGATCAGAAGTCCGACCAGATCAATGTGAAGGGTGTGTACCAGTGGGGCGACGGCAATCGCATCAGCTTGTTCGTCGACAGCTCCCGGCGCAAGGAATACGACTACATGGATCTTTCCCTGGTCAGCCAGAAGGCGCTGGGCTGGAACTGGGATTATCTGCAGCCGAACTGGGCCGAGGCGGTGCAGATCGCCAATGCCTACAACGGCCACGGCGCGTATCCGGCCGAGCTGTCCAAACTGCCGGCGGGTTACGACCTGGTCGATGCGACTTATTACGCCGGTGGCGGTATCCGCCGCGACAATCTGACCGGTCTCAGCGGCTCGTTCAATCTGGGCGGTGGCGCCACGTTGAACCTGGGCAGCTACTACCACGGCGATCGCGGCGAGGGGCAGTGGGCGACGCCTTATGTGGCATCGTCGGCCACCGTGCCGATCGCGATGCGCACGACCGATTACGGCCTCGACCGTACCGGCGTCACCGGCTCGCTGCAGTTCACACTGGGCAGCAACGAGATCGAACTGGGCGCATGGGGCGAAAACGCCAACGACAACCAGGAACGCAACTATTTCAAACTGTCCGGCCAGTACAACTATCTCAGCAATTTCTACGCGAGCGAGGCGCCGTTCCTGCGCGGCTTCTTCCAGAACTACGACACCAGGACGCGCATGGCCTACGCGGAAGACACCATCCATCTGCTGGATGATCGTCTCACCGTGAATTTCGGCGCCAAGTCGTTGAGCACGACCACGACCGCCGAGTCGCTGGTGCCCAGCGCACTCGCTGCCGGCCGCGTGAAGGCCAACGAAGGGTTCCTGCCGCAGGCCGGCGTCGACTACAAGCTCGACAGCAGCCAGGACATCTACGCGTCCTACAGCAAGAACCTGGCGGCCTACGGCATCTTGCCGTTCAGCCAGTCGCAGGCCTCGTTCAATGCGAGCAAGAGCACTTTGAAACCTGAGGAATCGCAAACCTTCGAACTCGGTTACCGCGTGCATGGCGATACCTTCGAAGCTTCGGCGGACGCCTACTTCACCCGCTTCAGCAACCGCCTGCTGTCGGTCTCGCCGTGTCCGGCCGTGGTCACCTGTTCGGCGATCCTCAACAACGTCGGTTCGGTGAAAAGCACCGGTCTCGATCTGGCGTTGATCTGGAAACCCATCGAGCATGTGCGCTGGCTCAACTCGCTGTCGTATGCCAACTCGAAGTATCAGGACGACTACCTCAACAACGGCGTAGTGGCCACCGCCGGCAAGTACGTGGTGGGCATTCCGACCTGGATGCTGACCAGCGACGTGAGCTATACCTCGGGTGCGTGGAGCGCCAATCTCGACGCCAAGTACACCGGTCGCCGCTACATCACCTACATCAATGACTCGGCGGTGGCGTCGTACTGGCTGCTCAATGCCGGCGTGAACTACGACCTCGGCGCGGTCTCGGTGCTGAAGGACGTCAGCCTAGGCCTCAACGTGACCAACCTGACCAACAAACATTACTTCGCCACCACCGGAACGAATGGCTATGTCGCCTCCGACCCGACCGGCCAGAACCAGACCTTGATGGCCGGTGCGCCGCGGCAGTGGTTCTTCAATATCAATGTGAAGCTCTGAGCGAACCGTTTGAAACAGATGCGGCGCGGCCCGGAAGGGTCGCGCCGCATCTGTTTCCGGGGACACGTCGTCGTGGCAGCTGTGAATTGCTGTCACGTCGTGACTATGATCGCGGGTCCGTTGCCACAGGGGTCATGCATGTCCAGTTCTCGCCCATCGGTCGGCTCGACGGTGCACCGCCCGTACCTGCATCCCTATCTGGCCATGGGCGTGACGGTGGCGGCCGCGGGGGCGATTCTCGGCGCGATCCTGGCCGGTCCTGCCGCCGATGGCTGGCGGCTGCTGCATTGGCTGTGCAAACCGTTGGCCACGGTGCTGATCTTCCTATTGGCATGGCACGCGCGTCCCGCGCTGTCGATGCGCTACCGACGCTGGATTCTGGCCGGCATCGCCTGTTCGCTGCTGGGCGACGTGTTGCTGATGCTGCCGCAGGATCTGTTTGTGCCGGGACTCGTCGCGTTCCTGTGCGGTCACCTGTGTTTCATCGCTGCCTTTCTCGATGACAGCCGTTTTGGCGCACGCCCGGGGTGGCTGCTCGCCAGCTTCGCGTATGGCGCGATCAACCTGTACCTGTTGTGGGATTCGATCGGTGCTGCGTTGCGCGTGCCGGTGATCGTCTACGTGGTGGTGCTGGCCAGCATGGGCGGGCAGGCGCTGGGGCGGGCACGGACATTGGTGGCGCATGACAGCGCGCGCCGGGCCGCCGTCGGCGCACTGCTGTTCATGCTCAGCGATACCTTGCTGGCGTGGAACCGCTTCCATGCCGCCCTGCCGCTGGCCAGCTTGTGGGTGCTGTCGACGTATTATCTGGCCTTGTGGTGGATCGCGCGCTCGGTGCAGCGCGACGACACCGTGATCGAGGCAGGCGCCGCGCTGTGAATACGCAGGAACTCATCATCACCTGGGCGACGCCGGTGTTCTTCCTTTTGATCGGGATGGAACTGCTGGTGGCACGGCTGCGTGGCCGACACGCGTACGCCAGCAACGACGCGATGAACAGCATCGGGCTGGGCGTGATCTCGCAGATCGTGGGCGTTTTCAGCAAGCTGCTGACGCTGGGCATCTACGCGTGGTGCGTCGAGCATCTGGCGCTGTTCGCGCTGCCGGCGGACCGCTGGTGGGTATGGGCCGGCGCGTTGCTGCTGTACGACTTCTGCTACTACTGGCTGCACCGCTGCGGGCATCGGGTGAACATCTTGTGGGCCGCGCACGTGGTGCATCACCAGAGCGAGCACTACAACCTGTCCACCGCGCTGCGCCAGACCGGCAGCGGCGTGCTGCTGAGCTGGCTGTTCTATCTGCCGATGGCCGTGCTCGGCGTGCCGTTCAAGGTGTTCGTGATCGTGGCGCTGATCGACCTGCTGTATCAATTCTGGGTGCACACCGAACAGATCGGCCGGCTCGGCTGGTTCGACCGGGTGTTCTGCTCGCCGTCCAATCATCGTGCGCATCACGCGGTGAACGACCGCTACCTGGACCGCAACTACGGCGGCATCCTGATCGTGTGGGACCGGCTGTTCGGCAGCTTCGTCGAGGAAGACGACAGCGACCCGCCGGTATACGGCACGCGCTCGCCACTGCGCAGCTGGAACCCGCTGTGGGCGAATGTCGAGGTGTACTGGCACACGGCCGTGGATGCGTGGCACGCGCAGCGCTGGCGCGACAAGCTGCTGCTATGGCTGAAGCCGCCGGGCTGGCGACCGGCCGATGTGGCTATGCGCTATCCGAAGCCGGCCTTCGTCATGCCCGGCGAACGCTTCGATCCGCCGGTGCCGAAAGCGTTGATGATCTATGCCTTGGTGCAGTTTGCGCTGCTGCTGGGGATGACCACGCAGTTCCTGGGCATGGCCGGCACCGCCAGCCTGCCGGCGCTGCTGGCTTACGCGCTCTATCTGGTGGTGGGCCTCAGCGTGCTCGGTGCACTGATGGAACGAAGGCTCTGGGCGCTATGGCTGGAAGGTGCGCGCGTGCTGGCGACGGCGCTGGTGCCGCTGCTGATTGGCCGCTGGTTTGGCATCGCCCGTCTGGACGGCCATTTTGCACTCGCTATCGCGGCGGTGTTCGGGTTCAGCGCGCTGGCGTTGCTGTGGGTGAGTCAGTCGTCTTCCATGGCGAGAGCGGCTTCAGCCGCGAACTGAAGAGCTTCGCGGCTGAAGCCGATCCTGCAAAATCCTGTTGCTGTGTTGCACTGCGCTGCGTGTGTCCTGGCGCATTCGCTATGATCGCCGCTTGCTTTCCGGGGTCAGGGGTCATGCGATGAGTTTCTTCAGCAAGCTGGTGCGGCACAAGTCGGTCGAGCAACTGCAGGCGGAGGTGGGCTCGCGCGGCGATTTCCGCCGCGTGCTGGGGTTGTGGCAGCTCACCGCTATCGGCATCGGCGGCATCATCGGGGTCGGCATCTTCGTGCTGGCGGGCCAGCAGGCGGCCACCAATGCGGGGCCGGCGGTGGCGCTCAGCTTCATCATCGCGGGCCTGGGCAGTGCTTGCGCGGCGCTGTGCTATGCCGAGTTCGCCGGATTGATCCCGGTCACCGGCAGCGCCTATACCTACGGCTACGCGGTGCTCGGCGAATTCGTGGCCTGGATCATCGGCTGGGATCTGCTGCTGGAATACGCGCTGGTGGTCGCGGTGGTGGCGATCGGCTGGTCCGGCTATGTGCAGGTGCTGCTCAACTCAGCCGGCGTGCATCTACCGGAGTGGGCGCAGCAGAGCATGAGCGCGCAGACCATGCAGTACTACCTGCAGCAGATCTTCGGTACGCACGGTGCGACCGCGATCGCCGCACCCAGCGATGGCCACCGTTTCAACGTGATCGCCGCCGGCGTGTCGGTGGCGGTAGCGGTACTGCTGACCGTGCGCACCGAATGGGGCGCGCGCTTCAACACGGCGGTGGTGACGATCAAGGTGATCGGCGTGCTGCTGGTGGTGCTGGTGGGCGTGTTCTACATCAATACGGCGAACTGGCATCCGTTCATTCCCGCGCGCATCGTGGATGCCACCACCGGGCTCGGCCACTTCGGCTGGCAAGGCGTGCTGACCGGCGCCAGCGTGGTGTTCTTCGCGGTGTTCGGTTACGACACGCTGACCACGGCGGCGGAAGAGGCGAAACACCCGCAGCGCGATTTGCCGCGTGCGGTCGTGCTGTCGCTGGCGATCGCGATGGTGTTGTACATCGCGGTGTCGCTGGTGCTGACCGGCATCTCGCCGTACAGCCATCTCGGTGGCGATGCGTCGGTGTCCGATGCGTTCGAATCGATCGGGTTGCACTGGCTCAGCATCATCATCGCGGCAGCCGCGGTGATCGGCGTCACCAGCGTGCTGTTCGCCTTCATGCTGGGCGCGGCGCGGATCTGGTTTGCGCTGGCGCGCGACGGGTTGTTGCCGACATGGTTCGCCAAGGTCAGTCCGCGCTTCGGCACGCCGGCGCGGCCGACCATGATTCTCGGACTGTTCACGGCCCTCATCGCCGGCTTGCTGCCGATCGGCGAAGTGGCCGAGCTGGTCAACATCGGCACGCTCAGCGCGTTCATCATCATCTGCGGCTCGATCATGCTGCTGCGCGTGCGCCGCCCCGACCTGCAGCGCAACTTCCGCACGCCGGCGGTGTGGTTCACCGCGCCGCTGGGCATCGTGTTTTCCGCCGTGCTGATTTATGGATTGCCGTGGATCACCTACGAGCGCTTCATCATCTGGATGGCGCTGGGCTGCCTGATCTATTTCGGCTACGGCATCCGGCACAGCAAGCTGGCTCAGGCCGACGCCGTGTGAGGCTCGTCGATCAGCAGCCTGCTTGGCGCGCTGATGATCTGGTCGCGGCCGTCGCGCTTGGCCTGGCGCATGGCCTGATCGGCGCGCGCCAGCAGGCTGTCGATATTTTCGTCGGCGTGGTCGCATTCGGCGACGCCGATGCTGACGGTCAGCGGGCCGTCAGGGCGCAGGATCGCGCGCACGGCCAGGCGCAGCTGCTCGGCGCGTAGGCCGGCTTGCTCCAGGTCGAGGCCGGGCAGCAGGATCGCGAACTCCTCGCCGCCGATGCGGCCGATCAGATCGTTCGGGCGCATCTGCCCGCGTATCGCGGCGGCCAGCGCGATCAGTGCCGCGTCACCTGCCGCGTGACCGTAATCGTCATTGAGCTGCTTGAAGTGGTCGGCATCCAGAAACAGCATGCATGCCGGTTTCTGCTGGCGGTGGATGTCGCTCAGCGCTAGCCGTGCCAGTTCGAGAAAACGATTGCGCAGCAGCAGGCCGGTCAGGCCGTCGGTATAGGTCTGCTCGCGCAGCTGGCCCTCCAGCCGGAACTGCGCGAACAGCGTGCGGGCCATGAACGCGCGCAGCACCGTCGACAGCGAAATCGCGACCGCCATGTAGACGAAGTACTGAAAAATCACCACGCCATCGGCGTTGCCGAGCAACAGCATCGGTAGCGGCCCGAGCGCGCACATCGCCATGGCCAAGGCGAAATCCCAGCGGCCGAGCCAGATGACCGACGATGCCACCGGCAGCAGCAGGCCGGGCATCACCAACGGCTGCCCCGGCAGGTGCCCGAAACTGTTCAGGTTGATGCCGATCTCCAGCAGCAGTACGCACAGCAGCGCCAGCACGCTGAGCGCTTGCGGGCGCCGTACATGTTTGGCGGCCATGGCTACCAGCAGCAGCGGCAACAACAGCGACAACCGCAGCAGCAAGGGCAGCGGCGAGCTGCGGACCAGCACGCTGGCGAAGACCGCCACCCCATACGCCAACGTGGCCATCAGCATCAGCGCGTGGATCATCGGCCCCATCTGGCGCGCGAGATAGTGGGAGTACTCGCGGCGCTGATCAGGGTCGCTGGCGTGCCTTCGGTGCTCGGGAAACAGAAAGTGCATGCGGGTCTCGGGAGTGGAGCGGTTGTCGGTCCGACTTCAACTTGGCCGACTTCAACCCGATTCGAGCAAGATGGATGCCATGACCAGGGTGCAACGACCGGATCGGGCGCCGGCAACCCATGGTCATGACCTTCGGCATGGGTTAAGCGCGGGGTTGCCGGTCTAGCATCGGCCGCCTGGATTCATGCGACTGCCACCTTTGTCGGCATGAAATCCCGGAGCCCGTCTGGTTTTATCCGTTGCGCACCGTGGGTTGTTCGGTTCGTGCGGCAGGGCAACGCACTCCCCACCTTCCCACCCGGAGAACACATTGAAAGTCACCCGCCTTGCTTCCGCCCTCGCCGCCGCCGCCTTCGGGCTGGCCAGTTTCAGCGCGCTTGCCGATGTCCCGGCGCCGCAGGATGTGCCCTACCAGGGCACATTGAAGATCAACGTGGACGCCACCGATGTGGCCCATCGCATCTTCCGCGTGCATGAGGTGATCCCCGCGCAGGCCGGTCCGCTGACCTTGCTGTACCCGCAGTGGCTGCCGGGCAACCACTCGCCGAACGGTACGATCGACAAGATGGCCGGACTGGTGGTGAAGGCGAACGGCCAGGTGCTGCCGTGGACGCGCGATCCCCTCAATGTCTACGCGTTCCACGTCGACGTGCCGCAGGGCGCCAGCGGCGTGGAGGTGGAGTTCCAGTTCCTTTCGTCCCAGGACCAGCGCCAGGGCCGCGTGGTGATGACACCCGAAATGCTCAACCTGCAATGGAACTCGGTGACGATGTATCCGGCCGGCTACTTCGCGCGCCAGATCAACACCGAAGCCAGCGTGAAACTGCCCGTCGGCTGGCAGGCTGGCACCGCGCTGGAGGTGGCTTCGAAGGACGGCGACACGCTGAATTTCAAGGCGATCAATTACGATGACCTGGTCGATTCGCCGATCTACGCCGGCAAGTTCTTCAAGCGCATCGATCTGGATCCGGGCGCCAAGGCGCCGGTGCACATGGCCATCGTCGCCGATGACCCGAAGTACCTGGAGATCAAGCCGGAGCAGATCAAGCCGTTCCAGAACCTGGTCCAGCAGATGTACAAGATGTACGGCGCGCATCACTACGACCACTACGACTTCCTCGTCTCGCTCAGTGACAAGATGAGCGGCAATGGCCTGGAGCATCACCGCTCCAGCGAAGACGGCACGTCGGCCGACTTCTTCACCGAGTGGAAGAAGAACGCGCTGGGCCGCGACCTGTTCTCGCACGAGTTCAACCATTCCTGGGACGGCAAATACCGCCGTGGCGCGGATCTGGCCACGCCGAACTTCAACGTGCCGATGAGCGACACCTTGCTGTGGGTCTACGAAGGCCAGACCCAGTTCTGGGGCCAGGTGATGGCCGCGCGTTCAGGCCTGTGGGATACCGAGCAGGCGCATGACATGTGGGCTTTCACCGCCGCCACCTACGACAAGGGCCGTCCCGGCCTGGCCAGCTTCCGCAACGTGCAGGACACCACCAACGACCCGATCATCGCGCAGCGTCGCCCGTTGCCGTATCGCAACTACCAGGCCAGCGAGGACTATTACTCGGCCGGCCAGATGATCTGGCTCGAGGTCGACAGTCAGCTGCGTGAGCTGAGCGGCGGCAAGAAGACCATCGACGATTTCGGCAAGGCGTTCTTCGGCATGGAGAGCGGCAAGTGGGATGTCAACACCTACACCTTCGAGGACGTCGTCAAGACACTCAACGGCATCGCGCCATACGACTGGGCGAAGTATCTGCGCACGCGCCTCGATGGCCATGGTCCGCTGATCGGCGGCATCGAGTCGCACGGCTGGAAGCTGGTCTATACCGACAAGCCGTCCGACGCGGTGAAGGCGATCGAGACGCGCCGACATACTGTCGATCTCACCTATTCGCTGGGCGTCTCCATCGGCAAGGCCGGCAGCATCAATGACGTGCTGTGGGACGGCCCGGCGTTCAAGGCCGGCCTGTCGCCGAGCATGACGGTGGTCGCCGTCAATGGTCGCGACTACGATGCCGACGCGCTCAAGGAGGCGGTGACCGCCTCGGCGAAGGACAAGAGCCAGCCGGTCGAGCTGCTGGTGAAGGACTTCGACGAGTACAAGACCATCCGCATCGACTACCACGACGGTCTGAAGTACCCGCACCTGATCCGCGACACCGGCAAGCCCGATACGCTGACCACGCTGCTCAAGGCTCGCTGAAACCGCAACTCCTCCCTCTCCCCCTGCGGGGAGAGGGTTGGGGTGAGGGGCGGGTGCTCGCGAGGGACTATCGTGTCGCCGCCCACATGCGCACCTTGCCATCTCGGCTATACTGCGCTCCCCGCGGTGCCGGCCTTCCGGCTTCAGCATCGCGCGTGGTCATACATGCGCCCGTAGCTCAGCTGGATAGAGTACTGCCCTCCGAAGGCAGGGGTCGTGGGTTCGAATCCCGCCGGGCGCACCATTCGATGGGTTCTTCACCGGCATTCCCAAGCGACATCGGACGGGTGCCGGGCCGTTATAAAAAAAGGCGCCCCGCAGGGCGCCTTTTTAGTCCACTGGAGCTGACCGATCAGCTTTTTTTGATGTCGAAATCCTGCTTGGTCACCGGTTTGCCGTCGAGCGAAATCTCGACCCTGTATTTGCCTTCGGGCCACAGGTCGGGGTTCTGGACCTTGAACGTGGTGACAGCGGGACCGTCGGTGGCGATCGACTGGCTGATGTTGCTGACCAGCTGGCCCTGACCCTCCAGATAGCTCCATTTGGCGTTGAGCGTGGCCCCGCCGCTACGGCCTTCAGTGGTGACACTGGCGTAGATCATCTTGTTGTCGGGGGCAAAACTGCTGCTGGCGCGAGTCACCTGATGCTGCGCATTCACATCGTTGCCGAGGGTCAGCTTGGCCACCGTCAACGGGGTCTCTGCCGGCGCTGCAGCCATCGGGGCGGCAGTGGGCGTCACGCTGGCCGAAGTGCTGCTATGGGCAGGCGCTGTCATACCGCTTGTGGCGGGCGCAGGCGCGGGAGTCTTGGCGGCGGAGCTGGCGGGGGGCGGTGTGCTGGCAGGTGTGGCCGGTTCGTTCTTGCCGCAGGCGCTGAGCAACAGCAGGCCGGCAAGACTGGCGCTGTATAAGGCGGTAGTACGGATGGAACGTGTCATGGTGAGCTCCGGGTCGATGACGTGGCGGGTACCACTCCATGGCTGTTGCCGCAGCGCCGTCCAGGCACCTTGGTCAGAACGCAGATGCTAGCGCCGCCGATCTGAAGCGTTGATTACCGGGGAGCGCGGCATCGACTGAACTTTCACGTGGCCATGACGCAAAGATAAAGCCGCCTGCCTCAGGGGCATCGGATGCTTACTGGCGAACCGTGCGCAAGTTGCTCGGCGTGGCCGGCGCACTGCTGCGGAATGGGTTGATATCCAGTCCGCCGCGGCGGGTGTAGCGCGCGTACACGCTCAACTGCTGCGGCGCGCAGCGCTGCAGCAGGTCTACGAAGATGCGCTCCACGCATTGCTCGTGAAACTCGTTGTGTTCGCGGAACGAGACCAGGTAGCGCAGCAGGCCGGCGTGGTCGATCGGTGCGCCGCGATAGGCGATCTGCACGCTGCCCCAGTCCGGCTGGCCGGTGACCGGGCAGTTCGAGCGCAGCAAATGCGAGACCAGGGTTTCCGCCACCGGAGTGGCGCCGATATCCGTTTGCAGAAAATCGGCTTCCGGCGGGCCGTAGTGGTCGATCTCGATGTCCTGGCGGTCGAGTAGATGGCCGTCCAGATCGATGACCGGCAATGCGGCGGCATCCGCTTCGCTGAGTTGGACGCCGATGACTGCACCGGCCGCGGCGGACAGGTCGTGCATCAGTGTGGTCGTCAGCGTGGCGACATCGGCGATGCGTTCCTGCGCAAAACTGTTCAAATACAGCTTGAACGATTTCGATTCGATGATGTTCGGCGACGCGGCCGGCACGCGGAACTCCGCCAGCGCCACCACCGGCTTGCCGCGCAGATCGAGCCACGACAGCTCGTAAGCGTTCCAGATGTCGACGCCGTGGAACGGCAGCGGTTCGGCCACGCCGATTTCCGCGCGTTTGTCGGTACGCGGTATCGCAAACAGCAAGGACGGGTCGTAGCGATCGGCGTAAATGGTGTCCTTGCCGAGCGGAGAATGTTCTGGGGTGTTCATGCCGCGCATTTTAGCCGCTCTGCCGGTTGTGCTGGCGGCTGGCGCGGAGACCGTCGTGCAACGGCATGGTTATGCGGGAAAGTCCCGCATAACCATGCCGACAGAGACGCGCAGGTTACGCGTTGACCAGCTGCATCATCGCGCCGGCATAGCGCTCGCCGGCGGCCGCGTCGGGCGGGAACACCGCATCGATCGCGGCCAGCTCGGTAGCGCCGAGCTGCACGTCGAGCGCGCCGAGGTTCTCGTCCAGCCGCGAGCGCTTCTTGGTGCCGGGAATGGCCAGCACATCGTCACCCTGCGCCAGCACCCAGGCCAGTGCCAGCTGCGCCGGAGAGCATCCCTTGTCGGCGGCCAGCGCCTTGACCTGTTCGACCAGATGCAGGTTGCGGGTGAAGTTCTCACCCTGGAAGCGTGGGCTGTTGCGGCGGTAGTCATCGGCTTCGAAATCGTTCGGCGAGCGGATCGCGCCGGTGAGGAAGCCGCGGCCCAGCGGCGAATAGGCGACCAGGCTGACCCCGTTGCGGCGGCAGGATTCCAGCATGCCGTTGCCTTGCGGGTCACGCGTCCACAGCGAGAATTCACTCTGCAGCGCCGCAATCGGGTGCACCTTGCAGGCGCGCTCCAAGGTCGCGCCGGAAGCCTCGGACAAGCCCAGGTAACGCACCTTGCCTGCGGCCACCAGCTCGGCCATCGCGCCCACGGTCTCCTCGATCGGCACGTTCGAGTCGACGCGGTGCTGGTAGTACAGGTCGATGGTGTCGATGCCCAGCCGTTTCAGACTGGCGTCGCAGGAGGCGCGAACGTAGTCCGGGCGACCGTTGGCACCGCGCTTCAACGGGTCGTTCGGGTCCCGCACGATGCCGAACTTGGTGGCGATGAAAGCCTGCTCGCGGCGCCCCTTGATCGCCTGGCCGACCAGCACCTCGTTAGTGTGCGGACCGTAGACGTCGGCGGTATCGAGCAGAGTGAGGCCGCGGTCCAGTGCGTGCTGGATGGTGGCGATCGATTCAGTGTCGTCGCGCTGGCCGTAGAAGTCACTCATGCCCATGCAGCCGAGGCCGAGGGCGGAAACGTTCGGGCCGTGGCGGCCGAGGGTGCGGGTCTGCATGGTCGTGGTTCCGGTGGTGAGGGACGGAAAGCATGGTGCGCCATGCCGGTATTCGGATAAATACTCAATAATGAGCATCACTATTCAATCAGTGGAAACAATCATGGATCGTCTCGAAGCCATGCGGCTGTATACGCGGATCGTCGAGCTGGGCAGCTTCACCGCCGCCGCGGACGATCTGAACCTGCCGCGCGCCACCGTTACCCACGCGATCAAGCGGCTGGAAACGCGGCTCGGCGCGCAGCTGCTGCAGCGGACCACCCGGCGGGTCAGCACCACGCGCGACGGCGAGGTGTATTACGGCCACTGCGTGCGCCTGCTGGCCGACATGGACGAGGTGGAAACGGATTTTCGCGAAGCCGCGGTACAGCCGAAAGGGCGCTTGCGCGTCGACTTGTCGGCCGCGCTGGCACGGCTGCTGGTGATCCCGGCGCTGCCGGCGTTCTGCGCGCGCTTTCCGCAGATCGAGCTGGACATCGGCACCGGCGATCGTTTCGTCGATCTGGTGCGCGAAGGCGTCGACTGCGCGGTGCGGGTCGGCGAGCCTGGCGATATCGGCATGGTCGGGCGGCGCGTGGCGACCTTGCAGCAGATCACCGTGGCCA
The DNA here is from genome assembly GCF_900142825.1 of Rhodanobacter sp. OK091. Lineage (GTDB taxonomy): Bacteria > Pseudomonadota > Gammaproteobacteria > Xanthomonadales > Rhodanobacteraceae > Rhodanobacter. The sequence continues at coordinate 1,584,630 of NZ_FRCH01000001.1, read as the reverse complement.
GCGCCGACTACCTGCGCCGGCATGGCCGGCCCGACTCGCTGGCTGCGCTGCATGATGGACATCTCGCGGTGAACTGGGCCTCGCCGACCACCCGCCGCGCCGAACCGCTGGAGTTCATGGTGGGGCGCCGGCGGCGCCAGGTGAGCCTGCCCGGGCGGATCACGGTGAATGGTGCCGACGCCTATCTAGGCTGCTGCATCGCCGGCCTCGGCATCGCGCAGTTCTCGCGTTACCGGATCGAGCGGGAGCTGGCTCGCGGCACGATGGTCGAACTGCTGCCGACCACGCCGCCGCCGGCGCTGCCGATGACGGTGCTGTACCCGCCGCAGCGACAGATGCCGGCGCGGCTGCGCGTGTTCGTCGACTGGCTGGTGGAGCTCACTGCGGATCAGCGGTGAGGCTGCCGCGTCGGGCCGAGCTGTTGTTATGTAGGAGCGCGCTTGCGCGCGATGCTCTTCGCCACGTTACGTAAAAAAGCATCGCGCGCAAGCGCGCTCCTACACAGGTGGGAGGGAACGTCTACGACTCGCGCGGTATGAAGTGCCGCGGCGCGCTGGTTCCCAGTGTGTCGCTGGTCAGCGGGGCGCCGGCGCTGATCAGTGCGCCGCGCTGCTCGGCCAGCGGCAGGCGCAGCATGCAGTCCTCGTAGCGGGCGAGTTTCTGGAACACCGGCAGCGCCTGCACCTGCGCGACGAGAGCGGCACTGCGCGGCCAGCGTGTGGCGTCGATCGCGTAGCGCACGAACGAGGCGGTGCGGAAGAAGCTGGCGATGCTGATGTCGGCGATCGACAGCGGGCCGAACAGGAAGCCGTCGTCCGGCAGCTGTTTTTCCAGATAGTCGAGCGCGGCGGGTATCTCCGCGTCGCGCGCCTGCTGCACCACCGCTTCGTCGGTGGCCTCGCCGAAGACGTGGCGCCTGATCGCCAGCTGATAGAACAGCTTCCAGATCAGCCCGCTGGCCAGCCGCGTGTCGGCGTATTCCTCCAGCCAGCGTGCCTGCGCGCGGTCGGCGATATCGGCCGGATACAACGCCGGAGTGGGGTGGCGGTCGTCCAGGTACTGGCAGATCACCGAGGAATCGTTCAGCACGAAGCGGTCATCGATCAGCACCGGAATGCGACGAAGCGGACTGAGCCTGGAGAATTCATCGTTGCCGACAAATGGCGCGATCGGATCGACCTCGTAGTCGAGCCCTTTCAGCTCCAGACAGACCAGCACTTTGCGCACATACGGCGAAATGTAATTGCCGATGACTCTGAGACGCTGCGGCATGACGGCGACTCCACGGGACAGGAGCCGCAGCGTGCGATGGCTGCCGCATGCGCGTCAAGCAGCGGCAGGCGCGGTTTGCTCAGCCGCTTGCAGGCGGTAGCGCCGGGATCGGCGTGGGCGAGCCGTTGGAGTCCAGCGCGATCATCACGAAGCGGCCGGTGGTACAGACGCGACGGTCGCCGGTGAGCGGATCCTCGGCAGTCATCTCCACTTCGACGTGCATCGAGCTGCGGCCGACCTTGACCACGCTGGCCACCAGTTCCACCAGCTGGCCGGTGCGCACCGGCACGCGGAAGTTCACTTCCTCCGAACGCGCGGTGACCACGGTGCGCCGCGCATAGCGCGAAGCGACGATGAAGGCGGCCTTGTCCATCCACGCCAGCGCCTGGCCGCCGAACAGCGTGCCTAGGTGATTGGTGTGGTCGGGGAAAACCATTTCCAGCAGGCGTGCTTCGATCGGTGCGGTCGTCATGGGATCACTTGGCAAGGGGGAGGGCGGCGGGCGGTACGCCTTCGGGGCGATATCCGGCACAGGCGCGTAGTTTGCCGCAAACCGGCAGGCTGCATGGCGACATGGACCTTTGGCACAGGGAGAGCGGCGCGATATCGCGCTAGCATCGGGCAGTTTATGTGTCAGCGTGGCCGCCAGCGGTTGCGTCCCCCGGTTTTTTTGGAGGTCAGGATATGTATGTGGTGATCGGCAAATCGCGTCTGTTCGGCGCCATGATGTTGGGCTTGCTGTCGACGGCCGCGGCCGCGCAAGGGCGCACTCTGGGGACGGAGGACTACGCGCGCGCGGAGCGCTTCGCCATGTACAACACCGCGCCGCTGGTCGATCACGCGGTGCAGAAGGTGAGCTGGCTGGACGACGGCCATTTCTGGTATCGCGACCACGACAGCAACGGCGACCATTTCGTGCAGATGGACGCGGCCAGCGGCAAGGTCACGCCGCTGTTCGATCAGGTCAAGCTCGCCGCCGCGCTGGGCAAGGTGACCGGCAAGCCGGTCGACGCGAAGAAACTGCCGATCACCGACTACAGCGTGATGCCGGATGGCCGCATCAACGTTGCCATCAGGGAAGCTCATTACCTGTGCAACCTGCAAGCCGCCGTCACCTGCGTGGCTGGCAGCGGCGCGAAGACGGACGGCAAGGCGGACCATGGCCACGAACCCGGCGTGCTGTCACCGGACAAGAAAAGCGAAGCGTTCATCCGCAACTGGAACCTGTGGCTGCGCGATGTCGCTACCGGCAAGGAGACGCAGCTCACCACCGATGGCGTGGAGAACTTCGGCTACGCCACCGACAACGCGGGCTGGAAGCACACCGACAGCGCGATCCTGGAGTGGTCGCCGGATTCTAAGCAGATCGCCACGTTCCAGCAGGATCAGCGCAAGACCGGCGACATGTACATGATCAGTACCAACGTCGGTCACCCGAAGCTGGAGGCGTGGAAGTATCCGCTGGTCGGCGACAAGGATGTGACCATGATCGAGCGCGTCATCATCGACGTGCCGAATCATCAAGTGGTGCGGCTGAAGATGCCGGCGGACCAGCATCGCTCCACCTTGTGCGATGACGTCAGCTGCGGCCCGGACGGCGGCTGGGACGATGTGAAGTGGGCGCCGGACGGCAAGACGCTGGCCTTCGTTTCCACCTCGCGCGACCACAAGCACGAATGGTTCCGCATCGCCGATGCGGCGAGCGGCGCGGTACGCACCGTATTCGAGGAGAGCGTCAAGACCTACTACGAAAGCGGCAACGACCAGGTCAACTGGTTCTACCTGCCCGAAAGCCACGAGGCGATCTGGTTCTCCGAGCGTACCAACTGGGGCCAGCTGTACCTGTACGACCTGGACAGCGGCAAGCTCAAGCGCGCCATCACCACCGGCGAAGGCAACGTCACCCAGGTGCTGAAGGTGGATCCGAAGACACGCACGCTGTGGTTCCGCGGCGTGGGTCGCGAGCCGGGCGTGAACCCCTACTACCAGCAGTTCTACAAGGTCGGCCTCGATGGCGGCAAGCCGACTCTGCTGACTCCGGAACCGGCCGATCACACGGTGGCGCTGTCGCCGGACGGACGTCTATTCGTCGATGCGTATTCCACCCCGACGGAGCCGCCGGTGACCGTGTTGCGCCATGCGCAGGATGGGCAAACCGTGGCGCAGGTGGCCAAGGCCGACATCAGCCGGCTCGTCGCCAGCGGCTGGATCGCGCCGACGCCGTTCACGGTGAAGGCGCGCGATGGCAAGACCGAGCTGTACGGCCTGATGTTCAAGCCGACGAACTTCGATGCGTCGAAGAAGTATCCGATCGTCGACTACGTCTACCCCGGTCCGCAGACCGGTTCGGTCGGCAGTCGCAGTTTCATGCCGTCACGTGTCGATCACCAGGGGCTGGCGGAACTCGGTTTCATCGTCGTGGCGATCGACGGCATGGGCACGCCGTGGCGTTCGAAGGCGTTTCACGATGCCTACTTCGGCAACATCGGCGACAACACGCTGCCTGATCAGATCGCCGGGCTGAAGGAGCTGGGCAAGCGCTACTCGTGGATCGATCTCGACCGCGTCGGCATGTGGGGCCACTCCGGCGGCGGCAATACCACCGCCGATGCGATGTTCCGCTATCCCGATTTCTTCAAGGTCGGCTGGGCCGAGAGCGGCAACCACGACAACCGCAACTACGAGGACGACTGGGCCGAGAAGTGGCAGGGCCTGCTGGTGACCAACAAGGACGGCAGCAGCAACTATGACGACCAGGCCAACCAGCGCATGGCGAAGAACCTCAAAGGCCACTTGATGCTGACCCACGGCACCATGGACGACAACGTGCCGACCTCGAGCACCTTGCTGGTGGTCGATGCGTTGATCAAGGCCAACAAGGATTTCGACCTCCTGCTGATTCCCAATGCCCACCACGGTTACGGCAAGGCGTCACCGTATGTGACTCGCCGACGCTGGGACTACTTCGTGCGCAATCTTGCCGGCGATACGCCGCCGCAGGAATACGCGATGAAGGTGCCGAAGGACTGAGATACATCCGCTCTTCCACGGAAGAGCGGAGTGTTGCAAGCCCGGAGTGTGATGCGGGCATCGGGTTTGTCCGATCCTGCGGCCACCCGCGGTACGCGATAAAAACTGCCCGGTCAGGCGTCACCGGCCGACCGGGCCATCCCGTCGGTCAGCGGGGATTGACAGCTTGCGCGACGCCCTGGGCCAGCGCCTCGTCGAGTAGTTTGCCGATCTGCTGGTTGGCCTGCTCGGTGGCCTGCTCCTGGCGTTTGCCGAGGGCTTCCTGCCTGGCGCCCAGTGCCTCCTGCTGCTTGCCCAGTGCTTCCTGCTGCTGGCCAAGATCGTCCTGTTGCCGGCCTAGTTCATCTTCCCGGGTCTGCAGCGTGGCCTGCCTGGTTTCGAGCTCTAGCTGGCGCTTGTCGTCGTGGGCTTGTCCGCTGAGCTCAGCCTGTTCACTGGCCAGCTTTGCCCGCTGGCTGGCGAGCTGCCCTTGCTGCGATCCCAGCGCCCCCTGGCGGGCACCGAGCCCGCCCTGCAAGCCACCGAGCCGGCCCTGTTCGCCACCCAATTCGCCCTGTTGCTTGCCCAGCGCGGACACCGGCGCATAGATCGCCTTGGCGCGCTGGATGTAGTTTGCATCGCGGATCAGATAGGCCTTGTCGCCACGGCGGAACCACAGCATCGGCGTGTTGGCCTTGCGCAGTTGTTCCACCGTCTTGAGATCGCTCTCCGAACCGCTGATGGTGACGGCATCACTGTCGATCAGGGCGAAGCCTTCGCGGGCATTCGAATGGGTGTCGATATCGACATGCCGCGCCGAAAAGCGGTTTCCGGGATTCGGCGGCGGCGGTGGCGGAGGGGGAGGCGGTGGCGGAGTGATAGCAAGCGGCGGCGGAGGTGGCAACGGGGCAGGAGGCGGTGGCGGCGGCGATGGCAGAGGAGATGATGGCGTCGGCGTGGGATCGTCAGGTGTTGCGTGCGTTGTCGCCGCTGTCTGCGGCGCGCTTGCCGGTGGCGCGCTCGCCGTGACGCGATAAGGCAGCACGCCGGCCAGCACGATTACGATGATCAATGGCCATGCGCGTATGCGCTGCCGGGACAGGTTGTCGGACTGCTGCAACATGGTCAGTCGCCTCTTGAGATTGTGGAACGACGGCGAAGCTCCGGCCAGACCGGAATGCATCGGATGGGCAACGCCCAGACGCAGCAGCAGATGGCCGTAGGCCTGGGGCATCGTGCCGGTCTGCTGCAGCACCTGTGCATCGCAGGCGGCCTCGCGGCTCAGTGCGTACTCACGCACCGCCCAGGCCACCAGTGGATGAAAGAAGAACAGCCGCTGCGCGATGGCGGGGACCCAGCCCAGCCACAGATCGCCGCGGCGCAGATGCGCCAGCTCGTGAGCCATCGCCATCGCCGACTCGCTCAGGGTGAGTCGTTGCTCGGCCGGCAGCAACACGATCGGGTGCCACAGACCGGTGATCTGCGGTGAGCTGATCGCGGCGGAAACACGCAGCTCCGGTTGGCGGCGCAGTCCCAGGTTCTGCATCTGTTCCGCGCATACGGCCCGCAGCGCGTTGTCCTTCAGCGGGCGCGAGTCCCGCAACACGCGGCGCGCGCTGTGCCACTGCCTGCTCGCGATAAGCAGTTGCGTGAGCACGGCGGCCAGCCATAGCGAAATCAGGATCAGCCGCCAGTGCGCATGCCACGCGGCAGGCACCGGCTGGGCCGGTACGGACGCCAAGTGGATCACGGGCGCGGCATCAGTGATGGCCACCGGCGAGACGGTATGGTCCAAAGCCACGGTCGCGACCTGCGCAGGCGGAGTCAGCACGCGCAGTTGCAGCGGCGAGCTCCAGCACAGCCCGAGAATCAGCTGCAGGCCCACCAGCCACCACAGCGTGCAGCGCAATGCGGACGGCAGTTGCGGCAGCAGGCGTCCGATCAGCCAGACGCCGCCGATCAGCAACACGGCCTGGGCCGATGTCCAGGCCAGCCGGATGAGCAAGGTATCGAGCAGGACAGTCAGCGAGGCCATATCAGGACTCCTTGCGCCGGGTCTGCAACTGCGCGACCAGCGCCTCGAGCTCGGCCAGCTCTGTCTCGCTGACTTCGGCATGCTCCGACATCCAGGCCACGAACGGCGAGACCGAACCACTCAGCGTCTTTTCGACGAAGCTGCCCACGGCGCTGCGCATCGCCTCTTTCGGCCCGGTCGCTGTGCTGTAGCGGAACATGCCGCGCAGCTGCCGGCGTTTCAGATAACCCTTGCCGCGCAGGCGTTCCATCATGGTCAGCACGGTGGAGCGGGCCAGGCCACGTGGTTCGCCGAAGCCGCTGGCCACCTCGCCGACGGAGGCACCGCCGTGTTCGGCCAGATAATGAAGGAGCGCCAGCTCCTGATCGCCAATGGAAGGTTTGGACATGGCCGGAATGTTTCGTGACTACAGGTGTAGTCACGGTACGCCTTGACTACACCTGTAGTCAATGGGCCGCCGGTAACCCCGCGCCCGCTTCAAACGCCGGTTGTTTTCTCAACCTCTGCGTTGAGGGTCAGAGCATACCTAGCGCCAGCCGGCATCGCGCGCCGCGCGCTCTTGCTGAGCATCGAAGGCTTCGCCGCGGATGCGCGCGTCGACCGCTGCCTGGACGGCGGGGGGCATGGCACTGGCGGCTTGTCGCAGTTCGCCGTTTTCGGATTCTCTGCCTGCACTGAGCACGGGCAACCACCACCCCGCATCATCATGGCAAGCCAGGCCGGCTATCGGCTTGGCGCGGTTGATGAATGTGCGGCAAATGCGTCCGTCGGCACTGCGGAAACTCAGGCCGATGCTGATTGGAGCGTGCGGATCGGGTTCACTGGCCAGCGCTCGGTCAAGCGCATCGGACAAGGCAGCCGCAGCATATTGCCGGTCGTCGTGCACGCCTACCAATCCTCCGGCATGCCACCACAGCGTCACGGCCAACACGGCGAGTGACGCGGTCGCTGCTGCGATCGGCAGCAGCCAGCGCCGGGACGTGTGGCGCCGGCCCGCGCCAAATCCCCGTCGGCCTGCAGACTGGGCCAATGGCTTTATCGGCATCGACGGTTGCGGAGGACGTGCCGACTGCAACAGTGCGGACAGGCGCGCCGGCACCGGCTCGTCGAGCACCGGGTCTAACGCGGCCTTCAGCTGCGCGCGCAGGGCGCGCGCCTGCTGCACGCGGCGTCGAAGCAGATCGTCGTGCACCAGCGCGGCGTCGATTCGCGCGGTGGTTGTCGCGTCCAGCTCGCCGTCCACGTAAGCCTGCAATGTGTCGTTGTCGATCAGGTTCATGTGTCGTTTCCAAGATAAGACTGCAAAGTGGAGCGAGCACGCGCCAGACGGCTGGTGACGGTTCCCACAGGTACCTGCAACAGCTCGGCGGCCTCGCCGTACGACAAACCCTCGACCAGCACCAGGGCTACCACTTCACGATGATCTGGCGGCAGGGAAGCCAGCGCCGCTGCCAGCTCCAGTTTCTGTGCGGGCCCGGTGTTTCCGTCGGCAGCCATGGCACCGGCTTCCTCGCCCGCGAACAGGCGTTGCGATCTTCCGCGGGCGCGCAGCTCGTCCCGCCAGGCGTTGCGCGCGATCGCAAACACCCACTTGTCCAATGCAGCGTCCGGTCGCCATTGCGCCGCCCGAGTCATGGCACGCTCCAGCACGATTTGCACCAGGTCATCGGCATCATCGGCCTGTCCCGCCAACGCCCTCGCGAGACGGCGCAGACGCGGCAGTAGCGGGATCAATCCTTCGCGCACAACTTGGCTCGGATCCACGTATTGCCTTTTCACTACGTTTGAAGAGGACGATTCCTTCCCTCGCGAGTCACGGCGCGGTTCGGGAGCGTAAAGTCAGCCAATGCTAGCATTCTGACCTCCGATTACCGGCCGGTTCCGCCATGCCGATGCAGCGCCCGATTTCCGTGCTGATTTCCTTGCTGTCCATCGCGCTTGCGGTGGGTGGTACGGCGCCTGCGCGGGCACAGCTGCGCGGTCCGCCGCGGGGGTTGCCCGACGTGCACGTTCCCCGTGGAGGCATGCCCGCCACGCCCCGCGTGCCCGTTACGCTTCCCGCCGCGGCGATGCAACACATCGAGGACCGGGTGCATGAGACGCCGGCCGCCACGCGACAGTCGCAGATCAATACCTTGCTGCGCGAAGAGCCCAAGCGTGTGACGGTGGATCCTCACGGCGAGCCTGTTCTGCGTGGTGAATTCCTTGCGCTGGGTCTTTCGGGCGGGCAACTTCATGCAGTGCAGGCACAGGGGTTCACCGCAGACAGTCAGGCGCCGGCGGATGCGACGCTGGGACTGGACGTGGTGGTCCTGCACGACACGCGTGGACGCAGCGAGATCGAAGCGCTGCAGACACTGCAGCAGGCGGCGCCGAAGGTCACCTTCGCCTACCAGCATCTCTACCTGTCCGCGGGCGACGGCGATCTCCGCCAAGGCAATACGTCGCCGGCCGGGCCATCCAGCGCCATGCCGCGACGTGTCGGACTGATCGATGGTGGCGTGGATCTGGCCGACCCGGCACTGGCACGCGCACGTATCGAGCAACATGGCTGCAAGACATCGACAGTGTCGAAGCATGGCACCGCGGTGGCCGCACGCCTCGTCGATGGCGATCCCGACACGCTTTACGCAGCCGACCTGTGGTGCGCCGATAAAGTCGGCGGCGCCACGTCGAGCCTGGTGGAAGCGCTCGCGTGGATGGCGCGCGAACGCGTGCCGGTGATCAACATCAGCCTGGTCGGCCCGGACAATCCGGTGCTTGCGCGCGCAGTGCAGGCAATGGTCGCGCGTGGCCACGTGCTGGTCAGCGCGGTCGGCAACGACGGACCTGCGGCGCCGCCTTTGTTCCCGGCGGCCTACTCCGGTGTGATCGGCGTCAGCGGGGTCGATGAGCACGATCGCGTGCTGCCCGAGTCCGGCAGCGGCAGCCAGGTGGCTTTCTGCGCATCCGGCGTGGCCGGACGCGGCAGCGATGCGTTGCGCGGCACGTCGTTCGCGGCGCCGATCGTGGCGCGAAGGGCAGCCCAGTTGCTGGATGCGCCACGCCAGGGCGCGGCTGCGCAGATCGTGCAGCGCCTGGCCACCATGGCCCGCGACCTCGGGCCTCCAGGCCGCGATACGCGCTACGGCTACGGCCTGCTTTCTCCCTGAACGCATTCCGAACGCGACTCGACCGCAGGGAAGGATCCTGGGGGCCCGGGCGTAATGGAACTGGCAAGCCTCGGATCCACCGCAGGCAGAAGGCGTCCTCATGCGAAACACGACTCTCGACATGACCCTGATCGCAGGTGCCTTTGCCTTGACGATGACCGTGATGTCCGTTTCTCAGTAATCCGCCTTTGTGGCATCCCATAGGAGAGAGCAATGAAAATCCGACACCTCACACTCACGCTCGTTTGCGCCGCCGTGTTGGCCGGGTTGGCCGCTACGCCGGCCATGGCGCAGACCGCCACTTCGTCCGGCACTTCCGTTTCCACGGGCACCAGCACGCATGAATCGACCCGGCTGAGCACCGAGTTCATCAGCTTCGCCGGTTCGGACACGAACTCGCAGGCGCTGGTCACCGGGTTGCGCGACGGCACCGCGATCACGCTGACGGAGACCACCACTGCTACGGCCACCACGCCGAGCACCACCACCACAACGACGTTCACGCCCGCCACCGGCCAGATGGGCTACGGCAACGTGAAGATCGCGCTGTCGCTGGCCGAGGCCAGTCTGGCCCAGGCCGGCATTACCGATCCGACCGCGACCGAACTTGAGGCTGCGCTCAACGGCGGCACGCTGGTGCTGGCCGACGGCACCAGCATAGACCTCAAGGGTGTGCTGGCCCTGCGCGCCGCCGGCGAAGGCTGGGGCCAGATCGCCAACAGCATGGGTTTCAAGCTGGGTGACGTGATGCGTTCGCCGAAGGCCGCCGGCGCCGCTTCCGCCAGCGCGCATGCGCATGCAAACGCCTCGGTTGAAAAGGTCGTGTTTGGCCAGAGCCACATGACCGATCGTCCGAGCGCGACCGACCACCCGGGCAAGCCCGATTTCGCAGGCAAGCCGGACTTTGCGGGCAAGCCCACACTGCCTGATCGTCCGCAGATTCCGGATCACCCCAGCCGCGCCGGCCGCCCGGGCGGCTGAGCCCAGCCTCCGCGCTACGCGGTAGCCCTCATGCAGGCCCGGTGTGATGCCGGGCCTGCTGGCATTCCCTACATCTGCAAGGAACCTCTTACATGCGCAACCCACAACACTGGATGATCGTCGGCGGCTTGCTGCTGATCGGTGCACCGGCGGCCCATGCCGCCACCACGCCCGACAGCGACCAGTTCAGCCTTTCCGCCGGTGCCGATTACAGCAGCGGCAAGTACGGCACCGACACCACGACCGATATCTGGTCGGTGCCGGTGACCGCGGCGTACCAGAGCGATCGCTGGACGTTCAAGCTCACCGTGCCGTACATCAACATTACCGGTCCCGGCAACGTGATTCCCGGCGTGGGCAAGGTGAAGAACAACAATCCGCTGTGCCGCGGCGTGGGCCGTGCAGTCGGCGGCGCGATCCATGCCTGCGGCGGTTCGTCCACCGGCGGCACGACGGCGACGACTAGTGGTTCGGCCTCGGGCCTGGGCGACATCACCGCGTCGGCCGGCTACGAGCTGTTCGGCAGTGCCGACCGCACGTTCGGCCTGGATCTCACCGGCAAGGTGAAGTTCGGTACCGCCGACGAGAACGAGGGCCTGGGTACCGGCAAGAACGACTATGGTCTGTCGCTGGATACCTACAAGGTAAGCGGCGCCTGGACGGCGTTCGGCGGCGTGGGCTGGATGAAGTACGGCAGCTCGCAGTACATCAAGCTGAAGAACGGCTTCAACGCGAACATCGGCGCCGACTACAAGCTGAGCACCAGTGACAGCATCGGCGCGTACTACTACTACCGCGAGCGGATCGCCGACGGCGGCGCCCCGCAGAGCGAGCTCACCGGCTACTGGAACCACAAGCTCAGCGACAGCCTGCGCGTGCAAGCTTATGCGCTCGGCGGCTTCGCCAACGGCAGCCCGGATTACGGCGCTGGCGCATCGCTGAAGTACACGTTCTGACGGTATTGATCGGGATCCGTAGCCTCGTTTCAGCTGGCCTTTGGCACAGGCACTCAAGCCCCTGATGTCCGATCAGGGGCTTGAGTGCCAATCTTGAAAATCAACAGACGGTCGGAACGAGGTGAACGGACCGATCAGAACGTATATCGCAGCGTCAGCATCGCCGACCAGCGTGATACCACGCGGCTGGGGTCGTAGAAACCGCCGTCATAGACTTGCAGTTGCTGCGGCTGGTAGTTGCCGTTCTTGTCGGTGGGCAGCGAGTAGACGTACTGTCCCTTTGCATTCACGCCGCCGTAGCTGGCCAGCGTGCGCGTGGGGTAGATGCCGGTGTTGCTCGATCGGCCCCAGTCCTTGTTCATCAGGTTGAGGAAGTTGTACACGTCCAGCCGCAACTCGCCCTTGTTGCCCTTGAAGATGCCGGGCACCTCCTGCGAGAAACTCATGTCCAGCGTGTTGACCCACCCGGTGCGGTCGCCGTTGCGGCTGGCAACTTGTCCGCGGTGGTCGCGCAGGTAGGAGTCGCTGGCCAGGAAGTTCTGGAACTGCTGGATCACCTGCGCGCTGGTGCCAGCAGCATAGGCCACCTTCGGGTCGTTGGCCGACGGAATGTAGGCCGGGTCCCAGCCGGCGATGCTGTCGCCGTTGGCATCGTTGCTGAACACCCAGGTGTAGGGATTGCCGGTGCGCCCGTTGTAGAACATCGACACCTGGCTGCGGTAGTCGCCGAAGAAATTGTGCTGCCAGGTCAGCGCGGCCTTGAAGCTCTTGGCGATGCTGTAGTTCGAGGTCGCCGCGACGTCGGCGTTCGGATTCAGCCGCGCCACGCGCTGGTAACCGTTGTAGGCGATGGTGTCGGTGCCCGGATCGACATCGGTGGCGTGGTTGAAGGTCAGGCTGACATTGCCCGAGAGGCTGTCCGAGAACGGCTTGCTCAGCGCCAGCGTGAAGCTGTCCGACTTGCCCTTGTGGGTGTTGGTGAGCAGGGTCGACGCGGTGCTGAACGCGCGGTTCTGGTTGGCCAGCGCATCGGCCGTCTTGGGCGCCTCGCCCGGCGTCTTCCAGAACTGCAGGCGGCCATCCGGCAGCGTGCCGGTCGGCGCGCCGAAGTTGATCGCCTGGTACAGAATGCCGTCGCGTACCTTGATGTGCTCGTACTCGGCCGAAGCGATCAGACCCCACCACGGCAGTTCGCGGTCCAGCGCCAGACTGGCCTTCCACACGGTCGGCAGGCGGAAATTCTTGGCGATGGTGTCGATCGAGCCGGCGCCGCCACCCGCGGGGATGTTCTGGTTCAACGGGTCCGGACTGAACGGGGCGCTGGCCGGATTGAACGAGGTGTACGAGGTCAGCGTGACGCCGTTGTTCTGGAACGGGTTGGTCATCCACACCGTCGGCGGCGAGGTCTGGAACAGGCCGACACCGCCGCGCAGCTGGGTCTTGTAGCTGCTGTCGAACAAATAGTTGAACGACAGCCGCGGTTCGACCACGCGGTTGCTCGAACCTACCGTGTAGTTGTTCGGATAGCCGAACGCTTGTGCGAAGCGTGCGTTGTACGCCGGCTGGGCACTGGAATGCGGAATGTCCACGCGCACGCCGTACTGCACCGACAGCTTGTCGTTGACCTGCCAAGTGTCCTGCAGGAACGGGCTGTACTGGCTGTAGGTCCATTTGCCGGCGATATCGGCGAGCACGTAACCCGGCGCGGGGTGATACAGCACGTACTTGTTGTAGTTGCCGGCCAGGAAGTTGCTGATGCCCCAGAAGTTGTACTGGCCGAATTCGGTCTGGCCGAACAGGTTGTTGATCTTGTTGCGCTGGTAGTCGATGCCGCCCTTGATCGTGTGGTCGCCGAGGATATACGTGCCGGCGAGGAAGAAGCTGAGCTTCTTGGTATCGATGTGGTTGTAGTGGCGGAACTGTTCCTCGCCGAGGTTGATCGACGGACCCTTGCCGTCTGCCGACAAGTTCACGTTGACGGCCGGCTGCCGCCACGGCGCGGCGGTGTCCTGCACGTACTTCTGGAAGCCGATCTTGGCCTCGGTGGAGAAGCTGTCGGTCCAGTCGTCGAATACGTGGGCTACGTAGTTGTTGGTGGTGATCGTCTTGGTATACGTGTAGCTGGTCAGGCCCACGCTGCTCGGACTGTTGCCGCCCACCGCGGGCAGCAGCTCCTTGGTGTTCTGGTAGGTAAAGCTGGCGCGATGGTCGTTGCTGATGTTCCAGTCGATCTTGCCGAGGTAGCGCTTGTCGTCGTAGGTTAGCCCGGTGGGCCCGCCGAAGTTGCCGGGGGTGAGGCCGAGCTGCTTGGCCGCGTCGATCACTTTCTGCAAGTCGCCCGGCGACACCTTGTTGCTGGTCGAGGGTCCCTGGCCCAGCGAATAATCCAGGCCGTTGGCCGAATCGGCGCCGATGCCGGTGGTCTTCTCGTGTTCGGCGGAGACGAAGAAGAACAGCTTGTCCTTGATGATCGGTCCGCCGACGTTGAAGCCGCCTGTCCAATCCTTGCCGTAGCCGTGGTACGTGTAGCCGTGGTCGCTGCTGGGCAGCCAGCCGGCGTCGCCGACCAGCTTGCGGGCATTGCGATACGCGTAGTACACCGAGCCGTGGTACTGGTTGGTGCCCGACTTGGTCACCGCGTTGACGTCGGCGCCGACGGTGTCGGAAATGACGTCGAAGTTGGCGGTGGAGATGTTGTACTCGGCGATCGTCTCCGGCGAAATGGGCGCCTTCTGGTAGGGCAGGCCGTTGGCGTTGAGGCCGAACGGATCGCCCTGGGTCACGCCATCGACGCTGATGTTGTTGTAGCGGTTGTTCATGCCGTTGGCGGAGATCGAGCCAACGCCCTGGTCGAGCACGGTGATGCGCGGGTCCAGTCGCGCCACATCATCGATCGAGCGGTTGCCTTGCGGCGTGGCCTGCAGCTGCCGCTGCGAGATGTTGGTCGACAGCCCCTTGTTGTCCGAGGAGAACGTCTGCGCCAGCGACGAGGCGCTCACGGTGACGCCGGCCAGTTCCTTCGCGTTCTGCGCGCCGGTGCCCATGCTCAGGTTGATCGAGGAGGGCTGACCCAGCTGCAGGTAGACATTGCCCTGTTCGACGGCAGCCATGCCGGGCTTGCTGACGCTGATATCGAACGGACCGCCGACGCGCAGACCTTGCGCCGCGTAACGGCCGTCGGCATCGGTGGTCACCGCCTTGGTGGTGCCGGAAGGCTCGTGCAGGATGGTCACCGTGGCGCCGGCGACCGGCTGGCCCTGGGCGTCCAGCACGCGGCCGTTGACGCCGGATGTGGTGACGTTCTGTGCTGCGAGAGGCGCCACGGCGAGCAGCGCAGTGATGGCGATCGGAAGTGCCCGCATGCGGATTGAATGTGTCATCGAGGATCCTTGATGTGGTGACGGTACGGGATGCTCCCTCGCACGAGAAACCCATCCGGCGTGTTGCCCCCTTGACCGGATCGTCGATGCATTCCCGTTGGCGGTCGACGGACAACAGCGGTGAAACAGCCGGGGACCTTCGAGCCAAGCCGGGATTCTAGACCAGTTTTTATGACAACCGAATGGCCCCGACCGCGATGGCATGATGGGTCAGGAGCGGCACCGTATTCCGTGAACCAGCGCGCCTGCCGGTGATGCTGAACTCAGAACGCCATGTCGAATGCCACCTCGCCCTGCACGCCGACCTGATACGCCGAGACACGGCGCTCGAAGAAATTGGCCACTTCCTGCACGTCCTGCAGGTCCATGAAGTCGAATGGATTCTTGGCGCCGTATTTCTTCGGCATGTCGAGCTGGGCCAGGCGCTGATCGGCGCAGTATTCCAGGTACTGGCGCATGTCTTTCACCGACATGCCGACCACGCCGCCGGCGAGTACGTCCTCGGCGAACTGGGTTTCGCAGGCGATCGCGTCTTCCATCATTTCCTCGACCTGCGCGCGCATGGTGTCGTCGAAAAGATCCGGTTCCTGTTCGCGCACGGTGCGAACCACCTCGAACGCGAATGCCATGTGTCCGCTCTCGTCGCGGAACACCCAGTTGGTGCCGGCCGCGAGGCCGTGCAGCAGGCCGCGTGAGCGCAGGTAGTAGACGTAGGCGAACGCGGCGTAGAAGAACAGCCCTTCGATGCAGGCGGCGAAACAGATCAGGTTGAGCAGGAACTGGCGGCGCTGTTCGCGGGTTTCCAACCGGCGCAGGCCCTGGATCGAATCGATCCACTTGAAGCAGAACGCCCCCTTCTGCCGGATCGACGGGATCGTCTCGATCGCCGCGAACGCGCCGTTGCGCTCGGCCGGATCGGGAATATAGGTATCGAGCAAGGTGAGGTAGAACTGCACGTGCAACGCTTCTTCGTACAACTGGCGCGAAAGATACATGCGCGCTTCCGGCGCGTTGATGTGCTGGTACAGGTTCAGCACCAGATTGTTCGACACGATGGTGTCGCCGGTAGCGAAGAACGCAACCAGCCGCTGGATCAGATGGCGGTCGGCCGACGACATCTTCGCATTGAGGTCGCGCGTGTCCATCGAGAAATCCACTTCCTCGACCGTCCAAGTGTTCTTGATCGCATTGCGATACATCTCGTAGAAGCCGGGATAGCGCATCGGACGGAGTGTCAGCTCGAAGCCGGGGTCGAGCAGGTGAGGAGTGAGTGAAGAGGAGTGAGAAACGAGAGAAGATGCACTCATGACAGGGAGGTCCTATGCATTATCGAGAAGCAGTGGTGTGGAACCGGGCAATGGAAGTGGCGCGGGAGATTTATCGGCTGACGGCCCTGCTCCCGCGGGAAGAGATGTATGGGATGCGAAGCCAGCTTACGCGGGCTGCGGTTTCCGTCCCAAGCAACATCGCCGAGGGCTGGACGCGAGAATCGAAACGGGAGAAGGCCCAGTTCCTTGCCATTGCCCAAGGCTCTGTCGCCGAGCTGGAAACGCAAGTCACCTTGTGCGAACAGCTGGGCTGGTTTCCCGAAAGCGAAACGGAGGCTGTCCGCTCTGCCCTCGATCAGGTCAGTCGCATGTGCACTGCCATGCGCCGCAAGGCGAGAAACGAATGAAGAAGAGTGAGTGGAGAGAGGGGTTCGAAGGACTGTCGTTGCCTCCTCTCGTTTCTCACTCCTCCACACTCACTCCTCGCTCTACTGGCAAGCCTCGCAATACTCGGGATTCTCCAGCGAGCAGAACACGGCCGCATTGGCTTGTGCCTGATCCACGACGAGTACGGTCCTGTCTGCCGATACCGTGGTCTTGGTGATTTTCGTGGCTGGACGCGAGCGCAGGTAATAAGTGGTCTTGATGCCAGCCTTCCAGGCATACATGTACATCGAGCTGAGCTGGCCGATGTTCGGATTCTCCATGAACAGGTTCAGCGACTGGCTCTGGTCGATGTACGCACCGCGCGCGGCGGCCAGTTCGATCAGTGCCTTCTGCGGCAGTTCCCACACCGTGCGGTAAATCGTGCGCAGCCGTTCCGGAATCGCGTGGATGCTCTGGATCGAGCCTTCGGCCAGCTTGATCGCGTCGCGGATTTCCTGCGTCCACAGTCCCAGCGTTTTCAGTTCGTCGGCGAGGTAGCGGTTCACTTGCAGAAAGTCGCCGGACAGCGTTTCGCGCTTGAACAGGTTGCTGACCTGCGGCTCGATGCATTCGTAGCAGCCGGCGATCGAGGCGATCGTGGCGGTCGGTGCGATCGCGATCAGCAGCGAGTTGCGCAGGCCGTGCTGCTTGATCCGTTCGCGCAAGGCGTCCCAGCGTGCGTTGTCTTGCGGTGCGACGTTCGACCAGTAGTCGAACTGCAGCTCGCCGTTCGCCGCGCGGCTTTCCGCGAAACCGGGGTGCGCGCCTTCGACCTCGGCCAGCTCGGTCGACATCGACAAGGCGTGGAAATAGATCTCTTCGGCGATGCGGCTGGACAGCGCCAGCGCTTCCGTCGAATCGAACGGCAGGCGCAATTTGAAGAACACGTCCTGCAAGCCCATCACACCGAGACCGACCGGGCGCCACTTCATGTTCGCGGTGCGTGCGGTGTCGATCGGATAGAAGTTCAGGTCGATCACCCGGTTGAGCTGGCGCACCGCGGTGCGCACGGTCGAGGCGAGCTGCTCGAAATCGAATGCGTGGCTTCCATCGGCGGCGTGGACCACATGCCGTGCCAGATTCACCGAGCCGAGGTTGCAAACAGCCGTCTCGCTGGCCGAGCTCACTTCGAGGATCTCGGTGCACAGGTTCGACAGGTGGATCACGTTGTCGGCATGGGCAGTCTGGTTGCTGGTGGCATTGCAGCGATCCTTGAACGTCATCCAGCCGTTGCCGGTCTGCGCCAGCGTGCGCATCATGCGGGCGTACAGTTCGCGCGCTTTCACCGTCTTCACGGCCAAGCCGTCGGCCTCCGCCTCGCGGTAAAGCCGATCGAATGTCTCGCCCCAGCTGTCGACCAGCTGCGGCATGACCTTCGGATCGAACAGCGACCAGTCGCCATCGCTCTCGACCCGGCGCATGAACTCGTCGGGGATCCAGTTCGCGATGTTGAGGTTGTGCGCGCGGCGCGCGTCATCGCCGGTGTTGTCGCGCAGTTCGAGGAAATCCTCGATGTCGGCATGCCACGATTCCAGGTAGACGCAGGCCGCGCCCTTGCGCTTGCCGCCCTGGTTCACTGCGGCGACCGACGCATCCAGCGTCTTCAGCCACGGCAGCAGGCCATTCGAATGTCCGTTGGTGCCCTTGATCAGCGAGCCACGCGAACGCACGCGCGAATAGGCCAGGCCGATGCCGCCGGCGAACTTGCTGAGCTTGGCGACGTCGGCGTACTTGTCGTAGATCGACTCCAGCGAGTCCACCGGCGAATCGAGCAGGTAGCACGAACTGAGCTGCTCGTGGCGGGTGCCGGCGTTGAATAGCGTCGGCGAGCTGGCGATGTATTCGAGCGATGACAGCAGCCGATAGAGTTCAAGTGTCTCGCCGATCTCGTTGCCGCCGAGCGCGCAGGCGATGCGCATGAAAAAATGCTGCGGCGTCTCGATCACGAAGCGCTGCTGCGGATGGCGCAGCAAGTAGCGGTCGTACACCGTGCGCAAGCCGAAGTATTCGAAGCGGCGCGTGGCGAGCGGATCGATCGCATCGTTCAATTTGCGCGCGTTGGTGGCGACAAAGTCGCGCAGGCGCGCATTGAGGATGCCCAGTTCCGCGCCGCGCGCGATCGATTGCGAAAAGCTCTGGATCTCCTGACCGCTCACTTCCTTGTCGATGTAGGCGCCGAGCAGGCGCGCAGCGAGCTGGCCGTATTCGGGTTCCTCGGCGGTCAGCGCAGCGGCAGTGCGGATCGACAGCTGATCCAGCTCCTGCGTGGTGGCGCCGTCGTACAGGCCACCAATCGTCTTCAGCGCCACGCGCAGGGGGTCGACACCATGCAGGCCTTCGCTGCTGCGGGTCACCGCGCGCACGATCTTGTTGACGTCGACGATTTCCCGGCCGCCGTTGCGCTTGGTCACGTGCATCTGGGACGGACTGTGCGACGGGGTCAGGGTGAAAGCGGTTTCAGGTGCGGACGGTGCGGCCGCTCCGGTGGCGGGTGAATCGACGCGCGCGGTGGCGCGCTCGCGGGCTGCGGTATCGAGGTGCTGCATGGCTGGTGGCTCCCGGCATGGACATCAAACACCTGCTCCCGCGCGCAGGGCCTGAAGCGATGGATTCCGGGGACGGCCCGCAATGCAGGCGCCATGGGGCTCACTGCACCGCGACGTGCCTCCCCGCGGAAGCCGTCACTACGCACCGGGATACGTTCGTCCCGATGTGCCGGCAGGTCTTCGGACTTGCGGACATGGATCTCGCGATCCTCCTACTTGCGCCCGCTTCCCAGCCGCCGAGGGCCAGTGCATGTGGGTGCTTTCGTTTCCGCTTTACCGCTGCGGGGCAGTTCCGGAATTACACCGGATTCCCTTTTAAGCCCGACCGACGATCGCGTCTGGACGGGCACCGACGGACACAACATATCGGGTGCCATGAGCATGGTCAACCCAATAGTTTGTGTGTAAGTCGGGGGATAAGTCGTACGCCGCAAGCAGCGGCGCGGGCTTGGCGGGGATGCACTTTTTTTGGTGGCAGCCGGAATACGGCGGATCCTGCGAGGATCCCCGGTGGCTCAAAGCGCGTCGTGATCCAGTTCGCCGGTACGGATGCGTATCACCTGTTCCAGTGTGCTGACGAAAATCTTGCCGTCGCCGATCTTGCCGGTGCGCGCGGAGTGCTGGATGGCTTCGACCACGCGATCGAGCTGATCGTCGGCAATCGCCACCTCCAGCTTGATCTTGGGCAGGAAATCGACGACGTATTCGGCCCCCCGGTACAGCTCGGTGTGGCCTTTCTGGCGGCCGAAGCCTTTCACTTCGGTCACCGTCACGCCCTGTACGCCAACCTCGGCCAGCGCTTCGCGCACATCGTCCAGCTTGAATGGCTTGATGACCGCCACGACCAGCTTCATGGGCTTTTCCTTGAATCGACGGATCTTGAATCGACGGATATCGACACGATAGAAACTGCATTCTGCCTGCCTGACGCAGTGTTGTCGCCTGAGCGGCAGCTGTGTAGGACAATCCTTACAACTTTTGACGGAGCGTACCGATGGCGGCCGTGATTTTCATTCACCTAAACTTCATGCCGACGAGCTTGAGGCGCTATCCATGATGGATAGGCAGGATATCGATCAGATTGCCCTGCGACTTGTGTCGTTGGTACCGCCAGGATTGGCACAGGCGCAACAGGATTTGCGAGCCAATTTCCAGGACGTTTTGGCGCAGGGATTGCGCCGCCTCGATCTGGTCACCCGCGAAGAATTCGAAGTCCAGACACAGGTACTGGCGCGCACCCGCGCCAAGGTCGACGAATTGGAAAGGCGTGTGGCCGAACTCGAGGCCGCCGTAGCTTCACGCGGGGGCTAGCAACAACCAACCTCCCGGGAGCCGCCCCCGATCTGTCACCCTCACCCCGAGAAACGATCGGGGGCGGTTATTTATCAGCACTGCAGGTGGAGTCGCTCGATGTCCGTGCATATCAGCGACTCCTTTCCCGTGCGCCATCGGCCAGCGGCCGCATGAGTCTTGCCGTCACCCTCAGTCGCGCCCAGGAAGGGATCGCCGCACCGCAGGTGATGGTCGAAGTGCATCTGTCCGGCGGTCTGCCCGCCACCAATATCGTCGGCCTGCCCGAGGCGGCGGTGCGCGAGGCGCGCGATCGCGTGCGTGTGGCGATCCAGAACACCGCTTTTGAATATCCCAACCGCCGCGTCACCGTGAATCTGGCGCCGGCCGAGCTGCCCAAGGATGGTGGTCGATTCGATTTGCCGATCGCGCTGGGTATTCTCGCCGCCAGTGGTCAGGTGCCGCGCGAGAAACTGGACGACTGCGAATTTCTCGGCGAACTGGCCCTGACCGGCATCCTGCGCCGCGTCTCCGGTGTGCTGCCGGCGCTGCTGCGCGCGCGAGCGCGCGGCCGACGCGTGGTTGTACCGCGCGAAAATGCCGCCGAAGCTGCGCTGGTACCCGATGTGGATGTCCGGGTTGCCGATACGCTGGCCGAGGTATGCGGCTGGCTGCGCGGCGCGCATGAGCTGTCCACCCCGGTGGGCATTCCCAGCAATGGCGGCGCCGAGGACGGTCCCGACCTGAGCGATGTACGTGGCCAGCTGCAGGCGCGCCGTGCGTTGGAGATCACCGCCGTAGGCGGCCACCATCTGTTGCTGATAGGGCCGCCGGGCACCGGCAAGACCATGCTGGCCGAACGTCTGCCGGGTATTCTGCCGCCGCTGTCCGAGTCGGAGGCACTGGAAACCTGCGCCGTCTGGTCGGTGGCTGGGCAGACCACCGATCTGGCGCGCTGGCGACGGCGGCCATTCCGCTCGCCGCACCACACCGCGTCGGCGGTGGCGTTGGTGGGTGGTGGTTCGTATCCGCGTCCGGGCGAGATCTCGCTGGCACATAACGGCGTGCTGTTCCTGGACGAGTTGCCGGAGTTCAGCCGGCACGTGCTGGAAGTACTGCGCGAGCCGATGGAATCTGGCCACATCATGATCTCGCGGGCGGCGCGGCAGTCGACGTTCCCTGCGCAGTTCCAGCTGGTGGCGGCGATGAATCCGTGCCCGTGCGGTTACGCCGGCGATCCCAGTCAGCGTTGCCAATGCACGCCGGATCAGATCCAGCGTTACCGCTCGCGCATTTCCGGGCCGCTGCTCGATCGCATCGATCTTTGTGTGGAAGTGCCCCAGGTGCCGCTGGCCGATCTGGGCTCGCCGCGCAGCGGACGAGATGAGGATTCGGCCACGGTGCGTGCACGCGTGCTCGAGGCACGCCGGCATTCGTTGATGCGAGCTGGCCGGCCGAACGCGGAAATCAGCACGCGCGAACTGGAACGTGATTGCGCCCTGGGCTCGGCCGAACGGCGTTGGTTCGAAGCTGCGCTGGAGCGGTTGGGTTTGTCTGCGCGTGCGTATCACCGCATATTGCGGGTCGCGCGTACGATCGCCGACCTCGATGGTGGCGCGGCCTTGCTGGAGCGCGAGCATTTGGCCGAAGCGCTGCAATACCGCCGGTTTTGAAACAGGAGTGAGTGAAGAGGAGTGAGTGACGAGAGAAGTGCGGATTGCGGCTTGGCGGCGCTTGCTCTCGTTTCTTCTCACTCCTCCCCACTCGTTTCTCGCCTCACGCGGCGGCGTGGCGGGCGAACTGGGCTTCCTCGGTCGAGCCGGTCAGCGCCGTGGTCGAGGACTGGCCTTGCTGGATCGCCTGGGTCACGGCATCGAAGTAACCGGTGCCGACCTCACGCTGATGCTTCACCGCGGTGAAGCCACGCTCGGCGGCCGCGAATTCCTTTTCCTGCAGCTCCACGAAGGCAGTCATCTGGCGGCGCGCATAGCCGTGCGCCAGATCGAACATGCCGTAGTTGAGGCTGTGGAAGCCGGCCAGCGTGATGAACTGGAACTTGTAGCCCATCGCGCCCAGCTCCTTCTGGAACTGGGCGATGGTGGCGTCGTCCAGATTCTTCTTCCAGTTGAAGCTGGGCGAGCAGTTGTAGGCCAGCAGCTTGCACGGAAACTTCGCGTGGATCGCCTCGGCGAACTTGCGCGCGTCCTCCAGGTTCGGCTTGCTGGTCTCGCACCAGATCAGGTCGGCGTAGGGCGCGTAGGCGAGACCGCGGCTGATCGCCTGGTCCAGGCCCGGACGGACACGGTAGAAACCCTCGACGGTGCGCTCGCCGGTGATGAACGGCTTGTCGTTGTCGTCGATATCGGAGGTGAGCAGATCGGCGGCATCGGCATCGGTGCGTGCGACCAGCAGGGTCGGCACACCGGCAACGTCGGCCGCCAGACGCGCGGCGTTCAATTTGTCCACCGCCTCGCGGGTCGGCACCAACACCTTGCCGCCCATGTGACCGCACTTCTTGACCGAGGCCAGCTGGTCCTCGAAGTGCACGCCGGCGGCGCCAGCCTCGATCATCGCCTTCATCAGCTCGAACGCGTTCAGCACGCCGCCGAAACCGGCCTCGGCATCGGCTACGATCGGCACCAGCCAGTCGGTGTCGTCCTTGCCTTCGGCGTGGTTCAACTGATCGGCACGCAGCAAGGTGTTGTTGATGCGCTTGACCACCAGCGGCACCGAGTTGGCCGGGTACAACGACTGGTCGGGGTACATCTCGCCGGCCACGTTGGCATCGGCGGCGACCTGCCAGCCGCTCAGATAGACCGCCTGCAGGCCGGCCTTCACCTGTTGCATCGCCTGGTTGCCGGTGAGTGCGCCGAGCGCGTTGACGAAGTCTTCCTTGTGCAGCGACTTCCACAACCGCTCGGCGCCGCGGCGGGCCAGCGAGTGCTCGACAGCGACAGTGCCGCGCAGGCGCACCACGTCCTCCGCCGAGTAGTTGCGTTGGACGCCGGTCCAGCGGGGATTGTTGTTCCAGTCCAGGGTGATCTGTTCGGCGCTGGGCAAGGTGGTTTTCATGGCGTGACTCCGTAAGCGAAAGTCGATAACTCGGGATCGAGTGGTATCAGGCGAGCTGGTCGTAGGCGGGCAGGGTGAGGAAGTCGCCAAGCTGCTCGGCGTGGGTCATCGCCGTGAGCAGGGTGGCGGCAGCGTCGGCGCGGGCGGCGCCAGGGTGCTGGCTGTCGCGCAGACGATGGGTGTGCGTCGCCACCGCGTGGTCGAACAAGGCGAAGTCGATCGGTGCATGATCGGAAAACTCGAGAACGCTCCCGCTCGGCGCATCGGCGTGGTGCAGCCACTGCCACAGCTGCGCGCGGGCGATTTCGGCGGTAGCGGCGTCCTCCATCAGATGATGGATGGGTACGCATCCAAGACCGTCCAGCCACGCGGCGGTATAGCGCAGGCAGACCTCGACGTTGTTGTCGAAGCCGGCGCGGCTGATCGTGCCGCTCGGCGCGGCGAGCAATTGGTCGCGAGTCACCTCGACGTCCTCGCGCAACACGCCGAGCTGGTTCGGTCCCGGCATGTACTGGTCGAAAATTTCCTGCGCGATGGGTACCAGGGCGGGATGCGCGACCCAGGTGCCGTCGTGGCCGGCACGCACTTCGCGCAGCTTGTCGGCACGCACCTTGGCCAGCGCGGCTTCGTTGGCGGCGTCATCGCCCTTGATCGGAATCTGCGCGGCCATGCCGCCCATCGCGAACGCGCCACGGTGATGGCAGGTCTGGATCAGCAGCTCCGAATAGGCTTTCAGGAACGGCGCGGTCATCTGCACCTGACCGCGCTCCGGCAGCAGCCGGTCGCGATGACCTCTCAGGGTTTTCAAATAGGAAAAGATGTAATCCCAGCGGCCGCAGTTGAGTCCGACCACACGGCGGCGCAGTGCGTGCAGAATTTCGTGCATCTGGAACGCCGCCGGCAGCGTCTCGATCAGCACGGTGGCCTTCATCGTGCCCACCGGCAGCTGCAGCTCATCCTCAGCGGCGGCCATCACCTCGTCCCACAGCGCGGCTTCTTCCATCGCTTCGAGCTTGGGCAGATAGAAGTACGGGCCGCGCTGGCGGTTGTGCAGGGCGCGGGCGTTGTGCAACACGAACAGGCCGAAGTCGACCAGCGCACCGGCCATCGGTTCGCCGTCCACATGGAAGTGCTTGTCGTCCAGATGCCAGCCGCGCGGACGCACCACCAGCACCGCCGGCTTGTCGTTGAGGCGATAGCTTTTGCCTTCGGGCGAGCGGTACTCGATCGTGCCGTTCACCGCATCGCGCAGGTTGATCTGGCCGTCGAGCTGGTTGGCGAAGGTGGGTGCCGAAGAATCCTCGAAGTCGGCCATGAACACCTTCGCGCCGGAGTTCAGCGCATTGATGATCATCTTGCGTTCGACCGGGCCGGTGATCTCGACGCGGCGGTCCTGCAGCGCGGCCGGGATCGGCGCCACGGTCCAGTCCGACTCACGGATCGCCAGCGTGTCGGCGCGAAAATCCGGCAGACCGCCCGCATCGTAGTTCGCCTGGCGCTCGTGCCGAGCTCGCAGCAGGCGCCGCCGAGTGGCGTCGAAGCGACGGTGCAACTGGGTCAGAAAGCCCAGTGCCGCGGGGCTCAGAATGCTTTCGTAGCCGGTGTGGTCGGCATGGATTTCAACAGCGCCGATATCGAGTCGTTCCTGCGGTACTGCCATGAGCTCGCTCCGTGTCGTGGATGGCTCGAAGCTAGTCACGAATCATGTATTTGACAAAGTGAATGTTTCAATCGCTACTATGAGCATAGGCAATACATACTCCAACATATTGAAAATTGGCCATGAAAAAGCCGGCGGGCCCGCTGAACAAGCCAAAAAAAATACGACGCGGCGCAGCAAAAGAACGCGCCGGCGGTAAGCCAGCCACGGAAAGCGGTGGCCGCTACTACTACAAGGGCAACCGCCATAAGCAGCTGCGCGCCTTTGTCAGCGTGGTGAAACTGGGCACGCTGACCCGTGCCGCCGAGGCGCTGTTCCTGTCGCAGCCCACCATCAGCCTGCAGTTGCAGGCGCTGGAGCGGGAACTCGGCGTGAGCCTGCTCGAGCGCAAGCGCCGCCGCATCAACCTCACCGATGCCGGTGAGGCGCTGTACGAACTGGCGCGGCCGCTGGTCGAGGGCTGGGACACGCTGGATCGCGATTTCCAGGCCAGGGTGACGGGCCTGCAAGGCGGCCGGCTGACGATCGCCGCCGGTGCTTCGACCATCCAGTACCTGTTGCCCGAGCTGGTGCGTCGCTATCGCGAGCTGTTTCCTGCGGTGCAGCTGCAACTGGCCAATGTCACCGGCAAGGACGGCATGGCCTTGCTGCGTGCGGACGAGGCCGACTTCGCCGTCGGCTCGATGCTGGATGTGCCGAACGACATCGCCTGGGCGCCGGTGCATCACTACGACCCGATGCTGATCATGCCGCCAGATCATCCGCTGGCGGCGAAGGAAAAGATCAGGCTGGAGGACTTGTCGCCGTACGGGCTGATCCTGCCGCCGCAGCGCCTGTCCACCTATCGGCTGGTCGACCTGGTATTCCAGCAGCGCCAGGTGCCGTACCACGTGGCGATCGAAGTCGGCGGCTGGGACGTGATCAAGGAGTACGTGGCGATGGGCATGGGCATCTCGATCGTCACCGGCATCTGCATTACCGCGGCCGACCATGGCCGCCTGGCCGTGCGCAACATGAAACAGTTCTTCCCGCAGCGCAGCTACGGGGTGGTCATGCGCAAGGGCAAGTTCCTCAGCGCCGAGGCGCGCGCCTTCATCGACCTGATTCGCCCCGGCCTGCTGACCCATCGCGACTACGACGAGTCGGGCCATTCGGCGCGCTGAGCGGAGGCCGTGCCTAGCGTGCCGTCGCGGCGATCAACACATCCAGGTGCATCGCCCGGGCGAGCACGATCGAGCCGTCGTACGACAAATGTCCCTCGTCGCGGTACAGAAAGGTGCCATCCAGTTCGGTCCGGCACTTCTTGGCGTCGCACAGGAACGCGTCGAAGGACACCACCTCTACGTCGGCCCGTGTGCGAACCTGTTGCAGGAAGGCCAGCACCTCGCGTTTGCTGGCATGGTATTGCGCCAGTGGGATATCGCAGTCGATGAACCCGCCCAACAGTTTGCGGCTGCGCGCCTTGCGTTCCAGGCAATGGGTGTAGTCGAAGCCGGTACTCGGCGGCGGTGCGACGATGACCACGCGCCGCCCCAGCGCCCGGATCTTGGCGATCGTGGCGACCATCGTGTCCAGGGTGAGTCCGGCATCCGGTTGCTCCACCTTCACCTGCCCGTCGACTCTGTGCAGCACGCGCCGGGCCGGGTCGAAGTACTCGTAGAACGGGCTGGACATCACCACGATACGGATCTCAGGATGCGCCGCGAGGTACGTGATCACCGAGCCATTGAAGGTCAGGCAACGCTCGGCGAATTCGCGGGTGTATCTCCCATAGATCTGGGCCAGCCCCGGCAGCGGACCGCAAGCACTCTTGGTGGCCTGCAATACGCCGCCAGGCATCGTCGCCGCCAGCCCCGGCACCAGATGCATGGCGAAGGAATCGCCCCAAACCATGGTGGTCGGATGGGCCGCGTTACTGCAGCGCATGGTGTACTCGAGGTGTTGATAGCCCTCGCAGATCGGGTCGAAGCCGACGTTGTCGCGGCGCAACCATGCATAGTCGATGGCCGGTCCGCTCGCCTCGCGGGTACTGGTCCGCGCGGCGATGGTGAAGGGCACCAGGGCCAGGCACAGTGATGCGGCGAGTGTGGCCAGCGTCCAGCGCCATGGCGAACGCAGTTCGAGCCGGCGCACCGGCAGTTCGATACCGCGGTACAGGGCGAAGCCCAGTAGTAGCGCCAGTGCGACCGCGCCTGCCAGTACTGCCGGACCAGGCGAGCCGAAGGAAGGGTCGCCGGCATAGACGTTGTTGATCAGTGCGAAGATCGGCCAGTGCACCAGGTATAGCGAGTACGAGGCGTCACCCACCGTGGCCAACGCGTTCGGGATCGGCCGGTCCTGCAGTTCGTCGTGTCGGCGCAAGATCACCACCAGCGTCGCCACGCAGACGATCGCGATATTGGCGAAGTTGGGCGTGGGCAGCGGCCAGATCGGGACCACGAACAAAGCCGCGAGCGCCGGCAGGAACAGCCGCGCAATCCACGTCTTTAGCCGCTGGCCTCGCGCGCCGATCAGCGCCGCGAACGAGCCGATCGCCAGTTCCCAGGCACGCGTAGGCAGCAGGTAGAACGCCGCATCGGGTCGAGAGTAGGTCAGCGCAACGCACAGCGCGAAGCTGGCCGCCAGCACTACCAGACTGCCGGCGAACCACCAGCGTCGCGGCACCAGCAGCAGCGCCGCGGGCATCAGCAGGTAGTACTGCTCCTCGACAGCTAGCGACCACACGTGCAGCAACGGCTTGAGCGCTGCGGCGCCCGCGAAGTAGCCGGTCTGCTGCAGCAGCACGAAATTGGCGGTGAAGCTGAGCGCGCCGGCGAGCTGTCGCGTGAAATCCCGCCACTCACTGGCATCGAGCACGAGGAATGAGGCTGCCGCGGTCACCGCAAACGTGACATAGGCGGCCGGTAGCAGGCGCTTGGCGCGGCGGAAATAGAACGTGGAGAAGCGGAACTGGCCGCGGCCGATGTCCTTGGCCAGCATCCCCGTGATCAGGAAACCGGAAATCACGAAGAAGATGTCGACGCCCAGCCAGCCGGCGCCGATGAAGCCGGCGCGGGCGTGCTGCAGGATTACCAGCAGCACCGCCACCCCGCGCAAGGCCTGGATGTCGGTGCGCAACGGCTGTTTGCCAGCGTCCATGCCTGCCCGTCGCGCGCAGGCGCCTCAGAAACGGCGAGTCAGCGTGATGCCCCAGCTGCGTCCCTCGTACGCACCCGTGTTGAGCACCCGTTCGCTGTATCCGGCGTTCACGCTCAGCTGCCACGGCGAGAAGATGCCGACCACCAGCGATGCGCTGATGTCGTTGGCGCGGCGCCATGCGGTGAAGGTCTCGTCGCGTTGCCGGCCCAGGCCCGCCTGCACCGAAAGTCCGGCGTTTTCGCTGAGCCCCACATAGAGGTTTGCGGTCAGCGCATAGCGCCGGTAGTTGTCCGGCGCGTAGTAGCCGTGGCCAGGGTTGTGATCGAACGACAGGTGCTCCGCGCTGGCGCCGAGGTCGAGCATGATGCCGGGCTGGCGCACGACCGCGCGACGCAGCGCGGCGTTCAAGTCCGTGCTGTCGTTGCTGTCGCTGAAATGATCGCGACGCAGCCACAGGTCGCCGGTCCAGTTGAAGTCCGGTGTCCACTGCGCGTGGCCGGTGACACTGGTGCGGTCCAGCCCCAGCGAGAGCGAGCGCGGCGAGGCGGCGACGCGATCATGGTCGGCCATCAGGTCGGCACGGAACGTATCGCTGAAACGTTGATCCACGCCAAGCCGCCACAAGGTGGTGCCACCAGCACCGTCGATCGAAGAGCGGCCGACGGCCGCGCTGAGCGTGGTGTACAGCGACGGGGCGTAGCGTAGCCCGACCAGCCCGCGGTCCTCGGTGAGCGAACGGGCGCCGGTGATGCTGGCGAACGGGCTGCTCAGCGGGGCTCGGTAGTCCCAGCGGCCGAACTCGGCCGTCCAACGCAGCGCCTCGCCTTGCGCAAGCTCTGCGCGCAGCGTGGGTTGTGAGCGCTCCAGGTCGTCCGAGTCGGAGCCGTGCTGATAGTCCAGCGCAACGAAAGAATCGGTGTGGATGCGAACCGCACGCTCAAGGTCGCGCGCGTCCTTGCCGTCCGGCCTGGCGCGCTTGACCGCCGCGACGTAGGGCAGCGCTTCGCGCGGTCGCGCCGACTGCCGCAAGGCGATAGCTTGAGCGTAGTTGGGCAGCAGGCCGTTCGGGTTGGCGGCCAGCGGCGCCGCATTGACCTGCTGCGCCGTGCGGACCCAGCCGCCCCAGGCCAGCACCGACGCGAGCACGACCTGGCCCTCACTGCTGCGGGCAGCGTCCGGGTGGGTGTCCAGCACGCTCTTGGCTCCGGCGTAGTCGCCGCTCCAGGTCAAGTAGCGCGCCAGATCGAGCACGGCAGCCTGATCAGCCGGGTGCTGAGCGACATACTCGCGCATCGTCCGCGTGGCGGCATCGGCGTGGCCGGTCCACATCAGCGTCCGGGCCTGCGCATCCAGGGCCTGCATAGCGGGGGTCTGTGCCCACACGCCGGCTGGTGCCGCCAGCAGCGCGCCGACCAGCCAGGCCAGTGATTTCATTTGCGCCATTTGCGGTTCCCCGTAATCCAGAGGTCGATGGCGAACTGGCCGATCGTGCGGATCTCGGTCAGCATCAGGAAGTAGCGCAGCGGCGTCACCAGCAGGCCCTTGCCCAGCACCTTCCAGCGCTCGCCGCGGGAGATCACGGTGAGCACGATCAGCGACAGCGCCGATTCCGCCAGCAAGGTAATCAGCAGAGGCTCCCACCAGCGCAGCAAGGCCATCACGATCAGGGCTGTGGGAAAGCCGATCTTCTCGATCGCCGACATGAAGATGATCCAGCCTAGCGGGCGCCCATAACGTTTCGTGACTTCCTCGCCGAAGGCTTGCCGGTACTGCTCCTGGACCTTGCGCATTTCCTTGATGTGCTGTCCGTAGTCGCCGTGCTGCTCCTCTCGGCGCCGGCGCAGGCGTGAGAACGCCTTGAACGGGCTGCGGACCAGCGCATCGAAGTAGTAGCAACTCTGCAGGAACGAAGACGACCACAGCGAGACCTGGCGCGGCAATTGCGTGGCCAGCGGCTCCTCCGAGCGCGCCGTCACGTCCAGCAGTTGGGCGTTGCGGTAGCCCTGATTGATCAGGGCGAAGCCGATGAAGATGTCTTCGGAGTTGGTCAGGTTGTCGCCGAACTGCGGCTCGTAGCGATCGAACAAGTCCTTGACGTATTCGCGACGGTAAGCCACCGCGCAACCCACCGGGTTGGTGATGCCGCCGAAGAAGACCACCTGGCCGTGGAACACGAAGCCTTGCAGGAAGCGATACAGGCAATCGCGATACATGTTGGTAAGGCCCCACCACATCAGCTGCAGTCGGCTGCGCGAGGCCTTGGGGTCGACGAACGGCGCGCCGGCCAGCACGGTGCCGTACTCCGGCGTCTCCGCCAGGTTGCGGCGATCCACCAGGCGCATCGGCAGCACGCGGCCGCAGACCGAGGCGATACCGGCGCCCTTGTAGAGTTCCTCGACGCAGCGGGCGATGTAGTCGGGCGACTCCAGGAAGGTGTCGCCGTCGAGGATGAACTCCACGTCCGCGTCGAACTCGCGCGCCTGCCGCTTGATCGTGGGTGTTTTGCCGATCGACGACTGGCGCCGGATCACCTGGACATCGAGCCCCAGCCGCTGCGCTACTTGCTCGGCGCAGCTCGCTGTGGCGTCGGTACTGCCGTCGTCGACCACGATGATGTTGCGCGGCTTGAGCGTCTGCCGCGCCACGGAGACGAGGCAGTGGGTGATGTTCTCCGCCTCGCGATAGGCCGGAATGACCACGTCCACCACGGCTGTGCGCCAGTCGTGGGTGGGTGTGGGTACGGTCCGGTCAGGACCGCGCAGCAATCCGATAACGCTGAGCAGCGCGTTAGGACTGATGACAAACCAGGGTGCGGTGGCCATGTTCAGTCCCTGCCAAGGCGGTTCGGCGTGCGAGGATGAGTTCGTCGAGGGTGTCTTCCAGCGTGTAGCGATGCTTGAAGTCCGTGAGCGTGCGCAGGCGTTCCAGCGAAGGCCTTCGCCGCTTGATGTCCTCGAAATCCTCGCCGTAGGCCTTCAAGTAAGGCACATGGCAGATTTTCGAGTCGCTACCGGCACGCTCGCAGACAAGCTTGGCCAGGTCGTTCATGCTGATTTCGCGGTCGTTGCCGATGTTTGCGACCAGCGCATCCTGGTTCTCGCGCGAGGCGAGCATATCCATGGCGACCACGTTGTCACGCACATCGCAAAACGAGCGGGTCTGTTCGCCGTCGCCGTAAACGGTGATCGGCTCGCCCCGCACCGCCTGGTCCACGAAGCGCGGCACGACCATGCCGTAGCGGCCGACCTGACGCGGTCCGATGGTGTTGAAGAAGCGCGCGACCAGTACCGGGATGCCGAATTTCTGCGCATAGGACAGTGCCAGCGCTTCGTCCGCGATCTTGCTGACCGAATAGTTCCAGCGTGTGCCGACACGAGTGGACACGCTCAGATCCAGTGTCTCGGTCAGGATATCCTCGTGCTGGTGGCCGTAGACCTCGGAGCTGGAGGCAACGATCACTTGCGGCAGCCAGCCGCCGGCAGCGACGGTGCGGAACAGTCGCTCACAGGCTGCAATATTGGTGGCTAGCACCCGCGTCGGCTCGGCGATCACACGATACACACCGACGACGGCGGCCAGATGGTAGATGCGGTCCGCCCAGGACGCAGCCTGTTGCAGCAGTGGCCAGGTCAGCACGTCCGCCTCGTCGAAGCGGAAAGACGGGTTTGACTCGAAGGGCGCCAGATTGGAGCGCGAGCCGGTCGACAGATCATCCACAACGTGGACCTTGTCCCCCCGGGCAAGATGCAGCGACACGAGATGGGAGCCGATGAAACCGGCTCCGCCAGTGATCAGAACGTGCATGTCGAAATTTCCCCTGTGAGTTCCGGAACACGATCGATGTTTTGATCATAAATGTGAGATCAATCACATTTTGACGTTCTCAGAACAAGCATGCACTATGCCAAATATGCTAGGCCGGCACAACGGTGCGGCTGGGACTTCGGGCTACTCGGTGCAAATCGGCTGAACGGGGGGCGCAATGGGTCAGGAAGTGACCGGAAAGAGCAAGTGCGGCGCTTATGGCGGGTGAGACCGAACAACGCCCGCTCTTTGATCAGAGCTGCGCGATGGGCCATAAAAGTGGCCGGCCTAGACGTTGCGGTGCTTGCCTCTGAACGGCGCGTAGAACGCCCGCAGACGGGCGAGGTCCGCTTCCATGTCGGCGCTGGTATCGAATAAAGGGCCGATGCCGATGGTCTTGTCGGGATAGTTGAAATACGCCGCCACGATCGGCACACCGGCATCATGGGCAATGTGCCAGAAGCCGCTCTTCCAGCGTTTGACCGGCTTGCGCGTGCCTTCCGGCGCGATGCCCAGCCATAAGGTGTCGCGCTGGCGGAACCGGTCGATCATCTGTTCGACCACGCCTTTCGCGGCGCCGCGATCGATGGGCATGCCACCCAGGCGACGCAGCAGGTTACCGAGTGGGCCGCGAAACAATTCCTGCTTGCCCATGAAATGCACATCGGCACCGACGCCCACTTTCAAGAGCAGGCCCCAGACGCCATCCCACCATGAGGAATGCGGTGCAGCGATCAGTACCGCCTTTGGCACATCGGGAAAGGTGCCGACGAAGCTCCAGCCGCACAATCGCAACACAGCACGGCAGATCCGGCGACGCCAGCCATCGCGCAGCTGCGGCATGTGCGGCGGCAGCTGCGCCGGCGTCGGAAGATATCCCTTCATTCGAGATCCGGTTTGCGCGAACGGGCCTGCTTGATCCTGCCGCGCTGCTGCTTGCCGACCAGGCGGCGCTCCTTCGAGGCACGGGTCGGTTTGGTGGCGACGCGCTTTTTCGGCGGCACCAGCACGCCACGGATGATCTCGACCAGCCGTTCGCGCACGTCGTCGCGATTGCGCGCCTGGTCGCGGAAGCGGCGTGCCTGTATCACCAGCACGCCCTCGCTGGTCAGCCGGCGGTCGCGTCGGGCCAGCAGGCGTGCCCGGATTTCCTCCGGCAGCGATGGCGAGTTGATCACGTCGAAACGCAATTCCACCGCGCTCTCGGTGCGGTTCACATGTTGCCCACCCGGACCGTCGGCACGCAGGAATCGCTCGACCAGTTCGGACTCGGGCAGGGTGATGCTGGGGCTGACGATCAACATGTGGGCCAGTGTAGAGGGCGAGAAGTGAGTAGGTGAAGCGAGGAGTGAGAAACGAGAGAAAGTCAAAAGCGGCACGGATTGCTTTTCCACTCGTTTCTCACTCCTCGCTCCATCACTCGCTCCTCAAAAGGTCCAGCCGAAGCGTTGAAGCAGCCCGGCGTAGGCCACGTCCAGCGGAGCCTCAACCTCCATCACGGCGCCGTTGAGCGGATGCGCAAAGCGCAACCGCCACGCATGCAGCAGCATGCGGTGACAGCCGAAGTGCTGCTTGTACAGCCGGTTGTGATCACCACGGCCATGCTGACAGTCGCCGATGACCGGGTGGTGGATGTGCGCCAGGTGCTTGCGGATTTGGCGGAAGCGGCCGCTCTCGGGCTCGGCCTGCACCAGCGCGTAGCGCTGCTGCGGATAACGGCCGAGCTCGATCGGTACCTCGATCGTGGCCAGCCGCTGGTAATGCGTGCGCGCTTCGCGGCGCGGGCCGGTTTCGCGCGAGCCGGGCAGTGGGTAGTCGATCACGTCTTCCAGCGGGTCGGGCCAGCCGCGTACGACCACCAGGTATTGCTTGCGCACCGCGCGACCCATGAACTGCTCGCCCAGCGCGGCGGCGACCTCTTTGCTGCGCGCCACCAGCAGCACGCCGCTGGTGGCGCGATCGAGCCGGTGCGCCAGATACACGCTGTCGCCGATCTGTTCGCGCAGCTGGTCGATCAGGAATTCCTCGGTATTGCCGACCATCTTCGAGCGATGCACGGCGAGGCCCGCCGGCTTGTTCACTGCGATCAGCGCGTCGTCCTGGTGGAGAATTTCAAGCATGCGTATTGTTCAAAGACGGTGATCAGCGGCGCGGCCAGCCGACCGCGAAGGCCAGCGCGCCGGCGATCGCCGCACACAAAGGCGGCCAGATGCCGTGCTGCGGGGTCAGCGTCCACAGCAATGTGGCGGCGATCAGCAGCGCTGCACCGAGCAGGCTGCAGGCAAGCAGCCGGTGCTGGCGCTGTGCGTTGTCCCGACTCATTTGAAGTGCGAGCGGATCGCTCACGCTGCGCTGTTCGCCGCGCGCGATCTGGCGCAACGCATCGCGTACCAGTTCGGGGAATTGCGGCGCGTTGTGCAGCCATTCGGGCAGGCGCTTGCGCACGTCACGCAAGGTGCGCAGCGGGCTGTAACGCTCGCGCAGGATGCGCTTGAGCACGGGATGTGCCACTGCCCAGATGTCGATCTCCGGATCGAGCATGCGCCCGACGCCCTCGATGTTGAGCAAGGTCTTCTGCAGCAGGATCAGCTGCGGCTGCAGGGTCAGCTCGAATCGGCGTGCGGTCTGGAACAGCTTCACCACCAGTTCGGCCAGCGAGATCTGCGACAGCGGGCGGGTGAAGTACGGTTCGCACACGGTGCGCACCGCGGCCTCGAGCTCGTCCAGCCGCACGTCGGCAGGCATCCACCCGGCGGCGACATGCAACTGCGCGATGCGTGCGTAGTCGCGTTCGAACAGTGCGATGAAGTTCTGCGCCAGCCAGTACTGGTCGGCCTCCGGCAGCGAACCCATGATGCCGAAATCCAGCGCAATGAAACGCG
The DNA here is from genome assembly GCF_900142825.1 of Rhodanobacter sp. OK091. Taxonomy (GTDB): domain Bacteria; phylum Pseudomonadota; class Gammaproteobacteria; order Xanthomonadales; family Rhodanobacteraceae; genus Rhodanobacter. The sequence goes on along the minus strand of NZ_FRCH01000001.1, from coordinate 1,549,759 downwards.
GTTCGCCGGTGCGCGTCGGGTCGACCCAGATATTGCCGGGGTGCGCGTCGGCGTGGAAGAAGTTGTCACGGAACACCTGCTCGTAGAACACCCGCACGCCCTTGGCGGCGAGCGCCTTGCGGTCGAGGCCGGCTGCGTCGATCGCAGCGATGTCGTCGCTGCTGATGCCGTGCACGCGCTCCAGCGTCAGCACGCGCTGTGCCGTCAGTTCCCAGTGCACGGCTGGCACGTACAAGTCCACGCCGCTGTCGAAGTTGCGCTTGAGCAGGCTGGCGCTGGCGCCTTCGCGCTGCAGGTCCAGCTCGTTCTCCAGCATCTTCTCGACTTCGGCCACGACATCCAGCGGACGGATCTTGTCGGCGTTGGGATGCCAGCGCTGGGCCAGTTCGCCGAGCGAGCGCAGCAGTTTCACGTCGCGCGCGATCTGCGTGTCGATGCCCGGGCGCAGCACCTTCACCACCACCTCGCGCCCGTCATGCAGCGTCGCCGCGTGGACCTGGGCAATCGAGGCCGAGGCCAACGGGGTTTCATCGAACAGGGCGTATAGACGTCCAATCGGCGACTTCAGTTCGCGTTCGACGATCAGGCGCGCCTCGCTGCCTGGGAACGGCGCGACCTGGTCCTGCAGCAAGGCCAGTTCGTCGGCGATATCAGGCGGTATCAGGTCGCGCCGGGTCGACAGCACCTGGCCGGCCTTGACGAAGATCGGCCCTAGTTCGGTCAGCGCGTGGCGCAGGCGCTCGCCGCGCGACAGGTCGCGAATATCGATTCGGGGCCGCGCCACCAGTGGCCGCAGCAGCTTCAGCGGACGATACAAGTGCGTGGCGTCGATCAGTTCGTCGAGGCGATACGCCAGCAATACCGAAGCGACCCGCAACAGTCGCGGCACCACTTTCAGCGGCGTCACGCGGCGTCGCCCTGCAGGCGCCGGGCGAGTCGCTGCACACGCGATTCCAGCCGCTCGCTGCGTTCGCGCAGGTCATCCACCCCGTCGAGAAACCCTTCGACCTCGCCCGGCGCCAGCGCAATGCGGGCTTCGTCGCGCAGCCAGTCGGCGCTGTCTTCGGTGAGATGCGCGGCAGTTTCGCGCGCGTGGCCGAGGCCTTTGCGCACCGCCTTCGCCAGCGGCACGCCGAACACGTCGCCGAAGGTGCGCGCGAACGCCTCCTCGAAATCCGGGGCGAACTTGCTGGCCAGTTTTTCCAATCGTCGCGCCAATTCGGCATCACCGGCGATCTCCACTTTGCCCGGTGCGATCCCGTCGTCGTCGCCGCGAAACATCATCGCCAGCAGGCTGCCCGGCGTGGCGGCGACGCGCAGCTGGCTGTCGTCCTGCGGCGGTCCGACCTTCAGACGCGAGTCTTCGACGGTCACCGCCAGTGCGATTTCCGGGCCACGCAGGTGCAATTGCACGCTGCGACCATTCAGTGCAGCCAGTCGCTGCTGCGTATCCGGATCCAGCGAGAGCGTGTGGTTCAGCGCGGTTTCCAGCGCGCGACCGGCAAGCTTGCGTAGCGGTTGCGGCAACCAGGCATTGGGAGTGACGGCATTCATCCGGCGATTGTAGCCGGCGCCGTTGCTAGGCGCCCGCAAAGCCGAGCTGGCGCCAGGCTTCGTAAACCGCCACGGCGACCGTGTTCGACAGGTTCAGGCTGCGGCTGTCCGGGCGCATCGGCAGGCGCAGGCGCTGTGAAGCGGGGATCGTCTCCAGCACATCGCCCGGCAGGCCGGCGGTCTCGCAACCGAACAGCAACGCGTCACCATCGGCAAATTGCGCATCGACATGGGCGACCCGACCGCGGGTGGTGAAGGCGAACACGCGTGGCGTGCCGATCACACCGAGGCAACTGGCCAGGTCGTCATGCACGGCGACGCGGGCGTACTCGTGGTAATCCAGGCCGGCGCGGCGTAACCGTGCGTCATCGAGTTCGAAGCCGAGCGGCCGGATCAGATGCAGCGCGGCGCCGGTGTTCGCGCACAGGCGAATCACATTGCCGGTGTTCGGCGGGATCTCGGGACGGAACAGGATGACATGCAGCATCCGGCCATTATCGCGTGTCCGCGCAATGTTGCGGTGGCGCTCAACCGCGCGGCTGCGGGCAGACCACGCCATCGGGCGGCAAGGCGCAACTGCTCGGTGCAGCCATCAGGATCGCGCTGAGGCGATTGCTGGCAGTGAACTGAGCGGTGGGGGTCGCCGTCACCATGGCGCCGAAGATCATGCCGCAGACGGCCAAGCAGGCGATGAACAGGCCGCGCAACATCAATGTCTCGAATTTCATGATCATGTCTCCGATGAAAGGTAAAAAGCCCTGTAGCCCAGATAGAGCAAGCCCTGTGCCAAGCCTCGAATTTATTTTAAGTAATTGATATACATGTCTATTTATGATCGCCAGGGCGGCGAAAACGCTGTCCGCGGACAGCTGGCCGCGCGCCAGCGGACAACCGGACATCTCCGCGCCGCGACCTTCCCTCCCATGTCGCAAATCCTTGCGGCGACTCGATGGCGCCGTTAGCCTGCGTGGATTCATCCGTGAAACAGGAGGTTCACCGTGACAAAGAAGCCGCTCGCCTTGCTCATTGCCGGCCTGCTGACCCTTATCGGTGGTACGCCGCTGGCACTGGCCTCTCCCGAGATGGCAGCGGCGGTGGCGACCACGGCCGCGCCACAGATCCCCAAGCTCGCCTACGACCGCTTCGTGTTGCCGAACGGCCTGACCGTGGTGGTGCATGAGGATCACAAGGCGCCCGTGGTGGCGGTGAGCATCTGGTATCACGTCGGTTCGTCCTATGAGCCGAAGGGCAAGACTGGCTTTGCGCACCTGTTCGAGCACCTGATGTTCCAGGGCTCGGAGAACCACAAGGATGAATATTTCAAGCCTTTCGAACTGGCCGGCGCCACCGACCAGAACGGCACCACCTGGCTGGACCGGACCAACTATTTCGAGACCGTGCCGACCACCGCACTGGACATGGCGCTGTGGATGGAATCCGACCGCATGGGCCATCTGCTCGGCGCGATCGGGCAGGCACAACTCGACGAGCAGCGCGGCGTGGTGCAGAACGAGAAGCGCCAGAACGAGAACCAGCCGTACGGCCGCACCGGTGAATTGATCCAGGCCGAGGCCTTCCCGGCCAACCATCCGTATCACCACGACACCATCGGCTCGATGGACGATTTGAACGCGGCCTCGCTGGGCGACGTCAAGCAATGGTTCCGCGACTATTACGGCGCGGCCAATACGGTGGTGGTGCTGTCCGGCGACATCACACCGACGCTGGCGAAGGCAAAGATGCTGAAGTACTTCGGCGACATCGCCGCCGGCCCCCAGGTGCCGCGGCCGCAGCCATGGGTGGCGCCGCGCGACGCTTCCACCCGCGGCACGATGACCGACAACGTGGCGCAGACGCGGATCTATCGCGAGTGGAACGCTCCGGGTCGCGGCACCCTCGATGAGAACCTGCTCGAGCTGGCCGCTGCGGTGCTGGGTGGCAGCAAGACATCGCGCCTGTACCAGCGACTGGTCTACCGGGACAAGCTGGCCGACGACGTTTCCGTCGGCGTCGAGCAGCACGTACTGGCCAGCCTGTTCCAACTGCAGGTCGACGTGAAGAAGGGTGTCGACCCGAAGCAGGTCGAGGCCGCGATCGCCGACGAGTGGCAGCGTTTTCTCAAGGACGGGCCCAGCGCGGACGAGCTGGCGCGGGTCAAGACGGAAACCCGCGCCTCGTTCGTGCGCGGGCTGGAGAACGTCAACACGCAGGCGTCGATCCTGGCCGAGGGTCAGCTTTATCAGGGCGACCCGGGCGCGTACCTGAAGGACTTCAGCGAGTTCATGGCTGCCACGCCGGCCAGCGTCAGCGCGGCGGCGAACAAGTGGATCGCCCGTGGCGATTACACCTTGACCGTGGCGCCGGGCAAGGTCGAAGCCGCCGACATGGCGAGCGCCACGGGTCGTGCCACGGCTACCGGCGCGCCGGCGCCGGTGCTGTCGGCCAAGGGCGACTACAAGACTGTGGCTAGTGAGGTGGACCGCAGCAAAGGTGTGCCCGAAGTCAGCACATTTCCCGATCTCAGCTTCCCCACGCTGCAGCGTGGCAAGCTCGACAACGGCGTCGAGGTGATCCTGGCCGAACGGCATACGGTGCCGGCGGTGCAACTGCAGTTGCTGTTCGATGCCGGTTACGCGGCCGATCAGGGCCGCAAGCTGGGTACCTCCAGCTTCACCATGTCGATGCTCGACGAGGGCAGCAAGGATCTGGATTCGGTCGAGATCGCCAAGCGCAAGCAGCGCCTGGGTGCCATCATCGCCTCCGGATGCGGGCTGGACTATTGCAACGCCTCGTTGAACGCGTTGAACGACCAGCTGAAACCGTCGCTCGAGCTATTCACCGACATCGTGCGCAACCCGGCCTTCCGCGAAACCGACATCAGTCGGCTGCGTGGCCAGTGGCTGGCCGGCATCGCCCAGGAAAAGAGCCAGCCGACCGGCATCGCACTGCGCACGCTGCCGCCGCTGCTGTACGGCAAGGGTCATGCGTACGCGATCCCGTTCACCGGCTCGGGTACGGAGGCGTCGATCAAATCGCTGACGGCCGGCGATATGAGCGCGTTCATGACCGACTTCATCCGTCCCGACAACATGAAGATCCTGGTAGCAGGCGACACCACGCTGGACAAGATCGTCCCGCAGTTGAATGCGGCGTTCGGCCACTGGAAGGCACCGTCCAGCAAGCTGCCCAGGAAGAACATCGGCGAGGTCGCTGCGCCGAAGCAGGTGCGCGTGTATCTGGTCGACCGCCCGGGTGCGCAGCAGAGCCTGATCCTCGCCGGCAGCCTGGCGCCGTCGACGGAAGCGCCGAACCATCTGGAGATCCAGACCATGAACGGTGCCTTCGGCGGCACCTTCACCTCGCGTCTCAACATGAATCTGCGCGAGGACAAGCACTGGGCCTACGGCGCCTTCAGCTTCCTCAGCAATGCCAAGGGTCAGCGTCCGTACCTGCTGTACGCGCCCGTGCAGACCGACAAGACCGCGCCGTCGGTGGCCGAGATGCTGAAAGAAGCAAGAGAGGTGATCGGCGACAAGCCGCTGACCGCGCAGGAGATCAGCAAGATCAAGGTGGGCGACGTCCGCAGCATGCCGGGCAGCTACCAGACCACCGGGGCGGTGATGGGCGCGCTGCAGGGCATCGCGCAATACAACCGCCCCGATGATTACGTGCAGACCTTGAAGTCGCGCATCGAAACGCAGAGCGACGCCTCGGTGCAGGCGGCAGCGAAACAGCTGATCCATCCGGACCAGCTGACCTGGGTGATCGTCGGCGACCTGCAGAAGATCGAAGCGCCGATCCGCGCGCTGAAACTTGGCGACGTGCAGGTGCTGGACGCCGACGGCAAGACGGTGAAGTAAGTCGATCTGCAGCGCGTTCCGGATTCATTGGGGACGCGCTGGCGTCCTCGCGTTAGGATGGGGCCGGGTCGGCAACGGCCCGGCCCGTCTGTCTCAGACCTTGTCACCGCTGCGGAGCTAGTCATGCGCAAGACTTTGTTGTTGCTCGTCCCCGTTCTGTTGCTGAGCGCCTGCAACTGGGGCATCACCATGGACGATGCCGCGAAAAACGTGCGGACAGCGTGGAGCGGCGATGTGTCCGGCTGTCGTGAATTGGGCAAGGTCACCGTGTCGGTGATGGACCATGTCGGCCCGGTCGATCGCAACACCATCACCGTGCGCGACGAACTGGAAGTGCTGGCGCGCAATCAGGCGGCACAGATGCATGCCGATACCATCAAGCCGCTGGCCGAACCGGCCGACGGTTCGCAGCCGTGGGGTGCCTACCAATGCGGCACACGCCAGATTCCAGCCGCCCACTCGCCGAACCCTCCGGCCAACCCGAATGGCGCGCCCGGCAATGCGCAGACCTTCCCGGTGCACGGCGGCTGAGCGGCAGCGCCGGCCGATCCAGCCGACGGCGGTAGGCGCATCGGTGCGGGTTTGCGATGATGGGCGCTGTTGCACAACGACAGCCCCATGAACAACCTGATCTCCGCACCCGCTCGCCTTGCACGACGCATGCTGCCGTTCCGGCGCCAGCCGAAGGCATCCCCGCTGGATACGCTGTCGTTCCTCGCGGTGCCGGCCAGCGCCATCGAAGTGCTGCCCGATCCGGCCGCGTTCCGGCGCGAACTGCTGCAACTCATCGCGCAGGCGACCCGCCGCATCGTGATCGTGACGTTGTATCTGCAGGATGATGATGGTGGCCGCGAGGTGCTCGATGCGCTCTACGCGGCGAAGGCACGGCAGCCGTCGCTGCAGGTTTCGGTGTTCGTCGACTGGCACCGCGCGCAGCGCGGCCTGATCGGCAAGCAGAAGAGCGAAGGCAATGCGGGCATGTACCGCGAGTACGCCGCGCGGCTGGGGCCCGGCGTCGACATCTACGGCGTGCCGGTGCAGAACCGCGAACTGTTCGGTGTGCTGCACCTGAAGGGTTTCGTGATCGACGATGCCGTGCTCTACAGCGGTGCCAGCCTCAACGATGTCTATCTGGCGCGGCATGGACGCTATCGGCTCGATCGCTACCACTTGCTGCGGCATCGTGGCCTGGCCGATGCGATGGCTGCGTTCGTGCAGCGCCATTTCATCGGCAGCGGGGCGGTACCCCGGTTGAACGCGGCAGAGGTACCCACGACGCGGATGTTGCAACCGGCGATCCGCGAATTTCGCCAGGGCTTGCAAGGCGCCGGCTACGACATTCCGCCAGGCGAGACACTCGGGCCATGCGACGTGGCGGTGACGCCGCTGCTGGGCTTCGGCCGCAGCGACAATTCGCTCAACGATGCCTTGCTGGCATTGCTGCGGGGCACGCGCGAGCGGGTGATCCTGCTGACGCCGTATTTCAACTTGCCGCGGCCCGTGCGTATCGTGCTCGGCCAGCTGTTGCGTCGTGGCTGCGAGATCAGCCTGATGATCGGCGACAAGACCGCCAACGATTTCTACATCCCGCCGGGGCAGCCGTTCAAGACGATCGGTCTGCTGCCGTATCTGTACGAAAACAACTTGCGCCGTTTCGCACGTGATCATCGCCGTCAGATCGACAGCGGTCAGTTGAACATCCACCTGTGGCGTGATGGCGACAACAGCTATCACCTGAAAGGCCTGTTCATCGACGACGACGTGGCAGTGTTGACCGGCAACAATCTCAATCCGCGCGCATGGGCGCTGGATCTGGAAAATGGCCTGGTGCTGCAAGACCCCGGTCGCCTGCTGCATGCGAAACACCAGGCCGAATGGGTGGCCTTGAAACGGCACGCCACGCGGCTGGCCGACTATCACGCGCTGGAAAGTCCCCGGCATTATCCGGCGGTGGTGCGCAAGCAGCTGAAGCGGCTCAATCGCACCCGGCTCGACCGTCTGGTCAATCGGCTGCTGTGAGCACCTGCGCATTGCCCAGGCGTTGCAGCCGCAGACCCAGCCAGCGCTGTACGTCCGGCCATTCGTCGGCAAGAATGCTGTAGCAGACCGTGTCGCGCAGGCTGCCATCGGGGCGACGCTTGTGTGCGCGCAGCACGCCTTCACGTCGCGCGCCGAGACGTTCGATCGCGCGCTGCGAATCGAGGTTGCGATGGTCGGTGTGGAACTCCACCGCCACGCAGCTCAGCACTTCGAACGCGTGCTGCAGCAGCAGTCGCTTGCAGGCGGTGTTGAGATGGCTTTTCTGCCAGCGCTTCGCGTACCAGGTGTAGCCGATCGCCAGACGGGGCAAGTCGGGCACGTAGTCGTAGTAGCGGGTGGTGCCGACGATCTCGCCGCTGGATGTTTCGCGCACGGCGAACGGCAGCATCAAGCCATCGGCCAGACCCTGCAGCGCTTTTTCCACATAGCCGCGCGCCTGGCCCGGCGCCGGTGCGCTGGTGAACCACAGATTCCACAATTCGCCGTCGGCGGCGGCCGCTTCCAGCGCCGGCGCATGGTCGAGGCTCAGCGGTTCCAGCACGACGTATTCATCGCGCAGGCGGGTCGGTACGAGGTGGCTCATCGGTGGTCCGGTGTGAAAGGCTAAGCGTCGAGGTCGGGGATCAGCTTGCTCTCGAGGCGGGCGATGTTGTCTTTCAGCAGCAGCTTGCGTTTCTTCAAGCGGGTCAGCTGCAGTTCGTCGCGGCCGATCGCGGTGGCCAGCTGATCGATCGCTGCATCGAGGTCGCGATGCTCCATCCTCAGCTCGGCGAGCAGATGGACGATTTCAGCGTGATCCTGAACCTGCATGGCGATAGCGGCGGTTTTGGGGGCGGTTCCCCTAGTTTAACGCCGTTTGGCCGCTCGGAGCGGGGCGAGGAGCCGGCTACAATAGAGGTTCTTTAACCGTCCGATTGGCCGCCATGTCCGCCCAGCCCGAATTCGTCCGCACGCCAGCCGCGGAGGCCGACAAATTGGCCCGGCGTCTGCGTCGCCAGGTCGGTCAGGCGATTGGCGACTTCGGCATGATCGAGGACGGCGACACCGTGATGGTGTGCCTGTCCGGCGGCAAGGACTCCTACACCTTGCTGGACCTGCTATTGCAGCTGCAGGCGAAGGCGCCGGTGCGCTTCAGGCTGATCGCGGTAAATCTGGACCAGAAGCAGCCGGATTTCCCCGAACATGTACTGCCGGACTATCTGGTCGCGCGCGGCGTGCCGTTCCATATCATCGAGCAGGACACCTACAGCACGGTGACGCGGGTGATTCCCGCCGGCAAGACCATGTGCAGCCTGTGCTCGCGGCTGCGGCGGGGCGCGCTGTACAGCTGGGCGGCGGCCAACGGCATCACCAAGATCGCGCTGGGCCACCACCGCGACGATATTCTCGCCACGTTCTTTCTCAACATGTTCTACCAGGCACAGCTGAAGGCGATGCCGCCGAAACTGCGCTCGGACGATGGGCGCCATGTGGTGATCCGGCCGCTGGCATATTGCCGCGAAAGCGACATTGCCGAGTACGCCGCGCAGCAGCGTTTCCCGATCATTCCATGCAACCTTTGCGGTTCGCAGGACAACCTGCAGCGCAAGGCGGTGCAGCGCATGCTGGCCGAGTGGGAGCAACTGCAGCCCGGGCGCGGCGAGAACATTTTCCGCGCACTCGGCCATGTGTCACCCTCGCAGCTGGCCGATCGCACGTTGTTCGATTTCAGCCTGGGTGTGCCGCCGGCTGGACCGTCTGCATGGACAGCTGACGCAACGGATGAGACCGTTGCCATGCAAGCTTGAACGCCTCGCCTACCCTTAGACACCACCTGCCGAGTAATCACTGTGTCCTTCTTTGCATCCGTTGAAATGGCCCCCGGCGATCCGATCCTGGGCCTGACCGAGACCTATCTGGCCGACCAGCGCCCGGGCAAGATCAATCTGGGTGTAGGCATCTACATCGACGATCAGGGCCGTATCCCGCTGCTGCCGACGGTGCGCGAAGTGGAGCAGGCGCTGGTCGTAGCGGGCAAGCCGCGTGGCTACCTGCCGATCGATGGTCTGGCGACGTACAACCAGCTTACCCAGCAACTGCTGTTCGGCGCCGAATCGTCGCTGCTGGCGGCCGGTCGGGTAGCCACCGCACAGACCATCGGCGGCAGCGCGGCGCTGCGGGTGGCGGCCGATCTGTTGAAGCAGGTGGCCGGCGCGGGCGCGAAGATCGCGATCAGCAATCCGAGCTGGGGCAACCATCATGTGGTGTTCCGCACGGCCGGTTTCGAGCTGCTCGATTACTGCTATTACGATTCGTCCAGCCATGGCCTGGATTTCACCGGCATGCTGGAGGACCTGGGCAGGTTGGAGCCGGGTACGGTGGTGTTGCTGCATGCGTGCTGCCACAACCCGACCGGCGTCGATCTGGATGCCGCCCAATGGCAGCAGGTGATTGCGCTGCTGCAGGAACGCCGGCTGCTGCCGTTTGTCGATATGGCCTACCAGGGGTTTGACCAGGGCATCGAACAGGACGCCACCGCGGTGCGCCTGCTGGAGGCGTCGGGGATCGAGGCGTTCGTGGTCGCCAACTCGTACTCCAAGTCGTTCTCGCTGTACGGCGAGCGGGTCGGCGCACTGTCCATGGTCGGTGCCGATCGCGATGAGGCGGCGCGGCTGCTGTCGAAGATCAAGCAGACCATCCGCGCGAACTATTCCAGCCCGTCCACGCATGGCGCCAGTCTGGTCGCCGGCGTGCTCGGCAGCGCCGAGCTGCGGGCGCGCTGGGAACACGAGCTGGGCGAGATGCGCTCACGCATCCACGCGATGCGTGCCGGTCTCGTCGACAAGCTGGCCGCGCTCGGTGCGCCGGATTTCAGCTTCATCAACCGGCAGGCCGGCATGTTTTCCTATTCCGGGCTGAGCAAGGCGCAGGTTCATCGGCTGCGTGACGAGTACGCGATCTATGCGCTCGACAGCGGCCGCATCTGCGTGGCGGCACTCAATCGCAGCAACCTCGACACCGTGGCCGCGGCAGTGACTGCGGTCAGTCGCTGACATCGTTTGCCCCGACTCCACACCCGTTCGTCCCCGGATCAAGTCCGGGGCAGGCTCTGAGCGTAGCGCAGCGAAGTCGAAGGACTCCGCATCGCGCGCTTCGACTTCGACCCGCTGGGCCTACGCTCGGGATGAACGGAAAGATCATAAAACCCCGCCTTCGGGCCGCACCCTTATCCGGACTTTGAATGTTTTTTCGCAATCTCACGCTGTTCCGCTTTTCTCCCGCCGTTGCCCAAGACCTGAACCGCCTCGACGAAGTGCTGGCCGAGCATCGGCTGCGCCCTTGCGGGCCGCTGGAAATGTTCACCAAGGGCTTCGTGCCGCCGGTCGGGCGTGGCGAGGGCGAGCCGCTCACGCATACCGTGAAGCAATGCACCCTGCTCACTGTCGGCGGCGAGGACAAGCTGCTGCCGGCCGCGGTGATCAATGACGAACTGCACCGCAAGGTGCAGAAGATCGCCGAGGAAGAAGGCCGCAAGGTCGGCGGCCGCGAACGCAAGCGCATCAAAGAGGATCTGCTGACTGAGCTGCTGCCGCGAGCCTTCGTGCGCAACTCGCGGATGTCCGCCTATGTCGACAAGAAAAACGGCTGGCTGGTGCTGGACACCTCCAGCCGCAAGTCGGCCGAGAACGCGCTGACCCAGATCCGCGAGGCGCTGGGCAGCTTTCCGGCAGTGCCGCTGGCGCCGGAGGAGGGCCCGCGCGTGCTGATGACCGACTGGCTGGCCAACGGCAACCTGCCGGGCGGGCTGACCCTCGGCGACGAGTGCGAACTGCGCGATCCGGCCACCGCCACCGGCGCGATCGCCCGCTGCCGACGGCAGGATCTGGACGCCGAGGAGGTCAAGGAGCATCTGCGCAACGGCAAGCAGGTCTTCATGCTGGGCCTGACCTTCGACGACCGCATCAGCTTCGTACTGGGCGAGGACCTGATCGTCCGCAAGCTGAAGTTCCTGGACGTGGTGATGGACGAGCTGGGCGATAGCCAGCAGGACGCCCAGGCCGAGCTGGATGCCAGTTTTGCCTTGCTGACGCTGGAACTGGAGCGGTTGCTGGGCAAGCTGGAGGAATGGTTTGGCCTGCCGCGGCCTACGGAAAGCTGAACAAAAAATCCATACCGCGAAGTCGGCCGGGGCGGCATACTGGGTGTCCGGTTGCAGGCACGCAAACCGGTCCCCTTACTCAACCAAAATACTCAACCAAGACAGGCCGGGGTACAAACGGGCAGGCTCATGGCGCAGCATCTGGAAGGCGACTGGCTGGAACTGGCGACGGTTGGCGGCAGCATCATTCGGGTGCTGAAGTCGGCCCATCCGCGCGCGCGCCGGCTGCGCCTCACCATCACCACCAAGGGCGCGCGGGTCACCTATCCGAACGGCACCCACCCGGCCCAGGTCAGCGCATTCCTGCGTAGCCATGCCGATTGGCTGGAGCAGAAGCTCGACGAGCTGAACCTGATCGTGAAGCCGCTGCCGCCGCTGCGCGTGGGCTATCCGTGCAACTTCCCGCTGCGCGGCGAATTGGCGGAACTGGACTGGGCCGAAGGCGCTTATCCGAAGATCGAGCCGCACGCGACCGGGCTGACCCTGGTGATCCCGCGTCCGCATACGCGCGCGTTGCCGATCGCCCGCGGCCTGCTCGCGTCGCATCTGGAAGCGCTGATCCGCCGCGATGTTTCGCGCTGGCTGGCTAGCTACGTACCGCAGCTCGGGCTGGCGCCAACGTCGCTGCGGATCCGTCCGATGAAAAGCCTGTGGGGCAGCCTCGACACCCGCGATCGCATCAATCTCGATCTGGCGCTGGCGCTGGCGCCACCGGTGGCGTTGCGCTACGTGCTGGTGCACGAGCTGTGTCACCTCAAGGTGCGCAACCATTCGCCGCGGTTCTGGACGCAGGTCGAAAACCTGTTTCCGGACTGGCGTGAGCAGCGCGACTGGCTGCGCCAGCACGGCGCGATCCTCAAATCGGAACTCGACCGGCTGATCGACGACGTCGCCGATTGATCGTTTCGTTGCCGCTCGCTGACCGGGTGATCATTCGCAGCGGATCAAGGCTCCGGCCCCTGGCAGGTTGTTGAAGAACAACCTGCTAAAACTCATTCAGAACTTGCGGGCCTGCCGCACGTAGCGCGTACCCAGCAGCACGTCCCACAGCGGTGTGGTGAGGCCGAAATTGCTGTCCGGATGGTAATGGTGGATGTGGTGGGCGCCAGCCCAGCGGCGCAGCCACGGATGCTTGAAGCGGACGTGATGGATGGTGAAGTGGCTCAGTCCGTAAGTGATGTAGCCGAAAGTGATCGCACCGGCCATCAGCAGGGCGAAACCGGTGGGCATGATCAGCGTGAACAAGCCGGCCAGGGTAAGCAGTACCACCGCGGGCAGGAAGAACGGCAGCGAGTCGTAGCCCAGTGGCTGCTCATGATGCGTGCGGTGACCTTGCTCGAAAAGCGGGACCCGCGTGTGGAACATCCAGCGGTGAAAGAAATACTCGATGAAGCTGAAGGCGAACAGGCCCAGCCCGATGGCCAGTAGCGCGATCAACGGGCTGCCGGCATGCAGTCGCCAGCCTTCGACGACCAGCAGCGCGCCCAGCGTGGTATCCACGCCGAGTTCAGCCCAGTAGTTGGTGCGGGTGCTCGACATCCGCACGATCGCATCCACACCTGAGCGCAAGAAGTTTTGCTTCATCGATCGCTGCATCGTTCCGTTTTCATGCAAGGCAGCAGGTCTTACTGCGGGTCATGACGCCATTCTCCCATGTTGTCATGCGCAATTCACAATGATGTGCCTGGGGTGGCTGACTCGCAGATGACCGGGTCGACCTGGCGGGCCGACCGCGGTGCCGAGCGCGATCGCGATTCAGTGCGACAGCGCGAAGCCGCTGAGGATCTGTGCGGCCTGTTCAGGCTTTTCCAGCATGGGCATGTGATTGCAGCCGTTGATGGTGCTGGCGCTGATCGCGCTGGCGGCGGTAAGGCCGTTGCGCAGACTGTCCAGTGCGGAGATGTCGACGATCCTGTCCTCATGGCACCAGAGGCCCAGCACCGGCATGGTCAGCTGGCCGAGCCGGTTCTGCACGGCAAGATATTGCGACGGCTGGCGCAGCTCCCTGAGGCCGCGCTCGATGAAGGCATGGTCCTGCTGGTTGCGCTTGACCAGCACATCGATGAAGCGGCCGGGAACGGCCGGCGGCTTTTTGAAGGCCCATGCAGTGGCGCGTTCGAAGCCGGCGCGGTCGTCGTACACGAACGGATTCTTGCCGGCCTGCACCTCGCGATCCAATACGCTCGGTGTGGATTTCAGGCCGAACGCATCGATCAGCGCCAGTTCGGCGACTTGCTCGGGATGCTCGCTGGCATACACGCCCGCAATGGCGCCGCCCATGGAATGGCCGACCAGCACGAAGCGCTGCAGGCGCAAGGTCTGCACGAATTCGTCGAGGCGTGCCGCCTGGGTGTCGATGTTGTAGCTGGCGTCCGCCACGCGCGAGGATTCGCCCCAGCCGGGCAGGTCGGGAACGATCAGATGGAAGTGCGGCGTAAGCAGCTTGGCCATTTCCAGCCAGACGTTCTTGTCGGCGGCAAAACCGTGCAGCAACACGATGGTCGGGCCGTCGCCACCTTCGTAGTAGCTCCAGCGCGTATCGCCGGCCTGCACCGAATGCTTGTCCAGATGCGCCGCCATCGCCTCGCGCGTGAAGTTCGCCTGCATCAGCCACTGCGGCGCAAACAGGTAGCTGCCGCCCAGCACGACGACCAGCAAGCCGACCAGCCACCCCAGGAATTTCAGCCGGCGGAACAGCATGCGTTTCCAGAGTGGGGTGGCGGTGGTGTTTGTTGATGGCGGCATGATGGTTTCGGCGTGATGGTTTGGAGGGCCGTGAGAGATATCGCTCCCTTCCTCTGCAAGGCAGGGAAGGGAGCGATATGGTTACTTCGTTTTTTTCGCCTTCGCGATGAGATCTTCCACCACCTGCTGGGTCAGCGGGTGGTAGCCGGTCTTGGCTTTGGCGTAGACCTGTTCGGCATAAGCCAGGCCATCCGGCGTCCGGGCAAAGGCCTTGTACAGCGGCACGGTCAGATACAGCCGGCCGATCCGGGTCATGTGTTCGGCGGCGGCGGTCCAAACCGCCTTGTCGCCGCCGCCGATCGCGTGGCTGTACCAGCGCATGCCGATCTCCGCGTTCGGCGTACCGGTGAGGTGCCAGGCGGCGTCGAGCTGCTGCAGCTTGTCCAGCGGCGCGACATCCGGCAGACGGTCGAGGAAATACATCCACTCCTGCGTGTTCCAGCCTTTCGCGTCGAGCTTGTCGGCGGCCAGCGTGCCGGCGAGGAATGCGGTGCGTTCCTGGTCGATGGTGTTGAAGCGCGGCGAGTCGGGCAGCGGTGCATCCTTCGGGATGCCGGTGTCGTAAACCCAGGCCTTCACTTCATCCCAGCTCATCTTGCCGGGATATTTTTCGATCAGGTTCGGCTTCATGTAGTCGAGCATCTGCTCGGTGGTGATGCTGTGCCAGGCGAAGTGATTGAAATAGCCTTTGAGGTAGTCGTCGAACGGGCCGCGGCCGAAGCGCTGCTCCAGCGTGCGCAGGAACCACGAACCCTTGTCGTAGGCGACGTCGGACAAGGAGTCATCGGCGCCCACGCCGCGCGGATCGGGCGCCAGCTTCTGCGAGTTGGCCGGCATCGCGCCGATGCTCTTCTGCAGCGCGCGCGCCGACAGCAGCGCTTCCTCGTCGGCCAGCGGCTTGCCGTACACCGCCTCGGTGATGCGGCCCTGCACGTAGGTGGTGAAGCCTTCGTTGAGCCAGATGTCGCGCCAGGCGGCACTGGTCACCAGATTGCCCGACCAAGAATGCGCCAGCTCGTGCGAGACCAGCGAGACCAGGCTCTTGTCGCCGACCAGCACCGTCGGCGTGGCGAACGTCATGTTCGGATTTTCCATGCCGCCATACGGGAACGACGGCGGCAGCACCAGGATGTCGTAGCGGCCCCACGCGTAGGGGCCGTACAGCTGCTCGGTGGTGGCGATCAGCTTTTCGGTGTCCTCGAATTCATGCGCCGCCTTGTCGACGATCGAGGGCTCCGCATAGACGGCCGAACGCGGCCCGGTTTCCTTCACCGCGATGTCACCCGCGCCGATCGCCAGCAGGTAGGACGGGATCGGATGGGGCTGATCGAAGCTGAAATCGCCGTCCAGCGGATGCTTCGCGTCGTTGATCGCGCTCATCACCACACGCACGTCCTTCGGTGCGCTGACGTGGGCGTCATAAGTGAAGCGGATCGCCGGCGAATCCTGCAGCGGCACCCATGAACGCGCATGGATCGACTCGGATTGCGAGAACATGAACGGCAGTTTCTTGTACGCCGTCTGCGCCGGGGTAAGCCATTGCAGGCCGGATGCCTCGGGCGAGGTGGTGTAGACGATGCGCACTTGCGCCGGATGCTGCGGTGTGGCGATCGTCAGTTTGCTGCCGAGCTGCTTGTCGCGCGGCGCCAAGGCATATTTCAGCGCCGTGGTCTTGCCGTCGCTGCCGACTGCCTCGATCTTCGCGATCTTCAGGTCACGCGTGTCCAGCACCAGCGACTGGGCCTTGGGATTCTTCCAGTCCAGCTTCAGCGTGGCCTGGCCATCGAGCCGTCGCTGCGGAAAATCGATCTTCAGATCGAGATCCAGATGGGTCACGCGCACCTGGTCGGGTTGAGCGTAGGAATTCGGATCGTTGGCGTAGGCGGCCAGCGGCAATATGAGCGTGCCGAAGGCGAGGGCGGGGAGCAGGCGCATGGAGAACTCTCGGGCCGGAAAACGCCGAGTATGCCATTGCCCCCGCTCCAGCCACCCGTGGCGAAAGCTGGGTTAGGGCAACTCCCTGCTCGAGTGCGGATCGATCGCATACGGATGCATCTCGGCGAGAAAGCCCGGCTGCGCCTCGACTCGCGCGATCCACGCACGGAAGTGGGGATACGCCTCCAGCGAAAGCCCGGCTTCCTCCGCGCGGCTGGCATAGGCGAAGATCGCCATGTCGGCGATGCTGTAGTGGTCGCCGGCGATGAATGGCCGCGTCGACAGTTCGCTTTCCAGGATGTCCAGCGATCGCGTTGCGGCGCTGTGCTTGGCCTCGATCATTTCCGCCGAGCGATGCGCCAGCTTCCCGGTCATCGTCCAATGGCGCAGCGAACCGATCACCGACTCCACCCGCTCCTGCTCGAAATGCAGCCACTGCTGCACCTTGGCGCGCTCGAACGGATCGCCAGGCAGATACGGCGTGCCGTCGGCGAGATATGCAAGGATCGCATTCGACTCGGCCAGCACGCGGCCGTCGTCGAGCTGGATCGCCGGCACCGTGCCGGTCGGATTGAGGCGCCGGAATTCCGCGCTCCGACCCTCGCCTTCGAAGATGCTGATCGGCACCGTGCGATAGGGACGGCCAAGATGATTCAGCAGCAGACGCACTTTCCACGCGTTCTGCGAGGGCAGGTAGTCGAATAACGTCAACATGGCCGCATTCCTGTGGGAGTCGGTGCACAGTGTGGAAAACACTGCCGCCCCGAACCATCCGTTTCTTGCGCCGGTTCATGGTCGCCGGTGAAGGCTTGTCGGTCCGCACCGAGGCAATGGAGTTCCGATGCGGAGATGGAGCGTGCGCTCCACTGCACCGTCACGCGAGATTCGCCATGGTGGGTTGCCATGCCGCGAACCGAACCTGATTGATGCGCATACCGTCTGCACCCATGCGTCGACTGCTGTGGCTGTTGGGTGTGCTGTATGTGCTCTACCTGATGGGCGGCAATGTATTCCTCAATAGCCCGCTCGCCCGGACCGAGGTCAATCGCAAGCCGCAGATTTTTCACGCGCAATGGGCCTGGGCGTGGACGTTGTGGCCAGGACAGATTCATGCGCATGGGCTGCAACTGCACGGCCAGGCGCGCCAATTGCTGTGGAGCGCGCGGGGCGATGCGGCGAGCGGCCACATCATGTTGTGGCCGCTGCTTCGGCACGAACTGCGTTTCGGCCTGGTCCGCACCGCGGCGGTAAGCCTCGACATCCGGCCGACCGGCATCGATCTCAAGCCGCCGCCATGGCGAAGCGATGCCTGGCGTATCACGGTCGATCGCGTCAGCACGGCGTCGCTGCGGCAGGTGCGCCTGGGTGATCTGGTCGCCGATGGCGAAGGCGAGGCCGAGCTTGGCTTCACCCACCAATTGCGCGGCGGTTCGACTGCCATTTCTCCTTCACATGTCTTGATGCCGAAGGCGCGCCTGCACTATCGTCAGATGGAGCTGTTGCACGACGCGAAACTCGACGTCCATTTCTCGTTCGATCCTTTCACCCATGAGGAGCTGCCGGGTTGGCAAAAACTCGAGCGGGCGAAGATACGCGTTGCTGCGGAAGGCACCACGCCGGCGATCGCGCTGGGTGCCGACAAGGCCGGCGCGCTGGCGGTCCGGCTTTCACCGCAGGGCGGCCATCTCAACGCGGACTTCCTGCTGGATCACGGCACGTTGGCACCGGGCGGTCATTTGCAATGGAACGCACCGGTGGCGATTACCGACGCCGACGGAACCCAGCAGCAACGTCATGGTCAGCTCGATCTCGCCGTGCAAGCGGATGCCGTGATGATCGATGCGCGGATTCCGCCACCCCCAGGCACCGGCAACACAACCACGCCGAACCAGGTGGACGCGCATCTGCAGTTCGCCAGCCGGCAGCTGTTGCCGCAGCCTTCGTCTGGCGAGGCGTTGCGATTGCTGTCCGGCATGCTGGAGGGCCGCTGGCATTTCGCCTCGATGCGCTGGCTGACGCCGCTGACTCATTCCAGGCCCTGGCTGCAAATGAATGGCACGGGCGATATCGTGGGTGCCTTGCGCATCGAGGCTGGACGACTGTTGCCGGGCAGCCATGTCGAGGTGCCGCAGGCAGTGCTGGTGGCGGACCTGCTCGACAACGTGTTCACCGGCAGCGCGCGCGCACAGGCGCGGGTAGTAGCCGGCGAGGATGGTGCACGCACGACGGTGGACATGATCGCGGATCGCTTCACGCTGGCGCCGCGCAATGCGCCTGGGCAGGCCTATCTGCGCGGGCGAGCGTTGCAGGTGACGTTGCAGTCATCCGCCGATCTGGCAAGCCTCGGCCACAATTTCATTGCCCGCCTGCATTTCGCCGATGCCGATGTTCCCGACTTGCGAGCCTACAACCGCTACCTGCCTGGCAAGAGTCTTTATTTCCTGCAGGGCAACGGACGGATGAGCACCGAGTTCACCCTGGATGGCAACGGCGACGTGAGCGCGGGACGCATGCAAATGAGCAGTGCTGCTGTCCGCCTGGCGCTGGGTGTATCGCGCCTCGCCGGCCAGCTCAAAATGGATACGCGGCTGCATCACGCCACCCGCGACGGCCATAGCTTCGATCTCGATGGCTTCACGCTGGCCCTTGATGGCGTGCGCGTAGAAGGTTCCGCGGCACCGCCGTGGTGGGCCAGGATCGCCTTGCAACGTGGCCGTCTGGATTGGGATCGCCCCATGCGCGTACGCGGCAGCGCCACGCTGGTGATGAAGGACGTCAGCCTGCTGCTGTCGCTGTTCGCCGATCGCAGCGCGTTTCCCACATGGATCACCGGCATGATCAACGACGGCCAGGCCACCGCGCATGCCCAGATCGAGGCGCAGCGTGGCGACTTCATCCTCGATCATCTGGTGGCGCACAACGAGCGCATCGACCTGTTGGCGCATCTGCATGTAAGTGAGGGCAAACCGAGCGGCGACCTCTATGCGCGCTGGGGCATGCTCGGCTTGGGCGTGGCACTCGCCGACGGCAAGCGCCGCTTCCATCTGCTGCAGGCCCGGCGCTGGTATCAGTCGCAGCCGGATCTGATTCCGGCAGAAGCCACCTTGACGCCTTGAGCGAGGCGGCGAGCCCGTCTAAGCGTAGCGATCGGCCAATCGGTCCGTTGCCTGCACCAGCTCGTCGACGATCGCCGGGTCGGCCGCGCTGTGGCCGGCCAGCACGATGTGCAGATCCGCCTCCGGCCATGCCTGGCTCAGGTCCCAGGCGCTCTTCACCGGACAGATGATGTCGTAGCGGCCATGCACGATCGTCGCCGGGACGTGCCGGATGCGGTCGATGTCGCGCAGCAGCTGGTCCGGTTCGAGAAAGATCGCGTGACGGAAATAATGGGCCTCCATGATGGCCAGGCTCACGGCCTTGTGCGGATCGGCGAAATCGCCGGCGCCGTCGGGATCGTGCAGCAACGTGGTGCTGCCGCCCTCCCACGCGCTCCATGCCTGTGCCGCGGCGAGACGCATGGCTTCGTCGTTGCCGGTAAGGCGACGCCAATAGGCGTCCAGCATCGAGTCGCGCTCCTGCTCGGGAATGAAGTCGCGGAAGCGTGCCCAGCGCTCGGGAAAGATCTGCGAGGCACCGCCATCGACTTCGTTGAACCAACGCAGCTCCTGCGGCCGGCCGAGAAAGATGCCGCGCAAAACCAGGCCGAGCACGCGTTCTGGATGGGTCTGCGCATAGGCCAGTGCCAAGGTCGAACCCCATGAACCGCCGAACACCACCCAGCGTTCGATGCCGAGCTGCTCGCGGATCGCCTCGATGTCGGCCACCAGATGCCAGGTCGTGTTGTCGTTGAGTTCGGCGAATGGCGTGGATTTGCCGGCACCGCGCTGATCGAACAGCACGATGCGGTAGCGCGCCGGATCGAAGAAACGGCGATGGTAGGTCGCCAACCCGGCGCCCGGTCCACCGTGCAGAAAGATCACCGGCAGGCCATTCGGGTTGCCGCATTCCTCCACGTGCAACTTGTGGACAGGATCGACCGCGAGACGGTGGGTCTGGTACGGCTCGATTTCGGGATACATCTCGCGCATGGCAGCGATCTCTATGATGCGAAAGGGTCAGCTCTCCTGCGGGCGAAGGAAGTCCCTTCGGGCAGCAAGAGAGGGAACGGTAATCAACCGAACTGCAGCGCCGCGGTGAGGTCGCCGGGCGGCGGCCCGCCGGCAGCGATCATGGCGGCATCGCGCAGTTTCAATCCAGGCAGCTGCTTCAGGCCGAAGCGGCGGGTGATGAAGCGCAGGATGGAGCCGGTGTCGTAGATGGTGTGGTCGACGAAACCTTTCTTCGCGAACGGCGACACGATCAGCGCGGGAATACGCGACCCCGGCCCCCAGCGATCGCCCTTGGGCGGTGCCACGTGGTCCCACCAGCCACCGTTCTCGTCCACCGTGATCACCACCAGCATGTGCGGCCACTGCGGACTCTTCTGCAACGCCTCCACCACCTGCACCAGATGCTGGTCGCCGGCGGCCACGCTGGCATAGCCGGCGTGCATGTTGAGATCGCCCTGCGGCTTGTAGAACGACACCAGAGGCAGCGTGCCGGCTTCGATCGCGGCGATGAAGTGGTTGCTGTCGGCGCTGCTGCCGACGCCGGCATCGCGCAGATGCTGCTGCCGTGCCGGTGTGCCGGGTGCGAACTGGCGGAAGTAATTGAACGGCTGATGATGGATCTGGAAATTCGGCACCTCCGGAAACGCGTGGTGGTCGCCGTCGCCATGGCCGTCCAGCGCCAGCTGCCAGCCACCGGCATACCAGGCCCAGTCGATATTCGCCTCCGACAGCACGTCGCCGATGGTGAGATGAGTCTGCGCCGGCAACGTGCTGGGGCTATCTGCGTCGGCCAGCTGCGGTTGCTGCTCGTCATGACTGAAGGCCGGCGCGTACGCCGGGCCGATGGTGTTGACCGCCCAGAAGTCCGGCGTGAGCAGATCGGGTGCGGCGAATCTCGATCGGCCTTGCATCGCGCTGGGCGGCGAGTCGTCGGCCAGCTTCGGACGAATGCCGGTGGGGTCGTCGCCCTCGACCACCGCGATCTGGAATTTCGCCGGGCTCTGGTCCGCTTGCGGATAGAACGGTGGTTGCGCCGCGGCCAGGTATTGATGGTTGAGGAACGAACCGCCGAAGGCGCCCATGAAAAAGTTGTCGCACAAGGTGAACCGCTGTGCGATTCGCCACAGCTGCAGGTTCGCGGCGCCGTCGGCATAGTGGCCCATCACCATCGCGCCGGTGTTGCCCCAGGCGACGAAGCCATCGTTCTTGCCGCCGTTGATCTGCAGCTGGTTCTCGTAGAAGCGGTGCACCAGGTCGCGCGTGATCACGTCGTGCGGCAGCGGTGCGCCGTCGGGAGTGTGTAAGGCGAACGGCTGGTTCGGCAGGCCGGTGATGGCATGTTCGTCGATCTGATAGCGGCGGTTGTCGATAGTCTGGGCACGCGGCACCAGACCGCCCCAGATCGGCGGCAAAGTGGTGAGCAGGCTGCCGTCGCGGTCGCGCTGGCGGTATTCGGGCGCGTCGAGTTGCTTCAGCGGTTGCGCCAGTCCGGGGAAGTGCGCGAACAAGTTGTTGAAGCTGCGGTTCTCCGCATACACCACCACCACCTGCTGGATGTGCTGGCGCAGCAGGGCGTCGAGCGCGGCGGCGGGCAGTTCCTGCGTGCCGGCCGAGGCGGGGCGACTGCCATCGGCCAGGCTGCAGCCGCCCAGAGTCAACGCGGCGCCGGCGATGGCGATGCCGCCGAGCAGGCGGCGGCGTTCGGGATTGAGAGGCGCCTCGTCGGCCGGTGTGTCGGTGGGTTTGTCGGTCATCGGATCGGTCGGTGGAGGGTGGGGTTCGGGTTGCCGTCTGGCAGCGATGAGGCTGCTTCATCGCTATTCAGGACGCCAGCTTCGAGGAGATCATATGTCCGAATGCAAGTCGCACCCGATCGAGATGATGGGCGGCGACAAACGTATGTCATCGAGATGGCGCTCAATCGCGCGACATGGCGAGTGCTGCGTTCCACATTGCGCGGGTCAGCGGGCGATGTTCATGCGGTGTCTGCAACACGATCAAGGTCGTGGTGCTGTTGCTGGCGCCGGTTTTCAGCAACCGGTCGAGCACGGATTCCAGATGGCTGATCGACATCGCCACCACGTGCAGCAGCGCCGAATCCTCGCCGGCCAGGCGGCGGCATTCGAGCACCTCGGGAATGTCTTCCACCAACGTGCCGATGCGCGCGCAAGTAACGCCGTCGCAACGCAGCCGTATCATCGCGCTGATGGAGTAGCCAAGACGCTTCGGGTTGACCGTGGCGCGGTAGCCGCTGATCACGCCGGCTTCCTCCATCCGCTTGACCCGCTCGGCCACCGAGGGTGCGGACAGCCGCACCTTGCGGCCCAGCTCGGCGTAGCCCAGGCGGGCGTCCAGTTGCAGCGCTTCCAGCAGCTGCCAGTCCTTGCCGTCCAATTCCGGCTTCGTTTCCATGGCTTCGATTCCAAGGCAGGATCAGGGTTTGTTTGTTTCGATCGTTGGCGAAACATCATCCAAACGATTCGATGCATTATTCCTCGGCGCGAACGGTAAGACTAGGATTCGCACTTCCCCGCCCTGGAATTCCCCATGGATACCTCCGAGCGCCTCGACGGGCGCGCACTTTCCTATATCGGCATTGCCCTCGTGACCTGGTCGTCGGCGTATGCCGCGATCGCCTACGCGTTGGCCTCGTTCACGCCAGGCGAAGTGGCGCTGGCGCGGCTGGCGATCGGCTCGTTGTGCTTCGGCCTGCTGATGCTGCTGAAACGGATACCGCTGCCCGCGCGCCGCGATTGGCCCCAGCTGGCGATGCTCGGCGTGATCGGGTTGACCACGTATCACCTGTGCCTCAATTACGCGGAGACGCGGATCGCCAGCGGCACGGCCGCCATCCTGATTTCGCTGGTGCCGGCGGCGACCGCGGCGGTGTCGGCGGTATGGGTCGGTGAACGGTTGTCCGCGCGCACTCTGGCCGGACTCGGCGTGGCACTGGTCGGTGTGGTGATGGTGGTGCTCGCCAGCGGCAAGCAGGTGAAGTTCGAGCCGATGGCGGCGCTGGTGCTGCTCAGCGTGCTCGCCTGTTCGATCTATTTTGTGGGGCAGAGGCCTCTATTTGCGCGCAACAGCATGGTCGGCGTCACGGCATTCACATTCTTCGCGGGCACGCTCGCCACACTGCCATTTGGCTGGCAGCTGCCGCAGGCGTTGCAGACAGCGCCCTGGTCGCATATCGCCGCGCTGCTGTGGCTGGGCATCTCACCCACCTTCATCGGCTACCTGGCGTGGAACGCGGCATTGCGTCGGGCCTCCGCATCGCAGGTGTCCAGCTTCATCTATTTCTCGCCGCCGATCGCGGTGCTGA
Source organism: Rhodanobacter sp. OK091 (assembly GCF_900142825.1). Taxonomy (GTDB): domain Bacteria; phylum Pseudomonadota; class Gammaproteobacteria; order Xanthomonadales; family Rhodanobacteraceae; genus Rhodanobacter. The sequence continues at coordinate 1,526,056 of NZ_FRCH01000001.1, read as the reverse complement.
TCGGCTGGCTGTGGCTGGGCGAGCGCCCCGGCATGCTGACCCTGGTCGGTGGCGTGATCACCGTCGGCGGCGTGGTGTTGGCGAATGCACGGCGCAGGGCAGCGCCGGCGCTGGCGGCAGTGTCGGAGCCGACATGAGCGGCGCCGAGGTTCTGCGCATCGCAGCCTTCGCCGACGGCGATGCCGGCGGTAATCCCGCGGGCGTGCTGATCGCCGACGCGTTGCCGGATGCGGCGGTGATGCAGCGGATCGCTGCCGATGTCGGTTTTTCGGAAACCGTCTTCGCCACACGCCAGGGTGATAGCTGGCGGGTGCGTTATTTCTCCCCTGAATCCGAGGTGCCGTTCTGCGGCCACGCCACGATCGCGCTGGGTGCGGCGCTGGCGCTCGCGCAGGGCGACGGCGTGTTCGCGCTGACCCTCAACGAGGCGAAGATCACCGTCGAAGGCCGGAGCGTGGGCGGCATGCTGAGCGCAGCCCTGCAATCGCCGCCAACCCGCAGCGCACCTGCGTCGCAAGCGCTGGTGGACGAGGCGCTGGCACTGTTCGGCTACATCCGCGAGGATCTCGATCCACGCCTGCCGCCCGCGCTGATCCATGGTGGCGCGGATCACCTGGCACTGGCCCTCCGCAGCCGCGAAGCGCTGGCGGCGATGGCCTACGAATTGGATCCCGGCCGCACCTTGATGCGCAACGCCGGGCTAGTCACCATCCTGCTCGCTCATACGCAAACGCCGCAGCGTTTCCATACCCGCAATCCCTTCGCCTCCGGTGGCGTCTACGAGGATCCGGCTACCGGCGCCGCGACCGCGGCCTTCGCAGGTTATCTGCGCGACCTCGACTGGCCACACGGTGGCGATATCGAGGTGGTGCAGGGCGTGGACATGGGCTGTCCTTCGCGCCTCAGGGCCGAGATTCCGACGGAGCCGGGCAGTTCCATTCGCGTCTCCGGCACGGCGCGTCTGATGTAGCCATTCTTGGCGACGCTGGCCAGGTCGTTCAGACAGTCAACCGGGAGTGCAACGTGTACGAACTCTATATCGCCAACAAGAACTACTCGTCGTGGTCGCTGCGGCCGTGGCTGTTGCTGAGCGAACTCGGTATTCCGTTCGACGAGCGGCTGGTGCCGTTCGCGCCGGGCACAGGATCGAGCTGGAGCGCGTTCCGCGCGTTCTCGCCGAATGGCAAGGTGCCGTGTCTGCGCGACGGCGACACGGTGGTATGGGATTCGCTGGCGATCGCCGAGTATCTGGTTGAGCGTCATCCGGACGTCTGGCCGTCCGATTCGCGGGCGCGTACGTGGGCGCGTTGCGCCGTCGCCGAGATGCATTCGGGCTTTAGCGCGCTGCGCACGCATTGCGGAATGAACTGTGGCTTGCGCATCCGGTTGCCAGATAGCTTGCCGACGGCGTTGCGTGCCGACGTCGCACGCATCGACGAATTGTGGAGCGAAGGTCTGGCCCGCTTCGGCGGCCCGTTCCTGGCCGGCAACGCGTTCGGCGCGGTCGATGCGTTCTTCGCGCCGGTAGCCTTCCGCATCCAGACCTATGGCCTCACGCTGGGTGCTGGGGCCAGCGCCTATGCAGAGCGTCTGCGTGAGTTGCCGGGCATGCGCCGCTGGTATGCCGACGCGCTGCAGGAAACCTGGCGCGATCCGGATCATGAGGAAGAGGCGATTCAGTCCGGCGTTCTGCTGGCGGATCTGCGCACAGCGGCGAGCTGAAGCGTCGGCGCTGCCGTGGTCAGGGTTGCGCTGGCAGCGCCGCAGTGTTGCTTGAACGCCGTACCTGCCAACGCGCCAGCGCGACCAACAGCAGCGCGACCACGACGAATGCCAGCAACACCATGCAGGCATTGACCAGTACGTGCAGATAGCCCAGCTTGCCGACGTCGAGAAACGGATACGGGTACCAATGGTTCACCGCGCCGCGGACCAGCGCGTAGGCGAAATAGGCGGCCGGATACAGCTGCCAGACGATGGCCTGCGGCCAGCGCAGCGTCGTCTTCGGCACCGCCAGCCACCAGTACAGCAGGAACAGCACCGGCATCACCACATGCAAGGTGTTGTCGGCAACGATCTGCCAGCCTTGCGGCTGCCACAGCTGGCGCAGCAGCAGGTTGTAGACCGCCGCGACGATGGCGATGCTCATCGCGATCGCGGTATGTACGTCGGGCCGGGTGAAGAAGCCGCTGACCGCTCCGCGCGGGCCGCGTGCCGCGGAAGTCAGCGCCAGCGCCGCCAGCACATTCGTCAAAATAGTGAAGTAGCCGACATAGGCCCACACCCCGGCCAAGGCACCTTGCCCATTCGCCACCGTCAGCTGGATCGACAGCGACAGCTGCAACGCCAGCGCAAGCCAGCCGAGCAAGGCGGCAGCGGCGGCAAACGGGCGATAGCGGTTCGGCATGGACGTCGATTCGATCGATTTATAGGATGAAGCCTGCGCGCGAACGGGTTGTTTCAGAGCTTGTACGCCCGATGGATCGCCACGATGCCGTTGCTGAGGTTGCGTACCTCGACCCGGCCGAAGCCGGCGCGCTCCATCATGCCCTTGAGCGTCTCCTGATCGGGATGCTTGCGGATCGACTCGGCCAGATATTGATAGCTGTCGGCATCGCCGGCGAACAGCTGGCCGAGCCTGGGCAGGATCTTGAACGAATGGAAGTCGTACAGCTTGCCGAACAGCTCGCTCTGTACTTTCGAGAATTCCAGCACCAGCAGGCGGCCGCCGGGCTTGAGCACGCGGCAGATGTCAGCCAGCGCCTTGTCCTTGTCGGTGACATTGCGCAGGCCGAATGCCATGGTCACCGCGTCGAAACTGTTGTCCGGGAACGGCAGCACTTCGGCATTGAGCTGGGCCCAGCGCAGGCCGGAGACCAGGCCGCGGTCGGTCATGCGGTCGCGGCCGACGCCGAGCATCGCCGCGTTGATGTCACCGACCACTACCTCGCCCTCATCGCCCACCACCGGCTTCAGCAACGCAGCGATGTCGCCGGTGCCACCGGCCAGATCCAGCACGCGGTCGCCGCGGCGCACGCCGCTGACCGCCACGAAGTGACGCTTCCACAGCCGATGCACCCCGAACGACATCAGATCGTTCATCAGGTCATAGCTGCGCGCGACTGAAGTGAATACCTGGCCGACCAGCTTCTGCTTGTCGCCGACGGGCACGTCGCGGAAGCCGAAATGGGTGGTCGGACCTGGCGCGGTCTTGGGGGAGTGTTCGCTCATGCTTGCATGTTACCCGAGGCCGGCCATGTTCCGGCCGGCGTGGCTAGAGGGGAAGATCGGGTTGCTTGGGTTCTTCGGCGGCAGCTGCAGTGCTATGAGCATGCACCTGATGCTCGGCATCGACATGGCGCTGGTGCAAGTCCTCGCTGGAAGCATCCGAGGGCACCTCGTCTACCTTGTCGCCGCGGCGGCGGGCCGGCGTGGCCTGCGGCGGCGCGGCGGTGCCGGCCATGTCGTCGCTCAGGGCTTCGCCCGCGGCGGGCTCCTTCTCGCTGCCGCCGGGGGTGATCTTGAGAATCGAGTGGCGCACCTCGCGTGACAGGATCACCCGCGCGTCGCGCACCATGCCTTCGAGTGCGCTGTCGTAGTCGAGCTTGCCGTTGTCGTCGGTCCACACGACGCGGCGTTCGCGCAGCTTCTGGATGAAGCCGCGGAACAGTGCCTTGTCGAAGAACTCCGGCGCGGACAATTCGTTGAGCAGGCTCAGTCGCTGTGCGGTAAGCGTGCAGGCGTTCTCGAGTTCGGCGCCGGTCATCGTGTGCGGACCGTTCTTGGCCAGGGCGGCGATGGTGATGTAATAGCGCTCGAACGCCTGGATCAGGCTGCGCGCGATCACCTTGAGCTGGAACGCGCTGTCTTCCTGGCCGGCGCTGCGCTCGAGGGTGCGGCCGTCGTTGGTGGATTCGAGCAGGCCGCGGCGCACGAAGAAGTCGATCGTTGCCTGCAACTGAGTGCTGAAGCCCTCGCCATCCCACGGCAGGAACAGTTCGCCCTGGATGAACGGGTAGATGATCCTGCCCAGCCGCAGCACCGAACCGCGCGACATGCGTCGGTTGTTGAGGAAGCAGCAGGCGACCCAGGCAGCGGTCGCGGTCAGATGCAGCACGTTGTTGCGGAAGTAGCTGAGCAGTACTGCCTGCTCGCCGCCGACGGTCAGCACGTCGCCCAGCGGATGCTGCACGCGCTGGATCCAGCCCATCTGCTCGCCGTAAGCGATGATGGCGGCCGGATTCATCGAGGTCAGCGTGACGCGATCGGAATACGGCAGTTCTTCCAGCAGCGCCTTGCCCAGATCGAGCTGGGTCAGCAGGTCGCTCTCGGCCATCGCATGCTTCGGCGTGGCCAGCAGGGCCAGCGCGAGCAGGTTGATCGGATTGACGTCGGCGGCGCGGTTGATGTTGATCTGGATCTGTTCGGCCAGGCGATCGGTCACGCCGTTGAGCCACTCCGGTTTGGCATCGGGATCGGTAGCCGCCGCACGCCAGTCGGCGCTTGCCGCATCGAGCAGCGGCGTCAGCGCGATCGGTTCGCCGAAATTCAGCGCCACGTGGCCATAGCGCTGGCGCAGCACTTTCAGCCCCCGCAGCAGGCCGAGCAGAGATTCTTTTTCCTTCGGCTGGCCGCTGAGCTCGCCTGCGTAGGATTTGCCTTCCATCAGCTTCTCGTAGCCGATGTAGACCGGTTGGAACAGCACCGGCCGGCGCGGTGCGCGCAGGAACGCGCGCACGGTCATCGCCAGCATGCCGGCGCGCGGCGCCAGCAGGCGGCCGGTACGTGAGCGGCCGCCTTCGATGAAATATTCGATCGGTACGCCGCGATCGATCAGCTGTGCCAGGTATTCGTTGAACACCACTGAATACAGCGCATTGCCCTTGAAGCTGCGGCGCAGGAAGAACGCGCCGCCGCGGCGCAGGACCGGTCCGATCACCGGCAGGTTGAGATTCACGCCGGCGGCGATATGCGGGACCACCACGCCCGACACGTGCAGCTGGTAGCTCATCAGCAGGTAGTCGGTATGGCTGCGATGGCAGGGCACGTAGACCACTTCGTGGCCGGGCGCCGCAGCGCGGGCCTTGTCGAAGTGGTGCATGGCGATGCCGTCGTACAGCTTGTTCCAGAAATTCGCCAGCAGGAACGACACCGAACGCACCACCGGATGCGAGTAGTCGGCGGCGATCTCCAGCACCAGCTTGTGCGCCTTGCGCCAGGCCTTGGCGTGGCTGATTTTTTCCTTGGCCGCGCTGGCGGCGATCGCAGCGCGCACCGGCTCGGCATTCAGCACGGCGTCGACCACGGTACGCCGGTGCGACAGGTCTGGCCCGATCACCGCGGCGCGGATGCGGTGGAAGTGGGTGCGCAGCACCCGCGCGATCTTGCGCGCGAAGCGTTCCGGCGTGATCTCGGTGGATTCGCTCAGCACGCTGCGCAGCGACACCGGCGCGGAGAAATGCACCACCGTGTCGCGGCCGTTCAGCAACAGCGCCAGCAGCCGGCGGAAGCGGCCCACCATCACCCAGTTTTCCGAGAACAGCACGCGGAACCAGCCACTGTCACGGCTGGGCGCGCGGCCCACATAGATCGACACCGGCACGATCTGAAAATCGCGCTCGGGCATGCCTTCCAGCGAGCGCACCAGTTGCCGCAGCGGTTCGTTAGGCGCGCGCTGCCGGTTGCGTCCGAAGATCCAGCCGTCGCGTCGCGCCAGTGCAAACACCGAGCGCCGCCGGCGTGTGCCCGCCATCGGTTGCATGGGGTTGGGCAGGCCGGCCTCGCGGCAGGCGCGTTGCAGGATCAGTGCGTCGGAGAAACCGTCGCGCTCGATCACGTAGCAGACCGGTACGCCGGCCTGCAGCAAGGCGGCCGGTTCGGCCGGGTCGCGGCGGATGCGCACCCACGGTTGCAGCAGCTGGCCGGCCAGGTTGAACCACCAGGGGGCGCGCTGACGAACGGTGGAATCCGCGGTGTAGATATTCTGCATCCGTCTATTCTAATGGCTGCGCTGTTCAGTCTTGTTTTGCGACGGTATCGGCATTGGCCGATACGCTGGCGCTCTCGGCCGGCTGGCTCAACTGCTGGTGCGCCTTGCGCGCGTTGTCCAGCATGTCCTCGCTGTACCAGCGGCCGTCCTGTTGTACCAGCTTCGATTCGGTCGACAGCGGCTTGCCGAGCAAGGTGTAGTCGATCTTCACCACGGCGTGGCCACCGCTGTTGGAGAGCGGGGTGAGCTTGATCGAATTCAGCGTGTCGTCCACCGATAGGCCGTAGATCGTCAGCAGCTGCTTGAGCCCGGCATAACCGGTCGCGTACTTGCCCATGGTGTCGTCGAAACTCATCGAGCGCAGCTGTTCCGGATCTTTCAGATCCAGCTTGCGCGCGGTCGCCACGGCCACGCCGACCGCCTGTTTCGCCTTGGCCTGATCGAACCACGGCGTCTGCTGCACCCACGGCGCCAGCACGTCGAGCACCCCGTTGGCCTGGGTCTTCTGGGTTTCGCTGAGGGTTTTGCTCTGCGCCACGCCGCTTTTCACCAGCGCTTCGCCGACACTGATCAGCACCGGCATTTGGTCTTTGTACTGCTGCTGCATCGCGGTCAGCTTCGGCTGCAGTTCGGCGTATAGCTTGTTCTCCGCATCCGGTTCGGTGAGCTTCTGCAGCGTCTCGTTGAACTTGGCGCGATCTTCGGCCGTGATCGGTTGCTGATCGTGCTGGTGGTGGCCCCAGTCGGCACGCATGTTGGCGTAGTCGGCCGGTGGCAGAGAGTGCTTCCACAGCCCATTGAAATCACCGGCCTTGAGCAGGTCGACCGAGCCTTGCAAGGCTGCTTCCGGCGTGCTGCCGCCCGGTTGCGAGGACTCGTCCTTGCCGTGACAGGCGCTCAGCAACGCGATGAACAGCGGCAGCAGGACGAAGGCGTAACGGACGGAGGGCAGGCGCATGGCAGGTTCTCGCGTGGGGACGGCGGAGCGAAAGCGTACCGCGCAGCGTCGTGATCACGCAGGGTAAGTGGCGTGGCAGTATCGAAACAAGGGCAGGGCGCAAGATTTCGCGACGCCATAAAAGAAAACCCCGCGGGCCTGAGCCTCACGGGGAAATCCGGCAGAGCCGGAAGGGAAATGGCCTTGCCTGCAAAATGATTGGGTCAGCAGGTGTTGGCAACGAAATATTACTTGTTCGTTAAAGCTGAGGCAATACTTTTGTTATATCTTGTAACTAATTGAATTTTAGTAATAAAAAATTCTTTTCTTCACTGATAGCGCAGCGCATCGAGTTTCTGCTGGCGCCGTTGGTCTGGCGTAGCACTCCAGTCGTTGTTGAACAACGCCGGCTCCCACGAGCCGTAAGTGGCGTTCGGCAGCACGAACCAGCGCGTGCCGACCCATGGCAAGTAGTCGGCGACGGCCCGACGGCGGCCGTCGGCGGTGTTGGCGTTGACGTCCACGAAATCGCCGATCTGATCGCCAAACTGCATCAACACGCGGTAGTGCCGTGCAACCAATTGCCGGCGGCAACCCTTTTCGCTGCCGGCTTGCTCGCAGCCGTCGACTACCGTGCCGAGACCAAGAAAGGCTTGCGATCCGCTCACCGGGAAACCGGCCTGGCGCAGGTTGGCCAGCGTGACTTCGTCCAGATCCTTGGCACGGTTGGAGATGTAGATCACCGCGACGCCGTGCTTGGCGGCGAACTGGGTGAACTCGACCGCGCCCGGCAAGGCGCGAGCCCGGGCTTCCTTGCACCAGGCTGCCCAGTCCGCCTCGTTGTACTCGGCGCCGCTTTTCACCATGCGCGCCGCGAACGGCGAGTTGTCCAGCACGGTTTCGTCGACATCCAGGACCACCGCCGGCTTGAGCCCCTTGAGCGGTGCAACCCGGTCTGCCTTGCCCAGAGCATCCCAGTGCTGGTCGTGCAATGCGGCGAGCAGACGCGATTGGGCATCACGATAAGTCTGCAGGTAGATCATGTCGTGCTCGATCGCGGTCTGGCTCCACGCTACGGCGTTGAGATTGTCGTTGGCGGCAACGTGCGCTACCGCCGCCGTCCGCGCCGCAGACGTCACCACAGCAGGCTGGGGTGGTGTCGTAGTGGCGCAACCGGCCAGCAGGGCAAGCGCGAGCAGGGTCGTGAGCCGGCGAAGTGACATGCGGAATCCTTGGGCAAGATGAACCGTGACGATGGCGGAAGTCTACGACAGCCATGGGACAGGGTTGGCAGCCGGCGTGGGCTGCTGACAGACTGGTGGCCTCGCACTCATGGTTGCACCTCGCATGGATCCCTCTTTCACCACGCGCGAGCCTTCGCCGACTATCCGTTACGCGAGTTACCTGCTGGCCGCGGTGGCGCTGCTGCTGGTCATCGGGGTTCACCTGCTGTCGGCGTTGCTGTCCGGCCTGCTGGTCTATGAGCTGGTGCAGGCCATGACCCCGTTGCTGGGCCGGCGCATTTCCGGCGACCGGGCGCGGGTGGTCGTGGTGGCCGTGCTGGGTGCGATCGTAGTGGGCTTGCTGATCCTGCTGATCCTCGGCGCGATCAGTTTCTTTCGCAGCGAAATCGGCAACCCCGAACTGCTGTGGCAACAGCAGCTGATGCCGCTGGTGGAAAAGGCCCGTCAGCAGTTGCCGCCAATCCTGGTCGACAACCTTCCCGACAGTGTCGACGATCTGCGCGTGGGCGCGATCGAGCTGGCCCGCAAGCATGCAGGAACCCTGCAACTGGCCGGCAAGGGCGCGGTGCGGGTGTTCGTGCACATCATTATCGGTCTGGTGCTGGGTGCGATCATCGCGCTCAGCCGCGCCCGTCCGGCACACCAGGTCGGGCCGCTGGCCGCGGCGCTGGGGCAGCGTAGCCAGCGACTAGCCGAGGCGTTCCACAACATCGTGTTCGCGCAGGTGAAGATCTCGCTGATCAATACGGTATTCACCGCGATCTTCCTGCTTGGCGCATTGCCGCTGTTCGGCATCCATCTGCCGCTGGCAAAGACCCTGGTGGTGCTGACCTTCATCGTCGGCCTGCTACCGGTGGTCGGCAACCTGCTGTCCAACACTGCTGTCACCATTGTCGCGCTGTCCGTATCGCTCGGTGTCGCCATCGCCGCGCTGGGCTTTCTGATCGTGATCCACAAGCTGGAGTATTTCCTCAACGCACGCATCGTGGGCATCCAGATCAACGCGCGCGCCTGGGAACTGCTGATCGCCATGTTGCTGATGGAGGCCGCGTTCGGTCTGCCCGGCGTGATCGCCGCGCCGATCTATTACGCGTATCTGAAGAGCGAGCTGGAAGCGGAAAAGCTGATCTGAGCGACCAGACGGCGATTCAGCCTCGTAAATCAACACCTGTCTCGACGCTCGCCTCGGCGAGCAGCTTCTGCAGCTCGCGCAATTGCGGTGCGTATTGTTTCCAGCGGCCGATCGCAGTGCGATAGATCGGCGCGCGCACTTGCCAGGCATTGGGTGTGTTGACCGGTGCGGTATTGCTCTCGGAATGCAGGCAGGCATCGTTCCAGGGGAGATCGCAGAACGCCAGTAGTTCGCGTGCCGTTGCTTCGGGCGCTTCCACCAGCGATTCATAAGGCAGCTCCAGGATGCGCCCGGGCAGCACCTTCCTCCAGTGCGCCATCAGGCGGTCGAACTGGATGTAATACCGGCCGGTGTCGAGCAGGTCGAAGGAATAGTCGTAGAAGGGCGTCTCCCGATCGAAGAGGTGGCGGAAGTTGCCGAGGCAGGTGTCCAGCGGATCGCGCCGCAGACAGACGATCTTGGCTCGCGGCAACGCGCGAGCGATGAAGCCGGCATACAGGAAGTTGTGCGGCAGCTTGTCGATGAAGCGCGGCCGCTCCGCCGTGGCGGGTCGGGTACTGGCGAGATAGGTTGCGCCGAGCTTCTGCCAGTCGATGGCATGCGTGCAGGTGACGATGTCCGGATCGAAGAGCAGGGGTAGCCGACTGCCTGACGCCTGCTGCGCCGCCGTCGGGAAGTTTTGCAGTTCGCCTGCGGAGTAGACGTCCGGATGGCTGGAAAGGACGCGGTCCAGCAGCGTGGTACCCGTGCGGGGCATGCCAATGATGAAGATCGGCTCCTCGGTGGGATCGCCTTCGGTGGACCCATCGTTCGCGGTGGGGAAAGTGCGTATCAGCGCATCGAACATGGCCTCGTCATGTTTGCTCGAGTAAGAGCGCAGGCTGCGTATTGCCGCGTTGCCGCGCGTGAAATGCTCGAAGGCTCCCGGGTAATCGGCGGTGTCGTCGAGTTCCTTGCCTAACGCGATATTGAGATAGATCTGCGCGCCGATGTCATTGCCGTGCTGCGCCAGCAATGACTGCATCCGTTCGATGTGATTGCTGCTCGTGGCTTGCGATCGCAGCTGGGCCACGCTCAGGTATGCCTTCCAATAGCGGGGCTCGAGTCGGATGCCTGCCTCCAGTTCGCGTTCGGCGCCGTCGTTGTCGCCCAGGGCCGTCAGGGCGTGGGCAAGATTGAAATGGCAAGAAGCCTGCTGAGGCATAAGTGCCACGGCGCGGCGGAAGACCGTCGCCGCTTGCGCGAACGCTTGGACCTGAGCATAAACGACGCCCAGCGTTTCCAGCGTCATCGGATCGTTGGGCGAGCAATTCATGGCCTCGTCTGCGACGAGCCGGGCCTCGCGCATCCGTCGGACAAGGGCCAGCGCCTTTGCGTATTGCACGAGGAAGTCGGCGCGGCTGGGTTCCAGTTGGGTGGCCTTGAGCAGGCAATCCAGCGCCAGCGGCATCTGTTGCATCTGCATGTAAGCCACACCGGCCATGAAATGCACCACCGGATCGTGCGGGGCGATGGGCAGAAGCTGCGCCGCACGTTGCTGCACCCGCGGCCAGTCATTTTGATTGAATGCGGCGATGAGCTTGGTATAAGCCCGGGTGGAGTCGATCATGGGAATCCCCTGGCGTCGGAAGGCAAGTGCGGTTGACTGCCGTGCATGGAACTGGAAAATATTTGCCCGCGTGCCGTCAACTCAGCCGCCGGCCAGCATCGCCGCGATCTTCGCCATGTGCGACTGGGCGGTCTCGCGAATCACTTCCTTGTCCGCTTCCGGGTCCTTACCCTGCCAGTGCAGGTCGGCCTGCGGCAGTTCGTGCAGGAAACGGCTGGGCTGGTTGGTGTGGATATCGCCGTAGCGTTTGGTCTTGGCCGACCACGACAGCGTCAGCAGTTCCTTGGCGCGGGTGATGCCGACATACATCAGTCGGCGCTCCTCGTCGATGCGGCCCTCGTCGATGGCGCCTTCGTGCGGCAGCGTGCCGTCCTCGCAGCCGACGATGAAGACGAAGCGGAACTCCAGCCCCTTCGCCGCATGCAAGGTCATCATGCGCACCGCGTTGCCGGGTTCGTCGCGGTCGGCGTGGCTGAGCAGGGCCAGTTGCGAGGCAAGATCGCCGGCCGTGTTGCCACCCTTCTGCATCGCGCGGAACCAGTCGGCCAGCTCCTTCAGGTTGCCGAGCTTGCGTTCGCGCACGCTGGCATCAGGCGTACTGGCGGCAATCTGGGCGGCGTACCCGGTGCGCTTGAGAATCAGCTCGACCAGATCCGCCGCGCTCTGATGCAGCGAGGCGCTGCGCAACTCGTCGAGCAGATTGGCGAACGAGGCCAGCGCGGCGGCCGGGCGTGGCGTGAGCTGGCGCAGCACGCCGTCGCTGCGGACGGCATCGAGCAGCGAGCTGTGCCGGCTCTGCGCCAGCTGGCCGAGCTTCTCCAGCGTAGTCGACCCGATCTCCCGCTTCGGCACGTTGACCACACGCAGGAACGCGGCATCGTCGCTGGGGTTGGTCAGCAGGCGCAGGTAGCACAGCAAATCCTTGACCTCGGCGCGGTCGAGGAAACTCAGCGCACCGGTGAGGTGATACGGAATCCGTGCCAGTCGCAAGGCCTTTTCCAGAACGCGCGCCTGGAAGTTGCCGCGGTACAGGATCGCGATGTCGTGCCAGCGTGCCTTGTGCTTCTCGGCCAGCGTGGTGGCGATCGCGGCAACGTGTTCGGCCTCGTGCTCGGCCTCCTTGCATTCCAGCACGCGGATCGGGGCGCCTTCCGGGTGCTCGCTCCACAGCTTCTTTTCGTGCAGGTGCGGGTTGTTCGCGATCAGCTGGTTGGCCGCGCGCAGGATGCGCTTGCCACAGCGATAGTTCTGTTCGAGCTTGATCACGCGCAGGTTCGGCCAGTCGCGGCCGAGCTGGTCGATGTTCTCCGGATTCGCGCCGCGCCAGGCATAGATCGACTGGTCGTCGTCGCCCACGCAGGTAATGCTGCCGCGCTCGCCGGTCAGCACCTTCAGCAGACGGTACTGCGCGTCGTTGGTGTCCTGGTATTCGTCCACCAGCAGATAACGCAGACGCTCGCGCCAGGCATCGCGGCATTCGTTGTCGGCTTCGAGGATGCGCAGCGGCAGCCGGATCAGGTCGTCGAAGTCGACCGCGTTGAACGCGGCAAGGCGCTGCTGATACATGTCGTAGATCGTTGCGGCTTCCAGCTCGCGCGGACTGCGCGCAGTAGCCAGCGCTTCCTCCGGCGATAGACCGCCGTTTTTCGCGCGGCTGAGCAAGTTGCGGATGCCGAACAGCACGTCGGGCTTGATCCCCTTCGGCGCCAGCTCCTTGACGATGCCGGCGCTGTCGTCCGCATCCAGCACCGAGAAGCCGCGGCGCAGGCCGGCGCGGGCGTGTTCGATCTGCAGGAATTTCAGGCCCAGCGCGTGGAATGTGCACACCGTCAGCGCCGCCGCGTCCTCCGTGCTGACCAGCTTGGACACGCGCTCGCGCATCTCCCGCGCGGCCTTGTTGGTAAAGGTGATCGCGGCGATCTTCGACGGCGCCAGATGCTTGCGTGAGATCAGGTACGCGATCTTCTGGGTGATCACCGAGGTCTTGCCGGAACCGGCGCCGGCGAGAACCAGCAGCGGACTATCGCAGTGTTCGACGGCGGCCAGTTGTTGCGGATTGAGCATGGATCGAAAGACGGGATGAGGCGGTGATCGATGGTAACAGAGCATGACTGGCACGCTGCACGCTGCACTCTGGTCGGCTTAAGCCATAATCGACCGCATAACAGTCGCAGGGAAGAAGCATGGCGGATCAGGCGGAAATGGCGGCAGAGCTGTGTGACGTGGTGGTGATCGGTGGCGGTCCGGGCGGCAGCACCGCGGCGGCGCTGCTGGCGCGGCACGGCTACAAGGTGATTGCGCTGGAGAAGGCGCGTCACCCGCGTTTCCATATCGGCGAGTCGCTGCTTCCGATGAACCTGCCGGTGTTCGAGCGGCTCGGTGTGCTGGACAAGGTACGCGCGCTGGGCGTGTTCAAGCCCGGCGCGGATTTCGAGGCGGACAACGAGCGCGGCTACAACACTTACGCGTTTGCCCGCGCGATCGGGCAAAGCCCGCCACACGCGTACCAGGTATGGCGGCAGGATTTCGACAAGATGCTTTACGACCATGCGCGCGATTGCGGCGCGGATGCGCGGGAAGGGCATGAGGTGGTGCAGGTCGAACAGCGCGGTTCGCGCGAAAGCTGGCTGGACGTGAAAACCGACGACGGCCGCAGCTACTGCATCCAGGCGCGCTATGTGGTCGATGCGAGCGGCCGCGATGCATTCCTTTCCGCCAAGAGGAAATTGCGCCGCAGGAACGACCAGCACCAGAGCGCGGCCATCTTCGGCCACTATCGGGGTGCCGAGCCACGTGCCGGCGAGGATGCGGGCAACATCAGTATCTACAGGTTCGAGCATGGCTGGATGTGGATGATCCCGCTGCCCGACGGCGTGATGAGCGTGGGCGCGGTATGTCGGCCGGATTACCTCAAGCAGCGCAAGGGCCGCACGGTCGAGTTCCTGCTCGATACGCTGAAGCTGAGCCCGGCGCTGTGGCGGCGCGTCGAGCATGCGGAGCTGATCGACAACGAAGTCCGCGTCACCGGCAACTATTCCTACGATTCGATGCAGATGGGTGGGCCGGGTTGGGTGCTGGTCGGCGATGCGTTCGCGTTCCTCGATCCGGTGTTCTCCTCCGGTGTGTATCTGGCGATGAGTGGCGCCGAGCAGGCCGCCGCCGTGGTCGACCAATCGCTGCGTGAGCCGCAGCGCGAGATGGCTTTGCTGCGCAAGCTGGAGAAACGCCAGCGGGCCGGCATGGGGCGCTTCGCGTTCTTCATCTATCGATTCAACGGGCCGGTGATGCAGCAGATGTTCCGTCAGCCGCGCAATACCTGGCAGCTGGAGCAGGGCGTGATCTCGATGCTCGCCGGCGACCTGTTCGACACGCCGCGGGTCCTGCGCAAGCTGGGCTTGTTCAAGCTGGTGTATGCGGTCAGCGTGCTGCGCGACTGGCGTCGCAGCCGCGCCGAGCACAAATACCGGCTGGCACAGGCGCGGGCCCAGTTCCTCGGCGGCAACACGCCGCTGGACAAGGTGTGAATTCGGCGCCCTGATCTTTCGTCTACGGGGGTATGTCCGCAGGGTCCCTGCGACGTGCTCGCGCTACCATGCGCAGTCACGACTCGAATGTGCCCTCCCATGGCCAAGCTCTATTTCTATTACTCGGCAATGAATGCCGGCAAGACCACCACGCTGCTGCAGAGTGCGTACAACTATCACGAGCGCGGCATGCGCACGCTGATCCTCACGCCGGCGCTGGACAACCGTTACGGCGATGGCGTCGTCGCCTCGCGCATCGGCCTGAAGGCCAACGCGCGGCGTTTCGGCGGCGGCGAGAACCTGCTGACGCTGGTCGAGGTCGACATCGCGGCGCATGGCGCGCTGCACTGCGTGTTCGTCGACGAAGCGCAGTTCCTGGCCAAGTCGCAGGTGTGGCAGCTCAGCGACGTGGTCGACAAGCTCAACATCCCGGTGCTGGCGTTCGGACTGCGCACCGATTTCCGCGGCGAGCTGTTCGAAGGCAGCCGCTATCTGCTGGCCTGGGCCGACAATCTGGAAGAGATCAAGACGATCTGCCATACCGGCCGCAAGGCGACCATGGTGGTGCGCGTGGATGAGCGCGGCCGCGCCGTCACCGAGGGACCGCAGGTTGAGATCGGCGGCAACGACCGCTATGTGTCGGTAAGCCGCGCCGAGTTCAAGAAGATCAGCGAAGGCAGTGGCCGCATCGAATTGCAGCAATCGGTGCTGCCACTCGGCAAGAACCGCTGACCGAGATCCACCATCAAGGAATGTCATGAGCAACCCGATCACCATCCCCGCCTGGCAGCGTCCGCACTGGCAGGCTAGCGACGAGGAGATCCTGCTGCAGTTCTATGTGTTCGGTAAGTTCGACGCCGTGCGCGTGCCTTCCGCCGATTACGGCAGCCCGGGCCTGCCGCCCGGCATCGAAGCGGTCAGCCATTACCACAGCGCGTTGCGCCAATGGGACGGCTATCCGCTGAAAGGTGCGATGGGCCGCATGTTCAAGGACGACGCTCCCGAGGCATGGCAGATCGCGTTTGATGCACCTGAAGTCATGGTCGTGCGCGGCAGGCTCAAAGACAGCCAGGCCACCGGCTATCTGCGCGACACCTTGGGTGTGCTGGCCGGCCTGCTCGACATCGGCGGCACCGCGATCCTCGATCCGCAGATTCTCAGCCTGCTCGATGCCGGCGAATGGCGCCGAAAATACCTGATACGCGACGGCGCACCGATCCGCAATCATCTGCTGATCCTGCGTGACGGCGAGTCCACGCCGGATCACTCGTGGATACACACCCGTGGCATGCGCAAGTTCGGTCGCCCCGACATCAGCATCCGCCAGGTGCCGGACCGCGCCGTCGACCGTGCCGGCCTATTGTGCGAAAAGCTGGTCGAGCTGGAGGCGCTGGGTGCGCATTTCACCGATGGGCAGAGGCTGGATATCGAAGGAGTCCCCAGCGGTGTCGTCGTGCATCTCCGCGGCGGCCTGGACGATCCGCAATTCAACAACACCTATGTCGAGTTCCAGTGGCCGGCGTGAGCACTGCATCGTTTTGTAGGAGCCCGTTGGCGGGCTCCTGCGATCGATGACATGGTGAGTTTTTGCATCAACGCTGACAGTGCGGGCACCAGAACGTCGAGCGTTGTCCGAGGGTAACCTGACGGATCGGCGTGCCGCATATCTTGCAGGGTTCGCCTGCGCGGCCGTACACGTTGAGCTCGAGAAAGAAGTAGCCGGGAGCGCCGTCTGGGCTGATGAAGTCGCGCAGCGTGGTGCCGCCGCGTTCGATAGCCCAGGCCAGGATGCGTTTCACCTCGGCGGCGAGCCGCGCATAACGTGCGCGCGAGACGGCACCGGCGGCGCGTCGGGGATCGATGCCGGCGGCGAACAGGGCTTCGCTGGCGTAGATATTGCCCACGCCGACGACGACCGCGTTGTCCATCAGAAAAAGTTTTGCCGCCGTGGTGCGGCCGCGCGAGAGCCGCCACAACAGGTCGCCGTCGAACGCGTCGGTCAGCGGCTCCGGCCCGAGCTTCGCCAGTAGTTCGTGCGTCTCGCCGGACGGCTGCCACAGCAGGCAGCCGAAGCGGCGCGGATCGGTGAAACGCAGGATGCGCGGCGCCTGCGACGGCGTGCGCTCCAGTTCGATATCGACATGATCGTGCCTGCCCGCCGGAGAGTCCGGCGGCAGCACGCGCAGCACGCCGGACATGCCCAGATGCAGCAATGCGCTGCCGGCTTCGGTATGCAGCAGCAGGTACTTCGCGCGTCGTTCCACCGCGTCGATGCGTTGCCCGGGCAGCAGCGTGCTGATCTCCGGTGGAATCGGCCAGCGCAGGTCGGGCCGGCGCAGGATCACGCCGGTGACGCGTCGGCCGATCAGATAAGGCGCGATGCCGCGGCGGGTGGTTTCGACTTCGGGAAGCTCAGGCACGCGGAGTCAGTTCCATTCCTCGTGGAAGCTGCCCTTTTCGTCGACTCGCTCGAAGGTGTGCGCACCGAAGAAATCACGCTGCGCCTGCAGCAGGTTGGCCGGCAGGCGTTCGCTGCGGTAACCGTCGTAGTAGGCGATGGCCGAGGAGAAACACGGCACCGCAACACCCGCGGCGATGGCCGCGCAGACTACGTCGCGCAACGACGACTGGTACTCGGCGGCGATGTCGCGGAAGTACGGCGCCAGCAGCAGGTTGGCCAGCGAGCTGTCCTTGGCGTAGGCGTCGGTGATGTTCTGCAGGAAGCGCGCGCGGATGATGCAGCCGCCGCGCCATATCTGCGCGATCGTGCCGTAGTCGAGGTTCCAGTCGTATTCGTCGGAGGCCGCGCGCAGCTGGGCGAAGCCCTGCGCGTAGGACACGATCTTGCTGAGGTACAGCGCACGGCCCACCGCGGCGATGAAGGCATCGCGTTTGCCGTCGAATGCCTTCGTCTGCGGGCCGGCCAGCTGCTTGCTGGCGGCGACGCGTTCGTCCTTCAGCGAGGACAACACGCGGGCGAACACCGATTCGGTAATCAGCGGCAACGGCACGCCGAGGTCGAGCGCGCTCTGGCTGGTCCATTTGCCGGTGCCTTTCTGCGCGGCGCGATCGAGAATGACGTCGACCAGATCCTTGCCGGTCTTCTCGTCCTTTTTGCCGAAGATTTTCGCGGTGATTTCGATCAGGTAGCTGTCCAGTTCGCCAGCGTTCCAGTCGCGGTAGACGCCGGCCAGTTCGCTATTGGACAGGCCCAGCACGTGCTTGAGCACGGCGTAGCTTTCGGCGATCAGCTGCATGTCGCCGTACTCGATGCCGTTGTGCACCATCTTCACGTAATGACCGGCGCCGTCCGGGCCCATGTAGGCCACGCATGGGGTGCCGTCCTTCGCGCGCGCAGCAATTTCGGTGAGGATCGGCGCCACGAGGTCATACGCGTCGCGCGGGCCACCGGGCATGATCGAGGGGCCGTGCAGCGCGCCTTCCTCGCCGCCGGAGACGCCGGTGCCGATGAAGTGCAAGCCGGCCTTGGCCAGCTCCTGGTTGCGCCGGATGGTGTCCTTGAAATTCGTGTTGCCGCCGTCGATCAGGATGTCGCCCTTGTCCAGCAGCGGCTTGAGCTGTTCGATCGTATCGTCAGTCGGCTCGCCGGCCTTCACCATCAGCAGGATGCGCCGCGGCTTTTCCAGCGAGTCGACGAATTCCTGCAGCGTGTATGCGGGCACCAGGCGTTTGTCGCCGTGTTCGGCGATGACTTCGTCGGTTTTCGCCCTGCTGCGGTTGAAGATGGATACCGCGTGACCGCGGCTCTCGATATTGAGTGCGAGGTTCTTGCCCATCACGGCCATGCCGATCACGCCGATTGCTTGCTGACTCATCTCGATCCACTCCTTAACAATAACCGTTGCTAGACCAGTGAAGATGGCAATGCCCAGCATGCCGGGATACGCGTTCTGGCGTGATGAAGGCGCCATCGTCCCACAGGCTTCCGCAGTCAGTGCAGCTCCGTGGTCTGGGTGGCCGGCGATCGCGGCGTGTAGCGCGCCGACACCAGCGCAATGCGCTGGCCGACGCGAACGTAGTGCTGCGGACCGGTCACCGACGCTTCGCCGAACTCCAGCGTCTGGCCATCCAGATCGAGCACGGCCTTCGGCGGCGCCAGCCCGATTTTCGCAGGATCGAAATCACTGGCCGGCCGCCAGCTGAGCACATGCGCCGCGGCGGTATCGGCCAGATCGCCGAGCCGCGCATCGTTGGCGCGTGCCGGGGTGCCGTCGATACGCCACCAGTGAGCCTCGCGTTTTTCATAGTGCATGGCGGGTGTGCCAGGCAAGGTCAGCGTGATGTGGCTGACGCTGGCTGGATCGATCGACGTGAGCGGCCCAGTTTCGTTGCGCGCATCGCGCTGCAGTTGCCAGCCGGCCAACATCAGCAGCGCCAGCACGGCGAGCAGCAGGATCAGGCGCTGGCGGGTGGCGCGTTTCATCGTTCAGCGACGCCGCCGGCGCCACACGATCAAGCCGCCGATCAGCAGCAGCAGCAAGGGTAGAGCGATCAGGAAACTGAAGCTGATCGTGTTCAATTCGGCCTGTGTAATCTGCAGCAGCCGGTCCGGTGCGCCGCGTGGCGGCAGGTTGACCAGCTTGTCGTCGCCCAGCAGCCAGTCGAACACGCGCTCGCCCAGTGCGCGATTGCCGCCGTTGCCGAGAAAAGTATTGGACAGAAAATCGCCGTCGCCGATCACTACCGCGCGCTGCTCGCTCTTGTCCGGGCTCGGCGACAGCCGGCTCAGTGCGAAGCCGAAGTCCAGCGGTCCCTTGAGTTCGCCGGCGCTCGCGTCGAAACGGATGTTCGAAGGCTTGTCGTTGTCGATCGGCTGGAATTCGGTCCAGCTCTGCGCGCCGGAGCGCAGGAACGGTTTGATCGCCCAGCCAGCCTGCGCCACTTGGGCCAGCGCGGACACCTGCGGAAACAGCGTAGTCAGCGTGAAGCCCTGGGTAATCGCCTGCGGCGGGTAATCGCCACGCGCGATCATGCGCGGATCATGCAGACCCAGCGCCGTGCCACCGCCATCGACCAAGACACCGGGCAGCACGTGCACGCCGAGAGC
The DNA here is from genome assembly GCF_900142825.1 of Rhodanobacter sp. OK091. Lineage (GTDB taxonomy): Bacteria > Pseudomonadota > Gammaproteobacteria > Xanthomonadales > Rhodanobacteraceae > Rhodanobacter. Next base: position 1,506,553 of record NZ_FRCH01000001.1, on the reverse strand, counting down.
GTCGGCCAGTGGCTTGAGGCCGAGGTCGTCGTTCGCCGGCTCGGTCAGCCACAGCAGGTTGCCGCCGTTCTGCACGTAGCTGACCAATGCCTGCACGGCTCCCGGCGCCAACGCCAGGGTAGGGCTGGCCAGCACGATCAGGTCGGTGTGTTCGGGCACCGTACTGACCTGGGCGAAGTTCAGCGGTACCGCGCGCATGCCGCGCGCTTCCAGTTGGCTGATGAAGGTGCCGAGATCGGCATTCGCCTGGCCGTCGGCACGGCGCTCGCCGTCGCCGCTGACGAACGCGACGATGCGATCGCTGCCGCGTATCAGTCGTTCCAGCGCATTGGTGAGACTGCGTTCGGACAGTTCGTCCAGCCGCTGCTCGCGATCCTTGTAATGCAGGATCAGCGCGCCATCGACCGTGATGCCCAGTTCGCGCATCTTGGCCGGATCGAGCTGCGGGTCGACGAAACGCAGGCCGAGATCCGGTTTCACCGCCTGATAGCGCCGCAGGAAGCCAGCCACGGTCTGGCGCAGGTCGCCCTGCGGGCTCGCGTAGCTGACGATGTCCACCGGGCCGGTCAGCTGGGCCAGCACGGCGCGGCTTTCGGTCGACAGGCTGGCGCGGCCGTTCGCGGTCCAGTCGGCCTCGCGTGCGTAGCGCGTGCTCAGGTAGCCGATGGCAGCGGCCGCCAGCAACAACAGCAGTGCGAACAGCCAGCCGTCCAGACGTCTGAATAGAAGGCGCATCAGCCACGCTCCCTGTCGGCGCTCAGCCGGCGCGTGGCCAGCGCCAGCGCCAGCACGATCAGCAACACGAACCACACGATGTCGGTGCTCGATACCAGCCCACGCAGCAGCGGCTGCAGGTGCGTGCTCATCGCCATCCAGTTGATCGCGCCGCCATTGATGCCGGCCATCTGCGCGCCGAGGTTCACGCTCCACAGCGCCAACGCGAGGATCAAGGAGGCAGCGGCGGCGATCGCCGGGTGCGACGCGAAGGTCGAGCAGGCCACGCCCGCTGCGGCCAGTGCGGCCAGCATCAGCGCGAGGCCCAGCGTGGCGGCGGCCAGCTTGCCCCAGTCGATATGGGTGGCATGGGCCAGCGCCAGCGGCATCGCCAACGTCAACAGCAGCCACAGCAATAGCCAGCCAAGCACCGCCAGATACTTGCCCAGCACAATGCGCGAAGCGGGTACGCCGGCGGCGAACAGCAGCGGCAAGGTGCCATTGCGGCGTTCACCGGCGATGACCGACATGGTCAGCAGCGGCACCACCAGGAACGCCAGCTGGGCGAGCTGGCCAAGCAGCGGTACGCCCACCAGATCGATGAAACCGGGGCCGTCAGGCCGCGCCGCGTTCTGGATCTGTCCAGCCAGGAAACCACCCAGCAGCAAGGTGAAGTTCCACCCCAGCCATGCCAGCGTCAGCGCGGCCAGCACCCAGGCCAGCGGCCGCACCAGCATTCGGCGCCACTCCAGTCGTGTCACGGCCAGGAGGCTCATGCGGCGCGCGCCGGAAGGGTGTTGCCGTTCATCGCAATCTCGAAGAAGGTCCGCTCCAGCGCCGCGTGATCGTCGCTGTGCACGGCGCCGTCGTGGCGCAGCGTGCCCTCATGCAGGATGGCTACGCGATCGCAGACGGCGGTGACTTCGGTCAGCAGGTGGGTGGAAAGAATCACAGCGGTGCCGGCGGCAGACTGTTCGCGGATCAGCGCGCGCAACGCGGCGACCTGCACCGGATCGAGTGCGTTGGCCGGTTCGTCCAGTACCAGCAGGGCGGGACGGTGCAGCAGCGCACAAGCCAATCCCAACCGTTGGCGTTGGCCTTGCGACAGAACGCCGGCCAGGCGCCGCGCCAGCGGTTGCAGTTCCAGTCGCTCGATAATCGCCGAACGTGCCTGCCTCAGCGCCGCGCCATGCAAGCCGCGCAACTGACCGTGCGCGTCCAGATGCTCGCTCACGGTCAGTTCCGGCCACAGCGGGGCACGTTCGGGCAGCCAGCCGATCAGCTGGCGCGCCAGTTCGGGGCGTTCCAGAAAATCCTCGCCGTTCAGTTTGATGCTGCCGCTGTCCGGTCGCAGCGCGCCGGCAATCATCGACAAGGTGGTCGATTTGCCGGCGCCGTTGACGCCCAGCAGGCCCAGCACCTGGCCCGGTGACAAGGCCAGGCTCAGATTCTGCACGGCCGGCCGGCCGGCGCGGCGGCGGCTGAGCTGGTTCAATTGCAGCATGGGGACCACAGATGCGTCAGTTGGCAAGGTCATTGCCTGATTGTCATGGCGCCCCCATGGTTAGACAACAGGTGATTGCCACACATGCGAACTAATGTCGGGTTACTAACGTCCGATTAGCTTCTCCCTCTTGACTGCCTGTTATTCTTGTGGGCCATGCCATGCTGGCGGGTATGGAAACCCCTCGACTAGACTGAATTTGTCCCTTACCCCGGTGCTTTCCATGCTCGATGCAGTGCTCAATTTCCTGAACCACGGTCTTACCAGCGCAAGCTGGGGGCAGATCGTGATCTATATGCTGATCGTGACCCAGCTCACCATCTTCACGGTGACGCTGTACCTGCATCGCAGCCAGACCCATCGCGGCGTGGATTTCCACCCGGTGCTGGCGCACTTTTTTCGTTTCTGGGGTTGGCTCACCACCGGCATGGTCACCCGCGAGTGGGTGGCGGTGCATCGCAAGCATCACGCCAAGGTCGAGACCGAGGAAGATCCGCACAGCCCGATGATCTACGGCATCAAGAAGGTGTTCTGGGACGGCGTGTCGCTGTACCGCGATGCCTGCGAGTCGAAGCAGGACATGGAACAGTACGGCCGCGGTACGCCGGACGACTGGGTCGAGCACAAGGTCTATGGCGCGCATCCGTACTGGGGTCCGACCCTGATGCTGCTGATCAGCATCGCGCTGTTCGGCGTGATCGGCGCCGCATTGTGGGCCGTGCAGATGGTGTGGATCCCGTTCTGGGCCGCCGGTTTCGTCAACGGTATCGGCCACTGGGCCGGCTACCGCAATTTCGAGAGCGCCGACACCGCGCGCAACCTGATCCCGTGGGGTTTCTGGATCGGCGGTGAAGAGCTGCACAACAATCATCATGCCTTCCCGAGCTCAGCCAAGTTCGCGCTGCGCAAGTGGGAGTTCGACATCGGCTGGGCGGCGATCTGCGGCCTGCGCGCGGTGGGTCTGGCCAAGGTGCTGCGCGTGGCGCCGTCGCTGGACGTACGCCCGAATGTGCGCCTGCCCGACGCCGAGACGCTGAAGGCCGTGCTGACCCATCGTTTCCAGGCAATGACCGACTTCTATCGCGGCGTGATCATGCCGACCCTGCGCGACGAAGCCCAGCACGCCGGCGAGAGCCTGAAAGCCGTGCCGCGCCGCATGCGCCTGGCGCTTGCCGACGGCGGCCGCTGGCTGGACCACGAAGGCAGCGCGAAACTGCAGGCCATGCTGGCCAAGCGTCCCACGCTCAACATCGTGTGCGATTTCCGTAACCGCCTCGCGGCGCTGATGGAGCAGCGCGGTGCCGACCAGGCGCTGAAGGGATTGCAGCAGTGGATCCACGAAGCCGAGGAAAGCGGCATTCGCGCCCTGCAGGAATTCGCTCAGCGGCTCAAGGGCTACACTGTCGCGACAGCCGCCTGACCGCCGCAGCGAAAGTACATGCACCAGCAAAACCCGCCGGATTGCGGGTTTTGTTTTTAAGGGATTTCACCGGCCGAGGGGCGGATGGCTTGGCGTGTGCCGTTGATCGACGCAGGCACCCGCCAACTCCGCCGACACCGAATGCGCGGCACGGTGACGGCGTGGGGTTCGCGACCGAGAACAGGCTTGAAACCTTCACCGCATGAAACGTTCGTGCTGTTCCGGCGTTGGCACGAAACAGCTGCGGCTCTGTCCGAAGATGCGATAGCGATGACGGGCCACGAAGCGATACAGCGGATCGCGCAGCCAGCGCGGAACGAGCAGCATGCCGTGGCTCAGCCAGCGCCAACGGCGGCGATCCAGCCCATGCAGCACGCGGGCGATCGCGTCGCTGTCGGTATATCCGCGGCCGTCTTCCACCAGCAGGAAGGACGGCGGTGAATCCGGATCCAGCCCGTGCTCCAGCAGCAAAGCGCGGCCGCTGTCCGATTGCATCGATGCAAAGCGGTAGCGTGCCGCGCTATCGTGCTTCAGCAGAAAGCCCACCCAGCGGCTGCACAACAGGCAGACGCCGTCGAACACGATGACGGGTGCAGTGGATTCAGTGGCCATGCGGCAGCGATTCCAGCCAACCCTGATAACCGATCAGCTCGCCCAGCAACGGCAGCTGCACGGCGACGCTGAAGTGGTAGCGTCCGTCGCGGAAGCCGCTGCGTGACAGTACCTTGCCACGCAGTGCGCGCGGCAGCGGCACGCCGAGCACATGCACGCTGCGTAATTGCCAGTCGATGGCGTCACCATCGCGCTGCAGTGCGAAGCCCAGCGTGGCCAGCCTCAGCCGTTCATACAGCAGCGGTGAGCCGGAACGGCGACCGAGTACGGACTGCATCCGCCGGCTGGTGAAGCGGCGGGTCCACACCTCGCGTGTGCCGCGACGCTCGATGGTCAGAACCAGCGCCTGCTGCGGACCCGGTGAGGGTAGGCCGAGCAGGCGGCGCAGGCAGCGCGCGGGAAAATGGTCGGCGCCAGTGACGTTGGCCAGGCCCTTCGCCCGTAGAAGTGGGGCGGCTCCATGCATGGCTTGTACGACATCCGGCAACTGGCGCCAGATGTCGTCGCCCAGCAGGCCTGGGAACAGGGCAGTGGAGGTCATTTGGAGATGATGCGGGGCGGCTGCCGGGCAGGCAAGCGATCGCCTGGAGAAAAACCTGCGTTATGCGCGAACGGGTTTAGTGCGGATAAGAAAAAACCCGCCATGAAGGCGGGTTTTTGGGAGTCTCACTGGATCCCGGCCTTCGCCGGGATGACGTTCTGGCAGAGGCGTTCGCGCTATGTGCGAACGCGCCAGAACGTCACTTGATCTTGCCTTCCTTGTAGATCACGTGTTTGCGCACGACCGGATCGTACTTCTTGAACTCGAACTTTTCCGGCGTGTTCTTCTTGTTCTTCTGCGTGGTGTAGAAGTGGCCGGTGCCGGCCGAGGAGATCATGCGGATCTTGTCTTGGGTCTTGTTTGCCATGGTTTGATCCTCAGACCTTGTCGCCGCGGGCGCGCATCTCGGCAATCACGGCTTCGATGCCATTCTTGTCGATCGTGCGCAAGGCGTTGTTGGACACACGCAGCTTGATCCAGCGGTTTTCGCTGGCGACCCAGAAGCGACGCTCATGCAGGTTCGGCAACCAGCGGCGACGGGTACGGTTGTTGGCGTGCGAGACGTTGTTGCCGCTCTGCACACCCTTACCGGTGACTTGACATACACGGGCCATGACGACCTCCGTTGAATGACTTCAGAAGCCGGGGCTTTGAAAGTCGGTAAACACCCGTTAGCCAGGGTGACATCGGCCCAGCGGCGCTATGCGCCACGCGATGCTGGAGGTTGTTGCCACGCATGATCGTGAGGTCCGTACCGCGTGGCGGACTGCCCGGAAACACCGGGTCGATCGAGGCGAGCCGCGTATTCTCGCAGAAAAACAAGGCTGTGCGCAATCTGTTCCGCACGACCCGTCGTCGTCCAGCGTGCGTGCCGAGGGGATGTATGGAACAATCGACCTCTTTTTCGACCTGACAAGACCCCGAGGAACTCCCGATGGCGCAAGAAATCACCAACGACCAGGCCAGCGGCCAGGCCAGTCAGCCGCAGCTGGTGATGCAGAAGATCTATGTGAAGGATGTTTCCTTCGAGGCGCCGAATGCGCCGCAGATCTTCCAGGAAATCGACGGGCAGGATCAGCCGCAGGTGCAGCTGAACCTGGGTCAGAAGGCCACCGATCTGGGCAACAGCCTGTATGAAGTGGTGCTCAGCCTCACGCTGACGTGCACTGTCGGCCAGCGCACCGCCTATCTGGCCGAAGTGGAGCAGGCCGGCCTGTTCGGCATCGCCGGCTTCAACGAGATGGATCATGCCGGGATCATCGGCAGCTATTGCCCGAACCTGCTGTTTCCGTATGCCCGCCAGGTGATTTCCTCGCTGGTGCTGGAAGGGGGTTTCCCGCCGTTCCTGCTGCAGCCGATCAATTTCGACGCACTGTTCGCCGAGCAGCAGCGTCGCGCCATGGGTGGCGACGAGGTCCCGGCCACGCTCAACAGCTGAGTTGACGGCATGGTTGAAAACCCGAAGCTGACCGTTCTCGGCGCCGGCTCCTGGGGCACGGCGCTGGCGGCATTGACCGCGCGCAACGGTGTGCCGACCCGATTGTGGGGACGTGACCGCGCGGCATTGGCGGCGATCGCGGCGAGTCGTTGCAACCAGCGCTATCTGCCGGACATCGAACTGCCGCTGGAGCTGGGCTACGAAAGCGATCTGGCCAGCGCGGTGCGCGGTGCGGACATCGTGCTGATCGTGGTGCCCAGCCATGCGTTCTCCTCGATGCTGGTCGAACTGGCGCCGCTGCTCGACGCCAACACCGCGATCGCATGGGCGACCAAGGGCTTCGAACCGGGTACCGGGCGTTTCCTGCATGAACTGGTGGCCGAACAGCTGCCCGGCCGCGCCGCGGCGGTGGTCACCGGCCCGTCGTTCGCGAAGGAAGTGGCGGCCGGCCTGCCCAGCGCGGTCACCGTGCATTCGGACGACGCGGCGTTCGCTCAGCAGCTGGCCAGCCTTCTGCACGCGCCGAATCTGCGCGCGTATTCCGGCGGCGACATGCTGGGTGCCGAACTCGGCGGCGCGATGAAGAACGTTCTGGCGGTGGCCACCGGCATCGCCGATGGCATGCAGCTGGGCCTGAACGCCCGCGCCGGCCTGATCACCCGCGGCATGAACGAGATGCTGCGCCTCGGCGTGGCGCTCGGCGCGCGACCGGAGACGCTGATCGGCCTGTCCGGCCTCGGCGATCTGGTGCTGACCTGCACCGGCGACCTGTCGCGCAACCGGCGGCTCGGTCTTGCGCTGGGCCAAGGCGTGGCGATCGATGAAGCGGTACGGCAGATCGGTCAGGTGGTGGAGAGCATTCTCAGCGCTGACGAAGTGGCGCGGCTGGCCGACAAGCACGGGCTGGACCTGCCGATCAGTGCCGGCGTGCGCGCCGTGCTGCACGGCGAGGTCACCCCGGTCGAAGGGCTCAAGGCGTTGATGGCGCGCGAGCAGAAGCCGGAATATCCGCAAGGTCTGTTCGGCACCGCCTGAATCCCTTTCCGGTCGCGATGCGGGTTCCTCGATCCGCATGCACGACGACCATCGCAACTCGCCTCTGCGCTGCTAAGCTCAACGTTTTGGTTGTCGCCACGGATCGCATGCGCATGCAGCAACCGGACGAGAAACAGCACGCCGGCACAGGGCCAGTCGGCGAGGACGAAGCCTTGCCGCAGGCGTGGCGACGGCTGCTCGCTGCGCCCAAGCCAGTGGTGACCGATGACCATGGCGTGCTCGGTTTCTTTCTGGAAGTGATGCCGGAAGAAGGCGCCGCATTTGCCCGGCTGGATGCGGCACCGGTACTGCTGACGGTGGCCGAACACGGCCGCTACGTGCGACCGGTACCGCTGGACAGCCGGCACCTGGCGCAGTCGCCGCTGCAGCCGCACGAACAACGCCTCGCCGCCACCATGCTCGGATTGCCGCAGAACGTGCGCAAAACCCGCAGCTATGCACGCCTCAGCGGCCATGTCGGCGATACCTTGCTCGCCGAGATCCTCGATACCGCACCGTGTTTTCTGGGCGGCCTGGCCGGGTTGCGGCTGTCGCGCGGCAAGTCGCACCAGCTCAACTGGCATTGGCAGATGGAACCGGACGGCAGTCAGCGTCTGCTGCCCTTGCTGCCGCACAGCCAGCGCCTGCTGCGCATCGATGGCCTTTGGTATCTCGACGCCGAGCGTGCCACCGTGGGCTTGTTCGATGCCGCGGCCGAGGAAACCCACTGGCTGGATCTGCCGCCGCTGAAACACGAGCACGGCCGCCGCCTGCGCAATCGCCTGCCGGGCAGCCGGCTGGCCACGCGGGTGCCGTTGCCGCAGGTGTTCGGCGAGGTGCGTCGCTCGGAGCTGGCGCCGAAGCCGGTGCTGACCATGCACGCGCTGACCCGGCATGCCCGGCTGGCTGCCGGCACACCGCCCCTGGGCTATGCGCGGCTGGCGTTCGACTACGCCGGTGAACGCTTGCCCGGCCGCGGCGGCGAGCCACTGGTTCGCCGCGTGCGCAACGGCCAGCTGGTCGAGATCACCCGCCGCCGCGCCGAAGAATTGTCGGCGATGGAGCAGCTCGAACGCGCCGGCCTCACCCCTGGCGTGGACACCGAAGGCCTGCCGTGGGACGTAGCCGAGACCTTGCCCGAGGATGCCTGGCTGTTTCCCGGCACCGGTTACGCCGGGGCGCTGGAAGTCAACACGCCGGCACGCTGGCTGGCTCTGCGGCCGAAGCTCGAACAGGAAAATTTCCAGGTCGAGTACGCACCGAGCTTTCCGTTCGAAGTACTGGAAGGCCCGGTGCGCTGGTATGGCCAGGCGGTGGAAGACGCCGACGATCATGCGTTCGACCTGGAAATCGGCATCGAGCTCGATGGCCAGCGGCATAACCTGTTGCCCGCGGTGGCGCAGGCGCTGGCCGAGCATCAGTTGAACCTGCGTCCCGCGCCGAACGAGCCGGAAGACGCAGTGTGGTACGCGCCGGTCGATGCGCGCCGCCGCGTGCCGGTGCGGCTGAAGGAGCTGCGCGGCCTGCTGGCACCGCTGGCCGAATATCTGGAGAAGCCGCGCAAGAAGCTCCATCTGCCGCGAGTGCAGGCCGGCCGGCTGGAGGAGCTCGTCGCGGCGATGCCCCGCGGCAGCACGCTGGAAGCGGCCGAGCCGCTGCTCGGTTTCGCCGCGCGCCTGCGCGATGCCGCCGAGCGTGCCAGCGATGCGGTGCCGGAAGGGCTCACGGTGGAGATGCGGCCGTACCAGCGCGAGGGTCTGCGCTGGTTGAACGCATTGGCCGAAGCCGGCGTCGGCGGCGTACTGGCCGACGACATGGGCCTGGGCAAGACGCTGCAGCTGATCACCCATCTGCTGTCGCTGAAACAGAGCGGCGCACTGACCCAGCCGGCGTTGATCGTGGTGCCGACCAGCCTGATTCCGAACTGGCAATCGGAGATCACGCGCTTCGCCCCGATGCTGCATGTATTGACCTTGCACGGCCCGCAACGGGCCGAAGAATTCGCCCAGCTCGGCGCGCAGGACATCGTGCTGACCAGTTACGCGCTGCTGCCGCGCGACGTGGTCACTTTGAGAAAGCAATCCTTTGCGCTGATCGTGCTGGACGAGGCGCAGCAGGTGAAGAACCCGCGTACGCAGGCGCGCCGCGCGCTGCTCAGCCTGCGCACGCCGCGCTACGTCTGCCTCACCGGTACGCCGCTGGAAAACCACCTGGGCGAGTTGTGGTCGCAGATCGATCTGGCGGTGCCTGGCCTGCTTGGCGACGAAGGCGCATTCCGCCGCTTCTACCGCGTGCCGATCGAGAAGCAGCACGACGAGGAATGCCAGCAGCGGCTCAACCTGCGCCTGGCGCCCTTCATCCTGCGCCGGACCAAGGCGCAGGTGGCCAAGGAGTTGCCGCCGAAGACCGAGATCACCCGCCGGGTGGTGCTGGAAGGTCGCCAGCGCGAACTGTACGAAGGCCTGCGCCTGTCGCTGGCGGAGGAATTGCGCGAGGTGATCGCCCAGCGCGGCATCGCGCACTCCGGCATCGTGGTGCTCGATGCGCTGCTCAAGCTGCGCCAGGTCTGCTGCGATCCGCGGCTGGTGAAACTCGAAGTGGCGCGCGGCGTGCACGAATCGGCCAAGTTCGAACTGCTGATGGACATGCTGCCGGCGCTGCTCGACGAAGGCCGCAAGGTGCTGCTGTTCTCGCAATTCACCGGCATGCTGAAGCTGATCGCGGCCGAGCTCGATCGCCGGCGCATCCGCTATGTGACCCTCACTGGCGAGACGCGTGATCGCGCCGAACCGGTGCAGCGTTTCCAGAACGGCGAGGTACCGTTGTTCCTGCTGTCGCTGAAGGCCGGCGGCGTGGGCCTCAACCTCACGGCGGCCGACACCGTGATCCACTACGACCCGTGGTGGAACCCGGCTGCCGAGGCCCAGGCCAGCGACCGTGCCCATCGCATCGGCCAGGACAAGCCGGTATTCGTGTTCCGCCTGATCACCAGCGGCACGGTGGAAGAGCGCATCGAAGAGCTGAAAGCGCGCAAGGCCGAACTGGCCGCGGCCGTGCTGGAAGGTGGCGGCAGCCGCGAAAAACTCAGTTTCGATCAGGTCGACCTGGATACCTTGCTGGCACCGGGCTGACGACTTCGTACGTTGTCAGTTCAACGCATCGCTCAAGACGACGGCGGCATGCGCGTGCGCAGCAACGCGTCGACGGATTGCTGCCATTGCGGCGAGCCCGGTTTCGATTGCGGCGCTTCCTGCCCCAGCTTGTTCTGCACGGCCTGATTCCATTCGGCCGAACCGCGCTGCGGACCCTGTTCGTCGATACCCAGCGATTGATCGACCCATGCGTACCATTCGGCAGAGCCTAGCGCGGCATTGGCTGGCGCGGCTTGGCCAGTCGCAGGTTGCGACGGCGTCGGCGTGGGCGAGCACGCGGCGAGCAGCAGGGCAAGCGGGAGACTGGCGACGAGTCGGCGCATGAGTAGCTCCGTGGGCGATTGCTCGGGAGCCTATCGTCTGTGCGCACGCGGGGGATTAATTTTTCATGATGCCGGCAAACATCATTCAGGTCCTGCAGTGAAGGCGCTCACGCCGCGCAGGGAATCCGCTCAGTCGCGCGCGGCAACCTCGTCGATATTTCGCAGCAGGTCGGCAGGATCGTCGTACACGCGGAACGCGCCCGACTGCTGCAGCTCCGCCAGCCCGTAGCCGCCGGAGAGCAGACCCACGCCGAGCGCACGGGCACGCTGTGCGGCGAGCATGTCCCACACGCTGTCGCCGATCACCAGCGAATGATGGATGTCGACGCCCAGTCGCGCAGCGGCGGCGAGAAACAGATCCGGATCGGGCTTGGCATGACGCACCTGGTCGCGCGTCACCACCGGTATCTTCGACGGGTCGACACCCAGTGCTTCGAGATTGTGCGCTGCGGTCTGCATACGCCCGCTGGTGGCGATCGCCCAGGGGATGTCTTGCGCGGTCAGGTAGGCCAGCAGCTCGCGCGCTCCCGGCAGGGGCCGTACCGAGCCCTGTGTGTGCTGCCGGTTGAACGCCTCGGCATGCCATTCGCGCAGCCGTGCCAGTCGCTCCGCGGTGATCTCCAGCCCGGTCTCGCGCAGCAGGATATTCGCGAACAGGCCGCCGCTCATGCCGATCTTGCGATGGATGCGCCACACCGACAGCTCCACGCCTTCCTTGTCCAGCGCTTCCTTCCACGCCAGCACATGCTGGTACACGCTGTCGACCAGGGTGCCGTCGAGGTCGAACAGGAAGGCGGTGTCGTTGCGGGGCATAAGGATTCTCCGGGAAATCGCATCAATGCAGCAGATTGATCTTGCGCAACCCGCGCCGGAGCGCATCGAGATTGCCGCCCGCTGGCCAGCCGATCACCGTGTCGACGACGGCGCCATGATCGAGGAAGTAGAACGTGGGGGTGTCGAAACGCTCGACCATCGGCAAGGTGGCATTGTCGTAGGCAATACCGAGCCGCAAGGCGGGATGCGCCTGGTTCCAGTCGCGCACGGCATCGAAGGCGGTGACCTCGCTGGCGGACGCTACCCATTGCGCATATCCGCGGAACAGGTCGCGCAACAATGGATCGGCTTCGATGTCGCGCGCGGCGTCCGCGGAGAAATGGCAGCCGGTCGAGGCCAGCACGATGACCTGCGCAGGGGCGCGGATATTGAAGCGGAAACGCACCAGCTCGCGTTTGTGTGTGTCCAGCATGGCTATCCACAGGCTGGGCTGGTTGTCGCGGATACGATTGAACGTGCGCATCAGTGGCGGCGGGCGACGTTCGATCGAGGGGTGAGCGGCGAGCACCGTGCGGGCTTCGTCGCTGTGATGGGCGGCCAGCAGCGCATCATAGAGATCGCTGGCATGTGGACGGTCGACCTCATGGCGGCGTTCCAGTTCGGCGAAGTCGCGGCGCATGTCGGCGAGGTAATCCGGCTGGCCGGTGGCATGGAACGCCAGCGTCGCGGCGCGGAACAGCAGCTCCACGTCGCGGTCGCCGAGCGAATGCATGCGTGCGTTGGTCTGTTCGGGCGCAAACCCCGCGGCATAGCTGTGCGAGATCGCCAGCGCCGATCCGGCGTTTCCAGCGGCCTGCCCGGAGGCGCTCAGCCACTGGTCGTAGGCGGGTTCCAGTGTGCTCGCCTGGTCGCCGGTGGCCGGGCGCGGGGTGCTGCGGGCATCCAGGTCCAGCGCATAGCTTTGCGCGCCAAACAGTTGCAGCAGGACATAGGCCCGCTGGCGGGTGAGTTCGTAGCGCAGGTCCTCAAGGTTCATGCCGCCAAGCCCACGCTCCTGGAACACCAGGCTGTCGAGGAATCGACGTTGTGCGCCGGGCGTAAGCCAGCTCAGCGGCGAGTTTGCCGATGGCGTGTCGCGCAGGTAGACATCCAGCTCCGCGCGCGTGGTGATCGGCTTGGTCGGTATGGCCAGCGTCGGGTTGCGGGTGACACCGGCATCCGGCGATTGCGCTGCCAGCGCGGTGAATGGCAGCGCCAGCAGCAACAGCAGACGGAAGATGGTGGTGTACGGCATACGCAGTCCCCGCATTCCATCGAAAGGATTCGCGCCGGCCCGTAGCGTCGCGGCAGGCTATCGCTGCGGCAGCAGCGACCGACCCGATTCCATCACCGCCAGCGCCGCGGCGCCGAGCAGGCCCGGTTCGGGATTCATGATCGCCTGAGTCGGTACCTTTTCCATGATGTCGCGGAAGCGGCCCTTCGCCTCGAAGCGCTCGCGGAAGCGTCCGCGTTCCAGCCAGGGCAGCAGGATCGGGATCAGTCCGCCGGTGAGGTAGACCCCGTTCCAGGCGCCCAGCGTGAGCACCAGGTCGCCGGCGACGCTGCCGAAGATGCCGGCGAAGGTTTCCACCGTGCGGGTGCACAGCGGACAGCCGTCGACCTTGGCGCGGGCGGTGATGTCCTCGGGCTTGAGGTCCTCGGGTTGGGCTCCGACGATGTGGCAAATCGCGTCGTAGAGATTCACCAGGCCCTGGCCGCAGATCAGCCGCTCGTTGGACACGCGCCCGTACTTCTGGTTGAGATAATTGAGGATCGCGATGTCCTCGGGCGAATGGGCAGCGAAGCCGGCGTGACCGCCCTCGGTCTGCAGCACGCTGCAATGGCCGCCGCGTACCAGCAGGCCGCCGACGCCGAGGCCGGTGCCCGGGCCGACGATGGCGAAGGTCTGCTCGTCCTCGGCACCGACCACCGGGCGCGGCACCGTGCCCACGTCGACCAGATCGTCGCCGTGCAGCAGTGTCACCGCCATGCTCTGCGCGGCGAAATCGTTGACCAGGTGTACGTATTCCAGACCCAGCGCGGTGGCGGTTTGATGAGCCGAGATCGCCCACGGATTGTTGGTGACCTTGACGGTCTCGCCGTCGACGATGCGCCCAGCCGCGGCCACGATGGCGCGGCTCACCTGCAAGCCGGTATCGGCGAGATATTGCTTCGCGGTGGAGACCAGCGAATCGTGCTCGGCCACGCGGTAGCGCCTGATGCTGTCGGGCAGCAACGGCCTGTCGCGCGATGGATCCGCCACGCCGAAGCGGACATTGGTGCCGCCGAGATCGACCAGCAGGGTGGGGGCGGTAACGCGCATCGGTGCTCCATCGGGTGATACGGAAAACAGCAAGCCTGCCGTGAATGCGGGCCAGCGTCCAGCACCGGTCGCATCCGGCATGCCGGGCCGCTGTGCGCGTGCCGGGAGGTCCTACGGTTTGCTCACGTGCTTGCCGCCCTTGGCAGGTGGCTTGTGGCCCCCATGCTTGGGCTTGTGGCCCTTATGCTTGGGTGGTGGGGCGCCCGGCCCCGCCCGCAAGGCGCCGAACAAGGCTTGTCCGTCCGGACTCCCCAGTCCGGTGCAGGCGTCCCAGCCCTTACCTGCTACGTAGCTGCCATTGTTGCCCTGGGTGATATCGCGGAACACCTTGCTGCTGGCGCGATACAGGGCGGCATTCGCGGCACCCAGCGAATGGCCGAGCTGCTGGTTGAGACGGGCCACCAGCGCGGCCCACAACGGCGCGACCGCGCTGGTGCCACCGATCACCTCGTCCTGGCCGTCCACCCGCACGGCGTAGCCGGTGAGCGGATCCGCGTTGCCGGCAATATCCGGCACGCCGCGACCGACGAAGCCGCCCGCTGCCGCCGGCACGCCCGCATTCGCCTGCCAGGTGGGCAGCGCGAACACGGTACTGACACCGCCGCCGGTGGCGCCTTCGTTGCCGGCGGTCTCATTCCACACCACTTCACTGCTGATCTTGCTGCCGCTGCCGACCAGCTCGGTACCGCCGCAGGCCAGCACCGATGGACTGGAGGCAGGGAAATCCACATGGGGCTGCCCATCGCTCTCGCCGTCGCTGGAGCCGTTGTCGCCCGAGGCCACGGTCACCGTCACGCCGAGTGCGGCGGCGTCCTCCAGCGCGGTTTCCATGGCATTGCGCGATGCCGTACTCCAGCCGTCCTCGGGGGCGCCCCAGCTGATCGACATCGCCGTGGCCGGCTGGCTGCTGCTGTGCGCGGCCTGCGAGATCGCATTGTAGAAACCCTGATCGGTATTCGGGGCGAAATAGACCGCCAGCGTGGCTGCCGGAGCCAGCGAACCGCAGATCTCGATGTCCAGCATCACTTCCGCGTCCGCGGCGCCGCCGGGCGTATTGCTGCCGCCGTCGACGGAAACGGCAGTGATCGAAGGCGTCGCCAGGCCGAGTGACTTGAAGTAGGTGTCCAGATCGGCCTGCCGGTAACCGCCGCCGAGCTCGATGATCGCAATGGTCTGGCCGCTGCCGTCGGTGCCGGCGGGAAAGTTGTACAGCTGGCCTACCTGCGGCGGTGTGTAGGTCGTGCTCGGCTGCGCTCGTGCGATGCGGAAATGCGGCTGGGCGACCGGGCGCCGGTCCAGTCCCAGTACGGCGATCACCGCCGGGTCGGGCAGGGTGGGTGCCTGCGCGCAGCAGACGCAGGTTGTGCCGCCGGGCGTCAGCTCGTAGCGCCCCAGCTGCACGCCGAACGCTTGCTGCAGCGACTGCACCGTGCCGCTCAGATGCAGCGTGCGTCGTTCCGGTTCGCAGGCCAGTTCGCGCAGGCCGTGCTGGCGGCTGAAGCTGCGCAGTCGTTCCACGTCGGCCGGATCGGCGCCGTGGCGCGCTACAAAATCGGCGTGCCGGGCGCTGAATGATGCTGACGGGGTCAATGGCGTACTCAGCGGACTCTTGCGCCGCAGTACCAAGGTCACGTCTAGCGTTTCGTCCGGGCCATGCGGCCCCAGATAGCGGGCGCCGGCAGGCAAATGCCAGTGGGAAGTCGCGGCGGTGGACTTGGTCTTGCTCATGGGCTTCCTCCGGTGGGGAACGGCGGGTGGTGGCGCGGAGGGTGCATCCCGAAGCGTTACGGCAAGGTGTCCTCGATGTTGGGTTGGTGGCGACAAGGCAAGCAGGCAATGTCGCAGCGCGGCCGCAGGCTTTCGTTGTGGCCTAAAATGGCCTGGATACGACCAGCCAGGATCCGCCATGAGCTTTCCCGCCATCCGCATGCGCCGCATGCGCCGCGACGCCTTCTCCCGCGCGCTGATGCGTGAGCACACCTTGCTGGCCAGCGACCTGATCATGGTCGCGTTCGTGATCGAGGGCGAAGGCCAGCGCGAGCCGGTACCGTCGATGCCGGGCGTGGATCGGTTGTCGATCGACGAGCTGCTGAAACTGGCCGGTGAATGCGTGCGTCTGGGCATTCCGGCGCTGGCGCTGTTCCCCTCGCCGGATGCCGATGTGAAATCGCTCGATGCCAGCGAGGCGTGGAACCCGGACAACCTGATGCACCGCGCCACCCGCGCGTTGAAGGCGAAGTACCCCGAGCTGGGCTTGATCGGCGATGTCGCGCTGGACCCGTATACCACCCATGGCCAGGACGGCCTGATCGACGCGAGCGGCTACGTGATGAACGAGCCCACCGTCGAGGCGCTGATCAAGATGTCGCTGGCGCAGGCCGAAGCGGGCATGAATTTCGTGGCGCCGTCGGACATGATGGACGGCCGCATCGGCGCGATCCGCGATGCGCTGGAAGACGCCGGCTACATCCACACCCGCATCCTCGCCTATTCGGCGAAATACGCTTCCGCGTTCTACGGCCCGTTCCGCGATGCGGTGGGTTCGTCGGCGAATCTCGGCAAGGGCAACAAGCACACCTACCAGATGGACATCGCCAACAGCGACGAGGCACTGCGCGAAGTCGAGCTGGACATCAACGAAGGCGCCGACGCGGTGATGGTGAAACCGGGCCTGCCGTATCTGGACGTCGTTCGCCGCGTGAAGGACGCATTCGGCATGCCGACCTTCGTGTATCAGGTCAGCGGCGAGTACGCGATGCTGAAGGCGGCGTCGCAGAATGGATGGCTGGACGAGAAGGCAGTGGTGCTGGAATCGCTCACCGCGATGAAGCGTGCGGGGGCGGATGCGATTCTTACCTACTATGCGATCGATGCGGCGCGGTGGTTGCGCGGGGAGTAGATGCCGCCAGCTTTCAACGTCCGTTATCGGCCCAGCGACATGCGGTGGCAATGAGAGCGGACGTCACGCGTACTGAGCGATGCCGTTGCCGAATGACCAGTTCTCCTTCGATGTCTCGACTAGGTTGATGAACACGTCTTCGGGGCGCAGGCCGGGATCGGCGGCCAGGTTGTCCGCGATGCCGCGGTACAGCGCCTGCTTCATTTCCACCGTGCGGCCGGTGTTGCAGGTGATCTGCACGATCACCAGGTCGTCGCTGCGGGCGATGCCGAGGTAGCCGGGGTCGTAGTCGAATTCATCGGCGTCGTGCTGACTGATCAGGATGAAGCGATCATTCTCGGGCACGTTGAAGGTCTCGCGCATGGCTTGGTAGACGCCGTTGCGCAACGCTGCGAGATGGGCGGACGACTTGCCGCGGCGAAGGGTGATGCGGACTAGGGGCATGGGAGGTTCTCGGTGAGGATGTCGCTGCCACGTTCTGTGCACCGTTGGCGTTGCGGCGCTGTCAGTAGGCGAATTCGCGGAACACTGGATCGACGCTGCCGTTCCAGGCGCCATGGAACAGCTCCAGCTTGCGTTCGGCCGGAGTCTGATTCGCTTGCACGATCTCGATCATGGGTTCGAGGAAGATGCTTTCGTCGGCGCCGTTCTTGTTGAGGCGCGCGCGCCGCCGCAGGCCGTGGCCGGCGATCTTCAGCGCTTCCTCGGCGAGGTCGCGCACGCTGCCGCCGCGGAACAGCAGTTTCAACGCATGCTTCGGCACGCCGTCGCGCAACGCATGGCGTTCCTCGCGGCTGAAGTCCTTGACCAGATCCCACGCGGCATTCAATGCCTCGTCGTCGTACAGCAGGCCAACCCAGAACGCGGGCAATGCGCATAGACGGTTCCACGGACCACCGTCGGCGCCGCGCATCTCCAGGTATTGTTTCAGCCGTACCTCGGGGAAGGCGGTGGTGAGGTGGTCGGCGAAGTCCTTCATGCTGGCGCGTGTGCCGGGCAATGTAGGCAGTTCGCCGGCCATGAACTTCTTGAAGTCCTGTCCGGCCAGGTCGATGTAGTTGCCGTCCTGGAAGCTGAAGTACATCGGCACGTCGAGGATGTAGTCGACGTAACGCTCGTAGCCGAAGCCGTCGGCGAACACGAAGTCGAGCATCCCCGTCCGGTGCGGGTCGGTATCGGTCCAGATGTGCGAGCGATACGACAGATAGCCGTTTGGACGTCCTTCCGTGAACGGCGAGTCGGCGAACAGCGCGGTGGCGATCGGCTGCAGCGCCAGGCTCACGCGAAACTTCTTGATCATGTCCGCTTCGCTGGAAAAATCCAGATTCACCTGCACGGTGCAGGTACGCGTCATCATGTCCAGCCCGAGCGAACCGACCTTGGGCATGTACTCGCGCATGATCTTGTAACGGCCTTTCGGCATCCACGGCATCTCGTCGCGGCGCCACTTCGGCTGGAAGCCCATGCCCAGGAAACCGAGCCCCATGCCGTCGGCGATCGAGCGCACTTCCTCAAGGTGCGAGTTCACCTCGCAGCAGGTCTGATGGATAGTCTCCAGTGGCGCACCGGACAATTCCAGCTGGCCGGCCGGTTCCAATGTGATCGAGGCCTTGTCGCGCGACAGCGCTACCGGGTTCTCGCCTTCGCGGGCCACGTCCCAGCCGTAGCGGGTGGCGATGGTTTCCAGTAGCAGCTTGATGCCGCGATCGCCCTCGAAAGTCGGGGGGCGGAGGCTGTCGGTGAGGAAACCGAATTTTTCGTGCTCGGTGCCGATGCGCCACGCTTCGCGGGGCTTTTCCCCGGCGGCGAGGTAATCGGTCAGTTGCTGGCGGCCCTGGATCGGGGTGCTCTTGACGGCACTGGGTATGGACACGGGCAAAGCCTCGCTGGGTGAGCGAGTCACTATGGGGGTGTTGCGTGACAACGAAAAGGGGGAGGCGGCAAATAATTGTACGTCGTGGTGCAGATTCGCCCGCCGGACAATAAAACGGGGCCCGCAGGCCCCGTTTCGACGCAAATCAGCAGCCCGATCAGCGCTTCATCGAATTGAAGAACTCGTCGTTGGACTTGGTGTTCTTCATCTTGTCGAGCATGAACTCCATCGCGGAGAGTTCGTCCATCGGGTGCAGCAGTTTGCGCAGGATCCAGATCTTGGCCAGCATGTCCGGCTCGATCAGCAGATCCTCGCGGCGGGTGCCGGAGCGGTTGATATCGATCGCCGGGTAGACGCGCTTCTCGGAGATGCGGCGGCTCAGGTGCACTTCCATGTTGCCGGTGCCCTTGAACTCCTCGTAGATCACCTCGTCCATCTTGCTGCCGGTTTCGGTCAGCGCGGTGGCGATGATGGTGAGGCTGCCGCCTTCCTCGACGTTGCGGGCGGCTCCGAAGAACCGCTTCGGACGCTGCAGCGCGTTCGCGTCGACACCGCCGGTGAGCACCTTGCCGGAGCTCGGCACCACCGTGTTGTAGGCGCGGGCGAGACGGGTGATCGAATCGAGCAGGATCACCACGTCCTTCTTGTGTTCGACCAGGCGCTTGGCGCGTTCGATCACCATCTCGGCGACCTGCACGTGGCGCACGGCCGGCTCGTCGAACGTCGAGGAGATCACCTCGGCGCGCACGGTGCGGGCGATTTCGGTCACTTCTTCCGGGCGCTCGTCGATCAACAGCATGATCAGATGCGCTTCGGGGTGGTTGTAGGTGATCGCCTGGGCGACGTTCTGCAGCATCATCGTCTTGCCGGATTTCGGCTGCGAGACGATCAGGCCGCGCTGGCCTTTGCCGATCGGTGCGATCAGGTCCAGGATGCGGCCGGTGATGTCCTCGCTCGAACCGTTGCCGCGCTCCAGCTTGAACGCCTTGCGCGGGAACAGCGGGGTGAGGTTCTCGAACAGCATCTTGTTCTTCGACGCTTCCGGCGGATCGCCGTTGATGTCGTCGACGCGCAGCATCGCGAAGTAGCGCTCGCCTTCCTTCGGGTGGCGTACGCGGCCGGTGATGTAATCGCCGGTGCGCAGGTTGAAGCGGCGGATCTGGCTGGGCGACACGTAGATGTCGTCCGGGCCGGCCAAGTACGACTCGTCGGCCGAACGCAGGAAGCCGAAGCCGTCCTGCAGGATTTCCAGCACGCCTTCGGCCCAGATGCCGCCGCCGGAACGGGCGTGCGCCTTGAGCACATTGAAGATCACGTCCTGCTTGCGCGCGCGGGCGACGCCTTCATGCACGCCCAGCGATTCGGCGAACTCCAGCAGCTGGATCGCGTTCTTGCGCTTCAGCTCGGTGAGGTTGATCACCCGGTCGTTGCTGCCGGGATCGGCGTTGTCGTCATCGACCGGCAAGCCGTTCGGGTTGGGCCGCGGATGGCCGCCGCCCTGCGGACGCGGTTGCTGTTGCTGCGGATTGCCGCCGCCACGCTCGTTGCGCCGGCGCCGGCCGCGGCCTTCGCGGGCTTCGCGACCGCCGCTGTTGGGGTTGTTCTGGCCCTGATTCTGACCCTGGTTCGGGTTCTGGCCCTGGTTTTGGCCCTGAGCTTGAGCCTGGTTAGGATTCTGACCCTGGTTCTGGCCTTGGCCTTGATTCTGGCCTTGCGCCTGCTCTTGGCCTTGCGGGCTGGACTCACGCAGTTCCTGCGCTGCGCGCTGCGGTGGCGTCTCCCCGTAGGACGCTGGCGTCATCGGCGCCGCAGCCGGTGGGGCGGAAGGCGAGGGTGTGGGAGCTGCCGGCCGCTCCGGCGGCGGAACGGGAGCCGGCACGGGAGTCGCAGCAGGAGCTGGCCGGTCGGCAGCCGCCGCTTTCTCGGCATTCGCCGCAGCGATCGCTGCCGCCGTGCGGCGCGGCGCGCGGGCGCGCGGCTCGGGCTTGCCTTCGGCTGCAGGCATGGTATCGGCGCTCTTGGCGTCGGTTGGGATTTTGTTATCGGTATCGGACACGGGCTATCCTCGCGGGGCGCCGTTGAATTACAGGAGGGAGGGTGTGCGTCGCGCGGAGGGCGCAAGGGGACAGGACTGTCCCGACGGACGCGCTGAATCTAGCACCCGCTGCGCATCGGCGTAAAGCCTCGTGAATCGGCCTTGCTCATCCGGGCCGGTTCCGCGCAGCGGGTTTGCAACGATGGATCAGATGGCCTTGTCGATCATCTGGGTCAGCTGCCCCTTGCTGACGGCGCCGATCTGGGTCGCCTCGACCTTGCCGTTCTTGAACACCATCAGGGTCGGGATGCCGCGCACGCCATAGGCTCGCGGGGTCTGCTGGTTCTGGTCGATATTGACCTTGACGATGCGCAGCTTGCCTTCGTACTGCAGGGCCAGCTCATCGAGCATCGGCGCGATGGCCTTGCACGGGCCGCACCATTCCGCCCAGAAATCCAGCAGCACCGGGGTTTCGGATTTGAGCACCTGCTCGTCGAAGGCGTCGTCATTCACATGGGTAATCAGGTCGCTCACCGGGGATCTCCGTGGCTGGGGTCAAGGTGCAAGACAATGGGGTGGCAAACTCGGGAAAACAAGGAGATAGCGACTTTGGAGCATGGCAGACTCCAGAGGCCGTCATCAGTTACACTCAGGAGCCCACGAAGCGCGGGTTGGGCAGGAACGAGAGGTGCCATGAGTGGCAGGTCTTCATTCCAGCGCAACTCCGGGCACGATTCAAGGGCGGCTTGCACAGCTGCCCGTCAGACCGCCGGCAAATACGGCGTCGCCAGCCGCGGCGCGACCTTGTTGACCCTGACATTGAGCTGCTTCGCTGCGCATCGCGCACCCGTCCTGCACCGCCCTCCGCCGACCTTCGGCGTCTGAAGCGGGTGCAGCGCATCACGCCGCCGTCAGGCAAGGTCAACCATCCGCATATGTCACAAACCGTACTCACCGATACCTTCTTCACCAATTTCGATCTTCATCCGCTGCTGCAGCAGGGTCTGGACGACAGCGGCTTCACCCGCTGCACGCCGATCCAGGAAATGACCTTGCCGCTGGCGCTGGCCGGGCGCGACGTCGCTGGCCAGGCGCAGACCGGCACCGGCAAGACCTGTGCGTTCCTGGTCGCGCTGATGAATCGCCTGCTGACCACGCCGGCCGTGGCCGACCGCAAGGACAGCGACCCGCGGGCGCTGATCATCGCGCCGACCCGCGAGCTGGCGATCCAGATCGAGAAGGACGCCAAGGCGATCGGCCGCCACACCGGCCTGCGCAGCGCGCTGATCTACGGCGGCGTCGATTACGACAAGCAGCGCCAGCAATTGAAAGACGGCTGCGACATCATCATCGCCACCCCCGGCCGCATGCTCGACTATCACAAGCAAGGGGTTTTCAGCCTCAACAGCGTCGAGGTGATGGTGATCGACGAAGCCGATCGCATGTTCGATCTCGGCTTCATCAAGGACGTGCGCTTCATCTTCCGTCGCCTGCCGCCACGCGAGCAGCGCCAGGTGCTGCTGTTCTCCGCCACGCTGAGCCACCGCGTGCTGGAGCTCGCCTACGAGCACATGCACAACGCCGAGAAGCTGGTGGTGGAGAGCGACAACGTCACCGCCGACAAGGTGCGCCAGCTGGTCTACTTCCCCGCCAAGGAAGAGAAGATGCCGCTGCTGTTGAACCTGCTCGACCGCACCAAGCCGAGCCGCAGCATCATCTTCGTCAACACCAAGGCCGCCGCCGAGCGCATCACCGAGCGGGTCAAGCGCCACGGTTGCCGCGTCGGCGCGATCTCCGGCGACGTGCCGCAGCTGAAGCGGCAAAAGCTGCTGCAGCGTTTCCAGGATGGCCAGCTGGACATCCTGGTCGCCACCGACGTGGCCGCACGCGGCCTGCATATTCCCGCGGTCAGCCACGTGTTCAATTACGACCTGCCGCACGAGGCGGAAGATTACGTGCACCGTATCGGCCGTACCGCGCGGCTCGGTGCCGAGGGCGACGCGATCAGCTTCGCCTGCGACCTGTACGCGATGTCGCTGCCGGAAATCGAGACCTATATCGGCCAGAGCATTCCGGTGGCGCCGATGGACCCGGAGTTGTTGATCATGCCGAAGCCGCATGCGATCGATGCCGAGTTCGCCGCGAACGCCGCTGCCGATAGTGCCGCTTTTGGCGATGTGGTCGCGCCGCGTCCGGGCGAGGCACCGCGTCGTTCGGGCGGTTCCAGCCGCGGTGGCGAGCGCAGTGGCGCCTCGCGCAGCGGCCCGCGTCCGCCGCGCGAGCGCAAACCGGCTGTGCCGGTCTCCGAGACGGAGCAGCCGGTGGCCGTGCCGGTACAGCGGACCGAAGCGCCGACGGCCGATGGCGGTGTCGCCGCCGAAGGCGTGCGCAAGCCGCGCCGGCGTCGCGGCGGCCGCAACCGCCGTCGCGAAGGCGCGCCGACCGATGGTATCGAGACGAATGGCCATGTTCCCGCGGTGGCCGAAGGCAACCGCGCACCGCGTGGCGAGCGTCGCCCGCCGCGTGAGCGCAACGCGACCGAGTCCACCGGCAGCACCCACAACCGGCCGTCGCGGCAGGTCGCGGTGACTTCCGGCAAGACCGGCGAACATGCCCACGCGAAGAAGCCCGGCTTGTTCCGTCGGCTGACCCGGCTGTTCACCGGGCGGTAGCCTTGGGTTGAGAAAGTGCGACCTTGCACTTTCTCAACGCGCCGAATCCGCACGTGCTGAATCGGCGCGATCGATCGGCTCACGAAGTCCGCATCTTGACGCCGGCTTCCCTTATCCTTGGCGCTGGTACGACGGCACGCAGGCTCGGGGATACTCGGTGATCCATTTTGATCAAGTCAGCAAGCGCTATGAGGGCGGCCATGAGGCGCTCTCACAGCTTTCGTTCGAGGTGCCGACCGGCGAGATGGCCTTCGTCACCGGTCATTCCGGCGCCGGCAAGAGCACCTTGCTCAAGTTGCTGGGCCTGATCGAGCGGCCCTCGCACGGCACCATCAGCATGGATGGCAAGAGTCTGGCGAAGATCCGTCGCAGCGGCATTCCGAAGTGGCGGCGGCAGCTCGGCATGGTGTTCCAGGATCACCGCCTGCTGATGGAGCGCACGGTGTTCGCGAATGTCGAATTGCCACTGGTAATCGGCGGTATCGCCAAACCCGAGCGCGCCAGACGAGTACGGGCGGCGTTGGAAAAGGTCGGCCTGCTCGCCTATGAGCGTCAGCTGCCGGCGACCCTGTCCACCGGCGAGCAGCAGCGGGTCGGCATCGCCCGCGCGATCGTGGCGCGGCCGACCCTGCTGATCGCCGACGAGCCGACCGGCAACCTCGACCCGCAACTGGCCGTGGAGATCATGGGCTTGTTCGGCGAATTTCAGCAGGTCGGCACCACCGTGCTGATCGCCAGTCACGACCTGCCACTGATCAAGCGCATGAAGAAGCGCGTGATCGTGCTCGACCATGGCCGGCTGGTCGCCGATCTGGCAGCGCAGGAGGTGCTGTGAATACGTCGTCCGAAGGCGTCCACGCGACCGCCCGCGCAGCCACGCCCGACGCGTCGCCGCGCAACGAACACACCCGCGGCCGCCGTCTCGGCAACTGGCGGGAACATCACGGTTGGAGCGCGGCGGCCAGCTTGCGCCGGCTCGCTTCGCGCCCGCTCGGCAGCCTGCTCACCATCGCCGTGATGGGTCTGGCACTGGCCTTGCCGCTGGCGTTCTATCTGCTGCTGGGCAATGTGCAGAAGCTCGGCGATGCGCTGGGCCAGAGCCAGGCGATCAGCGTTTTCATGCAGCCCGGGCAGACCGCCCAGCAAGCGCAGATGCTGGCCAGCCAACTGGGTGACCGCCCCGAGGTGGCTGCGGTGGTCGTGAAGACTCCGCAGCAAGGCATGGATGAACTGGCGAAAATGCAGGGCTTCTCCGGGGCGGTGCAGTCGCTGGACGACAACCCGCTGCCTTACGTGCTGCAACTGCAGCCGCGCGCCGGGACAAGTGCCGGCGCGCTCGAACAGCTGGTGGCCGATGTACGCACGATGCACAGCGTCGAGCTGGTGCAGGACAGCGGCAGCTGGCGCCAGCGGCTGGACGCGCTGCTCGGTGTCGGCAATCGTGTCGTGCTGGTGCTGGCTTCGTTGCTGGCGTTGGCCGCGTTGCTGGTGGTCGGCAACACGGTGCGAGTGGATATCGCCAGCCGCAGCGAGGAAATCGGTGTGTTGCTGCTGGTGGGCGCCAGCAATGCGTTCGTGCGCCGGCCATATCTGTATGCGGGAATCTGGTATGGCCTGTTCAGCGGCATCCTCGCTGCGTTGCTGGCGCTGCTGATCGAGTTCACGCTGGCGGGGCCGGTGGCGCAGTTGAGCCGCGCTTACGATGGCAAGCTGCAGGTTGGCGGCTTGCCGCTGTGGCTGCTGCTGGCGGTGCCGCTGGCTGCGGCGGCACTGGGCTGGCTGGGCGCGCGGCTGGTCAGTGCTTGGCAATTGCGCAAATTGGGCTAACCGGTTCTGCCTAAGGTGATGCGAATCGCAGCCATTGACGCGGCGCTCAGTGCACTATCTGTAATGGAAGCGGGCGCAGGGGGTGCGGTCGCGGGTTCATCGGCAAGGATCGCCGCGGGTCAGGTGGATGAGTTAAGGAATGAGTACGAATATCAGCAGTCGTCTGCTCACCGAGGCACCGCGTGTGCTGGTGGTCGACGGCTCGCGAGTGGTGCGCCAGTTGATCACCCGTGTGCTGCAGGCCGAACTGCCCGGTGTCGAAGTGATCGGCTGCGGCAGCGGTGCCGATGCGCAGCAGGTGCTCGGCGAGGGCGTGTTCGACTTCATCACGATCGCGCTGCGCCTGCCCGACATGGACGGGCTGGAACTGGCGCGCTTCGTGCGCGAGTCGGCGCCGCAGATCTATGTGCCTATCGTGGTGGTGTCCGGCGATGTCGAGGATCGCCTGCATCGACGATCGCTGGGCGAGCATGTCACCGACTATTTCGACAAGGCGCTGGGGTTTCAGGCGCTGGCTGAATTCATCCGCGGCTACGTGAGCCCGCAAACGGCAGCGAAGGGCACGGTGCTCTACGTCGAGGACAGCCGCGTGGTGGCTCTGGCGACCCGGCGCATGTTGGAGAAGATCGGCCTTACGGTGCGGCACGTGGTCAGCGTGGAGGATGCGCTGGCCATGCTGGAAACCGATCGTGCACTGGGTTGGGTCGGTGCCGACGTGGTGTTGACCGATGTCAGTCTGAAGGGCGAGTTGACCGGTGGCGATCTGCTCAAGCACATCCGTGGCGAGTTCGGTTATGGCAAGGGCCGGCTGCCAGTGCTGGTGATGACCGGCGACGAGAATCCCGCCAATCAGGCCGCGCTGATTCGTGCGGGCGCGAACGATCTGGTCGAGAAGCCGGTCGAGGAAAAACTGCTGATCACCAAGCTGCTATTCCAGTTGCGGGTCGCGCAACATCTGCGCAGTCACGCGGGCGCTGCATGAGCGGCGAGCGGGCCGGCCAAGAAAAAGTCAGGCTTGAGCCGTCGTGGAAGGCGCGCATCGGCGACTATCTGCTGCGGCCCGAGATGCAGGCGCTGTCGATGTTTCTGCGCGCGGAGAAACAGGCCGGCAAACGGATCTATCCGCCTGGCCCGGAAATTTTCGCGGCATTCGAGCACACGCCGTTCGATGCCGTGCGCGTGGTGATCCTGGGTCAGGACCCGTATCACGGACCCGGCCAGGCCCACGGTCTGTGCTTTTCGGTGCGTCCCGGTGTGCGGGTGCCGCCGTCGCTGGAAAACATTTTCAAGGAAATCCAGCGCGATCTCGGCATCCCGCGCCCCGACCACGGCTGCCTCACACCGTGGGCCGATCGCGGCGTGCTGTTGCTCAACAGCGTGCTGACGGTGGAGGAAGGCCGCGCCGGTTCGCACCAGGGCAAGGGCTGGGAAGGTTTCACCGACGCGGCGATCGACGCGCTCAACCGCGAGCGCGAGGGCCTGGTGTTCCTGTTGTGGGGCTCGTACGCGCAACGCAAGGGCCAGCTGATCGACACCAGCCGCCACTGCGTGCTGAACTCGGTGCATCCGTCACCGCTGTCGGCTCACCGGGGTTTCATCGGCTGCGGACACTTTTCGGCAGCGAACCGCTATTTAGAGCAGTGCGGCTACGCTCCCATTAACTGGTCGTTGCCTATACGCGCAGATATAGAACGCCACAAAGCTGACGCTTAACGCCGCCATATCCAGCAGGATGGGAGATAGTGGGTAATCTTGCCGTTCGGTATGGAAATGGCCTTGTTTGAACATTTGAAATCCAGTCCTCGGAGCAGCTTCTGCATGCCCTTCGATTGAGCGGTGCAGTAAGCACATACTTCGGAGCCGTCGGTGGCATTTGCTTGGAAGTGCCGAACGAGTGCTTCGCCGACACCTTGTCTGCGGAATCTTGATTCGACCACCAGATATTCGATGGTGACGGTCTTTCGGCCGCCCTCGGCGCAATCGGTGCTGGCCAAGGCCGCCCCCAATGTCTGGTTGCCTCGACGAACCACCACGAATTGATCAGATTTGAATTGATCAGACTTGAACAGCCGACCAAGTCCCCATACTCCCCCCAGGATTGCCTTGGCGCACCGCAGGGCGAGGGCGTTTTGCACTTTTTGGCTGAAGCTGATTTCCGGGATGAAGTGTCTTTCCGCGGCACCCGATTCGACTTCCGTGAGAAAGAACAAGATGTCCCAGGGAGCTGCCCGCGTGATCTGCAACGGATGTACTCGAGATGTGCGATGCCCTGGAACGTTTATCAACATGGCATTCATGGATGCTTCCCTCTCGGGGGGGTATTTAGAGGCAGCATAAACTAACGCACATTCGGACATTCGGATGACTGCAAATTGCGATTGTCGTCGTTATTCTGAATACGTCACCGCTGTCGGCCCACCGCGGGTTCATCGGCTGCGGGCACTTCTCCGCCGCCAACCGTTATCTGGAGTCACATGGTTACGCGGCCATGGACTGGTCGCTACCGCCCGCGGCCATGCTGTCGGCGACTGTTCGCGCGGGCCACGCGTAACCCCGGTCATCGGTGTGCGAGCGTTGCGGTCAGATGCGCCTTGGCCTGCATGACGGCATCGGCCAGTACGGCTCCGCGAGCGAGCCATGCCGCGATGGCGGCCGACAGGATGCAACCGGTTCCATGCAGCTTGCCGGTTTCCACCCAGCGCGCCGCGAAGCGTTGCGTGCCGTCGGGCGTTACCAGCAGGTCGACCGCTTCGGTCAAGGGTGCATGACCGCCTTTCATCAGCACGGCACGCGGCCCCAAGGCGAGCAAGGCACGCCCCTGCGCGGCCATCTGCGCTTCGTCCGTTGCGCACGGCACGCCAAGCAGTACCGCTGCCTCCGCCAGATTGGGCGTGAGGCAATCGACCAGCGGCAGCAGGCGCGAGCGCATGAACGTAACGGCGTCTTCGCTGAGCAGGCTGGCGCCCGATGTGGCGATCATCACCGGATCGAGCACCACGTGCGGTGGCCGGCGTCGGAGCAGGCACTCGGCGACGGTGGTCACGGTGGCGGCCGTGGCGAGCATGCCCAGTTTGACGGCGCGGATATCGAGCCCGTCGAAGACCGCGTCCAACTGCGCCGCCACCATCTCGGGGGACATGATCTGTATCGCCCGCACCCCGGCACTGTTTTGCGCGGTGACCGCGGTCAGCACGGTGGCGCCGTCGACGCCCAGCGCGGAAAACGTCTTCAGGTCGGCCTGGATGCCTGCACCGCCGCAGGAGTCGGAGCCGGCGATGGAGAGCGCCGTCGGCATAGGCGAGGCGCGCCGCGGCATGTTCATGTTGTCCCGTTCGCCAGCGCCACCAGGGCCAGCCGGGTAAATCCACGGTCGCGCAGCTGGCGTCCGGCCTGCCACGCCCGCAGGCCGCTATGGCAGCACAGCACGATGCGGATGGCGGAGGGCGGATGGTCGTCGATCAAGGTGCCGATCGTGTCGACTTCAAGCCGCAGCGCGTCATCGAATGGCGACACCGGGGCCTCGTCCAGACTCCTCAGGTCGACCACCAGATCGTCGGCCGTCACTTCGCGCGCTGAGATGTAGCGCAGGAGGGGGCTGTCCGGTTCGCCCGCGTCGTGGAAGGCGAAGCCGCCGAAGCTCAGTCGGGCGGCATCGAAGGTCACCAGCCAGCCAAGCGGCGAGGGCGAGATGGCCAGAATCAGCTGCAGCACGAGCTGTGCCTGCAAGCTGCCGATGACGCCTACCAGGCTGCCGAGCACGCCGGCGCTGCTGCAGGTCGCCGCGCGTGCAGGCATGTCGGGAAACACCGCCCGGTAGCTCGGTGCGCCCGCGCAGAACGCACCGACATACCCGCTCAAGCCGACCGCCGACGCGCTGACCAGGGGCCGTGCCAACGCCTGACAGGCATCGTTCACTACATAGGTGGCGGCCAGGCTGTCGGCTGCGTCGACCACGATATCGGCGTCAGCGACCAGACGCGCGGCGTTGTCCGGCGTTGCGCGTGCGGCGAGCGTTTCCACCGTGATCGTGGGGTTCAGGCGCAACAAGGCCGCGCGTGCCGCCGCGACCTTGGGCGAGCCGACATCGTCCATGGTGTACAGCGGCTGGCGATGCAGGTTGCTCTCCTCGACCACGTCGTGGTCGACGATGATGAGGCGCCCGACGCCGGCCGCAGCGAGGTATTGCAGCACTGGGCAGCCGAGCCCGCCCGCACCGATGACTAGCACGCTGGCTGCCGCCAGCCGCGCCTGGCCGTCCGTGCCGACCTGTGCCAGCGCGATCTGGCGTGCATACCGGCCGGTCATGCGACGGGGCTCATGGAAGCCGCTCTGGTGGCACTGATCCACGACGCGGCACGGCCCAGCGGATCGAGATGTCTGGTCACGTCGCTCACCACCGCCGCGCAGTCCGCGCCTGCGGCGAGGCAACCGGCGGCCCGTTCCAACGTGATGCCGCCAATCGCCACCAGCGGCACGCGGCCGATCCGGCGTTTCCACTCGCCGAGGCGGTCCAGTCCTTGCGGCGCCCAGGGCATCGACTTCAGGCTCGTGGGGTAGATCGGCCCGAGCGCCACATAGTCGGGCGCCACGCCGAGCGCACGCTCGAGTTCGGTGTCGTCGTGCGTGCTGACACCCAGCTTCACATGCCGCGCGCGAATCGCCTTCAGGTCGGCGCCGGCAAGATCCTCCTGGCCCAGGTGGATGAAATCGGCGCCTTCGTCCAGCGCGATGTGCCAGTAGTCGTTGACGACGAGTTGCACGCGCCGAGGCACGCAGATCGCCAGCGCGGCGCGCACTTCGCGGCGCACCTCGGCGGCGGTACGGTCCTTGATCCGCAACTGCACCAGCTTCACGCCGACCGGAACCAGTCGCCGGATCCAGTCGGCGCTGTCGACGACGGGATAGAACGCGGCTAGCCGGCTCATTCCAGCCAGGCCTTGCCGAGCAGCGGCGTCGACGGCGTGGCGATATCGCGAGACTCCATCGGCTGCGCGAGAAACGCGGCCCGCCCGGCTTCGATCGCTTTGGCAAACGCGCCGGCCATTAGCACCGGATCGCCGGCCATCGCCACGGCGGTGTTCAGCAGGACGCCGTCATAGCCCAGTTCCATCGCCGCGGCCGCATGAGATGGCCGGCCGATGCCCGCGTCGACGATCAGCGGCACTTCCGGGAAGTGGGCGCGCAGTGCGCGCAGGCCGAAGATATTGTTGAGGCCCATGCCGGTACCGATCGGCGCGCCCCACGGCATCAACACACGGCAGCCCGCTTCGAGCAGCCGTTCGGCGACGACCAGGTCGTCGGTGGTGTACGGGAAAACCTCGAACCCGTCCGCGCACAGTACGTTGGCTGCCTCGACCAGGCCGAACACGTCCGGCTGCAGCGTGTCGACTTCGCCGATCACTTCGAGCTTGATCCATGAGGTCTGGAAAATGTCCCGCGCCATCTGTGCGGTAGTCACCGCTTCCTTCACCGAATGGCAGCCGGCGGTATTGGGCAGCACCCGCACGCCGAGCCCGCGGATGATCGACCAGAAATTCTGTCCGCCGCGTTGCGTGCCGGATTCGCGCCGCAGCGACACGGTGACGATGTCGGTGCCGGACGCCCGCACCGCGTCGCTGAGGATCGCCGGGGACGGGTATCGCGCGGTGCCCAGCCACAGTCGCGAGGCGACCTCGATGCCGTAGAGGTTCATCGCTCAGCCGCCTTGCATCGGGGCGACGATTTCGAGGGCGTCGCCGTTCGCCAGCGCGGTCGAGACACGGGCGGCGGCAGCGACGAAGCGCCCGTTGAGCGCGGTGGCGACGATGCTATCGCCGTAGTCGAGCTCGTCCAGCGCCTGCGCCAGTGTGGTCGCGCGCAGCTTCTGCTCGACGCCATTCACGATGATCTGCATGAATACTCTCCGGAGGATGTTCCGAAAATGGCCTGCGCGGCCTGATGTGCCATGGCCGGTGCCAGCAGGAAGCCATGGCGGTACAGGCCGTTGACATGCCATGTGTGGCCGCGTCGCACCAGCCGCGGCAGGTTGTCGGCAAAGGCCGGGCGGATGCCGACGCCCATCTCGACGATCTCCGCCTCGCCGAATGCAGGGTGCAGCGCGTAGGCGCCGTTGAGCAGCTCCATCGCCGAGCGCGCCGTGACCGGGCCGCCATGATCGCTTTCGATCATCGTGGCGCCGATCATGAACAGCCCATCGGCGCGCGGTATCACGTACAGCGGCATGCGCGGATGCAGCAGCCGCACCGGACGCGAAAGCGTAATGTCCCTGGTGCGCACCAGCAGCATTTCGCCGCGGACGCCGCGCAGGTCGTCCAGCGTGTCGCGTGCAGCGAAGCCGCGGCAGTCCAGCACCTGGTCGGCGGCGACCGGGACGGTCGTGGCGTCCACGCCGAAGTGGATAGTGACGCCCATGTCGCCGAGCCTGGCGGCGATCGCCGCCACGGCCCTGCGTGGGTCCAGGTGCGCCTCGTCAGGGAAGAACAACGCCTGGCGGAAGCGCCCGGAAAGATCGGGTTCCAGCTCGGCGATGCGCTCGGCACCGATTCGTTCGAAGCGTTCGGTGCGCCGGCCGAAGTGGTCGAGTTCGGCACGGTCCCGCGTGGGCGCCACCACCAATGTGCCGTTGCAGACGGTTTCGCTGAAATGCCTCGGCCACCAGTCGAGTGCCATTTGCCCGAGCCGGCCCACATGAGGCTCCGCGCTTTCCTGCTCGCACCAAGGTGCCAGCATGCCGCCGGCAAACCAGCCGCATGCCTGCGCGCCCAGTTGCGTGCCCCGTTCGACGATGTCGACACGGGCGCCCCGCGCGGCCAATTCGAGCGCCGCCACGAGGCCGGTCACACCAGCTCCGATCACGGTGACGCGCATGGGCTCACTCCGCCGACGGCACGTAGAGTTGGGCGCCTTGCTCCACGAACTCGCGCGACTTGGTCGCCATGCCCGCGAGTGCCGCCGCTTCCATCGCCAGGACGTCCCTGCGCAGATCCTGGGTGATCTGCATCGAGCAGAACTTGGGGCCGCACATGGAGCAGAAATGCGCGACCTTGTGCGCGTCCTTCGGCAAGGTGGCGTCGTGGTAGGCGCGCGCGGTATCCGGATCGAGCGAGAGGTTGAACTGGTCGTCCCAACGGAACTCGAAGCGCGCCCGCGACAAGGCATCGTCGCGCACCTGCGCGGCCGGATGGCCCTTGGCCAGATCGGCCGCATGGGCCGCGATCTTGTAAGTGATGACGCCGGTCTTGACGTCGTTGCGGTCGGGCAGGCCCAGGTGTTCTTTCGGCGTGACGTAGCAGAGCATGGCGGTGCCGAACCAGCCGATCATCGCCGCGCCGATGCCGGAGGTGATGTGGTCGTAGCCCGGCGCGATGTCGGTGGTCAACGGACCCAGCGTGTAGAACGGCGCCTCGGCGCAGCATGCCAGCTGCTTGTCCATGTTGAGCTTGATCTTGTGCATCGGGACGTGGCCCGGCCCTTCGATCATCACCTGGCAGCCCTTGGCCCAGGCGATCTTCGTCAGCTCGCCCAGGGTTTCCAGCTCGGCGAACTGGGCCTCGTCGTTGGCATCGGCGATCGAGCCGGGACGCAAGCCGTCGCCAAGCGAGAACGCGACGTCGTAGCGGCGCATGATGTCGCAGATCTCGTCGAAGCGTTCGTAGAGAAAACTCTCCTTGTGGTGGGCAAGGCACCAGCGCGCCATGATCGACCCGCCGCGCGACACGATGCCGGTCACCCGTTTGGCGGTGAGCGGAACGTGGCGCAGGCGCACTCCGGCATGGATCGTGAAATAGTCCACGCCTTGTTCGGCCTGCTCGATCAAGGTGTCCTTGAACACCTCCCAAGTGAGCTTGACCGGGTCGCCGCCCACTTTCTCCAGCGCCTGGTAGATCGGCACGGTGCCGATCGGCACCGGTGAGTTGCGGATGATCCACGAGCGGATGTTGTGGATGTTGCGGCCGGTGGACAGGTCCATGATCGTGTCGGCGCCCCAGCGGATTGCCCAGACCAGCTTCTCTACTTCTTCGGCCACGCCGGAGGAGATCGCCGAGTTGCCGATGTTGGCGTTGACCTTGACCAGAAAGTTGCGGCCGATCGCCATCGGCTCGAGTTCGCCGTGGTTGATGTTGGCGGGGATGATCGCCCGTCCCAGCGCGATCTCCTGACGCACGAATTCGGGGGTCACGAACGCGGGAATGGCGGCGCCGAAGGACTCGCCATCGGCGATCTTCGCGCTCGCGTCTTGCAACGCCTCGGCCCGCGCCAGATTCTCGCGATGGGCGACGTAGATCATTTCCTCGGTGACGATCCCGGCACGCGCGAACTCCAGCTGGGTGACCGGCGCGCCGGATTGGCCCATGCGCAAGGTCCGCTGCGCGGGGCACGGGGCGACCAGACGGTCCGGCCCGACGCCGCCGTTGTCCTCGGGTCGAACCGTGCGGCCCTCGATGGTCTGGAACCCACGTGCCTGGACCCATGGTTCGCGCACCAGCGGCAGGCCGGCTTCCAGGTCGATGCAGGCCTCGCTGTCGGTATAAGGGCCCGACGGGTCGTAGACCCGGATGGTCGGCGTCTGTGGATCGGTGACGGCGATCTCGCGAAACGGTACGCGGATCGAAGGGTGCGACGGCGGTTCGACGTAGACTTTTTTCGATCCGCCGATTGGCCCGGTCGTGACCGTATCGGGTGCGGAGCCGAGCAGTGGTGCAGGGGTATTCATGGATCTCCTCCTGGGACAAAAACAGGAGATCCGGGATTGACGATGTAAGGGTGGACGGGCGACTCGAAAGAGCCGACCGTCATGATTCCCGTTCCTCCGCCGGCATGACCCGGATCAGGTTCAAGGGTCAGCTCGCGCTATCTCAGCCCCTTTCGGGGCACCCCTCGGAATGTCCGGGCAGGATGGATGCGCGTATGGCGGCCTGTCAAGGTTGTGCCGCTGCCGCCGCGGTGTCGCTGGTGGGCGGGAAACCATGGACATCGAAACTGGATATGTGTACTATATGGTTCATTAAAGCTCGGAACCATTCCGGGCTTTAGCACTCCAACCACCCGAGTGCTAAACTTTGACGTCATTCAGGAGGTTCCACCCATGTCTCAAGCTTTGGTGACCGCCAACTTTCCGCTACCGAGCGTAGTGGGCAGTCTGGATGCCTATATTTCTGCGGTTCACCGCATTCCGGTGCTGAGCTCGGAAGAGGAGCAGGCGCTGTCGCGTGACTACCTCGAAGAAGCGAATCTGGCTGCTGCGAAGAAGCTGGTGATGTCGCATCTGCGTTTTGTGGTGCACGTGGCGCGCGGTTACAGCGGTTATGGCCTGCAGCTGGCCGACCTGATCCAGGAAGGCAACATCGGCCTGATGAAGGCTGTGAAGCGTTTCGACCCGGATCAGGGCGTGCGTCTGGTCAGCTTTGCGGTGCATTGGATCCGTGCCGAGATGCACGAATTCATTCTCAAGAACTGGCGCATCGTGAAGGTCGCCACCACCAAGGCGCAGCGCAAGCTGTTCTTCAACCTGCGCAAGAGCAAGAAACGCCTGGGCTGGATGAACGCGGCCGAGGTGAGCACGGTAGCCAAGGATCTGGGTGTGCCCGAGGCGACGGTGCGCGAGATGGAATCGCGCCTGTCCGGCCGCGACATCGGTTTCGAAGCGCCAGCCGATGCCGACGACGATGCCAAGCCGGCACCGGCGGCGTTCCTGATCGACGACGGCGCCGATCCGTACGAGAACGTGTCCGACGAAGACTACTCGGACAACCAGATGCAGACGTTGACCGATGCGTTGAGCCATCTGGACAAGCGTTCGCGCGACATCATCCAGCGCCGTTGGCTGGATGACGACAACAAGGCCACGCTGCAGGATCTGGCTGATGAGTACGGCGTTTCCGCCGAGCGCATCCGCCAGGTGGAAGCGAACGCCATGAAGAAGATGCGCGGCCTGTTCGCCACGGCGTAATCTGACCGGGCAAGTCTTTCAAGCGCTCATGGATGGGCGGATAAGCAACGGCCCCGCTAGGGGCCGTTTGCATGTCGGTCGGCCTATTCCGGATGCTGTTCCGCATCGTCATCGGGTATGTCGTCACCACTGACGATGCGGGCGTGCCGCTGGTGCGTCCAATAAGCCCAGGCCCAGTCCAGCATCACCACCAGTCGGTTGCGGAAGCCGATCAGAAAATAGATGTGGGCCAGCAGCCATGCGGACCACGCCGGGAAACCGGACAGTTTCAGCTTGCCGAATTGCGCCACTGCCGCCAAACGCCCGATGGTGGCGAGCGAGCCGTCGTCGCGATAGGAGAACGGCCGCTTTTCATCGCTGCCGCGCAGGCGCGAGCGGATCACCGTGCCGACATACCGACCCATCTGCTTGGCCGCCGGCGCCACGCCGGGTACCGGCTTGCCATCGCTTTGCGCGATCCCGGCGAGATCACCGATGGCGAAGACCTCCGGATGCCCGGGCAGGCTCAGGTCCGGCAGCACCTGCACGCGGCCGGCGCGATCGAGCGCGGCGCCGAGCAGACGCCCCACCGGCGATGCCGCCACGCCGGCAGCCCACAGCACGGTGCGTGCGGGTAGCCAGTGTTCGCCCAGCTTCACGCCGCCCGCATCGATATCGGTGACGGCGACGCCGGTGTGCACTTCCACGCCGAGGCGTTCGAGCTGCCGGCGCGCCTTGTCGGACAGGATCGGGTCGTAGGCGGTCAGCAGGCGTGGCCCCGCTTCGATCAGGCGCACCGAGGCACGCCGCGGATCGCTGCGGCGGAATTCGCGCGACAAGGTATGCCGCGCCAGTTCGATCAAGGTACCGGCCAGTTCGACGCCGGTGGAGCCGCCGCCGACCACGACAAAGTTGAGCCAGGCCTGGCGGCGCGCGGGATCGGTCTCGCGCTCGGCGTGCTCGAATGCCAGCAGCACGCGACGGCGGATCAGGAAGGCATCGTCCAGCGTTTTCAGTCCCGGCGCGTAGCGCTCCCATTCGTCATGGCCGAAATAGGCGTGGGTGGCGCCAGTGGCGACCACCAGGAAATCGTAGTCGAGCACGCTATGCGCACATTGCACCCGACGGGCCGCCAGATCGATGCCGGTCACTTCGTCCAGCAACACGGTGAGGTTGCGCTGACGGCGCAGGATCTGCCGCAACGGCGCGGCGATCGATGGCGCCGCCAGACTCGCGGTGGCGACCTGATACAGCAGCGGTTGGAACAGGTGATGGTTGCGCCGGTCGACCAGCGTCATCCGCACGGCCGCGCCGGCCAGTTGCCGCGCCGCGGCCATGCCGCCGAAGCCGCCGCCGAGTATCACGACTCGGGGCGCATCGGCGGGATCGGCAGCGGCACGCGTCATCGCGGGCGGCTCGTGTTGCGCGGGCGGCCGGTGCAGCGCAACAGATCAGCGCCGGACGGCGGCCGGCTGGCGCAGCGCCATGCCTTTCAGGACGTTCAAGGCTTGCGACAGCGCGTAGTCGCTGGTGGCCAGCTTGCCGTCGGCGGCACTTCCGTCGTCGTTGATGTCGTTGCCGGTCTTGGCGTGTTCATTGGCCAGATGGTTCGGCAGGTCGGCTTCGGAGCTGATCAGCACCGGCCCGCTGTCGGCCTTGTTGACCGTGAGGTCGGCCAGCGCGATGTCGGGCTTGATGCCCTCGGCCTGGATGGAGGTACCGTTCGGCGTGTAGTAGCGCGCGGTGGTGATTTTCACCGCATGCTCCGCATCCAGCGGCACCACGGTCTGCACGACGCCCTTGCCGAACGTGCGCTGGCCCATGATCAGTGCGCGGTGATTGTCCTTCAATGCACCGGAGACGATCTCGGCGGCCGAAGCGGTGCCGTTGTTCGTGAGCACAATCATCGGCGCGCCATTGAGCCGGTCGCCAGGGTGGGCGTTGAAACTCATGTTGGCGTCCTGCAGCCGGCCGCGGGTGGTGACGATGGTGCCGGAGTCGAGGAACTCGTCGCTGACGCCCACCGCGGCGGTGAGCAGGCCGCCGGGATTGTTGCGCAGATCCAGCACGGCGCCTTTCTGTGCGCCGTTCTTCTGGATCAGTTCGCCGAGTTTGCGCTCCAGATCGCCGGCGGTGTCGTCCTGGAACTGGCTGACCCGCAGGTAGGCGTAGCCGGGCTCCAGCTCGCGCACCTTGACGCTGCTGACCGCGATGTTCTCGCGCACCAGGTGCAGATCGATCAGCTTGTCGCTCTTGTCGTGAGCGATGGTGAGGTCGATCTTGCTGCCGGGTTTGCCGCGCAGCTGCTTGAACATCTCGTCGACATTGCCGGGATCGATCAGCGTGCCGTTGATCTTGACGATGTTGTCGCCGGCCTTGATGCCGGCGCGCGCGGCGGGCGTGTCGTCGATCGGCGAGACGATGTGCAGGCCGCCGTCGACCTGCAGCACCTCGATGCCGAGGCCGCTGTATTCGCCGGTGGTGTCCTCGCTGAGTTGAGTCAGACCGTCTTTGTCGAGGTATTCGCTGTGCGGATCGAGCCCGCTGAGCATGCCGGTGATCGCCGCCTTCATCAGCGTCTTGTTGTCGACCTTTTCCACATACGCCTGGCGCACCACTTCATACACGCGGCTGAAATTGCGGATGTCGTCCAGGCTGACCTGGTCGTTGGGGGCGGCGCTGGCCGGCGCGCGGGCGCGGGTGTCGGTGGCCGGCAGGTCGACCGGCGGGGCGGGCGCGGCCACGCTGGAGCTGCCGACAGGCGCGCTCTGCGCGTTTGCGTGCGGCACGGTCAGCAGGAATGGAACGGCCAGCAGCAGGGCGGTCAGGCTGACGGTTGGGCTACGGGTGGAAAAACGCATGGGTGACTCCGTGCAACGGGCAAACATCGCGCCGGAACGCGACGGAAAGAGTGACAGGACGTGTGACAACCGAACGCCGGAGTAATTCATCGAAGGCACAAGTCTAGCCTGCGACGGCATGGTGAAGGCGTCAACGGCGCTGACTCAGCCAACTGCGTGGATCGACCGGCTGGCCGCCCTTGCGCAACTCGAAATACACGCCGGTATTGATACCGGTGGGTGCACTGGCGGTACCGATCGCCTCGCCGGCATCGACCTGATCGCCGACACCGTGCAGCAGCGTCTCGTTGTTGCCGTACATGCTCATCCAGCCATTGCCGTGGTTGACGATCAGCAGCATGCCGTAACCGCGCAGGAAGCCGGCGTAGATGACACGGCCGCGCGCGACCGCGTGAATCTCGCTGCCGCCGCCGGCCTTAATCAGCACGCCGCTGCCATAGCTGTTGACCACGCCGCTGGCCGGCCATGGCAAGTTGCCGCGGATATCGGCGCCGGCGTTGCCGATCTCGATCGGCGGCGGTGGCAGCTTATGACCGGGGTGCTTGCCGGATGCCGCGGCGCGCGCCGCGGCCTCGCGGGCGGCGGCTTCGCGCGCCGCTTCGTCGATCACCTTTTGCAGCTTGTCGACCAGATTGTTGAGCGATTGCGCGTTCTGCTTCAGCGCGGCCAGCCGTTCCGCCTGATCCTTGTACTGGGCATCAGTGGCGGCAGCCAGCTTCTGCTGTGCGGCGCGCTGCTGGCTCAGCGTTTTCGCCTGCTGTTCGCGCTGTGCTTTGGTGGCCTGCAAGGCTTGTTGCTCGCTGGTGATGGTGTTTTCCAGCTCCTGCAGTTTGGCCAAGTCAGCCATCAGCTTTTGTACCCGCGCCACGCGGTCCTGCTGGAAATACTTCGAATACACCAGCGCACGGGAAATGCGTGCCACGTCTTCGTCGCCCAGCAACAGGCGCAGATCCGAACCGTGGCCAAGCGCATAAGTGGCACGCAGCAGGTCGGCGATGGCCGCGCGTTGGCTGTCCAGCGTCTGCTTCAAGGTGGCGCGCTGCTGTTGCAGCTGATCCAGCTGCTGCTGCTTGGCCGCCAGCTCGGTATCGGTCTGGCGTACCGCACGTGCCGCGCCGGCAAGCGCGTTGGCCTGCTTGGCAAGTTCGGCGTTGACGCTGTCACGGCGCTCGGCGGTATCGGCCTGCTGCTTCGCCAGCGCCTCCATTTTGCTGCGCAGGTCGGCCAGTTTCTGTTTCGCCTCGGCTTGTTCGGTGCGGCTCTTGCCATCCTGTCGCGCCTGCAGCGGAGTGATGACCAGACAGCCCAGCGATGTGGCGAGGATCAGGCTGTGGAAGGGGCGGGCGGCGAAACGGGTGGGTTTGGGCATGCAGCCGATTATCCCCGAGCGGAGCGAGACAGCGCCATCCGCACTTTGCCGAACGCCTGGGAGTGCGTCGCGCCGATGGCGAAGTGCGCTGCGTGGTCCGAAATATGCATGAAATACATCGGGAAATTAGGCACTTGAGTATCAATTAATGTGGTGTTAAACCGCGTTCGCGAAGAGGCCTTCCCCCGCTCGTGGCCTTTCGCTGGCTGCTGAAGCTGGCTTCCCCACACCCCGACTGCCCGCTTCTCCATCGCCCGATCAATCCGAGCGCCTCGTGATTGCTCCGCAAGTGGAGGGTATTTTCATGAAACGCACGCTTGTCATTTCGCTGGCGGGTCTGGCCTTGTCCCCGATAGCTGCCGCTCTCGCGCAAAGCACCCAGACCAGCGATACGCAACAGACACAGACACCGCAGACACAAACCACGCCGCAGACGCCGACCGGTACGCAGAATCCACCGGCACCTACTGGCCGGAACGTGCAGCAATTGCAGACCATTACGGTAACCGGCTCGGCGATCCCGCGCATCGATCAGGAGACGTCCTCGCCGGTCACCACGATCACCGCCGTGCAGATCCAGCGCAGCGGTCTCACCACGCTGTCCGACGTGGTGCGCGCGGTTTCGGCCGACAACAGCGGCTCGATCCCGAATGCATTCGCGAATGGTTTTGCGGCCGGCGCATCGGGTGTCGCCCTGCGCGGCCTCACCGTGAACTCCACCCTGGTGCTGATCGACGGCCATCGGGTCACCAACTATCCGGTGGCCGATGATGGCGAGCGTTCCTTCGTCGACTTGAACACCATTCCGCTCGCCGCGGTCGAGCGCATCGAAGTGCTGAAGGATGGCGCTTCGTCGCTGTACGGCGCCGACGCGATCGCCGGCGTCGTCAACGTCATCATGCGGCCGAGCTTCAAGGGCATCGAAGCCACCGGCAGCGTGGGCACCTCGCAGCACGGCGGCGGTTTCACCCGCAAGGTCACGCTGCTCGCCGGCGGCGGCGATCTGGAGAAGGATCGCTACAACGGCTACCTGAGCGTGCAGTACCAGAAAGACAACCCGATCATGACCAAGCAGCGCGGTTTTCCGTTCAACACGGGCGACCTCAGCTCGCTCGGTGGCCCGGGCCTGGGTGGTCCATCCGCGCGCAATGGCGGCACCAATGGCGCGATCAGGCCGGATACCCCCGGTTCGCTCTGGCAGCCGCTGAGTGCGTGCACCTCGGGCCCGATGATCACCGACGACACGGGTAGCTACTGTCGTTATGACTCGGTCAATCGGTATGGCCAGCTGCAACCGGCGATGGAACAAGGTGGCGTGTCCGGCCGTTTCACCATCAAGTTGGGCGACACCACCACGGCCTATCTGGACGCCAGCTACATGGAGGCGAAGACCTGGGCGCCCGGCCCGCCGCGGCCAATCCAGAACAGCACCCCGCACAACACAGGCAGTATCACTTTGCCAGTGGGCAACCCGTCGAATCCGTTCGCGGTGCCGGCGCGGATCAGCTACAACTTCGGCGACATCCCGGATGGCTTCAACTACAACAATCACAATGCACGCATCGTGGGCAGCGTCAGTGGCCAATGGGCCGACTGGAACTGGAATGCCGCGTTGGTGCTCAACCATGCCTGGCTGAGTACCACGCAGTTCGGCTTCATCGACTACCAGGGCCTGCTCGGCGCGGTGGCCAACGGCACGTACAACTTCGCCAATCCGTCGGCCAACTCCGCTGCCGTGCGCGCCTCCCTGGCGCCGGGTTACAACAAGACCTCGACCACCGACATGGACTCGCTGGACTTGAGTGCCAACCGTTCGCTGTGGGATTTGTCGGGTGGCGCCGTGGGCCTGGCCTTAGGTGCCCAGTTGCGCCATGAGGCGCAGAACGACCCCACGCTGAACCCGAATTTCCAGTTCCAGGGTCTGGGCAACGCGCAGACCAAGGGTAGCCGCGATGTGAGCGGCGCCTTCGCCGAGATCGACCTGCCGCTGTTGCAATCGTTGGAGGTCGATGCCTCCGGTCGGTTCGATCACTACACCGACGCCGGCAACAACTTCTCGCCGAAGATCGGCATCAAGTACAAGCCGTTCGACTGGATCGCGCTGCGCGGCACCTGGTCGAGGGGGTTCC
The DNA here is from genome assembly GCF_900142825.1 of Rhodanobacter sp. OK091. GTDB lineage: Bacteria > Pseudomonadota > Gammaproteobacteria > Xanthomonadales > Rhodanobacteraceae > Rhodanobacter. Next base: position 1,465,085 of record NZ_FRCH01000001.1, on the reverse strand, counting down.
GCGCGCCTGCGTTTGCCGAGAATGGTTCGAGTTCCACGCAGGGGTTCATCACCTACACGCCGCCGCCGGCGTTCCAGGCTCTGCATGGCAACAATGCCTACGTGCTGCCGTATGGGCTCTCGGAATTTACTCTGGCCAACAAGAACATCAAGCCGGAGAAATCCAAGAGCTTCACGCTCGGCGTGGTGGTGCAGCCGACCAATTGGCTGAACGTCTCGCTCGACTACTACAACATCAAGAAGTCCAACCTCATCGTGCAGGCCGACACCTCGGCAGCGCTGGCCAACTACTACGCAGGCACGGCACAGGCGCCGGGCGTGACCGTGATTCCCGATCTGCCCGATCCGGATCATCCGAACGCCCAGCCACGCCCGTCCGAGCTGATCGGCTCGTACCTCAACGCACAGTCGCTGAAAACCACCGGTGTCGATGTGGACCTGCAGGCCCACTTCGATTTCAGCGACAAGCTGCACTACATCAGCGAGCTGACCGGCACCCAGATCTTCCAGTGGAAGATCCGGTTGCCCGACGGTACCAGCCAGAGCTACGTAGGTACCCAAGGCCCGTACAACCTGTCGTCGGGCGCCGGTACGCCGCGCAGCCGTGCTTCGTGGGCGAACACGCTGGAATATGGCCCGCTGACGGTCACCGGCACGCTTTACTACACCAGCGGCTACAAGGACATCGCGGCGGATGTGGGCGTGCTCGGCCTGTTCGACGGTGACTGTCTGTCCACCACGCCAGCCGGCACCAACTTCCCGGCGAGCTGCCACGTCGGTGCGTTCTATGACTTCGATCTGACCGGCAGCTATGCGATCAACGATCGCGTCAGCATCACCGGTTCGATCATGAACGCGTTCGACAAGAAACCGCCGTTCGATCCGTCGAACTACGCCGGAGCGGGTTCCAACTACAACCCGACCTGGTCGCAAGCCGGCGTCGTGGGGCGCTTCTACAATCTGGGCGTGAAGGTCAAGATATAACGGGTTGCCGATCCGGCTTTTTTAACAAAAAGTGAGGTTCGAGACGGCGTTCCGGGAGACCGGGGCGCCGTCCTCGTTTGTGCCGCCGGAAATGCGGCTGTCTCGCGATGGTCGGCATATGGAAGTTTAGCCGTCCAAACAAATATTTTGACGCGACGCAGCAACTGTGTTCTAGTCGGAGTCGATTCTGCGCAAAAAACGATCGGTGCCACCTGGTATCGCGGCAGCCTGCGCAGGCCGGAGGGTGGTGATGGCAGCTAGCGGTACGGCAACGTTGTATGACCCGGCTTTCGAGCACGACAGCTGTGGCTTCGGCCTGGTCGCGCAGATCGACGGGCACGCCAGCGCGGCGCTGGTCGACACCGCGTTTGCCGCGCTGGCGAAACTTTCCCACCGCGGCGGCGTGAACGCCGACGGCATCAGTGGCGACGGTTGCGGCGTGCTGATCCATCATCCTGCGCCCTGGCTGCGCGCGCTGGCGGCCGAGGCCGGCATCGTGCCGGCCGAACGCTTCGCCGCCGGATTGGTGTTCCTCGATCCGGCTGGCGGCGAGACCGCCGCGATCGAGTTCGAGCGTCATCTGGCCGAGGCGGGTCTGCCGCTGGCAGGCTGGCGCGAGGTGGTGATCGACCGGCAGGCCTGTGGCCCGCTCGCCAGCGCTACCTGTCCGCGCGTGCGCCAGGTATTCGTGAATGCCGCGGTCGGCATGGATGATGACTCTTTCGAGCGCGCGCTGTTCCGCGCACGCCGGCGCGCCGAAACGGCGCTGGCGGACGATCCGGAGTTCTACGTGGTGAGCCTGTCCGCGCAGGTCATCGGCTACAAGGCGATGGCCGCTCCGGGCCGGCTGCGCGAGGTGTTCGCGGATCTGCAGCATCCCGCGCTGGCCAGCGACGCGGTGGTGTTCCATCAGCGGTTCTCCACCAACACCACGCCGCAGTGGCGGCTGGCCCAGCCATTCCGCCTGCTCGCGCATAACGGCGAGATCAACACCATTCGCGGCAACCGCCGCTGGATGCAGGCGCGCGAGGCGGTGCTGCGTTCGCCGCTGGTCGACCTGACCGACATCGGCCCGCTGGTACGCCAGACCGGCTCGGATTCGGAGAGCCTGGACAATGCGCTGGAAGTGCTGCTGGCTGGCGGCCTCGACATGCTCACCGCGATGCGTGTGCTGGTGCCGCCGGCGTATGCGGCGCGCGAAGATCTGGACGAAGACCTCACCGGTTTCTACGAGTACTACGCGCTCCACAGCGAACCGTGGGACGGTCCGGCCGGACTGGTGATGTGCGACGGTCATTACGCCGTATGCACGCTTGATCGCAACGGCCTGCGTCCGGCGCGCTGGGCGCTGTCCGACGACAACCACTTGATCGTCGCCTCCGAGGCCGGCCTGTGGGACGTGCCGCCGGCTCGCGTGGTGGCCAAGGGCCGGCTCGGGCCGGGCCAGATGCTGGCTGTGGATTTCGCCAACCATCGCCTGCTGCACGATGCCGATATCGACGCGATCAACCGCAGCCGCGCGCCGTTTCGCGACTGGTTGCGCGCCGGCGTCAGTTACCTGGAATCCGATCTGATCGATCCCAGCCTCGCCGCCGAGCCGTTGCCGGCGAACGAGTTGCGCCGCTTCCAGAAACTCTACGGGCTCAGCCGCGAGGAGCGCGAAAGCGTACTCAAGGTGCTGGCCGAAACCGAGGCCGAGGCCACCGGCGCGATGGGCGACGACACGCCGATGGCGGCGCTGTCGCGGCAGGTGCGGCCGCTGTTCGACCGCTTCCGCGAAGGCTTTGCGCAAGTCACCAATCCGCCGATCGATCCGCTGCGCGAGCGGCTGGTGATGTCGCTGGTCACCCAGTTCGGCCGCGAGGGCAATCTGTTCGAGCTGTCGGCGGACAACGCGAAGCAGGTCTTGCTGAATTCGCCGATCTGCTCGCAGCGCAAATTGCGCCAATTGCTCGCCCTGCCGCAGTTCGTCAACGCGACGGTGCAGATCGACCTGTGCTATCCGCTGGGCGAAGGATTGGAAGCGGCGCTGCGTCGTTTCTGCCGCGAAGCGGAGCAGGGCGTGCGCGCCGGTGCCGGCATGGTCTTCATCACCGACCGCTATCCGAACAAGGACACGCTGCCGGCGCATGCGCTGCTGGCGGTAGGTGCGATCCACGCGCACCTGATCGAGACCGGTCTGCGCTGCCAGTGCAACCTGCTGGTGGAAACCGCCACCGCGCGCGACGCGCACCAGTTCGCGTGCCTGATCGGTTTCGGCGCCACCGCGATCTATCCGTGGCTGGCCTACCAGAGCCTGTTCGAGCTGGGCCGTGACGGCCACATCAAGCGCGGCGACGGCACCCCGCGCGAGATCGGCCGCAGCTATCGGCGCGGCATCCGCAAGGGGTTGCTGAAGATCCTGTCGAAGATGGGTATTTCCACCGTCGCCGGTTATCGCGGCGCGCAGCTGTTCGAGATCGTCGGCCTGGCACCGGAAGTGGTGGCGCTGTGTTTCGCGGGCACGCCATCGCGGGTCGGCGGCGCGGGTTTCGCGGATCTCGAGCACGACCAGCGCCTGCTTGCCGCCGAAGCGTGGAACGAGGCGCAGCCGCTGCGCGCCGGCGGCATCTACAAGTTCGTCCACGGCGGCGAATACCACATGTACAACCCGGACGTGATCGACACCTTGCAGAAGGCGGTGCGCACGGGCGAGATGTCTGATTACCGCCGCTACGCGCAACACGTCGACGCGCGTCCGCCGTCCGCGCTGCGCGACCTGCTGCTGCCGCATGCGGCCGGCAACGCGATTCCGCTGGACGAAGTCGAACCGGTCGAGGCGATTCTCAAGCGCTTCGATTCGGCCGGCATGTCGCTTGGCGCATTGTCGCCGGAAGCGCACGAGGCGCTGGCGATTGGCATGAACCGGCTCGGCGGCCGCAGCAACTCCGGCGAGGGCGGCGAAGACCCGGCGCGTTATGGCACCGAGAAGACCTCGAAGATCAAGCAGGTTTCCTCCGGCCGCTTCGGCGTCACCGCCGAGTACCTGATCAACGCCGAAGTGCTGCAGATCAAGATCGCGCAGGGTGCCAAGCCCGGCGAGGGCGGCCAGCTGCCCGGCCACAAGGTGGACGCAACCATCGCGCGGCTGCGTTATGCAAAACCCGGCATCGGCCTGATCTCGCCGCCGCCGCATCACGACATCTACTCGATCGAGGATCTCGCGCAGTTGATTCACGACCTCAAGGAAGTGAACCCGACCGCGTTGATCTCGGTGAAGCTGGTCTCGCATGCCGGCGTGGGCACGGTCGCCGCTGGCGTGGTGAAGGCCGGTGCCGATCTGATCACCATCTCCGGCCACGACGGCGGCACCGGCGCCAGTCCGCTCACCTCGATCAAGTACGCCGGCACGCCATGGGAACTGGGCGTAGCCGAAGCGCAGCAGACGCTGCGTCGCAACGGCCTGCGCGGACGCGTGCGGCTGCAGACCGATGGCGGCCTGAAGACCGGCCTCGACGTGATCAAGGCGGCGATGCTCGGTGCGGAGAGCTTCGGCTTCGGCACCGGTCCGATGGTGGCGCTGGGCTGCAAATATCTGCGCATCTGTCATCTCAACAATTGCGCCACCGGCGTGGCCACGCAGAACGAGGTGCTGCGCAAGGAGTACTTCATCGGCCTGCCGGAAATGGTGATGAACTACTTCCGCTTCGTCGCCGAGGATGTACGCGAACACCTGGCCGCGCTCGGTGTGCGCAGTCTCGGCGAGCTGGTCGGTCGCAGCGATCTGCTGACCCAGGCCGAGGGCAGCACGCCTGTGCAGAAGCAGCTCGATCTGTCGCGGTTGATCGCCGAAGACGGTCTCGGCGTCACCGTGGACAGCGCCTGCACCTTGCCGCGCAATCCGATGCGCGACGAAGCAGCGCTGGCCACGCGCATCGCCAACGATGCCGCGCCGCTGGTGGAGCTGGGCAGCGGCGGCACCTTCCGCTATGCGATCGCCAACACCGATCGCACGATCGGCGCACGCCTGTCCGGCGACGTGGCGCGGCGCTGGGGCGATCACGGCATGGTCGAGCCGATCACCTTGCAGCTGGAAGGCAGTGCCGGGCAGAGTCTGGGCGCTTGGAACACTGGCGGCGTGCAGATCGATCTCACCGGCGAGGCGAACGACGGCGTCGGCAAGGGCATGACCGGCGGTCGCATCATCGTGCGGCCGTCACCGGAGTCGCCGTTCGCCAGTCAGGACGCGGCGATCCTCGGCAACACCTGTCTGTACGGCGCCACCGGCGGCGAGCTGTTCGCCGCGGGCCGCGCCGGCGAACGCTTCGGCGTGCGCAACTCCGGCGCACTGGCGGTGATCGAAGGCGCCGGCGACCACTGCTGCGAATACATGACCGGTGGCGTGGTCGCCGTGCTCGGTTCCTGCGGACTGAATTTCGGCGCGGGCATGACCGGCGGCTTCGCCTATGTGCTCGATCTCGAACGCGCCTTCGTCGATTGCTACAACCACGAGCTGGTCGACATCGTGCGCATCTCGCCGGAAGGCATGGAGCATTACATGCAGCATCTGCGCGGGCTGATCGCACGCCACGCCGAACTCACCGGCAGCGCCTGGGCGCGCCACTTGCTGAGCGATTTCCGGGGGTTGCTTCAGCGTTTCTGGCTGGTCAAACCGAAGGCGGCGAGCCTGGCCGCGCTGGCCGATGAATTGCGGAGGGCGGCATGAGCGACAAGCTGTTCCGCTTCCTCGATCTGCCCCGACAGCCGCCCAAGGCGGTGCCAGTGGCGATCCGCGTGCTCGGCTATGGCGAGATCAGCGGCGATTTCGCGCCGCCGTCCTCCGCGGTGGGCCAGGCCGAGCGCTGTCTCGACTGCGGCAACCCGTATTGCGAGCATGCCTGCCCGGTACACAACTACATTCCTGACTGGCTGAAGCTGGTGCAGGACGGACGCCTGTTCGAGGCGGCCACCTTGATGCACGAGACCAACCCGCTGCCGGAAATCTGCGGCCGGGTATGTCCGCAGGATCGCCTGTGTGAAGGCGCCTGCACGCTGGAGCAAGGCGGTTTCGGCTCGGTGACGATAGGCAGCATCGAGCGCTCGATCACCGACGAGGCGTTTCGCCAGGGCTGGCGGCCGGATCTGTCCGGCGTGGTCGAGACCGGCCGCCGCGTGGCCGTGGTCGGCGCCGGCCCGGCCGGCTTGTCGTGCGCGGATCGCCTGCGCCGTGCCGGTATCGCGGTGGACGTGTTCGATCGCCAGCGCGAGATTGGTGGCCTGCTCACGTTCGGCATCCCGCCGTTCAAGCTGGACAAGAGCGTGATACGCACCCGCCGCGAGGTGCTCGAGGGCATGGGCGTGCAGTTCCAGCTCGGCGTGGAGATCGGCCGCGACATCGCGTTCGAGCAGCTGCTGGCCGACTACGATGCGGTGTTCATCGGCACTGGCGCGTACACCTTCGTCGACGGCGAGTTGCCGGGGCGCGAGCTTGCCGGTGTGCATGACGCGTTGCCATTCCTGATCGCCAACGCGAACCGCCTGCTCGACGACCAGCCGGTGCCGCCCGCGCTCGATCTCAACGGCAAGCACGTGGTGGTGCTGGGTGGCGGCGATACCGGCATGGACTGCAACCGCACCTCGATCCGCCTCGGCGCGGCCTCGGTCACCTGCGTCTATCGTCGTGACGAAGCGAGCATGCCTGGCTCACGCCGCGAGGTGGCTTACAGCCGCGAAGAGGGCGTGCGCTTCCTGTTCCAGCGTCAACCGCTGGAGATTCTGGGCGAGGGTGGTCGGGCGCGCGCGGTGCGCGTCGTGACCACCGAGCTGATCGACGACGGCGACGGCCGCCCGCGGCCGCGCAACGTGGAAGGCAGCGAGACCGAACTGCGAGCGGACGTGGTGATCCAGGCGTTCGGTTTCCGTCCCAGCCCGCCGGCCTGGTGCGCCAAGCACGGCATCGAACTGGACCGCAGCGGCCGCATCCTGGCCGGCGGCACGGGCCGTCTGCCGTTCCAGACCGGTCATCCGCAGGTGTTCGCCGGCGGCGACAACATGCGCGGTGCCGACCTGGTGGTGCGTGCGGTGCACGACGGCCGCGAAGCGGCCCAGTCGATCGCGCAGATGCTGCAGGAAGCGACGGTGGCTGCGTTCGCGCATGCCCATGCCTGATGCGGGCATGCGCGTTGCACGCGTCGCTTCAAGCGGCGTGTGCGACCAGAGTGAGCGTGTCGAGCGTGAAGCTGCCGTCGGCGGCGATCGCGAAATGGCGGCGCACTTCCTCGGGCGCATGGGCTTGCAGGCTGCGGATCGCCGCGATGTGCTCGCCGCTGGTGCGCGTACGCGCCACCCAGTCGTCGAAACGCAGCGGCAGCCGGCGCGGCGTGAGGCCGTCGATGGCAAAGCCGGCACGGGCCAGCGCAGCGACCCATTCGGCCGTGCGGTAATTGCGCACATGCGACATGTCGCGCAGCAGTTCGAGGGTCTGCAGCCAGCTGTCGAGCAAGGCATCCTGTGGCGCGACCACGTCGATGAAGATCGCCCGACCGCCCGGCTTCAGTACGCGCCGGGCTTCGCGCAGGCCGGCATCGCGGTCCTGCCAGTGGTGCGTGGTGAAGCGCGCCACCACGACGTCGAAGCGGGCATTGGCGAACGGCAGCCGCTCCGCCGGCGCGCGCTGTATCGCGATGTTGCCCAGGCCGCGTTCGGCGGCGGTGGCCTGCACGGTGGCCAGCATGCTCTCGGTGAGATCGCAGGCGATCACCTCGGCAACCAGTGGCGCTGCGCGGTAGCTGACATGTCCGCCGCCGCAGCCGAGGTCGAGCAGGTGCGCATCGTGCCGCCCCTGCAGTTCGGCTTCGAGCTGATCCAGGTCGGCGCCGCTGCGATGCACTTCGCTGCTGAGGTAGTCCTGCGCGCGCGGGCCGTACTGTTCGGCCACGAAGGTGGGTTGGGAAGGGGTCATGCGATGCGCTCCGTCATGGTGTGGCGGCATTCTGGCGCCGGCGTTGGAGCCGTGTAAGTTGCGCGATCATCCCGGTATGAATACTTCCCCCCTCACCGCCAACGACGATTCGCGCCATGCGTTGGGACGCTTCCTGAGGGCGCGTCGCGAGGCAACGCCGCCAGCTGCCACGAACTTTGCTGCGGCGTCGAGACAGCGCCGAACGCCGGGTCTGCGGCGCGAAGAGGTGGCGCAGCTCGCCGACATCAGCACCACCTGGTACACCTGGCTCGAACAGGGGCGGGAGATTTCCCTGTCCGGTGCGGCGCTGGCGCGGCTGGCCGAGGTGTTCCGACTTTCGCAGGCCGAGCGCAGCTACCTGTTCGAACTCGCGCGCCGACACGATCCCGCACCACACGCCGCGCCCGGCGATCAGGCCGTGCCACGCGAGCTGCGCGACGCGGTGCTGGCGCTGCCGATGCCGGCCTACCTGCTCGACCGCGCATGGCGGCTGTGCGCATGGAATCCCGCGGCGGCCGATCTGTTCTCGCCGTGGCTGGCCAGCGGCGAGGCCTGCCTGCTGCGTTTCGTCTTCCTCGATCCGCTGGCGCGCGGGTTCATCTGCGACTGGGCGGTGCGCGCCCGTCGGTTGGTGGCCGAATTCCGCGCCGACACGGCACTGTACCCGGACGACGCAGGCTTGCTCGCGCTGGTGGCCGGGCTGCGGCAGGCGAGCACGGCGTTCGACGACTACTGGGGCCGGCACGACGTGCTGGCCCGCGAGGGCGGGCGGCGTGCCTTCGAGCACCCTCGCCACGGCCGGGTCGTGCATGATCAGGTAACGCTGGTGCCCACGGGCAGCCCCGATCACAAACTCGTGCTGCTGATGCCCGCCAGCGACGACGGCGCAGGCCGAGACGAAAGATACTGACGAACCCCTCCTATCACGACGGAGCATGCACGATGCGATTGGGCCTTGCCGCCAATCAGTTACACCACGCTCACAACGATGCCGCGCTGTTCCGCTGGCTGCGCGCTTGCGAACCGGGCATCCGCGAGCTCGGCCTCGGTTTCGGCGCGGTGGGGCGTACCTACGATGCCATCGTGCGTGCCGGCTGGCTGGCCGATTACCCCGCGCTGCAGCGTTTTCCGAATGGCCGCGAAGGCGGACTGATGAAACTGGTGGCCGAGGTGGTTGGCCTGGACGACGGTGCGCGCGTGCTGGATGGCGCGATCTACCTGATCGATCCGGTCGATCCGTCGTCGGTGTTCCCCGAGGCGGCAGCGCTGAAGCGCCAATGCGTGATCCATGGCAAGCCGTTCATTTCGACGGTGGCATCGGCGCGCGACTGGATCGAGATGGAGCGCATCCATGCGGGGCTGGCGCCTGATCCGGGCGCGGACGTGTTCCATCGGCTGGAGTCGTGCACGCTGGCGCTGATCGCGCATGACGCGATGAAGCCGCAGATGCTGGCCTTCGCCGCGGAGCACTTCGACCTGTTGTCGCGGTATGCCCATCGTGTCGCCACCGGCACTACCGGCCAGCGCCTCAACGAACTGGCCTGGAGCCGCGGCTGGCCGGCCGACCGGGCGTGGGCGAAGCGCTACCAGAGCGGCCCGATGGGCGGCGATGCGCAGATTGCGGACCTGGTGCTCGAGCGCCGCTGCCATCGCGCCATTTTCTTCGAGGACCCGCACGTGGCGCGCCAGCACGAAGCCGACATCCAGCTGCTGGAGCGCGCGGTGACCACGCGCACCGACGAAGCCGTGTGCATCACCTCGCCCCGGGTGGCGATGCGCTGGGTCGAGGCGGCACGGCTTAGATGCAGAAGTGAGTGAAGAGGAGAGAGGAATGAGAGCGCAGACGACATGTATCGTGCAAAGGCCGTTGCGACAAGGCATGCCTGCCGACGATAGAGGGCTTGTGCGCCAGGCGTCCTGCCTGACTGCGCGTTCACCTCTCTCACTTCTCACTCCTCTTCACTCCCTCCTCGCCCCATGTGCCTGATCGCCTTCGCCTGGCAGAGCCATCCGCGCTGGCGCCTGCTGTTGGCCGGCAACCGCGACGAATTCCATGCGCGGCCCAGTGCGCCGCTGGCGCGCTGGGATGATGCGCCGATCACCGGCGGCCGCGATCTCGAGGCGGGCGGCACTTGGCTTGGCGTCACCGACAGCGGACGCTGCTGCGTGGTGACCAACGTACGTGATCCGCGCGATCCGCAGCTCGGTGTTTCACGTGGCCTGCTGGCGACCGACTATCTCAACGGCAGTGCGGGCGCGTCGATTCACGCGCAGGAACTGCTGCGCTCGGCTGCGTCATATCGGCCGTTCAATCTGCTCACCTTCGATGCGCGCGACGCGTTCTACCTGGGCAATCGCCCCGAGCCGCGTGCACAGGCAGTGACACTCGGCGTGCACGGCTTGTCGAACGCCGACTTCAACACGCCATGGCCGAAAACGAGTGCCTTGATGCAACACCTGCAGCATTGGATCGACTCGAGCGACGACATGAATTTCGCGCCGCTGTTTGCGGCGCTTGCCGACGAGCAGGTGGCGCCAGATGAGCAGTTGCCGGATACCGGCATCGGGCTGGAACGCGAGCGCCGGTTGTCGGCTGCGTTCATTCGCGGCGAGGCCTACGGCACGCGGGCCAGCACCGTGGTGGCGATCGGTCACGACGGTCACGGTGTGATCGTGGAGCGCCGGTTCGGACCGAATGGTCGCTTCGATGGCGAGACGATGCTGAGCTTCACAGGTTCGTCTCCAACGTAGCAGCTCGTCGAAAGGTCGGCGCCTACGCGCTCCATCGATATCGTCGGCTGCCTGCGCAGCTGGCAGCTGGCTAGCCTGCTCGCAACGTCCACGGATGGGAGCGATGCATGCGCATGGAAAGGCTGTTGCCGATGATCGGCCTCGCGCTGTTTGCCACCGGCATCGCGCGCGCATCCGACTGCCCCGACTGGTCGCCGACACAAGCGAGGCAGGAGCTGAGTGCGTTGCACGACCGGCTCGATCGCTGGAATCACGCGTACCGGGTCGACGGGCAATCGCCGGTCGATGACGCGGTCTACGACCAGGCGCAGAAGCGTCTGGCGCAATGGAGCCGCTGCTTTCCTGCGCAGGCGCCCGCGCCACTTGCGTACCTCGCCGATGCCGGCGGCAGCGCACGTGCGCCGGTAGCGCAGACCGGTCTGGCCAAGTTGGCGGACGCCGCGGCGCTGGCGGCGTGGATGCATACACGCGGCAACAGCGATCTGTGGGTGCAGCCGAAGGTCGATGGCGTGGCCGTGACCTTGCTGTATGTGGATGGCCAATTGCGCCAGGCGACCAGCCGTGGCGATGGCATACAGGGTTCGGACTGGCTGACCAGCGCGCAGCGCATCGGCGCCATTCCCAAGCGTCTGCCGCATGCGCCCGCACGCGTGTTGCTGCAGGGCGAAATCTACTGGCGCCTGCCCGGCCACGTGCAGGCCAGTGATGGCGGTGCCAACGCCCGCTCGGCCGTGGCCGGCGCGCTGGCGCGTGGCACGCTGGACGCCGACACGGCCGCGCAGATTGGGCTGTTCGTGTGGGACTGGCCCAGCGGCCCGGCCGATATGCCAGCCCGGTTGGCCGGGCTGGCGGCGATGGGCCTGGCCGACAGCGTGACGTATACGCGTCCCGCCGCATCGCTGGACAAGGTGCGGCGCTGGCGTGAGCAGTGGTATCGCGGCGCTATGCCGTTTGCCGCCGATGGCACGGTGGTGCGCCAGGGCCATCGGCCGCCGGCCACCGCGTGGGAGGCGGTGCCGCCGAGCTGGGCGGTGGCATGGAAGTATCCGGCAGCGTCGGCCTTGGCCGAAGTGCGCGCGGTGGTCTTCACGATCGGTCGCAGTGGCCGCATCACGCCGGTGCTGGAACTCGCGCCGGTGCAGCTGGACGATCATCGCGTGCAGCGGGTCAGCGTCGGCTCGCTGCAGCGCTGGCAACAACTGGACATCCGACCCGGCGATCAGGTGGAGGTGGCGCTCGCTGGGTTGACCATTCCCCGCCTGCAATCGGTGGTCTGGCGCACGCAGCAACGCGCGGCGGTGACCTCACCGGATCCGCGGGCCTATGGCCGCTTGAGCTGCTGGCAGGCGGTGCCCGGTTGCGAACAGCAATTCCGCGCGCGGCTGCTGTGGCTGGGCGGCAAGCAGGGCCTGCAACTGGACGGCCTCGGTGCCGATACCTGGCAGGCGCTGATCGATGCTGGCCTGATCCATGGCCTGCTCGACTGGATGAAGCTGACTCCGGCGCAACTTGCCACCGTGCCGGGTTTCGGTTCGACACGCGCCGCGGCACTGGCACAGGCTTTTGCCGAGGCACGCGACCGTCCGTTTGCACGCTGGCTGCGAGCGCTGGGAGTGCCGGCCGATGGCATTGCCGGCGCATCGCCGGATTGGACGGTGCTGAGCCACCGCGACGCGGACGACTGGCAATCGCTCGATGGCATCGGTGCCGGTCGCGCGAATCAGCTGGTCGAATTCTTCAGCCACCCTGACGTACGCGACCTGGCGGCGCGACTGCAGGCAGCCGGCGTAGAGGGATTCTGAGTTTCAGCTATTGAGCTGGCCGTCGAGGTAATACCAGCGGCCTGCTTCGCGCACGAAGCGGCTGGTCTCGTGCTGCCGCTGGGCGCGGCCGCCACCGAGCCGATAACGGGCGATGAACTCGACGGTGGCGTGATCGTCGTCGCTCTGCTGGTGCTGGCGGATCTCCAGTCCTAGCCAGGTCGGTGCCGGATGCTGTGCGGCCAGTCGCAGCGACGCCGGGCGCGTGCTGGCATGCCAGCTTGCCAGCAGGTAATCCTCCCGCTTGAGCACATAGGCGCTGTAGCGCGAACGCATCAGTTGCGCGGCCGTTGCGGCGGCGGCGCCATCGTGGAGAGGGCCGCAGCATTGGGTGTAGCCGGCGGGGTTGCCGCAAGGGCAGGGGGTCAGTGTGTCGATCGACTTCATGCCGCCTTTGTACCCGCTTCAGCACATTTGTGCAGGCACGTCGCGCGGGTCGGCGCTCAGGCGCAGCCGCGGCGCCACACGAGGCAGCGGTTGTTGGCCGGCATCGCGATATTGCCGATCAGGTTGAAGCCGACTCTGCTTGCCAGCGCGTCCACCGCCCCGACGTCGCGGATCGCCATGTGCGCACCGCGGGCCTGCAGCCATTGATCGAAGGCGGCATTGCTTTCGCTGCTGTAGCGGCCCTCGTCATTGAACGGGCCGTAGATGATCACGCTGGCGTCGTCGGTGGTGATCGTAGGCAGTCGGGCGAACAGCAGCTCCACTTCGTGCCACGCCATGATGTGCAAGGTATTGGCGCTGAAGATCGCATCGAACCGCATCGCCGGCCACGTGCCGGCCACATCGAATTCCAGCGGTGCGGGTGTGTTCGGCAGCGCCGCCTCATCCAGCCAAGCGCGGATGCCGGGCAGGTTTTCCGCGCGATCCGAGCTTTGCCAGATCAGCTGTGGCAGCGCCGCGGCGAAATACACCGCGTGCTGGCCGGTGCCGCTGCCGATCTCCAGCACATGCCGTCGATCGGCCAGGTGCTGGCGCAGTACATCGAGAATCGGCTCGCGATTGCGCTCGCACGAAGGCGAGTGCGGTTTGATGAAATCTGCGCTCAGGCCGGCCGGCCGCGCAGCACGCGCGCCGGCAGCATCAGCAGGGCGCCGAGGAAGGCGAATACCGCACCCACGGTGATGCCGACCAGGCGTAGCGGCAGCAACAGCAGCCACACGATCGGATACAGCACCAGCGCCAGCAGCGCGAGCGGCCAGCAGAACACCAGCAGCAACAGCCAAAGCAGGAAAGCGGCCATGACATGACCTCATGCGGGTTGGATACGCGGACTTTAGCGCAGCCGGCGGCAAGTGCCCAGATGACTCTTGCCACCCCTGCCGTTCACGGTTTACGCCATCGGATTCACGCCGATCAGCCACAAGTGCAGCCATAGCGCGAAGGCGAGCCAAGCCACGACACCTATCACCACCGTCAATACGTCGCCTTTGAGTGAGCCGGCCGGATAGACGGTGCCGGCCATGCGGTCGCGCCGGCGCGATACCATGAACAGCACGATCGCCCACGCCAGGAACGCGCCGAAAAGCACCACATCGTGCAGCATGCCGGTGGCCAGCAGGTGGCCGAATGCCCACACCTTCACCGACAGCAGCTGCGGATGATGGAGCTTCGCCTTGATGCGGTTGTGCGGCACGCGTGCCGCGACAAACAGCACGAACGCGACCAGCGTGAACAACCCGTTGAGATGGCGCAACGGCAATGGCGGCACGTACAGCAGCACGGGGGGGTGCTGGCGGGCTAGCCCGAAGCCCCAGCAGATCAGCACGAAGCCGGTGATCGACACCAGGGCGAACAAGCCTTTCCAGGGTTTCTCGCCCAGCCGGGCGATCTGCCGGCTGCGCCAGCCATCGGCGAAGATGCGCAGGGAATGCACCCCGAGAAAGATCAGCAGGCCGAGAATCAGTACGGACATGACGGATACCTTGCGGAAGGGTGCGCCGAGTATAGGCGACTACTGGCTTCAGTCAGGTGGCGTATGGCTCGATCCGGACGACCAGCGCCAGGGCGTCGTGGTGCAGCTGCAGCTTGACCGGGCTCGCCGACGAAATCCGCCACGCATCGCCGGCTTGCAGCGCGCCTTCTGTGGTGTCGATCACGCCGCAAGCGCAGTAGATGAGCACGGTGGATGGATCAGGCCAGTGTGCTCCAGGCCCCTGCCACACCAGAATTTCGCCATGGGCATGTTCACGGCGCACCATCAGGTTGAAATCGCGTGTCGGCCCATCCACCAGGTTCACCGCCACCTTGGCCTCGCCGGCAAATGCGAACGGCGCGAACGGCGTGGTCAACGGATGAACGCGGCCATCGTCCAGCGTCATGGTGAAGCCGTTGCCGTCGAGCAATGCGATCTGCCGGTCGATGCCGGGGAAGCGGGAGAACGGCGCCGCACTGTCGACTTCGGCGATGCTCACGCGCCACAGGAAATCGTCGCTGCCGGCGCCGGACGGCTGGACGGCTATTTCGCGCGTGCTGCCGAGACCGTTCTTCCACGGCTGCGATGGACAGTCGGACAGGCGGATGATCATGCGGTGCGCTCGATGATGCGCTGGAACGGCGGCAACGCTTTCAGCATGCCGCTGCCGTAGCGTTTGGTGACCACGCGGCGGTCCAGCAGCACGATGCGGCCGCGATCGGTTTCGTTGCGGATCAGGCGGCCGCAGTATTGCGTCAGCAGGCGCGTCGCCTCGGGAATACTCACCTCGATAAACGGATTGCGCCCGCGCGATTCCAGCCATTCGGCGTAGGTCGCGCCGACCGGGTCGGTCGGCACCGCGAACGGCAGCTGGGTGATCACCACGGTCTCGCAAAGCTTGCCGGGCAGGTCCAGGCCTTCGCCGAACGAAGCCAGGCCGAACAGCGTGCTGCCCTTGCCAGCCTCGATGTCGGCGCAATGTTCGGCGATCAGCTGGGACTTGCCGAGCGAGCCCTGCGCACGCACCTTGCGCACCTGCGCGATCGGCAGCTTCTGCAGCACGCGATCGAGTTTCACCCGCGAAGTGAACAGCACCAGGTTACCGGCGTCCCAGTCGAGATGTTCGGCCAGCCACTCGCTGATTTCCTCGGCATGCGCCTCGCGCGCGTCGGGCAGGGTGCGCATCGCCGGGACCTCCAGCCGTGCCTGCACCGCGAGGTCGAATGGTGAGGGCAGGCTCAGGCACACCGCATCGTCGGGCAGGCCTACGGCATCGGCGAAGCCGCGGAAGTTGCCGCCCGCGCTCAGTGTGGCCGACGTCAGCAACACGCCGCTGGCGTTGCCCCACAGCACGCTGCGCAACAGATCGCCGGCGGAGACCGCCGAGGCATGGCAGACCAGTTGCTGGTCGCCGCCGAGCGTGACCCAGCGCGCCAGCGGTGGTGAATCATCAGGATCGTCGCTCGACCAGGCACGCCAGCAGCTGGCCTGCTTGCCGATGCGCTCCAGGGCGATGCCCAGCTCGCGCGACAACGCTTCCTGGGTTGGGCCACCGTCGGTCATTTCGACCACGGCGCGGCGCACCGCGGTGAGCCAGCGATGCACTTCACCGGTATACATGCTGAGTACGCGCGCATGCTCCACCCAGGTTTCCGGCAACTGGCCCAGCGAGCCGCGATACATCGGCTCGGTTTCGGCCGGATCGGGTAGCCAGCCGAGGCGGATTTCCTTTTCCAGCTCCTCCAGCGTATTGCTGAGTTCCTGCAGCTTCGCGTCGCCGGCATCCAGCGACAGCTTGCCCAGCGTCTGCTTGTCGGTCAGCGAATACGCCGCGTGCACCTGCCGGCCGAGCCGGCTCAGCTGGCGCACGGTGACGTTCATGTAGACCTCGCTGGCGCCGCGGTCGATCGCCTTGCCCGGCACGTGATGGCCTTCGTCGAAGATATACAGCGTCTCGTCCGGCCGCGGCAGGATGATCCCTCCCCAGCCCTCGTCCTCGCCCGGCATGGTGAGGTCGGCCAGCACCAGGTCCTGATTCGCCACGATGATCTCGGCATCGTCCACCGCGCGGCGAGCGGCGAAGAACGGGCAGATCATGAACTGGCCGCACTTGCGCCCGGTGCAGCCGCCGGCGCTGGTGGTCAACATCGGGCGCAGCAGGTCGCTGACGGCTTCCGGCGCGCTGTCCATGTCGCCGTTCCACTCGTTGCGGTCGAATGCGTCGCGCAGCTTTGCCAGCGCCTGCTTGTCGCGCGCCTGCGGCGGCTTGGTCCACAGCGCCAGGTCCGCGTCGAAACCGGCCAGGCCCATCTGCGCGGCGTCGTTGATGCTGTTCGCCGCCATCATGAGGTTGCGCGGGCACAGATATCGACCGCGGCCCTTGGCCAGCGCCACCTTGGCCTCGATGCCGTTGAGCTGCAGGTACAGCGGAATATCGCGCTGCACCAGCTGCTCCTGCAACGCCACCGTGGCGGTGGCGATCAACAGCTTCTTTTTCTGGAAGCGCGCCACGGCCACACCGGCGATCAGGTAGGCCATCGATTTGCCGGTGCCGGTCGGCGCCTCGACCACCGCCACGCCGCCGGTGCGGGCGAAGGCCTTGGCCACCTCGGCGATCATCTTTCCCTGCGAGGCACGCGCGCGAAAGCCCGGCAGCCCGTCCTTCAAGCGTGCATAGGCGGCACGGATGGCGTCTTTGGTGGTGTCGGCGAGCATGCTGGATGGGGAACCTGTGACGCGGATGACGCATGGAGCCCGGCAGCGGTGTCGGCGGGCGGGCAGGCGCGTCGTATCGGAAGCGCAGCTGGGCGTATGCAAGACCGGCAGTTTATCGGCATTGTGTGTCCCGTCGTATGTCTGCAGGTTCACGGCAGCCCGGAGCAGGCGTTTTCGCGCGGCATTGAAGGGGTATGCTAGCCGGCAGGCGTTGGCGGCCGGGCTCGGGGGAGCTCCACCAATGAAACATGTGGGTGCGGTTGAATCGACGCCGTCTGACGGCTCGTTGCAATTGAGCTGGCTGGCTCGGCTGACAGCGGGCAACACACCCAATGAAGTGGGCGCGACGATCGCCGCGCTGGCGCAGGCCCGTCCCGGCTGCGTCAGGGCCTGCGTATTGTGGGGTCTGGATCAGCCGGACCGTCATCACAGCGCACCGGCGATGCGGATCGACGCGGCAGATTGGCCGTGGCTGGACGAAGCCTGTCATTCGGAAGCCCCGCACCGGCATCCCGATCGCCGCCGCGTCGCGATCCGCCTGTGCCAGCAGCCCGAACCGGCGCTGTTGTTGCTGACCCTGCAATCCGATCGCGATGGCACCGGCTTTCTCGATGAACTGGCGGCGCCGTTGCAATTTGCCGGTGAGTACATGCGGCGGGCGCTGGAGTGGGGCGAGCTGCAGCATTCGCATCAGCAACTCGAACGCTCCGAAACGCTGCAGCGCGCCTTGTTTGCGATCTCCGACCTGGCCGGCTCCGAGCGCGACATGCCGGCGCTGCTGCGCGGCATCCACGCCATCGTCAGCACGCTGATGTACGCGGAAAATTTCTTCATCGTGCTGCGCAACGCCGAGCAGGACACGATCCGCTTCCTGTATTTCGTCGACGTCGAAGATCCGCAGCCACCCGGCAACGGACAGGACATGCCGCTGAGCGCGATCGAATACACGCTGACCTGGTACGTGATCAGCGACGGCAAGGCACGCATGGGCAACGCCGAGGAGCTGCGCAGCCAGGTGCCCGGGCCAGTGGCGCTGATCGGCGTGGACAGCTATGACTGGCTCGGCGTGCCGATGTTGCGCGACGGCCAGCCGGGCGGCGCGCTGGTGGTGCAGAGCTATCGGCAGGATATCGGCTTCACCGACGAGGATCTGGCCCTGCTGGAATTTGTCGGCAGCCATATCCTTACCGCGCTCGAACGCAAGCAGACCAAGGCCGATCTGGAGCAACGGGTGCAGTTGCGCACCCAGCAGTTGGCCGAGGCCAATCGCGGGCTGCAGCTGGAAATCCTGGAACGGCAACGTGCCGAATATCTGCAGTCGGCGCTGTTCCAGCTCGCCGAGCTGGCTACCGCGGATATCGACCAGGACGAGTTCTACCGGCGTGTGCACGCGGTGGTCGGCGAACTGCTGAATGCCGAGAATTTCTTCATTGCGTTGCTCTCCGATGATCGCCAGCGACTGACGTTCCCCTATGCCGTGGATGCCGTGAAGCGCCCGCCGGCCGAACGCCCGCTGAGTCGTGGCCTCAGCGAATACGTGTTGCGTCGTGGCACCGCATTGCGCGCGGACAACGCGGATATCGAAGAGCTCGAGCGGCAGGGCGAGATCGTGCCGGGGCGGATGGGTTCGCCGGCGATGTGCTGGCTCGGCGTGCCGCTGATCGTGGGCGACGAAGTGATCGGTCTGGTGACCGTGCAGAGCTACCGGCCCAGCGTGGTCTACGGCCCGGCGGATCAGGAGCTGCTCAGCTTCGTCGCGTCGCAGATCGCCAACAGCCTGACTCGCCGCCGCTCCGCCGAGTCGCTGAGGCGTGCCTACGAGCAACTCGAACACCGGGTGGAAGAGCGCACGCTGGCATTGCGCAAGGAAATCATCGAGCGCGAGCGCATGCAGGATCAGCTCCGTCACCAGGTGATGCACGATTCGCTGACCGGCTTGCCCAACCGCGGCTACCTGCGCGACCGCATCGACCGTGTGTTGGCTGCGATCCGGCGTGATCCACAGCAACGCTGCGCGCTGCTGTATCTGGACGTCGACCGCTTCAAGATCATCAACGACAGCCTCGGCCATCTGGCTGGCGATGAAGTACTGAAAGAGGTGGCGACTCGGCTGGCCGGTTGCGTACGCCATCCCGATCTGGTGGCGCGATTGTCCGGCGACGAGTTTGCGATCCTGCTGGAAGACGTGGAACTGCCGCCAGATGCCACAGCCGTGGCACAACGCGTGATGCACGCCTTGGCTGACCCGATGCTGATCATCGGCAAAGAGTTGCAGGTGACCGCCAGCGTGGGTATCGCGATCGGCGACAGTCATTACGCGGCGGCCGATGAGGTGCTGCGCGATGCCGATATCGCGCTGTACCGGGCCAAGGAACTGGGACGCAAGCGGTTCGAGCTGTTCGACGAGACGCTGGCGAAGAACGTGGTCGACGTGCTGGCGCTGGAAGGCGAGCTGCGCCAAGCGTTGCAGCGCGACCAGTTCGAGCCGTACTTCCAGCCGATCTGTGCGCTGGGCGATGGCAAGGTGGTGGGCTATGAAGCGCTGATCCGCTGGAACCATCCGCAACGCGGCTTGTTGCGGCCGGGCGACTTCCTGAAGATCGCCGAGGACAGCGGACTGATCGAGACGATCGATTGGCGCATGTTCGAACTCAGTTGCGAGTTGCTGCTGCAGCACAGCCGTGCCGACATGTTCATGACGGTGAACGTTTCGGCCTTGCACCTGCGCCACGCCGATTTTGACGGGCGCCTCATCCATATGCTCGAACGCACCGGCCTGTCGCCATCGCGGCTGGTGGTCGAAGTGACCGAAGGCGCGCTACTGGACAACCCCGAGCGCGTGCGCGCCACGCTGGATCGCCTGCGCATGATTGGCGTCGGCGCTGCGCTGGACGATTTCGGTACTGGCTACTCTTCGCTGAGCTACCTGCACTCGCTGCCGCTGCGCATTCTGAAGATCGACCGTGCATTCGTGCATGAGCTGGACAAGGGTGCCAACACCAGCAGTACCACGGTAGTGGCGGCGATCCTAGCGCTGGCGCGCGCGCTGAACATCCAGGTCATCGCCGAAGGCATCGAAACCGAAATCCAGTACGGTGCGTTGATGGCGATGGGCTGCGAGATGGGCCAGGGCTACCTGCTCGGTCACCCATCGCCGATCATGCACTGGTCGGAGTCGCGCGCGGTCGACGCGTGAGCGGGTTTACGCCGTGGCGGCGATCTGCCGCAATGCCTGCTCGAAGGCCTCCGGCGGCTGCCCACCGGAAATCAGGTGCTGGCCATTGATGATCGTCGCCGGCACCGAATGGATGCCGCGGCTCTGGAAGAACTGCTCCTGCGCGCGCACTTCGTCCGCGTAGGTATCGCCGGCAAGGATCTGTTGTGCCCGCTCGATATCCAGGCCTGCCTCACCGGCCAGCCGCAGCAGCGTGTCATGCGCGCTGACGTCTTCGCCATCGGTGAAATAGGCGCGTAGCAGCGCCTGTTTCAGGGTGAGGTGGCGACCTTCCAGTTCAGCCCAGTGCAGCAGCCGGTGCGCGTCGAACGTGTTGTAGACGCGGCTGCGTCGATCCATGTTGAAGGTGAAGCCCAGCGCGGCGCCACGTGCGCGGATCGCCGCGCGGTTGGCATCGATCTGTTCGGCCGTGCTGCCGTATTTTCGCACCAGGTGCTCGGTGGAATCCTCGCCTTCGGCGGCCATCTGCGGATTCAGCTCGAACGGCTGGAAATGGATCTCCGCCGCAACCTCGCCGTCCAGCTTCGCCAGCGCCTGCTGCAGCGAAGCGAGCCCGATGGCGCACCACGGGCAGGAGACATCGGAGACAAAGTCGATACGGAGCGGGGTGGGCGTGGCTGAAGTGGACATCGGGGAACCTTCGCGAAGAACAGGCAGCGCGATTGGCTGCAGATCAGACGTAGGTAGGGTCGCCGACGGGCAGAATCAATCGGCCATCGGATTTCAATTTCCGCGGATGCTCAACGCTACCGCCTCGGCGATCCTGATGCCGTCGACTGCCGCGGACAGGATCCCGCCAGCGTATCCGGCCCCTTCGCCGGCGGGGTAGAGGCCGCGGGTGTTGAGGCTCTGCAGGCTGTCGTCGCGCGTGATCCGTACCGGCGAGGAGGTACGCGTTTCGACGCCGGTGAGGATTGCGTCGTGCATCGCGTAGCCGCGGATCTGGCGTTCGAACGCGGGCAGCGCTTCGCGGATTGCGGCGATCGCATAGTCAGGCAACGTGCTGTCGAGTTTGCCAAGAGTCACGCCCGGCTTGTACGACGGCTGCACTTCACCGAACTCCCGCGAGGCGCGGCCGGCGAGGAAGTCGCCCACCAGTTGGCCCGGTGCGCTGTAGTTTTCACCGCCCAGGACATAGGCATGGCTTTCCAGCGCGCGCTGCAGCGCGATGCCTGCGAGCGGACTGCCGCTGGCGTCGTAGGGCGCGAAATCGGACGGATCGATCCCGACCACCACCGCCGCGTTCGCATTGCGCTCGTTGCGCGAATACTGGCTCATGCCGTTGGTGACCACGCGGCCGGGTTCGGAAGCCGCGGCGACCACGGTGCCGCCGGGGCACATGCAGAAGCTGTACACCGTGCGGCCGCGTCCGTTCTGATCTTTTTTGCAGTGATGCACGAGCTTGTAGTCGGCCGCGCCGAGAACCGGGTGGCCGGCTTGCGGGCCGAACCGGGCGCTGTCGATGACCGACTGCGGGTGTTCGATGCGGAAGCCGATCGAAAAGGGTTTTGCTTCCAGGTACACCCCGCGCGCGTGCAGCATCTCGAAGGTATCGCGTGCGCTGTGGCCGAGCGCCAGCACCACATGATCGGCGCGGATCTGCTCGCCGCTGGCCAGGGTCACCCCGCGGATCTGCCGCTGGCCGTTAGCGGCCGGCTCGAGCAGGAGATCGTCGACGCGGCTGCTGAAGCGGATCTCGCCGCCCAGCGATTCGATGGTGGCGCGCATGTTCTCCACCATCGTCACCAGCCGGAACGTGCCGATGTGCGGCTTGCTGACGTAGAGGATCTCCTCCGGCGCGCCGGCCTTGACGAATTCGGTGAGCACCTTGCGGCCGTGATGCAGCGGATCGCGGATCTGGCTGTGCAGCTTGCCGTCGGAGAACGTGCCGGCGCCGCCTTCGCCGAATTGCACGTTGGATTCCGGATGCAAGTTGCGCTTGCGCCACAGATCCCAGGTGTCCTTGGTGCGCTCGCGCACTTCCTTGCCGCGATCGAGGATGATCGGGCGGAAACCCATCTGCGCCAGGATCAGCCCGGCGAACAGGCCGCACGGACCGAATCCGATCACCAGCGGTCGCTGCGACAGCTTCGGCGGTGCCTGCGTCACGAAGTGATAGTGGGTGTCGGGTGTGGGCTGGACGTGCGGGTCGTCGGCGAAACGCCGCAGCAGCTCCGCCTCGCGCGTGGTGTCGATATCGAGCGCGTAGATCAGCGCGATCGCGCCGCGCTTGCGTGCGTCATAGCTGCGTTTGGCGATGCTGTAGCCGGTCAGTGCGACGGCCTCGATATCCAGCCGCTGGAGAATCGCGGCGGTCAGTGCGGCCTCGCTGTGATCCAGCGGCAGCTTGAGATCGGTCAGTCGCAGCATGCGGATCCGTCGGGGTCGGTCGGAGCGGTGAGAAGGGCCCCAGAGCCGTTACGCGGTCAGGGCTGACCCGCTATTGTCGATGCGATCATGCAGAGTGGACAAGGCGCAGAACGCGCGTAGCCGCAACGTTCACTGCTCGCCGGTGTTACGAAGCTGACGCGGGGCGTCAGCTCAAGCCGCAAGAATGGCCAGAATTTGCTCACCTGTGGCTTGTGGGTGCAGCAGGATCAGGCGCGAGGCACTCCTGCGTGAATGCCGGCAAGCGGCAGCCAGGCAGAGGTGACCATCATTGCTGGCGATCGCCAGCGCGCGGGCCTGATGGGAAGAGTCGTGGCAGACCAGGCCATGCTGGGGGCCGCCGACGATGACGTACTCGATGTCTTGCTCCATGGACGTGTCCTCGGTAATCGGGAAGTTCCCGATATATCAAGCATGGGCCAAGCCACCAAACCCCAAGAAAATGCGGTATGTGTCACAAATTTCGGATGCGGGACGGTTTTCAGCCTTGGGCGGCCGTCGCGGCACGGCTCCTGGCCGCCGGAACGCCATCGCCGTGTTCGGTTTGTAGGCACATCCCGATCGACGCAGTCCATGCGCAGCACGGACTGCGTCGGGCACAGATTTTCGTTGCGGATACCCCGCTGGGGCGGATTATTAGCTACCGATGAAATCCATCTTGCCGATCTCAGTGCCGGCTTCGCGCAGGATGTTGTAGGCGGTGGTGCAGTGGAAGAAGAGGTTCGGGATCAGGAAGTGCAGCAAGTAGGTCTGGCCGTCAAAAGTCATTTCGCCGGTGCGCGTCTTGAGGACGATGGTGCGGGCCTCATTGCCGTCGATCTGCTCGGGCTTGAACGTGTTGATGTATTCGAGCGCGCGGTCGATGCGCGAATAGACCTGCTCCAGCGTGGTCTCGTTGTCCTCGAACGGCATCGGCTCGACACCGGCCAGACGGGCCGTGCCGCGGGTGGCCATGTCGCAGGCGATCTGCACCTGCCTGACCAGCGGCAGCATGTCGGGGATCAGCCGGGTCTGCAGCAGCACTTCGTCGGTGACGCTCTTCGCCTTCGCGTGTTCCTCGCCTTTCTTGAGCACGTGCACGAGATTGCCGAGCGCGCGGATGAAGACGGGAACGGCAGCCTGATACAAGGAAAGCGTCATGGGGATTGCTCCGGTGGGGCGTGGGGGATCGATTCGGACGAAAATTCGTTGAATGGCAGGGTGGGGACGATGTCGTCGATTGCCAATGGCGCCGCGGCAGACGCATGGCGCATCACGCGCACGGCGATGAGCGCGGCGGCAAACAGCAGCGAGGCAGCCAGTACGAACGCCGCGCCTGGCAGATGCTGCACCGGCGCGTGGTCGCTGATGAACAGCGCGAAGATATTGGCGAACAACGCCGGCCCGAAGATGCCGGCGAGGCTGGCCAGGCTGGTCAGCGCGCCCTGCAGGCGGCCCTGCTCATGCGGATCGACCTGATGCGTCATCATCGCCTGCGCCGGCGGTCCGGCCAGGCCACCGAGACTGAGGAACGGAATGCCGAGCAGGAACAGCCACGGCAGCGAGGCGAAGCCGAAGAACATGTAGCCGACGATGCACAGCATGAGTCCGGCCATGATCATCCGCCGCTCGCCCAGCTTCGGCATCAGCCGGCGCACCAGCACGGCCTGTACCAGGCCGCTGCACAGGCCGACCAGCCCGAGCGTGTAGCCGACCGCCTGCGGTCCCCAGCCGTAACGGTAATCGGTGTACAGCACGTAGGTGGAATTCAGCGAGAACTGCGCCAGGTTGATCAGAAAGAACACCACAGCCAGCCCGAACACCTGCGGATAGCGGCGCAACAGCACCACCGCGCCGAACGGATTGGCATGGCGCCAGTCGAAGCGGGCGCTGCGCTTTTCCTTCGGCAGCGATTCGGGCAGCACGAAGTAGCCGTAGCAGAAATTGACCAGCGACAATCCTGCCGCCACCCAGAACGGCAGCCGGATATGCAGATGGCCGAGAAAGCCGCCCAGCGCCGGACCGACGATGAAGCCGATCCCGAACGCGGCGCCCAGCGTGCCGAACGCCGCCGCGCGTTTGTCCTTCGGAACGATGTCGGCTATGTAGGCATTCGCGGTGGAGAAACTCGCCGCACAGACACCCGACACCGCGCGGCCGATGAACAGCAGCCACAGCACCGGCGCCAGCGCCATCACGATGAAGTCGATGCCGAGACCGAAGCTGGAGATCAGGATCACCGTGCGCCGGCCGAAGCGGTCCGACAGCGTGCCCTGCACCGGCGAGAAGATGAACTGCATCAGCATGAACAGCGCGCCGAATGCGCCCGACCATACGGCGGCCTTGGCAATGCTGCCGCCGATCAGATCCACGATCAGGTGCGGTAGCACCGGGATGATGATGCCGAACGCCAGCATGTCCAGCATGACGGTGACGAAGATGAAAGTGAGCGCGGCACGGCGCTGCGGTGTGGCGAGAGTGGGTGGCTGATCCATGGATATTGGCAATGCATTGGGAGGTGCACGATAGCCGAATGGCGCCGGCGCGACACGTGCAGCGAGCACCGAACAGCGGCCGGAGGAGCCGGACCTGACCGATCCGGTGACGCCTGCGTTGAATAGATCAGGTCGGCGCTAACCCATGCGTGCGCGCGGAAAGTGCAGTTCCACCGTCAGCCCCGGCATCGCATCGCGCAACACCAGGCCGATGCCGTGCAGATCGCCGATCGCCGCGACCAGCGCGAGCCCCAGTCCGGCACCGGGCGGGTTGCGGCTGCTGTCCAGCCGCACGAAACGTTTCAGTACCTGCGCGTGAGATTCGGGCGGAATGCCGGGGCCGCGATCGGTCACGCGTCCGATCACGGCATCGGCCTGTACTTGCAGTTCCAGCCGAAGGAGCGAGCACGTCGGGGTGTGATTCAGCGCATTTTCCACCAGGTTGACCAGCATCTGGGTGAGCAGCGCGCGGTCGCCGTGCAGGTGCTGGCCGGCGGCGATATGAGCCTCGAACGGGTGGCCGCTGTCCTCGGCCACCGGCCGGTAGATTTCGGCGACGTCCTCGAACAGCGCGGACAGATCGATCATCTCGAAGCCGCTGCGACGCTGGCGCGCCTCGACGCTGGCGATCCGTAGCAGTGCGCGGAACGTGGCCAGCAAGTCGTCGATGTCGCCGACCGCCTCGCCGATGGTTTGGCGCAGGCGGGCCGCGTCCATGCCATCAGCGAGACTCGCCTCCAGCCGTTGGCGCGTCCGCGCCAGCGGCGTGCGCAGATCGTGCGCGATGTCGTTGGATACCTGGCGCATGCCTTCCATCAGCACCCGCGTGCGTTCGAGCAGGCGATTCAGGCGGGCGGCCAGCCGGTCGAGCTCGTCGCCATGCCCGCTGCCGACCAGCGGCAGCTCCTGTGCGCCTTCGAGCACGCGTTCGGCACGCGCACCCAGCGCGTCGATCCGCCGCAGATAACGCCAGCTCGCCAATCCGCCGCCGAGCAGCACCAGCATGATCGCCAGGCCGCCGACATCGATGAAGCTGTCGCTGAGCACCTCGCCCAGTTCGACCACCAAACGGTTGTCGCGGCCGACCACCAGCCAGCGGCCATCGGGGAAGTGCGCGACGTACAGATGCACCCGGTCGGCGTCGTTGTTGTCCTTGCCGATCGCACCGCGCAGCGGCAGCGTGTGCCAGCCGATGGCGTCGGGCCGATAGCGCAGGTTGCCGGCGATGACCCGCTGCTGCGCGTCGGTCAGCAGGTAGTAGTCCGGCCCTGCCGGCAGCACGGCGAGCCGCTGGCGCAGCTGCATGACCAGCGTGCCGTCGGCGTCGGCCTGGCGCAGACTGGCCATCTCGGTGGCGACCTTGCCGCGCAGTTCGTCCTGCGCGTAGTCGTTGATGCGCAGCCACACGATACCGAGCAGCGCCGCACCCAGCAGCGCGAACAGCGCGGCCTGCCACAACGCCAACCGGAACGCCGCGGTGCGCAACACCGGATTGCGCATCGGCTCAGTGCGCCGCACGCAAGCTGTAGCCGACACCGCGCACGGTGTGCAGCAACTCGCCGTCGAAGTCGCGGTCGATCTTCGCGCGCAGCCGGCTGATGTGCGTCTCCACCAGGCTGGTCTGCGGTTCGAACTGAAATTCCCAGACGTGTTCGAGCAGCATCGCACGGGTTACCACGCGACCCGCATGCGACATCAGGTAATCGAGCAGACGGAATTCGCGCGGCTGCAATTCGATCGTGCGGCCGGCGCGGCTCACCGTGCGGGTGAGCCGGTCCAGCTCGAGGTCGGCCACGCGCCGCCGCGTCGCCGGTTCGCCCAGCCGCGGACGGCGCGCCAGCGCGTCGATCCGGGCGTTGAGTTCGGTCATCGCGAACGGCTTGGCCAGGTAGTCGTCCACGCCGGCTTCCAGCCCCTCGACGCGCGCATCCACTTCACCCAGCGCGGACACCATCAGTACCGGTGTCTCGCGTCCGCTGGCGCGCAGTTCGCGCACCAGGCCGAGGCCATCCAGCTTCGGCAGCATGCGGTCGACGATCAGCAGGTCATAGTGCGCGCGGGCCACCTGCGAAAGGCCCTGGTAGCCATCGGCAACGCGTTCGACGTGCCGGTGCCGTGGATGCAGGCCATTAACAATGTGGGTCGCCATGGCGTGGTCGTCTTCGACGATCAGGATCTTCATTTGCTGGCTCCGCTTGGCAGGGATGTCTCGGTTGTGCTGCAGGTGCGCTGCCCGTGGGCAGCGCCTTTCTTACAGCTTGGTAAGCCTCCCGCATCCATTCGGTCATGCCGCCCATTTAACGTCGATCAGATGACAGCAGGAGTTCACGGCGATCGTGCCGGCCTGCGATGTCCCGCGTATTCACTAGATCGGATGGGTTTTCCATGGCTCGAACACGTACAGGCAGCTTGATAGTGGGTTTCGTGACGTTGACCGGCGCGGCGCTGGCGCATGCCGGGACCCCGGCGAGCCTGCACGGGCAGGTGGACGACGGCCAGCAGCCAGTGGCGGGCGCGCGCGTGGAACTGCGCGAGCTGGGCCGCAGCGCAGTGACCGAGGGCGATGGCAGTTTCGATTTCAGCGATGTCGACGCGGGCCGCTACACCTTGGTGGTGAACGCGCCGTCGGTAAACGGGCAGCCGCAGCCGCGGGTGGAACAGCATGTGACACTGCAGCCGGGCCAGCAGGTCGAGCAGGACGTGGATGTCGGCGGCAAGGGCGCCACCACGTTGCAGGCACTCAAAGTCACCGCCCAGACCACGCCGGCCATACTTGCCCGCAGCATCCAGCAGGACGCGCCGAATATCGTCAATGTGCTGCCGGCGACCGAGATCCAGAAGCTGCCTGACGTGAACGCGGCCGAGGCGGTGCGCCGGATGCCCGGTATCGCGCTGGAGAGCGACACCGGCGAGGGCCGTTTCGTGAACATCCGGGGCCTCGACGCGGATCTCAACGGCACCACCTTCGGCGGTGTGCGGCTGCCGCCGACGAACGTGGCGTCGCCGCTTAGCGGTGGTCGCGCGGTCGCGTTCGACTCGATTCCAGCCGGCCTGATCGGCGCGATCACGGTGACCAAGACCAACACCCCGGAGCAGGATGCCGAGGCGCTCGGCGGCACCATCGAAATCACTCCGCGGCAGGTGCCGCCGCTGAAGGACAGGTTTCTCGACGGCGAAATCGGCGGTGGTGTCGAGTCGCTGCGCGACAGCCCGATCAAGGATTTCATGCTGAGCGGCGGCGGCCGCTTCGGGCCCGGCAATGCGTTCAGCGTGATCGGCACGCTGGCCTATTTCGAGGACAAGCGTGGCGTCGACGACATCGAGGGTGCCTATGCCGACGACCAGGCGAACGGCACGCCCGACAAGGTGATGAACGATTTCGAGCAGCGTTATTACAATTACCACCGGCGCCGGCTCGGCTATGGCGCCGAGCTGGACTACCAGCCCGACGCCGACAATCGCTGGTACGCACGCTACTTCGATGCCGGCTATACCGAGACGGTGAATCGCCAGCGTCTGACCTACAACCTGTTCCAGAACGGTACCGGTTCGGCCAGCGTCGACCCGACCCATCCGCAGGGTTTCATCGATCCCACCGTCACCTTCGACAAGACGCTGCGCGATGAAAAGGAGCAGATCGACACCCGCGTCGTCACCCTCGGCGGCGAGAACGACTTTCACGACTTCCGTATCGATTACCTGGCCGCGTTGGCGATCGGCTCCTACAACAAGCTGTTCGACTACAACTCGACCTTCTCCACCGATGCGCCCTCTACGGTTGCCTACGACAACGTCAGCGATCCGCGCTTCCCCCGTTTCTCCACGCTGGCCGGTCCCAATCCGCTGGACCCGGCGAACTACACCTTGGGCGGCTTCCAGAACAGCACCGAACACGCGCACGACCAGGAGTATTCCGGTGCGTTCAACCTGACCGTGCCGACCAGCTTCTTCCGCGGCGATGATGAGGCGCTGAAGTTCGGCGTCAGCGCCCGCCTGCGCGATCGGCATATCGGCATCGCCAGCTTCAAGGCTCGTACGCCATCGTTGCCGCTCGATCAGTTCGTCACGGGCGGCCCGATCACGTTCTACGACGGTCACTATCAGAACGGCCCGAACATCAACGCGGACACGTTGCGCAACCTGTTCGTGGGCAGCCCGGCGCTGTTCCCGGAAAAGAACCCGCTGGCCGACCAGCAGAACGCCGCCCAGGGCGCCTCGACCGCCAGCGAGAACGTGTATGCCCTCTACGGCCAGTACCAGTTCCAGCCGCTGGACAAGCTTGGCATCCTCGCCGGCGTGCGCTGGGAGCGCACCGCGGCCACCTATGGCGCGAATCAGATCGTGCTCGATGCGAACGGCGACTTCGTGGCCGCTGTGCCGACCTCGCGCGGGCACAGCTACGGTGATTTCTTCCCTACTGTGCAGGCGCGCTATGAGATCCGCGACAACCTGATTGCCCGTGCCAGCTACTCGAAGACGATCGCCCGGCCGGGCTTCAATCAGATCACCGCGTCCATCCTGATCGATCCGTCGGCCGACAGCGTGAGCCAGGGCAATCCGGATCTGAAGCCGACCACCAGCAACAATTTTGACGCCTCGCTGGAGTATTA
The DNA here is from genome assembly GCF_900142825.1 of Rhodanobacter sp. OK091. Taxonomy (GTDB): domain Bacteria; phylum Pseudomonadota; class Gammaproteobacteria; order Xanthomonadales; family Rhodanobacteraceae; genus Rhodanobacter. The sequence continues at coordinate 1,435,251 of NZ_FRCH01000001.1, read as the reverse complement.
CCTCAACGACAGCGGCATCGCCTCGATCGGCGTGTTCGACAAGGAGCTCAGCAACTACATCGTCAACAAGGAAGAAGTAGGCGTCAGCTTCCCGAACAATGGCTTGTTCGCGGGTTTCACCGGGGCGGCCAAGGTGTTTACCTACGGCAATATCAACAGCGCCTACGCGCGCGGCGTGGAGCTGAACTACCAGCAGAAGTTCAGCCTGTTGCCGGGCTGGCTAGCCGGCTTCGGCGCGGGTGCGAACTACACCTACGTCGACTCCAGCGCCGAGCTGCGTCCTGGCGACAAGGAGCTGCTACCGTCTACCTCGCAGCACACCGCCAACCTCACGCTGTTCTACGATCTGGGTGGGCTCAACGTGAACCTGGGCGCCTACTATGTCAGCAAGAACATCTTCGGTGTGGGTGCCGATCCGTCGACGGATATCTGGTCGCAGCCGCGTTTCTCGCTGGATCTGGGTGCCAGCTACGCGCTCAACAGCCGCATGTCGCTGTTCTTCAGCGCCAAGAATCTCACCAGCACGCGGCTGAAGTTCACCGAGGGACCGTCGAATGCCCGGCCGATCCAGCGCGAGTTCTACGACCAAAGCTATTCATTAGGTTTCCGCGTCAAGCTCTGACCCACCTCCGTTGCAGGACTCACCGATGAAAACTCTGGCATTTGCTTTGCTTCTCGCCGCCGCGCCGGCGATGGCCGCTGCCCAGGCAGCCGTATCTCACCGTGGGCTTCCTCCGATGCCGCTGGCGCCGCCGGCCATACCGGCCTATGCGGTCACCGCGCAGCATGCGCTGGGCGGCCTGGGCGGCTGGGATTACCTCTCGCTGGATCCGGCCGCGCACCACCTTTTCATTGCCCGCGACGACCGGGTGATGGTGGTGGACACGACCAGCGGCAAGCTGCTGGCCGAGATTCCGGGTATGCAGCACGCCCACGGCGTGGCGCTGGTGCCGGCGCAGCATCGCGGCTACGTCAGCAATGGCAAAGGTGACAACATCAGCGTGATCGACACCGACAGCTTTAAGGTAGTCGGCCACATCGCGGTGAGCGGCAAAGACCCGGACGCGATCATCGTCGAGCCGGCCAGCGGTCAGGTGCTGGCGATGAACGGCCACAGCAACAATATCAGCGTGATCGATCCGGTGGCCGGCAAGGAACTGACCACCATCGCGCTGCCGAGCAATCCCGAGTTCGCTGTGAGCGACGGCAAGGGCAATCTGTGGGTGAATCTGGAAGACAGCGCCCAGCTCGCACACATCGACCTGAAGACCGACAAACTGCTGCAGACATGGTCGCTGGCGCCGTGCGAAGGCCCGACCGGGCTGGCATTCGACGCCAGCATGCAGCGGCTGTTCTCGGTCTGCGCCAACGGCATGCTGATCGTGACCGATGCCACCAACGGACATCATGTTGCCGAAATCGCGATCGGCAAGCGGCCCGACGCGGTGGCGTGGGATGCCGAACGCAAGCTCGTGCTGAGCTCGAACGGCGAAGGCACGCTGAGCGTGGTGCAGCAGTATGTGCAGCACGGCAAGGAGCGCTACAGGGTGGCGGCAACCGTGCCGACGCTGAAGAGCGCACGCACCCTGGCGCTCGATCCGGACACTCACGAGGTCTTTGTTGCCGGTGCGCAGAAGGCTGGCAAGGGCGTGCCGGTCGAAGGCTTCGAGGTGCTGGTGGTGGGTAGCAAATAGCCGCGGCGGCAGCGCTTGGCCAGAGTCGGGCGCTGCTATATTTCAGCATCCACGGTCCGCTGTCTGCGCGGGCCATGCAGCGTCTGACGCCGACGCGTCGGCGTTTTTCGATCAGTCGGGCCGCGTGGCCAGTGCCCACGCGGCGACCGCCTGCGGGTGTTCTAGCTGAAGATGATGGCCACCGGCCATGCTGGTAGTCACGATGTCTGCCACGCAGGCGGCGCGCGCCTGCATCAGTGCGCTGGGGAGGTACGAAGTAGCCGGTTGCGCCAGCAGCAGGGCCGTGGGCGCCTCGATGCCGCGCAGCAGGGCGTGGATCTGCGGCTCGGCGAGCCGCACGGCGCTTGGCCGGGTCAGTTGCGGATCGCTGCGCCAGCGCCAACCGCCTTCGGTTTCGATCAGGCCGCGTTCGACGATCGGGCGAGCCAGTTCGGCCGGCAGGCCGCTGACCATGCTGCGCGCGTCGACCGCCTGTTCGATATCGCGAAACACCCGCAGCGGCTTGCGCTTGTCGTCACGCGGGGTCAGCGCATCGCGGAAGCGCTGCAGCGTATGGGAACCGTCGTCGCCAAGCGGACCGAGGCCTTCGATCAGCAGCAGTCGTTCGATCCGCTCCGGCATGGCGGCAGCAGCCAGCGCAGCGATGCCCGCGCCCAGCGAATGACCGAGCAAGGTGTAGCGATCCAGCTGCAGGGCATCGGCGGCGGCGAGCACCACGCCCACGTAATCGAGATAGTGATAGCTGGCGCCGGGCGCCAGATGATCGGCGTGGCCATGGCCGGGCAGGTCCAGCGCGATCACCCGGAAGCGCCTGGCCAGCAGCGGCGCCAGCAACGCAAAGCTGCCGGCGTTGTCGAGCCAGCCATGCAGCGCCAGCAGCGGCGATAGCGCATCGTCACCCCATACCTGCGCACTCAGCGCGAGGTGCGGCAGGACGATACGTTGCTCGCGTGGTGCATTCACTCGGCGGATTCCGGCCAGCCCCGGACGTGCCGCCGGACTACAGCCGCCAGGCTGTCCACCTGTTCGGCGCTGTCGTTGAGGGCGGGGATGTAGCGCAACGTTTCGCCGCCGGCGGCGACGAAGAAATCGCGGTTCTGCATCGCGATCTCCTCCAGCGTCTCCAGGCAATCCACCGCGAAACCGGGGCAGGCGACGTCGAGTTTCTTCACGCCGTCGGCGGCGAGCTGGCGCACGGTGGCGTCGGTATACGGATGCAGCCAGTTCTCGCGGCCCACGCGCGACTGGAAGCTGACGACCAGTTCGTCCTCGCCCAGCTGCAGGCGTTCGCGCAGCAATCGCGCGGTGCGCTGGCACTGGTCGGAATACGGGTCCCCCAGCCGCACATAACGTTCGGGAATGCCGTGGAACGACAGCAGCAACTTGTCGCCCCGGCCATTGGCTGCCCACCAGTGCTCGATGCTGGTGGCCAGCGCGTCGATGTGGCCGGGATCGTCGTGATAGTCGTTGACGATGCGCAGCTCCGGCGGCCAGCGCAAGGTCTTGAACGTATCGGCGACGGCGTCGATCACCGAGCCGGTCGAGGTCGCCGAATACTGCGGGTATAGCGGAAGCACCAACAGCCGGCGCACGCCCGCGAGTTGCAGCTGCTCGATCGAATGCGCCACCGAGGGCTCGCCGTAGCGCATCGCCAGCGCTACGCGCAGCTTGCCGGGCTGCTGCCGGTCCAGCTCGAGTTGCAGGCGGGCGGCCAGCGACTCGCTGGCGAAACGCAGCGGCGAGCCCTGCGCGGTCCAGATCCGCGCATATGCATGGGCGGACCGGGCCGGCCGCAGTCGCAGAATCACGCCGTGCAGGATCAACCACCATAGCCAGCGTGGGTAGTCGATCACCCGCGTGTCGCCGAGAAATTCGGCCAGGTACGGTCGCACTGCTTTGGCGGTCGGCGCGGTCGGCGTGCCCAGGTTGACCAGCAGTACGCCTGCCTGAACGGGCTGAATGGACGACGCGTCGGAATGGCCGGCAACGCCGGTATAGTGATTGATGCGTGGCATCGTGGCAGTCATGACCGAATCAGTCGTGGAGTCTGCCACAGCCATGGTGCGCCGCGGCGCACTTCACCAGTCTCCGAATCCCATTTTCGAACCGAATCCCCGAACACAAGTGGAGCCGTCCATGATCAAGACACCGCTACATCGTCTGCTGTTGATTGGCCTCGCCCTGTTGCTGCCGGCGATGGCCGTGCATGCCGAGGACCCGCCGCTGGTGCGCGCGAAGAATGCCGTGCGCGTTCTCAACGAGATCATGCAGGCACCGGACAAGGCGATCCCGCAGGACCTGCTGCGCGACGCCAAGGCGATCGCGGTGATTCCCGACATGCTCAAAGTCGGCTTCATCTTTGGCGGCCGCCGCGGTGAGGGCCTGATCTCGGTGAAGGGAGCGGACGGCACCTGGTCCAATCCGAGCTTCATCAGCATGACCGGCGGCAGCGTGGGCTTTCAGGTCGGCGTGTCGTCGACCGACGTGGTCCTGGTATTCCGCACCCAGCGCGGGGTGGACTCCATCGTCCGCGGCAAGTTCACGCTCGGTGCCGACGCATCCGCCGCGGCCGGTCCGGTCGGGCGCACCACCAGCGCGTCCACCGATGAACAGATGAAGGCCGAGATCTACTCCTATTCGCGCGCCCGCGGGCTGTTTGCCGGCGTGGCCATCGATGGCGCGGCACTGCGCATCGACTACGACGCGAACGAGGCCGTGTATGGCGCCGGCGTCACGCCGCGACGTATCTTCGAAGGCGGCGTCAGCAACGTGCCGGGGCCGGTGGTCGATTTCCGCGACCGGCTTGAGGAGTACACTTCGCGATAGTTATTGCAAAGTGTCGGCGCGACTGGCGCCACGACGATTTGGCTGGAATCCGCCTCGAGGTTGACTATGGGTTTTGACAGTATCTGGCATTGGCTGATTCTGCTGGCGATCGTGCTGGTGGTATTCGGCACCAAGAAGATCCGCAACCTCGGGCCGGATCTCGGTGCGGCGATTCGCGACTTCAAGAAAGGCCTCAGCGGCGACGACGAGGCGAAGCAGAAAGAAGAGGAAGCCGCGCGCAAGGCCGCCGAGCAGCTGCGCGCCGACCCGCCGGCCGCCGGCAGCACGCAGAGTCAGCGCGACTCCAGCGAAACCAAGTAAGCGCGCGGCGGGCGGAGCGCTGCGATGATCGAGTTCAGTCTCGGCAAACTGGTACTGCTCGCCCTGATCGCGTTGATCGTGCTCGGTCCCGAGAAGCTGCCCGGTGCAGCACGCACCGCCGGCGCACTGCTGCGGCGCGTGCGCAGCGGCTGGGACAACGTGCGTGCCGAGGTCGAGCGCGAGCTGGAGATCGAACAGATCAGGCGCACTGCCCGCGAGGCGGCCGCCCGTGCGGAAGCGGCTCAGAAAGAACTCAAGGACGGGGTGCTGCAAGTGCATGAGCCGCTCAGCAAGGCCGCCGCCGAGATTGCGGAAATGGTGAAGCCGGAGTCGGACGTCGTCGAAACCAAGACGTCTGACGAGGAGCCGGCGACTGCCGAACCGTCGGAAGGCAGGCAGTCGGAACTGCCGTTGGGCGAGCCGCAGTCGTTGTCCAAACCGGCAAGGAATTCCTCGCATGACGCCTGAGTCGGACGCGCCGGAATCCGGAGATGTAGCCGACAGCCTGCAGCAAGGGCTGTTCTCGCACCTGCTGGAATTGCGCACGCGCCTGCTCAAGTCGCTGGCGGCGGTGGTGCTGGTGCTGCTGGCGCTGGTGCCGTTTGCGAACCGGCTGTATGCCGAACTGGCGGCGCCGCTGGTCGCGCGGTTGCCGCAGGGTGCGCACCTGATTGCCACCGAAGTCACCAGCCCGTTCATCACGCCGCTGAAACTGGCCTTCTATACGGCTCTCTTCATCAGCATGCCGGTGATTCTTTACCAGCTGTGGGCGTTCGTCAGCCCGGGCCTGTACAAGCATGAGAAACGGCTGGCGCGGCCGCTGCTGATCGCGGCCATGGGGTTGTTCTATCTGGGCTGCGCGTTCGCGTATTTCCTGGTGCTGCCGGCTGCGTTCCGCTTTCTCACCGCGGTGACGCCGCAGGGCGTGGAGATGATGACCGACATCACCCGCTACCTCGATTTCGTGATGCTGATGTTCTTCGCGTTCGGCCTGTGCTTCGAGGTGCCGGTGGCGGTGGTGGTGCTGGCCGCGGTCGGTGTGGTCGATCTGGACAAACTGCGCAGCGGCCGGCGTTACGCCATCGTCGGCGCGTTTGCGATCGCCGCCGTGATCACGCCGCCGGACATTACCTCGATGATGATGCTCGGCATTCCGATGTGCCTGCTGTACGAGCTGGGCGTGCTGGCGGTGCGCTGGCTGGTGAAGCCAGGATCGTTGCGGCCCGACGCAGGCTAAGCATCCTTCAATACAGCCGGCGTCAGTCAGTACAGATCGATCGGATCGACATCCAGCGACCAGCGCACCCGCCGTGCCGACGGCAGCGCGATCAATGCCAGCTGCCATGAGCGCAACATGCCATGCAGCGTATTGCGGCTGGCGGCCTCCAGCAGCAACTGGCCGCGATGGCGGCCCGCGCGCAGCGGCATCGGCGCAGGCATCGGACCGGCGATCTGCAACTGTTCATTGCGCGGCAACGCAGCGTATGCGGCAGCGAGAAACGCATCGACCTGCTCGCGTTGCGCTGCGTCGACACGCAGCAGCACCTGGTGGCTGTAGGGCGGCAGCTGGATCAGGCGGCGCTCGGCCAGCAGCTCGCGCGCGGCGGCAGCGTAGCCCTGCGCCAGCAGGTGGCGCAGCAGCGGGTGTTCCGGCTGATGGGTCTGCAGCAGCACGCGGCCGGGTTTGCGCGCGCGGCCGGCGCGGCCGGCGACCTGCACCACCAGTTGGGCCAGCCGTTCGCCGGCGCGGAAATCCACGCTGTGCAGGCCTTCGTCCACTCCCACGATCGCGACCAGGGTGAGGTTGGGCAGGTCGTGGCCCTTGGCCAGCATCTGGGTGCCGACCAGGATCGCCGGCTGATCGTCCTGCAGCGTGGCCAGCAATTGTTCGAACGCATCGCGGCGACGGGTGGTTTCACGGTCGACACGGAGCACCGGTACCTGCGGAAACTGCGCGACCAGCGCTTCCTCCAGCCGTTCGGTGCCCTGGCCTTGCGGCTTCAGTTCGCTGGCGCCGCAGGTCGGGCAGGCGGCGGGTATGCGCTGGCGGTAGTCGCAGTGATGGCAGATCAGCTGGCGCCGACCGGCATGCAAGGTCAGCGGACGGTCGCAGCGCGGACACCCGGCGTGCCAGCCGCAGCTGTGGCATAGCAGCACCGGCGCATAACCGCGGCGATTGCGGAACACCAGCGCCTGCTCGCCGCGGGCCACCGTCTCTGCGACCGCCGCCAGCAGTGCTGGCGACAGGCCGTGGTCCAGGCGCTGCGCGCGCATGTCGATGATCTGCACCTGCGGCGGCTGGATCGCGCCGGGTCGCGCGCGCAGGTGCAGCATGCGGTAACGGCCGGCCTCGGCGTTCGCCAGCGATTCCAGCGATGGCGTGCCCGAACCCAGCAGTACCGGCACACCCAGGGCGCGGGCGCGGACCAGAGCCAGATCGCGAGCGTGATAGCGGAAGCCTTCCTGCTGCTTGTATGCGCTGTCGTGCTCTTCGTCGACGATGATCAGTCCGGCCTGCGGCAGCGGCGTGAATACCGCCGAGCGGGTACCCAGGATCACCCGCGCGCTGCCGGCACGGGCACGCAGCCAGGCGCGCGCCCGATCGCCTTCGGAAAGGTTGGAGTGCAGCACTTCGACGATCACCCCGAGCCGTTCGCGCAGGCGCCGCACGGTTTGCGGCGCCAGGCCGATCTCCGGCACCAGCAGCAAGGCTTGTTTGCCTTGCGCCAGCACTTGCTCGATCAGCGCCAGATACACCTCGGTCTTGCCGCTGCCGGTAACGCCGTCGAGCAGGAACGGCTGGTACTGACCGAGACTGGCGCCGACCGCGGCGACGGCTTGTTGCTGCTCGTCGCTGAGTTGCGGAGCCGATGAGGCGGGCAGTGGACGGTCCAGCGGCGGCCGTTCGCTGCGTTCGAGCAGGCCTGCACCGGCCAGTCGCCGTGCCGCGTCGCGCCAGCCCGGCAGGCGTTCATTCAATTCCTGCGCACTCAGTGCGCCATCGGCCAGCAACGCCAGCAAGGTCTTGCTGCCGCCGCGCCGGCTGCCGGTATCGTTAGCGCTGCGGCCGGCCACGCTGAGCGACCAGTATTCATCGCCGAGCGCCGGCAGCGGCTTCGCTTCGCGCAACGCCAGTGGCAACGCATTCGCATACGCCTCGCCCGGCGCACCGAGCCAGTAATCAGCGGCCCAGGCCAGCGTCTGCATGAGCTCGGTGTCGAGCAGGGCGGTATCGTCGAGCAGTCGCAGCACCTGTTTCAGCCGGGCGCTGCCGACCGCCGCCTCGACGTCGATCGCCACCACCACGCCGACCTGCCTGCCGCGGCCGAACGGCACCAGCACCCGGCTGCCCACAGACGCCTGGCCCGCCGCGGGCGGCAGGTAGTCGAACAAGGTCGGCAAGGGGAGCGGAAGAGCGACGCGAAGGACGGCAGGCATGGTTACCTCGTGGCGGCTCAGTGTAACTGCAGCACCTTTGCAGCCAGCCGTTGACAGGCCTGGAAAAGCCATCGGCTGGACTTGCGCAAACTTGCTGCCCGGCTATCGAGGAATCAGGGGTAAGTGGCTATCCCTCCGGAGGTTTTATGCTTATCCACAAGACCTGTGGATAAGTCTGTGGATGCAGCGGGGAGGGGGGCCTTCAAAGCGCGTCGTGGCGCCTTTCGGGACGCTCTGACGAAGTTTTCGTCACGCATAAAACATGTTTTATTTCAAAGAGATACAAATGGCGCTGAGGCACTGTTCACACAATTGACAAATAGCCCACGACTGCCTTGACAGGTTCATGACGCTGTGCAAAACCCCCCATGTCCCCTATGCAAAGCAGCTTCAATGGGCCACACCCAGGGCCGCTGCGATCATCAGCGCGATCATCAGCAACCAGAAGTAACACCAGCCGATGAACCAGAATTTCAGCAAGGTCATCGGCCAGCCCTGGCGATAAACCCGCTTCTGCATCAGCAGCAGGTAGATCGGAGCCCATAGCACCAGGATCCGTTCCAGCCAGTTCAACGGATAGGTGGTCCAGAGCGCGCGCGGTTCCAACCAGTTGGCCAGCCAGGCCAGCAACGTACACAGCAGCAGCCAGAGAAACAGGAACGCATGGCTGTGCAGGGCAACGATCAGGTGCTCCATGTACAGCCGCCGACGGAAGACGTAGAACAGCTTGAGCAGGCCAGCGAACACCGGCATCAACACAAACATCGTGGGCGGCAAGGTGCTGAAGACCCCGCTGATCATCCGCTGCTTCGCTTCGGCGCTGGCCGCGGCATCACCATGTCGGAAGGTTTGCCAGTTCGTGTAGATCTGGCGGTTCAGAGCGGTCAGGCGGGCATTGACCAGGTCCGGCAGCCAGCTGATCTGGATCGGTTGTGACTCCTGTTCGAAGGTCCGGTGGCGGCTCTTGCGCGGCACGGCATCTTCCGTGTCCGTCGCCTCGGGGGACTGTATCGGCGCGACGGGGAGGGGCGCGGCCAGGGAGGCGGCCGACATCGGAGCTTCTCCCAACGCGACAAGACGCTGACTGGCTTTCTGGCGCAGCTCCTGGGTGCCGGCATGGATCTTGTCCACTACGTTCTGCGGCAGCACACCGCTTTGCTCGGCCCGCTGCAGGCCTTCCAATTCGTGCTGCAGCGCCTTGCGCACTTCAGCCGGGCTGGCGGCAGAATCGATCGCCCCGCTGTTCACGTACACCAACGGGTGCCCGTTCGTCTGGATCTTGCCGGCAAACTGATCGACCGCCAGGTGAAACACGAAGAACGACAGCAGGCACAGCACGAACATCAACCGGAACGGTGCGATGTAGCGCACCCGCCGGCCGCTGAAGTATTCCAGGGTGAGAAAGCCGGGCTTGAGCAGCAGCGGCGGCAAGGTGTGCACGATGCGGCCGTCGATGTGCAGCACGGTCTCCAGCGTCTCCTCGAACATCCCGTGCACGGGCTTGAGCACGCTGTGGATCGACTGGCCGCATTCATGGCAGAACTCGCCCTGCATCGACGCGCCGCAGTTGGCGCAGTGCAGTCCCTCGTAGCTGGTCAGCCGCTTCATCGCGATCCCCCTCCGGTGCAGCGGGCGATCTTCGCACAGAGCCACCTGCCACGGAGCGTGACGAATGGCTCAGGTAGAATGTGCGGCCCTGGAGTCTGCTGTGTCGATGAAGTCATTACGCCCCGAGCGCGCCCGTCTGCTGCATGAGATGCGCGCTACCGTACGCCTCGCGCTGCCGTTGATCTGCGCGCAGCTGGCGGCGATCGGCAGCAATGTGATCGACGCGGTGCTGGCGGGGCATGTCAGTGCGCATGTGCTCGGTGCGGTAGCGGTGGGCGCCAGCATCTGGTCACTGGCGATCGTCAGCGGCATCGGCATGATGATGGCGGTGCCCCCGTCGGTGGCGCAGCTCGACGGCGCCGGGCGCCGGCCCGAGGTTGGCGCGGTGTTCCGGCAGGCGTTGTGGCTGGCGCTGGGCATGGGCGTCGTGCTCTGGTTCGCGGTGCGTCACGCCGCACCGCTGATCGATCTCATTGGAGTGACGCCGAGCCTGCGCGACGACGTGCAGCGTTTCCTGCTGGCGATCAGCTGGGGCGCGCCTGCGCTGACCTGCTATTTCGCACTGCGCGGCCTGTCCGAAGGCTTGTCGCTGACCCGGCCGTCGATGTACTTCAGCCTGGGCGGACTGGTCCTGCTGGTGCCGCTCGGCTATGTGCTGATGTTCGGCAAGCTGGGCATTCCGCCGCAAGGTGCGCATGGCTGCGGCGTGGCCACCGCGATCGTGCTGTGGCTGGAGATGCTGGCGTTCGGCATCTATGTGATCTGCCGGCGCAACTATCGCGGACTGGGCCTGTTCGATCATTTCGAATGGCCGAGCTTGCGCCGGATCGGCGCGCTGGTGCACATCGGTCTGCCGATGGCGGTGACATTGCTGGCCGAGGCCGGCCTGTTCGTGGCGACAGCGTTGATCATTGCCACGCTGGGCGAGGACGTGATCGCCAGCCACCAGGTGGCCATCAATATCGCCTCGCTGTTCTTCATGATCCCGCTGGGCCTGGCCATGGCGATCACCGTGCGCGTCGGCAATGCGGTGGGCCGCGGCGACGAGCGTGGCGTGCGCTATGCCGGCTTGTGCGGCATCGGCCTGACCCTGGCCACGCAGCTGCTGTCGGCCGGCCTGATGCTGGGACTGCCGCACTACATCGCGGCGCTGTACACACATGATCCGAAAGTGATCGTACTGGCGGCGCAGCTGATCATGCTGGCCGGCCTGTTCCAGTTTTCCGACGGCATCCAGGTCGCTGCCAACGGTGCGTTGCGCGGCCTGAAGGACACCCGCGTACCGATGGCGATCACCTTGTTCGCATACTGGGTCATCGGCATGCCGGTGGGCTGGTGGCTGGCGTTCCATCGCGGCATGGGCGCGCGCGGCATGTGGATCGGGCTGATCGCCGGGCTGTCGGTGGCGGCCGTGATGTTGTTCATCCGTTTCTGGCGCAGCGCCTGGAAGCAGCGCTGGCGCCCCGTTCGCATGACCGCGCCGGCCTGACCGGCTAGGCTTGACCCCATGACTCTGGATACGCACGCATGACACCACCGCTCCCGCCGCCCCGCCGCAACGGTTTCTGGGTTTTCCTGCGCACGCTTGGGCGCGGCATCAACCTGGTCCGGCTGGTGATCATCAATCTGGTGTTCTTCACCGTGCTGTTCGTGTTGCTGCTGGCGCTGACCGCAGGGGTGGCAGGCAGCCGGATGGAAAGCACGGTGCAGAACGACAGCGTGCTGGTGATCAAACCGCAGGGCCAGCTGGTCGAGCAGTACAGCATCGAGCCGCTGCAGCGTGCGCTGGCCGGGTTGTCCGGCGACAAGCCGAAGCAGGTGCAATTGCGCGACCTGGTCGGCGCGATCGACGCGGCGGCCAAGGATTCGCGCATCACCCGCATCCTGCTGCTGCCGGACGACATGCAGGGCGGCTTTGCCTCGTTGCACGAGGTCGGTGCGGCGCTGGACCGGTTCCGCGCCGCAGGCAAGCCGGTCATCGTGTGGGCGGTGAATCTGGATCAGGGCCAGTACTACATCGCCGCACACGCCGACCGTCTGCTGGTCGACCCGCAAGGCGGCGTGATGATCACCGGCCTGGCCAACTATCGGCTGTTCTACAAGGACTTGCTCGACAAGCTCGGCGTCGACGTGCACTTGTTCCGCGTAGGCGAATTCAAGAGCGCGGCTGAGCCGTATATCCTCGATCATGCCTCGGCGGAGGCCAAGCAGGCCGACAGCTACTGGATGGGCGGGTTGTGGGACGGCTATATCGCCGAAGTGGCGGCATTGCGGAAACTCGATCCGGCGGCGCTGCGCGACGACATCGACAACCTGCCGAAGCATATTGCCAGCACGCAAGGCAATCTGGCCCAGCTGGCGCTGAACCAGCACCTGGTCGATGGCCTCGCCACCCGCGCCGAGCTCGTCACGATGATGCGCAAGGAAGGGGTGCCGGCCGACCGCAAGGGGCACAGTTTCCGTCAGGTCGACCTGGGCCGTTACGCGGCGAGCGTGTCGCGCAACAGCGACCTGTTCGCGCCGGGCGTGGCGATCGTGGTGGGCGAGGGCGAGATCAGTGGCGGCAAGCAGCCACCCGGTTCGATCGGTGGCGAGTCCACGGCGGCCTTGATCCGCGACGCGCGCGAGGATCGCAAGACCAGGGCGCTGGTGCTGCGGGTCAACTCGCCCGGTGGCGAAGTGTATGCGGCCGAGCAGATCCGCCGCGAGATCGAGCTGACGCGCGCGGCCGGCATCCCGGTCGTAGTGTCGATGGGCGACGTGGCGGCCAGCGGCGGCTACTGGATCTCGATGAACGCGAACCGGATCTACGCCGAGCCGAACACCATCACCGGTTCGATCGGCATCTTCGGCATGTATTACACGGTGCCCAACACGCTGGCCAAGCTCGGCATCCAGAGCGACGGCGTCGGTACCGGGCCGATGGCCGGCGCATTCGACATTACCCGCCCGCTCGATCCGAAGGTCGGCGCGGTGATCCAGGCGATCATCGACAAGGGTTATCACGACTTCGTCGGCAACGTCGCCAAGGCGCGCGGGAAGAGCTACGAGGCGATCGACGCGATTGCGCAGGGTCGCGTGTGGACCGGTCAACAAGCGCTCGAACGCGGCCTGATCGACCAGCTTGGCGGCCTGGACCAGGCAGTCGCGGATGCCGCGACTCTGGCGAAGCTCGGCAAGGTCTATCCGGTGCGCTACCAGGAGGCACCGCTAGGTGGCTTCGAGCGATTCCTGATCGGCCTCAACCAGAGCGCCAGCGTGCACTTGATGCAGTCGTGGGGCGTTCGCCTGCCAAGCTGGTTTGCCCAACTGCCGGCGCTGGCACCGGAACTGCAGCTGCTGCGCAACGCCAGGGCCGGTACTCCCAACATCTACGCCGATTGTCTGTGCAGTCCGCGTTGAGCGCCGTCGCCGCGGGCTCCTACCCACAAGAGTGTTGAAGCGCTAGTGGTCCTGCGCGTCGATCTGCTTGCGCTGTTCGTCGGCCTGTTTGTCGACGACTTTCTGCACGTCCTTGGCGCGTTGTTCGCTCGCCTTCAGCGCGTCGAACGGGGTGGCGACGTCGGCAGGTTTGGCCTTGGGTTCCGGCGGCTTGCCGGAGCAGGCGCCGAGGGCAAGTACGCAGAGCAGGATCGGCAGCGTCTTCATGGCGGTTCTCGCGCGGAGTGACGAGTCAGTGTCCCGCCACGCCCGGGTGCAGGCAAGCGTGGATTGGCAGAATCGTCGTTCGAGCTATGCGCGCCGGGATCGACGTTTTAAGCTGCGCGCATGAACAGCCGCATCGATGCCTGGCAATTGCAAGGCCATACCGCCCTGATCACCGGTGCCAGCAAGGGCATCGGCTATGCCACCGCGCGCGAACTGGCCGGCCTGGGAGCCGACCTGCTGCTGGTGGCGCGTGACGAGGATTACCTCGAACAGGTGCGGGTGGAACTGGCCGACGAATTCGCCGATGTCGAGGTGCTGGCGTTCGGCGCGGACCTGACCGAGGCCGAGGAGCGTCTGGCGGTGTTCGACTGGATCGCCGATCTGGGCGCACCGGTCTCGCTGCTGATCAACAATGCCGGCGGCAACCAGCCCATGGCCACGCTCGATTATCGCGAAGACGAATACCGCATGGTGTTCGAGCAGAACCTGTTTTCGGCGTTCGAGATGTGCCGGCTGGCGCATCCGCAGCTCGTGCAGCATGCCAATGCGGCGATCGTCAACGTGGGTTCGGTGTCGGGAGTCACGCATGTGCGCACCGGTTCGCCGTACGGCATGAGCAAGGCGGCGCTGCACCAGCTCACCCGCAATCTGGCGGCCGAGTGGGCGGTGGACGGCATCCGCGTCAATGCAGTGGCGCCGTGGTACATCCGCACGCAGCGTTCGGAGCCGGCGCTGACGGATGTCGACTATCTCGACGAAGTACTCGATCACACGCCGCTCAGGCGAATCGGCGAGCCCGAGGAGGTGGCCGCCGCGATCGCGTTCTTGTGCCTGCCGGCGGCCAGCTACATTACCGGCCAGGTGCTGGCAGTGGACGGCGGATTCCTGAACTACGGTTTCTGAGCAGGGGACTACGCGGCTCAGCAATTCGTCAGTTGGGCTTGCAATTCGCTGTCGCGGCGCTGCAGCGGCGGTTGATCACTCTGGAACGCGCGCTGCAGCTGGCGGGCGTTCTGTTCGTATTCGTCGCGCAGCTCGTGGCAGATCTCCGGCACGCTCAGCGGCCGGCATTGATCCTGCACCCAGACGTAGTTGCTGGCGACCAGTCCCGAGGTGACGCGGCCACGATTTGCCTCGGGAGCCGAAATGCCGGCTCCGCCAGGTTGTCCGTATGCCTGTGAGAGTGACGTCGGAAGTGCACCCAGCATGCCGAGCGGCGCCAGAAACGGTTGCGGGTGGCCATTGCTGCTGATGTAGAGCTTGCCATCGACGGCGTGCGCGCACTGGTACAAGGGGATCAGCGGCACGCTCGGCACAGCGGGTGCTGCTTCGGTGTGTTCGTCCGTAGTCGGCGTGCTGGATGGTGTGGATATAGCGGAAGCCGACGGCGCCAGTGCGCTCGGGTCGTTCGACAGCTGCAGCGTTTGCTGCCGTTGCGTCCTCGCGCAGGGCGCATCCTGATAGGTCACCTGCCCACTGGTTCCGCTGCACTTGTAGACCGTACCGGCGGTGGCCGGACCGCCGGTGACGACAAGCAACAACAGCAGCGTGATCAGGCGGGACATGCTGCGGACCTTCCTCAGAACTCGGCGACGTGTTCCTCTGCGGCGAAGCCCAGCGTCACCGCGCCTTCGCCTACGTTGACCATGCCGGTGATGCTCATCGGTGCTTCCATCAATTCGACGCCACATTCCTCGCAGGCCGCACGCAACTCGAGATAACCGGGTAGCTGCGGCAGCACGGCCAGGTCGCCGCCGTAGCTTACGCATACCAGCGGCACCAGCAGGCCGGCGCGCACCCGCCGCGTGGCATAGCCGAACAGCATCTCCGCGCCATGATCGAAGCCGCGTACCTTGCCGACCGGCGCGGTTTCGCCACGGAAGCAGCGCAACAGCGGCTTGATATCCAGCGCCGTGCCGACCATCGCACTGAACAGACTCACACTGCGGTCGCCTCGCTTCTTGATGCGGTTGCGCAGATGGATCAGGTCGCGCGGCAGCATGTAGCCGTAACTGTTGTTGGCGATATGGGTGAGGCGTTCGCGGATGACTGCGGGCGGCTCGTCGGCGGCGATCAGCCGTGCCGCCTCGTAGATCGCCGGTGCGGTTCCGGCAAAGACATTGCGGGTATCGACCACGCGCATCATGAACGGGCCGGGTATGCCCGCCTGCTCGCGCACCTGGCGATAATTCTTGAGGATCGCGAAGCTGGCGCGATTCACGTGTTCGTTGATCGGGCTGCGGGTAGCGGTGATGGTCAGGCAGAACACACAGTCGTAGCCCAGCACCAGCTTGTCGAGGAACAGTTTCTGCACCTCTTCCACCGGGCACGGCTCGGTTTCCGCCGAGTGGCTGCGGCTGCCTAGCCGGCGGTCGATGAAGCGCTGCAGTTCCTCCGGCCGGCGGTCGTCCATGAAGGTTTCGCGATCCAGCTTGACGGTGATCGGCATGATCGCAACGTTGTGTTGCTGCAGAAACGCCTGCGACAGATCGCAGGAGGCATCAATGGCCAGGCCCATCCGCATCACGTACCCCCGTCATGAATGGCGATCCCAACATAGCACGCAACATGCGACTGCGGCGTCAACCGAAGCCGCCCCCGGCCGGGCCGTCTTTGCCGATTCGACTGCTTGATTTGACGGCCTCGCCGCAAGCCGTGGACAGCCTCTAAGATGAGCCGTCTGCCTCTGGCATCCCGCCGGCGTGGCGTCGCCGGTAACGCATGACGAGTATCGGTTCCCTTATGAAAAGCAAGCAGGACATCGTTTCCAATTGGCTGCCGCGCTACACCGGCACGCCGCTCGAACAGTTTGGCCAACACATCCTTCTGACCAACTTCGGTCATTACGTGGAGCTGTTCGCGCAATGGCATGGGGTGGAGGTGCAGGGCCGCGACCGGCCGATGCCTAACGCCACCGCCGACGGCATCACCTTGATCAATTTCGGCATGGGCAGTCCCAACGCGGCCACCGTGATGGATCTGCTCAGTGCGATCGAACCGCACGCCGCGCTGTTCCTGGGCAAGTGCGGCGGCGTCAAGAAGAAGAACCGTCTTGGCGACCTGGTGTTGCCGATCGCGGCGATCCGCGGCGAAGGCACCAGCAACGACTACCTGCCGCCGGAAGTACCGGCATTGCCCGCGTTCCAACTGCAGCGTGCGGTGTCCACCATGATCCGCGATCTAGGCCACGACTACTGGACCGGCACGGTGTACACCACCAATCGCCGCGTGTGGGAACACGACGACACCTTCAAGGATTATCTGAGGCGTACCCGCTGCATGGCGGTGGACATGGAAACCGCCACCATCTTCGCCGCCGGTTTCGCCAACCGGATCCCATGCGGCGCGCTGCTGCTGGTTTCCGATCAGCCGATGATTCCGGAAGGGGTGAAGACCGAAATCAGCGACCGCCACATCACCTCGCAGTTTGTCGAAGCGCATATCAAGATCGGTATCGAGGCGCTCAAGCTGGTACGTCGCAACGGACGCAGCGTGAAGCACCTGCGCTTCGAAGAGGACATCGAACCGGAATGACGTGAGGCCGATCTTTCGCGGGTAGGAAGGCGGCTGTGTGCATCCCGATGCAGCCGCTATGGCACCAGAGGAATGATCGAACCTTGCTGTTAAAGGCAGCTGTTGCCGAACGGATAGCCATGGTGCGCCAGGCGCGCGGCTTGATGCAGCGATGAGCGGTGCCTGGGCTGTGCGGGTCGTTCGTCAAGACCTGCACGTGAAGTCATTTGATGTGGCCGTAATAAAAGATGCTGCATACATAAAAGGCATGCCGAAAAAATCTGATTCGGGCGATTCCCGCGAAGCGGAAATCTGCGTTGATGGCCACAAGAAGGTCAATGGATGACCCGCTTTGCCATTGGCCGATACGGGAAATGTCCGGTCGGCCATACACGTGGGCAATTCGAATTTCCACAATGGTTAGGCGCCCGCCACGTGGTTACTTGTCGAGAGGGTATTTCGCGTGCACGCTTTGGCCATTGGTCTTTATCGGTCGATAGCCATGGCGAAAAGATTTTTCAGCTTGCCTGTATGTCTATTGGCATTACTGATTTCGACAGGAGCGATTGCGCAATCGTACGATCAGCCCGAGCTCGACTTGTTCCAGGCGATGCGGCGACAGCCCAACC
This sequence comes from Rhodanobacter sp. OK091, assembly GCF_900142825.1. Classification (GTDB taxonomy): domain Bacteria; phylum Pseudomonadota; class Gammaproteobacteria; order Xanthomonadales; family Rhodanobacteraceae; genus Rhodanobacter. The sequence goes on along the minus strand of NZ_FRCH01000001.1, from coordinate 1,417,574 downwards.
AGCTCGCCCGTTACCAGTATCTCGTGCGGGCCGTGCCGCATCTTCCCGCGTCGGATCAGGTGGTGGCCGGACAGTTCCGGTCGTTCTCGTTGAACGAACTGGGGCTGTACAACCAGGCCGTGTTGGGTTTTCCGCTCAGGAGCGAGCCGCCGCCTGGTCTGGTTCTGCCCGATCACGATGAATGGAAAGCTGCCTCCGCGGTCGATGTCATCACGGAACTCGCCGCCGATCGTCGTATCGTGATGATCAACGAGGCTCACCACAACGCACATACGCGCGAGCTCACTCTGGCTCTGCTGCCGCGCTTGCGGGCGCTTGGATTCACCTACTTTGCGGCCGAGGCATTGGGCGGGAACGATCCCGGGCTGATGCGTCGGGGCTACCCGGTCCAGACCAGCGGTTCCGAATACCTGCAAGAGCCCGTTTACGGCGAGATCGTACGCGAAGCGATACGGTTGGGCTTCATTCTCGTGCCCTACGACAATGCCATCCTCGACCCGCAAGCACGCGATGCCGCGCAGGCCGAGACCCTGTTCCGGAAAGTGTTTGCCAGCGACCCCCACGCGCGTCTGTTCGTGCATACCGGCTATGCGCACATCGACAAGGCCAGCGGGCGTCTCAACGACATCGAGCCAATGGCGATGAAGCTGGCAAAGTTGACGGGCTTCGACCCGCTGTCGATCGACCAGACCGAGTTCCTTGAATCCGGCCCGGATACGCCCGATGACTATCATGTGCTGATGCACCGGTTTCCTGCGCAGTCAGCCGAGGTGTTGGTCAACCGCATCACCGGCAAGCCATGGAGTGCGTTGCCGAAGCTCTATGACCTCGATGTGCTCCTGCCGATCGCGCTCGATGTGAAAACTTTCGGCGATAGCGTAAGAGGCACGTTTTCAGACTACGTCCACGCCCCGACGCGTCTCGTCGTGAATTCGCTGATCGCGCTCAATAATCTGCAACGCCCAAAGTGGCTGCCCTTGGGTGGGCAACGCCAGCCATTTCCCATTGATACCAATCTTTGCAGGACACAGGTTCCCTGCGTGATAAGCGCCCGCTACATCGGGGAGTCAGATGACGCCATAGCGGCGGACTGCTATGCATTCACTGAGCCGTATTCCAGCAGCAAGCTCTACCTGCGCCCAGGCCGCTACCGATTGCGCGCGTGGAATACCGTCGGCAAAACCCTGTCCGAGCAAGTCATACAGATAAACGGACCTTGAACAGCGGGATGTCGGAGCGATGCCATTCGACTCGAATCTTCTCGCGACACGACGGTATAACCTTAGCCTTCAGCGTAAGCGTCTGCGCGTCTGCCGCGAAAGCAGCGAGGCAGGCCATGTCGGCACGCTTGTCTCTGCAAGAAAATGCGCTGGTAATTGAATACTCATTGCCTTGCATACGATGAAAAAACAGGTTTCAAGGCATAGCTGACGCAACATATTTCGATTAATTCTAAACACCTTGTCATACGTAATAACGTGCGTTTATTTCGCAGTATGGTGCTGTTGACTTTTTGTTATCGAAACTCTTAGTGTCCCTGCTGAACAAATTGCTAACACGTTTATGAAAGCGCGTTTTCTAGCGGACAGCCAATTTGGATTGGCTGCATCAGTTACAAGCCGTATCGGGGTGCGGTTATTTATTCAATTCTTTCCGAAGTTCGGACCGTTGGGGAACCTAATCTAATGAACAGCAAAAAGTTGACGCATGTTAAAAAAGCGTACTTACGTCATAGCGCGCTGGCCGTTGCAGTCGCGATGGGATTCGGTGTGTCTGGACAGGTATTGGCTCAGGCCACCACCGGTTCCGTGTTTGGTACTGCGCCGGTGTCGTCTGGCGAGACGGTTCGCGTCGTTAGCAGCCAGACTGGCCTGACCCGCGAAGTAGCGGTCGGCAGCGATGGCCGCTATAGCGCCAACAAGTTGCCGGTGGGCGACTACACCGTGTCACTGGTGCAGAACGGCAGCGTGGTGGCTACGCACGAGCATGTGCAGGTGACCGTGGCCGGCGGCACGGCGGTGGCGTTTGCCGCTGCCGAGGCCAGCAAGAACGTGCAGAGCCTCTCCGGCGTCACGGTCACGGCCAACGCGCTGCCTGCGATCGACGTGTCCTCCACCCGCCAGACTTCGGTGATCACCGCGCAGCAATTGAAGACTCTGCCGCTGGCTCACAGCGCTGAAGCGATTGCGCTGCTGGCTCCTGGCGTGAACTCGGGTGCCTCCAACCTCGGTCAGGGACCGACCGGTACGCCGCTGGTTTCCATGGGCGGCAACAGCGTCGTCGAAAACGCCTATTACCTCAACGGTTTCAACACCACCGATCCGATCGGTGGCTCGGGCGGCATTGCGCTGCCGTACTTCGCCATTGCCGAGCAGCAGACCATCACCTCCGGTTATGGTCCTGAATACGGTCGTTCGACCGGCGGCGTGATCAGTCAGATCGGCCAGCGCGGCAGCAACGAGTTCCATGCCGGTGCGTACGTGTCCTACCGACCGGCCTTTGCCGAAAGCAACTACGACAACGTTTATTACAGCAATCCGCGGACGCCGGTCGGTGCTTTGGACAATGGTCTTGGGCCAGGAGAAAATGGCATTCCTCAGCCTTATCTGGCCCCTAGCCAGGGCACCACAGCCTATGCTCCCGGCTACGGCCATATCCAGACAGGCAAGAAGCAGAATAGCGACTGGGAAACGGTGTACGGCGCCTACCTAAGCGGTCCGCTGATCAAGGACAAGCTGTTCTTCTTCTTGACTGCCGAATGGCAGAAAGATAGCAACCAGTACGGCATAGGGAACAATGGCGTGACGTCGCCGTCGGGTTACTGGAAGTCGACGGCTCAAAACAAGCCCAAGGTGTATGGCAAGCTGGACTGGAACATCAACGACAGCAACGTGTTGGAGTTCACGGGCGTCCAAACCAAGGACCAGGACACCACCAGCAACTTCTACAACTACGACTACACGAACCAGAAAGTAGCCTCCTATTACGGTCCTGGCGTGACGACCAAGAACACCTTTGACGTTGGCATCCTCAAGTACACCTCGTACATCACCGACTCCCTTACGCTCGAAATGTCGTACGGCCTGATGACGGGGCAGTATTACGCCAGCCTGGCTGGCGGTGGGAATGCGGCACCTGTGTCCTTTGGCACGGGGGCGACTCAGCCGCCGGGCGTTGTCATTCCGAACCTGGTTGATACAACCATTGGCAACCCGGATCACAAAACCAAGACCGCCAACCTGCGCGTCGACCTTGATTGGAAGATCACGGCCGACCACGACATCAAGTTCGGTATCGACAACCTGCAGTACCGCGACGATCACGACGGTATAACGACCCTTGGTGGCGGTTCATATAATTATTTTAACGGCTTGCCGCCTTACGCCTCCACCGCGCCTTACGTCAATCCTCCTGTTAGCGGCAATTACGTCACGGAGAGTCTGTTTGGTTCGGACATCTCGCTGGCTGTCCGCCAAAAGGCACAGTATGTGGAAGACCGCTGGCAGGTCACGCCTAACCTGCTGCTTGACCTTGGTCTGCGCAACGACCAGTTCACCAACCTCGGCCCCGACGGCATTGCCTACGTGCGGGAAACCAAACCGCAATGGGCGCCGCGCCTGGGCTTCAGTTGGGACGTGTCGGGCGACAGCACGTTGAAGGTCTTCGGTAACGCAGGGCGTTATTACCTGGCGTTGCCGGCGGGCTTGGCCGCACGTAACTCGGCGTTTGGTACGGTGAACGGTGAAGTCACCTACACCTACACAGGCATCAGTGCGAATGGTGTTCCGACGGGGCTGACCCCGCTTCCCGTGGTCCTGGCTCCGGGTGTGACGAAGCCAGGCTACTACTCGCCGGATGGCGAGAATGGCGTTATCGGCAATCCCAAGGATTATGCCTCGACCAACCTCAAGGCTTCGTATCAGGACGAATACGTGCTGGGCTTCCAGAAGATGCTCGGCTCTACCGGTTTGGTATTCGGCATGCAGGCGACCTATGAGAAGGCAGGCAACCTCATCGATGACACCGACCTCGTAGCGTGTGGCACCATCGTTGGGGCCTTGGTCAATCCGGGCAAGACCAACTACATCCCGCAACCCTGCGGTTTGGCCACGTGGAATCCGAACACCGGCACGGGGGTTTTTACAAATTTCCTCAGTACGTTCCCGAAGGCATCGCGCAAGTACTACGCCCTGGATAGCTATCTGGAACACAGCTGGGACGGCAAGTGGTACGGCAAAGTCGACTACCTGTTCTCCAGGTCGTACGGCAGCAGCGAAGGTCCGACCAACACCGGTACGGGGCAGATCACGAACCAGAAGAGTGGCGGTGAGTCCGGTTCGACCACGGCGGCGTGGGACTTCCCCGACATCATGGCATTCGCCAACGGTGAGCAGGCCAATAGCCATCGCCACACCATCAAGGCCTTCGGCTCGTATGCCATTACGCCGGAGTGGATGGTCAGTGGCACCTTCATCATGCAGTCGGGTGCGCCGAATATCTGCTTGAGCGGCTATGGCGACACGATTGATCCGGATCTGTATGGCGGTGCTTATCAGCACTTCTGCGGTGGTGTGCCGAGCGGTAACTCGACGGTCACTGTCACTGTCATAGATCCCACGACGGGCCTGCCCGTGACCTCGCCTGTGGCTCATGGCGGCAAAGGCTCTCCTCCGGGGGCCAGTGGTCACACGCCGTGGACCCACATGCTCAACCTGAGCGTGACGTACGTGCCGGAATGGGCGAACAAGCACCTCACCCTCCAGGCGGAAGTGCACAACGTGCTCAACGAGCAGAATGCGTTGAATTACGCGGGCATCGCCAACGGTTACGTCGAGTATCAGGGTTCAACGTCTTACTACAATCCGATCTACAAGACCGCGGTTGCGACGGAACCGCCGCGCTACTTTGACTTCACCGCGAAGTACGAGTGGTAATAATCCCCGTTGGCAGTTCACCGGTGCCAGCCATGGTGCCGGTAACGGGAGCAACGAAAAAGGCCGCCGGTTATCCGGCGGCCTTTTTCGTTTCAGTGATCGAGACGTTGGATCAGCGGTTGCAGGAAATCCCGATAGCGCGGACTGCGTGCCGTATCGCCTCGAATGGGTTGGCGTACTTGTGCCGCACTGGCCGTGCTGTGTACATCGCGTTGCGTCTGGTGCGGCGAGAGGCACGCGGTGTCGAAGGGCAGTTGGCAGAATGAAAGCAGTTGCCGGATCTGTGTTTCGGGCTCCCGTACCAGCGTCTCGTAGGAAAGGTCGAACACGTGGCTCGGGTAACGTTCCTGCCAGTAATGGCTTAGGCGCCGGTAGTCGTTGTAATAGCTGGCCAGGTCGTCCAGGTCGTAGCTGAAGTGGATGCCTTCGCTGAACAACTGGCGGTAGCAGGCAAAACAGGTCTCGACCGGATCACGATGGCAGTTGACGATTTTGGCGCCCGGCAGCATGGCGCGAACGACGCCGACCCATTGCCAGTTCTGCAGCCCCTTGTCGGTAAAATAAGGGCGCTTGATGCGCCAGCGGGCGGTGCGGGCGAGATAGTTCTTGCCTAAACGTGCCCAATCCTCCGCTGTAGCGTCGGCCACCCAGTGCGGAAAGTTTTTGCCGCGCTGTTTCGATTCATCGTCGAGAACCTGCGACAAGTCCCTGATCTCATTGGCGCCTTCCACCAACGCATGCGAGGCAAGGATGTGCTCAACCAATGTCGATCCGGAGCGGGGAAGACTGGCGATGAAAATCGCCTCGGATCCGAGGGTCGGGTCGAGCGGAGCCGGCAATGGGTGACGAAAGGCTTCGATGATGTCCTCGTCATGCGCATGCTCGGCCGCCGCATCCCATGGCACCAACTTGCGTTTGAGTGCATTGGCCTCGCGCAATGCCTGAAAAGCGCCGGCGTAGTCATGTTGGTCTTCCAAGGCTTTGTACAGGCTGAAGCCGAGTAATACGCGTGCGTCAGGCGCAGGCCGCTGGTTTTGCAGGATGTGACGGATCTGCTTGGCATCCGTCAGGGTGAGTGACTCGGTTTTCAGATTGGCCAGTCCATGCCAGGCATGCGCTTGATCCGGTTGCAAGGCCAGTACTCTGCGGTATTCGGCAACCGCGTCCGGGATGTTGCCGCGTATCGTGAAAATGTCGGCGAGCGTATTGCGCGCATTGATGTGCTTTTCGTCCAGATCGAGTGTGCGTCGGAAAGCGTCCGCAGCCTCGTCCAGTTGCCAGTGCAATTTCAGTGCTTTGCCAAGGTTGTACCAGTTTGATGCCTGCATCGGGGCCAGTTCAGTGGCTCGGCGCAAGCAGACAAACGCTTCTTCCGTTGCGCCAGAATCATAAAGAGCACCCCCTAGAGTCGTCAGGATGCTTGGGTCATCAGGGCGTTGCTGCGCTGCTTTGCGCATGTACTCGGCAGCGGTGATGCTGTCGCCACGCATCTGACAGGCTATGCCGTACATGAGCTGAGCGCTGGCAAAGCCGGGCGCCTCGGCCAGCACGCGTTTCAAGGGTTGCTCCGCCAAGTCCGCGCGCCCTTGGGATAACGCCTTGCCGGCATCGCTCAGCCACTGGCGCGCTGCGGGAGAGAGGGAGGGAGGCGACATGGATTACCTGATGCAGATGGCTCGAAACCGGCGCCCAGTCTTGCATGTTCTCGACGGTAAAGAATGGCTGTATGGCGCCAAACGTTCCGCTTCATGGGGTGCGCGATTACCATGGACGGCGTCATGCAACTTCATGAGGGTTACTGCCTTGATTTACTGTGTCCCCGCCGTTCTGGGTCCCGATGAGCTGGCAGCCATCCAATCCAGACTGGAGAGTGCTTCTTTCATCGATGGAGCCGGCACGGCTGGCTGGTCCGCGCGTGAGGTGAAGCGGAATCTGCAAGTGACGCCGGGTGCGCCTGAATATGAGCAGATTGCACGCATTGTGCGTGAAGCCTTCATGCGTAGCGGGGAATTGCAGACGGCGTTGCTGCCGGCAGCGGCAACGTCGGTATTGTTCAACCGCTATGGGCAAGGCATGGAATACGGTCCCCATGTGGATACGCCGGTCATGGGAAGCATGAGCAATGCGGTACGTAGCGATATTGCCATCACCATTTTTCTCTCCGACCCGCGAAGCTACGATGGCGGCGAATTGACCGTATTCATGAACGGCATCAGCAGCCAATTCAAGCTTGAGGCGGGTGCCGCGATTGCCTATCCCGCCAACACGTTGCATCACGTAACACCGGTCACCCGCGGTGTGCGCGATGCGGCGATCATCTGGGTGCAAAGCCAGATACGCGATCCTGCGAAACGGGAGTTATTGTGGGATATGGAAAACGCCAAGCGTCTGACTTTCAGTCGCGAAGGCAAGAGCCCGGCTTTCGACCTGATCAGCAAGTCCCGCGCGAACCTGGTGCGCATGTGGGCGGAAACCTAACGGAGCCCGCACGCAAAGCGCGGAAGCTTTTCAGCGGCCATCGTGTGGCATCGAGCCGCGCTATGGCCGCCTCCTCCCGCAGGTTTGATCAGAGCTTCCCTTGATCAGCAGCCTTTGGTCCGCGATGCATGTGCGCCAGATCAGTAACGCGGCGTGCTGGGGTCGATCTCCGCGGCCCATGCATCCATGCCGCCTTCGACGTTGTGCACGTTGCTGAAACCATGTGCCGCAAATCGTTCGGCCATGGCGCGGCTGGAAATGCCGTGATGGCAGATGAAGGCCAGCGCGGTGTCTTTCGGCAAGTTGGCGAGGCTTTCGTAGCCTTCGTCTTCCAGCACCCGCGCCTGCGCCAGCGGCGCGGCTTGGGCGCGGCCGTGGGCCGGGCGTACGTCGATCAAGGTGATCTGGTCGGCTTCCAGCAAGGCTTTCAGCTCATGCACGCTGAGCGGCTTGATCTCCTGCGCGCCGGGGAATTTCAGGCTGAGGCCTTCGCCCTGCACGGTGGAGACCCAGTCGATCACGATGCCTTTGGCGCGCTGGGCGCTGGCCGGATCGAAGTGCACTTCCAGCCCGTTCGCGTGCGCCACGATGTCGTGTTCGCCGGCGGGGGCCAGCTGAAAGCCGGCGCTGTGGTCGGGGCCGATCTCAAGGTGCAGTGCCACGCCCTGCGCGTTCGCGGTGCCCTGGCGGATCGCCTCGGCAGCCGCATCGGTGATGGTGATCTGCGGCGGCGTGCGATCCGGTGCGCTCACGCCGAACAGCGCATGCAGCTCGCCACTGCCATACATCTGACGAATGATGTCGGCGCCGCCGACCAGCTCGCCTTCCACATAAAGCTGCGGAATCGTCGGCCACTCGCCGTAGGCCTTGATGCCTTCGCGGATCTCCGGGTCATCCAGCACGTTGACCGTGTGGTAATCGGGCAACAACTCATTGAGCGTGTTGGTGGCCGCGGCGGAGAAGCCGCACATCGGCTGCTGGCGGTTGCCCTTCATGAACAGCACCACGCGGTGGTCCTTGAGCAGGGTTTCGATACGTTCGCGGGTGGCGTTGTCGAGGGACATGGGGAGCTCCGGCAAAGAAGACAATGATACGCTGCCCGATATGCGGCGATCCTGCCGGCCTTCAAGGTCGTTGTTCAGGCGGCCCGGCGCAGCTCGCCCAGATGGCGCCGGCTGACGCCCAGCGGCGCCAGCGCAAGCGCCGCGGCGGGCGACGGCCATACCAGCTCGCGGCTGGCGCGGCCCAGCGCGGTGGACTGTTCGCTCCAGTGGATCAGCTCCATCGCACCGGTGTGGTCCTCGACCAGCACGGTGCAGTGCTCCACCCAGTCGCCGTCGTTGAGGTAGAGCACGCCGTCAAGTTCGCGCACGTGGCCGAAGTGGATGTGTCCGCAGATGTGGCCATCGAACCCGCGCCCGCGCGCATCGGCGGCGACACGCTCCTCATAGGCACGGATGTACGCCAGCGCCTTGCCGACATGCGATTTGATGATGATCGACAGCGGCAGGTAGGGCAGTTCCAGCCGTTGCCGCATGGCGTGCAGGCGGCGATTGCTCCAGCAGATCATGCGATGCATCGCTTCACCGAACAGCATCCAGCGGCGACCGACCTGCTCGGAGTCGAATTCGTCGCCATGGCTGACCCGATAGCGGCGGCCGTCGGCACCGACGTGCACGGCGTCCAGCGCGATCCGCACACCGCCGAAGTTCTGCCCGTGCAGACGGCGCATCGGCGCATCGTGGTTGCCCGGGATGTAGATGACCTCGACCCCGCGCCGCGCCAGCGCGAATATCTCGGCGATCACCGCACTGTGCGCGGCATGCCACCAATGCCGTTTCGCCAGCGCCTCCATGTCGATGATGTCGCCGACCAGATAGAGCTTTTCGCAACGCAGCTGGCGCAGGAAATCGAGCAGGTAAGCGGCCTTGCAATCGGGCGTGCCCAGATGCACGTCGGAGATGAAGGCGCTGCGGCAAAGAAAGGTATTCATGGCGCAATCCCCGGTAGTGGTCCGGGGCGCCAGTCTGCGATCGTTACGTCACCGCGGCATGGCGAACAGGTTGCAGCCTCGTTGCCGCCTAGCGGAGCGCTGCGCGAACGATCGGCTCGATCGCTTCCACCCACAACGCGTACTGCGCCGCCGAGGGATGCAGGCCGTCGTCGGCGACCAGATCGGGGTGCGCGCGCGAAATGCCGGTGACGTCGACGAAGTGCGTGCCTGCATGGTGGCTCTCGTCGCGGGCAATGGCGTTGTAGGCGTCCAGTTCTGCGGCGATGCGTGAGCGGTCGCGGCCTTGCTCATGGGCGAAGCGGGTGACGCCCCAGTCGGGGATCGACACCACCACCACGCGTGCTGCATGGCCACCGGCCAGCGTGATCGCACGAGCCAGCAGGCTGGCGAACTGGCCGCGGTACTCGTCGGCCGCGCGGCCGCGGTACTGATTGTTGACGCCGATCTGCAAGGTGATCAGGTCGTACGCCGGTGTCAGCGACGCCGCATCCATGCCTTGCGCCAGCTCGTCGGTAGTCCAGCCGGTGACGGCAACGATGCGTGGATCGTCGATCGCCACGCCCGCCCGGCGTAGGCGCTGCACCAGTTCGGCCGGCCAGCGGCTGTGCGCGGCCACCGCTTCGCCGATGGTGTAGGAGTCGCCGAGAGCCAGGTAGTGCAGCGGGGGTGTGGTGGACATCATTGGACGATTGAAGCTCAGGCCACTGCGGCCGCAGGGGCCTTCGTCTGTTCCCGGGCCATCCGTGCCAGCACCCGCTCGATCCGCACGAAGACCTCATGCAACTGTTTCGGCGGCGGCAGCAGAGTCAGCCGGAAATGGCGGCTGCGCGGTACGTTGAAACTGCTGCCAGGTACCACCAGGACCGATTCCTCTTCCAGCAGGCGCAGGGCAAACGCCTCGTCGTCGAAGTCGGCGAAGCGGTCGGCGCGCACCTGCGGGAAGGCATATAGCGCGCCGTCCGGCACGACCAGTTCCAGGTATTCGCTGGCGGCCACACCTTCCAGCACGGCGCGGCGCGCCTCATGCAGGCGGCCGCGGGGTGCGGTCAGTGCGCCGATCGTGGGCGCGCTGAGCAGCGCCGGCACAACGGCCCACTGTGCGGTCACGTTGGCACACAGGCGCAATGCGGCAAGCAGTTGCAGCGCATCACGATACGCCGCCGTACGTGTGGGATCGCCGGACAGGCTCATCCAGCCGACCCGGTAACCGCAGGCGCGATGCACCTTGGACAGGCCGCCGAAGCTGAGGCAGGGCACTTCGCCGGCCACTTCGGCCAGGGGCTGGAAGGTGGCGCCGTCGTACAGGATCTCGTCGTAGATCTCGTCGGTGAGCAGCAGCAGCCGGTGTCGTGCCGCGATCGCCACCAGCCGTTGCAGCAACGCGCGCGGATACACCGCGCCGGTCGGGTTGTTCGGGTTGATCAACACCAGGGCGCGGGTGCGCGGGGTAACCAGCGCCTCGATCTCGTCCGGATCGGGCAGATGACCATGGCTGGCAAGGCAGTGGTAATAGCGCGGCTGGCCGCCGTTGAGGATGGTGGCGGCGCTCCACAGCGGGTAATCCGGGCTGGGCAGCAGCACCTCGTCGCCGGGTTGCAACAGCGCGCGCAAGGACAGGTCGATCAGTTCGCTGACCCCGTTGCCGATGAATATGCGTTCAGGCTCGACGCCCCGGGCGCCACGAGCGCGCTGCTGCTCAGCGATCGTTTCGCGGGCGATTTCCAGGCCTTGTTCGTGGCCATAGGCTTCGCTGTCGTGCAGGTGGCAGGCGATCGCCTCGCGCAGATGCGCCGGCGCCTCGAAGCCGTAGCGGCCCGGGTTGCCGATATTGAGCTTGATAATGTCGAGACCGGCGGCTTCCAGCTCGCGCGCTCGCCGGGTCAGTGCACCGCGGATTTCGTAGCGCACGTCCGCCAGGTGCGCACTGGGTCTGATCGAAGCCACCACCGGTATCCTTTGAGGTCAACAGCCGGCGTTATCACCGGCAGATGGATGCTAGCAGCGTGATGCAGTGCAGCGCGAGCACCATTGGGGGCGAATTCCGGTTCATCGGCGGGCAATGCCCGGGCAAGGCATAATCCCCAGACCATGCAGACAGACCTTCGCCATGAGTGATGCCGAAACGATCGGGCGGCTGCGGCACATCGGTTGGCGTGGCGATGCCTTGCCCGCCGCCGGCCTGCGGCTGGCGCGGGTAGTCGCCCAGCATCGCGCCGGCTATGAGCTGCATGACGGCGAGACCCTGTTCGGCGCGCAACCGGACGGACGCTTTCTGAAGCGCGGGATCGACCCGGCCGAACGGCCGGTGGTCGGTGATTTCGTCGAGGTGGAAAGCGGCACGCCGCCGCACATCGTCACCGTGACGCCGCGGCGCACCGTGCTGTCGCGGGCCGCCGCCGGCGAGCGTTACGAACGGCAGCTGATCGCCACCAATATCGACTATGTGCTGGTGCTGACCGGGCTGGATGGCGACTTCAATCCGGCGCGGATCGAGCGCTACCTGTCATTGACCGAGGACTCCGGTGCCCAGCCGGTGGTGCTGCTGAGCAAACTGGACACGCGCGATGACGCGGCCGAGCAGATAGCGGCACTGCGCGCGCGGCTGCCGGCGGACATTCCTATCCATCCGCTGAACGGCAAGGACCCATCCAGTGTGGCGCTGCTGGCGCAGTATCTGCAGCCGGGCGACAGCGCGGTGCTGGTCGGTTCGTCCGGAGCGGGCAAATCCACCTTGACCAACACCTTGCTCGGTACGGCGACGATGGCCACGGCCGAAGTCCGCAGCCACGACAGCCGCGGCCGCCACACCACCACCCACCGTGCCCTGCTGCAGTTGCCCAGCGGCGGCTGTCTGATCGACACGCCCGGCATGCGCGAGCTGAAGCTCACCGGCGAGGAAAACCTCGACTTGTTCGCCGACATCGAGGCGCTGGCCGAGCAATGCCGCTTCGCCGATTGCGGCCACGGCAGCGAACCGGGGTGCGCGATCCAGGTAGCGCTCGACAATGGCGAACTGACGCCGGGACGCTGGCGCAACTACCTCAAGCTGCACGACGAGCGCGAGGAGCAGGCGGCGACGCTGGAGGCGCGCCTGCGTCGGCAGCGTGGCGGCCGGCCGACGGAGCGGCCGCACGGGCATCGCGGGCAGCGCGAGCGGGACTGAGAACAGGGTATCCCCGGCGCGCCGCTGTTGCGCACGGCGCCCCTCAAAGCATCTAGTATCGCGGCATCGTTGCTGCGGAGCGCAGGCATGCGTCGGTTGTCGTCGTCCCTCACATTCTTCTACAAGAAGATCTTTCCGGTGTTGTGGATCGGCTTCATGCTGACTGTCTTCGGCCTGCAGATCTGGGCGGTGCCACATGCCCGTGCGGACGCGCCATCGCAGCCGATTTTTCCGCTGGTGCTGATGCCGTTGCTCCTGACCGGCGTGATGTTCCTGCTCTACCGCAAGCTGCTGCATGATCTATTGGACGAGGTCTGGCTGGACGGCGACTGGGTGGTCGTGAAGAACCGCAACGAGAAGATTCGCGTGGCGCTGAGCGACGTGATGAACGTCAATGCCACCACCATGACCAATCCGCGTCGCGTCACGCTGATGCTGCGGACGGATTCCCGCTTCGGGCGCAATCTCACCTTTATACCGGCCAGCCCGCGCGGTTTCATGAGCGCGTTCCAGCCCGACCCGATCGCGACCGAGCTGATCCGGCGCGTCGATGCCTTGCGCGGAGTGTCGCGATGAACGTGCCGGCCAGCGCCATCGCGCCCGAATTGCAGCGCTACGCGGCGCTGGACCAGCGCCTGCTGGCGGCGGTGCGCGGCATCCACATCCTGTCGACAGTGGCGTGGCCGGCGTCGCTGGAAGGCCGCATGATCGAGGCCTACAGCCAGGGCCGGTTCGCCTTGCCCGAGGTGACCTACACGCGGCCGGATCTGACCGCGGCACGCGCCGAGCTGGCAGCGATCGAGGCGGCCGCCGGCGGCAGCGATCCGCACGATATCGACCCGCTCGGCGAGTACCTGCGCCGCACCGCCGAATCATGGCGGATCGCCGCCGAGATGCTGGAGTCGGCCGGCAGCGCCGGCGTCACCGCACCGTCGATTGCGCTGTACGGCAAGCCGGGCGATCTGATCCCCGGCAGCCAGCGCAGCAATCTCGATGCGGCACATTATTTTGTCGAACTGTCCGACGAGCTGGGTGCGGATCTGCTCGCCGATGACTGCAGTGTGGACATGCCGGCCATCGAGCTGCGCGACGAGCTGGCAAAGACGCTGGACGATTTTTTCGGCGCCGGCGTGATCAGGGTGGAAGTGGATGCCGAGCTGACCGCGAAGGCGGCGGCCGGTGCCACCCGCATCCGCCTGCGCGGCGACACCTGTTTCAGCGAATACGATCGTCATCAGCTGCTGGCGCACGAGGCGTTCGTGCACTCGCTGACCGCGCTGAACGGTCGCCAGCAACCCTTGCTGGCCTCGCTGGCGCGCACGTCGCCGCGAGTCACCGCGACCCAAGAGGGACTGGCCGTATTCGCCGAACTGATGTCCGGCGCGATCGACATCGCCCGGCTCAAGCGCATCAGCCTGCGCATCCTGGCGATCGACATGGCGCTGAACGGTGCCGATTTCGTCGAGGTCTATCGCTACTTCAGCAACTGCGGACAGAGCGCCGCGGACAGCTTCCATTCGGCGCAGCGGGTGTTCCGCGGCGTGCCGTTGAGCGGCGGCGCCGCGTTCGCCAAGGACAATGTGTACCTGTCCGGCCTGCTCACCGTGCACACGTTCTTTCGCTGGGCGTTCAAACAGCAGCGGATGGATCTGCTGCGGCACCTGTTTGCGGGCAAGCTGACCTTGCACGACGTGATCGCGCTGCAGCCGCATTTCGCGTCCGGTGCGATCCTGCCGCCGCGCTGGCTGCCGCCGTGGATGCAGCATGTGCACGGGCTGGCCGGCAAGCTGGCGTTCTCGGTCTTCATCAACGGCATCCACATGAACCGGGTACAGGGCGACGAGTTGCTGTCCAGCGTCTAGGGACGCCCTGGTTTATTCCGGCACCGGCCCCAGCCGATGGGAAAACCCATGATGGGGTGATGTCCCCAAGGCCCGCAGCCGCGCGCTACTGCCTGCGATTTTTCCGCACATCATGCCGCCCAGGTTGAATAGATCAGAGCGCCGCTGGCGCCGTTACGGTGCCGGTCAGAGCCGCCCCGGTGCTAACATCGCTGGCAATCGGTCGACGTGTCGACTGCCACTCCCTCCCTCGATAATCGCCGCCGATGTCCCTTCCCGAAGAACTGCGCCTCGCCGCCCTCGAATATCACCGCCTGCCGCGCCCCGGCAAGATCAAGGTCACCCCCACCACGTCGCTGCTGACCCAGCGCGACCTGTCGCTGGCCTATTCGCCCGGCGTCGCTGCGGCCTGCGACGCGATCGTCGAAGATCCGACCACGGCGGCGGAGTACACCGCGCGCTCCAACCTAGTGGCGGTGATCACCAACGGCACTGCGGTGCTGGGCCTGGGCAATATCGGGCCGCTGGCCAGCAAGCCGGTGATGGAAGGCAAGGGCGTGTTGTTCCAGAAATTCGCGGGCATCGATGTGTTCGACATCGAGATCGACGAGAACGACCCGGACAAGCTGGTCGACATCATCGCCAGCCTCGAACCGACCTTCGGCGGCATCAACCTGGAAGACATCAAGGCGCCGGAGTGCTTCATCGTCGAGCGCAAGCTGCGCGAGCGGATGAAGATCCCGGTGTTCCACGACGACCAGCATGGCACCTCGATCATCGTCGGCGCGGCGCTGGTCAACGCGCTGGTGGTGGTCGGCAAGCGCATCGAGGACATCCGCATCGCCACCACCGGCGCCGGTGCGGCCGGCATCGCCTGCCTCGACATGCTGGTGGCGCTGGGCGTGAAGCCCGAACACATCCTGGCATTCGACCGCCACGGCGTCATCCATACCGAACGCACCGACCTGGACCCGGACAAGCTGCGTTACGCGCGCGACACCAAGGCGCGCGGGCTGGCCGAGATCGTCCAGGATGCGGATGTGTTCCTGGGCCTGTCTGCCGGCGGCATCCTCACGCCGGAAATGGTGGCGACGATGGCGCCGCGGCCGATCATCTTCGCGCTGGCCAATCCGAATCCGGAGATCACTCCCGAGGAGGCCAAGGCGGTGCGGCCGGACTGCATCATGGCCACCGGCCGTTCCGACTATCCGAATCAGGTCAACAACGCACTGTGCTTTCCGTACCTGTTTCGCGGCGCGCTGGACGTGGGCGCCACGGTCATCAACGAACCGATGAAGATCGCCTGCGTGCACGCGATCGCGGCGCTGGCGCGGCGCGAGTCGTCCGATGTCAGCGCGCGCGCCTACGGTGGCAAGCCGCCGAGCTTCGGCCCGAACTATCTGATTCCGCAACCGTTCGATCCGCGCCTGTTGTTGCAGCTGCCGCCGGCGGTGGCGCGGGCGGCGATGGACTCGGGCGTGGCCACGCGGCCGATGGCCGACTTCGCCGAGTACAACGATCGCCTGACCAGCTTCGTGTTCCGCACCGGATTGTTGATGAAGCCGGTGTTCGAGCGCGCCAAATCCGCGCCGTGCCGGCTGGTCTACGCCGAAGGCGAGGAAGAAACCGTGCTGCGCGCGGTGCAGGTGGTGGTCGACGAAGGTCTGGCCAAACCCATCCTGATCGGCCGCCCGGAAGTGATCGAGAAGCGCATCAAGCGCGCCGGCCTGCGCATCCAGCCGGGCGTGGACGTCGAAATCTGCAACATCAACTCCGACCCGCGCTTCGACGACTACTGGCAGCACTATCACCGCCTGATGCAGCGCCGCGGCGTGACGCCGTCGATGGCCAAGGCGGTGATACGTTCGCGCCCCACCGCGATCGCCTCGCTGATGGTCGAGCGCGGCGAAGCCGATGCGATGATCTGCGGTCTGGTCGGCCAGTATCAGGGCAAGCTGCGCTATATCCGCGACATCATCGGCCTCGATGAAGGCGTGGTGGAGCCGTCGGCAATGGCCGCGGTATCCACCGACAAGGGCACGTTCTTCTACCTCGACACCCACGTGCAGGACGACCCGTGCCCCGAGCAGATCGCCGAGGCGACCTTGCAGGCCTCGATTCGGCTGAAACTGTTCGGCATCACGCCGAAGATCGCACTGCTCTCCGGCGGCAATTTCGGCAGCCGCGACACCTGCGGCTCGAAGAAGATGCGCAAGGCGCTGGAGTTGATACGCGCCCGCGCCCCGCGGCTGGAAGTGGAAGGCGAGATGCAGGCTGATGTGGCGCTGACGCCGGCGTTGCGCGAGAAGCTGTTCCCGAACTCGCGGCTGGAGGGCAAGGCGAACGTGTTCGTGTTCCCGAATCTCGACGCGGCCAATATCGCCTACAACATGACCCGCATGCTCAGCGACGGCGTGGTGATCGGACCGATCCTGATGGGTGTGGCCAAGCCGGCGCACATCCTGATGCCGCAATCGACCGTGCGCCGCGTGGTCAACATGACCGCGGTCGCGTGCGTCGAGGCGCAGATCCGCGCGGCCAACCGCCAGCAAGGCTGAGCGGGCATGGCGGCGGCCGCTTGGCCGCTTGCCATGCGTAGCCGCATGGATGGCTGAATTGGCGGGCGTCCGGCCCAGCGGCTAGACTTGTACGTTGATCCCGCCGCAATCCCCGGCGGCGGGTATTCCCCTCAAGCTTGGCGCTGCAACGGCGCCGCGGAGAATTTTCATGGATCAGCTCGACGATATCCTCAATCAGGACATCGACCCCACCGAAACCCGGGAGTGGATGGACTCGCTCGACGCGGTGATCCATCACGACGGCACCGAACGCGCGCATTTCCTGCTGGAACGGATGGTCGACAGCACACGTCGCGCCGGTGGCTACCTGCCGTTCGATCCGACCACTGAGTACGTCAATACCATCGCGCCGGCGAACGAGGCGAAGATGACGGGCGACGCCGCGATGGAATGGCGCATCCGCACGTTGATCCGCTGGAACGCGATGGCGATGGTGGTGCGTGCGAACCGTAAGCCGGGCGAGCTGGGTGGCCACATTGCCAGCTTCGCCTCCAGCGCCACCTTGTACGACGTGGGCTTCAACCATTTCTGGCGCGCTCCCAGTGCCGATCATCCGGGCGACCTGGTGTTCCATCAGGGCCACTCCAGCCCCGGCATCTACGCGCGATCGTTCCTCGAAGGCCGGCTGGCCGAGGATCAGCTCGACCTGTTCCGCATGGAAGTGGTCGGCAAGGGCCGCGCGCTGTCGTCGTATCCGCATCCGTGGCTGATGCCGGACTACTGGCAGGTGCCGACGGTATCGATGGGTCTGGGTCCGATCCAGGCGATCTATCAGGCACAGTTCTTCAAGTATCTCGAGCATCGCGGGCTGATTCCGAAGAGCGACCGCAAGATCTGGTGCTTCATGGGCGACGGCGAGTGCGACGAGCCGGAGTCGCTGGGCGCGATCTCGCTGGCCGGCCGCGAAGGGCTGGACAACCTGATCTTCGTGATCAACTGCAACCTGCAGCGGCTGGACGGCCCGGTGCGCGGCAACGGCAAGATCATCCAGGAGCTGGAAGGCAGCTTCCGCGGTTCGGGCTGGAACGCGATCAAGCTGGTCTGGGGCAGCTACTGGGATCCGCTGCTCGCCCGCGACAGCAAGGGCGTGTTGCGCAAGCTGATGATGGAAACCGTCGACGGCGAGTACCAGGCGTGCAAGGCCTTCGGCGGCGCGTATACGCGCGAGCATTTCTTCGGGAAATATCCGGAAACGCGCGAGATGGTCGCCAACCTCAGCGACGACGACATCTGGCGGCTGAACCGTGGCGGCCACGATCCGCACAAGGTCTACGCGGCGTATCACGCGGCGTCGAACACCAAGGGCATGCCGACCGTGATCCTGGCCAAGACGGTCAAGGGCTACGGCATGGGCGCGGCTGGCGAATCGCAGAACCCCACCCATCAGCAGAAGAAGCTGGACGACGAGTCGGTGCGGCATTTCCGCGACCGTTTCCAGATCCCGATCAGCGACGACAAGCTGAAGGACGTGCCGTACTACCACCCGGGCAAGGACTCGCCGGAAGTGCAGTACATGCTGGAGCGGCGCAAGGCGCTGGGCGGCTTCCTGCCGCAACGCCGGCGCAAGGCCGACGCGAAGCTGAAGACGCCGGACTTGGCTGCATTCGAGCAGATCACCAAGGGCACTGGCGAGCGCGAGATTTCCACCACGATGGCGCTGGTGCGCGGCATCAACCTGCTGCTGCGCGACAAGCAGCTGGGCGAGCGCGTGGTGCCGATCGTCGCCGATGAGGCGCGCACGTTCGGCATGGAAGGCATGTTCCGCCAGATCGGTATCTATGCGCCGTTCGGCCAGAAGTACAAGCCGCAGGATTCCGACCAGCTGCTGTATTACCGCGAGGACCAGAAGGGCCAGGTGCTGCAGCAAGGCATCAGCGAGGCCGGCGGCATGGCGTCGTGGATGGCCGCGGCGACCAGCTATTCGATCAGCAACCAGGCGATGCTGCCGTTCTTCATCTACTACTCGATGTTCGGTTTCCAGCGCATCGGTGACCTGTGCTGGGCGGCCGGCGACATGCGCTCGCGCGGCTTCCTGGTCGGCGGTACCGCCGGTCGCACCACGCTCAACGGCGAAGGCCTGCAGCACGAGGACGGCCATTCGCACCTGATGGCCGGTGCGATCCCGAACGTGAAGTCGTACGACCCGACTTTCTCGTACGAAGTCGCGGTGATCCTGCAGGATGGCGTGCGCCGGATGATGCAGGAGCAGGAAGACATCTACTACTACATCACCGTGATGAACGAGAACTACAGCCATCCCGACCTGCCCGTAGGCAGCGAGGAAGGCATCATCAAGGGCATGTACCTGTTCAAGGATGGCGGCAAGCCGAAGAAGGGCGAGCCGCGCGTGCAATTGCTGGGCTGCGGCACGATCCTGCGCGAAGTGATCGCGGCCGCCGAGCTGCTGGAGAAGGACTTCGGCGTGAAATCCGACATCTGGTCGTGCCCCAGCTTCATCGAGCTGCGTCGCGATGGCTTCGACGCCGAACGCTGGAACCGCCTGCATCCGGAGGCCGAGCAGCGCGTGCCCTACGTCACCGGGCTGCTCGACGGCCGCCAGGGTCCGGCGATCGCGGCTACCGACTACGTGCGCGAATTCGCCGACCAGATCCGCGCGTTCATGCCCGACGGCATGCGCTATACCGTGCTGGGCACCGACGGCTTCGGCCGTTCGGACACGCGTGCGCACCTGCGCGAGTTCTTCGAGGTCGACCGTTACTGGATCGCGCATGCCGCGCTGGCCGCGCTGGCGAAAGACGGCAAGGTCAACGCCAAGGATGTCAGCCGTGCGATCAAGGAATACAAGCTCGACCAGGACAAGCCGAATCCGCTGACCATGTGATTCCGCCCGCCTCGCCGGCGTCATGCCGGCGGGGCGCGCTCAGCGCGACAGCACTTCCTGGATCGCCTCCAGATCGTGGCCGCGGGTTTCGATGCCGCTGCGCGCAAGCATCCAGCCCGCCGCCGCCAGTGGCAGCGCGATCAGCACAGCCGACAGCATGAAGTGGTCGAACAGGCCGGCCACGCCGAGTCCCGCGCCGAGAATGCCGCCGAACTTCGAACAAGCGGCGATCAGCCCGGCGCCGCTACTGCGCAGGTGCACCGGATAGATTTCGGCCGCGTACGGGATCAGCGTAGCGATCACGCCGCTGATGCTCAGCAGCAGCAATACCGTACCGAGCATGGTGAGCATGGATGAACGCAGATCGGCCAGATCGATCACGAAGAAGAACAGCAGGGCG
Organism: Rhodanobacter sp. OK091; assembly: GCF_900142825.1. GTDB lineage: Bacteria > Pseudomonadota > Gammaproteobacteria > Xanthomonadales > Rhodanobacteraceae > Rhodanobacter. The sequence goes on along the minus strand of NZ_FRCH01000001.1, from coordinate 1,397,323 downwards.
CAGGTCGCCATGGCGGCGAACAGCACCAGTGTGCGGATGCTGCTCCAGCGCTGGTAGAACCACACGACGATGCCGATGCCAGGCAATGCGAGGATCGCCGAGCGCGCCAGCAGCGCGCTGCTGGCGTGGGCGTCGATGCCCAGCTTGACCAGGTTCGCCGGCAGCCACAGCAGGAAGCCGAAGTTCACCAGGCCCCAGCCGATAGCGCATATCGCCAGGCCCCAGGTGATATGCGCGTGCCGGCCGCGCAACAGGCGGCGCAAGCCGATCCGCGCCGGCTCCTTCGCCGCCGGCGCGGCTTCGGGCTGGTGGTCACGTACGACGGGCAGGTCCGCGGCCAGCGCGCCGCCGGAGAAACGCTGCAGCACGGCGCGCGCCTGGTCCTCCAGCCCGGCCAGCGCGAGGAAGCGTGGCGACTCGGGAATGTAGCGGTTGAGGAACACGATCAGCACGCCAGTCGGCAGGTTGAGCAGCCACAAAGCGCGCCAGCTGAAGGCGGGCTCGAACAGCGTCGCCGCGCCCGAGGCCAGCAGGTAACCGGCCGAGGTGCCGATCCCGCCCAGGGCGACCAGCAGCCAGCCGCGATGCGCGGTGGGAATCGTCTCGGCCATCAGGGTGAAGGTGATCGGCAGCATGCCGCCGGCGGCGGCGCCCATCATGAAACACATCACCAGGTTCCAGCCAAATGCCGGCATCGCGCCGCAGATCGCCGTGCCCATGAACATCAGCGCGGACAGCAGGATCGTCGCGCGGCGGCCGAACAGGTCGCCGAGGCGGCCCCACACGATCGAGCCGACCGTGGTGCCGATCAGCGCCGACAGCGCCAGCCATCCCGCGGCCGAACGGCTGATGCCGTATTCAGCCGACATCCCCGGCATGACGAAGCCGATCGTCGCCGGTTTCATCACGTCGACCGCCAGTGCAATGGTCAGCACGGCCACCAGTTTCCAATGCTCGCGGTTGAGCGGTATGTGGTCGGTGACGTGGAACGGCAACGGGCTGTGCCGAGCGTGCAGTGCGCGCCGCATCTGCTCCATGCGCGGCATCAGGCCGTAGCCGGCCAGCAGCACGCCGAGCGGCACCAGCGCCATGCCGACCAGCATCGCGTTGTCCATCGGCATGCCGGCGAGGTGGTAATGCATCGGCGCGGCCATCGCCAGCATCGGCAGGTGCGCCAGCACGCCCGCGACCACCGCCGCGCAGCCCAGCCAGAACGCCGCAGGGTGATGGAAGGTGATGTCTCTTGGACGCATGGTTGACCGCCGCGGCACGAAGCGGCCAGCTTAGCTGCTGCATTGGCGCGGGGACCAGAAGGGCTAGCTGCTGCAGCAAGGCATCGGCGATGCCTCGCGTGCTGCGGCACGATCTCGTACGAAGTGATCGCGAGAGCCCCGTTTCGGTGGTATTTCAGCGCCCGAACAGTTTTCTTCACCTCCGCTGCACCCGGTGCAGCGCTCGGCCGCTATATCCTGCGGGGTACGGGGAAGCCGGTGATGGGCGGCGACTGCTTCGGCGATACCGCGCGATGGCGTGGCTGATGCCGGGCGGTCACTCGATACATAAGGAATGGACCATGCAAACTCTACGTCCGTACGTTTACCTTCTCGGTGTTGCCGTCGCGCTGACGCTGACCGGTTGCAAACAGGAGGCCGTACAGCCGGCTCCGCTACCCGCACCGGAGCCGCAGGCGACACCCGCCATGCCGGTGCAACAGAACCTGTCGGCCGATGCACTGTTCGCATTCGGCAAGGCGCAACTGAAATCCGCCGACAATGCCGATCTGGATGCGCTGGTCGACAAGCTGAAGGCCGCATCACAGATCGACTCGGTGCATGTGCTGGGCTACACCGACCGGATCGGCAGTGAGCAGGCCAACCTGGACCTTTCCGCGAAACGCGCCGAGGCGGTACGCGACTATCTGGCAGCGCATGGCGTACCGGCCGGGGTGATCCAGACCGAAGGCCGCGGGGACGCCGACCCGGTGGTCCAATGTCCGAACCTGAAAGGCGGGAAGCTGATTGCCTGCCTGGCGCCGAACCGCCGGGTCGCCATCGAGACCACGGTGAGCGACGCTGCCAGCGCAGCGCCTGTGGCCAGCACGGCGCCCGCCGCCGTCATGCCCGGCGAACGCCACGTGACCCAGACGGTGTGGATCGGCCCGCATACAGTGCCTTGCGACGCCGACAACTCGGGTCGCTGCTACCGCGTGCGCGAGAGCGAGAACGGCCCGTGGAAACTGTGGGCCGGTCGCATTCAGGGCTTCAACTATGTCGAGGGCAACGACTACGAACTGGTCGTCAAGGCGTACCGCTCGGATGTAAAACTGGGAGAGCAGTCCAAGGATACGGCCTCCCGCTACGTGTCTTCGAACAACAGCGGCCCATTCGTGGTCTGGGTACTCGACCACGTGGTGAGCGAGCAGCCGCACGTCGGTCAGTGAACGTTGCGGCGATCAACAGCGCCGTTGGAAAACAGAAGGGCCGGACGAGCGATCGTCCGGCCCTTTCGCGTGAGGCATGGCGCCTATTCGTCGTCGCTGCGGAACGCGCGGCGCAGCAGCAGGAACGCACCGATGGTGCCGGCGATGATCGCCACCGTGGCCGCGGGATGACGGTTGACTTGACGACGCAGCCGGCGATAGTGGTAGTTCGCCTCGTCGGCAAGATCCTCGGCGGCCTGGGTCAACTGCTGGCCGTAATGCTTGCCGCCCTTGCCGAAACGCTCGTTGATGCGACGGCGGCCACGTTCGAGCAGATTCTGCGCGCTGCTGGCGGCGCCATCGGCGTAGTGGCGCGCACGCTCTCCCGCACGGTCGGCGGTATCACGGATCTGGCGTTCGATATCACGATGGCGCATGGCGTTCTCCTTGGCTCAGATGTCACAGGCTGCCAGTGGTGTCGTGAGCGGTGCGTAAACAGCGGACCTCGCCACGCCGATTCGTTCAGCCTGATGGGTATTCGCTACCCGAGGACGGCTTGATCGATCTCTGTTTTCATCATTCCCGAAGCCTTCAATAGCTGCATGGCTGGCCAAACGGGAACCGGGCATCTTTCTCGTAATGCGGGGTGCTCAGGGGTTCAGCGTAGCCGCCCGGGACAGTGCCGACACTCCGCGTTCGTCGAATGCCTCGACCGCCACGACATACTTCACTCCCTTGTTCAACGAGCGCAGAGTCAGCCGCGTCGGCTGGTCGGCGAAGCGCTGGTAGGCCTCGTGCAAGCGGTCGGCGGCAAGCCCCCAGCGCACGTTGTAGCCCACCGCGCCGGGCACCGGCTTCCACACGATCTCGGCATCGCGGGTATCGGCCAGACGGTGCGCGGAGACCAGCACCGGCGCTGGCGGCGGCGCACCATCGGCGTTGCCGAACACGCGCAGGTCGGAGATCGCCAGCGTGTGCGCGCCGACGTGGCCGTGCACGTAGCGCACGTAGCGGATACGCGCCGGATGGTCGAGTTCGAGATAGGCGTTCGGTCGGTCGCGCGTTTCGTGCGAGAGGTCGGCCAGCGTGCTCCATTGTCGGCCGTCGACCGAGCCATCGAGGCAGAACCGGGTGACGATGTCGGGCGCGTCGCCGTAGCGGCCGGACTGGTAGTCGGCATAGTTCACCTGTATCGCGCGCACCGTGCGCAGGCCGCCGAGATCGAGGGTGAGCGTCTGTCCGGCAGTGTTGTTCGCGGCAGCCCAGAACGTGCGCGGATTCTCGTCGGTGACTTCGGATGGCGGATGCTCCGGCAGTTGTGACGAGGCCCGCGCGGCCTTGCGATACGACAGCAACATCCAGCCGGTGAATGTGCTCTCGCCCTCATGCAGCGGACGATCGGGCATGCGCTGCGGGAAATCGCCGAAGCGGGTGTCGACCCACATCTGGCCGTCCGCGTGGAAGCCGGCGGGGAACAAGTCGATGCGCCGCTCGAACTTCCAGTTCAGGCCTACCCACATGGTGCCGCTGTTCCACCAGTTGCCGTACGCGTCCTGGAAAGTGGAGCCGTGGCCGGCGCCGACGGCGAAGCCGCCGGGCTTGTAGCCGACCGGGTTGTACGGCGCATAGTTGAACGGGCCGAGCGGGTTGCTGCCGACATACACGCCGGTGGCGTAGACGTTGTATTCGGTGCCGGGTGCACCGTACTGCAAGTAGTAGTGGTCGCCGTGGCGATTCATCCAGGCGCCCTCGACGAAAGGCTGGATGCTGGTGTCGTTGTGGTCCTGGCCGAAGCGTTCCCAACCGTGCGCGGCCGGATCGGCGCGGAGCAGCGCCACCGGTTTGCCGACGAACGCCATCCGTTTGCCTTCGCCTTCATGGGCATGGCCGAGCGCGAGATCCAGCTCGGCGCCGTACAACGGAAAGATGTTGGACGAACCCCAGTACAGGTAGGTCTTGCTGTCTCGATCCCGGAACAGGCCCGGATCCCACGGTCCCGGCGGCAGGTCGCCCGGCTTCATCTCGCTCTCGTGGCCGGACCACACCGCGCCCGGCACCGCCGGCAGCAAGCGTGTCCAGAACTGCCAGCGACCGTGTGCCGGATCGGTGGAGAACAGCAGCGGCCTCGGCTCCATCGCGGCCTGCATCAGGAACAGCTTGCCGTCGGCGACCAGGGTGGCCGGCGCCACCGGACCGTCGAACGGCCAGCGATCCGGCTGCACGAACTGCCAATGCACGAGGTCACTCGAATGCCAGTAGCCGTCGGCCAGCGTAAGGAACAGGTAATAACCATCGCCGTAGCGCACGATCGCGGGATCCGCGCCGGTGCGGTAGGAGATGCCCTCGTTCATTTGTTCGTAGTTGTAGCGGTAGTCGATGTCGACCGGGTTGGCCCAGGTGCGGCCGCTTGCGGTGACAGGCGCGGACATCGCGCAGGGGACGGCGATGCTTGCCGCGAGCGCGATCAGCCTGGGCAGCTGGGTGCGGAGGGACGATGGCATCGTTCGAGCATGCACGGTCGGTCCAGTGCACGCAACGCCGGTGTGCGATCAGAAGATTTCGCCCACGCAGCAGCGCAGGCTGCCGCCGGCTTTCTCGATCTCGCTCAGGTCCACCGCGCCCACCGTAAAACCGTAATCGCTCAGCGTCTTGGTCTGTTCGTTGGTCAACGAGGCACCGGCGCAGGCGCTCATCCACACACGCTCATCGGACAAGGTGATCGCGTTGCCGGCAAACGCCTGCTTCTGGGCCGGGGTCAGCCAGACCACGCGATCGCCGTAGGCCGTGGCGATCGCCCTTGGTACGGCTGGATCGCGGAAGCCGTCGGCGGCGATGATCGCGGCGCGGCTGGCCAGCAGGGTCAGTACCACGTTGGTGTGGTATTCGGATTCGGCGAGGTCGAAGCAGAAGGTCAGACGCAGATCGAATGCCTTGTGCATCGCGTGCGCGCCGGCCAGATCGCAGCGTTCGCTGAGGCCGCAGTAGCCGACGCCGCGCACGCGGTCGATGATCAGCGAGCCGGTCAGCTCGGCGACCAGGTCGTCGCAGCCGGACAGGTCGATCTCGTCGTAACCCAGCACGTCGCCGAAGAAACCGCGGATGTCGGCGCGTTCGGCCTCGCGCTGGCGCACGGCGTGGCGCATGCGACCGATGATCAGCCGGCCCGGCGCGGTGCCGAACACGTTGTTGGGAAATACCGCATCGGGCGTGGCCGGATTGCCGGGGAACGTGATGACTGGGCAGTCCGCGCGCAACGCCTGCGCCAGCGCGCTGTGCTGGGCCAGTGCCTTGAGCGGATCGACCGCAAGACTCATGTCCATATAGCGGTTGTCGCGTGCCGATTCCGCCGCCAGGCTGAACTCGGCCGGGGCGACCAGGTATGCCGCCCGTGCAGACGCCATGGCGTCTCGCAGCGGAGTCAACGCGGCATAGGCTTCGAGGAATTCGGTGGGCGACGTGGTGATCACGTAATGGCTCCGGCGAAGCTAGAGAGTATCCGCTGCCGGTCGATCCGGTGCAGCGGCTTCCACATGCAGCCGCTGGCGCAGGCGCAAGGTCGGAAACATTCCCATCCACAGGCCGACCACCACCAGCGTACCGATGCCGCCGATCACCGTGGCGCCTACCGCACCCACCCACGCGGCGAGCATGCCCGACTCGAATTCGCCGAGCTGGTTGGAAGTGTTGATGAAGATCGCATTCACCGCACTGACCCGGCCGCGCATATCGTCCGGCGTGTCCAGTTGCACCAGTGCGCCGCGGATCACCATGCTGACCATGTCGAATGCGCCCAGCGCGAACAGCGCCGCCAGCGACAGCCACAACGTGGTCGACACGGCGAAAACCAGCGTCGCCAAGCCGAATCCGGCGACCGATGCAAACATGATCGCGCCGACCCGCTGCTGCAGATTGTGCCGGGCCAGCCACACCGACATCAGCAACGCACCCATCGCCGGTGCCGCGCGCAACAAGCCCAGTCCCCACGGGCCTGTGTGTAGGATGTCCTTGGCGAAGATCGGCAGCAGCGCGGTCGCGCCGCCAAGCAGTACGGCGAACAGGTCCAGCGAGATCACGCCGAGCACGTCCTTGCGCGCGCGGATGAAATGCACGCCGGCGAACAGCGTCTTCAGCGTGGCCGGCTCGCGCTTCGGCGGGGCCTGTTCGTAGCGCAGACGGCCCATCAACGCCACCGAGATCAGATACAGCGCGCCGCACACCGAATACACCACGCCCGGTCCGGCCACGTACAAAAAACCGCCCAGCGCCGGGCCCATGATCATCGCCGCCTGTCCGGCCGACGCGCTCACCGCCATCGCGCGCGGAAGAATCGCTGCCGGCACCAGGGCCGGCAGCATCGACTGCAGCGCCGGAAACTCGAACGCCTTGGCGATGCCGATCACGAACAGCAGCAACAGGATGCCGATCTCATGAATGCCGTGCGCCAGGCTCATGCCGGCCAGCAGCACGATCGCGATCCATTCCACCACCTGGCCGAGCAACACGACGCGACGCCGTTCGAACTGATCGGCGACATGCCCGGCCGGCAGCGCCAGCAGCAACGACGGCACGAATTGCACCAGGCCGATCAAGCCCAGGTCGAACGCGCGGCCGGTGATCGCGTAGATCTGCCAGCCCACCGCCACGGACAGCATTTGGAAACCGAAACCCGAAGCGATCCGGGCGAACCAGAAGGCGACAAACGCGCGGTGCTGCAGCAGTGAATCTGCCGACGGCGTGGTGACGGATGGCATTGGTTGTCCTTGCGTGGACGGCCATTATCGGGCCACCGCCTTGTTCGGCCTAGCGCCGACGGCATGCCCATCGTTCAGCTGGCAGACTGGCAAATTGACAGGCTTTTACCATTTTGCCGATTAGCGTGGCGCCTCCATCCGTCGTACGAGGCGAGTCCCATGGGCAGGCAGGCGCACCAGGTCTACACCGATCCGGCCAGCATCCGGAAGCTGGAGTCGATCATCGACGAATTACCCGCCAACGGCCATGTCGTGTTGCTGATGAAAGACGGCAGCAGCTGCGACGGCGTGGTCAGCGCGCGACCGAACGTGCAGCTGTTTCGGGACGCCGACGAACACGAAGGCGTCAACGCGCTGGTGCAACTGCAACGGCCCGATGTGCCGGAATGGAGCCGGCGCGTCTGGCTGGATCAGGTCGTGCGGGTCGAGCATCTGGACTCGAGCATGGCGAGCGAGAGCTGAATTTCCGCCGTCGAGTGCCGTGCGTCACCCGCCGCGCAATCGTGTGAAGCCATCCGCGCTCCAGTCCTCACTGCCGACGCCGTGGTGCACGAAGAACAGGCCGTCCGGATCGTACTTGCGCTTCGCCGCGGCGAGGCGCGGATAGTTGCTGCCCCAGAATCCCTGCTGCCAGTCGCGCAGGAAGTAGTCGCTTTCCGAGACATAGCTGCCGGCATCGGGCGCCACAGTGCGGATGGCGTCCATCGCCTGGTCGATGGCTGTCGCTTCGCGCCGCGCCTTGGCCAGGTCGGGCTTCGCGCCCGGCATGCCGGGGAAAGCGGGAGCGCCGCCGTTGGCGCAGATCAGCAGGGCGAACGCGTCGAGCACCTGCGGATGGGTGGCGGTGTCGCGGGCGCGGTCGATCGCGTCGGCCGGCGCGCCGGCCAGTCCCTTGTTGAAGTGCAGGGCGAAACCCCAGTGCTGCGACGCGTTGAACAAGGCCTGCACCAGCTGTGCTTGCCGCCCGGGTTGCAGCAGCGAAGCCGGTAGCCAGGCCGACTGATAGCCGTGGATGAACCAGCCGACCTGGTCATGGTCGCCGGCCCAGAGGATGTGATCGCGGGGCGCGCCCGGCCGGTCGTCCGACACGATGAGGTTTGGCAGGTTCTTGTGGAGGAATTCGGCGTCCCACAGATGTTGGGCCGGCGCCGCCAGCGCCTGGAACGGTTTGGTGATGCGGCAATCCTTGCGGGCATGCACCCAATCGAGGAAGGGCGCCCAGGTCTGTTCGGCCTGTTGCAGGGTGAGGCCCTGGAACATCATGGAGATCTCGAAGGTGTCGCCACCATAGAATTTCATCTGCTCGCCCCAGTGCGGATTGAACAGCGCGCGCTGGTAGAAGCTCACCGCCTCGGCGATCAGAGCGCGATAGGCCGCGTCCGAGTCGACCTTGATGGTGACGCCGACACCACCGACGAACTCGGGCAGCTCGAAGGTGCGCAGGGTCAGCCGCGTGACCACGCCCAGGCTGCCGCCACCACCGCCCTTGAGACCCCAGAACAGCTCTGGATTCGTGCGGGCATTGGCGATGCGTACCTGGCCGTCGGCGGTCACCACTTCTGCTTCCAGCAGGTTCGATGCGGCGGTGCCGAAGTTCTTGGACAGGCTGCCGAAGCCACCGCTCTGCACCAGCCCGGCCACGCCCACCGTGGTGCAGCCGCCGCCCTGCACGTAGCGGCCGCCGCGGGTAGTCACGGCATCGTAGGCGTCGATCCACATGGCGCCCGCCTGCACGCTCACCGCCGCCTGCGGAGCCATCTGGGCGGCGCAGCCTTGCGGCACGAAGGCGTCGTGCAGGCTCACCTGATTCATGCGCCGGGTCCATACCAGCAGCGAATCCGGCGCATCCGAGGTGCCCTGGTAGCTGTGGCCGCCGCCTTTCACCACCAGCCGCAGGTGGTGCTGGCGCGCGAAATTGATGGCGGCGACCACATCGGCCGTGCTCTCGGCTGCCACGGCGTAAGCGCTGGGTTGCGAGGTCCAGGCGTCGGCCCAGCCGCTGGTCTGGGTCAGCGCCGGGTTGTCGCCCACCGCGAACGGGTTGTCCAGATGCTTGAGCGCCTGTGCGCAGGTGCTGTCCGGCTGCGCCGCGTCGCAATGGGCGAACGGCGATTCCAGCTTCAGCAGCCGGCCGCCGACTTGCCGTTTCAGCTGCTCCCATTCCGTGGCCGCGGGCCAGCCCGGTTGGCCCGGGCGCAGCCGCGAGCGCAGGCTCGTCGCGAGAGTGCCGACGCCGTGCGCCAGGGCCGTGCCGCTGCGCATCAGCAAGGGCAGCAGGGGCAGTGTGATGGCAGCCTTCAGCAAGTCGCGCCTTTTCATCGTATCGCTCCGGACTGGATGGACAGCGGCCAGCATGGGTCCCCGTCGCCGTCATTCCCAGTGCGGGGTGACGGATTGCGGGCAGTCAGGGACGAATCGACTTCGGCGCGGGACGGGACGCATCGGGATTTCGCCGCGGCCACGTAGAATCGCCGGCATGAACGAGCAGGCGGATGTCGGATACAGGGATTTTCAGCGTTGGCGTCCCTCGGTCGAGGTTGCCTTCTGGGTGGCTCTGTCCATCCTCAACACAATGTTCAACGGTCTCGTTGCACAGATCGACCATGCCCGCACGGCGAGCTGGGAACCGTGGGTGTGGGAATCGAGCAGCGCGCTGCTGATCCTGCTGTTGATCCCCTTCGTGAGGATGGTGGAGCGGCGCTGGCCGTTTCGCTTCGACACATGGCGCCACAGCTTGCCGTGGCATCTGCTGGCCAGTGTGGCGTTCAGCCTGATGCACGTGGCCGGCATGGTCGAGCTGCGCAAGCTGGCTTATGGAACGGTTGGCCGCCACTACCGTTTCGGCGCGTGGTGGCCGAACTTCGGCTACGAGTACCTTAAGGACATCCGCAGCTATTTTCTCATCGTCGCGCTGATCTGCCTGTCGCGGCTGTGGTTGCTGCGCCAGCAGGGCGAAGCGAAACTGCTGGCCGAGCCGGACGACGGCCCCCCGGTGGAGCCGGTGGAGCGGCCCGAGCGATTCCTGGTGCGCAAGCTGGGCAAGGAGTTCCTGGTCAACGCCAGCGAGATCGAATGGCTGCAGGCGTCCGGCAATTACGTGAACCTGCATGTGCGTGGTCGCGACTATCCGTTGCGCGCGACCATGGCCGGCATCGAGAGCCGGCTGGACCCGGCGCGTTTCGTGCGGGTGCATCGCGGCTACTTCATCAACCTCGACTATCTGGCCGAGATCGAGCCGCTGGAAACCGGCGATGCCCGCCTGCAGATGCGCGACAGCGTGAAAATTCCCTGCAGCCGGCGTTACCGCGCCGCCTTGCGCGAGCGCTTCGGCCAGTCGGACTGAGCGCGGCCGGTTGCGTGGCGGCAGCGGATCGTTCCAAGCTAGCCGCCTGTCCCCATCGGTATGTCGCCCATGAAGCCCGCCTTTTCCCGTTACGCCGTGATGGCTTTCTGTGCAGTCGCACTGCTTGCCGGATGCTCCCAGCAGAGCGGCACGCCAGCGCCGGATGCCGAGCAGCAGCAAGCGCAGTCCCAGGCCACCGATGCAACCCGCAACCTCGAAACTTACCGCCAGCTGCTGCGCATCCATAACGACGAGATGGCGGTGACGATGGGTCAGGACATCGTCAGGCGGTTCCCCAACAGCGACGCAGCGAAGGAAGTGCAGCAGACGCTGCCGGAGATTGAGAAGCGCTACACCGAGGCCAGCGAGAAAAACCGCCTGGCGGGTTTGTGGCTGTACCAGGTCTCGCCGATGGCGGGCGGCACGCAGTCCACCGCCACCATCGGCAACGGTGGCGTGCAGCTGGTGCTGCGCCGGCATACCAGCTGGGGCCAGAGTGTGTTCCTGTACGGCAGCAAGCCCGGCTTCGTCTGCCGCGGCAACTGCACCATCGCCGGCACGGTCGATGGCAAGCCGGCGCACACCATGGCGTTCGCGCCATCCACCGGCGAACCGGCGCTGATGATCCGCGACGACAAGGCGTTCATCGCGATGTTGCAGAAGGCCAAGAAGATCACGCTGGACGTGACCCTGGCCGATGGCGACAAAAAGCAGACCCTCATCTACGAGGTGGGCGGTTTCGATCCAGCCAAGTGGGCTAGCGTGGGCAAGCAGAAAAAGAAGTAGTTCCGGTACACCGGAAAGCGGTTCGCGCGTTGGATAAGTACCCCACCGATGGAGGTTGATGCCATGTCGATGATCCGTGTTCTGTGGGCGACGACGTTGGCAGCGCTGCTTGCCGCCTGCGCCAGCGCGCCTTATGCGCAACGCATCAGCGAGCGCCAGGCCGCGTACGCAGCGGCCGCCGGCGCACCGGTGCGCCAGTTCCGCTTCTTCACTTTGTATTCGTGGGAGCCGCTGAGCGACAGCCAGTTGGCCGTCTATACCCGGCCCAACGAAGCGTGGCTGCTGGATCTCGGCGGTGGTTGCCCTGACTTGACCTTCGTCAACAGCATCGGGCTTACCTCGAGCGTCAACCAGGTCATGGTGGGGTTTGACAAGGTGCTCACCGGCCGGCGCAGTTTTCCCTGCACCATTTCGCAGATCCGTCCGATCGATGTGAAAAGCCTGAAGGCCGTGCAGCAGCAACAGCGTCTGATCAAGAGCGCGCCGCGCGGCACCGACAAGGAAGCCACGGCGCAGTGACGATTGCGCTCTCCCGGAGATGCCGCAAGCCAACGCTCAGTGGAGGAACAGTTTCTCGGTGATCCGCGCCAGCGGCTTTTCCAACGCGCTCTGCAGCCGGGCCGGCAGGTCCAGCGGCTTGAGCAGCATCTTCACCGTCATGCCGGCCGGGATGTGCCGGCGCAACAGTCCTTGCGCGCGATCGCTGATGCGGCGGAACTCTGTCTCGTTGCCCAGATGCTGCGGGTAGCATTGGTTGAACACATGGCGAAGCGCGATGTCGCTGTCCTCGCTCTTGATTTCGTTGACGCGGCGCAGGATGGCGCGGAACACCTTGTAGCGGCCGAAACCTTCGCGTTCCCGATATAGCCGGTAGTGCTGGTAGAAGTGCTTGAAATGGCGCACTTCGTCGCTCTTGATATGGTTGGTCAGCAGCTTCAGCACCGGCTCGTCGGTGATCTCGTGGAGCGCGCGATACAAGCTGGCCGTGCCGGTTTCCACCACACAGCGGGCGGCCAGTTCCAGGCCGCGGCAGGGTTCGAGCTGTTCGGCCGTACACACGGCGCCATACTCGTTCCAGAACGCCTGGAAACCCTTGTCCCAGTCGAACTCCGGCCAGACCTTCCTGACATAGGCGGCCAGCGCGCGGCCATGCTGCAGTTCTTCGTGTTCCCAGTGCTGGCTGAGCCAGGTCTGCAGATCCTGGTCGCCGGCGAAATGATCGATCAGATTCTGCGTGTACAGTTCCGAGCCGCTCTCGACGAACGACGAACTGCACAGCAGAAAGAACAGATCTTCGTTGTGGCGCACGCGCGCAACCTCGATGCGCTCGAGATCGAGACTCTCCAGAGTCCAGGGCAGGGCGGTCGCATAGTTCAAGCGGATTTCCTGTGCGGCAGCGTGTTGGCGAGAGCCGGGTGCCAGCGCTCACGTGACAAAAGGGTGACACAGGATACGGCCTGCGCAAGGCTTCGGATTAACGTTGCCCTACTTGCAGTTCAGCGACATCGAATACGGCCGGGTTTTCAGCGCACCACCGTCACCGGCACGTGGGCGCGCGCCAGCACGTTTTCGGATACCGAACCGAGCAACCAGCGTGCCAGCGCGCCGCGCTCGGTGTGTCCGATCACGATGTGATCGACCGCGTGCTGATCGACCTGGCTCAGGAGCACATCGCCGGGACTGCCGTGAATCAACTCGACATCGACCAGGGTGGCGGCATCCGGCACGATCGCGGCCAGTTCGTCCAGCAGTTCCTGCGCGCGCCGACTGCCGGAATCGGCCATCATCAGGGCACAGGCATCGGCTCCGCCCTCGGTGACCTGCAGCACCGACACCACGCGCACCCGGCCATGGCTGCAGCGGGCCAGGTCGATGGCGAACTGGAATGCGCGGCGGGCGGCATCGGAGCCGTCGTAACCGACCAGTGAATACTTGACCATGGTTCTCCTTTGCTGCGGTCCGCATCAAGGCTATGCGAAGTCTAGGCACGGCTTCGTCCACGTCACAACCCCTCGGCGAGGCTCGCCTCGGCATGGCTCGCACGGTACCGCCCTGCCTGCCAAGTACAGTCTGCGCGGCAGCTTGTTACTGAAGCATCAAGCCGGGAAGTCTGAACGGACAGTCATGCGTCTGCACACCATTGTCACGGCGTCATGCACACGATTCCACCACCACGCAGCGGTTTGCCGATCTTTCGATGGCACCCCGGATCTGCGCAGGCGAACGAATCCGATCCCGCACAAACCCAAGGAGATGACAATGATCAAGCGTACTTTTGGAATGGCCGCCCTGGTACTGGCCTGCGCGGGTGCAATGACCGTGCTGCCGACAAGCAGTGCACAGGCCGCCGAAGCCTCGGTGAAATGTGATCTTGCGTTCAACCTGTCCGGCTGGTCATTGATCTACAAGCATGCCGAAGGCCATGGCACGGTCACCTGCGACAACGGCCAGCGCGCAAACGTGAAGATCACCGTGGTCGGCGGCGGCATTACCGCCGGCAAGTACCACATCGACAACGGCAAGGGCGAAATCAGCCATGTGCACGGTATCGATGAGGTATACGGCAACTATGCACAGGCCGGTGCCGAAGCCGGCGTGGTGAAGAGTGGCACCGCGCAGGTGCTGACCAAGGGCACCACCTCGCTGGCCCTGGCCGGCACGGGCCAAGGCGTCAACCTGGGCGTCTCGGTAGGCAAGTTCACCATCAGCAGGCCGTGACATCTGCTGAGGCATGACTCAGTGCATGACGAGGAAGGGCGCCCATGGTGCCCTTCTTCTCTTCATCGGGGCGCGTAAACTGCGGTGGCTGTGCTTCGCCCCGCTTCCCCGACCGGAGATTTCGTCATGCGCCATTTTTCCCGTTTGCTTGTGTTGACCTTGTTATGCGCCCTTGTCGCCCCGGCGTTTGGCGCTACCCCACAAGTAGGCGAAATCGCTCCGACGTTCCGTCTGCAAGACCAGAACGGCCACTGGCGTGCGCCGGCCGATTTTCGTGGCCATTGGCTGGTGATGTACTTCTATCCGAAGGATTTCACGCCAGGCTGCACCACCGAGGTGTGCGCTTTCCGCGATGACATCGCGAAGCTGCGCAAGGCCGGCGCCGAGGTCGTTGGCGTGAGCCTCGACGACGTGAAGTCGCACGCCGAATTCGCCGCGAAGTATCACGTGCCGTTCCCGCTGCTGGCCGATGCCGACCGCAAGGTGGCCATCAGCTACGGCGTGCTCACCGAACACATGGGCATGCATTACGCCAAGCGCACCACCTTTCTGATCGATCCGCAGGGCAAGATCGCCAAGGTCTATGTGGACGTCGATCCCGAGAAGAATTCCGCCCAGGTGATGAGCGACCTGTCCACGCTGAAGGCGGCACCTTGAAGCCCTTGGCGGTGCGCACCGATACGGCCACTCATACGGCGCCGGCGCGGCGTTTTTCGGTATGGCCGATCGGCGTGTGGATCTTGCTGCTGCTCACCGCGACCGGTGCCGTGCAGTATCTGCAACATGCGGAATACGCTTATTTGGTGGCTGCGTTGTTGATCATCATGGTGTGCGCCGGCTGCATCCTGCGCCAGGCATGGGCGCGGCCGATCACGCAGGCGCTGACTGTGCTGCTGGCGTTGTGGGCATTGCTCAGCGGCGTGTTGATGCTGCAGCAATGGGGCGATTTCGAAACCGCCCGGCAGCATGCGCAGGCACTGCCGCAGCTGGGCGAGGTCGCGTTGTGGATGATCGCGCGAGCGCAGCGGACCTGGCAGGTGGGGCTGGCGCTCAAGGCGGTCGCGATCCCCCTGCTGCTGTGGCTGGCCTGGCAATTGGGCCGGCCCGCGGTGCGCGCGCAGTTTCGTCCGTGGCGCCACGAGCGGTCGTAGCTGGCGCTAGACTGCGCAACGGGCTCACTGGGGGGTAGGTATGAAACGTTGGCTGATCGGTTTGTTCTGCGTATTGCTGTCGGGCGCCGCGCTGGCTGCCGGACCAGCCGCCGTGCGCAAGCGAATGCAGGCGAGCATGCTACTTACCGGAACGATCGTGGTGGCACCGGATGGCAGTGTCAGCAGCTACGCCATCGACAAGCCGGAAAAGCTGCCGCCTATGGTGACCGGGCTGATTGCCGAGAGCATTCCGAAATGGAAGTTCGAGCCCACGCTGCTTGACGGTAAGCCGGTGGCGGCGAAGGCGAAAATGAGTGTGCGTTTCGTCGCCAAGCCAGTAGGGGACGACAAATACTCGGTCGGCATCAGTGGCACCCAGTTCGGGCAGAACGTGCCGGGTGAATCCATCGCCTATAAGGATCGGGTGGCGCCGACCTATCCACCCCTGGCTGCCAATTCCCGCATATCGGGCACGGTATATCTGTTGCTGCGCGTGGGTCGAAAGGGGCAGGTGCAGGAAGCCGTGGCCGAACAGGTCAACCTGGTAGTGGCGGACAGTGATGAGGAAATGGAGCGGTGGCGCAAGATGCTCGCCAACTCCGCCGTGGCGGCGGCGCGCAGGTGGACCTTCAATCTGCCGACATCTGGCGAGCATATGAATGACGAGTACTGGGTAGCTCAAGTGCCTGTCACGTATAGTATGGCGTACGGCGAACTTCAAGCCGACGACTACGGCAAGTGGCAGCCCTATGTGCCCGGCCCCAGGCAGCCGGTGCTCTGGATTGATGACCCGCGGCTGCTGTCCGGCAGCGCGGATGCGCTTCCGGACGAAGGCCTCCATCCGCTAGAAAAGGACGGCCTGCACCTGATCACACCGCCCGGCGGCGCCTGAGCTGCCCAGTGCCGCCACAAACGCCCCGCTCTGCGGGGCGTTTTCGTTTCGGCCCGGCTGCCGCATTCAGCATGGGTTGGTGCGTGAGAAGGTATCGCTTGACGCATCGTTTACGGAAATCCAGTCGATGCGCGTGCTTCGTTTGTCTGTCGTCCTGTTGTCGCTGTCGGCCGCGCTGCCCGTGCGCGCGCAGGATCTGGCCGCAACCTGTCATGCCAGCAGCAGCTATGACCTGACCTTGAAAACCGACAGTCTGCTGTTCGACCGGGCGGCGCCGGCGCCGTTTCACGCCGAACTGCAGCAAGGGGCGCTGCGTACCGATGGCGCAACGGTGCAGCTGAATGCGGAGAACCAGGATCGGCTGGCGCTGTTCGAGCGTGAACTGCGCGCACTGGCGCCGCGGGTGCGCACGGTGGCGCAGAACGGAGTGGACATGGCGGTGCAGGGGATGCGCGCCGAGGCCGATGGCATGGGTCTGGGTGCTGATACCCGCGCCGAGTTCAACCGTCGATTGAGTGCGCACGCCAGCGAGCTCAAGCGGCGCATCTCGGTCAGCCAGAGCACGCATGACTGGCAGGGCGATGCCAGCGATCAGGCCATGAATCAGATTGGCGCCGATCTGCTGCCCTTGCTGGCAGCCGATCTGGGCCAGCAGGCGATCAATGCGGCACTGGGTGGCGATATGGATACCGCGGCCCGCCTGCGTGATCGGGCGGCGGATCTCGCTACCGAGCTGCAACCGCGCATGCAGCGGCGAATGCAGGCTTTGCGCCCGCAGATCGAGGCGTTGTGCCCGTCGATCCGGCGGCTTGCCGAGTTGCAGCAAGGCGTGCGCGGCAGCAACGGTCAGCCGTTGAACCTGCTGCAATTGGGGCAATGAGCACCCTCGCCCCGGCATGCGGGGCCCCCACCGTGAGCTGACTGTTGTCAGGCAGATACACCCAGGTTTATCTGCGGCTAAGTGGGCACGAGCGACGATGGGGCCGTGTTCCACTCATGATTCGGCAAAAAAGCGGCCATGTCGACGTACATCGTGCCATCCACTTGCAATGCCTTGATACGGCGCAGCATCGACCTGCGTCGGCTTTATCGGCGTGCCGCGATGGGGTGCGAACCGGGCTTGCGCATGGTGCTGCATGAAAACATGCAGACGCTGGATCTGCTGATCGCCGACCTGCAGGCTCAACTGCGCGCCCACGACGGCAAGCCGAGTGAGCATGGCACCTGGCGTGGCGCCGTCCGCCGCCATCTGGCCAGCTGGCTGGTACATGCGGCCAGTAGTCGTGACAGCGCATGGATCCGCGCGCTGGCGCATCAGGAAAGTGCATTGCTGCATGCGTTCGAGCAGGCCATTGCCGATGCGCCGGCTGAGTCGGCATTGGCCTTGCGCCGGCAGCTGCCGCGCCTGCGCGGTATCCATCTGGATATGCATAGCCTGGCCGGTACCGCGCACCACTGACGCTCCTCTAACGCGCACCACTTAAAGGGAGCGCTGATGCCCGTTACCGCGCATGACGTCCTGGATTTCTGGTTTGCCGATACGAGCGCCGCACACTGGTTTGCCGCCGATGCGGCGTTCGATGCCCAGATGCACGAGCGTTTCGGCAGCGTGGCAGACGCCGCAGCGAATGGACAGCTGGATGGCTGGGCGCTCGACCCGCTGGGCTGGCTGGCGCTGTTGATCCTGTTGGACCAGTTCCCGCG
Source organism: Rhodanobacter sp. OK091 (assembly GCF_900142825.1). Taxonomy (GTDB): domain Bacteria; phylum Pseudomonadota; class Gammaproteobacteria; order Xanthomonadales; family Rhodanobacteraceae; genus Rhodanobacter. Next base: position 1,379,559 of record NZ_FRCH01000001.1, on the reverse strand, counting down.
CAACCTTTATCGCGGCGACTCGCGCGCATGGGCGCAGGACGCCAGCGCACAGCGCGTCGCCTTGTCAGGTATCGCTCGCGGAGATGACCGTCAACTTCCGCCGTTGCAGCGCATGTTCGCCTACCTGCCGCTGGAGCATGCCGAGGACAAGGCTTTGCAGCAGCGATCGGTGGCATTGTTCGAGGCGCTTTGCGCGGAAGTGCCACCGCCGCAGCGTAAACGTTTCGAGGATTTTCTCGATTATGCTCGGCGGCATCGCGACGTGATAGCACGCTTCGGCCGCTTTCCACACCGCAATGCTGTGCTTGGCCGGGCCAGTACGCCGGAAGAGGTGATCTATCTGGCCCAGCCTGGTTCCGGCTTCTGAATTAACGGGAAGACGGGCTGGCGCAGCGAAACGGATTTTCGGATTTCAACCAGCCAGGGAGAGGGTCATGCGTCTTCGTCTCATCGTCATCCTGTTCGCATTCAGCGCCACGGTCCATGCGTCCAGCACGCTGCGCGTGGGCAACCAGGTACTCACGGCCGGCGACAGCCGCGAGCGTGTCACCGAGCTGCTGGGCAAGCCCTCGTCAAAATCGCACAAGCGCGTTTCGCGCAGCCGCAGCAGCGGTCGCGGCGGCGTTCGCGTGGCGAGCAAAGATCAGGGCGGCGAACAATGGCGCTATCGCCGCGACGGCCATGTCACCGTGGTGACGATCGTCGACGGCCGGGTCAGCGACATCGAGGATGATCGGCTCTGAGCAGAGCCGTGTGACTGCATCGGGGTGGTCATGCGATAAAGGCGCATCCATGCCGGAGATCGCCTTGAGCATTCACGCATCCGCCAATCCCGTCAGCCTGCCTGCACGGCGCAGCCTCCTGCGCAGCCGTGCGGCAGGCGCACACGTCACCAATATCGAATTGTTCTTCGATCTGGTGTTCGTCTATGCGGTGACCCAGTTGTCGCACACGCTGCTGCATGGCCTGAACCTGGTCAGCGCCTCGCAGGTGCTGCTGCTGTTCCTGGCGGTGTGGTGGGTGTGGGTGTTCACCAGCTGGGTCACCAACTGGCTCGATCCGGAACGCCCGCTGGTGCGGCTGTTGCTGCTGATGCTGACGCTGGCCGGGCTGCTGCTGTCGATCGCGCTGCCGGATGCCTTCGCCGGCCGCGGCCTGTTGTTTGCCGGCGCTTATGTGTTCATGCAGGTGGGGCGCACCTTGTTCATGCTGTGGGCGCTGGGCGATGCCGCACCGGCAAACACGCGCAACTTCCAACGCATCACGGTATGGCTGGCGACCTCGGGTGTGCTGTGGCTGGCGGGCGGATGGCTGGATGGCCAATGGCGTGCGTGGTGCTGGATCGTTGCCCTGACCTTGGAATACATCGGGCCGGCGCTGGCGTTCCCGGTGCCCGGCCTGGGTCGGTCGAGCACCGCCGACTGGGACATCGACGGTGGCCATCTGGCCGAGCGCTGCAGTCAGTTCGTGATCATTGCGCTGGGCGAGTCGGTGCTGGTGACCGGGTCGAGCTTCGCCGACACCTTGTCGCAGCCGCAGGCGCTGCTGGCGTTCGTCAGTGCTTTCGTGGGCAGCGTGGCGATGTGGTGGATCTATTTCGATCTCGGCGCCGAGCGCGGCAGTGTGGCAATCAGACATGCGTCGGATCCGGGCCGTACGGCACGGATCGCCTACACGTATCTGCATCTGCTTATCGTGGCCGGCATCATCGTCAGCGCGGTGGCCGATGAACTGACGCTTCACGATGCCTCGCAGCATGCCGATGCGATCGGCAGCGCGGTGCTGATCGGTGGTCCGGCGCTCTATCTGCTGGGCAATGCCTGGTTCAAGAAAACGGTGAACAGCACCAACCTGCCACTGTCGCATCTGGTCGGCATGGGTTTGCTGGCGGCACTGGCCGTCGCCGTCGCCTGGAAACCGCTGAGCGTGCTCGCGCTGGGATTGGCAACAACCTTGGTGCTGGCGCTGGTGGCGCTGTGGGAGACGATTTCGTTGCGCCACCTGCGTCGGAAGCTGCAGGAATCATCGGTCTTGTGACTGATGGTGCATTGGAACGTTACGGCATCGGGCGCGATGGCGGAGCTTTCCTATTTCTCCTGTTAGGCTGAGCCCCGGTTTTCTGCGGGAGACAAAGCCATGCTCGATGTTTCCGCCAGGTCGATGGCGGCAGTTCCCACGACTCACGATGTTTCCGCCTACACCGATCAGGCGGTACAGATGGGGCTGCATCTGATTGGCGCCTTGCTGGTGCTGCTGGTCGGGATGTGGATCGCGCGTCGGCTGGCGAATTTCGCGCAGGGCGCACTGGGTCGGGCCAGCTTCGACTCCACGCTCAGCGGCTTTTTGCGCAATCTGATCTACGGCGTGCTGATCGCTCTGCTGGTGGTCACCGCGTTGGGCGTGCTGGGCGTACCGTCGGCACCGATGGTCGCCGCGCTCGGTACCGCCGGGCTGGCGATCGGACTGGCGCTGCAGGGCTCGCTCAGCAACCTGGCCTGGGGCGTGCTGCTGGCCGTGTTCCGGCCATTTCGCGTCGGCGATTACGTCACCGCAGGTGGCGTCGAAGGCACGGTGGGAAGCCTCAACCTCATGCACACCTTGCTGATTCTGCCGGACAACCGCGAGGCGATCGTGCCGAATGGAAAGATCGGCAGCGACGCCATCGTCAACTTCAACCGGCGTGGCACGCGGCGCTTCGAGCTGAAGTTCGGCATCGCTTACCGCGACGATACCGACAAAGTGATCGCGACGATTACTCGACTGATCGAGGCGGACAAGCGCGTGCTGAAAGATCCGGCGCCGGGCGTGTGGATCGAAAGCCTGGCCGTACAGACCGTAAACCTGGTGTTGCGCGGCTGGACCGGCAGTGGCGACAGCTGGAACGTTCAGACCGACCTGTGGCGTGCGATCAAGCAGCAGATCGACGCGCGGCAGATCAGCGTGACGGCGGGGCCGCAGGAGATCGCGCTGGTGCGGGGCACGCCATCGATCGCACCGAAAGCCGGCTGAATCTACTGCAGCGTCACGGCACGGCGGTTGTCGCTGGAAACCTTGTCGATCAGTTCGTTGTACGGATCGATGCCGGCCAGCGCGGGCAGGCTGTCGACGGTTACGGTGATCGTGCTGTCGCCGTCCGGCAGCAGGCGCTTTTGCAGATACAGCGGCTTGCCGTCCTTGCCGGCACCGGGCGAGGCGGCGAACACGCCGATCTCGATCGGGATGCCTGGCTTTGCCGCAGTCTCCTTGCCGGTGCCGTCGACGTAGACCTTGCTGGCGTGCACGCTCAGGGTGACTTCGTACTTGCCGTTCGGCAGCTTCTTCGCGGTGGCGTCGGTGATGCGGTTGTCGAACAAGGTGATCTTCCAGAAGAAGTCATCCAGCAGCGGCTGCCACTTCGACCCGACGGCCTTGGTCAGCGCGTCCATGAACTCTTGTGATGTGGTGTATGGCGGCTGCTGGAAACCCTTGTCGATCAGGAACTGCTTCAGCATCGCGTCGAGCGTGGCCTCGCCGACGTAATCCTGCAGCGCATAGAACACCAGTGAACCTTTCTTGTAGTGGATGTATTGCTGGTTCTCCACTTTGGCCAGTGGCTCCTCGGCCAGTTTCTCGGTGGCGCGTCCCGTCAGGTAGCCGTCCAGTTCGTACTTCAGGAACTTGCGCATCTGATCGCCGCCGTACTTGTGCTTCATCACCATCAGCGCGGAGTACTGCGCCAGCGATTCGCTGAGCATGGTCGAGCCCTGCATGTTCGCGCCGATCACCCGGTGTGCCCACCACTGGTGCGCCACTTCGTGGGCAGTGATGTAGTAGGGGTAGTCGATCTTGGACGGATCACGCAGGTCGGCGATGAAGCCGACCGATTCGGAGAACGGAATCGTATTGGCAAACGACTGCGCGATGCTTATGTAGTTCGGGAACTCCAGGATGCGCAATTGATGGAACTGGTACGGCGTGAAGTTCGCGTCGTCATAGTCCAGCGCATCCTTGGCACCCTGGATCATCCGCTCCACGTTCCACGCATGCGCCGGGTTGTAGTACACCGCGATGTCCACGCCCTTCCACGTCTCGCGCTTCACCGCGTAGCGCGCCGACAGATAGGAGAAGAACGGCAGCATCGGCTGATCCATTCCTGTCTGAGTCATGGTGTAGTGGAAGTAATGCCGGCCGTTCGCCGTCCATTCTTTCTGCAGATAGCCCGGCGCCACGGCTATCTGGTCGGCGGCGGTGGAGACGGTGGTGTCGAAGCTGATCCAGTCCGCGTCGTTGCTGATGTAGGTGTTCGCGCGGGCCTTCTCGTCGCCCAACTTCGGCATCCGCGGCACTTCGGCGGAGAGTCCATATTTGCGGCGGTCGTTGCGGTCGGTGAGCTGCTCCTGGGTCTGGTAGCCGAACTGCGGCATCACGGTGTTGTTGAAGAAGGTGCCGTTGTGGGCGAGGAAACTACCTTCCGGACTGTTGGTGAAACCCTTCGGTGCATATTCCAGCGTGAAGTCGAAATTCATCGACGCGCCCGGCGCCAGCGGGGTCTTCAGCCGGTAGATGGTGTAGCCGAGCTGCTTGTCCACGCTCACTGTGTCGTGCGGTGCGAACGTCAGCGACTCCAGTCTGAAGCCGTCGGTGTAGTTCACGTGCAGTTCGCTGATCGGTGCGGCGGTCTTGTTGACCAAGGTGTAGTGGCCGCGGATATCCAGCCTGCGCTGATATGGGTGGATATCCACGTCCGCTTTCACCGCGGTGATGCGTGGCTGCGGCAGGTCCTTGTACTTCGCGTACTTCTTCTCGTAGTCGGCGTGCTGTTTCGTCTGTGCCGCGCTGCTCTGGTAGTGGTTGAGCACGTTGGTGTTGTAGTAGATCCAGATGCCGCTGCCGATGAATGCCAGCCATGCAGCGGCCAGTGCGATCTTTGCCGGTGCGTGCAGGCGCGCCCGCGCTTCGCGCAGCCGGTCAGGCCAGGCTTGATCGGTGCCGCGCACCCAGAACAGTGCGGCCAGCACCAGCAACGCCACGGCGCAGCTGGCCCAGTAGAAGTCGAACCACAGCGCAGCCTCGAGGAAATGGCCGAAACCGTTCATGTCCGAATACGGCACGTCCGGCGCACTGCCATAGTTGTACAGGTTATGGTCCCAGTGCAGCAGGCCGAAGCCGATCGTGCTGAGCACCAGCCACACGATGGTCAGCAGATAACCGAGGAACTTGTCGTTCGACATCACCTGCAGGAACAGCGCCAGCACTGCCAGCAGCACGAACGGGACCGCATCCAGGGCCAGTGTCGCCAGATACAGGCCCAGCTCCAGATGGGTATAGCCGTGGCTCAATTGCCAGCCGATGCCCACCACGGCGCCAATCAGCAGAAACGTTGCGATCACCGCCAGCAGCGCCCCCAGCTTGGCGATCAGCGGCACCCAGTCCGGTACCGGAAACGCGTCGCTGACCTCGGCCGAGTGCTGGCTGCGTTCGCGCCATACCAGTTCGCCGGCATAGAACGTGATGATGATGTACAGCAGCCACTGGAAGCTGCCATGCACGCCTTCCAGCACCTGATGCGTCACCGGCCAGGTGGCGGTGCCATAGATCTGGCTGGACAGCGCCAGCGCGAAAAATAGATTGAGCAAGCCCAGCGCCAGCATGATCAGGAATGGCACGCCGCGCAGCACGCCGAGTGTGTCGAACGCAAACTGCGTGTGCAGTTGCGACAGGTGCGCACGCAGGTCGGCGGCCAGTCGCACCCTGGGCATGATCAGCGTGGCGGCCTGGGCTTGCGGAAGCAGCATCGGTGGCTCCGCCCGCTGCTTGCGTCGCGGTAGCTGCAGACCCTCGCGATCGGGCCGGAACAGCGCCACGGCGGCCCCAAGCATGACCACGCTGATAGCGCCCCACAGCAGCCGGTTGAACAGCAGCACGCCGGATAGCGCCGGCAGCTCGTGATTGGCCTGATCCGCCGACCAGTACCGCGTGACCAGGGCCAGGGTACGGCCGCCGAACGGATCGAGCATGGCAGCGATGAAATGATTGTTGACGTCCCGGGTCAGCAGGCCAACGATGAAGTTCAGCACGATGTAGACGATCAGGCCGATGTAAGTGGCCAGCAACGAACGCGTGGTGGACGCGATCAGGAACAGCAGCGCGGCCATGAACAACATGTCCGGCATCACCATTACGCCGAATGCCCAGGCATAACCGTGCCAGCTGGCCGGGCCCAGCCGCTCCGCATCGATCCACGGCATCATGCCGCCGACCGCCACACCCAGTGCGCAGGTCAGCATGATCGCCAGCGCCGCCAGATAGCCGGCCACGAAGCGGCCGCCGAGATAAGCGCCACGGCTCATCGGTGTGGTGAAAAACAACTCCGAAGTGCGCTGGTCGAAATCGCGCAGCGCCGCACCGGCGACGAAGATCGTCACCAGGAAGACGCTGAGGACGGTGAGCACACTGAGCAGCCGGACGATCACCATCGGGGCATTGCGCAATACATTGCCGCTGGCACCGCCGACGATCACCGCGTCGGTGCTGACCAGAGCAAACGCGAGCGCACCGAATATGGCAGCGACGATCCAGAACAGCGGTGCCTTCAGCTGCTGGCGCAACTCGAATCGGCAGATCTCGAAAAATGTGGGCTCGAAGAACATCGTTATTCCCGTCCGCGGTATCGGAAGAAGCTGGCGAGCGTCAGACGGCCCTGGCTGTCGCCTGCGCGCGCAGGCGGCCGAAGTAGACGTCTTCCAGATCGGGTGTGACGGGTTCGAAACCTTGTTCCGGCAGGGAATCGGCCAGCACGTGCAGCAAAGTGCGGCCGCCGGCGAGGCGGGTGGAAAGGATGTTCATGCGGGCGCGGTAGCCGTCCAGTTCGACCTTGTCGATCGTGCGGCGCCACACGCGGCCATCCAGCGAACGGATCGCCTCGACCGGCTCGCCGGTGAGCAGCACCTGGCCCTGGCCGATGATGGCCATGCGCGAGCACAGGTCGGTGACGTCCTCGACGATATGTGTGGAGAGGATCACCACCACGCGTTCGCCGATCTCGGCGAGCAGGTTGAGGAAGCGGTTGCGTTCCTCCGGATCGAGTCCCGCGGTGGGCTCGTCGACGATCACCAGGCGCGGATCGCCGATCAGCGCCTGGGCAATGCCGAAGCGCTGGCGCATGCCGCCGGAGTAGGTGCCGAGCTTGCGCTTGCGCACGTCCCACAGGTTCACCTGGCGCAGCAGCGACTCGACCAGTTCGCGCCGTTCGCTCTTCACGGTGACGCCCTTGAGCACGGCGAAGTGTTCCAGCATCGCCTCGGCCGAGACCTTCGGATACACGCCGAACTCCTGCGGCAGATAGCCGAGCAGGCGACGGGTGGCCTGCTTGTCGGTGAGCAGGTTCATCTCGTCGAGCTTGATCGTGCCCGTGTCCGGATCCTGCAGCGTGGCGATCGTGCGCATCAACGACGACTTGCCCGCACCGTTCGGGCCGAGCAGGCCGAACATGCCGTTGGGAATATCCAGCGATACGCCGCGCAATGCTCTTACGCCGTTGGCGTAGGTTTTCGACAGATCGCGAATCGTCAGCATGCTTGCTTCCTGTGCCGCACGCGGCATGGTCTCGAGAATCAGGTTACGGCATGGATCGGGGCCGTGCGTGCGCTCAAGGTCATGCATACGCATGCGCATGGTTGGCGTCGAATCGGGAAAACTGCCCCGCTTGGGCATACGGATCGGGCCTGCCTTCGCTATGATTGAAGCCTTGTCCGCGACCGCCATCCCCGAGCGGTACGCCATCGCCATTTGCAGGAGTCATTCATGGCCGATCTCAAAGAAGCCCGCGTTCCCGATATCGGCCACGCTGACGTCCCCGTCATCGAAGTGCTGGTCAAGGTCGGCGACCGGGTCGAGAAAGAACAGAGCTTGATCACGTTGGAATCGGACAAGGCCACCATGGAAGTGCCCGCACCGTTCGCCGGCACGGTGAAGGAATTGAAGCTGAAGGTCGGCGATGAAGTCTCCGAGGGCGCCATCATTGCCTTGATCGAGGCCGACGATGCCGCTGCAGCGCCAGCCCCTAAGGCCGAAGAAGCGCCGAAGCCGGCGGCCGCACCTGCACCCACAGCGCCGGCCACACCGAAGGTTGAGGAGAGGCCCGCGCCGATCGCCGGCCAGGGCGTACAGCCGGGCAACGCGCCGGAGGGCGACGTGCCGCCGTCGGCACGACCGCCGCTCGACGCCAGTATCGTGATGCCCGGCGACGCACCGTATGCCAGCCCGGCGATTCGCGCCTTTGCGCGTGAGCTGGGCGTGGACATCCAGCAGGTGAAGGGCAGCGGCCGTGGTGGCCGCATCCAGCGCGAAGACGTCGGTGCCTACGTGAAGCACGCGCTCGCCTCCGGTGCGCGTCCGGTGGCTGGCGCCTCCGCCTCGGTCGGTGGCTTGAACCTGCTGCCGTGGCCGAAGGTCGATTTCGCCAAATTCGGCGAGGTCGAGGAGAAGCCGCTGTCACGCATCCAGAAGATCTCCGGCGCCAACCTCGCGCGCAACTGGGCGATGATCCCGCACGTCACCCAGCACGACGACGCCGACATCACCGAACTGGAAGCCTTCCGCAAGAAGCTCGGCGAAGAGAACAAGGACCTGAAGGTCACTCCGCTGGTGTTCCAGATCAAAGCGGTGGTCGCCGCGCTGAAACAGTTCCCGCAGTTCAACGCCTCGCTGGACGAGTCGGGCGAGAAGCTGATCCTGAAAAAGTATTTCCACATCGGCATCGCGGTGGATACGCCCGACGGCCTGGTGGTGCCGGTGCTGCGCGACTGCGACAAGAAAGGCCTGCTCAATCTGGCCCGCGAACTGGGCGAGATCTCGAAAAAGGCGCGGGACAAGAAACTGGGCCCGGCCGAGATGTCCGGAGGCTGCTTCTCGATCTCCTCGCTGGGCGGTATCGGCGGCACCGGCTTCACGCCTATCGTCAATGCGCCGGAAGTGGCGATCCTCGGCGTCTCCAAGGCCTCGATGAAGCCGGTGTGGAACGGCAAGGAGTTCGCGCCCCGGCTGATCCTGCCGTTGTCGCTGTCGTACGACCATCGCGTGATCGACGGCGCGCTGGCCGCGCGCTTCGCCGCGTTCCTGGCGGCCCAGCTGGGCGATATCCGCCGCCTGCTGCTCTGACGGGCCGGTCGATGGCATACGCCGCTTCCTGCCTCGGCTGCTCCCGCGTCCTGGTTGACCCGGCGCCGCAGGCGGTCGAGCGCGGCGTCCATGAACTGGGAGAGTGGTTGAACTGGGGCGTCAGGTTCGGCGGCGTCAATGTCACGATCGGCTCGCTGCTGGGCGCTTTGCTACTGCTGGCGTTGTTCCTGGTCGTCTCTGCGGTGCTCAAACGGCTGCTGCATCGTTACGCGCAGAGCCACGACAACATCAACCAATCGTCTGCCTACACCGTCGAGCGGCTGGTTCACTACCTGCTGCTGACTGTCGGTGCGCTATGGGCGTTGAGCATCGCCGGCATACCGATGGCGAAGATGACGGTGTTCGCCGGCGCGCTGGGTGTGGGTCTGGGTTTTGGCCTGCAGGCGATCTTCAACAACTTCGTCTCCGGCCTCATCCTTCTGTTCGAACGCAGCCTCAAGGTCGGCGATTTCGTCGAGCTGGCCTCCGGCGTGCACGGCCATGTGCGCGACATCTACATCCGCGCCACCCGCATTTCGACCAACGACAACATCGACATCCTGGTGCCGAATTCGGAATTCGTGAATGGACGGGTGGTGAACTGGACGCTGCGCGAAGTGGCGCGGCGGCAGAAAATTCCCTTTGGCGTGGCCTATGGCACCGACAAGGAACTGGTGAAGAAGGCCGCGCTGGAGGCGGCCGCGGAAGTGCCGTTCACGCTCAGCCTGGACGGTCCGCGAGGGCCGCAGGTGTGGCTGACCGGTTTTGGCGATTCGTCGCTCAACTTCCAGCTGGTGGTGTGGCTCAACGCCGAAGCCACGCGCCGCCCCGGTGCCGTCACCGCGGCCTATTACTGGGCGTTGCATACGGCACTGGAAAAATACGCCATCGAGATTCCGTTTCCGCAGCGCGACCTGCACGTGAAGAGCTGGGTCGGGCGCGGGCCGCGGACGCCCGTGGAATCCTTCGGTGCCGGCGGGGCGACAGGCGACGGCACGAGAGACAACGACGCGGCGCGGGACGTCGCGCGCGATATTGCCGAGGAGTCGGTCAACCGGCGCGGCTCCTCATCCGACAAAGAACCGGGCGCGGCTCGCTGACGCCCGCAACAGCAAAGGAAATACGACATGGCCAACACCATCGACATCAAGGTCCCGGATATCGGCGGGCACGACAACGTGCCGGTCATCGAAGTGCTGGTGAAAGTCGGCGACACGGTAGCGAAGGAACAAAGCCTGATCACGCTGGAGTCGGACAAGGCGACGATGGAGATTCCCTCCAGCGCCGCCGGCGTGATCAAGGAGCTCAAGCTCAAGGTCGGCGATGAGGTTTCCGAGGGCGTGGTGATCGCCATCTTGGAAACCGTCGGCGAAGCCGACACCGCGTCCCCCTCTCCCCTCCGGGGAGAGGGCAGGAGTGAGGGGACGAGCTCGCCGGGTAGTTTCAACGAAACGGACAAAACCAAACAGTCTCCCGCGAGCACCAGCCCCTCACCTCAATCCTCTCCCCAGAAGGGAGAGGAGGCGAAGGCGCCGCAAGCGGCCGTGTCGTCCGGAAAGAAAGCAGACATCGAATGCAAACTGGTCGTGCTCGGGTCCGGCCCCGGTGGCTACACCGCCGCGTTCCGCGCGGCTGACCTGGGCGTGGATACCGTATTGGTCGAGCGCTACGCCACGCTCGGCGGTGTCTGCCTCAACGTGGGTTGCATCCCGTCCAAGGCGCTGCTGCATGCCGCTGCGGTGATCGACGAGGCCGCCGCGATGACGGCGCACGGCGTTACGTTCGGCAAGCCTGCCATCGACATCGACAAGCTGCGTGGCTTCAAGAACAAGGTGGTCGGTCAGCTCACCGGCGGTCTCGCCGGCATGGCGAAACAGCGCAAGGTGCGCACGGTCGAAGGCAGCGGCGCCTTCGTGTCGCCGAATGAAATGGAAGTCCATACGAAGGACGGCGTAAAGCTGATCCGCTTCGAGCACGCCATCATCGCCGCCGGCTCGCAGTCGGTGAAGCTGCCTTCGTTCCCGTGGGAAGACGAGCGCATCGTCGACTCCACCGGCGCGCTGGAGCTGAAGGACATACCGAAGAAGTTGCTGGTCGTGGGCGGTGGCATCATCGGCCTGGAAATGGCCACGGTATATGCCGCGCTGGGCAGCGAAGTAACCGTGGTCGAATTCATGGACCAGCTGATCCCCGGTGCCGATGCCGACCTCATCAAGCCGTTGGCGCAGCGCATCGGCAAGCGGCTCAAGGGCATTCATCTCAAGACCAAAGTGGTCGAGGCCAAGGCCACCAAGAAAGGCATCGAAGTCAGCTACGAGGGCGACAGCATTCCCGCCACCACGTTGTTCGACCGCGTGCTGGTCTCGGTGGGCCGCTCGCCGAACGGCGGCAAGATCGGCGCCGACAAGGCCGGCGTCGCCGTCACGGAGCGTGGCTTCATCAACGTCGACTCGCAGATGCGCACCAACGTGCCGCATATCTTCGCGATCGGCGACCTGGTCGGCCAGCCGATGCTGGCGCACAAGGCTACCCATGAGGCGAAGGTCGCCGCGGAAGTCGTCGCCGGCCACAAGAGCCATTTCGACGCGCGGGTGATTCCGTCGGTCGCCTATACCGATCCGGAAATCGCCTGGGTCGGCGTGACCGAGCGCGAGGCGAAGGAAAAGGGCTTGAAGATCGGCGTGGGCAAATTCCCGTGGGCTGCAAGCGGCCGCGCGATCGGCATCGACCGCACCGAGGGCTTCACCAAGCTGCTGTTCGACGAAGCCACCCATCGGGTGGTCGGCGGCGGCATCGTGGGCGTGCATGCCGGCGACCTGATTTCCGAAATCGCGCTGGCGATCGAGATGGGCAGCGAGGCGGCCGATATCGGCCTCACCATCCATCCGCATCCGACCCTGAGCGAGTCGGTGGGGATGGCGGCGGAGGTGTACGAGGGCACGATCACCGACTTGTACATGCCGAAGAAGAAGTAGGCGGAGGCAGGCGGACCAAGCAAAAAGCCCGGACACTGTCCGGGCTTTTTTATCCTGCCATCCCTGGTTCAGCGATGGCAGGATGCGGTGCGATGAAGGGCAGGGCAGCGATCAGCTCTTGCTGCGGCCCGCTTCCTCCGGCAGCACCTGTTTCAATTGCGACTCGACCTGCTGCAGATGCGACTGGGTTTCGCCCGACGTGATGATCATCTGGCGCAGTACCGACAGAAATTCGATGGGGTCGATCTCGCGCCCCAGGTCGATCCGGGTGCTCAGCGTCGCCAGCAGCGGCGCGTTGAGAAACAGTGCGCTGTCCTGGGCCATCCAGCTCGCCGCATCGCGCTGCTTGCTGTACGCAGCCGAATATTCGCTCAAGGCCGCGCGATCCATCCAGGTGGCGGACTGATTGGCCACGGCGACGTCCCACGCCTGATTGGCGAAGATCGGCCAGTCGAGACTGAGCTTGAACTGGTTCTTGAGCGCCTGGATATGCTGGTTGATCGCCGCATCGGTCTTGCCGTCGCGCACATCTTTCGCGATGGTGTCGTCGAGCTGTTGCAGCAAGACGAGCCGCTGCTGATTGCTTCGATACGAGCTTTGCACGCCGTCCAGATTCGCCCGCAGCTCCGCCGTGATCTGGCGGCTGGCCAAGGCGGCGGCGTGCGTGTGGTGGGCATGTTCGATCCACGCCTCCAGCCCCAGCGCGGTGAGGATGCTGAGCACGATCATCAGATAGTGCTTGGCGAAATCCTTGAAGCCGCGCATGGGCTGTTTCGGTATTTCGAAATGCATGGAATCGCTCCGGGCAGTGGATTCGCGAACGCGGAGCTTACCCGATCCCGATTCGCGCGAGGCCGCGGTTCAATGGAGCCATTCGGCGCATGAACCGCCGCGATATCCCACGCGGCACCGGTACGGGTCGGTTGACCGGGCCGTCACGTCCATCGGGCTATTCCTGTGCATCATCCGCGACGGAGCAAGCCCATGAACAAGTCATTGATTCTGATCGCATCGCTTGCCTTGGCCGCGCCTGCGCTGATCGCAGCGCCGGCGCAGGCGCAGCAACGTCATCGCGTGGTCTGCGAGAACGTGCAGGTCAAGCACAACGGCTCAAAGGATACTCACCGCCTCATCGGCACCGGCATTGGCGCGGTCGCGGGCGGTCTGCTGGGCCACCAGGTGGGTGGCGGCAAGGGCAAGACCCTGGCGACGGTAGGCGGCGCGGTGGCTGGCGGCTATGTCGGCAACCGCGTGCAGAAAAACGCCCAGGACAGCAAGGCCTACTACACCACCGAACGCCGCTGTCACGACGTCTACGATTGATCGACTGGGCCCGATCGACCAAGCCTGATGCCGGGCGGATCGTATGCTCTGGATCTATGGATGACGCAGCCCGTTCGCCGTACGCTGCGTCATTCCTCCGTCGATGAATCCAGGCCCGCCCGATGACTTTGAAGATATGCCTTGCCGGCGCCACCGGCTGGGCCGGTTCTGAACTGGCCCGCGGCATCGCTGTCGCCGATGATCTGCAACTGACTGCTGCGGTGGCGCGACGGCATGCAGGGCAACTGCTTGGCACCGTGCTGGACGAACCGAAGCTCGACGTCAGCCTTTCGGCCAACGCCGCCCAGGCGCTGGCTCACCCTTGCGACGTCTTCGTCGAATACACCCGGCCGGAAAGTGCGAAGGCCAACATCCTCGCCGCGCTGGAACACGGTGCGCACGTGGTGGTGGGCACCTCGGGCCTCACCGACGAGGACTATGCGCAGATCGACGCCGTCGCGCGCGAACGCGGGCGCGGTGTGCTGGCTTGCGGCAACTTCGCGCTGACCGCGGTGCTGCTGATCAAGTTTGCCGAGATGGCGGCGAAGCTGATTCCGCAGTGGGAGATCATCGACTACGCCTCCGCGGGCAAGCCGGATGCGCCCAGCGGTACGGTACGCGAACTGGCCGGGCGACTGGGCAAGGTGCGCCAGCCGCAGTTGCAGGTGCCGCTGGAGCAGACCGTCGGCATGCGCGAGACGCGCGGCGGCACGCTGGCCGGAACCCAGGTGCACGCGGTGCGTCTACCCGGCTTCGTCATCGGCGTAGAAACGATTTTCGGCATGCCGGACCAGACGCTTACCCTGCGCCACAACGCGGGCAGCAGCGCGAAACCCTACGTGGACGGCGCGCTGCTGGCGATCCGCAAAGTGTCCGGCCTGGTCGGCCTGCATCGCGGACTGGATGCGGTGCTGGAGCTGTAGGTAGCAATCGGCGGTCAACCGTGTCCGCGCCTTTGCCATTGCCCCAGCAGCCAGGACATGCCCAGGCAGCCGGCAAACGCCAGCAGCCAGCGACCTGCCGGCGCTTGCGGTGTGGGCAGGATCGCGCGGAATGACGGCAGCCACTCGCTCCCGTAAATGGTAGTGACGACACCCGCGGCGATCGCCAGCACGGTGGCGAGCGCCGTCATCAGCACGAATTCGAAACGCAAGGCGGACGCGGGTGCGGCAGCGGCGCGGGCGGCCACGCGCGCTGCGAAGTCGGCCGGCAAGCTGTCCTGCAGTGGCTCGCGCAAGGCGCGCGCAAGCAGGCGATAGCGTCGGCCACGTGCATCGTCGCCGGCGGGATCGAGATGCAGGCGCTCGCGCCGCATCGCGCTTTCCTGCGCCAGCCATTCGCGTTCGTGGCTCGCGTCGCCGAAGGGAGGAATGTCGTCGATGTGCTGATTCATGCCGCAACTCCTGTCCGCGTTTCGAGCGCGCCGCGCAGGCGCAGCCGCGAGCGGAACAAGTGACTTTTGATGGTACCGCTGGCCAGTCCGGTGATCCTGGCAATCTCCGGAATCGAGGTTTCCTCGAGGTAATACAGTGTCAGCAGGGTGCGTTGCAACGGCGGCAGCGATTCGATCGCCGCGTGCAGGTGCTGCACCGCCTCCTCGTCCGCGCAGGCCGCTTCCAGATCGAAGCCGTCGCCGATGTTCTCCACCAATGCGTAGTCATCCGCGTCACCGTGCTCGACCAGCGGGATGCGTTTGTGCTGCAGATGACGCAACGCGATGGTATAGGCCACGCGCCCGATCCACGATTTCAACGCGCTCTCGTAGCGGTATTGATGCAGGCACTGATGCACGCGCAGAAAGGTGTCCTGGCACAGCTCGCGCGCGTCCTCCGGGTTGCGCACCATGCGCTGGATGATGTGCCAGCACAGCCCCTGATACTCGCGGATCAGGCGCTCGAACCCCCCCGGCCGATTGGCCAGCACGGCGTCGACCAGATCGCGGTCAGGGCTGCTGCGGATGTCATCCATGGCGCAAGGGATACGCGCATGCCGGCAACGGTTGCAAGCGTTTCGCTGCAACCGCCGTAGGGTTGGCTGTATCTCTTGCCCCGACAATCAGTCATTCCGCCATCATTCCCAAGGAGAACCCCATGAATTTCGGCGACTTCATTCCGATCAGCCTGTTTATCTGCATTGCCTACTCGATCAAGGTCTGTGTCGACGCCATGGTGCGCCGGCATATGGTCAACGCCGGCGGCTCGGAAGAACTGGTCAACTCGGTCCTGCGCGACGAGCAACAGCGCCGGCGCCATTCCTCGCTGCGCTGGGGCATCGTGCTCTTGTCGGTAGGGCTAGGCTTCGGGCTGATCCAGTGGTTCGACTGGCGGGAAGTCACGCCCGGCCTGATCGCCGTGCTGGCGGGCGCGACCGGCCTGGGCAACCTGGCGTTCTTCGCGATCTCGCGCCGAATCGGTTGATCCTGACCGGCGCGTCAGGTTCACCCGCGTACACGCGGCCCGCTGCTGCACGTTCGCCGCACGGGCGCTGTGATCCATTAGGCTGACGTGCCCCGACCAGCCGAAAGGAAGATCATGACCACGCATGCCCGCGGTACGTTCGAAGTGAAGATGACGCCGCAGCCGGCGCAGGAGGGCGTCGGCGATCCCGGCATCGGCCGGATGGCGCTGGACAAGCAGTTTCAGGGCGATCTCGAGGCGACCAGTAAAGGCCAGATGTTGGCTGCTGGTACCGACGTGTCGGGCTCGGCCGGCTATGTCGCGCTGGATCGGGTCAGCGGCACCTTGCATGGCCGCAGCGGCACGTTCGCGTTGCAGCACAGCGGCACGATGACGCGCGGCACGCCGCAACTGAGCATCACTGTGATACCTGATTCTGGCACCGGCGAACTGCTTGGGCTGGCCGGTACGCTGGCGATCACGATCACCGATGGCCAGCATTTCTACGACTTCGAGTACACATTGCCCTGAGGCAACCTGAGTACCTGCCGCTCCTTGCGAGTGCAGTGTGGATGCTGGACGCCAGGTTTTACCCAAGGAGAGCCTGTGGAAGCAGGCTCTCTCAAGTTGCGTTGCGTGAGGCTGGTTTCGAGGTCAGGCAGCAGGCGCCGGCTTCGCGCTGTTCGAGGTTCCGTCAGGCAACGCGGCGCCAAGCTGCTTTTCGAGCATGCGCAGGCTGTTCACCGTCTGGCCGAGCATGGCCGCCATCTGGCTGACGACGTGCAGAAACTCGCGTGGCTGCGCCTCATCGGTGTGCAGGTCGGCGATGGTGTCAACCATGCCCGTGCCGTTCATCAGCAGCGCGGTGTTTTCGCTCATCGAGGTGATGACGTCGCGCTGGCTGGCGTAGACGGCGGAGTAGCGTTGCATGCGATCGTGATCGATCCAGCTGGCCGACTGGTTCGCCACCACCACATCCCAGGCCTCGTGGCGCAGGGTGGGAAAGTTCAGGTTGAGGTCGAAGTCGCCGGTCTGCGCCAGGATGTGCTGCTTGATCACGTCATCCGAGACGTGCGCCTTGAGATCGCGGCTCACCGCGTCACGGATCGTGTTGAGCCGCTTCAGCTGCGCGACATCCTGTTGCAGGTCCGCCTGGGCTTCGGTCAGGTTGGCGCGGATTTCCGTCTCGATCTGAGCACTGGCCGTGGCCGCGGCACGCTGGTGGTGCGCATGCTCGATCCACGCTTCCAGCCCCAGCGCGGTGAGGATGCTGAGCACGATCATCAGATAGTGCTTGGCGAAATCCTTGAGGGAATCGATGCGGACTTTTGGAAATTCGAAAAGCATGTCACTGCTCCACGCGGGGGTTGCAAGCGTACGGATGCGGAGCGTATCCGATTCGCGACGGGATTTGAGCGCCGTTTCGCTAGGTGGTGAACAGATCCCGTTGTGCTTCGCAGCTATCGGCGTCGACGAAGCCGGCCAGGCCCACGCCGACGAGCCGGTAGCGGCTATCGGCGGGACGCTCGACGCGATCGCGCAGCGCGCAGGCGATGTCGGCCAGTTCGCCGGCCGATAGCGGCCGCTGTGCCGGGGTGAGGCTGCGCGTCAGCGTGTGGAAGTCCGCAGTCTTCAGTTTCAGCACGATGGTGCGCGCCACGCGGCTGCGCTCTTTTGCGGCCAGTTCGCGCTGGTACCCGGCCCAGGCCTTTTCGGCCAGCCGACGGATGTGCGGTTCGAGTTCGCCCAGCAACAGGTCGTGCTCGAAGGTGTCTTCGGCAGAGATCTGCAGGGTCGGCCGTTCGGGTTGCACCGCATGGTCGTCGATGCCGCGTGCCAGTTCGTGCAGACGTCGGCCCCAGCGGCCGAAGCGCTGTTCCAGTTCCGCCAGCGCAAACGTGCGCAGTTCGCCGACGGTGGCGATGCCGAGCACGGCGAGTTTCGCCTCCATCACCTTGCCGACGCCGGGCAGGCGGCCGACCGGAAGCGGGGTGAGGAAGGCTTCGACCTGATGTGGGCGGATCACGTACTGGCCGTCGGGCTTGTTCCAGTCGGAGGCGATCTTGGCCAGGAACTTGTTCGGCGCCACGCCTGCCGACGCAGTCAGTTGCGTCTCTTCGCGGATCGCGGTGCGGATCGCCTCGGCGGTGGCAGTGGCCGAGGGCAGCCCGGTCAGCGTGTTGGTGACATCGAGGTAAGCCTCGTCCAGCGACAGCGGCTCGATCAGTTCGGTATGTCTAGCGAAGATCTCGCGGATTTGGCGCGACACCGTTTTGTAACGCACGAAATCCGGCGGTACGAAGATCAGCTGCGGACATAGTCTTTCGGCACGGATTGCCGGCATCGCCGAGCGCACACCGAACACGCGCGCCTCATAGCTGGCCGCGCACACCACCGAGCGCGCACCGCGCCATGCCACCGCCACCGGCTTGCCGCGCAGACCCGGGTCGTCGCGCTGTTCCACCGACGCGTAGAACGCGTCCATGTCGACGTGGAGAATCTTGCGTGGCGGGGAGGGCAAGCGTGCTGTCGGATAAGTGGGAATCCCCTCATTCTAGCGATTGACGGAGGTTGCGAACGTACCGGGCCTTCACGTCGGCTGATCGTCACTGCACGTAACGTCCACCCATGCGGATCAGGCCCTGATCGGCTTGCATCGACGACACGACGGGATGGTGATGAACACGCCGATACGCGACCTTGGTCCAGAGCAGACGCCGGCAGGGTCAGCCATGATCGAGGCGACCCGGCTCGCGTTCGAGGCGTTCATCGGGCAGCCGGCGTTTCCCTGCCTTGGCGCCAAGGCATCGCAGGCGCGGCGGCAGCTGCAGACCTTGGTCGTTCACGACATCGCCAGCGCGCGAGACGACCGCCGCATCACCCGCCACTTGCAGGCTTTTGCCGCGCAGGTGGATGGCGACAGCCTGTTCGCCAGCCTCGCGATAGTGTTTCCGTGCTCGGCCCGGCTATCCGAGCCGGCGTTCGAGGCGGTGCTATGGCGGCGCCTGCGCGCGATCCATGCGATCGACCGCGCGAGCCATGACTGGGATAGCAGCGTCAGCGCCGACCCGGCCTCGGCGGACTTCAGCATGAGCGTGGGCGGCAGGGCGTTCTACGTGGTGGGACTGCATGCGGACGCCAGCCGGCCTGCACGTCGGTTCCGCTGTCCGGTGCTGGTGTTCAATCTGCACCATCAGTTCGAGCGGCTGCGTGCGGATGGGCGCTACGAGAAATTGCGCCAGGCGATCATCCAGCGCGACATCGCCTTCGCCGGCTCGCCAAACCCGATGCTCGCCGTGCACGGCAGGAGTTCCGAGGCGCGCCAGTACAGCGGGCGTCAGGTGGGCGCGGACTGGGTCTGCCCGTTCCACGTGAACGGGAGTGAGCAGCGATGATCCAGGTCATCCCTCCGCGCAGCGGCACGGCGTTCGAGCTGAAACGCGGCGAAAGCCTGAAGGTGATCGATCCGCAGGGCGAGCAGGTGGCCGACCTGGTCGCGTTCAACCGGCATGACACCGGCGAGGCGATCTCGTCCGGCCGCAGCATCGACTACGCCAGCAAGATCTATCTCAGTACCGGCGACACGATTTATTCGAACCGCAGCCAAGCACTGCTGCGCATCGTCGAGGACACCGTCGGCCGCCACGATTTCCTGCTGTCGCCGTGCTCCGCCGAGATGTTTCGCATCATCTACGGCGACACCGAGCCGCACCGCGGCTGTCTCGGCAATCTCGCCGCGGCGCTGGCGCCGTACGGCATCGCGGCGGACGCGATCCCCACCGCGTTCAACGTCTTCATGAACGTACCGGTGGATGCGGCCACCGGTGTCATCCGGGTGGAGCCGCCGCTCAGCCGCGCCGGCGACTACATCGTGTTCGAGGCGCAGATGGATCTGCTGATCGGCCTTACCGCGTGTTCCGCGGGACAGTCGAACAACTTCGCGTACAAGCCGATCCACTACGAACTGATTCACCATGGGCTGATCCACAGCGAGGCGATCGCGCATGGATGAGCCGTTCGCCACGGTGATGGGTGTGCGGTCGCCGGTGACGGCGCCGCGGGTGGGCACGATAGAGCGCATCCCCAAATGGCTCAATCTGGTGCCGATGGTGCTGCAATGGTGCTGGCTGGGTCTGCGCTATCGCAGCCTGACGCTGCCCTCCGCCGCCAATCCGCAGATCACCGCCGGCGGCCTGGTGGGAGACACCAAGTCCGAATATTTTGCGGGCATGGGTGCGCATGCACATTCGAAGGTAGCGCCGTACGTGATGCTGCGGGCCGAGGGCGGCGACATGTTGGCGGCTGCGTTGTCGGCGATGGGCGAGGCCGGTCTGATGTTTCCGGTGGTGGCCAAACCGGATCTTGGCTGGTGTGGTTTCGGCGTGCGTCGGCTCGACGATACGCTGGACCTGGCCGATTACCTGGCGAGCTATCCGGCCGGCGAGTCGTTGATGCTGCAGCGCTATCTCGGCGAGCAGGGTGAGGCAGGCATTTTCTACGTGCGGCATCCGGGCCAGCCAACGGGCGGGCTGCTCGGGATACTGCTGCGCCATTACCCGCAGGTAACCGGCGATGGCACCAGTACGGTGGCACAGTTGATCGAGGCCGATGAGCGTCTGCATCGCGTGGTGCGCAACCGGCGCGAGCACGAGTGCCGCCATGATCCCGACGAGGTGCCGGCGGCCGGCGATACGGTGCGGCTGTCGCTGATCGGCTCGACCCGGATCGGCGGCCGTTACGAAGATGGTTCCGACTCCGCCACCGCGGAGCTGACGGCGGCGATCGAAGCGATCGCACACGACATGCCGCAATTCCACGTCGGTCGTTTCGACGTGCGCTACAGCACGCTGCAGGATCTGCGCAGCGGACGCTTCACCATCATGGAGGTGAACGGCGCAGGTTCCGAAGCGGTGCATGCGTGGGATCCGAAGTATTCGGTGTGGCAGGTCTATCGCATGGTGTTCGCCAAGCAGCGCCTGCTGTTTGCGCTGGGGGCGGCCAATCGCGCGCGCGGGCATCGGCCGATCGGCATGTTGGCGCTGGCACGGCATCATCTGCGTCAGCAGCGATTGATACGGCGGTATCCGCCGTCCAATTAAGGATGCTCTGATCTGTTCAACGCAGGCGCCGCCGCTGGCGGATTCTGAGCGCGGCCTCGAACATGGCCAGCGCAGCGGAGGCCAGCACGAACGGCAGCAAGCTGTAGGTCAGCCGGTAGCAAACGATCGCCACCAGCAGATCCGCGCGTGCCTCGGCCGGAAACGCCGCCAGCATGATTGTCTCGAACACGCCCAGTCCGCCCGGCGAATGGCTGACGATGCCGGCCAGCACGGCGCCGACATAGACCGGCAGGAAGTCGATGAATGGCGGCGCCACGCTGGCAGGAAGCAGCACGTAGAGCGCCGTGATCGCGGCCAGCATTTCCACGCCACCGATCAGCATTTGCGCCGCCGCGATATCCGCGCCGGGAAACGCCAGCGTCCAGCGCCATACGCGCAGCGTGCGCGGACGCCGCGCAAGCCAGATCAGCAGCGCGGCCAGCAGCGCTGCCAGCACGGTGCCGGGCAGGCGGCCCCAGCCGTGTGTGATCGCCGGCTGCCAGCACAGCGCGCCGGTGATCACCACGGCGAAGCCCAGCCCCACACCGAGCCCGGCCAGCCCGACGATGCGCGCGATGTCGCCGGCGCCCACGCCGGCCGTCGCATAGATGCGATAGCGCAACGCCGTGCCGGTGATCGCATGGAAGCCGAGCGTGTTCGAAATGCCTTGGGTGACGGCGCCGGCGAACGCGGCCAGCCCGGCGGACACGCGATCGCGCACCACCGTGCGTGCCGCCAGCACGTCGAACATCGCCAGCATCGCGAAACTGACCGCCGTCGCCGCGACCGAGTAAGCGATGCGGTGAGCCGGCAACTGCGACCAGGCGGCAGCCACATCGCGCCAGGCGATGTGGCTCAGGTAGCGATGCAGGATCCACGCTGCAGCGCCGAGCACCGCGAGGGACCCGCACCACGACAGGATGCGCAGCCAGCGCGACGAGGATCTGGCGGGTGTGCTGGATAGCTGCGGGTCTGGCCTGTGCGGCATGTCAGGGTCTGCTTGCCAGCGCGGACGGCCCGATGCGGGCGAGACGACCAGCCAGATCCCGCGCGAGACGCTCGGCCGCCGCCGGACGCACGGCGAGATACAGGAACGGCTCGATCAGCTCCAGCTCCATGATCAGGAAGCGGCCGGCACTGATCACACCATCGACGCGCACATAGGCGTGCCCGCCATGACCGAGCGCGGCGACGGCGGCAAGTGCGCGATCGGCCGCCGCCAGTGTGGCGGCATTCGGCTGGACAGGTTCCACGCTGCCGCCGAATTCGTCCTGTACGCGATAATCGCCGGTGGCCGGGCGCTTGATCACGGCATGGCTGAACTCGCCGGCGAAATACAGCAGCGACCATTCGCCGTCGCTGACGATCTCCGGTACGAACGGCTGCACCAGATAGTCGTACTCGCGCGGCAGCTGCGTCACTGCGGCGGCAAACGCCGGGTCGCCGACCGTGCCGCGCAGCGTATGCCACGCGCTGCCGCTGATGGTCGGCTTGATCACCATCTGCTGCCCCGGCGTCGCCGCAAGCACGTCGGGCAGGTCGGTTGCGTTGGTCAGCCGGGTTGGAATGATCGCAACACCACGCTGGGCCAGTTCGAGCAGGTAGCGCTTGTCGCTGTTCCAGCGCAGCAGGGCGCTGTCGTTGATGGTGGGTACGCCAAGCCGGTCGAGCCGGTCCAGCCAGTCCAGGAACGCTGCGTGGTGCTTGAAGTAATCCCAGATGGTGCGGATCAGCACCGCATCGAACCTCGACCAGTCGACCTCCGGGTCATTCCACACGCAGACGCTGGGCTGGACGCCGAGGCGTTCCAGCGAGATCGCCAGGTGGGCATCGTCCGGCTGGATCGAGGGGTAGTCGGCGGAAGTGGCGATGGCGAGCGGGCGAATGGCAGCGGAGTTGAACATGGCGACGTCTCCAGTAAGTGGAAAGGGCGCCCTTGCAACGGAATCGCGTACCAAGCGTGGCGGACTGATGTCCGCTGCAGCACCCCTCGGCAGCGATGACGCAGCGAGGTTGGCCGCGGCGCCATAAACCGGCAGCGCATGTCGCACTGCCGGCGACAGTCTTCCGGTGCGACCGCCGCTTGTCAATTTGCCGAAACGGCGTGCGGCGAGAAGATGTGCCACACGGGACTGGCCGAACCGGTACGGACAATGGCAAGGTAGCCGGCATGCTGACCGAACCCGCCAATGCTTATGCCCGTCGCCTGAACACCTGGGACGCCGCGATGATCGTCATCGGCGGCGTGATCGGGGCGGGCATCTTCATCACGCCGGCCACGGTGGCGCAGAACACCTCGTCCGGTACGCAGGTGCTGATCCTGTGGGCGATCGGCGGCCTGCTGACCCTGGCTGGCGTGCTGTGTTACGCCGAACTTGGCGCACGGCGACCACAGGCGGGCGGCATCTACGTGTACCTGCGCGAGGCGTTCGGTCTGCTGCCGGCATTC
Organism: Rhodanobacter sp. OK091; assembly: GCF_900142825.1. Lineage (GTDB taxonomy): Bacteria > Pseudomonadota > Gammaproteobacteria > Xanthomonadales > Rhodanobacteraceae > Rhodanobacter. The sequence continues at coordinate 1,356,179 of NZ_FRCH01000001.1, read as the reverse complement.
CTGTTCGGCTGGACCATGGCGCTGATCAACTATCCCGGCAGCGTGGCCGCGGTGGTGACGAAATTCGCCGTCTATTTCTGCAGGGCGCTGGGCCTGAGCCGGCTCTATGAAATGCCGGTCGCGGTCGGCGCGATCGTGTTCATCGTCAGCATCAACCTGTTCGGCATCCGCGCCGGCGCCTGGATGCAGAACATCTTCACCGTGCTGAAGGTGATGGCGATCGCGTTGCTGGTGGTTGCCGGCATGGTGCTGGCGCATGGTCAGCTCGGGCTGGTGCTGGTGCCGGATACCGCGCAGCCGGTGTCGTCGTGGGCCTTTGCGGGCGCCTTGCTGCCGGTGCTGTTCGCGTATGGCGGTTTTCATTACCTCAACGATCTCGCCGGCGAAGTACGCAACCCGCAACGTACCCTGCCACGTGCGCTGGGCATGGGCATGATGGGCGTAGTGGTCTGCTATCTGCTGGTCAACTTCGCCTATCTGGCCGGGCTCGGCCATGCCGGTCTCGCGGCCAGCCCGGCGCCGGCGGCGGACCTGATGCAGAAGCTGTTCGGCGCGCACGGCGCCACCGTGATCGAGATCGGCATTGCCTGCTCCACCTTCGGCTATTGCAGCATCGCGATCGCCGGCGGTGCACGCGTGCTGCAGACGATGGGTGCGGACGGCGTGTTCTTTCGCGCCACCGCACGCGTCGATCCACGGACGCGCGCACCGCAGATCGCGCTGGTGGTGCTCGGTTTGTGGGCGATCGTGTTGACCGTGTCGGGCAGCTTCAACCAGCTGCTCAACTACACTACCGTGGGCGAGTGGCTGGGCCACGTATTCGGCATCGGCACGCTGTTCTGGTACCGCAAGCACTTCATCGACCAGCCGGCGCCGTACCGCGTGCCGTTCTATCCGCTGCTGCCGCTGATCTTCGTGATCACCGTGTTCGGCGTGATCGTGGCCAGCGCGATCCACGCGCCGGGCGATGCCGGCATGAGCCTGCTGATCATCGCGTTGGGCGTGCCGGTGTATTACGGCTGGCAGTGGTGGTCGCGTAGCCGCGTGGCATAGGCCTTCAGGGTTGTGGGAGCGGCTTCAGCCGCGATGCTCTTGATTGCCAGCATGAAACATGAAAAGAGCATCGCGGCTGAAGCCGCTCCCACACAACCCACGGGTCGATGGATATTTTCGTGGAGATCGACCATGAAACATGCTGCAGTGATCTGGGCGTTGTGTCTGTTGGGGCTGGGTGCTTGCCACGCGGCTGCCGCACCTGGTGTGTTCGATCTGGCCGACCCCGCAGCCGGCACCCGTCTCACGCTTGATCATGTGCAGCGGACCGGCGCGGTCGAGCGCGCCAGCGACAGCGTGGCGCAGCAGCGTTACGCGTTCCAGCCGGCGCCTCATCCGCAGATCGTCATCATGCCGGCCCACGGCGCATGGGACTGGTCAACGCAGGGCGAGTTGCGCCTGCGCGTTCAGAACGCCATGGCGTGGGCGGTGACGCTGGTCGTGGAAGTCGATGACGCGGGCGGCCAGCAACTGCACGCCACCGTAGGTGTACCGGCCGGGCCGGCGCAGACGCTGGTGGTTCCACTGCACGCAACCTCGCCGCGCGGCGAGGGCATGCAGGCGGGACCGCCGATGCCGTTCGACGATCGCGGTCAGCCGACCCTTCTGGCAACCACCGTGCAAGGCACGCTGGATCTGCACAAGGTCAGCGCGATCCGGCTCGGAGTGCCCGCGCCGCAGGCGGCGCAGACGCTGCTGTTCGGTCGCCTCGATGTCGCGCCGGGAGCGGCCGCGCTGCACGATGCGTATGCCGGCATCGTGGACCGCTACGGGCAGTTCACACGCAGTCAATGGCCGGAGAAAGTCGATTCCGATGCCGCATTGCGTGCGGCCCATGCAGCGGAAAAAGCGATCCTGGCCAGGGCGATGCCGACCGGGCTGGATGCTTACGGCGGACGTCTGGACGTCCATGGCCTGAACCGTACCGGCTGGTTCCATGTGCAGAAAACCGATGGCCGCTGGCGACTGGTGACGCCCGACGGCCACGCGTTCTTCTCGCTGGGCGTCAACGCAATGGTCGCCGACGGCGGCCGCAGCTATGTCGAAGGCCGCGAGTCCATGTTCCGCGATCTGCCGCCGGCCCGTGGCGAATGGGCGGTGTTCTACGGCAGCGGCGACAATCGCAACAAGGACCAGCGCGCCAGCGCGGGCATCGATTACAACCATGGCCGATGGTTCGACTTCTACGCGGCGAACCTGTATCGCGTCGATGGCGGGAACTGGCAGGACGCGTGGCGCGCACGCACGCTGGACCGGCTGCAGGCATGGGGCTTCAACACCATCGGCAACTGGAGCGACGACGCGCTGGGCCGCGCGCACCGGCTGCCGTATACGCGCTCGATCAATATCGCCGGCGACTACGCCAACGTCGCCAGCGGCTACGACTACTGGGGCCGCATGCCCGATCCGTTCGATCCGCGCTTCGTGCAGGCGACGGAGGCAGCGGTGACCAAGGCGAGCGCCGATGTGCGCGACGATCCGTACCTGCTCGGTTATTTCGCCGACAACGAGCTGGCCTGGGCCGGCAACGGACCGCAAGGCCGCTGGGGGCTGGCCGTGGGTACGCTCGCCGGCGATACGAAGAGTCCCGCCAAGCAGGCGTTCATCGCGATGCTGCGCAAGAAATACGTGGCGCCGGAAACGCTGTCCGCCGCGTGGGGCATCGCGCTGGGCTCATGGGATGCAGTGAACGTCGCCGGTTTCGCCGCGCCCGCGCCGAACGAGGCACACCCAGCCATCGCCGCCGATTACGGCGCGTGGCTGCGACGCTACGCCGATGCCTATTTCCGCACCGTGGCCGAAGCGATCCACCGCCACGACCCGCACCACCTGTTCCTCGGCGGCCGCTTCGCGGTGAACACGCCCGAAGCGGTGGCCGCCTGCGCGCAATACTGCGACGTGGTCAGCTTCAACGTCTACGCCGATCTGCCGCAGCACGGCTTCGACGCCGCTGCCATGCATCAGCTGGACAAGCCCGTACTGATCGGTGAATTCCACTTCGGCTCCGACGATCGCGGCCCGTTCGGCAAGGGCGTGGTGTCGGTGTGGAACGAGCAGCAACGCGGCGAAGCCTATGCGCGTTTCATCGCTACCGCGGCCAGCAATCCGGATATCGTCGGTGCGCACTGGTTCCAGTACACCGATCAACCGGTGACTGGACGCCTGCTCGATGGGGAGAACAGCCACATCGGGCTGGTGGGCATCACCGATATTCCGTTTGGCGGATTTGTCGAAGCGGTGCGGGTAGCGAACAACGCGGTGAGTCACTGACCGCGTTTGTTGTTGCGATCGCGTTTGCGATGCTTGCCCACGGCAATCATCTTGAACCGATTCAGCGATAGGCACTCGCCTAGTGCTGGCCGGTGCAGCGCGAGATCACTGTCCACGGCGTCCGAGAAACTTGTCCGCGGACACTCGCCTCGCCTGCAACACCGCTCACGCCGTCACACGGACACGAGCTTTGCGATGGAGTCGCGGCTGGCAAGACTCTTGCTGTGTCCGTCACCGCAATACTCCACGGCGGCAACGCCATCTTCCTACAGCACGGAATTCGGACGCGCTCGCGCAGTGCGAATGCGATGAGGAGCCGATACATGAAAGCAAACCGCGTAATGAATGGCGTCACAATCTGGACGTGGGGCCTGGCCGCATTCTTCGTCATGGGAGTGACGATGGCGGCACCGCCACGGTGGCAAGTTAAGGGCGAGCCCGTGGTGGTTGAACAGACCGTGCGTTTCGAGAATGCCGGTGCGAACCTTGAAGGTACGCTCTATGCCCCTGCGCATGGCGACCGTTTACCGGCGATCGTCGTGCTGCACAGCGCGGGAGCATCGACTCGCGACTACGCTTTATATCGGCACCTATCCCATGATTTGCCAGCGCTCGGCTTCGCGGTGCTCGTGTTCGATCGGCGCGGTAGCGGCGCTTCAACGGGCACACTCAACGGCACGGACTACGAACAACTGGCAGACGACGGTATTGCAGGCCTGCACGCGATTGCCAACAACTCTCGAATCGACCCGCACCGCATCGGCTTTTGGGGCTTGAGCCAAGGTGGCTGGCTGTCCATTCTCGCCGCGTCACGGACCCATGATGCGGCATTCGCCGTGTCCGTGTCCGCGCCGATGGTAACGGCGGCACGTCAGATGGAATTTGCTGTGGACAACTTGCTCGCACTTCGCGGTTACGGCGCGGCCGCCATTGACCAGGCGACAGATACACGTAATCGCTGGCAGGCCTATCTGCGGGGTACCAATTCCCGTGATGACGCAATCAAGGCGTTGGCTGCTGCAGAACACCAGCCGTGGTTTGACAACACATTCATGTCGACGGCTGAGGATCTCGATCCTGACCCGAGAACCTCAAGCTGGCGCAAGGAGATGGATCTCGACCCGATGCAGGCGGTGAAGGGTGCGCATGTGCCGCTTCTATTCATTTATGGCGGTGCGGATCCTTGGGTTCCGGTAGAGGAGTCTGCGCGGAGCTTGCAGTCACTGATGCAGAAACGCCACGACATCGAAGTTCATGTTATTGCCGGCATCAGTCACGCCATGGCCATCAATCCGCACGAAACCATGTCGTTCGACAAGGCCAGCCTGCTCAGCGAGCACCCGGAATCGCCGGCTTACTTCTTTATCCTCGGAAACTGGTTGAGCCGTCATACCCAAGCTCATTGAGGCAGTTATTTCCAATAGACGGTGGGCTCGGCCTTGCAGGTCTCGGGCTCAGGCGTTTTTCCGTCCATTTGCCAACGATCGATAACTGCCCGATGGCGCTCGATTGCTCTGAGCACTGCAGACCGAATGATGATGGCCGCGCTGCCGGAAGGATGCCGGCTCTTGTTACGCACCATGGTCAATTCACGGGGAGGCATTGAGCCTGCCACGGCGGAATCAGCTAGGCTGGCGCGACCGCCGGGGAGAGGGTGGCACGGGATGCCACCTCGCGGTATTCCTTCAACTCAAGGGGGCTTTATGGGTACTTCTTCGTTCGCTGCGCTGGCCGGCATGGGCATGCTTGCCCTGTTGGTCATGTTCGTGGGCGGCATCCTGGTTGCCGCGCTGGTGCTGTCGCTGGCGTTCCGGCTGGTGGTCGGCCACATGCCGTCCTACCTGCGTTCGCTGGGTGCGGTGCTGCTCACGGCCGTTGCCGTGGTGGTGGCCTCAGTGGTGCTGGGCCTGGTGATGCACAACGGTGCGAGCGGCCTGCTGTCGGGAGTCGTGCAGTTCCTGGTCGGTGCCGCGGTGATCAATTATCTGTTGCTGGCGCAGAACGGCAGCCAGATCGGCTACGGCAAGGCATGCCTGGTGGAACTGGTCTATATGGTGATCGGCTTCGTACTGGCGCTGATCATCGGCCTGATCGTGGCGATGGTGTTCGGTGCCGCGATGTTCGGCATGCACTGACGTTCGCGATCGCTCGGATGCGGAAAAGGGTGGATGAATTCCGCCCTTTTCTGTGTGCGGCAGTGCCGGATCACGCCAGGCTGGTGGCGATCCCGAAGCTGATCGCCATGATCACGGCCACCGCCATGCAGGCGCTGCCGGGACGGATGCGATGCGCATCGATACGCGGGGTGAAGCGCCATAGCAGGACGGTGCCGATCAGCATGTCCAGCACCAGCGCACCGCGCAGCAGGCCCGAGTTCAGCAGTGCCGCGTACGGCGGATGCAGATGGCCTTCGTACGCGGCCACGCCGACGACCAGCAGCAAGCCGATCATGGTCCACAGCAGGCAGGCGAGGTAGACGCGGTTGAACACCACCGCGCAGCGTTCGGTCCAGCGCAGCACCGACCAGCCGATCAAGGCGAACACCAGCGCAGCCATGCTGCTGTACAGCACCCACCAGAGCAGGCTGCTGATCACGGTGAGCAAGGTGGTCATGTGACTTGCTTGAATCCCAGTCCGCGCAGCAGCTTGGCCATCAGCCAGGCCGGGCCGATCAGCAGATACGACAGGTCGGTCAGGAAACTGGGGCGGCGTCCTTCGAACAGGTGGCCGATGAACTGACCTATCCACGCCACCACGAACACGCCGATCGCCAACCAGCACAGTGAGGCGGCGCCGAGCCTGTAGTACAGCAGATTGGTGATCAGCCCCAGTAGTGCGAACGCGATCAGCAGCGCGATCGCCAGCCGGTGCGAATGCTTCCAGTACCAGTAGAACGCCAGCACCATGACCGTCACGGCCACCGTGCCGGGACGGAACAACGTTGCGGGCACCGGGATCGTCCACAGCAGTGCGATCACCGACCACACGATCGGCGGCACGCAAAACCAGTGGAACAGCCGGTTGGTCGGGTTCTGGTGATCGTTGCTGTAACTGTCTAGCCAATCCTGCATGGTGCGCATGGGCTTTCCCCCGATGGATTCAGCGTTGGATTCAGCTGAGTTGAATACCGGCCAGGCGCTGCAATGCCTCGGCGTACTTGGCGGCGGTGCGTGCGATCACCTCGTCCGGAATGACCGGGCCGGGCGCGGTCTTGTTCCAGTCTTGCGTCTCGAGATAGTCGCGCACGAACTGTTTGTCGTAGCTGGGCGGGCTGATCCCCACGCGGTACTCCTCGGCGGGCCAGAAGCGCGAGGAATCCGGCGTCAGCATCTCGTCCATCACGTACAGCTTGCCGCTGGCGTCGGTACCGAACTCGAACTTGGTGTCGGCGATGATGATGCCCCGCTCGGCCGCGTAGGCGGCGGCCCATTGATAGATCGCCAAGGTGGCGTCGCGTACCTGGCCGGCCAGTTCGCTGCCTACCGCATCGACCACTACGTCATAGCTGACGTTCTCGTCGTGGTCCCCAACGGCCGCCTTGGTCGACGGGGTAAAGATCGGCGCGGGCAATTGTTGCGCCTGCTGCAGCCCGGCGGGCAATGCGATACCGCACAGAGAGCCGGTGGCGAGGTAATCCTTCCAGCCCGAACCGATCAGGTAGCCGCGGGCGATCGCCTCGACCGGCACCGGCTTCAGCCGGCGTGTCACCACCGCGCGCTTCGCGTACAGAGCCAGGTCGGTGCCGGGCGGCAGCACGTCTGCCAGCGGCACGTCGAGCAGATGATTCGGCAGCAGGTGCGCGGTCTTGCCGAACCAGAAATTGGAGATCTGGGTCAGCATCTCACCCTTGCCCGGGATCGGGTTCGGCAGCACCACATCGAATGCCGACAGCCGGTCCGTGGCGACCATCAGCAACCGGTCATCGTCCAGCGCGTAGACGTCGCGCACCTTGCCACGATGGATCAGTTGCAGGCCGGGCAGGTTCGATTGCAGCAAGGTGGTGGGCACGGCGAGGGGTTCCGCAGGCGGGGAAGCTGCCTATTCTAGCCGCTGCAGCCGACCCGCCGGAAAGTCGCACCCGGCAGGCCTTGGGCCGGGCACTGCTAGAATTGCCCGCCTTCATCCCCATGTGTTGCCGATGCGAATCCTACTGCTCGCGGCGCTGTGCCTGGTTGCCGCCCCCACCCTCTGCGCGCAGACCCCGGTGCAGCCGACCCGGTTGGGCCTGTGCGCGGCCTGTCACGGCAGCACGGGCCACGCCAGCATGCCCGGCGTGCCGAATCTGGCCGGCCAGCAGCTGGACTACCTGCGCGACGCGTTGAAGCAATATCGCGACGGCCGCCGCAATGTGCCGGTCATGCGTGCCGCGATCGGTCCGGTCAGCGACACCGAACTCGACATGCTGGCGCGCTGGTACAGCGCACAGTCGCCGCAGCCGCAGCCGCAGGCCCATCCATGAGTTTTACCTACACGCTGTGGTTCGCATTTTTCGGTCTGATCATCGGCCATCTGCCCGGTGCCATCACCGGCGCGGTGGTCGGTTTCATCTTCGACAACCTGCGCTACACCCAACGCAAGAACGCCACGCCCGAAGCCGGCGGCTTCGTCGGCCCGCTGTTCACCCTGCTGGGCGCGGTGGCGAAATCCGATGGTCGCGTGTCGGAGCAGGAGATTGCGATTGCCGAACGCCTGATGACCCGGATGAATCTGAGCGCCGAGCTGCGCAAGCAGGCGGTGACCAGCTTCAACGTCGGTAAGCAGCCCGAATTCGACGTCACCCAGACCATCGCCGCGTTGCGCAACTGGGTAGGCATGCGCCGCGACCATGCGTTCCCGGTGCTCGACGTGGTGATCGAAACCGTGCTGGCCGAGGGCAACCCGGCGCCGGAGAAGATGGCTATCCTGCGCCAGCTCGCGTTCGCGCTGCGGATCAGCGATATGGAGCTGATGGCGCTGATGGCGATGAAGGGCTACGCGTGGAACGCCAGTGCCGGCGGCCGACACGGTTACGGGCACGGCAGCGCTACCGGCGGCGGTTACGTGCCGCCGCAGCGCACGCCGCAAGGGCCGGATCCGTACGCCGTGCTCGGCATCGAGCGCAACGCCGACGATCGTGCGGTGAAGCGCGCCTACCGCAAGCTGATCTCGGAACATCACCCCGATCGCCTCGGCGACCTGCCCGAAGACATGCGCAAGCGCGCCGAGTCGCGCGCCAGCGAGATCAATGCGGCCTACGACAGGATCAAGGAACAGCGTGGGTTCAAGTAACGCACGGGAATCGGGAGCGGGGAATCGGGAATCGGAGAAGCCGCATCGTTCAAGGTGCGCGACGGGTCCGGAGTCCGACGGTCCCGATTCCTCGCTGTCTCTTTTGGTCTTCGACACTCCATAATCTTCCCGATTCCCGATTCCCGATTCCCGGCCTCCCCATGACCAAGCAAACCCCGATCATCGCCCCGTCCATCCTCGCCGCCGATTTCGCGCGGCTCGGCGAAGACACCGCCGCGGCGTTGGCCGCCGGTGCCGACTGGGTGCATTTCGACGTGATGGACAACCATTACGTGCCGAATCTCACGATCGGTCCGATGGTGCTGCAGTCGCTGCGCAAGTACGGCATCACCGCGCCGATCGATGTGCACTTGATGATCAAGCCGGTCGACCGCATCGTGCCCGACTTCGCCAAGGCCGGCGCCAGCCTGATCAGTTTTCATCCGGAAGCGAGCGAGCACATCGACCGCACGCTGGGGCTGATCAAGGAGTCGGGCTGCCAGGCCGGGCTGGTGTTCAATCCGGCCACGCCGCTGGATTACCTCGACTACGTGATGGACAAGCTCGACCTGATCCTGATCATGTCGGTCAACCCGGGTTTCGGTGGACAGAAATTCATTCCCGGTGCGCTGGAAAAACTGCGCCAGGCGCGCCAGCGCATCGAGGCCAGCGGCCGCGCGATCCGACTGGAAGTGGATGGCGGCGTCACCGCTGACAATATCGGTGCGATTGCCGCCGCCGGCGCGGACACCTTCGTCGCCGGCTCGGCGATCTTCCATGCCAGCGACTACCGCGCCGAGATCGCCGCCATGCGCAAGGCGATCGCTTAAGAGGTCTCGGAAAACTGGCCATTGCTCGTCATCCCAGCGAAAGCTGGGACCCAACGCCCCGGGCTTCAACGAATTTGAAGTCACTGGATCCCAGCTTTCGCTGGGACGACGATCCAGATCACGGGTTTTTCGAGGGCCCCTTGAACATTTCCGCCGCCATGCGCAAGGCGATCGGCAGAGCGCCCGCGATTTCACAAAACCTCCGCGCATAAAAATCCCGACGCAGTGATGGCTGCGTCGGGATAAACGTCGTCGGAGACGTGAGAGGAAACACCATTGATTGGTGGTGCCGGTACGACCGCTGGACAGGGAGGGGTAGCCGCCGTACCGGCATGTTCCACGGCAATGGAACGCTACCAATCAAACATTCTGACCGAGTCGATCCGGTTTGGTTCCCCGCAGAATTATGAACACGCGGGATCTGCGGTTCGAGGCGGTTCAGATTAAAAAAATCCCCTCGCAAGGAGGGGAAAGGAACCACCATGTTGGACGGAACCAGGGCGCGGATTACATCGGTTGCCAGTCGGGGTCGGTGTCGTCCCCCGCGGCTGGCGCGATTCCCTTCGCGCCAGCCGCGCCGATGCCTTCCACGGCGAATGGATTGAACGAAACGAGGTTGGGACAGAATCCGTGCATGGCGTTCACCTCAATGGATGCTGAACAACAGGCCGAGCAGCAGGGCGCCCAGCGCCAGCGTCACGCGCAGCGGCTCGAAGCTGCGCAACTCGGCGTTCGGGTCGTTTTCTCTGGATTCGATTTTCGACATTGTGCGGCTCCCATGCGTAGTGCATGGTGCACATCAAACATCCGGCCCGGGCGCTGGCGCCGACGCAATCGGGCGGGCTTGCCGCTGGCTTGTGGCGAAATGCGGGCACTCGCGTTGCGCGGCTTGCGTCGCGACGGTTCGCATAGCACGCTGCGCTCACTAAACCAGGGAGCGCGCCATGGGCCGCAGCATTGCCATCGTCGAAGACGAACCGTTGATCCGTGCCAACTACGTCGAGGCGCTGAACCGTTTCGGCTACGACGCGCGGGGATACGGCTCGCGGCGGGAAGCCTCCAACGCGTTCGCGATGCGGCTGCCGGAACTGGTGATTATCGACATCGGTCTCGGCGACGAGCCGGAGGGCGGCTTCGACCTGTGTCGCGAGTTGCGCGCTAAGTCGGCCACCTTGCCGCTGATCTTCCTTACCGCGCGCGATTCAGATTTCGATGTGATCTCCGGCCTGCGCCTGGGCGCCGACGACTACCTGAGCAAGGACACCAGCCTGCACCAGCTGGCCGCACGCATCGCGGCGCTGTTCCGCCGCATCGAGTCGCTGAAGGCACCAGCCAGCAGCGAGACGGTGATCGAGCACGGCCCGCTGAAAATGGAATCCGAGCGCATGCGGATCAGCTGGAACGGCGAGGAAGTGCCGCTCACCGTCACCGAATTCTGGATGGTGCACACGCTGATCCGTTTCCCCGGCCACGTGAAGAACCGCGACCAGCTGATGCGCGAGGCCGAGCTGGTCGTGGATGACGCCACCATCACCTCGCACATCAAGCGCATCCGCAAGAAGTTCATCGCGGTGGCGCCGGAGTTCGATGCGATCGAGACAGTGCACGGCGTGGGCTATCGGTGGAAGCCGTGATGCGGAATGCAGTGATGCGACGCGTGCTGTGGGTGCCGGCATTCTGCCTGTTCGCCGCGCAGGCACATGCAGCTACGCCAGCCGACGGCGTATTGGCCCACGGCGCGCGTGATGGAACCGCACCCGCATGGGCGGTCACTGTCGCAACACCGGGTGGTTGGACGCGCGACTGCTGCACGTATGCTCGCGCGATCGGCGTCGACGCCGTGCTCTATCAAGGCGAGTGGAGCGGCAAGCCGCAGCGGGTGATGGTGCTCAATGTGACCCCACGCAAGCTGCCCACGTTGACCGCTGAAGTGCAGGCCGATCGCAAGCGTTATCTGCAGCACGATCCAGCCGGCAAAGTTTCCGTCATTGCCGTGCGGCACCAGACCATGCCGTGCGAGGCGAGTGTCTACCAGGGCAGCGATCACGTCGACGACGTGGTGGTGTTCTGCGATCCGGGCCAGGCCAGCGGTATCCGGCTGAGCTGGTCGATGGCGTTCGATGATGCCGACCCATCACGGCGCACGCTGCTCGACGACTTCATGCGGGTGGTGGTGGCTACACGCTTGGCGCCGGACACGGGAACATCTCCGCCGCATGGCAGCTGATCGTCCTTCCCGATGAACCTGCGCCGAAAACTCCTGCTGGTCGCCCTGTGCACGCTGGCGCTGCCTATCGCGGGCTGGTTGTACGTGCGCCAGATGGAGTCGCTGCTGCGCGACGGTCAGGCACAGGCGTTGCTGGCGTCGGCCGGCGCGGTGGCGCGCAGCCTGGTGGTGACCGGTGCGGTGCAGCCGGAATCGGGCAAGGCCTGGTATGTACAGCAGGCGCCAGGCCCGATCACCGTGGATGGCTATGGCGACGACTGGGCGCCGCTGACGCCGTGGAGCCAATCGCTGGGTCGACATGGCCAGCTGCTGCTGGCCGCGGACGATGACGGGCTGTACCTGTATGCCGTTGTGCGCAATACGCGGCGCGTCCGTGCCGATGCCAACGATGCCAACGCGCTGGCCGCGGACCATCTGGTTCTGACCCTCGGCAATGCCAATGGACAGCGGCGCTATCTGCTGGCCAGCGCGGCGCCCGGGCCGCTCACGGCGCAGCCGCTCGATCCCGCGGTCGACGGTTTGCCGGATCTGCTGGCCGCGCAATGGCAGGAAGACGGCAGCGGCTATCAGGTCGAGCTGCGTTTGCCGTCCGCCCTGCGCCTGCGCGTACTCGGTGTCGGCGTGTACGACGCGGCGGCAGGTGGCGACCGGATGGCATCCGATACGCGGGCACTGCTCAGTTATTCGGACAAGCTTTCCGGCGAGTTGGCGCAACTCGTGCCCGACCGCGTGCAGGCGCGTGTGCTGACCTCGCAGGGCTGGCTGCTGGCCCGCACCGGCCGCCTGAACACGGCGCCAGGGGCCGATGGCCAGCCGGGCTGGTTCGCCTCGCTGATCTATCGCTCGCTGCTGGCGAATCAACTGGAAGATGCGAGCCCGTGGTCGCAGGATGTGCCGCGGCTGGATACCGCGGAAGTCCGTGCGGCGGGCACCGGCAAACCGGTTGGCGTGTGGCGCAGCGGCGAAGAGCGCGGCAGTGTGGTGCTGGCTGCCGCCGTGCCGATCGAGCATGCGGGCAAGGTCGACGGTGTGCTGTTGCTGGAGCAGGCCAGCCGCAGCGTGCCGCTGCTGGCCAACAAAGCCTTGCTTGGCCTGTTGCTGACCAGTTTCGGAGTGCTGCTGGTCGCTGGCGGCATCCTGCTGGCGTTTGCGACCCGGCTCAGCCTGCGCCTGGGCCGCCTGCGCAACGCGGCCGAGCGCGCACAACTCAACGACGGACGTCTGGATGGCCTGTTCGAGCAAGGCCGTTTCCCGATGACCGATGCGCCGGACGAGATCGGCGATCTCGCCCGCAGCTTCGAGCGGCTGTTCGAGGTAGTCGGTGGCTATACCGATTACCTGCGTACGCTGGCCTCGAAACTTTCGCACGAACTCAACACGCCGCTGGCGATCGTCAAGTCGTCGCTGGACAACCTCGAACACACTTTGCAGGAGCGGGCCGCGCTACCCGCCGAGGCGCAGCCGTATCTGGCACGCGCCCGCGATGGCGTGGCGCGGCTGGGCGCGCTGGTGCGGGCGATGAGCGAGTCGAGTCGGATGGAGCGCTCGATCACTACGGCGGAACCCGAAGACGTTGACTTGCGCGACGTGGTTCGCGGCTGCGCCGATGCCTATCGGGCATTGATCGGCACGCGCCGGCTCGACTGCGTGCTGCCCGATGCGCCGCTGCGCCTGCATTGCGCACCCGAGCTGATCGCGCAGGCACTGGACAAGCTGCTCGACAACGCGCTGTCGTTCACGCCCGAACATGGCTGGCTGCGCCTGAGCCTGCATTCCGCGACGGACGGCGCCGAGATCGAGCTGGCCAACCAGGGTCCGCTGCTGCCTGAGGCGATGCAGGGCCGCCTGTTCGATTCGCTGGTCAGCCTGCGCGAAAAAACCACACCCGGCGATGCACCACACCTGGGCCTGGGCCTTTATGTGGTGCGGCTGGTCGCCGAACGCCACGGCGGCGTGGCCAGTGCGCGCAATCTGGACGATGGCAGCGGCGTGGCGTTCTCGCTGCGCCTGCACGGGATGCCGCGCCAGCGCCTGAGTGGCTGAGGCCACGCTTCGCCTACAATGACCGCTTCCTCGTTTGGCCATCCGGATCTTCCCACGTGATCTCCCGAGACGAATTCGACGCGCTGGCTGCCCACGGGCATACCCGCATCCCGCTGGTACGCGAGGTGTTTTCCGACCTCGACACGCCGCTGTCGGTGTACCTGAAGCTGGCTGACGGCCCGTACACCTTTTTGCTGGAATCGGTCGAAGGCGGTGCCACCTGGGGACGCTATTCGATCATCGGCCTGCCGGCGAAACGGGTGTACCGCCTGCGTGGACACCAGCTGGAAGTGGAGGACTCGGGCGAAATCACCGAGCGGCGGCATCTGGACGATCCGCTCGCGGAAATCGAAAAGCTGCGCCTGGAGTACGACGTACCGCGGTTGCCGCAACTGCCCGCGTTCAGCGGCGGCCTAGTCGGCTACTTCGGCTTCGAGACGATCGGCTACATCGAGCCGCGGCTGGCGCAGTGGGATCGCGCCGACGAACTGGGTACGCCCGATGTGCTGCTGATGCTGGCCGAGGAGGTCGCCGTCTTCGACAACCTCAAGGGGCGCCTTTATCTGATCGTACATGCCGACCCGGCGCAGCCGCAGGCGTACGCCGAGGCACAGCGCAGGCTCGATGCGCTGGTCTATCGGTTGCGGCAGGGCGGCGCGTCGTATCCGCAGCTCACCCAGTCGGTCGCGCTGGACGAAAGCGATTTCAAGTCCTCGTTCACGAAAGAGGAGTTCGAGGCGATGGTCGAGCGCGCGAAGGAATATATCCGCGCCGGCGACATCTTCCAGGTGGTGCCGTCGCAGCGGCTCAGCGTCGGCTTCAACGCGAGGCCGGTCGATGTATACCGCGCACTGCGGGCATTGAATCCGTCGCCGTACATGTACTTCGTCGATCTCGGCGATACCCAGATCGTTGGCTCCTCGCCGGAAATCCTGGCGCGGCTGAAGGACGGCAAGGTGGTGGTGCGCCCGCTCGCCGGCACGCGCAGGCGCGGCGCCACGGAAGCGGAAGACCAGGCGCTGGAAGCCGAGTTGCTGGCCGATCCGAAGGAGCGCGCCGAGCACGTGATGCTGATAGACCTTGGCCGCAACGACATCGGCCGCATCAGCGAAACCGGCACGGTCGAAGTCAGCGAGTCGTTCATGGTCGAGCGCTACTCGCACGTGATGCACATCGTCTCGCAGGTGCAGGGCACCGCGAAGCCGGGCCTCAGCTATATGGACGTGCTCAAGGCCACCTTCCCCGCGGGCACGCTCAGCGGCGCACCGAAAATCCGCGCACTGGAAATCATCCAGGAGCTGGAGCCGTACAAGCGCAATATCTACGCTGGCGCGATCGGCTGGATCGGCTGGTGGGGTGACGCCGACACCGCCATCGCGATCCGCACCGCGGTGATCCAGAACGGCCGCCTGCACGTGCAGGCCGGTGCCGGCATCGTCTACGACTCCGATCCCGCGACCGAATGGGAAGAGACGATGAACAAGGGCCGTGCCTTGTTCCGTGCGGTGGCGCAAGCGGCGAAGGGGCTGTGAGACATTCCCGCCAGGTACGACTCCTCGCGGCGTTGTCGCTGATCGGCTGCAGCGCCGCCGTCGCGCGCGACGCGGCAGCGCCGATCTGGCCGGACACGCCGCTTGCCCGCACCCAGGCATTGGCCTTGCTGCAAACCCTCAACGCCGATCTGCTCAGCCATGACAGCGCGACGCTGACGCTGGAACGCTGGTGCGGCGCGCATCATATGGCGGCGCCTGTACGCGTCGTGGCGCAGCGTGTGCGCGGCGACGACAAGCCGCTGCCGCCCGAATGGCGCGCGCAGCTGGCGATCGATGCGAACGAGCCGGTGAAGTATCGGCGAGTCCAGCTGAAGTGCGGCGATCATGTGCTGTCCGAGGCGGACAACTGGTATCTGCCGAACCGATTGACGGCGGAGATGAATCGCCAGCTCGACAGCAGCGACGTCCCGTTCGGCAAGGTGGTGCAGCCGCTGCATTTTCGCCGCAAGACCTTGAGCGCCGATCTGCTCTGGTCGCCGTTGCCGGCGGGCTGGGAGTTGCAGCGCGCGCAGGTGCGGCCGGCCTCGGGTACGTTGGCGATACCGCATTTTCTGTTGCAGCATCGCGCGCTGCTGCTTGCCGGCGATGGGCGGCCGTTCAGTGCGCTGGTCGAGACGTATACCGACCAGGTGCTGGCGTTCTAGTCGACCGCTCGCGTATGGCTGCCGGACTCGATCTGTTGCGTGAGGCTGTACAGGATGCGCAAGTCCTCGACATCGAGCGCGTCGCCCTGCATGCCGCGGAAGTGATGACGGAATGCGCGCACGGCGGCGGTGCGGTCTTCCAGCGGATAGCCGACCAGGCCCAGCGCCATCCAGGGATCGAAGCCGGCCGGCGGATCGACCAGCGGCGTCAGCGGCCACAGGCCGAAGCCGGCATCGGCCAGTTGCTGCCATGGGAACAGCGGACCCGGATCGTCCTTGCGGGTAGGTGCGAAGTCCTCATGGCCGACGATCTGCGTGCGCGGAATATGCAGTCGCCCAGTGAGGTCACCAAGCAGGCGCAGCAGGCTCGCGATCTGCGGCTGCGCAAACGGCGTGGCGCCATCGTTGTCCAGCTCGATGCCGATCGAGGCGGAGTTGACGTCGGTGATCGTGCCCCAATGCCCCGAGCCGGCGTGCCAAGCGCGCAGTTGGTCGGATACCAGCTGGTAGATCTGCCCGTCGCTGCCGATCAGGTAATGCGAGCTCACTGGACCGCCGCTGTTCTTCGTGCGCAAGGTATCCAGGCTTGCCTGTGCGGAGTTCTGGTTGGTGAAATGCAGCACGATCAGCACCGGCCGGCGGACGTCGTGGTTGGGCGAAGGCACCCATGTCGCCAGCGGATTGCGCGGCGGAGCGTGGGCGCAGGCGGCGAGCAAGAGAATCAGCGCCAGCAACGCGCTACGCCAAGCAACGCGGGGGTTCGTGGGCAGCAGATCAAACGGATGACGCATCAGCGACGACTCCCAACCAGGGCTTTTCAGTAGTACAGCCGAGCCCTCAGTGCAGGAACGGTTCGGCGATGGACAGCGCGGTGCGGTAGGGCTCCGGATCGTTGCGGTTGCTGAGCAGGATCACGGTGAGGTGCTGCCGCGGCCAGCGCACGATCACGTTGCGGAAGCCGATGCTTTCGCCCGAATGCCATAGCGTATCGCCGGTGATGCGCCAGCCGGAACCGTAGCTGGCCTCGTACGGTTCGCCGGTGACTTTCGCATGCGGGCTGAAGGCGACCTTGCGCGAGGCGTCGCTGAGCAGGCGGTCGTCGTATAGCGCGGCGTCCCACTTGGCCATGTCGTCGATCGAGGAATAGATGCCGCCGTCGCCCCGGGTAGCACTGGTTACGTCCTGGTCGGTGCGCTTCCACGCGCCGTTCTCCTCGCTGTATCCATAGGCGCGATGGCTGACCTCGGGGCTGCCGCGCACATACAGCAACGTGTGATCCATGTGCAGCGGCCGGAAGATGCGCTGTTGCAGAAAGGCCGGCAGGCTTTCGCCCGAAGCCTGCTCCACCACCAGGCCCAGCAGCACATAGCCGGAGTTGCTGTAGCGATACGCCGAGCCCGGTGTGAAGTAGCTTTTCGGCGTGGCCGACAGCATGCGCAGCACGTCGTTGTCGTTGAGTTGTTCGGTGGTGCCGGCAGGTATCAAGTCCTCGTAGTCGATCAGGCCGCCGGTGTGGCTCAGCAACTCGCGCAAGGTCACCTTGTCGGTGTTCGCCGGCAGCGACGGCAGCCAGTGACGTATCGAATCGTCCAGCTTCAGCCTGCCATCCTGGGCCAGCAGCAGGATCGCCGCGGCGGTGAACTGCTTGGTCACCGAAGCCAGTCGGTAATTGGTGGCCGGCGAAGCCTTCTCGTGCTGTTCGAGATTCGCCAGGCCGTAGCCGCGGCGGACCAGCGGCTTGCCATCCTTGAGTATCAGCAGCGAGGCGCCGGGAACGTCGCCGTCGTATTTCTGCATCAGGCGATCGACCGCGGCCGTGCGGTTCGTGCAGCCGGCGGTGCCGGCGAGGAAGATCATCGAAGCGAGCAAAGCGGTCAGCCTGTGCATGGCAGAACCTCCGGGTAGGTATGCGCAGGTACGGTCTGCTTCATTGCACCGGCACGTCGTAGATCGTGTGCGGCGTGGGTTCCTGCGCGAAGGTGTAGTGCCACCATTCGAGCGGATAGTTCTGGAAACCGCCGCGCTCCATCGCACGGCGCAGCAGCGACCGATTCTCCCGTTGCTGTGGCGTGAGGCCGGGTGTGTCGGTATTCGCGCGCACGCCGAAGTAGTCGAAGTCGGTGCCCATTTGCAGCGGTTCGCAGTGCTTATCGTCGGCCGCGCAACGTTCCAGCGTGAGGTCGACCGTGCCGCCGCGGCTGTGGCCGGAGACGGGTGCGATGTAGTCGCCGAGCAGCTTCGACTTGTCCAGCGCCGGATAGTGCTGCGCCTTCGTGCGCTGATCGCCGAGGTCGTGCGCCCAGCGCACGAAATCGGCTACGGCGCGAGCGGGGCGGTAGCAATCCCAGATCTTCAGGCGCAGGTGCTGCGCACGCAGATCGTGCTCGACGCGGGCCAGTGCCTCGGCGACCGGACGCAGCAGGAAGCACTTCGGCGCGCGATAGCCATCGACCGGTGCGCCCACGAAATTGTCGCGGCCGGCGTACTTGATGTCCTCGGCGATGTCCGGAACCAGTGTGCGGATATCTACCAGGCCGGCCGCCGCGGCGGTCTTTGCCGGCGACAGCGCGGGCGGCTGCTCCGCCGCATGGGTGCGGCCGGTTCCGCCGATGGCGACGAGCAGCGCAAACATGGCCAGCAGGCGGCTCTGTAGGAGCGCACCCTGTGCGCGAAGCTTTTCCGGGCCATCGACATCAGGGCATCGCGCACGGGGTGCGCTCCTGCGGGTGTTCTTTGAGGAGTTCATTGGTGGCAGTCCCCGATGCGCTGGAGATCGAGATCTTCGTAATCGGAGCTGAAGTCACCTTTCGGATCGAGCTTGGCCATGCGCAGCGTGATCGGTTGACCGTCCCGGGCGGCATGGAAATCCAGCCACGCATCCAGCTCGCCCGAGTCGTCCCAGTGCGCCAGGTAGCGCGCGCCCAGGCGCATCACCGTGCCGGCCAGTTTCGGCGACTTGATAGCGGCAAAACGCACTGTCCCCTCGCGCGGGCACAGCGAGATATCGCCGAACCACGGATCGCGATAGATGCCCGTCCATGTCGCCAGTTCGGCGGGATCCGCCGGTCGCTGCGCCGCGGTATCGGGCATGGCGGATGTTGCCGCATGCTGCCTGGCCATGCTGTCCAGCGCATCGGCATACCAGTTCACGTCGCGCCGTTCGCCGGGAGCGGTGAAGTGCTTGGTCAGCACTTCGCCGAGCACCGCGCGCGCCTCGTCAGCGTCGCCGTTGATCATGAACACGAAACCGCTGCGGCGATCCGGCAGCAGCGCCAGCATCGAGTACATGCCGGTCAGCGTGCCGGTATGCCACACGTTCCACTCGCCATCGACATCGGTCATGCGCCAGCCGTAGCCGTAGGCCATCACGTGTGAGTGGTCCCACGTGCGACGCAGCGCTGGCACCGGGATCAGCATGTGCGGCGCCTGCAGGATCTGCCGCTGCGCCGGCGACAGCCAGGCCAGCTGCGCCGGCGTGGGCACCAGCCAGTTGCGCGCCCAGCTGAGCATGTCGGTGAGGTCGCAGCGGATGCCGCCGGCGGGCGCAGAGGTGATCGCCGGGATCACCTCCGCGTCTTCGCGGATCGCCACGTTGCCGTTGCCATCCCGGCGATGCGGCTGCGCCACGTTGCCGACGGCGTCGCGGTTCCATTCGCCGACCTGGCAGCGCGAAAGCCCCAACGGTTCGAACACCTCGCGATGCATCAGCGTCTCGTAGGACGCACCGCCTGCGGCAGCGGCCACTTCGCCGGCCACTACGTAGAGGAGGTTGTCGTACTGGTATTGCGAGCGGAAGCCGTAGCCCGGCTTGATATAGGCCAGTCCGTGGATGATGTCGGCACGGGTGAACGCATTCGGCTCCGGCCACAGCATCAGGTCGCCGCCACCCTGGGGCAGCCCGCTGGAATGGGTGAGCAGATCGGCGACGCGCATGTTCGCGGTCACCCACGGATCGTGCATGCGGAACTGCGGCAGGTATTTCGTCACCGGGTCGTCCCAGTGCAGCTTGCCCTGGTCGACCAGGCGGCCGAGCAGGGCGGTGGTCATCGCCTTGCTGTTGGAGGCGATCTTGAAAAGCGTCTGCGGCGTGATCTTCTGCCCCGAGCCCGCCACCGTTTCGCCGGCGGTACGCACGTACACGACCTGGCCGTTCTCGATCACGCCGACGGCGATGCCGGGCAGGTGATAGCGCGCGATGGTGTCGTCGACGATCTTGTCGAAGGTCTTGGTTTCGGGATTTGCAACGGGAGACTTGCTGGCATGGGCTGTGGTGGCGGTCAGGATCAGCGCGGCGATGAGAAGCAAGGAGCGCCCTCTCACCCTCCACAAGGGATTCCCTCCGGTCACAACCCGCTGCCTCGGCTGTGCCGGGGGAGAGAGGGTAGGGGTGAGGGGGCGCTTCGATATGAGACACATGGCACGCGACTCAATGATGTTCGGCATCGCGCTCCACCTCGCGCCACATGCGCAGCAGGTTGCCGCCCCACAGCTTGGCGATGTCGGCGTCGCTGAAGCCGCGCTTGCGCAAGGCGGCGGTGACGTTGCGCGTCTGGCTGGCGTTGGCCCAGCCGGTGATGCCGCCGCCGCCGTCGAAATCCGAGGCGATGCCGACGTGGTCGATGCCGGCGACCTTCACCATGTGCTGGATCTGGTTCATGTAGTCGTCCAGCGTGGGCAGCGGAAATTTCTTCTGGATCTCCGCCATGCCCTTGTCCATTGCAGGCAGGTAGTCGTGTTTATCGCTGTCGTATTCCTTGTCGCCTGCCTGCTTCGCCACGGCGGCCTGCAACTTCTTTTCGGCCGCTTCGCGACCCGGATCTTTTTTCAGGAATTCCTTGTACGCCACCGCCTG
Organism: Rhodanobacter sp. OK091; assembly: GCF_900142825.1. Classification (GTDB taxonomy): domain Bacteria; phylum Pseudomonadota; class Gammaproteobacteria; order Xanthomonadales; family Rhodanobacteraceae; genus Rhodanobacter. The sequence continues at coordinate 1,335,438 of NZ_FRCH01000001.1, read as the reverse complement.
CACCACGCCACCCTTGGCGGCGATCGCGCGCAGCAGGTCGTCGGGCAGGTTGCGCGGATGATCGAGCACGGCGCGGGCACCGGAATGCGAGGCATAGATCGGTGCCGAGGACACGTTGAGCGCGTCGCGCACGCAGGCATCCGAAGCGTGCGAGATGTCGACCAGCATGCCGAGCTGATTGGCCCGCTTCACTACGGCGCGGCCGAAATCGCTCATGCCGGTGTCGCCGGTGCTGTTCATCGCCGGCTCGCCGTGTTTCGTGTCAGGCAGCGAACTGCTGCACAGGTCGTTGTTGCCTACATGCACCAGCCCGACCGAGCGCGCACCACGATCGAAAGCCGCATCAAGGCGATGGATGTCATGGCCGAGCGAGTAGCTGTTCTCGATCTCGATGGTGGCCGACAGCAGGCCGGCCTGGTGGTTGGCCAGCAATTGCTCAGGCGTGGTGGCCAGGCGGATGCGGTCGGGATATTGCATCAGCATGCGGCCGATGCCGTCGTACTTCTGCCCGGCCTGGTCCACTGCCTTGGCGTAGCCTGCCGCGGTCAACGGCCCCTGCGGCACCCAGATCACGAAAAACGCGGCATCGAGCCCGCCGCGCTCCATCTTGCCCAGGTCGACCAGCAGCGGCGTGGGCTTGCCCACGTCGAATCGCGGCTCGCGCATGTACGAGAACGGGATGTCGACATGGGTGTCGATGGTGATCGGTGGATCCCGCTCGGCCTGACCTTGTTCGGCCTGACGTTGTACAGCATGCGCGGGAAGCGCAGTACACAAGGTCAAGGCAGCGCAGGTGGCGAGGCGTACGATCGGATTCATGTCGTTTCCCAGTGACGGGCCGGTTGTTCGCCGGCAATCATTTCCTCGAAGTGCTGACGGCGGCGCACCACGGCGTAGCGGCCCTGGTTCAGCAGCACCTCGGGCGCCAGCGGCCGCGAGTTGTAGGTGGAAGCCATCGACGCACCGTACGCGCCGGTGGCCTTGATCAGCAAGAGGTCGCCGGCCATGCATTCGGGCATCGCACGGTTGCGCGCGAACGTGTCGCCGGTCTCGCACACCGGGCCGACGATGTCGTAAGTGGTCAGCGGCCGCGGTTCGTCCGATACGGGCACGATGTCGTGCCAGGCGTCGTACAGGCTGGGCCGCTGCAGGTCGTTCATCGCTGCGTCCAGCACCAGGAACTGGCGTTCGATGCCCGGCTTGACGCGGATCACGCGAGTCAACAGCACGCCGGCCTCGGCGACCAGGTAGCGGCCGGGCTCCAGCAGCAGGCGCCCGTGATAGCCGGCCAGCGCCTCGCGGATCACGGCGACATAATCGGCGGCGGCGACGGGATGGTCCTCGCCGGCCCGATAACACACGCCGAGGCCGCCGCCGACATCGATGCTGTTGACCGGATGGCCGGCCTGCTCGAGCTCGTGCCGGAACGCGGCCACCCGCTGCAGCGCCAGGCGGAACGGTTCCAGCGTGAGGATCTGCGAGCCGATGTGCACGTGCAGGCCATCGAGCTGCACGTGCGACAACAGACTGCGTTCGGCGAACCATTGGCGCGCCTCGTCGATGCTCACGCCGAACTTGTTTTCCGATTTGCCGGTGGAGATCTTGGCGTGGGTATGCGCGTCGACATCGGGGTTGATGCGGACCGCGGCGCGGGCCGTCACCCCTTGTGTCCTGGCAAGCTGCTGCAACGTAAGCAGTTCATCGTGCGATTCGACATTGAAGCGATGGATGCCGACGGTCAGTGCACCGGCGATTTCGTCCGCGCTCTTGCCGACGCCGGAAAACACGATGCGTTCGGGTGGCATGCCCGCGTGCAGGCTGCGGCGCAGTTCCCCGACCGAGACGATGTCGGCGCCGACGCCGGCGTTCGCCATCAACTGCAGAATGGCAAGGTTCGGGTTGGCCTTGACCGCGTAGCAAATGGTGGCGTCGAGACCGCTCATCGCGGCTTGCAGGCCGCCGATGCGCTGGCGGATCGCGGTCGTCGAATAAGCATGAAACGGTGTGGGGATTCGTTGTGCCAGCAACTGCAGGTCGACGCCATCGAAAAACAGGTGATCGGCTTGCTCTGAAGTGGCGTCGTTCGTCTTTATCATCGGCTGCACAGTCATCTTCCCGCGTCATGTCCACTGCCCGGCGGGATGCATCTATCCGGGTGAAAAAGGGGCGGCCCGCCATCCAGCGGGTCGCCGACGGGGGAAGTAGGTCAGAAATCCATGCTTACCGTGAGCTGGGTGAAGCGCGGCGCCTGGAAACTGATGCCATCGCCGAAAGTATCGCTGGTGCCATTGCCGATGGTGGTCTGCAGATCCTGGTCGACGTTGAGCTTGCGCTGGGAATTGAGCAAGTTATATACCGCCAGCTTGGCCTTGAAGCGGCCCTTGTCGCCGATCGGCAACAGGTAGCTGATGCTCGCACCCAGGTTGTAGGTCCACGGCGTGCGGCCGTACTTGCCGCGCGGTGAGCTCACATAGACGCGCTGCGCGGAGAAGTCCGACGTGCAGTTCTGCACGCAGGTGTAGTAGCTGTGGTAGTTGGTGGCGTCGAACGGGTTGCCCACGCCGAAGCCGGTAATCGGCGTGCCGGAAAGCGCCTGCACATCGGCACCGATCTGCCAGTGCGGAGTAATGGCGTAGGTGCCGCGCAGCTTGAATTGGTGGCGGCGGTCGTTCGGCAGGTAACCATCGCCGCCGAAGTTCACGAACGGATCATCGAAGTTCTCGGTGCGGCCGGTGTCGTCGAAGTTGGTGTCCGAATTCACCGGGCCTTCCGCATTGCCGCGGCTCCACGACAGGGTGTAGGACGCGTTGAGCGCCCACTTCTCGTCCCACGCGCGGTCGATCTGGAACTCCACTGCCGAATAGGTGCGCTTCGGTTTCACCCAGCCGCGCTGGCCGATGTAGGTCATGATCGGGTCGCCATTGGCGTCGACGCCGTCCTGGCGATACATCGCCCAGCCTTCCTTCGACGTATCGACCGTGAGATAGCCGTCCGGTTTGCCGTCGCAATTGGTATCGCCCCACACTTGCACCTTCGACCCGGGATTGGCCATCACCCAACCGACATAGCCGTTTGGGCCGCACTGGGCGGTGGCGCTGATCTCCATGTCGTCGATCGCGTTATGCAGCCGGCGGTAGGTACCGCTGACGCCCCACGACCACTTGTCGTCGATCATCTGCTGGAAGCCGAGGATCGCTTCGTCCTGATAGACCTGGTCCATCTTGTGATCGACCTCGGAACGCAGGTCGCCGACCGTGCCATTGCCCTGCGAGGTGTCCACGCCGCCCAGTTGCGGACCGAGGATGGGTACTGCGTATTGCGAGCCGTTGCGGTCCTTGATCTGCCAACCGCCGAACGCGTAGTAAGTACGCTCATCAAGCAGGCCGCCCGCCTGCTTGATGTTGATCACGTTGGCCACCGGCAGGAAGTAGCGGCCAAGGTTGCCGAACAGCTTGGTCTTGCCGTCGCCGGTCACGTCCCACGAAAAGCCCAGGCGCGGCGCGATCATGTTGTTCATCTTGATGTAGCTCTTGCCATCGCCGGCCTTGTTGTCGAAGCCATCGTCGCGCAGGCCCGCGTTCAGCAGCAGATTGGGAGTGACCTGCCAGTTGTCCTCGATGTAGTAGGCCGAGTTGGTGGTCTCGAAGTTGCCGGCAATCTGGTAACGGCGCGCGCGCACATAGCCGGTATAGCCCGGCGGAATCACCCCGCCGCCATTCGGATTGGAGATCGAGGAGCCGGGTGCCGCCTTGTAGACGTTGTAGTAGATCGCGCCGGGGCCGGTGTAGTAGCGGTTGTAGTCGGAAGTGTTCTGCTCGTGATCGAAGCCGAAGCGCAGCAGGTGCTCGCCCAGTGTCCACTCGAAGTCGGCGCGGCCTTGCTTGCGGATGTCGTTGCGCTTGCTGACCGAAGAGTTGGTGGTGCAGCCGAGGGCGACATTGCCTGGCGGCAGCGCAATCTTGCCGTCGGTGGCGACTCGATTGCATTCCAGATCGCTGAGGCCCCGGTTGAACGACTCGCGATCGTTGCGGCCATACATCAACTTCATCGACAGGTCGCTAGTGAGGTAGCTGGTCCAGGTGAGGTTCCAGTTTTTGCCGCCCGTATCGGTATAGATCTCGTTGGTCTTCTTGCCGATCGTGTTGGTGTCGTAGTCGTAGTCGTAGACGTCGCCGACGTTCTTGTCCTTGTCCGAGAACGCCATGAACTCGAGCAGGTTGCTGTCGTTGATATGCCAGTCGAGCTTGGTGCCCCAGAAACCGGTGTTGGCGTTGTTGGCGGTGAATACGGCGCCGGCATCGTCAGTATTGTGCGGCGTGGCGCCACGCGCCTCGTACATCGCGAAGAAGAACAGCTTGTCCTTGATGATCGGACCGGACGCATAGGCGTTGAGCTTAACCAGCGAGTCCTGGTCACGACTCTGGGTGAGATAGCGTGTGCCGTCGGCGCGATAGTGATCGTCGGCGCGCGAATGCCAGTTGCCTGGCTCCAGCGTGATCTCGGTGCCGAACTTGAACTCATTGGTGCCCGAGCGGGTGACCGCGTTGATCACGCCGCCGGTGGTGCGGCCGAACTCGACCGAGTAGCCGCCTGTCTTCACCTGGAACTCCTGGTAAAACGCGAACGGTGCCGAGGAGAAGCCGTTACGGTTGTAGAAGTCGGTGACGTTGAGGCCGTTGACGTAAAACGAGTTCTCCGCCACCGACGAACCGCCGAACGAGATGCCGCCAAAGCCGGCCACACCCTTGTTGACGCCCGGCGCCAGTACCGCCACCGAGGTGATGTTCTGGTCGACCGGCAACCGGGCCAGTTGTTCGCGGGTGACGTTGGTGGCCGATTCGGTCGAGGTGACATCGACGCCGGGCAGGATCGTGCCGCTGACATTGATCGCCTCGAGCGTTGTGCCGGAAGTGGGTGTGGAGCCGACGTTGACGGTGGTGGCATTGCCCAGACTGACCGTGACATGGACCGGTTCGCCGACCGGCGCGCCGCCGCTGTTGGCCTGCAGGGTATAAGTGCCCACCGGCAGGAACGGGAAGCGGTAGTTGCCTTTTGCGTCGGCGGTGACGGTGCGGGTGAATCCGGTATCGGCGTTGGACACCGTGACCACCGCGCTGGCGGCGGTATGGCCTACCACCGAGCCATCGTTGTTGCCTGCAAATGCCGCCGGCACCGCCAGCGACGAAAGGCCGAGGCACAGCGCCATGCAAAGTACGGTCCTGCGCAATGTCCGAGTACTGCTCATCTCGCGATCTCCCCCATCGACGCCGTCGATGCCATGTTTATGAAAGCTGCTGATTACTTGTTGTTGCGTCCTTGCGTCGCCGGCAGGATCTGCCACTTGAAGTCGTAGTCCGTCTGGTCGAAGTAGAGGTTGCCGCCCTTCCACTCGGCTTCGCCGCGCTGTGAGTCCACGTCGTCGGAACGGAAATGCTGCTTGGGCGGCTGAAAGGCGCGCCCGAAGTCGTTGTTGAAGGCGAGGCGGTAATTGTCCAGGCCGCCGAGGTAGAACCACTCCAGCGCCTTGTCGTCGCCGGGGCCCGGATGCAGCCGGCCGGTGGTGACATCCATCGGCACCCAGCCGTAGGGCGGCAGATAGAGGTAGCCCCAGTCGTGGATGTTGTTGTAGCCGCTGCCGTCGTCGGAGAACACCATGCCCGACTGCCAGCGCGCGGGAATGCCGTTGAGCCGCAGCAAGGTCATCAGCAGCAGGGTCTGCTGGCCGCAGTCGCCGTGGCCGGCATGCAGCGTGTAGTCGCTGATATTGGAGATCGTGGAGTATTCGCGCGCGCCGGCCCACGGAATGCGGTCGACCGCTATGAACAGTTTCTGCGCGATGCGGTACGGGTTCTTCTCATCGCCGACGACCTTGCGCGAGAACGCGCGCATGGCATCGGTGAACACGATGTGCGGTGCGCGTTCGGCCACGAACGGCGCCAGTTCCGGCGTGATGCTTTCCGCTTGCACCTTGGCCGGATCGATCGCGTGGTATTGCGCGAGCAGGGTCAGCTCGTAGGTCACCGAGAACACCGTCTTCTGCCCGGCCACCGCGGGTTTTTCCAGATACACGGTGCGCTGCAGTGCCGTCGTCGCTGCGATCTGATGCTGCGCCGGCACGCTGCCGACATAGCGGATGTCCTCCTGCTGCCCCGGTACCGCCTGCGGATAAGGAATCCAGGCGCGCACGGTTTCGCCGGCGGGCACCGTGTCGGCGTTGACGGTGAGCGTCTGGGTCATGCGCACGCGCTGCGGCAGCACGCTGCTGCGATGTTCGGTGAGTGCCGCGTGGTAGATCGCCCGCTGATGCTCGTTCAACGACTCCATCGGGCCGTCGGTGATCGGTGTCTGCACGGCGCGCCGCGCCACCGCCTCCGGGCTGAGCCGGAACAGGTTGCCCGGCGAACGCTTGAAGTAGAGCGTCCTGCCGTCGATGACTTGATGTTCGAACAGGCCGGCTGCATCCCACTTCGCGAACTCGGCATCGGTCAGGTCGGGAATTTCCTTGCGCACGCGCGCCTTGACCTGGTCGGCGCTGAGCGTGAAGTCGAGCAGGATGCGGCGCATGCGTTCGCGCTGGAACGCGAGCGCGGTTTTTGTCTCGGCGGACAGGCCCGGTTGCGCCAACGCGGCAGTGATCGCCGCGTCGGCGGCCTTGAAGTGGCCGGCGTCGATCTGGGCGATGATGGGGGCGGTCTTGCTGCTTCCGCTATCGTTGGCCGATGCCGACTGGATGCCGAGCAGCAGGGCAAGCAGTAGGGCGAGCGGGGATGCGATGACGCGCAGCCCATGACCACGGCGGCGTAATCTCGGCGCGACAGGCAACAGCGTATCCATCGATCGGCGTCCCCAATTCGAATCCCCTGAAAGCGCTGTGTAACACGCTTGCAATTGGCGGTCAATAATTTATGCTTCAATTCAATTAGAAAAGAATCAGATATTCCTTGACGGCGGAAACCACGGTTTGCGCAGGTCCGCGAACCACCCACAAGGGGATGCACGTGATCCACACGGTCTGGCCTTATCTGGCGGTGATGTTGTTGGCCGCCGGCCTGTTTCCCGCGGTCGAGCGGCGCTTCAACTGGCGCATCTTTTCCGTGTTGCCGCCGATCGTGCTCACCTACCTGCTGGTGACGACGCTGGCGGTGTCGGGGCTATGGCAGGTCAATGGCGAGATCCACGACGCACAATCGATGCTCACCGCGCACATGGTGCCGGCACTGCTGTTCCTGCTGATGATCAATTGCGACCTGCGCGCGATCTGGCGACTCGGACCGCGCGTGCTGGGCGTATTCACTTGCGCCGGGATCGCCTTGTTCATTGCCTTCATCGGCACTTACCTGCTGTACCGGCATTGGCTACCGGGCGACGCATGGCAGCCGCTGGCCGCGCTGTCGGGCAGCTGGATGGGCGGCACCGCGAACATGATCGCGGTGAAGCAGGCAATCGGCATGTCCGATCAGCACCTGGCGATGTCGCTGCTCACCGATGCGCTGTGCTACTCGATGTGGGTGGTGGTGCTGTTCTCGGTGGCGCGACTGGCGCCGGCATTCAACCGCTGGACCGGGGCCGAATCCAGCGGCGACATGGCGGTGGCGGAAACGCCGGCCAGCGGACCGACCACCTACGACAGCGTGCTGCTATGGCTGGGCATGGCGCTGGCGGTGGCTGCATTGTCGGGCTGGGTGTCGGACTGGCTGCCGGTTTCCAGCATGATCAGCGGAACTACCTGGACGATTATGCTGGCCACCGCCGCGGGGCTGCTGGTGGCGCACACGCCGCTGGCGCGGTTTCCCGGTGCGGGCAAGATTTCCAGCGCGCTGCTGATCAGCGTGGTCGCCGTGCTTGCTTCGCAGAGCAATTTCCAGGGCATCGCCGCGGCGCCGCTGTACCTGTTGTGCGGCGCCACGATCATCACGATCCATGCGGTGCTGCTGGTGGGTTTCGCCAAGCTGTTCCGTTTCGACCTCTACCTTTGTGGCATCTCGTCACTGGCGCAGATCGGTGGCGTCGCCGCCACGCCGGTGCTGGCCGCGAGCTATTCGCGAGCGCTGGTGCCGGTCGGCGTCCTGCTGGCCTTGCTGGGCTATATCCTCGGCACCGGTTTCGGCTTGTTGGTGGCGTCGGTGTTGTCGGCGCTGGCCAGCCCGTGATGCAGTCTCGACCAAGGACCATGAAGATGCGCTTTCCCCTGTTCGCCGCAAGTATGCTGACGCTCGGTCTCGCCGCCATGCCGCTGCAGGCGCGTGATGTCGCGCCGGCACTGACGATCCCGCCTTCGGGCGTGATGGGCGTGAGCGATGCGCAGCTCACCCCGGCGTACTGGATCGGCCTGCAGAAGCAGCCCGATCGCGTGATCCTCGATCGTGCGCAGATCGACGCGGAGAACGCGAAGCTGCTGCAGATCGACAGCTCGATGCACGACCTGCACGCACTGCCGAAGATCTTGATGCGCGAGCAGGTGGCCGGCTGGATCGACCAGCTGTCCGAGCGGCCGACGCGGCAGCTGTACGACGTCGACGGCAAGCCGGTGCCCGCCGCCACGCTGGATGCGCTGATCGACAATCTCGCGCTGTCCGACATTCCCGCGCAGCAGAGCACGCGTTACGGCCTGGTGGTGCAGCGCGCGTCGTTGCGTACGCTTCCGACCCGACTGCGCGTATTCAGTTCGAAGGGCGACACCGACATCGACCGCTTCCAGGAAACCGCCGAGTTTCCCGGCGTGCCGGTGGCGATCGTGCACGCCAGCCGCGATGGCCATTGGCTGTTCGTGGTGAGTCCGCGCTATGCCGCATGGACCGAGAAGGAGAACGTGGCCGAAGGCAGTGCCGCGCAGGTCTTCGGCTATGCCGACAAGACGCCGTATCGGGTGATCACCGGCGCCACCGAACGCACCGTGTTCACGCGCGAGGTGCCTGGCGTTTCGCAGCTGCAGTTGGACATGAGCACCCGCGTGCCGCTGCAGACCGATCTGCCCGCGGATCAGCCGGTCAACGGACAGACGCCGTATGCGGCGTACACGTTGCAGCTGCCGCTGCGCGATGCCGCCGGCAAGCTGCAGTTCACTCCGGCGCTGCTGCAGAAGAACACCGATACGGCGAGCGACTACCTTCCGCTGACGCCGGCCAACATCATCCGCCAGGCGTTCAAGTTCCTCGGTGAGCGTTACGGCTGGGGCCATGCCTACGACGGCCGCGACTGCAGCGGCTTCGTTTCCGATGTATACCGCAGCATGGGCGTGCAGATGCCGCGCAACACCAGCAAGCAGGCGATCAGCCCGGCGCTGGAGCATCGGCTGTTCACCGACAAGGACAGCCGCGAGGCGCGCATCCAGGCAGCGCATGAGCTGCAGGTGGGCGACCTGGTCTACATTCCCGGCCACGTGATGATGGTGATCGGCCAGATCGGCTCCCAGCCCTACGTGATCCACGACGTGGGCGGCATGAGCTACCGCAAGAGCGACGGCGGCATCGCGCACATCAAGCTCAACGCCGTGTCGGTGACTCCGCTGCTGCCGATGCTGTTCAACGACCGCCAGACGTTCGTCGACCGCATGACCAGCATCGTGCGCATTCGCCGCTGAGCCCGCCGCTGCTTGCATCAAGAAGAAACAAGGACACGGATTCCATGAAGGCTTGCCAATGAAAATCACCGACATCCAGTTCGGCATGCTGCGGGTGCCGCTGAAGACGCCGTTCAAGACCGCGCTGCGCACGGTCAACACGGTCGAGGACATCGTGGTGATGGTGCATACCGACAGCGGCCACGTCGGTTACGGCGAAGCGCCGGCCACGGCAGTGATTACCGGCGATACCCACGGCTCGATCATCGACGCGATCCGCCATTACATCTCGCCGCGCCTGATCGGCCAGGATATCGCCGAGCTCAATCACCTCACCCAGCTGATCCAGGGCACGATGGAGAAGAACACCAGCGCGAAGGCGGCGGTGGAAATCGCGATCTACGACTTGTGGGGCCAGCTCTACAACGCACCGCTGTATAAACTGCTCGGCGGCGGCGATCCGGTGATCACCACCGACATCACCATCAGCGTCGACTACATCGACAAGATGGTGGCGGACTCCGTCTCCGCGGTGGAGCGCGGCTTCGAGTCGCTGAAGATCAAGGTCGGCAAGGACATCGGCGTCGACATCGAACGGGTCAAGGCGATCTACGCGGCGGTGGAAGGGCGCGCGCTGCTGCGGCTGGACGCGAACCAGGGCTGGACCGCCAAGCAGGCGGTGTACGCGCTGCAGACGCTGGAGGACGCCGGCATCAAGCTGGAGCTGATCGAGCAGCCGGTGAAGGCGCGCGACCTGGCGGGCATGCGCTACGTCACCGAACGCGTGCACACGCCGGTGATGGCCGACGAGAGCGTGTTCGGCCCGATGGAAGTGATCGAGCTGATCCGCCTGCGCGCGGCCGACATCATCAACATCAAGCTGATGAAGACCGGCGGCATCTCCAACGCGATCCGCATCGCCGACATCGCGGCCATGCACGGCGTCGAGTGCATGATCGGCTGCATGCTGGAGACCAGCATCAGCGTGGCGGCGGCGGTGCACGTGGCCGTGGCCAAGTCGAACGTGATCACCAAGATCGACCTCGACGGTCCGTCGCTGTGCCAGTTCAATCCGGTCGACGGTGGGGTAATCTTCAACGAATCGGAAATCTCGGTGACGGATGCGCCCGGCCTGGGCATACGCGAGATCCGCGGGCTGGAGAGGATCGAATCCTGATGTCGGCGCTGGTCAAAATCCGTTCGGAGCGCGACCAGATGTCGGCGGTGGAGCGGCGCATTGCCGACTTCATCCTGGAGAACGCGCAGCTGCTGCGCGATTACTCTTCGCAGCAACTGGCCAACGCGCTGGGGATCAGCCAGTCCAGCGTGGTGAAGTTCACCCAGAAGCTGGGTTTCAAGGGCTATCCGGACCTCAAGTATTCCGTCGGCGAGGCGAATGCGCGCGCCGACAATGGCGACACGCCGCAGCTGGCCACGGCGCGGGCCAGCGAGTCCGACACTTCACTCGCCGGCAACCTCTGGCGGCGCAAGTCCGAGGCCGAGGAGGCGACCCGGCTGATCAATCCGCCGGAGACGATCCAGGCCGTGGCCGATGCGATCGGCCGGGCCGGCAAGAACGGCAAGGTCTTCATCTTCGGTCTGGGGGAGGACGACATCTATGCGCGCGGCTTCGCGCTGAAGCTGTCGTTGCTGGGCATTCTCGCCGTGCACAACTTCGACACCGCACGGATGACGGCGAACGTTTCGGCGGCAAGTCCGGGCGATGTGCTGCTGGTGTTCTCCGAACATGGCAACCATCCGGCGCTGTGCAAGATCAGCCGCTACTTCCGCGAGCGCCGCGGCCAGGTGATCACGGTAACGCGGCATACCGCCAACCCGCTGCGCACGCTGGCCGATATCGCGCTGGTGGTGTCGGCGCACGACGAGCAGCCGTACATCCAGCCGCTGCTGTACCAGTCGGCGCTGCAGCATCTGCTGGACGGCGTGTTCGTGCTGCTGTGCGAAGGACACGAGGACCGCCACGCACAGCTGCTGGCCAATCTCGACCGCATCCAGCTGATGCTGGAGCCGTAACCCCACTTTGCAGGCATGCATGCATGGTTTTTCGACGCTACTCCCGTTCACGCGCCGTGGGTCTCGCGCTGGCGCTGGCAACCCTGGCCGGATGTGCCGGGCGCGACCTGAAGGCCAGCGAGACCAGCCAGTGGCAGTCATCGCGCCAGCTGGTGCTGGTCACGGTCGCCGACTGGGACACCGACCATGGCGTGCTGCGGACGTTTACGCGCGGCGCGCATGGCTGGGTCGCGGCCGGCGTGGCCGCGCCGGTCACGATCGGCAAGACCGGCGCCGGCTGGGGGTTGGGATTGAACGCGCCGCAGCGTGGCGGACCGGTCAAGCATGAAGGCGACAACCGCAGCCCGGCCGGTGTGTTCCGCATCGGCGATACCTTCGGCTACGCCGCCAGCGTCGACACGGCGATGCCGTATCTCGCACTCAACGCCACCGAGTACTGCGTCGACGTCAGCGGCGCGGCGCACTACAACCGCATCGTCGATGCGAACGTGGTCGGCGCCGACGCGGTGAAGGGTTCCACCGAACCGATGCGGCGCGACCTGCACCTCGACGGTGACCAGCGCTACCGCATGGGGTTCGTGATCGAACAGAATCCACAGGCGAAACCGCAGGCGGGCAGCTGCATCTTCGCGCACCTGTGGAAGTCGCCGACGGATTCGACCGCCGGCTGCACGGCGATGACGCCGTCGGTGATGCAGTCGTTGCTGGCCTGGCTGCGGCCGGAAGACGAGCCGATCTTCGTACTGCTGCCGCAGCGCGAATACGAGCGTTTGCGCACGGACTGGCAGTTGCCGGCGATCGCCGCGACGGACACCGCACCGTGAGCGCCACCTCGCGCGTGCTTACCGGACTGGCCGCCGGCGCGTTGATCGGCCTGCTGCTGGTCGGCTGGAATCCGGCGCTGGCGCTGCAGGTGGCCAATGTGGCGCAGCCGATCGGCAAGCTGTGGTTGAACGCATTGCAGATGACCGTGGTGCCGCTGGTGCTGGCGCTGGTGGTGGTTGGCGTGAATACCGCCACCGACGCGGCGGCTTCGGGCCGCATCGCGCGGCGCGCGATCGTGGTGTTCATCGTGGTGCTGACCGGCGGCGCCCTGTTCGCCGCGCTGGCGGCGCCGCTGGTATTCGCGCTGTTTCCGCACAATCCGGCGTTGATCGCGGCACTCGGCCATGCGGCGGTACCGTCGGCCGCGCTGGCGGCCCCGGTCAGCTGGGCCGACGCGCTTACCGCCATCGTGCCGAACAACGCGATCATGGCCGCCGCGCAGAGTGCGATGCTGCCGCTGGTGGTGTTCGCCCTGTTCCTCGGTTTCGCGTTGACCCGGATCGCACCGGCGCAGCGTGCGCTGCTGATGGAATTCTTCCAGGCGATCGCCGACGCGATGATCGTGATCGTGCGCTGGGTGCTGTGGGCCGCGCCGTTGGGCGTGTTCGCGCTGATCCTGTCGGTTTGCGCGCGCTCGGGGTTGGGCATGCTCAGTGCGCTGGGCGTGTATGTGCTGGTCGAGTGCCTTTTGTATCTGGCCGTTACCGTGATGATGTTGCCGGTAGCCATGGTGTTCGGCGGCGAGCGGATCCGCCGGTTCGCCGCCGCGCTGGTGCCTGCGCAGGTGGTGGCGCTCAGCACGCAATCGTCGCTGGCCTCGCTGCCGGCGATGCTGGAAAGCGCGGATCGCCGGCTCGGCTATCCGCAGCAGGTCACTGCGCTGGTGCTGCCGATGGCGGTGTCGCTGTTTCGCCTGACCAGCCCGGTGCAGTACATGACCTCGGCGGCCTTCATCGCCTGGGCGTACGGCGTCGACCTGTCCACCGCGCAGCTGGTCGCCGGCGCGTTGCTGGCGGTGGTGGTTAGCCTGGGTTCGGTCGGCCTGCCGGGTCAGGTCACTTTCATCGCGACCAACCTGCCGGTGGCGCAGTCGATGGGCCTGCCGTTGAGTCCGCTGGGCCTGATGCTGGCGGTCGATACTCTTCCCGACGCGCTGGCCACGCTGGGCAACGTCACTGCCGACCTCACCGCTGCCAGCGTGGTGGCGCGGCAGTCGCAAGGCGATACCGCATGAATATGGATGTATCCGATTTCGATGCGATCGTGATCGGTGCCGGCATTGCCGGCGCCTCGGTCGCGTATTTCATGGCACCGCATGCGCGCGTGCTGGTGCTGGAGCGCGAGGCGTATGCCGGCATGCACTCGACCGGTCGCTCCGCCGCGTTGTTCAGCGAGACTTACGGCTCGCCGCAGGTGCGCGCACTGACCCGTGCCGCGCGGCCGTTCCTGACGCAGCCGCCAGCGGGTTTCGCGGCCCATCCCATCCTCACGCGGCGCGGCGCCACCATCCTGGGCCGTGCTGCGCAGGTCGACGACGTGCTGGCGCTGTACGAGGCGATCGCGCCGTTCACCCGCGACATCGAATTGCATGACACAGCCCGGCTGCTGGCGGCGGTGCCTGTGCTTCGACCGGAGGCGGCGCAGATCGGCCTGCACGAGCCTGGCGCCTCCGATATCGATGTCAACGAACTGCATCAAGGCTTCCTGCGCGGGCTGCGCGCGCGTGGCGGCCAGCTACGCCTGAACGTCGACATCCGCGCGATCAGCCATGGCACGGGCGGCTGGCAGGCGGACGACGGCGTGCAGGCGTTTCGCGCGCCGCTGCTTCTCAATGCCGCCGGCGCCTGGGTCGACCAGGTGGCGACGCTGGCCGGGGTGGCGCCGATCGGCATCACGCCCAAGCGGCGCTCGGCGTTCGTGTTCGAGCCACCGGAAAACCTTGCCACGGCAGACTGGCCGTTCATCACCAGCTTCGACGAGAGCTACTACTTCAAACCCGATGCCGGCCTGTTGCTCGGTTCCTGCGCGAATGCCGATCCGGTCGAGCCGCACGATGTGCAGCCGGAGGACTACGACATCGCGCTGGGCATCCATCGGATCGAGGAAGCGACCACCATGACCATCCGTCGGCCGCACCGAAGCTGGGCCGGCCTGCGCTCCTTCGTCGCCGACGGCGATCTGGTCGGTGGCTTCGCACCGGACGCGCCCGGTTTCTTCTGGGTCGCCGCGCAAGGCGGCTACGGCATCCAGACCAGCGCCGCGATGGGCGAAGCCTGCGCCAACCTGGCGCTGGGCCGGCCATTGCCTTCGCCGCTGGCCGACGCTGGACTGTCGGCGGCGATGCTGGCGCCGCGCCGGCGCAGCGAGATATAGGACGGCCCCAGCGTCGTGCCTGCAAGGCCGTTGGAAAGGGATGGCTATAATGCCGAAACCCCTGGCGCCGATACGCCATGATTCCGGCAAGGCCCGTCATGCTCCTGATGATCGACAACTAGCATCGGCATCCATGCATATCCACGGCAGTCCACGTATTCGCATAGAACGCCTTAAAAACAAGGGTTTCTATGCCATAGATGTCCGCGAGCATCCGTTGTAAGCCAGAGAAATTGCGGGTACCGTTGCGGGTATCGAAGCTCGATACCCGCACCATGTCGCTGACTGACGCCAAGATCCGCAACACCAAACCTGGTCCCAAACCCATCAAGCTAGCGGATGGCGGCGGCCTCCATCTCGAAGTGCGTCCGACGGGCGTGAAGCTCTGGCGTTTCCGCTACCGCATCGCTGGCAAGGAGAACGTCTTTGCTATTGGTGAGTATCCGAGCATCGGACTTGCCGAGGCACGAACCGAGCACGGCAAGGCGCGCGCACTCGTCAAGCAAGGTATTCATCCTTCACACAACCGGCAGGCCGAACGGCTATCGAACCATGCTGCGAACGCGAATACGTTCGAAGGCGTTGCGAAGGAGTGGATTTCCAAGAAGTCTCCCGGGTGGACGCCCTACTACCTGCGTCAGGTGGAGCGGTTCCTGGAGTCAGATGTATTTCCCCATGTGGGCAGGTTGCCGATTCGCAGCGTGACTGCGGCGCATCTGCTTGAAATCATCCGTCGCATCGAAGGGCGGGGAGCCGAAACGGTTGCCTTGCTGGTTCGCCAGTGGTCTTCGGCCATCTTCAGGTACGCCGTTGCCACGCTGCGCGCCGATGGCGATCCCGCCGCCGCATTGAAAGGGGCCATTCATCGCCCGAAGGTCGAACATCACAAGCCGCTTTCACGCAGTCAGATCGTCGACTTCACCAAAGCGCTGGGAAAGTACGGCGGGTATCGCACAACCGTAATCGCACTACGACTGATGCTGCTTACCTTTGTTCGAACTGTCGAACTTCGCAAGGCAGAGTGGTCGGAGTTCAACTTGGACAACGCCGAGTGGCGGATTCCCGCAGAGCGCATGAAGATGCGGGAACCGCACATCGTTCCATTGTCGAAGCAGGCGGTCAGTCTGTTGCGTGAGTTGAAGACCTATACGGGAGGGCGTGATGCGTTGTTCCCGAACTACCGCAGGCCAAAGGAGTGCATGACTGCCACTACCTTGAATCGCGCACTGGAACGCATGGGATTCAATGGCAAGGACAGCATCGGTTTCTCGGCTCACGGCTTCCGCGCCACGGCGTCGACCATCCTCAATGAGATGGGCTATCGCTCAGACGTGATCGAGCGTCAGCTGGCGCACGCCGAACGCGACAAGGTGCGTGCGAGCTACAACCATGCTGAGTACATGGATGAGCGCAAGGCGATGATGCAGGAGTGGGCGGATCTCTTGAATGACCCGGTGCGCAGCACGAGGAAAGGCGCTGCTTCTCGCAAGGTCAAAGACTCGATTCGAAAAGCACATGCCACAGGAATCGGGCGCTCCTGACGAGGCACGGGTTGCCGGTTTGTTGGCCAAACGTTGCCAGCACAGTTGGCATCTAGGGCCCCAGCGTAACTTGACCGGCGCGGCTAAATGACCGTCCGAATGAAGGTCGCTTATCGCCCCCAAGCGGATTTTTGAAGGCAGCGGCATTGTGACGAATGGCCACGCTATTCCAGTTCAAGCAAGTTTGGCGGAATCGCTAATTTAGGCGGGCGCAGCCAATTTTTTCTGAGGTACCCAATCACACTGCTCACCGAACGATGCTCGGTCATGGCGATCGGAGTGGGGAGGACGGTTCCTTGGCGTTCCACATTTACGCTTGTCCTTTCCGCAGCGACGGGCTACAAACGCAGCAGTCTCATCGGAACTGGGCAAGCCATGCACCAGGCGAGCTTCAGGGGGGAGGCAAGGGCCAGTGTTCGCAGATTTTGAGACACCGCAGTTCTATCGTGCTCGTAGCCACAATGGGTGGAGCATGCATACAAGGATTTGGGGAGCAAGGTAGCGATGGGTTTTCTGACCGAGGACGAGCGCGGGCAGCTGCGCATTGAGTCGATGATCCTGCACGTGGTGGGCGAGGAGGAGTTTGACCCACAACCGGCCCGTGTGGTCGAGCATGCCAACTTCTTTATTGGCCGCATCCTGGACACTGATACAGCGGCTGTCTATCAGTTCAAAGAAGTATCCGGCTCAAGGGATCGACTCCAAAACATGGCCATCGGAGCGATTACCTTCGAGGCCGGTGCTCAGGACTTATCACGGGAGTTCTCACGTCAACACGGAACTACTACACGCGATGGCGCCTTCTTTATCTTTGATCTGCGGGCCGATGAAGCCAATGTTCGTATCTACAGCTTGATCAAATACGATTATCGCGAAGCCATCGAGCAATCCGAAGGCGAAGACGGTCAGCAGCGGCTGCGTCGGATCATTCATGCATTCATTGACGACAAGAAGGCGATTCAGAAAGCTGCCCTGATTCGTGTCGTAAATGGCCGGGCCGAAGCGATGGTGGCCGCACGTGATCGCACCAAGTCGGCACCGGAGATTGCCGACTACTTCGCGACGTTTCTGGATGTTGAACGGACGCGAAGCGACGATGAACTCAATCGCGAGCTGGTCGAAGCGCTGCGTAAGACTTTTTTGGAATGCAAGGATCTGCTTCCCAATAATGACGTAGCGAGTGCCTTGCAACAGGCCAAGGGTATGCTGCGCGATCGCCAGCAAATCGACGAGGAAGCTATCGTCGATGCTGTGATCGCCGCAGCTGGGCACCCGGCCGACGAGGAAACGAAGACATTGCTGCGACGCCGAACCACCCAGAAGCTGAGGACGCAACGGCTAACGGGACTGGCGTTCCCACCCGATCGGCAGGTCCTCCGTAAGCCCCCCTTGCGCAAACTTCGTACGACCGAAGGCGTTACCGTGACGTACCCGGATGAAATCAATGCAGTGAGGGTGCAGCGCATGCCCAATCCGGCGGGGGAGGGTGAGGTCATCACGATCACCACTGACCGCATTGTGGAGGACACCGTTGTCCCTGATCGCGCTCGCTGAAGCGATTGATGGCTTGGTTGAGACCAAGCAAGCCTTCGTCGCTGAATCCGAAAACGCCGTCACCGTGTCGGCGCTTTCGGCAGCGCACGCCTCCGAATTGAAGGCGTTGTGCGAGCCTCTGGGTTGGCCAGTGGAGCTGTTTGATCGCGTGGGTGAGCCTTGGGTCAGTGCGGAAGCCCCCGATCCCGGCTTCGCTCCTTACCGCTTAGTCATTCAAAAGCCAGCCTCACCAGCCAACACGCTGCGATTGCTGAGCAACCACGCCTTTGCAGAGTGGCTAGAGATCGGCCATGTAGCGCCGCGTTGGCATATAGCTCGCTTCACAGGTTCGTTGGTTACTGGCGTGCGGGTAATCCAGTCTTGGGAGGGCGCGCAGGAGCCCGCCGCGTTGCCTTCCACCAAGTCACCCCGGGCCTTGGTCAAGGAGTTCGGTAATGTCCGCCGTGTGCCGGAGGACGTGCGCTACTGGCTGGCGCCGGCATTAGATAGCGAACTCTTTATTGAGCCGGCGGCTCAAGTATGGATACGGGCTGCCTCGGCCGCTTTGATCAGCTGTCTACCTGATGAGATTGACGCGGACAATGGGGCGTTGAAGTTTCGCGGTCCTCCGCGCTTGACGTTACCAAGATTTGACGTGGTTTCCGATGTGCTGGATCACGCGAGCTTCAACACCCTGATGGAAGTCTCCTACTGGTTGTTTGAGCATGAGCGCGAAGCCGAGATGCGACACATCCTGCTGGCCGCCGAATTGGCCCGCTCAGGTGCGACTGCGGAAAGCACTCCAACGTTTCTACGCCAGCATTTGGCTCACGCTTGGGAAAGCGCTCAGATCGCTTACCAGATGGCCTTGTCCGAAACAGGCCTTGACACGCTGAAAGTACTCAGCGATCTGCGCAAGGCTGTTACTGAGGAAACAGCCAAGCTCTCGGACATCAGTCGCCAGTTGACTGGTTCGGTGGCCGCGGCTTTGGCCACAGGTATTGGATTGATCGCTGCCCGCGTTGCAGCCAATGCGCCAGCGGAGCTTATCGCCATTGTCATGCTGGTGGTCGCTCTGTACATCACTATGGTGATTTCCTCCGGCGTGCAGTTCATGCGCCTGCAGAGGCAGTTGCGCACGGACTGGCAGCACCGGTTGTACCGTTTCCTACCCGAAGCCGAATACACGCGCATGGTGGTGAAGCCCACGGGTAAGGCCGAGCGTTCCTTCGTCTGGACCGCGTGGCTGGGCGGAGTGGCTGTCGCTGTGCTCACTCTAGCCTGTGGTTGGGCGGTGTTAGCGCCCACGTCCGCCACGCCCACGTCGACGGATGTCCCGGCTCAGTCCGCTATTCCGTTCGTGCCGCCACCCAGTCCTGCAACTGACACGGTTTCCGCCACGCCGGCCAAGCCCACCACCGCAACGGTCGTGCCAGCACCAACTAAGGACAGCTCCAAGGCATCCCCCACGTCACCGCCACGCAAGTAAGTGTGTTGGGCAGTTTCGCGCAAGTTTTACTCGTATTTTCGGCTGGACCCATATAGCCGTTACTTGCACTGCGCCACAAAAGACTGCCTCTTCCCGAACGTTCGCTTCTGGCCAAAGTCGGCCGGTCGACTCCGCTAGTAAGCGCTCTTGGTAAGCCTGGCTAGTTCCGCTGGCGTGGTGGTCGTGCTCAATGCCGGGAATAGGCAATGCATTGGTGACGATGGACAGCGTTGCCGCCGGCCGTGGTCAGTTTCGCTGTCGATGCTGGTCAGTCGCTGTGGCGACGGCGGGCAGGTGGCTGGCGTTCTGCGGTTGGAATGCGTAACAGCTTCGATTCAACGAAATCTCAGATCCATATTACCCATGTGAAGTCGGTGGTCATCGGCTTCGCGTTTGGACGCTTCGCATGGCAGCGTTCGCTATTGGTACTCGACGACATGAGCGGCAAACTCGATACGGTCTACTGCGTCCTGGTTGTTGCTGCAGCAGTTCTGGTTGGCATCGTCAAATGCACCAACTGCGACAGCTTCAAAGCCCCCTGATCCATTCCGCCACAAGCAGAGCGCACAAGGCCCGGCATGTCCGGGCCTTGTGCGTTTATGCCATCACTAGGAGTTCGTCATGCATATCGCGCAATCTTTGACCTACACCCGCTACAAACTCACCGGCGAAACGACGGAGCGAGACGTGCTCGCCGCGGCCGAGGGCATCCTGAGAAACAAGCTTGAACGTCAAGGCAGCATCGCTACCCCGACCGATGCCAGCGACTTCCTTCGTATGCGCTTGGGTGCGCTTATGCACGAAGAGTTCCACGTCCTTTGGCTGGACAACCGGCACCGCATCCTCGACTGCCAAAAACTTTTCGCCGGCACCGTCGATGGTGCGAGCGTCCATCCCAGGGAGGTGGTACGCGCAGCCTTGGCTATCAACGCCTGCGCGGCGATCCTTGCGCATAACCATCCAAGCGGTTTGGCGGAGCCCAGCGCAGCGGATCGAGCGCTCACTAACGAGCTTTGTGAGGCGCTGAGGCTCATCGGTATACGTGTTCTGGACCACATCGTGGTGGGAAGTGAGTGCGTCAGCATGGCGGAGCGTGGTCTTCTTTGAATACTCGCAACGTTTGAAGGCTCATCACCACGAACCCCCTCTGGACAGATTGCCAGCCTGTTGACCAATTATGGGCAACACAGTTGACGGTGCTTGCTCAGCAGGCTGGCAATCTGAGCCCGCTGCGAACTTGTATTTTCGGGCACCTGCCAGAAATGGAAGTTGGTGAGCGCCAGATCGTTGCCTATACGAGCCCAACATCGATATCTATCGCAACCTTGTACGTTGCGAGAGACAGCCCGTAGATTTCATCAGTCTCTTGGCATCCACCAACGACAAGCGCGATGGGAATTCCGGCACCATTGAGAATAGGAGCACCGCTACACCCTTCAAACTGGTCGTGACCAGGATGATCGGAGGGCAACTTGAAAACGAGCTTGTCATCTATGCGATGAAGAAAGGTCAAGTTCTCGTAGATCCGAAACTCACCGGATACGTAGCTCGCTCCGAAATGCTCTTCCTGCGCCGGAAGCACCATGCCACAAAAACCATAAAGATCCGCCGAATCCGGTGATTCCTCGAAGGTCGGCGTATGGACCTTGATCGTACGCTCGGTCTTAATCACGTTGGACGGAATTTCAATCTCTTGCCTGAATGCCACTGTGCTCGAAGGCACTTGGACATAGGAAAAATCTATGCGTTTGAGATGGGAGGCATCTAGCGTGCCGCTGGCAAGGAAATTCATGATGCCCAGGCCAACCAATTGGGTCCGCTTAAGCGTTTGGTCGAATCGGACCTGCAGCGCCCAGCGCTGATTGTCCCCGGTTGCGTGAGCCACTGTGAGAAGCAAGCGCTTTCCACCATAGTCGACCAAGCAACCCGACGCATGGCCGCTAGGGAGGGAGTTAGCGCCGATTTGGACGAGCGGCACACTCGATAGGTACAACTCCAACTGATCTACCTGGGACACCGTGTTGCTTCCTCGCTTAGGTTGCACCCACTTCCACGAAACCACGCACTATCAAGGCAGGGCGCAATACCGATAGCGCGTTTGCCGGGACACCGACCCATGCCAGATTTCGTGCACGCGTCATGGCGACATAGCCAATGCGCCCCAGTTCAGTGTCCACGCCGGACAGCAACGCCTCAGCATGCCCCTTCTCCACTAAGTACAGCAGGGCATCCAAGCCTTCGCCTTTGACCTTGTGCACTGTGTCCACGCGCAGAACTTCTTGTGGCTCTGTGGCTAGGTCTGGGACAGACATCAGTGGGGCATGCGGCAGTTCGGTTTTCGCCAACTTGTTGCCTAGGTGGTCCGCCGGCACCAGACCGAACTCCTTCTGAAGGCGCTGGAGCAGTGCCTTGACCCGTGTCGTCAGCAGCGGGTGCCACTGGGTGTCCGCTAGCAGGGACGTACCGGGCAGACCGGTGTCTGGGTCCCGAGCGAACTTCCAAATTTCGCGGCGAAGGGGTCGGGCCTCTGGGAATCGCGCCGGCTGCGAAATCGAGGCAAGCAAACCGTCGGGCGGATTCTTGAGCAGACCGACTACGCAGCCAGCGACCGCTATGAATGCAGCCAAGTAGTCCTGTCGCCGGTCTCGCAGCACCGCCGCTAGAGCAAACAGCTTCACCAAGCCTTGCCCCATCGGAGCATCGGTGCCGGCAACGCTGTCGGCCATAGCTCGGCCGCGGCACAGAATTGCGGATCTCGCCAGACTCAATCCGGCGGATATCACTGCAGCCTGAAACGCCACGATGACCTTGTCTCGCTCCGTTTTCTTGTAGCCGATGAAATAACCGCCATTCGGCAGCCCGGGAGCCGCTCTGTCCGCCGTGTCATTGCGCTCCGACAATGCATTGGCCAGCGTCACAATGGATGGAACAGAGCGAAAATTGCGCGTCAACGGGTAAGCGAGGACGCCTGCCTGGTGGTGATACCTGGCGAGATAGTGACCATCGGCACCAGCAAAATCGTAGATGCCCTGATGTGGGTCGCCAATTAGGGAGATTTGCGAACCGGCCGCGGCGAGTTGCGTCAGGATGGCCTGGTGCAAGGTGCCAATGTCTTGCGATTCGTCGATCAAGATGTGTGGGTAGCGCCTGGCGAGCGCGGCCAGAATGAGCGGCTGGCACTGCAATGTGCGAAGGGCCCAGTACTGCCCCAAACTGTGAGTGTAGCCGCCGATCTTGCCGAGCCGCGCCACCACCGTTGGACCGTTGTTGATCGGAACGAGCGCTTTGTGTTTTCGATACTCAAACTGTGCTGCGCCGGCCCGAAAGTTCGCTATTACGTCCCCAATGTCTGAGCGTGGAACCGGAAATGCCGCGCCCGTTGCCGGCTGCGCCCAGAACTGAAAATCCTTGTTCTGAAGGAAAGGCTCGGTTCCCAAGATCAGGAAGGGCGTCCGATTGCAACCCATGGTGCGTGGGGCGTGTGGGCGCAGGAGGTTGGTCGTGATGAACCCGTCGAGCGTATCGATCTCCACCCGATGGCGCGCAGCGCCCTGTGGCAGGGTCTGTGCCAGCGGATGGTAGGTGTCCCGAAAGGTCTTGACGGCCACGTTGGAGAACGAGAGGAGGGCAACGCGACCACGGCCATCGCCCAGTCGCCGGCGAATCTCCAGCAGGCGGTGCACGGCCGTGTGGGTCTTGCCGCTGCCTGCGCACGCGACTACCGCCAGCGGCGCTAGGGGCGCGTCAACGATGGCCTGCTGTTCGTCGGATAGGGCGATCATATTGCTACAGGCGCGATCTGGCAGGCGTGGGCGATGGCCCTCTTGATGTATTCCGGCACCACGCAAGCCGTCGCGGGGTCCGATAACGCCTGGGCAAGGGCCTGGCCGAATCGCCCCTTCTGCACGTTGCCATGCTCGCGCTCGAACATGCCGCGGAAGAGTGCTTTCGCCTTGGCTGCATCGCCTGCCGCCGCATCAACCTCGGCCTCCACGCTGGCGCCAATGATCGGATGGAGCTCCTTGAGGGTCAACAACATGGCGGTTCGATTGTCCGCGTGCAGTGCCATGTCGTACTCAAAGGTCTTGATGCCATGGAACACCTTGACGTGCGTGTCCTCGCTTTTCTTCATCTTGTTCGCGTTGTCAGACAGCGTGATCGCGTCACCGAGAGCCGGATAGACCGGCTGGGCTTTGCCGCCTCCGGCGGGAATTTCCATCGGGTCTGCGTCCGTGATGAGGGCGACGGGAATTTTCAGTGCCTGTTCACCGAACAGCGGCAGGAAGGAATCGAAATTCAGGCCTTCGACGCTGATCAGGCTGACGGCGTGCTCGCGCAGCTTGAAGCCCGCTCGCTCGGCGAGCACGTTGACCATCATCAGCTCCGCGGCTCCCTCGACAAAGATCACTCGCCGAGCGAAAAACAGCTCGGCGCGGGTCACATCAAGGTAGCGCTCGAGCTTTTCGCGTTTACCCTTCCCGAACGCAATGGTTCGCGGAAAAAATGACTCGACTGTACCCTCGGTTTCCACTAGGCAGGCGAGGCTGTCAAGGTCGGCAATGCTTGCGAAATTCGGGGAATGGCTAGTTACGAATAGCTGGACCGGCTTCTCGCCCTTGACCGCATGAACGGTTTCTAGGTAGCGAAGCAGTACGGTCTGGAGTTGCGGGTGCAGGTGTGCCTCGGGCTCTTCGACGATCAGGCTTCGGTAACTCGCGTCGGGATTCTTGGCCAACTCACTGAGCACGACGGCCATGAAGATTAGGTTGTTGAATCCCAGTCCGTTCTGCTCGATCTCAAAGGTATCTACCAGCAAGGACAGCCGAGCTGCCAACCGCTGAAAGTCGCTCGCGCTCAGTCCGATGTCGAGCCCCTGGGCCAGCTGCGCTCCCAGCATCTCGGTATGGCGCATCGCGATCGCCTCATGAGTCTTGAGGATGGGATCGTGCTTGCGTAGCTCAACGTCGAGCGCTTTGAGCGCCTCGTTGATCTTGTCCTCGCCTGCCGTGTCCGACAGCAATCGCAGCAGCCGAGAAAGTTGACTGGTGCGGCCAGGCTTGAGGCCTTGCGAGGCGTCCCGCAGCGGCGGCAGGTAGACCCCCCGAAGGTTTTCCATGATGTCTGAGGTCAGGCCCACGTCCTCATTGTCGCCGCACCAGCGCTTGACCCGCAGTCGTCCGACTTTGTCCGGTTCGGCGTAGCGGACGGTGATCTGGGCCTGCAGCTTGCCATCGGTCCCGGGCTTGAGAGCCGTGAGGAAGTCGGCTTCGTCGTCGACATCCAGATCCCGGAAGATGTATTCAAAGGTGATATCTCCGGTCGCGGCGCCGCCCTTGGGATGATGCACGTCTTCCTTGCTCAAGCGTGGATACGGTTCATCGTGATTGGCAAGCAACGCGCGAAGGGCATCGACCACCGCTGTCTTGCCGACATTGTTGGCGCCCACCAAGACATTCAATCCCGGCTGAAACGTCAGCGTGGCTTTGCTCAACTTGCGAAAGTTGGTGATGCTCAACTGGGCCAGATACACCGGGTGATACTCCTGCGCTAAGCCACCTAGACCCTAGACTAAAGCGTAGCGCCGGAATTCCGAATAGTTTATCGAAGGGTTTTCGGTTCTGAGCGGTCATTTCATCGGGCCGTAAGCCCTTGAAACCGAGAAGCCGCTTCCTCGCCATCCCCGATGGAAGGGTCCGGTGAGCTATCCCGTTTCCTGAGCGGAGAATTTCTTCGACAGCGCATCCGTGGCTCGCCCGAAGCACGTCGATCAAAAAAATCTCAGATCTATATTACCCATGTGAAGTCGATAACCATCGGCTTTGCGTTTGGACGCTCCGCGTCGCAGCGTTCGCAAGGGAACCCTGACTCATGACAGGCAAACTCGACACGATCTACTGCGTCCTGGTAGTTGCTACTGCGGTTCTGGTCGGCATCGTCCGATGCACCAGCTGCAGCAGCCTTAAAGCACCCTGATTCACGGCGTCACAAGCACAGCGCACAAGGCCCGGCATGTCCGGGCCTTGTGCGTTTATGCCCCCACCTATGAGGAAACGACAATGCATTTGGTTGAAACAATGGCTTACGCCGGTGAGAAGCCGTGGCATGGCTTGGGTAACAAGCTGGGCCTGCAACAGCCCATCGAGGTCTGGAAGAAGAACGCGGGGATGGACTGGCAGATCGAGCAGTCCGAAGTCCGTTACATCTCTGGCAACAACAATGTCGGGGTCATCAACGCCTTCCCGGAACAGAAGGTGCTCTACCGCTCCGATACCAAGGCTCCGTTGGCGGTTGTGTCCAAGCGTTTTCATGTGGTGCAGCCGGGCGAGATCCTGGAGTTCTATCGCGACCTGACCGCCTGCAACGGCTTCGAGCTGGAAACGGCAGGCGTGCTGCGTGAGGGCCGCAAGTTCTGGGCACTGGCTCGTACCGGGCAGAGCGTCACGCTGAAGGGTCGAGACAAGGTGGACGGCTACTTGCTGCTGGCCACGGCCTGCGACGGCACGCTGGCGACCACGGCACAGTTCACGTCGGTGCGTGTGGTCTGCAACAACACCTTGTCCATTGCGCTGGGGAACGCCAACGGTGCTATCAAGGTTCCGCATCGCAGCCAGTTCGATCCCGACGCGGTCAAGCGTCAGTTAGGCATCACCGTTTCGTCGTGGGATGGCTTCGTCGCCCGCATGAAGGCGTTGGTGGAACGGCCCGTCGACCCCGATACGGTCGAAGGCTTGTTGCGCCGGGTGCTCACCTATGCCGCGCCGGACGGTAAGGCCGTGGTGGTCAACGAACAGGCGCTTGCCACCGTCCGCTCACTGTACGAAGGCGGTGGCCGCGGTGCGTTGATGACGTCCAGCCGGGGCACGGCATGGGGTGTGCTCAACAGCGTGACCGAGTTCGTCGACCACCACCGTCGGGCGCGTAGCGACGACCACCGCCGTGATGCGGCGTGGTTCGGCCAAGGGGCGCAGATCAAGCAGCGTGCCTGGGACGAAGCGATGAAGCTGGTGGTCTGACGGAGACCTGCGATGGGACTCGATATGTACCTGGAGGCCAAGCGGTACGTTGCCCCCTGCGACGCGCAAACGGAACCGATGCGCCGTGCCATTGGCGCGGCCATCGGCTATGTGCCGCCGAAAGAAAAGCCGGGCGAGGATGCGTCCCTGCTGGAAGTCAGTGGCGTCACGGTGCGGGTGGGCTACTGGCGCAAGTTCGATGCCTTGCATCACTGGTTTGTGAACAACACTCAAGAAGGCCACGACGACTGCCGAGCAGCCTTTGTTTCGGTAGATACCTTGATGGAGCTGGAGGAACAGCTCGAACAGGTCAGCGATGACCCGGCGAGTGCCAGCGAGCATTTCACCACCGACGAAGATGAAACGCTGGACGAAGACGATGTCGATTACACGTTGAAAGTCCTTCATCACGCCAAGCGATTGCAGGAGCAAGGCTGGGACATCTACTACCGCGCCAGTTGGTGAGGTCAATCTGATGCAAACGTCATAACGCCCGGCCTTCAGGCCGGGCTTTTTCTTTGGGAGAACACCGATGAAGAAGCGATCTGCCTTGAGGCTGGTCGATACACGCACGCTCGACCGTGGGCAATGGCTGGCCGTACGCCAAGGTGGCATCGGCAGTTCCGATGCCGCCACGGCGGTGGGCCTCAATCCGTACAAGAGCCCACTGGAACTTTGGCTGGAAAAAACCGGACGGGCGACGGCGAAGGAGGAAACCACCGGCATGGATGATCCGTGCTACTGGGGCACGCTGCTCGAACCCTACGTCGCAACGGCTTACCAGCAGAAGACCGGGCGCAAGGTACGGCGCGTCAACGCCGTGCTCCAGCACCCGACCTTCAACTTCATGTTGGCGAACCTCGACCGAGAGGTTGTTGGGAATTCGGATGTCCAGATTCTAGAGTGCAAGACGGCGGGCGAGTTCGGTTCGCGGCTGTGGAAGGACGGCGTACCGGAGTACGTGCAACTCCAGGTGCAACACCAGCTTGCCGTGACGGGCTATGCCGCGGCGGATGTGGCTGTCCTGCTGTGTGGGCAAAAGCTGGAAATCCATCGCATCGAGCGCGACGACGAAGTGATTGCTCGCCTGGTCGTGTTGGAAGCGAACTTCTGGCAGTGCGTGGAGCAGGACCTTCCACCGTCTGCTGATGGCAGTGAGTCAGCCGCACGCACCTTGCGTCAGCTCTACCCCGGCAACGACACGACGCTGGACTTCGGCCAGGACGAATCGCTGTGCGAGACGTTCAAAACACTGTCCGCGCTCAAGGCCGAGATGGAAGAAAAGGCGCGACTGGCCGAACAGTGCAAGCAAACCATCCAGCAAGCGATGGGCGACGCCTCTCGCGCCAGGTTCCAAGGTGGCGAAGTCACGTTCCGGCGCTCGAAAGACAGTATCAGCCTCGACACTAAGCAGCTCGTCACCGACCACCCCGATCTTGCTGCGAACTACGCCGTTATCCGTCCCGGCTCGCGCCGGTTCGTGCTGTCTCTTGCCACCGATTCATAACCCTTGGAGTTCACCATGTTGAAAGGTTTGGCTATCACCCCGCCCGTGATCGGGCGGATTTCCATCGGGCGCGTGGTCGAGCGCAACGGCAAGCGGTTGCCGGAGAAGGACGACCAGTTCACCCTCACCAGCCAGATACAAGGCCGGGACGGATGGGTATTGCACCCGCTGGACGAGAAGCTGCGCAAGGAAGCGGAGGGCCACAAGCTGCGCGCGATACCGGTGCGGCTGCTGTTCAACGACCCGGCGCTCAACCTGCGCGCGGACTACTCGCTGTTCGACCGCACCACCGGCAGACCGGTATGTGTTGGCAATGGCGAGACCTGTCGGCGTACAGGCAAGGATGGCATGGCCAGCCTGCCGTGTCCGGGGCCGGGTGCCTGTGCATTCGCCAAGGAAGCCTGCAAAGCGTACGCGCGCCTCAACGTGGTGATCGGTGAAGGTGAGGGCGATGCCTTGGGCAGCTTCGTGCTTCGCACCACGTCGTACAACACCATCCGCACGCTGACGGCTCGGTTGGAGTATTTCCACGCCGTATCGGGTGGTCGGCTGGCGTGCATGCCACTGGAACTCAAGCTGCGTGGCAAGTCCACCACGATGAGCTATGGCACGCCGATCTATTACGTGGACCTCGTGGTGCGAACTGGCATCACGCTGGAACAGGCCATTACGCAGGCGCGAGAACTGGACGAGCAGCGGCAAGCCAGCGGATTCGATCAGGCGGCTTTGGACGAGGCGGCGAGGAAAGGTTTCGCCAATGGTGCGTTCGAGGACTTGGCCGAGGACGTGCAGGCCGTGGTCGAGGAGTTCTACCCCGACGCGGAACCGGCGTTGCGTGCTGATGGTGTCAAAGAAGGGGCATTCAGCTTGCGTGGGAGGCTGGAGGCGCGCGTGGCGTCCGCAGGCGTCGGTTGAGACAGAAATGAGGAGATGACGATGTTCAAGATCATCGGTGGCACGGTGGTTTACGGCTTCGCCTTGTACGGACTGGTGAGGTTTCTACAGAAAGGGAACGACCGGTTTGATGAGTAAGCGAATCGTCGGCAATAGCGTGAGAAAGAGAAGGGGCGCTTAGGCGCCCCTTCTCTTTCTCAAGTGCTTCTTTTTTTGAGTGGTTGCAGCGGCCGTTGGCGTGAGACGGGGAGTGACTGCAAAAACTTTGATTTTTTTTCCGTCGAACGATGTCGGCGAAATGGAAAAAATGCACGCACGGTTGGAACGAACTGGCCGTACTTCGACAGGAAAGGAAAGTTACATGAATAAAGCAATGCACCGCAACCCCAATGTTCGCTCACGGCGGAAGAAGCCGATTGATCGGGCACAACACAGCTACCCACCGCCTTGCTTGGTTACGGCGTGGCAACCCGACGGACCCACTGTTCGGTTTTGCGAGCTGCTCAAAGTGGTCCGCGTTGGCCGCAGCAGTGCCTACAAGATTTTGAAGAAGGACCCGACCTTCCCGAAAGGCACGCCGCTGTTCGATACGCCTCGCTCGCCCCGCTTCTGGTGGTACGACCAACTGATCGCCTGGCTGCGTGATCGCGAGCTGAAGACCGAAACCAACACCAACAACATCGAGGAATACACGCATGAGTGAGAACGAGGAATTCGAGCGCTTCAAGAACGAGCTGCAGGCAATCCAGCCCAGCAGTCGGCGCCGGAATAACGAAGCCTTCGATGAGGCCTACGACGAGATCGAGCAGCGGTTGGCTGCGAAGGTGCCCCAGAAGGGGATTCTGACGGCCTTCAACAACGCCTATGGCCTGAAGGTCAGTCCTGCTGGGTTTCGGCAGTTCCTTGAGGCCGAACGGGAGCGTCGGCAGTTGAGTGGAGAGATGCCGTTGTGCCGCTCCTGTGGCCGTCCGCTTGGCATGGACAGCCATCAGGCGCTCATGGCTGACGAGGTTTACGCGGAAGGAGACGAAGCATGAACGACAGCAACTTTGTACCGCCGCCCTATCCGTTGGAGGCCTTCCTGATGTTGGTGCGACTCACGGCGTGGGAGCTGCGGCGGAACATTCAGGCACCTGACGCGCTGATCGGGATGGGGCTGATCGCCGGGATGTCGACGGCGTGCCAAGGCCTGTTCGATGTGAAGCTTCCCACTGGGCAGTGCCGACCGACGTCTCTGAACCTGATTGGGATTGCCGAGTCCGGTGAGCGCAAGAGCACCGTGGATGCATTGGTCTTCGCGCCGCTGTATGAGCATGACCGCGGCAAAGCCATGGCATTCCAGGCCGTGCTGGATAGCTATCAGGCCGAGCGCGAGCTTTGGGAGGCGAAAAGCCAAGGTCTTCGCAATCGACTCACCAAGGCGGTCAGCAAGTGTGAGTCGATCGAAGTGATCCAGGCAGAAATGGCGGAGCACGCCAAGCTGAAGCCGAAAAAGCCTCGCCTGCGGCGCTTCATGCGCCAGAACATCACAGCGCGGGCCATGATGGATGCACTCCATGGCGATGGTGAGTCCATTGCGATCACGACTGACGAAGGTCAAGTGATGTTCAAGAGCGAGACGATGGCGCAGCTTGGTCTGTTGAACAAGGCATGGGACGGTGCGCCGATGTTGACGCTGGATCGAGCTGACTTCGACAACGTCTTGGTCATGAATCCCCGCGTGACGATCAGCATCATGACCCAGAGGTCGGTGCTTCAGGCCTATTTGGCCAAGCATGGCGAGATCGCGAAGGGGTCGGGTCACTGGGCGCGGTACCTCGTGGGCTGGCCTGAATCGACGCAGGGGTTCCGGCAGGTCAACACGGAAGAACTGGTTTGGGAGTGCCTTCCGACTTTTCATGCACGGATGCGGGAGTTGCTGGAGCAGTTCGATGCAATCGCTGGATCGGGTGAAATCGAGCGTCAACTGGTTGAGTTCTCGGACGACGCAAGGGCGCGTTGGTTTGATCTGGCGAGGCAGACGGAGTGGATGCTTCGGCCTGGCGACTACCTGCACGACATCAACGACTTCGCGTCGAAGATCATGGAGTTGCTTGGCCGCCTGGCCGCCGTGTTCCACTGCTTTAGTGGCGAGGAAGGCAAGATCACGTTGGACACGCTGGAGCGCGCATTCACGGTGGTGCAGTGGCACCTGGACGAATACAAGCGATTGTTCTCGCCGCAGTTCACACTCTCGCAAGAGCAGGTCGATGCACAAGCAGTGGTGAAGTACCTTCGCGAGTGTGTCTGGCGGGGGCCCAACTCCGATACATACATCCCGAAGAACCATGTGCTGCGGTACGGGCCCGTACGCAATCGTGATCGGCTCAACGCTGCCCTTCGCCTCCTTGAAGGCCAACAGGCCGTCTGGATCGTGGTCGCCACCAAAGGCAAGCAGCGTTTCGTTCGACTCAGTGACTGGTATTTCGGCGGTCTGTAGCCGCTGGTTGTGAACCTGAAGCCCCTGCCAGCTATGGCCGGGGCTTTTTACTTGAGAGCCTGCCTGCAGGTGGATCGGCAAAAACCATGCGACTCTCGCGATTTTGTCGCAGAATCGCGCGGACGGCAGAGGGTCGAGGGCCTCCGGGAGTCAGTTCGCGGTGCCACCGGCACGCAGCGTGGCGAATTGGGCCTTCTCGTCGTCGGACATGTTCTTGATGCGTGTTGGCCCCAGGTGGCGCTCTGGGCGACGTTGCAGCCCTTGCTCGCGTAAGCTGCGGTGATCTACTCGCGCAGCGTGGCCATGCTCGGCGAGCGCCTGGTTCTGGATGTCGGCGATCTTCTTCCGTGTTGCGATGACTTCGTCGCGAAGCACCATCGGACTCTTGCCGCCGCTATCCTTGCGGCAACCGCCGGCTTCGGGTCGCTCCCGGTTGTACCTGGAGAACATCCGTTCTGGTGATCGACTGATCCCGTCCTGTACCCTGTCCGAGTACATCAAGTGCATGTGCGAATTCGTTATGCCACCAAGCGTGCCCTCGGGCGCATGGATGGCGAGCTGGAAAGGTTTGCTTCCCACCAGTTCACGGGCGAGTCGTATCGCAAGCGCGCGGTTCTGCTCCAAACTGAGCTCGTTCGGCAAGGCGACCACGTGCTCACGGTACGCCGCACCGTTGGCGCGCTCATAGGCGTCTGCGGCCTTCCAGAACGTGGCAGGATTGCCTTCTGCCCAATCGGGCAGGTTTCCATTTTCGGCATGGATCAAATCCTCGCGACCCTCGTACCTTCCCAGTCGCTCGATGTAAGCAGCGTGTTCTTTGGCGGCGCCCTTCTTGCCGCTCTTGATTCGATGATGAAAGCTGGCCATGTGTGTACTACCCTTTCTCGTTGGTCAATAAAAAACCGGCGGGGGTAATCCTCGCCGGCTGCCTTGGAGATGAGTTTTCGGTTGTTTTGACGATGAGTAGAGAGAAAGGGTATGTGCGCTACCGCAATCCCCCCCCTCTATAGCAGTAGTTCTTTGCTGAGCACTCCTCTGCTACCTGACTATCATCAAGACACCGACTCCATCTTCATATACATAGATGGGATGGTGTAAAGATTTACTCAGATCACGCGATGTCTGCTGCTTTGATTGCTTCTCGCGTGCAATATTTGTAGAAGCGCTGAACAGCATCGTCGCAAATAGAAACGTCATTGGATTGATAGCACTCAGCATATTTTGTCAATCGAGCCAGCTGTAATTCCATCCACGCCGAGTAGCGCCCGGTTTTCCCGGTGATTGCCATGTGGAATTGATTGAAGCGACTGAACAACAGCTGGTTGATGCCATGTGGTATGTAGTCGTGCTCGAAAAGTTCCTCGGAACTCCTGGCATCATCCATCTGACGTAGCACGCTGGTACCCTTGTCGGACTGTTCTTGGCCCAGCCAGTAGGCGGAATAGTTTGTCTTCACCTTCTGCTGGTGCCGAATGGTGCAAAGGGTGGCGATACAGTCGACCACTGTGATGTTCTTCGTATCCAGTGAAATGATGCCCCACTCATGATGGACGTATGAGCAGAGAACCTTGCTGGATGCATTGACGATTTTCAGAATGTCTCTTCTTTCACTGGCGATGCCGGTTGCATGTTGCACCAGTTTGGCTAATGCCAGAGAGTTGCTATCGACAAAGGCAGGGAATCCTTCCACGGAAGTTATCGGTGTGTTGTGATGAACTTCCGACTGCATGGCAATAGAAAGTTCGCTGCAGAAATTATCGATCTTGTCCAAAATCGGATCGACCTGATTCCCGACGCGTGATAGTTCGATGACTTCTTGATACTCACCAACGAAATTTAGAAATGGGAGGATGCGCAGATACGTGTATAAGGCTTCAGGCAGCGGACGGTCTGACCGATGGGGCATCGGCTTGTAATGCTTGACTGCCTCAGCGAGATGGGCGATGGCTTTAGCTATCGACGCTGACTGTCCGTGATGCCTTTCGTAGATAGGTTCGAGAATTTCGAGATTCTCCTGTGCTATGCATTCGAGCAGCTTTGGATAGGTCAGGAACGAAATATTTATCCTGCGCAGTACGGCTGGATCAACCTCTATGCTCAAGGTCGATAGCAGGTGATCGACGATGGCGATGCCCTTCTGATTTCTCGAAGGTGTTTCGGTGGTATAGAACTCCAGCGATGGCTTGCCCCCACGAAGCGGTGACTTGAGTAGTCTGAACAGCTGTGTGTCGTTGGTGTCGTTTGTGACGTAAAGAAGCTTGACGGTCTTCAGCGTCGATAGAGGGATGTCTTGGGCGAGTTTGGGCTGGCTCATGCCGGTGACATCGTTCAGGAATTCGAACACGCCGCTTAGCGAATCGAAAGTAACTGATGTCCCATTCGAGTTACCTCGCTCTGCGTGGGTGCCTGCAGCTGTCTTGAATTTCTCGTAGTTGAGCTCTTCGAGCAGGTCTTTGACGGTTCCCGTTTGTTCTCCGCTGGGATCGAACTCTTTGCCGAAGTCGAAGCGGGGCTTGTACATGGTGCATTCCTTGTTCGTTGTCACTTCACCATCTCCATCAGTTTGCTGAAGCTGTCCACCACCTCGTACTTGACGTTCTGGGGTGCGTATCGCCGGTTCATTTCGTCGAAGAACTTGCTGGCGCACTCGATCTTGGTCTCCTCGATCTGGCGCAATTCCATCTTGGACATGGAACCCTTGGTTTCCGCCACGAAGTAGACATGCTTGACTTGGCCTTCCTTGAAGCTGATGGCCCAGTCGGGGTTGTAGTCGCCTACCGGGGTGGGGATCAGGAAGCCACGCGGCAGCTTGGCGTAGACGACCACGTCGCTGCTGGTGTCCAGCTCGGTGACGAAGTCACGTTCGACCTTCGAGTCGGTCAGCACGTAGTCGTAGATGTGGTGCTTGAGCTTGTCACCAGCGTGGGTGAAGTCCTGCTTGGTCATCCCGGCCGTGAAGATGTCCGTGTCGTAGCGTTCCTCCACCGGGTCGTAAGCCAGGTGCTCAACGATCATGGTGGCCTTCTGCTCGTTGATGAGCCGGATGGCCTCGGCGATGAAACTCTCAGGGTTGAGCCTGTACTGCGCGAAGACCGCGGTGTTCATTCCCTTGAGGATATCGGCCACCGTGCGCCGGGTGAGCTTGGTTCCTTCGGCGAGCTTGCCGATCAGGTCGTAACGCACGTCGGAATGGACAGAGGCACGATGATTCTCGACCACGCTCTCGCCGACGCGGAAACTCTTTCCGCTTTCGAGCTGGTCACGATCCACCGCGTCTTCCTGCTCACCACTGACGATCACGTATTGCAGCGGTGTCACCCGCAGGCCGACACTGTCGGCCCGATCGTTGATCGTGCTCACGGCCTTCTTCACCAGCTCATCGCTGTCGAAATGCACGCTGTAGGCCGCCTTGCGGTTGATGCGGTTCCATAGCGCCTTGAACTCCTGCTTGTCGAAATTTGCGTTGAGCGGATTGCGCTTAGGCTTGCGGCCATCGTCGATGTCGGGCAGTTGCGCTGCGCTGAAGACACTGTCGATCAGCATGACGACCTGTGCCTCGTACGGACGCAGCTCTGCTGGCAGTTCGGCCAAGGCACCATCTTTTTTAGCCTGGTGGTATACGTTCGTGATGCTGTCGTTGTCGTCGGTGTAATCGTTCTTGAGCAGGTACTTGTAGATCTGCTTCGCCATGGCCGGCGTGACGGATACCTCGCCCTGTTCGGTCTTGAGCACCTTGCCGGCGAAGTAGCGCTCATCAGCCTTGCGCGGGCGCTCGGACAGCGCCTTGGTCATGTCCTCCTGCAAACCGGCTACGAAATCCTTGTAGCTCTCGCTGGCCACTACGGTGAGCAGGTTGATGTCGTGGACGGTGACCGGGTTGTCCATGCGATCGCCTTGCTGGTTCACGGCGAGGCGCAGTCCTCGACCCACTTCCTGGCGGCGCGAGACGGTGTTGTCGCTGTGCTTGAGGGCGCAGATCACGAATACGTTGGGGTTGTCCCAGCCTTCGCGCAGCGCGGAGTGCGAGAAGATGAAGCGTACCGGCTCGGTGAGCGACAGCAGGCGCTCCTTGTCCTTGAGGATCAGGTCGTAGGCGTCTACATCGTCGGACTGACCCGCATTCTCGCCGCGCTTCGCCACGGTGGGGTCGGTGAGGTGCTTGGTCTTCTTGTCGATGGAGAAGTAGCCGCTGTGGGTCTTCTCCGTTGCGATGCCCTTGAGGTACTTGCTCCAGGGCGTTTCCTCCAGCCCGAGTACCTCGTTCAAATACAGCTGGTATTCCTCTTCGAAGATGCGCGCGTATTCGCCTTTGGTGTCGGCCACGGTGTAGTCGCGATACTTCGCCACCTCGTCGATGAAGAACAGGCTCAGCACCTTTACGTCCTGCGAGAACAAGGCCTGTTCCTTGTCGAAGTGCGCCTTGATTGCCTCGCGGATCTGGATGCGGCGCAGCATGGCCTCGTTCACGTCGCCCGTCGCATCGCCCACGGTCAGTTCCACGCCGTTGGTGAAGCTAAGGGTGTCGGTGTTGGCGTTGATGTCGGAGACGACGAAGCCCTGGCGGTATTGGTCCAGCTCGTCGGAGAGCGTGAACAGGTTGTCGCTCTTCTTCAGCTTGCGCATCGTGCGCTTGATCTTGCCGCCGGCGAGCTTCTGCTCGAACTCCACGCGGGCTTCAGGTGGCTTCTTGCTCGAAACCTCGATGGACTGCAGGTACAGATAGGCATTCGTGCCGGTCAGCCCTTTCATGGTGATGCCGCGCACCGCGATCTTCTTCACCAGCTTCTGGTTATAGGCATCCAGCGCGTCGAGACGATGCACCTGGTTATGGCGGGTCTTGTGGGTGGCTGAGTAGCGCAGCACCATCAAGGCCTTGAACGCCTCCAGTGACTTGAGCGTCGCCGCACCTTCCATCTTCTGTGGTTCGTCCAGAATCAGAATGGGCCGGTTGGCGCTGATGACGTCGATGGGCTTGCGTGACTGGAAATCGTCCAGCTCCTCGTAGATGCGTCGGTTGTCCTTGCCGGTGGCGTTGAAGGCCTGCACGTTGATGACCATCACGTTGATGCCGGCATCCGACGAAAAGCTCTCCAACTGGTGCAGCTGCTTGGAGTTGTAGATGAAGAACCGGACCTTCTTGCTGTAGGTTTCCTGGAAGTGGTCGGCGGTGATCGCCAGTGACTTGGCAACGCCCTCGCGGATGGCGATGGAGGGCACCACGATGACGAACTTGCTCCAGCCGAACTGTCGGTTCAGCTCGAAAACGGTCTTGATGTAGCAGTAGGTCTTGCCGGTGCCGGTTTCCATCTCGATGTCGAGATTCACCGCTGAGACCTTGGTCTTGGTGAGCGCCGTGGATGCGCTGAGGTTCTGGCTGTGCTGCACCTTCTGGACGTTCTCAAGTAGGGCCTGATCGGTCAGCAGCAAGTCGGCATTCCTGAAGCCATCGCCGCCGCCCACGGTGCTGCCGATGGTCTGGCCCTTGGTCTGCTTGCCCGGGTCGATGCGGTAGCTCACAGCGCGGGCGCTGGCAGGTGGCTGGCCGGCAAAACAGTCCACCACCGCCTGCACGGCGGCGGTCTGATAGGGCTGGATTTTGAACTTGAGCTTCATGGTGTTCCTGCGAGCGTTCCTTTCTGCAAGGCTTCTGCAAGCTCTACTTGCAGAAAGGAGTAAGTAATTGATCTATAAGCAGTTCTGTGTGAGCGACACGCGCTATCATTCTGCAAGCAGCCATACCGGGTGCCCACGGCTGCCGGTGTTGCGGATACGCCCCTTGCGTCGCAGGTTGGTCAGTAGGTTGGCGATCTTGTTGTCCTTCTGCTTGTCGTTCAACGCGTCGCTCAGCTTGTCCATCAGTAGCTTGTTGATTTCGGCGCGGCTCGCTGAGCCCTTCAACGTCAGGTAGTCGGTAATGAGCTTGGCGTAATAGTCGTCGTCCTGGGCGCGCGTGCGGATGTAATCGGCGACGCTTGCGGTTGCCTTGGCAACCTCGGCTGAAACGAAGTACTTCGGCTTGCGGCCCTCGATCAGCCCACCCTTGCGCAGGCGTGCAGCGGCCTCGTCTGGGATCGGCAGTTTCTTCTGCACCCGATCCAGCGCCAGCACGTCGGCCAGTGACAGATCGGTACGCTGGATCAGCAGGCGGCTGTAAGCCGGGTCGACCACGCCACCGTAGATCGTCATCTTCACGGCCGCGGTGTCGCCAAGGTCGTAGTCAGGCATCGGGAAATAGCGCTTTGCCTGGCGTACGTACATGTCGTGGATGCCGTAGCCCATGGTGTCGATCATGTTCAGCTCGGCCATCGCCTGGGCGAGAAAAGGGTTGCGATAACGTCGGGGGGTACGGGTGCCGTCGATGTAGTCGCCTGGTTGCCCTTCAAAGAACGCGCCTTCGTTCTCGAACACCAGCCGGTCCGGCAGCTCCGTGACTACTACACGCCCGTTGCGGGCGTAGTCCTGATGCGCGATGCAGTTGTGCAGGGATTCCAGCACGATCTTCTGGTCGTACTTGGCCACTTCCACTGGCACCAGTTCGTCTTGCGGCAGGATGCGCAGCTGAATATTGCGAATGCGCTGGTACAGGCGTGTGCTGCTCAGCAGGAAGGGCGGGCCGAAGTGCTCGTAGGCGCGCTCCTGTCCGACCAGGTTCCACGTCAGTTGTGCAGGGTGGGGCGAGAGGTGGTGGGCCGATTCGGCCTTGCCCAGCAAGAGCAAGGTGGTGCGGGTGATTTGGCCATCCCGGGTGACACGCGCACGGTCGAGGAAGGTTTCCAGCGGCCACTTTGCAACGTCTTCCGGGGCGAAGCTGTTGGCGTGCTTCTGGGCGAAGGATTCGCGCGCCTTGCGCACGGCAGCTTCGTCCAGGTCGTCCAGCGTTGCCGTAGTAACGAACTGAGCCGTCCAGTCCAATGTAAGGGTCTGGTTGCGGATTTCGTCCAACTTGTCCAGGCCCAAAGAGACCAGGCTTTCCCCAGCGCGAGCGTAGTAGTGCCCCTTCCACGAAATGGCAATGCCGCGGGGCGCAGCCGGAATCTGGAACAACAAGACGCGACCGTCGGTGTGCTGGAGCTCGTGGATGTCGCGGAAGGTCAGGCGAGGATCAGTGTTCTGGGTGATCTGCATCTTCAACTGGTGCAGGCGCTCAGCCTCTTGCCGGTATGTGGTGCCGACGACAGAGCGACTTTGATTGTTCACACCAAATACCAGCCAGCCGAAGTCGGCTCCGCGCAAATTAGCC
This sequence comes from Rhodanobacter sp. OK091, assembly GCF_900142825.1. Classification (GTDB taxonomy): domain Bacteria; phylum Pseudomonadota; class Gammaproteobacteria; order Xanthomonadales; family Rhodanobacteraceae; genus Rhodanobacter. The sequence continues at coordinate 1,296,951 of NZ_FRCH01000001.1, read as the reverse complement.
TCGTTGGCCAACGCGGAGAAATACTTGCCGATGTCGTCGGTGCTGAAGTTGTCGTTGGCCTGCTTGAACTCCGCCACCTCGTTTTCCCAGGTGGCGATCAGGCCGTCCAGCAATCGCGTTAGTTCAACATGCTCCATGACACCACCTCACAGGCACTTCACTTCGGTGGCGGGCGACAGCAGCTTGAAGATCTGTTCGATGTTGATCTTCACCGTGCTGTCCTTGAAACCGGCATCCCGGAATACGGCGCGCAGCGGCTGGTTCGTGGCCAGCTCCTTCGCGAAGGCGTCGTCGATACCGCCCGCGTTATCAAAACAAGCGGCCAGTGCGTTGCCGTCCACCAAGTACGTGTCCTTGCCCTGAATCACCTTCTTCTCGATGGGCAGGGCCAGGTCCACACCCCAGTCAAGCATCACCTGGAACAACAGGTCGAAGGCGCTGCGTTCGGGCTTGATGTTGTCCACCGCTGCGAACAGACCTTCCTGGGTCATGGTGTCTGGCGTGTAGTACACGTCGGCCATGTTGGAGGTGTCGATCTTGAGGACGCGGAAGCCGGTATCGAGATTAGCGATGCTTCGGTTCTCGGCTATTTTCATTCCGGCCTTCCGCAGTCGCTCCTTGGTAATCTCGGCAATGGTGCTGTACCCAGTCCGACCGGTTGCTTCGGGAATCTGAGCAAGCACGAACCGCCGCTTAGAGCCATGGGTCATGTTAACTTTCATGACCGCGTGTCCGGTGCTCCCGGAGCCGGCAAAGAAGTCCAGGATGATGTCGTCAGGCTTGGTTACCAGTTCGATCAATTCAGTTAACACGTCAGTGTTCTTTGGGAACGGAAACCAGCCTTTGCCGACAAGCTCTTCAACCTCAAGCGTCGCGGAACGACCATCTCGGTAGAACACGGAAGAGTAGGGCTCGCTGTCGATTTCGAACAGATAGCTCTTGCGGTTGGGAATCGTGGTTTCGTCAGAGCCAAAGTGGATTCGCGGAGGATTTTGGGCTAGTGCCCATTTCGTCTTCTCTTCATCCCACCGCCATCCGGTCGATGGCTTTTTGCATGATTTGCCAGTGACAGGATGAAAAATGTCATGTCGCGGCCTGGATTCGCGTCCATCGTCTGGGCCCGCGAAGTCTGCGGCAAAGTAGAGGCCGCGATCATCCGACCAGTTGTAGTGTTTGTGGGCCTTTCGTGGGTCGCCATTCGGCAGTTGCTTGTACCAAGCTTGCATTTCAGTGCGAATGGCTTCGTGATTGTTCTTAAGCTGTTCCCTAAATTCGGCGTACTTGGCGAGAACCTGGTCAGCTCCTTCCTTCGGACGACGCCAGTGTCCATTCGCAAGCACCGCTTGCTTGTCGCGGACATAGCACAGAACGTATTCATGCACTTTGGCAATGAGTTTTGAGTCGCCTTTCTTGGAGCGCTGCCAGACGACTTGGGCGACGAAATTCTCCTCGCCGAAAACTTCATTGCAGACTTTTCGTAGGTTGTCCACCTCGTTGTCGTCAATCGAGATGAGGATGGCGCCCTCGGCGCACAGAAGGTTGCGCGCAAGCCTCAGCCTCGAAAAAATCATGCTCAACCAATCTGAGTGGAAGCGACCATTTGCTTCAGTGTTCGCAACCAGTCGCCCGCCCTCAGAATCCGCCTGCTCGGACTGCTGCATGTAGTTCGAGCTGTCGCTGCTGAAATCGTCCCTGTAGATAAAGTCGTTACCCGTGTTATAGGGCGGGTCGATATAGATCATCTTGATCTTGCCCAGATACGTCTCCTGCAGCAGCTTGAGCGCCTCCAGATTGTCGCCCTCGATAAACAGGTTCTTCGTTGTGTCGAAGTCCACACTCTCCTCGCGGCAAGGCCGCAGGGTCTTGGCAATCGGTGCATTCGCCGTTAGAAGCGCCTCGCGCTTGCCCGGCCAGTTGAGCTGGTAGCGCTCCTGCGGCCCTTCCACCAGCGATTCGGACAAGGTCTGCCTGAGCTGGTCGAAGTCAACCGCCAGCCGCACGCCGCCATCCGCGCCCTTGGCCTCGGTCACGCAGTCCGGGAACAGCGCGCGTACCCGCGCGATGTTGTCCTGGCTGAGGTCGGGCGAGTGCATCTTCAGTTTGTCCATGTGTGTTCCATTTGCGTTGTTGCTTTTGGCCGCCGTCAATAACGTCAGCCGTTGTGGGTGAGGCGGTTGGTCAGGTGCGTAGGCATGTGACCAACCAGTACCTTGGCTGACTTGTCGTCGTAGTAGAAGTAAAGCCTGAATTGGAAGTCGCCACCGAAGCCGACGCCGCGCTTGAGGTGTCTGTCCAATGTGACGATCTTTTCGCCATATTGCCGTTGATATTCCTTCTTATAACGCTTGATCTCGTCTGCGGTGCCCACGTCCGACTCTTCCAGACCCAGCTCGGCCAGCGCCTGCTTGCTACGCTGGTAGGCCTCGTTGTCGTCCGTACTACGGGTACGCATGGGGACGTAGTGGCGCACCAAGTATTCCATCGCTTTGTAGGCTAGGGGGATGTCCTTGAAGGGCGACTCGCGCGCGGCTTTGGCGGCCTTGGGGTGCAATTCGAGCTTGCCCTCGCCGTAGATCTCCACCCACTCCTCCAGCTCGTCCCAGGTATCGGGGTAATAGCTCTCGTCGGCCGCTCCCGTTTCTAGCTCTTCGTTTTCACTCCACTGGGCGTGGAATTGGTAGTGGCTCCGGCGAATTTCCTCGCGGGCATCATCGCGTTCGCGGCGGGTTGCCTGAAGTTCCTTCCGCAGCTCGGCCATCTGTGCGTCAAACTCGGTGGCCGTGGCTCGATGCGCAGCCAGTGCAGATTCCAGCTCTTCACGAATGGCCTGCAGTTGGCTGATCTGCTCATCCTTCGAGGCTGCGGCATGGGTGGCCTGTTCTCGCAAGGTCGCCAGTCGCGCTTCCGAGCTGCGGACGCGTTCGGCGGCTAGGTGTTGGCGTATGGCCTGGAAAGGTGGGACGCGTTCGTCCAGATCCTCGGCGGCCGTACTGGTGGCGCAAGCCTCCTCGAAGAGGTCGTTGACCAGCCACTTGGGCAACTGGTTGGTTTTCAGGGGCCATACCGGATGCAGGTAAGGGTCGGCTTCGGCGTTGAATCCGGGTCGGTACAAACGCACGGCATGGCCGTAGACCGAGCGCTCACGGCCAAGCCGTCGGACAAGCTGATGCGAGATAGGCGTGTCGATGCAGACGATGTGGGCCACGCCGGTGAGGCGCCTGGCCAGGCGGTCAGCCGAAGCGTCGATATCGCCAGCGATCACGATGACGGGCTGGATACGCTCGGCGTTGAGGAGCAGCTGGATAAGACGTGGTGCATCTTCCTCGCCGGACAGATGCGTGGCCGTGTTGAGTAAGGCGGTGCCCGCATCCATCAGGCCGATGTCCTTGGCGATGTCCGCGACAACTTGTGGGACGCCGCTGGCTACCGGAAGGGGCGCTTCCTCGGTGCTTCGAACCTGAATCAAGCGCAGGCCCATGGCTGGTTGAGCGCCATTGATGAGTGTTGCTTCCACGCGCCAGATGGCGCCCTGTTCCATGGACCGGCGGTCGTCGAAGCGCAGCGACCAGATGCGTGTGCCATCGCTCTCGATCGTCACCTCGCCGTCCAGCGACTCAATGTGGTTGTTGCCCATCGGATCGGTGGCATGGAAGCCCTTGCTTTTCAGCCAGAGCAGGATGCGTGCCCTGGTCGTGTCGAAGGTCTTCTCCGTGCGCTGCCCAGCGCGTCCCAGTCGCGCAGCGAGAGCGAGCACGTTGATGGCGCCAGCGTGTCGCGAGAGGCGCGGTCGCTGCGGACGCGTCGCGGGTATGGTGTCGGATCGAACTTCGCCAGGGTGCTTAGCGTCGGCGTCAACGGCGCCATCTGCTACGGGTTGCTTTTGGAGCCCGTCAGACTTGCCATCAACTGCCATTTCTTGGTCGGGGCCTTGAAGCGCAGGACTGATCGCGGGTTCATCGGGCTCGCGCTTGTCGAGTTCAGCCAGCACTTTCGCGACCCAGAGCATCAGGTTGAGGCGATCCTCGTCTGCCGAATTGTCCTTGTCTTCCGCGGGCGCTTGGGTCAAGAGATCAGTACCCGTTGTCAGCGTGTCCCAAACTAGAAGTTTGCCTTTGGCTTCTTCGGTGACGTTGAAAAATCGCCCCGTATCAAGGTCGATGCCACCAAGCGGTGGAATGCGGACAGCACGGATGTCCTTTCCCTCCACAGAGACGGTGGCTCGCGTGGCAATTGTGGCTGCGACCAGGGCGGCATCCTCCTTTGTCGCCCCTTGAGCGACCTGGCTTCGCAGACAGTGGAAGGTAAGGCCGAGCTCATCAATGACTTCCTTGGCGGGCTCGGTAGCGTGTTCCTTCGTCGGAACAATGGCCGACAACCACCAGGTGCCCTGCGCTAGATGTTGGGGTTCGCCGTCGGCGAGATCGAATCCAACAATTGGGCTGGTTTCGAATCCGTAGGCGCGGAATAGCGCGCCCACGAGGAGCGCCTGGGCACGGAGATGACACGAGATCAGGGCCTTGTGGCCGGCGGTAATCGTGCGCAGCGACTCCACTAGCGCTACCGTACGCTCGAAATCGTCCGGAACAGGAAGCACTGTGAGATCTGGCAGGGTATCCAGGCCCTGCAGATGCTTGTCCCAGCTCTTCAGCAGTACTTGTTGGGGGGGCTGGAACAGGATTGGCTTGGGAGCCTTACCGTACTCGGGACGCCTGGATGAGCACACAGTGATGGTGTGCTTGCGCGCTGGCTGTAGTGCCTTGGCGTAGAGCGTGAGCCAGCGCCCGCCCGCCTCCGCGTACCAGCCGCCGGCGTCGGCAAGCAGAAGGTTGACGTTTGGCTTGGCGTAGATCTCGGGGGCAAGACGGGATATCGCGAAAAACGGCCCGCCGTAATTGGTGGCGAACATAATCCGCGTCTGTTCCTTGAAGCGGCTGATGAACTTGCCGTCGGCTCGGCTTTGGATGGCGGCGTCATATGTGCGTGCCGTGGTCGGTATGCTCATCTCCGCCTCGCTCATTCGCCACTCTCCAGCAACTTCAGGTTGTGCTTTAGCTCTCGCGCCGTAGCGTTGATCGTCACCTTACGATTGAACTGCCTCTCTGTCGCAAGCTGCGAGACTGCCTTGTCCATCTCTTTCCGCAGCATACGCACCTTGCTCACACGTTCGACCAGATCGGACAACGACTCTTTCGGGCGATGGGTCAGCGGGATCAGCGCATGCAGCAACTGCTCGTACAGCCCGCCCAGATTCAGCGCGACCGGCAGGGCAGCGCGTGGGCTCTCCGCTGCAATCCAATCGGTAGCGAAATAGTCCGAGCATACCCAGCGGCTGGCCTCGGCTTCGCTGGGGCGCTTGTAGCAGGCGACAACTTGAAGACGATCCTCGTAATGCAGCTCGAACAGGAGGGGAAACGAAATGGCCTTGTCGATGCACTGCAGGATGTCATGGTGAAGCTCCGACGCCCTGAGCCGCATGCTGAATACCTGGATCTCCGGTGCGCCGGGTGAAGCAGACAAATTGGTGGTTTCAGGTGCCAGCTTGTATTGCCACACGATCTGCTCGACCTGTTCGGCGAACAGGCCTTTGAGACGGGCGCCGACTGTGCCGTGTTCGTAAAGCTTGGCCTTAGGGACGACGCGCCCGAAGGCGGCCTTGCCGGGATAGGCGAACAGGGCTGTATGTACGTGCCGGGTCATGCAGCTTTCAGCACGACAAGAAAGGCGATCAGCTCGAAGTCGTCCAGCCCGGAGATGGTGTGCGTTAGCGCCGTCGTCTTGCCGCCAGTGAACAGGCTATCCAGATCCTTTTCTTCCTTGACCTCGATCATCGAATGAATGGCCTTGCCTAGTAGGTCAGAGTAGGTCTGCATCTTGCGGCCGTCCGCCGTTTCCTGATTGAAACGGTGGCACAGCTCCACGAAGGGCTGCGGCTGGCCTTTGCAGCAGGCTCGCGCCAGGTCGAGCAGGCGCTTTACCTCGGTGTGGTCGTGGATGACTTCGCCTTCGTGATTGATGTAGACGAGGTAGTAAGGGTGAAGCCTGTTGTGCTGGGGCAAGCTGGCGGGCGGGTTCACGGCCGAATTGCGATTACGCAGGGTGAAGATCACGCCGGGGTGCAGCCCCAGATCGAAGTTGGCAGGCACGATGGCGTGCATGCCGTTGGGTGTCTTGTCGAGGTCACCATGGGCCTTGACGTAGTTCAGCAGGTCCATGCGAAAGTCATTGAGGCCGAGGTCAGTGATGGAGACGCCGGTCTTCAGGTCTTCCAGCTCGATCACTTCCTCTTGCAGGCGACGTAGTTGCTCCTTGCGATAAGACACGTCGTTGGCTTGCGCGGAGAGGACGTTGTCGTCGCCGGTGGCGGTGACGTCGGCGATCATCATCCGGCTTTCGACGCGCTCCTTGAGGTTGATGTATTCGTCCAGCGAAATGTCGGGCCAGTAGTTGACCAACTGGATGCTGCTGTTGGGTGAGCCGATGCGGTCCACGCGACCGAAGCGCTGGATGATGCGCACCGGATTCCAGTGGATGTCGTAGTTGATGACGTAGTCGCAGTCCTGCAGGTTCTGGCCTTCAGAAATACAGTCGGTGCCGATCAGCAGATCGACCTCCGCCGGTTCATTGGGCATCACGACAGCCTTCTCCTTGGCGCGCGGCGAGAAGAGCGTGAGCAGTTCCTGGAAGTCGTAGCCCTTCGCCAACGTGGACTTGGGTGTGCCTTTGCCCGTGACCTTGGCCGAGTGCAGATGCTGGCTGGTCAGCAGTTCGGGAGCCAGATTCGCGTACAGGTAGTCCGCCGTGTCGGCGAAGGCGGTGAAGATCAGAATCTTCTTGTTACCGGGATTGATCGGGTGGGCGATCTTTTCCAGCACAAGCGCTTTCAGATGCTGGAGCTTGGCGTCGTCGTCAGAAGTGATCTTGTTCATCGAGGCCAGCAGCGTCTCGATGACGTCTAGATCGAGCTTCAGTTCGTGTTCCCAGGACGGCAAGTCCATATCGGCGAGGCTGATCTTGACCTTGCCGCCGATGAGGTTGTCGCTCTCATCCAAATCGACCAGCTCATCGTCCTCGGCATCCAGATCTTCCAGCACGTCAGTCAGGTCACCCACGCTGGTGGCGCTGCCGGTTTGGTTGAAGGCTACGATCTTGGCCAGCGTACCTTGGTGATTCCTGCGCAGGGATTCCAGCGTGAGCCGGAACGAGGCTACGGAGCTTTCCAGCCGCTTGAGGAGATTCACCGTCAGCAGCGCCTGCAGGCTCTTCTCACGGTCGACCTGACGCAGTGTGCCCTTGCTGCCGACCTTGGTGTCGTACATCTCCTCGTACTTCTTCAGACGGCTAGGAAGGATGTAACTGATAGGGGCGTACACGGCGAGTTTGAGTCGGGACAGCTGTTCAAATATCTCATTGAAGCCCATCACGTCCGGCCGCTCGGTCAAGGGGCAATGGAACGACAAGGGCTTGCGCCGTTCGGGGAAGGGGCCGATGTCCTTGGTGTCGTAGAAGGTCTGAATATGCTTGCGCGAGCGCGCGATAGTCACGCTGTCCAACAACTCGAAGAAATCGAAATCCAGAGCATCCAGGATCGCGCGCGGAGTGCGTTCTTCTGACGGCAGTTTCGACCAGGTGTTGAAGGCTTTCTGGGCGTTGCGGAAGACTTCCTCGACCGATTTGCTGGTGCGCAGCTTTTTGCTGAGGTTTTCCGAATCACCTTCGTAGGCCAGCGCCAGCTGGTTGCGCAGGTCGGCGAATCGGTTGTTCACCGGTGTGGCCGAGAGCATGAGCACCTTGGTCTTTACGCCCTCCCGGATCACCTTGTTCATCAGCTTCTGGTAGCGGGTTTCCTTGTCCTTATAGGCATCGTTGTTGCGGAAGTTGTGCGACTCGTCGATGACGACCAGATCGTAGTTGCCCCAGTTGATGCGGTTCAACGGTGTGCCGAACGATTCGCCGCTGGTACGGCTCAGGTCGGTGTGACAAAGCACTTCATAGCTGAAGCGGTCACGGGCAAAGAGGTTGGTCTTGAGATTGCGGTTGTAGTTGAGCCAGTTGTCCGCCAGCTTCTTGGGGCAGAGAACCAGCACGGATTTGTTGCGCAGCTCGTAGTACTTGATGACCGCCAGCGCGGTGAAGGTTTTGCCCAGACCCACGCTGTCGGCCAGGATGCAGCCGCTGTACGTTTCCAGCTTGTTGATGATGCCGGTGGCGGCATCTTTCTGGTAGTTGAACAGCTTGTTCCAGATCAACGTGTCCTGGTAGCCCGTGCGGTCGTTCGGCAGCACGTCTTCGTCGATGTCGTCCAGGAACTCGTTGAAGATGTTGTAGAGCATCAGGAAGTAGATGCTTTCCGGCGAGTTCTCCTGATACACCGAGGCGATTTGGTCGCAAATCTGCGCGGTGACATCTTCGAGCTTTTCCGGGTCGTTCCAGATTTGCTCGAACAGGCTCAAGTACTGAGCTGTAAGGGTCGGCTCGTCGATCTTGTTGACGAAGTTGGAGACGGCATTGCCTTGCTGGTAACCCAGGTCGACGGCTGTAAAGCCATGTAGGGGCATATAAGCCGTGTCTGCACCCATCGACTGGGCACAGACGAACTGCTGCATCGGAGCCTTGCTGCGGTTGCTCTTGAACCTGGCTTTACGCAGTAGCCAATCAGCGCATTCCTTCGCAATAGCGCGCTGAGTGAGCTTGTTGCGCAACTGAATCTCGAACTCGCTGCCGTAGAGGCTGCGCTCGCGATCCAGCTTGGAGATTTGAAACTCGCGCCGCTCCCGACGGATTTTGTCGGTCACTTCGTCGGCGACGAACGTAGGCGTGGTGAAGATAAAGCTCAGTTCGTCAATCTTCTCCAGCTCTGCCTTCAAGGCCTCGTAGGCGTACATCGAAAAGCAGGATGCGGCGACTTTGAGCTTGGCCCCCGGTTTGAGGCTTTGCTTGAGGTCGTCACCGAGCAGCCGGTTGATGTTGTCGATGATCTCCATCAGCGCTGCGCCTTGCCGATGGGTTTGCGCTGATTGCTGTTGGCGTCGATCCAGCTATCGAGTTCTGAGCGACGGAAGCGCCACGTCCCACCCAACTTGAACGCGGGAATTTGTCCGTTCTGAGCGAGCCGATAGACCGTGCGTTTGCCGGCCTTCAGGAAGGCGGCAACCTCGTCGAGTGTCAGGATTTCACCGTCAGAACCTGCCATGTTGTTGCTTTCGCCCCTGAAGGTCGCTGCTTGCCAAGTCTGGCCATTCTTGCACATCACCGCCGCTCGTCGGCGGCCATCGATTGAGGTGTTGCGGGTACTTGTTAAACGCCATCCTTCAGGACGCCGACCTAGCCTAGACGCAATCGCCAGCCTAATTAGTGGTCACTTTGCCTATCGTCGCCAACGCACTGTCCAATTCCGAATCGGCCGAAAGCGGAGGTTCGCAACATTGCCCGCGAGCTACCGGAAGAGGGCAACATGACGACGGGTGCTTGCTTGGGTTACCTTGATTCACACACTCACTAGACTTTGCCCATGGCGCATTTCGTCCACGCTGCCGACATTCACCTGGATCGAAGCTTGCCAGCGCTACTGGATGGCCGGGCGACGCATCCGTTTGTGCTCGCACCGCGCCTGGCATTTATCCGCCTGATCGACTACGTCATCGAGTCGGATGCGGCGTTCCTGGTCCTGGCCGGCGATGTCTACGACGGCGCGTGGAAGGACGTGAGCACGGGCCTGTTCTTCCATCAACAGGTCGGTCGCTTGAGGTCACGCGGGGTGCCGGTATACCTGTTGCATGGGAACCACGACGCGGAGTCGGCGATGCCCAAGACGTTGGTGCCGCCAGACAACGTACGGCTCTTTTCGGCGCGCTCCCCACAGTCGTTTGAGTTTGAGCCGTTGCACATCCATCTGCATGGCCAGAGTTTCGCTCAGGCCGACACGCGCGAGAACTTGGCCAGTGCGTACCCACGCCCGGTAACCGGTTGCGTGAACATCGGGGTGTTGCACACCGCGCTAGCAGGCTCACCGCCACATTCGCCCTACGCGCCGTGCACGCTGGAGCAGCTGAAGGGGCATGGTTACGACTATTGGGCGTTGGGGCATGTGCATCAGTACAAGATGCTTGCGACAGACCCTTACATAGTCTTCCCAGGCAACCTGCAGGGGCTGCACATAAAGGAACTGGGTGCACGTGGCGCGGTGTCCGTACCCATCGAAGACGGGCACCTGGGTGCGCCAGAATTCGTGGCCATGGATGTCCTGCGGTTCCACCTGCTCGACATGGTCGTGCCGGCATCGGTGCAGACGCTAGCCGCCTTGGTTGGGGAAGTGCGAAAGGCCATTGAATCGGCGAGCGACGGGGCTGACGGGCGGCACTTGGCCATGCGTGTGGTTTTGCGTCTTGACACGACGGTACATCCGTCGCTGTGCCGGTCCAAGACCATGCTACGGGATGAGATGGAAGGCTTGTTCGCCCAGTTCGAGGATCAGGTCACTCTGGAGGGCACTGAATTCCATCTGCGCGCGCGGCCGGCGGCGAGTGGAACGGGCGAGGCCCAGGACGCGATCGCTTCCCTAGACGCCTACTTTGCGCAGGCAGCCGGAGATCCGGCATTCATGGGGACACTCCGGGACAACCTGCAAGCGGTGCTGAGCAAGCGTAAACCGTCGGAGACATCCACGGAATCGCTTTTGGAGCAAATCGCCAACGATGAGTTGGATACGGCAATCAACGATGCGGCCGAGCAGCTGCGCACCCGATTGCGGACGATCGAGTAATGCGATTCCAGACGTTCGAGGCCACTGCTTACGGCAAGTTTGACTTGCAGAAGCTTGAGTTCCCCGCAGCACCCTCCGTGTTGTTGGTCTACGGCCCCAATGAAGCAGGGAAGTCGTCGATGCGGCAAGCTATCGTCGATTTTCTGTTTGGCGTCCCACTACAAACCAGCCAGGCCTATCTGCACCCAAGGCCAGGCATCATCCTCGCTGCCGATGTGTTGGTTGCTGATCAATCCTTGCGGGTGACGCGCAACACGAAGCGCCGGGACTCTTTGACGGTTGAGGGCCAGGGCGTGTTCGACGAGGCGACGTGGCTAGCGCGCCTAGGTGGGATAGACCGCGCCACGTTCGAGCGCCTGTTTGCACTTGGCAGGGATGAACTTGTCGCGGGTGCACGAGAAATGCTCGATCCTGATGCGAACGCGAGCAGGACGTTGTTTGAGGCAGCGGCGGGCCTGACCACTTATACCGAAATGTCCCGTCGCTTGAACGACGAAGCGGCCGAGGCATACTCGTCGCGCCGGCAGAGTACGGCGTTTGCTAAGGCGAAAGAGCGGTTTGAACTGGCGTCCGCGTCCCTGCGTCAACATGAGCACAAGGAGCCTGCCTATCGTGTGTTGCAAAAGGCGCGGAGTGAGGCACAGCGGCAGCTGGAGGAGATCGATAGCGACCGACGTGCGAAACGCGCTTATTTGACTGGCAGGACACGGATAGCCAGGACCCTGCCGCAATTGCGCGACTACGACGAGCTGGAATCGCAGCTGGCTAGCACGGAGCCGATGGTTGTAGGCAACGAACTACGGACGGAGGTTACGAAGGGATACAGCGAAAGGCAGACGTTAAGCGAACGCCGTGCTGGGTTGGTCAGGGCGCAGGAGGCCGACGAGCGCGATCGAAACACGATAAGTGTCCGACCAGAGGTGGTCGCCGCTGCGCCTGACGTCAAGGAACTCGAACTGCTACGCAGTCAAGCGCTCAAGACGCTGGAGGACATTCCAAAGAGGATCGCGCAGCGCGAGCAGCTGCGACCAGAAATCGAGCAGGAACTAGCGGTGCTGGGCATGGCCGGAGAATCGCTCGATGGCTTATATACGCGATTACCCACGCTCGCGCAGATCAGTGCCATTGCGGCGGCGGCCACGGCGATGACCGAGCTGGAAACGCGGCGCCGGGACCTGAGTTCCGGTCATGAGGCGGCAGTAGAAACGCAGGCGGCTTTGCTGGCCGACATCGCCGAACTTAGCGCTGAGGACCCTGAACCGCTGCGTCGTTGCTTGTATGCCCTGGAAACGACAGCCAATCTCGGCGAGCTGCGGGCTCGGCGCGATCAGCTGGCTGTTGAAGCAAGCAGCCTGACGGAACGCCGGGTGGTGCTGGGACTGTCCCCCGAGGACCTCGACGCCGAGTTTGACCCGCCGAAGGAGGCCGTGGCCAAAGATATCGTGCGCGAGCAGCGGAAATTGGCTGAGAGCGTCGTCACGCAGGGGCGTCTTGTCGAAGAGTGTGAGGATACCCGCGTCGGCCTGGAAGCGCGGCTGGCCGAGATGGAGCAGTCGGATATTCCAAGTCTCGATGCGCTAATGCAACTGCGGCGCGAGCGAGATTCTGCCTTGGATGAGCTCATTTCTAATGGATCGCCGGACGCCGTTGCCGTGTCTAAGTATCGGCCACTGGTAACCGAAGCAGATGCGTTGAGCGATCGGCGCTTCGACAAGGCCAGTGCGGCCCACGAGCTAGATAGTCTGCGTGCAGACCACGTGGCGTGTATGGCACGAGCGAAGGCGGCGCGGGCGGCGGTAGAGTCGGCGAAAAGTAAGCAGCTGGAGGTAGTGGGTGGTTGGGAAAGCTTGTGTCAGGCTGCCGGGCTACCAGCCGTGGATATGGAGAATTATGGCTCGTGGTTGAGCGAGTATCGAGCGGTGCGTGCTTCCGATACCGCGCATCGGTCGCGCGCCAAGAGCCACCGAAAAACGCTTGATGCCCTTGTTCCGCTCGCCATGGATATTCTCGGGCACTTGGCGCTTCCACAGCAGCCATGGGGCGACGACCCGCTGGTGCCTATTGATGCCGTGTTGACCGAAGGTAAGCGCGTCCTGGGTGAATGTGAGAAACAGCAAAGTGCAGCGGCTAGCCTGAAACGGCGTGGAGACGAAGGTGCGCGTCTCCTTGAAGAGTCGGCTGCACGTATAGCCGCGCTGGAGGCAGAGGCCACCAAGCACGCGAAGACGTTGCGTGAGGTCTTGAGTATGGCGGGCCTCGCCGAGACGCTGTCAGCTGAGTGGGCTCGCGACGCGGGGCGACGCATCGAGGCGTTACGGACCAAGGCCCGTGAGTTCCATGAGCGCGACGAAGCCCGCATCAATCCCATGCGCCGTGATCTGGATAAGTATGAGAACAAGGTGCGAGAGCTGGCGGCACGGATAGGAGAGCCGACAGTAGGCTCTTGGCAAGCGATGCTGGAGTCGCTGGTGACGTTGAGCGAATCACATGTCGCTCTGGCGCGCAAACACGAGACCATCGAGGAGCGAATGGGTGAGCGTCAACTCAAATTGAATGACGTCTCTGGCCAGTTGAAGGAGATGGACGATCAACTGCAGGCCCACTATGCGCAACTTGAGGTAGCTGATTTTGACGAATTCAGCGTACTTGCCAACGCTCGGGACGAGTGGGATCGTGCGGTAGCAGCGCGTGATGAGAAACGACGCACGTTAATGCAGGCGGAAGATGGGCGTTCGATCGAAACGCTTCGTTCGGAGGCCGAGGGGGTGGACGCCGACGACCTGATGGTTGAGATTGACGCGCTGAACCAGGAGGTTGAGGGGATCGAGACACGCTACGGGGAGGCCGTGGCGGCACTGCGCTTCGCAGAGAAGGCCGTAGACGGCGTGACACCATCGGACGCTGCTGTGCTTGCGATGAGTGAGCGTGCCAGTGCGACCCTCGCGTGGAATCGGGCGCTGGACGAACATGTTCGATGCTTGATCCAGCAGCAGTTGCTGGATTGGGCCATCGGACGATTCAGGGAGGACCACCAATCGCCTCTGGTGGCAGCGGCCGAGCGTTACCTGCAGATCGTGACTTGTGGGGCGCACACGCGACTGTTGGTTGATGATTCGAACCCCCGGAACCCTCAGCTCCTCGTTTTGGGAAGAGATTCACAGATGCCGCGAACCATGGCGGCTTTGAGCGAAGGGACGCGCGACCAGCTGTATCTGGCATTGCGCTTGGCAGGGTTGGAACTGCACTTGGACGAAGGCCGCACGCCGCTCCCCTTCGTGGCTGACGATCTGTTTGTGAATTTCGATGACACCCGCGCGGCGGCAGGTTTCACCGCCTTGGGCGAACTGGCGCGCCGCACGCAGGTCGTTTACTTCACCCATCACCAGCATCTCACGGATCTCGCACAGGCAACTTTGGGCAATGCCGTAACGGTGGCTCGTCTGTCCTGAAGGTCTATATCGGCAGGATCGGCATCACGACTCGGACCCCTCGCGAGTGAAGCGCGACAGCCTTCTTGAGGGTCCGCCGTGGATATGCGACCTTCGGTCTGTTGGCTAGTGGGGGTGCGCAAATTGAGCGAGCAGGACTGTCCGCAGGAAGCGTGCACGGCGGACGCTGTTTTGTTCGGCTAGATGTGGACACGTGCAAAAATGACGCCTTGGAGCGGGTATGGGTCATCTGCGCAGGGTATCAACGGAATTTGCGGGTATCTATGCGGGTATGAATTCTGTTTTACTGTAATGACAATGAATTAAAACAAAGAGATACATCGCATATGCTCCTGATGATCGACAACTACGACAGCTTCACCTTCAACCTCGTGCAGTACCTGGGCGAACTGGGGCAGCAGGTGAAGGTGGTGCGCAACGATGCGCTGGATATCGCCGGCATCCGTGCGCTGAAGCCCTCGCACATCATGATTTCGCCGGGGCCGGGCACGCCGGATGATTCGGGCGTGTCGCTGGATGTGCTGCGCGAGTTGTCCAGTGAGATTCCGGTGTTCGGCGTGTGCCTCGGTCACCAGGCGATTGGCCAGGTGTTCGGCGGCAAAGTGATCCGCGCCAAGCGGATCATGCATGGCAAGACCTCGCCGGTGCGCCATCGGGGGCAGGGCGTGTTCGCCGGCCTGCCGGATCCGTTCGAGGCGACGCGCTATCACTCGCTGGTGGTGGAGCAGTCGTCGCTCCCGGACTGCCTTGAAGTGACCGCGTGGACGGAAAACCCGGACGGCTCGATCGACGAGATCATGGGCCTGCGGCACAAGACGCTGCCGGTGGAAGGCGTGCAGTTTCATCCCGAGTCGATCCTGACCCAGCATGGCCACGATCTGCTGCGCAATTTCCTCGGCCTGCCGCTGCGGCTGGCCGCATGAGCGCGGACGTGATCGGCAAAGGCGGCCGAGACATCACGATCACGCCGCAGGAGGCTTTGCAGCGCACGATCGAGCACCGCGAGATCTTCCATGACGAGATGATCGCGCTGATGCGCCAGATCATGCGCGGCGAGGTGAGCCCCCTGATGACGGCGGCGATCATCACCGGCCTGCGCGTGAAGAAAGAGACCATAGGCGAGATCACCGGCGCGGCGCGCGTGATGCGCGAGCTGTCGGCCAACGTGCCGGTCACCGGCGACAGCGAGCATCTGCTGGACATCGTCGGCACCGGCGGCGACGGCGCTTCCAGCTTCAATATCTCCACCGCGTCGATGTTCGTCGCGGCGGCGGCGGGCGCACGGGTGGCCAAGCATGGCGGACGCAGCGTGTCGTCGAAATCCGGCAGTGCGGACGTGCTGGAGGCGCTCGGTGCCTCGATCGACCTGACGCCGGCGCGAGTGGCCGAGTGCATGGCCGGGACGGGGATCGGCTTCATGTTCGCGCCGAACCACCACCCGGCGATGAAGGTAGTGGCGCCGGTGCGCAAGGAAATGGGCGTGCGCACGCTGTTCAACATCCTTGGCCCGCTGACCAACCCAGCCGGTGCGCCGAACATCTTGATGGGCGTGTTCCATCCCGACCTGGTCGGTATTCAGGTGCGTGTGCTGCAGCAGCTTGGCGCGCAGCATGCGATGGTGGTGTGGGGACGCGACGGCATGGACGAGATCTCGCTGGGCGCGGCGACCCTGGTCGGCGAGTTGCGCAACGGCGTGGTGCGCGAATACGAGATCGAACCGGAAGACTATGGCCTGGCCATGGCTTCCAGCCGCAACCTGCGGGTGGACAACGTGAACGAGTCGAAGGCGATGCTGCTGGAGGCGCTGGGAGGCCAGCGCGGCATCCCGCACGACATTGTCTGCCTGAATGCCGGTGCGGCGCTGTACACGGCCGATGTGGTCGGTTCTATCGACGATGGCATCGAGCTGGCACGTGCCACGATTGCCAGCGGCGCGGCGCATGCGAAAATGCTGGCCTTCGTGGCGACCACCCGGCGCCTTGCCGAGATGGGCTAGATGCGCCATCGGGTGCGCCCGGGCCTGCAAAGTGGCAGGATCGGAATACCCCGTGCATGGAGCGCGCCCCCTACATCGACTAGCGAGATGCCATGACCGACATCCTCAATCGTATTCTTGCCCGCAAGGCGGAAGAGATTGCCGAACGCCAGATGAAGCTGCCGTTGAGCGAACTGAAGGCGCGCATTGCGGAGCTGCCGGATACCCGCGGCTTTGCCGCCGCGATCGAGGCGAAGATCGCGGCCGGCCTGCCGGCGGTGATCGCCGAGGTGAAGAAGGCCAGCCCCAGCAAGGGCGTGATCCGCGCGAACTTCGATCCGTCGGCGATCGCGAAGAGCTACGAAAAAGCCGGTGCGGCCTGCCTGTCGGTGTTGACCGACAGCGATTTTTTCCAGGGCAGCGAGGCCTTTCTGCAACAGGCCCGCGCGGCATGTTCGCTGCCGCTGCTGCGCAAGGATTTCATCATCGATCCGTACCAGGTGTACGAGGCCCGCGCGATCGGAGCCGACTGCATCCTGCTGATTGTCTCCGCGCTTGACGACGACGTGCTGCTGCAGCTGTCGCTGCTCGCCGCCGAGCTCGACCTCGATGTGCTGTGCGAAGTGCACGACGAGGAGGAGCTGGAGCGCGCGATGGCGCTGCCGGTGCCGTTGATCGGCGTCAACAACCGCAACCTCCGCAGCTTCGAGACCGCACTGGAGGTCTCGCTGGAGCTGCAGGGGCTGATCGAGTACGACCGCGTGCTGGTGGCCGAATCGGGCATTCATACCCCGGAAGACGTGGCGCGCCTGCGCGAAGGCGGCGTTCAGGCCTTCCTGGTCGGCGAGGCGTTCATGCGCGCCGAGGATCCGGGCAGCGAATTGCGACGGCTGTTCGCCACGCCGTGACCATCATGCTGAAGGGGGAGGCGCAGGCGGTGTCGGCCGATGCGGTGGGTGTGGACGCGGCATTGCCGCGCGTGGTGCTGTTCGACTTCGACGGCGTGCTGATGCACGGCGATGCGTTCTACCTGTTCATGCGCGAACGCTACCGCCGTTCGTGGTGGCGTCCGTTGCTGGCGCTGTTGAGTACGCCGCTGCTGTTGCTGCAGTTGCCGTTCTCGCGCCGGTTGCCGGCGCGTGTACTGGTGCGCATCGCGCTGCTCGGACTGGGCGAGCGGCATTACCAGGCCGCTGCGAATGCATTTGCAGCCAGCCTGGCACGCCGGCCACGGCAGTTCTGCCGTGACGGCCTGCAGGCGTTGCGCCGTCATCAGGCCCAAGGCGATCGGGTGATCGTGGTGACCGGCTGCGAACACACGCTGGTGAGCGGCGTCCTGCAGCAGTTGGGGCTGACCGACCTGGAGATACTGGCTTCGCAGTTGCGCACGGGCTGGTTCGGCATGCGGCCGCTGCGGCACAACGTGGGCCGGCGCAAGGTGCAGGCGCTGGCCGGGCATGGCGTCACCGCATGGCAGGTGGCCTATGGCGATTCGATCTTCGACGTGGCGATGCTGAAGCCGGCGACCGAGGCGGTGCTGGTCAACGGCACGCCCGCCTTGTGCAAGAAAGTCGAGAAGGCACTCGGCCGGGCGATTACCCGCGTCGAGTGGTTCTGAAGTTCATTGCTGCTGCACCCACGGATTCTGATCAGGTACGCCACGTTGATACAGTCGAAGGTCGAGATCGTGCCGTTCGAGCCGAGCCTGCGCGAACACTTCTACACGCTCAATGCCGCATGGTTGAAGAAGCATTTCGTGATCGAGCCGATCGATGAGCAGGTGCTGCGCGATCCCGAGCAGTTGGTGCTTGCGCCGGGTGGCGCGATCTTCTTTGCTCGGCTTGGCGACGCGATCATCGGCACTTGCGCCCTGCTGCACGAAGCGCCCGGAGTTTATGAACTTTCCAAGATGGGTGTGGATGAAGCGTTCCGCGGACTGGGCGCCGGTCGCCAGCTGCTGGACGCGGCGATCGCCGAATTTCATCGGCGTTGCGGCCACACCTTGTTCCTCGAATCCAACAGCAGTCTGAAACCCGCGCTGCGCATGTACGAGCAGGCCGGCTTCGTGCTGCAGCCGACGATACGCGCCGGCTCGCACTATGCGCGCGCCGACGTGTACATGATCTATGCGCCGGTCTCCGACCGTGCGCCGCGCTAGCGGGTGCCGCGCACCACGATGGTCTTGCCGGAGACGTCGATCATCCGCTGCTCTTCCAGCTGCTTGAGCACGCGGCCGACCATTTCGCGCGAGCAGCCGACGATTCGGCTCACTTCCTGACGCGAGATGCGGATCTGGGTGCCGTCCGGATGGGTCATCGAATCCGGCTCCTGGCACAGGTCCAGCAGTGTGCGCGAGATGCGGTTGGTGACGTCCATGAACGCCATCCGGCTGACCTGGCGCGAGGTGCGCAGAAGACGGTTGGTGAGCTGGGCGCCGATCGCGAACAGGATTTTCGGGCATTCCTCGCGCAGCGGACCTTCCATCAGCTGGAACAGGCGCTCGTAGCTGATCTCGGCCATCTCGCACGGGGTGCGCGTGCGCACCATCGACTCGCGCTGCGCCTGCTCCACGAACAGGCCCATCTCGCCGATGAATTGGCCGCGGCTGATATAGGCGAGGATCAGTTCGCGACCCTGCTCGTCCTCGGTGCATACCGCCAGCGAGCCCTCGATGACGTAGTACAGCGTGTTGGCCGGGTCGCCAGGCCGGATGATCGCGGTCTTGCCGGGATAGCGGCGGCGATGGCATAGCCCGAGAAAGCGCTCCATCGCAGCAGGGTCGGGAGCAAAGCCGAGTGGAGCCTGGGAGCGCTCGAAAGCCTGTTGGAGCTGGTATTTAAGTTGCGCCACGATGATCCCCGAAGATGCTTGTTTTTCCTGCGGCCGTTGCAGTGACGGCGGTTTGCGTGTCTGTAACCACTTTGCAAGCTTGGCATTATGGCAAACCCTGACGGCTTGCCGAAGGTTCAATTTCATTTCATTTTGCCGCATACTTCGCAGTCTTCCGGTGGCGATGAGCTTGTCGCGCACCGTTCACAAGGGTCGTGCAGGCTACCTGCCTGCGCTTCACACCATTCTGCGGGGACCCTTGTCGCTAACCCGCCTCTACTGCTGACCGGATGTCCGGTCATGGAGAGCCGCTGTGGTCAAACCACTTCCCCGTCTGCGCCTGCAGGGTTTCAACAACCTGACCAAAGCGTTGAGCTTCAATATCTACGACATCTGCTACGCGGTGTCCGAGGAGCAGCGCCGCCGCTATATCGAATACATCGATGAGCAGTACGACGCCGATCGCCTGACCCAGATCCTCACCGACGTGGCCGAGATCATCGGGGCGAACATCCTCAACATCGCGCGCCAGGATTACGATCCGCAGGGCGCCTCGGTGACCATGCTGATCTCCGAGGAGCCGGTGGTCGAGAAGCTCGGCCGCGACACCATCTCCGGTGCCGTCGTCGCGCACATGGACAAGAGCCACATCACCGTCCACACCTACCCGGAAACGCATCCGCACAACGGCATCGCGACGTTCCGCGCGGACATCGACGTGGCCACCTGTGGCGTGATTTCGCCGCTGAAGGCGTTGAACTACCTGATCGACAGCTTCGAGTCCGACATCGTGATCGCCGACTACCGGGTGCGCGGCTTCACCCGCGACGTCAAGGGCAAGAAGCACTTCATCGACCACAAGATCAATTCGGTGCAGGACTACCTGGCCAAGCACATCCGCCAGAAGTACGAGATGTTCGATGTCAACGTGTACCAGGAAAACATGTTCCACACGAAGATGCACATCAAGGACTTCGACCTCGACACCTACCTGTTCGAGGCCCACGCCGACGACCTCTCGTTCAAGGAACGCCAGCGTATCGAGCAACTGCTGCGCCGCGAGATCGAAGAACTGTTCCACGGCCGCAACCTGATGTGACGAAAAACCCGCCGAAAGGCGGGTTTTTTAATGGCGACAGTTATTGGCCCTACACGCGATATGCAACGGCCTTCATCACCATCGAGCTGGCGTGCATCAGCTGGGGCAGCGGGAACGGCAGTTCGATGCCGCCGCGCTGCTGCGCCGCCTGCGCATGGCGGATCTCGTCGGCCTGCATCAGGGTCAGCACCGCGCGTGAGCGTTCGTCCTGCGCCGGCAGCTTTTCCAGGTGTTCGGCCAGGTGCGCTTCCACCTGGCGCTCGGTTTCGACCACGAAGCCGAGGCTGACCGGATCGCCGGCCAGCGCAGCGGCGGCACCGATCGCATAGCTGCCGGCATACCACAACGGATTGAGCAGGCTCGGACGGCTGTGCAGCTGCTGCAGGCGCTGGGCGCACCAGGCCAGGTGATCGGTTTCCTCGGCAGCCGCATGCAGCAGGTGTTGGCGGTTGCCGGCGTCGCGCGCCAGTGCGGCCTGGCCGAAGTACAGCGCCTGCGCGCAGACCTCGCCGGTATGGTTGATCCGCATCAG
This sequence comes from Rhodanobacter sp. OK091, assembly GCF_900142825.1. Classification (GTDB taxonomy): domain Bacteria; phylum Pseudomonadota; class Gammaproteobacteria; order Xanthomonadales; family Rhodanobacteraceae; genus Rhodanobacter. The sequence continues at coordinate 1,276,308 of NZ_FRCH01000001.1, read as the reverse complement.
GCCGGCGGCATGGCGGCGCTCGGCATCGTCCAGTTCCGCTTCGGCGAGGCCGGATGCAGGCGAGCGGCGATGCGCCTGCGGCGAACCGGCGATCGCCTCCAATGCGCGCTCGCAACCGGCCAACAGGCGATCGAGCGGGCTCAGCGTGCGAACGGTCATGGGCGTTCCTGTTTCAAGGACTAGGTTCCAGTTGTCGGGCCAGCAGCGCCAGCGGATGCTGGCTGGGCCAGTGCAAACCTTGCTGGTCGATGCCCGCGGCCAGGTGCAGGCGACAACCGATATTGGACGACAACAGCTGCTGCGGTTCCAGTGTGGCGGCTTGCCGCAGCGTCGCGTCGCGCAGTTGCCCGGCGCGTGCGGGAAACTCCAGCAGATGGCTGCCGGCCGCGCCGCAACAATACGGCGGTCGCGGCAACGGAAGCACCTCGAGTTCGGGTACGCGGCGCAGCAACTGCAACAAGGCCGCGTCGGTACGCGCCACATTGATCTGGGTGCATGGCAGATGCAGCGCCACCCGTTGCGCCAGCGGGCGGAACCGCAACGATCCGGCCCGTGCCGCCAGCAGTTCCACCGGATCGAACACGCTGACACCGGGCAGCGCGCGACGCAGCGTGCCCAGGCAGCCGGGCGTCACCGAGAGCAACTGGCTCGCGCCGCTGGCCGCCCAGGCTCGACGCACCTGCTGCGCGGCTTGTTCGGCCGTGGCTGCTGCGCCGCCATGCAGGTCCATCGCTCCACAGCAGAACGCCGGCAGCACGCTGACGTGGAAACCTGCCGCTTGCAGCAATGTCACCGCGGCCTGCTGTGCTTCCGCATCGTCGATGCTTGCCACGCAACCGGGGAACAGCGCGAGTCGTGGTTGTTCACTCTTGTTGCCGCTGGCTCGAACAGGCGCGACCGGAGTCCCTGTCGGCAAGTCGAGCAAGGCGGTACGCCACGGCGAGTGCTGCGGCAGTCGCCGCGCCAGCCGGTTTTTCCAGCGCGGCAACGCCAACCAGCCACCGAGCCGGCGCAGCGCGCGCAGCAGCGCCGGCCGCTTGGCCAGGCCCAGCAACAGCCGTGGCCGTCGCGGCGCCGGCCCCAGCAGGGCGCGGGTTTCGATCAGCAATTCACCGTACTGCACGTTGGCCGGACAGACCTTTTCGCAGTTCAGGCAGCCCAGGCAGTGATCCAGATGTTCGCGCAACCCGGCGTCGGGTTCGGCCAGTCCGCGCGCCAGGGCCGAAGCGATGGCGATGCGCCCCCGCGGCGATTCCGCCTCGTTGCGGTCCAGCGCATAGGTAGGGCAGACCGGGAGGCACAGCCCGCATTGCACGCACTGGTCCGCCAACTCGGCGATGCGACCGGCAGGCGCGTGCAGGGGGGACTTTTCAAGCGGCATGCTCATCATGCTATCATTGCCAGCTCACAGCTCGCCGGTCGGTGGGCTTGCGCCATGGATGACGGCTCCGCTATCATCTCGCGCCTTTGTTCCACCGAAAGCATGCTTTCTTGAATCATGCGTACCGCCTCGCGGCGGCAGACCAGGTATTCTGAAATGAAAACGTTTAGCGCCAATGCAGACAACGTCAAGCGCGACTGGTTCGTGGTCGACGCCACGAACAAGACACTCGGTCGCCTGTCGACTGAAATCGCTCGTCGTCTGCGCGGCAAGCACAAGCCGGAATACACCCCGCATTGCGACACCGGCGATTATATCGTGGTGATCAACGCGCAGAAGGTGGCTGTCACCGGTGCCAAGCTGGACGACAAGAAGTACCACCGCTTCACCGGTTACATCGGCAACCTGAAGACCACCAGTCTGAAGGACTTGCTGGCGACCTACCCGGAGCGCGTGATCGAGATCGCCGTCAAGGGCATGCTGCCGAAGAACCCGCTGGGCCGCGAAATGTACCGCAAGCTCAAGGTCTACGGTGGCGCCGAGCATCCGCATATCGCACAGCAGCCGCAGGCGCTGGAACTCTAAGGAATCATCATGACGATCCAGCAGAACTACGGCACTGGCCGCCGCAAAACCTCCGCCGCCCGCGTGTTCCTGCGCAAGGGCAAGGGCGCGATCGAAGTCAACGGCAAGTCGCTCGAGGCATTTTTCGGTCGCGAGACCTCGTGCATGATCGTGCGCCAGCCGCTCGAGCTGACCCAGAGCACCGAGAAGTTCGACATCAAGGTGACGGTCGCCGGCGGCGGCATCACCGGTCAGGCCGGCGCGATCCGTCTCGGCATCGCCCGCGCGCTGATCGAGTATGATGAGACCCTGAAATCGCCGCTGCGCAAGGCCGGTTTCGTGACCCGCGACGCCCGCGAAGTCGAGCGCAAGAAGGTCGGTCTGCACAAGGCTCGTCGCGCAACCCAGTTCTCCAAGCGCTAATTTCGTTTTCGGAAATCGCGTTTGTTGGTTCGACGCATCAAAGTCAGAGCGCGTCGATCCAGTTGTTTTTGGGAGATCGTCTAACGGTAGGACGACAGCCTCTGACGCTGTCTATCTAGGTTCGAATCCTAGTCTCCCAGCCAAAATAAAAAACCCGCCCTCGTGGCGGGTTTTTTATTTTGGTCTGGGGTACAGGAGGCGAACCGCGTTCGACAAATTTGTCTGGAACAAATTTGGACAGCCGCAGGCTGGCCCTGAGCGCAGCGAAGGGTGAGTCCCATGGATGGGACGAACAATCCCGATCTTCCAGCCGCCCCGATCCCTTCTCCTGCCTCCGCAGTCGACGTGTTGCCTGGGACTTGTTGGACAGCCGCAGGCTGGCCCCGCGCAGCGGGGTTTGGCCCATGGATGGGCCAAACAATCCTAGTCTCCCAGCGGCGCGCGCGTTATCCCAACACCTCGGCGCCTACGGCAAGTGACCTATCAAGACGAGCGATAACGCCCCAATAATGCCGCTGCCAAGCAGGGTCCATCCCATGCCGATCTTGAAGCGGAGCATGGCCAGCATGGCGCCGACCGCCAGGGCCGTGGCCAGACCGTGGAGTGTGGACCATTGCGGCACTTCCACAGCCAGCACACCGTAGCGCCGCGTCTGCACTGTTCCGAACAATGTGTGCAGGGTGAACCAGACCGACAGGTTCAGCACCACGCCAACGATGGCGGCCGTGACGGTAGAAAGCGCGGAATTCAGCGCACGGTTGCTGCGAAGGGCCTCCACATACGGTGCGCCGAGAAAGATCCACAAGAAGCACGGCGCGAACGTGACCCACGTCGTCAGTACCGAGCCGACCACGCCGGCCGCCATGGGTGGCAGTCCGGTTTCATGATGATAGGCCCCCAGGAAGGCGACGAACTGCAGCACCATGATCAACGGGCCAGGGGTGGTCTCCGCAAGCGCCAAACCATCCAGCATCTGTCCCGGCGAGATCCAATGGAAGCTCTCGACGGCGCGCTGGGCGATGTAGGCCAGTACGGCATAGGCGCCGCCAAAGGTGACGACCGCCGTCTGGGAAAAAAAGATGCCTTCCTGGGCCAGCACACTGTGCACACCGAACGCACCGATGACGAATCCAACTGGGAGCAACCAGATGACGAGCCAGGTGAACGTGATGCGAACAGCCCGGCGCGCGGAGGGTTTGGTGTGTCGTAGCTGCCCCTGACCGAGCAGCCGATCGATCAGGTATTCCGACGACGCATCGGCCGCTGTCGACGCCGGTGCGGGAAAGCTCTTGGGCAACCACCAGCGCCCAAGAAATCCCATCAGGCCAGCCATCAATACAATCAATGGAAACGGTACCTTGAAGCCATAGATCGCGATGAAGGCTAAGATCGCGATGCCCACCATGACGCGGTTCTTCAGTGCCTTGCGCCCGAGGCGAAGCACGGCCTCGATCACCACGGCTAGGACCGCGGCCTTCAGACCGAAGAACACCGCCACGATAAGCGGGACCTGGCCGTAGAGTGCATAGATGATGCTCAGGCCCAAGATAGTGATAAAACCGGGCAATACGAAGAGCAGACCTGCGATCAGTCCGCCGACGGTCCGGTGCAGCAGCCAGCCGATATAGATGGCGAGTTGAGCGGCCTCGGGTCCCGGCAGCAGCATGCAGTAATTCAGCGCATGCAGAAAACGTGCGTCGCTGATCCACTTGTGCTTCTCGACCAATTCGCGATGCATCACCGCGATCTGACCAGCCGGCCCACCGAAACTGAGCAAGCCCACCTTGGCCCAGACACGGGTGGCTTCACCCAGTGAGATGGAGGCGGGCATGGACGGCGTTGAATCGTCGATCGTTACGGTCATCGGATCATGCTCAATTGTTGGTGCAGTAGTTGTGCTTGCTCTAGACGTCGATTCACCTCATCCCACTGAAGGTTGGCGAAAAACGCGTCGATGTACTTCGTCGCGGCCGCGCCATAGTCCATTTGGTAGGCGTGTTCATACATGTCCTTCACCAGCAGTGGGAACGCTGTGGCCAGGGCCTGCGTGTGGTGGCTGGACCAGAACGTTCGAAGCTCGCCGGTCAGTAGCTCGAGGGCAAGGATTGCCCAGCCGCTACCGCCTCCCAGACTGGCACCGGTCAGGCGGAAGTGGGTTTCCCAGGTGTCGAAGCTGCCGTAGCTCGCGGCCAGTTGTTCAACGATGCGGCCCGAAGTGCGCCCGTCGCCTCCGAGGTTCGCGAAGTAGGCTTCGTGCAACGTCGCCGAATTGCGGAACATCAGTTCGTGTTGGCGCAATCCACCGACAACGAACGGCGGTGTGTCCTTGGTGATCTGCGCGAGCTGTTCTTCAAGCTTATTGAGGTTGCGAACCGCACCGCCGTAATTGTTCTCGTGGTGGGAAGTGATCAGCGCTTCCGAAAGACCTTTGAGTCCGTTCGGCGCGAACGGCAACGGTTGCAGTACGTGCTTTCCCGCCAGAGCGAGCATGGCGATCGTCGTCATGGGTGGGCTCCTGACATAGTCATTCACGAAAGTCCCAACGCAGCTTGGCGGTCACGACATTGGCGACCGGGAACGCATGCGTGTTGGGGTCCGTCACGGACGCCTCCACGCCGTGATTAAGGACGAAGAAAAAATCCCGCCCGGGCGCAATGGTCCATTGCAGCCGAACATTGAGGCCGATGTGGCCGATGGTGGAGTCGTATTGCGCCAGGGTGGAAAAAATCAGGTCGGGACTGAAGGCGTAGCTGGCCTTGAGCAAATACAGCCGCTGGATGAAACCGCCCTGCGGCAACCGCCCGAAGTCCGTCTCGTTGCTCAGCTTGATCCGTAACTTGCCCTGTAGACCAGTCCAGTCGATGAACGGCATGTACTGGGTCAATCGTCCGGTATAGAAGTCACCCACCTCGACCATACTGCCGAAGCGCCACGGCCGAGCCTCGGATGACTGCGCCTCGAAGTGGTATCGATCGAAGTGGTAGCGACCGACAGGCAATGTCACGTTATGCGCGATCTCAAATGGCGCCGTGAGCGCTTCGTACTCGGGAATCCAGTCGAACTCGAAGTGCTCGCCGGATTCGGCATCGACGTTGAGTGGCGCGGTGAAAATGCGCCGGGTCTGAGTGACGCCATGCAGATCGCTGACCTGCCGCACTTCCAGTTCGTAGAAGAACTGTCGCGCCCAGCTCAGTGCCTGGCTAGTGGGGCGTGGACGGTAGTCGAGATAGACGTCGTACTGGCGTGTGCCGGGGCGTGGCAGGAAGCCAAGTGCCGGATCCAGGGCCTCGCCAAAGACGTTGATGCTGGTGTAGCCGCGCCATAAATCATTCGGATACTCCGCGTAGAGCCCCCAACCCGAATGCCTCCCTGGCAACGGATCGCTGGAATGCGCTGCCCATCCCGACAAAATCAGGTTCTTGTCGCCACGAAAGGTGGAGGTGTGCCACACGGCATCGGTGCCGGCAAAACTATTGTGAGACTGCCCGGTGGGATCGCCGCTCGTCAGCAAGGTGCCCACACGTAGGTGATCGTCGACATCGTAAGTAAGACGCCCCGCGAATAAATGGATGGGACCGCTGATGCTCGATCGGCCCGTTTCGACATCGAGCGCGCCGACGGACCACGGCCCCATCGAACCGAGCAGTTTGGCGCCGCTGTCCACGCGCACAGCCTGACCGTTCACCAAACCCACGTTACGTGAATAGAACGGCAGGAATATCGGGACATCGGTGTTGTCTGTCAGCCCCGCGCCGAAGGTGAAAAGGTTTGATCCTTCGGAGAAGAAGCGTCGCTTCTCCGGATAGAACAGCGGAAATCGCGTCAAATTGATCTGATCGGTATCCGCTTCGGCTTCGGCGAAATCCGGATTGAAAGTCACTGTGGCGGCGAGGCTCGGTGTGACGTTGTAACGCACGTCACCGCCCACCTGCGCGACCGTGTCGTTGCGAACGCTATCGTGACGCAGCAGCGCATAGGGTGCGACATCCAGGCCAAGCCCTTGCTCCAAAGTACCGACCCCGGTGAGCGTACCCATGCGAGCCAGGTCGAAGATCCTCGAGTCGAGCGTGATATCCGCCCACTGCAAGCTCAGCTGGCTTCGCGGCACGTAGCGCTGCACGTTGAAACGCCATCGGTCCATGCCATGAGGAAACTGCAGGCTATGCGTGTCGATCTGGATTTCGGCGGCCCAACCATCGGCCGTCCGTTTGACCTTGGCATTCCAGATGCCATCCCAGTCGTAGCTCGGCAGACGCGACGCTGGGGAAATCAGGCCATCGGTTCGACCACCTCCCGCGTTCACCTGAAACACGTAGCCGAGGCGTCGATTGCCGAAAGGGTCCAGCACGATGGTGAGGTGATCGTCATCCGTTTGATCGCTGTCCCGTGCGAGCGTGTGCACCGACAATCGGCTCGGATCCGGGTCGATGCAGGTAATTCCCAGGTAGAGATGTTTGGCATCGGCGAGCAGGCGGACCTCGGTCCGGTAAGGCGTTGGCTCTCCCGGATGCGGGTCCTGTTGCGTCAAGCGGAGCACAGGTGCTGTCGCCCATGCGGACTCGTCCAGCGAACCGTCCAGGGTGATGGCGCCGCTGGGGATCAAGGTGAGGCCCACTCCGGATGCGGCAGATGGCTTTCGGGCGATCACGCTTTGAGCATGCACCAGTGCCGACGGGATCACGATGATCACCATCAGCATCGCCATGCGCGATGACGTGCTCGACATGGACGCCCCCGTAGCGTGAGTCTCAGTACTTGTCGAGCGCGGCTTGTGCGTCGAGCGCCGCGCGGAATCCACGGGCAAGGTCGGCCGCCTTGCCTTTGCCCCAGAAGTGCGTGAAGTAGAAACCCGGTTCCTCACCCATCATGTGGTTGTGCAAGGCCACTACGTGGACCCCCGCCTTACGCAGCGCCTGCAGCACTGGCCGCACCTCGGCTGCACGCATGATGAAGTCGCCATCGACCGCAGCCAGTTGATCGCTGCCACTGAACGCGGCCCAGGTGGTCAGGCCCATGGAAGCGCCAACCACCTGACCGCGCATCTGACCTTCAGTGCCTATCGTCACTTTGGTCACGCCATCGGTAACCTGAGCCGGATGGCCCACGATCTTGGCGATGGCTCCGGCATTCATCGCACCCGGTGACGGCGTGGGCCCGCCGAAACCATCGGCCGGTTGCGGATGCGCGGCGCGTACCGCCTTGATCGCATCCCACACGGCTTTCACCCCCGCCGCCAACTGGGTGGGCGAACCGTCGCCACCGATGTGCATGAAGTAGACCTTGGGCCGGTCGTAGAAGAAGTGATTGTGCAGGCCGGTGACTTGCAGGCCATGGGCAAATGCCGCGTCCATCGCCGCATCGACCTCGTCCTGGAACACCACGGTGTCGCCCATCACCATCGCCTGGTTGCCCATGGCAGCGAACGCTGCCCAAGAGCCCAGGCCTGCCGCCGGCGACAGGCGCATACCGTCCACGGTGACCGGCACATCGCTGCGGCTCCAACCGATCTTCACCACGCCGTCGGGTTGCGCCTTGGCTTCGGTGCCCGCGGCCTTGCCAATGGATGCCGGGTCCAAGGTGGCTGCAGCCGCTGGGAGCGCAGCGGCCAAAATGAGCATCAACACCATGGTGCACAACGGACGCACACAGCGCACAGCTAATGTCATCGTCATGAGAGTTCTCCAGGGATATCGAGGTAGGCGGCATACAGGCAATCGAGCACCGTACCGATGTCGGCCAGCAGGCCGTCATCGTCGTCGCCGCGGCGGGCGCGGGCGCCCGTCATCACACTGGCAAATCCGGCAGCGTCTGCCACGGGCACGCCGCCCACATCGAGGTAGTGCGCCAGGCGACCCATGCGAACCAAGCCGGGATCGTGGTCCAGGCCAAAGCTGACGGCCAGCACCTCAAAGCTGACTCGCGGTCCCACATGAGTGAAAGCGGCACCGTCGAAATCGAATCCCAGCACATCGGCAGGGCAATCGGCGGGACTGGCCAGCCACAGGAACTGGGCAGCGGGATCAATGAAACGGTGAATCAACCAGGCCGAGGCGACGCGATCCACCCAGAGATGGCGCCGCGTCGCCCAACGTCGGCCGTGATAGTCGGCCAGGTTCCGACGGGTGATTGTCCCTTTGGTGGCGTGTGGTTCGTCGGGGGAGAACTGGGCATTGACCGCCTGCTCTGCGTCGCGCAGCGCGCCTTCCGCCTGATTCCGTGCCGGTCCCGGGAAGAAATCCACACCCGCGATCCCTGCCAACTCCCGGCGCAATGCGACCAGTTGCCGGCGCGCGTCTACCTCTGACAAGCCGGGCAGGTCGGTCTTCAGTCGGGTCACTCGTTCCAGACTTTCGGCGTAAAGCGCCGTGCGATCGAAGGCCTGGCGAAGTTCGGCTTCCTGCCCGCCATCGGCCGCAGTGAACGGGATGACATGGGCTGAACCACCAGCTTCCGTCACCTCCGTCGCCTGGACGCGGAGAAAGGACCAGCTCGCTTCATTGGAGGGGAGGACATAAACGCCATCCCGGATGGCTGCCGCACCTGCGGCTTTGAGGGCGCGCCAGAGACGCATGCGCGGATTGGGACTGCGCCCTGTCAACGAGGCGACCAGCATGACCCAGGTGGCTTGGTTCCAAGGCATGTCATGAATATTACGTTTCTGTCATAGTCATAACAACATGAGATTGGGGCCGCTCGACCCGGCAGCAGGTGCTAAGCCCCTCGTCAGGCCGAGCCTCGATCATTTGGCGAATCAGCAGGTTTCCGGGAGGACGACATGGCCTCGCAATTGACTTCGAGACGCCGCTGGGCTGCGGTGTTCACGCCGGTGCTGTTCGTGGCCGCCACCAGCGCGTGCAGCAGTCCAGCGACAGGGCGCCTCCCGCTCGCCACGGTGGCCGATGCACCCTTGACCGGTGGAACCACCCGTTGGGATTACGCCAGTCTCGACCCAGCTGCCCATCGCCTTTATCTGGCCCACCTTGGCGACAGCTTGGTCACGGTGTTCGACACGCAGACCCAAAAGGTCGTCGCGGATGTGCCCAACGTAAGCCATGTGCATGGAGTCCTGTTCGTGCCGGAGTTGGGGCAACTCTATGCCTCGGCCACAGGCACCGATGAAGTCGTGGCGATTGATCCCGCCACGTTGAAGATCACGGCACGCGTGCCGGCGGGCGATTATCCCGACGGCATGGCTTATGCCCCGGAGGTCCACAAACTGTATGTGTCCGATGAGCATGGCGGCACCGACACAGTCATCGACGTGCGCACGAACACACGGGTGGCGACCATCCCGTTGGGTGGTGAAGTGGGCAACACGCAATACGATCCCGCGTCCAAGCATATTTTCGCCAACGTGCAGACCCGCAAGCAGTTGGTGGAGATCGACCCAGCCACCGACAAAGTGATCAGCCGGATGGATCTGCCGGGAGCAGAGGGCAACCACGGTCTCTATATTGATCCCGCCATGCATCTGGCTTTCATTGCCTGCGAGGACAACAACAAGCTGATCGTGGTGGACCTCATCAACCGACGACTGGTATTCACATTCGATGTCGCCAAGGATCCGGATGTGCTGGCGTTCGATCGCGGCCTCGGCTGGTTGTATGTGGCCGGCGAGTCCGGAGAAGTTTCGATATTCCATGTGCAGGGGCAGTCCGTTCGTCCGCTGGCCTCGGGTGTGTTGGGTCCGAACGCCCACGTGGTGGCGGTGGACGAAGCTACACACCGGGCCTATTTCCCGCTCAAATCTCTGGCGGGCAAACCCCAACTGCGGATCACTGAGCCCAGGCAGTAGCAAGCCACCATTCGCAAAAACCTGCCTCTTCGGTTCCTCAACCCGCCAGCGTAAAATTTCCGGCTTTACCCTGCGGCAAATCGATGACGTCCGAAACCGAAAACGCTGTCGGGCATGCCGACGTGCGGCTAGAAGGCAGTACCGATGCGTTGCCGCTGTCGCCTTCGCTTGGGGTGACGCTCGACGCCACCCGCATGCCGCGACGCTCCACCCTGGTGGATCGTCGGGTGTTGCGCATCACGACGGTGGCGGTGCTGCTCGGTGTCGCAGCGGCCTTCATCGCGCGGATGCTCACCGCGCTGATCGGGCTGGTGACGAATCTGGCGTTCTACGGCCGGGTGTCGACGGCATTCAGCTCGCCGGCCGATAACCATCTGGGTCTGTGGGTGATCGCGGTGCCGGTGATCGGCGGCCTGATCGTCGGCGTGATGGCGCGCTGGGGTTCGCGCGCGATCCGCGGCCACGGCATTCCGGAAGCGATGGAACAGGTACTGCTCAACGAGTCGAAGATCCCGCCGAGAATCACTTTCCTGAAGCCGGTTTCGTCCGCGATCGCGATCGGCACCGGCGGCCCGTTCGGCGCCGAGGGTCCGATCATCGCCACCGGTGGAGCGCTTGGTTCATTTGTCGGCCAGTTGCTGCATGTGACCGGCGCCGAGCGCAAGGTGCTGCTGGCGGCTGGCGCAGCGGCCGGCATGGCGGCGGTGTTCGGCTCACCGATTGCGGCGGTGGTGCTGGCGATCGAACTGCTGTTGTTCGAGCTGCGTCCGCGTTCGCTGATTCCGGTGGCGCTGGCCGCCGTCGCGGCAACCGGCGTGCGTTATGCCACGGTGGGTTCGGCACCGGTGTTCGCGATGCCCACGCTGGCGACGCCTGGTCTGCTGGCGCTGCTTTCGTATGTCGGCATCGGCGCCTTGCTCGGCCTGGTCAGCGTGGGCGTGACGCGGATCGTCTACGGCATCGAGGACGTGTTCGAGAAGTTGCCGATCCATTGGATGTGGTGGCCGGCGATCGGCGGCGTCGCGGTGGGCGTGGTCGGCTATTTCGCGCCGCTGACCCTGGGCGTGGGCTACAGCAACATCGAGAATATCGTGTCCGGCCAGTTGACTCTGCAGGCGCTGGCGTTCCTGTGCGTGATGAAATTCCTGTCGTGGTCGATCGCGCTAGGCAGCGGTACGTCCGGCGGTACGCTGGCGCCGTTGTTCACCATCGGCGGTGCGCTGGGCGCGTTGCTCGGCCTGGGCATCGCTGCGTTGGCGCCGCAGTTCGGCATCGACCCGCGCATTGCCGCGCTGGTCGGCATGGCGGCGATCTTCGCCGGCTCCGCGCGTGCGCTGCTGACGGCCGTGGTGTTTGCATTCGAGACCACCGGCCAGTCGGCCGGATTGCTGCCTCTGCTCGGCGGTTGCACCGCGGCCTATCTGATTTCCGCTCTGCTGATGCGCAATACCATCATGACCGAGAAGATCGCCCGTCGCGGTGTGCGTGTGCCGGCCGAGTACGTCGCCGACTATCTGGATCAGGTGGTGGTGCGCGATGCCTGCACACATGAGGTGATGACCTTGCGCACCACGCAGACGCTGGCCGAAGTGCGGCGCTGGTTCGACGAAGGTCTGCCCGATATGCAGCATCAAGGCTATCCGGTGATCGACGAAGCGGGTCACGTGCGCGGCGTGCTCACTCGCCGCACCCTGCTGGATCCGCAGTGGCACTACACACTGACTCTGGGCGAGCTGGTGCTGCGCGAGCCGATCGTGGTGAAGGAAAGCCATTCGCTGCGCGAAGCGGCCGATCACATGGTGGCGCACAACGTCGGCCGCCTGATCGTGGTGGGCGATGAGGCGCCGCATATGCTGGTCGGGATCCTCACTCGCGGCGACATTCTCGCCGCGCATGGGCAACGCCTGCAGGAGGCGCGTCAGTCCGGGCGCTATCTGCATTTCCGCAAGGGGCGCGTGGTGAAGCGTCCGATCAAGCCGGCCGGCTGACGCCTCCGATGCCTTCGTGGGCGACGAGATACTGCGCAGAGCATCGGAGCAAAGGCCTAGGCCTGATGGCTACTGCAAGCACGGAATCGTTTGGCGTAGCGTGTGCCGGATCGCGCATGGTGCGCGCTTGGAGGTAATCATGGCTACGCAAAAGAAAGTTGCCCTGACTTTGGAAGGGATGATCGAGAAGTACGGTATCGCCGCACTCGCGGCGCTGCGCAATCCGGCATTGTGGGACGTGATCGTCCCGCACGGACCGATCCAGAACGGCGGCTTGTCCGCGAGCGCGAAGAAGCAGCTGCATGGCGAACTGGATGCGGTCTACAGCGTCCTGCTCGGCAACGCTAAGGCCGGCGATGCGATATCCGGCGCATTTGCGGCGCAGGTGGCCATGCAGAAAGCGGCCTTGCACTGAGCGACCTATGCTGCATGGCTAGGGAAAGGCCGCATGGCCGAAGCGGCCTTTCCTGCGGGGGCACATGCCAAGGGTCGAATAAAACCCCCGCGTACGGTCGGTCAAGCCATCAACTGATCGCCGATCAGCACCACATCGGCCGGACGTCGTGCGAACAGGCCGACGGTGACGATGCCAGGCAGCTGGTTGAGGTCGCTCTCCAGCGCGGCGGGGTCGGCGATCTGCCAGCCGTGCACATCGATGATCCAGTTGCCGTTGTCGGTGACCACGCCGTCACGCCATACCGGTTGGCCACCACGCTTCACGATCTCGCGGCCGATCAGGCTGCGCGCCATCGGGATCACCTCGATCGGCACGGGAAACTTGCCGAGCAGGTCGACCCGCTTGCTGGAGTCGATGATGCAGACGAACTTCTCGCTGGCCGCCGCGACGATCTTCTCGCGGGTGAGCGCCGCGCCGCCGCCCTTGATCAACCGCTTGTACGGATCGCACTCGTCGGCGCCGTCTATGTAGATCGTCAGCGGGCCGGCGCTGTTGAGATCGAGCACCGGAATGCCCAATCGCTTCAGTTGTGCCGTGGACTGCTCCGAGCTGGATACCGCGCCCTGGATACGGTCCTTCAGGTCGGCCAGCGCGTCGATGAAATACGCCACCGTGGAACCGGTGCCGACGCCGACGATGGCGCCGTCCTCGATATAGCGGATCGCGGCCTCACCGGCCTGGCGCTTCTGGTTGACGGTGCCGTCGTTGGCGTTGCTCATGACATCGGTTCCGGGAAGAGGTGGTCTGGACAGTGGATGGATCGCGCGCGGAGCTGACTCAAGTCATTCGAGCGTGAGGATATAGCGCCATTCCGAGGCGGCCACCGGCATCACCGACAGTCGGTTGCCTTTGCGCAGCAGCAGCATTTCGTCCAGCGCCTCATGACCTTTGAGTTCGTCCAGCGTGATCGTGCGCTTGAGCTTCTTCACGAACTTCACGTCGACCAGCATCCAGCGCGGCTCTTCGCGCTTGCTGCCCGGATCGAAGTACTTGCTCTTGGCATCGAACTGGCTGGGATCGGGATAAGCCTCGGACGCGACCTCGGCGATGCCGACGATGCCGGGCTCGGCGCAGTTGGAATGATAGAAGAACACCTTGTCGCCGGGCCGCATGCTGTCGCGCATGAAGTTGCGCGCCTGGTAGTTGCGCACGCCGTCCCAGGCCTCGGTGCGCTTGCGCTTGAGATCGTCGATCGAGAATGCCTCGGGTTCGGATTTCATCAGCCAATATTTCATATGCCTGCCTTGCTGCCTTGATCGGTGCCGTCTCTGTCGATGCCGGAGCAGTCGATCAGCTCGCGCTCGGTCGCCACGAAGTCGAGCGGGACATCCCACGCTTCCTCTTCCACCCGTGGCAATTCCTGGAAGGAATAGGCGATGCCGACCAGCAGCGGTTCGGTCGGTCGCATCTGCTCGTTGAGGAACGCGAAGCTGTGGTCGTAGTAGCCGCCACCGTGACCGAGCCGATGGCCGCGGCGATCGAAACCCAGCAGCGGCACGAACACCAGGTCGAGCTGGAATGGCTCGAACGTTTCGCTCGGTTCGCTCGGCTCGGGGATGCCGTAACGATTCGGCTGCACCCCGTCGCCGGATTGCCACGGCGCGAACCGCAGATGCTTGCCCTGGCCGATCACCGGCAGCAGAAACTGCTGGCCGCGGGCGGCCAGTGGCGGAATCACCAGATTGAGCGGCAGTTCGCCGTGGCTGGCCCAGTAGCCGGCCACGCGTGCGTCGGTGAGATATTCGGGCAATTGTTCGAGGCTGCGGCGCAGGCCTTGCGCGGCGCTCATGCGTTCGGGCGGGGTCAGGGCGCGGCGGCGTTCGGCCAGCTTCCGGCGCAGCTCGCGGCGTTGGGCGGTAGCGTCCACGTGTCGCGCGTCTCCCGTCAAAAAAGCGCGCCCGGCGGACGTCGCTGCGAGCGAATGGCTACTGTCTTCGTCAAGCCCGGTCGCCGTCATCGACGGCGACCGGGTGGGGAATGAAGTGGCGTCAACCGCGATGCCGCTGCCCACCAAACGACCTTGATCCAAGATGGATCAGGTGGGAGAGCTACATGGTCTCGAGGCTTTCCGCACGTGGCGGACATGCACAACAACCGATGTGAAGCCGACCCGGGGCCGTATTTAGGAACAAGGCAAATGTAAGAGTGTGCTGGCGCACATCGCAGAAAACGCCGAGGCCGATTTTAGGCGTTTGCCGGGCAATGTGCCACTGCGGAGTTACAGTCGTGGTTCATCGAACGGCGCGGCAACGCGCATCGACACCGTCATTCAGCGCTTCAGCGCATCGCTCTCGAGCACTGCATCCAGCTTGCTGCGCAATGTGGCCAGGCTGTCGCTGAGGCGCCGGTCCTGACCGTCGTGCTGCTTGCGCAAGGTGAGAAATTCATGCGTGACGCTGATCGCGGTCAGCACCGCCAGCCGCTCGAAACTGGGTGCTTTCGCGTTCGCGCGCAGTTCGCGCATCTTGCGATCGAGAAAACCGGCCGCTTCGAGCAGGCCATCGCGCTCTTCCGGTGCGCAGGCGATCAGGAATTCGCGGTCGATCAGTCGCAGGGCGACCGGTTCACTACTGGACATGGTTTCTATCAACCGTTGTTTTCAAGCGATTTCAGCCGCTGGATCATCGCCTCGACACGGCTACGTGCCTGTTCGTTGCGCGCCATCAAACCGGCCCGCTCGCCGGACAACTGCTCCTGGCTCTGGCGCAGGCTGCGGTTTTCCTCGGTGAGCCGACGTACGGTGTCGAGCAACCGGTCCAGCTGCTGGCTCAACGCAACCAGCTCGTCGTGGACGTGGGTGGACTGAACGGGATCAGGCGTGCTCATGCACGAAACTATAACAGGACGCTGGCGGAAATCAGCCGGCTGTCAGCAGAGATCGGCGGCTGGCGCGGCAGCTGCATTAAACTGGCGGGCATCCCCTGAAGGAGTACCGCCATGACGGCTGCCGGGCCCGTAGGCCACGACGATATCGACGCGCTGATCATGCGCTTGCGCCTGGGTACCGAAGCCAGCGAATTGCACGGCTCGCTGTGCGGCTATCTGGCTGGCGGCGGCTCGCTGCGCGGCACCTCGGTGCTGGCCGCGCTGCAGCTCGATGGCGAGGCTACCGATCCCAGCGTGGCCGACGAAGCCTTGCTGCAACAGCTGGCCCGGCAATGCGAAGCCGAGTTGGCCGATCCGGAGCTGGGCTTCGAACCGCTGCTGCCGGCCGACGATCGGCCGCTGACCGAACGTGCCGAAGCGATGGTCGACTGGTGCCGCGGTTTCCTCGGCGGTTTTGGCCTGGCCGGCACCGCGGCGCATGCGCAGTTGTCGGAGGAGGCGCAGGAAATCCTGCGCGACCTTGGCACGGTCGCTGCTTCGTCGTTCGATTTCGGCAACGAGGCCGAAGACGAGGACGCGCTGATCGAAGTGCAGGAGTTCATACGCGTCGCCGCGATGCTGCTGCACACCGAATGCACCGCGCACGACCCGTCTGCCAGCGGCACCGTGCATTGATCCCCAGCGCACCGAATCTGGCGGCGCTGGCAATCACGCCGGACGAATTCGCAAGGCGTCGCCGCCAGTTGATGCAGATGGCTGGCGAAGACGCCGTGCTGCTGGTTGCCGCCGCGCCCGAGCGCATGCGCAATGCGGATGCGGCGTGGCCGTACCGGCAGGATTCGGATTTCCATTATCTGGCGGGCTTTCCCGAAGCCGATGCAGTGTTGGCGCTGCTGCCGGGTCGCAAGCATGGCGAAGCCGTGCTGTTCTGCCGTGAACGTGACCCGGTGCGCGAACGCTGGCATGGCCAGGCGATCGGCACCGAGCAGGCCGTCGCCGGCTATGGCATGGACGACGCGTTTCCGATCGACGACATCGACGACATCCTGCCCGGCATGATCGAGGGTCGCGGCCGCGTGTACTGCCATTTCGGCCGCGAACCGGAGTTCGATGCACACCTGCTGAGCTGGATGCGCAAGCTGCGGCAGCTGCGCGGCGGCGGGGTGGTGCCGAAGGAATTCGTGGCGCTAGGCCATCTGCTGCACGACCTGCGCCTGTACAAGTCCCGTGCGGAGCTGAAGCTGATGCGCGCATCAGCCGCGATCGCGGTGGATGCGCATCTGGCGGCGTTGCGGGTCGCTACGCCCGGTCGCCTGGAGTACGAGGTCGAAGCCGAGCTGCTGCGCGTAATGCGCAGCAGTGGCGCGGTGCCGGCGTTTGCGCCGATCATCGCCGGTGGCCCGAATGCTTGCGTGATGCATTACCAGAGCCACCGCGCGTCGCTGCGCGACGGCGACCTGCTGCTGATCGATGCGGGTGCCGAACTGGACTGCTACGCGTCCGATATCAGTCGCACGTTTCCGCTCAACGGGCGCTACAGCCGCGAGCAGCGCGCGCTTTACGAAGTGGTGCTGGCCGCGCAACTGGCGGCGATCGACGAAGTGAGGCCCGGCCGGCCGTTCGGCGGGGCGCACACGGCAGCAGTGCGTGTGCTCACCGAGGGTTTGTGCCAGCTGGGCCTGCTCAAGGGCGATGCCGATACAGCGATCGCCGAGGGCAGCTACCAGCGCTTCTTTCCGGCCAAGACCGGCCACTGGCTGGGGCTGGACGTGCATGACGTCGGCGACTACCGGGTCGGCGGCGAGTCGCGCCTGCTCGAACCGGACATGGTGCTGACGGTGGAACCGGGCCTGTACGTGGCGCCGGACGATCGCACAGTGGCCGAGCGCTGGCGCGGCATCGGCATTCGCATCGAGGACGACGTGGCGGTGACCCGCGACGGCAACGAGGTGCTTACCGCGGCGATGCCGAAAGAGGCCGAGGCGATCGAAGCCTTGCTGGCCGCGCGCCAGGGGCGTTCCTAGCTCAACTCGTCGGGCAGCTGTGAATCTTCCCGCAGGCGATTGGCCTCGTCAGTGGCATGCACCTCGTACCACATCGCATTGAGGATGGCGAAGGCGCAGGCCAGTCCAAGTCCGAGTATCCATGAGAAATACCACATGAGTTCGCGCTCCCTTCAGTAGCCGCCGTGCGCCTTGCGCACCTGTTCCAGCGTGACCCGTCCGCGCATCACGCGGTAGACCCAGCTGGTGTAGAGAATGACGATCGGCAGCAGCACCGCGCTGACCAGCAGCATCAGCTGCAAGGTGCCGCGGCTGGACGAAGCGTCCCACACGGTGAGGCTGGAGCGCGGGTCGAGGCTGGACGGCAGCAGAAACGGAAACAGCGCAAAACCGGCCGAGGCGATCGCGCTGCCGACCATCAGGCTGCTGGCGACGAAGCCGGCGATGCTGCGCCGACTGATCAGGGTCTGCACGCCGACAGCGGAAACCAGCGCCAGCAGCGGCGCAGCCCAGAACCACGGGTATTGCATGTAACTGGAAAACCAGCTGCCGCCCAGGGCGACCTGCTTGTACAGCGGATTGGAGGCGCCGTCGGTGATTGCCGGGCCGACTACGGCGTAGCCGGGGATGCCATAGGCCAGCCAGACCCCGGCGAGCACATACAGCGCAGCAAAGATCAGTGTCATCCAGCGTGCGATTCTCACCGCGCGCACCGCGATCGTGTGATCGGCTTTCAGCGCCGCCCAGCAAGCGCCGTGCGCCAGCAGCATGCTCAGCGACACCAGCCCGCACAGCAGCGCGAACGGATGCAGCAGATCGAAGAAGTCGCCGTGCCAGCTCATGCGCAGGTCGCCGTCGAACCGGAACGGCACACCAAGGAACAAGTTGCCGAACGCGACGCCGGCGACCAGCATCACGACGAATCCGGAGCCGGTGAGAACCCAGTCCCACAGCGACGCCCAGCGCGGGTCGTGGATCTTGCCGCGGAAGTTGAAGCCGACCGGGCGCAGGATCAGCGCCAGCAGTACCAGCGCAATGGCCATGTACATGCCGGAGAACGACACCGCATAGAGCATCGGCCATGCCGCGAACGTGGCGCCGCCGGCGAGGATGAACCATACCTGGTTGCCTTCCCAGGTCGGCTCGATACCTTCCAGCAGGACCAGCCGTTCCTCATTGTCGCGGCCGAGCACCTTCAGCAGGCCGGCGACACCGAAGTCGAAGCCGTCCAGAATGGCGAAGCCGATCAACAGCGTGCCGAGCAGTGCCCACCAGATCACCCGTAGCGTGGCGTAGTCGAGCATGGCGATGTCCTCAGTGAGCGGCTGCAGTGGATGAGGCCATGGACGGCCAGATGCCCAGGCCATCCGGTCCCTTGCGGGCGAACTTCAGCATCAGCACCACGTCGACGATGGCCAGCGCGGTGTAGAACAGCACGAAGCCGCCGAGCGAGGTGAGCACTTGGCCGGCACTGACCGACGACACGCCGAGCGCCGTGGGCAGCACGCCTTCGATCGCCCACGGCTGGCGGCCGTATTCGGCAACGATCCAGCCCAGCTCGATCGCCACCCACGGCAGCGGCAGGCTGCATAGCGCGAGGCGCAGATACCAGCGCTGCGTATCGAGCTGGCGTCTGCTGGCCTTCCAGAACGAGAACGCGAACAGCGCGATGAAATAGAAGCCGCAGCCGACCATGATGCGGAACGCCCAGAACAGCACTGGCACGTTCGGAATCGTGCTGTCGGCAGCCTTCTGTATATCTGCCGGCGTCGCCTGGCGTGGATCGTCGACATATTTCTTCAGCAGCAAGGCGTAGCCCAGGTCCTTGTCATGTGCGGCGAGGGTGGCCTTCGCCTGTGCGTTGTCCTTGTCCTGACGCAGCATCAGCATGGCATCGTAGGCCTGGATGCCGTTGCCGATACGGCCCTTGGCGGCATCCACCAGTTCGGCGATGCCGGGCATCGTCTCGTCGATCGAATGCGTGCCGATCAGGCCCATCACCCAGGGAACCTTCACCGCGTAGTGCGTGGTGCGCTGCTGCACGTCGGGGATGCCGAACAAGGTAAACGGCGCCGGCGCCGGCTCGGTGTGCCACATCGCCTCGATCGAGGCCATTTTCATTTTCTGGTTCAGCGATACGGTGTAGCCCGATGCATCGCCCAGCACCACCACCGACAGCGCCGCGGCCAGGCCGAAGCTCGCCGCTACCGTCATCGAGCGCTTGGCGAAATCGACATTGCGTCCGCGCAGCAAGTACCACGCACTGATCGACAGCACGAACATCGCACCCAGCACGTAACCGGCGCTTACCGTGTGCACGAATTTGTCCTGCGCCACCGGATTGAAGAACACGTCGGAGAACGAGGTCACCTCCATGCGCATCGTCTGCGGATTGAACTCGGAGCCGACCGGATGCTGCATCCACGCATTCGCGATCAGGATCCATAGCGCCGACAAGCTGGTACCCAGCGCGAGGAACCATGTCACCAACAGATGCTTGATCCGCGAGATGCGATCCCAGCCCATGAAGAACACGCCGACCAGCGTGGCTTCGAGGAAGAACGCCATCAGGCCCTCGATCGCCAGCGGCGCTCCGAAGATGTCGCCGACGTAATGCGAGTAGTACGCCCAGTTCATGCCGAACTGGAATTCCATCGTCACCCCGGTAGCCACGCCCATCGCGAAATTGATGCCGAACAGCACGCCCCAGAACTGCACCATGCGCTTCCACACCTCGCGCCCGGTCATCACATAGACGCTCTCCATGATCGCGAGCATCCACACCAGCCCCAAGGTCAGCGGGACGAACAGGAAGTGGTAGAGCGCAGTCAGCGCAAACTGCAGGCGCGACAGCGTGACGACATCGGTATCGATGATCATGGTTGACCTGCCGGTGGGGTTTGCGAGGTGGGTGCCAGCCGGTGCGCGATCGCCGCTGGGCTGGTGTCCGGTTTCGGCTGCGGAGCGAAGACGATCCACCAGATCAGCATCAGCAACGCGATCTTCAGCGCGATGACGCCGAACAGCTCGAACGTCAGCCGACGCAGCGGACGGCGTGGCAAAACGTGGCGATCCGGTTCAGCGGACGATATGGACATGCAGCGATCCCGTGCATCACATCTCAGCCGAGAATACGCCTCGCCCGTGAAGCTGTCGTGCGGAGTAATGCCGCAGCCTGCGGCAATCTGCGTGATCGCGCGGCGCGACCCATGTCAGGAAGTTTGGCTGGGTGCATGGCCGACCGACGCCGGGACGCATGTGGTCGCACGTTCCGCAGTCGGTGACTCTGTGGTGGGAGCGAGCGCTACAAGCCGGAGCCCGGGTACCCCCGATTTCGGGGATATGCCGATGCCAGCACGCATGAAACCATCCACGCACGAGCGGGCATCCGCCCGTTGATGCGACAGGGGTAGGGGCATGAACACGAAACGCGGCGCGGCGCCGCTGCGGTGGTTGCGGGGGCTGGCTTGCTTGGCGCTGGCTGGCGTGCTTGGTTTGCCTGGCTTGGTGCAGGCTTCGCCGGGCTGCGTGGCGCTCAATGGACAATCCGGCACGATTGCCGGATACGGATATGTCCAACTGCTGACCAACAGTCAGCCGGTCAATCAAGGCGACTACGTCACGCTGACCACGTCGGGTCAGATTTTTTACGGGGGCTCATTCCTGCAAATGAGCGCGAACAACAGTACCGTCTCTGGTACGGAGGGCGGTTCGGGGGTGGGCGCCGACAACCTCAGTAATGCAGTCAACAGCCCAGCGACGTACAGCGTCACCTGCGGATCTGCCGGCGCCTCGATATCGGGTGTCAGTCCGTCCTCGGCGACTGCCGGCAGCTCCGTCGTTATTTCCGGCTCCGGTTTCTGGGGCGCCACGCAGGTACTTTTTGGCGCCACGCCGGCCACTGCGTTCACCGTCAACTACAGTGGCGGCACCACGCCGATCATTAATGCAACAGTGCCCAACGGTTCGGGCACCGTAGCGATCACCGTGATCACCGATGCCGGCACGTATTCGGGAGGTTCGTTCACGTTCACCGCGCCCACTGCCAACGCGGTCAATGCCACGGTGGCCTACGGCAGCAGCAACAATGCCATCGCCCTCAGCATCGCCGGCACCGCGACTTCGGTCGCCGTCGCCAGCGTAGCTGCGCACGGCACGGCCACCGCCAGCGGCACGTCGATCAGCTACACGCCCACCGCCGGTTACAGCGGTTCCGACAGCTTCACCTACACCGCCACCAATGTCGCTGGCACCTCGGCGCCGGCCACGGTATCGATCACCGTCAACGCTGTGGTTCCCGGCGCACCGACCATCGGTGCCGCCACCGCAGGCAATGCACAGGCGACCGTGAGCTTCACGCCGCCGGCCAGCAATGGCGGCTCCGCGATCACCGGCTACACCGTCACCTCCAGCCCCGGCGGTATCACCGGCAGCGGCGCCAGCGCGCCGATCACGCTCATTGGCCTGACCAACGGCACGGCTTATACATTCACCGTGACGGCGACCAACTACGTCGGCACCGGCGCTGCCTCGGCGGCGTCGAACAGCGTGACGCCGCTGGCAGCGCCCACGGCCGCCGCGAAATCGGTGACCACGGCTTACAACACCGTCGCCAGCATCGACCTGTCCGGTTCGATCACCGGCACGGGCATCACCGCCGTGACGATAGGTACCGCGCCGACTCACGGCACGGTGAGCGTCTCTGGCGAGGTGGCGATGTACACGCCATCGTCGACCTACTACGGCGGCAGCGACAGCTTCACCTATACCGCGACCAATCCGGGCAGCACGTCCAGTGCGGCGACGGTGACGATCACGGTCGGTGCGCCGGCCGCCCCGACCGTCGCTGCGAAGTCGGTGAGCACCGCGTACAACACGGCTGCCAGCATCGACCTGTCCGGCTCGATCAGCGGCGTCGACATCACCGCGGTGGCGATCGGCACCTCGCCGACACACGGCACGGTCAGCGTCTCCGGCGAGGTGGTGACGTATACGCCGTCGCCGACCTACTACGGCGGTAGCGACAGCTTCACTTACACCGCGACGAATCCGGGCGGTACGTCAGTACCTGCCACGGTGACCATCACCGTCGGTGCGCCGACGGCTCCGACCGCGGCGGCGAAATCGGTGACTACGGCGTACAACACCGCGGCGAGCATTGACCTCACCAGCTCGATCACTGGCGTGGACATTACGGCGGTGACGATCGGCACGGCACCGACGCACGGCACGGTCAGCGTCTCCGGCGAAACGGTGACGTATACGCCGTCGCCCACCTACTACGGCGGCAGTGACAGCTTCACCTACACCGTGACGAATCCGGGCGGCACCTCGACTGCGGCGACGGTAACGATCACGGTCGGTGTGCCAGCTGCACCGACGGCAACTGCCAAGGTGGTCAGCACGGCGTATAACACCGCAGCGAGCATCGACCTCACGGGTTCGATCACGGGCGTCGACATCACAGCGGTGACGATCGGTGCGGCACCGGCGCATGGCACAGCGAGCGTGTCAGGCGAAACGGTGACGTACACGCCATCGTCCACCTACTACGGTGGCAGCGACAGCTTCACCTACACCGTGACAAATCCCGGCGGCACCTCGAGTGCGGCGACGGTGACGATCACCGTTGGCGCGCCGGCCGTCCCGATCGTCGCTGCAAAGTCGGTGACCACCGCCTACAACACCGCGGCGAGCATCGACCTCATCAGTTCAATCAGCGGTGTGGACATCACCGGCGTGACAATCGGCACCGCACCGATGCACGGCACCGTCAGTGTCTCCGGCGAGACAGTGACGTACACGCCGTCGCCGACGTACTACGGTGGCAGCGACAGCTTCACGTACACCGCGACCAATCCGGGCGGTACCTCAAGTGCGGCGACGGTCAGCGTAACCGTGACGCCGCTGTCGGTGCCGGTGGCGAAACCGCTCGCGGTGGTCACCTTGGCGGGTGAGCCCGTGCTGGTGCAGGCATGGGCGGGCGCGACCGGTCCGCAACCGTTCACCGGTGCGGGCGTGATAACGCAACCGTCGCACGGCAGCGCAAGCGCATCCGGTGGCCAGATCACCTACGTGCCGGTTGCCGGCTTCACGGGCAGCGACACGTTTGGCTATGAGGTCATCAACAGCTTCGGTCACTCCCTGCCGGCCACGGTCACGGTCACCGTGCTGCCAGCCGGCAGTGCGACAGGCAGTTCCGTCACACTGACCACCACGCCGGGAACACCGGTGTCGACCAATCTCGCCACGATCGTGCCGGGCAGTTACGTGTCCTCGACGCTGGTGGGCATGTCGCCGGCAAATGCGGGCAACGTGGCCTTGAGCCAGCCGTCGACACTGACCTTCAGCCCGGCACCGGGTTTCCACGGGCTGGTGCAGCTCAGCGCGGCGCTGGTTTCGGCGAACAGCAGCGTGATCAGCGTGAATGTGTTGGTGCTGGTCAGCAGCCAGCCCGATCCGTCGAAGAATCCGAATGTACTCGGGCTAATCAACGCGCAGACCGAACAGGCCCAGCGTTTCGCACAGAGCCAGCTGGACAACATCCACGGACGTCTGGAGAGCCTGCATGATGGTGGCGGCACCGCATCGTTCAGCAACTCGCTGTCCATCAGCCTGGATGGCCGGCCGTTGCAGGCGCCACGCTCGGCGGCATCGGACGGCACTGAGGTGCCGGGTGGCCATCCGTTGGCCGATGGAAACGGATGGGACGTGGGCACGTCGAACGCATGGATGAGGCCCGGTATCGGTGCCAGTGAGGGCGTTGCCGATGCATCGACGACGGCCGGCAAACCGGTCCATACGGATTCGGATACGGCCAGTCGCGGGTCCGGCGGGCTGGGTGCGTGGGTAGGCGGCACGGCGGCGTTCGGTGCCTTCGATGCTTACCGTCAGGCGGCCGGTTTTGATGCGGACAGCATTGCGGTGAATGTCGGCGTGGATCAGCGCATCGGCCAGCGCAGCCTGGTCGGTTTCAGCCTGGGCTACAACCACGACAACAGCACGATCGCCAATGATGGTACCCGCAGCATCGCGCACGGTTACAGCGCGGCGTTCTACGGCAGCTTCCAGCCGGCACCGCAGACCTATATCGATGCCGTGCTGGGCGGCGGGAAATTGACCTTCGACAGCCGTCGTCACGCTAGCGATAGCGATAGCTTTCTGTCCGGGCAACGCGACGGCAAGCAATGGTTCGCTTCGCTCACGGCCGGCTACGAGTACCACAAGGACAACTGGCTGGTGTCACCGTATGGGCGGCTGGAATGGTCGCTGTCGACGCTGGACGGTTTTTCCGAGAATGGCACGCCTGCTGCCGCGCTTACCTACGGCAACCAGACCGTGCGTACCTCGCTGGCCGTGTTGGGCCTGCGTGCGAGCGGGCAGATCCAGCTGAGCTACGGCATGCTGATACCGCATGCGAGGTTGGAGGTCGGACACGATTTCCAGGGCACCGGCGAGGCCAGCTTGAGCTACGCGTTCATTCCCTCGGCCGGCTCGTGGAACGTGTTGACCAATCCGTACAGCGCCAACGGCACCAGCGCGCAGCTGGGTCTGGGACTGGATCTGCAGTTGGCCCACGACCTGCGGCTTAGCACGGATTACGAATACCTGACGCAACCCCATGCGCGCGTGCAGATGATCCGGTTAGGGGTGAGCAAACAGTTCTAGTCGATCAGAGCATCCCTAGAGCCTTGTCACAGCAAGATATCGAGTTGCAGAGACAGGCCACGCCCTGGTGCAGTGTCCAGCATCAGCTCGCCACCGAGACGCGCAGCGCGGCCGCGCAGGCTAGCAAGTCCGGCACCGCCGCCATGACTGCGGCTGGCGGCGGTGGGGTCGAAGCCGTCGCCGTCATCGCGTACCTCGACGGCCAGGCGCGCATCGTTGCGTCGCACGGTGATGTCCACGCGGCTGGCGCGGCTGTGCTTGAGCACGTTGGTCAGCGCTTCCTGCAGCAGACGCAGCAGGTCGAGGCTGCGGGCGGGGCCGAGGCGCAGCCCATCGAGGCCTTCCAGCTGCCAGCGACTGTCGATGTCGGCCACGTCCAGGCGCTGGCTCCAGCGGTGGTGCAGCGGGGCGAGCAGGCCGGCCAGGTCGGAGTCCTGCTCGTGGGTAGTGGTGTCGATGACCAGGCGCAGGTCGTCGCGCAGTTCCTTCAGCGTGCTGACCACGCGTGCTGGTTCCGCCGGCCGCTGCGGATTTTCCAGCGCGGCGATGGCGCCGAGCAGACTGCCGCCGAAGCCGTCGTGGAGGTCGCGCACCAGATTCAGGCGTTCGCCGATGCGGGTGTTGTCCAGCGCCAGGGTGTGCTCGCGTGCCAGCGTGTCGCCGAGCTGCGAGGTGGCGACATCGACCTCGCGCTTGAGTTCGACGTTGAAGCCCTCGACGCGGCGCATGGCCATGGAAAAGCGCCAGGCTACGGCGAAGGCCATGCCGATCAGGGTCAGCGGCGAGGTCAGCGCGCCGACATAGTTGTTACCATGGATCAAACCCAGGTACAGCGCGAGATCGCGGAACGAGAGCAGCATCGGCAGCAGCAGGCATACGCCTAGTACGCGAACTTCGATCTGGCGGCTGCGTGCGGCATGCCACAGGAAGGCGGCGATCGTGACGTAGTAGAACAGGATGGTGGGAAGCACCCATAGATTGCGCCATGGACCCATGCGATGCGGGTCGAGCAGCGCAAACGCGAAGGCGGCCAGGCTGGCCAGCCCCAGTGCGGCCTCCGTGCGCGGCCAATAGCGCTGGCAGAAGCGCAGCAGGAACACGGTGAAGCAGCACACCGACGCCACGAGCAGGGCGACGACGAAGGCCTGCCACGCATCGGTACTGGCGAACGGCCAGGTGCTTGCGGTGACGTAGTTCCAGCCGTAGCCGGCGCCGAACAGCGTGTTCAGCGCGTACCAGCCGTAAACGGTGTCCCTGCGACGCAACAGCCAGAGCATGCCGAACAATATGCCCAGCACGGCGCTGATGGCGAAGTTGAACAGGCGAATGTCGTATCGCCAGCGCAAGTCCTGGCGATACAACTGCTGCACCGCATTGGGGTCGCCCAGCTTCACCACGCCGAAACCGGGCTGATAAGCCGCGAGGCCCGAAACGCGCACCAGCAGCGTGTTCCCGCCGGTATGCAGAAGGGGTTTGTCGATCAGGAAAAACTGCGGCGCGACCCAGCTGCGCGACAGTGGCTCGACCAGTTGTGGCTCGCGGTAGACCAGGCTGCCATTGACGTAGACGGCATCGGCCATGCAGACGTAATCGATCAGCAGGCCGATCGGAGTGCCCGCGTCGGCCTGATTCCAGTGCACGCGATACCAGACCACGCCATCATGCTGCGGCCAGCGGACGTTCCAGTAATCCATCAACGTGACCGGCGTCCAGCCAGCCGGGGGCGGCGCGCTGGAATCCCAGCCGGCCTGCACGGCGTCGGCACGATCGATGGTCACGACGGGGGATGCCGCCGGCTGTGCCTGCAACGCACCGACGGTGCATGCCGCCAGCAGCCACAAGACCAGCAGCCATGCTCGTCGTCGGTACCTCAATGCAGCAGGCCCAGAGCCTTTGCTTCGAATACCGCCGCCGTGCGGGAACGCACCGCCAGCTTGCGATAGATGCTCTTGGTGTAACCCTCGATGGTGAAGCGCGACAGCATGGTCAGGTCGGCGATTTCGCGGTTGCTGTAGCCGCGCGCGACCAGCCGCAGGATCTCCGACTCGCGATCGGACAAGGCATGCGCCGGGTTTTCCGCGGCTTCAGTTTCATTTGCGACGGTAGCTGCAGGCTCGGCAGGAAGCTGCAGCAAGGCAAGAATGCTGCGGGCGATGACCGGGTCGATCGGCGCGCCGCCGCGCCGGATGCTCTGCAAGGCCAAGCTGAGCTCGATGTCGTCGCGCTCCTTCAACAGGTAACCGATGGCGCCCGCGCGCAGGGCGGCCAGCACGGTGTCTTCGTGTCCCCATGCGGTAATGACCACCGAGGTGACCCGCGGGCGATGAGCGCGCAGCCATGCGATCAGCTCGATGCCGTTGCCGTCGGGCAGGCCGATGTCGATCAAGGCCAGACCGCTGGCGTCTTCGTCCAGCAGCGCCTTGGCGCCGGCGATGCTGTCGGTGGTGGCGATGCGCGCGTCCGGGCCGGTGAGGTCCGCCACGAGTTGCAGCAGGCGCTGCCGCATCGTCGGGTTGTCCTCCACGATCCATGCCGGACTCAGATCGATGCCGTTTTCTGGTGGTCCCATGCCTTGCGCCAGCCCCTGCTGTCTCGACACCTGGCCGGATGTCGGTCGACGTCCAGCCGGCACAGTATACGGTGCCGGCGATTGTCCGGATTCGGCGCTCCGGCGCAGCGGGCGGGCTTTCGCTGGCGGGTCAGCCGTGTCGCGCGAAGGCATCGCGGGTGAGGTTCTCCGGCGCGCCGTCGGTGCACACGACGTCGTCTTCGATGCGGATGCCGCCGTACTGGCGGAAAGAGTCGACCCTGGCCCAGTCGATGTCGGCGGCGGCCGGTTTGGCGCGCAGTTCTTCCAGCAGCATGTCGATGAAGTACAGGCCTGGCTCGATCGTCACCACCATGCCAGGCTCCAGCACGCGGGTCATGCGCAGGTAAGGGTGGCCTTGCGGGCGTGGAATGCTGCCGCCGCGTTCGCTCTGTTGGAAGCCGGCCACGTCGTGCACCTGCAAGCCGAGCGGATGGCCCAGACCGTGCGGGAAGAAGGCGCTGCTCACACCGGATTCGACCGCGCTTTCGGCGCTCATGCGGATGAAACCGTGCTCGCGCAATACGCCGGCCAGCACGTGATGGGCGTGGATGTGCAGTTCGGGATAACTCTGTCCTGCGCGCACCTTGGCGACAAAGCCCTGTTGCGCGGCGTCGACGCTGTCGATCAACGCCTGGAATTCCGCCGCCTGCGGCGCGGCGTAGGTGCGCGTGATGTCGCTGGCGTAGCCGGCCGCACTGGCACCGGCATCGATCAGGAACGAGCGGCTGTGCGCCGGCGGCGTGCGGTCGAAATTCGTGTAGTGCAGCACCGCGCCATGTTCGTTGAGGCCGACGATGCTGGCATAGGGCAGTTCGGCATCGATCTGCCGCGCCGCGGCGAGGTAGGCCATGTGGATGCCGAACTCGCTTTCGCCGGCGCGGAACGCGGCTTCGGCGGCGCGGTGCGCCCGCGCTCCGATCCGGCTGGCTTCACGCATCAGCATCAGTTCGTACGGTGTCTTGTAACTGCGGTACCAGTGCAGATAGTCGAGCACGGCTGGTGGATTGTTCGCTTCGACGCCGTCGGTGGGGGGGCAGGCGGCGGCGATCGCGGCGCGCTTGCCGGTGGGCAGCGCGGTCAGCGCGTCGGCGGCGTTGCTCACGATCACGATGTCGAAGTGCTCGACCCAGTAGCCGTGCGGCGCTTTCGGCACCACATGCCAGTAGTCGTGCGGCTGCAGGAAAATCAGCTTCGGCTTGCGGCCTGGCGTGTAGGCGATCCAGCTGCCCGGTGCGTCGGTCAGCGGCAGCCAGTGCTTGAAATGCGGACTCACCACGAACGGGTAGTCCTGGTCGTCCAGAAACTTGCGCAGCGGCGTGCCCGCGGCGATCAGCAAATGGTCGAAACCGGCCAGCGCGAGTGCCTGGTCGACGCGCTCACACACGGTGGCCAGATGTTGCGGATACAGCGAGGCGAGTTGATCGTGCATGAGAGACTCCTGCGGGCGATGGGCGGCTCCTGCTGCAGGTTCGCCGCGGGCCTGACAACGGGCCGCCGTGCCGCGAGCTGCTCTTGCATGCAGGGCGCAACAGCCCGTGATGGAATAGGGAAGGGGAAAGCAGGCTTACATGATGCCGTGCAAGCGCTGAGACCGCCAGCGAAGGTCAGGCTTGCGCCAGCCAGCTGTCGAGGCGGGCGGCATCGGCATCGGTGATGGCCACGATGCGGTAGCCGGCCCAGATCTGTCCGGAACTGGCGGCAGATTCATGCCATTGCTCCTGGATGCCGGCCTCGATCGGTTGCGACTGCATCGGCATCCGATCCGAACCCGGCAGGTTCAGGCTTACCTGATAGAGCGCTTCGCTGCGCGGCTCCTGCACACCGATCAGCAGCATGCCGCTGCTGGAAATGTTGCCCAGATGGCCCATCGGCAGGCCGCTGATCACGTCGGTCACGATGGCAGTGACGGAGGTGCGCTTGCGCTCGGCGCGACGCTGGTTGTGGGAGCTCATCGGCGGTCGGGTCCGGGCGAGATGGAAGGTTTGGCCGCGGCCGACTGGCGCAGGCTGCCGGTGA
This sequence comes from Rhodanobacter sp. OK091, assembly GCF_900142825.1. Classification (GTDB taxonomy): domain Bacteria; phylum Pseudomonadota; class Gammaproteobacteria; order Xanthomonadales; family Rhodanobacteraceae; genus Rhodanobacter. The sequence goes on along the minus strand of NZ_FRCH01000001.1, from coordinate 1,246,597 downwards.
GGCTGCGCCAGGCGCGATCGAGCAAGCCCTCGCGCTGCTGCACCACCTCGCATACGCGGCCACTGGCAATCTCGTGGGCCAGCTGGTTGAGGCTCATTTCCTCGCCGCGCTGACCGCGCCGGCTGACCAGCAGGCAGCGCCCGGACATCGGTGAATACCAGGCCAGCTTGCGTCGCGTGATCTTCCCGCTGGCCGGATCGATGAATTCGAACCAGCTGCCGAACGGCAGATCGGCGAGATGCTTCTCGATGCGCCGCACACGCGGGCTTGATTCCGCGGCCGGCGCTTGCCCCGGCTGAGGAGCTGCCGGCTCATGCTGGGCGGACTGCTGCTCGCCCAGACGCTGATGCTGTTTCAGGCGCAGCGCAAGGTCGGTGGCGCTAGGCAGCTCCAACGACGGGTCGTGCTTGCCTGCCCCGAGCAGTCGTTGCGCCACCTGAACCGCTTCCTCGGCGTGCATGCCGATCTGCTGCAGGCCGTTCTCCACGTTTTCCTGCAGTTTCGTTCGGTCGCCTGCGGGCAGGCGACCGAGCAACTGATCGGTGATGGCCAGCTGCGCGCCGAACGCGTCGCTGTCTTCGCCGTGACGCAGCAAGGTCAGCGCCAGTACGTCCGACCAGGCACGATCCAGCAGTGCGCGCAGCAGGCCGCGCGGCGGCGATTGCGCAAAGCGTTCGGCCATCAACTCGCCGGCGCGCTGGCGCGCCTTGTCGAGCCGCTCACGGCCTTGCGCTGCTTCCACATGGCGGCGTTCGGCGGCCTGTGCCTTGCGCGTGAGAAGGGCCAGATGATGTTCGATGTCGGCCAGCAAGGTGGTGTAGAGGCCGGCGCTGGGCGGTTCCTGGTTGGCGCGGCTGACCAGTTGTTCGAGCTTGGTCGCCAGCGGTCGGTTGCTCTCGTCGTCGCTGCCGTCGAGCCAGTCGTTGGCCGCGGCGGTGACCGTGTCCAGCAATCGGCGTGCCGGGTGCTCGTGCTTCTCGAAAAACGCCTGGTCGGCGACCGCCATGCGCAGCACCGGCAACTGCAGGTCGCTGAGCAGCGTCTTGGCATTGCCGCCTTGCTGCAGTTGCTGGCCGAGCTGTTCGAACAGCCGCGCCACCAATTCCACCTTGTCGCCCTGTTCACCGCTGAGCTGGGTGTGCGGGGCGTCGATGGGCTTGCCGAAATTGAGCTGGGCCAGCAATTCCTCGCGCAGCCGCGCGGCGCTGCGCAGTTCGCGGCTGGCCTGATCGGTGACCTGGGCCAGATGCTGCTGCAGCGCCCCGAGTGCGGTCTGCAATTCGTCCTCGCTGGCGGCGCGGCCGGTCGGCTGGCCTTGGGCGCCGCCCAGATTGGCGCGCTGCCGCGCCAGCAGATCGCGCAGCGATTCCAGCACTTCGATGGAGCCGCCATGGGAACCGCCGCCAGGCACGCCTTGCACCGTGCCCGGGCCGGTGGAAGAGGCACCGGCCGGTTCGGTGGATGCGGCGGCTTCGACGACGGCGGTGCGCGACCGTTTGCCGATATGGCGCGGGATCGGAATGCTGCGCAGCTGCGGCAGGATGCCATCGGCCTTCAGTTGCGCATTGATGGCGTCGTACAGCGGCGCCAGCGATTGAAGCACCCATTGATCGAAGTGCTGCAACAGCAGCAACTGGTGCTGCCGCGGCAATTTGATTTCAGCACTGGCCTGCTGGCATACCCGTGCCAGCGTGTGCGGCCCCAGCGGCAGCGCCTGGCCTTCCAGGGGCGGCGCGCCGATCAGCACGCCCATCCGATAGCTCAGCTCGTACAGCACGCTGGCATGGCGCACCTCGCCTCGGGCGCCCAGTTGCTCCAGCGCCATCGACAGATCCTGTTCGATCGTGTCGAGCAGCTCCAGCGATTGCCACTTTTTTGCATCGACCGCCGCGTCGCCGGGTTTGCTGGCGGCGCGGTCGAGCTCATCGATCGCGCCGCCAAGCAGTTCCATGAAGCGCTGTTCGAATGTGGTCCGATCCTGCAGCACGCGTTGCCGGCTCGTGAAGCAGTCCTGCTGCTCATCGGCCCGGAGTGCCTTTTCCGCCATTGCAAAAAGCTGCTTTTCGAACTCACTCAGGCAGCGTCGCAGCGGTTCGTACAGTCCTTCGACGGACAAGGTGTAGCTGGCTTCGAGCTGTCGCTGCGCGCGCGCGGGCCAGCGCCCGCTGCCGAGGCGGCTGCCCTGGTGCGACGCCGGCTGGCGGCGCCGATCCTGTCCGACATCCATGCAAGAACCTGTGGTTTCCCCCGAAGCCGTCAGTCTATGCCGGTTGTTGCGTCTATGCCATCGCCGGCCAGGCCCGTTCCGGCCGGGAAATTTCAGTCGAGAAAACTGGCGATGACATCGTTGAGAAAGCGCTGGCCCAGCGCAGTCGTATGCAGCCGCCGCGGGTCGTCGTGCAGCCAGCCGCGCTGGCGGGCGGCGGCCAGTCCGGCGGCGATGCGCTCGAGCGGCACGCCGGTGCGTTCGGAGAAGGCAGTCAACGGTACGCCGTCGATCAGGCGCAGCGCGTTCAGCATGTACTCGAACGGCAGTTCGGCGGCGCTGACCACGTTGTCGCCGCCGATACGCGAGGGGTTGCCGGAGGCTTCCAGATAGGCACGCGGGTGACGGATTTTCCAGCGCCGCCGCACCTGGCCGCTCGCGGTGTCGCTGAGCTTGCCGTGCGCGCCCGCACCGATGCCGAGGTAATCGCCGAACTGCCAGTAGTTGAGGTTATGGACACAGCGCCGGCCTGGCTGGGCGTAAGCGGAGATTTCGTACTGGCCATAGCCGGCACCGGCGAGGCGGGCTTCGCAGGCTTCCTGCATCGCCCACGCATGATCGTCGTCCGGCAGCGGCGGCGGGTTGGCGGCGAACGCGGTGTTCGGCTCCAGGGTCAGCTGGTAATGCGAGATGTGGGTGGGCTCGAGCGCGACCGCACGCTCCACGTCGGCCAGCGCGCCGTCCAGCGTCTGTTGCGGCAGCGCGTACATCAGGTCGAGGTTGATGTTGGTGTAGCCGGCGTCCTGTGCGGACTTCACCGCGGCCTCCGCCTCGTTCGCCGAATGGATGCGGCCGAGCCGCTTCAGCTTGTCGTCGTCGAAGCTCTGCACGCCGAAGGAAATGCGGTTGACGCCGGCCGCCAGATAGCCGTCGAAACGGCCGTGCTCGACGGTGCCGGGATTGGTTTCCAGCGTGATCTCGGCATCGGCAGCCAGCGGCAGGCGCTCGCGTACGCCATCGAGCAGGCGCTCGATCAGCTCTGGTGCGAACAGGCTGGGCGTGCCGCCGCCGAAGAACACGCTGATGACAGGCCGGCTGACGCCGGGCCGGCTTTCCAGCGCCGCACCGAAATCGACACGATCGGCATCCAGATCGGCCAGCAGATGGTCGATGTAGTCGGCGTACGGCGGCGGCTCGCTGCGCAGGCCGTGCGAGTTGAAATCGCAATACGGACATTTCTTCACGCACCACGGCATGTGGATATACAGCGACAGCGGTGGCGCGAGCAGGCTCATGCGTGGCGTTCGGCCAGCCTCGCATGCAGCTGCGCCAGCGCCTGGCCGCGATGGCTGAGCTGGTTCTTCAGCGCCGGTTCGAGTTCGGCGGCGCTGAGCGCATGGCCATGCGGCAGGAACAGCGGGTCGTAGCCGAAACCCTGTTCACCGCGCGGCGCATCGAGCACGCGGCCGTGCCAGCGGCCTTCGGCGATCAGTGGGGCCGGGTCGTCGGCATCCCGCAGCAACACCAGGGCGCAGATGAAGAACGCGCCGCGCTGCGCCGCGGGCACGCCGTCCAGCGCGCGCAACAACTTCGCGTTGTTCGCCGCGCTGTCGCCGTGGCCGCCGGCATAGCGTGCCGAATACAGGCCGGGGGCGCCGTGCAGGTGCTCCACGCACAGGCCGGAGTCGTCGGCCAGCGCGGGCAGGCCGCTGGCCCGGGCCGCGTGGCGCGCCTTGAGCAGCGCGTTCTCGACGAAGCTGAGGCCGGTTTCCTCGGCGTCCGCGACGCCCAGGCTCGACTGCGCAATCACCTCGAAGCCGCTGTCGGCAAGCAGCGCGTTGAACTCTGCGAGCTTGCCGCGATTGCTGCTGGCCAGTATCACCCGTTGCATCATCGATCGATTCCCGATTCCCGATTCCCGGCTTACAGCGCCAGCGCCGCGCGCTGTGCCGCGACCAGTTCGCCGATGCCTTTCTCGGCCAGCATCAGCAGGCCGTCCATCTCGTCGCGGCGGAAGGCATGGCCTTCGGCGGTGCCTTGCACCTCGATGAAGCCGCCGCCGTCATTCATCACCACGTTCATGTCGGTGTCGCAACCGGAGTCCTCGATGTAATCCAGGTCGAGCACCGGCAGGCCCTGGTAGATGCCGACCGACACCGCGGCGACCGCGCCGACGATCGGATTGCGCTTGAGGTTCTCGCGCTTCATCAGCAGATTCACCGCATCGACCAGCGCCACATACGCGCCGGTGATCGCGGCGGTGCGGGTGCCGCCGTCGGCTTGCAAGACGTCGCAGTCCAGCGTGATGACGCGTTCGCCCAGTGCCTGGCGATTAACGCAGGCGCGCAGCGAGCGGCCGATCAGACGCTGGATTTCCATGGTGCGGCCGCCCTGGCCGCCGCGCGCGGCCTCGCGCTGCATACGGGTGTTGGTAGCACGCGGCAGCATGCCGTATTCGGCGGTGACCCAACCCTCGCCCTTGCCACGCAGCCATGCCGGTGCGCGATCCTCGATGCTGGCGGTGCACAGCACGCGGGTGTCGCCGAAGCTCACCAGCACCGAACCCTCGGCGTGGCGGGTGTAGTGGCGTTCGATGCTGACAGTGCGCAGCTGGTCGCTGGCGCGACCGCTGGGGCGGGTGACGGAATTCATGGGGTAGTTCCTGGCGTCGCTTGGCCGGATTGGGCAAGGCGGGACGGGAGAGTTTACCATTGCACCCTTATCCCCACGTCCGGACGGCGCCAGATGATCCGCAGCATGACGGCTTACGCCAGTGCCGAAACCACCGGTCCCGCCGGAACGCTCAGCTGCGAGCTGCGCACGGTCAATCACCGATATCTGGAACTCAGTCCGCGATTGCCGGACGAATTGCGCAATTTCGAATCGCAGTTGCGCGAGCGGGTGGCGGCGAAGCTGTCGCGCGGCAAACTCGATCTGACCGTGCGTTTGCGCGGTGGCGATGCGCGCAGTGATTCGTTGCAGGTCAACAGCATGCTGCTGTCGCGCCTGTCAGAGCTGAACCTGGACATGACCGCGCTGTTTCCCGCCATGCAGGTGCAGTTCACCGAATTGTTGCGCTTCCCTGGCGTGATGCAGCAGACCGAGGCGGATCCGGAAGCGCAGCAGGCGGCGCTGTTCGACGTGCTCGATCGCGCGCTGGACGCGCTCACCGCGACCCGCGAACGCGAGGGCGAGAAACTGGGCGAGATCCTGCGCGACAAGCTGGACAGCATCGAGCGCGTGGTCGCCGACGTGCGCGGCTGGATGCCGGAAATCCGAACCGCGCTGCGTACCCGGCTGGAAACGCGACTGGCCGATCTCAAGCAGCCGGTCGAGCCGGGCCGGCTCGAACAGGAGCTGGTATTGCAGATCACTCGCACCGATGTGGACGAGGAGCTTGACCGGCTCAGCACGCACATCGGCGAAACGCGGCGGGTGCTCGGGTTGCAGGAGCCGGTCGGGCGCCGACTGGATTTCCTGATGCAGGAGTTCAATCGCGAGGCGAACACCCTGGGCTCCAAGTCAGTCGACGCACGCAGCACCAATGCAGCGGTCGAGCTGAAGGTGCTGATCGAGCAGATGCGCGAACAAGTGCAGAACATCGAATGAAGACGAGTTCGTCGACGTTGACTCCGCGCAAGACGTGGCCCCTCACCCCGACCCTCTCCCCGATGGGAAGAGGGGGCAAGCGAGCTTCGCATCTTTATGTCGATTGAAGGCACGCTGTTCGTGGTCGCGGCGCCCTCGGGCGCCGGCAAGTCCACCCTGGTCAACGCGCTGCTCGATCGCGAGCCGGCGATCTCGCTGTCGGTGTCGCACACCACGCGGCCGCCTCGTATCGGCGAGTTGTACGGACGGCATTACTACTTCGTCGAACGCGCCGAGTTCGAGCGTGAGATCAGCGAGGGCATCTTTCTCGAACACGCCGAAGTGCACGGCAACTTGTACGGCACCTCGCGCACGTCCGTGCAGGAGTTGCTGTCGCAAGGGCGCGACGTGCTGCTGGAGATCGACTGGCAGGGCGCCGAGCAGATCCGCCGCAGCAAGCCCGATTGCGTCAGTGTGTTCATCCTGCCGCCGTCGCGGGCGGAGCTCGAGCGACGCCTGCGCGGCCGCGGCTCGGACAGCGTCGAGGTGATCGAGCGCCGGCTGCACAATTCGCGCGGCGAGATCGCCCATGCGCACGAATTCGACTACATCCTGGTCAACGATGTGTTCGAGGATGCGCTGGCCGACTTGCAGGCGATCGTGCGGGCGGTGCGCCTGCGCAGCGCCTTGCAATGGCAGCGGCATGAATCGCTGATCACCGAATTGCTGGCGTTGTAGAAAGCCGCATGGCGTTGCGGCGCGTGTTCCATTACCTTGTCCTCCTTTGTGGCCGAAGTCTCCATGACTCAACCTGACCGCCAGCCGCCCGATGACAGCACCCTGGTGCGGATCCGTGGCCTGACCACGGTACTTAACGGCAAGACCATCTTCGACGCGCTGGATCTGGACATTCCGCGCGGCAAGATCACGGCGATCATGGGTCCCAGCGGTACCGGCAAGACCACCTTGCTCAAGCACATCACCGGCCAGATGCGCCCGGATGCGGGCGAGATCCGTGTCAATGGCGAGAACGTGGCCGACATGTCGCGCGAACAGCTGTACAAGATGCGCGAAGGCATCGGCTACCTGTTCCAGAACTCGGCCTTGCTGACCGATTTCGACGTGTTCGAGAACGTGGCGTTCCCGTTGCGCCAGCATACGCAGTTGCCAGAAGTGTTGATCCGCAACCTGGTGCTGCTGAAGCTGCAGGCGGTAGGGCTGCGTGGCGCGGCGGGGCTGATGCCGAACGAACTGTCCGGAGGCATGGCGCGGCGCGTGGCACTGGCGCGGGCGATCGTGTTCGATCCGATGCTGATCCTGTACGACGAGCCGTTCGTGGGGCTCGATCCGGTGGCGCTGAACCAGGTGTTGAAACTGATCCGTACCCTCAACCAGACATTGGGCATCACCAGCGTGCTCGTCGCGCACGAACTCGAAGCGGTCAAGCAGATCGCCGAGCATGTGTTCCTGATCGCGAACGGCAAGGTGGTGGCGCAGGGCGATCCGAAGACCATTGCAAACGATGGTTCGCCGTGGACGCGGCAGTTCTTCGGTGGCGAGGCGGACGGCCCGGTGCCGTTCCAGTATCCGGCCGGCGATTACGCCGAAGCGCTGGGCTTTTCCGGAGCGGCGAAATGAACGTGCGCGAGCCGCAACGCAATAACGTGGTGACTCAGTCGCTGGCGCAGATCGGCGCCTGCGGCCTGTTCCTGGTGACTTTGCTGGCGGCGATTCCGCGCAGCTTCCGCTACGTCCGCGAGACGATCCGCCAGCTGTGGTTCGTCGGTGCGATGAGCCTGACCATCATCATGGTCTGCGGCCTGTTCGTCGGCATGGTTCTGATGCTGCAGCTGTATCACGTGCTGTCGATCTTCGGCGGCACCTCGGCCAGCGGCATGGTGGTGGCGTTGTCGGTGTACCGCGAACTGGGGCCGGTGGTCACCGCGCTGCTGTTTGCCGGCCGCGCCGGCACCTCGATCACCGCCGAGATCGGCCTGATGCGCGCGACCGACCAGATCGACGCGATGGAGATGATGGCGGTCGATCCGATCGCCTACGTCGCCACGCCGCGCTTCCTGGCCGGGCTGATCGCCATGCCGCTGCTGTGTTGCGTGTTCTGCGCGATGGCCGTGCTGGGCGGCCATCTGGTCGGCGTGACCTGGCTCGGCATCGACAACGGCACGTTCTGGTCGAACATGACCGCGGAAGTGGACGTGCATACCGACATCGTCAACGGCGTGTTGCTCAAGAGCCTGGCGTTCGGCGCGGTGGTGTCACTGATCGCGGTATTCCAGGGCTTTACCACACCGCCGACCAGCGAAGGCGTGGCTTATGCCACCACCCGCACCGTGGTCGCTTCGTCGATCGCGATCCTGGCGCTGGACTTTGTGCTTACCGCGTTTCTCATGTGAGTGTGCCGACGTGACTGCCATGAACTCCATTTCGAATATCCGTACCCCATCGAGGATCGTGCCGTGAGCCAACCAAGAAGTTCCTACGCCGTCGGCACCGGCCTGTTCATCGTGCTGGGCTTCGCTGCGCTGGCTTATCTGGCCACCCAGACCAGCTCGGTGGCGAACGTGCACCAGGGCGACAGCTACACCCTCGACACCCAGTTCACCAACATCGGCCAGTTGAAAGAGCGCGCACCGGTGAAGATCGCCGGCGTCCGGGTCGGCCAGGTGAAGTCGATCACCTTGACGCCGGGCCACGAGGTGGCCGACGTGAAGCTGTCGATCGACAAGACTTACGACAAGATTCCGCAGGACTCGGTGGCGACGATCTTCACCAGCGGCCTGCTCGGCGACCAGTACGTGGGCATCCAGTACGGCAGCGCGAAGCAGGTCGTGGCGGCAGGCGGCACGTTGTCGCGGACCAAGTCGACCGAGCCGCTGGAGGAAATGCTCGGCAAGTTCTTCGGCGCCGGCAGCGTGGTCGACAATGTCGGCGGCAGCTATATGGTGAAGGCGGACTTCAGCAATGTGGGCGCGCTCTCGGTTGGCGCACCGGTGAAGATGGCTGGCGTGGTGATCGGCAGCGTGCAGTCGGTGCACGCCGATCCGGTCAAATTGAATGCTCAAGTCGTGCTGGCGATCGACAAGCGCTACAACGCGATTCCGGACGATTCTTCCGCCGCGGTGTTCACCAGCGGTTTGATCGGCACCCAGTATGTTGCGATCCAGCCCGGCGGCTCGCCTGACGCGCTCAAGGACGGCGACGAGATGATCCTGACCCAGTCCGCGATGCAGCTGGAGGATCTTATCGGCAAGTTCCTGGTCAACGGTTCGCCCAACGACAAGAAAGACGCCGGCAACGGCAAATCATCCGATACCCCCGCCGGCAAACATTGAGCCGGTTCTGCTTGCTGAAGGAGTTATTCATGTTGCGCAGACTGGCTCTTGCCACCGCCCTTGCATTCGGCACTGTCGTGGCCGCCCCGGTATTTGCCCAGGAGGCTGCTGCGCCTGCCGCCGCCGGACAGGCACAGGCACCCTTGCAGATCGTGCAAAGTATTGCCGATCAGCTGGCTTCGGCGATCGAGGGGCATCGTGACGAGCTGAAGCACAATCAGGAAAAACTGATCAACATCATCGACGAGGTGTTCCTGCCGCACTTCGATATCGACTATGCCTCGATCCTGGTGCTCGGCCAGCATGCCCACGAAGCCACCCCGGAGCAGCGCCAGCGCTTCGCCAAGGCGTTCTACAACTCGATCACGCACCGCTATGCCGAGGGCTTGCTCAATTATTCGCGCGGTCGGGTCAAGGTGTTGCCGTTCAACGGCGACCTCAACGACAAACGCACCATGGTGCGTACCCAGGTGGTGTTGGACGACGGCAAGCTGGTGTCGATCGACTACGCTTTCCGCAAGGGTCGCAGCGGTGACTGGAAGGCCTACGACGTGGTCATCGAAGGTATTTCCTACGTCACCAATTACCGCAACCAGGTGGACGCCGAGGTCCGCAAGGTCGGCATTGAGCAGTTGATCAAGAACCTCGAAACCCAGGGCGAAAAGGCGCTGGAGACGATGGCCAAGGACAACAAGGACGCGAAGTGAGCAGCGCCGCCGAGCCCCGGTTCCAGCTGGATAACGGCACGCCTGGAACGCTTGGCGTGAGCGGTGTGCTGAGCTTCGAGACGGCGGCGGCGGCACTGCGGGCGATCCAGTCCGCGTTGGCTGCGGGCAGCGTGGCGCGACTTGACCTGACGGGCGTCCACCAAAGCGACAGTGCCGGCCTTGCTTGCGTGCTGGCTGTCACGGCCGAGGCCGACCGGCGCGGACGTACCTTGCAAGTCGTCCAGATTCCGGCCGGCATGCGGGTGCTGGCGCAGGTCTGCGAGGTCGAACCTCTGATCGCCTGATCCGTCATTGGCGTGCCGCAACAACAAGAAGGGGCCAGATGGCCCCTTCTTGTTGTCATCGACATCGGCAATCGACGTCAGTGTGATTGCGGCTGCTTGGTCGCGTTGTCCGGATGCTTGTTTTCCCACTGGTGCTGCTGATCCAGCAGCTCGTCGGGATCGAAGTTCTTGTCATCCAGCCCCTGCATCTGCTGGATGAGCTCCGTTGGCGGGTTGCCGTCGTAGATCGCATACAAGCGCTGTTGCCGGTATGCATCGCGGATGAATACGTAAGGGTCGTAGGCGGACTTCAGGAAGCTCTCGGCGTCGATTCCGCGCGAACGCAAGGTCACCAGATACATCGCCTGCGGCAGATATTCCAGGCCGTTGTAGTCGTGGTTGCTGGCGTACAGGCTCAATGGATCGAAGAAGTAACTGTCGACCGGCAGGCGCCAGATATCGCGCGCGGTACTGGGGCCGAAGAACGGCAACATCAGGAAGTCGCCTTCCGGCGCACCCCAGCGTGCCAGGGTGATGCCGAAATCGTTGTCTTCCAGCGGCAGGCCTAGCTGGCTGGCCGGATCGAACAAGCCGCCGATGCCCAGGGTCAGGTTGACCAGAAACCGGCTGGTGCTCTGCAGCGCCTGTTTCGGGCGTGCCTGAAGCAGATCGTTGGCGACCGTGATCGGCATCCGGATGTTGGTAAAGAAATCGCTGAACGAGCGACGCAGCGGGGGAGTGGTCACCTTGCGGTAGCCGACCGCGACCGGGCGGATCACCGCCTTGTCCACCGCGTCGTTGAATTTGTAGGCGTCCCGGTTGTACTTCTCCAACGGGTCGTCGGTGCGTGGCTTGGCAATCGTGCAACCCGCCAGCAAGGCGACCGCGAGCACGGGCAACCAGCGGCTCAGTGAGGGAAGTCGAAGCTTTGGGGGCATGGGTGCGGGGGATTCGCGTCGAGGGGCAGTATAAGTGTACTGTCTGGTTTTATATCTTGCACGGCTTTCGGTGTGCTTTCGCAGATTCAGTGCCGATCCGCGCGCAGCCCGCCATGATACGCGTTGCCCGCATTGCCAGCAAAGCACCCGCTGGCTACACTGTCAGACCATATAAGTCATTTTATTCTCTAAGGATTTCGCATGGCACGTATTACCGTGGAAGACTGCCTCGAGGTGGTCGATAACCGTTTCGAGCTGGTGCTGATGGCAACCAAGCGCGCGCGCCAGCTGGAAAAGGGCGCCGAACCGGCGGTCAACCCCGATCATGACAAGCCGACCGTGCTGGCACTGCGCGAGATCGCAGCCCGCCGCATCGATCAGGCCACGATCGATCAGATCGACAAGGCCGAGCGCGAGCGCGCCGAGCGCGAGGCGCTGGAGTGGGCCGCGGCCGAGGTTGATGACGATCTGTCCAAGGGCGGCGACGATTGATGGACGACGGCTGCTGTAGAACGCGCGGCTGCTGCACCGGCTGGTCCGGTGCGATGGTCTGTGTGCGTCCGGCAGTCGTTGGCTGCAGCCGCACCTGCGACGAGGTGGGCGCCTGAGCTGGCGCCAATACCGATGACAGCGGCGACCCATTCCGCGTCGGTCGATCTATCCGCGTTGCCACCGTATGTGCTGGCATTGAAAGAGCGCATTGCCTACCTGCCCGACGCGCAGGTCGAGCGTGTGCTGCGCGCCTTCCAGATCGGCGCGCAGGCGCATGCGGGACAGGAGCGCAAGAGCGGCGAACCGTATATCACCCATCCGGTGGCGGTGGCGGGGATCCTGGCGGAACTGGGGCTGGATGCCGAAACGATTATCGCGGCGATCCTGCACGACACCTTGGAAGATACCGAGCTCAGCCGCGAGGTGCTTGCTGCCGAGTTCGGCGAGGTGGTGGCCGAACTGGTCGACGGCGTCACCAAGCTGGACAAGATGCGTTTCGGCAGTCGCCAGGAAGCCGATGCGGAGAGCTTCCGCAAGATGCTGCTGGCGATGGCGCGCGACCTGCGCGTGATCCTGATCAAGCTGGCCGATCGCCTGCACAACATGCGCACGCTCGGCGCCAAGGACGCACCCTCGCGCCGACGTATCGCACGCGAGACGCTGGAGATCTTCGCGCCGATCGCGCAGCGGCTGGGCATGAACAAATTCAAGGCGGAGCTGCAGGACCTGGGCTTTCGCGCGCTCTATCCCGATCGCTATCGGGTGATCAGCGAGCGCATCCGGGCAGCGCTCGGCAACCGTCGCGAGGCGATGGGCAAGATCGAGGCGGCGCTGTCGGCACGGCTCAGCGCCGATCATCTGCAAAACCGCGTGGTCGGCCGTATCAAATCGCCGTGGAGCATCTATTCGAAGATGCACAGCGAGCACAAGAGTTTCGCCCAGTTGATGGATGTCTACGGTTTTCGCGTGGTCGTCGACAGCGCGATGAGCTGCTACATGGCGTTGGGTGTAGTGCACGCGCTGTACAAGCCGGTGGACAAGCGCTTCAAGGATTTCATCGCGATTCCGAAGGCCAACGGCTACCAGTCGCTGCATACCGTATTGCTGGGGCCTTTCGGCGCGCCGATCGAGGTACAGATCCGCACCGCCGAAATGGAGTCGGTGGCCGAAAGCGGTGTCGCCGCGCATTGGGCGTACAAGACCGAAAGCGGCCCGGCCAACAGTGCGCAGGCGCGCGCACGCGAATGGCTGTCGTCGTTGGCGGACAGTTCGGCGCACACCGTCTCGTCGTCGGAGTTCATCGAGAACGTCAAGATCGATCTGTTCCCGGACGAGGTTTACCTGTTCACCCCGCGTGGCCACATCCTGTCGCTGCCGCGCAATGCCACCGCGCTGGACTTCGCCTACGCCGTGCATACCGATGTCGGCGACCATGCAGTGGCGGCGCGGGTGGACAAGAAACTGCTGCCGTTGCGCACGCGGCTGGAGTCGGGCCAACTGGTGGAAATCATCACTGCACCTTCGGCAGTGCCGAATCCGGCATGGCTTGAAGTGGTGGTCACCGGCAAGGCGCGCACAGCTATTCGGCAATACCTGAAACATCTACAACACGAGGATGCGGTCGACTTCGGCCACCGTATGCTGGACCGGGCGCTGGATGCGCAGGGCAGCAGCCTGGACGGTATTCCGGCGGCGGTGCTGGATCGATTCCTGGAAACGTCCAAGCTCAAGCGGTTGGAGGAACTCCTGTCCGACATCGCGCTGGGCAATCGCATGCCCGACGTGGTTGCCAGCCAACTGCTGGCATCGCGTGGCAAGAAGGCCGGCGGCAAGCGGCAGACGACGCCGCACGTGCACGAGAAGATCCGCATCACCGGCGCCGAGCGCGGCGTACTCAGTTTCGCCAACTGCTGCCATCCGCTGCCGGGCGACGACATCATCGGCTACCTTTCGTCGGGCAAGGGCATCGTGGTCCATCGCGAGGAATGCCCCAACGTCGTCGAACTGCGCAAATCGCCGGAACGCTGTGTGGCGATCGAGTGGGACCGCGATGTGCAGGGCGACTATCGTGCGGAGCTGCGCATCGAGGTAATCAACCGCCCCGGCGTGCTGGCTACCGTGGCCGCGGCGATCGCTGCAGCGGATTCGAATATCGACAACGTGGAATACGTCGAGCGCGACGCCGCCGCCGCAACCCTGCTGTTCGCGATGGAAGTGAAGAATCGTAAGCATCTGGCCGACGTGATCCGTCGCGTGCGCCGTACCGGAGTGGTCAGCGGGGCGCATCGATATCCCTTGTAGAGAAGAGAGTGGGGAGAAGTGAGAAACGAGTACGAGGGCTGTTAGCATCCTCTCGTTTCTCACTCCTCTCCACTCTCCACCTGAGGTTTCCCATGTCCCGCAACATCATCGCCACCGAACTGGCGCCGGCCGCGATCGGCCCGTATTCGCAGGCTGTGCGCGCCGGCAATACCGTGTATTTCTCCGGGCAGATTCCGCTCGATCCGGCTACCGCGTCGATGGTCGACGGCGACATCACGGTGCAGACGCGGCGTGTGTTCGACAACCTCACCGCCGTGGCGCAAGCCGCCGGCGGTTCGCTGGCGCAGATCGTGCGCATCGGCATCTATGTCACCGATCTGGCCAATTTCGCGGCAGTCAATGCGGTGATGGCGGAGTATTTCCAGCCGCCGTATCCGGCGCGCTCCACCATCGAAGTGTCCGGGTTGCCGAAGGCGGCGCAGGTAGAAGTGGACGCGGTGATGGTGTTGCCGTGAGACGGGCCGACTGATTTTTCGCGCGCCCCGCACCGACAGTCCATGTCGTTATCCGGCTTACGATGCGAGACGCTGCTCGGTTAGGCTTGCACGTCATGGCCGCCCGCACTGTTCGTCCTGCTCCCCCTGCTGACACCGACCCGGGCATGGTACCGGTCAGTGCGCTGCCGGGTGTCGGCCCCGCTTTGGTCGCGGCACTCGCGCGGCTAGGACTGGAGCGGGTGCAGGACCTGTGGTTTCACCTGCCGCTGCGTTACGAGGACAAGACCCGGGTCACCGCCATCGCCGATTTGCGCGTCGGCGAGCGGGCGCAGGTCGAGGGTGTGGTGGAGGCGGTCGAACGCGGCTTTCGCTATCGCCCGCAGTTGAAGGTGGCGATCGGAGACAACAGCCGACAGACCTTGTTGCTGCGCTTTTTCCATTTCAACCGGGCGCAGGCCGAACAGTTGCTGCCAGGCACACGTCTGCTTTGCTACGGCGAGGTGCGACACGGAGCGCAGGGGCTGGAGATGGTGCATCCCACCTATCAGCGTCTGGGCGGCGACGAAACAGTCAACGTCGACGAACTGCTCAGCCCGGTGTATCCGACGACCGAAGGGCTGGGCCAGAAGCGGCTGGCCGGCGTGATCGCGAAGGCGATGGCACTGCTGCCGCCGGCCGAACGGCTGGAGCTGATTCCACCCGAGCTGTGCGCTGAGCACGGCCTCACCTCATTGCGTGACGCGTTGTTGTACGTGCATCGGCCACCACCGGATGCGCATCTGGGCCAGCTCATGCTGGGGCAGCATCCGGCGCAACAGCGGCTGGCGTTCGAGGAGCTGCTGACCCAGCACTTGAGTCTGAAACGCATGCGTGCGGCGGTGCGTCGTCGGCATGCACCGAAGCTGGGCGGCGGAGATGGCGTCCTGCGCGCGCAGTTGCTGGGTGGCCTGCCGTTCCAGCTGACTGCGGCGCAACAGCGCGTCAGCGCCGAAGTGGCGCAGGACCTGGCACAGGCCAAGCCGATGCTGCGGCTGGTCCAGGGCGATGTCGGCAGCGGCAAGACGGTCGTTGCCGCGCTAGCTGCGCTGGCCGCGGTGGAAGCGGGTCATCAGGTGGCCTTGATGGCGCCGACGGAGTTACTCGCCGAGCAGCACCTGCACAATTTCCGGCATTGGCTGCGGCCGCTCGGCATCGAGGTGGCATGGTTGGCCGGCAAGGTGACCGGCAAGGCACGCAAGCTGGCGCTGGAGCGGGTCGCCGCCGAGGCCTCGGTAGTGATCGGCACGCATGCCTTGATGCAGGAAGGAGTGGCGTTTGCGCGGCTCGGGCTGGTGATCGTCGACGAACAGCATCGCTTCGGTGTGCAGCAGCGACTCGCCTTGCGCGACAAGGGTAAAGATGGCGAGTTGGTGCCGCATCAGTTGGTGTTGACCGCCACACCGATCCCCCGCACGCTGGCGATGAGCGCGTACGCCGATCTGGATGTCTCCTCGATCGACGAGCTGCCGCCGGGCCGCACGCCGGTGCAGACCATCGCGATCTCGAATGCGCGGCGGCTGGAAGTGATCGAGCGCATCCACGCCGCCTGCGCCGAGGGACGCCAGGCGTATTGGGTGTGCACGCTGATCGAGGAATCGGAGCAACTGAGAGCGCAGGCAGCCGAAGTGGCGCACGCCGAACTGTCCGCCGCGTTGAGCGGATTCCGGATCGGCCTGATTCACGGCCGCATGAAGCCCAAGGAAAAGCAGGCGGTGATGGACGCGTTCAAGGCCGGCGAGCTGGCCGTGCTGGTGGCGACCACGGTGATCGAGGTCGGCGTGGATGTGCCCAGGGCCAGCTTGATGGTGATCGAGAACAGCGAGCGACTCGGCCTGGCCCAGCTGCATCAGCTGCGCGGTCGCGTCGGCCGCGGTGCGCTCGCTTCCAATTGCGTGCTGCTGTATCAGCCGCCGCTGGGCCAGCTGGCGCGTGAGCGGCTGCAGGTGATGCGCGACACCAATGACGGTTTCCGTATCGCCGAAAAGGATCTGGAGTTGCGCGGTCCCGGCGAAGTGCTCGGTACCCGCCAGACCGGCCAGCTCAGTTTCCGCATCGCCGACCTGACCCGCGACGCGCATCTGCTGCCGGCGGTGCAACAGGTCGGCGAGCACATGTTGAAGGAACATCCGCGGCAGACCGGGCAGCTGATCGAGCGCTGGATCGGCGGTGCCGCGCGGTTCGTCCATGCGTGAAGCGCGGCTATCTGTCGTGTCCGTTCCGCTAAGCTAGTCCATGGCATCAAGCCGACCCCTATCCCACGCCCACTTCTATTCGCCGACTTCTATTCAATGAGCAAACCGCAACTCCTGATTGATACCGACCCCGGCGTGGACGATGCACTGGCGATCTTGATGGCGCATGCGCATGCCGACATCGCCGGCTTGAGCATCGCCGCCGGCAACGTGGGACTCGACCACACTGTGCGCAACGCGCGCGTCTTGCTCGATGTGCTGGGCAGCACCGCGCCGGTGTTCGCCGGGTGTGCCACGCCGCTGGTGCGTGCGGCGGACGAGGACGCGGCGTTCGTGCATGGCACGGATGGTTTCGGCGATGTCGGTTTTCCCGAACCGAGAGCTCCGCTGTCGGCCGAGTCGGCTGCGCTGGCACTGCTGCGGCTGACCCGTGAGCGTCCTGGCGAACTGACCCTGGTGGCGCTGGCGCCGTTGACCAATCTGGCGCTGGCGCTGCGGCTGGATCCCAGCTTGCCCGAGCGCGTCGCGCGGCTGGTCGTGATGGGTGGTGCGGTGACCGGTCATGGCAACACCGGCAAGGTACCGGCCGAGTTCAACGTTGGCTTCGATCCGGAGGCGGCGCACGTGGTGTTCGAAGCGTTCCCGTCATTCGACCTGGTCGATTGGGAGGCCACCTTGCGGCATGCCTTCGACGATGCCGAATTCAACGGCTGGCTGGCGGCCGGCGACCGGCGTGCGGACTTCTTCGGACGGATCGTCGCCACGGCGCGCCAGTACAACGCGACGCATGCCCGCCGCGGCCTGATCGCCGCCGATGCGTTGGCGATGGCGGTGGCGATCGACCCGGCTATCGTCACCCGCCAGGAGACGCGTGCGGTGGCGGTGGAGCTGGATGGTCGACTGACTCGCGGCGCCACGGTGGTCGACTGGGCCGCGCGGCTGGGTCGCCCGGCGCAGGCGAATATCGTGCTGGAAGTGGATCACGCCCGCTTTTCCGCCATGGTGCGGCGGGCCCTGGGCGCGCAGGGCTGAGGGATGCGCGGGCTCGCGCCGGTACGTCGGTTCGGCGTTTGAATGGGCGCAGGCTTGCGGCGGCGGTCAATTTCTCGTTACAATACCGCTCTTTTCACCACCGCTTTAGAGCCCGTCATGAAGCCTGCTATCCATCCGAACTACAACCCGGTGGTGTTCCAGGACCTGTCGTCCGACTTCTCGTTCCTGACCAAGTCGACCATGTCCAGCAAGGAAACCATCAAGTGGGAAGACGGCAATGAGTACCCGCTGATCAAGGTGGATATCTCCAGCCATTCGCACCCGTTCTACACCGGCAAGCAGAAGTCGCTGGATGTCGGCGGCCGCGTCGACAAGTTCCGTCGCCGCTATGCGGGCATCGTCAAAGAGTAAGCGATGCCATCGGCCGGCGCTTCGCGCTGGTCGACCAGGATTCCGACTCGAAGATACCGAATCAAAGCGCGGGGCAAGTGCAGACTTGCCCCGTGTTTTTTCGTGCCTGGGGTTCGACCATTCGCCGTCGAATGTGGATGGGGCCTTATGCGATAATGGTCGGTGAGCTGACGCCACGGCGTCCGTTGCATCGCATCTTTCCCCGAGTGCGGTGCCAGACATTCCCTCGCTGGGTGGCGCCGTCATTGCGGTTGCCGCCGGCGACGACCCACATGTAAGGAGGTTTCCGTGTCCGAATCCAAGATTGTCAAGCTGGTGGATGAGTCGAGCAACCGCAGCAGCGAGCTGCCGCTGATCAGCGGCACGCTCGGCCCGGCGTGCATCGACATCGGCACGCTGTACAAGGACACCGGTCACTTCACCTACGACCCCGGTTACGGCAGCACCGCCAGCACCAAGAGCGCGATCACCTATATCGATGGCGACGAGGGCGTGCTGCTGTATCGCGGCTACCCGATCGAGCAGCTGGCGCAGCAGTCCAGTTTCCTCGAGGTGTCCTACCTGTTGCTCAATGGCGAGCTGCCGAACAAGGCGCAGTTCGAGGGCTTCGAGCACGACATCACGCACCACACGATGATGCACGAGGCGCAGAAGAACTTCTTCCATGGCTTCCACCACGACGCGCATCCGATGGCGATGCTTGCCGCGGCGGTGGCTTCGTTGTCGGCGTTCTATCACGACGACCTCAATGTCGATGATCCGGCCGACCGCAAGCTGGCCGCGATCCGCCTGATCGCCAAGATGCCGACGATCGCCGCCGCCTGCTACCGTTATTCGATCGGCTGGCCGATGCGCTATCCGCGCAACAACCTGGAGTACGTCGACCGTTTTCTGCACATGATGTTCGAGGTGCCGAGCGAGCCGCTGCAGATGAACCCCGTCGCCGCCAAGGCGCTGGACCTGCTGTTCATCCTGCACGCCGACCATGAGCAGAACGCGTCCACCTCGACCGTGCGTCTGGTCGGTTCGACCGGTGCCAATCCGTACGCGTCGATCGCCGCAGGCATCACCGCGTTGTGGGGGCCGGCGCATGGCGGCGCCAACGAGGCTGTGCTCAAGCAGCTCAAGGAAATCGGTACGCCGGACAAAGTCGAGACCGCGGTCAAGCGGGCCAAGGACAAGAACGACAGCTTCCGCCTGATGGGCTTCGGCCATCGCGTATACAAGAACTTCGATCCGCGCGCGAAGATCATCCGCGAGATGTGCCACAAGGTGCTGGCCGAGCTGGGTGTCAACGATCCGTTGCTCGACGTGGCGATGAAGCTGGAAGAGGCGGCGCTGAAGGATGATTATTTCGTCGAGCGCAAGCTGTACCCGAACGTCGACTTCTATTCCGGCATCATCTACAAGGCGCTTGGCATTCCGACCGAGATGTTCACCGTGATGTTCGCGATCGCACGGACCTCAGGCTGGATCGCACACTGGATCGAACAGCATGAAACGCCCGGATCGCGGATCGGTCGCCCGCGCCAGATCTATACCGGCGCCGATGTGCGCGATTACGTACCGACAGCCAAGCGCTGATCCGCGATCCGGCAACACGCGTCCTACAGCGAAACTCCCCGGCTTCGACCGGGGCGTTTGCATATGTGTGGGGATGAGGTGATCCGGTTCAGCGCAGCGCGGCGCTCAGTCGCTGCTCGAAGTCTTCGTCTGAGCTCTCGCCCAGCAGGATTTCCACCTGAGCCAGCGTGGCGCGGCGCATTGGCCGATCGTCGGTCCGATTGAGCGGCGCCTGGCGCAGCGCGTCGCGTGGCAGCACGGTGAGATCGAATGGCAGCTCGTCGGCGGCAAACAACAGGACCGGGTACTCGGGCTGATCATCCCGGCTGCTGCGCAGCCGGCGGTTCTGCGTTTCGAACGGTACGCCGTGATCGTGCAGGTACAGCGCGACCGCGTCGGGATCGTCACTGAACACATGCAGGCATACCGCGGAGTGCGCATCGGCGGTGCCTTCCAGCACGGCGCCGACCAGGCGTGGCTCGAACGCAGCGAGAAAGCGCATCGCCTCGACGGCGGCCTCGCGCCGTTGCCGCAACAACTGCGGTTGGCTGTCGGCGAGAAACAGGCGCTGGTGTTCGCGCAGCGCCTGCTCGATCTCCATATTGCGCGGCAACGCCTGCGTTTCGAGAATTCCCAGTCGTTCGGCTGCCTTCAACTTGGCATGGTGAAAATCGCGGATGCCGTGTTCGCTCATCAGGCGGGCGGCTTCCTGGGCGATGCGTACGCGATTGCGTTGCAAGCGATCATGCGCGTGGATGCGGTGGTGTTCGCCTCGAGACATGGCGCGCTCCTCATCAGTGGATGGCAGCGAGGGTGAAGTCCGCAGTGCCCGGACCGCCTCGTTGGTCAGAAGATGTCGTAGGCGTGCTGCTGATCCTGCTCCTTCTGCTGGGCGGCCTGACTGCGCAGCCGATCGACATCTTCCACCTTGAATATTTCGTTCATGCTGTCCGGATCGCCGGCGGCGGTAGGCAGTCCATTCTGGCGATTGATCAATACCGTACTGATTCCCGGCGGCATCGGCAACGTGCTCGGCGGCAGATCCTTGAGGGCGGCGGCCGTGTAGTCCATCCAGATAGGAAGCGCCGCCTTGGCGCCGAACTCGCCGTGGCCCAGCGAGGTGTAGTCGTCGAAGCCGACCCAGACTGCCGTCGACAAGTCGCCGTTGAAGCCGACGAACCAGGCGTCGCGATGATCGTTGGTAGAGCCGGTCTTGCCCGCGAGATCGTCGCGGCCCAGCGCCTTGGCGGCGAAGCCGGTGCCACGCAGGATCACGTCCTTCATCAGCGAGGTAACCAGATAGTCGTTGCGTGCATCGATCACCAGCGGCGCGAGCACCGGCGGATGCGCATTCTCGCCATGCACGTCGGCCGGCAAGACGGCTTCGCCGACGCCGTCGACGCTGCTGGATTCCGCGGGCGCGGTGGCGCTGGCCAGGTTGTTGGCCGGGGTCGACAGCATGTTGGCCGGTGGCGGGCCGGGCGGGCGCGAGTCAAGCAGACGCTCCTGGCAGCTGCGGCAAGCGCGCGCGGGATTTGCCACGTAGACCGGTTTGCCGCTACGGTCGTCGATCTCGTGGATGAAATACGGCGTGACCAGGTAGCCGCCATTGGCAAACACCGCGTAGCCGCGGGCCATGCTCATCGGCGACGCCGACGCGGTACCCAGCGCCATCGACAAGTTGGCCGGGATCGCATCCAGCGAGAAGCCGAAGCGGGTGGCGTACTCGCGCGCGTAACGCACACCGATCGCGTCGAGCAGGCGTACCGAAACCAAGTTCTTCGACTGCACGAGTGCCTCGCGCAGTCGCATCGGCCCGGCGAACTTGTCGTCGTCGTTGGACGGGGTCCACAGGCCATTCGGCTTCGACGGATCGGGCAATGCCAATGGCGCATCGTTGACGATCGAGGAAGGCGTGAAACCGCGCTCGAAAGCAGCCGAATACAGGTACGGCTTGAAACTCGAGCCGGGCTGGCGCGCCGCCATCACGGCGCGGTTGAACTTGCTGCGCACGAAGTTGAAGCCGCCGACCAGCGCCTGGATCGCACCGTCTTCCGGATTGATGGAAGTCAACGCCGCCTGTGCGGCCGGAATCTGCGCAAGCTGCCACTCGCCTTTCTCGTCGCGCGCAAGCCGGATGATATCGCCGCGCTTGAGCAGGCTGCTGACACTGGTTGGCGCGGCGCCGACGCGGTCATCGTCGACATGTGGGCGCGCCCAGCTCATCGCGGCCAGATCGAGGATCACGTTTTCGTGGCTGGGCAGGTAAATCGTCGCCTGTCTGGCATCGCTGGTCGTGACAAGTCCCGGCAGCAAACCGGAAACGTTGGTGTAGCTGGACAGCAGGCTGTCGTATTCCGCCGCGCCGGCATCCGCGGGCAGATCCTGATGGGCCTCCGGTCCGCGCCAGCCGTGCCGGTGATCGTAGATGATCAGCCCGTCGCGCAAGGCTTCCACAGCCATCTGCTGGTTCTTGCTCTGCAGAGTGGTCTTGACTACATAGCCTTCGGTGAGCGCGTCGTTGCCGAACCGGTCGAGTACCTGCCGCCGCACCATCTCAGCCAGATAGGGCGCATCCACTTCGATCGGCTGTTCGTGCGGATAGGCACGGTTCGGCTCGGCAATGGCCTGCTCGTACATCGCCTTGGTGATGTAGTTGTGCCGCAGCATCTCGCCCAGTACCCAGTTGCGGCGGGCGATCCCGCGCTTGGGGTTGTTGATCGGGTTGACCATCGAAGGCAGCTGGAAGGTCGAGGCGAGCATGGCGCATTCGGCGACGGTCAGCTGGTCCAGCGTCTTGCCGTAGTAGTACTCCGCCGCGGCGGCCACGCCATACGAGCGGTGGCCCAAGAACATCTTGTTGAGATACAGCTCGATGATCTGGTCTTTGCTGAGTTCATGCTCGATGCGAAGCGCGATGAAGATCTCGGTGAGTTTGCGTGAGTAGAGCTTTTCGGGGCTTAGGAAGATGTTGCGCGCCACCTGCTGGGTAATCGTCGAGCCGCCAGGCCCCTTGTCGCCGCCCGTCGCGATGACGTGCCAGCCGGCGCGGACGATGCCGTGCCAGTCCACGCCTGGATGGTGGTAGAAATCCGCGTCTTCGGCCGACAGCACCGCATGTTTGAGCCGATCGGGCACATTTTCGATGGCCACCGGAATGCGTCGCGTCTCGCCGAAACTGGCGATCAGCTTGCCATCGGCGCTCAAGACGCGCAGCGGCACCTGCATGTGGTAGTCCTTGAGGTCCGCCACCGAGGGGAGCCTGGGGGCTATCAGCCAGTACGCCACACCAACTGCGACAACTGCCAGGAGCAAACCGGAAAAGGCCAGGATCAATGCCCAGCGCAACAAACGCTTGAAAATTCGCATGGTGTGGGGATAGCGAGACCTGAGTCAAAACATGGCAGAGTATAGATGTAGCAGTATTCGGCACATGCGGCAGGGTTGGCTAAAGCAAGGGTCGCGCCACTTGAGGGGATTCCACAATTGTGTTGGACATCACGTCAATTACTTGAGAAAGTTTCTGTAGACCGTTGCCATTACGTTAATTTTTCGATTTAATGCCACTGCGCACCCCGCCAGGATTCTGGCTACGGGCGTCAGCGGCAAGGGGGAAACACCGTGGGGCTCTTTACACCCAAGAAGCCGGCGCTGATTGGTGTCGACATCAGTTCGACTGCCGTCAAGCTGCTGCAGCTAAGTCAAGTGGGCGGTCGCTATCGCGTCGAGCACTACGCGGTCGAGCCACTGCCGCCCAATGCCGTGGTCGAAAAGAACATCGTGGAAGTCGAGGCGGTAGGCGAGGCGATTCGTCGCGCGCTGGCGCGTTCGGGTTCCAAGCTCAGGCACGGCGCGGCCGCGGTGGCCGGTTCCGCCGTAATCACCCGCATCATTCCGATGACCGGCGAGCTTTCCGATGACGATCTGGAAGGCCAGATCCAGGTCGAGGCGAACCAGTACATCCCCTACCCGATCGACGAAGTCAGCCTCGATTACGAGGTGATCGGGCCGGTGCGCGACAACCCCGACATGAATAACGTGCTGCTGGCGGCCTCGCGTACCGAGAACGTCGACATGCGCGTGGCGGCGCTGGATCTGGGCGGAATCACCGCCAGCGTGATCGACGTCGAGGCGTTTGCGATGGAGAACGCGTTTGCGATGGTGGCCGACCAGCTCAACGTCGGCCGCGATGCGCTGGTTGCGGTGGTCGATATCGGCGCCACGATGACCACGCTGTCGGTGCTGCGCAACCAGCGCACCATCTATTCGCGCGAACAGGTTTTCGGCGGCAAGCAATTGACCGACGAAATCATGCGCCGCTTCGGGCTCTCCTACGAGGAAGCGGGCCGCGCCAAGCGCAAGGGCGGCCTGCCCGAGTCCTATGAGACCGAGGCGCTGGAGCCGTTCAAGGAATCGCTGATCCAGCAGATCAGCCGGCTGTTGCAGTTCTTCTTTGCCGGTAGCGAATACAGCAAGGTCGATCAGGTGGTGCTGGCCGGTGGTTGCGCCTCGATCGAAGGACTGGGCCCGATGCTGGAAGAGCAGCTCGGGGTGCCGTGTGTCGTCGCCAATCCGCTGGCCCGCATGTCGCTGTCGCCACGGGTGCAGGCGCAGTCGCTGGCGCAGGACGCTCCCGCGCTGATGATCGCGGTCGGCCTCGCCTTGAGGAGCTTCGACTGATGGCACACGTCAACCTACTTCCGTGGCGCGCCGAGCGACGCAAGCTCCGCGAGCGCGAGTTCTACATGCAACTGGTCGCCGCCTTCGTGGTGGCGCTGGGCGTGCTGCTGCTGTGGATCTTCTGGATGGATCAGCGCATCGACAACCAGAACGAGCGCAACACGTATCTGCAGACCGAGATCAAGCAACTCGACGTGCGCATCGCCAAGATCAAGGATCTGGAAAAGGTGCGCGAGCACCTGCTGGCACGCAAGCAGATCATTGAGCAATTGCAGGCGGACCGTTCGCAGATGGTGCACTTGTTCGACGAACTGGTGAAGACGATTCCTTCCAGCGCGCGCTTGAACGGGCTGAAGCAGAATGGCCAGTCCATGTCGCTTGATGGCGTGGCGCAATCCAACGCCAGCGTCGCCGAATACATGCGCAATGTCGAAAGCTCGCCGTGGATGGGTCATACCGATCTGCGCAAGACCGAAAACACCCATGACGCCACCCGCATGCCGTATGCCTTCGGCTTGGATGTCACGTTGAGCCGGCCCAAGGCGGATGAGGCCGACGCCGGCAAGGAACCGGTGCAGCCAGCCGAGGCCGGTTCCAGCGCAGCTCCCGCAACAGCGGTCCCGGCAACGTCCGGTACTGCCGCCAAGGCAACGACTGCCGCGCCCGCGAAGCCCGCCGATACAGCCGCGAAACGGGCGCCGGAAGCCAAACCAGCGAGTGCGCCTGCTGCCACGGGAGGAACCAAGTCATGAAGTTCCTCGACGATATTCGCAACCTCGACCGCAACAACGTCGGTGGCTGGCCGCAATCGGTCAAGGTGTTTTTCATCGCGCTGCTGTGCGCCGTCGTCTTGCTGTTCGGCTGGTATTTCTTCGTCAGCGACCAGCAGGACACCTTGAAGACGCTGGCCGGCAAGGAAGACCAGCTCAAGCAGGAGTTCTCGGCCAAGCAGGCCAAGTCGGTCAATCTCGAGGCGCTGCAACAGCAGCTCGACGAGATGCAGGATATGTTGCGCCAGTTGCTGCGCCAGCTGCCCAGCAAGACCGAGATGCCCGAATTGCTGGTCGACATTTCGCAAACCGCGCAGTCGGCAGGGTTGGAAAGCGATTTGTTCCAGCCGGGTCCGGAAACTCCGAAGGACTTCTACGCGGAGAAACCGATCACGCTGCGCATGACGGGTACCTATCACCAGTTTGGCACCTTCATCAGCGGCGTGGCTTCGCTGCCGCGAGTGGTGATCCTGACCTTGCATGACGTCTCGCTGACTCCGAAAGATCCGGGCAAGGGCGGCAATGCAGGAGGCCAACTCGTGCTGCAGGGCACCGTGAAGACTTACCGCTACCTGGACGACGAAGAAAGCGCGGCGGCGACTGCCGGCGGCAAAGGCAAGGCGAGGGGAGCGAAATGATGAATAAGTTTGCTCCCGCCAAGCCGGCATCCACGGCGCGGCTCCTGCTGATGCTGGGTATCGCATTGGTGCTCAGCGGCTGTACCCGGGGCATGTCGGATCTGCGCGACTGGGTGGCGCAGGAAAAGGCCAAGAAGGGCGCACCGATCCCGCCGCTGCCGGTGATCAAGACCTTCGAGACATTCAAGTACGACGATCAGGATCGACGTGATCCCTTCAGTCCGAGTACGGCCGAGTTGCAGACCAATGCCGCGACAACCGGTCCGCGACCGGACGCCAATCGCGCCAAGCAACCATTGGAGATGTTCGCACTGGACAGTCTCAGGATGGTCGGTACGGTCGGTGTCGGCGCGGGCATGGAAGTGTTGATCAAGGATCCGGGTGGCGTGATCCATCGCGTCCATGCCAACGAATACATGGGGCAGAACTACGGGCATGTCACCGCGATCAGTGAAGATCACATTGACCTGGTCGAGTTGGTATCCAACGGTAATGGTGGCTGGATGGAACGTCCCGCCAGCATCGCGCTCGACGCGAAATAGGAAATACAGGGGCTGATGCAATGACCAACCAAATCCAATCCGTCCGGGGCCGTGTCATGCGCCATGCGATCCGTTACACGTTGATGGGCCTGCTGATCGCCGGCGCCACCTGGGCCAGCGCCGCGATGGCAGCCACCACCACGCTGAAGAACATCAGCTATGACGCACTGCCTGGCGGCAGCGTCGAGTTGCATATGGACTTCGGCGGGCCGGTGCCGCAGCCTAAGATATTCACCACCGGCAATCCACCGCGCATCGCGGTCGACTTCGCCGACACCGACAACGCGGCCGCGCGGCATCTCGATATCGGCAAGGGCTCGACCTCGGGCGTATCCGCGGTAGCCGCTGGTGGACGTACCCGGGTGGTGATCGAGTTGATGCGCGAATCGAGCTACCGCTCGCGGGTCGAAGGCAACAGCCTGATACTTACCGTCAACAACGGCGGCGCGGATCAGTCCGTGACCACGGCTTCCACCATCGATCCGAGCAAGGCGCTGCCGTCTTCGTCGAATGGTCCAGCGATCTCCAACATCGATTTTCGCCGCGGTCCGAATGGCGAGGGTCGTGTGCTGGTCAGCTTCAGCGCTGGCGGCGCGAACGCTGAAATGACCCGCAAGGGCGACAAGGTGCTGGTCAACATCGATCATGCGAACCTGCCATCCAATCTTGCTCAGCGCCTGGATACGCTGGATTTCGCCACGCCGGTGCAATCCATCATCACGCGTGCCGGCACGGGCGGCGGTGCCCGTCTGGAAATCGCGGTCAAGGGCGATGTCGAGACCTCGGCCTATCAGACTGCCGATCAGTACGTGGTCGAAGTGGCACCTAAGAAAGCCGCCGCCAAAGATGAAAAGCTGGCCAAGCTGGGCCAGGAGCCGGATTATAACGGCAAGCGCGTCACTTTCAATTTCCAGGACATTCCGGTGCGTTCGGCACTGCAGCTGATCGCCGATATTTCCGGGCTCAACCTGGTGGCTTCGGACAGCGTCGGCGGCAGCGTCACCTTGAGGCTGGTCAATGTGCCGTGGGATCAGGCGCTGGATGTGATCCTGCGCGCCAAGAGCCTCGACAAGCGTCGTAACGGCAACGTGGTCTGGGTTGCGCCCCAGGCCGAACTGGCCAAGTACGAACAAGACGTGGCCGACGCCAAGCTCAAGGCGCAGGACACCGCCGAGCTGGTCACCGACTACGTGCCGATCAGCTACGGCAAGGCCTCCGATATAGCCACGCTTTTGACGAGCGGCAGCAAGCAAGGCGGTGGTGGTGGTGGCGGAGCCAACACTCAGCGCGGCTTCCTGTCGCCCCGTGGCAGCGTGTCCTTCGACGTGCGCACCAATACGCTGCTGCTCAACGATACGCCGGAGAAAATAAAGCAGATACGGGACGTGATCGCGGTGCTGGACAAGCCGGTGCAGCAGGTGCTGATCGAGTCGCGCATCGTGGTCGCCACAGATGATTTCACCCGTGACTTGGGCGCGAAATTCGGTATCAGCGGACGGCAGAACAATACGCAGTTCCAGAATGCTGCCGCGGCCCAGCCGAATTTGGCGAGTGGCATCGGTGGCGGTAATGTGGTTTCGATTGGTGGTCACGACACTGGCAACGGCACCACGGGTGGTGGCCTTAACGTGAACCTGCCGGCCAGTGGTGCGGCCGGTAGCTTCGGCTTGGCTATCCTCGGCGCCAACTACGCGCTCGACCTGGAGCTTTCCGCCGCACAGACCGAGGGCCGCGGTGAAGTCATCTCCAGTCCTCGAGTGATCACCGCCAATCAGCAGGAAGCGGTGATCCGCCAAGGCCAGGAAATTGGCTATGTCACCTTCCAGAACAGCACCGGTGGCGGCGCGGGCAGCGGCACCGCCACGGTACAGTTCAAGGACGCGGTGCTGGAGCTGAAGGTGACCCCGACGATCACTGCCGACAATCGCGTCTACCTGATGATCAACGTCAAGAAGGATGCGCTGGCCGGTTACGTGGATGCACCTGGCAGCGGCAAGATCCCGACCATCGACACCCGCGAGATCAACACGTCGGTGCTGGTGGATAACGGTCAGACCGTGGTGCTCGGCGGTATCTACGAAATCAACAAGTCCAATACCACGACCAAGGTGCCGGGCCTGGGCGACATCCCCGGTGTCGGCGTACTGTTCCGCAAGACTTCGCGGGCCAATAGCAAGGCCGAACTGCTGATCTTCGTGACGCCACGCATTCTCAGCGATACGTTGCAATAGGCTCCGGTGCACAGCGTTTGAAAGAGGCGGCTTCGGCCGCCTTTTTTTTGTGCAACTCGTACGGCATGGATGGCTGATTAAACTTCCTCCGCCGGTTATGGTCTGTAGCACGCCGCCCGATCTACCCGCGCATCGCAAGGCGGCGGACCAGGTCTGATGCACCCCAAGAACGGAAACGATCATGGATATGCCCGAAACACCGTCGCTGAGCCCACTGCAGCAGTCCTTCGCGCGACTGCGCGACGACTTGCAGCGCTGCATCATCGGTCAACCTCGCTTGATCGACTGCCTGCTGGTGGCCTTGTTGGCGGACGGTCACCTGCTGGTCGAGGGAGCGCCCGGGCTGGCCAAAACCACCGCGGTGAAGGCGTTGGCGGCACGGATCGAGGCGGATTTTCACCGAGTGCAGTTCACCCCGGATTTGTTGCCTGCCGACCTTACCGGTACCGATGTGTTTCGCCCGCAGTCAGGCAGTTTCGAATTCGAACGCGGTCCGCTGTTCCACAACATCGTGCTGGCGGACGAGATCAATCGGGCGCCGGCCAAGGTGCAGTCGGCGTTGCTGGAGGCGATGGCCGAGCAGCAGATCACGGTAGGCCGCAGCACCTGGCAGCTGCCCGAGCTGTTCATGGTGATGGCGACACAAAATCCGATCGAGCAGGAAGGCACGTTCACGCTGCCGGAAGCTCAGCTCGACCGTTTCCTGATGCACGTGACGATCGGCTATCCGGATGCGATCGCCGAACTGGCCATCCTCAAGCTGGCGCGCGAGCAGGCCAGTCGACGCGCGCATCCGGTGGCGCCGCCGCCGGCCTTGCTCAGTCAAGTCGACGTATTCGCCGCGCGCGATGCGGCGATGGCGGTGCACATGGCACCGGCGCTGGAGGAATATCTGACCCAGTTGGTGCTGGCTACGCGCGATGCCGGCCGCTACGGCGCCGAGCTGAAGCGCTGGATCGCCTGGGGCGGCAGTCCGCGTGCGACCATCGCGCTGGATCGCTGCTCGCGTGCGCAGGCATGGCTGGCTGGACGCGATTACGTGCTGCCCGAAGACGTGCACAGCATTGCTCATGAAGTGCTGCGCCATCGGGTGCTGCTCAGTTACGAGGCGGAAGCCGAAGGCGTGCGACCGGACCAGGTGATCGATCGCCTGCTGGATCTCGTGCCGCTGCCGTGAACGTCGTCGCGCAACATCGTGTGGATGGCGACGGTCGCAGTCAGGTCTCGCTGGCGGAACTGATCGCGCTGCGCGCGCGGGTCGGTCGTGTGCGCATGGCGCCGCTGCTCAGTCGTGCTGCACGCAGTGGACAGCAGTCCAGCCGTCTATACGGCCGTGGCATGGATTACGCGGAATCTCGGGTTTACCAAGCCGGCGACGACGTGCGCCGGCTGGACTGGCGACTCACGGCACGCAGCGGCAAGCTGCACACCAAGCTGTTCCAGGAGGATCGCGAAGGCTGCCTGTTGATCCTGCTGGATACCCACGCCAGCATGCGTTTCGGCACGCGGGTGCGATTCAAGTCGGTGCAGTCGGCGCGCGCGGCTGCCGCCGCCGCGTGGTATGCGGTGCGCGCCGGCGAGCGGGTCGGAATGATGGCATTCGGCCAAGCCGAGCACTTGTTGCGTCCGCAGGCGGGTTCACGCGGCGCACTGGCGCTGTGCGGTGCGCTGGCCGATTGGGACGCATTGCCATCGTCGGACAGGCTCGAGCCGTTGTCCGAAGCGTTGACCCGCGCATCGCGCGTGTTGCATGGCGCCAGCCGCGTATTGCTGATCAGCGATGGCTTCAGCTGCGACACCTCGGCCCGCCAGCGCCTGCTCGATCTGACCCGGCATGCGGGCGTCAGCGTGCTGGTGGTGGCCGATGCACTGGAACTGGCCCTGGCGCCAGCGGGGCGCTACCCGCTGGAACATGCAGGGGAACGCAGTGAAGTGCTGTTGCAGTCCGAACGCCAGCGCCGCGATTTTCAGCGCGCGCTGGGCGCCGGCCCCGCACGGCTCAGTGAACTAGCCAAGTCGCTGGGTCTGCGTTGCAGCAGCATCGACACCACGGCTGACCCGTTCGATGCGGCCACCGGCTTGTTCGGCAACGTGAGATCGGCACGATGATGATGCCGCCCGCTCAGCCTGTGGCCGCGCCGGTGTCGGGCCCCAGCCTGCGCGACATCCATCTGCCGCCCGAACCGTCGTGGTGGCCGCCTGCACCGGGCTGGTGGTTGCTGGCGGGGTTGCTGATGCTGGCGTTGCTGGGCGCGATATGGTTGTGGCGGAAGCATCGGCGCGCACAGCAGCAGCGCCGGCAGGTGCTGCACGAACTCGATCGGCTCGTGATGCAACATCAACGCGACGGCGATCAGGCTGCGCTGGCGAGCGGATTGCATCAACTACTGCGCCGTGTGGCACGGAAGCATGATGCGCTGGCCGCGCAGCAGCGCGGCGAGGCGTGGCGACAAACGCTGGCACGTATGCCAGTCGATGCGGTCACGCTGGGTCGGTTGCTGGCGTTGGATCAGCAGATCTATCGACCGCCTTCGTCGTTCGACCATGCTGCGGCCGTTACCGCCGTGCGGCAATGGCTGCGACTGGCTCTGAAGCCGGCAACCTGGAGGCGGACCACGCAGGAGCAAGCGCATGCCTGAGTTCGCGTGGCCGTGGGTTGTCGTGCTGTTGCCGTTGCCGTGGTTGCTGCGCCGGTGGCTGCGACCGGCCGCACCGGGACAGGCTTTGCATCTGCCGCAGCCGGGTGTGCAACTGACCACGGTGGCGGGTACCCGTGCGCGTGGCATCGTGTCGTGGTTGCTGGTGCTCGCGTGGCTGTGCCTGCTGGCGGCGGCGGCGCGACCGCAATCGGTGGGACCGCCGCAAGCGCAACAGCGCAGCGGTCGCGCGCTGATGCTGGCGGTGGATCTGTCCGGCAGCATGCGCACCGACGACATGCAGCTGGCCGGACAGTCCGTCAGTCGCTTCGGTGCGGTCGAAGCGATTGCCGGCGATTTCATCAACCGCCGCGGCGGCGACGAAATGGGATTGATCCTGTTCGGCAGCCAGGCATTCCTGGTGACGCCATTGACCTATGACCTGTCGGCCGTGCGCGCGCAATTGCAAGGCGCAGCGGTGGGGCTGGCCGGTACCGAGACGGCGATCGGTGACGCGATCGCGGTGGCGGTGAAGCGGTTGTCGGCACTGCCCGAACAGGCGCGCGTGCTGGTGCTGCTCACCGACGGTGTCAACAACGCCGGCAGCATCGCGCCCCGTGAGGCGGCGCGTGCGGCCAAGGCAGCCGGCGTGCGCATCTACACCATCGGCATCGGCGCCACGCAGATGCGCATACCGGGATTTTTCGGCAGCCAGTTGGTCAATCCATCCGCCGATCTGGATGCGGACATGCTCACCAGCATCGCCACGCAGACCGGCGGGCGCTTCTTCCGTGCCACCGACAGCGGCGAGCTGGCTGATGCCTACCGCGCCATCGATGCGCTGGAACCGATGCCGCAGCATGGTCCGACCTTGCGCCCGCGACATGAACTGTTCCGCTGGCCGTTACTGGCGGCGATCGCGTTGCTTTTGATGGTGATCGTGCCGCGCCGGTTTGGCCATGCGCCGGAGCGAACCGCATGAGCGAGATGCTGCAGCAGTTTCATTTCCTGCGGCCGTGGTGGCTGGCCGCACTGGCTTTGTTGCCGCTGCTGATCTGGCTAGGTATGCAGCGCAATGCGGCACAAGGAGAATTGTCGCGATTGGTCGATGCCGAGCTGCTGCCTCATCTGCTGCGTGGTCGGGCCGGCAACCGCCAATTGCCGCTATGGCTGTTTGCGCTGGGCTGGGCATTGTGCTCGTTGGCGCTGGCCGGGCCGGCTTGGAGCCGCATCAACCAGCCGCTGTACGCGAGCCGTCCCGCGCAGGTGGTGGCGATCTCGCTGTCGCAGCACATGCTGGCACGCGACGTGGCGCCGAGCCGGCTGGACCGTACACGCTACAAGGTGCGCGATCTGCTGGCCGGCAATCACGACGGGTTGAACGCGCTGATCGGCTATGCCGGTGAGGCATTCGTGGTCGCGCCACTGACGTCCGATGCGAACAGTCTCAACGATCTGCTCGATGCGCTGGCGCCCGACACGATGCCGGTAGACGGCGACAACGCGGCACTGGCGATCGAACGTGGCGTAGCGCTTATCCGTGATGCAAAGGCCGGCGGCGGTTCGCTGGTGCTGATTACCGATCAGGCCGATGCGAACGCCGATGCGGCCGCACGCAAGGCCGTTGCTGCCGGCGTGCACGTATCGGTGCTTGGCGTGGGCACGCTGCAAGGTGGGCCGGTGCCGCTGTCCGATGGCGGCTTCCTGCACGACGAACAAGGCGGCATGACCCTGGCTCGTCGTGACGATGTGGCACTCGGCGCGCTGGCAGCGGCGGGTGGTGGCAGCTATGTGGCGATGACAGCGGATCACCGCGATATCGACGTATTGCATGCGCAACTGCGCGATGCACCCGTGACGGAGGCGTCCGGCCAGGCAGGCGATGAATGGCAGGATCGTGGCCCGTGGCTGCTACTGCCGTTGTTGCTGGTCGCGGCGCTGGGCTTCCGTCGTGGCTGGCTGCTGTTGTTGCCGCTGGTCGTGTTGCCGCTGCTGCCGGCCACGGCCGAAGCGACGACGTGGCACGACCTGTGGCAGCGTCCGGATCAGCAGGCGGCGCAGGCATTGCGGCAAGGTCAAGCGAAGCAGGCTCAACAGCTGGCGCACGATCCGGCCTGGCGCGGTGCAGCGGCATATCGTGCGGGCGACTACGCCGCGGCGGCCCAGGCATTGCAGCAGGCTTCTGGTGGTGATGCGGCATACAACCTGGGCAACACGCTGGCTCGACAAGGTCGGTATCAGCAGGCGATCGAGGCTTACGACCATGCGTTGAAACTGGATCCCGGCAATGCCGATGCCAAGGCCAATCGCAAGGCGGTCGAGGACTGGTTGCACCGCCAGCAACAGCAGCAGCCATCCGATCAAGATCAGCACGAGGGCCACAACGGCAGCAAGGAACCATCCCAGGCCGGTGAGCAGGGCAAGGGTAGCAAGCCGGATTCGCAGGATCAGAAATCTGGCCAGGAGGGCACCAAGTCATCCGGGCAGCCGGGTCAGGATGGCAAGGCGCAGGCGCAGGATCAGTCCGATCAGAAATCATCGGAGGATCGTTCCGGCAAGGATCAAGGCGGCGATCAACCGAAGCCGCAGACCGCGCAGCAACAAGCGGAGCAACAGGCAAAAGCGGAACAGGCGCAGCAGGCGCTGAAGCAGCAGATGGATCAGGCGCTGGTCCATCCGGGAGACAAGACGCAGACACACCAGCTCGGCACGTTGACGCAGGACGACCCGCAATCGAAATTGCCGGCGGATCTGCAGCATGCCCTGCAACGTGTGCCGGACGAGCCGGGCGCGCTGTTGCGGCGCAAGTTCGAACTGGAATATCAACAGCGCCACGGCGGCGCACCGGGCGAGGATCGACAGCCGTGATGTTTCGACGATTCATCGTGGGATGGTTGCTGACGCTGCTGCTGGTTCCGGCACTGGTGCAGGCGACCGACGTGCGGGCGACGCTGGATCGCAACAGCGTGCAACTGGGCGAAACCGTGACCTTGAACCTGCGCGTGGCGAATGCGGGTGGCGGCATCGGCATGCCCGATCTGCGCGCGTTGAGCCAGGACTTCAGCATCCTCGGCACCTCGCAGAACAGCAGCCTCAGTATCGTCAATGGAGCGGCCACCTCGACCCTGACGTTCGGCGTGGCGTTGCGCCCGAAGCATGTCGGCACGCTGCAGATTCCCGCGCTGAGCGTGGGAGGCAGCCAGACTCAGCCGCTGCAACTGCAGGTGAGCGCGCCGAACCCGAACGTGGCGGCGGCAGCCAATCAGAACGTCTTCATGGAGGCGCAGGTCGAACCCACGCATGGCTATGTCGGCCAGCAGTTGAGCTACGTGGTGCGCCTGTTCTACGCCACCAATATCAGCAACGGTGCACTGAGTGCGCCGCAGCTCGACGGGATGGAAGTGAGCCAGCTCGGCGACGATCTGAATTACGACGCCGAGCGTGGCGGCCGCAGCTATCACGTGCTGGAGCGGCGCTATGCACTGATCCCGCAACATGCCGGGCATCTGGAGATTCCCGCTGCGAGCTTCCAGGGCGAAGCGATCGATCCGAACGATCCGAACAGCTTTTTTGGCTCCAGTACGCCGATCTCGGCCAGCGCACCAGCCGTGTCGATCGACGTGCAGGCAGCGCCACCCAACTGGAAGAGCGCCTGGTTGCCAGCCCGTCAGCTCAGCCTGAGTCTGGATGGCTGGCCGGGTGCGCAGGAGCAAGTTCGGGTAGGGCAGCCGCTGAACCTCACCATGAACCTGCAGGCGACCGGGTTGCCGTTCGAGACGCTGCCCGTGCTGAGCCTGCCCGCGTTGGATGGTGCCAAGGTGTATCCGGACAAGCCGGTCACCGGCACTCGTCAGGATGGCCAGTGGCTGGTCGGTCGGCGCCAGCAATCGTTTGCGATCGTGCCCGAACGTGCCGGCACGCTGACCGTACCGGCAACCACCTTGCAGTGGTGGAATGTACTGACCGATCGCATGGAGGTTGCGCAGATTCCCGAGCACAGCGTGACGGTGTTGCCGGCGGTCGGCGCTACGGCCGTCCAGCCGTCCGTTCCGGCCGAAGCGTCCAGCAGCGGCACGAACGTCGCCGCGACTACGGCAACACCCACGCCATGGCGCTGGGTCGCACTGGGCAGCCTCGGTCTGTGGCTGGGCAGCGTACTGGCCTGGTGGCTGTGGCGCCGTCGCCGCACATCGAAGATCGGTACGCCGACAATGGCGCGAACATCATCGCGCCAATGCCAGCTGGTCTTCCTGGCCGCCGCGCGCGGCAACGACCCGGCGGCGCAGGCACGCAGCCTGCTGGCATGGGCGCGCGCGGAGCGGCCGGCGATCCAGCATCTGGGCGAGCTGGCGGCGGCGCTGGACGACGCATCGCAGCGTGCGGCGATAGCCACCTTGCAGCAGCGCCACTACGCCGGCACGCCGATGTCCGCCGACGGGTCGAAGCTGGTGGAGGCGTTCAAGCGCGGGTTCGTCTGGCGAGTGGCCGATGCGGGCGATGACGGCTCGGAGCTGCCGCCGCTGTATCCGTTCAAGCTGCATTGAGCGCGTGCTGAAAAATCGCGCTCATGCCTTCGCTGAAACAACACAAGGTGACATCGATCGCGTCATCGCCGGCCAGCTCGTCACGCAGTGTGGTGATCGCCACATCGGCTGCCTGCGCGGCGGGATAGCCGTAGATACCGCAGCTGATCGCAGGAAACGCGATCGTGCGGAGCCGTTGTCCGCGCAGCAGTTGCAATGCATTGCGATAGCAGCGTCCCAGCAACAATGCTTCATCGTGGTGCCCGCCGTACCAGATCGGTCCCACCGTGTGGATCACGTAGCGTGCGGGCAACAGGAAGCCGGGTGTGATGCGTGCCTCGCCAACCGGGCAGCGCACGCCCGGGGCCGATTCCGGGAGCGTGCGGCAAGCTTGCAGCAGGGCCGGTCCGGCGGCCCGGTGGATCGCACCGTCTACACCGCCACCGCCGAGCAGACCGGGGTTGGCTGCGTTGACGATCGCGTCCATCGGCAAGCTGGTGATGTCGGCGCTGATGACTTTCAGAGGCATGGCTTCGCGGCGGGTGGCGTCTTATGCTTCGGGCAGGTATTCGAGTGCGATGAGGTTGCAACGGGTCATGGCGAAAACGGAAGACATTTCTTTTGGCTATCTGCTCAGCGATGTGACCTTGCTGTTCCGCAAGCACTTCGACCGGCGTGCGGTGAAATTCGGATTGACCCGCGCGCAATGGCGCGCAACCAAGATGTTGTACCACCGCGAAGGGCTGCGGCAAACCGAGCTGGCCGAGTTTCTGGAGATGGAACCCATTGCGGTGGGCCGGGTGATCGACCGCTTGCAGGCTGCCGGTTTCGTCGAGCGCCGCCCCGATCCGAAAGACCGTCGCGCCTGGCGGCTGCATACCACCGAGCAGGCGCGGGTGATCGTCGCCGACATGGAGCTGATTGCGCGTGACCTGCGCAAGGATGCCACCCGCGGTATCGGCTACGACGAACTGCAACAGGCGCTGGCAGTGATCAGCCGTATCAAGGACAACCTGGTGGCGCTGGAGCAGGCGGGCGAGGACACGCCGTGATGGCGCTGCGGTAAGTGGTTGCAGGTCGCGGCCCGATGGAGTCGGGTTCGCCGCGTAATGGCGGTCTGTCGTGTGCGGGAGTCAACCGGAATCCGCCGGAGACGTTGTAGTCGGACTATCGCTGTTCCGGCATCCCCAGCCACGCGACAGCCGCCGACCGCTGTGATCCGCGGCGCGAAGATCGAGAATCCCCCGCGCATGTCCTGGAAAAAGTCTGCACTGATAAAGTCTGCACTGATCGTTGTCGTGCTGGGTCTGGCCGCCTTGTCGGTCGCCTGGTACGGACATCACCGCGGGTCCGGTCGCAAACCTGCCGCCACGCCCGCTGCGGTGCCAGTCAAGGTCGCCATGGCCACGCGCGGGGATGTCGATCTCTCGCTCACTCAAGTAGGCAGTGTCGAGGCCTGGTCGACCGTTACCGTGAGTTCGCAGGTGGCCGGTCAGCTGCGGTCGCTGGCATTCGTGCCGGGCGCGCACGTACACAAGGGCGACCTGATCGCGCAAATCGATCCGCGGCCGCTGCAGGCTCAGCTCGATCAAGTCCGCGGCAACGTGGCACGCGACGAGGCCAATCTGATCAAGGCCAGGGCCGACCTGGCCCGCTACACCGCCATGCTGGCCAAGGGCTATGTGTCCAAGGCCGACTTCGATACCTACAAGGCCAATCTCGGCGTCGCTGCGGCGGTGCTGAAATCCGATCAGGCTGCGCGAGAGCTGGCGCAGACCCAGCTCGACTTCACCCGGATTTTTGCGCCGTTCGATGGCGTGCTCGGTGCGCCGCTGGTATATCCCGGCGCAGTGGTTGCGGCCAACACCACGGGCATCGTGGTGCTCAACCAGATCGAACCGGTGTGGGTGACATTCGCGTTGCCGCAGGACAGCCTGCCCGCCGTGCGGCTGGCGCAGACGCGGGGCACGGTGACGGTGCAGGCGCGGCTGGATGGCGACAGCGGCCACCCCATCAGCGGCACACTCGGGTTCATCAACAATGCGGTCGATGCCACCACCAGCACGATCACACTCAAGGCCCGCTTCGACAATGCCGACGATCGGCTGACCCCCGGGCAGTTCGTCAACGTGACGTTGCCGACGACCCGCATCGCCAACGCCGTCTCGGTGCCGGTAGTGGCATTGCAGAATTCAAGCAACGGCAGCTTCGTGTTCGTGTTCAAACCCGATGGCACGATCGAGCAACGCCCCGTGACGGCCGGTACCAGCACGGCCGATCGGACGGTGATCGACAAGGGGCTGGCGGCCGGCGAGCAGGTGGTGGTCGACGGTCAGATGTTGTTGGTCAACGGCAGTCACGCGCGCATCAGCGCCCACTGAGGTGCGCCTATGAATCTGCCGGAGATCTGCATTCGCCGACCGGTGATGACCACGCTGCTGATGACCGCGCTGCTGGTGTTCGGCATCGTCGGCTACCCGCAATTGCCGGTAAACGAGCTGCCCAACGTCGACTTTCCGACCATCAGTATTTCGGCCAGCCTCCCCGGCGCCTCGCCGCAGACCATGGCCTCGGCCGTGGCCACGCCGCTGGAAGCGCAGTTGTCGACCATCGCCGGCATTAGCCAGATGAGTTCGACCAGCGCGCTGGGCTCTACCTCGATCACGCTGACCTTCGAACTGGATCGCAGCATCGACGGTGCGGCCCAGGATGTGCAGGCGGCCATCTCGGCGGCGCAGCGCCAGCTGCCGACGCAGATGCCGACGCCGCCGACGTTCCGCAAGGTGAATCCGGCCGACGCACCGATCCTGTATATCGCGGTGACCTCGTCCACGCTGCCGCTGTCGGCCGTCGACGATTACGGCGAGACCGAACTGGCCCAGCGGCTCTCGATGGTCGACGGCGTGGCCCAGGTGAGCGTGTACGGTTCGCAGAAGTACGCCGTGCGCATCAACGTCAATCCGGATCGGCTTGCCGCGGCGGGCATCGGCATCGATGAGGTGAAGAGCGCGATCGCCGCAGCCAACGTCAACCAATCCACCGGTTCGCTGTACGGCGCGCGGCAGCAGCTGCCGGTCAGCAGCGACGGCCAGTTGATGCGCGCGTCGGCATACAACAATGTAGTGGTCGCCTACCGCAATGGTGCGCCGGTACGCCTGGGCAATATCGGCCACGCCGACGACAGCGTGCAGGACGATCAGAAGGCGAGCTGGTACAACGGCGAGCGTTCGATCCTGCTGGCCGTGCAGCGCCAGCCCGGCGCCAACACCGTCGACACGGTGAATCGCATCAAGGCATTGTTGCCCGGCTTCTCGGCCTCGCTGCCGCCGTCGGTGAAGCTCGATGTGCTGTACGACCGCTCGCAGTCGATCCGCGCCTCGGTCGACGACGTGCAGTACACCTTGCTGCTGGCCGGCGTGCTGGTGGTGCTGGTGATCTATCTGTTCCTCGGCAATCTCTCCGCCACACTGATTCCCGCGGTGGCGCTGCCGATCTCGGTGATCGGCACCTTCGGCGTGATGTTCGCGCTCGGTTACAGCCTGGACAATCTTTCGCTGCTGGCGCTGACGCTGGCGGTCGGATTCGTGGTGGACGATGCGATCGTGATGCTGGAGAACATCGTCCGCCATATGGAAACCGGCATGACGCCGTACGACGCGTCGGTGAAAGGCGCCAACGAAATCGGCTTCACGATCATCTCGATGACCTTGTCGCTGATTGCCGTGTTCATCCCGGTGATGTTCATGGGCGGCATCGTGGGCCGCCTGTTCCACGAGTTCGCGGTGACCATCAGCGTGGCGATCCTGGTTTCCGGCGTGGTGGCGGTGACGTTGACGCCGATGCTGTGCAGCCGTTTCGTCAAGGCGCACGATCACGAACACGGGTCTGACAAGCGCCGGAATTGGCTGATCGCCGGTTTCGATCGCGGCTTCACCGCCGTGCAGAGCGGCTACACGCGCAGTCTGGACTGGAGCATGCAACGGCCGCGCTGGGTGCTCGCCGTATTCGGACTGAGCCTCGCGGTGACCGTCCTGCTGTTCTATGTGACGCCGAAAGACTTCATCCCCGCCGGCGACAGCGGTCAGTTGCGCGTGAATACCCAGGGCCCGGATGGCGCCTCGTTCGACGAGATGGTGGCGCGCCAGCAGCAACTGGCCGACATCGCCAGCAAGGATCCGAATGTCGCTTCGTACATGTCGTCGGTGGGTGCCGGCGGCTCGCGCGCCACCGTCAACAACGGCTCGCTGCTGCTGGTGCTCAAGCCGGCCAACGAGCGGCAGACGCCGGACCAGATCATCGCCGAGCTGCGCAAGAAATTTGCCCAGGTGCCAGGCGTCAAGGCTTTCATCCAGAATCCGCCGGCGATCCAGGTCGGCGGACGTCAGTCCAATTCGCAATACCAGTACACCTTGCAGTCGACCGATCTGGATGCGCTGAACAGCTGGAGCAACAAGGTGACCCAGACATTCCAGCAGCTGCCTGGTTTCCTCGATGTCACCAACGACCTGGATCTCAACAGTCCGTCGATCGAGGTCAAGGTGAACCGCGAGAAATTGGCGCCGCTCGGGCTGACCATGGCACAGGTGCAGTCCGCGCTGGGAACGGCGTTCGGCGCCAATCAAGTTTCCACGATCTACGGCGCGGCTACCCAGT
The DNA here is from genome assembly GCF_900142825.1 of Rhodanobacter sp. OK091. GTDB lineage: Bacteria > Pseudomonadota > Gammaproteobacteria > Xanthomonadales > Rhodanobacteraceae > Rhodanobacter. The sequence continues at coordinate 1,206,402 of NZ_FRCH01000001.1, read as the reverse complement.
ACTGGGTGATCCTGCAGGTCGATCGTTCGATGCAGAACGATCCGGCGGTGCTGTCACGGTTGTACCTCACTTCCAGCAGCGGCACGCTGGTGCCGTTGGGGACGGTCGCCAGCTTCAGCCGCGAGCCGCAGGTGCTCACGGTGAACCATCAAGGCCAGCTGCCGGCGGTAACCATATCGTTCAATCTCGCCGCGGGTGTATCGCTGAGCGATGCCGTGGCCAGCATCGATGGCGCGATGGGCAGAATCGGCCTGCCGGCGACGATTTCCGGCAGCGTGCAGGGCACGGCCCAGGCGTTCCAGGACTCGATGCAGGGCATGGGCCTGCTGCTGTTGCTGGCGGTGTTCGTGATCTATCTGGTGCTCGGTATCTTGTACGAGAGCTTCATCCATCCGCTGACCATTCTTTCCGGCCTGCCGGCCGCTGGCGTGGGTGCGTTGCTCACCCTGGTGCTGTTCCACGCCTCGCTGGATCTGTTCGCCTTCGTTGGCATCGTGATGTTGGTCGGTATCGTCAAGAAGAACGCGATCATGCTGATCGACTTCGCGCTGGAGCGGCAGAACGTCGAGAACATGCCACCGCACGAGGCCATCTTCGAAGCCTGCAAGGTACGCTTCCGTCCGATCATGATGACCACGATGTCCGCGTTTGCCGGCACGCTGCCGATCGCGCTGGGTGTCGGTGCCGGCGCGGAGACGCGGCGTTCGCTCGGCCTGGCTGTGGTCGGTGGGCTGGTCGTCTCGCAGGTGCTCACGCTGTATCTGACGCCGGTGATCTACATTTATATGGATCAGCTGCAGCAGCGCTTCCATCGGGCCGGCAAGGCCGGAACGCAGCCGGCACAGTAAGTTTTATCGCGGTATTCAGTCGGTGGCGGGGTGGCCTTGTGCCGCCGCCCTGAGCCTCCCCTGCGTTCGCAGGGGAGGGAGCAGAGCCGGGTCAGTCGGCGGCGCCGTCGCCGGCGAACGCGCCGGGAGCGGAGCCGAAGTCGCCGTCCGCCTGTGCGGCCATGTACGAGAACGAGGCATATACCGCCACGTTCTGCGCCAGCTGCTTCGGGTCGATCTTGTCCAGCGTGTCGTTCGGCGTGTGGTGCCAGTCGAAGTAGTTCGTGCCGTCCTGGGTCAGCGTCAGCGCGGCCATGCCCTTGCCATGCATCTGGGACAGATCCGAACCGCCGCCGCCGGGCTTCTTGGCGTCATAGGCGACGCCGATCGGCTCCAGCACATTCGCGATCTGGGTGATCGCGCCGCGCGCTTCCGGCTTCACGCTGGCGCTCATGCGCCAGACCGGGCCGGCGCCGAAGTCCGATTCCGTGCCGAGCTGGAACTTCGCCACTTCGCCGGCGTGCTTGTCGGCATAAGCGCGGCCGCCCCACAGGCCCATCTCCTCGTTCGCGAACGCGATCACCCGGATCGTGCGGTCGGGCCGTTGCGGCAGGTCGTGAATCAGCTTGCCGGCCGCCATCGCGATCGCCACGCCCGCGCCGTCGTCGATCGCGCCGGTGCCCGGATCCCACGAATCGAGATGCCCGCCGATCGCCACTACCTGATCGGGATGCTTGCGGCCGGTGATCTCGCCGATCACGTTGGCGCCGGTGTATTCGCCGACCACACCGCAGTCCAGGTCCAGCTTGAGCGTCACCGGTTTGCCATAGGCCAGCACGCGCTCGAGCTGGTCGGCGTCGGGGTTGGACAGCGCCGCGGCGGGAATCGCCTTGGTCGGATCGCGGAAACCGGTCACGCCGGTGTGCGCAATGCGCTGATCCGCGTCGGTGCCGACCGAGCGCAGCAGATAGCCGGCAGCGCCCTTGGCGGCGGCGATCGGCGGGCCGGCGGTGCGCACGGCCGAGCCCATGCCGTAATCGTGACCATCCTTGGCGCGCTGCATGCGAAAGCCGATGTAGACGATCTTGCCTTTCACACTGGCCGGGTCGGCTGCTTTCAGCGCATCCAGGCTGTCGAACTTCACCACCTCGGCGGTGAGCCCGCCTTTCGGCGTGCCCGGCGAATAACCCAGCGCGGTCAATACCAGCGGCTGCGAGAAGGGTGCGACGATCGCACCGTGTTCGCTGCGGCGCACCCACAGCGGAAATTTCACCTGCTCGGTGTAGACCTTGTCGTAGCCGAGTGCCTTGAACTTCGCCACGGCCCAGTCGCGGGCGCGCTGGTCGGCATCGCTGCCGGCCAGGCGCGGGCCGATCTCGGTGGTCAGCGACTCGACGATCCGGTAGCCGGTGTCGTCATGCATCGCCTTGTCGCGCAGTTGTTCGGCCGTCTTTATGGCGGTGGCGGGAATCGTGGTGGCCGGATCGGCGGCGCTGGCAATACCCGTGGCCAGCAGCAGGCTGGCGGCGAGCAAGGTGAGGGGAAGAGGGCGCATCGGGGGACTCCGCTGGGGGAATCCCGATTATGGCGCGACCGTCAACTAGCGCTTAGGCCATAAGTCATGCCTGTCGCAAAAACGACAAGGGCCGGGCCACAGGAAATGGCCCGGACCCCGGAATGCATCATCGCCTTACGACTTGTTCTTCAGCAGGTCGCGGATCTCGGTGAGCAGGACCACATCGGCCGGTGGCGCGGCCGGAGCTTCTTCCTGTTTCTTCTGCATGCGGTTGATGGCCTTGACCACCAAGAAGATCGCAGCTGCGATGATGAGGAAGGTGATGATGGTGTTGATGAAGTCGCCATAGCCGATCGCCACTTCGGCGATCTTGTGCTTGGGATCGCTGTCGTCGCCGGGCTTGAGCACCCATTTGAGCTGACTGAAGTCGATGCCGCCGGTCAGCATGCCGATCGGCGGCATGATGATCTTGTCGACCAGCGAACTGACGATCTTGCCGAACGCACCGCCGATGACGACGCCGACCGCCAGATCAACGACGCTGCCGCGCATGGCGAAGGCCTTGAATTCCTGCAGCATGCTCATGCTCTTTCTCCATGGATTGGGCCGGATGGCCAGTGAACTTTAGCGCAGAGCCAACGGACCGGCACAGTGGTCCGGGGCAGGAATTCAGACGATCCGTCCATCCAGTTCGGCGACCCCGATCAGCTCGGCATGAAAGCGGTCGCCGCGGTGCAACGCAGCAACGCCGGCTGGCGTGCCCGTAAAGATCAGGTCGCCTGCCTTCAGTTCGAACAGCGTGGACAGCGCTGCAATGATTTGCGGCACGCCATGCACCATGTCGCCGAGTCGGGTCTGCTGGCGCAGCTCGCCGTTCACGCTCAATCGCAGCATGCTGTCCGCAGTCAATGTCACTTCGGCTGCCGGACGCAACGCCGAGACCGGCGCGGAATGATCGAACCCCTTGGCGATGTCCCACGGATGTCCCTTGGCCTTGACCTGCGCCTGCAGGTCGCGGCGGGTCAGGTCCAGCCCCACGCCATAACCCCAGACCAGTGCGGCGCCTTGTTCCGGGGTGAGGTCGCTGCCACCAGCGCCCAGCGCCACCACCATCTCCACTTCATGATGGAGGTCGCTGGTAGCTTGCGGATACGGCACATCGGCACCGTCGCTGACGACCGCATCGGCTGGCTTGCTGAAAAACATCGGTGCCGCTGTGTCCACCGTGGCGCCCATCTCGCGCGCATGCTCGGCGTAGTTGCGGCCGATGCAGAACACCCGGCGGATCGGAAAACGCAGGTCGCTGCCGGTGATCGGCAGGCTCGGCGGGACGGGAGTGGCGATGGCGTAGGTCATGCCAGCAAGCGTAGCAAAGCATATGCATGCCGTCGTGCCTATACTCCGGATCTGCGCGGGATGGCGGCTGCAACGCGAAGAAGGTTACTCTCCGCGCAGTTCCGGGCCATCGCGCAGCCATGACCGCAGGGTTCCAGGAGGTTGCCAAGCGGATGTCGATTTTCTTCAATCTCGTTCGTCGTGATGGAAAGCGCCCCTTTCTCCACCAAGGCGATCCTCGATGAGCTTGAAGCTCCATATCCCATGGCAGCCCGCCCGGATGACACCTGTCATCGACGATGGCTGATGCTGCACCCTGATCGCGCCGCGGCCGATCGGCCAATCTTGCATCTATCGAGCAACCGGCATGCCGGGCGGGGAATACGAGTGGACAACGGCGAACTGTTGAAGGAACTGCGCATCGGGCGCGATCAGCGCGAAGATCACGACCAAGGCCCCGGCCGTTGGCCGTGGATCGTCGGCGCGTTGGTCGTGCTGCTGGTGTTGCTCGGTGGCGCCGGCTGGATGCTGTTCGGTCATCGCGCGGTGGCCGTGCAGACTGCCACCGCGATTGCGCCCAGCTCCGGTAGTGCCGCCGGTTCGGTGCTGCAGGCGACCGGTTACGTGACTGCGCGGCGGCAGGCCACGGTGTCGGCGCAGATCACGGGCACGCTGACTGCGGTGCTGATCGAGGAAGGCGATCACGTCAAGCAGGGCCAGGTGCTGGCGCGGCTGGACGACAGCGGCTACAAGGCCAATCTCGAGGCGGCGCTGGCCCAGGCCGAATCGATCCACGCATTGGTGGCGCAGTACCAGACCCAGCTGGCACAGGGCGAACACGATGCCGCGCGCCAGCAGGCGCTGGCGGCCAAGGGGCTGGTTTCCGCCCAAAGCGCCGAGCAGGCACGGACCCAGGTCAACACCTTGCGCGCACAGCTTGGCGCGCAGCAGAAGCAGGCTAAGTCGGCCGATGCGCAGGCGGCGGTGGCGCGGGTGAATTTCGATTACACCGTGGTGCGCGCTCCGTTCAGTGGCGTGGTCACCACCAAGGATGCCCAGGTCGGCGAGATCATTTCGCCGCTGTCTGCCGGTGGCGGGTTCACTCGCACGGGCGTAGGCACCATCGTCGACATGGATTCGCTGGAAGTCGACGTCGACGTCAACGAGGCCTATATCGGCCGGGTCCAGCCGGGCATGCCGGCCGAGGCCGTGCTGGACGCCTACCCCGACTGGAAGATTCCCGCCCACGTGGTCGCCATCGTGCCCACCGCCGATCGCGGCAAGGCCACGATCAAGGTGCGTGTGGCACTGGAAAAGAAGGACGCACGCGTCGTGCCCGACATGGGCGCGCGGGTGTCGTTCCTGGAAGAGAGGCAGAGCGCCACGGCGCCGCCCCCGCAGGGCGTGCTGGTACCGGCGACGGCGATCGTGCAGCGCACGGGCCGCAGCGTGGTGTTCGTGGTCGACGGCGATCAGGCGCGCCAGCGCACGGTCGAGCCGGCGGCGCAGGCCTATGGTGAGCTGCGCCTGCTGCCGGCCGCAGTGAATCCGGGTGACAGCGTGGTGATTTCGCCACCGGCCGACCTGCACGACGGTTCGGCCGTTCAGATAAAAAAACCGTAGTTCGTTTCGTACCGAAAATTCATGTTCATCGGAGATCCACCATGGGCACACTGATCGATATCCAGAATCTGGCCAAGACCTATGAGCGCGGCAAGCAGAAGGTCGAGGTGTTGCATCACGTCGACCTGGCCATCGCAGAAGGCGATTTCCTGGCATTGATGGGGCCATCCGGTTCCGGAAAAACGACCTTGCTCAACTTGATCGGCGGCCTGGATACACCCAGCGCCGGCAGCATCAGCGTGGGCGGCCAGCGCATCGACCAGCTCGGCGGCGGCGCACTGGCGAAATGGCGCGCGTCGAATGTCGGCTTCGTCTTCCAGTTCTACAACCTGATGCCGATGCTGTCGGCACAGCGCAATGTCGAACTGCCGCTGCTGCTGACCAAACTGTCCGGCGCACAGCGCAGGAAGAACGCCTCGATCGCGCTGCAACTGGTGGGGCTGGCCGATCGCGCCACGCACAAGCCCAGCGAGCTGTCCGGCGGCCAGCAGCAGCGCGTGGCGATTGCTCGCGCGATTGTTTCCGATCCCACGTTGCTGGTGTGCGACGAGCCGACCGGCGATCTCGATCGCCAGTCCGCCGAAGACGTACTCGGCCTCCTGCAGCAGCTCAACCGCGAGCACGGCAAGACCATCGTGATGGTCACCCACGATCCGAAGGCGGCCGAATACGCCAGCCATACGCTGCATCTGGACAAGGGCACCTTAGTCGAGCAGGCGCTGGCGTGAAGGCGCGCGCACTTACCCCCTCTACCCTTCGGGGAGAGGGTTGGGGTGAGGGGACACTCTTGCGTCGATGTGGCATCGAAGCGTGCTTCGATTTGCATTCCCGCGAGCACCCGCCCCTCATCTGTCCTGCTGGCATCTTCTCCCCAAAGGGGGGAAGGGATAACGCTATGGAGCGATCACCATGAAATACCTTCATCTGATCTGGGCGGCGCTGTTCCGGCGCAAGACCCGCACGATACTCACGCTGGTATCGATCATCGCTGCGTTCCTTCTGTTCGGCATGCTCGATGCGGTGCGCGTTTCGTTCGCCGAAGCGGGCCAGTCGGCGAATGGCGCCGAGCGCCTGCAGACCGGCGCGCGGCTATCCTTCATCCAGCCGCTGCCGCAAGGACTCGGTGCGCAGATCGCGAGAGTCAACGGGGTCAAGGACGTTGCCTACGCGAACTGGTTCGGCGGCGCTTACCAGGATCCGCACAATCAGATTTTCACCTTCGCGGTGAGCCCCAACTATCTGGACATCTATCCGGAAGTCGAGGTGGCTCCCGAACAGCGCAAGGCGTTCGATTCGACCCAGGACGGCATTCTCGCGGGCGAGATCATCGTCAAGAGATATGGCTGGAAGGTCGGTGACAAGATTCCGCTGCAATCGCAGATCTTTCCAAACAAGAGCGGCAGCAAGAACTGGAGTTTCAATCTGGTCGGCGTCATGCATTCCAAGGACGCCAAAGCCTTCCAGAGCCAGATGATCCTCATGCACTGGAAGATGTTCGACGAAACCACGCCTTACAACAGCGGCATGGTTGGCTGGTACATCAGCCGGGTCAACGACATCAATCAGTCCGACCGCATCGCCAAGGCGATCGATGCCTTGTCGGCCAATTCCGACCACGAGACGAAGACCCAGACCGAGCAGGCAGCCACCGCGAACTGGATCAAGCAGATGGCCGACATCGGCCTGATCGTGACCTCGATCATGGGCGCCGTGTTCTTCACCCTGGTGCTACTGACCGGCAACACGATGATGCAGGCGGTGCGCGAGCGTACTTCCGAGCTGGCTGTGCTCAAGACGATCGGCTTCTCCAGCACCAGCGTGTTGATGATGGTGCTGGCCGAGTCGGTATTGCTGTTGCTGCTGGGCGGATTGATCGGGCTTGGCCTGGTCAGCGTGCTTGCCCCGGTCATGTCTTCGCAGAGCGGCGGCATGATCAGTCACACCAGCGTCGGTGCAGGTAGCTGGGCGCTGGGTATCGCCCTGGCCATCGTGATCGGCCTGGTCGTTGGAGTCTTGCCCGCCTGGCGCGCGATGCGCCTGAACATTGTCGATGCACTGGCCGGACGCTGAGGAGAAGCGCAATGAATTTCTTGATCGGTCTGCTGACCTTCGTTGTCGTCATCATCGGCGTGATGGTGTTTTTGAGCCTGCCCTGGCCGGGCATGCTGGCGCTGCTGGTTCTGCTGGCCCTGTGGATGGTACTGACCCGGCGCGGCCAGCAGACGTGGTCGGTGACCGCCGTCGGCATCAGTACGCTGCCGCAACGGCTGGGCTCCTCCGCCGTGATCGTGATCGGCATCGCCGGCGTGGTCGCTGTGCTGGTCGCCATGCTGGCCATGGCCGACGGCTATCGCGAAACCCTTCGCCGCACGGGGTCCGACGACACTGCCATCGTGCTGCGCGGTGGGTCGGCGGCGGAAGTTTCCTCGGTGCTGGATCACGAAAGCACGCTGGTGATCGCGCAGGCGCCCGGCGTCGCCAGGGATGACCAGGGCAAACCGATTGTCTCGCCGGAACTCGTTGTTGCCGCCAATCTGCCGATGAAGGGCGGTGATCCGGAGCGGGATGTCGGCAGCGTGCAACTGCGCGGCGTCGGCGACGAGGCCTGGAAGCTGCGTACCAACGCGAAAATCATCGCCGGCCGCAAATTCGAGCCAGGCAAGTACGAACTGGTTGCCGGCAAGGGCGCGCAGCACCAGTTTGCCGGCCTGGAACCGGGCAAGCAGATCAAGCTGGGCAGTCAGATCTGGACGGTGACCGGCATCTTCAACTCGAACGATGCGATGGATTCGGAGTTGTGGGCGGATTCGGGCATTGTCGGCCCCGCCTATCGGCGCGGCTCCAGCATGACGACGGTATTCGCGAAACTCACCGGGGCTGCCGCCTTCGACAAGTTCAAGGCGGCGCTGGCTTCCGATCCGCGGCTGCAGACCGATGTGTCGACAACGCTCGACTATTTCAGCAAGCAGTCCGAAGGCACCTCGAAAGCCATCACCATCATCGGCATCGTGGTCGGCGCGATCATGGCGATCGGTGCGGTATTCGGCGCACTCAACACGATGTTCGCGGCGGTGGCCACGCGTGCACGCGAGATCGCGACGCTGCGGGCGATCGGTTTCCGCGGCTTGCCGGTGGTGATGGCGATCATGCTCGAAACCATGTTGCTCGCACTAGTCGGCGGCGCGCTCGGCGGCGTCATCGCCTGGTTGATATTCAACGGCTATACCGCGTCCACACTGGCGGCCGGCACCACCGGACAACTCACCTTCGAGTTCAAGGTCGCTCCTGCCGTGCTCTGGACCGGATTGAAATGGGCGCTGGCGATCGGCTTCGTGGGCGGCTTGTTCCCCGCGGTGCGCGCGGCGCGGCTGCCGGTGACCACGGCGCTGCGGGAGCTCTAGAAGCGAGAAATAGATCGGAGAGGAGTGAGAAAAGAGAGAAGACATGGCGTGCGTGGTCTCTCTCTTTTCTCACTCCTCTCCCCTCACTCCTCGCTCTACGGCATCACCGGTGGCACATAAGCGAGCGTCAACCCGAGCAGCCATAGCAGGCCCAGCACCAACGGCACGTGCACCACGAGCTGCATGAAGGTGTAGCCGACCACGTCGCGCGCCTTCAGTCCCAAAACGCCCAGCAGCGGCAACATCCAGAACGGGTTGATCAGGTTCGGCAGCGCCTCGGCGGCGTTGTACACCTGCACCGCCCAGCCCAGATGCACGTGCAAGTCGTTCGCCGCCTGCATGACGTACGGTGCCTCGACCAGCCACTTGCCGCCGCCGGATGGCACGAAGAAACCGAGCACGGCGGAGTAGGCGCCCATCACGGCGGGAAAGCTGTCGGTGGTCGCGACATGCACGAACAGGTTCGACAGCCGGTGCGCCAGCGTCATGCCACCGGTGCCTGGCACCTGGGTAAGCAAGGCGGCGATGCCGCCGTACAGAGGAAACTGGATCAACACGCCGGACGTGCTCGGCACCGCACGACTCACCGCATCGAGGAAACTGCGCGGGCGCCAGTGCAGCAGGATGCCGAGCGTGAGAAACAGAAGGTTGTAGGTATTGAGGTTGGCGATCGCACTGATCGCCGGCTTGCTGGCGAACTCATGGCCGAGCCAGCCAAGTCCGAGCAGGCCGATCGCCAGCGACAGCAGCGGGCTGTATTCCAGCCACTCGCCGGGACGCGTGCGCGGTGGCAGCGCAGGCGTCGAGGTTTCGCCGACGTCGAAATCCTGCGCGGTGCGCGCATGCGCGTCCGACGGTGCGGTGGTCCAGCAGATCAATAGCGACACCACGATCAGCACGCCGGTCAGCACGAACGACTGCCACAGGAAAATCGTCTCGCTGAAAGGCAGCACGCCGGTGATCGCCAGCAGGCCCGGCGGCATGCTGGCCGGATTTGCCTGCAACTGCGCCGCCGACGAGGACAACCCCATCGCCCAGATGGCGCCTAGGCCGAGATAAGCCGCTGCTCCAGCCGCGCGGTAGTCCATGCGCAGATCGCTGCGCCGTGCCAGCGCGCGTACCAGCAATCCGCCGAACACCAGCGAGAAACCCCAGCTCAGCAGCGACGCCAGCATGCTGACCAGCGCCACATAGACGATCGCTCCGCGACCCGTGCGCGGCGCGCGCGCCAGCACGTCGATGAAGCGCGCCACTACCGGCGCGGTGGCCAGCACATAACCGCCGATCACCACGAACGCCATCTGCATGGTGAACGGGATCAGGCTCCAGAAGCCGTCGCCGAATGCTTTCACCGCCGCCGTCGGCGTGGCGCCGAAAGCGAATGCCGCCAAGGCCACCACCACCACACCGAGCGCGGCGAATACCCATGCGTCAGGGAACCAGCGTTCCGCCCAGGCAGCGCTGCGCAACGCCGCGCGCGCCATCCATCCGTCTTGCGATGCGTTCATGCGGCTCTCCCATCGATGATCGCGACATCGTCGCGCTCAACCGGCCGCACAGGCAAGCCGACCAAGGTCGAACCGACCCGGATGGGCGGTCTCTCCCATGACCCAAGGAAGTCCTCGCGGACAGGAGCTGCGCTACGGCGCTTTCCGCCTCTGCTTCGCCAGCGTGATCACCGCCACGCCGAACAGGATGATCGCCATGCCGGCGAGGTCGTATGGCCCCACGTGTTCGCCGACCAGCAGTACGCCGAACAGCACCGCTACCGGTGGATTCACGTAGGCGTAGCTGGTGGCCAGCGCCGGCCGCGCGTGCCTGAGCACATACAGAAACGCGCTGAACGCGATGATCGAACCGAATATGGCCAGGTAGACCAGCGCCAATGTGGCCCGCGCGGTCGGATGCGCCGGCAGCCGTTCACCGCCGGCGAAGCCGACCAGCAGCAACGCGACGCTGGCGCAGAGCATCTGCGCGGCGGTATTCATCGGCCCCGGCGGCATCTCCCTGCGCCGGCTCCAGGCCGAGCCGAAGGCCCAGCACATCGCGGCGACCAGCAGCGCCAGCGCACCGAGTCGCGAGCCGGACAGGCTGCTGCCCAGATTCAGCACGATCACGCCCGCAAAGCCGATCGCCAGGCCGATGCTCTCGCGCCGGTTCGGCCACTCGCCATACATGCCGGAAAACAGCGCGGCGAACAGCGGCATGCTGGCCACCGCGACGGCGGCGATGCCCGAGCTCACCCGTTCTTCGGCGAAACACACCAGGCCATTCCCCATCCCCAGCAACAGCAGGCCCGTGAACGCCGCGTTGCGCCACTGCAACGGCGTCGGCGGGGCCATCCCGCGCAGGCGCAGAAATCCGTACAGCCCCACGCCGGCGCAGAGGAAACGGACACCGGCCAGCAGAAACGGCGGATAGCTTTCCAGCGCGAAACGGATGCCCAGATAGGTCGAGCCCCAGATCACGTACAGCGCGAACAGCGCCAGCGGTATCAGGAAGCGGGGATCGGTCAGGCTGCGCGGCGTTTCAGCCGCGGCACAGGCAGAGGTATCGGACATGGGGTTGGATCGTGTGGGGACGATGCATTATCCGCGAGCCCACCGCGCTTGTCGCCAAGCGAATTCCCACCACGGTGGGAGCGAATTCAGTCGCAAGGTTATTGCTCAGTGCGCGACCGGACGACCCTGCTGGATCACCACAAACTCGCCTTCCAGCACGGTCGGCTGATGGGCGGCGTTCGGTACAGCAGGCTTTGCCGGAGCACGGCCGTGCTTCCATTGACGCACCGCCAGCAACACGCCGCCGCCGACCAGCAGCACACCGGCGACCACCAGTCCGAACACCAGCAACACGCCAATCACTGCCACGCCCAACAGCAGCGAGAAGGCACGAACCAGCGGATGGCGAGGACGACGAATGGAAGGCATGGAAAAGTACATGTGTTAAAAATCCGTGTGGTAAAATCAACGACTTACGCGACAACGATGGGGCCATCCGGCCCGCGAGGCAAGTGCCGATGGATACAGTTTTCCCTGCCGGATCGCCAGCCCGGCAAGCGCTCTGCCGGCTGGACGAGATTCCCGATGGTGGCGCCACCGCCGTCGACGCCATGCTGGCCGATGGCGGGGCCGATCCCGAACTGAGCAGCCTGATCCTGTTGCGGCGCGGCGAGCAGGTGCGCGGCTATCTCAACATCTGCCCGCATACCGGTCGCCGGCTCGACTACGCCCCCGGCAAATTCCTGCTGAAGAACGACACGCTGATCTGCGCCGTGCACGGCGCCACCTTCAACCAGGCCGACGGTTTGTGCATCGCCGGTCCGTGCCGCGGCGAGCATCTGCGCGAGATAGCTGTGCAGATGCAGGATGGCGCGATTCATCTGGCGCCGAGTGCCTGAGGCGATTTACGGGCTCGGGCCACGGTTCACGCTCGGACGCCAAGCCCTTGACCGCGAGCCGCACCGCGTCGCCTACCGGATCAATGGAACATCAGGTTGATCGCAATCAGCGTGACCACGAGTACCAGCACGGTGAGCGGCGCGCCGACACGCAGGAAATCCTTGCCCCTGTAGCCGCCGGGACCGGTGATCATCATCAGCGCCGGATGGCCGGAGCTGAGCAGGAAAGTGTTGGATGAGGACACCGCGACGATCAGCGCATAGGCCGACGGATTGCCACCGGTGGCGACGGCGACGCTGATCGCGATCGGCACCATCATCACGGTGGCGCCGACGTTCGACATCACCTGCGAGAACAGCAAAGTGAGGATGGCCAGGCAAGCCTGCAACACCCATGGCGATGCGCCACCCAGATGCTGCAACACAACCTGCGCGATCCATGCAGCCGTGCCGGTGGCGTCCATCGACCAGCCCAGCGGAATGAGGCACGCGGTCACGAAGATCGTCTTCCAGTTGATCGCCCTATACGCCTCGTCCATGTTCAGCACGCCGGACAGCAACATGCCGATCGCGCCAGTCATCATCGCCACCGACAGGTCGAGGTTGGTGAACAGCGCCAGACACTTCGCCAGCACGAAGAAGCCCACCGCCTGCCAGATCTTGCCCGGGCGCTGCTCTTCCTTCGGAATGTCGGTGACGACGACCAGGTCCTTGTCTTCCGAGGCCAGCGCCAGATCGCGCCAGTTGCTGTGCAGCACCACGGTGTCGCCGGCGCGCAGGTTGACGCCGCGCACGTCGTCGCGAAATACCTGATCGCCACGGTTCACCGCCAATACCGAGATGCCGAAGCGTTTGCGCAGGCGCAGCTCGCCGACGGTGTGTTTGATAAAGCGCGACACCGGCGGGATCACCACTTCAGAAATGCCGGCGCGGGTCGGATTGAACAGCTCGCCGAGCTGGCGCATGCGGGTCGACAACCGGCACAGCTGGTTGTTGGCGAACTGGGTCAGTTGATCGCGCGGGCCGAGCACGCCCAGTACCGAACCGACCCAGATCACGTGATCGGCCGGTGGCGCCATGCGCGCGTCGTTGCCGCTCTTGATCGCCAGGATCAGCGGGGCGCCGTGCAATTGCTCGACCTCGCCGATGCTCATGCCGACCAGCGGGCTTTCCGCGGTGACGGTAAGTTCGGCGGTCTCGCCGCCGATGCCGTAGGTTTCGGCGAAGTAGCTCTCGGTGCGTCCGGGCGTCACCTTGAGCCGTTCGTCCTCGTGGCCGGGCAGCAGCTTGCGGCCGAAGAAGTAGAAATACGCGACGCCAAGCAGGGCCAGCGCCAGGCCGATGGGGGTGACGCTGAACAGGCCGAACTTCGGGATCGTGTGCGCGCCCGGCGGCAGGTTCACGTTGGCGCTGGCGATCAGGTCGTTCAGCACGATCAGCGGCGAGTTCGCGATCAGTGTGGTGTTGGTGGCGGTGAGAATGCAGAACGCCATCGGCAGCAGCAGTCGCGACAGCGGCACGCCGGTGCGCGCGGACAACCGGCTGCTGACCGGGATCATCAGCGCCGCCAGCGCCTGGCTGGGAATCACCGCACTGAACAGACTGGCGACCAGGTTGATCACCACGCCGAGGCGCGACTCCACGCCGCGCGCCATGCGCATCACGAAACGCGCGGTGAGATTGAGCACACCGGCGCGGTCGAGTCCCTCGCCCATGATCATTATCGCCATGATCGCGATCACCGCGTTGCCGGCGAAACCGTTGAACACGCGATCGGACGGAATCAGCCCGGTCAACCCGATCACCACCACCACCAGCAGCGCGACCATGTCGGCGCGGATCCACTCCAGCACCAGCATCAGCATGGTGAAGCCCACCAGCCCGAGTACCAGGACCATTTCGGGAGTGAGCGAAAGTCCCACTAGCGGACGTCCCCGATGGGTAGCGGGCTGCGGCGGATACGGCGGGGCAGTGGAAGCTTCACGCTGCGTCGATTCGTCCCTGGATGAGTAGCGGGAGTATAAGCGGGCTGATGCGACGACTGGTGAACCGAAGGCCAAGGGCGAAGGCTAAGGGCGCGCCATCGTGATCCCGCACCGGAGGGATTCCCTCGAAGTCGTCCCGAGCCTGCCCTTCAAACCCTCCGATACAACAAATCCCATACGCCGTGTCCCAGCTTCAATCCGCGCCGCTCGAAGTGCGTCTCGATCCGCCACTCGGGTTTCTCGGCGTACTGGCCTGGGCCGAGCTGGTTGCGCCAGGCGGGTGCGGCTTCCATCACTTCGAGCATGTGCTCGGCATAGGCCTGCCAGTCGGTGGCCAGATGCAGCAAGCCATCCGGCGCCATGCGTGAGGCGAGCAGGGCGACGAACTCGGGCTGGATCAGCCGGCGCTTGTTGTGACGTTTCTTGTGCCACGGGTCGGGAAACCAGATGCGCGCCTCGGCGAGGGTGCCCGGTGCGATCTCGTGTTCCAGCACTTCGACGGCGTCATGCTTGTACAGCCGAACGTTGCCGGCATCGCGTGCGGCCAGTGCGTTCATCAGCCGGCCGACACCTGGGCCGTGCACCTCGACGCCGAGGAAGTCGCGTGCCAGATCGTGCTCGCTGGCCCATGCCAGCGCCTCGCCGTTGCCGAAACCGATCTCCAGCACCAGCGGCGCATGGCGGCCGAAGGTCGCGGCGAAATCGTGCGGGGTACCGCGATAAGAGATGCCGAAGCGCGACCACAGCGTGTCGAACGCGCGCTGCTGTGCCGGTGTCATGCGGCCCTCGCGCAGTACGAAGCTGCGGATGCGGCGCATGTATTCCGGTGTGGAGTCCTCGCGGTTGGAGTTATCGGCGTCGGGGTTATCGGTTTTAGGCATGCGCCATTGTAGCGACTGGCATCGAGAGTGCCGATGCCAGCCGTTGCTCCTCGCCCCGACGTCCCACCGGAAACTAGGGGGGAAGTCGGAGCGAGGGCTGTCACGCCTTAGTGCTGTTCGGTGTCGTCTTTCGGCCGATGCGGATTTTTTTGTTGCGGCGGCGGCCGTGACTCGGTGCGTTGCGGCTCGGTGCGTTGCGGATGCGGCGCTTCGGCGCGAGGCGGCGGCTCGTAACGCGGCTGTTGTTGCGGCGGCGGCTGGAAGGCCGGACGCCGCGGCGGCTCATTGCGGGCCGGCTCGGGCATCGGCTGCGGCCGTTCGCGAACGTAGCTGCGCGGGGCCGGCTCGGCACGGGCGGGCTCGGGGCGCTGGAAGCGGGGCTCCTCGCTGTTGCGCATCGGTGCAGTTGGCGTCGGCAAGTCCTGCTGCCGCATCGTGCGGTTGGACTGGTAGCGCTGGCTGCGTTCGTCGCTGGCCGGTACCGGTACGTTCCGGTTGCCCGGGTTCTGGTCGGCACGCTCGATCTGCGGCACCTGCGGCAGCGGCGAATTGTTGCGGGAACCGGGACGAGGCTGGTTTTCACCGGCACCGGAGATATAGCTGACGCCCGGTCGCGGCATCGGTTCGCGTTGATCCACGTTGTCGCGGCCGCGTGGATGGGCGAAACGAGCCGATGGCAGTCCAGCGTCGCCGCGCACTTCGGGGCGGTTGTTGTCGCGTGCCACCGGCGGCGTATCCGCCGCAGTGACGCGGCTGGTGGCCGGAGGCTGCTGCGGCGTACCGGGAGAGTGGCGCACAACGTCGCTGCCGACGCGGCCGTTATCCCGATCACTGTTCAGGCGATCGGCCGGGGCGGGGCGGGCGCCGCGATCGCGGTTATCGCCCGCATTCAACACGCGGACATTGGATGCGGGCATACCCACGCCGGTTCGGGGCGACTCGACCAGACGGCTGTTGCGTCCGGGCCCCCGTGCGTCCGCGGCGTCCTGCGTCACCATCGGCGGGGCGTGGCGCGCCACTACTTCGCGATTGAATCCGCCAGCCGGCAGGCCGCGTGCATGCGCGCTGAGTGCGGGCCTTGTCTCGGCGACGGGACGCAGCTGGCTGGCTCCGCGTGAAAGCACCGGCGCTGCGGCCAGCTGACGCGGGTCGACCTTCACCAGATTGCGCTGCACATGGCTGCCACCGGCGAACGTATTGCCCGGCACGGCGGTGAAGCCGCGTGGCGCCTCGCGGTTGGCATAGTGCCCGTCACGCACCGACTGACCGCTGCGGTAGTTGTTGTACGAATTGTTGATGTTGTTGATGATCGTGGTCTGGTTGTAGGTGTTGTGCACGTTGATGTTGGTGACATTGACGCGGGTGTAGTAGTTGCGGCTGGCGCGGTACCACGGGTTGTAGACCTCGCCCGGGCCCAGCGGGAACCAGCCCACGGGACCGCTGCTGATGCCGACCGACCAGCCGCCGCCACCGACAAAGGCGACCAGCGCCGGTGCATAGATCGGACGCACTTCGGGCGGCCCCGGAATCCAGCCCCAGCCGCGATGCGTATAGGCCCAGCGGCCGTAGTGGTAGGGCGCGAAACCCCACGGCGAATCGTCGACCCAGGTCCAGCCCCACGGCGCGATGTACGCCCAGTGGCCGTCACGGTAAGGTGCCCAGTCGACGGCGACCTGAGTGGGATACCACACTTCGCCGTAGTCGCTGGTGGTCTGCCAGTCGCCGTACTGATCCAGATCCTGATAGCCGACCACGTCGTCGGAAACGTATTGCCGGCTACGCGACTGCACATAGCGGCGGTCGCGCCCGCTTACCCACGAGTCGAACGCATCGCGGCCATCGATGTCGCTGATCGTCACGTCGGCGAGGCCGGAATCGGCGAAGCGGTAGCTGCGGCCGGGATTGATCGTGCGCTGCGCGTTGTTCTCGCCATACACGGTGGCGCCGCCGTCGAACGCAGTGACCTGGGTGCTGCCGCCGTTGCCGTCGATGTCCACGCGGAAGCTGCCGGGCTGATCGACTACCAGCGCCACCGTCGGCGTGTCGATCTCGTAACTCTGGCCCTGATCCAGATGACGCACCGTGAGGTTGAGCGTGCCCTGGGTCAGTTCGATCTGCGCCAGTTGGTCATTCAGATTGAGCAGGCCGAAGTCGGTCTGGCCGTCCATGCGCAAGCTGCCGCCGCCGAGTTCCAGTTCGGCGCGGGACCCCCGGCTGGTAGAAAGTCGGTCGCCGGTGGTCAGCGGGCGGTTGAGGCTGGCGTCGCTCCAATCCTTTGCACCCGCCGGCAAGAAACCGAGATCGCCGGAGATGTACGACAAACGGGCCACCCGGCTCGGCGGATCGGCGCTGTCGTTGTCCGCGGCGGACTGCGCCTGCACCAGAGCGGTGGCCGCGCACAGCAACAAGATCGCCGGCAGTCGCCAGCCGAAGCGTGATGGAGTGAGAAATTTGGCGAGCACACGCATGTGACGTTCCCCCAAAGGTGGACGCGATAAGAGTGGACGCGATATGTCATCGCGCGGTGAGTCCGTTCGATCCAATTATGGGCACATCGAAAATTAGTCCGATCTTAGTTTTGCTGATCGTGCCACCAGCGATTCAGCTGGCCGCCATCTGTGATTCATGCAGCGTTGGGGCTGCTGCTGCGTCCTGCTCTCCCTAGGCGTATCCGAACAATGGCCTATTCGCATGGCAAAACACCGCTTCGCCCGACTTTCCAACGGCGCATGTCACGCGTTACCATCCGCCGGCCAACGCGGGTGTAGCTCAATGGTAGAGCTGTAGCTTCCCAAGCTACTGACGAGGGTTCGATTCCCTTCACCCGCTCCACTCCCCCGCTCCAGCGATCCGAGCTATCCCGAAACCCTATGGCGGATCTGATCACCGCGGGCCTGATTACATTGGGCTGGCGCGAGCGGCTGGCGTTGCCGCAGTTGGGCATCGGCCTGCTCAAGGCCAAGCTGGACACCGGTGCGCGCAGCAGTTCGCTGCACGTCGATACCCTCGAAGAGTTCCAGCGCGACGGCGCGATCTGGCTGCGTTTCACGATGCACGTTGGCCGACGCCAGACGACGCACATATGCTGCGAGGCACCGGCGCTGGATCGGCGTGCGGTGACCGATACCGGTGGCCGGCGTACCGAGCGCTGGTTCATCCGCAGCGAGGTGAGGCTGGCCGGGCAGCATTTCAGTGTCGACATCAACCTGACCGACCGCCGGCATATGCTGTTTCCGATGTTGCTGGGTCGCAGCGCCCTGGACGGGCGTTTCGCGGTCGATCCGGCGCGTTCCTATACCCAGCCACGGCCGTTGCCGGCTGCTTCGGACATCCCATGACGGCCTTACTATGAAAATCGCCATCCTGTCGCGCAATACCCGCCTCTATTCGACCAAGCGGCTGGTCGAGGCTGCGCGCGAGCGCGGCCACGTCGTTCGGGTGCTTGATCCGCTGCGCTGCTACGTGCGCATCGCGCCGGGTGCGGTGGCAATCCGTTACAAGGGCAAGGAAGTGCGCGACATCGATGCGGTGATTCCACGCATCGGCACCACCAGCACGTTCTACGGTACCGCCGTGCTGCGCCAGTTGGAGATGATGGGCGTATACACGCCGAACCCGTCCGATGCGGTGCTGCGTGCGCGGGACAAGTTGCGCTGCCTGCAGATCCTCGCCGCGCAAGGCATCGATATGCCGATCACGGTGTTCGGCGACAATCCGGATGACACCGCCGACGTGCTGGCACTGCTGGGTGATCCGCCGCACGTGATCAAGCTCAACGAAGGCAGCCAGGGCACCGGCGTGGTGTTGGCCGAGAAACGCAGCGCCTCGCAGAGCGTGATCGAGGCATTCCGCGGGCTGTACGCCAACTTCCTGGTGCAGGAGTTCATCGCCGAGGCGAAGGGCAGCGACCTGCGCTGTTTCGTGGTCGGCAAGAAAGTGGTGGCGGCGATGCAGCGCGACGCCAGCCCGGGCGAATTCCGCGCCAACTTGCACCGCGGCGGCAGTGCGATAGCGGCAACCTTGAGCGCTGAAGAAAAGCGCATCGCCGTGCGTGCGGCCGGCGCACTCGGCCTGGGTATCGCCGGGGTGGATCTGTTGCGCTCCAATCGTGGTCCGCTGTTGTTGGAAGTGAATGCCTCGCCTGGCCTGGAAGGTATCGAGGCGGCGACTGGTGTCGATGTGGCGGGAGCAATCATGGACCTGCTGCAGGCGCAGTCAGGCGACACGCAGGCCGAGACGCGGCCCCGGCGCAAGCCGGCGCGTGCTTGAGTGGCGGCCTTTAACGGCCAGGTGAGTGCGGGTTAACCACACCGTAACCAGCGACCCCCTATAAAGCGGACACTGTTTTTTGCGTGGCACGCTGGCCGTTGTGGCCCGGTGACGAGCAGATGATGGTATCGGGGCAGTAGCTTGGGCCCAGGTGGGCGACGGCGAGTCGTGCATCTGGGCCTTTTTCTTGCCGGTAGCATGGTGCGTTCAGTTTCGTATCGCGATCGGCGCACTTCGTTCACGCAAGCTTGTTAAGCTTGCATCCTCAGCCGGCCCGTGCGTCGGCTGCGCAGGAGTGACACATGCGCGTTCTGGTGATCGAAGACAACAGCGATATCGCGACCAACATCGGCGATTATCTGGAAGACCGCGGCAACGTGGTCGATTTTGCGGGCGACGGCGTAACCGGCCTGCATCTGGCGGTGGTGCACGATTTCGACGTGATCGTGCTGGATCTCACACTGCCTGGGATGGACGGCCTGGAAGTGGCCCGCAAGCTGCGCCACGAGGCGCACAAGCAGACCCCGATCCTGATGCTGACCGCGCGCGATGCGCTGGAGCAGAAACTGACCGGCTTCGAATCCGGTGCCGACGACTACATGACCAAGCCCTTCGCGCTGCAGGAGCTTGCCGCGCGGCTGGAAGTGCTGGCGCGTCGCGGCAAGGGTCCGCAGAGCCGCGTGCTGAAGGTGGCCGACCTCACTTTCAATCTCGACACGCTGACGGTGAACCGCGAAGGCAAGTCGATCCAGCTGAACCCGATCGGCCTGAAACTGCTGCAGGCGCTGATGGAAGCGAGCCCGTCGGTGGTCACCCGGCAGGATCTGGAACAGAAAGTATGGGGTGAGGAATTGCCCGACAGCGATTCGCTGCGCGTGCATATCCACGGCCTGCGTGCGGCCATCGACAAACCATTCGAGAAGCCGCTGATTCATACGCGGCACGGCATTGGCTATCGGATGGTCGAGCCGGATGCAGTCCAGGCGTAAGCTTCGCTTTCGATTGATCGTCTCCTTCGCGTTGTTCGGCTTCGGCCTCAGCGCGTTGTTTGCCGTGGCCGCGCTCAACATTCGCGCCAAAGTCGAAAGCCAGCTGGTTACCGCATCCTTGCAGCAGGATGTGGATCAGGCTGTAGAGAAAGTGCACAAGGATCCCACCAAGCCGGCGGGTTCCGACCTCATCGAGGCCTGGATGCGCAGCGATCGCACGCTCTACAACATGCCGCTTTCCTGGCAGGCGCTCGACAGCGGCGTGCACGATATTTATGAGGCGGGAGCAGACGGTTCGAGGCACCACTACAAGCTTGCCGTGCGCAAGAAGTACGGACTGATCGGATTCATCCGCTACGACGTCACCCGCGATGAACTAGGCAAACAGCAGCTGTTGTTCAGTGTGATCGGTGCGGTTTTCCTGTTCGGTCTGCTCTCCTTGGTGCTGGGATTGTGGTTATCGCGCAAGGTGCTCAAGCCGGTCAGCGAGCTGGCCAATCGTCTGCGCGAATTTCGCAAGATCGGCAAGGCCGAGCCGCTGGCACCGCACTTCGCCGACGACGAAGTGGGTGAACTGGCGCGTGCACTGGACGAATATTCGGCGCGGCTCACCGCCATGGTCGAGCGCGATCGCGAGTTCAATTCCGATGTCAGCCATGAATTGCGCACGCCGCTGGCGGTGATCGCCAGCACCACCGAGCTACTGCAGGGATCACCCGATCTCACCGAGAAACTGAGCGAGCGGCTGAAGCGCATCGAGCGCGCCTCCCGGCAGGCCACCGAACTGATCGAGGCGTTGCTGCTGTTGTCGCGCGCCGAACGACGCGGCCCGACCCGTGGCGAAATCACCGAGGTCGGGAAGGTCGCTGCCGATGTGATCGAGAGTCAGCGCCCGCAGGTGCGCGGCAAATCGTTGACTATCGAGCTGATCGTTGACGAGACCGTCAACGTCAACGCGCCGGCCTCGGTGTTGTCGGTAGCGCTGACCAATCTGATCGGCAACGCGATCAAGTACACGCTCGAAGGCAGCGTACAGGTCGAAGTGGGCGCCGGCGGCATCGAGGTGATCGACACCGGCCCCGGGATCAAGCCGGAAGATGCCGAGCGTTTGTTCCAGCGCGGCGTTCGTGGCGAGGGCGCCGGCGGCAGCGGTGCCGGCCTTGGCCTGGCGATCGTGCGCAGGCTATGCGAGTTGTACGGCTGGGATGTCTCGATGCGCCCCCGCGCCGACGCCAACGGCGCGATCGCCAGCATCAAGTTCTAGCGGCAGAAGTGAGCGCATGCTTGGTGTCGAGTCAATCTGCCGACACGAAAACGCCCCGCATGACGGGGCGTTTTTTTCGTTGAGCGGGTTGCGCGCGAGCTGGCCTATCTCTCTTTTCTCACTTCCCGCTCCACCACTCACTCCTGTAGTCACACCTGCTCCAGCCAGCCCCACTTGTCATGGGTGCGGCCGTCGAACAGGCCGAAGAACAGCTCTTGCAGACGCAAGGTGACGCGGCCGGCCTTGCCGGTACCGACCTGCTTGCCGTCGACCGAACGGATCGGGGTGATCTCGGCCGCGGTACCGCACATCAGCAGCTCGTCCGCCAGATACAGGTATTCGCGCGGGATGTCTCGTTCGACCACGTCGATACCATCTTCGCGGGCCAGCGTCTTCAGCGTGTCGCGGGTGATACCGGCCAGGATCGAGGCGCTCGCCGGGGTGGTATGCAGCACACCGTCGAACACCAGGAACAGATTCTCGCCCGCGCCTTCGCTGAGCAGGCCGCTGGACGCCAGCGCGATGCCTTCGCCGAAACCGAGGCGGCGCGCTTCGCGCGCGATCAGCTGACCGGACAGGTAATTGCCGCCGGCCTTGGCGCCAGCGGGGATGGTGTTCGGCGCGAAGCGCTGCCAGCTCGACACGCAGGCGTCGATACCGTTCTGCAGCGCCTCCGGTCCGAGGTACGGACCCATTGGCCACGCCGCCACCGCGACGTCGATCGGGGTTTCGGCGGACAGGCCGAAACCGCCCAGGCCCCGATACGCGACCGGGCGCAGATAGGCTGCGCCGAGCTCGTTCTTCTTGATTACCGCACGGCAGGCCGCAGCCAGCTCGTCAGCGGAATGCGGCAACACCATGTCGTAGATCTTGGCCGACTGGTACAGCCGGTTCAGATGGTCGGTAAGCCGGAAGATTGCCGCTCCGTCCGGCGTGGCATAGCTGCGGATACCCTCGAATACCGACGAGCCGTAATGCAGCGCGTGCGACATCACATGCGTGGTTGCTTCGGCCCAGGGCTTGATGCTGCCGTTCTGCCAGATCCACTCAGGGTATTGCTGAGCCATGTCGTTTCTCCAAGGGTGACCGCCCATGATAGCTGCTGCGCGTCTACCAGGCGTCAACTCGCCTCAGTCGGCCCGCATCAATCGGCGTTGCGCAGCCACAGGCAACCGGCACGGCTGACGACGTTGAAACGCAATTCGCGCGGGCTTCCGCTGCCATCGTTGCCTGCAGTATGCAACACCAGTTGGGCGTTGGCTGTCGGCGGGTCGGGCGGAATACCGGGAGGAGGGAATGAGGCCGTACCGCTGGTGGCGACCGCTGCGGCCGGTGGCCCGTTGCCAGGCGCCGGATCACCTGGCGTGTCTACGTCCAGCAACGGCTGCTTCATCAACTCGTCCAGCGAGCGGATATCCGCAATCGCCGCGCCACGACCGTAGCCGCTCCACAGCATCAGGCCGGCCATGCGATTCGCATCATGGCTGGCAAACGCGTCGATCACGCTCTGGCGCAGCGCGCCCAGGCTGGCCGCGCAGAGGGTCGGCGGTGCCGTCGCAGGCGGGATGTCGTTGGCGGGCGTGGCAGCGGGGCTGACCGGGGTGGCCTGCAGCGCGGCACACGGCTGGTCGGTGAACACCGCACTGCCGTTCGTGCCGATGCAGCGATGGATCTCCGTCTGCGCCCGCACCGGAACGGCCCAGGCGAGCAGGATGAGGCACAGCAAGACAGCAGACTGACGCATCACGCCAGCATACCCGTCCACTGGCTCAGGCAAGTTGCTGCAATACGGACTGCGTCGCCTTGGCGCGATTCAACGTATAGAAGTGCAGGCCGGGGGCGCCGCCCTCGAGCAGGCGCCGGCACAGCTGCGCCACCACTTCGGCACCCAGCGCGCGCACCGACTCGGCGTCGTCGCCGTGCGCCTGCATGCGTTTGGCGATCCAGCGTGGAATCTCCGCGCCGCACATGTCCGAGAAACGCTTCAGCTGGCTGTAGTTCGCGATCGGCATGATGCCCGGCACGATCGGCACGTTCACGCCCAGCTTGCGCACGTCGTCGACAAAGCGGAAGTACGCGTCGGGGTTGAAGAAATACTGGGTGATCGCGCCGTTCGCACCAGCGTCGATCTTCGCCTTGAAATGCTGCAGGTCGCGCAGCGCATCGTCGGCCTGCGGATGGGTTTCCGGATACGCCGCCACCTCGATATGGAAGTGATCGCCGCAGTGCTCGCGGATGAAGCCCACCAGCTCGGCGGCGTAACGGAAGTCGCCTGCCGTGGCCATGCCCGAGGGCATGTCGCCACGCAGCGCGACGATGCGCCGGTAGCCGGCCGCGCGGTAGTCATCCAGCAGAGCACCCAGTTCGGCGCGGGTGCCGCCTACGCAGGACAAGTGCGGCGCCACGTTGAGGCCGTGCTGTGCATGCAACCGCGCCACCGTCTCGCCGGTGTAGCTCAGCGTCGAGCCGCCGGCGCCGAAGGTGACCGAGGCGTATTCCGGCTGGTACGCCTTCAATACCTGGGCAGCGCGATCGAGTTGTGAACGCTGCTCGTCAGTCTTGGGCGGGAAGAACTCGAAGCTGATGGCCGGCATGGCGGAGGTTCCGGATGGACGATGCGGACAAGTATATATCTCTATCTCGCGATGAAGCGATATATAGATGCGAACCCGGCGTATGCCGTATTGGCTTGCGGCACCGGTGCGGTGGCCCCATTGCTATGGCTCGACAAGGAGAGTGCTCATGATCGAGCTGTACAAGCTGCACTGGTCGCACTACGTGGAAAAGGTGCGCTGGGCGCTGGATTTCAAACAGCTGGACTGGCGCGGCATCGACATAGTCGCGTTCACCAAGAAGGAGATGCAGCGCTTCGATTGCGCGCAGACGGTGCCGCTGATCCACGACACCATCACCGGTGTGGCGATCAGCGATTCCTCGCCGATCATCCGTTATCTCGACGAGACCTACCCGGAGCACCCGCTGCTGCCCGCCGACCCGGCCGAGCGCGAAGCGGTATGGCAGTGGATGCTGCGGCTCGATTCCTCACTGGGGCTGCACGCACGGCGATTGGGCTACACGCAGGTGATCATGGAATGCCCGCACGTCCTGTCGCAGCTGTTCATGCCAAACGTTGCTGGCGGCGTGTTTACCCGACGAGGTTGGCGTGTGCTGGCCGCGCCGGTGCTCGGTGCGATGCTGTCGTTGCGCTTCGGCTTCCATCGCAACCGCGGGGACGGTGTGTACGAGGCGCTGGAGGCGCAGCTGATCCCGATCGCCGCGCAGCTCGAGCGCGAGGGTTTTCTGGTCGGCAACCGTTTCAGCGCGGCGGACATCACACTGGCGTCGCTGCTGCGGCCGTTGCGGATCGTGCCGCACTTCGCCCAACACCCGCGATTGCAGTCGCTGTTCGCGTGGCAGACTCAGCTGTTCCGTATCCATGATCGCGATGCGGCGTTTCCGTATGAAACGCTGATCCGGACGCAGCGCGAGCGTCGCGGCAGCATGCGCGGCCGGGTGCGCTGGATGCACCCGAGCACAGAACGGGCACCCGTGGCTGGCGAGTCGCCCGCGTTGCAGGTCGCGCAAAACGATATCCATTCGGTGAATCGCTGGATGCTGCTGCTGGGTTTGCCGGCCTACCTCAAATTGCGTTGGTTCAGCGGTGTGGGTCGTGTGCCCTACGTGCCGGCGGCGTTTCTCGCCGGGTAACGCTTTGCTACGTCCATTGGAGAAGGGTGGATTACTGCGCTGCGCGCGAAATGAAGAAGGGCGCATCACTACGCCCATCTTGGGGATGTTTCTCTGGATCTCGGCCCGCTCCTTGGTCACCAGGTCGTTGACATTGATTGCAGGGATCAGCGATTTCGCCTCGGAGACGCCTTCCAGACCTTGACCACGGTGTGGTCCGGTGCCCTGCGACAAGCTGTCCGGCCGGCGATCGCCAGAGTTTTTGATCGGCATCAAGTTGGCCGGGTCCCGCATCGCTGACCATCTGCCCATTCCGAGTCTCAGGAGTGGGCCCAGTGGGGAATTACAACGACAAGGTCGTGCGGCAATTCGCCGTGATGACCGTGGTATGGGGCGTGGTCGGCATGCTGGTCGGCGTGCTGATCGCAGCGCAGCTTTATTGGCCTGCGCTGAACTTCAACGTGCCCTGGCTCAGCTTCGGGCGGCTGCGGCCGCTGCATACCAACGCGGTGATCTTCGCGTTCGGCGGCAGCGCGCTGTTCGCCACCAGTCTCTACACCGTGCAACGCACCTGCCATGTCCGGCTACTGTCGGACCGGCTTGCTTCGTTCGTGTTCTGGGGTTGGCAGTTGATCATCGTGGCGGCCGCGATCAGCTTGCCGCTGGGCTATACCCAGGGCAAGGAGTACGCCGAACTGGAATGGCCGATCGACATCGCCATCGCGATCGTCTGGGTGGCATACGCGGTGCTGTTCTTCGGCACCATCGTCAAGCGCACGGTGAAGCACATTTACGTCGCCAACTGGTTCTACGGCGCGTACATCATCACCATCACGCTGCTGCACGTCGTCAACAACCTGGCGATTCCCGCCGGCGGGATGAAGTCCTACTCCGTCTACTCCGGCTCGGTCGACGCGATGGTGCAGTGGTGGTACGGCCACAACGCGGTCGGCTTCTTCCTGACCACGGCCTTCCTGGGCATGATGTATTACTTCGTGCCCAAGCAGGCCGGCCGGCCGATCTACTCCTACCGGCTGTCGATCGTGCACTTCTGGGCACTGATCGCGGTGTACATGTGGGCCGGCCCGCACCACTTGATGTACACGGCGCTGCCGGACTGGGCGCAGTCGCTCGGCATGGTGTTCTCGCTGATTCTGCTGGCGCCGTCATGGGGTGGTGCGATCAACGGCATCCTCACCTTGTCGGGTGTCTGGTACAAGCTGCGCACCGACCCGATCCTGAAGTTCCTCATCGTCTCGCTCTCGTTCTACATGATGAGCACGTTCGAGGGGCCGATGATGTCGATCAAAACGGTCAACTCACTAAGCCACTACACGGACTGGACCATCGGCCACGTGCACTCCGGCGCACTGGGCTGGGTGGCGATGATCTCAATCGGCTCGATCTACGCCATGCTGCCGCGGCTGCTCAACCTGCCGCAGATGTACTCGGTGAAGCTGATCGACACGCACTTCTGGATGCACACGATCGGCGTGGTGGTCTACATCGTCGCGATGTGGATCGCGGGTGTGATGCAGGGCCTGATGTGGCGTGCCACCGACCCGGACAACGGCACCCTGGTGTACTCGTTCGTCGAGGCGCTCAACGCGACCAAGCCCTACTACCTGTTCCGCCTCGGCGGCGGCCTGATCGTGCTCGGCGGCATGTTCGTGATGGCCTGGAACGTGTTCAAGACTTACCAGCTGGCCGCCAGCGCCGTCACCGCGCAACCGGTGCTGCCGCCGGATGTCGCGGACGCACGGGCCTGAGGAACGGACATGACCCAGACACATCTGCACGACAAGATTGAGAAGAACATCGGTCTGATGATCATCCTGGTGGCGGCCGCCGTATCCTTCGGCGGCCTGGCCGAAATCGTCCCGCTGATGTTCCAGGCCGAGACGATCAAGCCGCTGCCCGGCATCAAGCCGTATCCGGCACTGCAGCTGGCGGGGCGCGACATCTACGTGCGCGAGGGCTGCTACAACTGCCACTCGCAGATGGTGCGCACGCTGCGCTTCGAGACCGAGCGCTATGGCCATTACTCGCTGGCCGGCGAATCGGTCTACGACCATCCGTTCCAGTGGGGCAGCAAGCGCACCGGACCGGACCTGGCTCGGGTCGGCCTGCGCGGCTACTCCGACGACTGGCACCGCGCGCACCTGAACAACCCGCGCGATGTGGTGCCGGAGTCGAACATGCCGGCCTATCCCTGGCTGGAGAAAAACACGCTCGATGGTGAAGAGGTGGCCCGCCACATGAAGGCACTTCAACGCATCGGCATGCCCTATACCGACGCCGAGATTGCGCAGGCGCCGGAGGCGGTCAAGGGCAAGACCGAGCAGGACGCCGTGGTGGCGTACTTGCAGCACCTGGGCACGCATCTCACGCCGGCGGACGACAACGCACAACAGGGGGGCGACTGACATGGTGGCCGGACTGATAACTGCTGTACTGCTGGTGCTTTTCGTTACCGGCTGGATCTGGATCTGGTTGCCGCGGCACAAGGCGGCGCTCGACGAGGCCGCGCGCATGCCGCTCGAAGACGAAGGGAACAAGACGCCATGATGACTTCGGGATGGACGTGGTATGTGGTCGTCCTGGTGGCGCTGAACATCGCCGGCTGCCTGTGGCTGCTGATGGCGAACGTGAAGCGGCGTCCGGGCGATCCGTCGCCGGAAGACACCAGCCATGTGTGGGACGGCGACATTACCGAGTACAACAAGCCGCTGCCGAAGTGGTGGATCAATCTGTTCTACATCACCATCGTCTTCGGTATCGGCTATCTGGCCTGGTATGGCGTGGGCCGTATGCACGGCTTCGGCCACTGGAGCTCCAAATCGGAGTGGGCGCTGGACAAGGCGGCTGAGGATGCCCGCCTCGAGGAGACCCTGAAGCTGTACGCCGGCAAGCCGATCGACGCGCTCGCCAAGGACCCTGGCGCGGTAGCCCTCGGCCGCACGATCTTCGTCAACAATTGCGCGGCCTGCCACGGCTCCACCGGCCTGGGCGCGAAGGGCTTTCCGAATCTGGCCGACGAGGTCTGGTACTGGGGCGGTTCGCCCGAGAGCGTGCTGGAAACCATCCGCAACGGACGCAATGCAGTGATGCCGGCCTGGGGTACGGTGCTGACCGCGCAGGGTGGGCCGCTGGCGGTGGACGACGTGGTCGCCTATGTGCAGTCGCTGTCCAAGCCGGGCCAGTCGGAAGACGAGGCGGCAGAGCGCGGCGAGAAGCAGTTCTCCACCTTGTGCATTGCCTGCCATGGTCCGGAGGGCAAGGGCAATCCGATACTGGGCGCGCGCGATCTCACCACTGCGCGCTGGCTCTATGGCGGCAGCAAGGAGGCACTGCACCAGACCATCGCCGACGGCCGCAACGGCGTGATGCCGGCCTGGGAGCCGGTGCTCGGGGAAACCCGCGTGCGCCTGGTCGGTGCCTATGTGTGGACGCTGTCCAAGCACGACGCCCCCGCTCCGAGAGAGGCGGCACCGTGAGCATGCGGGCGGACGGGCAACCCTCCGCCACGGCGCGCCGGCTGATCCGGCGCGCCGGCGCCATTCTCTGGCCGAGCTTCTTCGCCGCCGGCGTGATGACCATGGTGTTCTTCGCTTATGTCGACCCGCTCGTGTTGCAGGACATGACCTTTCCCACGCTCCACCTGGGGCGCGAGCTGGGTTATTCGCTCGGGTTCTTCCTGGCCTGGACCGGCACCGCCTCGTCCAGCCTGTTCACCTGGTTGCTGCTGCGGCCGAGCAAGGCGTTCCAACGCGGCCTCGCGACGCCGGACCATCGTTCATGACATCGCGCATTCCCCTGCAACTCGTCGAGGACGGCGCCGACTCGTACTACGTGAGCGAGCGCAAGGTCTACCCGCGCGAAGTGTCCGGTCGCTTCAACCGTCTGCGCGTGGCCGCGGTGATCTGGTTGCTGGGCATGTTTTACGTGGTCCCATGGCTGCGCTGGGACGGTCGGCAGGCCGTGCTGTTCGACTTGCCGGCGCGCCAGTTCCACGTGTTCGGCCTGCTGTTTCTACCGCAGGATTTCCTGTTCCTGGCCATGCTGCTGATGATTGCGGCGCTGGCGCTGTTCTTCTTCACCGCGCTGGGTGGACGGCTATGGTGCGGCTATGCCTGCCCGCAGACGGTGTGGACCGAGGTGTCGCTGTGGATCGAGCGCTGGGTCGAGGGCGACCGCAACAAGCGGATGAAGCTCGACGCGGCGCCATGGAACCGCGAGAAGATTCTGCGCAAGGGTGCGCGGCACCTGCTGTGGGCACTGTTCTCGCTGTGGACCGGCTTCACCTTCGTCGGCTTCTTCAGCCCGATCGTCGACCTGGCGCATCGCATGCCGTTCGGCCTGGGCGGCTGGGAGGCGTTCTGGATCGTGTTCTATGGCGTCGCCACCTGGGGCAACGCCGGCTTCCTGCGCCAGCAGGTGTGCAAGTACATGTGCCCCTATGCCCGCTTCCAGAGCGCGATGTTCGACCGCAACACCTTGATCATCGCCTACGACCCGATGCGCGGCGAGCCGCGCGGGTCGCGCAAGCGCGGCCTGGTCAGCGTGCTGGAGCGCGCACGTGGCCTGCTGGACAAGGTGCTCGCCTACGACTACGTATTCCGCGCCAGTCGCCATCCCTCGGCGGCCGACAATCGCACCCAGGCCACCGGCACGATCACCTTGAGCGGACCGGGCGTGACGGTCGATCCGCTGCCGAAGTTCGCCTTCGAGGAACTCGGCGACTGCATCGACTGCACCATCTGCGTGCAGGTCTGTCCCACCGGCATCGATATCCGCAATGGCCTGCAATACGAATGCATCGCCTGCGGCGCCTGCATCGACGCCTGCGACGAGGTGATGGACAAGGTCGGCTATCCGCGCGGTCTGATCCGTTACTCCACCCAGAACACGATCGACGGCGCAGCGACCAAAGTGTTGCGCCCGCGCATCCTGATCTATGGCGCGTTGTTGCTGGTGCTCGCCTCGGCGTGGGGCTGGGGCGTGACGCACCGCAGCCCGCTGCTGGCCGAGGCGCTGCGCGACCGCAACGCGATGTACGCCCAGGCCGACGACGGCAGCATCGAGAACACGTACATCATCAAGCTGGTGGACAAGGACCAGCAGGTGCATCGCTATCGCATCGAGGCGGGAAGCGGCACGGACCTGCAGAACGTCGCCCTGCGCGGCGGAGTGCGCGAGGTGCAGGCGCAGAGCGGTCAGGTGCTGTCGGTGCCGGTGACGGTGGTCGCATCCTCCGAAACCACCGGCCGCCACGTGGTGCACTTCAAGGTGAGCGGCGTGGATACCCCGGTCACCGTAACCATCGACAGCAGCTTCTTCGGACCTTCGCCATGAACAAGACCCGCAGCGCCTGGCGCGAACCCATGGTGTGGATGCTGATCGGGATGCCGCTGGCCTCGGTGGCGATCGGCTTTGCCCTGCTGTTCGCGGCGGTCGATCACGCCGGCCCGGCGATCGATTCGCCGGACCAGGTGACCCGGCTTGGCCAGCTGCAGCTGAGCGCCAAGGCGGCGCCGCCGAATGGGCAGCGCGCATCGAACCTCGAGCTGATCCTGCGGCCCAGCGAGGGCATGATCGAAGCCGTGCCGACCGATGCGCGCATCGCCCGCGGCGGCGTCCTCACGGTCACGCTCACGGCGCAGGATGCGCCAGCCCGGGTGCTGACCTTTTACCTGAAGCCCAGCGAGCTGGGCTGGCGCGGCGCCGGGGTGGTCGGATCCGACCGTAGCTGGAGGATCGAGGTCGCCTCCGACCGTGCGCCCTGGCGCCTGCGCGGACACTGGCCGGCACGGGCGCGGTTCGCGCGCCTGGCGCCTTAGAAGCCTGTCGGACTTTGGTTGGTCGAGGAGAGGATTTGGATGTGCGAGGACAGATTTTCGACGATTCGCCGGCCCATGGTGGTTCCATGGGCCAAGAAGTGGCGGAAATATGGACTGCACAGCCGGATTCGCAGCCCGGCCGACCAAAGTCCGACAGGCTCCTAGGGCAGGCCGGGGCAGTGGATCAGCGCGTCGAGACCGTCTGCTACCACTGCGGTGAGCGCCTGCCGGCCGCGCCGGTCCGGGTGGCGCTCAGCGATGAAGGCCACCTGTTCTGCTGTGATGGCTGCGCCACCGCGGCGCGGTGGATTCGCGACGCCAACCTCGGCGACTATTACCGCCTGCGCAGCGACGCCGGCACGCGCGTGGATGCTGAAGCGCCGGATCTGGACGCATGGGATGGCGAGGAGCTGCTGGCCGAGCACGCCGTGCCGGTAGCCGGCGGTCGCGAGATCACGGTGCTCACCGACGGCATGCGCTGTGCCGCCTGCGCGTGGTTGATCGACCGTGCGCTGGAGCGTACGCCCGGCGTATTCGATGCCGGCGCCAATGCGGTAACCGGCCGCATCCGCATCGCCTGGGACCCGGCGCGCACGCGACTGTCGGCCGTGCTGGGGCAGCTGGCGATGCTCGGCTACCGCCCTTACCTCGCCGGCGATCCGGCGGCCGAGCGCCAGCGCGTGACCGAGCGGCGGCAGTGGCTTCTGCGTGTGGGCGTGGCGGGGCTGGGTGCGATGCAGACGATGATGCTGTCCGAGGCTTCGTACCTCGACTTCGGTCATCACATGAGCGTGCCCACGCGCGACCTGTTTCGCTGGTTCACCCTGCTGGTATGCACGCCAGTGGTGTTCTACTCCGGCTGGCCGTTCCTCGCTGGCGCGTGGAGCGGCCTGAAGCGGCGACACCTGGGCATGGACGTGCTGGTCGCCGGTTCCACGCTGCTGGCGTATGTCGCCAGCGCGGTCGTCACCGTTCGCGGTGGTCCGCAGGTGTGGTTCGATGCGGCGGCGATGTTTGTTTTCCTGCTGCTGCTGGCGCGCCTGCTGGAGCAGCGCGCGCGGCGCGTCGCCAGCGCACAGGTCGACACGCTGGCGCGCGCGCGTCCGGCCGTGGCGGTGCGCGAACGTGCCGACGGCACGCGCGAGGCGGTGCCGCTTTCCGCGCTGCGCGTGGGCGATATCGCCTGCGTGGCGGTGGGTGAGGCGGTGCCGGCCGATGGTGAGCTGCTCGATGCGCAGGCGCTGTTCGAGGAAGCGCTGCTGACCGGCGAATCCCACCCGCTGACCAAGGCCCGGGGCGCTCCGGTTTTTGCCGGCACGCACTGCCGCGAGACCCCCGCGCGGCTGCGTATTACCCGCATCGGCACGGCGACGCGGTTGTCGCAGCTGACCCGGCTGGTGGAACAGGCGCAGGCGCAGCGTCCACCGCTGGCACAACTAGCCGACCGCATCGGCGCGGTGTTCGTCGGCGGCGTGCTGCTCGCGGCGATGGCGGTGTACCTGGCCTGGCACTGGATCGAACCGTCGCGGGCTTTCGAGGTGACGTTGTCACTGATGGTGGTGAGCTGCCCGTGTGCGCTGTCGCTGGCGGTACCGGCGGCGCTGGCGGCGGCCAGTGGCGCGCTGGCGCGGTGCGGCATCCTGCCGGTGCAGGCTGGCGCGCTGGATCGCCTGGCCCGCGCCACCGACATTGTGTTCGACAAGACTGGCACACTGACTCGCGTGCATCCTGTGCTCGAGGCGGTGGACGTGTTCGACGGCATGGACGAGGGGCGCGCCTGCGCCATCGCCGCCGCGTTGGAGCGCGACAGCGGCCATCCGATCGCTGCCGCGTTCGCCGACGAAGAAGAGCAGCTCGCGGTCGAGGAACTGACACTGGTCGCCGGCCAGGGGCTCGCCGGGCGGGTCGATGGCGTCGACTGGCGGCTCGGCACGGCCCCGTTCGCCGCGGCCCTGGCCGATGACGGCCAGCTGTGGCTGGGTGACGGCACGCGCGCCGTCGCTCGTTTCTCGATGCGCGAGGGACTGCGCCCCGACGCAGCCAATACGATCCGTTCGCTGGAGGCGCTCGGCCTGACCGTGCATCTGGCCAGCGGCGACGGCGCCGCCGCAGTGGAGCGCATGGCGGCCACGCTGCGCATCGCTGACGCGCGCGCGCGTCAGCGTCCGGAAGACAAATTGGCCCTGGTGCGCGAACTGCAGGCGCAAGGGCGCACGGTGGCGATGGTCGGCGATGGACTCAACGATGCGCCGGTGCTCGCCGGCGCCGATGTCTCGCTGGCGATGGGCGAGGGCGCTGCACTGGCCCAGCGTGCCGCCGATCTGGTACTCACCGCGCCGCAGCTAATGCGCGTGCCCGCCGCGGTGACGCTGGCCCGGCGCACCCGGCGGATCATCCGCGAGAACTTCGCCTGGGCGGTTGGCTACAACCTGATCGCCCTGCCGCTGGCGGCCATGGGCCGGGTGACGCCGGGCTGGGCCGCGGCGGGCATGGCGCTATCCTCGCTCGTCGTCACCGTCAATGCGTTGCGCCTGATGCGGCGTCCGCGCGAGGAGAATCGGTCATGGTCATCCTGCTGATGCTGATTCCGTTGAGTCTGGTCCTCCTGGCAGCCGCTGTCGGTGCCTTCGTGTGGGCGGTGCGCAAGGGCCAGTTCGACGACCTGGACACGCCTGCGCTGGACATCCTGCGCGACGATCCCCCGGCGGCGCCGAAGGAGCGGGACGATGGTGCTTGATAGCCTTGCGCTGAGCGCCGCCTTGCTCAGCGGCCTGCTTGGCGGTGCGCACTGCGCGGCCATGTGCGGCGGCATCGCCACCGGTTTTTCGGCGCGTGCGCCGCAGGCCGGTTGGGCCGGCGCCGCACAACTGAACCTCGGGCGCGTGGGTGGCTATGTGCTGGCCGGCGCGCTGGTCGGCGGATTGGGCGACGGTGTGCTGCGCGTTTTCGAATGGCATGGACTGGCCATCGCCATGCGCATGGCCGTGGGCGCGGTGCTGGTGGTCGTCGGCCTGCGCCTGCTCGACCGGCGCGGCCGCTTCAACGCGCTGTCACGACCGGGCGCGCGGGTGTGGCGCTGGCTACAGCCGTTGCTGCGGCCGTTGCTGCCGGCGACCACCGCACCGCGCCGGCTTGCCGCCGGCGTGTTGTGGGGCTGGCTGCCCTGCGGATTGAGCACCACCTTGCTGGCGGTCGCCTGGATGCAGGCCAGCGCGGTGGATGGGGCGCTCACCATGGCGGCGTTCGGCCTGGGCACCTTGCCGGTGATGTTGCCGCTGACCTGGTCCGGCGCGCGGATGAGCCGCTGGCTGCAGCGTCCGGGCATCCGCCATGGCGCGGGCGTGCTGGTGCTCGGCGCGGGCGTGCTGACGATGGCCGCGCCGTGGCTGATGCAGGTGCCCGCGCTGCATGCGGTGCTGGGCGCACTGGGCTGCGGAGCGCGGTTCCGCTGAGCGTTGCGCGGCGCGATCGTCCCGGACCGAAAAAGACGAAGGGCGCATCGCTGCGCTGCACGCGGAATTAGAAAAGAAGGGCGCATCACTGCGCTGCACGCGGAATTAGAAAAAGAAGGGCGCATCGCTGCGCTGCACGCGGAATAAAAAAAGAAGGGCGCATCGCTGCGCCCTTCGCCCTACGGTTTCGACGGGATCGCCGATCAGTAGCGGTAATGGTCCGGTTTGTACGGGCCTTCCACCGGCACGCCGAGGTAGCCGGCCTGCTCCTTGGTCAGCGTGGTCAGCTTCACGCCGATCTTCTCCAGATGCAGGCGCGCGACTTCCTCGTCGAGCTTCTTCGGCAGGATGTAGACCTTCGGCTCGTAGCTGTCCTTGTTCGCCCACAAGTCGATCTGCGCCAGGGTCTGGTTGGAGAACGAGTTGGACATCACGAAGCTGGGGTGGCCGGTGGCGCAACCCAGATTGACCAGGCGGCCTTCGGCGAGCAGGAAGATCGCGCGGCCGTCCGGGAACACGTACTTGTCCACCTGCGGCTTGATGTTGATCTTCTCGACGCCGGCCATCGCATTCAGTGCATCGACCTGGATCTCGTTGTCGAAGTGGCCGATGTTGCAGACGATCGCCTGATCCTTCATCGACTTGAGGTGATCGAGCGTCAGCACGTCCTTGTTGCCGGTGGTGGTGACGTAGATGTCGCCGCGGCCCAAGGTCGATTCAACCGTGTTGACCTCGAAGCCTTCCATCGCCGCCTGCAAGGCATTGATCGGATCGATCTCGGTCACCACCACGCGCGAACCGTACGCACGCAGGCTGTGCGCGCAGCCCTTGCCGACGTCGCCGTAGCCGCAGACCACGGCGACCTTGCCGGCCAGCATCACGTCCATCGCGCGCTTCAGGCCGTCGGCCAGCGATTCGCGGCAGCCGTACAGGTTGTCGAACTTGCTCTTGGTCACCGAGTCGTTGACGTTGATCGCCGGAATGAGCAGCGATTTCGCCTCGGCCAGCTGGTACAGACGGTGTACGCCGGTAGTGGTCTCCTCGGAGACGCCCTTCCAGTCCTTGACCACGGTATGCCAGTAGCCAGGGCGCTCCTTGTGCACGCGCTTCAACAGGTTCTTGATCACCTGCTCCTCGTGCGAGGACGCCTTCTCGTCGACCCACTTGCTGCCGTTCTCCAGCTCGTAGCCCTTGTGGATCAGCAGCGTGACGTCGCCGCCATCGTCGACCACCAGCTGCGGGCCGAGGAAGCCGCCCTTGCCATCCGGGAAGGACAGCGCGTCCATGGTGCAGTCCCAGTACTCCTCCAGTGTCTCGCCCTTCCAGGCGAACACCGGCGTGCCGGTCGCGGCGATCGCGGCGGCGGCGTGGTCCTGGGTCGAGAAGATGTTGCAGGAAGCCCAGCGCACGTCGGCGCCGATGTCCTTCAAGGTCTCGATCAGCACCGCGGTCTGGATCGTCATGTGCAGCGAGCCGGTCACGCGCACGCCCTTCAGCGGCAAGGTGGCGGCGTGCTTCTTGCGGATCGACATCAGGCCCGGCATCTCGTGCTCGGCGATGTCCAGTTCCTTGCGGCCCCAGTCGGCGAGCGACAGGTCGCGGATCTTGTAGTCGTGGGTAGCGGTTTCTTTGGTGACGGCGTTCATACGTATCTCCGGTTTATTGCGAATCTCTTCGCGTAAAAACAACCGGGCGCCGTTGTGGAACGTGCCGCGCCGAGCCTGGCCGTTTCTGACTGCGGGTGGATCCGCAGTCGAACGGTCGCAGCGCCCCTCGGCGGGCAGTACAAGCTGGTTATTGTAACGGGAGATGCCTCCGGCGCTGCAATTCGATAGGCTGGCCGTTCACCCAGCACCGGAGCGACTGCATTGGAAGAGAACCGCGAGGCCGAATTCCTGCCACCCGATGGCCCGCTGCGCGAGGACGTCAGCCGGCTGGGCGCGATGGTCGGCAGGATGCTGGCGGAGCAGGGCGGCGCGGGGTTCTTCGAACGGGTCGAGCAGGTCCGTGTCGCGGCCATTCGGCGCCGCCGCGAAGGCGCCTCGGTGGATGAACTGGCCGACTCGCTGGCGGGTCTCGATGCCGCGGATGCGCAAGCCATGGCGCGCGCCTTCGCCACTTATTTCCAGGCGGTGAACACCGCCGAGCGGGTGCATCGCATCCGCCGCCGGCGCGACTACCAGCGCGAGGGCAGTGCGCCGCAGCCGGAGTCCTTGCTCGACGTGCTGGGCCGGTTGAAGGCGGAAGGCGTAGGCGCGAGCGAGCTGCTGGGCTGGCTGGACCGGCTGTGGATCGAGCCGGTGTTCACCGCGCATCCGACCGAAGCCGTGCGCCGTTCGCTGCTGGAAAAGGAACAGGCGATCGTGAGTTCGCTGATCGACGGCTTCGACCAGCACCGCACACCGCAGGAACGCAAGGAAGACGACGACCGCATCTACATGGCGCTGTCCTCCGGCTGGCAGACCGCCGAGGCCTCGCCGGTACGGCCGACCGTGCAGGACGAACACCATCATGTCGGTTTCTACCTGGCCAACCCGCTCTACCGTATCGTGCCCGCGCTCTACGAATCGCTGGCTGCGGCGTTGCAGTCTGTCTATGGCGTGGCCGCGGACCTGCCGCAACTGCTCGGCTTCGCGACCTGGGTCGGTGGTGACATGGACGGCAACCCGAACGTCGGGGCCGACACCATCGCCGCCAGCCTGGCCACCCAGCGCGCACATGTGATCGAGCATTACGTGGCCGATGTGGCGGGGTTGGCGCGCCTGCTCAGCCAGACCGAAGGCCGGGTCGCGGTCGACACGGATCTGCAGCAGCGCCTGGACGATTACCGCGCACGTTTTCCCGCCGCCACGCAAAGAGTGCGGCCGCGGCATGCCGACATGCCTTACCGCTGTCTGTTGACGGTAATCGGTGCACGCCTCGAGGCGACCCATGACGACAGCCATCCGGAAGGCTATCGATCCGCGGCCGAATTGCTCGATGACCTGCAGTTGATCGTCAGAAGCCTGGTCGACCACCGCGGCCTGCATGCCGGAGCTTACGCCGTGCAGCGTCTGGTCCGCCGCGTGCGCACTTTCGGATTGCATCTGGCGCGACTGGACGTGCGGCAGGATTCGCGCGTGCACGACGATGCGCTGGCGGCACTGCTGGAGAACGCGACATGGCCGCAGCTTGCCCCCGACGAGCGCACGCTGCAGCTGCGCGACTACGCCAGCGGGAGCGCGCGTTTTCCGATCAGCCGCGCCGACGTGGTCACCTCGCTCTACGATGTGTTCGCCACCTTGGGCGATGCGCGTCGCCGCTACGGCAGCGAGGCGGTCGGCCTGTACATCATCAGCATGGCGCGCTCGGCTGCCGACGTGTTGGCGGTGCTGGCACTGGCGCGTTACGGCGGCCTGGTCGAGAACGGCAGCGTCCCGCTCAACATTGCGCCCTTGTTCGAGACTGTCGACGATCTGAAAGCCGCGCCGGAGACCTTGCGCGCGCTGTTCGACGACCCGGTCTATCGCCAGCACCTGGCCGCGCGCAACAACCAGCAATGGGTGATGCTCGGCTATTCCGACAGCGGCAAGGACGGCGGCACGTTGGCTTCGCGCTGGGGCTTGCAGCGCGCGCAGGTGGAGTTGCTGGAAGTCGCGAATGCGGCCGGTATCGAGCTGGCGTTCTTCCACGGTCGCGGCGGTTCGGCCAGTCGCGGCGGCGCGCGCATCACGCCGGCGCTGATGTCGTCGCCGCGCGGGACGGTGGCCGGCGTACTGCGGGTAACCGAGCAGGGCGAGGTGATCCATCGAAAGTACGGCATCCGCGCGTTGGCCTTGCGCAACCTCGAGCAAACCGTCGGTGCGGTGTTGCGCGCCAGTCTGCGTCCACGCGAAACCGAGTTGCGCGAGGAGCACTGGCGCGAGCTGATGGACACGCTGTCGGCGAGCAGCCGGCAAGCCTATCGCGCCTTCGTCGATCGAGAGCACTTCGTCGATTATTTCCGCGCCGCCACGCCGATCGACGTGATCGAAAAGATGACGCTGGGTTCGCGTCCGGCCAGCCGGCGCAGCATGCGCGGCGTGCAGGACCTGCGCGCTATCCCATGGGTGTTCGCGTGGACCCAGTGTCGTTCGATCCTGCCCGGTTGGTACGGCCTCGGCAGCGCGCTGGAGC
The DNA here is from genome assembly GCF_900142825.1 of Rhodanobacter sp. OK091. Lineage (GTDB taxonomy): Bacteria > Pseudomonadota > Gammaproteobacteria > Xanthomonadales > Rhodanobacteraceae > Rhodanobacter. The sequence goes on along the minus strand of NZ_FRCH01000001.1, from coordinate 1,167,778 downwards.
AGGGCGCCCAGCAGTTCGGCGAAGAAGCACTGGTCGAGATGGCGCGTGACTGGCCGTTCTTCAGCAACGTGCTGGACGATGTCGAGATGGTGCTGGCCAAGTGCGACCTGGATATCGCCGAGGCGTTCTCGAAGCTGTCCGGCCCGCTGCACGAAGAATTCTTCGGGCTGATCCACGACGAGTTCGCGCGCACTCGCCACTGGCTGCTTCAGCTCAAGCACAGCGATGCATTGCTGCAGGTCTCGCCGCGTCTCGCCGCATCGATCCGCTTGCGCAACCCCTACGTCGATCCGATGAGCCTGCTCCAGGTCGATCTGCTGCAACGCTGGCGCGCCACCGAATGTACTGACGATGCGTTGCTGCAGGCCCTGGTCGCCTGCGTCAATGGCGTGTCGCAGGGACTGCAGAACACTGGCTGATTTGCGCCCGTACATTCCGTTGATAGGTAGGAGCCCGCTAGCGGGCTCCTACAGACTAGACGCGGTATATGCGTGCAGTGCGGCGATTCGCTGGGCGCGGGGCAGCCGCTTCCAGGCGATTTCCAGTCGCAGCGCTTCGCTGTGGCCGGCGACCCATACCCAACCCAGCAACTGCCGCGGCGGATTCGAGCGGGTGAAGCGGGCGCCCTTGCCGGCGAGATGTTTGGCGTAGCGCTGTTCGGGGTCGCGCGCGATGCCGGTGTATACGCGGCCGTCGGCGCATTCCAGCAAGTACACCGCCCAGGCGTCGGTATTGAGTGCGTGCATGGCGGCAATTCGCGGCGGACGGTCGGCGGATGATACGCCGCTGCAGCCCGCGGATGCAGCCGCACAGGCCGTGTCAGTCGATCTTGTTTTCGTTGCGGAACATACATTTGTATCGGTTAGTTGAAGTGGAAATCTATGGATTTTGGCGTGCGGTTCCGGTTATCGTTGCGCCAGGAATCGAGGATCACCCGAATGCATGTCAAATCTCCCCCGCCCACCCGGTCGCTGTACAGGCTGGGCCGCATGGTGCTGGCGGCCGTGCTGGTGTGCGGACTGGGCAGTTTTGCCGGCAACGCCCATGCGGGCCACGCGGCGTTGGTTCTCGACGGCTCGACAGGCGACGTGCTCAGCGCCATCAACCCGGACGAGATCAATCATCCGGCTTCGCTGACCAAGATGATGACGCTCTATCTCACCTTCCAGGCGCTGGAAGGCGGACAGCTCAAACTGGATCAGCAGTTGCCGGTTTCGGCCTGGGCTGCGGGCAAGGCGCCGACCAAGCTCGGCCTGCGCGCCGGCCAGACCATCTCGGTGCAGGACTGCATTCTGGGCATGATTACCAACTCGGCCAACGACGCCGCCACCGTGGTCGCCGAGAAACTGGGCGGCTCCGAGGATCATTTCGTCGAGATGATGAACGCCGAGGGCTTGTTGCTGGGCATGACCCACACTCAATTCGAAAGCGCCTCGGGTCTGCCCGATCCCGACGACGCCACCACGGCGCGCGACATGGGCAAGCTGGCGATGGCGCTCTATCGCGATTTCCCCAATCAGGCGCCTTATTTCGCCACCCGTGAATTCAAGTTCCGCGGCCGGCTGGTGCGTGGTCACAACCATCTGATGGATCGTTACCCGGGCATGGATGGGCTCAAGACCGGTTTCACCGACGCTGCCGGCTTCAACCTTGCCTCCACCGCCGTGCGCGATGGCCAGCGTCTGTTCGGTGTCGTCATGGGCGGCCGCACTTCGACGGCCCGCGATAACTTGATGGCCCGTCTGCTGGACGATGGTTTCGAGCATCGGCAGACGTCGCCCACCTTGGTCGCCGAGGCCGGCATGTCCGATCGCCGCACGACGCACCGTGTGCTCGCCGCCCTTTCGCCGATCGGCAGCGCCGAGGCGGCGACCGTCGCTAGGGCGGCGCCGCGAGCGAAGAAGACGTCATCGCGTCGGCATGCCAGCACCGTGGCCAGCAACCGGTTTCGCGGCACCTGCCGGAAAAGCAGCAAGGGCCGCGCTGGCTGCTTGCACCACAAGCACGCGCCCGGCGCCGATGGTGCGACAAAGCTGGCCACACGCTCCGGATCAGCGAAGGCGCCACATCGCGACTGAAGCCAAGCGGCGGTAGCGGAGTCTCAGCTGTCCAACTCGGTCCAGCGCGCATATGCGGCGTCGAGCTCTGCCTGCAGCGCCACTAGTGCCTCGTTCGCCTTGACGATGGCGGCGCTATCCTGCTGAAAGAAGGCCGGTTCGTTCATTGCCGCGCTGCGGCTGCCGATCTCGCCTTCCAGTTGCTCGATGCGTTTCGGCAGCTGTTCCAGTTCGTGCTGCTCCTTGAAGCTGCGCTTGCGCTTGGATTCCACCGGTGCAGCGGCAACCGCAGGGGCGGAGGCCGCGGGTTTGGCCACTGCCGCGCTGCGTGCGCCGGGCCGCTGCCGCAGCCAGTCGGTATAGCCGCCCACGTACTCGCCGATCTGGCCTTCGCCTTCCAGCACCAGCGTGCTGGACACCACGTTGTCGAGGAACGCGCGATCGTGCGAGACCAGCAGCAAGGTGCCCTGGTAGTCGGTCAGCAGTTCTTCCAGCAGTTCCAGCGTTTCGACGTCCAGATCGTTAGTCGGCTCATCCATTACCAGCAGGTTGGACGGCTGCGCGAACAGCTTGGCCAGCAGCAGGCGATTGCGCTCGCCGCCGGAAAGCCGGGTGATCGGTGAGCGGGCACGCTCGGGCGAGAACAGGAAATCCTGCAGATAGCCGATGATGTGCTTGCGCTGACCGTTGAGCTCGATGAACTCGCGGCCTTCGGCTACGTTGTCCAGCGCATTCAACTTGTCATTGAGCTGCAGGCGGTGCTGGTCGAAGTAGGCGATCTGCAGGCTGGTACCCAGCGTCGCTTCGCCGCGCTGCGGCTTCAGCTCGCCAAGCATGATTTTCAGCAAGGTGCTCTTGCCGGCGCCGTTCGGGCCGATGATGCCGATGCGATCGCCGCGCATGATCGTGGTGGACAGGTCGTCGATCAGCACGCGGCCGCCGTAGGCCTGATGCACGTGCTCCAGATCGATCACCTTCTTGCCGGACGATTGTGCGGTGGCCAGCGCCATCTTCGCGTTGCCGGTGAGGTTGCGCCGCTCGGCGCGCTCGTTGCGCAACGCTTTCAGCGCCCGTACGCGGCCCTCGTTGCGGGTGCGCCGAGCCTTGATGCCCTGGCGGATCCACACTTCCTCCTGCGCCAGCTTCTTGTCGAACAGTGCGTTCGCCTGCGACTCGGCGTGCAGGCGTTCCTCGCGGCGGCGCAGGTAGTTGTCGTAGTCGCCGGGCCAGTCGGTCAGAGCGCCGCGGTCGATCTCGACGATGCGCGTCGCCAGTGCGCGCAGGAAGCTGCGGTCATGGGTGACGAAGATGATGCTGCCGGCGAACTGCTTGAGGAAGCTTTCCAGCCAACCGATCGCCTCGATGTCCAGGTGATTGGTCGGCTCGTCCAGCAGCAGTACGTCCGGCTTGCGCACCAGCGCCTGCGCCAGCAGCACGCGCCGCTTCATGCCGCCGGACAGCGCAGCGAAGTCGGTGTCGCCGGGCAGCTCCAGCTGGGTCAGCACTTCGGTTACCCGGCGATCGAGATCCCAGCCGTGCTGCGCCTCGATCTGATGCTGCACCTCGCCCAGCGCATCGAAATCGGCCTGCGTGTGCAGTTCATGCAGCAAGTGGTGATAACGCGCCAGCAGATGGCCGAGATCACCCAGCCCTTCGGCGACCACGTCGAACACGCTGCCGGCGGTGCCCTGGGGCACTTCCTGCGCCATGCGCGCGATCACCACGCCGTTCTGTACGCGCACTTCGCCATCGTCGGCATGCAGCTCGCCGGCGATCAGCTTCATCAAGGTGGATTTGCCTTCGCCGTTGCGACCGACGATGCACACCCGCTCGTTCGCCTCGATCGACAGATCGACGTGTTCGAGCAGGAGCGGGCCGCCGATACTGAAGTCGACGCGTTGCAATTGGATAAGAGACATCCGCCCATTGTAGCCGGTGCTGCGGTCACACCCATGACGGATGCCTGCGCGCGATGAAAAAAAAACGGGCCGCACAAGGCGGCCCGTTCGTTTTCAGCGTGCGGTGTCGGCTTACTTCAGCCCGGCATCCTTGCGCAGCGCCTCGGCGCGATCGGTCTGCTCCCACGAGAACGTGGTGTAGGTGTTGCCGTTGGCGTCCTTGACCTTCTGCGGGGTGCGGCCGAAGTGGCCGTAGCTGGCGGTCTGCTGGTACATCGGGTGGATCAGGTCGAGCATCTTGAGGATGCCGTACGGGCGCAGGTCGAAGTGCTTGCGGATCAGCTTCTCGATCTTCTCGTCGCTGATCTTGCCGGTGCCGAACGTGGTCACCGAAATCGAGGTGGGATGCGCCACGCCGATCGCATAGCTCACCTGCACCTCGCAGCGGTCGGCAATGCCGGCGGCCACGATGTTCTTGGCCACGTAACGCGCGGCGTAGGCGGCCGAACGGTCGACCTTGGACGGATCCTTGCCGGAGAACGCGCCGCCACCGTGACGGGCCCAGCCGCCGTAGGTGTCGACGATGATCTTGCGGCCGGTCAGGCCGCAGTCGCCCACCGGGCCGCCGATGACGAACTTGCCGGTCGGATTGATGTGGAACTTGGTGCCCTTGTGCAGCCACTTCGCGGGCAGCACCGGCTTGAGGATGTACTCGCGCACGGCCTCGATCAGGTCTTTCTGCTTGATGTCCGGATCATGCTGGGTCGACAGCACCACGGCATCGATCGCGGTGGCGACACCGTGCTCGTAGCGCAAGGTGACCTGGCTCTTGGCGTCCGGGCGCAGCCACGGCAGCGGCGAGTTCTTCTTCTTGCGCACCTTCGCCTGCTGCTCGACCAAACGGTGCGAGTAGTAGATCGCCGCCGGCATCATGTCCTTCGTCTCGTTCGTCGCGTAGCCGAACATCAGGCCCTGGTCGCCGGCACCCTGGTCTTCCGGGTTCTTGCGGTCCACGCCCTGGTTGATGTCCGGCGACTGCTTGCCGATCAGGTTCAGCACGCCGCAGGTCTCGCCGTCGAAGCCGACTTCGCTGGAGTCGTAGCCGATGTCGACGATGACCTTGCGGGTCAGCGCCTCCAGGTCGATCCACGCGCTGGTGGTGACTTCGCCGGCGACGATCGCCACGCCGGTCTTGACCATCGTCTCGCAGGCGACGCGGGCGCGCGGGTCCTGCGCGAGGATCGCATCGAGCACGGCATCGGAGATCTGATCGGCGACTTTGTCCGGATGGCCTTCGGAGACCGATTCGGAGGTGAACAGGTAGTTGGACATCGCGGTATATATCCTTTCGTGCGGATAAAGAGATAAAGAAGCCCGGCATATTACATCGACACGTCCGGTTTTGCAGCCCGATGTCGTTCAGCCTGCCACGGAGTTAGCCGGGTGTTCAGTCGTTTGGACGTCTGTTCAGCTTTCGTCGCCTTGATGCGGCGCGGCCCGGCGCCCGATGTCGCCTGATAACGACGGGCAGCCAAGAGCCCGCATCGGCCGGATTATTCTGGCACGCGGTCGGATGTCAGGGGCAATCGTCGATCCCCGCCCTCGTCGGCGACAGGCGGGGTCGACTCCGCGAACTCAGGCCGTCAGTTCCAGTTCCTTGCGCAGCTGCCGCGCGCTGGCGACCATGTGCTGCAACGCCAGTTCGACCTCTGGCCAGCCGCGGGTTTTCAGGCCGCAGTCGGGGTTGATCCACAGCTGTTCCGGCTGCAGCACGTCGAGTGCCTTGCGCAGCAGGTCGAGCATTTCCGCCGTGTCGGGTACGCGGGGAGAGTGGATGTCGTAGACGCCGGGGCCGATGCCATTGGGGTAGCGGAAGCGCACGAATGCGTCGAGCAATTCCATTCGCGAGCGGCTGGTTTCGATCGAGATCACGTCGGCGTCCATCGCCGCCACCGCCTCGATGATGTCGTTGAACTCCGAGTAGCACATGTGGGTGTGGATCTGCGTGGCATCGCGCACGCCGCCGGCGGTGATGCGGAAGCACTCCACCGCCCATGCCAGATAGACCGGCCAGTCGGATCGACGTAGCGGCAGACCTTCGCGCAACGCAGGCTCGTCAATCTGGATCACGTCGATGCCGGCCGCCTCCAGGTCATGCACTTCATCGCGCAAGGCCAGAGCAATTTGCCGGCAGACCGTTTCGCGCGGCAGATCATCGCGCACGAACGACCATTGCAGCATCGTCACCGGCCCGGTCAGCATGCCTTTCATCGGCTTGTCGGTGAGCGATTGCGCATAGCTCGACCAGTGCACGGTCATCGCGGCGCGGCGGGCGATGTCGCCATAGATCACCGGTGGTTTCACGCAGCGTGAGCCGTAGCTTTGTACCCAGCCGAGCTGGGTGAACAGATAGCCGTCCAACTGCTCGCCGAAATACTCGACCATGTCGTTGCGCTCGGGCTCGCCGTGAACCAATACGTCCAGGCCGATGTGCTCCTGGAAACGTACGACGCGCTCGACCTCCGCTTTCAGCAGATTGTCGTAGGCGGCATCGTCGAGCTTGCCGGCGCGGTGTGCGGCGCGTGCCTTGCGCAGCTCGTCGGTTTGCGGGAACGAGCCGATCGTGGTCGTCGGCAGCGGCGGCAGCGTCAGGGTTTCGGCCTGGGTCACCCGACGTATCGGGTAAGCGGACCGGCGCAAGGTGGCCTGCGGGCTGAGTGTGCGCAAACGGTTGCGTACGTCGATGTCGACCACGCCGGGCGCATGCGCCTGCATGTCCAGCAGAGCTTGTTGCGCGGCGAGCGCGGCATGGGCTTCTGGCAGGCCGGTGAGCGCATCGGCGTAGACGCGCAGCTCCTCGATCTTCTGCCGCGCAAACGCCATCGGTGCACAGCGCTTCGGGTCGAGTGCGGTCTCCGCCCCGAGATCGATCGGTACGTGCAACAGCGAGCACGACGGCGCCAGCCACAGGCGTTCGTCGCCGATGCGCGCTTGTGCCCTGCGCAGCAACGGCAGCACGCGTTCGGGCCGGCTGCGCCAGATATTGCGGCCATCGACCATGCCGGCGCTAAGGATGAAGTGGGTCGGCAGCGTATCCAGCACGGCATCGAGTTGCTCCGGAGCGCGGACCAGGTCGACATGCAGTCCGTCCACCGGCAGCGAGGCGGCCAGTGCCAGGTTGTCGCCGAGCGCACCAAAGTAGCTGGCCAGCAGCCGGCGTGGCGAGCGCGCCGTGGCGAGCGCCGCGTAGGCATGGCGATACGCGGAACGATCGTCATCGTCCAGATCCAGCACCAGACAGGGCTCATCCAGCTGCACCCAATCGGCGCCGGCATCGGCCAGTTGTCCTAGCAGCTCGATGTAAGGCTTCAGCAAGGCATTGAGCAGCGCCAGTCGGTCGCTGCCATCCACCGTCTTGGACAGCAGCAGGAACGACACCGGGCCCAGCAGCACCGGGCGCGCCCGGAGACCTTGTTCACGCGCTTCGAGGAAATCGGCCAGTGGTTTGTTGCTGCGGAGCGCGAAACGCTGGCCGGCTTCCAGTTCCGGTACCAGGTAGTGGTAGTTGGTGTCGAACCATTTGGTCATCTCCAGCGCATGCAGATCGTGACCGTCGCGTTTGTGGCCGCGGGCCATCGCGAAATAGCCGTCCAGTTCGCTGGCGGCAAACACCGGCCGATAGCGCGATGGAATCGCGTCGAACAGCACAGCCGTATCGAGCACGTGGTCGTACAGGCTGAAATCGTTGCACGGCACGACGTCGGCGCCGGCCTCCGTCGCCAGTTTCCAGTGCCGTTTGCGCAGCATGCGGGCGGTGTCGAGCAAGGTTTCGGCGCTGCTGTCGCCGCGCCAGCGGGATTCGAGCGCTCGCTTGAGTTCGCGCTTGAGGCCGATGCGTGGGAAGCCTGAGTAGGTAACGAGTGACATGGAAATTCCTCTTGCATGTTGGGCAAAGAGGAACGAAGGATGGCCAGCCTTGTCGCTGTGCCGTTGACCTTCGCCCCCGCGGGCGAGCCGGTGTCGACGCGGGAGAACGCAAAGCCATCGCCACGGCCATGAAGGCGGCAGCGCATAGGCTCCGGTGTTCCCCCGCGGAAACGCCAGGTCGGGCAGAAGCGCATTCGTGCGCTTCAGGCTGAGGCAGGTATTCGGGCTCGTGGACGTGTTGCATGGCCTACTGTTCGTCGCTTCCCGGACGTGTTGCGTCCAGTGCCTGTGACGGAGGTCGTTTCCACATACCGCTGCGGGGCAGCGCCGGATTCGCACCGGCTTCCCTTGAGGTCGCCTCCCTCATTCGCATAGAGAGACGACTACCATCAGCGCGTCGCAAGTTAGACGTATGGACGTCCAAAGTCAAACGAAGACAGTCTTCTGTAGGGGCGACTTCAGTCGCGATGCTTTTGGCAGGTCGAAGAGCTATCGCGGCTGAAGCCGCCCCCACGGGTGGACGATCAGGCGGCCAGGCGCTCGCCGGCCGCGAGTGCGGCGAAGTAATCGCGGGTCAGGCGCAGCTGCTCGGTGGCTGTCTCGGCGCGGTTGACCACTTGCCGGAACGCCGCGTTCTCAGGGCGATCCTTTGCGTACCAGCCCAGATGCTTGCGCGCGATGCGCACGCCGGCCTGCTCGCCGTAGAACGCGTAGAGCTGTTCGAGGTGGCCGAGCAGGATCGCGGCGACTTCGGCGGGCTCCGGTTCGGGCAGCAATTCGCCGGTGGCCAGGAAGTGCACGATCTCACGGAAGATCCATGGCCGCCCCTGCGCGCCGCGGCCGATCATCAACGCATCGGCGCCGGTAACGTCGAGCACATGTCGCGCCTGCCGCGGTGTATCGACGTCGCCGTTGGCCAGCACCGGAATGCGCACCGCGGCTTTCACCGCGGCGATAGTGTCGTATTCGGCGTTGCCTTCGTACTTGTCGGCGCGGGTGCGCCCGTGCACGGCGAGCGCGGCGATGCCGCAGTCCTCGGCGATGCGCGCGATGTTCAACGCATTGCGGTTGTCGCGGTTCCAGCCGGTGCGGATCTTCAACGTTACCGGTACATCGACCGCGTCGACCACCGCTTTGACGATGCGCGCGACCAGCGGTTCGTCCTGCAGTAGTGCGGAGCCGGACCACACATTGCACACCTTCTTGGCCGGACAGCCCATGTTGATGTCGATGATCTGCGCGCCATTGGCAACGTTGAAACGCGCCGCTTCGGCCAGCATCGCCGGGTCATAGCCGGCGATCTGCACGCTGACCGGCTCAGGTTCTCCGTCGTGATCCATCCGCTGCAGCGACTTGCGCGTATGCCATAGCCGCGGGTCGGCGTTGGTCATTTCAGACACGGCCAGGCCCGCACCCAGCCGCTTGCACAGCAGGCGGAACGGCTTGTCGGTAACGCCCGCCATCGGGGCGAGCACTACCGCCGGGTCGATCAGGTAAGGGCCGATGCGCATCCAGCCATTGTAACTGCAGACCCTGTGCGGCGATGGATTGCCAGCCCGCTGCCGTCTCGAGCAGCCTCAGACCCGATGCAGACTGTCCGCAGTGGCAGTCGTGGCGCCACGCACATGCTCGTGCTTGAAGAGGATCACGAACAGCACGGCCACCACTAGCGAATACGACGCGAACGTGGTCCAGATGCCGTGCCAATCCTTGCTGCCATCGGCGTGGGTGAACCAGAGGTCGATGATCACACCGCTGATCGAGCTGCCCAGGATCGCGCCGATGCCGTTCGTCATCAGCATGAACAGGCCTTGCGCGCTGGCGCGGATCGCCGGGTCGCTCTGCTCCTCGACGAACAGCGAGCCGGAGATATTGAAGAAGTCGAACGCCATGCCGTACACGATGCACGACATTACGATCATCCACAGGCCAGGCCCCGGGTTGCCGTAGGCGAACAGGCCGAAGCGCAGCACCCAGGCCAGCATGCTGATCAGCATCACGGTCTTGATGCCGAAGCGCTTGAAGAAGAACGGAATCGCCAGGATGAACAAGGTCTCGGAAACCTGCGATATCGACATGATGATCGCCGGGTAGCGCACCGCGATCATGCCTTTGTACGCGTCGACGTTGGCGAAGTCGTGCAGGAAAGTGTCGCCGTAGGCGTTAGTCAGTTGCAGCGCCGCGCCCAGCAGCATCGCGAACACGAAGAAGATCGCCATCTTGCCGTTCTTGAACAACGCGAACGAGGTCAGGCCCAGCGTATCCAGCCACGACGTGTGCGCCTGACCGCGCAGGCGCGGCGGGCACTTCGGAAGGGTGAATGCATACAGTCCGAGCAGCAGCGCCGCGCCGGAGGCGACGTAGAACTGGCCGCCCGAGGTTTCGAGGTGCAGCAGGCTCACCGTCCACATCGCCGCAATGAAACCGACCGTACCCCACACACGGATCGGCGGGAACACCAGCACCACGTCCGCGCCATCGGTCTTCAACGCGTTGTAGGCCACCGCGATCGCCAGCGAGATCGTCGGCATGTAGCACATCATGTTGAGCAGCATCACCCAGAACAGCGTGGTCGGGTTATCGATGCTGGGCACGATGAATAGCACCACGGCACCACCGATGTGCAGCAGGCCGTAGAGCTTCTCCGCGTTGAGCCACTTGTCCGCGATCACGCCCATCAGCGACGGCATGAACAGCGAGGCGATGCCCATGGTCGAGAAGATCGCGCCGAACTGTGCGCCCGACCAGTGCCGATATTGGAACCAGTACGCGCCGATGGTGATCAGCCAGGCGCCCCACACGAAAAATTGCATGAAGTTCATCGCCACAAGGCGGAGCTTGATGCTCATCGGCCGATATCCCGCATAGTGAAGTTCCCCTGGCAAGGCCGAGGGAACACCCCGTGGCCATGAAGCCCTCGCAGGTTAGATGAATCGGCGCCCGACCGGCAAGGCGCGTTGCACGCGGGCTCAGCCGGCATCGTTCACCACCGCAGCCACGCGGTCACGAAGCACGGGCAACAGCTCCGTCCCGAACCACGGATTGCGTACCAGCCACAGCCGGTTGCGTGGACTCGGATGCGGCAGCGGCAGGCAGCCATGCACGAGATGGTCGCGCCACGCCTGCACGGTATCGGTGAGGCGGGTGCCGCCCGGCAGGCCGAACACACCAGTCTGCGCGTATTGCCCGATCGCCAGGGTCAGCCGCACCTGCGTCAACAGCGGCAACAGGCGCGGATGCCAGGTCGGCGCGCACTCCGGCCGTGGCGGCAGATCGCCACCGCGGCCAGTGCCGGGAAAACAGAAACCCATCGGCACGATCGCCACGCGGCTGGCGTCGTAGAACGTATCGCGTTCGATGCCCAGCCACTCGCGCAACCGCTGGCCACTGACATCGTTGAACGGGATGCCGGTGTCGTGCACCTTGCGTCCCGGCGCCTGGCTGACGATCAACAACCGCGAGGTGGCCGACGCCTGCAACACTGGCCGCGGTCCCAGCGATAGATGTGCCTCGCACAGTCGGCACGCGCGAATTTCGCAGAGCGTCTTGTCCAAGCGGTTGGCCATCAGAAATTCCGGCCGCTACGCTCACTGGTTTCCACTGCGGCCATCGCGCCAGCCACATCCGGCAACAGCTTGCCGGGATTGAGGATGCCGTCCGGATCGAACGCCGTCTTGATGTTGCGCATCAACGCCAGCGTGGACGCTTCCAGCGCCAGCGGCATGAACTCGCGCTTGACCATCCCGATGCCGTGCTCGCCCGAGAGCGTGCCTTCGAGCGAGATCACCAGCGCGAACACGTCGGCGAGGCAGGCATGCGCGCGAGTGCGTTCGGCCTCGTCGCGCGGCAGCAAGTTCACATGCAGGTTGCCATTGCCGGCGTGGCCGAAAGTGACGATCAGCACATCGTGTTTCGCCGACAGCTGCTTGATGCCATCGACCAGTGCTGGCAGATGACTGACCGGCACCACCACGTCCTCGTTGATTTTGTTCGGCGAGATCGTGCGTTGCGCCGGCGACAGCGCCTTGCGCGCCGCCCACAGTGCGCGGGTTTCTTCGGCGCTCTGCGCCACCCGCAGTTCTTCCAGCCCATCGCCGCGTGCGGCAGCAGCCACCGCATCGACCACGCTGTCCAGCGTAGCCGGTTCGCCATCGACTTCGATCATCAGCATCGCGCCGGCCAGCGGCACGCTGTCGCCGCCGTGCTCGTGTGCCAGTTTCAGCGCCACGTCGTCGATAAACTCCAGCGCGCAGGGCGTCACGGGCTGCGCCATGATTCGCGCTACCGCACGCGCGGCGCTGCCGACGTCGCGATAGGTCGCGCGCAGCGTGCGCAACGCCGAGGGTTTCGGCGTGAGTTTCAAGGTGGCCTCGGTGATCAGCGCCAGTGTTCCCTCCGAGCCGATCAGCAACCGAGTCAGGTCGTAGCCGGTGGCGCCCTTACTGGTATAGGTCCCGCAGCGAAAGCCTTCCCCATTGCCGGCTACCGCACGCAGGCCAAGCGTGTTCTCGCGCGGGCTGCCGTATTTCACCGTGCGCGGCCCGGCCGAGTTGCAAGCCAGGTTGCCGCCGATGCTGCACCACGGTGCCGAGGTGGGATCGGGTGGCCAGAAGAACCCGAGCGGCAGCAACGCCTGTTGCAGATCGCCATTCAACACACCCGGCTCGACCACCACCAGACGATTGTCCGGATCGATCCGCAGAATCCGGTTCATCCGCTCGAAGCTCACCACCACGCCACCGTTGATCGGCACGCTGGCGCCGGTGGTATTGCTGCCGCGTCCGCGCGCGATCACCGGCACTTTGTACATGCAGCAAGCCCGCACCAACGCTTCTACCTGCGCGTGCTGGACGGGAAACACCACGGCATCCGGCAGCGCATGCAGACGCGAGTTGTCATAAGAGTAGGCGATGCGTTCCGCCTCCCCAGTGGCTAGCGCCTCGGCGGGGAAGGTGGCACGAAGACTGTCGAGCAGGGCGGAGGGTAGCGTCATCCGGCAAGTCTAGCGCTGTTGCACAGGACAACAGGGTCCGGACTGGTACCTGCAATCACACGACAAGCCTGGGAATCTCGGTTTTCGGCAGCAAGCGAGCTGTGAAGTACTTGTCCTGGTAGTAGCGAATCTTCTCGCACATCACCGGATGCGGGATGCCTTCATACAGGAAGACCTCCTTTTCACTTCCCATCGCCTTCAACTCCTGGGGAAGCATCAGGGCGCGCCGCTCTTCCGAATGGCTACGGGAAACTTCGCGGCCGCGCGTGATGTTCTCTTTGCGCACGGTGGTGTAGCCGAGCATGTCCGAGTAATCGTTGGCGTCCTGTTGTTCGCGTGGTGCAAATACGATTTGCAGCGCGTGGTTGGTGATCAGTGTGCGCGAAACGTCTTTTCCGTACGTGGCGTCGAGCTGTGACATGCTCTGAATGACCGGCAGCAGGCGCATGTTGTAGCCGGCCATGTACGACACCGCCGAGGCAATGATTTCCACCTTGCCGATCGATGTGAACTCGTCCATCAGCAGAAGGCATTGGTGCTTCAGTGCCGGATTGCTCTGTGGCAACTCTTTGGTGTTCAAGTTGATCAGCTGGCTGAAAAAAAGATTCACGATCAATCGGCTCTCCGCCAGCTTGTTGGGCTGGATGCCGATGTAGATCGTCATCTTCTTTTTGCGCACATCGGTCAGTAGGAAATCGTCCTCGCTGGTTGCGGCATCCAATACCGGATTGATCCAGGCGTTCAACGGCTCCTTGAACGTGCCAAGGATCGAGGCGAAGGTCTCGTTCGCCTGCGATAGCAGGTTGGCAAAGGCGGCCTGTGCGTTGCCGTCGAGGAATGTCTGCTGCGCCAGCAGTTGATAGAGCTGCCTCAGGTCCGAGCCATCGCCGGAAGAAAGTCGATAGACGGCGCCCAGCGTCGGCTTGTTCCGCAACTGCAGTGGGATGCCGTTTTTTTCGTCGTCGTCCCATTTTCCAAACAGGAACAACGTGAAAGCCATGAACGCGTTGCGCGCCTGACTGACCCAGAATTTCTGCTCATCCGAACCATCCGGGTAAAGCATCGCCGCGATGCTCATCAAATCCGAAACGCGGAAGGCGGGATCCTGCGATACGTAGCTGAGCGGGTTCCAGCGGTGGGTGTGTCGATTTTCCGCGAATGGATTGAACAGATAGACCTCCTGCCCCTGGCTCGCGCGCCAGCCACTGGTCAGCTCGTAGTTCTCCTGTTTGATATCGAGAACCACCACCGATTCCCGGTATTCCAGCAAGTTCGGAATGACGACGCCGACACCTTTACCGGAACGCGTTGGTGCCGCCAGTATCACGAACTGCTGTCCGCTCAGTCTGACCAGATCGCCCTTGAACTTTCCGACCAGGATGCCATTGGCCGATGGCTTGAACAGACCATGCCTGCTCAAGTCGCCGGCATGGGCGAAGCGGGCATCACCGTGAATGGACGGCTTTTTCCGCCTGGCCAGAAAGTACAGCGTCACCAGCCACAGCAGTACAGGCAGGCCGAAACCGATATAGCCCCCCGCTTTCACCCTGCCCAGATACGGTTGGACTTCAGGCAGATTCAAGGCGCGCAGGTAGCTCAAATAGGTGCCCCATTCGAGCAGGCCGGTATCCAGCCGAAGGAACAGCAGCGTCAGAAATCCGGAAAGATATTCGCCAGCCACCAGCACGATCAGGGCCAGGAACGCCGCCCAGTACCACTTGCCCTTGTTCATGAAGTTCTATCCTGCGCTACGTATTTTTAAACGTTCTTCATTGCTAGGACCGCTTCCGCACGAGCCTCCCTGCAGCGGGTATCCGCGCTTAGTGGCCTGCGCAGGGCATGTCCCGGCCGTCGCGCATTCGTGTCCGGCCTCCTCGTCGGTGCGCAGACGCATGGGTGGCAAAACGATGAACGAGCATCGAGACCGGGCTCTCTCAAGCCATGCGGGTCGGGTTCGCAGGTTGCTGTACTGCTTCCTGGTACATCGGTACGGGTGCCGGTTCGGGTTGCTTTGGCGCGACCTGTGCCAGGGCAAGGCTGCTTTGCTCGACGGTGGTGCCCACTGCCGGTTGCGTCTGCACGTTGGCGACCTGCTTGAAGAGAGACTGCGTGTCTCCCTGCACCGCGAACGTTCGCGATCCGTCGTCACTCAGCATGACGTGATCGATCCGGTTCATGCCGTCGCGCCTCGCTGCCACGACCAGGGAGGCGGCGAGATTTTCGCTGTGCTGATCCGGTGCGCGCTGCTGCTGCGCGTCCAGCAGGTGCACCCCGCGTAGCGCCTGCTGGTACAGCGCATGGTCTGGGTGTGATGCATCATTCAATCGGGGCAGCGCGGCATGCACGGGAGCGGCGAGCGCGGGCTGCCCGGTATTGGCCTGCGTGTGAGTCAGCGCCTCCAGCCGGCGCAACGTGTTCGGGCCTGCCACGCCATCCACCTTCAGATGCTGCTCGCGCTGGAATTCCTCGATCGCCTGTCTGGTTTGCGCACCGTAGTTGCCATCGACCGTCAGTGAGTGGCCCGACGCATCCCGATAGCCGTGTTGATTCAACAGCTCCTGCACATGGCGATTGCGCTGGTTCGAATTCGCGTGGGTATGGGTCTGAGTTTCGGGGGCGCCGGGCACGTAGCCGCGGGCGATCTTCTGATCCCACGCCGTCGCTGCGGTTTTTCTGTCTGCCAGGCCGTTGGTGCCGCCGTTGATATCGCGACAGGCTGCGGTGACATTTCTCTGATCGTGGTTGGCGACAACGCGCGACTCCCAGTAGTGAACGGCAATCTTCGCGGCGATCTCGCGGTTTTCGGCCAACTCCGGATGGTTGACCAGATCCAGGCCCATTTCCTTGCCGGTCTGTTCGTAGTTGGCGCGTCCGGTCAGCTGGACGAAGCCGCGGCCGTGATATTTCCAGCCATCGCCCGGCTCGGTGTTGCCGAGGTTCATCTTGCCCCACCGACCGCCATAGATTTCGTTGGCGATGGCCTCGGGGCCACCTGATGCGATCTGGTTGGCCTCCTTGAGATTATTCATGCCATTGCGACCGGGGAACACCGCCAGCAGGCGTTCGCCCGAGTAGCGAAGGTTCTCGTTCATGCTCGCAAAACCACCGGACTCGACCTGCATCTGTCCCATGAAATTGCCAAGTTCCTGGGGGTCTCGGATGCCGCTTGTCATAGCTACCTGCATCAGGTAATCGGCATTGTCTTTGGATGACATGATCTGGTTTCCTCAGTCAAAGTCTGTGACAGATGGGTCGATCAGCGCACGCCCGGCAGGCCGTGTGTTGCGAGCGGAGAATCGCTTTTCCATTTGAGAGTTGCGTCGATGACGCCATCGTCCTGGGATTCGACGATCTTGGACGACTGGCACTGCATCTTCTTCGCGGCCCCGGCCTCGCCCGAGCGCTGCACGATGACTCCGCCATCGTGGAAACCGGTTCCGGCAATCGAGTAGACAATATATTTGTATCCATCTTTGACGAACGAATAAGCAGTTCCTCCCGAGGCTCCTCCGTAGACCAGGTGAGATCTCATGAACACGCCGTCCGACGATTGATCCTTGGCGGGGTAGACAAGCTCCGGTGCGGAGGGTCGTCCATAGGCGTAGTAGAAACGTCCGTGCCCCTGGCTTGCGTCGCCGGACGCGCACATGGACACGACCTTTTTGCCGTTACCGAGCGGGCAGGAGAAAACCACCTTGTCCGTCGAAGCACACAAGGTATTGGCTGAGTCCGCTGCAAACGATGGCAGCGAGCACATGCCAAGAAGAGTGGCGAATAGAGCGCTTGTGCAGTTTGGCTTCATGGGGTTGCTTTCCGGGTTCGGCTTCTATGGTCAGGCGTTCGAATGGAATGTCGGCGACAGAACGGGCATCTTTGACCTAAGGTCTCATACGCACCACTCGCCATTCGTCGACCGCTTCTCGTACTGCGTTTTTTTCGAATGACAGGAGTGCATGCGCCTCGTTGATGGGTGCAGCGAGTCCGCACTCGACCGTTCGGTTCACGAAAAAACTCCACAGCGCGGTCAGCTACGAGCCCATCGCAGGTTGGGATGGTTGTTGAGTTCGCTGCTCCTGCGTCATCTGTAGTGCGTGAGCCGGATCCGACTGCTTCTGTTGCATGGAGTGCCACGCTGCACTGCTTTGTTCGATGGACGTGTTGCTGGCTTGTGCCGTTTCCACGTGGGTGATCTGCTTGAACGACGAGTTCAGCTCGCCCTGCACGGCAAAGGTCCGTGCCGCGTCATTGCTGAGCACGACGTGGTTGACTGCCTGCATGCCATCACGCCGCGCGGCCACCACCAGGGAGGCAGCGAGGTTGTCGCTGTGCTGATCGGGCGTTCGATGGTGTTCGGCATCCAGCCGATGCACGGCATCGCGTGTCTGCTGATAGAGCGGATGATCCGGATGCGTCGCGTGATCCAGTCGCACCGGAGCCGATAATGGTGCCGGCTTGCTATCGAACAAGGAGCCGGGATGACGCAGCGCATCGAATGCCTGCGACGCGTCGCTGGCGAGGGATTGTGCGGCATGTTCCGCGGCATGGATGCCTTGCGAAACAGCGCGCTCCGCGGCGTGCATGCCATGCGAAACGTTTTCGCCGACCGTGTGGGCGACATTCATCGCCGCGTGCTCGACGGTCTGGGCTGCCTGCTGGACGCCGTGCTCGGCCGCGCGCGCACCTTGCGCCGCTTTGTCGGCGAGATATTGCGCGCCATGTTCGATGGCATGGGCACCCTGCGATACAGCACGCTCCGTAGCGTGTGCACCCTGCAGAAGGTCGTCACGGACGGTGCGCGCAACGCTCTGGGTCGTATTCTCGACCACTCGAGCGGCATGCTGCGCTGCGCGCTCGACAGCGTGCACGCCTAGCGAGACTTCACGGGCGGCGGCATGTCCAAGCGCCATGCCACTCTCTGCCGCTGCCTTGGGTATCTCCCAATTCGCCGACAAACCGGTGCGCAAATCCATGACATCGCTGCGGTAGCGATCGATCATGCCGTGATGCGCGCGATAACGCGCTTCGCTTTCCGGACTGATGATGGACTGGCCAAGGATCTTACTGCCTGGCACAAAGTTGTCGATACCATGAGCGCCGAGGTCAATCGCCTTGAGTGGATCGCGCAGCTTCAGGATGCTCCCGTCGTCGCGATAGCCGGCGCTGCTCAACCGGTCGATATCCTGCTGCGCGGCATAGACGTGGACTTCACCGAAATGAATGCTGCCGGCGCTGACCACATCGGTGGCGCGGACATGGTCAATGACCTGGTTGCCGCCTTTGGGAATATCCTGAAGCAAGCCAGCCGCGCCATATGCGTTGAACGTTTCACCGTGCAAGCCGAACCGCGATGCAGTGATTTCGGCCAATGTGCCCCCGAGGGAATGACCGGTGACGGTGACATTGAGAGGCCGGTGATTCGCTTCTGCATCTGCTTTGGCTTCGTCGAGCACACGTCGCGTAAATGCCATGGCATCGGGCGTTTGAAGATTCATTCCGGTCAAGACCATGCCGCCATCCGTAAGGACGCCATCGCGGACAATCTGCTCGGTGCCACGATGAGCGATGACGATGTCATCGGTTCCCACGCGCTGATAGGCAACGCCCTGGTATCCAGTGACCGGATCGCTGGTCTGGTCGAGAATCTTGTAGTCGATGCCTGCGATCGAGACTATTTGACTGAGCTGATGATCTTTGTACGAATCCTGAGCCAGCAAGGCGTACGTATCAGTTGCTGTCGTCATTGGAAATCTTCCTTGGCTGACAGAGTCACCGAGAACATGTCCTGTTGCCACTCAGGTTTGAGATTCCTGTATTCGGCAGGCAATACGCCGCTTACTACCGGCGGCGCCAACTCGCCGCGGCCAACGGCCTCAAATTGCTTCTTGCTGAAATAGCGTGTTTCGGATGCCTGCTTCAGAACGCTCTCCGCAAACAGATCGGGGCTGAAATCAGCCTTCTTGACCTTTAGTGAGGCCGTGGCTGCCACAACCGCCCAGTGGCAGACGCCAAGGCCGTAATAGTCCTCGTCCTGAAGAAGATCGACATAGAGTGTGCCCTTGTAGACGTTGTCGCTGACATGAGACAACTCAAGCGGAACACTTTTCTCTGGCGGTAACGTCGCGCCGCTGACGGGAGTCAATGGCACGCAGCGATCGTTCGAAACCTTGTACTGCACAAACCCGCTGATCGAGTCGAACGGTCCCGGCGCACCCTGGATGGTCATGGTGATTTCGTAGCGCATCTTCGGATGCGGATTTTGCTTGATGTCGGGAGTTTTCATGGGGGAGCCACAGGCAGAGGTGATCAGGGTCAGAAATAGAATCAGCGAGGAGGTCAGGCGTTTTGACATGGCAGTTCGTGATCTGTTTGGTCATTGAATTCGCCGGGGCAGGCTGCCGGTGGTGAAGTAGACGCGATGCCCTATGGCACCGAACCCCATTGGGCGATGATGGCGCTCAGCACCCCGGCGTTGGTCGCGGTGGTAGCACCAGGGCAGGTCATCAGGTATGCCTTGCGCCGTGCGGCGCTGGCAGGCGGGTTGAAATAGGGACTGTAGACGGCCAAGGCGGTATGCCAGTAAGTCAGTGATGGGATGCAAGCCGGACCACCGCTGGTGCCGGCACCGGAAATTCCGGCCATGCACATGTAGACGGTGCAGGGGTCCACGCCCTGGGCGTGAATGGGAGCGATGGTCAAACATGCCGCGCCGAGAGCGACGGTGGTGAACAGGGCGCGAAGTTTCATGGCATACCTCCGTGTTTGGTTACGCGAGTTCGTGATAGCAGTGGTCCTTTGGGCTACTGAATTCGTATGGCTGGGCTGCAGGCGGCATACGTGACTTGGCAATGAGTATCGGCCGCATCGCAGACTTTCATAGCAGCTTGAGTAGCAGCCTCTATCGTAGGGCCGGCCTTTGCGTTGTGACCGGTTTTTCCACCTACCAAAGCAACACATTCATTTCCATAAGAAATCTCTATGTTGCAATTCGATCCGCCATTTGATTGGCAATTGGCGACTGCCACTTGTTCTGCTCTGCTTCTATCCGGCTGGTTAATCGAAATCCCTCCGCTTCTATTTGGAATATCGGTTGCAATCGCACCGTATCGATTGGCCCAGACGGGCGGAAGCGGTTGTAGTTGCTGAACTCCCTGTTGATTGTTGTAGTACCCCGGAGGTATGGGAACGCATGAATTGACATTCGTGCCGTTTGCGGGAATTAGTCCAGGTGGGCAGCCACCTTCGGCATGCACCCAGCCTGTCACTAATAGCAAAAGAGCAAACATCAGCCTAAGTAGGCATGTAGGATTCATTGCTAGCCTCTTACGATCGGTGACTAGTGGTCTTTGTGACATCGGCCTGAACAGTAGCTGCCCTACCTGCCATTTGGCCAAAATTAAGGCTGCTGGAAGGAGCGCTTTGTTGTGCTGCGCTGGTCTGCCGAGAATCAATATGTGGTGTCGGGAACCCACCACCGCCATATCCGCCATACGACCCAGGTGGCTGCCCTTGCGGCCCTGGTCGGCTGGCCATGCCGCCGCCAAAGGCTGAGAAGTGCATGAAATTGCCCACCGTCCCCTGAAAGAACATCGCCGCCAGCGGAGGCGAGGAGATGATCAGCACGGTCATCAGCAGGCCGACGCCGCCTTGCTGCATCGATTGACTGGTGAAGCCCTCGGCACCTAGGCCGGTGACGCTATTGATGATTGAGCTTGCCCACAGTGCTTCGGCAACCTTGTAGGTGAGCTCCAGTACCAGTGAACTGATAAAGGCCAGCACGCCCATCGAAAACAGCGTGCCGACACCGTAGAGAAGCCACTTCTGGAACAAGCCTTTGGTCTGCTCGAAGATCAGGCACATGATGAATAACGGCGCCAGCCCTATCACCAGGGCTAGCGTGATCTCGTACAGCAGCAGCATGGCAGCCGCGGCCATGGCGGGGCTGGCGGTGCCAAAGGTGGCGAAGGTCTGCGCGCGCGCCTTGCTGGCGGCGCCTTCCGTGTCGCCTGGGGGAACCTGTACGGTATCGATGGCCGACATGGCGAGTTGGGTTTCGGCGAGATTTTTATCGATGGTCTGCGCCAGCGTGGTGTCGTCACCGGTGAACAATTGATTGATGTCGGTAGTCAGCTCGGTGGTGACAAGGGTATGCAGGTTGTGGCCGACGGCTCCGACGGTGGTGGCGACGGCGACGATCACCACCACCCGCACCATGTTGGTCACCAGGCCCATCATGGATTCGCGCGACTGGCCGGTGATCAGGCGGTAGCCCTGGATCATGATCCATATGGTGACCAGAAGCAGCGCGAGAGCTGTCATCCAACTGGTCACAGCGCCCATCAGGTTGGCCCCGAAGCTGTCGATCCTGCTGTGAAGCCAATTGTAGATAAGGACGAAGTAAACCATGGTGCTCGTGATCCCAGCCGAGTGGTGAAACGCTGCATCAGGCCCGATTGCAGGCCTGTGTTTGCGTCATTTGCCGAATGCCAGCGCGAATGCCGCACCTTGCACCACATTTCCCAAGGGGCTGCCGTTCAACGCGACCTTGGCGAGAATTTGTTGCTGCTGGTTGAGCGAGCTGATGAGGGCATCATCCCCTGCTATCGAGGTTTGCCAGTCGGACATGCTTCGGGCCATGGTTGCGCTGACTGTCTCAGCTTGCGAAGTGGTATTGCTGGCGTTGCCAACATTGGTCACCTGATTGGCCAGATCGTTGAGCTGCTGCAACGTGCCGCCGTACGTGTTGAGGTCGTTGAGAATGATGACCGTCTTGTTGTACTTGTCGACTTGAAGCGTGACGATCTTGGCGCAGATCGTCTGCTGGCTCTTGGTGATGGAGTCCCCGGGACTGAAAGCGGATGCAATGGACGTCACCACACTCCCGACCACTGAGCCGCCGGATGAACCTGGACAGTTCTGAGCGATAAGGGCTGAAGGGTCGTTAATCTGCTGCAGATTGTTTGGGGTGATTGATATGTTTGTGCCGAGGCCCTGTACCTTCATGACCATCTGCTCGTATTGCTGCAGTTGTGTTTCGTACTGCTGAAGCTGCTTCGCGTACTGCATGCCCTGCTTGGTGTACTGCTCTACGGTTTGGGCCAACTGCGACTTGAAACCCTCCTGATTGGTCGAGATGGCGGCATTATCGGTGACCAAGACCTGGGCGTGGGCGGTGCCGGCAAAGATGCCGAGCAAGGAGACGGCCAGAGCGACTTGGCGCAATTGCAATTTCATCGGACGGGTGGGCAAATGAGGCATGACGCACTCCTTTTGTAATTGTGGTCGATCACACACGGACTAGCCGGCCGCCGTGCGGGCAGCACTGGAGGTGGACGGTGGTTTGGGCCTGGATTTACCGCTGCCTTTTCGATTTTCATAGAAATCGTTGAGCCACTGCTCGGGACTAAGGGCATCGACGGGTACGCCTTCGACCGCAGCTCGCTGCGACAATACGTCGTGCATGATTTCGATGTTGTCGGTGGAGGCTGAAATGACTGCCAAAGCATCGTCCATGCCGCGCAAGTTCAATTGGCATACCGCGCTGGCGTGGCCTTGCTTGACGAGGAAGCAGCGCGAGCGTTCGTCCAAACTTACAACGACTTTGTATTCGGCGTCTGTCAGCTTCAGCCCTCCGACGTAGTCCTCGCGACTGGCGTTGGGGTTGGGTAGCAGGATCATCGTGGCCGTTTGCTCGATGAGGGCGGCGGCGATGTCGCTGGCCAGGGCGTCCTCCGGGCTTTGGGTGGCGAAGATGCCGAGACCGTTCTGCTTGCGGATCGTTTTCTGCTTGTTCTTGGCGAACTCCTTGAGCCCGCCTTTGCCGTCGAGGATCTTCCAGAACTCGTCCATCACGTAGATGAGCGGGCGGCCGTCAATCAGCGCCTCCAGTTTATGCAGCAGATAGTTGATGACCGGTACACGTACTTCGGGGTTGTCGATCAGATCGGTGTAGTCGAAGCCGATGATATTGGCTTTTTCCAGATCGATGGTGTCGGCAGGGTTGTCAAAAACCCAGCCGAGCGAATTGCTGGCGGTCCACTTGCGCATGCGGATGAAAAGCCCATCGTCACCCATATTGGGCAGGCTCTTCTGGAAGTTGGTCATGGTGCGTAGATGCATGGGTGTGTCGAGCATGTTCTCGACCGCGCGAAAGATGTCTTCTTCCTCGCGCGAGCTGTAGACGCTTTTGCCCACCAGCACTTTCACCAGCTCGGCCAAAAATTGCACGTTGGCCTCGGTGCGCTCGCACTGGAACGGGTTGAAGCCGGTGGGTTTCCCGTTTTCCAGCGCAAGGTAGTTGCCGCCACAGGCACGCACAAAAATTTCCGCGCCGCGGTCCTTGTCGAAGAAGAAAATGGTGGGCGAGGGCTTCAGCTTTTGCACCTGACTGAGCAGGAAGTTGATCAGCGCGGTTTTGCCGGTACCGGACTTGCCGATGACCATCGTGTTGGCGATGGCCTTCTCGCCGAGGGAATTCTCCGCCGGGTGGGTGGCGTGGAAGTTGAAGTGATAAGCCTGACCGTTGGTGGTCTGCAACGTGGTGACGCAATCGCCCCAGGGATTGTTCTCTTTTTTGCCGGTGGCAAAGTTGTGCAGCGGTGACAGGCCCAGGAAGTTGAGCGAACTAACGTTGGCCAACCGGGTGCGGTATTTCCAGTTACCCGGAAACTGGGCGTAGAAGGCGGCCGTGACAGCCAGGTCTTCCTTGACCGAGACAAAGCCGGCGTTGGAAAGCTCCGCCCGGGTGGTCGCGATTTGTTGGGAGAGCGCCTCCTGGCTGGGTGCGTAAATGGCCATGGAGAAGTGGTATTCACCCAGCACGAAGTTGCCGGAGGCGAGCTGGTCCATCGCGTGATCGAGCTCGGCGATCTGACTGAAGGCCTTGTCGCCGGAGGAGACCATCATGCCCTTGGTACGGTCCAATGCCTTCAGTGCGTCCTGGCGACCCATGGGGCTGAAGGAGTGGGTGATGACATATTCGAAATCCAGGTACTTCAGGCCATTGAGGATGCCGGGATAGGTACCGTCGGTGTATTCCTTGATGTTGAGCATGGCGCCGAAGTGATTTTTGCCTTCGGGCGTAGTGATCACGAAATCACCCGTCTTGGCCGAGAAACGTTGTTTGCTTACCGCCAGGTAGTTGTAGACGGGTGCATTGAGCACGGGTACCGGCTCGTCGATTCGATTGAGCAAGTAGCCGTAAAGCTCCAGTGCTTCGGAAAACACCACGCCGTTGCCGGCTTCGTACATGCCTAGACGATACGGGGCGTAGTCCTTGAGCACGGCTTCCACGTTGCCGGCCAGCTCCAGCATGGTGCTTACCGCGTCGAGCTGCTGGGACTCCAGTCGGCCGACGTCGCTGGACTTTTCCGCAAAGCGTTTGCCGCTCACGATGGGCCGGTACATCATGGTCAGATAAAGCTCGTTCTGCATCAACTTCTGGGCGGACAAAGCCTCGAAATAGGTGTCCGACATCTGTTGGTTGAAACTTTGATCGAACTTGCTGTGGTCTTTCAAACGACGGCGACGGCGCACGTCGTGCACCCAGAACGCCACATTGACAAAGTCTGGTGCCCGCAGCGTTTGCAGCAGGCGGTTGAAGGTGTTGTGGCGGTGCTCGATTTCCCATTCCTCGCGACCCACGAATGGCAGTCCGCCGAGGCGCCACACCAGCAGAAAATCCCCGTCGGTAGTCTTCAGCACAGTGGGCGACACGTGCGTGGACAGCGGCAGGAATTCGGCGATGGGGGTGTCGGGTCTAAAGTTGGGTTTAGCCATGGTTCGGGTCCGAGATGATGCCCTGACCTTGCGATCAGGGCATCTGGGGAAACTACGATTTGTCCTTGCCCTGACCGCGATGACTGTTGGGGGTAAACACCCACATGCCGTCGTTATCGCCCAGGTTTCTGACCCGCGTGCGGAACTGCAAGCGCAGGCCCAGTAGACGGAAAATCATCTCATCGCGGCGTGCCATCTGCCGCATGATGAAGATCACTACCGGCAACAGCAGCAGGTAGAAAAAGTTGGTGTACACCGCCAGCAGAAAGCACCCACCCGCACCCATGAAAAAAGGTATGTACGGCACGCCCATGAACATCGGCGGGCGGGTGCAGCCGCGAAACAGCGGGTTTTTATACATAGTTGACGAGTGCGTGCGTGATCAGGTTCGTGGTCGCTTTGCAGGCGTCAGTTCCGGCGCTGGTGCCCAGAAACATCTTGGCGATCTGTCCGGCTGCACCGATCAGGATGGCACCGATCATGATTGGCGCGACGTCGCCAATGCGCTTGTGCGCGAAGGCGATCTGATAGCCGGAGAAAATCACCGCAATGGTGACGACGACGATGGACAACGCGTTGAGGATTTTCTGGATGTTCGACGCGAAACCGCAGGTCGTATCGATCGTCGCGCTTGCGTCCTGCGCGAAAGCAAGGCCGGGAAGTACGATAAAGGCCATGATGCACATGATCATGAAAAGCCGCGTGCGCTGAGAGTGCAGAATGCTTTCGTTGCCGAGCGAGTGGATAGCCATCTGAGTTTCCTTGTCGATAGTTGAAGCAGTACGCCAGACAGGTGGCGACAGCCGGTTCAGGTTCGGCCGCTTTGGGCGGCGGTGCGTGCTGCGCTATGTCCCGGGTTGCCCCGCGACGCTTGGATGGCCGTGAGGCCAGGACGACGCGTATGGAGGTGTGCGTCGGGTAAAAGAAAAATCACCGGATTGGGCAGAGACCCAGTTCCATCAGAAGACAAAAGCGGCATCGCGCTGCTCCTGGCGGAGGTCGGCGCGATCTGCGCCTGCGTTGGAGGACGTTGCCTGGGTTATGGCGGGGCCTGATTCAGTGGATGCGGAGGCATCGGGTAAATCGTTGGGGCCACGAACCTTGGGAACGAATACGGCATCGTTCGACGAGCTGCCACTGGATGCCGCGGATGCTTGGGTCATTGCTGCCAAGGTCTGTGCAAGTGAGGCGTCTACCGGACCCGGCGTTGCTGGCAGGGTTTGATTGGTATTCGCGTCGATGGGACTGATCGCCGGCGAACCCGGGGGTACTGCCGCATTCGCGGGCGTAGCGTGGGCGATCGCAGTGACGATCGCGGGCACCGTGGCCGCCGCGGTTGCGTCTATTGCCATGCTGCGCAGGGCAACGCGATAGTTGGCGCTACCGGAGGCGTATATGATGACGGGTTTGAGATCGGTTGCGCGTGTGGGTGCCTCCGATTCTGTTGGCGCCGCTGGTCGCGAGCGCAGCGCAATGGCCTCTGTTGCAGGCACCGAGGTAGACATCACTTTTCCTGGCTCGTTGGCCTCGTGGCTGATCGAGGCATAAACCTTCTGCACATAGCCGTCGCGGAAACCAGTGGCGAAGTTGCCCGAGTAGTAACAGCTGAAGGCCTTGCCCCAGTCGCCGTGCGCACTGGCGTAGCAGTCGGCCAGAATATGCGCGCCAGCGGACAGGTTGGCGCAGGTGCTGAACGCCTTCTGATACGAATCGAGTCCGTAACGGCCGAGATTGGCGCGGTTGACCTGGGCCAGACCCACTGAAAAGTTGTAACCCCTGGTATCGAGCATCTGCACAGTTGCAAGCGCCTCGGCGAGGTTCTTGGGCTGGCGCTGCAGCTGACCGCCGACGACACCGATGGCGTAGGGATTGGCGTTGGATTCGACGTGCACGACGTGTTGCATTACCTCGGGTGAGACGGCGAGGTTGGGACAAGCCAGCATTTCCATTCCGGGCAACATTCAATGCTCCTCATGGCTGCGTTGGGGATTGAAGTCGATGCCGGTGATGCAGCGACGTCCGCCGTGTGCCTTGATGTGCACCACGATGTCGATGGTCATCATCAGCAGGCGTTTGATTGTGTTGAACTCCAGCCCGGCGCCCTCAGTGGATGCCTTGACCATCAGCGCGAGCTGGTCCCAGGTTTGCTCGGTGCTGCCGGAGTGGCAACTGGTAATGGAACCGGGGTGACCTGAGGCGCAGTTGCGAATGAAGTAGAAGGACTCATCGCCGCGTAGCTCCGCAAGGATGATGCGGTCGGGTTTCATCCGGAGGCAGGCTTCCATGCAGCTTTTGGCGGTGACGTTGCTGGTGCTCTGCCCGCCCTTGGAGTACAGCAAGTGCACCACATTTGGTTGGTCGATAAAGAGCTCGCGCGCGTCTTCGATGGTGACCAGACGCTCATCGGCAGGGATGTGGTTGACCAGGGACTTCATGAAGGTGGTCTTGCCGCTACCGGTGGCACCGGAGACCACGATGTTTTTCTTGCCGAGCACGGCCTGGCGGAAGAACTCGGCGTAGCGCCGTGCCGCGCGCAGTTCCAGAAGCTTGCTATCCAGGTCGCTGAGACCGTGGCTGATTTCCACGATCTCATCAAAAAAGCCGTCGCTTTCGTACTGTTCCAGCGTCTTGAGCTGCTTGGACGGCAGCCGGATAGTGATAGAGACGAAGCCTGCCTCACAGGCCGGTGGAATCACGAACTGCGCGCGCTGGCCGGTGGGAAAGGTCAGCGAGACCACCGGATCCACGTCGGTAATGCGTTGACCGGTGTTGCTCTCGTTGATCACGGCGGTGCAGAACTGTCGCGCGCGCTCGAAGGTGAGCGAAGGCACATCCACCCGCTGCCAACTACCGCGGCTCTCCAGATACAGCTCGCCGGGGCGGTTGATGCAGATCTCGGTGACCTCGGGAGAGGCCATGTATTCGCGCACACCCAGCACCTCGTACTGGTAGTCGAGAAAGTCATTCGAGATGTGGGTGGTGACGTCTTCCATGGCTATACCAGTTAGGTGCTTATTGATTAGGTGCTTATTGACTATTCCGGATCAGGAGCGCGCAACCACGCCGCTGAAGTCCACATCCTTGGTCACGTAGACGTAGATGACGGTCCCCTGGTTGATGGTGACTGTCGGCGGGCGGTTGGCGGCTTCACGAACGGCCTGATTGGCCAGGTTCTGGATGGTTTGAGCGGTGTTGCTTTCGAACGGTGTCTGGGTCACGACACCGTTGCTTATGCTGGTGGTGCGAGGCCCGTGCTCGGCCGCCTCATATTTGAAGGCATCGCTGAGCAGACTGATCAGCAAGGCGGAACCGATGCGCTTGCCCCAGTGAGCATCGTAGTAACCCGGCACGCCTGCGCCGCCGAGGTTGTCAATGCCAGGGCTGGACATATTCACGTCGATACCGGTGGGCGTGATGATGCGATCCCAGAGCACCGCTTCTCGATCGCCGGTGGGGCCGCCGCTATAGCTACCCAGCAGCTTGGAACCCTTCGGAAGCAGCAAGGTATGGCCGTTGAAGGAGTAGACCGGTTCGGTGACCAAGCAGGTACTGAAACCGGGGATGTCTGAAATGATGCGCGTTTCCAGCACGCAGCGGATGTAGGTTCCACGCTGCAACAGCGTATCCGGATGGGTCAGCGGCTGTGCACTGGTGGGAACGGAATCGACATCGCCGGGCAGCTTCTTTCCAAGCGATTGCTGGGCTGCAGTCAGCGAACCGGAATCGCTGGTGCCAGTGTCGTCACCGCTGGCAGCGAGCCGGCGCTGCAGCAGGGTGGGGCCACTCGATGCCGGATTCTGCTTGTTCGGCACTGGCGTTGGTGGTGGTATCAGTGGAATGGGTTGGGCCGCTGGCTGCGGGGCCGGCGCGAGAGGCAACTGTGGCAGGACAAGAGATGCAGGCGCCTCGGCCACCGTCACCTTTTCCTCGCGCGGTTTGGACTGATCGCTCTTTTTGCCCGCGCCGCTGATTAGCCAAAAGGCCAGGAATAGCAGCAGCAACACCACGGCACCCAACAAGAACAGCGCGCGGCGGTTCATCTGTCGTAGTTCATTGCTACGCAGCTCAGGTGCGCTGGCGTCGAGATCGGGCTCCGCACCACGCTGGTACCGGTTTGCGTACGGGTTATCGTGAATTGCCTCGCTCTGGTCGCGCGGGGCGGCCTGCGCCGGCTCGTTGCCTGCGCGCTCATCTTCGGGGTGCCGGGGAGTATTCACTTTTTGGTATTCCTGCGCAGGCCCACGACGTCGTCGCCGTGGCGGATGACCAGATAGCTGTAAGTGCCGTGGACGATGATGGTGTTGCCTTCGACGGTGGTATTCACCAGCGAGTCTTCGCCGTGCTCCTGTTCGCGCATGTAGACGGCCGGAAAATCGCCGGTTGGGAAGGCCTTCAGGTCGCTCATCTTGATATACGTGAAGCGACCATCGTCGTAGACGTTGGCGGGGACCAGCCATGGAGCTGCTTTGCTCTTGGTGGCGTAGTCGTAGTCAAAGTTGTAGCTGCGGTCAGGTAGCAGGTTGCTGTCCTGCGCGGCAGCCTGAAGTTGCTTTTTCTTTTCGTTGGCGAAGCTGGTATCGGCCGGGTAGGTGAAGGCGATCTTGTACTGCACGCCGTCGCGGCGGGCCTGCGCCAGGGTCTTCCAGTCCGTCGCCACCACCTTGAGTTCGAAAATGTAGGAATGTGTCGCGGTGCGCACCATCATGTTGGTGTCAACATCCACGTTCTTGGGCTTCAGGTAGAAAACGTTTTCACGACGAGTAAGGTCCCATCCGCCGCTGAAACCAGTGCTGTAATCGAGCACTTTCTCGTTGGGGCTGAGCTCGATCTGGGTGGTGATACCCAGGCCAGTGTTTACCGGATAAATACTGTCGGGCTTGAACTGGTAGCGCGTTAGCACCTGCGCCGCTGCTGTGGAAGGTGCAATGGCAGCGGCAACACACAGGGCGGCGCCAAGGCACCAGAGGCTTGATCGTTTCATCGGCGAGCCGCTCCCGTGGCGGAATCGGTAGACGTTGTCGGAACCGGGATCGCTGCGGCGGTGGTCGCCGAACTCGCAGGAGCGGCGAATGTCGGTACTGCCGCCTGCGGGGCGATGGGTGACCCCGAAATTTCCGCCGGTGGTGCGGTAGCGTAGTCGTCGTCTACCCGATAACTGGTTACCCAGAATCCCAGTGGATTCTCGATCCGATTCTGGTCGTCCATTTCCAGATTCTGCTTGTAGGTGAACTCGATCGTGGCGATCTTGCTGTCGAGGGTCCGGGTGGCGCCATTCGATTTGTTGAAAAGGCTGCGCTGGAAACGCACGGTGGCGCCGCGGGGCGTCACACCTTCGCCGCCGCCAATCAGCTGAATGCTGAGTAGTTTGACGCGGATGGACTGATCTTTGCCGTACTGTTTGGCCCAGCTATCTGGGTTATTTGAGGAGAACATCGCGGTGTATTCCGCTTTGACCCCGGAGGAAGCCATGGTCTGCACGGTTTTCCAATCGCGCAGGTTTACCAGGGCCAAATCGTAGGACTCTCTGGCCAGCACGAAGTGAGCGACATTGCTGCGGTTCACTGCTTCTCGGGTAGTTATCCCGCGCATGGCGAAATCGCCGTCCAGACGTGCGACCGTGGCGGTGCCGGTATAGGCATCTGCCATGACGAGGTACGGAACCTTTTGCTTGAGGGGAAGCATGTAGAAGTAGCCGCCGGCGAGAATAAGCGCTACCGCGATCGCGCTGAAGGCAACCCACCACGCACGGCGTTCGCTGCGCCTGGCCAGGTCTGCAATGGTCAATTCGAAATTGACCGACCTGGCGATCGAGTCGTCAATTTTCTGGGCAGATGATTTCTTGTTGAGCATCAGCGGGAACCCGGATCGGTCATTACAACGTGGAGCATCGTCTTCATCGTTTCGGCGCCGCTGTTGCAGTGGGCTTCAACGCGCCGGTTGTGCGTGGATTCGTCGTCGCGGCAGGAGCGGTTGGGCTGGCGGGCTGAACCACAATCTGCTGGCCATCCACGGTGACGGCCACGCCTTCCGCGGCGTAGATGGAACTCAGTTGCTCGGCAGCTTCCCGGACATTCGGTGTGTGGATTCCCGATACCGGCGTATACAGCGTGAAATCAGAATGGAGCTGATAGGAAAGTGTCATGCCCGAGTCCTTCGACCACCGTGTCAGCATGGTTTTCAGGGTTCCATCCATGGGCGCGGCAAAGAACGTATAGGGCTGTGCGAGCGGTATTTCGGTGGGCGCACTCTGAAATCGGTTGACCGATTTCCAGGTGCCGCCAAAATCTTTTGCTGCAGGTGTTGCGCATCCTGCGAGCGCGATCACCGCGAGCATCGAAAATCCCTTGAGGGCCTTGTTCAAGAAAAGCTTTTTCACGTCGTACCCAGTAGGTGAAATGGAAATAGCTGAATCGCGCACAAAGCTTGCCTACGGGCGCTCTGATTGATAGAGCACACCAAAAAGCATCCACCGCGATCGGTGGAGACGGCTTAATGCAAATTAGAGAGGCGACGCCTCATGGTTTGGCTTGAGAATAAGGAGAAATAAAGTCAGCGGAATGTCCGCATGTTTCCCTGATCTCGGCGCCCTTTGCAGCGGGGACACAGTTTCCCGCACGGTACAGAACTTCGATTCCATTCACTCTCCCTGTCTAAGACTGGCCGCGATGGCCGTCTCTGATACCTGCAATATCGATTGATATACCGAAACAGTCACTGGAGTAACTCCACTCCAGGATATGCAATGTTTCGGCTTGCCCCTGAACGCATTCTGACGCGTTGCTGACTGGACGTATGATTGAACAACACGTCGCGTCGATTTTGCCTACTGTGTCTCAAATGCGCTACGGAGCCATATCATACGGGCGTTGGTGGCTGGACCGTCGTACGCGACTACGTCGAATCGGCAGTTGAAATGCGCCCATTTGGTGTAGGCGATCCCCCACAGCGCGGCGGCCTTGATCAGCTTGGCCTGTTTGCTCGCTGTGATCGAAGTGGCGGCATCACCGTAGACGGCGTTACGTCGATGCCGCACTTCGACGAAGACGACGGTGTCGCGCTCCAGCATCACCAGGTCGAGTTCGCCATAGCGTGTGCTGTAGTTGCGCGTGAGAAGTTTCAGGCCGGCGCGCTCGAGTTCGGCGCAGGCGCGTTGCTCGAAGACGTCGCCGGCGGCGCGCATCAGTGGCTGACGGGCTGGCTGGTGTCGGCGGGTTTGTTGAAGCTGGTGGCGGGTGCCGAGGAGTTGTCCGCAGGCGAGGTGCTGGTCGGCACGTCGTCGGTCTGCAGGTTGCCGCTCAGCGGGTGCGCCAGGCCATCCTGGAATTGTGCCCAGATCAGCACGCGGCGCATGCGGCCGAACTGGTCGGCGGTGAGCTGCCCGCTGGCGCCCGGAACGTAGCTGCCCGGATGGGCGCGCAGCCAGTCGAGGTAGGGCACCAGGTTCCATGCATCCATGCCGAACGCGAACAGCCGCGCACCAGCACCACGGGCCGACGGCAGCTGGGCGGCGATGTCGTCATGATTGGGCAGGCCCGGCTGGGCATTGAACAGCCACGGTGAATCGCAGAATTCCACGCCATCCAGGTCGCGATTGGCCGAAGCGTCGTCGCTACCTTCGTAGACGTGCGAGGTGGCGACCACAGGAAGGCTGACCCGCGCGATGCGCAGCTGCGGCAACAGCAGTCGCGCCTGCGCCGGGCGCATGCTGATGAAGATGCCGGTGTCGCCGGCAGCGCTGGCCGGCGTCGCGGTGTTGTCGGCAGTAGTGGCGGCGGGTGCAGGCGCGGATGCGGATGCGGGAAAGTGCAGCCCCGCGATGGTGTCGGCGTAACTGGTGGTGGTGCCAGCCGGCAGGGTGGCCGCGCCAAGCAGCTGACCGCCGCGGGCCGCAAGCTCGGCCTTGAAGGCACCCGCGGCGCGGTGGGCGAAGTCATCGTTGGAAGTCACCAGGTAGACCTGACGCAGGCCGCGCTCGACCATGTGGTCGGCGGCTTGGGCACCTTCGGTTTCCGGCAGCAGGCCGAATTCGCTGGCGTCGCTGGCGGGCAGTTGCTTGTCGTCGGGATGGTTCAACGCCAGCACCGGTACCGGCAGTTGTGCCT
The DNA here is from genome assembly GCF_900142825.1 of Rhodanobacter sp. OK091. Classification (GTDB taxonomy): domain Bacteria; phylum Pseudomonadota; class Gammaproteobacteria; order Xanthomonadales; family Rhodanobacteraceae; genus Rhodanobacter. The sequence goes on along the minus strand of NZ_FRCH01000001.1, from coordinate 1,135,026 downwards.
GGCCGAACACGGCGGCGACTTCGCCGCGAGTCAGCGGGCCGACGATCAGCCTGGCACCGTCGCTGACCGCCTGCTGATAGGCCTTGATCGCACCGTCGCCGGTGCCCTTGCTGTCGTACACGCGCACGGATGGGCGTGGCGCATGATTGCGCCCCGCATCGAGATAGGCGGCGAAGAAACCCTCGCGTATCGACGTGCTGGCGGCTGCGTAATTGCCGTCGTTGGGCAACAGCAGGGCCACCTGGGCCGGCACTTTGTAGCCTTCGCGCACATTGGCATTCGCGCCCGGCAGCAGGGTGCCAACAGGTTGCTGCAATTCCGGTTGCGGTTGCGCCACGACGACACCGAGCTGAGTCAATGCTTCGTTGACCCAGGGCAGCATGCGATCACCCGGCTTCATCGCGGCAGCGCGTTGCTTGAGCGGGTCGACGCCGAGTTTGCCGAGCAGGTCGAGGATTTGCCGACGGTTCTGGGTGTGATCGAAACCGCTCAACTGGTCGTCCATCTGCACGCGGGTGCGTGCGGCCCCCCAGTTGTCGTCGCTCGCGGCCATCGCACGCGAGCGCAGTTCCAGCAGGCGCAGCTGCAGCGCTGCCGGCACCGTGACGTTCGGCTGGGTGGTGAGCCGCAGCGCGGTGGCCGCGTCATGCTGGTCGAGCGCCAGTTCGGCCTGCAGCAGGTCGAGGCGCAACGGCTCATCGTCGCTAAGGCGTTGCCGCTTGATGCCGGCAAGAAACGGGGCTGCACGTTCGATCTGGCCTTCCTGTCGCCAGGCTTCGGCAGCTTGCAGACGGTAGCTGTCGGCATGGCCGGGCGATTGGTCCGCCAGCGCCTGGTAGGCTTGCGCAGCTTGAGTGAATTGACCTTGTTGCGCCAGTGCATCGGCGCTCTGTGCGGCGGCGATTTCGGCCGGCGAGCGCGGCGCGTTCATCGGCACGCAGGCAGCCAGAACCACGGAAAAAAACAGTCCGGTCGCGGCGGCGCGCGAGAGGCGCATGAGGCGCATGGGATATCCCTTGTTCGTCATGGTCGTCAATGCGCGATCATAGCCGATCGGATCGCCGGCTCACGGCGCAGGAGTATGACGATGTCATCAGTTCAGCCAGGTTGTCTGTGGGTGGTTGCCACCCCGATCGGTCATCGCGACGACTTGTCTGCCCGCGCTATCGTGACGTTGCGTGAGGTCGCGGTGATCGCCGCCGAAGACACCCGGCACAGTCGGCCGTTGCTGGTGCATCACAATATCGACACGCCATTGATCGCCCTGCACGACCACAACGAGCGCGATGCGGTGGACGCGATCGTACGGAGAATGGAGGCAGGCGATTCGGTAGCGCTGATCTCGGACGCCGGCACGCCGCTGATCAGTGATCCGGGCTTCCGGCTGGTGCGCGCTGCGCGCGCGGCCGGCATTCGCTGCATTCCGGTACCGGGTGCCTGCGCGGCGATCGCTGCGCTGTCGGTGGCCGGACTGCCCAGCGACCGGTTCGTGTTCGAAGGTTTCCTGCCACCCAAGGCGGCGGCACGACGCAGCCGTCTGCAGGAGCTTGGCGGCGATGCACGCACGCTCATCTTCTACGAGTCGTCGCATCGGGTCGCCGAGAGTCTGGCCGACATGCGCGACATCTTCGGCGCCACCCGGGAAGCGGTGCTGGCGCGCGAGCTGACCAAGATGTTCGAAACGGTGCTGGGCGAGCCGCTGGCGGAGCTGGCGGCGCGAGTCGCGGCCGATCCCGATCAGCAGCGCGGTGAATGCGTGATCCTGGTGGCCGGGCGTGGCGAGGAAGCTGATGCGAAGCTGGTCGAGGGTCGGCGCATCTTCGCGATCCTGCGCGAGGAACTGCCGCCGGCGAAGGCGGCGAAGATGGCGGCGGCGATCACCGGCGCGCCGCGCAAGGAGCTTTACAGGAGTGAGTGAAGAGAAGTGAGAAATGAGAGAAAGCATGGATGGGCGAGCTTTTCTCTCGTTTCTCACTCCTCTTCACTCTAGACTAGGAGGCGGAGTCGGCCGGGCAGTCGCGTCGCACGCAAGTGCATCGAGGAAAGTCCGGGCTCCATAGGGCAGAGTGCCAGGTAACTCCTGGGCAGCGTGAGCTGACGGCCAGTGCAACAGAGAGCAGACCGCCGAACGGCATCTTCGGATGTGCGTGGTAAGGGTGAAAGGGTGCGGTAAGAGCGCACCGCGTACGGGGCTAACGCCGTACGGCACGGTAAACCCCACTCGGAGCAAGACCAAATAGGGGAACGATAACGCGGCCCGCGTTGTTCCCGGGTAGGTTGCTGGAGCCAGACGGCGACGTCTGGCCGAGAGGAATGACTGTCGCGTCGCAAGACGTACAGAACCCGGCTTACAGGCCGACTCCACCTCTTCCATGAATTCACTCCCGGCGCGGCAAGCGTCCCCGTCGGGAGTGATATGTGAGAGTGCGGGCGGATGAACGCCGGTTCATCGCGACGTGGCCGGCCATCCCGAATCGATCCCTGTCAGACGCCGCGCTGGCACTGATTCGGAATTAAAAAATCCCTTGCTTTCAAACACCTTGCAATGGTTCGTGAGAAAACGCTGGAATTACCGCCACAACTTCGCCTTTCTCCTTGATTCACAAGCGAAATTCCCTTGACAGTCTCATGAACCGAGACTATCGTGGGTTCCAGTGTGAAATCGTGGGTTTTAGTGGAGTTCAACGACTGTGTTCCAGGGCGAAACCGCCATCACCGTAGACGACAAGGGTCGCCTGGCCATTCCAACCGCGTATCGCGAATTGGTGGCGGGCGAGTGCGCGAATCGTCTGGTGATCACCTACAACCCGTTCGAACCGGGCTGCCTCTGGCTGTTCCCGCATGCCGAGTGGGAGCAGGTGCGCGATCAGGTGAATGCGCTGCCCAAGGTCAAGGCCGCCCATCGCGACATGCAGATGAAGCTGGTCGGCGCCGCCGCCGTGGTCGAGCCCGATGGCGCGGCGCGGGTGTTGCTGCCGGCCAGTCAGCGGGCCGCTGCAGGTATCGAGAAGAAGGCGGTGCTGCTGGGCATGGGCAACAAGTTCGAGCTTTGGAGCGAACAGGCTCATCTGGCCAAGATCCGCCAGAGCATCGGCGAAGACGAGATCACTGACGAAATGGCCGTACTGCGCCTGTAAGCGGGCGCAGCGACAGACGTGGGACGGGAGCGGGAGTGCGGCATGGCCGAGCAAGTTTTGCGGCACATCCCGGTGATGCTGGGTGAAGCAGTGGAGGGACTCGCCGTGCAGGGTGGCGGGCGCTATCTCGATGGAACGTTTGGTCGCGGCGGTCACGCTCGCGCCGTACTGTCGCGCCTCGGTCCCAATGGCCGGCTGCTGCTGATGGACCGCGATCCCACGGCGATCGCCACGGCTCAGGCCGAATTTGCCGGCGATCCGCGCGTGTCGATCCGGCATGCCAATTTTTCCAGCCTGGCCGAATGGGACGAAACCGCCGCCGGCCTGGACGGCGTGCTGCTGGATCTGGGCGTGTCCTCGCCGCAGCTGGACGAGGCCGCCCGCGGTTTCAGTTTCATGGCCGATGCGCCGCTGGACATGCGCATGGACACCACCCAGGGCGAAAGCGCCGCCGATTTCCTGGCGCATGCCAGCGAGCGCGAGATCACCGAAGTGTTGTGGAACTTCGGCGAGGAGCGTCACGGCCGGCGCATCGCCCGCGCTATCGTCGCGGATCGCACAGCCACCCCGTTCACCCGCACCGGTCAGCTGGCTGCGCTGATCGAGCGCGTGGTCGGTCGTCGCGAACCGGGCAAGCATCCGGCTACGCGCAGCTTCCAGGCGTTGCGCATCCGCGTGAACGGTGAGCTGGACGCGTTGCAGCAAGGTCTGAATGCAGCGCTGGAGCGGCTCAAGCCGGGTGGCCGGCTGGCGGTCATCAGTTTCCATTCGCTGGAAGATCGCGCGGTGAAGCTGTTCATCCGCGACCACTCCGGCCGTGTGCAGAACAGCCGCCGCGGACCGCCGGTGCAGGCTGCGCCGACGCGTCTGGTTGCCGTCGGCAAGGCGCAGTTTCCGTCCGCTGCCGAGCAGGCCGCGAACCCGCGTTCGCGCTCGGCCGTGCTGCGCGTGGCGGAAAAATTACCGGAAGGAGGCCGCGCGTGAAGACGATCGGCGCCCTGTTCATGCTGATCCTGCTCGCGGCGGTCCTGGCCAGTGCGATCGGTGTGGTGTGGACGCGCCACGAGAGCCGCGTGCTGTTCGTCAACCTGACCGCACTGCAGAACCAGCGCGACGAATTGAACATTGAATACGGCAGGCTCGAATTGGAGCAGGCCACCTATGCCGAACCGCGGCGCATCGACGATGAGGCCCGGCAGAAGCTGGGCATGCTCGATCCGCGTCCGCAAGACATCCGGTTGCTGCGCTGATGGGCTGGCGCCAGCACATCACGCCTCCCCAGCACGGCCGCCGCCGCAGTGCCGGGCCCAGCTCGCGCAAGCGCATGATGGTGGTGGTCGGCCTGCTCGGGCTGGCCTCCATCGGACTGGTGGCGCGTGCGTTCGATCTGCAGGTGGTGCGCAAGCAGTTCTATCAGAGCCAGGGCGACGCGCGCTTCCTGCGGGTGATGCCGATCCCGGTGTCGCGCGGCACCATCTTCGACCGCAACGGCGAGCCGCTGGCGGTGTCGACACCGGTGATGTCGATCTGGGCGAATCCGCCCGAAGTGCTTGAAAACGACGATCGCATTCCGCAGCTGGCGCAGGCGCTGGGTGTGGACGCGGGCGAATTGAAGGAGCAGCTGGCGCAGCGTTCCGACAAGGAATTTGTCTATCTGCGCCGGCAGATGGCGCCGGAGGCTGCGCAGGCCGTGCTGGATCTGGGCATTCCCGGCATCAATGGGCAGCGCGAGTTCAAGCGCTACTACCCGTCCGGCGAAGTCACCTCGCACGTGCTCGGTTTCACCAACATCGACGACCACGGCCAGGAAGGCCTGGAGCTGGCGTACGACGACTGGCTGTCCGGCAAGCCGGGTTCCAAGCGCGTCATCCGCGACCGCATGGGTCATGTGGTGGAAGACGTCGAGCAGATTCGCGCGCCGAAGCCGGGGCAGAACCTCACGCTCAGCATCGACCGCCGCATTCAGTTTCTCGCCTATAACGAGCTGAAAAGCACGCTGGAAAAGTCGCAGGCCGATTCGGCCTCGATGGTGATACTCGACGTGAAGACCGGCGAAGTACTGGCGATGGTCAACCTGCCGACCTACAACCCCAATGCGGTCAACAGCAGCAAGCCCGCGGAGCGGCGCAATCGTGCGATGACCGACTTGCTGGAGCCGGGCTCGACGATCAAGCCGATCCTGCTTGCGGCGGCGCTGTCCAGCGGCAAATTCACGCCGACCAGTCCGGTGATCGATACCACCGGCGGGCATTGGTATTTCCAGGGTCACGACATCCACGACACCCACAATTGGGGATTGCTGACGCCCACCGGCGTGATCACCAAGTCGAGCAACGTCGGTGCCGCGCACATCGCGATGCAGCTCGATACCGCGCTGATGTACGACACCTATCGCGCATTCGGCTTCGGCAACAGCACCAACAGCGGCTTTCCCGGCGAATCGGCCGGCCTGCTGCGGGTGGGGCGCGACTGGCGGCCGCTGGAAAAGGCGATCCTGGGCTATGGCTACGGCCTCAACGTGACGCCGCTGCAGCTGGCCAACGCCTACGCCACCATCGCCGATGGTGGCGTCATGCATTCGCCGACGTTCATCAAGGGCAACGACAGCGACGCGAAGGTCATCATCGAGCCGAAAGTGGCGCGCGAACTGGTGGACATGCTGGAGACCACCACTCAGCCGGGTGGTACCGCGGCGCCTTATGCGTGGATCGCCAATTACACCGTGGCAGGCAAGACCGGCACGGCCCATAAAGCAGTGGCCGGCGGATATTCGAAGGACAACTATGGCGCCGCGTTCGCCGGCATGGTGCCGGCGACCAATCCGCGGCTGGTTGCCGCGGTGGTGGTCGACAATCCCCGCAAGGGCAGCTACTACGGCGGCCTGGTCTCCGGTCCGGTGTTCGCCAAGGTCATGAGCGGCGCGCTGCGCCTGCTGGATATTCCGCCGGACAATATCGGCCGCTGGTACGTGGGCGGTCCCTTGCAGGTCGAGAACGGGCTGACTGGCAGCGCTCCGCCGGTAGCGCCGAACATCGAAGAAGCGCCGGTCGAGGAGGGCACGCCATGAGCACCGGCCACCTCGATCAGCTGCTGCTGGGGATTGCCGACGCACAGGTCGCCGCGGCGCCGGGCGCCGGGCGCATCGTGGTGTCGGGACTGACGCTGGACTCGCGTCGGGTGCGCCGCGGCGATGCATTTTTCGCGCTGCGCGGCAGCCGGGCTCACGGCATCGAGTTTGCCGCCGGCGCGGTACAGCGTGGCGCACAGGTGATATTGGCCGAGGCGCCGGCGGTCGACGATGTGGCGCCGCTGGACGTACCTCTGCTGTGGATCGACAACCTGCATGCGCAGGTCGGTGAAATCGCCGCCCGCTTCTACGAGCGCCCCAGCGAATCGATGCGGATGGTCGGCGTCACCGGCACCAACGGCAAAACTTCCTGTGTGCAACTGCTGGCACAGGCACTGACTCTGCTCGGTCATCGCGCGGCCTCGATCGGTACGCTCGGTGCCGGCATGCATGGCCAATTGCGCGACGGCGAGCGCACTACGCCCGATGCGATCAGTGTGCAGGCTTTGCTGGCGGATTTCCGCGATGCCGACGTCAGCCACGTAGCGATGGAAGTGTCGTCGCATGCGCTGGAGCAGGGTCGCGTGGGTGCGGTGGATTTCGAGGTGGCGGCGTTCACCAATCTCACCCGCGACCATCTCGACTATCACGGCAGCATGCAGGCATACGGCGCGGCCAAGGCGAAACTGTTCGCGTGGCCCGGGCTGCAGAGCGCGGTGATCAATATCGACGATACGTTCGGCCGCGAACTGGCGGCGCAGCTGCCCGCCGGCGTGCAGCCGCTGCGCTTCAGCACGACCGACGACCACGACGCGGAGATTGCAGCCAGCGCCATCGTCACGTCGGCCGAGGGGCTGGCGTTCCGGCTGCGTACGCCATGGGGCGTGCGGGCAATCAACAGCCATCTGCTGGGCCGCTTCAATGTAGCGAACCTGCTGGCGGTGGTGGGCTGCCTCGGCGCGCTGGGCGAACCGTTTTCGCGCATCGTGGTGGCGATCGAGCAACTGCAGCCGGTCAACGGTCGGATGAACCGGCTGGGCGGCCTGCACGGCCTGCCGCTGGTGGTAGTCGATTACGCGCATACCCCGGATGCGCTGGAACAGGCGTTGAACGCCATACGTGCGCACTGCGCCGGCAAGCTGATCTGCGTGTTCGGTTGCGGCGGCGAGCGCGACGCCGGCAAGCGTCCCTTGATGGGGGCGATCGCCGCACGGCTGGCGGATATCGCGATCGTCACCGACGACAATCCGCGCGGCGAAGACGGCGATGCGATCGTGGCGCAGATCGTCGCCGGCATGGCGTCGGCACGTGCGATGACGGTCGAGCGCGATCGCGCGTCGGCGATCGGCCATGCGCTGCAACTGGCTCAATCGGGCGACGTGGTGCTGATCGCCGGCAAGGGGCACGAAACCTACCAGGAAGGCGCGGCAGGCAAGCGTCCATTCGACGATCTGGCGGTGGCGCACGCCGCGCTGGAACGGATGAGCCGGGAGCCGCGCGCATGATGCCGCTGAGCGCTATCGCGGTGTGGACCCACGGACGCCTGCTCGGCGCCGACGCCGAGGTCACGGGCGTGGCGATCGACACGCGTAAGTTGCAGCCCGGCGACCTGTTCGTGGCGATCAAGGGCGAGCGGGTGGACGGTCACGATTATCTGGCCGAGGCTGCCATGCGCGGTGCCGTTGCCGCCATGGTGACACGCAAGCTCGACAGCGATCTGCCCCAGCTGCTGGTCAATGACGCTGAGCTGGCGTTGGGCGATCTGGCCAGCGCGGTGCGTGCGCAGCGCAACGTGCGGGTAGTCGGCATCACCGGCTCCAACGGCAAGACCACGGTGAAGACACTGGTTGCCTCGATCCTGTCGCGGCACGGCCGCACCCATGTCAGCGCCGGCAACTTCAACAACGAACTCGGCCTGCCGCTGACCTTGCTGGCGATGCCGCAGGACACCGAATACGCGGTGCTGGAAATGGGCGCCGGCAAGCCGGGCGACATCGCGTATCTGGCTGCCATCGCACGGCCCGATATCGGCCTCGTCACACTCATCGCGCCGGCGCATCTTGCGCGCATGGGCAGCATCGAAGGCGTGGCCGAGACCAAGGGTGCGCTGTATCAGGCGTTGCCGGCCGACGGCATCGCGGTCATCAACGCCGACGACGCGTTCGCCAGTTTCTTTGGCGGGCTGGCTGGCGCGCGCAAGGTACTGCGCTATGGCCTCGACCATCCGGCGGATATCGGCGCCGACGTCATCGAACAGCGCGTGGACGGTTCGCGTTTCGTGCTCAGCACGCCGCATGGCGATGCCGAGGTCAGGTTGCCGCTGCCGGGGCGCCACAACATTGCCAATGCGCTGGCGGCGGCCGCGATCGCGCTGGCGCTGGAGGTGCCGCTGGACACCATCGTCGCCGGGCTGGAACACGCGGCGGGCGCGGCCGGCCGGTTGCGCCGCGAAGTGATGGCGGGTGGCTGGACGCTGATCGACGACAGCTACAACGCCAATCCCAGCTCGATGGCGGCGGCGATCGACACCTTGCTGCTCGCCGACGGCGAGCGCTGGCTGGTGCTGGGCGACATGGCCGAGCTGGGTACGGAGGCGCGTGCGCTGCATGCGGGCATCGGCACGCTCGCTCGCGAGCGCGGCGTCGAGCGGCTGTTCGCGGTGGGTCCGCTAGGCGTGGCCACGGTCGAGGCGTTCGGCGTGCGGGGTCAGCATTTCGGCGACAAGGCGGCGCTGATCGCAGCGCTGCATGCGCAATTGCATGCAGGCGTCACCTGCCTGGTGAAGGGCTCGCGTTCGGCCGGCATGGAACAGGTCGTGGCGGCGCTCGGTGGTCATCCGGGCCACGCAGACAAGAACAAAGGGGGCGCATCCGATGCTGCTTGAACTGGCCGACTGGATGGCACGGCATTTCACCGCGCTGCATCTTTTCCAGTACATCACCTTCCGCACGATCATGGCCGCGCTCACCGCGCTGGCAGTGTCGCTGCTGCTGGGCCCGGCGCTGATCCGAAAGCTGGCCGCGCTGAAGGCCGGCCAAGTGGTCCGCAGCGACGGCCCGCAGACGCATCTGGTCAAGGCCGGCACGCCGACCATGGGCGGCGTGATGATCCTGCTCTCGGTCAGCATCGCCACGCTGCTGTGGGCCGATCTGCACAACCGCTACGTATGGGTGGTGCTGGCGGTAATGCTGACGTACGGCACGATCGGCTTCTACGACGACTACCGCAAGCTGGTGCTGAAGGACAGCCGCGGCCTGGCCAGCCGCTGGAAATATTTCTGGCAGTCGGTGTTCGGTCTCGGTGCGGCGCTGTTCCTGTACTACGCCGCACCGTCGGCGGTTGCCGGCCTGCCGGTGGCGGAGACCGCGCTGTACGTGCCGCTGTTCAAGCACGTCGCGGTGCCGCTGGGGCTGTTCTTCGTGGTGCTCACCTATTTCATGATCGTGGGTTTCTCCAACGCGGTGAACCTGACCGACGGCCTGGATGGCCTGGCGATCATGCCGACCGTGCTGGTATCCGGCGCGCTGGGCGTGTTCGCCTACCTGGCCGGCAACAAGGTGTTTTCCGAGTACCTGGGCATTCCGTCGATTCCCGGTGCGGGCGAGCTGGCGATCTTCTGCGGCGCATTGGCCGGTGCAGGTCTCGGCTTCCTCTGGTTCAACACCTATCCGGCGCAGGTGTTCATGGGTGATGTCGGCGCGCTGGCGATGGGCGCCGCACTTGGCTGCGTGGCGGTGATCGTGCGCCAGGAAATCGTGCTGCTGGTGATGGGCGGCGTGTTCGTGATGGAAACCGCGTCGGTGATGATCCAGGTCGCCAGTTTCAAGCTGACCGGCAAACGCGTGTTCCGGATGGCGCCGATCCATCACCACTTCGAATTGAAGGGCTGGCCGGAGCCGCGGGTGATCGTGCGCTTCTGGATCATCAGCGTCGTGCTGGTGCTGGTCGGCCTTGCCACGTTGAAGGTGCGCTGATGTTCGACTTCGACAGCACTCAGGCCAAACGCCGGCAAGGTCCGCGCGGCAGCTTCGATCTGTGGCTGCTGGTCGGATTGATCGGACTGGTCAGCGTCGGCGTGGTGATGGTCACCTCCAGTTCGATCGCGGTGGCCGACAGCCAGCACATGGGCGCGTTCTACTTCCTCAGGAAGCACCTGATCTTTCTCGGTCTTGGCGCGCTGGCGGCCGCCATGGCGATGCGCACCGAACTGAAGCTGTTCGAGAAGTACGCCTTCCACCTGATGCTGCTGGCGTTCGTGCTGCTGCTGGCGGTGTTCGTGCCGCATGTGGGCATGCGCCTGAACGGCGCACGGCGCTGGCTGAATCTGCTGGTGACCACGTTCCAGCCGGTCGAGGCCGTAAAGCTCATTCTGGTGGTGTACATCGCCAGTTATCTGGTGCGCCACCGCGAGAGTGTGGAGACGCGCTTCCTCGGCTTGTTCAAACCGGTGATGGTGGCCGGTGTGATCGTGCTGCTGCTGCTGGCGCAGCCGGACTTCGGCTCGGCCACGCTGGTGATCGCGGTGACCATAGCGATGGTCTGGCTCGGCGGGGCGCGGCCGATCTTCCTGTTCCTGATGGGGTTGCCGCTGATGCCGCTGCTGTATATCGCGGCCACCGGCGAGAGCTACCGCATGAAGCGTCTGACCACGTTCATGGATCCGTGGAAGGACCCGTTCAACGACGGCTTCCAGCTGACCCAGTCGCTGATGGCGATCGGTCGCGGCGAGTGGACCGGTGTCGGGCTGGGTTCCAGCGTACTGAAATTGTCTTATCTGCCGGAAGCGCATACCGACTTCATCTTTGCGGTGATCGGAGAAGAATTGGGCCTGGCCGGCGTGGTGCTGGTGGTCGGCCTGTTCGGATTGGCGGTGGGGCGCGGCCTGTATCTGGGTCTGAAAGGTGTCGAAGTAGGGCAGCGCTTTGCCGGTTACGTGGCATTCGGTGTCTCGCTGATGCTGGCGATGCAGGCGATCGTGTCGGTCGGCGTGAACCTCGGCGCACTGCCGACCAAGGGGCTGACCCTGCCGCTGATCAGCTACGGCGGCTCGTCGATGGTGCTGACCTGCGCCATGGCTGGCGTGCTGCTGCGCGCCACGTTCGAGATCAACCGAGCGCTGGATGCCCGCGAAGTGACCCGGCGCATGCCGGCCGCCGCGGTGGCCGATGCCAATGTCGCGGTGAAGCCGCGCGAAGCGGTGGCCGCATGAAGACTCAGGCGCCCGTGCTGATCATGGCCGGCGGTACCGGCGGCCACATCTTCCCCGGCCTGGCCGTGGCCGAATGTCTGCGCGCGCAAGGCGTACCGGTGGTGTGGTTGGGCGCGGTCGGCGGGATGGAAACGAAGGTCGTACCGGCGCAGCGGATCGAACTGCATACCGTGGCGGTGGGCGGCTTGCGCGGCAAGGGCATCAAGACCCGGCTGCTGGCGCCGCTGATGCTGCTGCGCGCGCTGTTCGCCTCGCTGGCGGTGCTGCGTCAGGTCAAGCCGCGCAGTGTGCTGTCGATGGGCGGTTACGTGGCCGGTCCCGGTGGTCTGGCTGCGTGGCTGCTGCGGCGGCCGCTGCTGGTGCACGAACAGAATCGCGTCGCCGGTTTCACCAACCGCAAGCTGGCCGGACTCGCCAAGCGCGTGCTGGCCGGTTTCGCCGACGTGCTGCCGCAGGCCGAGTGGGTCGGCAACCCCGTGCGCGACGCGATCGCCGCGTTGCCGTTGCCCGCGCAGCGCATGGCGGATCGTAGCGGCAGGCCGCGCCTGCTGGTACTCGGCGGCAGCCTCGGTGCCCGGGCCTTGAATCTGACCGTGCCGCAGGCGCTGGCCCAGCTGACTCCGGCACAGCGTCCCGAAGTGGTGCACCAGTGCGGCACGCGCGGCCTCGACGAGGCGCGCGCGGCGTATGCGAAAGCCGGCGTCGAGGCGCAGGTGGTGGCATTCATCGACGACATGGCAGGCAGCTACGAATGGGCCGACCTGGCCGTCTGCCGCGCCGGTGCGCTGACCCTGGCCGAACTGACCGCGGCCGGGCTCGGTGCCGTGCTGGTGCCGTTCCCGCACGCGGTGGACGACCACCAGACGCGCAATGCCGAAGCTCTGGTGGCGATCGGCGCCGCCGTTGTAATGCAGGAGAGTGAGCTGGACATACAGATTCTGGCGCAGCGACTGGAGTCGCTGCTGGGTGATCGCGGCCTCCTGCTGGCGATGGCCGAGGCGGCGCGAACGCTGGCGAAACCCGACGCGGCGCAGGTCATTGCGCGTGCATGCATGGAGGTGGCCGCATGACGCCGCGACGCCTGCATGCGCACGAGGACTTGATGAGCACGTTCCGTCGGGTGCACTTCATCGGTATCGGCGGCGTCGGCATGAGCGGCATCGCCGAGGTGCTGCACAACCTCGGTTACGCGGTATCCGGTTCTGACCGGGCCAACTCGCCGATCGCGCAGCGTCTGCAGCAAATGGGCATCACCGTGCATGTCGGGCATGCCGCCGAACACATCGGCGAGGCCGACGTGGTGGTGACTTCCAGCGCGATCAGGCAGGACAACCCGGAGCTGGTCGCCGCGCGTACCTCACGCATCCCGGTGATCCCGCGCGCGGAGATGCTGGGCGAGTTGATGCGCTTCCGCCGCGGCGTCGCGATCGCCGGCACGCATGGCAAGACCACCACAACCAGCCTCACCGCCAGCGTGCTGGCCGAGGCCGGCTATGACCCGACCTTCGTCATCGGCGGTCAGCTCAACGCGGCCGGCGCCAATGCGCGGCTCGGCACCGGCCAGTATCTGGTCGCGGAAGCCGATGAATCCGATGGGTCGTTCCTGCTGCTGTCGCCGGTGATCGCGGCGGTCACCAATATCGACGCCGATCACCTGGAAAACTATGGCGGCGACTTCGCCCAGGTGAAGAAGGCCTTCGGCGAATTCCTGCATCGGCTACCGTTTTACGGTCTGGCCGTACTGTGTGTGGACGATGCCGAGGTGGCCGCGCTGGCGAAATCCACCACACGCCGCGTGATGACTTACGGCATCGACACGGCGGACGCCGATGTGCGCGCGTTGAATGTGACCCAGCACGGCTTCGAAATGCATTTCGATCTGGTGCTGCCGGGCCGCGCCGATGTGCTGCCGGTGAAGCTCAATCTGCCGGGCCGGCACAACGTGCTCAATGCACTGGCTGCCGCCACGATCGGCTGGCAACTGGGCGTGGAAGCCGAGGCGATGGCCCACGCGCTGGAGCATTTCCAGGGCGTCGGCCGCCGCTTTCATCGGCGTGGCGAGATCGCGCTGGATCAGGGCAGCGTGCTGCTGGTCGATGATTACGGCCATCACCCGCGTGAGCTTGCGGCGGTGTTCGCCGCCGCGCGCGGCGGCTGGCCCGACCGCCGTCTGGTGGTCGGCTTCCAGCCGCATCGCTACAGCCGCACCCGCGATCTGCTGGACGATTTCGCGAACGTGCTGGCCGATGCCGACGTGCTGGTGCTGACCGACGTCTATGCCGCCGGCGAGACACCGATCGCCGGTGCCGACGGTCGCGCTCTGGCGCGCGCCGTGCGTGCCCGCGGCAAGGTCGATCCGGTGCTGATCGAGCATCCGCGCGAATTCAAGGACACCTTGCCTGCGCTGCTGCGCGACGGCGACCTGTTGTTGTTGCTGGGCGCCGGCGACATCGGCGCGGCGGCGGTGGAGCTGGCCCATACCGGTCATCTGAGGACAAGCAAGTGAGTACGAAAACCACCGTGAACCCGATCAGCGTCAGCAAGATCAAGGATCCCGCTCAGTTCGGTCGCGTCGCCGTGGTCATGGGCGGTAGTTCGGCCGAGCGTGAAGTGTCGCTCGATTCCGGTCGCAATGTGCTGGCCGCGCTGCAGGCACGCGGCATCGACGCGCATGCGATCGACGGTATCCCCGCGCTGCTCGATGCGCTGCGCGCCGGCCATTTCGCCCGCGTGTTCAACATTCTGCATGGCCAGCATGGTGGCGGCGAGGACGGCGTACTGCAGGGCGCGCTGGAGTCGCTGAATGTTCCGTACACCGGTTCGGGCGTGCTCGGCTCCGCTTTGTCGATGGACAAGACGCGCTCCAAGCGCGTGTGGCAATCGCTGGGCTTGTCGACGCCGACGTTCGCGGCACTGCCGCGCGGCGCGGATGTGCACGTGGCGGCCCGCCAGATCGGTTTTCCGTTGATCGTGAAGCCGGCCTGCGAAGGTTCCAGTGTCGGCGTGACCCGTGTGTTCGCGGAGAAGGATCTGGATGAAGCGGTCAAGCTCGCCGCGAAGTATCCGGGCGACCTGTTGATGGAAACGCTGATAGAGGGCGACGAGCTTACCGTCGCGATCCTCGGTCGGCAGGTGCTGCCGAGCATCCACATCGTGCCGAAGGCGGCGTTCTACGACTACAACGCGAAATACGTGGCCGAGGACACCCAGTACATCTGTCCTGGCCTCGAAGGCGTGGCGGGCGAGGAGTTGTCGGCGCTGTCGCTGGCCGCGTTCGATGCGCTCGCTTGCGCCGGCTGGGGCCGCGTCGACGTGATGCGGGATCGCACCGGCCGCAATTGGCTGCTGGAAGTGAACACCGCGCCGGGCATGACCTCGCACTCGCTGGTGCCCAAGGCCGCAGCCGCCGCCGGTATCGATTACCAGGAGCTGTGCTGGCGCGTGCTCGAAACCAGTTTCCGGGAGGGCTCGTGAAAGGAACCATCCGCCTCGTCGCCTGGTGTCTGGCCATCGCGCTGGTCGCGCTGCCGATCGTCGGCGTACTGCGCGGATGGTTCGCGGCCAGCCGCTGGCCGGTGACCCAGTTGACCGTGCAGGCCGAGTTCAAGCATGTCAGTGCGGACGAGATTCGCGCCGCGGTGCGGCCGCGGTTGGGCAGGGGCTTTTTCGCGCTGGATCTCGACGCCGTGCAGAAGGCTGTCGCCGCCTTGCCGTGGGTGGAATCGGCCGAGGCGCGCAAGCGCTGGCCGGACACCTTGCAACTGCGCATTTACGAACGGCAGCCGTTTGCGCGCTGGAACGACAAGCAGCTGATCAGCCGGCAAGGGCTGGTGTTCGATGCGCCGGGCGCGACCGACACCAGCACATTGCCCGACCTGCGCGGCCCGGATGCACGGCTGGCCGAAGTTGTGAGCTTTTACGCCGAAACGCAAAAGGCATTCGCCGGCACTCACTTGCAGATCAGCGGTGTGGCACTGACCGAGCGCGGCAGCTGGAGCGTCAGCACCGCCAATGGCGCGCAGATCGTGATCGGCGATCGCGAGCAGGCCGGCCGCCGGCTGCATCGTTTCCTCGATGTCTATCCGCAGCTGATCGCCGGCCATGCCGATGGCTTCACCTACGCCGATCTTCGCTACACCAACGGATTCGCCGTGCGCTGGCCGCAAGCGGCCGCCGCCAACGCTGGAGGCTCGCCCCGCTCATGAAGACGATCTGCCTATTGAAGGCCGCCCTATGAAATCGCGCAACGACAAGCAGCTGGTGGTCGGTCTCGATATCGGCACCTCGAAGGTGGTGGCGATCGTCGGCGAGTACGAACCGGGCGAACCGATCACGGTGATCGGCATCGGCACCCACGTCTCGCGCGGCATGAAGCGAGGCTCGGTGGTCGACATCGAGTCGACCGTCCACTCGATCCAGCGAGCGGTGGAAGAGGCCGAGCTGATGGCGGGCTGCGACATCCGTTCGGTGTATGCATCGATTTCCGGCAGCCATCTGGAAACCCGCAACTCGCACGGCAACGCGGCGATCCGCGACCGCGAGGTCACCGCCGGCGACCTGGAGCAGGTGCTGGAGGCGGCCAGCGCGGTGGCGATCCCGGCCGATCGCAAGGTGCTCTATAAGGAGTCGCAGGAATATCGCATCGACGGCCAGGATGGCATCCGCTCGCCGGTCGGCATGAGCGGAGTGCGGCTGGAGGCGAACGTGCACCTGGTCACCGGTGCGGCGGCGGCGGTGCAGAACATCAGCAAGTGCATCCAGCGCTGCGGCCTGACCGTCGACGAACTGGTGCCGTCGGCCCTGGCCAGTGCCAAGGCGGTGCTGACCGACGACGAGCGCGAGCTGGGCGTGTGCCTGGTCGACATCGGCGCCGGCACCACCGACATCGCGATCTATACGCAAGGTTCGATCCGCTACACCGCCTCGCTGCCGGTCGGCGGCGACCAGGTCACCAGCGACATTGCCTACGGCGTGCACACGCCGACCGCGCACGCCGAGGAAATCAAGATCAAGTACGCCTGCGCGCAGACGGGGCTGGCGCATGCTGAGGAAACCATCCAGGTGCCCAGTGTCGGCGACCGTCCGCCGCGCCGGCTCGCACGGCAGTCGCTGGCGCAGAGCGTGCAGGCGCGTTACGAGGAAATTTTCGAAATGGTGCAGGACCAACTGCGCCGCTCCGGCTACGAGAGCCTGGTCGCGGCCGGTGTGGTGTTGACCGGTGGCGCTTCGAAGATGGAAGGCGCGCTCGAGCTGGCCGAGGAGATCTTCCACAAGATGGTGCGTATCGGGGTGCCGCAGCAGATCGATGGTCTGGGCGAAGTCGTTTCCAGTCCGCTGCACGCCACCGGCGTGGGCCTGCTGCTGCATGGCGCGCGCGCCGGCAGCGCGCGGGTCGGCGGACCGGCGGGCGGCAGTGTCGGTGGCCTGGTCGGCAAGTTGCGCGGCTGGATCACCAAGAATTTTTGATGGCCGGTTTCTGATTTTTTGGGCGACGCAGGACGCGTTGCCTCGGGCGGAGGGACATCCGCCCACCACCATGGACCGACAGGAGTCGCGATCCTTGGTTACAACGACAACAACTCTACGGAGGACGGGAAATGTTTGAACTGATTGATAAACTCGCACCCAATGCAGTCATCAAGGTGATCGGCGTGGGCGGCGGCGGCGGCAATGCCGTGGCACACATGCTCAATTCCAATATCGAAGGCGTCGAGTTCATCGTCGCCAATACCGATGCGCAGGCGATGACCAGCTGCGGCTCGCGTACCCACCTGCAGCTCGGTGGCAACGTGACCAAGGGTCTCGGCGCCGGCGCGAATCCCGAGGTCGGCCGGCAGGCCGCGCTGGAGGATCGCGAGCGGATCGAGGCCATGCTCGAGGGCGCCGACATGGTGTTCATCACCGCCGGCATGGGCGGCGGTACCGGTACCGGCGCGGCGCCGGTGGTGGCGCAGCTGGCCAAGGAGAAGGGCATCCTCACCGTGGCGGTAGTGACCAAGCCGTTCCCGTTCGAGGGACGCCGGCGCATGCAGGTCGCCTTGAAGGGCATCGAAGACCTGTCGCAGCATGTCGACTCGCTGATCACCGTGCCGAACGAGAAGCTGCTCAGCGTGCTGGGCCGCGACGTGACATTGTTGAACGCGTTCAAGGCGGCCAACGATGTGCTGCAGGGTGCCGTGCAGGGCATCGCCGACCTGATCACCGCCCCAGGCCTGATCAACGTCGACTTTGCCGACGTGCGCACCGTGATGTCCGAAATGGGCCTGGCAATGATGGGCTCGGGCACCGCCCGCGGCGACGACCGTGCGCAGGCGGCGGCCGAGGCGGCGATCAAGAACCCGCTGCTGGAGGACGTCAACCTCAACGGCGCCTGCGGCATCCTGGTCAACGTCACGGCCGGTCCGAACCTGACCATGCGCGAATTCGACGAAATCGGCCGTATCATCCATGACTTCGCCAGCGAAGACGCTACTGTGGTGATCGGTACCTCGCTCGATCCGGAAATGAAGGACGATGTCCGCGTCACGGTGGTGGCCACCGGCCTCAACCGTGCCAACGCTTCGCGCCAGCAGCCGCCGATCCGCATGGTCGAGACGCAGCAGGTGCAGATGCGTCCTCGTCCGGTGGTGCTGCGTACCGGTACCGGCAACGAGGTAGTCGACTATGCACAGCCGGAGATGACGATCAGCAGCCATAGCCGTGCCGAGCCTTCTGCACCGGCGAAGAATGCCGAGCCGGGCTTCGATTACCTGGATATTCCGGCGTTCCTGCGCCGCCAGGCCGACTGATGGCAAATGGTCCAAGTTAAGGAGATGCGAAAATATTGAACGAATGCCCGTTAGGCAGGTCACTCTATCCAGCGCGCCCTACAGGCGGTCCACCGGAGGGTCGGTGCCGCGTTGCCGGGTCATGAGGGCGCGAAGCGGATAGGTTGTCCTGGGTGAACTGACTTGATCGGCAAGCCGTTCGCAGGTGTAGCAGCAAGACTGTGCGTCAGGATGGCGCATGGCCGGCCGTTGCGGGTTCCGCCCGTATCGACCAGCCCGATGCCCCGTGCCGGACTCCCGTCCCAGGTACGGGGCATTGTGTCGATTCGCCGGATTGTCGGGAGAAATGGCTTCGGATGCCCATCTCTTTCAAGGATGAAAGAAACATGAAGGTTTAATCAGACTGTACGGTACGGTTTGCTTTTATCACAGGTTAAAACTGTGTTAGCATCCGCCCCTGATTGGCTGCTGCCTACACAGGTACCAACAACAATGATCAAGCAGCGTACGCTTAAGAACATCATCCGGGCGACCGGCGTGGGTCTGCATACGGGTGACAAGGTGTACATGACCTTGCGTCCCGCGGCGCCGAATACCGGCATCGTATTCCGCCGCACGGATCTCGATCCGCCGGTGGACATTCGCGCTCGCCAGGACAACGTCGGTGATACGCGATTGTCGACCACACTGGTCGATGGCGACGCGCGCGTCTCCACGGTCGAGCATCTGCTCTCGGCGATGGCCGGGCTCGGTATCGACAATGCCTATGTCGACCTGTCTGCGCCGGAGGTGCCGATCATGGACGGCAGTGCCGGTCCGTTCGTGTTCCTGCTGCAGTCGGCAGGTATCGAAGAGCAGAACGTGGCCAAGCGCTTCATCCGCATCAAGAAGCCGGTGAAAGTACAGGAAGGCGACAAGTGGGCCAGCTTCGAACCGTTCGAGGGCTTCAAGGTAGGCTTCTCGATCGACTTCAATCATCCGATCATCAGCAAGCGCACCTCGCGCGCCGAGATCGACTTTTCCACCACCTCCTTCGTCAAGGAAGTGAGCCGCGCACGCACCTTCGGCTTCATGCGCGACATCGAGATGCTGCGCGAAAACAATCTGGCGCTAGGCGGCTCGATGGATAACGCCGTGGTGCTGGATGACTACCGCGTGCTGAACGAGGACGGCCTCCGCTACGAGGACGAGTTCGTCAAGCACAAGATCCTCGATGCGATCGGCGACTTGTACCTGCTCGGCCACAGCCTGATCGGCGCCTATCACGCGCACAAGTCGGGTCATGAATTGAACAACAAGCTGCTGCGCACGCTGATGGCCGATGCCTCGGCATGGGAAGAAGTCAGCTATCAGGACGATCCGGCCACTTCGCCGATCTCCTATGCGCATCCGGCTCAGGCGATCTGAAAACAGCACCGCCTGTCATCCCCGCAGCACAGCAAAGCGGCCGTATCTCTCGATACGGCCGCTTTTTTTTGTGATGAGCAAGGCATCTTGAACGCGCCTTGCTTCACGCCCCGATGACATTCCGGGCTATTTCTTAACTTTCTGCATGCTATAAACCCACCCTTGTTGTACAAGTCAGCGGCGTCGGCGCGACGTGCTGGTACGTACCGACGGAGCCAGCAGCGGGATTCAATCCGCTTCGGAGTCCGGGGAATCAGTGGTTTCGGCGAGGGACGCCAGCTCAAGGAACAGTGCCCGCCATTCGGGGTCTGTGAATGACGCGGCAGCGGCCCGGAGATGGGTGGCTGCCGCGAGCGAAAGCGGTTTCGACCGGTCCGGCGCTGTTGCAACCGGTGGTTGGGGGGCCACTTTCACGGTGACTGAACTGGCGCGTGTGCCGATGGCATGTGCGGTGGCAAGGATCTGTGTCTGCATTAACCGCAGGCGCGACGCCCAAGCCGGTGAAGACGCCAGGAAGACGAGGCGGTCGTTGCGCAGGTTGGCGAATCGCACCTGCTCGCGCAACGGCGATGGCAACGTCTGACGCAGTGCGCGATCCAGCGCTTCCAGCGCGCCAGCCTTTCGGGCCAGCGTCGCGAAGGAGCCACATTCGACAAGGGACTTCGGTCCGTTGCCGGTGCGGCGGGAAGTGGCTGGGGCGGCGCGTTGCATGGTGCCGACATTGATTCTGGAAAGACATGCAAATAATACTCGTATCACGTGCCAGGAAACTGCCGAAAACCCTCGATCTGGCGGATCGACGGCTACGCTGGAAGTTACTGTCACTGTTGTCATTGGGCGTGCTCGGCTGCATCGGTGCGGGCGTGGCGCTGGCGCTGGTGGTGGCCAGTCCGCGTGATCGGGCACTGGCTGAGATCCACGATCTGCAGCAGCAGATCCGACAGCAGAACAGCCAGCTGGGTGGCGTGCGCCGGGATGCCCAGCGTGACCTCGATGCGCTGGCGATGAAACTGGGGCAGTTGCAGGCGCAGTCGACCCGATTGAACGCGCTGGGCGAACGACTGATCCAGGTCGGCAAGCTCGATGATGGCGAGTTCAATTTCGACCAGCAGCCTGCGGTTGGCGGCGTCGAGGACATCGGAGGCACGTCTTATACATTGCCGCAGACACTGGACAGCAGCATCAGCCAGCTGGCCAGCCAGTTCGACCTGCAGCAGGCACAGTTGTCGGCGCTGCAGAGTCTGCTGCTGGATGCCAAGATCGAATCGAATCTGAAGCCGACCGGGATGCCGGTGCCGGGCTATATTTCATCCTATTTCGGCGTGCGTGCGGATCCGTTCGATGGCCGTTCGGCGCGGCATACCGGCATCGACATCGCCACTCCGTTCGGTACCGCGGTACACGCGGTCGCGGAGGGCATGGTGACATTCGCCGGCGTGCGCAGCGGCTACGGCAACGTGATCGAGATCGACCACGGCAATGGCTACATGACCCGTTATGCCCACAACAGCGCGCTGGACGTGCACCCGGGTCAGCATGTGCAGGTAGGCGACGTGCTTGCCCAGGCCGGCTCTACCGGCCGTTCGACCGGCTCGCATGTGCATTTCGAAGTCTGGTACGACGGCCGCGTGGTCAATCCGCTGGCCTTCGTACGCAACCACAGGTAACGCCGCGCCTTTCCCGCTGGCAATCCCTTGAATCCGGCCCTGGCCGACGCCATGCAGAATGCCTGGCACGGCGCGCCTTGATCGGCCGTGCCTTCCCGGGCGTGCCTTTATTGGGCATGTAGTAATATGCCCGATTGGCCCGTGTCTGTTGCGGGCATTCTGTTCCCCAATCCGGAAGACCGATGTTCAATCGTGCCCTGACGAGCTTGTTTGGTAGCCGCAACGAGCGCGTATTGCGCCAGCTTTCCCGATCCGTTCACCGCATCAATGCGCTGGAACCCGAGTTCGAGAAGCTGAGCGACGAGGCGTTGCGTGGCAAGACCGACGAGTTCAAGCAGCGGGTCGTCAACGGCGAGTCGCTGGACAAGCTGCTGCCGGAAGCGTTTGCGGTGGTTCGCGAGGCAGCCAAGCGCACGCTGGGCATGCGCCATTACGACGTGCAGATGATCGGCGGCATGGTGTTGCATCAGGGCAAGATCGCCGAAATGCGCACCGGTGAGGGCAAGACCCTGGTCGGTACCTTGCCGGTCTACCTCAATGCATTGGCCGGCAAAGGCGTGCATGTGGTCACCGTCAACGACTATCTGGCCCGGCGCGACTCCACGCAGATGGGCAAGCTGTACAACTTTCTTGGGCTGGACGTGGGCGTGGTCTATCCCGGCATGGATCACGCCGACAAGCATGCGGCGTATGCCGCCGACATCACCTACGGCACCAACAACGAGTTCGGTTTCGATTACCTGCGCGACAACATGGCGTTGAGCAAGGAGCAGCGCTATCAGCGCGGCCTGCACTACGCGATCGTCGACGAGGTCGACTCGATCCTGATCGATGAGGCGCGCACGCCACTGATCATCTCCGGGCCGGCCGAGGACTCGCCGCAGCTGTACATGGCGGTGAACAAGATCGTGCCGCGGATGATCCGGCAGACCGAGGAAGACGGCAGCGGCGACTACTGGGTCGACGAGAAGCAGAAGCAGGTGCACCTGTCCGAAGAAGGCATGCAGCACGCCGACGAGTTGCTGCGCGAGGCCGGCGTGATCGAACAGGACAGCGGCCTGTACGACTCGAAGAATCTGGCGGTGGTGCATCATCTCAACGCCGCACTGCGTGCGAACGGCATCTACCAGCGTGATGTCGATTACATCGTGCGCGATGGCGAAGTGATCATCGTCGACGAGTTCACCGGCCGCACCCTGGTGGGTCGACGCTGGTCCGACGGCCTGCATCAGGCGGTCGAGGCCAAGGAAGGCGTGCCGATTCAGCGCGAGAACCAGACCCTGGCCACGGTGACGTTCCAGAATCTGTTCCGCATGTACAAGAAGCTGGCCGGTATGACCGGCACGGCCGATACCGAGGCGTTCGAATTCCAGAGCATCTATGGCCTGGAAGTGGTGGTGATTCCCACCCACAAGCCGATGATCCGGGTGGACAACTCGGACATGATCTTCCTCTCCCAGGATCCGAAATACCGTTCGGTGATCGAGGACATCAAGGACTGCCACAAGCGCGGTCAGCCGGTACTGGTCGGCACCACCTCGATCGAGGTGTCCGAGCTGCTGTCCGGCATGCTGAAGAAAGCGAACGTGGCGCACGAAGTGCTCAACGCCAAGCAGCATGAGCGTGAGGCGCACATCGTGGCCCAGGCCGGTGCGCCCGGACAGGTCACCATCGCCACCAACATGGCCGGTCGCGGTACCGACATCGTGCTCGGCGGCAGCCTGGACGTCGCTTTGGCGGCATTGCCGGAAGACGCCAGCGAAATGGATCGCCAGCGCGTCAAGGCCGAGTGGAAGAAGCTGCACGAACAGGTTCTCGCTGCCGGCGGCCTGCATATCATCGGTACCGAGCGGCACGAATCGCGGCGCATCGACAATCAGCTGCGCGGCCGTTCCGGCCGTCAAGGCGATCCCGGCTCCTCGCGTTTCTACCTGTCGCTGGAAGACAATCTGCTGCGCATCTTCGGTGGCGAAGGCCTGGTGCGCTGGATGAAGCGCTTCGGCATGAAGGACGACGACGCGCTGGAAGATCGCATGATCAGCCGGCAGATCGAGAAGGCACAGCGCAAGGTCGAGCAGCACAACTTCGACATCCGCAAACACCTGCTGGAATTCGACGACGTTGCCAACGACCAGCGCAAGGTGATCTATCGCCAGCGCGACGAACTCCTCGAGGGAGACGATGTGTCGGCTACCGTTGCCGATATCCGTGAGGATGTGGTGCAGACCATGGCACGTGCCTACGTGCCGGCCGAGAGCATCGACGAGCAATGGGATCTGGCCGGCCTCGATCGCGAGCTGGAAAGTTCGTTCGGTCTGCAGATGGACCTGAAACACTGGGTCGAGCAGCAGCACGAGCTCGACGCCGAAATGATCCTCGATCACGTGCGCGATGCAGTGAACGGGCTGTTCCAGGCGAAGGAGGCGCAGATCGGCGCCGATACCATGCGTCAGCTGGAAAAGCACATCATGCTGACCGTGGTCGACAACGCCTGGAAGGATCACCTGTCCAACATGGACTACCTGCGCCAGGGCATCTACCTGGTCGGCTACGCGCAGCAGGATCCGAAGCAGGCATTCAAGCGCGAGTCGTTCAAGCTGTTCTCCGAGATGCTCGACCGGATCAAGGCCGAGGTCGTGCAGATGCTGGCGCGGATCCGCATTCGCAGCGAAGAGGAGGTTGCCGCCATGGAGGCCGAGCAGCAGCGCCTGGCGGATCGCCTGCAGAAGCAGATGCTGGCGACTGGCGGCGGTGCGCCGGTGGGCGGCTTCGGCGGCGATGCGGAAGCACCGGTCGTCGGCACCGGCATCGGCTTTGCGCAGTCTCCGGCACAGCATGATGGCCCCAAGGTCGGCCGTAACGAGCCGTGCCCCTGCGGTTCGGGCAAGAAGTACAAGCACTGCCACGGCCAGCTGGCCTGAGCGGAAAGCGAGGAATGAGTGGAGAGGAGTGAGAAAAGAGAGAGAAAGCCGCACAGCCTTCTCTCTTTTCTCACTCCTCTTCGCTCGTTCCTGCTGTTCAGTCCTCGCCGCCCGGCGGTCGCTTGCGGTGTGGTTCGGCATTCACCGCAATGTATTGCAGCTCTTCACTATCGAGCCGCAATGCAGTGAGTTGGCCGCCCCACACGCAGCCGGTGTCGATCGCATACACGCCGAGCCCGGCAAAGCGACCGAGTGCGGACCAGTGGCCGCAGACGATGCGGGTGTCGCGCCGACGCATGCCGGGCACCGAGAACCACGGATACAGCCCCGGCTTCTGCGTGCCGGGAATGCCCTTGGCCTCGAAGTCGATTCGACCGTTGACGTCGCAATAGCGCATCCGGGTCATCGTGTTGATCGTGGCGCGCTGACGGTCCAGTCCCTGCAGGCGGGTCGACCATACTGCCGGCCGGTTGCCGAACAGGTTGCGCAGCAGGCGCGGATGACGCGGGCTGGACAGTTCGCGCTCGACGTCTTCGGCAGATCTCTGGGCTTGCCGCAAGGTCCACATCGGCGCCAAGCCGGCATGCACCATAGTCCAGTTGAGCCGCTCGTCGTGGTGCAGCAGTTTCTGTGAGCGCAGCCATTCGAACAGCACCGGCGCATCGTCGGCGAACAGCACTTCGCGCAGTTCGGGATTCACCCGCGCCTGCGCGTCCTGACGCCGCTGCGCGATCGCCAGCAAGCTCAGGTCGTGGTTGCCCAGCGTGACGACACTGTTCTCGCGCAAGCTGTGGATCAGCCGCAGCGTTTCCAGCGACTGGCCGCCGCGGTTGACCAGGTCGCCGCAGAACCACAGCTGATCCTGTGCCGGATCGAAACGCAGCTTGTCGAGCAGGCGTTGCAATTCGGGATAGCATCCCTGCACGTCGCCGATCGCGTACGTAGCCATGTCAGCGCAGGACCATCAGTGCAGCGTGCGCGGAATGGACAGGGTGAAGGTCGGAATGGGTGCCTCGAACTCCGTGCCGTCGTCGGCCAGCATCTGGTAGCTGCCGCCCATGGTTCCTACCGGGGTTTCCAGCACGGCGCCCGAGGTGTATTGGTAATCGTCGCCGGGACGCATCCATGGCTGCTCACCGACGACGCCGTCTCCCGTCACTTCCTCCACCTTGCCATTGGCATCGGTGATCATCCAGTGACGGGTGAGCAGGCGCGCCGGCATCTTGCCGGCATTGCGCAGGGTGACGGTGTAGGCGAAAACGTAGCGATTGTCACCGGGCTTCGATTGATCGGGGACGAAGCGTGTTTCGACCTGCACGTCGATCGTGTAGGAAGATTTTTCAGTCATGCTCGGATTGTAAGGCCTGCCGCCATGAATGGGGCGGGGCGGCGGTGAATAGGGTGCATGTTCGCCGTCAACGACTGCCGTAGACCTTGGCCAGCCGCACGAAGTCGGCTGGCGCTAGCGTTTCGGCGCGGGCCTTGGGGTCGACATCGGCGCGGCGGATCGCATCGCTGTCTAGCAATTGCTTGAGTGCGTTGGCCAGCGTCTTGCGCCGTTGGCCGAACGCGGCCTTGACCACCGCGTAGACATGCTCGGGTCGCGCATCATGCAGTTCATGCGGTTCCAGCGGCAGCAGCCGCACCACCGAGGACTCCACTTTCGGCGGCGGCCGGAACGCTTCCGGCGGCACGTTGAACAGCGGCTCGACCCGGCAGGCCAGCTGCAGCATCACGGATAGCCGTCCATATACCTTGCTGCCCGGCTCGGCCGCCATCCGGTCGACCACTTCCTTCTGCAGCATGAAATGCATGTCCTGGATCGCCGCGGCGTGCTCGACGCAGTGGAACAGGATCGGACTGGAGATGTAGTAGGGCAGGTTGCCGGCAATGCGCAGCCGCGGCACGCCGTGGCTATGCGCCAGTGCGCTGAAGTCCACCTTCAGCACATCGGCGTGGATGATGTGCAGTTCACCGACGCTGGCGGCACGCGCCTGCAGGCCGGGGATCAGATCGGTATCCAGCTCGATCGCGGTGAGCTTGCCGGCGGCCGTCAGCAACGGCAGCGTCAACGCACCTTCACCGGGACCGATCTCGATCACGAAATCTTCCGTCCGCGGTGCCACGGCGCTGACGATGCGTTCGATGTAGCGGCGATCGTGCAGGAAGTGCTGGCCGAAGCTTTTCTTGGGGCGGGCGTTCATAGGGCAGACGTGAGTGGAGAGGAGTGAGGAATGAGAGGGGTGCCCTTGCTTCTACTCATTGATCACTCCTCATCACTCATTTCATTTCTACGCCGAATCAGCGCGAGCGCCATGTCCGCCGCGGCAATCAGGCTGGCCGGATCGGCAGTGCCAGTGCCGGCAAGGTCCAGTGCGGTGCCGTGATCGACCGACGTGCGGATGAACGGGAGGCCCAAAGTGAGGTTGACGGTGCGGTCGAACGCCTCGCTTTTCAGCACCGGCAACGCCTGGTCGTGATACATCGCCAGTACGGCGTCGTAGTGGCGGCGCTGGGCCGGCACGAATGCCGTGTCGGCA
Organism: Rhodanobacter sp. OK091; assembly: GCF_900142825.1. Taxonomy (GTDB): domain Bacteria; phylum Pseudomonadota; class Gammaproteobacteria; order Xanthomonadales; family Rhodanobacteraceae; genus Rhodanobacter. Next base: position 1,108,311 of record NZ_FRCH01000001.1, on the reverse strand, counting down.
GGCAGCGGGCCGAGCAGGAGCATGCCTTCGCTTCGCAGCGCGTCCAATGCGGGAATCAGCGTGTCGATTTCCTCGTGGCCGAGATGGCCACCTTCGCCGGCATGCGGGTTGATGCCCAGCACGGCGATGCGCGGCTCGGCGATGCCGAACTTCGCACGCAGCTCGGCATGCACAATGCGCAGCGTGCCGGTAAGCGAAGCGCGGGTGATCGCGGCGGAAACCGCCGCCAGCGGCAGGTGCGTGGTGGCCAACGCCACGCGCAGCTCAGGGCTCGCTAGCATCATCACCACATCGGCGTGCGCGCGTTCGGCGAAGAACTCGGTGTGACCGCTGAAACGGATGCCGGCGTCGTTGATCGAGGATTTCTGCAGCGGCGCGGTGACCACCGCGTCGTAGCGACCGGCCACGCAGCCATCGGCCGCTTCGGCCAGTGTATCGAGCACGTGCCGGGCATTGCGTGGATCGGGTCGGCCGGGCACCTCGTCGGCGGCCAGCGGCGTGTGTCGCAGGCGCAGGCTGCCGGGGCGGCGTTCGGTCTGCACGCTGCCGTCGTCGTCGATCAGTTCGATGGCTACGCCGCAACGCGCAGCTGCGCGTTCCAGCAGATGGCGGTCGGTGATCGCCACCAGACTGGCCGCCAGCGAGGTGGCGGCCAGTCGGATCAGCAGTTCCGGGCCGATGCCCGCCGGCTCACCGGCAGTGACCGCGAGCCGGGGCAGTGGCATGGTGTTCAATCAGCTTACGGCGAGGTGCCGGCGGCAGCCTGGTCCGTATCGCGCAACTCAGGCACCAGGACGTTGATATAGGCGTTGGAGCGCAGGTCGCGCAGATAGTCGTCGTAGACCTGCTCCGACTTGCGGGTACCGATCGCCTGGCGGGCCTGGTCGCGCCCGATCTGCACAGTCTGGTCGCTTTCGCGCGAGCCAAGGCGCTGCAGGATGTGCCAGCCGGCTTCGCTCTGGAACGGCTGCGACACTTCATTGTCCTTCAGCTCACCCAGCTCCTTGCTGATGGTCGCCCCCCATGCCTGCGGCTGAAACCAGCCCATGTCGCCGCCGACGTTGGCGGTGGTGTCGTCCTTGGAATTTTCCTTCGCCAAGGTGGCGAAGTCCTCATGCTTGTTGGTGATGCGGTTGTAAAGATCCTTCGCTTTCTGTTCGGCCTGTGCCGGCGTCACCAGCTCGCTCGGCTTGATCAGGATCTGCCGCGCATGGAATTCGGTGACCACCTTGCGGCTGCTCTGGCGCTGGTCGATCAGCTTGAGGATGTGGAAACCGGTCGGACCGCGCAGCGCCGGGCTGACTTCGCCGGGCTTCATCGAGCCGATCGTGTCGGCGAAGGCGGCCGGGATCTCGTCCATCCGCCGCCAGCCGAGGTCGCCGCCGTCCAGTGCATCGGATGCATCGGAGTAGCGGATCGCCGCGGCGTTGAAGTCCATGCCACCCTTGATCGCGGCAAGCGCCTGCTCGGCCTTGGTCTGGCTGGCCTGGATCGCGGCCGCGTCGGCGCCGCCGGGGATGCTGATCTGGATATGCGCCAGATGCACCTCGCCGGCCTTGTAGGTCGGGCTGCTGAGCAGGTTGTCGATCTCGCTGTCGGTGACCGAGACCGAATCCTGCACCACGCTCTGATGCAGGCGCTGTACGGTGATCTGGTCGCTCAACTGCTGGCGGAACGCGGCAAAGCTGGCGCCGCTCTGCTCCACCTGGGCGCGCAGCTGCTCGGGGGTGAGCTTGTTCTGCTGGGCCACGCCCTGGATCGCCTGGTCGACATCGGCATCGGAGACGCGGATACCCTGATCCTGCGCCTTCTGGATCTGCAGGCGCATCAGCACCAGACGATCGAGCACCTGCTGCTGCAGCACATTCATCGGCGGCAGCTGTTCGGTGTGGCCGGCATATTGTTGCTGCACCGAGGCCACGGCGTCGTTCAGCTCGCTCTGCAGGATCACCTCTTCGTTGACGACGGCCACGATGCGGTCCAGCGACTGGCTGGCCGGCGCGGCCGGCGTCAGCATCTGGGCATGGGCGGGGAGCATGATCGCGAGCGCGAGCAGGAGAGATGCAATGGATTGCTTCATCGATGGAAAGCCTGAATCGCCGGGGCGAATGCGTTTATTGATAGCCGAGAATATCACGGCGCAGCAGTGGATCGATTTGGCCGCCCGAGGAGCCGAGCCCCTTGAAAACCACTTCGAACATGATCGCGTTGTCGCGATGGTTGATATTGCTGCCAGTGGGAACCGGGCCGAAACCGTAGTAGCTCTGGTTGACGTAGTTGCGATCGACCAGCCGCAGCGACACGCAGCAGCTGTCATATTCCACGCCAGCCAGGGCATCAATGGTCTCGCGGTCCATGACCGAGTAAGTCCACGATCCCACCAGGCGCCAGCGTTCGGATAGCGGGTAGACCGCGGATGCGCTGTATTGTTCCAGCAGCCCGCGACGATAGCGGTACGAGAAGTTGACGATGCCGTCGGTGCCCAGGCGGCGCTGTAATTCCACCGCAGCCATGTCGGTGAGGCGGGTATTCGGACTCCACTGGTAAGAGCTGTTCAGGCGCCAGCGGTCGCTGAGCTGCACGTCGAGCTGGGCCACGTAGGCCGAGCCGGTCCAGTCGGTGCCCAGCACTTTCTGCGGGCTGAAATAGTGGATCTGGCCGATGCTGGCGGACACCCGCTCCACGCCGCTGTCGTCGAGCAGGCGGGTGGTCAGCGCGGCGGTGAGGTTGTTGGCGTCCATCTGGCGGTCGGCGCCGGAGAACTGGTTGGTCGAGAACAGCTGCCAGTAGTCGAACGACATCAGGTTGGTGTCGAACAGCGGCAGGTTGTTCTGGTTGCGGTACGGCACGTACAGGTAGTACAGCCGCGGCTCCAGGGTCTGCGTGTAGTTGTCGCCGAACAGCGAAGTGCTGCGATCGAACACCAGCCCGCTGTCGAGGCTGACTATCGGCAGCGAGCGGCTGGGCGACTTCTGGTCGAACGGGGTGACGCCGCCGCTGCCGAGCAATCCGAAATCGCCGTAATTCTGGTAGCCGCTGTTCAACTGATAGGCGGTATAGCGGTACGCCAGTTTCGGCCGTACGAACCACGCCGAGCTGCCGAAATCCGCCGCCAGGTAGGGATAGATATCCTCGCGCTGGCCTTCGACGAACCCGGCTTTGCGAAACGCTGCCGCCGAGGTGTCCATGCCGACCTCAAGCCAGCGCGACAGTGGCAGGTTCATGCTGAAGGTCGCATACGGCAGCTGCTTGTACGGCAAGCCGTTGGCGTTCACGAACGGGTTCGTGTTCTGGTAGATGGTGCCGCCGACCGAGGCATTCCACCATTTGCCGCCACCCATGATCGCGGCATTGGATGTCAACGTATAGACCGCGGCGTGGGACAGCGCATTGCCGTAGTCGTACAGATAGCTGCTGTCCGAGGCGTGATTGTACGAACCCACGAACTGCCAGCCTTGCCACAGCGCCGTGCGGTCGGAGAAGTTGACCAGGTAGCGCGAATCGCCCTTGGTATCGGCCAGGCCATCGTTGTCGCCGTGATCGTGCGGCACATATTCCACGTTGAGCTGGCCGTTGCTGCCCGGTACCAGATAGCGGAATTCGCCTGCCAGCATCACGCCGCGATCGCTGTAGATGCGCGGATCCAGCGTGGCGTCGTAATTCGGCGCCAGGTTCAGGTAATACGGGGTGCTGACCTCGAAGCCGGAGCGGCTGGTGTTGCCGATGGTCGGATACAGGAAGCCGCTCTTGCGTCGGTCGTCAGTCGGAAAGCTGAAATACGGCAGGTACAGGAACGGCACGTTGCCGAGCCGCATGGTGGCGTTGCGCGCCACGCCGACGCCGGTGTCCTTGTCGATGGTGATCGACTTGGCGCGGAACTCCCACAGGTGGTGGCCGACGTCGCAGGTGGAGTAGGTCGCCCCCGAATAGCGGGTATGCAGCGCGTCCAGCATCTGACCTTGTTTGGCTACGCCGTTGCCTCGCGCGTCGAGCATCTGGTAGCGCACATCGTCGGCGATGCCGCGGCTGGCATCGGTGTTGCCGCGCATGTGCGAGGCGGCCAGTAATTGGGCTGCCTCCTGGTAGCGCACGTTGCCGCGGGCATCGTAGTCGGTATTGCTGTCGTTATAGTCGACGGTATCGGCTTGCAGCTGCTGGTCGGCGCGTTGCAGCTTCACGTCGCCGGTCAGGTGGTAGACCGACTGGTTGGAGCTGTCCACGTGCTGCGCATGTACCTGCGTGGGGCTGGTCTCGCGCAAGCTGGGGTCCTTGCCGAGGCTGGGATCGTAGAATTCCAGCAGCGCATTGGGCCGGCACATCGCGTAGTTGTACGGCCGCGGCGCGCAGTGAAACGAGCCCAGCGGACACGCCTGTTCGGCGCCGTCGAGCGAGGTTTTGGGATGGCTGTGGCCACCCTTGGCGTCGGCCTGGCCGCTGATCAGGGCAAGTGCTGCGGCAACCGCCAACAGGCGGCGTGGAGGTAGCTTGGGCATCACTATGGAAATCTGCCGACTTTGAAGGCTCGTTAAGCTAGCAGAAAGACCCGTGATACGGCAGGCAAACGTTGCAGGTCGGGGCAAAGGTTCAGCGTGGTTGGGCAGAAATTGACCAGAATGGCGCGCGAAGGCGTGGCCAAAAAGCCCGGGTCATCAAAAAACTAGGCCATCAGCGAATGGACATGGGCTGCCGCGCTGGCGGCCAGCGCGGCGAGGTCGTAGCCGCCTTCCAGGGTGGAAACCAGTCGGCCTTCGGCGTGCGTGTTGGCCAGGGCCACCAGCCGTTCGGTGATCCAGGCATAGTCTTCCTGGCCCAGCCGGATATTCGCCAGCGGATCGTTGCGGTGTGCGTCGAAACCGGCCGAAACCAGCACCAGTTGCGGCTTGAACGCATGCAGGCGGGGCAGCAATACGTCATCCCACAGTGCACGGAACTCGTCCGAGCCGGCGCCGGGCGACAAAGTGCCGTTGACGATGTTGCCGACACCGCGCTCGTCCTCGCGTCCGCTGCCCGGATACAGCGGCGACTCGTGGCTGGAAAGGAACAGCACGCGGGGTTCGCGCTCGAAGATGGCTTGCGTGCCGTTGCCATGGTGCACGTCGAAGTCGGCGATCGCGACCCGCTTCAGCCCGTGCGCGGCCAGCGCGTGGGCGGCAGCCACCGCGATGTTGTTGAACAGGCAGAAGCCCATGGCCTGATCGCGGGTGGCGTGATGCCCCGGCGGCCTCACCGCGCAGAACGCGCGCTGGACCGCGCCGGACAGTACGGCATCCACGGCGGCCACCGTGGCGCCGGCGGCGCGCAGGGCGGCCTCGACGGAGCCGGGCGACATCACGGTGTCCTCGTCCAGCCGATACGTGCCATCTTCCGGCGGGGCACTACCCAGGATGTGTTCGACGTGGGCACTGCTGTGCACCCGCAGCAGTTGCTCGCGAGTGGCGCGCGGCGCCTCGACCCGGTCCAGTGCGGCATGGCGGTCGTGGTCCAGCGCCTGCAGCACGGCACGCAGCCGCGCCGGGCGCTCGGCATGTCCCTGGCCAGGATCGTGCTGCAGGCAGGCGGAATGGGTGTATAGCCGCAGCATGCAGCGGCTTACCCGGCAGCCTGGGGCTTGCGGCGGCGCTCATGCTGCCACAGCACTTCGCCATGGCCGCTGGCGCGCGCCAGTACGCGCGAGATCACGAACAGCAGATCGGACAACCGGTTCAAATAGCGCTGCGGCTGGCTGCGGATGTCTTCGATTCGTGCCAGCGCAATCACTTCGCGCTCGGCACGTCGGCATACCGTGCGCGCCAGGTGTCCGCAGGCCGCGGCCATGCCGCCACCGGGCAGGATGAATTCCTTCAGCGGCGGCAGCGGTTCGTTGAGGCGGTCCAGGATGTTTTCCAGCCGGTCGATGTCGCTGTCCTCGACCATCGCCATGCCGGGGATGCACAACTCGCCGCCCAGGTCGAACAGGTCGTGCTGGACCTGGGTCAACGCTTCGCGCACGTCGTCAGTGACGCCATCGGCCGCCAGCATCATGCCGATCGTGCTGTTGAGTTCGTCCACCGTGCCGTAGGCGTTGACCCGCAACGAGTCCTTGCCCACGCGCGAGCCGTCGCCGAGGCCTGTGCTGCCGTCGTCGCCGGTGCGTGTGTAGATCTTCGAGAGACGGTTGCCCATCGCGATTCGGCGCGCCGGTTCAGCGCGGCAGGTTGGCTTGCCCGGTGTGCTTCAGGGTCCGCGTCAGCTGGACCGCAAGCACATGCAGCACGGCGCCGACAGCGACATACAAGGCGGTGGTCTGCAGGAACGGCAGGTACCAGTCGCCCAGATTGGCGAACCATGCCGCGAAGCTGCGCGGCAGCGGCACGCTGTTGCTCAGCCAGTAGAAGCTGCCGTTGGAAACCAGATAGCAGGCAGCCCAGCTCACCAGCAGCGCCACTGCTCCCATCAACAAGGTCTGCAGGCGCAGGCCGGCCTGATGCTTCGCCAGCCAGCTGCCGCCCAACCACAGGCTGAAGTACGACGGGATCAGGAACCAGTAGGCGATCGACACGCAGTAGTGGCTCCAGAAGTCGATGCCCTGGCCGTTGATCACCAGGTAGTCGATCAGCACCGCCTCGGCCATTAGCAGCGGGAACGCCCAGCGACCGGCGCCGCGCAGCCAGAAGCCGGCGAGGAAGAAAATGCCCCAGGACGCATCCGGCAATGCATCGAAATGATGCAGCAGCGAATGATGCATGCGGGTGGCCGCCATCACCACGGCGAGCGCAAGAAGGATGCCGAGGCGTTGGGCCAGTGTCTTGACCATGAGGGGTTCCATAGGAAGTGTCCGGACAGACCGCTAGTCTAGCCCAATGCACTGCAACGCAGGCAGCCTCACCGCGTATCATCGGCGCATGAATGTGCCCGCATCCCGCGCCTCGAACCCATCCGGTGTCCTGATCGTCGGCGGTGGCCTGGTCGGCGCCAGTCTGGCGATCGCGCTGGATGCGGCCGGCATCGCCGCCACCCTGGTCGAAACCGCCGCGCCGCGCGCCGACGCCCAGCCCAGTTACGACGAACGCAACCTGGCGTTGGCGCGCGCTACCGTCAACGGTCTCGATGCGATCGGCGTGTGGCGCCATGCCGCCGCGCAAGCCACCCCGATCCGGCATATCCATGTCAGCCGCGCCGGCGAATTCGGCAGTGCCCGCATCGACGCGGACAAGCAAGGTGTCGATGCATTGGGCTGGACGTTGCCCGCGCGCGAACTGGGCACGGCCTTGCTGCGCCGGCTCGACGAATGTACCCGGCTCACTAGGTTTGCGCCGGCCACCCTGGCTGCGTTGGAGCCGCTTGCAGACGGCTGGCGTGCGCAGATCGACACGCCGGATGGCCAGCGCAGTCTCGATACGCCGCTGCTGGTCGGTGCCGACGGCACCGGCTCGTTCGTGCGTACGCAGCTCGGCATCGCGGCCGAACACCACGATTACCGGCAGACGTTGTTCGTCTGCACGATCACCCCGGAACGCCATCATGCGAACCGTGCCTACGAGCGTTTCGCCGACGACGGTCCGATCGCGCTGCTGCCGCTGGCCGAACGCCGCTGCGGGCTGGTGCTCACCGTGGTGTCCGACGAGGCGGAGGCGGTCGCCGCGCTTGGCGATGCGGCCTTCATCGAACTGGCGCAACGGCGCTTCGGTTGGCGGCTGGGCCGACTGAGCCGGCCCGGCAAACGGCATCCATACGCCATCCATCGCGTTGCCGCCGGGCAGGTGATCGGGTCGCGCGCCGTGCTGGTGGGCAATGCCGCGCAGACCGTGCATCCGATCGGTGCGCAAGGCTTCAACCTGGGTCTGCGCGATGCGTTGACGCTGGCCGAGCTGGTGGCAGCCTCTCCCGACCCGGGTGCCGCCGAGCTGCTGGAACGCTACGCCGCACGACGTGCGCCGGATCGCGAAGGCACCATGGCGATGAGCCATGGCCTGGTGCGGCTGGCCTGCCTGCGGCAACCGCTGCTGGCGCCCTTGCGCTCGCTGGCCTTGCTGGCCTGCGATCGCATGCCGCCGTTGCAGCGCGCACTGGCGCGGCGCGGCATGGGTTTTCGCGGCGAGCCGCCGCACGCCGTGTTGGAGCGGTTGCCATGAACACAACGACACAAGAGGTTTCGATCCGCCGTCGTGCGCCGGCACTGGATGTCGCTGTGGTCGGTGGCGGCATGGTCGGTGCGGCCGTTGCGCTGGCGCTGGCGCGTGCCGGTTTCAGCACCGCCTTGCTGGAGGCGCGTGCACCGACGGCGTGGCATGTGAGCGACGAAGTGGATTTGCGCGTGGTCGGCCTGGCGCCGTCGTCGCTGGCGCTGCTGGACGATCTGGGCGTCTGGACGTCCATTCGCGATGCACGCGCCGGCCCGTATGCGCACATGCATGTATGGGATGCCGAGAGCGGCGCGGCGATCGATTTCGATGCGGCCAGCGAGGGGCGCGACCTGCTTGGCTACATCGTCGAGAACAATCTGGTGCAGTGGACGCTGTGGCAGGCGCTGGAAGCGGCTGGCGGCGGCTCCAGGGCCACATCCGTGTGCGGCGTGCGCCGCCTGTGCCCGGCCGAAGTGAAGGGTTTCGAGGCGCGCGAGGATCGCATCCAGCTCCAACTGGCGGATGGCGAAACGCTGGCTGCCCGGTTGCTGGTGGCCGCCGATGGCGCCGCTTCGCCGCTGCGCCAGCTGGCCGGTATCGGTACACGCGGTCGCGACTACGCACAGCGGGCGGTGGTCGCGCATGTCCGCACCGAACGGCCGCACGAGAACACGGCCTGGCAGCGCTTCTTGTCTAGCGGGCCGCTCGCATTGCTGCCGCTGGCCGACGGCCGCAGCTCGCTGGTGTGGTCACTGCCCGAGGCCGCAGCTCAACGCGTATTGGCGTTGGACGACCAGGCTTTCCTCGACGAACTCGGCATCGCCAGCGATTTCCGACTGGGAAGGATCGTCGGCAGCACAAAGCGTGCGGCGTTTCCGTTGAAACTGCAGCTGGCCGAACGCTATCAGGCCGATCGCTTCGTATTGCTGGGCGATGCCGCCCACGCGGTACATCCGCTGGCCGGGCAAGGTGTCAATCTGGGGCTGCGCGACGTGACTGAGCTGCGCGATACGCTGGTTGCCGCACGCATTGCAGGCCGCGATATCGGCGCCGCGCATGTGCTGCGCCGCTACGCGCGCCGTCGGCGCAGCGCCGACACGTTGGATGCGCTGGGCTTCGATGCACTGGCGCGCATCTACGCGTGGCAATCGCCGGCGCTGGTCGCCGCTCGCGGATTCGGCGTACGCCTGCTCGACCACCTCGCGCCGTTGAAGCGGCGCCTTTCGGAGCACGCTGCCGGATTCTGAATTTCCCCTCTTCCCTGCGGCAGGGAAGACCCCACAGATTCATCGGAGGATTCATCATGCACATCGCCCGACTTTGCTGTTTGCTGTTGTTTGCCGGCACCAGTTTCGCTGCCCAGGCGAAGATGGTGCACCGGCCGGTGGAATGGACCCTGGACGGCATGCGCTTCCACAGTGTGCTGGTCTACGACGGGGCGGCCACCGCGAAGCGGCCCGGCCTGGTGATGGTGCCGAACTGGTACGGCATCAACGACGAGGCAGTGCGAAAGGCCGAGATGATCGCGGGCAAGGATTACGTGATCCTGCTCACCGATATGTATGGAGCCGACGTGCGTCCGCAGCAGGGCAACGCCGACCAGGCGCAGGCGGCAGTGAAGCCGCTGTACGGCGATCGTGCGCTGATGCGCAAACGTATCAACGAAGCGCTGGCCCAGCTGAAGGCGCAGGCCGCCAGTGCGCCGATCGATGCCGGCAAGCTGGGCGCGATCGGTTTCTGCTTTGGCGGTTCGGCGGTGCTGGATCTCGCGCGCAGCGGCGCGGACATCGCCGCGGTGGTGTCGTTCCACGGCGGCCTGACCACCGACGATCCGGCGTTGGCGAAGCACATCAAGGCCCGCGTGCTGGCGATGAACGGTGCCGACGACAAGGGCACCATGCCGGATGCGGACAAATTCATGGATGAGATGCGCGCCAGCCCGGCCGACTGGCAGTTCGTGGTGATCGGCAATGCCGTGCACTGCTTCACCGAGGTGGGCGAGAACTCGCCGGGTTGCCGGTACGACGAACGCGCCGCCACACGCAGCTACCGGCTGATGCACGACTGGCTGCGCGCGGCGTTCGCGGGTACGCCTTAACGCGTTCCGGCGGTCAGAACGTGCGCTGCACCGAATAGTCGGTCAGCGTGGCCAGCGCGTCGCGGTAGGCCGAAGCGGGCAGTGCCGACAGCGCCTCGCGTGCGGCCTGTGCGTGGAGCAGCGCACGGTCGCGCGTGCGCTCCAGCGCGCCGGAATCGCGGATCGAGGCGATGATGCGGTCGAGCGAGTCGAGCCCGCCGTGTTCGATCGCATGGCGCAGCGACTGCGCCTGTTCGGGATTCGCCTTTTCCAGCGCGTAGATCAGCGGCAGCGTCGGCTTGCCCTCGGCGAGGTCGTCGCCGATGTTCTTGCCCAGGGTGCCGGCATCGCTGAGGTAGTCGAGCAGGTCGTCGGCGATCTGGAACGCGTAGCCGAGCTCCATGCCGTAGCGGCGCAGTGCGGCCACCTGGGTTTCCGGCAGGCCGCCGAGGATGCCGCCGAGTTCGGTGGCGGCGGCAAACAGCACCGCGGTCTTGCGCTCGATCACCGCCAGATAAGCCGCTTCGCCGACGTCGGCGTTACCGATGTTGAGCAGCTGCAGCACCTCGCCCTCGGCGATCGTGTTGGTGGTGTCGGCGAGGATGCGCATGATCCGCATATCGTCCAGTTCCACCATCAGCTGGAACGAGCGCGAATACAGGAAATCGCCGACCAGCACGCTGGCAGCGTTGCCCCACAGCGCGTTCGCCGTCTTGCGGCCGCGGCGCAGGTCGGACTCGTCGACCACGTCGTCGTGCAGCAGGGTCGAGGTGTGGATGAACTCGATCACCGCCGCCAGCTTGATCTGCTGTTCGCCGGTGTAGCCTGCGGCACCGGCGGCCAGCACGTGCAGCATCGGGCGCAGCCGCTTGCCGCCGCTGGCGATGATGTGGTCGGCGATCTGGTTGATCAGCACCACGTGGGAAGACAGCCGCTGGCGGATCAGTGCATCGACGCGTTGCATGTCGGCAGCGGCGAGGTCACGCACATGGGCGAAGTCGGCAGGGCGGCTGGCGGCGGCGGGCATCAGGGTCATGGGGGCTTCAAGGCGGCGTATCGTAGCGATTATAGGGCCGTGCGAAAAATTGCGCCCCGGTATGTCGCCGCAAACGCGGCGGCGGTCTCGCCAGGGGTTTGCAATAGCCATTCGCCGGCCCAATCATCAGTGTCCTGCAGTTAGCGAACACGCATCGAGTACCGCTCCGATGGCCCATGAAATCATCGCGTTGATCGCCCAATACGGCTTGCTGCTGGTGTTCTTCAACGTGCTGGTGGAGCAGGCCGGCGTACCCGTACCGGCGGTGCCCACCATGATTGTGGCCGGCGCGCTGGCGGCCAACGACAAGTTGCCGGTGTCTGCCGTGGTGCTGGCCGCGGTACTGGCATGCCTGCTCAGCGACCTGGCCTGGTACTGGGCCGGGAGGCGTTTCGGGGCCGGCGTGATGCGTACGCTCTGCCGCATCTCGCTGTCGCCCGACTCCTGCGTGAAGCAGTCCGAGCTGCGCTTCCAGCGCTGGCGGGGACGGGTGCTGCTGGTCGCCAAGTTCGTGCCGGGTCTGTCCACGGTGGCACCGCCGCTGGTGGGCGCGATGGGCCTGCGCGTCCCTACGTTTCTGCTGCTGGACGGGCTTGGCTCGCTGTTGTGGGCAGGCCTTGCGGTGGGGCTGGGCTACGCGTTTGCCGCGCAGATCGACGTGGTGCTGGCGGCGCTGGCAAGCGCCGGCACGCTGGCGTTCGAGTTGCTGCTGGTTTTGCTTGGGCTCTATATCGCCGCCAAATGGTGGCAGCGCCGCCGCCTGTTGATCGCCTTGCGCATGGCGCGCATCACGGTGGACGAGTTGAACGAGTCCATTGCCGCGGGCCAGACTCCCATTGTGGTCGACGTGCGTTCGCAGGCCGCGCGCCTGCTCGACACGCGTATCATCCCCGGCGCCTTGCTGGCCGATCTGGACAGCGTCGATCAGGTCTTGAGCGGCATCCCGTCGGATCACGAGCTGGTGATCTACTGCAGCTGCCCGAACGAAGTTTCCGCTGCGAAGGCCGCCCAGATGCTGATGGCGATCGGCTACCGGCGCGTGCGCCCGTTGCTGGGTGGGCTCGATGCGTGGGATTCGGCCGGCTATGCGATCGAGCGGCTGCCGTCGGAGTCCACGACGGACGGCGGTGACGGGCTGCACATCGCCGTCTGAACATGACCGCCTGATCCACAGGCTAACCCGGCGTCCAAAAAACTTTACGCGTTCTATACGCGTAGACGCCGCCGCGATACCCCGTTCTTATACGGCACTTCCTACAGTGCGCGTCGTTCTCTTCCGGAGTCGACGTCGATGGATTTCGTCTATCTGCTGTTCCTGCTGGTGCTGTGCGCGGCCACGCTGGGTTTTGCGCTGATCTGCGATCGGCTGGGCCCGCGCAAATGATTGCCGCGCCTTTTCCTTCCTGCCATTCCCGCGTGAGTTTCCGCCCATGAATGTCCTTTACGTGTTCGCCGCGCTGATCGCGCTGGCGCTGACCGGCTATCTGTGCGTGGCCTTGCTCAAGCCGGAGTGGTTCGAATGACTACCAACGACTATCTCCAGATGGGTCTCTATCTGGCCGTGCTGGTATTGCTGGTGAAGCCGCTGGGCGGCTACATCGCCGCGCTGTTTTCCGACACGCCCAACCGCGTCACCCGCATCGGCGCCGGCAGCGAGCGTTTCATCTATCGCCTTTGCGGCATTCGAGCCGACGAGGACATGGGCTGGAAGCGCTATGCGCTGGCCGTGCTGCTATTCAATATTCTCGGGGTTCTGGTGGTATACGCGCTGCAACGTCTGCAGCCGTGGCTGCCGCTGAATCCGCAGCACTTTGGTGCGGTGTCGGCGGATTCGTCGATGAACACGGCGATCAGCTTCGCCACCAATACCAATTGGCAGGGCTACGGCGGCGAATCGACGATGAGCTACCTGACCCAGATGCTGGGTCTGGCGGTGCAGAACTTCGTTTCCGCAGCCACCGGCATCGCGGTGCTGATCGCGGTGATTCGCGGCTTCAGCCGCCGCAGTGCGGCGGGTCTCGGCAACTTCTGGGTCGACCTGACGCGCAGCACGCTTTACCTGCTATTGCCGTTGTCGCTGCTGCTGACGCTGTTGCTGGTATCGCAGGGTGTGGTGCAGAACTTCAAGCCGTATCTCGATGTGTCGGCGTTGCAGGCCACCACGGTCAGCGAGCCGGCGCTGGATGCGGCGGGCAACCCGGAAAAGGATGCCGCCGGCAACGCGTTGATGAAACCGGTGCAGGTCGGCACGCAGACCTTGCCGATGGGGCCTGCGGCCTCGCAGATCGCGATCAAGCAGTTGGGCACCAACGGTGGCGGCTTCTTCAATGTGAACTCGGCGCACCCGTTCGAGAATCCCACGCCGCTGAGCAACTTCGCCGAGCTGCTGGCGATCCTGCTGATCCCGGCCGCGCTCTGCTACACCTTCGGCCAGATGGTCGGCGACCGTCGCCAGGGCTGGTCGCTGCTGGCGGTGATGCTGGTGATCTTCATACCGCTGCTGCTGGCCTGCACGGCAGCCGAGCAGGCCGGCAATCCGCTGCTCGCCCATCTCGGTGTCGACCAGCATGCCTCGGCGCTGCAGGCCGGCGGCAACATGGAAGGCAAGGAGACCCGCTTCGGCATCGTCAATTCCACGATCTGGGCCACCGCCACCACCGCCGCCTCGAACGGCTCGGTGAACGCGATGCACGACTCGTTCACCCCGATCGGCGGGCTGGTGCCGATGTGGCTGATGCAACTGGGCGAGGTGATCTTCGGTGGTGTCGGTTCGGGTCTCTACGGCATGCTCGCCTTCGCCGTGGTGGCGGTGTTCATCGCCGGCCTGATGGTGGGCCGCACGCCGGAATACCTGGGCAAGAAGATCGAAGCCTACGAAATGAAGATGGCCAGCCTCGCGGTGCTGCTGCCGTGCGCGCTGGTGGTGATCGGCACGGCCATTGCGGTGATGGCGCCGGCGGGTGTTGCAGGCATCGCCAACCCCGGTGCGCACGGCTTCAGCGAGATGCTGTACGCGGTCAGCTCGGCTTCCAACAACAACGGCAGCGCGTTTGCCGGGCTATCCGCCAACACGCCGTTCTGGAACGTGCTGCTGGGCATTTGCATGTTCCTGGCGCGTTTCCCGCTGATCGTGGCGATGCTGGCCATGGCCGGCGCGCTGGCCGCCAAGCGCCATGTGCCGGAGTCCGCCGGCACGCTGCCCACGCATACGCCGCTGTTCGTCACGCTGCTGGCTTGCGTGGTGATCGTTGTGGGTGCGCTGACCTTCCTGCCCGCGCTGGCGCTGGGGCCGATCGCCGAGCAACTCATGTCGGTTCATTCGATTTCGCTGGGACATTGATCCATGACTTCGCATACTCAAGCGGCTAGCGGCTTCCATCGCGAGCTGGTGCTCAAGGCCGTCGCCGATTCGTTCCGCAAGCTTTCCCCGCGGATGCAGTTCCGCAATCCGGTGATGTTCGTGGTGTTCGTCTGCAGCGTGCTTACCACGGCGCTGTGGGCGCAGGCACTCGCCGGTCACGGCGAGGCGCCGACCGGCTTCATCTTTTGGGTCAGCCTGTGGCTGTGGTTCACCTTGCTGTTCGCCAACTTCGCCGAGGCGCTGGCCGAGGGGCGCGGCAAGGCGCAGGCCGATGCATTGCGCAGCTCGCGCAAGGATGTGGTCGCCAAGAAGCTGGCCAGTCCCGAGCGCGATGCCGCGATCACCTTCGTGCCGTCCAGCGAGCTGCGTACCGGCCACCATGTGCTGGTCGAGGCCGGCGAGCAGATCCCCGGCGACGGTGAGGTGGTGGTGGGCGCGGCCAGCGTCAACGAGAGCGCGATCACCGGCGAGTCCGCGCCGGTGATCCGCGAATCCGGCGGCGACCGCAGTGCGGTCACCGGGGGCACCCAGCTGCTGTCCGACTGGCTGGTGGTGCGCATCACCAGCAATCCGGGCGAGAGTTTTCTCGACCGCATGATCGCGATGGTGGAAGGTTCCAAGCGCCGCAAGACGCCGAATGAGATCGCGTTGACGATCCTGCTGGCCAAGTTCACCCTGATCTTCCTGCTGGCCTGCGCGACCTTGTTGCCGTATTCGATCTACAGCGTGCAGGCGGCCGGTGCCGGCAACCCGATCACGCTTACCGTGCTGATCGCGCTGCTGGTATGCCTGATCCCCACCACCATCGGCGCGCTGTTGTCGGCGATCGGCATCGCCGGCATGGACCGGATGATCCGTGCCAACGTGATCGCCACTTCCGGCCGTGCAGTGGAAGCGGCCGGCGACGTCGACGTGCTGCTGCTGGACAAGACCGGCACGATCACCTTGGGCAACCGCCAGGCGACGGCCTTCCATCCGGCGCCGGGTGTGGAGGAGAGTGTCCTGGCCGAGGCCGCGCAGCTTGCCTCGCTTGCCGACGAAACGCCTGAAGGCCGCAGCGTGGTGGTGCTGGCGAAAGATAGGTTCGGCCTGCGTGAGCGCCAGCTCGAAGCGCTTCACGCGCACTTCGTGCCATTCACTGCACAAACCCGCATGAGCGGCGTGGACGTGGACGGCCGACAGATCCGCAAGGGTGCGTTGGACGCAGTGGAGCGTTACCTGACATCCATCGGGAGCCACCTGCCGCCGTTGATCAAGCGGTCGGCCGAGGACATCGCACGTCGCGGCGCCACCCCGCTGATCGTTACCGAAGGCACGACTGCGCTGGGCGTGATCGAGCTGAAGGACATCGTCAAGGGCGGCATCAAGGAGCGTTTCGCCGAGATGCGCAAGATGGGCATCAAGACCATCATGATCACCGGCGACAACCCGCTCACCGCCGCGGCAATTGCGGCCGAGGCCGGCGTCGATGATTTCCTGGCCGAGGCCACGCCGGAAGCCAAGCTCAAGCTGATCCGCGACATCCAGGCCGAGAACCGCCTGGTAGCGATGTGCGGCGACGGCACCAACGACGCACCGGCGCTGGCGCAGGCCGATGTGGCGGTGGCGATGAACACCGGCACGCAGGCAGCGAAAGAGGCCGGCAACATGGTCGACCTCGATTCCAACCCGACCAAGCTGATCGAAGTGGTCGAGATCGGCAAGCAGATGCTGATCACCCGCGGCTCGCTGACCACGTTCTCGATCGCGAACGACATCGCCAAGTATTTCGCGATCATCCCGGCCGCGTTCGCCACCACCTATCCGGCGTTGAACGCGCTCAACGTAATGCATCTGGCCACACCGCAGAGCGCGATTCTCTCGGCGGTGATCTTCAACGCGCTGATCATCATTTTTCTGATCCCGCTCGCGCTCAAGGGCGTGAAGTACCGCGCGCTCGGCGCCGGCGCGCTGCTGCGCCGCAACCTGCTGGTGTACGGACTCGGCGGCGTGCTGGTGCCGTTCCTCGGCATCAAGCTCATCGACTTGCTGCTGGTGGTGTTGCACCTGGCCTGAGCGTAGATCCATCGCGTGGCCGGCGGGCGTCGGCCGCGCGAAACCCCCTTTCGGAAAGCCAAGTCATGCGGACCCTCAAAGTATCCGTCTCTCTCCCCGACGACACCCATCCCGAGATGCAGCTGCGTCTATGTGCCAACGATGCCGACTGCGACGTGGTGATCGTGCTGCCGATGCAGGCAACGCACGCAGCGCACGTGGTGCAACTGCCGCGTGCCGTGGTCGATGACGTCGTCGCATGCGACGACGACTACACCCTCGGCGGCTACGCCGGTATCTGATGCCGTTTTCCTTTACCACGATGAGCGCCGCCCACCGCGGGTTAGACGCCGGAGTTATCACGATGAAGTTGCGTTCCCTCGTTGCTGCGGCAGCCCTTTTCTCCTTCGCCGGCATCACGGCGGCACAGGCTGACGGTGCGCCGGCCAGTCCGGTCACCGGCAATGTCGCGGTGACCAGCGACTACATGTTCCGCGGCCTCACCCAGACCTGGGGCCGACCGGCGATCCAGGGCGGTGCCGACTACACCAACCCGAACGGCTTCGCGGCCGGTTTCTGGGGTTCCAGCATCAGTGAGCGGAGCTATCCCGGCGGCGCCATGGAGCTGGATCTGTATGCGAGCTACGGCCAGTCCATCGACAACGATTGGTCGTGGCGCGCAGGTCTCTACGGCTATGTGTATCCGGGCGCCAATCTGGATCAGGCCGGTCTGGCCGCGCGCTCGCTGAATACGCTGGAGGCGAATGCCGCGCTGACCTGGAAACAGTTCACGCTGAAATACAACCGTGCGCTCACCGATTACTTCGGCGTCGATACCGAGCAGGGCTATACCGGCGATTCGAAGGGTACGGACTATCTGCAGCTGGATGCCGCGATTCCGTTGAACGACGTGTGGAGCGTAGCCCTGCATGCGGGCCACACGCATTACACCACCACGCTGGCGGTGCCACTGGCCGACGGTGCGCGCAACCCGAGCTACAGCGACTTCGGCGCCACCTTGAAGTACCAGTGGAATGGCCACTGGTCGTTGAGCGGCGGTATCACCCGGGCCACCAACGCAGACTTCTACCGCCGTACGTCCAGCTTCCTCAACGCCAACGACACCCGCAATGTCGGCGGTACCCGCGGTTTCGTGATGCTGCAAGGCACGTTCTGACCGGAGCAATCCCATGTTCAAACTGTTGCGCCAATCCTTCATGCTGTTGCTGGTGTTGACCGTGATCACCGGCGTGCTGTACCCGCTGGCCGCCACCGGGCTGTCCCAGCTGGTTTTCCCCCACCAGGCCAACGGCAGCCTGATCGAGAGGGACGGCAAGCCGGTCGGCTCCGCGCTTATCGGCCAGTCGTTCACCGACCCGAAATATTTCTGGGGCCGTCCGTCGGCCACCACGCCGAACCCTTACAACGCCAATGCGTCATCCGGATCCAATCAAGGTCCGACCCATTCGGCCCTCGCCGATGCGGTGAAGCAGCGCGTCACCGCGCTGCGTGCTGCGGATCCGGGCAACACCGCGCCGGTGCCGGTGGATCTGGTCACCGCCTCGGGCAGCGGACTCGACCCGGAGATCAGCCAGGCGGCAGCGCAGTACCAGCTGGATCGCGTCGCCAGGGCACGTGGGCTGAGCAGCGCGCAGGTGCAGGCGCTGGTGAACGAATACACCAGCGGACGCCAGCTCGGCATACTGGGAGAGCCGCGCGTCAACGTGCTGCGACTCAACCTCGCGCTGGATATGCCGCGCACGCACGGCAGCTGATCGCGCTAACGTAGCGCCATCCACCGGACCTGCCAGCACATGACCGAACCTTCCCGCGAAGCGCGTGCCGATGCCCTGCTGAGCACCGGGCTCGGTGAGCGCAACCATCGACTGAAGATCTTTCTCGGCGCCGCGCCCGGTGTCGGCAAGACCTACGCGATGCTGTCCGCCGCGCGCGAGCTGAAGCGGCAAGGCGTGGACGTGGTGGTCGGCCTAGTCGAGACGCACGGCCGCGCCGAAACCGCGGCCTTGCTGGACGGCATGGAAGTGCTGCCGCGCCGGCCCGTGCGTTACCACGACCGCGACTTCACCGAGTTCGACCTCGATGCCGCGCTGGCGCGCAAGCCGGCCGTGCTGCTGGTCGACGAGCTGGCCCATCGCAACCTGCCGGGCGGTCGCCATGAGCGGCGTTGGCAGGACATCGCGGAGCTGCTCGATGCCGGCATCGAGGTGTATACCGCGCTCAACGTGCAGCATCTGGAAAGCCTCAACGACCAGGTGCGGCGTATCACCGGCATCACCGTGCGCGAGACGGTGCCGGATGCGTTCCTCGACCGCGCGCGCGACATCGTACTGGTCGACCTGCCGCCGCGAGAGCTGATCGGCCGCCTCAAGCAGGGCAAGGTGTATGTGCCGGAGACGGCCGCCGCCGCGCTCGACGCGTTCTTCTCGCCGACCAATCTGGCCGCCTTGCGCGAGCTTGCGCTGGAGACCATCGCCGGCCACGTAGACAGCGATCTGCGTGAGCACATGCTGGCGCGTGGCAGCGCGATGACGGTGCGCCGCCGGGTGCTGGCGGCGATCGATGGGCATGGCCAGAGCGAGTATCTGGTGCGCGTGGCAAGGCGCATTGCAGAGCGGCGTGGTGCGCCGTGGAGTGTGGCCTACGTCGATACCGGAGCCCGGATGGATCCTGCACGGCGCGAACAGCTGGACGCGGCCATGCGTCTCGCGCGCCGGCTCGGCGGCCAGACGATCATCCTGCGCGGCCATGCAATCGCTGACGAACTATTGGCGCACGCGGACCGCGAAGGCGTTGGTCAGATCATCATTGGCCGTACCCGGGAACGGGTGGTGGCGCGCATGCTGGGTCGCTCGCTGACCCAGTTGCTGCTGCGCCGTGGCGCACACATGGAGCTGACCATCATCGCCACACCGACCGAGCGGGCGAAAGCTCGCCGCCGGTTGCGCCTGCTGTCTACGCGCGGTTCGCGTGGCGAATACGTCTACGCCACGCTTGCCACCTTGATCGCGTTCGGTCTGGCATTCATCGCCGACCGCTACCTGTCAGTGGCTAACCTGTCGTTGATCTTTCTCACCGCGGTATTGGTGGTGGCGGTGCGCACGCGCATGGCCGTGGCCGTCTATACGGCTGTTCTGTGCTTTCTCGGCGACAATTTTTTCTTTGCGCCGCCGCGTTACACGCTGGAGATCAGCAGCCCCGACGATGTGCTGACGGTGACATTGTTCCTGCTGGCGGCACTGGTCTGCAGCCGTCTGGCCACGCGGCTGGCCAGCCAGGTGGAATCATTGCGTGGTGCGCACGTGCAGGCGCGTGCACTACTTGTGCTCGGTCAGCAGCTGACTGCCAGTACCGACGCCGACGGCATCCGCGATGCCGGAAGCAAGGCGCTGGCGCACGCGCTGCGCTGCGAGGCGGCTATCCTCGCCCGCGATGCGGAGCAGGTGCTGAGGGTGGTGGCCAGCGCGCCACCGGAACGCGCGTTGTCAGCCCAGGACCTGGCCGCGGCCGATTGGAGCGACCGGCATGGCGAGCAGGCCGGCCGTTTCACCGACACCTTGAACGCAGCGCCCTACTGGGTGCTGCCGCTGGGCAGCGAAAGCCGTCCGCTGGGCGCGGTGGCGTTGCGTTTCGATCCGGCGATGAGTGAGCCCGATCCCGACCGGCGCAGCCTCGCGCTGGCGATGACGCAGGACATCGGTCAGGCGCTGGAACGCGCACAACTGTCCGACGAACTCGAAGGGGCACGGGTGCAGGGCGAGACCGAACGCCTGCGCAACGCGCTGCTGTCGTCGGTGTCACACGACCTGCGCTCGCCGCTGGCCTCGATGATCGGCGCCGCCGGCACCTTGATCAGCTACGAAGAAAAACTTCCACCGCAAGAACGTCGCGATCTGTTGCAGGCCATCCTCGGCGAGGGTCAGCGGCTGGATCGCTACATCCAGAACCTGCTCGACATGACCCGGCTCGGCCATGGCACGCTGAAACTCAACCGCGACTGGACCGACAGCGCCGAGATCGTCGCCGCCGCAGTGACCCGCCTGCGCAAGCTGTTCCCAGAGCTGCGGGTGGAGACGATAAGTCCGCCGGATACCGTGCTTCTCTACGTGCATCCCGCGCTGATCGAGCAGGCGCTGTTCAATATCCTGGAGAACGCCGCGCGGTTCTCACCGCCAGGCGAAGCAGTGCGGGTGACCGTGCACAGCAGCGGCGAACGCCTGCTGATCGACGTGAAGGACCGCGGCCCCGGCATTCCGGAGGATGAGCGGGTGCGCATCTTCGACATGTTCTACTCGGTGTCGCGCGGCGACCGCGCACCGCAGGGCACCGGGCTGGGGCTGGCGATCTGCCGCGGCATGATCGGCGCGCACGGCGGCAGCGTGGAGGCCTTGCCCGGCGACGGCATCGGCACCACCATCCGCATCAGCCTGCCGTTGCCGCCGCCGCCCGATGTCGAGCAGTGACGCCAAACTCCTGACGCCTATCCCATGACGCCACCCCTATGACCTCAGCCGCTGCGCGCATCCTGGTGATCGACGACGAGGCGCAGATCCGCCGTTTCCTCGACATCGGACTGCGCGCCGAGGGCTATGAGGTACTGCTGGCGGCGACGGCTGCCGAGGGCCTGGCGCTGGCGGCTACGCGCACACCGGATCTGATCATCCTCGATATCGGCCTGCCCGACATGGAAGGCCATGCCGTGCTGGCCGAGCTGCGCCAGTGGAGCCAGCTGCCGGTGCTGATGCTGTCGGTGCGCGATGCCGAGAGCGAGAAGGTGCGGGCGCTCGATCGCGGCGCCAACGACTACATGACCAAACCGTTCGGCATCCAGGAGCTGATGGCGCGGCTGCGCGCGTTGTTGCGCAACCGGTCGGGCGAACCGGAGGTGCCGCCGCGCTACGACGATGGTCGGCTGAGCATCGACCTGGCCCGCCGCGAAGTGAGCCTGGACGGCGCGCCGCTGGCGCTGACGCGCAAGGAATTCGCTGTGCTGGCGATGCTGCTGCGCCACGCCGGCCGCGTGGTCACCCAGCAGCAACTGCTGCGCGAAGTGTGGGGTCCGACCCACACTAGCGACAGCCAGTATCTGCGCATCGTGATCGGCAAGCTGCGCCAGAAACTGGGCGACGACCCGGCCAATCCGCGCTGGCTGAAGACCGAGCCGGGGGTCGGCCACCGTTTCATCGTCACCTGAAGCGGCCGGGGCCGCCGCCGGCGGTGGCCGGAATCCTTGCAGCACCTGCCTTGCGGCGCAGACGGTCCGCGTCGGAGTCGGCCCACGCCGGGGCGGGGTTTCCGCAGGTGGATTCGGTGGCCGGCGAGGTTATGATAGTCAGCCAGATTCACCACTCCGGCCGTAACCACCCCTTACGTACGGCCGGCTCAACAGAGGACATCCCATGGCACGCGGCATCAACAAAGTGATTCTGGTCGGCAACCTCGGCAACGATCCCGAGGTGCGTTACACCACCAGCGGTACGGCAATTGCCTCGCTGAGCATCGCCACGTCGGAAAGCTGGACCGACAAGCAGAGCGGCGAGAAGCAGGAGCGCACCGAGTGGCACCGCGTGAAGATGTTCGGCCGGCTGGCCGAGATCGCCGGCGAGTACCTGAAGAAGGGCCGGCAGGTCTACATCGAAGGCTCGCTGCGCACCGACAAGTACACCGACAAGAGCGGTGTCGAGAAATATTCGACCGACATCATCGCCAGCGAGATGCAGATGCTCGGTGGCAATGAAGGCGGCGGTGGTGGCGGTGGTGGTGGACAGCGTGAGCGCCCGCCGAGCAGCGCTGGCGGTCAGCGCCAGGGCGGCGGCAACTACGGCAGCCCGTCGCGCGGCAACGATGACCGTGGTGGTTCGCGGCCGTCGCCGGCACCGGCCGACAGCGGCTTCGCGGACGACGAGATTCCGTTCTAGGAAACACCGTCAGAAGTAGTGTTGCGTTTTTCCAAAGAGCCCGCCATTTGGCGGGCTTTTCTTGTGTTCCGGTGTTGCAATTTTTGCTGGAGGTTTACAAGGGTTTGTCTACCGTCGTCTTTTGTCTCGACTTAGTCCAGCAGGAAGCATCACGAAGCCCGAGAAGCTCGTCATACGGTCCGTCAAGTTCGGTGATGGAAAGCTCTACTCGGTCGAAATACCGCGGCCGGTGCGTCGCTATCCGCGCCGCCGTCTGAAGTCGGTCTGAGCGAACGCTTACTAGCCAAAGCCGCCACCTCGCCATTTTTCGGTGAAGTTGCCCATTTGGGTTCCGGTGGTGTCCTTGCCGACGAATCCGTCCGTGACCACACTGAGGACGAAATCGGCAAGACTTCTGACCACCTTGTCGTTGCTCAGGTTGTAGCGCTCGATGATGGCGCCTGTCAGCCAAGGCTCCAATGCGTTCTTGCCGTTTTGCACTGGCCCTTTCAGGCTGCCGTGGGTCTTGCCCCAGTAGTCGTGAATGCTTTTGACAATGGTTGTCAGCGGTTTGCCGTCCTCATCGAAGTAGCTTTTCGCGACCTCGATGTCGTCGACTCGGCCCGCCACCACCGCGACTTTAAGCAGGCTATCGCCGGCGTGTTGGAGGCCCATAGTCGGTTTGCCTTCGTATCCTTCGAGAAGATTGCGCAGAGGAGTAGGCATGATAGGTATCCGTGGTTGTCGGGTTAACGTGTGGCTGTCGGGTTAATGGTTCAGTGCGGTGACCGGGCGGCCGGGCGCTGCTATTGCGCCACCGCGGGCTGCATGGGCTTGACGTAAGTCGTCTTCACGTTTTTCAGTTTCACAGCGACGATTTCCATTTCCGCGTGGCAAGCTTCTATATGGTCTTTGCTGGAGGCCATCCAGCCGATCGCCGTGCCGCGGGCGTCGATGACGGGACATGAGCCAGTCAGGAAGTTCGCCACACTCTCTCTGAGGCAAGCACCCCCACCAATGACACCCTCGCCGGCGGTAAGCGTGGCGTCCTGATGCCCACCCTTTGGCAGAAGCTTGGTGAGATAGGTTGGCTCGATGAGCGAGCCGTCGCGTGCCCGTATGCCGATCGCGATGGCGGTGAGCACGTGCGCCTTGTTTGTCCGACAGCTGCCGGAGCTGGCCAGAAAGCCATCGCGTGGCGTCGGTTGGGCCGTAGCGCCGGCCTTGGCGGCGGATGCGGCGACGAAACCGCACGCGGTGATCACGACGTTGCTGAAATCGTCGACCTTGGCCCCGCCGCCGGTGATCAGGTAGCCCGTGCGTTCGCCGGCCACCAGCGTGTGTGCGGTTTCCGCCCGCGAGCTGGAGGTCTCAAAAAGACACACATCCCATCGATCATCCGGGTCGTAGACGGCGAGCACCGCAATTTCGTGCTCTTCGGCGGAAACATGGTCGATGTCTTTCATGTCCGCGCGCCAGAACCAGGTCTTGGATGATGGTTCGTAGATGGGGTAACTGCAAACAAGGAAGTTACCCTTGTGCTGGTTCAGCGAAGTGACGCCGCCGGATAGGATCTTATAGCCCTGCGGCAGCGTAAAAGTTTTGCGGAAATGACTCGCCGGCGAGAATCGCTCGCGGAAGCAGGCCACCTGCATCGCCGGCGGTGCCCAGATCGCCGCCAGGGCCTGTTCCAGTTCCAGCACCGTAGTGGCCTTGGCGAGCGCCGGCACCTTGGGCAGCTGCGGATTGATGTCCTCCAGCGAAGGTACGAAGACCTGCTGCACCCACACGCGCTCCAGCAGTTTGGTCAGCACGGCTTTCGCATCCGGCGCCACGTCCCTGAGCGTTGATAATGCCAGCAAGGACCAAACCGCCATGGGATCATCGCGGTCGATGACGTGCCAGAGCGTGTTTTTCTCCAGGCTCTGTTTCCAGTGATCCACGGAGAGCTGGTCCAGGCCGCCGAAGACTTCGGTGCTGGTGCGGACGTCTTCGGTGCGCATCGACTTCCGCTCGGTGGTAGACCTGCCGCTGGCGGCATCGCGGCCACCCTGGTTGGCCGATGAACCGGAAAACATGCCGCCTAGCCCGACATAACTGCCGGCCGCAGAGACCTGCCAGTTCGACACCGTACTGACTGCAGAGTCGATGCCCTCCAGTTGTTCGCTGGTGGTTGCCGTGGCCGTCGCGATGAGCTCATAACGACCGCCAAGTAACGCCTTCGCGTAGAAATGGCTGCCGAAGTTAACCAGGAACGCGAGGGCGTACGTCTCTTGCTCGCTGGCATCGGCCGTTGCGATGAAATGCAGCGCTTCGCTCGCCTCGTGGCTCAGCCGTACCTGGTCCCTGGGAATGGTTATGCATCCGCGGGTCATCCATATCTTGTGTGACTTGATGCGGCAGGCGGAGCTGCTGCTCGCGGCCTTCTCGGTGGCGTTATAGTCCAATTTCGCCCGTGCGTGTCCCCCGGCTGCGCTGATCGCGCCTATCCCGCTGCCAAGAAACGTGGCGCCGCTGAGCTTGTTCGAAGTGCTGAATGTGGAAGCAGAACGATCGACGGTCTTGCTCGCGTATTCATAGGATTCCTGGCTCGCGTATGAAAAGGTGTCTTCTTTCCTGGTGTGTTCTTTGGTCAGCTTGCAGGTATGGCTGACCAGATCAGAGCCGCTGACGTCGGCGATCTCGCCCGCCTTCCACAGCACACCGCGGAATAGATCGTTGGCATCGGCAAGCTGCGCGGCATCGAGTTCCTTGACGTCCTTGAGCGAAGCCACCAGTTCCTGCGCGACCTTTCCGTTCAGCTCTTTGCTGGCGTTGGCCAGCGCATCATCCAGGCTCTTGATGTCGGAATAGCTGCCCTTGAGCTTTTTCAGCACCGGCTCCGAGTCGCTCTCCTTGAGCACCGTTTCCAGATTTGTCATGGCCTGCTTCAGCACGGCCTCGGCATTGGCGCTGGCGTCCTTGGCACACGTCGCGCGCAATTCCTCCACCTGCCTGACGGCTTCCTTCAACTTACCTTCCCGTTGCTTGAATTCGTCCGATAGCGGCCCATTTTTCTCGGTCAGCTGTTGGTTTTTGATCGCATCGCGCAGATCGCGTGGCGAAAGATTCTCGACTTGCTCGGCGCTGGCCGGTGCGGACGGGTAGCGCTTTTTGCCAATTACACAGCCGTTACGCAGGTCGTCGACGAGGCTCTTGCGGGCGTTCGGCTTCTTGCACAGGCTTTGCAGGGCCTGCATCGAAGTGACGCCGTGCTTCTCGTATACCGGGACATGGCTGGGTGGGACGCCCTCTTTTTGCAGATAGGCCTTAAGCTCGTCGTTGGCCTTCGACGTTACATTCTCAGGCTCGTTCGCCGCTGCGGCTTCCCGCTTTGCGACCTCGGCCGCATCTTCCGCCTTCTGCTGAGCGACCATGATCGCGGTTGCGACATCGTCGACCTTGAGTTTTCTGAAACGCTCGGCTTGCAGCTTGCGTCCGAAGGTGGGTTTCTCACCCAGCCATTCCTTGATGACGCCATTCTTCATCGACTTGTCCGCCAGGAGATCCTGCAGCGCCTTGAGTGAAGTAATCTCTTGGGCCAACAGGATCGGCTCTATCGACTCGACTTGTTTCTCGCGCAAGAAGGCAGACAGCAGCGCGACCTCTGGATTTGCGACGACAGCATTCATATGCGCCTCTGGGCATGGGTCGCCTTGCGGCCGGGCGACGGACACCGGTCAAGGAAGGCTGAGCTATCTTAGGCACCTCGGCAACGTGAACAGTACCCCCGAAATCAGTGGTTGCCGGTTCATGCAAACTCGGGCTGACTCAAGCTGACTCGCTATTTTTCATCCATGGCAGAACCCACCGTTGAATTGGATCGGACTATGACAAGGAACATTTTCCCCTTGGCATCCCAACCAGATCACCGATTGGAAATAACCATTGCTGACCAGCACCGCTGATGGATCTGGCGGCGAGTTGGCTGCCAGGCCCGGCCGCATTTTGGCGGCGCCCGATGCAGCGATGTCGCCGGGGGAACTGCACCAACCTGGCTACAAGCCTCACCCCCTCAACGGGGTGCTGAAAAGCCACCGGCATGTATGGGGTTAATGGCAATTGGTGCGTCACGTTCCGGTTTGTCGGCACCGACGTCGAGCTGGTCGCTTTCACCTTGCTTTTGGCATCGATCGTTCGTCTCGGTGTGCACCTTTTCGATCGCACTGACCATGTCGGGTTCCACCCTAAAGTCGGAATTCAAACTGGGGCGTTATTGGCGCCCGGATGGAGTTGAAGGAAAGCATCCGTCGCATGACGAGCGCGTAGGGCGATCTCCCGCGGCTTTGGTCGCTCAACGACGCCTAGCAGCAGGCCCGTCATCAGGTTTCCCATAAGCAGCCCATAGAACTGCTCGACGAGCTCAGTGGGACGGCTATCGAGCAGTCCCGCTTTTTGCGCCTGAGTCATGATTTTACGCAAGGCGGCACGGCTGGTTCCCCCTCCTATGGCATCGAGCGTACGCGCCACTTCGGGTGCTTGTGTCGTTTCAGCGATTGCCAGTCGAAAAACCGCGATGACCGTCGGGTCGCTAATTTCGCGAACCAGCTGCGTGCCGAAGGCAGACAGAATGCGCGCGAGAGTCTCACGATCGTGCGGTACCGGCAGCTCAGCGGGTACCTGCAATCGCTTGGCCCTCTCGCTGATGCAAGCGATCAGCATTTCCTGCTTGTTGCCGACCAGTGCATAAAGCTCGCGCTTCGAAACTCGCGCATGTGTGGCGATTTCGTTCGTGCTGGCCGCCGCGTAGCCATTTTTCATGAATGCCGCGAAGGCGGCCTCGAGGATACGTCCGCGTACCGCGGCCTCATCGCCGCTTTGTTGGGGTCGTTTCGACCTCGATGGAGTAGTCATTTCGTTCCTCTTGACATTGGTACCAAGCGGTACCATGCTGTTTGGTACCAAACGGTACCAATGGTTGATTGGTCCACCGTACCAAAAACAGCCAAGCCTGTTAAGGAGGAAACGATGACGACCAAGCCCAGAATCTTCGTGACCGGTGCGACCGGGAAGACGGGTAGCGTGGTGGCTGCCGAATTGCTGAAGGCCGGCTATCGCGTCCGCGCCATGGTCCACGGCGAAGATGGCCGCAGCGCGGGACTGCGGGCGCAAGGCGCGGAAGTCGTTGTCGCCGACATGAGCGATGTCGAGCGCGTCGGCGACGCACTGAAGGACGCCCAGGGGGCGTATTTCTGCCCGCCTTTCGATCCGTACATGATCCAGGGCGCCGTAGCTTTCGCAGTTGCCGCCAGAGAGGCCCGACTGGAACACATCGTCGGACTGACTCAGTGGCTGGCGAGCCCCTCGCATCCGTCACTCATGACCCGCCAGCTCTGGCTGGTGAATCAATTGTTCGCCATGACGCCCGGCATAGCGCATACGATCGTCAATCCGGGTTTTTTCGCAGATTCGTATTTGATGCTGACGGGATATGCGGCAAACCTCGGTGTATTTCCGTGGGTTTACGGCGATAGCCGCAATGCGCCTGCCTCCAACGAGGACATCGCGCGGGTAGCCGTTGCGGCATTGATGGACCCTGCACGGCACGCCGGGAAGAGCTATCACCCCACCGGGCCCGAACTCCTCGATGCCAAGGACATGGCACAGGCGATTGGCCGGGCCGTAGGTCGATCGGTCAAAGTCCTGCCGACGCCCGCCTGGCTATTCATGAAGTCCGCACGCCTGGGCGGCTTGCCGATCGATCTGATCAGCGGCGTTCGCTACTACATCGACGATCACAAGCGCGGAGCATTTGAACTCGGCGCGCCCACGACTGACGTGCTCGACGTAACGGGCCGCCCGCCGGAGGACTTCGAGACGATAGCGCGCCGCTACGCAGCGCTGCCGGGCAACCAGCGCACGCTCGGAAACCGGTTCCGCCAGTTCGCCCAGTTCATGATCGCCCCGCTCAGGTCCGGCTTCAATCTCGACAAATACGATCGCGATTTGCGCAGGCCATTCCCGTCGCGACCGCAGTTCGCACCCGAGTCGAAGGTCTGGCAGCGCGAGCACAGCATCGCTCATGTCGAGGACACCAGCGCACTGGATGCACGCACTGTTCTGGTACGTGGCTAGCCCTGTCCGTGCGCTCAGCGCGAGCCCCATGCGTCCGATTCACCCTGGCCATTCAAGTTGCACAAAAGCGATCGAAGCATCGCCGATCAGCAGCCGACGAGGAGTTTCTTCCATGGCGATAGCCATTCCCATTCAAAGCTCTACCTCTGGCGCAGAGGCTGCGGTTCGCTTCCATGGCGTCTCCAAGACATATCGACTGGGCGATGTGCCGGTCGAGGCGCTCAAATCCGTGAGCTTCGGGATTCCGCCTCAGCGGTTTTCCATGATCCTGGGACCCTCGGGCAGTGGGAAAAGCACACTCCTGAATCTCATCGGCTGTCTTGATAGGCCCACTGCCGGTGTCCTCGAGATCGGCGGGGAGAAGATCGGCGCGAAGTCGGATGATGAACTGTCGGAGTTTCGCGCCCGGAAGATCGGGTTCATCTTCCAGAACTTCAATCTGATTCCGGTGCTTTCGGCCTACGAGAATGTCGAGTACCCCTTGGTGCTTCTCGGGGTGCGGCCGACCGAGCGCAAGCGACGCACTCTCGAAATCTTGAAGTCGGTGGGGCTTGTCGAACACAGGAATCACCGACCTAACCAATTGAGCGGCGGTCAGAAACAGCGGGTTGCGATCGCGCGGGCTTTGGTCAAGGGCCCGACGCTGGTGCTTGCGGATGAGCCGACAGCCAATCTCGATTCCCAGACCGGGGCCGCCATCATCGATCTCATGCGTCAGGTACAGCACGAGCACGGGGCCACCTTCGTTTTTTCCACCCACGATCCTCAGCTGATTTCCCACGCGGAAGAGGTGTTCTCCATCCGCGATGGCGAACTGCTCGAACACCGGACGGCACACTCATGAGCACTATCAAGATTGCTGCGCGCAACATCACGCGCAATGTGCGCCGGTCTGTGATGACCATCTCGGCCATCGCGATCGGCGCCATGGCAACGCTCGTTTTCGGAGCGTTCGTCTCGGAGATATTCGTACAGATCGAAACCCAGAATGTGGTCCGGTCAGGGCACCTGGCGATCTACCGCGAGGGGTACTTCAAGTACGGCAGCGGCAATCCGGCGGCCTACGGCATTCCGCATTACGAGACCGTCCTTCAGCTCGTGAAGGACGATCCTGTCCTGAAGCCTCTGATCAATGTCGTGACGCCCACCGTGAACCTTTTCGGCATCGCGGGCAATTTCGAGTCGGATGCCTCGAAGACCTTCATGGGCTTGGGAGTCATTCCCAAGGACTACAACCGCATGCACGAATGGGACGAGCATCAGATTCGCGCCCAACTGAGAGAGGTGGATGCGCCGTTGAACGAGCTCGATGAAACTCACGGGTTCGTGGGCGTCGGTCTCGGGAGGATTTTGCGCCTCTGCGGAGCCTTGAAGATCGCGGATTGCCCGAACACCGCGCTGCCTCAAGACGATGCGAACGGTGCAGGCCCGAGCGTACCCGCCAAGCGCGATTTTGCGGGACTCAAGGATTCGGGAGAGGGCTCCACCCAGCAGTCCGGGCAGAGCCACGTTCCGCGGCTCGATCTGTTGGCGGCCACCTCCGCCGGGGCACCGAATGTCGTCAATTTCTACGTGGACGCCGCTGTGGCGCAAGGGGTGAAGGAACTCGATGACGCCTTCGTCGTCATGAACTTCCACCTGGCGCAGCAACTTCTTTACGGGCGTGGCGAGAAAAAGGCGGTCGGCATCGTGCTGCAACTCCATCGCACCGAGGACATCGATGCGGCGAAACGGCGCATTGAAGGACTCATTCAGAGCAAGGGGCTGGATCTGGAGGTTCGCGAACTCAAGGAGCTGCAGCCCTTTTATCGGCAGGTCATTGGGATGATGTCCGCGATCTTCTCCTTCATTTCGCTCGTCATGGTGGTGATCGTGCTCTTCACCGTCGTCAACACCATGAGCATGAGTGTGATGGAGCGCACCCCGGAAATCGGGACGTTGCGCGCCATCGGGGTCAGAAAGCTGGGTATCACCCGCCAGTTCGTCGCCGAGGGCCTGTTGCTCGGGTTGATCGGAGCCACGATCGGTCTCTTGCTGGGGTTCGTTCTCAACTATCTCATCAACCATTCCGGACTGACCTGGCAGCCACCCGGAAGCGCCAGTCCCGTTCCATTGCTTGTCAGGGAGAACGAAATCGCACCCCTTGCCGGCATCATCTGGATCTCGCTCGCGATCGTTGCCGTGATCGCGGCCTGGCTTCCAGCGCGGCGCGGCGCACGGCTCACCATCGTCGATGCTCTGGGGCACGTATGAAGACTTCTCTTTCCTTTCTGTTGCTCGCCTTGTCGATTCTGCCGCTGGGCGCTCGCGCGGTCGAAGCCCCGACCGCCGACGAGGTAGTTACTGCCTCGGATGCCGTGCGGAATCCATCCGAACCGTTCGAGCGAAAATTGACCCTGGTCGAGTACATCGACGGTACGGCCCATAGTCAGACCGTTCTGCGCGTCTATTCGAAGGTCGATCCCGCCACAGGTCAGTACCGCAATCTGGTCCGCTATGAGGAGCCGCCTCGTGACGTGGAAAAAACCGTCCTCATGAACGGGACGGTGATGTGGTTCTACGATCCCGCGGCCCGATCAAGCGTACGCATCTCCCCGCAACAGCGGCTCTTGGGGCAGGCTGCACAGGGAGATGTCGTCACTGTCAATCTGGCGCATGACTATCGCGCCAAGCTCGTCGGGCCGGCTGGTGGAGAGACGCTCAATGACGCGGATCAACATGCGCGAAGCTGTTGGCACGTTGAATTGGTGCCGAGCAATGACAGCGCCATTTACGGCAGGATCGACTATTGGGTGGAGCAAGGAAGCTTCCATCCGGTCAAGAGCAAGTTCTACTCCGACAGCGGCCGACTCCTCAAGATCGCCTATTACCACAAGTACGGTGAGAGTCTCGGCGCCCAGCGTCCGACCGAGATCATTCTGATCGACGCGGTCAATTCGAAGCTCGTCACGACCATGAATACGTCGGACGACAAGGCCCGTGCGATACCCGACAGCTGGTATCAGCGCGACTACCTGCCACGCGTGGGGCAGTGAGCTTGCATGACCCCATGGATTCCACGAATGGTGGTCGGGCTGTGCCTGCTTGGTATGGCAAACGCTGTGCTCGCGCAGTCGACCAGTACCAGCGAGGACGATGACCTCAAGCGGATTCCGCCGGCGGCAGAGGCGACTCCGAGCCCGGGCTCGCCGACTACTCAGCGTTCCTCAGAGCAGCGAATTCGGATCGAGGACGCGTTCACTGGTTGGGACAATCAGACGCCCGTGATTCCGACGCCAGCGGCCCAGCCATCCTGGCAGAATCGCCTGAGTCTCGATGCGGATATCAAGCTCCCGCTCGCCAACGCCTGGACGTTCGGTTTCAGCGATCGGCTGAACGTATTTGCGGGCAGCTTACTATCGGCCGTATCGAGAGCGAACGCCCAAAACGATCTCCGGGAGATCTACCTTTCCGACGAGTTGGTGCCGCGTACCTACATCGAAGCGGGGCGCGTCAATCTGAAAGAAGGAATCGCCTACGGCTATAACCCGACCGATTTCTTCAAGACCCGATCGGCCGTTCAACTATCCTCGATTGATCCATCGGCCGCCCGTGAAAGCCGGTTGGGTGTCGTGATGATCAAGGCGCAGCGATTGTTCGACGGCGGCAGCGTAACGGCCGCTTATGCCCCCAGGCTTACCGACACTGCTCCTATCCCCACATCGGCCCTCGCAAGCTTCGATCCTGGTTGGGGACGAACGAATGCCGACGGTCGCGGCTTGCTGTCAGTGAGCTGGAATGGTTCCGCATTCAATCCACAGTTGCTCGCATTCCACGATGCCATCGGAACGCACTGGGGTGGAAGCCTGAGCCGCGTGCTCAATGCCGGTACGGTGGCTTATCTCGAATGGTCCGGCGTGCGAGAACCCTCGCTTACCGCGCGCGCGCTTGCATTCGGGGAAAGAACCGGCGCGCTGCCTGCGGGGCTATCGGTGATCGAACACGTCTCGGGACGCAAGCCATTCTCGAATGATCTCTCCATAGGCGCTTCCTGGACGAGCGCTTTCAATCTCACGCTCAATGTCGAGTATCACTATCACGAGTCGGGTCTCAGTGGCCCGGAGTTCTCCCGCATCTCCGAACAAGGCGCCAACAATACGCGCAGCGCTTCGCAGTTCTGGTATGTACGGCAATACGCGGCGGATCAGCAGGAGCCGCTCACGCGTCGGGAGTTTTTTCTACGGGCCGACTGGCAGGACGTGATTCCATCGACGTTGAACCTGGGTGCCATCGCCTTCGTCGCAGAGAACGATGGGTCGGGACTTGCCCAGATGTACGCGCAGTACTTCCCATCGCGCAACTGGACCATTTCCGCTTACGTCGGCACCACGATTGGCTCGAAGACCAGCGCCTTCGGCAGTCTTCCCTGGCGAGTGAGTGGCGTAGTCCAGGTCGTCAGATACCTCTGAGCAACATCGGCGCGTGGACTTTCGCACCGGAGTCACTCGGTGGCCAGAATCATCATGTCATGCAGCTTCTGCAAGTGGCTGCGCCATCCGTCTTTGCCAAAGGCAGCGAACAAACCCATTTGCAGCAAGCTACGCCCGGTGTCACGCCGAGCGACGACGACCAGCCTGTGCTTTGCATCGACGACCATGAACTGGCCACCCCAGCCGTCGGCCCATACAACGTCGTTGCGACGATCGAGCCACCAGAGATAGCCATAGGCATCGAAGGGAGGCATGTCGTGGACATCCGAATATGCCTGCGTGCTTTCGCGCACCCAGGATTCGGGTATCACCTGGTGCCCGTTCCATACGCCGTTGTTGGCATAGAGCATTCCGAATCGGGCGAGATCGGCGGCGGTCATGAAGATGACGAACTGGCGATGCTCGGTATAGCTTGGCTGGTCGTAGATGACCTGATCCGGCTTGAAGGTGGTCATGCCGGTCGGTTTGGCGATCCATTCGTAGAACGCCTTCCCGATGCTCAAACCCGTGCGGCGTTCGAAGATGACACCAAGCACGTTGAAGTCCCAGTTGTTGTAGTAGAAGAACTCCCCCGGTCGATGCGAACCCCGGCGCGGGCGCCCGTCTTTCATGCCCTTTGCTTCACCGGCCGCTTCGATGTAGATGCCCGAACGGGACATCAGCAGGTCACGGATCGTCGCCGACTTCTCCATCGCGGTGAGCGGCTTCACCTTGTCGTCGATGCCAAGTTCGCCGAGGGTCTGGTCGAGGCGAATATATCCCCGTGCGATGGCGATGCCGTAGAGCCCGCTGAGCAGGCTCTTTCTGACGGAGTGCGTATTGATCGGCAGATCCGCCTCTCCCCATTGCGCCAGCTGTTTGCCATCTTGCAGTGCGACGAAGGCATCGAACCGCGTCTGCTGCGGCAAATAAGCATAAGCCTGCTGGATGGGTTTGCTGTCCTTGATGATGGCCGGAGGGAGAACGGCCGCGAATGCGTTGCGCTCTCCTGGCGATACGACGGGCACCGAGGTCACCGCTATGCCGGCAACTACCGAGAGGCCGATGGCCAGAACACCGATCTTCGCAATTCGCGCCAGCTTCGCCTTCATGTTGCCAAACCTTGGGTTGGGATAAGGCGTTCAGTCTGCTTGCGCGCACCAGAGCCGTCAGGCATCGAAAGTCACCAGTCGAGGTGACTAAAGTCACTTCTTTCGGTATCTGCTTGCCTTTCTTCCGACCTGACGGAATGCTGGCAAGCATGAGATTGGCGATATCCCCCCGATCGGCGATTGCGGTAGCGGGCCTGTTGGCATGGGCGGCTATCGGTCTTGAGCTATGGTCCGGCCCACTCATCGCCACTGCGTTGGGCGCAGCGTTTCCGGTTCATGGACTGGCGAAGTCGCTGCATCTGGTTTTCCTTCTGGTGTTCATGGTGTCGGTTGCCGTGCGCGGGCACGATGCGGCTCAGTTCGCGTTGGCTATCGTGCTCAGCGTCATCACGCTCGTTCTGGTGGCGCTTTATCGCTACAACTCTGCCGCGGCGTTGCTGATCGTTCCCATGCTGACGTTTGCCAGGCTGTCCAGCATCCGGATGCTGGCCATCATCATGGTCTTGTTGAACGCGTTGTTGCTTTCCATCGTCCTGATGTTTCGACAAATGGATGCGCCGCTGACTTATGTCAGCCTGCATGCCAGCCTTCAGCTGTTCGCCGTCATGGTTTCGCGGTTCGCTCAGAAGACGGAGCAGGCGCGAGACATGCTCGCCAGCGCACACGCCGAACTGCTGACCACGCGCGGCATGCTGGCCGAGTCGGCCAGACATCAAGAACGCCTTCGGCTGTCGCGCGAGCTACACGACGTGGCGGGACACAAACTCACCGCATTGCAGTTGAACCTCGCCGCAATGACCCACAACCGCCGGCTGGATCAGGCCGCGATGGTGGCTCTGTGCTCGCGTTTGACCGAAGAATTGCTGAGTGATCTGCGTGGCATGGTTCACCAACTCCGGCTGCACGATGGACTGGATCTGGGCGCCACGATGCATCGCCTGGCGGCACCTTTTCCCCGGCCTCTCGTCGTTCTGGAGATAGCCGACGACGCCCGCGTCGCCACGCTGGATCAGGCAGAGGCGTTGTTGCGCACGTTCCAGGAAGGTTTGACCAATGCGGCACGCCACAGCGACGCCGATCATGTGTGGGCGATACTGTCCCGCGATGGCGAGGGGGTGTCGCTGGTGATCCGGGACGACGGCCGTGGGCACGGTCATGTACGCGCCGGCCACGGATTGACCGGGATGCGGGAGCAGCTCCAGGCGATGGGAGGTGATCTCCAGTTCGGCCGGTCCGGCGACACCGGTTTCCACTTGCATGCCTGGCTGCCAGTGGCGTGGTCATGACCGGTCCGAGGCGTCTTCGCATCGCACTGGCGGATGACCAGGCGCTGGTGCTTTGCGGCCTAAAGGCATTGCTCGGCGGCTTCGAGCAACTTGAAGTCGTCGCAGAGGCCGATGGAGGAGAAGCGCTTCTCCATCTGATGACGAAAACTACGGTCGATGTCGTGCTCTCCGACATCCGCATGCCGGGATTGGATGGTTTTGGCCTTTGCGAACGTCTGAGAAGGATTCCGGGCGCTCCGCCGGTTGTCTTGCTGACCACGTTCAATGACCCGGACATGGCCCTTCGCGCCGCCGAGGCCGGAGCGGGAGGTTTTTTGCTGAAGGACGCGTCCCCGTTGGAGCTGGTCGCAGCCATCGAGGAGGTCGCCAGGGGGCGCAAGGTCATAGCGCCGATTTCGACCGACCTGCTGCGAACACGCTACGCCTATCACGACGACGAAGCGCCGACCGGATGCTTCAACAAACGCGAGGTCGATATCCTTCGCCTGTTGGCGGGCGGATATACCAATAGAGAGATAGGACAAGCGATCCACATCGCCGAAGGCACCGTCAAGAACTACCTCATCGATATCTTCGACAAACTCGGTACGCGCGACCGAACGCGCGCCGTGCTGAAAGCCATCACGCTGAAGATAATCTAGTCTTGAAGAGGAGACGGGTTGCACTCTGTCGGCAACCCACGGCACAGCGAGCGCGGTGGCGGCGCGAACACAACATCGCTCGCATCGAGGACACAGGTGCACTGGACGCAGGCACTGTTCTGGTACGTGGCTAGCTCCCGTCTGCGCGCTCAGTGCGAACCCCGTACGTCCAACCTTCGAAGGCTCGCCAGCCTGGCGATGGCAGGCCGGACTTCGTTAATGGACATAGTTCAGCGCGATCGCCGGCGTAACAGTCGTGGGGTTGTTGTGGCCGCCGGTGAATACGCGGACGCCGACCAGTACGCCGAGATTGCTGCGCCAGTTGTACTCGATCGCGGGTGCGAACCCGAAGCTCTCGCTGGATCGTGCTCGATGGATCAGTGGCGTCGCTGTGCCCGCAACAGAAATGGCGCCATCCACCCGGGCACCCAGCGTGTGCCGGTATGCCAGGTCGAAGGCCAGCACCCAGTGCCGTGTCAGGCTGTACTCCCACGCGGCGTTCACCGCGAATGAATCGCCGGGGCGTGCGTATCCCCGGAAGCCGGCAGGCGTACCGTAGACGCTTGCGTTGTCGACGCGCGTCCTGCGTGAAATGGATCGGCCGATGTTGAAGCGCATGCGCAGGATCCTGCCGTTCGGCACCCAGAAGTAGGTCTGCGTGTTGAGTTGCACGGTGGTCGTGAACGAGCCCTCGCCGTGGGCGTTGGCGGGTCGATGGTCGAGCTGGTCGTACCTGCCGGTGGGCACGGTTTCCTGCACCATCAAGGCGATCGCCGGCATGGCGCTGCCATCCTGGAACTGCGTCAGGCTGTATTGCGCCAGGAGATTCAGGTCGCCGGTGCCGACCCCCGCGCTGCCGGGTCCGTTCGCCATCCGGGTGTAGCCGAAGGTCGGAATCATCCCCGCCGTCAGGCGGTCGGTGATGCCGTACTCCATGTAGGTCAGCGATCCGAAGCTGTCGGTGTGCGACGAGTGCACGTCGTAGAGGTACGGCTCGATGAGGTAATGGCCTTGCGGCAGCGCCGCGGCCGAGTTGGCCATCATGGGGCCGGTCCACCACGCTTCCTCGCGTGACTGGTGGTCGCTGTCCGCCGGCACTGCCGCCTCGGCAGCCGCGCCGGTCGTTGCGGCGAAATACCCCCAGGTGACCAGCCATGCCATCGCCTGCCGGCGCCGACGCATCATCGGCCGCCCGCCCGGGTTCCACCGAATGCGCCGAGAAACGACGCGGCGAGCCGTCGCAGCGCTTGTTGCGCAAGCCCGGGCCTTGCGCTGCCTCTGGCCACGCCAGGCACCGTCGTCTTGTGCATGCCGTTGCGTGTGGTCAGTTCGACATCACTGAGGCGAGTTCCGTTCGGCCGGACACTGTGTCGAGGTTGGGCGAACAACAGGCCGACGGGTCCATCTCCCATGCCTGTGCGGCGAACCCTGTGCGTCGTGTTGTCGTCGCGTACTGGCGTGGACCGGAACAAGGCGTTGGCCTGGGCAGGCGTCAGCATGTGCGTGGCCATGGTGTCGTAGCGCCCCTCGGTGAACGCCTCCGCGGCGATCCTTGCCAGATGCGCCATGACGGACTGCATGGGGCCACAGCCGAGGCTGATGCGCCGTGCGCCTGCACGCTGGAGCGCGTCCACGCTGGGCGCGCCGGGATAGCCCGCGTAGATGTTGAGCGGCACGGGAAGCGCGCGAGCGAGATGCGCAATGTCGCCCAGGTCGGCCAGTCCAGGAACGAAGATGCCATCGGCGCCGGCATCGATATAGGCGAGGGCGCGTTGCCGTGTTTCTTCGAGGCGCGCCGCTGTTTCCGTTCCGGTGGCGACATAGGTGTCGATCCGCGCGTTGATGAAGAGGGGCAGGCCATGATGTCGGGCCATGTCGCGCGCGCATGCGATGCGCCGGGTGAGTATCGAAGGATGGGCAAGAGTGTGCGTACCTGGATCGGTGCCGTCCTCAATGTTGATGCCCACCACGCCTAGCTGCATCAACGCACCCACCAGGCCGCCGGTGTCTTTGGCGTCGCGTCCGTAGCCGCGTTCGATGTCGACGCTGACCGGCGTGGACGCGGTGCGGCATATGCGCTGGCAGGCAGCCAGCAGCTCGTGGACGGGCATCTGCTCGCCGTCGGAATAACCCTGCGTCCAGGCCATGCCCGCGCTGGTGGTGCCGATGGCTTGGGCGCCCGCTTCTTCGACGATCCTGACGCTGGCGGCGTCCCAGGCATTGGCCAGAACGAGCGGCCTCGGTTCATTGTGCAATTGATGGAAACGCTCCGCACGAGCGATGTGTTCGCGATTCATGGTCATGTTCTCTTCTGTTCACGGAATGAGGTGCGTGAAGAAGACCATTGGCAGCGCTGATGCGCTGTCAGAATCTTTAGCGACCGCATCGACGATACAGGCGCGGAGTCGCATGGACTTGCTAAGCTCCGCTCATCGCAACCCTCAGGAGGGTGCGCGGCCTGGCGCGGGAATCATGTCGAACCTCACATCCCATGCATTGCTGTCGACCGATTCGCTGACGCTCAGGAACGTGCATTGCGGCGGCGAGTGTCGTCATCGCAGCGTCGAGGAGTGCGCCTCCTCCACCCAGCTCGTCTTCCCCTACCGCGGCCTTTATATGAGACATGTCGGCAACGACCAGGTAGTGGCCGATGCCAACCATGTGCTGTTCTTCAATGCTGGAGAGGGTTACCAAGTCAGCCATCCGCTTGACGGCGGTGACTCCTGCCTGTCGCTGAGCCTGGACGCGGCGATGCTGGCGGAACTTGCGCCGGCGGCACTCATGAGTCCGGGCGAGCGCAGCGTCTTCCGCCGCCAGTCGCAGCGCATCGATGCGCGTGCGCAAGCTCTTGTCGCCCTGCTGCGGCACAACCTCGACAATGGGACGATCGAGCCGCTGGAAGCGGAAGCCCTGGTGCTGACCCTGGTCTGCCGCAGCCTGGGGCCGCGCACGTCGCGGGAGCCTACGTCCACGCATGCGCGTCGCCGGCTGGCCGATCGGGTGAAAGTGCTGCTGGCCAGCGATCTCTCGCGGCGCTGGACGCTGGCAGAGATTGGGCGGGAGATCGGAAGCTCACCGGTCTACCTGACCCAGGTCTTTCGGCAGGTCGAGGGCATGCCGCTCTATCGCTACCAGTTGCAACTGCGCTTGGCGCGCTCGCTCGACACCATCGGGCGATACGACGACCTGTCGGCTTTGGCCGCCGAGCTGGGTTTCTCCAGCCACAGCCATTTCGCCTACGCGTTCCGGCAGGCTTTCGGCCGCTCGCCGACGGATTTTCGCCGATCCACCCAGACGCACACTGCTAAAGAATCCGACAGCGCGCCGCCGCCGGTGGTGGTCTCCTGAGCACGCCCGGTGAAGGGTGACTTCTGGAGATGAGAGATGAGCGAGAAAACCTGTGCCGCGTGCGATTGTGCGCTGGATGAAACGGCTATCCGGGTCACCATCGGCAGCCATGTAGTCGAAGCGTGCTGCGAGGAATGCGCAGAAAAGCTGCGCGAGGCCTCCGCCAAGGGAAGCACCTGACGTGATCGGTGGCGTGCGCGTTGCCACCATCCTGGTGATGATGCTTGGCCTGACCCAGGCCGCATCCGGCGCCGACAAGCCAATCGCGGCGCTGGATGCCATCGCCACCCGGATCCAGGTCATGTTGCGCGACAGGTACAAGGGCGACGACGGTCTCGATCGCGTCACGCGGGTGCTCGATATCGAAAAGCGCATCGGCGCCTATCGCGCAGCCCGGACGAAAGCGGAATTCGTGCACCGGATCAACGTGGACCTGTGGGTTGCCACCCGGGACCGCCGCGTATGCGTGAGCGAACGGTCGACGGCGGATTCCGGGCAGTTCGATCTGGGCATGGGCCTCCAGCTCGCGATGCCCGGCATCGGGTGGTAACCCCGGGAAGCGACGACGGATTACGGACGGCCGCCGGAACGGATCAACGCCAGCACTTCGTAGCAAGCACCCATGGTGTGGTAGTCGGTCTTGCCGGCCGGGCTCTTTTCGTCGTCGTACTTGCGGTTGTCGCGGGTCAGGATGCGGTACCAGGCGCCGTAGCGGTGATCGACGAAGTGCCGCCATGAGTACGCCCACAGCTTCCCGTACCAGTCGTCATACACGGCCGCGCCGGTGCGCGCGTGCAACAGTGCGGCAGCGGCCAGCGATTCGGCCTGTACCCAGAAATACTTGTCGTCGTCGCAGATGCTGCCGTCCGGCGCGAAGCCGTAGCAGATGCCGCCGTGTTCGTTGTCCCATGCACGCGCCAGGGCAGTGTCGAACAGGTGCGTCGCGGTCGGCAGCAGCCAGGGTTCCTCGCGGCCACGTTCGAGCAGCAGCGGCTCCATGATCATCAGCAGCTTGGCCCATTCGGTCTGATGGCCTGGCTGGAAACCCCATGGGCGGAACAGGTGTTTCGGATCGTCGCGATGGTAGTCCCAGTCGATGTTCCAGTCGGCGTCGTAATGCTCCCAGACCAGTCCGTCGGCCTTGGCCGCCTGGCGGCGCGTCACGTGATCGGCAAGCACGAGTGCGCGTTCCAGGTAACGCGGTTCGTCGCTGGCCTGATAAGCCGCCAGCATCGCCTCGCACATGTGCATGTTCGCGTTCTGCCCGCGGTAGCCGCTGAAATGCCAGTCGGCATCGGCTTCGTCGCGATACAGGCCAGCGTCGGCATCCCAGTAGTGCTGCTCCAGCAGGCGCCAGGTTTCGTCCATCCAGGCCGCCGCTTCGCTGATGCCGGCCTTCAATGCCGTGGCGTAGGCGAGCAGCACGAAGGCGACGCCATAGGCGTGGTTGGTGCGGTCCTCAGGCTGCTCGTCGCGGATCGTCCAGGCATAGCCGCCGGTGTATGGGTTGCGGTGCACCTCGCGCAGATAGCGCAGGCCGTGCCGCGCGGCATCGAGGTATTCGGCTTTGTCGAATTCGATCGCCGCCAGCGCGTAGGTGACGACGAAGCGCGTGCTGCTGACCAGATGCCGATGGCTGCGATCGTAGATTGTGCCGTCGTCCTTGAAGTAGTGGAAGAAGCCGCCGGCCGGATCGATCGCGTGCGGGTGGTAGAAGGCCATCGTCTGCGCGATGTGCTCGCGCAGGAAATCGGCAGAACGAAAATCGGGCGTGACAGTTGCGGCACTCATGCCGGTTGCTCCATGAAGGCCAGTACTTCGTCGCCACGCGGCATCGCGGAGAACGAACCCTGGCGGGTGACAGTCAGTGCGCCACAGGCGGCGGCGAAGCGCAGCATGGCGTGCAGGCGTGGCAGCTCGGTGACCAGCTGATCGATCCGCTGGGGACCGGCATCGAGCTCGGCCAGGCAGCACAGCAGGCCGCCGACGAAGGCATCGCCGGCGGCGGTGGTATCGACCGCCTCGACCGGATAGCACGGCAGCTCGCCTTCGGCGTCCGGGTGGAACCAGCGCAGCGGTCGCGAGCCGTCGGTCACCACGATCAGTCGTGTACGACCAAGCCAGAGCCGGTCGATCGCGGCCTGCTCGCCATCCACCGCGAGCCACGCGAATTCCTCGGCGGACATCTTCACCACGTCGGCCAGATGCAACGCCGGCCACAGCAGTGGACGCGGATCGGTATCGGCCGGCCACAGCGCCGGACGCAGATTGACATCGAAGCTGACCAGCGCGCCGACGTTGTGCGCGCGCTGCATGCCTTCGCGCGTGGTCGCGGCCAGGGCCGGATCGGTCATGCTGTTCGAGCAGACGTGGAATACCGCGATATCGCGGAACGTGTCCGCACGGAAGTCGGCCGGGCGGAACAGCAGGTCGGCCGTGTGCTCGCGATAGAAGCTGAAGCTGCGTTCGCCGCTCGCATCGAGCGTGACGAAGGCGAGCGCCGTGTTGGCCGCTTCGGTGCGGGCGATGTCGTCGGTACCCACGCCGGCATGCTGCAGGCTGTCGAGCAGGAAATCGCCAAAACGATCACGCGCCAGCATGCCGGCGAAGCGCGCCTTGCCGCCGAGCCGGGCGGCGGCGACGGCCACGTTCGCGGGGGCGCCACCGGCGAACGGCACGAAGCTGGCGGCGAAGCCGCGATCGTCGCGGTCGTTCGCGTGCAGGTCGATCAAGGCCTCGCCGAAGCACAGGATGGGGCGCTCGGTCATGCCTGTTTGTTCCCGCTGAGGTCCGATGCCGGGGTGCTGCGGATTCTCGAGCCGCTGATGCCGTAGAACACGATGTACAGATAGCACAGCAGCGGCAGGAAGAATGCGTGCTGCAGGCCGATGTGATCGGCAAGCACGCCTTGCACGTAAGGAACGATCGCACCGCCCACGATGGCCATGATCAGCAGGCTGGAGGCCTTGCTGGTCATCGGTCCCAGCCGTTCGATGCCGAGCGCGAAGATGGTCGGAAACATGATCGAGTTGAACAGGCCGATCGCGATGATGCTGTACATGGCCACGCTGCCGGTGCTCAACATGGTGGTCAGCACCAGCAGCGCGTTGATCAGGCCGAACAGGGCGAGCAGCCGGCGCGGCGAGAATTTCGCCATCAAGGCCGAACCGATGAAGCGCCCGATCATCGCGCCGCCCCAGTACCAGGACACGTAATTGGCGGCCTGCTGCTCGCTCATGTGGCCGATGTCGGGCATCGACAGGTAATTCACCATGAAGCTGCCGATCGACACCTCGGCGCCGACGTAAAAGAAGATGCCCAGCACGCCGAACAGCACGTGCGGATGGCGCAGCACCTCCGCGAAGCTGTGCCTGGCGTGGTCGCCCTTGTCGGTGGCTTCGGTCAGCGCAGGCAGGCGGAACAGCCACACGAAGACGGCCAGCAGGAACAGCACCACCGCCAGCCCGATGTAGGGCCCTTGTACCGCTTGCGCCTGCTGGGTCTGGTAGACCAGTTGCTGGGCCGGCGCCAGCTTCGCCAGTTCGGCTGGTGCGAGGACCACGCTGGACAGGATCAGCAGGCTGCCGAACCGCGGCGCAAGGGTGGTGCCGAGCGAGTTCAGCGCCTGCGCCAGGGTGAGCCGGCTGGAGCTGGTCCGCTCCGGGCCGAGCAGTGCCACATAGGGATTGGCAGCCACTTGCAGCACCGTGATCCCGGTCGCCAGCACGAACAGCGCACCCAGGAAAGCCGGATACAGATGCAGGCCAGCCGCTGGCCAGAAGCCGATCGCACCGAGGCCGGCGATCGCCAGGCCGGCGACGATGCCTTTCTTGTAGCCCAGCGCGGCGACCAGCCGGCCGGCCGGCATGGCCATCAGGAAGTACGCGCCGAAGAAGGTGAACTGCACCAGCATCACTTCGGCATAGCTCAGCTGGAAGATCGACTTCAG
Source organism: Rhodanobacter sp. OK091 (assembly GCF_900142825.1). Lineage (GTDB taxonomy): Bacteria > Pseudomonadota > Gammaproteobacteria > Xanthomonadales > Rhodanobacteraceae > Rhodanobacter. The sequence continues at coordinate 1,064,888 of NZ_FRCH01000001.1, read as the reverse complement.
ATGCGGGATCAGGATGTCGTTGAGGCAGGTGAGGAAGCCCCACATGAAGAAGATGGTGGTGAGCACGCCCATCGCCATCGGGTTGTCGGTATAGCGCTCACCCGATCGGGCGGTGTCGGGCGTCGGTGATAAAGGAGTGGCGAAAGCCATGCGAATTCCCCAAAAAAGTGAGTTCAAGCGTTAGGTGGTGGACAGCTGCTTTCGCGCACCACCAGTTGCACCGGTGCGATGGTCTGGCGGCTGGCCGCCTGCGGTTGCTGCAGTCGCTGCAACACCAACTGGGCCGCCTGCCGGCCGCGCTCGTGCGGCGCCGTCGACATGGTGGTCAGCGGCGGCATGCCCAGTGCGGCCTCGGCGATGTCGTCGAAGCCGGTCAATGCGAAATCTCTGCCTGGGCGCAATCCGCGCTGATGGAGACCGAGCATCAACCCCAGCGCGACAGCATCGTTGTAGCAGACCGCCGCGGTCGGCACATGGGTGGCGTCGAACAGCGCGCTGGTGCGGTGGGCGGCATCGAGGCGGGTCGGCGCGCATTCGATGCGCCAGTCCGGCTCGATGCGCAGCTTGGCCGCGCGCATCGCTTCGACATAACCGGCATGCCGCTGCCGGCATGAACTGGAGTCCTGATGGCCGCCGAAGAATGCGATGCGCTGGTGGCCGCGGGCAATCAGGTGCTCGGTCGCCAACCGGGCGCCACGCTGGTTGTCCAGCATCAGCTGATCCCAGTGCGCGAACTCGGGCAGGGCGCCGCCCAGTTCTCGGTTGAACAGCAGCAACGGCGCGCGCTTGCCGACCACGGCCAGCACGTCATGCGCATTGCTGTGCTCGGCCGGCGACAGGATGATGCCGCCGGGGCCGTGTTCCAGCAGCGAACCCAGTACGGCCTGTTCGCGCTCGGCCGATTCGCCGGTGCAGCCTAGCAAGGTGACAAAGCCGGCTGCGCCCAGCGCTTCATCCACGCCGGCGGCGAATTCGGCGAAGAACGGATTCGCCAGATCGTTCAGGATCAGTGCGATGCTGGACGAACTCCGTCGGCGCAGATTGGCCGCGGCACGGTTATAGACATAGCCTTGCCGGCGCAGCTCCTCTTCGACGCGCGCGCGCGTGAGCTTGTGTACCAGCGGGCTGCCCCGCAGTACCAGCGACACGGTGGCGCGCGACACGTCGCAGCCTGCGGCGATGTCGTTCAAAGTCACTTTGCGGCCAATCGGGGTATGGCTCGACATGCGGTTTTGCCTGATTAGAACGATCCAAATGTAACTTATCGACGCAGTTGCACACGTCGCGTTGCAACATGCCTTGTTCGGCAACGGGTGTTAGCGTGCCCTTTTGAATCGTACCAAAGGCGGGATTGACGATGATTGTCCGTTTGCGTGATGTAATTCCCTGTCTGCTCGGCGCCGCGTTCAGCATGGCCACCTTGGCGCCCGGGGCCACATGGGCCTCGGACCGGGCGGGCGGCCACGCCGCGGCCGTCGATCCGCGCATCGGCACCGGTGGCGACGGCCATACGTTTCCCGGCGCCACGGTGCCGTTCGGGATGGTCCAGCTGTCGCCGGACACGGCGATGCCGGATTTCAAGCATGCCTACAAGTGGGCCGCCGGCTATCAATACGCCGACACCAGCATCATGGGTTTCGCGCACACGCATTTTTCCGGCTCCGGGCATTCGGATCTCGGCGACGTGCTGGTGATGCCGATCGCGGGCGAGGTGAAGCTGGAGCCGGGCGACCCGGCCAAGCCAGGCAGCGGCTACCGCTCGCGTTTTTCGCACGACAGCGAGCTGGTGCAAGCCGGGTATTACGGGGTGACCTTGAGCGACTACGGCGTGCGCGCCGAACTCACCGCCGGGCGGCGGATCGGCTGGCATCGTTACACCTTCCCGGCGAACAAGCCTGCGCATGTGCTGCTCGATCTGCGTCCCAGCATCTATGACTACCCCGGCAAGGTGTTGTGGGCCAACCTGCGCGTGCACGCCGATGGCACCGTCACCGGTTGCCGCGGCACCCGTGGCTGGGCGCCGGGACGCGAGCTGTGCTTTGCGCTGCGTTTCTCGCAGCCGATGACCTCGCGCGAGCTGCTCGACCGGGAGACCGACCTTGTCTACAAGGGCTTCAAGGGGCCGGGCAATCAGGCCGAGGACGCCGATGCGCAGAATGGCCGCGCGCTGATCGGCGTGTTCGATTTCGGCCAGCTGAAGAAACCGCTGGAAGTGAAAGTGGCGATTTCGCCGGCAAGCGAGGCGAACGCCATCGCCAATCTGGATCAGGACGGTCAGGGCTGGGATTTCGATGCGCGTCGCGCCGAAGCAAAAGCCGCCTGGGACAAGGCGCTGGCGGTGATCGACGTGGATGGGCCGGCGGCTACCCGCACCAGTTTCTATACGGCGCTGTACCACGCGATGCTGTCGCCGACGCTGAGCATGGACGTCAATGGCGACTATCGCGGGCCGGATCACGCGGTGCATCGGGCGAACGGCTTCGAGTTCTACTCGACCTGGTCGCTGTGGGATGTATACCGCGCACAGCAGCCGCTGATGGTGCTGCTGAATCCCGGGCGCAGCACCGACTTCATCCGCTCGCTGATTGCCGCGCGCGAGGCCAGCCCGTTCGGCATCCTGCCGATATGGGCGTACCAGGGTCTGGAGACGTGGTGCATGATCGGTTATCACGCCGTGCCGGTGATCGCCGATGCGTACATCAAGGGCGTGCGCGGTTTCGACGCGGATGCGGCGATGCGGGCGATGGTGGCCAGCGCCACTTATGCGCCGTATGGCGACCTTGCCGATTACATGAAGCTCGGTTACGTGCCGATCGACAAGGAACCGGAGGCCGCGTCGAAGACGCTGGAATACGCTTACGACGACTGGTCGCTGGCGCAGATGGCCAAGGCGATGGGCAAGAGCGATACCGCCGCCACGTTCCAGCAGCGCGCGGGCAACTGGCGCCACGCGTGGGATGCACAGACCGGCTTCATGCGGGCACGGTTGGGTGACGGCAAGTTCCGCGAACCGTTCAATCCGGAAGCGGCCGGTTACGGCAGCGATTACACCGAAGGCAATGCGTGGCAGTACTCGTGGTACGTGCCGCAGGATATCGCCGGTCTGATCGGTGCGCTGGGCGGCGACGCGAAGTTCATCGACAAGCTCGACCAGCTGTTCGACGCCAAGGTCGATCCGACCCATTTCAAGAACGTCGAGGACATCACCGGCTTGATCGGCTGGTACGCACACGGCAACGAGCCCAGCCACCATATCGCCTACCTGTACGACTACGCCGGTGCGGCCTGGAAAACCCAGGCCAGGCTGAAGCAGATCATGGATAGCCAGTACGCAGCGCGGCCGGACGGACTGGCCGGCAACGACGATCTCGGTCAGATGTCGGCCTGGTATGTTTTCACCGCGCTGGGCTTTTATCCGGTGACGCCAGCCAGCGACGAATATGCGATCGGCCGGCCGTTCGTGGCGAAGGCCGCGATCCACCTCAGCAATGGGCACACATTCACCGTAAGCGCCACGCCGCTGGATGACGCGCATCCGTATGTCGGCGCGGTAACGCTCAACGGCAAGCCGCTGGAGCGCACCTATCTGCACCACGCTGAAATCCTGGCTGGCGGTGAACTGCATTTCAGCATGCAGGCCGAGCCGAACCGGGACTGGGGCAGGAGCGATGCGGCGCGGCCAGCCGCGATGAGTCGATACGGCAAATAGGCATCGCCCTTGCTTCATGGGCGGTTGGCGGAAACATGCCAGAATGCCCGCAGTCTTTTCCACGTCGGGTTGGCCGATGCTTCAATCCACATGAAAGTGAGAGGGAGCCTGCGCTGGAGCACCGTCGGCATGCTGCTGGCGGTGTTGGTCATCGTGGCGCTGCCCTATGTAGTCACGCTCAGCAATTCGCGTGATACGCAGCGGGCCGCCGCCTGGGTGACTCATTCCAACACGGTGAAATCGGTCACCTATCAGATCGCTTACATGATGCAGGACAGCGAGTCGGCGAGCTACCGGCTGCTGTCCGGCGACGGCAATGACTCGACCCGCAAGTGTGCCCTGCTGGCCAGCCAGCAAGTGCCAGCGCTGCTGCGGCAACTGCGCACCATGACGCTGGACAATCCGGATCAGCAGACGGCGATCAGTGCGCTGGAAAGCGGAGCGGATGGCCGCATCACCTTGATGAATCAGGCGCTGTCGCGTCTGCAGCACGGCGATGCGGCGGGCGCGCGGCAATCGTTGCGCGATGGCGGCGATCTGTTCGCGATCGACAGCGAGATCGCTGCCATTGTGCACAATGAGGACAGCCTGCTGGGGGCGCGTCAGGCGAACGCCGCGAAGCAGGCTTTCAATGGCCGTGTGGTGCTCAGCATCACCGCCCTGGCCCAACTGCTGCTGTTGACGATCATCGTGGTCATGTCCGAACGGCAGATCGGCCAGCGTCGGCTGGCCGAAACCCGCGAAGGGCGGGCGGTGCTGCGTTCGCAGCTGATTTTCCAGGCCGTGCGCGAGCCGATCGCGCTGTTCGACAAGGATCTGAACAGCTTGCTGGTCAACAACGCCTTCCGCGAACTGTACGGGATGGACCCTGGCCGGAACGCCCAGCCGCTGGCCGGCATCGGCGACGGTGCGTGGAACGACAATGTCCTGCTGCAGCGGTTGAACGACGTGCTGTTGCGCGATCGCGAATTGTGGGATCACGACGTGATCCAGCGCACCGTCGACGGCGTCGACCGCCACGTGGTGATCAATGCGCGCCGCCTGCAGCAACAGGACACCGATGCGCCGGCGCTGCTGCTGACGGTGAGCGATGTCACCACGCGCGCACTGGCCGAACAGAAGGTGAGCGAGCTCAATCGCCAGCTCGAAGGCAAGGTGGCCCAGATCTCCGACGTCAACCGCGAGCTGGAGGCGTTCAGTTATTCGGTATCGCACGATCTGCGCGCGCCGTTGCGCCACATCTCGGGGTTCGCGCGCAAGCTGGAACATCATCTGGGCGGCCACGCCGACGAAAAGGCCAATCACTACATCGAGGTCATTGCCGGTTCGGCCCAGCGCATGGCCCAGTTGATCGACGATCTGCTGGTGTTTTCGCGGCTTGGCCGCGGCCCATTGCGGCTGCAGGCGATCGACATGCAGTCGGTGGTCGACGAGGCCCGTTCGCTGGCCGAATCGGAGGCGCAGGATCGGCGTATCGTATGGAAGATCGCGCCGTTGCCGATGGTGATCGGTGACGAGAACATGCTGCGGACGGTATGGCAGAATCTGCTCGGCAACGCGGTCAAGTACACCGGCCACTGCGAGGTGGCGCAGATTGAAGTGAGCGTGCAGCAGGGGCGACGTGGCGACTACGAATTCACCGTGGCCGACAACGGCGCCGGCTTCGACATGCAATATGCGGACAAGCTGTTCGGCGTGTTCCAGCGCCTGCATCGCGCTTCGGACTTTCCGGGCAACGGTATCGGATTGGCGAATGTTCGGCGGATCGTGGCCCGTCATGGCGGGCGGGTCTGGGCGGAAGCCGAACCGGGGCAGGGGGCCCGCTTCCATTTTTCACTGCCGGCCACCGATGCGGCTGGCGCACCTATCGAGAGTCGAGCATGAACAAGAAGGACCTGCGCACCATCCTGCTGGTTGAGGACAGCACCGCCGATGCCGAGATGGCGATGGACGCGCTGGGCGAGGCGCACCTGGTCAATCCGGTGGTGCACGTGGAAGACGGGGTGGAATGCCTGGACTATCTTTATGCGCGGGGAGCATGGGCATCGCGCGAGCCGGGCGATCCGGCCGTGGTACTGCTGGACATCAAGATGCCGCGCATGAACGGGCTGGATGTGCTGACCCAGATGCGCAGCGATGAGCGGCTGCGGCGGATTCCGGTGGTGATTCTGTCTTCCTCGCGCGAGGAAAGCGATTTGGCGCGCAGCTGGGATCTTGGTGCCAATGCGTATGTGATCAAGCCGGTCGATGTGGATCAGTTTTTCGATGCGGTGCGCACGCTGGGACAGTTTTGGGCCGTATTGAATCAGGCGCCCGAGAAGGATTGACCGGGTGGCGGTAAAGAGAGGGGGCGCAGTTCCAACGGGCGTGCAAACGCCTGCAAAGCTTCTTAATGAGTAGTCGCAGGAATCAACATGCCAAACCGGCAGCTTCGGGCAATGCCGACCATCCGTGTGCTACAGGTCGAGGACAACGAACTCGATGCCGAGCTGATATTGGCCGAGCTCGATGCCGACAGCATTGCCTATGAAGCGCGACGGGTCGATGACAAGGCGCGCTTCGTCACTGCGCTGGACGAGTTCAAGCCGCACATCGTGTTGTCCGACCTCAGCATGCCGGGCTTTTCCGGCCAGCATGCACTCGATCTGCTGCGCAAGCGCGACGAGGATCTTCCCTTCATCTTCGTCTCCGCCACACTGGGTGAAGAAGCGGCGATCGAAGCATTGCGCAACGGCGCCACCGATTACATCCTCAAGCAGAACCCGGCCCGGCTGGCCAGCGCGGTGCGCCGTGCCTTGAGTGAAGCCGAGGCGCGGCGGGCCAGCCGCCGGGCGGAGTCGGAGCTGATCCGCGCGCAACGTTTCGAGAGTCTGGCGATGCTCGCGGGCGGCCTCAGCCACGACTTGCGCAACCTGCTGCAGCCGCTGCTGCTGGCCGGTGACAGTCTGCAGGACTACCAACACGATCCACGTCTGGCGAGGCTGGGAAAGCTGGTGCGCGATTGCGGCAAGCGCGGCCTGGACATGGTGCACTCGATGCTGTCCTTCGCACGCGGGGCACGACGCGCGGAACTGGTGAAGCTGGGCGCGCTGTTCAGTGCGTTCGATCTGCTGATGCAAGGCAGCGTGCCGCACACGGTGTCGATGGAACTGGTCATCGACGACCCCGAGTTGTCCTTCGAGGGCAACCACACCGAACTGCAGCAATGCCTGCTCAACCTGTGCCTGAATGCGATCCAGGCCATGCCGGACGGTGGCAGCCTGCGCATCGAGACGGCACAGACCGAGCTGGCAGAAGATTTCTTCCAGCCCGAAGAGCCGTCGCGGTCATGCCATTACCTGCAGATCAGCGTGATCGACAGCGGCCCCGGCATGGATCAGATAGTGCTGGATCATCTCTTTGAACCGTTCTTCACCACCAAGGAAGCCGGTACCGGATTGGGCCTGGTGTCGTGCCAACGCATCGTCAACAGCCATGGCGGCGTGATGCGGGTCGACAGCGCACCGGGCCGCGGCACCCGCTTCGACTTGTATATCCCGCTGGAGGAAACGGTGGCGGACAACGACCAGCAGGACGATCGCGACAGCCTGGAAGGTGCCGCCGAACGTGTGCTGGTGGTGGTGGAAGAGGCCGGCCAGCTGTCCCTGCTGGCCGATACGCTCGATGCCTATGGCTATCAGGCGCATGCCAGCCAGAGCGGCACTGCCGCGCTGCAATGGATCGAGGCTGGCGGACTGCCCGACCTGGTGGTGCTGGATGCGGACATGAACCTGTTCACCGGCGTGCGTACGCTGGCCGCGTTGATCGAGCATGGCTACGGCGGCGCGGTGATCCTGCTGACGCGTCCCGGCGCAACGCAGGACCTCCAGGAAATGCCACCGCTGGAGCACCTCTACGTAGTCGACAAGCCGGTCACCACGCAGGTACTTCTGCGCACGCTGCGCAAGGCACTGAAGGCGGTCGACAACGGCAGCTAGCCTGATTGTTTCGCGTCCCATGCAGAACGGTTACTCAGGGGGTGTTCTTGTTGACGTATTACTTCGATCTGGCGCTGCGCAGTTGCCGGCGCAGCAAGGCTTTGACGGCACTTGTGGTGGTGTTGATGGGCTGTGGTGTGGCCACCTGCATGGTCACCTTCGCGGTGTTCCGTGCCACCGCGGCCGACCCGATCCCGTGGAAATCGAACCAGCTGTTCGTGCCGCAGATCGACAGCTTCGGCCCGGCGCACAACTGGAAAGGCGAGCCGCCGGAGATGCTCAACTACACCGACGCCGTGGCATTGCTGCACGCGCGGCAAGCGCGGCGGCAGGTGTTGATCTACGGCAGCAGGTGGACAGTACTGCCGGATGACGCACAGCAGCCGCTTTCGCTGGAGGGCGACGCGGTCAGCCATGACTTCTTCGCGATGTTTGACGCGCCGTTCCGTTACGGCGGTAGCTGGTCGGCCAGCGACGACGATCAACGCGCGGCCGTCGTGGTGATCAGCGCCGCGCTCAACCAGAAGCTGTTCGGTGGCACCGACAGCGTGGGTCGCGAGATCAATCTCGACGCGCGCAACTATCGCATCGTGGGCGTGCTGGGCGATTGGAATCCCAGCCCGCGCTTCTTCGATGTGACCAGCACGTGGTATCCCTTCAGCCATCCCCGCCAGCTCTACCTCCCGTTCAGTCGTGCCATCGATCTGCAGAAGGCCACCAGCGGCAATTTCTATTGCAGCACGAACTCCGTCGATCCCGACCTGACGAACTGGGAGGGCGTATTGCACAGCGGATGCGCGTGGATCGTCGCGTGGGTGGAGCTGCCCACGCGTGCTGATGTGGAGCGCTACCGTGACTGGCTGCACAACTACGCGGCCGAACAGCAGCGTGTCGGCCGCTTTACCTGGCCGCCGAACGTGCGCCTGTCCGATGTCGGGCAATGGCTGCACGTGATGAAAGTCGTGCCAAAGGCCTCGGCGCTGTCGATGATCGTCTCGTTGAGCTTTTTGCTGATCTGCCTCGTCAACGTGGTGGGGCTGATGCTGGCCCGCTTCATGCGCCGCGCGCCGGAGATCGGTGTGCGTCGCGCGCTGGGCGCGTCGCGCGGTGCGATATATCGCCAGTTTCTGACCGAAGCGGCGGCGATAGGGTTGGCTGGCGGCCTGCTGGGACTGCTGCTGACGATGCTGGGCATGGCCGGCGTCGGCTCGGTGTTCGAACCGGCGGTTGCCCGGCTGGCACGACTGGATGCGTCGCTCCTGCTGCTGACGGTGCTGGTCGCGGTGCTCACCACACTGATTGCCGCGCTTTATCCCACCTGGCGCGCCGCCCAAGTGCAGCCGGCGTGGCAGCTGAAGTCGAACGGATGAAAAAAGCAGGATGATCCAGATACGACCGATCCTCGCCGCGCTGCGCCGGCACAAGATGGCCACGCTGCTCATCGTGCTGCAGATCGCGCTGACCCTGGCGGTGGTCAGCAACGCGCTGTTCATCGTCAAGACGCGGGTGGTGCATCTGTCGCGACCGACCGGCACTGACGAGGCACATCTGTTTGCGATCAACAACAAGTGGATCGGCCAGCCGGACGTGCCGCATATCGATGCGCAGATGGGCGCCGACCTGGCGACTTTGCGCAGCCTGCCGGGCGTGCGCGACGCATTTGCCAGCGAAGCCTATCCGATGGAAGAGGGCGGGGGCGGGCTGGTGCGCATCAAGCATCAGGTCGCGCAGACGACGAGGCCGCAGCTGGCGCTTTCCTATTTTGCCGACGAGCACGCGCTCGACACGTTCGGCATCTCGCTGGTGGCTGGCCGCAATTTCCGTGCAGACGAGATCGGCAGCCTCGGTCCATACAGCAAATTGATGCCGGCGGTGATCCTCATTACGCGCGACCTGGCACATAAGCTCTTCCCTGGCGGTGCGGCGGTGGGTCAGCGCGTCTATCTCAATGACGACGGCCCGAGCACGATCATCGGCATGATCGATCGGCTGGAAGGCGGTTACGTCGGTAGCTCGACCCGTTCGATCGACGAGGACACGGTGCTGGTGCCGGCGCGTTACGCCAGTCCCGACGACGGGGCAGCCTATAACGGCGGGGTGGTTTATCTGGTGCGCGCGCAGCCGGGGCAACTGGACGCGGTACTGCATGCGGCACCAGCTGCCTTGGTTGCTCAGAGTCGCCTGCGCTTGATCAGCCCGGAGGATGGCGTGGTCACGCTGGCTCAGGCACGCACGAAGGCCTACGGCACCGATCGCGGCGTGGCGATCATGATGGCGGCGATCTGCGTGCTGTTGCTGCTGGCGACGGCTGGCGGCATCGTGGGGCTGAGCAGTTTCTGGGTCGGCCAGCGGCGCCGATCCATCGGGGTGCGGCGCGCACTGGGCGCGACGCGTGGCGACATTCTGCGTTATTTCCAGACCGAGAACGCCTTGATCGTCGGCATCGGCGTGGTGCTGGGCGTGATACTCGGGGTGGCCGCGAATCTGTCGTTGATGACGCACTACGAACTGCCGCGGATGCCGCTGTGGGTGCTCGGAGTCGGCGCGGTGCTGCTGTGGCTGCTGGGCCAGCTGGCGGTGTTGGGCCCGGCGCGACGAGCCGCCGCGGTACCACCGGTGGAGGCGACGCGCTCGGTGTGAGCGGTAATTTGCACCTTGTGGGAGCGACTTCAGTCGCGATGCTCTTCAATTTGGCGAAAAGGCATCGCGACTGAAGTCGCTCCCACAAGGGCATTGCCCGCAGGGTGGGCTCCTACGGGAAGCGGGGCTCAGTCGATGCCGAGCTTCTTCAGCTTGTAGCGCAAGGCGCGGAAGGTGATGCCGAGTTTGCGGGCGGCAGCGGTCTTGTTGTAGCGCGATTCTTCCAGCGCCTTGACGATGGCAGTGCGTTCGAGATTGCTGATGTAGTCGTCGAGACCGCCGTTTGCGCTGGCGCTGGCGGACGCTGGCGCAGCCGAGGCTTCATGGCCTGCCGCGGCTGCCGGTGGCGCCTCATGTCCGGCACGCGTACCGCGCTGTGGCAGCATCAGATCGGCTGCATCGATGACGGTGCCGTCGCACATCGCCATGGCGCGTTCCAGGATGTTCTCCAGTTCGCGAACGTTGCCGGGAAAATCGTACGCTTCCAGCGCATCGCGCGCCGCCGGCGACAGCTGGCCGACGCTGTCGCCGCTCTTGCCGGCCAGCGCCTTGAGGATGAAGGTGGACAGCTGCGGCACGTCGCCGCGGCGTTCGCGCAGCGGCGGTACGCGCAACTCGATCACGTTGATGCGGTAGAACAGATCCTGGCGGAACTGGCCTTGTTCGACCAGCTGGCCGAGATTCTTGTGGGTGGCCGACAGAATGCGCACATCCACCGGGATTTCGTCGCGGCCGCCGATCGGGCGCACCGCCTTTTCCTGAATCGCGCGCAGCAGTTTCACCTGCATGTGCAGCGGCAGCTCGGCTACTTCGTCGAGGAACAGCGTGCCGCCCTGGGCAGCCTGGAACAGGCCTTCCTTGTCGGCGCTGGCGCCGGTGAAGCTGCCTTTGCGGTGGCCGAAGAACTCGCTTTCCATCAGCTCGGACGGAATCGCGCCGCAGTTGACCGGCACGAACGGTCCGCTGGCGCGCGGACCTTGTTCGTGGATCAGCCGGGCCACCAGCTCCTTGCCCACGCCCGATTCGCCGGCGATATAGACCGGCGCCTGATTGCGCGACAATTTGCGGATGGTGGCGCGTACCAGCTGCATCGCCCCCGAGTCGCCGATCAGGCGCTCGCTGGAATCGCCGGTCTTCGCGGCGGCGGCGCCGCTGCGTTTTTCTTCGGCCAGCCGCAAGGCGGTACGCACCAGTCCGCGCAGCATCTGGATGTCGACCGGCTTGGAGACGAAGTCGAATGCGCCGGCCTTCAGCGCGTTCACGGCGGCGTCGACGTTGCCGTAGGCGGTGATCATCGCCACTGGCATGTCCGGATGGTTCGCGGCGATCAGCTCGATCACCTCATGGCCATTGCCGTCGGGCAACCGCATATCGGTGAAGCACAGGTCGTAGGTGCGTTCGGCCAGCGCGCGACGCGCTTCGGTCACGGTGCCCACGGCATCGACTTGAAGGTCCATCCGACCCAACGTGATGGTCAGCAGTTCGCGGATGTCACGTTCGTCGTCAATGACCAGGACGGTCTGTGGGTTCATGGCACGTCGCGTGGCTATCGATACGGCAGAGAATACCCGGCCCTGCGTTGCGAGGCAAAGACTGTGCGCGCATTTCTAACGCCCCAGCCTGCGGTCGAAGAAGCCCACCATCACGGCGTACGCCTCGCGGGATTCGGGCATCTCCGGATCCGAGAAGAACGAATGCCACATGCCGTCCCAGACATGCAGCTCGGCGTCCACCCCGGCCGCAGTCAGCAGTGCCTGGCTGTGCACGACCGAGCTCATGGTGAAATCGCGCGTGCCGGTGATCAGCAGGGTCGGCGGGAATTTCGCCAGCAGCGCGGGTGAGTTGGCGGGGAATACCAGGGAATCGTTGACCTTGGCCCCTTTGAAGTACGGCAGGTCGGCCAGCTGCAGCGGCCGGACCGGCGGGGGATCGCCGCTCAGCACGGGCGACATGAAGGTGGAATCGCCGGCCAGCTCGCTGACCGAGCCGCAGAAGGTGCCGATCGCCCCCGGCACCGGCAGCTTCCTGGTGATGATGCGCGCCACCGCCTCGCCGGTGAGCACACCGCCGGCGGAGCAGCCATAGATGCCGATGTTCTTCGCCGGATACTGTTTGAGCAGGGCACGATAGACCGCCTCGACATCCTCGCTGGCGGCCGGGAAGACATGTTCCGGTCCTTGCCGATAATCGACGCTGACCACCTTGATCCGGCCCAGGCTGGCCAGCGGGATGGCCTCCACCAGGCCGCCGCTGTGCGCGCCCCACAGGAAGGCGCCGCCGTGCAGGTTGATCAGCACCCGGTGCCGCTGCCTTGGGGCGACGCCCTGCGCAGGCAGCACCACGTCGGTGGGTACGCCGCCTACTGTCTCGGCGTGGATGCTCACCGGATAAATTTTCCGCATGCGATCGGCGCGATCGGTGTTGATCCTGTCGTAGTAGGCACGGCTGGCGGCGATCGAGCCGATGCCCGGCGCATGCCGGCCTTGTTCCAGCATCTGCTGGAACTGCCGCTGCGCCTCGGGTGACGCGTACGCCGAGTAAGGCACCACGAAGGCGGGCATGCTCACGTTGCCGCGACTGTCGACGCTGGGTCGCTGCGTCTGCGCGAACGCCGCAGCACCGAACAGGCCGGCACAGAACAACGTGGCTTGTATCAGCCGTTGGGCGCGTGCTGCGGGCATGGCCTTTCTCCTCGTGGATCAGGGTGGCGATGGGTTTCAGAGTGCGTGGCGTACCAGCTCCGGCCTGCCGTCGGCTGCGCGGCGGACCGTGATGTCGTAATAGCGGCCACGCAAGTTGATGTGTTTCAGCGTGAACGACTTCCACGGCGGCGGCAGCATCGGGGCATAGGCCTGCGTCAAGCCGTTCTCGTCGAGGCGCAGACCGGTGAAGCCGTACAGGATGTTCTGCAGCAGGCCGCCGCTGGCGGTGGCGAAATAACCGGTGTTGTTGGTGGCCGTTTCCGTGCGCACGTTGAACGGCGGCTTCAGCACGTTGGCGGTGATGTTGCGCTGGAACCAGTCGCCGGCCGCCTCGCTGTCGCCGGCGGTGGCGGCAGCGATCGACAGCGGCATCAGGCCCATGCTGTTGGGATCGCGGCTGGATTGGGTGATCGGCGCGATGGCATAGGCGTAGTCGCGCCGGCGCGTCTGGACGTCCATCGGCAGGTCCAGCGACGGATTGCTCAGCATCGGCAGCGAGCTGCCGCCCCATGAATTGATGTCGTGCGGCACCGAGGCATCGAAATCGAGATGGTGGCCTGCCTTGTCGTCGTAGGGCAGCAGCAGGCCGGCGGCGACGCGCGACCACTGCGGGTCAGCGGTCTCCCCCAGCAACTGGGCGGTTCGCGTGGCGATCTGCAGGGCTTTTTGCGCCGAGGCATTGGTGAAGGTGTCGTTGGGCACGTCGTTGTAGTCCTCGTCCACCGAGGTGACGTGCAGGATCTCGTAACGCTGCGTGGCCGGCACGTAGGTGGCGCGGCTGCTCCAGAACTCGGCGATGGCGCGGATCACCGGCCAGCCATGCCGCTTCAGCCAGTCGCGATCCTGGGTGGCGAGGTAGTACTGCCACTGCGCGATGGCGATGTCGGCGTTGACGTGGATCTCGCGCTCGTCGAGCACCCAGGCGAAATGCGGCGTCTGCGAGCTGCCGTTGTCGGGGTCCGCTTCCCAGGGGTACATCGCACCGCGCAGGCCGCGCGTCTTCGCGCGCTGTTGGGCCTGGGGCAGGGTATGGCTGCGGAACATCACCAGCGACTTCGCGCGTTCGGGGTGCAGCAGCAACAGCGCGGGGAACAGCCAGGTATCGCTGTCCCAGAACACGTGGCCGCTGTAGCCCGGCGTCATGCCGCAGGCGCCGATCGGCCAGTTGGTGCCGGGCGCCGCGTTGATCAGCAAGTAGTACAAGTCCGAATGCACGATCTGCTGCGCCTTCGGGTCGCCGTCGATGGCGATATCCGACTGCCACAGCGTGTGCCACGCATCGCGCTGCCGTGCCAGCAGCGCGTCGAAGCCGGCGTCGCGCGCGGCGGTGGCCAGGGCGAGATCCTGTTTGGCGTCGCCGCCCCAGCGCTCGCGCGAGGCGGCCACGAACTTGGTGAAGGTGTAGCTATGGCCTTTGCGCACCTCGATGCGGAGCTCCAGCGACAGCTTGTAGTCGCTGCGATGGAGTTTGGCGTCGCGCGGCCGCATGCCGGCAGGCAGCGCGACCGCCACGGCTTCGGCCATGCCGGCGCCTTGTTCGGCCTTGCCGTCGAGCCAGAGTGTCAGCGCCTGCGTGTCGCCGTCGGCGGCGAGCACGTGCGTATAGCCGTGGTACCAGAGCGGCGCACGGTCGGGCACGTCAGGCGGCACCGCCTCGAACTTCAGATTGTTCGCGGCGACCGCTTCCTGCATCTGCGGACCGTCGAGCTTCGCCAGCGCAAAGCGCGGCTGGTGCGGCGCCCACAGATCGAGCGCGAAGGACAGCTGTACCTCGCCGTCGAAGTCCGGCGTGATGGTGAGCTGGTTGGCCGCGAGATGCGGCGAGGCCTGGCTTACCAGGGTCACCACGCGCACGTCGGTGGACCTGGCCCCGTCGAGGTAGCGGTAACGGGTGGTCAGCGTGCCGTCGTACATGTCCAGCACCTGCCGATAATCGCGAAAGCGCGCGGCGTTCACGTCGACCTGGTTGAGCCAGAACTGGCCCGCGTGCGACGGGCCGGTGCTGTAGTCGATCGCGGTCCACCCGGGAATGGCTGCGGGGCGCGATACGTCGCCCTCGGCGTAATCCATGAAGCCGATCATGTAGGCGAGGTTGCCCTCGGTGCCGCGCGGCGACGTCAGCGTGGAGAAAAAGCCGTTGCCCAGCTGGCCCGGAAAATAGTTGCCCAGGGCCTTGGCGGTCGCCGTCAGCAGGAAGCTCGCGTCTGTGGCCTGGCCGGCGCCTGCGGCGAGCAGGCCGGCCAGGATGACGGTCAGGAGAAGCGGGCTACGGCGTCGACGCATCGTCATTCCCTTCCTGGCAGCGAGCGGGCGCCGCAGCGGCACCCGCTCGCAAAGTGGCTACAACGGCTTGCGGGTGAGCTTGGCCTTGCCGTCGGCGCCGTGCTCGATGGTGATGTCGTATTGCTTGCCGCGGAAATGGATGCCCTTCAGCTGCAGCGATTTCCATTCGGGCGGCAGCGCCGGCGCATACGCTTCGGTGAGGCCGTCGTCCTCGATGCGCAGGCCGCTGAACCCGTAGACGAAGCTCTGCACGAAGCCGGCCGACGTCGCGAGGATGTAGCCGGCGTTGTTGGCGACGGTTTCCGTGCGCACGTTGAACGGCGGTTTCAGGAAGCCCACCAGGTTGCGCTGGATCCATTCGCCGGCGGTCTTGCTGTCGCCCAGCTCGGCCGCGCCGACGGCGAGCATCACCATCATCATCTCGTTGGGATCGTCGCCGTGCACTTTCAGTTCGTGCAGCTGGAACGCGAAGTCGTTGCGGCGCACCTGCGGCGACATCGGCAGGTCGAGGTTGGGATACATCAGCCAGGCCAGCGACGAACCCATCCAGGTGATCTTGTCATGCGGCACCGAGGCGTCGAAGTCGAGATGGCGCTGATTCTTTTCGTCGAACGGGATGTACATCTTCGCGGCGATCGTGGCCCATTGCGGATCGGGCGTGGCGCCGACCTGCTTGGCGGCCTTGATCGCGATCTGCAGCGCCTTGCGTGCCGCGGCGTTGGTGAACGAGTCGTTCGGCACGTCGTCGTACGCCTCGTCGGGCGAGGTGACGTGCTCGATCTCGTAGCGGTCCTGGCCCTTGTCGTAGGTCACCCGGCTGACCCAGAACTGTGCGATCTCGCGGATCACCGGCCAGCCATGCTGCTTCAGCCAGGCGTCGTCGCCGCTGGCGAGGTAGTACTGCCATTGCGCGATGGCGATGTCGGCGTTGACGTGGATCTCGCGGAACACGCCATAGGCGAAGTGCGGCGTGTGGTCGACGCCGGTCTCCGGATCGGCCTCCCAGGGATACATCGTGCCTTTCACGCCGTACTGCTTCGCACGCTCGCGCGCGGGCTGCATCGTGCGCGAGCGGAACATCACGATCGGCTTGGCGCGTTCCGGATGCAGCAGGAGCAGGGCAGGGAAGACCCACGAATCACTGTCCCAGAACGCGTGGCCGGCGTAGCCCGGGGTCAGCGCACAAGCGCCCATCGGCCACGCCGTGCCGACCGTGGAGTTGGACAGCAGGTAGTACAGATCCGAATGCACGGCGCGCTGCACTTGCGGGTCGCCGTCGACCACGATGTCGGACTTCCACAGCTCGTGCCAGGCGGCCTGGTGTTCGGCCAGCAGCTTGTCGAAGCCCTTCCGGCGCGCAGCCGTGGCCAGCGCCACGTCGTCGCTGGCCTTGCCGTCCCAGTTCTGGCGCGAGGTGGCGATGTACTTGGTGAAGGTATAGGTCTTGCCCTTCTGCACTTTGACGATGAGGTTCAGCGACAGCTTGTAGGGACTTTTTTCCAGCTTCACGTCCTCGACCACCAGACCGGGCGGCAGGCCGATCGCCGCGGCTTCGGCCATCGTCAGGCCGTGTTCGGCCTGGCCGTCCAGCCACAGCGTCAGCTCTTTGGTATCGCCGTCGTTGGCCGCCACACGGGTGTAGCCGGGATACCACACGGCGGCGCGGTCGGGCGTGGGTACCGGTTTGTTGTCCAGTGTCTGGCCGCTGGCGATCACCGCCGCGATCATCTCGTCGCCGCTCATGCTGCCGATCGGAAAGCGCGGCTGATGCTCCGACCATAGCCTGATCGGGAAAGTCAGCTGCACGCTGCCGTCGAACTGCGGCGTGATGGAAAGCCGGGTCGCCGCCAGGTGCGGCGATGCCTGGCTGACGAAGGTGGTGACCTCGACGTCGGTCGCCTTGTTCGCGTACTCGAAGCGGTAGCGGGTCGACAGCGTGCCGCCATGCATGTCCAGCGTCTGCTTGTATCCCGTGAAAATATTCGCGCCCAGCCGGGTCGAATTGAGCCAGCCGCCGCCGGGGTTGTAGTCGATCTCGCTCCAGCCGGGGATCGCGGCGGGACGCGCGATGTCGCCGGGCTTATAGTCCATGAACGCGACCATGTACGCGCGGTTGCCCTCGGTGCCGCGCACCGAGGTCATCGTGGAGAAGTAGCCGTTGGCCAGATAGCTGGGGAAATAGGTGCCGAAATTTTCGGCGGTGCCGGTGAGCAGGAAGCTGGGGTCGGTGGCGGCCGCGCGAGAACCTGCACTGGCCAGCAACAGGGTGAACGCGATGCCGGGAAGCAAGTGGTGGCGTAGCGAAATCATCTCGGCATGGCTCCTCGAGGCAAGGTGTGGTGCGGTAGTCGGCATGCGGTGCGGGTCGCGGTGGCAACGAACCCGATGGCGAGGAACTCGCTGCGGCAGAGGTTCACGGCAGCGCTTCCGCCGGCGAGACGGCCAAGACGGCAGCACGGTCGGTCTCGCGCTTGAAGAAGAACAGTGTGATCAGGATCAAGCTCATCGGCAGCAGCGAGAAATAGAACGCGTGGATGCCGTCGAAGCTGGCGAATACCCGTGCCGTGATGTACGAACCCATGGTGCCGCCGAGCGCGGAGAACACCACGATCAGCCCGGTCATCGCCGCGTGCATCGGCTTGGGCAGCGAGCTCAGCGCGACCGAATTGATCACCGGGTAGATCGGCGCCATCAGCAGACCGAGCAGCGGGATCAGGTAGGCGGCGGCCGGCGCATTGAACCAGCCGACGTCCGGACGCGCCTGTACGCCACGCGCCAGCGGCAGCACCAGCATCACCAACACGCCCATCGCCACCACGCACACGTTGAGAAGTACATGCCAGCGCACGCGCTTGAGCACGACGCCTGCACCGATGCGGCCCAGTGCGGTCATGCCGGCGAGGATGCTGGCGAACTGGATGCTCATGGCATTGGGCAGCTTCAGGATCTCGCTGTTGAAAGTGGGCAGCCAGGTACCAAAGCTCTGCTCGATCAATACGTACAGGAACGCCGAGGCTAGGAATACATACACCAGCGGCCGCACGAACAGCCGCAGCATCTCCATCAACGAGTCGGCGAAGGAATTGTTGTGCCCGTGCGCATGCGCGGCGCTCTCGTCGAGCCGGCTGCCGGCCAGCAGCACGATCACCAGCGCGCACGCGCCGGCCAGCAGCCAATACACGTTGAACCACACCGGGTTGCCCGGGTGCTGGGGGTCGACGAACGCACTGAAGATCCAGTTGCCGCCGAGTACACCGACCATGAACAAGCCCTCGATGGTATTGGTCAGCCGCGAATGGGCGACACGGTCGGTGGTGAGCAGGCCGATGGAGGAATACACGCAGACCTTGGCCATAGCAAAGCCGACGCCCACACAGGCGAACAACAGCCGCGTGGTCAGGAAACCGGGATAGAGCGGCATCAGTAAACAGGCGCTGCCGACGATGGCCAGGGCCAGCATCATCGAGCGTCGGTAGCCGAACATCGGCAGGAATGAGGCGACCAGAAACGAGGTGAACGCGATCGTGAGATCTTTGTAGCGCTCCAGCGCACTGGCCTCGGGCTTGTCGATGCCGAAGGTGGCGATCGACTGCAGGATCACCGTGCCGACGCTGTTGAGCAGGATCGCGAAGATCATGTAGATCAGCGCCAGTGCGACAATCATGCGAATTCGGTTCATGTCATCCCCGGTGGTACGGCATGTGCGACTTCAGGAAAAACGCGGTCCGTACCCTCTGAGGCATACCCCGGACTGCGCATGCCGCTGAGCTATCGGATTGTTGTTGAAGGCGGTTCTGCGCTCAACAAGGCGCCAGTCCGGCCCGCGTGTTCGTCCTGTCCATGGAATAAACCCGGGGCCGGCCTGTGGTTGTACAAATAGATTCCAGACGGAATGGTCCCTGTTTGCTACGCCGATCAAGCGCCTGTGATGCCGATCGGCGGTGGGCCATCCGTGGCCCCGCCATTCAACACCGTGCTAGAACAGATACTTCACCTGGAAATTGACCTCGCGGCCTTCCAGCGGACGGGCCAGGATCACACCGCCGGAAACGCCGGTACCGAAGATGCGCGAATTGCTCTCGGTCAGGCCCAGTTCGTTGGTGATGTTGGTGCCCTGCAGACGCAGCTGCCAGTTCTTTTCTATGTTGGCGATCACACCGAAGTCGAACGTGTGGTAGGTGCCCAATTGCTGCAGGCCGGACTGGTCCTGGGTGTGCGGGCCGACGTGCGTATAGGTTACGAAGGCAGTCACGTCACCCCACGCGAACGGGATCCGATAGCTCGGCGTGAACATGTAGCGAACCTTCGGCTGGCGCTGCAACTGCACCCCGTTGATCGCCGCGCAGCCGGCCACACCGGTGACCACGTTGGTGTAGGGGAAGCACGAGCTGTTGTGCGTGTAGTGGCCATCCAGGTAGTTCGCCACCAGCGACAGCTTCAGGTTCTCGACCGGGGTGAGCGCACCGCTGACGTTGATGCCCTTGGAGTCCGAGCCGTACAGCTGCTGGCTGCCGATCGGCACGCCGGCGCCGTTGGTGGGCTGGAAGGTGAGGCCATTGAACTGCTTGTGATAGACGCTGATGTCGGCGTAGACCAGTTCCGACTGGTACTTGAAGCCCGCTTCGATGTTCTGGATCTTCTGCAGCGGGGCCGTGTTGCCGGTGGTGTTGCCGCGCAGAGCGTTGTCGAAGTCGCCGAAGTGCACGCCCTTGTTGCCGCGCACGTAGACGCTCATGTTGTCGGCCAACTCGTAGTTCGCGCCGACGGTCCATGAGGTATGGGTCTTGTTGTAGTCGGTACGCGAGTACGTGCCGTTGCAGACCGGAACGCTGTTGTTGTACAGCGTGAGCGGGTTCTTATCGAGGTCGACATTGGTCAGGTTGCAGACGGTATTGGAGGCATCCTGGTTTTCCAGACGGGCCGACGCGTCGAACAGCCACTTGCCGAGGTGCCACGAGTCGGACAGGTAGAACGCCTTGTTGGTGGCCTTGCCGCGCTCGGTGATGTTGTAGCCGCCGTTGTCGAGGAAGCCTTGGCTATCGGTCAACTGCTTGGTCTGGCCGGCGTCGACGTAACTCACCGCGATCGGACGCGCGTTCGGCGTGTTGGTCATCAGCATCTGGTTGCCCAGTGCCCACTTGTCGTCGTCGGTGTAGTGCGCCAGGTACACGCCCGCGGTCAGCGTATTGCCGTCGAAGATCTCCTTGCTGACGCGGAAGTCGTTGTTGATGTTCTTCAGATGCTTGTGGATGTACCACCAGCCCTGGTGGATCACGCTCTGGTTTGGATCGACCATGCCGCCGCCACCCGGGCCGGCGTAAGTTGCCGTCGCCGAACCGGCCGGCAGCGCGAAGCCGCCCTGGCTGGTCGGGGTGTTGTACAGCTCGTCGTTCAATGTCGCCGGATTCGAGCCAGAGAACAGCGCGTTGGTGTCGACGTCGCCCGCATCGATGAGGAACTTGTCGCTGATCGTCCAGCCGCCCAGGTCATAGTCGAAGTTGCCGCCGAAGAAATTCATCTTCGCGCCGCGGCCGTTCGCGAGGTTGGCGTTGGTGCCGCCGCCCGGATAGCCGGCCAGAAACACATGCTGGATGTACTTGCTGTTATAGGTGTCAGTGAGCGGGTCGAAGCCCGGGTAGGCACTGAACTTGTCGGTGCCGTTCTGGATCAGCGGGATCGGCGTGATGAACTGGTTCTTGTCGTTCAGTGCACGCGCATATAGCGTCATCGTGCCGTTGTCCGAGTCATGGGTCAGCGTGGCGGTGAACTGGCCACCCTTGTCGGCCGGGAACTGCGGGTCGCGTACGCCTTTCGAGTCGCGATAGAAGCCGCCCACGCTGCTGTACCAATTGGGAGCCAGCTGGAAGCCATAGAAGCCGTCGACGCGCTTCAGGTTTTCCGAGCCGTAGGTGACGCCGATGCTGCCCGACGGTACCTCGGTGCCCTGTTTCAGGATGAAGTTTTCGGTGGCGCCGATCTGGCCGTCCGCAAAGACCACCGACGGGCCGCCCTGCAGGATCTCGACGCGTTCGATCGTGTCGTCGAGGCGGAAGATCGAGGTCTGCTCGAAGAACGACAGGGTCGGCATGCCGTACAGCGGCGAGCCCATCAACTGCACCGTGTTGAACGGCGCGTCGCCGCCACCCGGGAAGCCGGCGATCTCGACGTTGGCGCCGGTCTGGCCGCCCGTGGATTCCGGCCACAGGCCGGGCGCGATCTTCAGCAGGTCGGCCGTGCTCTTGGGATTGGACTGCTTGATCTGTTCGGCACTGGCAGTGGTCAGCGTATAGCTGGCGTCGATCTTCTTCACTCCGGTGGCCGAGCCGGTCACCACGACCTGTTGCAGGGTCGTGGTGGTCTTGGCGTTGGCCTGCCGCTGCGGCGTCTTCTTGGTGGTCGCTGGTGCGGGGGCTGTCGAGGTGTTCTGCGTGCTGTCCTGCGCCATAGCCGTCGCGGACATCAGGATGCCTGCGATAGCCGCCGACAGCATCAATCGGGTCATTTGCTTGTTGTTGTTCATGTCACTTCCTCCCCATCAGTTTCAGTTTGGGTCGAGGCCTGCCTGGTGACAGGTCCACGCCAGTTCGTCGTTCGGGTTGTCGTAAAAATGTCGATGTCGAATGCCGCGATACTCGGTAACACCAGATCTGCCTCGGCCAATACCTGGCGTTGGCCAATTCCCACCGCCGCCATCCCCGCGGCGCGAATGCTGGCGATGCCAGCCGCAGCGTCTTCGACGCCAATGCACTCATCCGTCGCCACGCCCAGAGCGCTTGCGGCGGCGAGGAAAATTTCCGGATCGGGCTTGGAACGGCTGATCCGATTGGCGTCGACGACGACGTCGAACAGGTCGGCGATGCCAAGCCGCTCCAGCAGCAGACCGGCATTGCGGCTCGCTGAAGCCAGCGCCACCTTGAGCCCGGCCCGGCGTACCTGTTCGATCGCCATACGCGCGCCGGGCAGCAGATCCCGCGGCCCGAAACGCTCGATTTGTTGCCGGTAATAATCGTTCTTGTGTGCAGCCAGCGTGTGTTTCTCGCCGTCCGTGTAGGTGCGCGTCGCGGCCTGCAGCAGGATCTCCAGCGAGCCGAGGCGGTCGACGCCTTTCATGCGCTCGCCGGTGGCGTCGTCGAACGGCACGCCGATCTCGTCAGCCAGCCTTTTCCAGGCGGCGTGATGGACCACCGCGGTGTCGGCGATCACGCCGTCGAGGTCGAAGATCACCGCCTTCAGCGGCACCGCTGCGGCTTCGACGAAGCCAGCGCACTTCAGCCGCAAGGGCTGGCCCGCATGCAGACGCTGCGGCAGGCCGTCATGCAGGAAGGTGAGGGCGCTGCCGTCGGTCAGTGTGTACAGCACCCCGTCGCGGTCGACCTCGATGCGCAGATGCGCATCGCGCCAGCGCAGGCCGAAGCGGTAGCCCTTCCATGCCGCCGGCAACCTTGGCGCCAGTGCCGGCATGCCGCCATGCACGCGCAGGCCGCCGAAGCCCCAGGTCAGTGCCAGCCAGCTGCCGGCCATCGCTGCCATGTGCAGGCCGTGCGCCGCATTGCCGTGCAGGTCGTCCAGGTCGACGCGCAACGTATCCAGGAAATAGCCATAGGCCTTGTCCGCATGACCCACTTCGGCGGCGAGCACCGCGAAGGTGGATGCCGACAACGTGGAGTCATGGACGGTGACGCCTTCGTAGTAATCGAAGTTGCGGCGCTTGGCGGCGACGTCGACCTGCTCGCCTGCCAGCACCAGGGCGAGCAGCGTGTCGGCCTGCTTGCATACCTGGTGGCGATAGATGGTGAGCGGATGCAGGCGCAGCAGCAGCGGCTGCCGGTTTGACGTGGCGGCGAGTCTGGCCGGCAGGAAGGGCTTGTCGAGGAAGCCGTCGTCTTGCGGAAAGATGCCGAGCGCACCGTCGACCGGCAGATGCATCGCCTGGGCAGCGCGGCGCCACTGGGCAGCCTCGTCCGCTTGCAGGACGATCCTGGCGCTGAGGGCGGCATGTTCGGCCGGATACGTCAGCGCCATCCAGTCGGCGACGTTGGCGGCGTCCTGCAGGTGCCGCTGCGCCAGCCGGTTGGTGTAATGGTTGTTGTCGACCAGGGCGGAGTATTCGTCCGGTCCGGTCACTTCATGAATGCAGAACGCGCCGCCGTGGCGTGCGCTGAAATGTCCGATCTCCAGCCAGATCCGCGCGGTCTCGATGATCATCTCGGCGCCGCGTTCGCGCAGAAACGCCTCATCGCCGCTGGCGTCGACGTAGAGCCGGATCGCCCACGCCACCGCCGCATTGATGTGGTATTGCGCCGAGCCGCTGGGAAAATAGGAGGAGCACTCGTCGCCGCTGATCGTGCGCCACGCATAGAGCGCGCCGCGCGGATGGTTGAGCTCGCGTGCATGGCGGCGCGCGTTGTCCAGTGTGCGATGGCGATAGGTCAGCATCGCGCGTACCAGTTCCGGCGCCAGAGTGGCCAGCACCGGCAGCATGAACACCTCGGCGTCCCAGAAATAGTGACCTTCGTAGCCTTCGCCGGTGAGGCCTTTGGCGGCGGTAGTGCCGTGGCTGTCGCGGCTGCTCGACTGGAACACATGGAACAGGTTGAAGCGCAGCGCCTGCTCGATCGCCGGGTCGCCTTCGATGGCGAGATCGGCTTGCGCCCAGAGCGCCGACAGCACCTGAACCTGCCGTGCCAGCAGCGCCGGGTAGCCGAATGCGATCGCCGTATCCAGCGAGGCCTGCGCGCGCGTGAGCAAGTCGTTTGTCTGATCCTCGACCTGATCACTGGCGAACGGGGCGGTGAAGGTATACGCGACGTATTTGTCGAGAGCGACCGTCTGGCCCGGCGCGAGGACGCCCTCGTAGACCTGGGTGACGCCGTGCGGCGCCAGATTCGCGTAGCGGAATTGCAAGTCGTCGCCGTGCTGGTGCCGTTGCGCGCAGATCAGTCGGATGCCGCTGTGGGTGGTTTGCTGGCCGACCCAGGCGAGGTCTTCCTCGGCTCGGGCGTCGTAGGTGCTGAGACCGCCATCGATATGGCTGCCGATGCGCGGATCGGAGCCTTGTTCGGCAGCTTCGCGGGCGGTGCTGATCGACGATTCCAGCGTTATCGGGCCGCTGTAATCCAGCGAGCGCACGCGATAGTGGATCGCCAGCAGTCCGGCGTCCTCCAGGCTCACGATGCGCTCGGCCTCGATCTCCAGCGTGGCGCCTTCCGGCGACCGCCAGCACAGTCGGCGGCGGTAGCAGCCGCTGCGCAGGTCGAGCGTGCGCTCGAAATACAGCCATTCACCCTGGTCGAGCCGCACTGGCGTGTCGCCCAGGCGCAAATGGATGCGTGCGGCGTCTGCGACCGGGATGCGCGTGTCGGTGTGACTGGCGAAGCCGGGGAACCGCTCGTGGTAATCGATCGGGGTGCGTTCCCACACCGCGGACAGCAAGGTGGCCTGGCTGTCGCTGTCGCTCTCTTCCAGGTTGCCGCGTACGCCGAGGGTGCCGTTGGCCAGTGCAAACAGGCTTTCGTCCTGCGCGAAACCGGCCGGATCGGTGCCGTGACGGGTCAGCAGCCAGGGATCGGCCGCTGCCTTTCCCCCGATTGTCGGCGCTTCGGCATCGAGCGGCACCGCTGCGTAGTGATCCACGATTTGCTCTCTCTTTCCGCCTGACGCATCAGGCCGGTCGGCCCGCAAGGCTGCGGCTGGCGGCGAGCTTGGCATTAAATGTTATCGGTATCAAGATATCGATAACATTTTGTTAGTCGGGCTAGGGAAAAGACATTTTCCGGGAGTCGAAGGGAGTGAATCCGTTCATCTGGACAGCCTGGGCCCGTTTGGCGGTGCCATGTCATGACGGTGCGGAACGAGGTTGCATCGACGGGGCGAATGTCGACACACTGCTGGCGCCGGTTCGGATCAGCGCTGCAGTTCGGCAGCGCGGCGGCACCGGATCGGCCAGACCAACACGGGTCAGCCAGCAGGGGTCAGATAGTTGAGCAAGAAAGGCGCGCGCAAGCATGCGTCAGGCAGCCTGACCATGGCCGACCTGGCGCAACTGGCTGGGGTATCCAAGATCACGGTCTCGCGTGCGCTGGGCGATAGCCCGCTGGTCAACCCGGAAACCAGCGAACGGATTCAGGCGCTGGCCCGAGAGCACGGCTACAAGCTCAACATCAGCGCGCGCAACCTGCGCCTGCGCCGCAGCCATACGGTGGCGGTGATCGTCGAGATGAAGCCGTCCACCGATCGCACCATGCTCGACCCGTACCCGCTGATACTGCTGGGCGGCATCTCGCAGGAGCTGACCGCGGCCGGCTACAGTGTGTTGCTGACCACGCGCCAGGGCGCCACTGCGGCAGCGGTACAGGCTGCCGACGGGTTGATCCTGCTGGGCCAGGGCGTGCACCAGGATGCCGTGCGCCGATTCGACAAGCTGCACCTGCCGATGGTGGTGTGGGGCGCGCAATCGGCCAGCGATACACATGTGGTGGTAGGCAGCGACAATCGCCTCGGCGGCACAGTGGTGGCCCGGCACTTCATCGCGCTGGGCCGGCGCCGCCCGGTGTTCATCGGCAACCCCAGCCATCCGGAGATCTTCGCGCGCCTGAATGGTTTCGTCGACGCGCTGGCGGTGCACGGTATCAAGCCGTTGCTGATGCGGCGCGACGAGTTCACCCTGGACTCGGGGATGGACGCGGTGCGCTCGCTGCATGCGCGCAAGGTGGGTTTCGATGCGATCTTCGCGTGCAACGATCTGCTGGCCATGGGTGCGATCCGCGCCACGCTGGACCTGGGGCGCTCGGTGCCGGCCGATGTCTCGGTAGTCGGCTACGACGACATGCCGCTCGGCGCCAGCTTCCTGCCGCCGCTGAGTTCGGTGCGGCAGGACTGGCAAGAAGGCGGCATGCTGCTGGCGCGCAAGGTGCTGGCGTTGATCGACGGCGAACGAGCCAGTTCGGAAAGCCTGCCGGTGAGCCTGATCGTGCGCTCGACCTGATCAGGTTCAACCGGGCGGCTAGATAAGGTCCGGTTCAACAGGATCCGGCTCAACGAGACCCGGCTCAACGAGATCCGGTTCAGCGCGTGGCGGTGGTCTGGGCGGTTTCGGCGGAGTCGGTGGGACTGCGCGCCGGTGGTGTCAGCACCAGCCGGAAACAGCTGCCGCCGCCGGCTACGCGCACGTATTCCAGCGCGGCCTGGTTGGCATCGCTCATCTGCCGGGCCAGATACAAGCCCAGGCCGGTGCCGTATTCGTGAGTGGTGTAAAACGGTTCGAAAATCTGCGCGGCCACTTTTGGCGCGATGCCGGGGCCGCGGTCGATCACTTCCAGAATCGGCACGCCGTGCTCGCCTTGCCGGGTCACCACCATCACCCGCGCCGGCTCGCCGGGCAGGCGGCCGTAGCGCAGCGCGTTCTGCACCAGGTTCCACACCACCTGCTGCAACTGTTGCGGATCGGCCACTGCCGCCACCGGCGTGCCGCTGCTGGCGATCGCCCGCAGCGAATCGGCGCCGAGGTCGTTGCCCTGGCTGTATTCCTCGACGAAGACTTGCGCCCAGTGACCGAGATCCAGCGTTTCCGGCCGCGAGCGCTCGCGCCGCGACAACTGCAGGATGTTCTCGATGATCTCGTTGAGCCGGATACAGTGGTTGTTGATGATTTCCACCATGCGCTGGTCGGTGGAATCCATGCTTTTCGACTCGGCCAGCAACTGCGCCGAATAGCGGATCGCCGCCAGCGGATTGCGGATCTCGTGCGCGATCGAGGCAGACAGGCGGCCCAGCGAGGTCAGCGTGAGTTCCTCCGCGCGGCGCGACAACAGCGAGGTGTCGTCCAGGAAGATCAACACATGCGAGTCGTCGTTCGGTGCCAGCCGGGTGAAGCGCGGCACCACTTCGGGCACGCCGTCGGCGAGTTGGGTGGCGGTTTCGTCCAGCTTGCCGGAAGTCATCCAGTGATAAAGCCGGCGCGACAGTTCCGGCGCCAGCTGGCCCAGGTCGCGCTGGTCGGCGCCCGGGTTGCCCATCAGCATCCACGCCGATTCGTTGATCTGGTGGATGCGGTTGGCGTCGTCGACCAGCAGTACGCCGGTCTTCATGCGCCGGATGATCAGCTCGTTGACCTGGGCCAGGTTGGCCAGGTCGGTGCTGCGCTGCTCGGCCAGCGCCTCGGTGGCGCGCAGTTGCCGGCCCAGCACGTGGCACAAGGTGGTGGTGGCGAAGTAGGCGAGGCCGAACAAGGCCGCCTCGAGAAGGTCGCGGTCGCCGCGGTTGCTCGCCGAGGTGTCGAAGAAGGTATGCCCGAGCATGCCCAGCGTAGCCAGGGCCGCGAAGAAGCTGGACAGCCTCAGCGGCAGGATCAGTGCGCCGGCGCTGAGGTTTACCGCCAGCATCATCGCGATGCCGATGCGCGCGTCGTTCATCGCGGTAATCGTCAGAACGGCGGCGGCAATGTCCACCACCAGGGCCGTCGCCACGGCTGCCCGGGCATACGGCATGCTGCGCCGGTTCAGCAGCAGCGCCAGCAGCGCGAAGATCAAGTACCCGGTGGTGACGGTGCGGGCAAAGCCGGGTTCCGCCAGTTGCGGCCAGCCCATGCCGGACGGACCGAACGCCAGACCGGTGTACACCAGAGCCTGCACCAGGCGGAATAGATTGAGGAACGACAGCTCGTGACGAATCGTTGCCGGGCTTGCGGACGAGGCACTGAAAGGTGCTGTGCTGGACACGTGGCTGGGCACTCTGTGGCGGTTCCAGCCGAGTATAGACGGGCTGATCGGCGCTGTGCCGTGCGTGAAACCGCATGAAATCGGCCCGCGCGGGCGCCAGAACAGGCCGCTCTTTCCATTGCCGCCCGCTTCCGCGAAAATGAGCGGCCGTATTGCGCGGTTTCTGCCAGTTCGCGTGGCAGGCGCATGGCCTCCCGGCCGCGCGTCACTCCGCCGTCCGACCTTACTGACCCACGCTGTTTTACACGCGTGCAGTCGCCATTGTTTTTCCGTTCGCTCGAGGTATCGAATGAATTTCCACGAATACCAGGCCAAAGAACTGTTTGCGCAGTACGGCATCGCCGTGCCGCCGGGCAAGATCGCCAACTCCCCCGACGCCGCCGTCGATGCCGCCAAGGCGCTGGGTGGCACCCAGTGGATGGTCAAGGCGCAGATTCATGCCGGCGGCCGCGGCAAGTCCGGTGGCGTCAAGTTCTGCCGCAGCTTTGACGATGTGCGTGCTGCCGCCAAGGGCATGCTCGGCACCCACATGGAAACCTATCAGTCGGCTGGCCGCGCGCTGCCGGTGAACCTGGTGCTGGTGACCGATGCCACCAATATCGCCCGCGAGCTGTACCTGTCGATCCTGGTCGACCGCGACAGCAAGGCCATCTCGTTCATCGCCTCCAAGCATGGCGGCGTCGACATCGAGCAGGTCGCCAAAGAGACTCCGGAAGACATCCACACCATCGTGATCGACTTCGTCGAGGGCCTGCAGCCGTACCAGTGCCGCCAGCTCGGATTCGCGATGGACCTGAATGGCAAGCAGGTCAACCAGCTGACGAAAATCATGCTGGGCCTGTACAAGCTGTTCAACGAACAGGACCTGGCGCTGGTCGAGCTGAACCCGCTCGCCGTGCTGGAAGACGGCAACCTCGCCGCGCTCGACGGCAAGGTGAACTCCGACGACAACGCCGAGTTCCGTCATCCGAACCTGGCCGCGATGCGCGACCTGACCCAGGAAGACGCCGCCGAAGCGGCCGCGCTGCAGAACAACCTCAACTACGTGACGATGGACGGCACCATCGGCTGCATGGTCAACGGCGCCGGTCTGGCGATGGCCACGATGGACGTGATCAAGCTGGCGGGCGGCGAGCCGGCCAACTTCCTCGACGTCGGCGGCGGCGCCACCAAGGAGCGCGTCACCGAGGCGTTCAAGCTGATCCTGTCCTCGGACAAGGTCAACTGCATCCTGGTCAACATCTTCGGCGGCATCGTGCGCTGCGACCTGATCGCCGAGGGCATCATCGCCGCGGTCAAGGAAGTGGGCCTGAAGATTCCCGTGGTGGTGCGCCTGCAGGGCACCAATGTCGATCAGGGCCGCGAACTGCTGGCCAATTCCGGCCTGGCGATCACGCCGGCCGATGATCTCAACGACGCGGCCCAGAAAGCCGTGGCTGCGGCCAAGGGCTGAGGAGCAAACGAATGAGCGTTTTGGTCAACAAGAACACCAAGGTGATCGTGCAGGGCTTCACCGGCCAGCAGGGCACCTTCCATGCACAGCAGTGCCTCGACTACGGCACCAAGGTCGTCGGCGGCGTGACCCCGGGCAAGGGCGGTTCCGAACACATCGGGCTGCCGGTCTTCAACTCGGTCGATGAGGCCGTGCTCGAAACCGGCGCCGATGCGTCGGTGATCTTCGTGCCGCCGCCGTACGCGGCCGATTCGATCCTCGAAGCGATCGACGCCGGCATCAAGGTGATCGTGGCGATCACCGAAGGCATCCCGGTGCTCGACATGCTGCGCGTGAAGAACGTGCTGCAGCAGCATCCGGAGATCGTGCTGATCGGGCCGAACTGCCCCGGCATCATCACCCCGGGCGAGTGCAAGATCGGCATCATGCCGGGCCACATCCACATGCCGGGCAAGGTCGGTATCGTGTCGCGCTCGGGCACGCTGACCTATGAAGCCGTGTTCCAGACCACCAACGAAGGCCTGGGCCAGTCCACCTGCATCGGCATCGGCGGCGACCCGATCAACGGCCTCAGCTTCATCGACTGCCTGAAATTGTTCCAGGACGACCCGCAGACCGAAGGCATCATCATGGTCGGCGAAATCGGCGGCAGCGCCGAGGAAGATGCGGCCGAGTTCATCGGCGAGTACGTCAAGAAGCCGGTGGTCTCGTTCATCGCGGGCGCCTCGGCTCCGGCCGGCAAGCGCATGGGCCATGCCGGCGCGATCATCTCCGGCGGCAAGGGTACCGCCGCGGCGAAGTTCGCTGCGCTGGAGAAGGCGGGCGTCACCACGGTGAAGTCGCCGGCCGATCTTGGCAAGACCCTTGCGGGCCTGATGAAGAAGTAACCGGGTCGGCACGAACGGCAAGAACAGGGCCGCGGTGACGCGGCCCTTTTTCTTTAGGGCAGTCCCGCGATCAAGCGCGCTATGGGTTTCGCAGGCCCTGGCGGGCGGCCAGCAGCAACGCCGCCGTCACCGTCGACAGCGTGGCGGATCGGATCGACCAGTGCTGCCAGTACAGCGGTACATCCAGCCAGCGGCCGGGAGCGATCGCTTTGAGCGTTCCTTCGGCGAACGGTTGTTCAAGCATGCTCTCGGGCGCCATCGCCCAGCCCATGCCCAGCGCTGCACCTTCCACGAAGGCCGTGGAGGAGGGCAGGTAATGCATCGGCGGCGCCAGCCGCGCGCGCGTCACGCTGTGGATGAAGCGCCATTGCAGCGCGTCCTTGCGATTGAACACCAGCATCGGCGTCTTGCCCAGCGAGGCGGCGTCGACGCCCCGCGCGAAGTGTCGCGCGACGAAGGCGGGCGAAGCGACCGGCAGGTAGCGCATCACTCCCAGCTTCTTCACGCTGCAGCCCTGCACCGGCCGGGCGATGGCGGTGATGGCACCAAGCACCGAACCGTCGCGCAACAGATCGGTGGAATGGTCCTGGTCTTCCACTCGCACGTCGAACAGCATCCCGTGCCGCTCGTGCAGGTCCGCCAGCGCGGACACGAACCAGGTGGCGAGCGAATCGGCATTGACGGCGATCGCGACGGAGGCCGGTCCGGTGCTGGCCGACTCCACATGGAAGGCCTTCAGCGTTTCGGTCTCCAGCAGTCGCATCTGCTGCACGCTGCGCAACAGCTGCTCGCCAGCGGGCGTGGCCGTGCACGGCGTGCGGCGCAGGATCAGCACCTGGCCCAGGCGATCCTCCAGCGCCTTGATCCGTTGCGAGATCGCCGATGGCGTCAGCGCGAGCCGCTGGGCTGCTCCGTCGAAGCTGCCCTCCTCCAACACGGCGGCAAAGGCGGCGAGTTGGGGATTGAGAAGACTCATGGGCGGGCACTCGTTGGGTTGGGAAAACGCCTCCAGCACGCGAGCCGTTGACGAAGGGCAGGCCCATAGACGCACTGCATGTACGCCTTCACGGTGATTTCGTCGGGAGCATTAGAAGAACTAAACAGACTTAAGAA
Source organism: Rhodanobacter sp. OK091 (assembly GCF_900142825.1). Taxonomy (GTDB): domain Bacteria; phylum Pseudomonadota; class Gammaproteobacteria; order Xanthomonadales; family Rhodanobacteraceae; genus Rhodanobacter. Next base: position 1,033,408 of record NZ_FRCH01000001.1, on the reverse strand, counting down.
TATTTAGTTTTACTAAATCGTGCATGTGCGCCAGGGTGGCGGTTCTTTCCCGAGAGATATCCCCATGTTTTCTACGGCTTACCTGGCCGGGCTTGGCGCCGGCGCGGGCCTGATCATCGCCATCGGCGCGCAGAATGCCTTCGTGCTTCGGCAGGGGCTGCAGCGCAACCACGTCGGTGCCGTGGTGCTGGTATGCATCCTGGCGGATATCTGCCTGATCCTGCTGGGGGTGACGGGCATGGGGCTGGCGGTGCAGCAGCATCCCGGCTTGCTGCAGTGGCTGCGCTATGCCGGCGCGATGTTCCTGACTGCCTACGCGGTATTGGCGCTATGGCGCGCCTGGCGAGGCGAGAGCGGTCTGCAGCCGGTCAGCGACGGTGCGGGGAGCCGGCGGCGGGTCGTGCTCGCCTGTCTGGGTTTCACCTTGCTCAACCCGCACGTATACCTCGACACGGTGGTGCTGCTGGGAAGCCTGTCCACCCAATACGGCGGCGACGGACGCTGGGCGTTCGCCGCAGGCGCATCCACGGCTAGCGTGCTGTGGTTTCTCTCGTTGGGCTATGGCGCGCGCGTGCTCCTGCCGGTGTTCCGCAGCCCTGTGGCATGGCGCGTGTTCGACGTGGCCGTGGCGGCCTTCATGCTCGCGCTGGCGGCGCTGTTGCTGGTCCAGCGGGTAGGCTGAATTCCCAGGGTGCATGAGCGCCTCGGGTATCATAGGGAGCTACCCCGGAATACGGATTCATCGGCATGTCCTCCCTACGCCTCGCGCTTGCGCAGCTCGATTTCCCGGTCGGCGCCGTCGCGGCCAACGCGGCCAAGGTGGGCGATCTGATGGTGCAGGCGCGTGAAGGTGGCGCGGCGCTGGCGGTGTTTCCCGAGCTGACGTTGAGCGGTTATCCGCCGGAAGACCTGCTGCTGCGTCCGAGTTTTCTCGCCGCCTGCCAGTGCGAGCTCAATGCGCTGGCCGGCGCCACCAATGGTGTGGCGGTGCTGGTAGGTCATCCGCACAGCGAGGGCGAGGTGTACAACGCCGCCAGCCTGCTGCGCGGCGGCCGCATCGAGTTCACCACGCACAAGCAGGCGCTGCCCAACTACGGCGTGTTCGACGACAAGCGTTACTTCCGCCCCGGCAGCGACAGCGCCGTCGCGCTGATCGACGGCGTACGCGTGGGCGTGCTTATCTGCGAAGACATCTGGGAGCCGGAGCCCGCGGCGAAAGCCGCCGGCGCCGGCGCCGAGCTGATCGTGGTGATCAACGCCTCGCCATGGGACGACGCCAAGCAGGGCGAGCGCGAACAGGTGCTGACGGCACGTGCGCAGGAAACCGGCTGCGCCATCATCTATCTCAACCTGATCGGCGGCCAGGACGAGGTGGTCTACGACGGCGGTTCGCTGCTGGTGAACGGCGACGGCAGCATCGCGGCGCGCGCGCCCAACTTCGTCGACGCGATGCTGTGGGCGGAGTTCGACAGCGAGACACGCACACTGCAAGCCGATGGCTGGCCCAGCGTGCCCGATACGTCGCCCGAGGCCACGCTGTATGCCGCACTGGTGCGCGGTATCCGCGACTACATCGACAAGAACGGTTTTCCGGGCGTGCTGCTCGGCCTTTCCGGCGGTATCGATTCGGCGCTGACACTCGCGCTGGCGGTGGACGCGCTGGGCCCGCAGCGCGTGACGGCAGTCATGATGCCTACACGCTATACCTCGCAGCTGTCGCTGGACGGCGCCCGCGCGCAGGCCGAGCAGTTGGGCGTGGAATACCACATCATCGACATCGAGCCGATGGTCGATGCCTTCCTCGGCGCGCTGGCGCCTGCGTTCGCCGGCAAGCCGGCCGATACCACCGAGGAGAACCTGCAATCGCGCACCCGCGGCGTGTCGCTGATGGCGCTCTCCAACAAGCACGGCCGGCTGCTTTTGGCTACCGGAAACAAGAGCGAGATGGCGGTGGGCTACGCCACTCTGTATGGCGACATGTGCGGCGCCTACGCGCCGCTGAAGGACGTCTACAAGACCGTGGTCTATCGCTTGTCGCGCTGGCGCAATGCGCATGCGGCCCGCCTGGGCGAGCCCGAGGCGATTCCCTCCGCGGTGATCGACCGTCCGCCCTCGGCCGAGCTGCGCGACAACCAGACCGACCAGGATTCGCTGCCGCCGTACGACGAGCTGGACGCGATACTTGCCCGTTTCATCGAAGCCGAGCAGTCGCAGGCGGAGATTGCCGCGCAGGGTTTTCCTGCCGACACCGTGCGTCGCGTGGTGCGGCTGGTGCTGCTGAACGAGTTCAAGCGCCGGCAGTCGGCTCCGGGGCCGCGCGTGACCACGCGGGCGTTCGGGCGCGAGCGGCGCTATCCCATCACTTCCGGTTGGCGTTAAGCCTCGACGCGAAGGGGCACCACGATATCAACGAAGCCGAACCTGCATGGCACGTTCGCCCCCTCTCCCTTGGGGAGAGGGTTGGGGTGAGGGTGCGGGGCTTGCGAAATCCTCATAAAAAAACCGGCGCGTGTGCGCCGGCTCTCTTGTGACGGATGGATCGATAAAGCTCAATGATGGCCCGAGAACGGCACCATCTTGCGCAAGGTGGACGGCGCATGCGGCCATTTGGCATCGGTCAGGTAGGGATGGTTCGGGTAGTTCAGTGCCAGCACCTGGCGGGTCTGGTCGGCGAGGGTCTTCTGATCCAGCGCCAGATAGCTGCGGGTGAGGATGGCCAGTGCGTCGCCGGCCTGCGGCGCCTCCTGGTAATGCTCGACCACGTACTGCGAGCGATCGGCCGCAGCGATATAGGCCTTGTTGCGCAGGTAGAACTCGGCCACGTTGATTTCGTACTGCGCCAGCACGTTGCGCAGGTAGATCATGCGCTGGCGTGCGTCGGCGGTGTATGCGCTGTCGGGGAAGCGCCGCGACAGTTCGGAGAAGTCGTCGAACGCCTGCAGGTTGTAGCCCTGATCGCGACGGGCCTGCGAACCTTGCCGGCTGATATAGCGCTCGATCACGCCGCTGGTGCGATCAAAATTGATCAGACCGCGCAGGTAGTAGGCATAATCAACGTGTTTGTGGGTCGGATAGGTCTTGATGAAGCGGTTCACGGTCGACAACGCATCATCCGGCTGGTTGTCCTTGTACTGCGAGTAGGCCAGATCGAGCTGGGCCTGTTCGTTGTACTCGCCCGACGGGAAGCGCGCGATCAGGCGCTGGTAGGCCTTGCTGGCCGCCGAGTAGTCGGCATTCTGCAGTGAGGCATGCGCGTTGTTGTACAGCGCTTCCAGTGGCATGTTGTCGATGGTGGCTTGCTTCGATCTGAACATCGAACAGGCACTCATGGACACCACGAGCGCGAGCACCGCGAGCACTTTCAGGGCAGGCAATTTGAACATCGGCAGCTTGGACAAGCCCATTGATAGGCGCATAGGAATGAATTCAGTATGTTTGAACGAAAAGGCATGATAGCCGAAACCGGCCACAGCCCGCGGAGCGCGGCATGACCACGATCCGGCACGAGGCGGAGGTACCGCTGGCCGCGGCAGGACGCAGGTTCGACCAGGCTTTGGCCGAGATGTTCCCTGATTATTCACGTTCGCGGCTCAGCGGCTGGATCAAGTCCGGCGCGGTGACCCTGGACGGGGCGCAGGCGCCGCCGCGGCAGTTGCTGCGCGGCGGCGAGCAGGTGCGGCTGCAGGTCGAGCTGGAAAACGAGGTGACCAGTGCGCCGGAAGACATCGGGCTGGACATCGTGCATGAGGATGAGCACCTGCTGGTGCTGAACAAGCCGGCCGGGCTGGTGGTGCATCCAGGCGCCGGCAATCCGGCGGGCACCTTGCTCAATGCGTTGCTGCATCACGATCCCAAGCTGGCCGAGTTGCCGCGGGCCGGCATCGTCCACCGGCTGGACAAGGACACTTCCGGCCTGATGGTGGTGGCAAAGACACTGCCGACGTATACGGCGCTGGTCGATCTGCTGTCGCGGCACGAGGTGGAGCGGCAATACGAGGCGGTGGTGCTGGGCACGATGGTGGCCGGCGGCACGGTCGACGAGCCGATTGGCCGCAGCATGGGCGACCGCCTGCGCCAGGCGGTGCGCGACGAAGAGGACGGCAAGCGTGCCGTGACCCATTACCGGCTGCGCGAACGTTTTCGGGCGCACAGCCTGCTGCAATGCCAGCTGGAGACCGGCCGCACCCATCAGATCCGCGTGCACCTGGCACATATCGGCCATCCCCTGATCGGCGACCCGTTATACGGCGGCGGCCTGAAGCTGCCCAAGGGTGCCGGTACGGAGCTGATCGCCATGCTGCGCGGATTCCGCCGGCAGGCATTGCATGCCGAGAAACTGTCGTTCGTCCATCCGATCAGCGGCGAAGCGTTGTCGTTCGCAGCCGAGCGGCCGGCCGATCAATGGGCGTTGATCGAAGCGCTGCGGGCGGATCTGCTCGAACACGGCCCGGACCATTACTGATCCACGCGGCGGGAAGTGCCGCTGCGTGGCAGGCTTCGTTTAAGCTGTGCTATCCCCGCTCAGCGATTCCCCCGCGATCATGACCGACATCTGGATCTTTCCCGACTGGCCGGCTCCGCCCCGGGTGCATGCAGCCGTCACCACGCGGCTGGGGCCGGGCCTGTCGACGGGGCCGTTCGAACGCTTCAATCTCGGCTTGCGCAGCGGCGATTCGGCCGATGCGGTGCATTCCAATCGCAGCGCGCTGCAGCAGGCGCTGGCGTTGCCGGCGCTGCCGCGCTGGCTGCACCAGGTACATGGTGTCACGGTGGCCGAGCTGGGGCCGCTGCCCAGCCCGGACGAACCGCAGGCGGATGCCGCGGTATCCCACATCCCGGGCACCGTGCTTTCGATCCTCACCGCCGACTGCCTGCCGGTGCTGTTCTGTACGGACGACGGCAGTGAGATTGCCGCGGCGCATGCCGGCTGGCGCGGCCTGGCCGGCGGTGTGCTGGAGGCGACGGTGGAACAGTTGCAGACGTCGCCGGCGCGATTGCTGGCATGGCTGGGGCCGTGTATCGGCGCGGCTTCGTACGAAGTGGGCGAGGAAGTCCGCGCGGCGTTCGTGGCGCATGACCCGACAGCGGCGGACTGTTTCGTGTCGAGCCGGCCCGGTCACTGGCATTGCGATCTGGCGGGACTGGCGCGACAGCGCCTGGCGGCGGCCGGCGTCTTGCGGATCCACGGCGGCAGCTTCGACACCTACGCCGACCCGAGGTTTTATTCCTATCGTCGCGATGGCGCCCACAGCGGCCGTTTCGCCAGCCTGATCTGGCTGGCGGCGTAGGCACGGGCATCTCTAAACGACACAGCTAGCGGCACAGAGCTCGCAGGAACGACACGCGCCAGGCGGTGATGTCGTTTTTCTGCAGTACCGCCATCATCGCGTTCCAGCGTTCGCGCCGTTCGGCCAGCGGCATGCTGAGCGCGCGTTCCAGCGCATCGGCGACTTCCTCGGTATCGGCGGGGTTCACCAGCAGCGCGTCGGCAAGTTCCTGGGCTGCGCCGGCGAAGCGCGACAGCACCAGCACGCCGGGATCGTCCGGGTCCTGGGAGGCCACGTACTCCTTGGCCACCAGGTTCATGCCGTCGCGCAGCGGGGTTACCAGTCCGACCCGCGCACTGCGGTAGTAACCGGTCAGCAGCCGATGGGGGAACGACTTATTGATGTAGCGGACCGGGGACCAATCCGGCGCGGCGTATTTGCCGTTGATGTGGCCGGCGCTGCGTTCGAGTTCGCGGCGTATCTGCCGGTATTCCAGCACCGCGCCGCGCGAGGGTGGAGCGATTTGCAGGAAGGTGATCCGTCGATGCAGTTCGGGGGTTCGCTCGAGCAGCCGCGCATACGCCTGGAAGCGCTGGGGCAGGCCTTTGGAATAATCCAGGCGATCGACGCCGATGATCAACAGGCGGCCTTCCAGACTGTCGCGCAGCTGGCCGATTTCCCGGTTCGATGCAGCGGAACGCGCCATCTCGGCAAGGCCTGCGGTGTCGACGCTGATCGGGAAGGCAGCGGCGCGGAACAAGCGCCCGTTCGCGCTGCGTATGCGTCCGTCGCGGCGCATCGTGGCGCCGGTCTCGTGCAGGAAATAGTCTTCCAGTGCGCGCAAATCGCGGGCGGTATGCACCCCGATCAAGTCGTAGCTGGCCAATGTTTCCAGCAGTTCGCGGTGGTTGGGCAGGGCGATGAGCAATCCGGCGGCGGGAAGCGGCGTGTGCAGAAAGAAGCCGATGCGGTTTTTCACGCCGCGCCGGCGCAGCATCGCGGCCAGCGGAATCAGGTGGTAGTCGTGTACCCAGATGATGTCGTCGCGCGTGATGAGCTGCCGCAGCCGGTCGGCGAACAGTTCGTTGACCCGCAGGTAGCCGTCCAGATGGCTGCGCTGGTAATCGACCAAGTCGGGCCGGTAATGCAGCATCGGCCACAGCGCGCCGTTGGCGAAGCCGGTGTAGAAGTCGTCGTAGTCGGCATGCGACAGGTCGATGGTGGCGTAGTCGACTTTCGCGTCGTGCAGCCGGTGCAGTTCGGCGCCGGTTTCGGCGGCGAGTTTGCCGCTCCAGCCGAACCACAGGCCACCGCGTTCGCGCAGCGCGGCTTGCAGTGCCGAGGCGAGTCCGCCGGGCGCGGCCTGGCGTGGCAGCGCAACGCGATTGGATACCACCACCAGGCGGGCGCCGGATGGCAGCGGCGTGGTCACAGCGCGTCCTCCCAGCGCCGCGACAGTCGCATCGCTGCCTGGATCAGGCCGACCAACGAATAGGTCTGCGGATAATTGCCCCAGTGCTCGCCGCTGCCGGGCGCGATGTCCTCGGACAGCAGGCCCAGTGCGTTGCGCTGTTTCAGCATGTGCTCGAACATCATTCGCGCCCGCTCCTTGCGGCCGGTGGCGGCGAGTGCCTCGATGTACCAGAACGTGCAGATGTTGAAGCTGGTCTCAGGCGCGCCGAAGTCGTCCGGTGCGATATAGCGGAACAGATAATCGCCCCGGCCCAGGGCCGCGCCGATCGCATCGACGGTGGCGACGAAGCGTGGATCGGCCGCGTCGATGAAGCCGATGTCGGCTAGCAGCAGCAGGCTGGCATCGAGGTGTTCGCCATCGTAGGCATCGACGAAGTAGCCGAGCTGTTCGTTCCATGCGCGCGCCTCGATCCGGGCATGCAGTTGCACGGCCTCCTCATGCCAGTACCGCGCGCGGTCGCCCAGCCCCAGTTCGGTGGCTATGTGCGCCAGGCGGTCGCAGGCGGCCCAGCACATCGCGGCGGAATAGGTATGCACGGCGGAGCGGCCGCGGTATTCCCACAGCCCGGCGTCGGTCTGCTCGGCCATGTGCAGCGCCATCGTGCCCATCCGCTCGAGCCGCCGAAACATCACCTCGTCGCCGCGATGTTCGAGCCGGACGTCGAAGAACAGTTGTGCCGAAGCGAGTACCACCGACCCGTAGACATCGTTCTGGCGCTGCCGCCAGGCATCGTTGCCCACCCGCACCGGGCCCATGCCGCGATAACCCCTGAGCGTGTCCACCTGGCGCTCGGGCAGTTCGTCCTCGAAGGTGATGCCGAACACCGGGCCAAGCTCGCTGGTGTCCTTGTTGGCGACCAGGTTGAAGGCGAAGCGGATGTACTCCTCCATCGTGCGCGTTGCGCCCAGCCGGTTGAGCGCGCGCACGGTGAAGGCGGCATCGCGCAGCCAGCAGTATCGGTAATCCCAGTTGCGTGCGGTGCCTTCCGATTCCGGGATCGATGTGGTCAGCGCGGCCACGATCGCGCCGGTGGCTTCGTACTGGCACAGTTTCAACGTGATGGCCGCACGGATCACTGCGGCCTGCCATTCGTACGGTATCGACAGGTTGCGCACCCATTCACGCCAATAGTCCAGCGTGCGCTCCAGCGCCAGGTGGACGAAGTCGGCCACGTTGTCGTTGAGGGTCTCGTCCGGACCAAACACGAAATGCGCGGGCCGATCGAGACCGAACGTCAGGCCGCGCTCGATCAGCGGCGTGGCCACGTCACTGGTCAGTCGTTGCACTACGTCGCTGAGCAGGTAGCGGATGTGATTGCTGCCGGAGGTCGTCTGCGCGACTCTTGCGCCGTAGTCGCACAATGGGCGCATCCGGATACGAAGGCGTGGCGATCCGCTGATCGGGGCCACCCGGCGCGTCAGCATTTCCGGATGGTAGAAACGCCCGTTCGAGCGATAGCGCGGCGCGAAGTCGGTGATCTCGATGGCGCCACCGTGGTGGTCGAACAAGCGTGTCACCAGCACTGCCGTGTTGGCCAGATAGAACTGTTCCGCGCGTTCGAAATCCTCCAGCTCGATCGCCCAGTCGCCGCCCTCAGTCGTCGGTGAAAGCAGAGCGCAGAAGCTCGCGTCGGCATCGAAACGCGGCAGGCAGCACCAGACGATGCGCGCCTGGTTGTCGATCAGGGCGGCGACACTGCCGTTGCCGATCACGCCAAGCTCAAGGCTGGCGGGTTGGATCTCCTTTTGAGGGATATCCTCGGGGGATTCGGACATGGGTGGAGGCTCCGTGCGTGAGGGCGTCCAGGACGCGGGTCAGCCAGGCTTCCGCTGCGGCGGGGCCAGCCAGGGTGAATGTGGCCAGGCTCGGTTCGCGCGCGCCGATCCGTACGCTGAGCCCGTGTCGGGCGTTGACGCTGGCGAACGCATGTTCGTCGGTAAGGTCGTCGCCCAGGTACACCGGTTGGCGACCGGCAAACGGCGCGCGCTGCAGCAACTCCAGCACCGCGCGGCCCTTGTCCATGCCGGACGGTTTGAACTCCAGCACCAGATTGCCCGGCTGCAGTTCGTAGCCGGGCAGCTGCGCGATCACGGCGATGGCCGCTTCGTGCAGAGCCGGCAGCTGCGCCGGCGAGCGGCGGCAATGCAAGGCCACCGCAGCGTGCTTGTCTTCCACCTGCACGCCATCGAAGCGTGCGGCCAGCGTGCGCGCGACGTCGCGCATGCGCGCTTGTTGCGTGGGAACTACGGTGAAATGCCGGCAGCTGCCGTCGGCGTGGCGCAACTGCAATCCGTGCAACCCGGCGGCGGCCCAGTGCGAAGCGGCGAACAGGCGGTCGAGGTCGGCCAGCGTGCGGCCGCTGACCAGCGCCAGCGCACCGTCTAGCGCCTGGCGCAACGCATGCAGCAGCGCCAGCAGCGGAGCGCCGGGTCGAACCGCCAGCGGGTCGTCGGCAAAGTCGAGCAAGGTGCCGTCGACGTCGAGAAAGACTGCCCAGCGCGTGCCGGCGTCGGGCAACGGCGGTGGCGGGAGCGGATTGCGAGGTGCCAAGGCGATAGCGGGTGTGGCCGTAGACATCGTCATGACCCTAACAAACCGAATGTGAAAATCGCCTGTGCCGCCTGTGTTCAATGCGGATACATTGGGGCGTGGCGATCTTGATTCGTTGTGCGGCGCCCGCACGTTGCAGGCAGTGGCGGGGCTGCCGTCAATTCCTCGGACGCAAATCACCAGGCGGGATCATCGACATGCGCATGGACAAACTCACTTCGCGTTTCCAGCAGGCGCTGGCCGACGCCCAGTCGCTGGCCGTGGGCCGCGACAACAACATGCTCGAGCCAGTGCACGTGATGGCGGCGCTGCTCAATCAGCAGGGCGGCTCGACCGCGCCGATGCTGACCCAGGCGCAGGTCAACGTGCCGGCGCTGCAGCAACGCGTCAATGACTTGCTGGAGCGCCTGCCCAAGGTCAGCGGACAGGAAGGCAACATCAACCTGGGTAACGATCTGAACCGGTTGCTCAACCTCACCGACAAGCTGGCGCAGCAGCGCGGCGATCAGTTCATCGCCAGTGAGCTGTTCGTGCTGGCGGCGCTGGAGGACAAGGGCGAGTTGGGTACCGCACTGAAGGCGGCCGGTGCCACCAAGCCGAATCTGGAAGCGGCGATCGACAAGCTTCGCGGCGGCGAGAAAGTGCAGAGCGAAAATGCCGAGGAGCAGCGCCAGGCGCTGGAAAAATACTGCATCGACCTCACCGCGCGTGCCGAATCGGGCAAGCTCGATCCGGTGATCGGCCGCGACGAAGAGATCCGCCGCACGATCCAGGTGCTGCAGCGGCGCACCAAGAACAACCCGGTGCTGATCGGCGAGCCAGGCGTGGGCAAGACCGCCATCGTCGAAGGGCTGGCCCAGCGCATCATCAAGGGCGAGGTGCCCGAAGGCCTGCGTGATCGGCGAGTGCTGGCGCTGGACATGGGTGCGCTGATCGCCGGTGCGAAATTCCGCGGCGAGTTCGAGGAGCGCCTGAAGGCCGTGCTCAATGATCTGGCCAAGAACGAAGGCCAGATCATCCTGTTCATCGACGAATTGCACACCATGGTGGGTGCCGGCAAGGCCGAGGGCGCGATGGATGCGGGCAACATGCTCAAGCCGGCGCTGGCGCGCGGCGAGCTGCACTGCATCGGCGCCACCACGCTGGACGAATACCGCAAGTACATCGAGAAGGACGCCGCGCTGGAGCGCCGCTTCCAGAAAGTCTTCGTGGGCGAGCCGAGTGTCGAAGACACCATCGCGATCCTGCGCGGGCTGAAGGAGCGCTACGCGGTGCATCACGGTGTCGAGATCACCGACCCGGCGATCGTTGCCGCCGCCACGCTGTCGCACCGCTACATCGCCGACCGGCAGCTGCCGGACAAGGCGATCGACCTGATGGATGAAGCGGCTTCGCGCATCCGCATGGAGATCGACTCCAAGCCGGAGGAACTCGATCGGCTGGAGCGCCGGCTGATCCAGCTGAAGATTCAGCGCGAGATGCTGAAGAAGGAAAAGGACAGCGAATCGAAGCAGCGTCTGGCCGATCTTGAAACCGATATCGAGAAGCTGGAGCGCGAGTTCTCCGATCTCAACGAAATCTGGAAGTCCGAGAAGGCCGCGCTGCAGGGCGCGACCAAGGTGAAGGAGCAGATCGAGCAGGCCCGGCAGGAACTCGACGCAGCCCAGCGTCGGCAGGACTACGCGAAGATGAGCGAGATCCAGTACGGCAGGCTGCCGGAGCTGGAGAAGCAGCTCGCTGCCGCGCAGGCGGCCGAGACGCAGGATTTCAAGCTGCTGCAGGACAAGGTCACCGCCGAGGAAATCGCCGAGGTGGTGAGCCGCTGGACCGGCATCCCGGTCAACAAGATGCTCGAGGGCGAGCGGGACAAGCTGCTGCACATGGAGGATCAGCTGCACAAGCGCGTGGTCGGCCAGGACGAGGCGGTGCACGCGGTCTCCGATGCGATCCGCCGTTCCCGCGCCGGCCTGTCCGATCCGAATCGGCCGAACGGCTCGTTCCTGTTCCTCGGCCCCACCGGTGTGGGCAAGACCGAGCTGTGCAAGGCGCTGGCCGAGTTCATGTTCGACACCACCGATGCGATGGTGCGCATCGACATGAGCGAGTTCATGGAGAAGCATTCGGTGAGCCGGCTGGTCGGTGCACCGCCGGGTTACGTCGGCTATGAGGAAGGTGGTTATCTCACCGAGGCGGTGCGCCGCCGGCCGTACAGCGTCATCCTGCTCGATGAAGTGGAGAAGGCACACCCGGACGTGTTCAACATCCTGCTGCAGGTGCTCGACGACGGCCGACTCACCGATGGCCAGGGTCGCACGGTCGATTTCCGCAACACCGTGATCGTGATGACCTCGAACCTCGGTTCGCAGATGATCCAGGACGCCTCCGAGAACAGCGAAGGCGGCGATGCCGAGGAGCAGTACACGCAGATGAAGGCGTCGGTGATGGGCGTGGTGCAGGCTCACTTCCGTCCGGAGTTCATCAACCGGCTCGACGAGATCGTGGTGTTCCGTCCGCTCGACAAGACGCAGATTCGCGCGATCGCCAGGATCCAGCTGGCCTATCTGGAGAAGCGTCTGGCCGAGCGCCAGGTGAAACTGGAGATAAGCGATGCTGCGCTGGCGCTGCTTGGCAACACGGGTTTCGACCCGGTCTACGGTGCACGGCCCTTGAAGCGGGCGATCCAACAACAGCTGGAGAACCCGCTGGCGCGGGAGATTCTCGAAGGCCGCTACCCGTCCGGCAGCACCGTCGCAGTGGATGCCGTCGGCGGCCATCTGGAATTCAAGCAGGGTTGAAGTGGCGCCAAAAAAATCCCGGCGCGAGCCGGGATTTTTTTGGGTGTCCGGATGGCGGACCTCACCAGCTGTAGCGCACCTTGCCGTACACGTAGGCGCCGTTGTAGCCGAACGGCGAGAAGGTCGAATACGGCAGCGTGCCATTGTTGCTGTTGTTGGCGATGTTCTTGTCGGGGTGGATGTTCAGCGCGTTGTCCACGCCCAGCGTGAAAGCCCAGTTCTGCCAGTGGTAGTTGCCTGCCAGGTCCAGGATCCACTTGGGGTTGAAGGTCTGATCGACGATGCCCTTCGCCGGGTTGTAGGTGGCGAGGCTGCTCACGTAGCTGGTGTACCTGCCGTAGCGGGTGAGCGTGCCGGTGAAGCTCCACTGACCGATCTCGTACTGCTCGTTGAGGATCAGCTTGCTGCGCGGCGAGGAGTTGCCAAGATAGCCTTTGATGTCCTGGCGGTTGAGGCGCACAAAGCCCGTGTTGCCCAGGCTGCTCAGTACCGCAGGGTTGGGCTTGATGCTGGTGACCTTGTTCTGGTTGTAGTTGGCGCTGAGCGTCGTGGTCAGGGTGCCGGCGCCGCCGAAGTCCGCCAGGTAAGTGCCCACGAAATCGACGCCGCGGGTGCGCGTGTCGCCCGCGTTGGTGAAGTAGTTGACGCTGCTGTAGTTGAGGTTGGTGACGCCGTGGGCGGCCAGATAGCTGACCACCGCCGGGGTGGTGGTGGAGATCGCACCGGACAGCGCGATGCGGTTCGTGATGTCGATCTGGTAGAGATCCAGGCTCAGGTTGAGCGCGTCGGTGGCGTTCCACACCGCGCCCAGCGTGAAGTTCTTCGATTTTTCCGGCTTCAGCGGCTCGGCACCCAGGAGGGTGGCGATCTGGCTGCCCACCGGGACCAGGCCGCGGTTGTAGATGCCTGCGGGAAGGCCGGGCAAGGCTCCGTTGCCGTAGAACAGCGATCCGATCTGCGAGAAGTATTCCTGTCCCAGCGAGGGCGCGCGGAAGCCGGTGGATGCGCTGCCGCGCAGGGCGAAGCTGTCGGTGAAATCGTAGCGCGCGGCCAGTGCGCCCGAGGTGGTGTTGCCGAAGTCGGAGTAGTCCTCGTGGCGCACCGCCAGCGAGGTGCCTAGCTTGTCGGTGAGATTGGTCTCGAAGTCGAGGTACTCGGCCACGTCGTGGCGCGAGGCGTTCACCGCATTGGCGGGCTGCCAGCCGGCGAAGCCCTGCGCGCCGCCGGAGACGCCAGAGGTGCCCACGTACCAGGAGGGCAGGTCGCCCGCCCGGATGGCGTAGGTCTGGCGCAGGTACTCGGTGCCGAAGGCCATCGTGACCGGGTTGGGCAGCCAGCCGGGCCTGAGGTCCTTGGCGATGTCGATGTCGAAGGACTGCTGGGTGGCCTTCAGGATGCCGTCGCGGAACACCGTCGGCGTGGTGCCGAAGTCGTGCAGGTAGGCGTAGTTGAGGCTGTTGCGCGTCTCGTAGCGCACGCGGTTGCCGCCGTAGTTGCCGCTCACGTCCCAGCGCCAGCCGTCGACGGTGCCGCGCAGCCCGGCCACCAGCGACTGGTCGTTGGAGTCGGCGTTTTCCAGCGGCAGGAAGCCGTCCGGGTATACCGAGGCCATCAGCGGGTTGTTGGGCTTGGGGCTATTGAGGCCATAGCGGAAGAACGCCGGCGAGACGCTGTCGCGGTGGCTGAAGTGGCCGAACGCGTAGAACTCCACGTTGGGCGTGATGTCGTACTGCGCGTTGAGCAGCAGGTTGCTGCTGTGCACGGAGGGGTCGCCCTGGCGGAAGTTCACGCCCAGCGCTGCCCATGCCGGCGAGCGGTTGTCCGGGCCGGCGCGGTTGGTGTGGTCCTCGTTGCTGCTTTCCAGCGCGAGGCGCAGCCAGCCGCGGTCGCCGCTCAGGGGGATGCCGAAGTTGGCCGAACCCAGCCACTGGCGCCCGTCGCCGGCGGAGTACTGGCCGCCGCTCACTTCCACGTCGCCGCCTTTGGCGCCCTTCTTGAGGATGACGTTGATCACGCCGGCGATCGCGTCGGAGCCGTATTGCGCCGAAGCGCCGTCGCGCAGCACCTCGATATGGTCGATGGCCGAGATCGGGATGGTGTTGAGATCTACTGGCTGCGAGCCGCGGCCGATCACGCCGTTGTTGAGCAGGATGGCGCCGGGGTGCCAGCGCTTGCCGTTCACCAGCACCAGCACCTGGTCGGGCGACAGGCCACGCAGCTGCGCCGGGCGCTGGGTGTCGGCGGTGTCGGCTGCCGCCGGGCGCGGAAAGTTCAATGAGGGGATGATGCGTGCCAGCGCCGTCGGCAGGTCGTTGGTGCCGGTCTGCTGCAGCACCTTGGCCGAGACCACGTCGATCGGGGTCAGCGAGCTGCTTTCGGTGCGACTGTCGGAGCGGGTGCCGGTGACGATCACGGTGCTCAGCTCCTTGGCCTTCTTGGTCGCCGGCGGCGTGCCGGCATCCTGCGCGGCCGCGGTGCCGGACAAAGCCAGCAGCACGGCAGCGGGCAGCCACGCCAGTACGATCGGTTTGGAACGTTTGCTCATTGGAACTCTCCATTTCATGGGTTGCTGCGTCGCAACAATTGCAGATTAGTGGCGCATCATGATTACGTCAATAGACGTATAGACGTCTATACGTCCAACTCACGGATTTACCGTGATCGATGGGATGCCCGGAACGTTTTGCCCCTGGCTGCAGGCTACTCCCGCGGTACGGCCGGCGCCACGCGCCGGTTGGGACATTGAATTCCTTGCGAACGCGCCGATAATGACCCGCTGCCAGCCCCACGTTGGCTGGACCGTCCGGAGTTTTCATGCCCATCTACGAATTTGAATGCAGCCATTGCGGTCACCGCTTCGATCGCCTGCAGAAGTTGTCCGATACCGATCCCTCGATCTGTCCCGCCTGCGATGCACCCCATCTGCGGAGGATGGTCAGCGCGCCGTCGTTCCGATTGGCCGGAAGCGGCTGGTACGAAACCGATTTCAAGAAGGACGGCGACAAGAAGCGTAATCTGGCCGAGGCCTCGGGTGGCAGCGGCGAAACCCGGCCTGCTGCCAGTGCGGGCACAACGGCCACGCCGCCTGCAGCCTCGCCGGCACCGGCTGCAGCTCCGGTGGCATCGGGCAGCAAGAGTCCCGACTGATCACCGTTGTGGGTCGCCGTGGATGAAAGGTTGTACAGGGCATTCACAGGGTTCGGCCGGTACGAGCGGGCCGATGACTTCGACCAGGAGATACGCACATGCATGTGTCAGACAAGATCCTGATGGGTGTGGTGACCGGTTTGCTCGGTGTCCTGTCGCTGGCGGTGACGCCGTCGGCACAGGCGCAGGACGGCAGGACGATTCGCTGTGAAAGCATCAACGGCAGATTCAACCGTTGCGCGGTGCCATGGCGCGATGCCCAACTGACCCGCCAGGAGTCGAAGGGCGCCTGCATCCGTGACCAGAGCTGGGGCGTGGATCGGCAGGGCCTGTGGGTGGATCGCGGTTGTCGCGGATTGTTCGCGGAAGCCTGGCGCGGTCGTCCCGGCTACGGTGGTCCCGACGGCGACGGCGACGGCGACGGCGACGGCTGGCGTCCGGGTCCGGATTGGGATCGCCAGATCCGCCTGCAGTGCGACAGCAACAAGAAGCACTATCAGCTGTGCCAGGTCGATGTCGGTCGCCGCGGCCAGGTCCGGCTGGTGAAGCAGCTGTCCGACACCCGTTGCACCGAGGGCTACAGCTGGGGCTGGAATCGCGCCGGCGTGTGGGTGGATCACGGTTGCCGAGGCCAGTTCGTGGTCGATCGTCGCTGGTAACCGCTTTCCGTCCGGCTGCTGCGGAGGCGCTCAGCCCCGCAGCTGCTGGCCGGCGGGAAACCCGCCGGCGGGCATCGCAGTGCTAATATTCCCGGTCTTTTCCATCTGCTTCAGCCGCACTGCGGCTTGCCCGGAGTTTCAAGCGCATGCGCACGCATTACTGCGGCCTTATCGATGAGTCGCTGATCGGCCAGACTGTCACCTTGTGCGGCTGGGTCAACAAGATCCGACTGCAGGCCCACGTTGCCTTCGTCGACCTGCGTGACCACGAAGGCCTGGCCCAACTGGTGATCGATCGCGACAACGGCGCGGCCTTTGCCTTGGCCAACGAGATCGGCAACGAATATTGCCTGCGCGTCACCGGCACGATACGCCAACGGGTATCGGTCAACGACAAGCTGAAAACCGGCACGGTCGAACTCGTTGCCGACACGGTGGAGATTCTCAACGCCGCGAAGGATCTGCCGTTCGCGATGCACGAGAACCCGAACGAGGACATGCGGATGACGTACCGCTACCTCGACCTGCGCCGTCCCGAAATGCAGGCGATGATGCGCAAGCGCATCAAGCTGGTGCAGACGCTGCGCCGTTACCTGGACGAACGCGGCTTCCAGGACGTCGAGACGCCGATCCTGACCAAGGCCACTCCCGAGGGCGCTCGCGACTACCTGGTGCCCAGCCGCGTGCACCCGGGTCAGTTCTACGCGCTGCCGCAGTCGCCGCAGCTGTTCAAGCAGATCCTGATGGTGGCCGGCTTCGACCGCTACTACCAGATCGCGCGCTGCTTCCGCGACGAGGATCTGCGCGCCGATCGCCAGCCGGAATTCACCCAGCTCGACCTGGAGTTCGCGTTCGTCGAGGAAAAGGACGTACAGGATTTCGTGGAGGAGCTCATTCGCCACGTCTTCCGCGAAGTGCAGGAGGTGGAGCTCGATGCGTCTTTCCCACGCATGACCTGGGCCGAGGCCATGCGCCGTTTCGGTTCGGACAAACCTGACCTACGCATTGCGCTGGAGCTGGTGGACGTTGCCGACGCGGTGAAGCACGTCGAGTTCAAGGTGTTTGCCGAGCCGGCCAACGCGGCGGATGGCCGTGTCGCCGCGCTGCGCGTACCCGGCGGCGGCACGCTGTCGCGCAAGGACATCGACGGCCTCACCGAATATGTGTCGCGCTACGGTGCGAAGGGCCTGGCCTGGCTCAAGGTCGAGGATCTGGCCAAGGGTCGCGACGGGATCAATTCGCCGGTGGCGAAATTCCTCGACGACGCGGCGCTGGACGCCGTGCTCAAGGCCACCGGCGTGCAGACCGGCGACATCGTGTTCATCGGTGCCGGCAGCTGGAAGGCCGTCACCGATTTCATGGGTGCGCTGCGGCTGAAGGTCGGCAAGGATCGCGGCCTGGTCGAGAACAGCTGGAAGCCGCTGTGGGTCACCGACTTCCCGATGTTCGAATACGACGGGGAAGAGCAACGCTTCGTCGCCCTGCATCATCCGTTCACCGCGCCGAAGGTGGATGACGCCGCACAACTGCGCGCCGATCCGCACAACGCGGTGAGCCGCGGTTACGACATGGTGTTGAACGGCAACGAGATCGGCGGGGGATCGATCCGTATCCACCGGCCGGAGATGCAGAGCACGGTATTCGAATTGCTCGGCATCGGCGCCGAAGAGGCCGAGAGGAAGTTCGGGTTTTTACTGAAAGCTCTCAAATTCGGCGCGCCGCCGCATGGCGGGCTGGCGTTCGGCATCGACCGCATCGCCGCGCTGATGGCCGGTACCGAGTCGATCCGCGATGTGATCGCCTTCCCCAAGACCACCAGTGCGCAGGATTTGATGACCGACGCGCCGTCCATGGTGAGCGACGCGCAGCTGAAGGAGCTGCATGTGCGCGTGGCGGCCGGCAAGGAGGCTGCCGGCTGATTCGCCGACAGCGCCCTGCGCGACTTCCAGGCGGCATGCCATGAGCGACCACGTAATCCTGCTGCACGGCTTATGGATGCGAGGCTTCGCGTTGTCCATGCTGCATCGTCGGTTGATCGAGGCCGGCTTTCGCGTGCACCGCTTCGATTACCTCAGTGTGGCGGCCACTCAGCAGCGCATTCTCGATCGGCTGCAAGCACGCATGACCGGACTGGCGACGGAGGGAGACGCTGTGCATCTGGTCGGTCACAGCCTCGGCGGCCTGCTGGCTTTGCGCGCCTGCCTCGAAGGCGACCCGCCGCCCGGCCGCATCGTCTGTCTGGGCTCGCCACTGAAGGGCAGTGCGGCTGCGCGCGGTTTCGCCGCCTGGGGCCGCGGCGGCGAAGTGCTGCTGGGACACAACCGCGAATTGCTGGAACAGGGTTTCGAGCGTTGGGACGGGCCGCGCGAAGTCGGCATGATCGCCGGCAGCATGCCGCTCGGCCTCGGTGCCATGCTGGGCCATTTTGTCGGTGAGCACGATGGCACCGTGGCGGTCGAGGAAACCCGGCTGGCCGGCCTGACCGCTCATTGCGTCGTGGAAGCGAACCATACCGGCCTGCTGTTTTCTGCCGAAGTAGCCCAGCGTGTCGCCCGTTTCCTGCGCCAGGGCCGGTTCGAGGCCGATTGATCGACACGAACTGCGCTGTTCTGCCTCACGGCGGGATTCCGGCACGCGATCCGAAATCAGGTAAAATTCCCGGTTCGTTCAGCTGATCGAGTGCAGGCACTGTCATGGGTAGAGGTCCGTCCATCGAAGGTCGCAAGAATGCCGAGGACGCCAAGCGCGCCAAGGTGTTCACCAAGCTGATCCGCGAAATCACTGTCGCCACGCGCGCCGGGGTCGCTGATCCGGCTGCCAATCCGCGGCTGCGATCGGCGGTGGACAAGGCGCTGTCGGCGAACATGACTCGTGACACGATCGACCGTGCGATCAAGCGCGGTTCCGGTGCGGATGGCGGTGCCGACATGCACGAGATGCGCTATGAAGGCTACGGCCCGGCCGGCATCGCCCTCATCATCGACTGCGTCACCGACAATCCGGTGCGGACCGTCGCCGACGTGCGCCACGGGCTGACCAAGCATGGTGGCAACCTCGGTACCAGCGGCTCGGTGGCGTTCCAGTTTCATCGCTGCGGCGAGTTGGTGTTCGCCACGGCGGGTGATGCGGCGCTGGAGGAAAAGATCCTCGAGGCCGCACTCGATGCCGGCGCCGACGACGTGGTGAACGAGGCCGGCGAGAGCACCGTGCTGTGCGCCCCGGAAAGCTTCGAGGCAGTGCAGCAGGCGCTGCTTGCCGCCGGCCTCAAGCCGACGCATGCGGAAGTGGTGATGCGCCCGGCCAATCGGGTCGCGATTCCCGCCGAGGCGCAGGAGACCCTGCTCGACCTGATCGACTGGCTGGAAGAGCTCGACGACGTGCACGAGATCTATCACAACGCCGTGCTGCCGCCCGAGGCCGCCGAATAAGTCGGAAGGCCAACGGCCTTTCGCATCGCATCCGAGATGACCCGAATTCTAGGCATCGACCCGGGCAGTCAGCGCACCGGCGTGGGCATCATCGACGTCGACGATGCCGGCAAGCTCACCCATGTCTTTCACGCTGCGCTGGTGGTGGCTGGCGAGGCCACGTTTCCACTGCGCCTGAAACGCATTTTTGATGAACTGTGTGACATCATCGCCGCGCATCAGCCGGCCGAGTGCGGTATCGAGCGCGTGTTCATGGCGCGCAACCCGGACTCGGCGCTGAAGCTTGGCCAGGCACGTGGTGCCGCGATTTGCGCGGTGGTCAGCCGGGGAATTGCGGTGCACGAATATGCAGCAACCGAAGTGAAGCAGTCCGTGGTCGGCAGCGGCCGCAGCGACAAGACCCAGGTACAGCACATGATCGGCGTACTGCTCGGACTGAAGGGTCCGTTGCAAGCCGATGCTGCCGATGCGCTGGCGATCGCGGTCACCCATGCACACACTCGCGCCAGCCTGGCCCGCGTCGGCATTCCGCGCACGGCCTGGAAGCGCCGCCGATGAAGCCGGTAATGACGCCGTCGCTGATGAAGGCGACGACGAAACAAGCATGGAGACGCTGCCGATGATCGGACGTCTGCGTGGCATCCTGATCTCCAAGCAGCCGCCCTCGCTGCTGGTCGAGGTCGCCGGCGTCGGTTACGAAGTCGAAGCGCCGATGTCGACGATCTACGACCTGCCCGGCGTCGGCAAGGAAGTGATCCTGCTCACCCATCATGCGGTGAAGGAAGACGGCGTGACGCTGTACGGTTTCCTGCATGAGAGCGAACGCGCGCTGTTCCGCAACCTGCTCAAGGTCAGCGGGATCGGCGGCAAGATTGCGCTGGCGGTGCTGTCCGGTGTCGCCACCGACCACTTCGCGCGGCTGGTGCACGCGGGCGACGTGGCTGCGTTGACCAAGATTCCCGGCATTGGCAAGAAGACCGCCGAGCGCATCGTGGTGGAACTGCGTGATCGTCTCGACGGCGTGTCCAGTCTGCCGGGCGCAACCGTCCGAAACGGTGCTCCGCTGGACGCGGCTGGCGAGGCCACCGTGGCGCTGCAGCAGCTCGGCTACAAACCGGTCGAAGTCACCCGGCTGGTTCAGAAGGTTGCCGCCGAAGGCGACAACGCCGAAGCCATCATTCGCAAGGCGCTGCGCGCCGCGCTGGCAGGTTGATGACAACCCTGCCGGACATTCTGTAATGGAGTTGATCCCGTGAGTCACGACAACCTGCATACCGATCCGTCGCTGGACTCGAAAAAACGCCTCACCGCACTTGCGCTCGGCGCGATCGGCGTGGTTTACGGCGACATCGGCACCAGCCCGCTGTACACGCTGCAGACAGTGCTCGGCGAGCGCGGCATCACGCCGGACCCGGTGAATGTGCTGGGCGGACTGAGCCTGATCTTCTGGGCGCTGATCATTGTGGTGTCGATCAAGTACGTGCTGTTCATCATGCGTGCCGACAACAAGGGCGAAGGCGGCATCATGGCGCTGATGGCACTGGCGCAGCGCAGTGTGCGGGACATTCCGCGGCTCCGCTGGGTCATCGCGGTGCTGGCGATCTTCGGTGCGGCGCTGTTCTATGGCGATGGCGTGATCACGCCGGCGATCTCGGTGCTCTCCGCGGTGGAGGGTCTGGAAATCGCCGCGCCGGGGCTGGAACATTGGGTGGTGCCGATCACCATCGTGGTGATCCTCGGCTTGTTCTGGCTGCAGAAGCACGGCACCGACAAGATCGGCGTGGTGTTCGGTCCGGTGTGCGTGGTGTGGTTCCTGAGCATCGCGGCGCTGGGTGTCAACGGCATCGTGCACCACCCGCAGGTGCTCTGGGCGCTCAGCCCGACTTATGGCGTGGAGTTCTTCCTGCACAATCATGCGCGAGGGTTCTTCGCGCTCGGCGCGGTAGTGCTGGCAGTGACCGGTACCGAGGCGCTGTATGCGGACATGGGGCATTTCGGCCGCCGGCCGATTCGTCTCGCCTGGGCTTTCTTCGTGCTGCCGGCGCTGTTGCTGAACTACTTCGGCCAGGGCGCGCTGGTGCTGGAGAATCCCAAAGCGGCGGCGAATCCATTCTATCTGCTGGTGCCGCAACCCTTGCTCTATCCGATGATAGTGCTCGCCTGCGCAGCGACGGTAATCGCCTCGCAGGCGGTGATCTCCGGCGCGTTCTCGATGACGCGCGAAGCGATGCAGCTCGGTTATGTGCCGCGCATGCGCATCGTGCATACCTCGCGTGAGATGTCCGGGCAGATTTTCGTGCCGTGGATCAACCGCATGCTGCTGGTGCTGATCGTCGGCGCGGTGATCGGGTTCCGCTCATCGGCGAATCTGGCCGCGGCGTACGGAATTGCAGTGACCGGCACGATGGTGATCACCACGATGCTTGCGTTGATCGTCGCGCGCTATCAGTGGAAATGGAATCTGCTGCAGGTGGTCGGCCTCGGCCTGCTGTTCCTCACCGTCGACGTGGCGTTCTTCAGCGCCAACCTGATCAAGGTCGAGCACGGCGGTTGGTTCCCGCTGGCGATGGGTCTGGGCGTATTCATCATGATGACCACCTGGCGACGCGGCCGCGAGCTGGTGGTGCGCGAGATCAAGCAGGGCGGCCTCGCGCTGGCGCCGTTCATCGAGAACATCGTCCAGCATCCGCCACTGCGCGTGCCGGGCACGGCGGTATTCCTCACCGGCAACGTGCAGGCGGTGCCGCATGCTCTGCTGCACAACCTCAAGCACAACAAGGTGCTGCACCAGCGCAATGTGATGCTGACGGTAGCGATACTGGAAACGCCGCTCGCCGAAGAGTATGAACGCATCGAGATCACGCCGATGCACGGTGAGTTCTACGGCCTCGAGCTGCGCTTCGGATTCGCCGAAGACCCGAACATTCCGCAGGCTCTGACACGTTGCGCCCGCGCGAACCTGCCATTCGACATGATGGACACTACGTTCTTTCTGTCGCGCGAAACCATCGTCGCCACCGATCGCCCTGGCATGGCGTTGTGGCGCGACAAGCTGTTCGTTTTCATGGCGCGCAATGCCTTGCCCGCCACGGCGTTCTTCCACATTCCCGGCAACCGGCTGATCGAGCTGGGCGCGCAGGTCGAAATCTAGGAGTGAGTGGGGAGGCGTGAGAAACGAGTAAAAACCGTATCTCGCTCACTTCTCACTCCTCTCCGCCCGTTTCTGCCGCCATAATGGCGACATGACCGAACACCGCATCATCACCGCTGCCGCCCAGCTCGACGACGACGCGCTGGAGGCCACCATCCGGCCGAAGCGGTTGGCCGAATACCTGGGCCAGCAGGCGGTGCGCGAGCAGCTGTCGATCTACATCGAGGCGGCCAGGAAGCGTGGCGGTGCGCTCGATCACGTGCTGATCTTCGGGCCGCCCGGACTGGGCAAGACCACGTTGAGCCATGTCGTCGCGAACGAGCTGGGCGTCAACCTGCGCTCCACCTCCGGCCCGGTGCTCGAGCGTGCCGGCGATCTGGCCGCGCTGCTGACCAATCTCGAAGCGAACGACGTGCTGTTCGTCGACGAGATCCATCGGCTGTCGCCGGTGGTCGAGGAAGTGCTGTATCCGGCGATGGAGGACTTCCAGATCGACATCATGATCGGCGAGGGTCCGGCCGCACGCTCGATCAAGCTGGATCTGCCCCCGTTCACCCTGATCGGCGCGACCACCCGCGCCGGCATGCTCACCGCACCGTTGCGCGACCGCTTCGGCATCGTGCAGCGGCTGGAGTTCTATACCGCCGATGAGCTTGCCGCGATCGTGCGACGCGCGGCCCGCATCCTCGGTATCGTCTGCGCGCCGGAAGGGGCGCAGGAAATTGCCCGCCGTTCGCGGGGCACGCCGCGCATCGCCAACCGCCTGCTGCGCCGGGTGCGCGATTATGCCGAGGTGCGCGCCGGCGGCGAGATCACGCTGGCGGTGGCGCAGGCCGCGCTGGACATGCTGAAGATCGACCCGGAAGGTTTCGACGAGCTGGACCGGCGCCTGCTCGGTCTGATCGTCGAGAACTTCGACGGCGGTCCGGTCGGGGTGGAATCGCTGGCCGCGGCGCTGAGCGAGGATCGCGGCACGCTGGAGGACGTGGTCGAGCCGTACCTGATACAGCAGGGTTACCTGATCCGCACCGCCCGCGGACGCATGATCAGTGCCAAGGGCTGGCGCTACCTGGGGCTGACGCCGCCGCGGCAGGTGCAGCCGGCCGACCTGTTCAATGCCGAGGCGGGCGATGTCTGAGTCGCCCTTCAGCTGGCCGGTGCGGGTGTACTGGGAGGATACCGACGCCGGCGGCGTGGTCTATCACGCCGGCTACCTGCGTTTCATGGAGCGCGCCCGCAGCGAGTGGATGCGCGCGCTGGGCGTCGACCAGATGGCATTCAAAGAGGCCACCGGGCTGGCCTTCATGGTGCGCGACATGCAGATCGACTTCCTCAAGGCCGCCCTGCTGGATGATGAACTGTCGGTAACGGTTGAAGTCAAAGAACGGCGCGCAGCCAGTATCCTGTTCACCCAGACGATCACGAAGACGGACGGCAGCTGCCTGATTCGCGCGCAAGTGCGGGTGGCCTGCGTGGATCTGCAGCGCATGCGTCCGGCACCGATTCCTGCGGATCTGATTCCAGCTGGTCTGATTCCCGAACCCGCACCCTAGACAACCAAGCCAACTGGCGGAGAACCTTCAAGCAATGAACGGTGGACTGAACATTTTTTCGCTGATCGCGGACTCGAGTCTGCCAGTGCAACTGGTGCTGCTGGTGCTGCTGGTGTTCTCGTTCCTGTCCTGGGTGATCATCATCCGCAAGTACACGCAGACCAAAGCGGCGATGGAAGATGCCGAGGCATTCGAGGAGCGCTTCTGGTCCGGCGGCGACCTGGCCCAGCTGTTCCGCGAGGTCAGCGGCCGCGGTGCCGACAACGGCGGTATCGAGAACATCTTCGAATCCGGCTTCCGCGAATTCGCCCGCCAGCGCCAGCGCAAGACGCATGACGTGCGCAGCGTGATGGAGAGTTCCGAGCGCGCGATGCAGGTAACTGGCACGCGCGAAATCGGCCTGCTCGAGCGCAACCTGGAGTTTCTCGCCAACGTCGGCTCGATCAGCCCGTATGTCGGCCTGTTCGGCACCGTGTGGGGCATCATGGGCGCGTTCCAGGGCCTGGGCGAGATGAAGGACGTCACCATCGCGGTGGTCGCGCCGCATATCTCTGAGGCCCTCATCGCGACCGCGATGGGCTTGTTCGCGGCGATCCCGGCGCAGTGGGCATACAACCGCTACGCCACCAAGGTCGAGCGGATCGCCTCGCGCTACGACGTGTTCCAGGAAGAGTTCTCCTCCGTGCTGCAGCGGCAGATCCAGACCGACGACGTAGCCTGAGCGGAGCAGCAGCCATGCGAACCTCCGGGCGCCAGCGGCGCTACAAGCTCAAATCCGAAATCAACGTGGTGCCGTACATCGACGTGATGCTGGTGCTGCTGATCATCTTCATGGTCACCACGCCGATGATGAATTCCAGCGTCGACGTGCAGTTGCCGCAGGCCAACGCCAAGTCGCTGCAGCAGAAGAAGGACCCGGTGCTCGTCTCGGTGCTGCAGGACGGCCAGCTCTACCTGACCCTGAGCGGGGCCAAGAAGGAGCTGGTCGACGAGAACACGCTCAAGCTCAAGGTGGGCGCGTTCGTGCGCCAGAACCCCGAAGTCAGCGTGCTGGTCGGTGGCGACGAACGCGGTGCCTACGGCGGCGTGTTCAAGGTGCTGGCCGACCTGCAGCAGGCCGGTGTCGCCAAGGTGGGTTTGATGGGTCAGCCTGAGCAAGGCAAGAGCACGTCCGATGGACGAAAGTAAGGCGACGCCGAAGGCGGTCGTACTTTCCGCCGTCCTGCACATCGGCATCGTGGGGTTTCTGTTCCTCGCGATCCTGCCGTGTTCAAGCTACGAAAGCGCCTTCGAGGCGCTGCACCTGCCTGCGTGGATGAACCCGATCACCTGCTCGAAGCCGCTGGAGCTGAAGGGACAGATCATCGAAGCGACCCTGATCGGCCCCACCGGCAGCCCGCCACCGAAGGCGGTGAAGGCCAAGCCGGTCCCCGATACCGTGCCGCCACCGCCGACGGTGCCGCCGCCCACGCCGCCGCAAACCGAACCGCCGGTGATCAAGACACTGCCGCCGCCCCCCGAGCATGTCGACGTGGTGGATCAGGAAAAGATAGTCGAGGATGCCGCGCTGAAAGCCGAGGACGCCAAGAAGCTGCAGGAAGAAAAAGATCGCCAACGGCAATCCGAAATCGATGCGCAGGCGGCCAAGAAGAAAGAGGAAGAGAAGAAAAAGATCGACAAGCTGTTCGCCCAGATGGACGCGGCCTCGGCTCAGACCAAGCAGCTGGACAACAAGGCCAAACAGGCCAAGCAGCAGATGGAAGACCTGAAGAACGCGCAGGATGACGGCCAGCCCGATCTGCCCGCGGCGGCGCAGCGCCAGACCGGCAACAACAGCCAGAACAGCAGTTTGGCCGACGAATATGCCGCCGCCATTCAGAATGCGGTCACGCCGAACTGGCTGCGGCCGGATAACATACCCGCGGTTCCGTGCCAGGTTCACATCGTCCAATCACCCGGTGGTGACGTGATGAGTGCCACCGTCGATTCCAGCTGCCCCTACGATGATGCCGGCCGGCGCTCGGTCGAAAACGCGGTGCTGCGAACGAAAACCCTGCCATACAAGGGTTTTGAAAGCGTGTTCCAGCGCAACCTTACCTTCACCTTCAGGCCGCAATGATCAAGCCCATGCGCAAACTCAGCTCAAGCTTCGCCGTCGTCCTGCTGGCCGTGGCGGCGTTGTTCGCCGGCCCCGCCGCTGCCCAATCGTTGAACGTCGACATCGTCGGCGGCGTCAAGACCGCCACTCCGATCGTGGTGGTGCCGTTCGCCCAGGCGGGCGGGGCGCCGCTGTCGACCGACGTCGCCGACGTGATCCGCAACGACTTCAACCGTTCCGGCAAATTCCGCTCGCTGGCCAAGAGCGACATCGTTGAATTCCCGGCCAAGGGTGCGGACATCAAGTTCGCGACCTGGCGGCTGCTCAAGCAGGACTACATCACCGTTGGCCGCATCAGTGACGCCGGCGGCGGCATGCTGCGGATCGAGTACGAGCTGTGGGACGTCAACAAGCAGCAGAGCCTGTTGGCGCAGGCCTTCACCGTGCCGGCCGGTGACCTGCGCGGTGTGGCGCACCAGATTGCGGATCAGATCTACGAAAAGATCACCGGTGTGCGCGGCGCGTTCTGGACGCGGATTGCCTACATCACCGCCGTGGGCCTGGGTAACAACACGACGTATTCCCTGCTGGTAGCCGATTCGGATGGCTTCAACCCGCAGGTGGTGGCCCGCTCCAAGGAGTCGTTGCTGTCGCCATCGTGGTCGCCGGATGGCAAGAAGATCGCCTACGTCTCGTTCGAGAGCGGCAATTCGAACATCTACGTGCAGGACATCACCACCGGCTCGCGCCAGCTGGTGGAGTCGCATGCCAAGGGCATCAACGGTGCGCCGGCGTGGTCGCCGGATGGCAGCAAGCTGGCCGTGGCGCTGTCCTATGTGGGCAATCTGGAGCTGTATGTGCTCGACATTGCCAGCCGCCAGGAAACCCGGCTGACCAACAGCTTGTCGATCGATACCGAGCCGGTCTGGGCGCCGGACGGCCAGAGTCTGTACTTCACTTCCGACCGTTCCGGCCGGCCGCAGATCTACCAGATTGGAGCCAGCGGCGGCAGCGCCCAGCGGATCACCTTCCAGGGCCAGAGCAACTACAATGCCTCGGTGAGCTACGACGGCAAGCAGATCGCGATGGTGCAGGCCAACGGGAACGTGTATCGTATAGTCGTCATGGATCGCAGTCTGGGTGACCAGGTGCGACCCCTCTCGCCGGGTCCGATTGACGAATCCCCGAGTTTTGCACCAAATGCCAGCATGCTGCTGTACGCCGCTACCGAAGGACGTCGCGGCGTACTGTATGCCGCCTCGGCCGATGGTCTGGTTCGCCAGCGCCTGGTACTTACCGATGGCGATGTGCGCGAACCGGCTTGGGGTCCGTACCGGCAACGTTGATTTTCCACGCTGCTGCACGCAAGTGCGGCAGCGCGATGCCCAGGGACTGGGCCCGAACAGCGCCTTTCCGGCGCGTTTCGGTTTCCGGCGGTGACGCTTTGCTGCGCCATCGCCAGTCAGGCCGATTGTGCAATATCTCGCACAGTCGGTCTTTCAAGTGTCAAAATAACAGCCGGTTAACCGGCGTGAGCTGCCCCGTAACCTCAATCGTCATTGTTCGTCGGAACTCAACTCGTTAAGGAACGTCACCATGAATAAGACCGTTCGCGTCGCCCTGGTTGCCCTGCTCTGCGTAGGCGCGGCCGCTTGCTCCAAGAAGGCTGAAGTCAAGCCGCAGCCCCCCATGGAGCAGAACACCCAGACCCAGGCTCCGGCCTCGGATGGCAAGTACACCCCTGCCGATCTCGATACCGATGCCTGCCTGCGTCAGCGCGTCGTGTACTTCGATTTCGACAAGACCGAAATCAAGCCGGAATTCCAGCAGATCATGGCGTGCCACGCCAAGTACCTGCAGGATCGTCCGATGTCGCACATCCGTCTCGAAGGCAACACCGACGAGCGCGGCACGCGCGAGTACAACCTGGGCCTCGGCGAGCGTCGTGCCAATGCCGTCTCCAGCGCGCTGCAGGCTGCCGGTGGTTCGGCCAGCCAGCTCGAAGTGATCAGCTACGGCAAAGAGAAGCCGGTGTGCCGTGAGCACAACGAGGATTGCTGGGGCAAGAACCGTCGCGTCGAGATCGTCTACACGGCGCAGTAATGATGAAGCGACTGGCTAACAGCTTTGCAGCCAGGATCAGCATGGCGGGCGCTGTCGCGTCCGCCATGCTGTTCGCGTTCCCGGCATTCGCGCAGGACTCGCGGCTGAGCCTCGCCGATCGCGTCGCGCGGCTGGAACAGCAGGCACAGAACAAGGACCAATCCGGTATCGGCGCGGTCAACCAGATGCAGCAATTGCAGGCACAGGTGCAGCAGTTGCAGGGTCAACTCGAGGAATTGCAGCATCAGCTGCAGACGGTCGAGGACAAGAACAAAGCCCAGTACGGCGACCTCGATGCCCGTATGGGACGTATCGAAGGTGCAGGCGCTGGTGCGGCCGCAGGCAACCGTCCGCAGGGTCAGGCCGGTGCCCAGGTCAACAGTCCGGCTGGTCCGGCTGTCGCTAATCCGACTCCCGCGGCAGGCGCAGGCGCCGCCGCAGCTCCCGCAGCAGGCAACGCGGCCGCTGCCGGTAATGGTCAGCCCGCGGCGGCTGGCGGCACCGCCGATCCGGCCGGTGCCCAGGCTGCCTACGACGTAGCCTTCAAGGCGATTCGCGCGGGCAATTACGTGGAGGCCTCGCGCGAATTCCGCAGTTTCCTCCAGCAATACCCGAATCATGCGCTGGCGCCCAATGCCTGGTACTGGCTGGGCGAGTCCTACTACGCCACCACCAACTATCAGGTTGCGCAGGAGTCGTTCCAGCGGCTGCTCAGCCAGTTTCCGCAGAGCGACAAGGCGTCCGATGCGCTGCTCAAGGTGGGCTACAGCCAGCTCGAGCTCAAGCAGGTGGATGCGGCCAAGGCCACGCTGAAGAAAGTGACCACCCAGTATCCGGGTTCCAAGGCAGCCAGCCTGGCCCAGGAACGCCTGCAGCGCCTGCAGCAGTAGTACGGCAATGAGCGACAACGACGCATCCATGGCGTCCACCACGCCGGTTGCGGTTGTTGCCGAGCGCTTGCGGATCACCGAGATCTTCCACTCGATCCAGGGCGAGGCCGATGCGATCGGCTGGCGCACGGTGTTCGTGCGGCTCACCGGTTGCCCGTTGCGTTGCGTGTGGTGCGATACCGAGTATTCGTTCTACGGCGGCGGCTGGCATGCGATCGACGACATTCTGGCCGAGGTGGCTTCGCATGGCGTGAAACACGTCTGCGTGACCGGTGGCGAGCCGCTGGCGCAGAAGCGCTGTCTGATCCTGCTGCGGAAACTGTGCGACGCCGGCTACGAGGTGTCGCTGGAGACCTCCGGTGCGCTGGATGTCTCCGCGGTCGATCCGCGGGTGCGCAAGGTGATGGACTTGAAGGCGCCCGATTCGGGCGAAAGCAAGCGCAACCTGTGGTCGAATCTCGAACACCTGCTGCCGCACGACCAGATCAAGATCGTGATCGCCAGCCGCGCCGACTACGAATGGGCGCGCGCGATGCTGGTCGAACACGCGCTGGCGGATCGCTGCATGGTGCTGTTCTCGCCGGTGCACGGCGCAGTGGAGCCGCGCGAGCTGGCCGAATGGATCATCGCCGACAAGCTGCCGGTGCGTTTTCAGATGCAGCTGCACAAGCTGCTGTGGAATGACGCGGCCGGGCATTGATGGCGAGAAACGAGTGGAGAGGAGTGGAAGATGAGTGAATGCGGCAAGGCCGACTCGTTTTTCACTCCTCTCCACTCACTCCTGTTTCATGCGCTTCGGCCTGTGTTGCCGGTGGCGTTTGCGGCCGGTGACCGGTCACTCTGAAGTGGAATACATCATGTCTCAAGACACATTGCGCAAAGCCGTCGTGCTGGTTTCCGGCGGCATGGACTCGGCTGTCACCATCGCGCTGGCTCGCGAGCAGGGCTATCAGGTACATGCGTTGAGTGTGGCCTATGGTCAACGTCATAACTCGGAGCTGGCCGCCTCCGACCGCGTGTCGAAAATGCTGGGGGCGGTCGAGCACAAGACGGTCAGCATCGACCTGCGCAGCATCGGCGGCTCCGCGCTCACCGCCGACATCGACGTGCCGCTGGATACCGTGGACAGCGGCGACATCCCGGTGACCTATGTGCCGGCGCGCAACACGATCATGTTGTCGATCGCGCTGGGCTGGGCCGAGGTGCTTGGTTCCAGCGATATCTGGTGCGGCGTCAATGCGGTCGACTACTCGGGTTATCCGGACTGCCGGCCCGCCTTCATCGAGGCATTCGAGGTACTGGCGAACGTGGCCACAAAGGCAGGTGTCGAAGGCGCCGGCATCCGTATCCACGCACCGCTGATGCGCATGGGCAAGGCGGATATTGCGCGCGAGGGTCAGCGCCTCGGCGTGGACTTCTCCGCTACGGTGAGCTGCTACAAGGCGGACGACGAAGGCCGCGCCTGCGGTCATTGCGATGCGTGTCGATTGCGCGCGCAGGGGTTTCGCGAAGCGGGTCTGCCGGATCCCACGCGGTATGCCTGAGCGCAGGATTGCTTGTGCCGTTGCCGCCCAGCCCGTAAAATTGTCCGCTTGAGTTTTTCAATGATGGGTCGTTAGCTCAGTTGGTAGAGCAGTAGACTTTTAATCTATTGGTCCCGGGTTCGAATCCCGGACGACCCACCAGTTTTTCAGAGCGCCCATGGGGCGCTCTTTTTTTGCTTCGAGAGCCAGGGACGTCCTCTCCGGGTAGTAGTACATAGTGCGCGTGAATTGCTCCGTTTCAGCAGATGCGTGTTCCGCTCGACTGGCAATAACGACAAACGTCACCGGTGATTGCCATGGTTCGTCGCGCGGGGTGACGGGAGAGCCGAAGTGGGCATTGAAGTATCAGCGCATACGGCGCAGGCGCTCAGAAATCGCCGCAGCTGTTTTTCTGTTTGGTCGAGACGCAGTTGGCCAGGTTGGGACGCGAACGCACGCGGGACCACTCGCGTGCCAGCGTGTCGCCATCCTGGTCGCGGCTGCTGGAGGTGAGATCGGTGGCCGGACACAGTCCGACCATGCCGAAGTTGCGGTCGTAGACATAGGTCACCGGCGTGTCGCGAATCACGTCGAGCGTGTAGGTACCCAGCGGCGGCATGATAGTCAAGGCGGTCGCATTGCCGTTGGCCTGCACAAACACGTAGTTGGTCGCGCCCAAGCCGTTGCCAAAGATGCCGTAAACGCCGATTGGCGAGTTGATGTCGGCCGGACTCTGGAAACCGAGCGTGCCAGTCGTGGCGCTGGTCAGCGTGTCACCGTTGCGGAAGCCGTTGACGCTGCCGCTGAACGTACCGTTCGGGGTGCCGACAAGACGCTGCTGCGGGTTGGCGACATACGTCAGTGTGGCCGGAGTGACAGCCAGTGCGCCGTTGGCGATATTCAGTACGTAACCCGCCGGCGAGGTGAAGTTGCCGTTGATGGCGTAGCTGCCGACGTTGCTGGCCTGGGTTGCGATCGTGGCGGGACTCCCGCTGATCGCATTGACCGCCTGATCTCCAAGGATCAAACCGCTGGTCACATAGGTCAGCGCCGGGTTGGGCAGGCCGTATTCGCGGCTGAGGTTGTCGATCGCGATGGTAGCCACCGGCTGCGCGATGTAGATGAACTGATTCGCGGTGTTCAGTGGCGTCACTGTGCAAGTGGCGCTGAAGGCGCAGCCGTACAGGTTGGGCAGTGTGCCCGCGCCGGCCAGGCCGCCACGGTTCTCGCCGACCCAGGTGGATGCCCACACATGCCAGTAACTGCCGGTGGCAATCGATGCGCCGGTGTTGTTGAGGAACAGGCCGGTGGGGCCGTCAGCGACCAGATTCACGGTGTTGCCGCTGACGTTGGCGTTGAGGATCATGTTGCCGGTGAGCGCGCGTACCAGCACGTTGTTGCCGCTGACGCCGGCTCCGGCCAGCACGGTAGGCGTGTTGCCGGCGGCGCCGAAACCGGTGGCGGTAACGTTGCCGATACCGACAGTGCCGGCGTTGACGAAAGTGAAGTCGCCGCTCGCCGAGCCGGCCAGCGTGGCCGACGAGACGTTGTTGCCGGCGTTGCCGAGGTTCACCAGGCCAGCGCCGGATTGCGCGAGCAGGGATGCCGCGGTGACCGGCGCGGTCTGGGTGATGTCGCCCGCACTGATCAGCGCCAGCGTATTCGTGCCGACGTCGAGTGCGCCGTTGACGCCAATGCCGCCGCCGGCACCGCTGTCGAGCGTGAGATTGTGGGTGTAGGTAATCGGTGCGGAAACGGTGGTTGTACCGGCCTGCATGTCGCTGCCAAGCACCAGGTCATGCGCGGCGATGTTGCCGATTTCAGGCGCGCTCAAGGCGAATCCAGTCGAACCACCCAGGGTGATCGCATCGTTCGGGTTTTCAGTCAGTGCGCCATTGGCATCGACCCCGCCCGGGCGCAGGTCGATCGTGCCGGTGCTGGCCAGCGTGCCATCCACCACCAGTGCATCGGTGGAGCCATCGTTGTGCGCGCGTACCACCATGCTGCCGCTGCCACTGTCGATGGTCGGCGGCGCTCCTTGTGTGCCGACCAGACTGACGCCGGCTCCACTGCCGGCCGACATGCCGCTCAGGTAGATATCCCCGCTGACGCTGCTCACCGTGGTCAGGCTGTCGAGCACCAGTCCGTCGTTGGATACGGCGGTGTTGCCGTTGCTGCCGTTCACCGCGCCGTAGCCGCGCAGGTCGATCGTCCCGGTCGTGCTTTGCAGCGTGTAATTGACGGTCGACAAGCCATCGAGGCTGCCGAACTGGAACCCGCTGGTGCTGCCGATGCCGGTAATCGCGAGGCTGCCGCTGGTGGTCGTGATCTGACTTGCACTGCCCAAGGTGCTGGCGGTCAGGGAAACGCCGCTGCCGCCGCCTATGCCCACGCCAAAGATGTCGATATTGCCGGTAGAGCTGTGCAGGTCGGTCTGTCCCAGGGACACTCCTGTACCTCCGCCATAATATCCGGCACTGCCGCGCAGGCTGATCGCGCCACCCGGGTTTGCGTCGTTGCCTGCGACGCGTGTATCGAGCGTGCTCTGAGACAAGGAAATGCCGGTGATGAAGGATTGGGCGAAGCCATTCACCGGATCGTTCTGCCCGAACATGGCGATACTGCCGCCGTTGGTCAGCAGATTCGCGCCGTTGAACGAAATGTTGCCGTTGTTGGTGTTGACGCTGCCGGCATTGCTGTCGAACACCAGATTCAACGCACCGGCCGTGGACTGGATGGTGAACGGGTTGTTGCCGGAGATGTTCGTGTTGGCGTCGAGGCGGAAGGTCAACGGCACGGTGCCCACGGTGCGCAGGATGTCCACGCCGCTGTTGATGGTGATGCTGCCGTTGGTCGTGCTGCCGCTGGTGCCGGTGGTGATGGTGACACTGGTGCCGCCATTCAGGGCCGCGTTGATGTCGCCATCCTGGATGGTGCTGTTGGCGAGCGGAACGAAAGGATTGCTGGTCAGCGAACCGGAGGCGCTGCCGTTCGTGATGACGACGTCGTAGGGGTCGATGATCCATTGCCCGGCGTTGCCGTTCGACGCGCCGGCATCCACGCGAAAGCCGTTGAGGCTGATGCCGCCGGCGCTCGAGGTATCGACGCTGCCGCCGTTGCCGCTGGCGCTGCCGCCGTGTGCGCTGGCACTGCCGTAGGCGTACAGGCCCTGGCTGCCGAACAGGCGGACGCTGCCGCCGTTGCCGTTCGCAAGTGCATTCGCCGAAGCCGTGCTGCCGGCATCCATCGCCAGCACGCCGGCGGCATTGACACTCAGCGCGCCGCCACCGTTGCCATCGGCGTCGAGATGCGAACCGCCGGTGAGCTGGATGTTGTTGCCATCGAGTGTGATCGGGCCGCCGATACCAGCCGTTGCCGAAGCATCGAGCGTGGTATCGACATACAGGTCGCTGCCGGCCAACCCGTGCACGGCGAGCGTTCCGCCATGGCTGACGAGCCCGCCGGGCGTGGCGCGCACGAGGTCTCCGCTGCTGCTTGCCTTGATGCCATATACCGGTGTCGGCGTACTGAGGCCGGTGGCGGGATCGACGTTCGCGCCGGCCGAGCCGGCCTGACCGGAAATCGTGATGCTCTGGCCGGTGCCGGCATTCAAGCTGGCGCCCAGGATGTCCACGCCATCGCTCGATGCGATCGACTGCGTGGCGCCGGCCGTGCTGCGCATGGCGCCCGTACCTTGCACGTCGATGGATCCACCGGTGCCGATCGGCACGGAGCCGAGCAGCACGCCACTGGCGGTGTCGTAGTACGCCGCGCTTCCCGCCGTGGCCTCGTCGCCGGCGCGGCCGGTGATGCCGATCGTGCCGCTGGCCGACTGGATGACGCCAGCGCTGATCAGCTGGCCGGTGTCGGAGTTGATGTCGTTGCCGAACCACACGCCACTGGCGACGATGCCGCCGATGCCGTCGAGGGTGATCGCTCCGCTGCCGCTGCGCAGCGTGCTGCCAAGCGCCAGGATGCCCATGCCACCGATCTTCGGCGTGATGGAGGGATTGTCGATGCCCTGCCCACGCAGACTGATGCTGCCGCTACCGCCGCAGCTTGCTCCGGCGTAAGCGCAGGCATCCAGCGTGCTGTCGTTGAGGTTGAAGCCGTCGGGAGCAACGACAGTGAAGACCGCGCTGCCGCCGATGACGTAGTTCACGCTACCGGTGGCGCGACCGTTGACGGCGTCGCTCTGCCCGTAAAAACGGATAGCGCCGCCGTTGCTGGCGATGTTCGCACCGTCCAGCTCGATGTGGCCACCGCTCTGAAAAAGGGTAGGGTTGTTGGGTATCGGTGCCGGCTGTCCGTGGCTGTCGGCATTGAGGTCGATGCCGAGCGCGCCGCTGCTGGCGGTGATCGCCGTACCGGTTCCCATCACGATATCGCGGTTGGCATTGATGGTGAGCTGGGCATCGACGCCGGCGTTCTTGACGATTTGCGCCGGCGCATCGGTGATCTGTTGCGGGGTGTATGGAAAGGTGATGCCATCGAGCATCGATACCGCACCGCCGAGATATCCGCTGCCGCTTGTCTGGCCCAGACCGTTCAGCGTGACGTTGGTGCCGTTGCCGAGTGCGCCACCCAAGGCGCTGTCGAGCAGATGGGAAGCGGAGGCATGCAGGTTGTTGCCCAGATCCGTGGTGATCTGTCCGGCACTGGCGATCACGATGTCGCTGACGGAGTTGATCGTAAGGTTGCCATTCGCGCCGCCGCTGCCGCCGCCGGCGTTGAATGCGGCGCCGGTGTTCGCCAGCAGGCGATTGGCACTGGCCGTGATGGTGCCGCCGGCGACGCCGGCATCGCCGGCGGCGGCATCGTTGCTGCCGGTGATGTCGAGTTCGTTGGCGCCGGCGTCCAGCACGATCTGGCCGCCGCGGTTCTGCAGCGATCGCGCGCGCACGATGCCGGACTGATTCACCACGCCGCTGATGTTGCCAAGATCCGCGCGCAGCACCACCTGGCCGCCATCGGCCTGCAGGGTTCCGCTGTTGACGATAGTGGCGACCCCGCCGTGGTTGCTGCTGGGGGCGAGGATGAGATTGGTCAGGCCATCGCCGCCGATGTCCAGCGTGATCGCATGGCCCCAGCCCAGCGCCACGGTGCCTCCAGGCGCGTTGATGGTGCCGCTGTTCGAAATGCTTCCCCCGCTGAGGAGCGCGATGGTGCCTCCGGCCGCGGTTGCAAGGCTGCCGAGGTTGCTGATCGTGGCGTTGCCGTCACCGGCAAATACGAAGTGCCCGCTGTCGACGCCGGCATTGAAATCCGCGTCGCTGATGCTCAGCGTGGAAGCCACCAGGCCACCCACGTTGACCTGCGCGTTGCTGCCGAACAGCACGCCGGCGGTATTGACGACGAACACGCGGCCGTTGGCGCTGAGCATGCCGTCGATCTGCGACATGCCGGCGCCGGTAACGCGATTGAGCGTGACGCTGTCCACGCCCGGCTGCCGGAAGTCGACGTGATAGCCATTGGCGATGTTGAAGCCGTTCCACTCGATGATCGCGCCCTTGCTGTGCTGGCCGATCGTCATGGTCTGGCCGACAGTGCTGGGCAGATCGACGCTGCCGGATTTCAGCGTGAAGCCATCGGGCAGGTTCTGCGCGAACGCCGCCGGCGCCAGCAGCAGGGCCAATGCGGCAGCGAGCGGTCGATGCAACAGACGCAGCGGACGGCGCGGGCAGGTAATGGGTTGCGCGTTCATGTCGAGTCTCCGTGGCGGCAGCCATGCCGTGCAGGTCGTGGCAGCGACCCGTGCATCAGAAAAATTTCTGGATCTGGAAGAACACCCGCGGCCGCTTGTCGCCGTCACTGGTGACGGCGGGACGCGACGTGCGCCAGGCCACCGTCAGGTCCAGCGAGAAATTGCCCGGTCGCGCCCAGTTCACGCCCAGGCCGGGGCCGCGCAGATTGCGGATGACACGACCACCTGGCGATTCGTGCGAACGGTTGACCCAGCCGCGGGACGCGTCGTAAAACGCATACGGGGTGACGTCCTGGCTCAGCGAATAGCGGTATTCAAAGTGGGCGATGAAACCCCGATCCACCAGCACTTCGCCCTGCGGGTAGGCGCGTACGGCATCGTGGCCGCCCAGTGAGAGTTTTTCCGACGCATCCAGGTTGCCGTTGCTCAGCTGCCCGCCGATGCCGAGGAACAGCGTCTGTTTCGGCGCCAGCGCCTGCAGTCGGGAAAACTGGAAGGTGAGTTTGGTGAAGCCGCCCTCGGTGTGGTTGCCGTAAATACTCTGGTCGTAGGCGCGCGCATTCGGATCGCGGATGTGCAGGTCACCCTGATACAGCACGCCATTGCTGCTGAAGTAGCCGCCGCCGCCGAAGTTGTCGCGCCGCTCCCAGGCCCAGCCGATGCCCACACCTTGCACGCGCTTGTGCGAGGTGTAGTCCACGGCGCGAAGTTCGTCGGTGAGCAGCTTGCGATCTACCGATAGGCGAAGGAACAGGTTCTGGTCGCGCTGGCGCAGCACCGGGAAAGTCAGCGACGCGTCGGCGATGCGCGAGGTGCCCAGCGCGTCGAGCGGTTCGAATGCACCGCCGAGGCTGTAGTGCACGCGGGCAATGCCGGCGCCGGCACGAACGCCGTTGTAACCGAGTGGCGCCTCGTACGACAGCCGTCCGAAGGTGGTGCCGCCACGCTCCGAAACCAGCCCGCGCGCATCTAGGTTGTCGCCGATGCCGAACGGGCTGTTCCAGCGCAGCGAGCCTCCCGCGCGCAAGATGCCGGATTCGCGTGTGCCGAAGTTGTCGACGCCCAGCGAGGCGGTGATCGGCGCGGCGCGGCCGACCTTCACCACGAGGTCGGTGGTGCCGGCCTCGGCTCCGGAGGACAGCGAGGACTGCGCCTTGATGCCGGGCAGGTCGGACAGCAGCAGCATGGTGCGCTCGTAGACTTTGCCGCTGAGCGGCTGGCCCGGCATCAGCGGCGCCAGCATCGCGCGGATGCGTGCTTCCGTGATCGGCGCGGCGGGATCGACCTCGACTTTCATCTGGCCGAGGCGGCCTTCGATCACGCTGATCTCGACCGCGCCGTCTTTCACTTCCTGCACCGGTACCACCGCGGTGGCGAAGATGTAGCCGGCCTTGTGATAGAGCGCGGTGACCTGTTGCGCCAGTTTGTTCAGATCGTCCAGCGTCACCGGCTTGCCGATGTGCTCCGCCGCCAGCGCATCGAGCTGCGCTGCGGGAAACACGCTGGCCCCGGTGAACACTACCCGGCGCAATACAAAGCTGGATTGCGGCGCGGTCACCGGCGGCGGGGCGGGTGTGTTCTGCGGCTGCGGCAGCGGCGCCGCCTGCTGGTCTGCCGGAATCTGCGGAGTGGCCTGCGACTGCAGGCCCTGGCTGGTCGACTGGGCAAATGCGGGCAGGGCAATCAGCCCTAGCGCGATCGCCAGCGGAAGACGTCGCGGCTGCGCCGCGATCCTTGCGAGGCATGTCATGGTTTGGCTCCAGCGGTGAGGCGCCAGTCGCCGATCACATTGAACGGCGCCCAGAAGAACGGGTGATCCATGCCCTTGCTGCGCAGTACGGCCAGTTGCGCATGCTGCATGGCCACCTGCACATCGGTGCCCTTGGCCAGTTCGCCGTAGAGAGTGGACATCAGCAATTTCGTGGCATCGTCCGAGACCGGCCACAGCGACACGATCAGGCTGGATGCGCCGGCGGCGAGGAAAGAGCGGGTGAAGCCGAGCACCTCGTCGCCATTGGCCACGCGGCCGAGTCCGGATTCGCACGCCGACAATGTCACCAGCGACACCTTGTCGAGGTTGAGGCCGAGCACCTCGTGCGCCTCGAGAAAATTGACCTTGCCGTTCTCCGACGCGAGCAGGATGCGCGAGTAGAGGGGGTCGATCGTGTCGGCCTGCGCATGCGCGGCCACGTGGATTAGCGAAGTCTTGTCGGCGCTGGCCATGAAGCGAGTCTTGGTGGCGTCGCCATGCAGAAACAGCTGGCTGCCGGGAAAGGCCGCGGCCAGCACTTTCACTTCGGCCTCCGAGCCGGGCAAGGCATATTGCGGGGCCACGTCCGGGTTGCCGAAGGCGGTGAGCGTGCCTTGCACCGCGCTGCCGCGCTGGATCAGTTGCATGGCAATGCTGACCGAGGGAGTCACCGACACCGGATGCGACTCGACCAGATAGTGGCCGTCCACGCGCAGCGTCTGGAACGGCAGGTAATGCAACGGGCCGCTCGGCACCACAATCAGCCGCACATCCGCTGGCAGGTTCAGCGGCTTGATCAGCAGTTCGCCAAGCTGATCGGCTCCGCCCACCGCGCTGCGCCGGCCATCGATGATCGACTGGCGGAACGCATCGACCAGCCGCACCAGATCCTTGCGCGGAATCGGGTAGCTCTGCTCGTGGATGCCATCGCCGCCGACCACCCACACCAGCAGCCGCTCAGGCAGGGTGTGAAACTCGATCACGCGTTCGTCGGCGTGCAGTTGCTTCTGCAGTTCCGCGACCGGAATGGTCGAGGCGACCCCCGGCTGAACCTTTGCGCGGTCGCGTACATCGTCCAGCAGCGCACGTGCACGGCTGCGCTCGGACAGGTCGAAGGCCTGCGCACTGTCGCCCATCTGCGAGTACAGATCGATCGCCTGCTCGAACACGGTCTGCACGTCGGAGAACAGGCCCATCTTGAATTCTTCGCTGTGGAACTGCGCACGCACCTGGTCGAGCCCGTCCAGTGCCTGCTTCCATGTGGCGGCGCCCTGCGCCTTGTCGCCCAGCGCCAACTGGCTGCGCGCGATGCCGTCCTCGGCCCAGAAACGCTGGTAGCCGGCATCGCTGCCGGCGGCGGAAGTCTGCAGCTCGCGATACAACGCCAGCGCATCGTTGGGTTTGTTTTCCGCCAGCAACAGTTTCGCCTCGGTGCGCTTGAGCTGGATGGCGAGCGTGGGATCGGCCGTCATGGTCTTCATCGCATCGAGTTGCTTGCGCGCACCGGCAACGTCGCCCTGGCCGATCAGCGCATTGGCCAGCGACAGCTGCACCAGCGGACGGTAGTGATCGGAGCTGCTCGCCATGGCGAGCTGGTATTCGGCCACGGCCGCGTTGTAGTCGCCCTGTCGCGCGGCGGCGTCGCCGAGCACCTTGTGTGCGGGGCCGACGACCTTGGTCGGATCCTTCACCGGATGCGCCAGTGCGGCTTTGGCGAAAGCGGTAGCCTTCTCGAAATCACCGCCGTAGCCGTAGACGATCGCGAGGTCGCGATAGGCGCGCGCCAGCAGTTCGTCGTCTTTGCTTTGTTGCGCGAGATAGAGCGCCTGGCTGGCGGCCCGCACGCTTTGCCGAAGCTCGCCTTTTTCCGCCAGCGCAACGGCCTGGCTGCAGTACTGGTAGCCGTCCATCTTCACGGCGCTGGCGCCATACAGCAGCGCGCCATCGGCGCTCAACGCCAGCGCCGTATCGGCATCGTCCATGCGTGCCTGTGCGTTGCGCGCGGTTGATGTGTCGATGGCGGCAGCGTCGTGGCTGCGCAACGCCGGCAGGTCCTGCGCGGCGGCCGTGCCGGTGATGGCGACGAGAATGGCGGCGGCAAGCCGGACCAACATGATCTGAGCGCGCACGCGGTGTCCCTCCCAGACTGCGAGCCGCGGGCGTGATGCCGACGGTCTTTCGAAGCTCGTGCAGTCTAGGCAGCCAGGCAGCCACGGCCTATTTGCACTAGGGCATAGCCCGTTCGTACGACGCGTGAATTGCGATCTGATGTTCGATCAGATGCGGGGATCAATTGACCGGATGCATCGCCGGCGATGCTTGCCGAGTATCCGTCTGGCCATCACTGTTCTCCATGGATGCCAGCGGCAGCTCGAACCAGAACGTGCTGCCGTGTCCCGGTTCGGAGCACAGCCCGATCTGCGTGCCCAGCAACTTGGCCTGCCGTGCGGCGATGGCCAGGCCGAGTCCATAGCCTTCATGGCGCTCGCCTTCGCCATACAGCTGCACGAACTCTTCGAAAATGCGTTGCTGATGGATCGTCGGGATGCCCGGCCCGCTGTCGCGTACTTCGATGCGTACTCCCGCGGCTCGCCGTCGTGCCGCGATCAACACGCGCCCGGGTGAACCGGTGTGCGCAATGGCGTTGGTGATCAGCTGCTGCAGCAGATCACTGACGAGTTGGACATCGCCATGCACAAGCCAGTGGCCCGGGTGCCACGCCAGGCGCACCCCATGCTGGCGCGCATCCTCCGCCAGCGCTGCGCGACTACGCAGGAACAGACCCGCCACGCTGAATGGAGCAGGCGTTGCAGCGAC
Organism: Rhodanobacter sp. OK091; assembly: GCF_900142825.1. GTDB lineage: Bacteria > Pseudomonadota > Gammaproteobacteria > Xanthomonadales > Rhodanobacteraceae > Rhodanobacter. The sequence goes on along the minus strand of NZ_FRCH01000001.1, from coordinate 992,499 downwards.
TACGCCGGCGTCCAGTCGCGAGATATCGAGCAAGGCATCCAGCAGCCGGGTCATCGTGGCCACACTGGCTCGCATCTGTGCCAGCAAGGCGCTTTGCTCGGCGTCGATGCCCGGATGCAGGCTGGCCGCGATCAACTGCAATGCCTGCACCGGCTGGCGGAAGTGGTGGCCGACGAGCGCCATGAACTGCGATTTTCCCCGCTCCGCCGCCTGGCTTTGGCGCAACTGGTCCAGCGCATCGATCGCCGTGGTCTGCTTGATCGATGCCCAGTCGGCACGATGCGTCTCCAGCTGTCGGGCCAGTGCCGCGGTACTCGCATGCAGCCGTGCGAATTCGCCATGGGGTTGAAGTCCATCCGTACTCACTTCTTCGTCGTCGCCGTCGAGCAAGGCGTCGAGCGAACGCTGCAGGTCCCGCAGCGGTATCGACACGCGATAACGCAAGGTCAGTGTCGCCAGCACCACCAGCACTCCGATGCCGAATCCGCTCAACACGCCGTACAGCAGGATCAGGCGCTGCGCGTGCAGGCGCGGTGCGGGATCGACATGAACGGTAAGGATGCGATGCGGTCCCGGGCCGCTGGACAGATTCCGGCGGTAGCGCTCGAACGAAGCATCCGCCGGTGCGCCGCTGGACAGCCGGCGACCGTCGGCTTCCTCCAGATCGACGCGCTGCAACGGCTCGTCACTGCTGCCACGCAAGGCTCCGTCGAGCAGTGCCTGCGTGTTCGCGCCGGCGGCATGTTCCAGTGCGCCGGCAAGTTGTTCGAGCTGCGCGGCAATCTGCAGATGGGCGGTGTCTTCCACAGAGCGCAACCGTTGCACGGTGAGCAGGCCGGTCAATACCAGTGCGGCGAATGCGCAGGGCAATACGCTGTCGGCAAGCAGCCGGCGCAGCAAGCTAGTGGGATGGCGCGGCATGGTCAGCCTTGATCCGCTGCCCTGCGGGGCAAGCGCAGGCATGCCCGGTGTGACGATTGCTGCGGCGAGGGAATGGCGATGAATGTCGGCATCATGGCAGGCTGTCGGGACAAGTCGGTCCGGTGGGGTGAGCGACCTTCCATGGCTGTAGTGATCACACTCTAGATAACTCCGGGCATCGCTTCGATAAGCACTTCGATATAGCAACCTGCGACATAGCAACATGCGGCATAGAGCGAATTGCATATCGAAAAAACGTGGCGTGCTGTACAGACTGGCCGCCATCGAATACCCGTTTTTGCCGCGCTGTCCGGCGCGACGACAGGAGAGTCCCCATGAACGTCATCCGCCCGCTGGCCCGCGTCGCCTTTTCACTGTTGTTTGTGGCCACCTGCGCCGTCGCCCAGGATGCCGGCTCGCCGCCGTCTTCCGACGCGCCGTCGGTGAAGTCGATCGTCGACCAGCTCAAGGTACAGAAGGACGATTCGGTCAACACCGGCGCCACGCGCTCGCTGCGGCTAGGCGGCGCAGCGGCGGCAGGCAAGGTGGCCGATCAGCCCGTCGCGCCACCGCCGGCCTCGATCTCGATGCAGATCCAGTTCGCTTTCAACTCCGACCGCATCGAAGGGTCATCGGCGACGACGATGGATAATCTCGCCGCGGCACTGGGATCGGACGAACTGAAGGGTCGTTCGTTCCAGGTGATCGGGCATACCGACGGTGTCGGTTCGGCTGGCTACAACATGCACCTGTCGCAGATGCGTGCGGCTTCGGTGAAGCGTTACCTCACCGCGCACGGTGTGGCCGCCAGCCGGCTCAGCGCCAGTGGCAAGGGCGCCAGCGAGTTGCTCAACAAGGCCGATCCGACCGCCGGCGAGAATCGTCGCGTCGAGATCGTGGCCAGCGGTGGCTGAGGCTCCGTCATGCCGATCCACGTGGTCAACGGTGCCAGCTTGATGTGCAGCATGGGTGTGGCGCCATCGACCCTGGTGGTGCTGCCGACCAACAAGATGCTGTCGACCAATCAGCCGGCGGCGACGATCATGGATCACATCCCGATGACCAACATCATGCCGTTCGGCATGTGCATGTCACCGGCCAATCCGCAGGTAGCCGCGGCCACCACCGCGGCGATGGGCGTACTGACGCCGATGCCGTGCATCCCCGCCACGTCGTCACCGTGGATTCCGGGCACACCGACGGTGATGCTCGGCAACATCCCCTGCCTGGACAACACCTGCACTTGCATGTGCATGTGGGCGGGCGTGATCACGGTGGCCAGTCCTGGCCAGATGACCGAACAGATTCCCTGAGCAGGGCGGCGGCGTTGCGGTTTTGAGAATGCCCAGTTCAGCCGGGCATGCCGCCGCCGAGTCCATTCGCGGCGTTGCCCAGCGATTTGGCCGCGTTGCCTGCCAACGCGGCGGCCTGGCCAGCTGCCTGACCGGCCTGCGCAACGGCGCCCGAGGCAGCTCCGGCGACCGCCTTGCTGGCGTCGGCGATGCCTTGCTGGGCCTGGCCGATCGCGCCCTGGGCCGCATCGCCGGCCTGCTGCGCCGCTTCTTGAGTGGCGGCCTGTGCCTGGTTCAACGCCTGCTGAGTAGGCCCGCTCAAAGCCTGTTGCGCCTGCTGCGCTGCCTGCGTCGTCTGGGCGATCCCTTGCTGCGCCAGATCGCTCGCCTGCCGCTGCATCGCCGCTGCATTCTGTTGAGCCGTCTGGATGGCTGATTGGGCGGCATCGGTCGCCTGCTTCTGCGTGCTGTCGACCAGCTGATTGGCCTGATCGACGGCTTGCTGAGCGGTGTCCCTGGCCTGCTGCTTGGCCTGATTCGCCGCATCAGTAGCTTTCTGGATCGCCTGCTGCGCCGCCTGGTTGGCGGTGTCCTTGGCCTGGTTCAGCGCATCGCGTGCCGTGTTCAATGCCTGTTGTGCGGCATCGTTGGCGGTCTGTTGCGCGCTGTTGATCGCATCGAGTGCCTGATCCATCGCGTGGTTGGCGGTATCGCCTACCTGATTTGCCGCGTCGCCCAGTGCCGAGGTGGTCTGATCGAGCATGTCGCCGGCGCCGTTGAGCGCGTTGGCCGCATTGCCCAGCGAGTTTTGCGCCTGCGCTGCACGCTGGGCCAGCAGGTCGTGCAATGCACGAACGTACGGACACTCGGAACCCGGATAGTCGGCCGGCAGATCCGGAAACTGATCGGGCAGCGCAGCCAATGCCCCGGCCAATCCCGCCAGCGCCTCGTGGCCGAGCGCATTGCCTTGTCCGAGTGCGCCATGCGCGGCATCGAGACCTTGCTGCAGTGCCTGCGTACCGGCATTACGCAAGGCATCCTTGGCCTGGTTGATCGCCTGGTTGGCGCCGTTCAGTGCGCCTTGCACGGTGTTCTCGATCATCGACTGCGCGTTGTTGACGGCATCGTTCGCTTTCTGCAGTGCGGATTGCGCAGCACCCTCGGCCGTGCTCTGCGCGTTGTCCAGCGCATCACTGGCTTTGCTCAGCCCATTCTGCGCGATGTCGTTGGCCATGCCTTGCGCCTTGTCGACGGCGTCGCCGGCGGCATCGAGCGCGTCTTTCGCGGCATCGCCGGTGGCCTTGCTGGCGCCGCTCAAAGCCTGGTTGGCCTGGCCGAGTGCGCCTTGCGCCATGCCTTGGGCGGTACCGATCGCGTTGCCCATGGCCTGGTTGGCCTGGCCTAGCGCACCTTGCGCCGCATTGCCGGCCTGGCCGGCGGCTTCCTGCACGGCGCTCTGTGCCTGCGCCATCGCACCGCTGGCGCAGGCTGTGGCCGTGCTGGCTGCGGTACTCACCGCGTTCTGTGCTTCGCCGATCGCTCCCTGGGCCGCGTCACTCGCCTGCGAAACTGCTTGTTGCGCAGCGCCCTGTGCACTGTCCACGGCGCCGGCGGCCGCATTCGAAGCCTGTTCAACCATGCCGCCCAGATCGGGCGAGGGGAAGTCGTCGCTCATCGCTCAGCTCCGTCCGTGTTTGCCCAGCTCGGCACCCATGCGCGCCAGCCAGGTCTGGATCAGCAACGCCTTGTGTGCTTGCGGCAACTGCCGCATGGCGACGATGTGCTGCAAGGCCGGGTCGTTGTTCACGGTGGCGCTGCCCAGGGTGCAGGCGGCCAGCGCATAGGCAGCTATCGCACGTTGGCTGTTCAGCCCGCGTGCGCGGCAATCCGCGATGACGTTGTCCAGTGCGCCTCGCAGCTGCGCCGACGGCATCTGCGAAGCCTGCGGCAGGTATCGGCGCAGGAAATCATGCAGCGACTGCTGGAGATGCGTCTGGCCGATGCTGGCGAGTTGTTTGCGATCGAATTGCAGCATGGCGAGATTCATCCCGTGGTGGCCAGTTGAAACGACAGGCGCTGTCCCTCAATCGCTCCGTCCGCGGTGAAATACAGCGCGCCCACAGTATCGTCGGCTTCCGTGAACACCCCTTGCAGTGGACCGATGAAGGCCTTGTAGTCGGCCTGGCGTAGCCGCGGTACCGTGATGCGGAAGGCGCGCGGATCGTAGAAGCGGAACAGCATCGGCGCGCCGCCCGGTCCGCTGACGCGCAGGAAGCGGCGCAGGTGATGGCGCACCGTATAGAGATCAATCTCGGCCGCAGTCTGCAGCAGGATGCCGGCGTGCTCGTTCCAGACCTCGCGCAGGATCGCGCGGGTGAACGGCGCCTGCGCCGGCAATTCCACCAGCCACGGTGCGGCCGACTCCAGCATGGGATCTAGCGTCCCGGAAAACAGGCAGCTGCAGGGACAGCCTGACGACTGCAGGCGCTGCGGCAGCTCGGCGAGCATGCAGCCGTCCAGTACGGCGTAGATGTGCTGCTGCTCGTGCTTGAACACGATACGCATGAGTGCAGCGACTTGAGCCTGATCGATCACGTGTCCGCTTCCATCAACCGTGGCCCATCGCGGCGAGTGTCGCCCTGGCGGCTTCGCATTCCGCGCAGAACGGCGCACCGGCGCGTGCGGCCGCCTGCATCGCCGCAGCCTGCAGTTGTTGCAGCGCGGCCAATGCCGAGCCGGCAGCACCGGTGACCGCGTCCTTCGCGTTCTTCGCCTTGTCCGGTTTCTGCGGCTTGTTCGCCGACAACGGGCTGCCGCCGCAATTGATGCGTACCAGGGCGCCGTCGATGGTGACGCCCGCTGGCCCGAGCACGATCGAACTGCCGCCGGCCTTGAGGCTGATCTGCATGCCGGCCTGCAGCACCACGTTCATGCCGGCGTTGATGTGGATGTCCTGGCCCATGTCGTGCATCGCCGAACCGCCGACGGAAATGCCGAGGTCGCTGCCGGTGCTGATGGTCAGGTTGCTGCCCACGGTGAGTCCGTCGTCGGTACCCACCGAACTGGTGCGCGTCTTCTGCACTACGTATTGCTGCTCGCCGTTGACGGTCTCCGAGCGGTTGCCGGCGACGGTGAGCTGGCGGTCGCCGCCGATGCTCTCCACCGAATCGTGCTTGACCCGCGTCTGCAGATCCTTCTCGGCATGGATGAAGATTTCCTCGCTGCCTTTCTTGTCCTCGAAGCGCAGCTCGTTGAAGCCGTCGCCGCCCTTGCTGGACATGGTCTTGATGGTGCTCTTGGTCATCTCGCCGGGCAGCGCGTATGGCGGCGCGCTGTCGCCGTTGTAGACGCAGCCGGTAATCAGCGGGTGGTCGGGATCGCCGTCGAGGAAATCCACGATCACCTCCATGCCGATGCGAGGCAGGAAGAACGTGCCCCAGCCCCGCCCTGCCCACGCCTGCGCCACGCGCACCCAGCATGAGCTCTTATCGTCGCCCTTGCCCAGGCGATCCCAGAAAAACTGCACCTTCACCCGGCCGTGCTTGTCGGTGTAGATCTCCTCGCCGGCCGGGCCGGTGACGATCGCCGTCTGCGGGCCGCGCATGCGTGGCCTGCGGGTGGTGCGCGGCGGCCGGTATGGCAGCGCCAGCGGCATCACGGTGAAATCGTTGCGGTAGTAGCTGGCGTCGCTGTCGTCGTCGAAGTTGTTTTCGCCGCGGTGATGCGAACGCACGGTGCGCCAGGCCGGCTCCAGCATCTCGCTGGGTGCATCGTCGAGCTGGAACGCCACGCCGGGACGGATTTCCAGCAAGGTACTGGCGCCGTCCAGCACTTCGTGGGCGGCTTCCTCGATCTCCATCGCCAGCTTGGCGCGATCGTCGCCGGCATGGCGTTCGAGATAGCCGCCGGGATAGCGAAAGCTCTGGAAGGATTTCTGCGCACCCACCGTCAGCATGGTGTCCACGCCGGCTTCAAGGTTCTGCGTCGGCTTGGTGAAATCGAAATCGCGCATCAGCACGCGCCCGGTTCGCATGCGCTGGCGGCGCGCCAGCGCGAACACCACCGACTCGTCCTGCTCGGCCCAGTTGGCGGCAAAGCGCAGAGCTTTTACGTGGCCCTTGTAGTCTTTCTCCTGGCGATCGGAAATCACCAGCACGTCCTCCGGCTCGTCCGGATCGTGCCTGAAGAAATACTGGATGCCAGCATCCTCCAGCAGCCGTGCGATGAAGTCGAAGCTGCTCTCGCCATATTGCACGCAGTAATCGAGCGCTTCGTAAGTGCCGGACAGATCGGTCTCATGCTTGCCCAGTTGCAGCTCGCCAAGAATCGTGTCGACGATGTCGGGAATGCTCTGGTTCTGGAAGATGCGGCAGTCCTCGACCAGCCTGAGCTGCCAGAACCACGGCACGATCACCGCCTCGTAGGCGGTCAGCTCCTGCGTGTCGCCCACATCCGCACACCACTTCGAGCCGGTGCGCCCGAAGCTGGCGACGATGCCGCTCCAGCATTTGCCGTCGTCGTCATCGTCGCCGTCATTGGCCCACAGCGTGATGCGCTTGCCGACCAGATCGCCGGCGTCGATCGCATTGTCTTCGGACAACATCGACAACCGGAACTCGAACGGCTGCGACAGCGCCTCCTCGCCATCGAAGCGATGCAAGAGCAGCGCGTCTTCGCTCAGCGGCGTCGTGAGATGGAACGGGCGCTTCTTGGTCGAGTACGGCATGGCGGCGCGCGACGGGACAATGCGCCTATCCTGCGGATTCGCCGCCGCCACGACCATTCGCGGGATGGGGTAGGCCGAGTGGCCGACCCACTGCAGCTATGCAATATCGGGCAAGCGAGCCTTCCGCCGGTTATCGACCGGATTCGAAGGGACATCACTTGTCACGCCCATCGGACCTGTGGCTCTGCGCGTGCGGCCCTGATGTGAGGCCGCGGGATAGTGGCCTTCCATGCAAACCTCCTTGACCGGGCACGCCGCTTTGCGGAACGATCCGGTGCCATCCCCCGAAGTGGGGGTCCATGGCGAGCCGGCTTTCGCTGGAAGTACATTCCCGTGATTCGGTCCCGAGCTCCCTTCTCGGTTTCGGCGCAACCACTCTCGGGTAGTCCCATGTATCCAGGTAGGACCTTACATGACCATCGAAACTGAAGACGATGTCGTCGCACTCAAACGCATAGGCAAGATCGTTTCGTTCGTGTTACAGGAAATGCTCGATGCTGCCGAACCCGGCATGACGACGCGCGAGCTGGATTCACTGGGTGAGCGATTGCTTGAAAGACACGGCGCACGATCGGCGCCGAAACTCACCTATGACTTCCCGGGCTCGACCTGCATCAGCATCAACGAGGAGGCCGCACACGGCATCCCGGGCGATCGAGTGATTCGACCTGGCGACGTATTGAACGTCGATGTTTCTGCTGAGTTGGGAGGCTACTTCGCCGATACCGGAGGAACGAAAATCGTACCCCCGACCAATCCACAGAAGACGCGCTTGTGCCATGCCACCCGCACGGCGCTCGAGCAAGCCATGAAGCAGGCCCGTGCCGGCCAGCCCATCAATGGCATCGGTGCCGCAATCCAGCGAACGGCGAAGACATACGGCTTCAAGATCATCGAAAACCTGGGTAGCCACGGGGTTGGCCGTGCACTTCATGAGGCACCCGAACACATTCCCGGGTACTTTGATCCGACGGACAGGCGCATCTTGAGGGATGGCATGGTGATCACCATCGAGCCCTTCCTCTCAACAAGGAGCCGCGTGGTGACCGAGACATCCGACGGATGGACCTTGGTTGGAGCGCATGGCAACTTGTCCGCGCAATACGAGCACACGATGATCATTACGAAGGGCGAACCCATAGTCGTCACTCGGCATTGAGTGATCGTCGATGAAAGCGAACCCTTCCATCAAACATTAGCCAGCATGGTCACGGATCGATGAAGTGCCTTGTCGTTATCGCGCATCCAATCAGCGATAGCCTGTGCCACTCGATGGCTCAGTCAGCTATCGCGGCATTAGTCGCAAGCGGCCATGAGGTGCAAGTCGAAGATCTTTACCGGTCCGGCTTCTCGCCACTCCTCACCGTCGGTGAGCGCGAAAGCTATTACGGACCTCTGTTCGATTCCACTGATGTTCGGGAACAGCTCAGTCGTTTGCTTTCCGCCGAGGCGCTGGTTCTTGTTTTTCCCACTTGGTGGTTTGGCTTCCCCGCCATATTGAAAGGTTGGTTTGACCGGGTGTGGGCTCCTGGTGTCGCTTACGATCACGCAACTGACCTCGGCCCGATCAGGCCAAGGCTCCGCCATCTCAAAAGAGCATTGGCTGTCACTTCTCTTGGGTCGCCCTGGTGGGTTGATCGCCTGGTTCTTTGGCAGCCCGTGAAGCGGGTTCTGAAGGCAGCTCTTTTGGGCACCTGTGCGCCTGCTTGCCGGTTCGAGATGTTGTCGCTCTACCAGGCCGAACGCCTCACGCAACCTCAGGTGCAACAGTTCTGCTCGCGCATTGAACATGCGCTTTCAAAATGGTCGTGATCGTCGGTATTTGCAGCCAACATTCCGGCTTGCGCAAGCCGGCCAATTAGCATCCGGGCGGACGGGCGCCTAGGCTTGGACCACGAGTCCGCGCCCGAGCCCTTGCCCGCCAGGCCCCGTTCACGTCAATGCATACGCGAACCGTCCGTCCTCGCCCACGCTGGCCTTGATTTCCTGCACCGGCTCGCTGCGGCTCATGCGCTCGAGTACTTCGCCGGCGACTTCGGGAAGCAAGCTGCCGCTCAAGATGTTGTCGATGTTGCGGGCGCCGGAGTCGACCTCGGTGCAGCGCGCGGCGATGGTGTCGACCAGATGGTCGTCGTAGCTGAAGCAGGCGCCGTGGTTGGCGGCGATGCGCTTGACGATCTTGTTGAGTTTCAGCCGCACGATTTTCTTCATGTTCACGTCGCGCAGCGGGTAGAACGGGATCACCGTGGTGCGGCCGATGAAGGCGGGCTTGAAGTGATCCTGCAGTTCGGGGCGCAGGATATCGCCGAGTGCCTCGACCGTGGGCACCTCGCCGTCGCCGGCGCAGGCTCGCATGATCAGGTCGGTGCCCGCGTTGGAAGTGAGGATGATGATGGTGTTCTTGAAATCGATCTCGCGGCCTTCGCCGTCTTCCATCACGCCTTTGTCGAACACCTGGAAAAATAGTTCCAGCACGTCCGGATGGGCTTTTTCGATTTCGTCCAGCAGCACGACGGAGTAGGGCCGGCGCCGCACGGCTTCGGTCAGCACGCCGCCTTCGCCGTAGCCGACGTAGCCGGGCGGTGAGCCTTTGAGGCTGGAGACGGTGTGTGCCTCCTGGTACTCGCTCATGTTGATGGTGATCATGTTGCGTTCGCCGCCATACAGGATATCGGCCAGCGCGATCGCGGTCTCGGTCTTGCCCACGCCGGAGGTGCCGACCAGCAGGAACACACCTTTGGGCTTGTTCGGGTCTTCCAGGTTCGCCCGCGAGGTGCGCACGCGCTGGGCGATCGCGTCCAGCGCGTGGCTCTGGCCGATCACCCGTTCCTCCAGCTGCTCGCGCAGCTTGAGCACGTTCTGGATTTCGTCCGCGACCATCTTGCCGAGCGGAATGCCTGTCCACGCAGCGATGATCTGCGCGGCGGTATTCGCATCGACCAGCGCATTGACCATCGGTGCCTGACCTTGCAGCGATTTCAGGTTGGCGCGCAGTGTGTTGAGTTCACTGACCAGGCCGGCGCGCTCGGGTGCGTCGGCGGCGAGCGCTTCCACCTCGTCGAGCTTGGCGTGGATCTGGCCGACCAGTTCGAGCTCCTGTTTCCAGCGCGTTTCCAGAGCTTCCAGCGAGGTTTTCAGCTCGGTGGTTTCGGCGTCGATCTCAGCCAGGCGTTTCGCGTGGTCGCTGCCGCCGGAGGCTTCCTTCGCCAGTTGTTCGCGCTCGGTGGCGAGGATTTCCAGTCGCTTGCGGCTGTCCTCGACCGATGCGGGGATCGAGTTGAGGCCGATGCCGATGCGTGCGCACGCGGTATCGAGCACGCTGACCGCCTTGTCCGGTAGTTGGCGACCGACGATGTAGCGCGCGGAGAGTTTCACCGCTTCGGTCACCGCTTCGTCCAGCACGCGCACCTGGTGGTGCTTCGCCATCGCCTTGGCCACCCCGCGCAACATGCTTACCGCGCGCGCTTCGTCGGGTTCGTCCACTTTCACGACCTGGAAGCGGCGGGTGAGGGCGGCATCCTTCTCGAAGTATTTCTTGTATTCGCCCCAGGTGGTGGCGGCGATGGTGCGCAGCTCGCCGCGCGCCAGCGCCGGCTTGAGCAGGTTGGCCGCGTCGTTCTGGCCGGCCGCGCCACCGGCGCCGATCAAGGTGTGAGCTTCGTCGATGAACATGATGATCGGCTTGGCGCTTGCCTTCACTTCGTCGATCACGCCTTTCAGTCGTGCCTCGAATTCGCCTTTCACGCTGGCACCGGCTTGCAGCATGCCGAGGTCTAGCGAGAGCAGTTCCACGTTCTTCAGTATCGGCGGTACGTCGCCGGCGGCGATGCGCGCGGCGAGGCCTTCGACCACCGCGGTCTTGCCGACGCCGGGCTCGCCGGTGAGGATAGGGCTGTTCTGCCGGCGGCGGGTGAGGATGTCCACCATCTGGCGGATTTCCTCGTCGCGGCCGAGCACGGTGTCGAGTTTGCCTTCGCGCGCGCGCAGGGTGAGATTGCTGCAGAACTTGTCCAGGTTGGGCGTGGCGCTGGGCTTGCCGCTGCCATCGCCAACACCTGTCGCTGCGGCCATCGGACTGCCGTCGCCTTCGCCGAAGCTGCGTGCTTCGCGTGCTTCCACCGAGGACTCGACCAGCGCGTGGAAGTTCTTCTGCAGCGTCTCGACATTGATGTCCGCCAGCGACTTGGCCGGCACCAGCCGACGCAGCTCAGGCACCGCGACCAGCGCCACCAGCAGGTGGCCGCTGCGGATGCGCGTTTCGCCGAATTCGATCGAGGCGTAAGTCCACGCCTGCTCCAGCAGCTCCGGGATATGGCCGGACAGCGCCGGGGTCCGTGTATTGCCGGTCTTGAAACCGACCAGGATCTGGCCGAGCTCCTTTTCCAGCCGCTCGGGAGCGACGTCGAACTGGCGAAGAATGCGGCGGATGTCGCTGTTGTCCACTTCGAGCAGCTTCAGCAGCAGGTGCTCGATCTCCACGTCGTAATGCGTGCGCGATAGGCACAGCCCGGCGGCGCCTTCCATCGCGCCGCGGCAGGTGGTGTTGAGTCGCGCTACGAGTGCGCGCAGATTGATGGCCATGACTGCTCTCCTGAAGTTGTTTCCTTCTCCCCTTCGAGGAGAAAGTGCCCCCCGGCTTAGGTAAAGGCCGGGGCAGATGAGGGGCTGGGCGGAGCGCGTTGGTGAAGTTACGCGCAAGCCCCATCCCCTCACCCCAGCCCTCTCCCCCAGAGGGGAGAGGGGGTTTTTGAATCACGTCAAACCGGTAAATACGAAGCGGCATTCGTCGGCGGGGCGTTCGCTGCGTCGCCCTGCCAGCCAGCTGTTCCAGCCCAGTCGCGCCGGCCGCGTACCACCCATGCGCGCGCGCGGCACGGCCTCGGCCCGCAGCACCAGCTGGATGTCCAGATCGAGCGCCAGTCCGGTGAGAAAGCGCAACAGCTCCACCACCGAGGCCAGCAGTTCACGTTGCGGCAGCAACGCTTCGAAGCCGCGCAGGCGCAGCGGGCCGATGCGTACACGTACCGTGGTCTGCCGGTCCCAGAACCGCGTGCCCAGCACGCAGCCGTCGCCGAAACGCTGATTGCTACGGCCCAGCCGAGTGCGGTCGCGCAAGGGAATGCGTTGCCAGGTACCGTGACTGCCGATCACTTCCACCGGCGCATCGACCACGTCGCCGATCACCTGCGCCAGCGCACCGACACCATGCGGATGCTGCGCGACCAGGCCGCTGTAATAGCCGAGCGCAGCGGCCGGCAGGGTCGGCTTTGCGGCGTGGCGCGAGCGCGGTTCGACCAACGCATGCAGTGCCGGAGTGCCGAGTCCGATCAGGTCGTAGACGTGCCGCAGCACGCTGCCCGCGCCGCGGTCGCCGGCCAGCTCGCCGCCGAGTTCGCAGCGATGCTTGGCCCAGGTACGCCAGAACAGGCTCAGCAGACGATGGTTGAACATGTCCATGAAGTCGCGCGCGGCCGGATCGCGCGCTTTCAGCTGGGTCATCAACCATTCGGTGTAATGCCTCGGCAGCACGCCGGAAGGTCCGGTCAGGCCGAGAAAATTCACGCTCATCGTGAACTGCGGTGCGGCGCTGTCGTCCTGCGTGTCACGTTGCAATGCATGCAGTTCGCAAGGCGGAAAGTTCAGCGACGGCGGTACCGTGAAATGCAGCGCATCGCGCGGCGATGCACCGCCGGCGGGTGCGGGCATGCCGTGCGCGCGATACAGCAGGCGCACGGCCTGGAAGAAACCGTAGCGTTCCGGCTCGGCCAGCAATCCGTCCAGTGGTGCGCGCGGCAGCAGCCCGGGCACGGTAAGCGCGCCGGCCAGCAGCGGCAGCGGCGATGCCGGCAGCGGCGATTTGTCGCCGGGCAAGCTGCCGATGGGCTGGTCCATCGTGGTCATGGCATCAGACCAGCGCCTGCGCGCCGGCACGCGCCCCGAATGTGGCCAGCGGCTCCTCGCGCTGCACGCTGCGTGCGGTGAGCCGGGTGTAGGAGTTGGCCGTGCAGTACAGGCCGAAAAAAAGATCGAGCACGCGCGCCAGCAGATAGGCTCCCGAACCCACGTACTGTTCTTCGTCGAAGGTCAGCTCGATGTCGGTGCCGCGCACGAACGATTGCCGCGGTGCCTTGCCGATGCGGCTCAGCGATGGCTGGCTGCTGACCGTGACGATGCCAGCGATCTGCTTGCGCAGCGTGGCGGAGTCCGCGAAGTTGTACAGACTGAGGATTTCCAGCAGTGCATCGCGGCCGCCTTCGACGATCGACAAATGGTTGAGCGACAGATGCGAGATCAGCCGCCACTGGTTGGCCATGCGCATCGGTGCGCGCCAGGTCGGCGTGGGTTTCTTCAGCAGCCGGGCGCGGGCGATGACACCGCCGTCCTCCACTTGCAAGGTGCTTTCCTCGCCGCCGAACGGCAGCAGCGCGGGCAGATCGCGGTTGGTGCAGGTGAGTGAAATCGATAGCGTCTCGACCGCCGGCACACGCGGATCCATCTGCCGGTCGACCAACGCGATCGCCATTTCGGTGCCGTCGTCGTTGGGGCGCGCCGAAGGCAGCCGTTGCGCGTACCAGTAGCAGCCGCTGTCGTCGCCGCCGAGACCATGGCGGGTCGAGAAGAACGGCAGGAACTCGGTGCCGACGCTGGACTCGCCGCTGCGCATGAGGCGCTGCACGCGATCGATCGAATACACCTCCAGCCCCAGTGGCCGGCGCACGTCCGGGATGACCGGGTACTGGCTCACCTGCTGGGTGACGCGAACCGGCTCGGCCTGCTGGGTGAACAGGTTCACGATCGGCGTGCAATGCAGGCGGAAGGTGTCACGCCCCACCGTCTGTTCCATTCGCGCCGTGCGTTCCGGACGTCCAAACGAGCGCAGTGCGATGCGCAATTCCACGGCCGTGCCGAAGCGCTTCAGGTCGAGGCCGGTGATGTCGATGAAGAGGAACTTCTCCGGCAGCGTGAAGTACTCCTGCAGCAGCCGGTAACCGAGGAAGCTGCGCGGATCGTAGTCGAGCAGGCCCTCGTCGATGCCGAAACCCACCGGCTGGATGCATCCTTCCGGCAGGCGTTGCGGCGGCACCATCGGCGCGCCCTCGGGCGCCACCGCGGTCACCGATTCCACGCTGTTGAGCAGCAGCTCGTGCAGCGCATGCACCAACGGACTTTCACCGTCCAGATAAAAACGCAGCTGGTGCGGATCCAGCGCGGCGAAAGTCGTCTTGCCGACCACTTCCAGCCGGATCCGTATGCTGGCTGCCACGTCGGCGCTGCGCACGGCGAATGCCGAGCGTTCCACCGATTCGAACGCAGCCTCGGTTACGTTCAGCGGCCATACCTGCACCGGATAGGCGGTGCGATAACGTACCGGCATGCCCTGGATCGCCCGTGTCAGCAAGGGAGTGCCGCGCGGCACCGTCTGCATCGCGGTCAGCTCGGCACCCGCCGTCGGCGCCAGTTGTGCGATCGACATCGATGGCACCGGCCGCAGGTAATGCGGGTACAGCACCGACAGCAGCGCTTCGGTGATCTGCGGAAAATCGTCGTCCAGTTTCTTGTGGATGCGCGAGGCGATGAACGCGAAGGATTCGATCAGCCGTTCCACATGCGGGTCTTCGCAGACGTCGCCTTCCAGCGACAGTCGCGAGGCGATCTTGGGGTAGCGCGCAGCGAACTCCTTCGACAGCGAGCGCAGGCTGGTCAGCTCGTTTTCGTAATAAGGCAGCAATTCGTCGAGCATGGCCGGTAACGGTGGGTGCGGCCGATGCCGCGATTTCCAGAGTCTCGACCAGAGCGGCGGCGCGCTCTATTCCCCGAAGGGTGTAGAACCTATGGCGTCCCTCAGGGCGAGATGCCTTGCGCTCCCAGGGCCAGATCGAAACGCATGCCGGTCGGCGGCCGGGCGAGGGCGAAGGCGCTGTCCCAGTTGGCCTGCTGCACCGAATTCAGGCTGTGATTCGTTTGTTGGTCGTAGAGTCCGTCGCCGCGGACCGAACTCTCCATCGCATCGATGCGACGCGACGCTTCGGTCTGCAGTGCGCTCGCGAAATTCCTCACGGCGTTTTCCGTGGCCATCACGCTGGGTGGGCTGAGCAGGTCGTTGAACAGGTCGCTCATCGTCAACGCCACGATGTCATAGTGGCCTTGCTCGTGTGCCAGCAACGCCGGTGTCTGCGCACTTGCCACCGACCACATCCGGTGACGGTTCAACGTCACGCTGATCTGCAGGTTGCTCACCACGAAACCTAGGTCGTTGCTTGCGTTTGGCACGCGCATGCCGATCGCCGCAAAAGCTTGCGTGATGCCGAAATTGATGCTGAATGAGGCGGAGGTGAAAGCGGCCTGATTGGCCGGCCGATTCGGGGGAGCTTGCCCGATGAAATCTGACCAGTTCAGTCGCAGGTTCAGGCCGGTGATGTTGTTGGGCATGGATGTATTCCCTGTTTATAAAGTGGATGGGAAACCAGGTCAGTTTTCGACGCAGCTTTCGTCGTCCGGAATGACGCAATCGGGCGCGGCGGCACTGCTGCCGAGTCCGCGCGTGCGCACTTTCGGATTGAGCGCGCCGAGCGTGAGCCCCTTGGGCAGCAGCAACCACATGCGGCCGTTGGCGTTCATCGAAGCGGCCATGCTGCCGGCATCGTCACCGAAGCCCCAGAAGAAATCGCCGCGCACGCTGCCGCGGATCGCGCCGCCGGTGTCTTGCGCGAACATCAGCCGATCGATGCTGCCGGCGCCGCCGGGTGCAGCGGTGGTGACGAATACCGGCGCGCCCAGCGGCGTGGTGCGCGGATCGACGGCCAGCGAACGACCGGCCGTGAGCGGCACACCGAGAGCGCCTAGCGGACCTTGTGGGCCATCCGGAATCACCCGGAAGAAGACGTAGCTCGGATCGCCGATACCGCTGAGTGCGCCGCCCGAGGTGCTGCCGCTGCTGGCAGTGATGTTCTTGGCCACGCCCTTGCGGTGCGGATCTACAGCCATTCGGGCGGCATCGCTGCCGCTGACATGGGTTTGCGCATTGCTGCTGAAGGAGCCGGCGGCCGTGGGCGGCGGCGCCTTGCCGAGTAGCTGCGCGATCATGGCCTGCACCTGCGGATCGTGAGCCTTCGGCGCAGCCGCTGACGCGGCCGCCGGCATGGGTTGGACCGCGGCGGCGGATGCGCTGCCGGTCGCTGCTGCATTGCCGTGCCGCAGCTGCGCGATGATCGCCTGTACGTCGCTGTTGTGTGGTGTCGTGCTGGTGTGGCTGGCCGGTGTTGCGGCGCGCGGCGATGCTGCCGGCGCCGGATCGGCTGCAGGACCGCTGCCACTGCCATGCCGCAGCTGAGCGATGATCGAGGCGACATCGTCGGTCGGCGCGTTGGCCGCCTCGCCTGCGGCACTGGCCGAGCCCAGGCGCAGGCCACGCGTCTTGATCGCACTGCTGGCCAAGGCGGTGTCGCTGGACGAAGCGTTCGGCAGGAATGGCTGGCCGTTCTGCTCGGCATAGGCCACGCGAACCAGTCGGCCATCCTCCAGCTTGATCTTGCCCGAGCCTTGCACCTGCATCGAATACAGCACATAGGCGTCCTGCACCCATGCCAGAACCGGTGCGTCGATGCCTTGCGACTCGATCTGCTGGCGGTTGAAATAGGGCACGATCCGGCCGCCGTCCAGCCGCACGCGATAACGCTTGTCGGCCAGGTCGGGCAGGTCGTTGTCCAGCGCCAGCTCGTATTCGCGCGCGTCGGCGGTGCCGGGTGCGGCGGCCAGCAAACGGTTGTCTTCGATGCGGAACCATTGCCGGCTCGCGCCGCTCAGCGAGCGCGCATCGAGCTGGTAGAGATCGCGCGGAGCTCCATACACCGGGAAACGGAACTGCGCATTGCGCGTGCTGCGTCCTTCCAGCTGCGGTTCGTAATAGCCGGTGATACGACCATCTGCCGTCGCATCGGGGTTCATCACCTGGTAGACCTGGAAGTGCGCTTCGAAGAAACGGCGCGCGCCATCGTCGCTGCCGGAGTCGGCGCCGGTGAGGTCGCCGCACGATGCGCTCCATGCATTCTTGCGCGACAGCACCTTGCAGCTGCGGCTGAACACGTCGAGGCTCTCGCGCAGCGCATCCGTATTCCAGCCGGGCAAGGTGCTGAACGGTACCGGCTGGAAGCGCGCATATTTCGTCACGAACGGCTGGCCCAGCGCATCGCCATCGATCACGACCGGCACACCGGCATTCGACGACGCCGGCATCGTCTGCGCGACCAGCGAACCGGCCAGGCTCAGCAGCAGGCCGAGTGCGGCAAGGGCAGGCGAGGGGAACGGCGATGTCTGACGTGACGTCATGGCGGGCTCCCATGCGTGAGGATGCCGGGCATGATTCGCCAGTGTGCCTCTCGCCGCCATACCACGGATGCGCTATGGCGGTGGAGAGGGAAGGGGCGGTGTGGTGCGCGACCAGCGGTTTTTCAGGGGCTGGGCGAATCCGCCGAGCTGGCGTTGAGCCGTTTCACCAGCGCGCGATGGCTGCTCTCGATTTTCTGCAGGCGCGCCTGCATCGCCGCATCGCTCACCCATTGCGCGCTGAGTGCGCGGCGGCGATCCAGCGTGTAGTCGATGTCGGCGAACGGTACCAGGGCGGCGTTGCTGGCCGGGGCAAAACCGCTGATATCGTGGATCAGTTTGAGGTTGGCGAGTTCCGACGCGGCGTTGCGTCCGCTCTTGGCGTAGTGCGTGATGAAGTCGGTGATCGCCGCGCGCAGCTGCGGCGACAAGTCGTCGCGCACGATGATCACCGCGTGCGGAATCAGACTCGATTTCCACAGCACGCGCAGGCGCGCGTACTGCTCGGGAAAATGTTGGGCGAAGCGTTCGAGGTCGGCGGTGTTGTTGCTGGCCACGTCGACTTCGTTGTTGGCGACAGCCAGTGCATTGTTCTGGTGGTTGCCCACCACGACGGTGGCGAAGAATGTATCCGAATCGAGCTTGTGGCTGGCAAAGAGCTGCGTCTCGGGCACCAGGTAACCGGACATCGACAGTGATTCGCCGCGCGCGTAACGCCAGTGGTTCGGCTTGCTGTAAATATCGGCGATCGTGTGGATGGGCGAGTTCTTCGGCACCAGCAGCACCGAGTAGTAACCGCGCGAACCGTCGCCGCGGGTGAGCTGGGCAACCACCTGCATGCGATGCTCGCCCACCGCCTGCAGCGCCAACCGTCCGGAGACGAAGGCGATGTCCACGCGTTCCTCCGCGATCGCCTCGGCCAGCCCCTCGTAAGTGCTCACGGAGATACTGCGGACCGGCCGCTGCAGCGAGCGGCTCATGTCGTCCAGGGTCGGCCGCCATGCGTCCAGCGATTCGGAAGCACCGCCGATCGGCAGTATCCCGAATGTCAGCGGCACCTGCGACAGGTCGGTGGCGGGCTGGGCGGCCAGCAGCGCCGGCGCGGCCAGCACGAACAACAGCACGACTGCGGCGCGGCGAAGCGCGTTCCGCCATGGCTGGTCTGTCCTGCGGGAGCTGCATGTCCGACGCACGTTGCCCAACCCCTCCCCCATGGCCTGCGTGGCGCGCATCCTGCGCGCAAGGTCATTCGTACGGTACGCAAGTCTACCGCCGGTCATCGTGCGATGTGTTACATCCAAACGATTGGCGACGGCCCCCGAGGCATGTCCTGAGACATGGGTCACGGCCGGCCAACCTGAACCTTTGAACAGGCTCTCAGAGCCCGCTGATGCGCCGCGAGGCGACCACCGCCTCGACCCGGTTGCGCACGTTGAGCGCGCGAAAGATCGCCGCCAGGTGAATCTTCACGGTGCCCTCGCTGATACCCAGGTCGCGGGCGATCACCTTGTTGGGTTTGCCTTGCGAGAGCGATCGCAGCACGTCGATCTGCCGCTCGGTCAGCAGCTTGCGCAGGCGTTCCTCGAGGCTGGCGGCCGGTTCCGCATGAATGGCCGCGGCCGGTGCACCGCCGTCCAGCAACAGCATCGGCGGCACGTACACGCCGCCGGACAGCACCAGTCGCACGGCGGACAGCATCACGTCGGGCGAATAAGCCTTGGGGATGAAACCCTGCACGCCCAGCATGAGCAGCGCCCTCATCAGGGCCGGGTCTTCCGAGCCGGAAATCACGATGACCGGCACCCCGGGCAGGCTGTTGATCGTTTCGATCAGGTGCTCGTAGCCCTGGCTGCCCGGCATGGTCAGGTCGATCAGCGCCAGCGTGGGCGAAGGTCCGTGCTGGATCGCACAGCGCAGTTCGTCCACGTCCATGGCCACCGTGAACTCGATGGTCGGGTCGAGTTCGGCGAGCTTGAGTTTGATGCCCTCGACGATCAGCCGATGGTCATCCGCGATCAATATCCGCATATCCGTTTCCCCGTGGCATCGCGGCATCCCGCCGGCGCCTGTCTACCCCCTCGGCAACATAGCCGCAGTAGGCACCGGCAGCAACTCGTCCGTGCCAGCCCGAACGGCCTAGGCTCTCCGTGATATGGCCGTTGCGGCGATGCGTCGTGAGAATCGCTGATGATCACGACAGGGAAAAGAGCCATGGCAACGGCACTCACAGCGAGAGGGTGGCAAGGCTGGAACGGCGTGCTCCTGCTGTGCTGCAGCTTGCTGGCAGGAGCGCCGGCGGCCGCCCGACCGCTGTTGCAGTCTGCTCCGGCCAGTGCGGTGTCGACAAAACAGCCGGCGGCGGCATCGACATCAGCGCCTTCCACCCAGGCGCCATCGACATCTGCCGCTACCGATGAGCCATTTAACTGGCGCGCCGCGCGCGGCGTGTTGTTCCGCATCCATTCGCCGCAGCCGGGTGCGGCGGACAGTCTGCTGTTCGGCACCATCCATATCGGTGCGCCCGCGGAACTCGGCCTTGATCCGCAGCGTGTGGGCGATGCGGTGCGCGGGCAACACACCTTGATTAACGAAGTGGATGGCAATACGCCGTGGCAGAAAAGCTACGACCGCTACCGCTTCCTGGCGCCGGAGCAGAGCTTGGCCAGGCTCATCGGCGGTGTCGAGTTCATCGAGCTCGGTACGTTGCTGCCCGAACACAGCGGCCGCCAGCTCGATCGATTCAAGCCATGGGTCGCTATGACATTGCTTGAAGAGGGGCAGGATGCACCGCTGCCGAATGCCGGCGACGCGCAACATCGGAGCATCGACGACATGGTGGAAGAAGTCGCGCACACGCACGGGCTGAAGCTGGTACATCTGGAAACGCTGGAGGACCAACTCGCCGCGCTCGACTGCATGCCGGCGGCCGACTATGCGGTGGTGCTGCAGCAGCGGCTGGCCGATCCGCAGG
The DNA here is from genome assembly GCF_900142825.1 of Rhodanobacter sp. OK091. Classification (GTDB taxonomy): domain Bacteria; phylum Pseudomonadota; class Gammaproteobacteria; order Xanthomonadales; family Rhodanobacteraceae; genus Rhodanobacter. The sequence continues at coordinate 972,266 of NZ_FRCH01000001.1, read as the reverse complement.
AACTGCGCGCCGAGACCGAGCGCTCGCTGGCGTTCTACCGCGCCGGCGATCTGCCCGGCTGGCTGGCCGATATCGACGCCATGCACGGGCTGGACGCGCAGGCGCAGGGCGCCGAACGGCGCGCGCAGAGATGCCTGCTCGAACAACGCAACGCACGCTGGATCGAGGAGCTGGAGCCGCTGCTGCGTGCAGGCGGCTGCTTCGTCGCGGTCGGCGCCATTCATCTCACCGGCAAGGATGGATTGCTCGTCGGGCTCGCCCGCCGCGGCTTCGCGGTAAGCGCGCAGACGTGGTGAGCCATCGTCGCATCGCACGGCAACACTGACACGGGATTCACGTCATGCAGGCAGTACGGCAAGTCCATTGGGCGCAAGGTGGTTTCCTCACGCCGCAGCATCTGCAGGCGCAGGACGCCTGGCAGCAGGCGTATGCGCTGCGCCTGCATCGGCAGTTTTCTCCGTATCACTGGGGCTACGAGGCACTCGTGCTGCGCGAGGATGCGCTGGCGACCGGCATGGCCACGCTGGAACGCTTCGTGCTGCTGACCCGGCAGGGCGAACTGATCAGCGGCGGCGTGGCGGCCACCGCCGAGGGCGGCGGCAACGCGCGGGTGCCCGAACGCAGCTTGCTTGAACTGAGCGTGCCCAACAACGAACCGATTTCCCTGTACCTGGTGCTCAAGCGCGAGCGCACGCTCGACGGTCTGGGTCGCAGCGAGGAACGCGGCAGCCGGCTGCCGGCGCGCCATCGGCTCGATGGCGAGTCGCGCGCCGATCCGTACGATCCGCAGGCACCGGCCGCCGAAGTGGATTTCCTGGGCTACCAGGCGCAGATCATCAGCAGCCTCGACGAGGGTGCCGACGCGCTGCTCGGTGCCTGCGAGTCGTACAAGTTTGCCGAGATCGTGCCGAACGGTCCGGGCCGTTTCAAATTGTCGCCCGACTACATCCCGCCGCTGGTGGCGTTGCAGGCTTCGGTCAACCTCAGCCGCTGGGCGCGCAGCCTGCGCGACCTGCTGGTTTCGCGTGGCGCGGACTTCTCCAGCGTGAAACGTCAGCGCGGCATTCGCGCCGCGTCGACCAGCGCGCAGGAAGTGATGCGCGTGGTGATGATGCAGACCTTCGCGCGCTACATCGCCGACCTGCAGGAAATCGTGCGCGGCGGTGTGGAGGGACCTTACCCGCTGTACTTGCGGCTGCGCGAGCTGGTGGCGGAGTTCTCGGTGTTCTCCGAGGAGATCAGCTTCGCCGGCGGCCTGCGCGAGAACCCGGCCGACACCGAGTTGCCGCCGTACGACCACGACAATCTGCGTGCGTGTTTCCGCATCGCGTTTCAGCGTGCGGAAACCCTGGTCAAGGCGCTCACCGTAGGCGCCGAGGTGGGCATTACGCTCACTTTCGACGGCAAGCTGTACAAAGCCGAGTTGCCGCCGAACCTGTTCGAGTCGGACAAGACGCGCTTCTATCTCGCGTTCGAATCCGAACTGCGCGGGCAGGATCTGTTTGGACGGCTGTCCCGCACCGGCAAGATCTGCGCGATCGAGGAAATGCCCCGTCTGCTGCAGGCCGCGTTGTTCGGTCTGAAGATCGACCTGCTGCCGGTGCCGCCGGAAGAGTTACCGCAGAAGACGCCCAATACCACCTACTTCCTCGTGGATACCAAACACCCGTTCTGGCAAGGCATCCGCAACGGGCGAAACATGGCGGTGTTCTGCGATCTGCCGCCGGAACAGACGGTGATCAAGCTGTATCCCGTGGGCGCGGAGGAGTGATGGCGATGGCGACGATACGAGCCGCGAGGAAGCCATGAGCAGGCTCCTGGAATTCTTCACCCCGCTGTTTTCCTACGGTCTGGCGATCGACGAGCAGATCGTGGATGGCGTGGCACAGGGCAGTGTGGACGAGGTCTACGTGCGCGCGCGAGCGCTGATCGAACAGGCCCGCAGCAGCGCGCTGGCCGCCGGCAAGCCGGCCGCGGCGGTGGAGTCGGCGGCGTTCGCGGTGGTTGCGTGGTTCGACGAGATCATCACGCGCAATCCGTCCTGGTGGAGTCAGGCCAGCCCGCTGCAGGTGTCGCTGTTCAACACCAACAACGCGGGCAACGAGTTCTTCGAGCATTTGTCCAACCTCAAGGGCGGCGATGAGGAGGTGCGCGAGGTGTACTACCACGCGTTGCTGCTCGGCTTCGTCGGGCAGTATTACTTCGAGACCGGCGATCACGGCGAGCTGGGCAAGATCAAGGAGCTGAACAGCCGCCAGTTGCCGGTAGCGCCGGCGCCGCTGCACACGCTGCGCGAGGAACAGATCACGCCGCAGCCTTACCAGATGAAGGACCCCTCCGGGCCGCGCTATCCCAAGCAGTGGGACGCGTTGCTGATGAAGGTTGGCGCGGTGGTCGCGTTGCTGATTCCGCTCGTGTACCTGGTGTGGTTCTTCCTTTCGCCCACGCACGTCACGGGGCCTACGGTGCAGCAACTGGTGGACCAGGAGATCGCCGGCTACAGCTGCGCCGATCTCACCGGCACCGTCGACAAGGACGGGGTGACTTCGGTGACCGGCTATGTATCCAAGCCGGTGGATCTGGAACGCCTGCGTGGCGATATCGGCGGTATCAAGGGCGTCAAGACGCCGAGCTATCAGGTGAAGGTGCTGATCTGGCCGCATTGCGAAGTGGTCAAGCTGCTCACGCCGTACCGGCAGCGCAACCTCGATCGGCACGATGGCCTGGCGGTGACACCGACCACCGGCCACACCGATCGTTTCGTCAAGGACGAGCAGGTGATCGTCAAGCTCGTCCAAGCCAATCACGACGGCTATCTCTATGTCGATTACTACACGGTCGAAGGCGAAGTGATCCACCTGTTTCCGAACACGCGCGAGCCGCACAGCGGGCAGGTCATTCCGGCCAGCCAGCAGATCGACGTAGGCCAGGCGGGCGTGCAAGGCGGCGGCTGGATCACCGTCGAAGCGCCGTTCGGGCAGGAGTTGATGACTGTGGTCGCTTCGCCGACGCCGCTGTACACCGGGCTGCGCCCGGACAGCGAACCGGCCAAGGATTACCTGCCGCTGCTCAAGCAGGCCGTCGAATTGAATCGGAGCAACGACAAGTTCGTGGCTGATTTCATGACCATCCAGACCGAACCGGCGCGCTGAGGACTATGACCATGAGCCTCACTCAGAAAACCTGGTTCCGACCTGCGCTGTTCGTGCTCGGCGGCATCGCGCTGCTGGCGCTGATCGTGTTCGTGATGCCGGCGCTGATTCCCGGCATTCCACCGCGATTCTGGCAACTGCTGGGCCTGTGCCTCGCCGCGCTGGCGGTGTTGTGGTGGTTCACCAAGGGCGCGCGCAAGTATTCGCGTGCCGGTCGCGCACGGCAGCGCATCGGCGATCTCGGCCCAGGCAATCCGGACGATGAGCGCGAGCCGCTGGCGAAGATGAGCGCGGCCATCCAGGAGGCCAAACGCACGATCCAGCGTTCGCCCGAGCTCGTTGATATCCGCGGCGCCGGCAGCCGCAACCCGCTGTATCGCGTACCGTGGATGCTGTTCCTCGGCGACGCCGATGCCAACGTGCACGGCTTGTTGCAGGCGGCGAGCACCATCTCGCCGTTTCCCGCGCCGGCCGGTGCAGACGGAGAGGCCATCTGGCGCTGGTGGTTCTTCAAGTCGCTGATCGCGATCGAGACCAGCCCATGCATCGTCTGCGATGCCTCGGCTCGCACCGAGCGCGGCCTGTGGTATCAGGCATTGATGCAACTGGCCAGCGAGCGCGACCAGCTGCCGCTCAATGGCATCGTCGCATGCATTGGCGCGCGCAGCCTGCTCGGCAACGCGGACGCGTTGAAGGACACCAGCATGCGGTTGCGCCGGCTGGTCGACGAAGCCATGGAACATTTGCAGGTGCAGTTGCCGGTGTACGTGATGGTGACCGGGCTGGAGACCTTGCCAGGCTATGCCGCGTTCCGCGCCGCCATCCCGGCCGAAGCGTTCGCCCAGGCGATGGGCTGGCGGCTGCCGGAAAACGAAGCGGTCAGCGCGGGTACCAGCGCCAAGTTCGACGGCTTGTTCGCGCCGGTGGCCGAGCGCCTGCACGCCTTGCGGCTCACCGCACTCGCCGCGCAGCACGAAGTGAAGGGCCGCCGCGGCGTGTTCGAGTTCGTGCAGTCGATCAGCCGGTTGCAAGATGGCCTGCGCGGATTCGTCAGCCTGCTGCTGGAAGACAATCCGTTCCAGCGCACGCCGCGTTGGCGCGGCCTGTACTTTGCCGGCGGGCCGGGACCGAACACACCGGCCGGCGCCTTCGTCGCCGATCTGTTCACCCGTTTCCTGCCGGCCGATCAGCCGCTCGCCACGCCCAGCTTCAAGGGCAGCGCGGGACGGATGGGTGTGACGGCACTCGGCGTGGCGGCATTGCTGGGATTTTCCGCCTATTTCACCTATGGCCTCAGCCAGGCGCGCACCGATGATGCGCAACTGCTGGCGCAGACCCGCGCTGCCTGCCAGGGCCGCGAAAATGCCGGTGCCAGCGGACGCATCGCATGGGTGGCCGGCTGCGGTCGCACCATCGAGCGACTGGAAGCCAGCGCGGACAAGAGTCAGCTCGGCTTCGGCCTGCGCCGCTCCGACCGCGACATCGAGCAGCTCAAGCAGGAGGTCGTCGCCGATTTCTCCAATCTGATCCTGGCGCCGTACGATCAGATGCTGGACAACGATGTCGCCAACGGGCGTGCCGGTATCGAGCACGTGCTGGCGGTGACCCAGCGCCTGCGCATCCTGCAGCATTGCCGCAGCAACAGCGCCAGCTGCATCGACAGCGAGGTGCTGCACAACGTGGTGTTCGACCCGCGCTCGCGGTTGTTCGCGCCGTTCTTCACGGCCGATGCCGATACCCGTCGCGACCGCGACAACGCCGACGCGCTGCTCACCACCTACCTGGGCTACCTGCGCTGGCAGAAGAGCGCCGTGCTGGACGACGAAGAGCACCGGCTGCAAGGCGAGTTGCAGCGTCTGCTCACCGCCTATACGCCGCGTTCGCAGGATCTGGAAGCCTGGGCCGATGCGCGCATGATCGGGCCGCGGCTGCAGGACTACTGGTTGCCCGCCGATCGTCTGGTCGGCGTGGACTCGGGCAGCTTGCCCACGGTGTCGGCCGCCTATACGGTCGACGCCTGGGAGGGCGTGGTGTCACCGATGACCGAGACCATCGGCGACACCATGGCGGAAAAAAAAAGTCTGGCCGATGGCTTTCGTAGCGCGTATTTCACCAGCTACTTCCATGCCTGGGCGCAGTTCCAGAGCCGCTTCTTCGAGGGCGTGAACCTGTGGAAAGGCCATGCCGACGAACTGGCGACGCGCGCCGGCGGCGACGACAATCCGTACCGCTTTTTTTTTGACAGCGTGCAGCGCAACCTGCTGAGCCTGCCGCTGCAGTTGCCGCTGTCGTTGCGCTGGCAACGTGCGTGGAGCCAGACCAAAGCGGCCGGATGGGGTGGCTGGAAACCCTTGGGCAGCTTCATCGGCCATACCGTCGGCGGCTGGTTCAGTAGCGCGGGGGTGGCGCCGCCGACGTGGTTGCTGGCCTTGCTGGATACCCGCCATGCCGTGCTCGACAAGCAGCAGGCATTGTTCGCCAACGGCTACCTGCGTCTGCAGGCGCAGGGCGGCGAACAGAACCTGTATCAGATCGTCGCCGACATCTATCGTGCCAAGGGCGCGCCAGCGCAGCCGCCGGCCAGCGAGTACGCCACGCTGCTGCAGTCGGTGGATCGGCCGGACGATAGCTATGCCGCGAAGTTCAAGGGCGACGACCTCGGTGCCTGGTCGGTGGTGCAGGGACCTTCGCACCTGTTGCTGTATCTCACCGTCCAGCGCGCCGCCGCCTACGTGCAGCAACGCTGGAACGACGGCGTGGCGACGCCGTTGAAGCAGCTGCCCGCCGATCAGCAGATGGCAGCGCTGTATGGCGCCCAGGGCAAGCTCAATGCTTTCGTCAACGACTGGCTGGCACCGTTTGTCAGCGAGAAGGAACATGCGCCGACCAAGGTGGGTGGCATCGCGCTGCCGCTGACGCCCGGCTTCCAGGCCATGATGACGGCGCAGAGCCAGGCCCAGCCCGCACTGAATGCCGACCAGCCGTTCATGGCCGGCAGCTTCAGCTTCACCGGGCCGAGCCAGCTGGGCAGCCTCGCCGAAGGCACGCTGGGCACGGTGCTGCAGATCGACTGCAAGGATCGCAGCTTCAGCGCCAACAGCAAGGCGCAGTCGCTGGCCGAGTCCAAGGTTGCGGTGTTCTGGTCGCCGGCCAACTGTCTGCAGGCCAGCTTGCGCATCAGCCTGGAACAAGCTGCGCCCAACGAAGTGGCGCTGGTGCCGGCCGCTTCGGCCAGCGCGGCGGGCGCAGTCGCGCCAGCGGCTGCGGATGCGCTGGTGCTCACCAAACTCTATGCGGGGCAGGACGGTTTCCTGCAGCTGCTGAAGGATTTCGGCGGTGGCTCGCACAGCTTCGCGCTCGCCGATTTCCGCGATTCCTATACGCCGCTGCAATGGGCCGACATCACCGGGCGGTTGCGTGCCGTCGGCTTCAATCAGGCGCGGGTATATCTCGCCGTCGAGCTGTCCGATGCGATGAAGCAATACCTCAGTGCACGCAATACGCCGGTGGCGATGCCCGCCACGATCATCGAATAACGGTTAGGAGAAGCATCATGAGTATCGAACTGGCCGAACTGCTTGCGCCGATCTCGCCCGATCGCCCCTGCGGCGAGGACGTGAGCTTCAACGATGTCTACGACCGCGTGCGCGATGCGCGCCGCGCCGACGACCCCAACCTGCGCCAGGGCGAATGGCAGACCGAGCTGAAGGTCGCCGACTGGCGCCTGGTGATCCGCCTGTCCACCGAAGTGCTGACCAAGCAGAGCAAGGATCTGCAGATGGCCGTGTGGCTGGGCGAGGCGCTGATCGCCACCGACGGCGTCCGTGGCGCCACGCAGTCGGTCGATCTGCTGTACGGCCTGCTCGACACGATGTGGGACGGCTTGTATCCCGAACTCGACGGCGACGATGCCGAGGAGCGCGCGGCCAAGCTGGCCTGGTACAACATCTACGCCAGCGATGCGCTGCGCCGCGTGCCGCTGTCCGGCGGCGCGAAGCCGATGACCTTGCTGGACTGGCAGGACTCGCGCGAGGTCGACAACCTGGCACGGCAGAATCAGGAGTCCCATCGGGCCGCGCTCGACGAGGGCCGGCTCACCGGCGAGGCGTTCGACAAGGCGATGATGGAAAACCCGAACGACGCCGTGCAGCGCCTGCTGGAGGAATCCGACGGGGCGCTGGCCGCCTTCGACAGCTTCAAGCGCATCGTCGATACCCGGCTCGGTCGCGCTGCACCGTCGCTGGCCGCGGTGGAAGACGCGTTGAAACGGATCCGCCAGGTGATCGGCAAGACCGCACAGGCCAAAGGCATCGGCGGCGCCGCTGCCGGCAACGCTTCGGATGATCCCGGCTCGATCGCCGGCGCGGCCTCTTCGTCATCGTCGCCCGTTGGCGGCGGCACGCTGGACCTGTCCAGCAACAGCGCCGCCAGCAAGGAAGCCGCGCTGCGTGCGATCAGCGACATCGCCGCGTTCTTCCGTCGCACCGAGCCGCACAACCCGGTCGCCTTCATGCTGGAGAAAGCGGTGGTATGGGCGAACACACCGCTCGATGCATGGCTCAGCGAAGTCGTCCGCGACAGCTCCGTGCTCGCCTCGATCCGCGATCGGGTGGGGATTCCGGGCGAGTGACCCACTACTCCCTCTCCTTGCGGAGAGAGTGTTGGGGTGAGGGGGCGGGTGCTCGCCTCGATCTCCCATTGTGAGGCGGTCAGTCAGGGCCAGTCTTGCGGCGTGCCGTCGGGGTTGCACCATGGCGATTCCCGCGAGCACCCGCCCCTCACCTCGATCCTCTCCCCAAGGGGAGAGGAGGAAAAGGCCACGGGTCCGGGCAGTCGACCCGGAGCGGTACACCACCCCAAAGTCATAGGCCGCCAACTGGCCGTACGGCTAATTCTTTCGCGCCGGACAGATTCCTAGACTTCTCCGCTATCGCCGCTGCGCATCCGCGCAACGGGCTTCGCCCAACTGCCGGGGAAACGTCATGGCCAAGAAAGAAAGCACGCAGCACAAGCTCGATCGCGTCCGCGCACCGCGTGTGCAGCTCACCTATGACGTCGAGGTGGGCGATGCGATCGAAAAGAAGGAACTGCCTTTCGTGGCGGGAGTCATCGGAGACTTCAGCGGCCAGCCGGCCGAGCCGCTGGCGAAGATGAAGGAGCGCAAGTTCGTCAATGTCGACAAGGACAACTTCGACGACGTGCTCAAAGGCATGAAACCGCGCGTGCAGATGCAGGTGGACAACAAGCTCAAGGGCGACGGCTCGAAGGTGGGCGTGGAGCTCAACTTCCGCAGCCTGGATGACTTCAGCCCCGAGAACGTGGTCAAGCAGGTCGATCCGCTGCGCAAGCTGCTGGAGGCGCGTCAGAAACTCGCCGACCTGCGCAACAAGATGGCCGGCAACGACAAGTTCGAGGAATTGCTCAACGAGGTGTTGCAGAACACCGACCAGATCACCCGCTTGACCAAGGAAGTGGGTTCGGGCGGCAAGTCCGGCGACTCCGAGTAAACCGCGAACAGATCGCGGGCACCGCCTATCAACCATCGGACACGCAACGTTAGGGGCAAGACATGGCCAGCACACAGCAAGAAGCCGCGAAGGGCACCGTCGTCGCCGAACAGGGAGGCAGCCTGCTCGACAGCATCCTCAACCAGAGCCGCATCGCGCGCACCGACAGCGAGCGTGACCGCACCCGCGACCTGATCGCCGAACTGGTGAATCAGGTGACCGACGGCCAGATCAGCATTTCCAGCGATGCGATCGCCTCGCTCGATGCACGCATCGCCGACATCGACAAGCTGCTCTCCGACCAGCTCTCGGCAGTGATGCACGCGCCGGAATTCCAGAAGCTGGAAGGATCCTGGCGCGGCCTGAAGTATCTGGTCGAAAACACCGAGACCAGCACAACGCTGAAGGTGAAGGTGCTCAACTGCACCAAGAAGGAACTGATCAAGGATTTCAAGAACGCCTCGGACTTCGACCAGTCCACGCTGTTCAAGAAGATCTACGAAGAGGAATACGGCACCTTCGGCGGCGCGCCGTTCGCCACCATGATCGGCGACTACGAGTTCAGCCGGCAGCCGGAGGACATGTATCTGCTGGAGGAAATGTCGCATGTGGCCGCCTCGGCGCATGCACCGTTCCTGTCGGCCGCCTCGCCGGAGATGTTCGGTTTCGAGAGCTTCACCGATCTGGCCGGTCCGCGTGACCTGGCCAAGGTGTTCGACACTGTCGAATATGCCAAGTGGAAGTCCTTCCGCGCGTCGGAGGATGCGCGCTACGTCGGCCTGGCGATGCCGCATGTACTGGGCCGCCTGCCGTACGGGCCGGAGACCACGCCGGTGGAGGCTTTCAATTTCGTCGAAGACGTTTCCGGCAAGGATCACAACCGCTATCTGTGGACCAATGCCGCCTACTCGCTGGGCACCAAACTCACCGACGCGTTCGCCAAGTACGGCTGGACCGCGGCGATCCGCGGCGTCGAGGGCGGTGGCCTGGTCGAAGGGCTGCCGACCCACACCTTCGCCACCGACGATGGCGAGGTCGCGCTGAAGTGTCCGACCGAGATCGCGATCACCGACCGCCGCGAAAAGGAGCTGGCGGATCTGGGCATGATCCCGCTGGTGCATTGCAAGGGCACCGACTACGCGGCGTTCTTCTCGACCCAGTCGGCGCAGAAGGCGAAGGAATACAACACCGATGCAGCCAACGCGAACGCGCGCCTCGCCGCCCAGCTGCAATACATTTTCGCGGTCAGCCGCATCGCGCATTACCTGAAGTCGATGATGCGCGACAAGATCGGCAGTTTTGCCTCGCGCTCCAGCGTCGAGCGTTTCCTCAACACCTGGATCACCCAGTACGTGTTGCTGGACGACAACGCCTCGCAGGAGATGAAAGCGCAGTACCCGCTGCGCGAGGCGTCCATTGAAGTTGTGGATGTGCCCGGCAAACCCGGGGCCTACAAGGCGGTGGCCTTCCTGCGGCCGCATTACCAGCTGGACGAACTGAGCGTCTCGCTGCGTCTGGTGGCCGAGCTTCCGAAGTCGGCGCGTTGAGAATCTATTGAGGATTGATCCATGTCACAGAGCGACTTCTTCCTGAAAATCGACGGCATCGAGGGCGAGTCCACCGATGACAAGCACAAGGGCGAACTGGAGATCCAGTCGTGGTCGTGGGGAGCGACCAACCAGGGCACCTTTGGCGCAGGTGGCGGCGGTGGCGCGGGCAAGGCCGACTTCAGCGATATCACGATCAGCAAGTACGCCGACAAGTCGACGCCGAAGCTGCTCAAGGCGGTGGCCACCGGCCAGCACATCAAGAACATGGTCCTGGTCTGCCGCAAGGCCGGCGGCCAGCAGCAGGAGTATCTCAAGCTGACGCTGGAGGACGTGCTGATCTCCAGCTATCACTCCAGCGCGGCCGGTGGCAGCAGCCCGGTTCCGAACGAGTCGATCGGCCTCAACTACGCCAAGATCACCTACGAATACAAGCCGCAGAAGTCCGACGGTTCGCTGGAAGGCTCGATCACCATTGCCTACGACCGCCACACCAACAAGGCGACCTGAGCGGGTCGTTCCAGACCATCGCATGACATCGGCGTGGCCTGCCTCCCGGCATGTCACGCCGACGCATGATGCCGACAAGGTGGAGCAGGTCGATGCCAATCGAAGTGCCGGAGTTGAACATCAGGACATCGTCGAGCAACGATTTTTTTCTGAAGCTGGATGGCATCCAGGGCGAATCCAACGACGAGGATCACGCCGCGGAAATCGAGATCGACGGCTGGTCGTTCGGGGTCAATGATTACGACCCGCGGGAGACGCGCGATGCGCAGGCGGTTTCGGGCATTCGCAACGACATGCCGATTTTCCGCAGCGCGGACGCTAAGGCGGAGGCGCGCACAGGCGTCGCCGCGGCGGGCGCCGTGCGGGTCGGCGACCTGCATCTGAGCAAGCATGTCGACGCAGCCTCGGCACCCTTGCTGAAGGCGTCGACGACGCGCCAGAAAATCGCCAAGGCCATTCTCACCTGCCGCAAGGCATCCGGTGCGGAAGGGCTGGAGTACCTGCAGATCCAGTTGCAGGACGTGGTGGTGTCGAGCTGGCAGGTGGCGGCGTCGCCGGAACAGATCATCCCGGCCGAACGGCTGGTGCTCAGCTATGGGCGGATCGAGTTCACTTATCAGCCGCAAGGCGTCAAGGGCACCGCCGAGGGGAAGAAGCATGCCGGCTGGGATCGCAAGCTCAACGCGTCGATGTGAATGGGTCATTGCTCGTCATCCCAGCTTTCGCTGGGATGACGAGCCAATCATGGATTTTTGAGGTCGGCCACCAGGCTGACACGCTGGAACGGAGCAGGCCATGCGTTCGATTCTTGATCGCCTCACCGACAAGCCGCTGCCCGAAGACAGCGGTCGTGGCATGTCGCTGCTGGAGTTCCGCGACCTGGTGTCGCGCGACCTGGAGGCCTTGCTCAACACCCGCTCCGAGGCGGCGCGCGTGCTGCCCGAGGCCTTTGTGGAATGCCGCAAGTCGTCGCTGACATTCGGCATCCCGGATTTTTCGTCGTACAGCCTGCTCAGTCCGCGCGACCGGGACCGCATCCGCAAAGTGCTGGAGCAGGCGATCGGCCTGCACGAGCCGCGGCTTACCCGCGTCAAGGTGCAACTGGAAGGGCAGCGCGCGTACGAGCGGGCGTTGCGCTTTCGCGTGGAGGCGTTGATGAACCTCGGTGCGGATCGCGAGAAGGTGCAGTTCGACGCCGTGCTGCAACTCAACACACAGTCGTATCAGGTGCGCTGAGCCGGCTGTCACATCAGGAGATTGGCCCATGGCCTTGTTGCATATCTACGACGCCAGCGATTCGCGTATCCGGCAGACCGCCGATGCGCGCGGCGCGGTGCACCGCCTGCCGATCACCGATGCCGGCGACCTGGTGCCCGCGCTCGACGCCATGAAGGACAGCGGAGAATATTTCGATCGCATATTGTTCGAAACGCACGGCTCTCCGGGAAGAATCTATTTCGGTAACGCCTATATCGATGCGACCTGGGTGAGAGGCCTGATCCCCCGCGGATACACCAGCCTCACCACGACCAATGCCCGCGTCTACTTCAACGGTTGCAATGTCGCCGAGGGAGACGACGGCTGGAGCTTTCTCGAAGCGGCCGTAGGGGTATTCCTGACGCCGGGCGGCGGCGAGGTCTTTGGCCAGACTTCGGTCGGCTTCGGCAATCCGTTCAACGGACATGTCGTGCACCTGTGGGGCGCCACGCGCCGGTTGTACGTCGATCCCACCGGAAGGATCGTTGAACGCTTCGAGCAATGACTCGTGCGATGCCTGCATGGCTTGACCGTCATCCGGCACATCCATCGCAAGACCGACCGTGCGGCGCGCACCGGTACGCTTGGCCACCATCGGCGCGCTTCGGCGAGGGCAACGACATGGCAGAACAAACCGCAAGTGTGACGGCGACCGTCGACCTGGTGCTCGATGAGCAGCCATGGCGCATGCAGCTGACGGTGCCCGCCGGACCGGCCACGCCGGGCCAGCTGCTGCATTTGTTGCGTGGCTTGACCGACGCCGTGGTCGACGCCGCGGTGGAAAAAAGTGCGGCGCAAGGCAGGCCGATCTCATGCCGCAAGGGGTGCGGTGCCTGCTGCCGGCAGCTAGTGCCGATCGCCCCCGCCGAGGCGCATCGACTGCGCCAGGTGATCGCCGCGATGCCGGAGCCGCGGCGCAACGAAGTGTTGAATCGGTTCGAGGCCGCGCATGCGAAGTTGGCTGCCACCGGCATGCTCGATCGCTTGCGCGCACCCGCGCGTCTGGACGAAGCATCACGCCGCCGACTCGGTATCGACTATTTCCGTCACGGCGTGGCCTGTCCGTTTCTCGAGCAGGAATCCTGTTCGATCTATACGGAGCGCCCCTTGGCTTGCCGCGAATACCTCGTCACCTCGCCGGCAACACATTGCGCTCAACCCACGCCCGACAGCATCGACTGCCTGCCAATCGCCGTGCAGGTGTCGCGTGCGCTGCGGAAGTTGGAAGCAAGCCAAGACAGGCAGGACAAGGTTGGGTTGTCGTGGGTACCGCTGATCACGGCGCCGGAGTGGGCGAAGGAATACCCGGAAGCGCCACCGACCAGCAGCGGCCCCGCGCAGATCGAGTCGTTGTTCAAGTGGCTTGGCACGGCGCCGTCAGCGGACAATGCGGAAGCGTGATGTTGCCGCGAATCTCTCTCAGGCCAGGCTGCGCGCGGACGTCCAGACGGCCATCATGGCTTCACGCAGCTGCTCCGGCGATACCGGTTTGTACAACACCGTGATCTTCGCGGCCATGATTTCGCGCAGGCGGTCGCTGCGGGTTTCCCCGGTGATCAGAAGACGCGCGAAAGGCCGTTCGTCCATGTTCGCTTCCTTGTCCCGGTAATAGTAGTGATCGAGCGCAGCCAGCACATCCAGTCCGCTCTCGCCCTCGCGCAGGCGCAGGTCGGAGATCACGATGTCCGGCGGCAGCACCCATTCATTGGCGGCTTCGAGGGCCTGCGCACGATCCTCGGCCACGGCCACTTCGCAGCCCCAGCTCTTCAGCAGGTAACGGATGCCGGACAGGATCGCGGGTTCGTCATCGATCACCAGCACACGCATGCCCGAAACATCCAGTGGCGGATCTTCGGTTCTCTGGTCGAAGACCTGTTGCGGCGGCACCATGGGCAACAGGAAGCTGAACACGCTGCCGCGGCGCGGACGTGATTTGAGCTGCATCCGGATATCGAGCAGATCGGTCAGTCGTTGCACGGTGGCCAGGCCCAGGCCGAGTCCGCGGCGCTGGCCGTCGTCGTAATCATGCCCGGCATGTTGTTCGACTCGATAGAACTCGTCGAAGATGCGCACCTGATGTTCGGTGTCGATGCCTACGCCGGTATCCCATACGTCGACCCTCAAGGTACCGGCAGGTCCACGGCGCGCGCCGACCAGCACACCACCTTCCTTGGTGTAGCGCAAGGCATTGCTGACCAGGTTGTTGAGTATGCGTGCGAGCATGCTGTGATCGCAGCGCACCCATTGGCGGGTTGTTCGCACGATGAGCCGAAGGTTGTGCTGTTCGGCGATCATGCGGAAGTTCCGGCTGACTTCATCGAAGACCTGATCGAGCGGGAACTCGCTGATCTCGACCTGCATCGCGCCGGTTTCCAGCCGCGACAGGTCGAGCAGTTCACTGAACAGGTGATCGAGTGCCTGCACGCATTCCTGGATGTGCGCGATGCGATCCAGCCGCACCGGATCGTGTTCCTCCACTGCCAGGGCGGAGGAGAACAGGGTCAATGCGTACAGCGGTTGCCGCAAGTCATGCGATGCGGCGGCGAGAAAGCGCGCCTTGGCCACGCTGGCGGCTTCCAGCGCGGCGTTCTTGTGGGCCAGCTCGAGCGTGGCGTGTTCGATTTCGCTCTCCATGCTCCGATGCATGTCGAACAATGCGGCGGCGGCACTGTTGAAACCTCGTTGCAATTCGCCGATCTCGGTCTGGTCGGTGATCTCCACCTCGACCTGATCATCGCTGCGGCCGAGCTGATGCACGGCACGGGCCAAGTGTCGCAGAGGTGCGCCTATCCAATGTGCCGCCCGCCAGCCAATCACCCCCGCGACAAGCAGGCTCACTACCAGCGTGAGGATCGCAATGCGCAGGCTGGACCGCTGCGCCGCAATGGCCTCGCTCAAGTTCACCTCCACCAGCACCGAGCCCAGCGTCGGATGCAGCGGCTGATCCCGATCGACCACATCGTGCACCACGGTGAGGTTGTCCTGCATCTGCGTTTTGCTGGCGTCACGATCGTCGGCCAGGATCTCGCCATCGGCCGCGCGAATCTGCACATGGGCCACGTGCGGCAATCCGCCTGTCGATTGCGCGATGCGTACCAGTTCGCGACGCTGCAGGTTGCGCAGCGGATCGGTGGAGATCGATGCGGCCTGGGTTGCGATGGCGTCCGCGGTGGACTGTGCCATCACATGCAGGGTCGCCAGCTGGTGGCGGGTCAGGATGGTCACCAGCAGCGTGGCCGTGATCAAGGTGGGCGCCAACGCGATGAAGCCCAGCCGCTGCATCAGCGACGCGCGTCGCCACAGGCGTACCGAGAAGCTGTGTGTCCTGCTGTCCATCACTGCTTGCGCCCCTACGGCAACCCCGCGTGCCGTCAGCCTGAGCCTAGCGCGAAAAGCGGTGAACGGGAGCCGGCAAACACGGTACCCGGGTCGGCGATCAGCCATATGGCTGATGGTGGATTCACCGCTTGGCGCGGGATGGTCGCTGCCCACGTCCGTTGCGGTTTCGAATAGCCGCCAGGCACCGCCATCGGATCGGTCGTGGAGGGAGCAGCGGCCATCGCCAATGATCCGCCTCGCCGTTGGCCGTGGCGCAGGCGCGGCTTGACGGCCGCGCCCGCCGGGTCTTTGGGTCTTGGCTAATGCCTATTTCAGGCCTTCGGTGAACCAGTAGGTACGTTTGCGCTTGCCGGTGTTGGGCGGGGTGACCTTGTTGGCGCCCAGCGACGAGGAGTTGTTGCCGCCGTTCAGTCCGGTCTGGTTGCCGCCGCCGATGAGCACCGGGGTGTACACGCCGCTGCTGGTAGTAACTTCGACCAAGCCGAATACCGGCGAGGGCGGCATGCCGCCACCGTCGAAGGTGATGTAGCCCTTGTTGTTCAGACCTGCGCCGGTCAGGAAGTTGATCGCGTAGCCGCGTGCGATACCCAGGTTCGCGGAACATACGAGTGAGCTCGCGGGAGTGGGTGTATTGGTGCCGAAGTAGGTATAGCCCGCCACCGTCAGCGGCGCATTCACGGCCTTTTCGCCAGCCCCGAGGTTGATAAAGAAGCCCTGCGTGGTGCTGGTGGAGGGATAGGGTGTTCCTCCTGTGAGAGCACCGGTTTCGTCGGTGAGCATGGATTCGGTGATTGTGGTCCAGGTACTGGGCACGCTCTTGCCGGTGCTGGTGTCCTTCAGCATGTAGAAACGGTTGACCACACAGGAGGATGCGTTCACCAGCAGGGGATGCTCGCGATCGCCGCTGGCGGCCACCACCGCGTCGAAATTGCCGGTCTGTGTGACGTCGGGCGGATAGAAAAACTTGCGGGCACCGGTGGGGGTGCTGGCGCAGCTGGCACCGGTGCCGTTGCCAGTGCTACTGAGTTTGGCGATCTGGGTCACCTTCCAGTCCGTCGACGGAGTGGCACCATCGATGTCGGCACGCCAGATATTGCCGCCCAGATCAGCGGCGTAAAGGCGGTCGGTCTTGGCATCGCCATCGCTATCCAGCAGCGTGATGTCGGCAGGGATCGCATAAGTCATAGCGGAAACTGCCGTGGTGCAGCCGGACGGGCAGGCGGTCCACACCGTGTTGCCAGTGAAGGCGTCCAGCACCACGATCGCGTTCCCCATGGTATCGGGAACGGTTGCCGGATCGGTGTCCTCGTTCGTGTCATAGCCACCGCCCATGATGACCACCGGATTCGTGTTGCCCTTGACCAGGGCCAGCTTGGGCTGCGACCAGGTCTGGCCGAGTACGGGGATGTCGGCGTTGGTCCTGCTCCACAGGAATTTCGGTAGGGTCGGGTCGCTTACGTCGAACGCGTAAATCAGGCGACCGCCACGCCGCGCCGTGACGTAGATATAGGTCGTCGCGGGGGTGGTGCGCAGATTCTGGTAGACCGTGGTGGTGCCATCGAAGAAGTAGTCCTTCTTGCTGCTGGCAGCGCCCAGCGTGAGCTGGGGGGTATTATCGTGCAAATCCTTGAGCTTACTGAAAAATTGAGGAGCGATGAACGACCACAATTCACTGCCAGGACGCACGTAGCTTGTAGTGTTGGTAATGTTGATGGCGCCGGCGGGCGCAGGGGTGACGGTGGTGAACGTGGCATCCTGATTGCCGTTGACGGCACGGAAGAAACCGTCGTTGGAACCGTAGAACGCCACGATGCCGACGGAACCACCGTAATTGACCACCGCCGGTCGCGAGTGCAGCACGTCGCCATGGATGGACGGGCGCACGGTGACCGATCCACCCGGCCCTTTCGGGTTCTCGACGCCGGTGCCGGTGGTGATGTTGTCCTTGCCGCGGACCCAGTTGATCAAATCCTGAGCAGTGTAAGAAGCGGTCGAAGAGATGTTGAAAGCTGTGCTGCTGCCCAGTGTGGCTGCATCGAATTTGGTGGACAGTGCGGCATTGACGGTGCAGCCAGCTGTGGGGCAGGTATAGATCACGCGGTTCGCCTGAGCCGCATCGGTGAGGTAATCCGCGCGTATCATCTCGGCGACGCCGCCCTTGTCGACGATCTGGCCGTCGGGGACGTCAAATGTGCCGCCAGCGCCTTGAACAGCGGCCGGCTGAAGATTGACCCAGAAGCCGGTGGGAGTGGTGGCGGTGGCGGTGGTGAGGCTGGGCCAGTTGGGGACGATGGTGCCGGCGTTGTAGTAGCCACTGCTGCTGAGGGTGACTGGACCATCGCGCAGGGTGCCGGCCTGGTGATCCGCCGTCCAGTAGCTGAGCGCATTGGGCGTGATGAAGCCGGTTTGGGAGTTGGTGATCGCCGCATTGCCCAGCGAGTCTTCGAGCTGGACGTTCAGGTTGGCATCAAAGCCGAGCTGGTACTGCTTGAGATTGCCTGCCCAGCGCTGGGCCGTGGTGGCATCCGGGCGGAACATGCCGACGTACACCTGGTTCAGTGAGGTGCCTTGGGCGTTCACGCTGACTGGCAAGCTCACCGAGGCGAACACGCTGTTGGTCGCCTGCACTTCATTGAATATGCCTGTCAGATCCTTGATCAGCGCCTCCAGTGCATTCGCGTCGTTGATGTTGATTACAAAGGATTTGCCTCCGCCGTTGGCGGCCATGGTCTGAACATAGTTCACATATTCGGGGTTTTTGCCGTCGGTCACTGCGATCGTATAGGTGATGATGTTCTGCGGGGTGCTGCTGGTACCGGAGGAAAGATCGATGTTGTCCATGTAGCGGGCCCATTCGGGGCCGCCACCCTTGCCTTGATACTTGGAAAGCGGGGAGACAGGGACAATCGCATTTGGATCAAAATTTGGAAATGTATAAAGCTTGCTGGCATTTACGAGCGCGGTCTGCCAGATATTGGCGGTCTGGTTGGGGTCGCCATTGTTCATGGCGTTCGCGATGTAGATCACGAAATTCTTCTGGCAGGCGTTGAGCTTGGCTAGTGACGAGTAGTCGTTGCCTGACAGACCCTTATTGCGCGTGTAGTACGCCCATACCTCCTGCATGGCGCCGCCGGTGTTCGGGCTGTTTGCACCATCCGCCGTGCGGTCGATTCCCTTGATGATGGTCAGCAAGTTGCTGAGATTGACGGCACCCGGCGAGGTGGTGGACCCGGACGGATCGCCAATGACAGGAAGCAGTGCCGCCTGCGGCTGCGGAAACTTGAAATAACCGCCATTGCCACTGTAGGTCGCGCCGGTATCCGTTATTCCGTCCTTTTGTTTGTCCCAACGCATCAGGCCCACGTTGATGTTGCCGGCCAGCTGCGCGTTGGTGCCCAAGACAGTAAGCGCGTTATAGAGGGCACACTGTTCAAAACCGGCATCCGTGCCTGCATTGTTGGAAGAAACCGCGCCTGAACCTGGGCTGGGGCAGCTGAATCCCACGGCACCGTTCCATGCGCTGGAGCTGTCCAGCAGGAGAATCACGTTTGGCTGGCCGCCGCTGCCCGGCGCGGTATACAGGTCGATATCCTCGCCGCAAGCCACGCCCGGCAGTACCAGGGCCGCAGCGATCAGGACGAAGATACGCAGCCGGTGGTTCAAGATAATGCGCGCGTGTGGCATGACGATTCCTCCGCAGGAACGGATGCGAGGTTAATTAGGGGCAGGCCGTGCCGATCGGCACCTGCACGGCGGCGCCCTGATGCACGGTGACCGCAACGGCGGTGTTGTTCGGATCGGTGACGGCAGACTGGATGTCCCACTGCGTCGCGGAGCACATCGAGGGTGCCGCCGGCGTCGGGGATGTCGAGGAAGCCGGACCGGGCAGGATCAGGTTGCCGTTGGGGTTGTTGGGTGTCCTGCACACGTCGCCCTTCGGCAGTACCGCGTTCGGGATCACCTTGCTGTCGAGGCAGACGGGAGGCGCGACCTGTGCGGTGAAGTCCGCCTTGCCGTCGCCGTTGACGTCGACCTTCACGAAGGTGGTGGTGGTGATCGGCACCCGGATGAACGGCTGGCTCATCACCTGCTCGATGCCTTGTTGCGCCACGGTGCCGGCTTCCAGCCGGTACTGCTGGTTGGCCGCGACCTTGGTATTGATCATGCTCGAGCTGACCATGGAAATGGCGAACAGCATGAAGATGATCAGGAAGATCAGCGTCATCACGAGGGTGAAGCCGCGTTGTGAGGCGCGAGACGGCGAGGTCTTCATTACTGGTTCTCCCTCAGGCCACCGGTGTTCCAGATGCGTGCGGCGGTACCGTAGACGTGCCGCTTGTAGTGGTCGTTGTACGGGCCGTTCACCGCGGAGCGGCCCAGGTCGTAGGTGCGGGTGTCGGTCCAACTGGCCGTGTTGTCGAGATTGCGCGAAAGCAGGTTGACGCGCACGGCGGTGACGTTGGCCCAATTGGCGGTAGCTGACGCAGTCCATGTGTAAGAAGCGGCTGTAGCCGCCGCCGTGCAGGCCGCCGGTACGGCGCTGATGTCGGACGGATTGTCGACGTAGCAGTCCGGCGAGCCGTTGTTGTCAAGGTCTTCGCCGTAGCTGTAGTGCACGTCCTCGATGCCGGCGACCAGCGAGGTGGGTGTCTGGATCGTGCCGTTCACGAACTCGGCCACCTTCAGCGTCGGCGTGGTGTCGGGGCTGGTGCCGCTGCACACATCGCAGGTGGCTACGTAGTAGCTGCGCAGGATGTATTGGCGCAGCTCGGCCTTGGTGCCGGTGGTGCTGCAGGCGTTACCGGCAATAGGCGCCTTGGTGAGCAGAGTGAAGTCGCCGGCGGTCTTGCTATAGACCATCGGTACGCTATCGGTTTCGCAACTGGATCGCTGCAGGTAGTAATTGGTGCCGTCAGGCGTGATGGTGGTGCTGCCGGCGACGTAGCTGACGGTGAGGACTTCTGCACCGGCTTTCATGTTCGGGAGAGTGGTCGCAAGGGTGGCTGGCACGCATGCGGGAGCGGCGCTGGCCAGCGCAGGCCCGTAAACCGGGAGCGGGACGGTGAGTGTGGGACTGGTACTGAAACCCATCGACGCCGGCGTCGTGGCGCAGGGATCCGACAGGGCATAGCTGGTAGTGGCGACCGGCAGGCTGGAGCGGCCGTAGAAGCCGGCCATCTCGATGTCGCGCCTGATGGACTGCAAAGCGAAGCGGCCGTTCTCGACCTGCTCGGAAGTCTTGTTGAACTCCGCACGTGCCTTGCTGGTGGAGACGTACAGCGAACTGAGCCCGGCCAGCAGCGCCAGGCCGATGGCGACGGCGATCATCAGCTCGATCAGGGACATGCCCGCCTGGTGGCGGCCATGTGACAGGGGCTGGCCGTGGGCGCGAGGAGTCATCATGTCGTCGTGAGGTTGGCGATCTGGACTTGGACGCTGATCACGCGCCGCAGGTTGTTGTTGCCGAGCGTTCCACTCCCGCACAGCAACTTTGGCGTGGCCGTGGACATCAGGCCCTGCCAGGCAACGCTGACCTGATAGATCTGATTGGTTGGGTCGATCTGGGTAATGCAGCCGACGGCGCCGATCATGGCGCCGACCTTGTTGCTGCCGGAGGCTTCGCTGGAACCGAGCAGGGCGTTTTGCCACGCGGTGAGGTCGGAAGCGACGGTGGTGTTCTGGATCGACGAGCCCGCGGTGCAGGGAGTTGGGGCGCTGGTCGTGCTGTAACCGGTGGGCCCGGTGGGGTTGGTTATGCTGGTGCCAACCGAATAGCACGAGGCGACCTGCCGATTGGCGTTGATGCGCGAAACCATGTCCTGCACCAGGGTCAACGCCTGCACCCGCTGGTACGACTCCATCTCGCCGCGCGTGGACTTCGCCATCAGAGTGACGGTGCCGAGCAGGGCGATGGCCGCGATGACCAGCGACACCAACGCCTCGATGAGCATCATGCCGGTCTGGTTTTTCATGTGCAGGTGACCTTGGTGGACTCGACGCGGCCGGTGGCGCCCACCGTGACGGTGAGGCAGAGCGGCTGCGAGCCGGTCTTGTCGAGGGGCGAGATCGTGAACGTGGAGCCCGTGGTAGTCATCCGGCCGTTGCTGTCGAAGCTGAAGCTCCCGCTGGACGGTGTGATGACGATATTGCCGAGGGCAGCCTGCTTGCGGATGGTAGAGGCGGGGGTGGTCTGGCTGACCACCCAGCCCTGGCTCCAGTCGGTGGCGTTGTTGGCCGTCACGTCGACCGTGGCGTTGCGCTTGATCGCCTCGCTGCGCGCCAGCGCCACGGTGGAGCTGATGTCCATCGAGGCGTTCTTGACGCCTTGCGACTGCAGGAACGGCCGCATCGAGGGGATCGCGATCATCAACAGCACAGCGAATACGGCCAGGGTGACCAGCATCTCGATCAGCGTGAAGCCGTGGCTACGTGATGTGCGCATGGCTCATTTCCAGCAGTTCGTTGCGTTGGGCAACTTGGTGCCGTCCCCAAAGAGGGTGAGCGTGCCGCAGGTCGTGTCGCGGGTCTGGCCGTTTATCGGCTTGGCGGTGATGGTGTAGCTCGGCGGCGTGCCGCCGGAGACGGAGGCCGCGGTAGCCACCAATGAAACGCTGTAGCTGGGCGACACCGTGTTCGGCACGTTGTAGCCTAGCGTGGTCAGGGCGCCGGCGAACTGCCGGCTGTCGACCACGTAGCGCTCCTGCGCGCTGGCGATTTCTTGCATCACGCTCTCGGCCGCCGAGCGGTTGGAGCGCAAGATGTATTGGTAGTAGCTGGGTACGGCGATCGCAGCAAGGATGGCGATGACCGCCACCGTGATCATCAGCTCGATCAAGGTGAAACCCTGCGCGCGCGGTTCTACGCACGGTTCGATCCAGGCCCGACACAAACGTGTGCGAGCTGGTGACGCGAACCGTCGATCGGAGTAGATCGAAACTGGCATATTCCCCCCTGGGAATGCCGGCACTATTTCAGTGGACCGACAGGCTCGTCCGTGTGCTGAATCACGGGCTAACTCCATGCTCGGCTGCGAATATGAGATGTTCCCCAGCCAATGTCAAATTGCCGATTTGCAGTGGTTTGGGGGGTGTTCCCGAACCCTGCGCATGATCTTTCGACCCCGCCCGGAAAGTCGTTCATCCATGCCCGAGGTACCTTTCGGAATAGGCAGAGGCTCGAGCGGTTGAAGGCGTGAAATTTCTGCTAGCTGAAGAGCTGCCTGGGCGCCCTGGACGGGCATTGAAGGCCTCGTGGAGCACGCAAATCGCTCGAGCCGGGGCCGAAGCCGTGGTGCTCAATCGATATGGTTTGCCTGGCGGCGCCGCCGGGTGATGCGCTCGACCAGCAGGGGCAGCAGCGCGAGCAAGGCCAGCGCGCCCAGCGGCAGCAGCACTTCGCGGTGCATGAACAAGGCGACCCCAAAGCTGTCGCTTTGGCTCATGACGTCGCCCAGACCGGCCCCGATGGACGTTTCGAAGATCAGGGCGACGGTACCGCCAAGCCAGCTGGCGCCGAGAAACAGCCATAGCGGACAGCGCAGCCAGGCCAATGCGACGGTGACCGCGCCGAACGGCACCACCGGCACGAAGCGCAGAAACAAGGTGTAGCTCACCGGATGCCGCTCGAAACCATGATGCAACCGCGCCACGACCGCCGGCGGCTGCCGGCTGCCGGGACCGAACGCGTAACGGCTGGCCAGGTACAGGATCAGCGAACCCAGGGTCAGCCCGACCGACGAACACAGCGTGGCATCCACCACGCCGAACGCGAAGCCGCCGGCCAGAATCACCACCACGGTGCCGGGAATGCCGGTGGCCACGGTCAACGTCAGCAGCCCGACGTAAGCCAGTCGGGTAAGCCAGGGGTGTTCGGCGATCTGGGCCTGCAACTCGGCTTGATGCGCCACCAGCTGCCGCGGGGTCAGCTGGTCGAGCGAGCCGGACGCGAACAGCACGATGCCCGCCAGCACCAGCAGGATCAGTGGCAGCGCGGCGCGCCAACGGCTCAATACGGTGTGCCGATGGCGCCGTAGCTGGCCAGCACGGCACGCGCCTGATCGCGCAGTATGTCGCGGCGTACGGCGATGTCGCGGCGTTGCAATTCGCCGATCCAGTCGGTCGGCAACGGGCCTTCGTCGAAATCGGTCAGCTCCTCGACGTCTTCGGAGCGTGCGCCGATCAGCAGTTCGTCGATACCGGCCCAGATGGTGGCGCCGAAGCACTGACAGCACGGTTGTGCGCTGCTGGCCAGGATGTAGCGGCCGCCCTGCTCGTTGAGCCGAAACGCCGCGAGACGCTGCTGCGCCATCATGTACGCCATCGTTTCCGCGTGCGCGACCGAACAGGTCTGCGCCACCACGCGGTTCACGCCCACCGAGATCAACCGCCCCGCCGCGTTGAACACCGCGGCGCCGAACGGGCCGCCGTGGCTGCGTTCGACATTGTGCTTGGACAGCTCGATCGCCAACCCAACCCGTTCCTCGTCGGTGAGATAGGCGCGGCTCTCGTCGGCGACTTCGCCGATCCATGGCGGCAAGGTCAGATGGATCTGCAGTGGCAACATGCGGCTTCCTTATGCTCCGGCCTGCGCGGCCCAAGTATCCCGCAAGGTGACGGTGCGGTTGAACACCGGTGCCGTGGCGCGGTGATCGACCCGATCGGCCACGAAATAGCCCAGCCGCTCGAACTGGAAGCGCTGCTCCGGATCGACGTTCGCTGCCGCCGGCTCCAACCAGCCCCGCACCACCTGCTTGGCTTGCGGATTGACGTGGTCGAGCCAGCTCTTGCCGTCTTCTTCGCTGTCCGGGGCCGCCACATTGAACAGGCGATCGTAGATGCGCACTTCGGTGGCGATCGCGTGCTTCGCGCTGACCCAGTGGATCGTGCCCTTCACCTTGCGATCCGCGCCGGGCATGCCGTGGCGCGTTTCCGGGTCCAGCGTGCAGCGCAGCTCGATCACCTTGCCATCGGCGTCCTTGATCACTTGCTCGCATTTGATGATGCCGACGCCGCGCAGGCGCACTTCGCCCTCGGGTTTCAGGCGGTGGAAACCCTTCGGCGGCACTTCGGCGAAATCCTCGCGCTCGATCCACAGCTCGCGCGCAAACGGCACTTCACGGGTGCCGAAGCTCTCGTTCTTCGGATGGTTCGCGAAGGTGAGCGTTTCCCCGTGGCCTTCCGGCAGGTTGGTCAGCACCAGTTTCAGCGGATCGAGCACCGCCATGCGGCGTGCTGCGGTGGCATCCAAGTCCTCGCGGATGCAGCCTTCGAGGATCGCGTAGTCGATGACGCTGTTCTGCTTGCTCACGCCGACGCGCTCGATCAGCAGACGCAGCCCGGCCGGGGTGAAGCCGCGCCGGCGCAGGCCGCGCAACGTGTTCATGCGGGGATCGTCCCAGCCATCCACGAAGTTCTCGTTCACCAGCTGCGCCAGCTTGCGTTTGCTGGTGATGCAGTAGCTGAGGTTGAGCCGCGAGAACTCGATCTGGCGCGGCTTGGCCGGCACCGTCGGCAGACCGGCGTCGATCAATGGCTGCCATAGCTGCGGGTGGTTCGGCAGGTCGACCTTGTCCACGAACCAGTCGTACAGCGGCCGGTGATCCTCGAACTCCAGCGTGCACAGCGAATGGGTGATGCCTTCCAGCGCATCCGACAGGCAGTGCGCGTAGTCGTACATCGGGTAGATCGGCCACGCGTCGCCAGTGTTCTGGTGCGTGATCTTGCGGATGCGGTAGATCGCCGGGTCGCGCATGTTGATGTTGCCGGCGCTCATGTCGATCTTTGCGCGCAGCGTCTTGCTGCCGTCGGGGAACTCGCCCGCGCGCATGCAGCGGAACAGCTCGAGGTTCTCCGCCACGCTGCGCTCGCGATGCGGCGAATTGCGGCCGCCGGCCGTCAGCGTGCCGCGATACTCACGCATCTCTTCGGCGTTGAGGTCGTCGACATAAGCCACGCCATCTTCGATCAGCTTCAGCGCGGAGCGATAGAACACCTCGAAATAATCCGACGCATGACGCAGCGCATGCCATTCGAAGCCGAGCCAGCGCACGTCGTCCTTGATGCCTTCGACGAACTCCGGATCTTCCTTGCCCGGATTGGTGTCGTCCAGGCGCAGGTTGCACCAGCCCTTGAACTCGCCCGCGATGCCGAAGTTCAGGCAGATCGCCTTGGCGTGCCCGATGTGCAGGTAGCCGTTCGGCTCCGGCGGAAAGCGCGTATGGATGGCGTGGTGTTTGGCCGAGGCCAGGTCGTCGCGCACGATCTGGCGAATGAAGTCCTGCTGTGGAGCAGCCTGTTGTGGAGCAGCCTGATGTGAAGCCGCCGGGTGCACGATGGCCGTTGGCGTGGCAGGTGCGGTGGCGGGATGGTCGATCGACATCGGGCAGGGCTCGCAGGCAGTAGCGGGAACATCCAAGTTTACCTTGTCGCCGCCATGGGCGCAGATTGGCGGCCCGCCTTGCCCCGCGACGCCGCGCGGGTTAGCGTGCAGGCCATGCACATCGTCTATCGCGCCGAAAACCTGTTCGATGCCCATCTGGTCAAGGATGCGCTGGAAGCCGGTGACATCCCGGCATTCATCTCGGGCGAATACCTGACCGGCGCGATTGGTCAGCTGCCGGCAATGGATTACATCGCCGTGATGGTGCCCGAATCGAGCGTGGCCATCGCCCGGGGCATCGTGGGCGGAGTGGAAGCCCAGCTCGGCGAGGCGCGGCTGGCCATTCAAGACGACGACCTGCCCGACGATCCGCTGACCGTACCCTGCTGAGCCGCATCGGCCATCGCGACATGCTCAAGGAGCTTCATGCAAGACCTGGCCGCCCTGATTCGTGCCGTACCGGATTTCCCCAGCCCTGGGGTGTTGTTTCGTGATGTCACGCCATTGCTCGCCGATGCCGGCGGTTTCGCCCGGTGTATCGATGCGCTGGCCGAGCCGTGGCAGGGTAGCGGCGTGCAGGCGGTCTGCGGGATCGAGGCAAGGGGCTTCATTTTCGGCGCCGCGCTGGCGCAGAAGCTGCATGCCGGTTTCGTGCCGTTGCGCAAGCCGAACAAGCTGCCGCCGCCGGTAGTGGCCGTAGACTATCAACTGGAATACGGCAGCGATCGGCTGGAGGCGCAGAGTGATGCGCTGAAGCCGGGCGTACGGGTGCTGCTGGTCGATGACGTGCTGGCCACCGGTGGCACGCTGGCCGCGGCAGCCTCCCTGGTCGGCAGGCTGGATGCCGAGCTGATCGGCGCCAGCGTGGTCGTCGAACTGGTCGCGGCGTGCGGGCGGACCCGCTGGCAGGGGAGTAAGCCGTTGCACAGTCTGCTGCGTTATTGAAGCGGCACCCAGCGCAGCCGTAGGCTGCGAGGTGTAGCGTCCGGAGAGCGCCGATGATGGGTACAGGGGACTGGAAGCAACGGATGCCACAGAGCCATGAGGCGCTGCCGGGACGCGAGCGGGCAATGGCGCCAGCCCAGCCACATCATGTTCATGGGCGCTCGCTGCTGGCCAGGAATTATCCGCAGAGCGAGATGGTGCTGTTCGGCATGGGCTGTTTCTGGGGGGCGGAGCGCAAGTTCTGGGATCTGCCGGGCGTGTTGAGCACGGCGGTCGGCTATGCAGGCGGCTATACGCCGAATCCGACCTACGATGAAGTCTGTTCCGGCCAGACCGGCCACGCCGAGGTGGTGCAGGTGATCTATGACCCGGAGCAGATTCGCCTGGAACAGCTGCTGCAGGTGTTCTGGGAAAACCACGATCCGACCCAGGGCATGCGCCAGGGAAACGACGTCGGCACCCCATACCGTTCGGCCGTCTATACGTCCAGCGTGGCGCAGCTAGGCATCGCCGAAGCTTCGGCCAGACGTTATCAGGCGGAACTCAACCGCGCCGGCCTTCATCCGATCACCACCGAGATATCCATCGCCGGCCCGTTCTACTACGCCGAGGATGAGCACCAGCAATACCTGTCGAAAAATCCGGACGGGTATGGCGGGTCAGGCGGAACGGGAGTGCGTTGCCCGATCGGATGAGTTTGCCGGGATGAAGCGATTGCGTCAGCCGGTGCCAGCCTTCTGGATCGCATTCAAGGCGTGACGATATCCAGGCTTTCAACGTAAACCAGCTCGCACGCACCCGCACCCGTGTCGTCACGGGTCATCGAGGTGTTCCAGTGCCAGCCATCGGGTCGGCTGGCGTCGACCAGAAAGCCTTCGATATGGACGACCTGGCCTTGGCGCACCTGTTCGAGTTCGCGCTTCACCCCGGGGTCGGCGGGAATCATGTGCATATTGGCGCTGGAGGTTTCGATTTCGCGCCGCGGGATCGGAAATTCCTTCACGTGCCAGTAGTAGAAGCGATCGGACTGAGTGATGTCGATGTTTGCCAGCACATCGCTGTCTGACATGCGGCCCCAGCCGAGGGCGAGGTCTTCCGGGATCAGCTCGGCGTCGGCGCCCCAGGAATAATCCTTGCGTGACAGCACGCGCGCGGTGATGTCGAAATGAGCGCGGGTGGTCAGCGTGACGTCGCCGCGTTGCAATTGCGCGCCGTGATCGAGGTCGACCTGCGCGGGTGCCTCGGCCGCGAGCACGCCCGGTAGCGGATGCAGCGAACGATGGCGCCAGTGCGACATCGCACCCAGCAGCACCAGCAGCAGGGCGGCGCCAAGC
This sequence comes from Rhodanobacter sp. OK091, assembly GCF_900142825.1. GTDB lineage: Bacteria > Pseudomonadota > Gammaproteobacteria > Xanthomonadales > Rhodanobacteraceae > Rhodanobacter. The sequence goes on along the minus strand of NZ_FRCH01000001.1, from coordinate 944,298 downwards.
AGGAGTTTGCGCATGCTCAGACGAAATCGGCCGCCAGCGTGCTGCGCTGTTCGGGTGTCAGGGTCACCTCGACCGGCATCGCCGGGAGCGTTGAGGCCAGGGTGACCGGCGCGCCCGCATTCCAGTCGGCGATCATCGTGTCATCGAACTCGAAACGCAGGAAGTGCACGGCGGCGGTCTTTTCGTCATTGCTGCGCTCCATATCCTCGTCGGCGATGGCGGTCACCGGCGCATGTCCGTACACGCTCAGCGTGATCGCGTGTTCGATGTGGCGCAGGCGCACCAGTTCGCGCTTGCGCTGCTCGATGTCGGCGTACTCGATCAGCAAGGTCGCCTTGAGATTGCCGCCGCCCGGTATCAGCGGATTGTAAGCGTCCAGTTCGTCCTGGATGCCGGCAGCCTCAAAGATGCGTTCGATGCGCAGCATCTCCTGCACCTGGTACTGCACGCTCAGGCGATCCTCGAAGATCAGTGTCAGGTGTTCGCCGATGTGCACCGTGCGCTGCTTCTTGTGCGCCATCACGCGGGCGCGGAACTCGCCGCGTTGCTGCGCATAGGCTTCGAGGGTGAGCAGGTCGGCGCGGGTGAGCTTGTGCATGGGCTTTAAATCAGTGAAGAGTGGGGAGGAGTGAGAAGTGAGTGAGGGCAGTAGGGGCTTTTACTCGTCTCTCACTCCTCTTCACTCGTTTCTCGCTCTTTCCCACTCGTTTCTCAAATGCCGTACGCCTTGCGCAGCAGGCTCAGCGGATGCTCCGCCGCCGGCTTGTCGTCGAGGCCGTGGGCGATATGGCCGCCGGCCATCGGGCAGTCGCTGGTGAAGTGGTCGGCGTCCGCCTGCGCCACGCGATTCTCCACCGGTTTGGCCAGCTTGCGCGAGTTCGCATAAGTCTTGTGCTTCACGCCGTAGGTGCCGTCATGACCGGAACAGCGTTCGATGGTGACGATTTCCGTATCCGGTACCAGTTGCAGTATGTCGCGGGTCTTCGGGCCGATCTTTTGCACGCGCTGGTGGCATGGTACCTGCCAGGCGACCTTGCCCAGCGACTGCTTGAAGTCGGTCTGCAGCAGGCCCGCCTTGTGCCGCTCGGCGAGATATTCGAACGGATCGAAGAAGCGGTCGCGCACCAGCGCCACGTCGGCGTCGTCCGGGAACATCAGCGGCAGTTCCTGCTTGAACATCAGTACGCAGGACGGGATCGCCGCGGTGAAGTCCCAGCCCTCGCGCGCCATTTTCGCCAGCACCGGGATATTGCGCTCCTTGTACATCTTCACCGTCTGCAGGTCGCCCAGTTCCAGCTTGGGCATGCCGCAGCAGCTTTCCTGTTCGACCAGCCGGGTCGGGATCGCGTTGTGCGCGAGTATCGCGGCGAGGTCCTCGACCACCACCGGATCGGAATGGTCGCAATAGCAGGTGGCGAACAACGCCAGCTTGCCGCGCGTGCGGCCGGCCGGCGTCACCGTGCCGCTGCCGTCGAGATCGCGCAGGCGCTTGCGCGCGGTGGGCGTGTGGTACGCGGGCACGCGGGCATCGGCATCGACGCCCATGGTTTTTTCCAGCAGCTTGCGCGCACCAGCATTGCGGTTGGCGGCGTTGATTACCTGCACCACCACCGGGATCGATGCCAGCTTGCCGACCGCGCGCGTATTCGACAGGATCATGGCCGACAACGGTGCGCCATGCTCGTGGAAGTGCGTGGCCTTGGCGCGCAGCATCAGGTGCGGGAAATCCACGTTCCACGGATGCGGCGGCGTGTACGGGCATTTGGTCTGGTAGCACAGGTCGCACAGGTAGCACTGCTCGGTGACCTTGGGATAGTCGGCTTTGTCGACGCCGTCGATCTCCATCGTCTTCGACCCGTCGATCAGGTCGAACAACGTGGGGAAGGCATGGCACAGGCTGACGCAGCGGCGGCAGCCGTGGCAGATGTTGAACACGCGTTCCAGCTCCGCATCGAGCGATGGCTGATCCATGAAATCGGGATTGGTCCAGTCCAGCGGATGCCGGGTGGGAGCGTCCAGGTTGCCTTCGCGTGTGCCGCTGACGGGCTCGGCCATGGTCGTTTCCTCAAAGTGGGAGCGGCTTCAGCCGCGATCGTCGGCTGGCGACCGGGGCGCTGCAGGACAACGTTACGCCTGATCGCGGCTGAAGCCGCTCCCACAAAAAAAGCGAAGCCGGCGGGCAGCTCAGCCCAGCTCGTTCAGCGCCTTGGTGAAGCGATTGGCGTGCGAGCGTTCGGCCTTGGCCAGGGTCTCGAACCAGTCGGCGATTTCGTCGAAACCTTCCTCGCGCGCGGCCTTGCTCATGCCCGGGTACATGTCGGTGTACTCGTGGGTCTCGCCGGCAATGGCGCTCTTCAGGTTCAGATGGGTCTCGCCGAACGGCAGGCCGGTGGCGGGGTCGCCTACGTTTTCCAGATATTCCAGATGGCCGTGGGCGTGGCCGGTCTCCCCTTCGGCGGTAGAGCGGAATACTGCCGAGACGTCGTTGAATCCTTCCACGTCCGCCTTGCCGGCGAAGTAGAGGTAGCGGCGGTTGGCCATCGATTCGCCGGCAAAAGCGTCTTTCAGGTTCTGCTCGGTCTTGGAGCCTTTCAGGTTGCTCATGACATCACCTCGTGGCGTGCGGCTGGGAGGGCAATGCGGAGGCGGCCGTGGCGGTCGTCGACAGCCGAGCCTAGCGCCGGCTGGGGGCAACGAGGAAATTGATTGTCTAGATGGAGCAAATAGCCTGCAACTATCGGCGGGCGACCCCGCCGCTGGCTGGCGCCATCTTCTTTTCCGATACCGGCGTGGCGGCCTGGCGGGCGTCGAGCAAGTCGGTGGGCAGTTGCCTGAAGACCTCGGCCAGACGTTTCAGGAATACATTCATCGCCGAGCTCTTGCGCCAGACCATGGCGATGCGCCGGCTCGGTGGATGCCCTTTGAACTCGATCAGGTGCAAACCCTGAACCGGCGCCACCGGCGGCTTCACCGCCGTCACCGGCAGCAAGGTGATGCCGACGTTGGCAGCCACCATCTGGCGCAGCGTCTCGAGGCTGGTGGCGCGAAAACCGCTGCGCTCGCCGGCGCCGGCCATGTGACATACCTCGAGCGCCTGGTCGCGCAGGCAGTGGCCGTCTTCCAGCAGCAGCAGATTCTGGTTGGTCAGATCGGCCAGTTTCAGCTGGCCTTGCTTGTGCGCCAGCGGATGCTGTTCCGAGACCGCCAGCAGGAAGGGTTCCTCGAACAGGAACTCGCTGTGCAGGCTGTCCTCATGCAGAGGCAGCGCCAGGATGCCGGCGTCCAGCCTGCCCTCGCGCAACAGGCGCAGCACCGCTTCGGTTTTTTCCTCGACCAGCAATAGTTCAAGCCGGGGGAACGCGGCACGCACCAGTGGCAACGCATGCGGCAACAGATACGGACCCAGGGTGGGGAAGATGCCCAGCCGCACCGTGCCCGATTCGGGATCGAGCGTGCGCCGGGCCACGCCGCGGATATGCTCGATCTGGTTGAGCACATCGCGTGCCCGAATGGCGATGTCGCGCCCGACTTCGGTCAGCAGCACCTTGCGCGGCGTGCGCTCGACCAGCGGCACGCCCAGCTCGTCCTCCAGCTTCTTGATCTGGGTGGAAAGGGTCGGCTGGCTGACGAAGCAGGCCTCGGCGGCGCGCCCGAAATGCCGGTGTTCGGCAAGAGCAACCAGGTATTGGAGATCACGCAGATTCATGGATCACCCCGGCACGATAAGTTCACGCTTTCAATAGATTCACACTATGGCAGGGATGGTAACAATCAATTGGAGCAATACAAGTGCGGGTTCTATCCTGGCCACCTGCAACATCCCGCGCGTCGGAGTCCCTCCCTCTCCCCCGCAGGCGCGCGGGCTTCCCAGGCCGATGGCGAAGTGACTCGCCATCGGTTTTTTTTCGCCCGGCAACTGCAGCCAGCCCGGGACAAGGGGCATCGATGTATGCGCGCTGGCGCGGCGCCTGTGCCTTCTGGCACTGGGTCGAAGGTCACGGCGGTTCTAGCGTGCGGGCTCTCCACAAGTCCCAGGGAAAATCGTATGCGCCGTCTTGTCCGTCCTTTTATGCTCACCGCGCTGGCTGCCTGTTGCGGCGCGGCGTTTGCCGCCACCGCCGACCAGACACCGCAAGGCCGGTTGCCGGGTTGGGCGATACCGCAGTCGTACCAGATCGCGTTCAAGGTCGATCCGGCGCAGACGGATTTTTCCGGCACCACCACGATCAAGGTCAAGCTGACCCAGGCTTCCGATCACCTGTGGCTGGACGGCGCGGAGCTGAAGGTGTCGAAGGTCGACATCATCGACGCCGCCGGCAAAGTGCATGCGGGCAAATACGTCGAGGCGGACCCGAAGGCCGGTGTAGTGCGGGTGGATTTCGGCAGCACGTTGACGCCGCAGAACCTGACCCTCAAGTTTGAATACACCGCTCCGCTGAATGCGCAGCTGCAAGGCCTGTACAAGGTCACCGCCAAGGGCCAGCCGTATGCCATGACGCAGATGGAGCCGATCAGCGCGCGCTTCGCGTTTCCGAGCTTCGACGAGCCCGGCTTCAAGACTCCGTTCGACATCAGCCTGACCGTTCCCGACAGCCAGACGGCCGTGGCGAACACCCAGCAGGTGAAAGAAGTCGCGGCGGGCAAAGGCTGGAAGACACTGACCTTCGCGCAGACGCTGCCGCTGCCGACGTATCTGGTCGCGTTCGGCGTCGGTCCGTGGGATGTCGTCAAGGCACCGGACATCTCGCCCGATACGTACCGTGCCAAGCCGCTGCCACTGCGCGGCATCGCCGCCGCCGGCGAAGGGCATCGCATGCAGCATGTGCTGGGCGAAACGCCGAGCATCATCCATGCGCTGGAGAACTACTACGGCTTCGGCTATCCGTGGGACAAGCTCGACCTGCTCGCCGCCCCGGATTTCGAAGCGGGCGCGATGGAGAACGCCGGCCTGGTGACCTTCCGTGACTGGCTGCTGCTGATCGACAAGGATTCGCCGGCGCGCAATGTGCAGGGTTCGTTCAACGTCAACGCACATGAACTGGCGCATCAGTGGACCGGCGATACGGTGACCACCGAATGGTGGAACGACATCTGGCTCAACGAAGCGTTCGCCACCTGGATGCAGCAGAAAGTGACGATGCAAGTGCATCCGGAATACCGCGCCGACCTCGATCGCGTACGCGGCGCGCAGGGCGCGATGAGCAACGACAGCCTGATCAGCGCGCGCAGCATCCGCCAGCCGATCACCGGCAACGGCGACATCATGACCGCGTTCGATGGCATCACCTATCAGAAAGGTGCCGGCGTCATCGCCATGTTCGAGAACTACGTGGGCGAGAAGACCTACCAGAAAGGCATGCGCGCCTACATCCAGAAGCAGAAGTTCGGCAATGCCACCGCCGACGACCTGGTCTCGGCGATCGCCACCGCGGCCGACAAGGGCGATGCGTTCAAGCATGCCTTCAAGAGCTTCCTCGACCAGTCCGGCGTGCCGTACGTGGCGACCAGGCTGGAACAGAAGGACGGCAAGACCGTGCTGCAGCTGAGCCAGAGCCGCTACCTGCCGATCGGCAGCACCGGCGACGCGCAGCGCATCTGGGGCGTGCCCGTATGCGTGCGCTACGGCACCGCCGACGGCAGCAAAGTCAGCTGCGAGATGCTGGACAAGGCCACCGGTTCGATGGAGTTGGCTGGAGCCAGCAACCCGACCTGGGTGATGCCGAACGCGAACGCCAGCGGCTATTACCGTTTCAGCCTGGGCAAGGACGGCGTGGCCGGTCTGGTCAAGCAGGTCGGCAAGCTCAGCGATGCCGAGCAGCTGGCCTACGCCGACGCGGTCAATGCCAGCTTCCGCCACGGCGACCTGGATGCCGGCGACGTGCTGATCGCGCTGAAGCCACTGACCGCTTCGAAGATCCGCGAAGTGGCCACCGCTCCACTGGAACAGGTCGGCTGGATCTATCGCAACGAAGCTGTCACCGATGCCCAGCGCGCTCGTCTGGCGGCATGGGCGAAGGACGCTTATCTGCCGCGTCTGCAGCAGCTCGGCTACCAGCGCAAGGCAGGCGAGCCCGAGGACAACTCGCTGATGCGCAGCGAGCTGGCCAGCAGCCTGGCCTTCGGTTTCAAATTGCCGGAAGTTCGCGCGGCACTGCTCAAGCAGGGTGAGGCGGCGCTCAAGCCCAAGGCGGATGGTCGCCTGAATCTTGCGGCTGCCGATCCGGATCTGCTCGGCGACGCGCTGGGCATGGCGGTGCAGGAACACGGCAAGAGCGCGGTCGATGCATTGATCGCCGAACTGCCCAAGACCAGCGACCCGGCCCTGCGCAACGGCATCCTGGGCGGCCTGGCCAGCGTGGAAGATCCGGCGCTGACCGAACAGGTGCGCAACTTCGCGCTGACCAAGCCGGTCAAGGTCGGCGAGATGGCCATGCTGCTGCGCGCCGGTCGCGAGACCGCAGTCCAGCGTGATGCGATGTGGACGTGGTTCACTGCGCACTACCAGCAGATCCTCGGCCGCACCGGCAGCTTCTCCGGTGGCCGTCTGCCGTCGCTGGCTGCTGGCGGCAGCTGCACCACCGCCGAAGGCGATCGTCTGCAGGCGTTCTTCAAGCCGCGTCTGAAGGATGCCGCCGGCATCGATCGTGGTCTGGCGCAGACCAGCGAATCGATCCAGCTGTGCAGTGCGCTCAAGACCAAGCAGGATGCGGGTGCGATCCTGCGGTAAGCGCGAAGAAGGGTGCATGTACGCCGGCACGTGGAACGTGCCGGCGTCGTGCTGAGCGGATCGGTCAATTCGATCCTTGGTTTTTCCCGAACATCGACACGCTTCGCAGGTCCGAGGCGGTCATCGGTGTGCCTCCGACAGCCGAAGCTCAGCTCGCGACGACAGCATCCTTCGGCACGTTGGCATCGATCCAGTGGGTGATGAACACTTCGATCGCCACACGCTGCGGCACGTCGATACCGACCTCCCGCACGAATGCGGCCGCCGCCTTGATGAATGATTGTTTCGACTGACTGGAGGCCTGCCGCGCGGCAGCCTGCTGCTGCCGCAGCTGGACGATATGCGGCGACGGCTGGCCTGGTTTGGCGAACTTCTGGTATCGGCGCAGCTCGTCGGCCACCACAGCCGTACCGAACGATGCCTGCAGCATGGCTTTGCGGGCTTTCAACAACTGGATCAGGTGAGCGACGGCTCGCGTCGGCTGGCCGGTTCCGTCTGCGGCCAGAAGCATGCGTGCAAGCGCTGGCGACATCGGTGCGCCTGTGGTCAGCGGAACGGACGCGGTGATTTGCTCCAGATGACTCAGGAAGTCGGCATGCGGGTAGGGTTTCGGCGTCGCCATGGGGAGTCTGATCTGGAGGAGAGTGGACGATACGTCTTTTGAGGGTGGGATGCCTGGGTTTTCTCTCCCGTGGGATGTGGGAATGGGCTGTGGGAGCGACTTCAGTCGCGATGGCTTTGCGCTTGATGGGTTGATGTGAAGCGAAGCGCTTTCGTCTGCCTTCGACAGCCGAGCTATTTGCGTGGCCCTTCTTGTAGGAGCCCGCTTGCGGGCGATGCTCTTGCTCTGGGTGGGTTGATTTGAAGGGAAGAGCGTTCACCCTCCTGCGGAGGGCGAGTTACTTCTCTTTTGCTTGTCCAAAAGAGAAGTAACCAAGAGAAAACGACACCCCGCTTGCGCGCTTGCCGGGCTCCTGCCCGGCAAGTCCGCGGGTGGGTTGCGGGGTTTGTCGACAGCACATCCTGTGCTGACGCCAAACTGGCCGGCATCCGTGCCGGCCACCCTGCGGGCTGTTCCTCCACCCGCCCGCCGCTTCAGAGGGGCCCCGGTAAAGCAACGCGCCTCCTGCGCGTACTGTTCAGAAGAGCCAGATCAAAGCAAAGCGACAGCAGAGCAGCTTCGCTCTTTTGCCGTTGCTTCTAAGCTTTCCATCGAGTGCGGGGCAGGATGGCCCGCTGCTCTCCCCGGGGCCCCTGTGCGGCGGTGAGACGGGGTCGACAGGCCCGCAGGGGCATCGGCAAGGATGCCGATGCCTTTTCGCCAGGACAGGAGTCCTGTCGAAAAGCCCGGCCCCGGCTCACGGACTTGCCGGGCAGGAGCCCGGCAAGCGCCAAGCGGGGTGGCCTTTCTCTTTGGTTACCTTTCTCTTTGGCCACACAAAGAGAAAGTAACTCGGGCGCCAAAGGCGCACGAAAGCTCTTCGCTTCAAATCCAACCAAGAGCGAAGAGCATCGCCCGCGAGCGGGCTCCTACAAGGGCAAACATTTGCGTCGACCGGCTAAGGCCGCCCCCGAAAGCAGGCATTACAGAACAATCACACCTTACGTCTGCGGGTCCACCCGCAACACCAGCTTTCCCCGATGACTCCCATCAAACAACCGGTTCAACACCACCGGCGCATTCTCCAACCCCTCGGCAACCGTTTCCTCGGCCTTCAACCGCCCATCGCGAATCCACCCGCTGAGCGCCTGCACCGCCTCGCGCGTCTTCGTGTAATCAAGCACCAGAAACCCGCGCATGCTCAGCCGCTTCATCACGAAAACGCCGAAGTCGTCACTGGGCCGTTCGCCGCTGTTGTAGCCGGAGATCAGCCCGCACAGCGCCACGCGCCCGCCGATGACCATGCGTGAAAGCACCGCGCGCATTACCTCGCCGCCCACGTTCTCGAAGTTCACGTGCACGCCGTCGGGGGTGGCGGCCTTGAGTTGCTGCTTGAACTCGGCGGACTTGTAATCGACGGCGGCATCGAAGCCCAATTCGTCGGTGAGATAGCGGCACTTGTCGGCGCCGCCGGCGATGCCGACCACACGGGCGCCCATGATCTTGCCGATCTGGCCAGCGATGGAACCCACCGAGCCGGCGGCGGCGGAGACCACCAGGGTCTCGGCGGCTTGTACTGGGGCGATATCGGTGAGGCCGTAGTAGGCGGTGACCCCGCTCATGCCGCAGGCGCCGAGCAGGGTAGGCAAAGGGATGCCGGGGTCGGCGGGCAGGCGCACGTAGCCTTTGGCGCTGTCGTGGAATACCAGATAGTCCTGCCAGCCGGTAACGCCTTGCACCAGGTCGCCTTCGTGGTACTGCGTGGAGCGCGACTGCACCACTCGGCCCAGGCCGAGTGCGCGCATCACCTCGCCGATGGCCACCGGCGGCAGGTATTGGGGAATGTCGCGCATCCATACACGGTTGGTCGGATCCATCGAGAGGTACAGCACGCGCGCCAATACTTCGCCGTCTTTCAGTTCGGGCACGGCTTGTTCGACCAGGTCGAAATCCTCGCGTGTGACCAGGCCTTCGGGACGGGTCTTGAGACGCAACTGGCGATTGACGAGGGACATGCGGTTCACCGTGTGGGAGGGCTCGCCCACGACTATACGGCGTGGCGCGGCCGGTCACCGGGATACGGTTTCAACGCAAAACTTATGGGCCCCCAGCCCCTACATGCCCGCGTGTTCCACTTACACTGTGCCGGCCACACGGCACACAGGGAGAAACGTATGCTTCGTCGATTGGCTGGATTGCTGAGTCTGGGGTTGCTGTTCGCCACGCCATTGCTGGCACAGGATTTACCGGCGTCGTTGCGCGACTGGCAGAGCTGGGTGTTGCACGATGTGCCGCAGCACGACTGTCCGTTCCTCGCCAACCAGATGCCCGGCGACGGCAGTTACCGATGCGCGTGGCCCGGCCGCTTGACCCTCGATGCCAGCAAGGACGGCGGCCGCTTCAGCCTGAACGTGCACGTCGACGCGCCGAGCTGGGTGGCTTTGCCAGGCGACGAAAGGAACTGGCCGCAGCAGGTCAGCGCCAACAAGCAGACGGCTACGGTACTGCAGCGCGCCGGTGTGCCGATGCTGTGGCTGATGCCGGGCGACTATCAATTGAGCGGCACGCTGCCGTGGACGTCGCGTCCCGCGCGCTTGCGCGTGCCGGCCATGATCGGGCTGGTCTCGCTGAACGTCGACGGTGCTGCCGTCGCGCACATCGAACGCAACGGCGATCAACTCACTCTCGGCGAAGCCGCCGCGGCGCAACGGGCGGCCGATGCGCTGTCGTTGCGCGTCTATCGCCGTCTCGAAGACGGGCTGCCGGCCACGCTGGAAACGCGGCTGCAGCTCAATGTCACCGGCAGCGCGCGTGAACAGTTGCTTGGTCCTGCATTGCCTGCGGGTTTTGTGGCGACCGCGCTGTCCGGTGACCTGCCTGCCCGACTGGAGAACGATGGCCAACTGCGCGTGCAGCTGCGGCCGGGACAGTGGACGGTCACGCTCGCCGCCCGCAGTGTCGCGCCGCTGAGCAAGGTGGCACTGAAACTGCCGGCCGCACCGTGGCCGCGGCAGGAAATCTGGAGCTATGCCGACGACACCGATCTGCGCAACACGCGCGTCGAGGGCAATGCCACCGACGCAGCACAGGCTGGTGTGCCGTCCGACTGGAGTGATCTGCCTGCTTATGCTCTCGGCGACAACGCAGGCCTGGCGATCGAGCAGGGCACGCGCGGCGATGAAGGTGGACAAGGCGATCAGCTGCATTTGCAGCGCGAGCTGTGGCTGGATTTCAACGGTGCAGGCCTCAGCGTTGCGGATCATCTCACCGGCGAGCTGCGCCATCATCAGCGGCTGGACGTAGCGGCGCCATGGCAACTGCAGCGCGCTGCGCAGGGCGACGAGCCGCTGCTGATCACCAAGGGCGCCAACGATAGAAGTGGCGTCGAGCTGCGCGAGCAGAAGCTCGACCTCAATGCCGGCCTGCGTCTCGCCACCTACCGCGGTGCGCTCCCGAGCGCGGGTTGGCAGATACCGCTGGAGGGCATCCAGGCCACCTTGCACCTGCCTTCGGGTTACCGGTTGCTCGGTACGGTCGGCGTCGATCGTTCGCCCGATTCCTGGGTCGCACAATGGAGCCTGCTCGACCTGTTCGTGGTGGCGTTGATCGCGCTGCTGGCCGGCCGCCTGCTCGGCTGGCCTTGGGCGCTGCTTGCTGCCGGTTATCTCGCACTGGCACAACACGAAAACCATGCGCCGCTGTGGACGCTGGCCGTCACGCTGGCGCTGGCATTGCTGCTGCGCGCGTTGCCGGAAGGGCGGCTGCGCTCTGCTGCACGCATGGGTGCGGTGGCGGTCTTCGCGCTGGCAGCGTTGTGGACGCTGCCGTTCACCGCGACGCAGCTGCAGTACGCATTGCATCCGCAACTGGAAGGTGGAAGCCAGAGCCGGATCATTTCGGCGGGTTACGCCGAGCAGGCAGCGGAGGAAGGGGTTTATGCGAATGCGCAGATGAAAATGAAACAGCAGGTGGCGTCGCCGCAAATCATGGCGCAGGCAGCGCCGCCTCCCCCGCCACCGGCGCAAGTGGAAGAAGTGTCATCGGATATGACCGCTGCATCGTCGCCGGCGGCTGACCTAGCGTCAGTCGGGGGGCGCAGTCGCCAGGTCGATACCCGCAGCGTGATCCAGGCTGGTGCCGGCATGCCGCGCTGGAACCAGGGCAACAACTACCAGTTGGGCTGGTCCGGCCCGGTGACGACGGAGCAGAGCACGCGGCTGGTGATCGCGCCTTCGTGGCTGGTGCGCTTGCTGCGCGTGGCGATGGTCGCGCTGCTGGCCCTCTTGCTGGCGAAGCTGGTGACGACTCTGCTGTTGCCGTGGCGTGGCCGCTGGGCTGGCTGGCGTGGTGGCCGCATGGCGGGTGCCGCGTTGCTGGCTCTGGCGCTGTTGCCGCATGGCGTGCATGCACAGAGCCTGCCCAGCGAGCAATTGCTCGAGCAGCTGCGAAACCGCCTGACCGAGGCGCCGAAATGCGCACCGACCTGTGCGGATCTGGCGCAGGCACAGCTGCAGGTCAATGGCGATGCGCTCGATGTGGAGCTGGAAGCGCATATCGGTGCACCGGTCGCGCTGCCATTGCCGCAGGCCGACGATGCACTGCAATTGCTCGATGTCGTCGTCGACGGTCATGCCGACGCGCCGCTCACGCGCAACGCTGGTCAATTGCTGCTGCGACTGGACCGCGGCGTGCACCGGGTGAGCCTGCATTACCGCATCGGAGTGGCCGACAGTGTCAGTCTGCGTTTTGCGCAGCGACCGCAGCGCGTGACGTTCAATGGTCAGGGGTGGTCGCTGGATGGTGTCGACGATGGTCGTGTGCTGGGCGACAGCATCGCATTGCATCGCGTGCGTACCGCCAGCGACGGCAAGAATCTTCCGGCCGCTCAGAGTTTTCCGCCGTATGTGCGACTGACCCGCCGTCTGGTCCTGGGTCTCGACTGGACGATACAGAACGTGGCCGAACGCATCGCTCCGCAGCAGGGCGGCTTCAGCACCACGCTGCCGCTGCTGCCCGGTGAGCATCCGCTTGGCGACGATGCGCTGGTCAAGGATGGCCGCATCAACATCACCTTCAACGCGAACAGCAACAGCGTGAGCTGGACCAGTCGCCTCGATCATGCCGCGCAGCTGGCGTTGAAGGCGCCGGACCTTGGCGAGCGTGCCGAAGTCTGGGAAATCCATGCCGCACCGATGTGGCATGTCGATGCCAAGGGCGTGCCGACGAGCGCCAGCGACGACGGCCTGCTTTACCAGCCGTTGCCGGGTGAGAGCTTGCAGCTTGCCTTCAATCAACCGGTGGCGGTGGCAGGCGACAGTCTGGCCTTCGATGGCGTGCAGCTGACCAGCACGGCAGGTGAGCGTGCGAGTGAGACCACGCTGAGCCTGCATGCGCGCAGCACGCGCGGTGGCGAGCATGCGATTGATCTGCCGGCGGGTGCCGAGTTGTTGGAGGCGCAGCGCGACAACCAGCCGATCAACCTCGCTGTACGCGAGGGCAAGCTCAGCCTGCCGCTGTTGCCCGGTGCGCACGATTACACGTTGCGCCTGCGCGAACCTCATGGCGTTGCCGCGCGCACGCAAACGCCGGCGTTCGCACTGCACGCGCCGGTGGCGAACATCAGCCTCGCACTGCAGCTGCCGCAGGATCGCTGGGTGTTGTGGACGTGGGGACCGACGGCCGGACCGGCGGTGCTGTACTGGTCGCAACTGATCGTGCTGCTGCTGGCGGCGTGGCTGCTGGCGCGTTATGCGCCGACGCCGTTGCGTTTCCATCACTGGCTACTGCTTGGACTGGGCTTCTCCGCGTTCGCCTGGAGTGCCTATGCGCTGGTGGTGCTATGGCTGATCCTCCTGGGTTTGCGCGCGCGCGGGGCGCCGGCAGAGCGACTGACGCCGACGACATTCAACCTGCTGCAATTCGGCCTCGCCGCACTCACGCTGGTGGCGCTGGCCGTGTTGATCAGCGCGGTACCGAAGGGGTTGCTCGGCCTGCCCGACATGCATGTGGCAGGCAACGACTCCAGCGCATGGAGCCTGCACTGGTTCGCCGATCAGAGCGCCAATGCGCTGCCCGGCGGCGGCGTGTTCAGCGTTTCGCTGTGGGTTTACAAACTGGCCATGCTGGCATGGGCGCTGTGGCTGGCCAACGCGTTGATCGGCTGGTTGCGCTGGGCGTTCGATGCGTGGACGCACGGCGGTTACTGGCGCAAGCGCGAACCGAAATCCGGATCGACGCCACCGCCGCCACCACCGGCGCCAGAGCCACACGATGCTTGATGTCCGCCACATGTTGGCGGCAGCCACGCAGCAGCTCGGTGAGCGTCTCGATGCCGAGTTGCTGCTGCTGCACGTCGTGAAAAAACCGCGCAGCTGGCTGTTTACGCATGCCGACGACGTGCCGGATATGGACGTCCAGACGGATTACGCAAGACTGCTCGATCGTCGTGCGAACGGTGAGCCGGTGGCCTACATCACCGGCCACGGCGGCTTCTGGTCGCTGGATCTGGAAGTGACTCCGGCCACGCTGATCCCGCGCCCGGAGACCGAGCTGCTGGTCGAACTCGCCTTGCAGCGCCTGCCGGACGATAATGCTTGCAGCGTGGCCGATCTCGGCACTGGCAGCGGTGCGATCGCGCTGGCCATCGCGCACGAACGACCGCATGCGCAGGTGGTCGCCACCGACGCCAGCGCCGATGCTCTCGCCGTCGCCCGGCGCAATGCGCAACGTCACGCCATCGGCAACATCGCGTTCGTGCATGGCGACTGGCTGGCGCCGCTGGCCGGTCGGCAGTTCGAGCTGATCGTCTCCAACCCGCCATACATCGAGACCGCCGATCCGCACCTGGGGCAGGGCGATCTGCGTTTCGAGCCGGTCAGCGCGCTGGCTTCAGGCCTCGATGGCCTGGACGATATCCGCCGCATCGTGCACGACGCACCCGCCCGCCTGCACCCCGGCGGCTGGCTGCTGTTCGAGCATGGCTGGAACCAGGGCGAGGCTTCCCGTGCGTTGTTGCAAGAGGCGGGTTATGCCGAAGTATTCACCGCCCAGGACCTGGAGCAGCGCGACCGTGTCAGTGGCGGCCGCTTCGGGTAGACAGGAGCGGCCTCAGCCGATGCTGGCGATGTTCGATGCGGCCAGTTGCGGGAAACGCGCGGATATCGCACGGCGGATGCCTGGCAGATCCAGGCCGGCCATGCTCAGTACTTCTTCGCGGCTGCCGTGTTCCAGATAGACGTCCGGAAGTCCGAGATGCAGGATCGGCAGCGTGATGCCGTGCGCGGCCAGGCATTCGGCCACGGCGGAACCGGCGCCGCCGGCGATCGCGTTGTCTTCCAGGGTGACGAAGGCGTCGTGGGTTTTTGCCAGCTCCACGATCAGCGCTTCATCCAGCGGCTTGACGAAACGCATATTGACCAGGGTCGCGTCGAGCTCGGCGGCGACCGTGGCAGCCGGTGCCAGCATCGTGCCGAAGCTGAGCAGGGCCACGCCGCGGCCGCGCCGACGCAGCTCGGCCTTGCCGATCGGCAAGGTGTCGAGTTGCTGATGAATGGCGACGCCGGGGCCGCTGCCGCGCGGATAGCGCACTGCGGCGGGGCCCCGATACTGGAAGCCGGTGCTCAGCATCATGCGGCATTCGTTCTCGTCGGCCGGCGCCATGATCAGCATGTTCGGCAGGCAGCGCAGAAAGGTGAGGTCGAAGCTGCCGGAGTGGGTAGCGCCATCCGGGCCGACCACGCCGGCGCGGTCGATCGCGAAGGTCACGTCGAGATTCTGTAGCGCCACGTCGTGGATCGCCTGATCGTAGGCACGCTGCAGGAACGTCGAGTAGATCGCCACGACGGGTTTCGCGCCCTCGCAGGCCATGCCCGCGGCCAGCGTTACCGCGTGCTGCTCGGCGATCGCCACGTCGAAGTAGCGCTGCGGGTATTCCTTGGAGAAGCGCACCAGGCCCGAGCCTTCGCGCATCGCGGGGGTGATCGCCAGCAGGCGCTCGTCAGCCGCCGCCTGGTCGCACAGCCAGTCGCTGAAGATATCGGTATAGCTCGGCTTTGCCGGTGCGTTCTTTTTCACCAGGCCGGCCTGCGGGTCGAACGGCCCTACCGCGTGATATTCGATCTGCGCCTGCTCGGCCGGCGCGTAGCCCTTGCCCTTGGTGGTGATCACGTGCAGCAGCTGCGGGCCGGGCAGATCCTTCACCGTGCGCAGCGCATGCAACAGCTGGGGAATATTGTGGCCATCGATCGGGCCGGTGTAGTGGAAGCCCAGCTCCTCGAACAAGGTCGAGGGTACGAACATGCCCTTGGCGTGCTCTTCCCAGCGCTTGAAGAAGCGCCCGAACAGCGATTGCTTGGGAATCGCCCGCTTGGCGCGTTCGCGCAGGGCGTTCAGCGTGTGGCTGGCCATCGCGCGGGCCATCATCTTGGTCAGCGCGCCGACGTTTTCGCTGATCGACATGCCGTTGTCGTTGAACACCACCAGCATGTTGGGCTCGACGTCACCACCATGGTTGAGTGCCTCGAACGCCATGCCGGCGGTCATGGCGCCGTCGCCGATCACCGCCACCACCTTGCGCTGGTCACCCTTGCGCTGCGCCGCGATCGCCATGCCCAGCGCGGCCGAAATCGAGGTGGACGAATGGCCGACGCCGAAGGTGTCGTATTCGCTTTCCTCGCGGCGCGGGAACGGCGCCAGGCCGTCCTTTTTCTTGATCGTGGTGATCCGTTCGCGACGGCCGGTGAGGATCTTGTGCGGATAGCACTGGTGGCCGACGTCCCACACCAGGCGGTCGTGCGGCGTGTCGAATTCATGGTGCAGCGCCACGGTCAGCTCCACCACGCCCAGGCCGGCGCCGAAATGACCGCCGGAGCTGGCCACGGCCTCGATCAGGTATTGGCGCAGTTCGTCCGCTACGGCCGGCAGCTCGTCGTCGGGGACGAGGCGCAAATCGGCTGGGGTCTCGATCGGGGCCAGATGGGGATAGTGGGAAAGATCGTTCATCTGCGTATTGTTGGTCCAGCGGCGGGGCGGGGCAAGGGCAGACATATGAACAGGCCGGGGCAGAGCCGCTGCAAACATCTCTCCACACGATGCATACGTCGCTGAAGCAACGCTGCGGGACATCTTCCAGCAGGGAACCCGACCATGACCGTACGCAAGCTGTTTCGCCATTTCGCCGAAGCCACCTCACGCCAGGCCGGCAAGCCGACGGCATTCATTCTCGCCGCAACCATGATCGTGCTATGGGCGGCCACCGGACCGCTGTTCGGCTTCGGCGACACCTGGCAACTGGTGATCAACACGTCCACCACGATCATCACGTTCCTGATGGTTTTCCTGATCCAGAGCAGCCAGAACCGCGATTCGGCGGCTTTGCAGATCAAGCTGGACGAGTTGATCCGCACCAGCAAGGCCCATAACGCGCTGCTGAATCTGGAGGAACTGGAAGAGGATGACCTGGATCGCATCCGCAAGCACTACTGCAGACTGGCACAAGCCGCCTACAGCACACTTGAGACGATCGAACGGGATACCGGCGACCTGCACAACGACGCCGCTTGAGAGCACACCGCCTGAGATCGGGCCGCCCGAAGTCAGGCGGCGATCGGCCGCCGGTCGCGCGGCAGGCGGCTGACCAGGAATTCCATCTGGTCGGCGAGGATGTTGCGATTGGACAGGATCAGGTGCTCGACCCAGCTCGGCCGGTACGGCACTGCTAGCAGCGGCATGTTGGCTTGCTGCGGGGTGCGGTTGCTCTTCTTCAGGTTGCAGGCGAGGCAGGCGCTGACCACGTTCTCCCATTCGTCCTTGCCGTGCTTGGAAATCGGCAGCACATGGTCGCGGGTCAGTTCGCTGCGGGTGAAGTGCTCGCCGCAATAAAGGCAGATATGGCGGTCACGGGCGAACAGCGCCGTGTTGGTGAGCGCCGGGGCAGGGTCGATCGCATGCTCCCGGCAATGGCCGGTGCTGGCGATGATGGGGTGCAGGTGCATGAGGCTCTGTGAGCCGAGCAGGCGATTGTGGCCGCCATGCACGGTCAGGCAAGGGTCGCCCAGCGTCCAGGCGACCGCATCGCGGACGTACAGGCAAACCGCGTCCTGCCAGCTGATCCAGTCGAGGATGCGGCCGGCGGCGTCCAGTGACAACACACGGGTCGCATGGAGATCGGCCCGACTTGGCACTTCCATCAGCATGTAAATCGTCCTTCAGCCTGGGCTTCGAAAGAGCGTTTTCGGCAATGCAGGATGCTTGTCTAGCCCGAGCATAGAACAATTTCATTGCAATCCGCATGCAAATCGGGCGAGGGACGCCCCGATAAGCACGGGGAGGACAGTCGCCGTGGCGCGGAAGCGCTGATATGATTGCCAGTCAACACAGACCTGACGCCGGGTTTGGTAGGGGCGCTTCGGTGGTGACCCGGCACGGCGGGGGCAGAGGTAAGTAACGTGGCCGAAGTTCTTTTCTACGAGCACCCGGTGCCGCTCAACCGCACCGAACACAAGGATTTGCGCCTGAAGGGCGTGCCGAACGTGAAATTCGCGATGAATGCGCACTCGGTGCCGCTGACCGGTGTGGAGTTCGGCATCGCTGCCCGCGATCTGCTGATCGTGTTTGGTGGCACGTCGATGGCCGAAGCCGGCCCGATGGCCATGCTCGGCCTGCGCCAGAACGAAAACCTGTATGTCGATGCCGACGGTCGCTGGGCGGCAGACACCTATATCCCGGCTTTTGTGCGCCGCTACCCGTTCGTGCTGGCCGAGAAGCCGGCCGGGCAGGAAGGCGATGACTTCACCGTGTTCCTCGACGAGAGCTACGAAGGCTTCAACGCCAGCGAAGGCGAGCGTCTGTTCATGGAAGACGGCAGCGACAGCGAGATGCTGAGCAAGGCCGTGGGCTTCCTCGGCGAATTCCAGCAGAACATTGCGCGCACCAAGTGGTTCATGGAGCAGCTGGTCAAGCACGACTTGCTGGAGCCGCGCAACATCCGGCTGCAGAAGGACGGCACCGACGGCAAGGAGGGCCGGTCGATCAATCTCAATGGCCTGTTCGTGGTCAGTGAAGAGAAGCTGCGCGCGCTGGACGAGAAGGTCACCCATGAGCTGCTGCGTGAAGGCGTGCTCGGCTGGATCTATGCGCATCTGCTGTCGCTGATCAACATCGACCGTCTGGCCCAGCGTCTGGACGTGCGTGAGCAGGCCGAAGCGGCGGCGGGCGCCACCAAGAACTGATCGCCGTCGATCGCGACAGATCAGAAAAAAGCCGCCTTCGGGCGGCTTTTTTGTTTTAGTGCACCGGTTTGGCCAGCCTGAGCAGATCCGGCGCGTAGCCCGTCGCCTCGTACAGCGCCCGCGCGCGCTCGTTGCCGGGAAACACCGCTAGCGTCACCAGCTGGCAATGGTGTTCGCGCGCCCAGTCCTCGGCATGCGTCAGCAGTGCCTTGCCGACACCGTTGCCCTCGTGTTTCGGCGCCACCGCCAGATCGGAGATGTGGCAATTGCTGCGCCCGGTGAAGAAATCCGCAGTGCGCTGCAGATGGATGAAGCCGACCCGTTCGCCATCGGCGTCCTCGGCCACGAACAAAAAGCTGTTCGCCGGCTGATCCTCCAGATGCCGCAGCAGGTCATCGCGAATGCCCTCGATGCATTCGTGCCGGCGCCGCCACGGCGGCAAGTTGAAATCCACGAAGCGTGGTACCAGCGAGAGGATGAAATCGTCGTCGTCTTCGGCCAGACGAATCAGCAAGGATGTGTCGGTCATGAGGAATCGATTGCGGGGCGGGGATAACGTTGTCGTTTCTACACCTTGAGCGAGGGCGACGGAAGTCCCGGTCGGTGGATGAGCCGCCTGCGTGCGGCGCCGGCCGATTGTCCGAGACGTGTATATTTCGAGAAATGTGCCATCTGCACCAGGCGCGCCGCATGCCCGCCCGGATTGCCGCAAACCATCACGCCAGGATATCGCCCGTGCCGACCACCACCCGCCGCATCCACATCCAGCCCACCGGCGACAGCGTGCTGGTGCAAGGTATGCGCGACATCCAGAGTCAGCTGAAACTGCCGCTGGCGTTTCCGCCGGAAGTCGAGGCCGCCGCTGCGCAGGCCGCCGCCAATCCGCGGTTGCCGGCACTGGATCGCACCGATATCGCGTTGGTCACGATCGATCCGCCGGAGTCGATGGACCTGGATCAGGCGATGTACGTCGAGCGCACCGACGGCGGTCACCGGGTTTACTACGCGATTGCCGATGTTGCCGCTTTCGTCACCGCCGGCGATCCCATCGACCTTGAAGCGAACCGCCGCGGCGAGACGCTGTACGGTGCGGATGCCAAGATCCCGCTACATCCCAAGGTGCTGTCCGAGGGCGCTACGTCCCTGCTGCCCGGTGAGCTGCGTCCCGCGTTGCTGTGGACGATCGAACTGGACAGGACCGGCGAGATCGCAAGCATCGACGTGCGGCGCGCCCGCGTCAGCAGCCGCGCCAAGCTCAACTATGCCGGCGTGCAGCAGCAGATCGATGCCGGCACCGCCGATCCGATGTGGGCCGTACTGCGCGAGATCGGCGAGCTGCGCAAGCAGCGCGAACAAGCGCGTGGCGGCATCAGCCTGCCGTTGCCGGAACAGGAAGTCGACGTGGTCGACGGCCGCTGGTCGCTGGCATTCCGCGCGCGTCTGGCCGTCGAGGACTGGAACGAGCAGATATCGCTGCTGACCGGCATGGCAGCGGCGCAACTGATGGTGCGGGCCAAGGTCGGCCTGCTGCGCACCTTACCCGAACCCGAGCCGCAGTCGCTGCAGCGGCTGCGCATCACCGCAAGGGCGCTGGGCATCGACTGGCCGGACGCCTTGAGCTATCCCGCATTCATCCGTTCGCTCGATCCCGCCAAAGACACTCATGTCGCGATGCTGACCGCGTGCACCACCGTGTTGCGCGGCGCCGGCTACACGGCATTCAATGGCGAGCTGCCCGCGCAGCCGGTGCAGTGGGCGGTAGCGGCGGAATACACCCACGCCACGGCTCCGCTGCGCCGCCTCGTCGATCGTTACACCGGCGAAGTCTGCGTGGCGCTGTGCGCGAACCAGCCCGTGCCCACCTGGGCACTGGCTGCGTTGCCTGGTCTGCCTGTCACGATGCAGGCTTCCGGGCATCGCGCCAGCCAGTACGAGAAAGCCGTGCTCGATCTGGCCGAAGCTGCGGTGCTGGCGCCGCGCGTGGGTGAAACCTTCAATGGCGCCATCGTCGAAGTCGCCGCCAATGCACCCGGCAAAGGCGTCGTGATCGTGCGCGATCCGGCGATCGAAGCCAGTGTGTCGAGCGCATCCAGTCTGCCGCTCGGCGCCGACGTCAGAGTCACCCTGATCGAGGCCGATCCGGTCAAGCGCGTGACGCGTTTCGAGCTGGCGGATTGAAGCAAGGACCTAGGCGTAGCGATCAACGGGAATCCGAGCGTATGGCTCTGGAAAAATCGGAGGCGGAAGCGTTTCTCGCCTTGTCGGTGATGCGCCCACGCTGACGCAGCTGCTCGACCGGGACGCTGCGATCCACCGCGCCGATCTTGTAGAGATATTCGGGAAGGTAGCCAGTCAGCAGCAGGCGCGCGTCCCACGGCAGTCCGGGGTCGATTTGCCGCGCCATCCGATAGACGATCGTGGTGCAGTTCGACGTGATCGTGTTGTAGAACGCCGGCGTGACGGACAGCGTGTTCGCCGCCTGCACGTAGGAAAGAAACAGCGCACGCATGGTGGCCTTGTCCATGCGCAGCGGGTAGAGATAGTCGTCCTCGCCACGCACGTTGGTACGCACACGGATGATGTCACGCTCGTCGGCGGCGACCAGGGTTGTTTCGAACTGGCGGAAAAATCCGCCAATCGACGAATACTGATCCCCGCGTTTCTTGCGGATCTCCACGGAGAACACCACATGGCTGCCGTCGTCGAAGCCGAACGAGATCATGGCATGCGCTATCGCCTTGCTGCCCCAGTAGGACAGCACGGCGTCGGCGGAGACCAGGCGATCCAGGTCGTAATGGCGCGTCTCCCAATGTGCATCGTAGTCGTCGTCGGTGCGCCAGGTGAAATTGCGTACGTTGTCGAGCGTGACCGCGTTGCCTTGCACATGGCCGGTCAGCATGTGGGCGACATCGTCCGACCACACCCGGTTGTTCGACGGCGCGATGCTCGCCCACCAGATCAGCAATGCCCCGTACATCGCCGCGTAGATGCCCAGCGGCAACCAACTGCGCCGGCTGATCGCGAACACGGCAAGCGCGATCACAGCGAGCGCCCAGGTCGCGCCGCCCAGCGTTCGGGCGACCGCGCTGCCCGGCAGCTGGTACCAGAGCGCGAGCGTTCCCCACGCGCCCGACAGGACCGTAACCAGCGCGGTCACCACGAATAGCACGGCCCGGCCCACCACCATGAGTTTCTTCGCCATCATCTCTCCACCATCATCTCTCTGCTGCTCGACCGCCACCGCAAGCCTGCGGCTTTGATCGCGGGAAGACAATGCATGGCCCGGCGCAGGAGCGAGCCCGGCTTGCAATCCGATCGCTACAATCACCCCGCCACCCGTCGAATGGACCACAGCAGCATGAGTAGCGGACCACGGATATGGATCGTGCGATGCATCGCCCTTGCCATGCTGCTTTCCCTCGGCGCGTGCGCCATGGTCGGGGTCAGCAACATCAAGCCGCACGACTATGTCGCGGAACGGCGCGCCGACATCCTCGGCAGCGGCCGCCTGAGCGACGGCACGGCGCAGTCGCTCAACGTGGTCGCGCTCGCTGCCGATGCCTGCGCGCGTGCGTTCGCGGATTGCACGGATACCGTCGCCCGTTCAGGCGGTCTGACCGATGAGCAGCGGCTTTCGACGTTGTCCGAACTGTGGATGAGCAAGGCGATGAAGAGTGACCGCGCGAACGCCGGCACGCCGATGGACGACGCGACGCTCGATGCCTACCTGCAGTCCGCGCGCTATGCCTATGCCTACCTCTTCTACACGGTGCGCCAGCCATCCGATCGCGCCTTCGAATTGCGCCAGGTGCAGGTGATCGGCTTCTACAACTTCGCGGTGCAGCGCGCGGTGGTCCGCTTCTTCCATGAATTGCCGCAGCTCGGCACACAGTGGACGCAGACCTCGCTGGCCGGCTGGACCGTATTGCGACCCCAGACCGACGTGCGCCTGGCCGGCGACGCGCGTGTGCCGACGGAACTCATTCCTGCCTCCAACCTGCGTTTCAACGGCCTGCGCAACGTCTACCAGCGCGACGGCTTCGGCTCGAATTTCGTCGCCGTCGCGTCGCCGGAATCGCACGCCGCCGAAGTGCCGTGGCGCAACCCTGGCTATGTGTCGATGACTGGCGCGCTGGTCTTCGATGGCCATACGCTGGCCGAGGTGCTGGCCACGAGACAGGTGCAGCTGCTGGCGAGGGATCCGTATCGTGACAGCAGCATCACCGTGGGCGGTCGCATGGTGCCGCTCGGTGCGAACTTCACCGCGGCCTATGGCATGTGGCTGGCGCGTTCCGGGTTCGCCAGCCAGTCGATCCGCTCGCTGCTGGGTCGCGAAGGCGGTATCACCACGCCGCGCGTGCTGTTGATGCAGCCGTACGATCCCGATCGCCTCACCGTGGTCATGCTGCATGGCCTGGCCAGCAGTCCCGAGGCGTGGATCAACGTGGCGAACGAAGTCATGGGCGACGAATACCTGCGCCGCAATTACCAGGTATGGGAGGTCTACTATCCGACCAACGCGCCCGTCGCGGTGAACCTCGCGCAGATCCACAAGGCGCTCGACACGACCCTGCAGCATTTCGATCCATCCGGCCGTGCGCGCGCCTCGCAGAACATGGTGCTGGTCGGCCACAGCATGGGCGGCGTCATCGCGCGGCTGCTGGTGTCATCGAGCGGCGACAAACTGTGGGATGTCGTGCCCCTGCGCGCCAATCTCTCGCCGGAGAAGCGCGCACGCGTGCGCAAACGTCTCGCGCCCTATCTGCAGTTCACGCCGATGCCGCAGGTCACCCGCGCCGTGTTCCTCGCGTCGCCGCATCGCGGCACGCCATACGCGCAGCATCGGCTGGCGCGCTGGATCGGCAACCTGATCCGCCTGCCGGTCAACGTGCTCAAGGAAGTGGCCAGCCTGTCCGATCTGCTGAAGGGTGAAGGTTCCGGCACGGCCACGCCGCTGCGCATACCCAACAGCATCGACAACCTCAGCGACACCGACCCTTTCATCGTCGCCGCCGCCAACCTGCCGATCTCGCCGCGCGTGCGCTATCACACCATCATCGGCGACTACAAACCTGCCGGCCCGCTCGTCACCAGCAGCGACGGCGTCGTGCCGTACCAGAGCGCGCACCTCGATGGCGCCGACTCCGAACTCGCCGTGCCGTCATGGCACAGCGTGCAGGAAACTCCGGCGGCGATCCTGGAATTGCGCAGGATTCTCGCGCTGCACGCACAGGCAGTGCGAGCCGGTCAACCGTAGCCGCGAGCAGCATGGCCTTGCGCGTTCCTCCCCCGCGTCGCAGGGGAGGAAGGACGCTCAGTTGCCCACCACCGGCAATGCAATAAAGCTCGCCTGCGCCGGTGCGTGATACACGCGCTGCGTAGCCTTCACGTAATCCGCCGGTTTGGCCAGCAAGATGTTCGGTACGAAGGTCTGCGGGTTGCGGTCGTACAGCGGGAACCAGCTCGATTGCACCTGCACCATGATGCGGTGGCCGGGCAGGAAGACGTGGTTGGCCGAAGGTAGTGCGAAGCGGTAGGGCAGGGGTTGGTTCGCGGCGATCGGTTTGGGATCGGTGAAGCTTTCGCGATAGCGGCCGCGGAAGATGTCCATCGCCACGGCGAGCTGGTAGCCGCCCATCCCCGGTTGCGCGGCGACCTGATCGGGATAGACGTCGATCAGCTTGATCACCCAGTCGCTGTCGCTGCCGCTGGTGGAAGCGACCAGATGCACTTCGGGTGCGCCGCTGATTTTCAGCGGCGTGGTGAGCACGTCGGAGACATAGCTCAGCACGTCGGTGCGGCCGGATGCTTCGCGCTGATCGTCGACCAGCCATTGCGACCAGGTTTGGCCGGGATCGTAGCCGACCGGCTGGATCGGGCGTGCGCGGAACGGCACGGGATGGGCGGGATCGGATATGTATTCGTCGTAGTCGGCGCCGGCAGCGGGTGCCGTGAAGCCGAGCTTGTTGCCGGCTTCCAGGTACAGCGCACGGCTCTTCGTGGGGCAGCCGTCGGTGCAGGCCAGCGGCCAGCGATCCAGCCGCTGCCATTGATTGGTGCCGGTCTGGAAGGCGGTGACTGCGGCGATGTCGGCTTTGGGTGCGCCGTCCTTGAGGTATTGCGCTAGGTACGGACGCAGGATGTGTTCGCGGAAATACTGGGCGGTGTCGCTGCCGAATTGGATCGCGCCCAGCGAGCTGCCTTCGTCGATCTCCTGGCCGTGATGCCATGGGCCCATCACCAGCTTCACCATGCCGCCACCGGAGGCTTTCGGCTTGATCGCCCTGTAGACGGCCAGCGCGCCGTAGATGTCTTCCTGGTCCCACAGGCTGTGCACCAGCATCACCGGTACCTTGAGCGGCTGTGCGGCGAGCACTTTGTCCACCGCCTGGTCGCTCCAGAAACTGTCGTAGGCGGGATGCGCCAGCAGCTTGTTCCAGAATCCGAGCTGTTCCATGCCGTACGCGCGGGCCAGCGCACCGGCGGAACCGTAGTGCATGAACAAGTCGTACTCGTCGTGGTAGTTCGTCCACCATTTGATGCTGTTGTCGCGGCTGGCGGTCTGTTCGTAGATGTAGCTCAGGTTCTGCTGGCGGAACGCGCCATTGTGGAACCAGTCGTCGCCCATCCAGCCGTCGACCATCGGATTCATCGGCACCGACACCTTGAGCGCGGGATGCGGATTGACCAGCGCCATCAGCGGCTCGAAGCCGTCGTAGGAAATACCTAGCGTGCCGACCTTGCCGTTCGACTCGGGAATGTTCTTCACCAGCCAGTCGATGGTGTCCCAGGTGTCGGTGGCGTCATCCACCGGGGTGGGGTTCAACGGCCCGTGCACGGGCCGGTTCATCACGTAGTCGCCTTCGGAACCGTACTTGCCGCGCACGTCCTGCACCACGCGGATGTAGCCGTCCTCGACGATGACGTCGGTGGCATTGTCGTAGCCCTGCAGCATGGGGCCCAGGTGGCCACTCATCGTGTGTGTGGTCAATACTTTCGCATCGTACGGCGTGCGGGTGAGCAGGATGCCGGCGTGCTGCGCGCCTTTCGGGATCAGGATGACGGTGTGCAGCTTTACCCCATCGCGCATCGGGATCATTACGTCGCGCGATACGTAGTCGTAACTGTCGGTAGCCGGCACAAACCTGGCCGGCGTCTCGCTGGGGTAATTCGGATACTTGGCTTGCGGCGTGTCGGTGGCCAGCGATACGCCACTCAGCGTGAACAGCAGGGCGAACAACGCGGGCCTGAACCCGGCAGCGATACGGTTCGATTTCATGGGGACCCCTTGGGCGGATAGCCGGCTTAGCGTAGCGCAACGAATCGGGCCCAGCGGGACTCAATCACGGCAACACCGAAAGATCGGAATGGCGCCGCGATGAGCGGAGTCAACGCAGCGGCCCAGGCGAATCGCTGTGACGGAGAGGGTGTGACGCATCTCGTCCAAATCGGTACCTGGCGCGTCAAACGGTGGCCGAAGCGAGCCCGCGTGCAGGTATCGGAACCCTGCAGAAACGGCGCCAGACTCCCGAAATAGGCCGAAATCCGCTTGCTTCGCCTGTGTTGGCAAGCATGTTGCTTTATTCACCGCATGAGCGACCATGCCTACGACATCTCTTATCTGCTCGACTCCAAAACCGCCACGGTTGAAGTGCCGCAGTTGCAGATCGTCAAAACCCCGCCACCCGCGCCGACGGCGGCGAGCCTTGCCGCGGTGCAGGACGCCATGGCGTGCGAGCTGATGCTTGCCGACGCCGCGCATGAAGCGCTGATCCAGCAATACCTGCGAATGAGCGGGCAGGCGTTCCGCGGCGTCACCGGTAAGTGAGTCGGGAAGGAAAGGGTCTTCGGGTCGCCGCGACCCCCGGTTCTATTTGACCGACTTCGTAAACCGGTACCTGAGGTATTGGCCCAGGGTAGGGTGATACCAGAGTTTGGATGGGCCGACACCGTCGCGGCTGACAAGAGTGCCGTCCAATACGTCACGCAACGCCTGCTTCATCAGCGGAATCGCAGCGGCCAGCTGATGCAGCGGATAGGTATTGAAGCCGTCGCTGCGCTCGACACGGATCCGCTGCTGGTACAGCACACCACCGGTATCCACTCCTGCATCCACCAGGTGGACGGTGACGCCGCAGTTCTCGGCATCGTCGTGGACCAGCGCCCAGTAGCCGCCGTGCACTCCGCGGTAACGCGGCGTGATGCCGACATGCGTGTTGATGAAGGGACGTTCGATGCAGTCGATCACGGTGCGCGAAATGATACGCGTGCCGTTCACCACGACCGCATCGGGATCGAGTTTTTTGAGCAGCCGGCGCACTGCGGCGGCGTTGATGCTGGGTACGCGATGAGTGATGTCCGCCGGCGGCAAGGTCGCCTGCAATGCATAGCGCTGGACAAGCTCATCGATGCGGCGCTGCTGCCATCGCGCCAGCAGCCGGTTGAACGCGATGAAAGCCAGCTGGCCGATGACCGTAAACCACCCCAGCTGGCGCAGCCGGTGTCGGATCATGGCCCGTGACGAAGGCTTGCGCTCCACCACTACGGCGAGGATCTCCGCCTCGGCCGCCAGCGCGTTGTACATGAACCAGGACGACAATCCATCGCCGCACAACATGACGATGCGGGGACGCCGTGGGGTCATCGTGCGGCCAGCGCGTCGGCGAGTTCGGCCATGCCCAGCGAGCGCATGCCATAACGGCGGCGCAGCCGTTCGAACTCCTCGAGTACGCGCTCCAGGAAACGTATGTTCTGATCGGTATGGGCGCCGAAATTGTGCGGATGCCACCACAGGTGGAAGACCTCATGGTGTATCGCGGCGTGGCGCATGGCTTGCGTGATCCTGCGTAGCCGCAAGCCGTCCAGCCATGCCAGGCGCGGGTCGTGCGGACGCAGGAAGCGGCTGGCCGGAAAGTTGAACGGCAGTTTGCCGGCGCAGCTTTCCAGCGTATACGTGTGATGGCCGCTTAGGTTGATGTAGCTGTCCAGCAGGCGACCCATTCGGCGCACGGTGTTTTGCCCGACGTGATCGGTGGCGGCATACAGCCAGCCATGCTCGTTGCCGCGATAAGCGGTGATGCCGTGCTCCGCCAGTACCGCCAGATAATCGGGATGCCACTGATTGCGGGGAAACACCAGACTGCGGATGGCGAGGCCTCGTTCCGTGGCGATGCGGATGGCAGCGGCGATATCGGCGCTGAACGTCGCCGCCGTCTGGCCGGC
Source organism: Rhodanobacter sp. OK091 (assembly GCF_900142825.1). Lineage (GTDB taxonomy): Bacteria > Pseudomonadota > Gammaproteobacteria > Xanthomonadales > Rhodanobacteraceae > Rhodanobacter. The sequence goes on along the minus strand of NZ_FRCH01000001.1, from coordinate 916,520 downwards.
TTCGCGGCAGTAGTAATGCGAAAACGTGTGGCTCGCCACTTCCTGCTGTGGCGTTGCGGCAATCAGCTCGACCAGAGCCGGCGCGAAATGGTAGCGCTCGACAAGATCAGTCGATTGTTCCAGATAGCGGTAAGGGCAGAGCGCGCGGTTCTCGTAGCCGGCCCTTTCGGACGGCGCCGCCGACAGCGCCTCATCGCGATCATGGCAAAACAGAAAACCCACGACCGCCCACGTGGCGTGAATATCATGCTGCTCGAACAGGCTCAGCATGCGGGGGATGGCCTGCCTGACACCATCCAGACGTTCGTGATAATCATCGAGGCTGCGCGTATCGCGCACACCCCAATAGAGTTCGAAGTCGATGGATATGGTGAATGCGCCGGTATTCATACTTTCCAGCCTGCTTTCCACTGGCACGAGCGTATCAGCTCCGTGTGAATACTGGCGTTACCTTGAAAATCGGCATGCAAGCTTGCCGGGTAGCCCGTGGCACAACAGATGGTCAGGCAGTCGGCAATTCATGGGGGGAATGTAAAGCGCCAAACGGGTGTTCCAGTCGGATAGCACGGCGACAAAAAAAGCCCGGGTGTGCCGGGCCATTTTTGTCGCCAATGGCCGGCTGATTCAGACAATCTCCGGCAGCGTTGCCACTCCGGCTTCGATCGCTGCGTTGTGCATCAGCGTACGCGGCAGGATGCGTGCAAAGTAGAAGCTCGCAGTGTCGCGTTTGGCCTGCTTGAACGCGGCGGACTGCGTGCCGGTCGTGGCAGCCGCCAGGCTGCGTGCCCACATGTAGGCCAGTGCGACGTAGCCGGAGTAGTACAGGTAGTCGACGGCAGCGGCGCCGAGTTCCTCCGGGTTCGCTTGCACGCGCTGGGCCAGTTTCAAGGTGAGATCGCTCCAGTTCTTGGTCGCAATGGCGAGCGGGGCGATGTACGGGCGCAAGGCTTCGTCGGCGCTGTGCTGCTGGCAGAACGCGCTGATTTCCTCGAGGAAATGCTTGAAGCCTGCACCTTGCAGCTGGAGGATCTTGCGCCCGAGCAAGTCGGCGGCCTGGATGCCGGTGGTGCCTTCGTACAGCGTGATGATGCGCGCGTCGCGGACGAACTGCTCCACGCCGTTCTCGGCGATGTAGCCGTGGCCGCCGTAGATCTGCAGCGCTTCCTTGGTGCACTCCTGCGCCAGCTCGGTGACCATGCCCTTGGCGATGGGGATCAGGAACGCCACCAGTTCGCCGGCAGCCTTGCGCGCGGCTTCATCGGTGGCGCGCGATTCGATGTCGGTCTGCAGCGCGGTGTACAGAAGGAGCGCGCGCGAGCTTTCGACGAAGGCGCGCTGGGTCAGCAGCATGCGGCGCACGTCCGGCTGCACCAGCAGATTGTCGGCCGGTTTGTCGGGGAACTTCGGGCCGGACGCCGAACGCGACTGCAGCCGTTCGCGGGCGTAGTTGAGGCTGTTCTGCAGCGCCCGCTCGGCCAGCGCCAGGCCCTGCACGCCGACGGACAGGCGCGCTGCATTCATCATGGTGAACATTGCCATCAAGCCCTTGTTCGGCTGGCCGATCAGATAGCCTTCGGCGCCGTCCAGGTTGATCACGCAGGTGGAGCACGCATGGATGCCCATCTTGTGTTCGATCGCGCCGGCGGCGACCGTGTTGCGCGCGCCTAGCGAGCCGTCCTCGTTCACCTTGAATTTCGGCACGATGAACATCGAGATGCCGCGGCTGCCTTCCGGCGCGTCGGGCAGGCGGGCCAGCACCAGGTGCACGATGTTCTCGGTGAGGTCGTGCTCGCCGGCGCTGATGAAGATCTTGGTGCCGGTGATCTTGTAGGTCTTGTCGCCAGCCGGTTCGGCGCGGGTCTTCAGCAGGCCGAGGTCGGAGCCGGCCTGCGGCTCGGTCAGGCACATCGTGCCGGTCCAGCGGCCTTCGATGATCGGCTTCATGAAGCGCTCGCGCTGCCACTCCTCGCCATGCAACTCCATGGCATGGGTGGCGCCCTCGGACAACAGCGGGTACAGGCTCCACGCCAGATTGCCGGATTGGAATATCTCGGTGGTGGCGGTGCCGAGCACGCCGGGCAGCGCCTGGCCGCCATAGGCCTCGGGGTTGGTCAGGCCGGTCCAGCCGCCTTCGGCGAACTGCTTGAACGCCTCCTTGAACCCCTTCGGTGTGGTCACCGTCTGGGTGGCTTTGTCGAAATGGCAGCCTTCCTCGTCGGCGGGACCGTTGGTCGGCGCCAGCAACTGCTCGCTGAGGCGGCCGGCTTCCTCCAACACGGCGTCCAGCAGATCGCGGCTGTGCGCTTCGCCGCCGCGCAGGCCGGTCAAGGTCTTTTCGGCGCCCAGCACGTCAAACAGGGCGAAGCGCAGGTCATCGAGGGGAGCCTTGTAAGCAGTCATGGTAGTTCCTGGGATAGAGGAGACATGCGGTGGAGGGCGATGTCCCGGAAAGAGTCAGCGGTAGGTATTGGCGATGCCCGGCACCGGCGAGATCCAGTCGTTGCCGTTGAAGTCGAAGTCGCGCGGTTTGTCTTCCTGTTCGGGCTTGGCGCTGGTGCTGCCGCTGACGCGGTAAGCCAGCGTGCCGCTGCTGCCTTTGCCGGCGATCGTCTGCAGCGCCTGCACCATCGCCGTAGTGGGCAGCACGTCGAGCTGCACCACGTCGCCGGTGAGCGCCGGGATGTCCCGCTTGAACACCGCGTGCAGCCGGATCGGCACCAGCTCGGCGATCTGCAACTGGCCGTCCAGCGATTTGAAATCCATCTCGCCGTAACTGTTGTTCTGGATGCGCACGGTCAATTGCCATTGGCCGCTAGGCAACACGGACAATTGCTGGATGCTCACGGTGGGCGGATAGACGCTCTTCTTTGCCGGGCCGCAGGCGGTCAGGCCGGCGACCAGGCCGGCGGTCAGCAGGACAAGCAGAAATCCTTGCAGCAGTCGTTTCATGGCTTTACCTCAAACGATTGTTTGAATCTTAGCAAAGTTGGCGGAAATTCCCATGACGCTCCGCAACGGGCATCATCGGCGGTCCGTTCCCAAGAGCCAGCAGATCCGCCCATGACCTCAGCACGTCGCATCATCGCCCGCCGTTCACCGATCCACGGCAACGGAGTCTTCGCCGCCAGCGCCATCGCCAAAGGCGAGGAGATCATCCAGTACAAGGGCAAGCTGCTGACCCATGCCGAGGCCGACGAACTGTATGGCGACGGCGGCGAGACCGGCCATACCTTCCTGTTTACGCTCAACGACGACTACATCATCGACGCGAACCAGCACGGCAACAGCGCGCGCTGGATCAACCACAGCTGCGCACCGAACTGCCGCGCCGTGGTCGAGGAAAGCGCCAGCGGCGATCCGCGCAAGGACAAGGTGCTGATCGAGACGATCCGCGCGATCAAGCCAGGCGAAGAGCTCACCTACGACTACGGCATCGTGCTGGATGTACCGCATACCGCGCGCCTGAAAAAGCTGTGGGTCTGTCTGTGCGGGTCGCCGAAATGCACCGGCACACTGCTCAAGCCGAAGCGGTAGGCAACGGTCAAAATTCGCTTCTATACTCGCCATCGTGGCCCGACATGGGGGAGGGCCGCGAGGACAGCGACAAGGGGAGGGAAGCGATGGAAACGAATCCGTATGCCGCGCCAACGGCCGTGGTCGACGATGTGGCTGCATGGGACGCGCATGATCTGGAAAACCGCAAGGCCGAACGTGGCAGGCGTCTGGGTGCTGCGCTGCTGGATGGCCTGATCAATCTGGTCTGGGTCCTCCCGGTCGTCTGGGGCGCCACCATGGCGGTTGACGTCAAGCAAGGGTTGAAGCCCGCCGCGCCGATGGTGGGTGTGATACTGCTGGGCCTGGCCTTGTTGATCGGCATATTCATCGTCAACTGCATGATGATTCATCGCAGCGGCCAGACCATCGGCAAGCGTGCGCTGGATATTGCCATCGTGCGTACCGACGGCAGCCGCATCGGGTTGGCGCGCTACATCTTCCTGCGGGTGGTGCCGGTCGTCCTGATCAGCCTGATTCCTGTCGTCGGCAGGCTGATCAATCTGGTCGACCCTCTGCTTATCTTCGGCAAGGAGCGCCGCTGCCTGCACGATCTGATCGCCGATACGATTGTCGTCAACGTTTGATGCTCGACACCATTCGCGAGATCGAGACACCCGAAGGCATTTCCTTGCACTTGCGCGCGGCGGGAGCTCTCCCGCGCGCGCAGGCGTGGACGGTCGATCTGTTTCTGCGCATGGGCGTGTTCATGCTGGCGGCGATCCCACTCTCGCTGTTCGGCGTGGGCGGCAAAGGGCTGGCCTTGCTGCTGCTGTTCGCGCTGATGTGGGCGTACTCGGTGGTGTGCGAGGTCTGGTTGGGCGGGCAGACCCTGGGCAAGCGCGCGTTGGGTCTGCGCGTGGTCAACGCGGACGGCACGCCGGTGACCTGGCTGCCGTCGGTGGTGCGCAACCTGCTGCGTGTGGTGGATGCGTTGCCGGGCGTGTATGGCGTGGGCCTGATCAGCACGCTGATCGATCCGCACGCGCGCCGGCTCGGCGACATCGTCGCGGGCACGATGGTGATTCATGTCAGCGAGCTGCCGGCGGGACAGCAAGTACCGTCCCAGGCGGCAGTGCCGCTGCCCGTGGTGCTGGTGGCCGACGAACAGGCTGCGCTGGTGGAGTTCGCCGAACGCTCGGGTCAGCTCACCCCGCAGCGGCAGGAGGAACTGGCCAACCTGCTCACGCCGCTGACCGGGCGCAACGATAGCGCGGCGGTGCGGCAGCTGATCGGGCATGCCAACTGGTTGCTGGGACGGCCATGAAGCAGGAGCGTTTCGTGGCGTTGCACAGTGGTGAGTGGGACAGCCTGCAGTCGTGGCTGAGCGCGCTGGAACGGCAGCCGAAGCGCACCATGCGGCAGGAGCAGGCGCTGGATTTTCCGGTGTCGTACCGGCGTCTCTGTCACCACCTGGCGCTGGCGCGCGGACGCGGTTACAGCCATGAAGTGACCGATCGGCTGCAGCGCATCGTGCAGCAAGGCCATCGCGTGATGTATCGACCGCCGGCGCCGCGCTGGCATCGGGTAGCCAGCTTCCTGATCGCGGGGTTCCCGCGCCTGGTGCGCGCGCAATGGCGCTGCATGGCCGCGGCCGCGGTGCTGTTCTATATGCCGGCCCTGATCACCCTGGTGCTGATGCAGGTGCGCCCCGAGCTGGCGCATACGGTATTCAGCAGTGCCCAGCTCGCCGATGTCGAGAAGATGTACGACCCGGCGAATACGCACCTCGGCCGCAGCAGCGGCACCGACATGCAGATGTTCGGTTTTTACGTGATGAACAATGTCAGCATCGCGTTCCGCACGTTTGCCTCTGGCCTGTTCTTCGGCGTCGGCGCGATCTACGTGTTGGGCGCCAACGGCGTGCTGATCGGCGGCGTGGCCGGGCATCTCACCGCGATCGGTTATGGCGGCCCGTTCTGGCGTTTCGTGGTCGGGCATTCGGCGCTCGAATTGAGCGCGCTGGTGATCGCCGGCGGCGCCGGCTTGCAGCTCGGCTTGACCTTGCTGGCACCGGGCCGGCAGCGGCGCGGGCCGGCGCTGGTCGCCGCCGGCTGGGTCGGTGCGCAATTGGCGCTGGGCGCGTTCGCGATGTTGCTGGCTGCGGCCTTCGTCGAGGCGTACTGGTCGTCGATCGCGGCGTTGCCGGATGTGCTGAAGTTCGGCAGCGGCGCGCTGCTGTGGCTGCTGGTGCTCGGCTGGCTGTGGCGCGGCGGCAGGGGAACCTCGCATGGAGCTTGAGCGGATCAGTGTGGTGCTGCGGCCGCGCGCGCCGCGCGAGGCGCTGGATCTCGGTGCCGCCATGTTGCGCGCGAATGCCGGCGCCGTGTGGTCGGCGTGGTTCGCCTTCACCTTGCCGGTGTTCGTGATCTGCAATGCGCTCGGCGTGATGCTGGATCTGCCATGGCTGGGCCTGGTGTTGATGTGGTGGCTGAAGCCGCTGTTCGACCGGCTGCCGCTGTACGTGCTGTCGCGGGCGGTGTTTGATCGCACGCCGAACTGGCGCGAAACTCTGCGCGGCCAGCGCCAGTGGAGCTGGCGCAGCACGGTGGCCGCGCTCAGCTGGCTGCGCATCGACAGCAATCGCGCGCTGCGTCTGCCGATGGAATTGCTCGAAGGAGCGCCACGCAAGCTGCGCTCGGCGCGCTGGAAAGTGCTGCGCCGCCGCATTGTGGCGGACACCAGTCTGCTGACCTATGGTTGCCTGCAGTTCGAACTGGTGCTGTTTCTCAGTGCGTGGTTGCTGGGGGCGATGCTGATACCGCACGAATGGCGCGCGGATTCGCTGGGCGACTTTTTCCGCAACGACGTGCGCGACGCTTCGACGGCCTGGCTGCTGCTGGCCGCAGCCATGGCGTATCTGGCGATGAGCGCGATCGAGCCGCTGTACGTGGCCTGCGGATTCGCGCTGTATCTCAACCGGCGCACCCAGCTGGAAGCGTGGGATATCGATCTGGCATTCCGCCGCATGCGCACGCGGCTGCAAGGACTCGGCAAGGTACTTGGCATGTTGCTGGCCTGTACCTGCGCCTGGCCGCTGTCGGGCCAGGCGGCGACGCCGTCTGGCGTGCCTCGGAAGCCCTCGGCAACATCGCTGCAGCAAGTGTTCCGGCAGCCGGTTGACAGCGCCGACGCGCGTTTCGCCGCGGCGGCGGCGGAGACCTACCGTGACCCCCGTTTCGGTGGCGAATACACGACGCGAAAGTGGGTGTTCAAATACACGCCCAAGGCGCAGCCCAACGCACAGCCGATACCGTTCCCGGCGTTCGGCGCCGCGCTGGCGATCGTATTCAAGGCCCTGATGTGGCTGCTGCTGATCGTGGCGATCGCTGCGCTGTTGCGTTTTGCCTGGCGCTGGCGTGGACAGCTGGCGCCGACACCCGACGAGCCGGCATCGGCAATGTCGCCGGGTGTGCGCGTGAGTGTCGTGGCGGACGCGCCGCTGCCCGCGGATCTGGCCGGCGCCGCCCGCGCGTTGTGGCAGGCACAGCATCAGCGCGAGGCGCTGGCGCTGCTGTACCGCGGTTGCGTGGAACAGACGGCCCGGCTGCTGAAGGTACCGCCATCGGCGGATGCGACCGAGGCGGACTGGTTGCGCCAGGCCGCGGCGATCGACGATCCGGCGCGCGCACAGCGTGCCATCGCGATCGTGCGCACCTGGCAGTTCGCCGCTTATGCGGGGCGTTACCCGGACGACGCCGGAATGGAACATCTGCTTAGCGGCTGGCCGGTGGAAGCGGGAGCTTCCGCATGAACCGCAAACCGCTTTACACGGCTCTGCTGGTGCTGGGCGTGCTGCTGCTCCTGGTCGGCGCGTTCTTCGCCACGTTCGAGCACAAGGACGTCACCGAAACGGTGGCCGCCAAGGGCGAGGCGCGCTACAACCGCTTCCTTGCGCTGGAGCTGACCTTGCAGCGGTTGAACGTGTCGGCGACCGCGCTGGCCACGCTGGATCCGCAGAAGATGCCGCTGCATCCCGGCGACACGCTGGTGCTGGGCGACGATGCGGCGCGGGTCGATGCGGATGGCGCCACGCGGATCGCGACGTGGGTGCGTGGCGGAGGGCATCTGCTGATGTCGCCCGGGTCGACCGTCACGGCGGTGCACACGCCGCTGTTCGAAGCGCTGCAACTGCTCGATCCGCGCCAGGCGGACTATGCCTGCAGCACCATCGGCGCGGCGGGCGCTGCTGGCGACGACGACGCGAACGGAGTTGCCTTGTGCGGCCGCCGCTTCCTGCTCTCGTCGGCGGCTGCCGCAGCCGTCGATGCGGCAATCGGTGATCCGCAGGATGGCTATTTGTTTGCCCGCACCCGGATGGGGAGGGGTTCGGTCAGCCTGCTGGTCAACTTGAACACTCTTTCGCGCAATGCGCTGAAGCAGACCTCGGCGCAGCGTTTCGGCTGGCGTCTGCTGGCGCCCAATATGGGCCGCGGCGAGATCTATCTGGTGTACGCGTTGGACGGCATTTCGTTCCTCAGGATGCTGTTGCGCGACGGCTGGCCGGCATTGCTGGCGCTGACCTTGCTGCTGGCCGGCTGGATGGCCATGCGCAGTGCCCGGCTTGGCCCATTGATGCCGGCGCCGGCGATGCATCGACGCGCCCTGCTCGAACACGTGCAGGCCGCCGGTGAATTTCTGTATCGCCGCGACGGCGGCCGCAGCCTGCACCAGTTGGCCTGTCACACGGTGTTGGCGCGTCAGCGCCGGCGCGATCCGGCCTGCGCGATGCTCAATGGCGACGCGCTCTACACACGCCTGGCGGAGCGCAGCGGGATCGATGCCGCGCAGATCGCCCAGGCCTTCCAGTCACCCGCGAACGCGCAGGCGTTTCGCGCATGCATCATCACCCTGGCGCGACTCAGGAGCCGCCCATGACCACCGAGACACTCGCCGCCGTGCCGGTCATCCCACCGGTACCGCTTTCGATCGACGAACTCGGCGCGCACGCACGCGCGCTGCGCGTGCAGGTCGCGCAGGCCTTCATCGGCCAGGCCGAAGTATTCGACCAGGTCTTGCTGGCCTTGCTCGCCGCCGGCCACGTGCTGATCGAAGGCGTGCCCGGGCTGGGCAAGACCTTGCTGGTGCGCGCGCTGGCCGCATCGGTCGGCTGCACCTTCGGGCGCGTCCAGTTCACCCCCGACCTGATGCCGGCGGATGTCACCGGTCACGCGATCTACGATCCGAAGACCGAGCGCTTCCAGATCCGCCGCGGCCCCGTGTTCGCGAACCTGCTGCTGGCCGACGAGATCAATCGCGCACCGGCAAAGACGCAGGCCGCGCTCCTCGAATCGATGCAGGAAGGGCAGGTGACCATCGAAGGTCGCCGCTTCGCGTTGCCGGCGCCGTTCATGGTGGTGGCCACGCAGAATCCGATCGAGCAGGAGGGCACCTACCCGTTGCCCGAAGCGCAGCTGGACCGCTTCCTGATCAAGGTGGTGATCGGCTATCCCAGCGCGGAGGACGAAAGCCGGATGGTCGCCAGCGTGGTCAACGGCAAGGTCGCCGCCGACCTCGATGTCTCGCGCGTGCAGCCGGTGATGAGCCAGGCCGAACTGATGGCTTTGCAGCAAGGCGTCGCCGCGATCCGCATGGATGCGGCGGTGACCGACTACGCCGTGCGCATCGTGCGCACCACGCGCGAATGGCCGGGCGTGATCGGCGGCGCGGGTCCGCGCGGCGGGCTGGCGCTGGCGCGGCTGGCGCGCGCGCAAGCGGTGCTCGATGGCCGTGATTTCGTCACGCCCGACGACGTGCGCGCGGTGGCGCTGCCGGCGTTGCGGCATCGGCTGATGCTGGCGCCGGAAGCGTTGATCGAACGCCAGCGGCCCGACGACTTGCTCAGGGCGCTACTGCACAAGGTGCCTGCGCCACGCCAATGATGCGACCCGCCCCGCCCCTGCTGTGGCTGTTGGCCGGCTGGACCGTGATCGGTGTGCTGGCCAGCCTGGCGTGGCTGCCGTTGTCGGCATGGCTGGCCTGCGGCGCCGTCATCGCGATGCTGGCGCTGGTCGACGGCTGGCGTCTGCGGCGGCTGCCTTCGCCCAGCGTGCAGCGCGACGTATCGCCGGTGATGCCGCTGGGGCCGGAGGCGCGGGTCGGTCTGCGTCTGCGCGCGTCTGCGGCGCGCACCCAGCACCTGCGGCTGCACGATCTGCATCCGGGCGGCTGGGCCGTGCGCGGCATGCCGCGCAAACTTTCGTTGCCGCCGGGCAGCGACATGCTGCTCGACTACACGGTGACGCCGGACGCGCGCGGCCAATTCGGCTTCGACGGTTGCCATCTGCAGTTGCGTTCGCCGTGGCACTGCTGGTCTTCGCGCCGCGTGGTCGGCACGCCGTCGACGGTGCGCGTGTATCCGAATTTCGCGTCGCTGGCCGAGCTGGCCGGACTCAGCGTGGAGCTGGCTTCGCGCAGCGTCGGCGCGCGGCTGCAGCGGCGCCGCGGCGAAGGCACCGAGTTCCAGGAACTGCGCGACTACCGCGTCGGCGACAGCTTGCGCAAGATCGACTGGAAAGCCACCGCGCGCAGCAGCCGGCTGATCTCGCGCGAGTATCGCGACGAGCGCAACCAGCAGGTGGTGCTGATGCTCGACTGCGGTCGCCGCATGCTGGCGCAGGACGATCAGCTGGCGCATTTCGATCATGTGCTGAACGCATCGCTGGCCTTGGCCAGTATCGCGCTGCGCCAGGGTGACGCGGTCGGCATGCTGGCCTGCACCGGCCAGCAGCAGCGCTGGCTGCCGCCGCAACACGGCAATGGTGGCATGGACATGCTGCTGGGCGCCGGCTACGACTTGCACGCGATGCCGCTGTCCACCGACTACCTCGCCGCGGCCAGCGCGCTGCAGGCGCACCAGCAGCGCCGCGCACTGGTGGTGCTGATCACCAACGTGCGCGACGAGGACGACGCGGAATTGCGCATGGCAGTATCGATGCTGGCCAAGCGGCATCTGGTGATGCTGGTCAGCCTGCGCGAACTGGCGTTGGACCGCGCCGCGATCGAGCCGGGCGACGAGCTGGAAACCAGCATCCGCAGCGCGGCCGCGATGCACTACCTGGCCGAACGCGAGCGCGTGCACGAAGGCCTGCGTCGCGAAGGCGTGAACACGCTCGACGTCAGTTGCGCGGAATTGTCCGGCGCGCTGATCGAGCGCTATCTCGCGGTGAAGCGCAGCAGTCGGCTGTAGTGGGTCTACCGCGGTGTGGGATGCCTGCATGTTTGTGGGAGCGACTTCAGTCGCGATGCTCTTCGATGTGTGCCAAAAACTAGTGAAGCAAGAGCATCGCGACTGAAGTCGCTCCCACATGGTGCAATAGGGCATAGCGGTTGCCCGCCGTACCTCAATCCTCTTCCGCGTGCGGTTTCCACGCCTCGCTGAGCTGCTTCTGCACGGTCGGCGGTACGGGCTCGTAGTGGCTGAGGTCGAGGCTGTAGCGGCCGCGGCCGCCGGTCATCGATTTCAGTTCGGTGGGGTAGTCGACCAGCTCTGCCAGCGGCGCCTGTGCCTTGATCACCAGCTCGCCGCCGCGCTGGGTGTCGGTGCCCATGATGCGTGCGCGCTTGCCGGCGAGGCCGCCGGTGACGTCGCCCACGTTGTGTTCGGGAATCGCCACCTCGACGTTGACGATCGGCTCCAGCACGATGGGCCGCGCCTTGCCGATCGCGTCGAGAAACGCCTTCTTGCCGGCGCTGATGAAGGCGACTTCCTTCGAGTCGACCGGATGGTATTTGCCGTCGTACACGGTCACCCGCAGATCCTGCAGCGGATAGCCGGCGATCGCGCCATGCTCCATCGCCTGACGCACGCCTTTCTCGATCGCCGGCAGAAACTGGCCGGGAATCACGCCGCCTTTCACCGCATCGACGAATTCAAAACCGGTCCCGCGTTCGAGCGGCTCCACCCGCAGGAACACTTCGCCGAACTGGCCGGCGCCGCCGGTCTGCTTCTTGTGACGGTGATGGCCTTCGGCTTGGCCGGAAATGGTTTCCCGGTAGGCGATGCGTGGCGGATGGGTCACCACCTCGACCCCGTAACGTTCGCGCATGCGCTCCAGCATCACCTTCAGATGCAGGTCGGACAGCCCGCGCACCACCGTCTCGTTGAGCTCCTTGTGGTGCTCCACGCGGAAACACGGATCCTCCTCGGCCAGCCGTCCCAACGCGTTGGAGAGTTTCTGCTCATGGCCTTTGTGCTTCGGCTCCAGTGCGAGGCCGAACATCGGCGACGGAAACGTCAGCGGCGCCAGTGCGATCCGATCCTCGTCGTGCGAGTCGTGCAGCACCGCGTCGAAGTGGATGTCCTCGATCTTCGCCACTGCGGCGATGTCGCCCGGGATCGCCGCCTCGATCTCCACATGCGTCTTGCCCTGCAGCCGGAACAGATGGCCGACCTTGAACGGCTTGCGGCCGTCGTCGACCAGCAACTGGCTGTCGCGGCGGATCGTGCCTTGCCACACGCGGAAGACGCCGAGCTTGCCCACGAACGGATCGTTGACGATCTTGAACACGTCGGCGATCACATGACTGGCCGGATCGGCGCTGACCGCCAGCGGCGAGCCATCGCTGCGCACGAAGGGTGGCGGATTGCCTTCGGCCGGATTCGGCAGCAGCCGCGTGGCGACATCCAGCAGTTCGTTGACGCCGGCGCCGGTGCGCGCGCTGACGAAGCAGATCGGTACCAGATGGCCTTCACGCAGGCACTGCTCGAACGCATCGTGCAACTGCTGCGGGGTCAGTGCGCCTTCGCCCGCGTCGAGGTACTGGTCCATCATGGTTTCGTTGATTTCGACGACCTGGTCGAGGATGCGCTGATGCGCCTCGGCCAGCGAAGAAAAATCGGTGGCGCCTTCGCTGTGGAAAAAGCAGTCCAGCACGCGCGTGCCACGTCCGGCGGGCAGGTTCACCGGCAGGCATTCGTTGCCGAACTCCTCGCGCAGCGCATCCACCACAGCCGCCAGGTTGGCGCCGTCGAAGTCGATCTTGTTGACCACGAGCATGCGCGCAAGTCCGCGCTGCTTCGCATGCATCATCATGCGGCGGGTGCCGTGCTCGATGCCGTTGATCGCGTTGACCACGATCGCCACGGTTTCCACCGCGGCCAGCGCGGCCAGCGTGGCGCCGCGGAAATCGGCATAGCCGGCGGTGTCGATCAGGTTGAGGTGGCAATCGTCCCGATCCAGATGTGCGATGCACGTGTCGATCGAATGTACGCGGGCCTTCTCCTGGCTGTCGGTATCCGACACCGTGTTGCCGCGCTCGACCGTGCCCGGTGCCTGGATCGCGCCGCCGGCCAGCAGCAGCGCTTCGAACAGCGTGGTCTTGCCCACGCCGGCATGGCCGACGAACGCGATGTTGCGGATGCTTTCCGTGGTGTATGTCACGATGCGACCCTCCTCAAGCAGGGCGTGGCCTCGTGGCATGAACGGCGCCGCATGAGGCCGCGCGTTGGCGGCTGACGATGGCGGGCCGTCATGGTCGTTCCTCGCATGCGCAGAGCGGGCGTCTGCACAGGATGAGGGCGGTCATGGCGGAGCGGTGCGTTGCACCACGCGTCTAGACTTGAGCGAACCGCCGATGCGGTCAAGCTGCAGTGCGGGGAACCGGCAGCGTGTGGCAGCGGTCTGTAGTGCGCGTGAACTCCACACCCGCTGGCCGGTGCGTCGGGGTTCAAGCGCCCTCCGGCATCCTGCCGACAGCCATCCGCATCCCACGAGGCATCGTCATCGTCCGTCCGCAGCAGGCCGCACATCAACGCCAGCCATGGCTGAGCCAGGATCAGCCGGATGGCGGACTGGCACCGCTGGACGGCCCGACTCTGGCGCGGTTGCGGCAGCGGCGCTGGCGCGAGCCGCAGCACGATCGCCGGCAGCGCTGGCTCGCGATCGCGGTGGCTGTGCCGCTGCATGCGCTGTTCGTGGTGGCGATCTGGTACGGCATGCGGCCGCGGCCGACCCCCGCGGTGGCGACACGAACCGACGAAATACTGCGGATTCGCTTCATCACCCGATCGCCCATCCCGATGGTCGAACCGCCGCCCGCGCAGGACTTGCCACCGCCTCCGAAGCCGCGCGTGCGGCCCAGGCTGCCCGAGCCGGTCGCGAAGGAGGCGATGACCTTGCAGCTGCCGGCGCCCAAGCCAGCCACCGCGGCGCGACTGTACGACGAGCATGGCCAGCCGCTGCTGCCGGCGGCCGCCGCCAGCGCGCCCGTGCCCGGCTATGTACAGAACCAGCCGCAAGGCGACGCGCGCATCATGCAGCACACCGATCCGATCAAGTACAAGGCGACGCGCTTCGAGAAGTACTTTCCGCCACCGGATGAAACGGCCGGCGGCGCGGCGGTTCGGCATGTGGTCGATGCGGTGTTGAAATCGAAGGACGTGAACCTGCCCGGTGGCGTGCATCTGAAATGCATGACGGTGCTGGGCATTCCGACGCCGAATTGCATCAATCCGCCGGCGCCGCCCTCGGCCAAGGACGGCGACGAGCGCCTCAGCATGGCGCCGGCCAAGCCGCTGGATGGCGAGGCGCATGCGCCAAAGCCGCCCAGCGTGGAGGCGTGCATCGCGATGTATCGCGCCGGCAAGCCGCTGGAGCCGGGTTGCCCGGTCGATACGCCGAATCGTTCGGTCGACGCCGAATTGCGCGAACGCGCCGCGAGCGCTGCCCGCAGTCATTGAGATGCTCTGATTAGATCAGAGCATCTTGAGTGTCATGCGGAACGGCCGCCGCGCCCGCTACACTGGCCGCATGCCCTTGCCACCCCCGGACCAACCTGCTGCCGGCCGTTCCGCCAATCCCGCGCGGATCATGCTGAACTCGCCGCTGGCGGCTGCCTCCCGGGCGCGCGTCTACCATCAACGCACCCGTCAGCGCCCACGCGAGCGTGGCCTGCATGCGGTCGCCGCGATCGGCGCGCTGCTGGTGCACATCGTGTTCCTGTTTAGTTTCGTGCTGGGGCCGGCCTACGAGTTGCCGCCGCCGACGGCGCCGAAGCTGCAGTTCATGCAGGTGCGCCTGATCGAACCACCCGAGCCGCCACCGCCGCCACCGGTGCGCGGCACACCGCCCAAAGAGCGCGGTCCGCGGCATCAAGGCCGCAGCAGCCAGCCCACGCCGAGCAGCGAGCGCAGTGCGTTTACGCAGGCAACGGTAGCGGCGTCGCCCGCGCCGGCCGCCGCGACGCCGGTGCTCGCAAAGGCCGCGAAGCCGCATGCGCCGGCACCGAAACCAAAGGCCGCGCCGCCGCCGCCAGTGAGCCTGCCGAAGCCGGCGCCGACACCCGACCTGCAGCCGGTTCCGCTGGCCGGCGAACCGCCGACGGTGGCGCTGCCGACGCCGGCCTTGCAGCCGCCGGTGCCGCCGAAGTTCCAGCCCGAATCCGTGCGCAAGCCGCAACTGGAAGGTACCCAGCCGCTGACGCCGCCGGCCTCGCTGGCGCTGCCGGAAGTGCCGCCGCAGTCACCGCCACCGATCAGCGTAGCCAGCGTCACGTTGAATACCGAGGTGCCGAAAACCAACGCGCCAGCCAGCGTGGTGCCGGCCCGTGCCGAGATTGCCGCCGCGCCGCCGGTGCCCGAGCTGCAGCCGATTCCGCTGCCGGCCCAGCCATCGCCGAGCGTGAACCTGCAGACGTCATTGAGTGCGCCGGCGCCGACCGTACCGAATGAGAAACCGCAGGTGCAGGCGCCGACGATCGACGTGGCCGAAGCCGAACTGGAAGCGGTGCCGCTGGCTCCCGCCACACCGGCGCGAACCGAGGCGCAGACGCCGAGCGTGAAGGTCGAGGTTGCCGATACCGCACGCACGCCAGCCATCAAGCCGTCCATCGAA
Organism: Rhodanobacter sp. OK091; assembly: GCF_900142825.1. Classification (GTDB taxonomy): domain Bacteria; phylum Pseudomonadota; class Gammaproteobacteria; order Xanthomonadales; family Rhodanobacteraceae; genus Rhodanobacter. Next base: position 901,134 of record NZ_FRCH01000001.1, on the reverse strand, counting down.
CGGCCGCAACTGAGTGCGCCAGTGGCGACCGCCGCCGCGGCCACGCCGACCACCACCGCGACCAGCACGCCGGCCCAGTCGCCGTCACCTGCCGCGACCGAGCAACCTGCTGCGCACGAGACCAACCCAAGTCCGGGCGACCTCAGCAGCGGGCGCGACGTCAGCCGTGCACCCAACGCTACGCCGCAAGGCAGCGACACGGCCACGCCGGGTGAGCCCAACGGCGTCGTTGCCGCACCGGAAACGGACACCGGCAAGAACACGGCCGCCACATCGCCGAAAACAGGGCAGGGCAGCGACAAGGGCAGCGCCGGGCAACAACAAGGTACCGGCCAGCCCGGCGGCAACCAGCCCGGTGCCGACCAGGGCGAGAAGCAAGGCGAACTCGGCGGCTACGTGCAACTGAAGCCGCGCGGCGATACCTCGATCATGAGCCATGGCACGCCGAACATCGGTTACAAGCCGACCCGCTTCGACCAGAACTGGACCCCCGAAGGCGAGAGTTCGATCGACACCGCGCTGCGTCATGCGGTGGAAAAAACCACGGTCAAACACACCTTCCATCTGCCCCGCGGTGTACGCGTCGAGTGCGCGGTGATGCCACTGCTGCCGATGTCGCTGTTCGGCTGCAAGAACCCCGATCCGCCGGCCAAGCCGCTCGACGCGAAAGTCTACGAACGCCTGCACCTCGCTCCCGCCAACCCGGTGACGCCACCTGCACCCGCAGCCAGCAGCGCAGCTCCGGCACCGATGATCAAACTCGACAACGGCGCCGAATGCGCAGCGGCCCGCGTCGCCGGCGGCCCGCCACCACCGGGCTGCGAAGGCATCGTGCTGCCGGTCAAGCGGGCCAGTACGCCCGCCTCATCGTCCAGTTCGTGGGTGCCGGCCAGCGACCAGTTCCATTGAGGCATACGTAGTGCCTGCGCCAAGCCCCGATCCGGCGGGCTTGGCAGGCATCGGCGTGCCTCCGTTGGCCGTGCAGTACGCTCTTTTGCGCCATCCTGGTTTTGGACTTGCGCGTTTCACCGGCAGATCGCCAGGCGGGTTTTCGCGCCCTGAAAGGTTCACATTTGGGGCTAATATTTCGTTCAAGGCGGACGGCTATGCCGACGCTTGACTCCAGCGTCGGGCCGCACCACGAACTCCCGGAGAGATGACCATGCACAGGTGGTATACAAGGCCGGTTCTCTTCGTTAGTGACCTGAATCGTGCGCTGCACTTCTATATCGAAACACTCGGTTTCGAAAAGGCCTGGCATGAAGGCGATGGACAGGGGAAGGTATGTCAGATCGATAGGGCGGAATGCGAGATCATTCTGTGCGAGGATGCCGGACGCAAGGACAAGGGACGCCTGTTTGTAGAGCTCACGCGCGATGGCATTGCGGAATTCAAGCGCGAAATGGTTGAGCGCTCCATTCCCAACCAGATCTCTTGGTGGGGCTACGATGTGATCAAGATAGAAGATCCCGATGGCAATGAACTGCTCTTTCCATTGCCGGATAGCGGTAGCGAACCGGGTCGCATGGCCTAAGCGCATGGTCGACCGGGTCGATGAAATCGGTTACGGCAAACGGTCATGCATCGCGACAGCGGCCGCTTACTCCGGCGTTAGGTTGCAAGAATGAGCACACCACCATTCCGCGCCTCACTAACCAACGCCATCCGTTACTGGGAGCGCGGCCGTCTCATCTACAACGCAGCCCTTCTAGGTGTCGTAGGGGCCATCTTCCTGTTTCACCTGTCGCAGTCCTGGCAAGCCATGTCCTTCGATCTGCTGCAAGGTCTCTTTGTGCTGGCTGTCTTGGCAAACGTCGCCTACTGCGCCGCCTACCTTGTCGATCTGGTTGTACAGTCGTCCGGGTACCGGGCTGCGTGGTTCAAGTTTCGTTGGGCGCTTCTCGTTCTTGGTATTTTGTTCGCCTCCGTCATTACACAGTTCGTTGCCCGCGGCATTTTCGCCAATGCAACCTAATACCTCGTTCAAGGCGGACGACTTCGCCGCCGCTTAACTCCAGCGTCAGGGAGCTTGGGAAGAATGCTGCATACCGCCGCTTTCTTGATTGCCGCACTCGGGATTGCCCACTCCATCTTGGGGGAGCGGTACATCCTCATCCGTCTGTTCCGTCGAGACAATCTGCCCAGGCTGTTTGGTGGCACCGAGTTCACGGTACGCACGCTTCGCTTTGCGTGGCACATAACCAGTGTGCTTGCCTTCGGATTTGCCGTCGTCTTGTTCCAGTTGGCCGGCCAAGCCTCGGCTTCGGCGCTTGCATCTGCCATCGGCTGGACCTTTATTGCTTGCGGCCTATTGCCACTGGTCCTTACGCGCGGTCGCCACCTATCGTGGCTGATATTCTTCGCAGCAGGTGGGCTGTGCCTGTACTGGGTCGACCCCTGACAATTCATTCAAGGCGGACGGCTTCGCCGCCGCCCAACTCCAGCGTTAGGCGCCAAACATGCTTCACGCATTCTGGGATTGGACAAAGTTTGGCTTGGGGTTTGGCCTTGCCTGCCTCGTTGCAGGCTTGATCGTCACTCTGCCGCTGCTGCTATTCAAACCTCTTCGAAAACGCTTCTCGCGTTCTAACTATGACGTAGAGACGATTGGCGCCGTTGCTCTGCTCGGCGCGCTTCTTGTCATAGGCCTCTACAATCACTTTGGCGCAAATGGCGTCTAACATCTCGTTCAAGGCGGACGACTACGCCGCCGCTTAACTCCAGCGTTAGACCGTACTTCATACCATGCTCACATTGGCAAAAATAAGTACGTATCAATCATTCGGCGGTGACGCCGATGGATGGTCTCGTAATAGATCCGGTGTTACATCGGGCATCACCGACGAGGATTGGCGGTTGATCGAAGAGCTTCGTCAGGGGAGCAATCTTGTTTCATCAGGCCAAGCATCGCCCGAGTTCGCGGTCACGTTCGAGCACCGATTCGCGGCTTTGGTACCAGACGAGCAAGTGCGTCAGGCAATCCGTAAGCTCGCAGCATGATTCCTGTTGGGCCGGTTCGGTCTAACATCTCGTTCAAGGCGGACGCCTCCGGCGCCGCTTAACTCAAGCGTTAGGCCACAAGGACTGTCTGCTGTGAACTCTCATCAAAAGTTGGCCATTCTTATTCTTCGTCTTATGGCTGCTGTATGGACGGCCTTCATCGTGCTCGGCTGGAGCATGTACGCGATCGAGGCTGCTGCAGGCGTCAATGTTCAGCACTACCCTGCGCACACAGTCATAGGCAACATGGCTTACATTGTCGTCGGTGTGCTTGTGCTCATCTTTTCCAAGCCAATTGGTAAGTGGCTCGGTCGTGACCTTGGCGACAAGGCCTAACATCTCTTTCAAGGCGGACGCGCTAACGCGCGCGTTAGGCATCATGAAGAGCCTCCTTGCAGCTCTTGCGTTTTTCATCAGCTTCAGCGCTTCCGCAGCTGATGCGTTTCATTACGATCAGCGCTTGGCAATTGATCTCTCTCGGGCATATCTGAGCGCTTTCAATCGAAAACATCCGGCTGAAAGTGGCTACACGGACGCCGCCCGTGGGCTGGTCTCATCCGCCATAGCTGCTCACAATCGGCATCTGGTCTTTGTCACTTTTGCAGGCAGCGGCGGCCCGGGCGGTTCTTACGTAGAATTGGAGCTTTGCAAAGAGACAAATTTGCTCACCGTTGTCGAGGCTGGGGCCGTCGACAACATCCAAGCGTACCGGGCCGACGTCATGCGTGTTAACTCAAAAATATATGTTGCAAGCCCAGCTGTATGCCCAGTCGAAGTGCCATGATGTCTAACATCTCGTTCAAGGCGGACGGCTCCGCCGCCGCTTAACTCCGGCGTTAGGTCACGATGGTTACCTCAGCACGATTGGGAGCTTGGATAGATGCCATCGCCAGCGCTACATCGCTTGCAATGGCGGCGTGGCTGTATCGGGCCTCACGGATTGCTGTGGACGAAACCGTGGCTCGCTACGGGCACAACGTCGACTCCGGCGTATACGAGCTCGTCGCAGCGAACTGGTACTTTCTTCCGGCTTTCGCAGTACTCGGTTTTGCTGCGGTCGCCATGTTCTGTGGCTGGGCCTGGCGCAAGCTTATTCACTGGCTCGCATGGCTGCTCGTACTGCTTCCCATCGTTTGGCTCTTGGCGTCCGAAATATTTCGTGTCATGGCCTAACATCTCGTTCAAGGCGGATGGCTTCGCCGCCGCTTAACTCAAGCGTTAGGCATATCAAGGGAGTGCGTATGCAAGACACCGTTAGGCGTTACTTCAAGATCTTCATCGGTGTAATCGGCGCACTTGTATCTGGCGCGCTGGTCGTGTCTGGCCTCAAGAGCGGCTCTGTTCCTGGCTTTGGCCGAACAGACCTCGTAGCGGGCACTATGCATAGCCATGCATCACAGTCATCGCAATTTTGGTTCATCATCTTCTTCTGGTTGGTGGCATGCGCTGGGTTCATTTGGCTTGCTTGGTCTGCCTATCGTGACTAGCTGTATGCCTAACAACTCGTTCAAGGCGGACGGGTACGCTGCCGCCTAACTCAAGCGTTAGGCGGTTCGAAAAATCGTCATCGGGGTCGAAATGGATATCGAAAAGAAGTACTGGTTTCCTGCTAAGCGGTACGGCTGGGGTTGGAGCTTCCCAGCCCGGTGGCAAGGCTGGGCCGTTTTCGTCGCCTATGCTGCGTCCTTAGTGCTCCTCAGACATTTCTTGCCGCCAGCAAGAGATCACGCACTATTCTTTGCCGGCATCGCGGTCTCCACGGCCATTCTCCTTGCAGTGTGTTGGCTCAAAGGTGAGCCGCCAAGTTCGCGCCGTGGGCAGTAATTGCGCGCCTAACAAATCGTTCAGGGCGCACGCCTCCGGCGCCGCTTAACTCCAGCGTTAGAGGTTGAAGACATGAAGCCACAGGAACTAACGACGCTTGCGCTACGAGTCTTGGCTGTTTTCATCGCCTCGCGAGCGCTCGTCTATCTAGCCGAGGCTGTCGTCTTCGTGGTTGTTCCAAACCAAAATCAGTTCGGCTTATCGCTTCCAGTCATCGCCCTAATTTCTTTACTTGGGCCGGCAATTGCGGCAATCGTCGTTTGGTGGTGTGCGCCTTATCTAGCACGGCTAGCTGCACGCGGCATCACTGATCTCCCGGTGGCTACGCTAGACCAGCAGTCAATTGTCGGTGCGGTGTTCGTCGCAGCGGGCACTCTCATATTTACCCTCGCGCTACCGGATTTGGCCGGCAGCGTAATTCGCGCATTTGGCGGGCCTGGGCTGTTCGTGTTGCCGTCACTTGTTGCCAGCATCGTCCAGTGCATCCTTGGTACAGCTCTCGTTTTAGGTGCGCGGGCTACTTCTCGGCTCCTGCTCCGTCTACGCTATGCGGGTACTGGGGCGCACGATCTCTAACATTTCGTTCAAGTTGGACGACTTCGCCGCCGCATAACTTCCAGCATTAGGTGCCATACGCGCATGCGTCTTTGGTCGTTACACCCCAAATACCTAGACACTCAAGGCCTTGTCGCACTATGGCGGGAGGGTTTGCTGGCTCGTGCGGTCCTTCGCGGGAACACGCACGGGTACAAGCATCACCCACAACTCGACCGCTTCGCGGCGCATGCGCAGCCGCGCCTGGCGATCAACGCCTATCTTGCTGGGGTCTACGCGGAGGCAAAGGCCCGTGGATACTCGTTCGATCGCACCAAGATAGGGCCGGTCAAAGTCGTTGAGCCTATCGTTGTTACCACCGGCCAAATTCATCACGAGTGGCAGCACTTGCTAGCCAAGCTGGCTGTACGCAGCCCGGCGCAGTTTGAGCAATGGAGACTACTCAAGCGGCCAATGTGCCACCCACTACTTCGCCAAAGCGCCGGGCCAGTAGCATCATGGGAGCGGGTGCAAGTGGCACCTAACCAATCGTTCAAGGCGGACGCCTCCGGCGCCGCTTAACTCCAGCGTCAGAGCCTAGGTGAACAATGTTGCCAATTGAGTTGAAGGCTTCGCTAGCTATAACGCTTCGACATCTCGCAGCAAGTCGCTTCTATTTGCCGCAAACGCTGCCAAGCCAAGATGCTGATGCCTGCTGGTTATCGATGGAGGGGTTCTTGCATCACAACGAACTTGGTCTTGCTCTCGACGACGCCATGGAGCTTGGTGAGCTATGCAGCGCCCCAAAGGAGTTCTGGGGCGAGTTACACAGCGCTGCTGTAAACATGGGCCTTCAAAGCGAAGTAGCATTGCTACAGGCTAGGCTCTAACTATTCGTTCAAGGCGGACGGCTTTGCCGCCGCTCAACTCCAGCGTTAGGCATGCATGGGCAAATATTCGGCAGCATGGAAGCGGTATCGCCATATTCAGGCCTGGTTCTTGTCCTGGTGGCTTGGAGGCTTGGTCTTGCCGTTCTTGCTGCTGCTAAACCATGCATCATCACTTACACAAGCCAATCGGCAAGTTCTAATCTTTAGTTACCTTGGTCTCTGGCTAGCTGGCACGTTCTACTGGCGCATACGCTTAAGTCGCTTTCGTTGCCCAAGGTGTTCGCAATATTTCGTAGGCAACTCTCGGGTTCCGCTTGTAGCTTGCCCTCACTGCGGCCTCAAGCGATACCAAGATGCCTAACCACTCATTCAAGCGGACGGCTTCGCCGCTTAACTCAAGCGTTAGCCTGTAGGAGAGAACATGTCGAGTGTTGTGTCACCAAAGCAAATCGCTGCCTCCCTCACAGAACTTTGGTCTCCGCGGGTGATCGGTGAGGTCGATGATGCCTATATCAAAGTTGCAAAAGTCCGTGGCTCGTTGGCCTGGCACAGTCACGAGAACGAAGACGAGCTGTTTCTCATACTCAAAGGCCGTCTCCGCATCGAACTGGAAGGGAACACCGTGGAGCTTGGCGAGGGTGAGATGTACATCGTCCCCAAGGGCGTTCGCCACAATCCGGTCGCGGAGGAAGAGTGTCAACTCATGCTCATCGAGCGCAAGTCAACGCTGCACACTGGCACGGTGGCCACCGAGAAAACTCGGTCTTTGGCTGAGCAACTGCGCCCGGTATGAGCGGACTCTTCAACCAGCGGGCTATGCTCGCATTGCCACGGGGCGTTGTTCGGGCCCCAACAACTCGTTCAAGGTGGACGGCTTCGCCGCCGCTTAACTCCAGCGTTAGGTCTTCCATATGCGTGCTTTCCTAGTCATCCTCGTTGCGCTTTCGCTCTCCCAAAACGCATGGAGCGCCGAGCGCAATGCCAACCTACAACTTGCTGCACATGCGCGAGCGCTGGAATCGCAATCACAGGCAACTCTTGGCATAAGCCTTCGTCAAATATCCCTATTGCTACAAGCCGACCCGCATGTATTTAATCGCAAGGAGACGTTAGAGCAGGACGGTTCTTGGCCTCTGCTCAAAGACCTTGAGGCCAAGGGATTCGTGGAAATCCATGAGCCGCATACGCTGCCAGACGGCGATACAAATATGCTGGGTGCTTCAGTCGTTCAGTATCGCGCAACAACTAAAGGACTAGCAGTAGTCACCGCCATCAACACTAAGTAACCTAACATTTCGTTCAAGGCGGACGGCTTCGCCGCCGCTCAACTCCAGCGTTATGCATAAAACACTCAACTTTCTCGCGTTGTTTCTTCTAGGCTTTGGTGCGAGTGCCAATTCGGCCTCGTCTGAGCGCGCCGTTTTGTTGCCAACGACACAGGCACGACACGTCCTTCAGCAATGTTCTCGCGAGACACCGGGGCCGGTCAGCGGCGTATGGATGGTTAGTCCTGCGGTGATTGCGAAGCTAGAACAGGACTTGCCGAAGCTCTCAAAAATGGTGTCTCAAACTTGCTGTGGCAAAAGCCTGTCCGTTTCAGGCCCGTCTGCATTCTATAGACAGTACGTCGGTGTCAGCATCAACGGTCACGACTACGTATATATCAATGCGTTTCATGACCACCCGATCTATCTCCATCCCCAGGATCGAGATCGCTGGCGCAGTGAGCCTGAAATCGTTTGCGACGGTGGCGATAGCTTCTGGGGGGTACTATACGATCCAGAAGCAAGACAATTTTCTCAGCTGTCGTTCAATGGCTCCGCGTAGGGGCGAGCAATTCGTTCAAGGTGGACAGCTACGCCGTGGCTTAACCCTAGCGTTAGAAGGTAGCGTGCGTAACTTTTTCGTGGGCCAAAACATCACGCCATTTTCTACGGCTCTACGGCTAGCCTTTGCTGCGGTGTGTCTCGCGTCTGCAGGGTTTTTGCTGGTCCTTCTTGCAATGTCGTGGCATGCGCGTGTGCTTCTCGTTTTGGGGTTCGTATGCGCAGTGGTCGGCATCTTCGGCGGCATCTGCGCAATATTCTATGGCTGGTGGTGTGCTCTTGCTCGTTCACGCGGTAGTTAGCGGTGTCGCAACCTTCTAACAACTCGTTCAAGGCGGACGGCTTCGCCGCCGATTAACTCCAGCGTTAGACAATAAGGGGAAGGAAATATGCCAAGCAAGTTTGAAGACATCAAGATCGTCGCTATGGACGACGAGGCCTCATACAAGAGCGAGCCGAATACTCAAATGGTGCACGTCGTTCTTACCCTTTCTGCGTCGGCACCGCACGAATGGGCTCAGTATTTTGATGGCCGGTGGCAGCAGCAGTTCTACATGATGAAGCGGCGCGCTTCTGTATTGGGTAAGCGTCTAGAAATCTATTGCGTCCCCGATGAGCTCCAGCGGCATCACATACCTGAGCTTAACAAGGTCATTGCTGAAACAAACGCTACTTACCGGTCGTATGTAGAAAAAGCTCAGCGTGCTGCTGCTGAGCGCGACGCCGCAGATTCGCGAGAGCGGGCTGAGCTTGCTGATCTCAAATCGAAGCTCAAATTCGACTAGCTGTTGTCTAACAGCTTGTCCAAGCGGACGCACGAAAAAGCGCGCCGCGTAACTCCAGCGTTAGGGCTAACCAAGCATGGCTCGGCAATCCTGCTGCGACAATTTCAAGTGGTCCGCTGAGCGTGACCTTGGTCATGCCGATTCAATGGAGTTTGCGCTTGGTAGCTGCTCTCATTGCGGTGCAATATTCGTAAACGTATTCTGTGTTGCCACCGCCATCTCGGGTTACGAGCCGGTTTCTCCTACTGACTCACAACAAATGAGGGACATCTCTGCTGGGCCGGAGCTGAAAAGCTTCATGCGGTCATGGTCTCGTACACATATCTAGTGAGCGCGGGCCCTAACCATTCGTTCCAAGGCGGACGGCTACGCCGCCGCTTAACTCCAGCGTTAGGCCCTACTGATGACCTCGCATTTCACATTCGCCGGCATGTTAGTCATCCTCGCGCTAGCGATCTCTGCGTTACTGTATTCGTTCGTAATCTTCGATCGCTTGGTCCGCACTGAGTACGCACAAGATCGAGCAGCTTGGGAGGCTAACGGTCGACCTCACGGCTTTTTCTGGCGTGCGCCTGAGTGCACAATGTTCCGCAGCGCATGGGCCACTCATCGTCTATCCTTTGTTTGGCTCTTCAAAAATCCAACATGGGCGGCTTCCTCCGCCACCTATCGCGGTTGGCTAAAACGTTTGCGTATGTGCGTACTCGCTTGGAACGTCGCAATTTTTGGCTTGGCAATTGCCTTCGCCATGACGGTTCTGAAATGAGCGCGCCTAACACGACTTCTCTGGCGTCATTGTTGAAAAAGCAGTTGACTGGCCAAGACCAAAAAAACAGCTCTTTTTACGGTTGGACTCGGTGGTTAATGCCGTGCCATATGAGCCCTAACCACTCGTTCAAGGCGGACGGCTACGCCTTCGCTTAACTCCAGCGTTAGCATCCTAGATCAGCATGACCGTACTCGTAGTGCTTCCCGGCCTAGATGGCACTGCCACGTTGCACTCCGCTTTTGCGGATGCCGTCCGCGCAGCATTCGACTCCATCGCGATCATTTCTTACCCACCAGACCAGATTCTCGACTACGTCGCGCTCGAAAGGCTTGTCAGAGATCAGTTGCCTTCCGTTGTACCGTTTGTGCTCCTCGGCGAGTCATTCTCGGGTCCCATTGCGCTTTCCATTGCCGCAAACCCGCCGTCCAATCTCGTCGGGGTTATCCTTTCTACAACCTTCGCAGAGTCGCCGGTGCCAATGTTCGGGCCGCTTGCGTCACTCACACGCTTCGCGCCGGTGCGAGCGATACCGTTGTCTTTGTTATCCTGGTGGCTGCTTGGCCGCTGGGCCACACCACAACTAGAAGCCGCGCTCCAAAATGCATTGCTCGCAGTCAGGCCAGCAGTTCTTCGGTCTCGGGTTGCTTCCGCTCTGCGGGCCAAGGCGTTAGTCAGCTGTCGCGCGGTCTCTTTGCCCGTTCTTTACCTCTGTGCCACAAATGACAGGCTGCTTGCGTGGCGTGCTGGCAGGCAAATTAGCGCAGCCATCGCGCACTGCACCACCGTAAACATTGCAGGACCTCATTTATTGCTCCAAGCTGTGCCACAAGCTTGCGCTCATGTCATCAGTGAGTTCGTATCTCGGCTTGGGTGCTAACAATTCGTCCAAGCGGGCGGGCCGCTTTACTCCAGCGCTAGGCATCCAATGAACAAAGAATCCGCAGGTTGGCTTACCCTTAGAATCATTGGCCTGCTAGCGCTTGGACGCGCTTTCTTATCGCTCCTGAGCGTGGCCGTCGATGCCTTCAACTTATCAAAGCTGTACACCGTCAATTACGAGTCACTCGCCGCTCGAACGGAGCAGCCCATTCTTTCAACCTGGGTTGGACTAGGCCTCGGTGTCGCTCAGATAATTTTCTTCGCGCTCTTCGCTTTCTACTTCCTCCGGAAAGGTCGTGCTGTTCATAGTCTTCTCATGCACGAACCTACCCGGTAGGCTCTGGCCTAACCGCTCATTCGAGCGGACGCACGAAAAGCCGCGTGCCGCTCAACCCCAGCGTTAGATTCAATCATGACAATCGATTCCAACGAGAGCATTGAGGCGGGGCTTCGGCGCATACGTGCCAGGCGACGTCAGGTGCTCGTTCTATTCAGCGGCTTCCTGCCGATCGTGTGGCTGAGTTCGTTGGTCGTCATCTCTGGGGCGGTGGGCAGCATCGTTATTGCGTGTTACATGGGGCTTCTCTTCTTTTCTGCTGTACTTAGCGGCTTCAGCAATTGCCCAAGGTGCGGAAACACGTTTTGCATGTCCTCATGGGCAAATCCTTTCGCACAGCGTTGCATGAACTGTGGCTTGCCGTTATCCGGAGAGCCGAAAGATGAAACCTCGGGCAACAATATCTAACTACTCGTTCAAGGCGGACGGCTTCGCTGCCGCTTAACTCCAGCGTTAGGCTTCGCAAAAGCAGATGATCGTAGCCATGATCCCTCATAAAGAATTCGGTGAACTTCGTCTGTCTCAGTTTTCTCCCGCATCTCAAATCGTTGCGTTGACCAACTGGGAGTTCATGGGGCGCACTTGGGTTGGTGAGGCCATCGGTTTTACTGGGTGGCTCAGGCCACAGAAACACCCAGGCCTGCTGCAGTCGCTTGCACTTGACTTAGGGGCACTCCACAAGGCCATTTACAGCGCTGTCTTTCGTCGCGTGGGTTTACCTCTACAAAGAGGTATGGCCATCGAGCAAATTACAACCGTGCTTGGCGAGCCTGTAGAAACACACAGGTTCGTAGCTGATCGAACAACCTACGAGTTTTTCTGGTTAGGCGTTGAGCCCTACAATGTTTCATGCACGGTCCTTGCACAAGGCGGGCTCACATACGTTGTGGTATCGGTTCCGTTTCGCAAAAGGCGTGTTGCCTAACTATGCGGTCAATCGGATCGCTGCGATGGGCCGCTGGTAAACTGACGGTCCTCGCGGCAGCGGCCGCTTAGCTCAAGCGTTAGCGCGCATGAATCAGCAACCTGCACTTGGGGTCACGGAAGAAATGGTTGCCGCTGCTGAAGCAGATCTAGGCTTTCGCTTTCCTGACGAACTACGAGAAGCGTGGAAATCGTATAACTGCAACGAAATTCGTGGTGGCTGGAGAATTTTTCCTATTTTTGATCCAACGAACCCACGAAAAACATGCAACAGCATCATCTATGAAAACCTCAAGGGCGTCTGGGGTAAAGAAGTGATGGCGCAAGGCCTTGTGTCAATAGCCGACAATGGCACGGGAAATCAACTCGTACTCAAAGTCGCTGCTATGCGCGCTGGGAACGAGGTTTTTCATTGGCATCATGAAACTCAGAAGCTTACCCTGTGGAAGCCTGGTCTCAGTTCAATCGTCGTTGCCGCTGCTAAGTCTCGTGCCGCAGTTATCCTGCTGCAGGAACGTTACGGGCGTGCGCACTAACTATTCCTTCAAGCGGACCGTTGTGACGGGTTGCGCTAACATGCTGCGCATCACGGCAGCGGCCGCTTAGCTCAAGCGTTAGACATCCAATGGACCGAGACGAAATCGCAGAGATCGTGATCGACGCAGCAGGTCAGCTGCACGTCGTTCCGGCGTCTCGTGCGTTTCCTTACATCTACCGTGAGGCAATGGAGGTTCATTGGGACCCGGAGCGTCACTCCTTGTACTCTCCGCCGCCACGCGAATGGTCATACGCGCGTTGGTTTCAGCAGATCCTCGTTGCGGCCAGAGAGCAAGGGTGCGAACTCTATCCAAATGCGGGCACAATTTGGCGTAGCGTGGCCGAGAGCACCAGAGCCGAGTTCTTGCAGGTGGCTACCAATAATGTCTAACTACTCGTTCAAGGCGGACGGCTACGCCGCCGCTTAACTCCAGCGTTAGGACTCTCATGCCGGTTAACGTCGTAGCCAAGCAGCAGCTCACAGTCGGCATCGAGGAGTTCGTTGAGGGTGCTGCTCCAGACGGCCCGTTCGCTGTGGTCTTTGAAGATGACGGAGACACTGGATACTTGTATGCGTTAGACCAGTCACAATCTGGTCAGTCCATCCAAGATGCCATGCACATCTACAACGTGGCCAACGTCACCGACAGGCATCTTCCTTCAGTGGTTGAGCTCGGCTGGTCCCCCGACAACTGCAAAGCGGTCTTGCTCATCAATGACTATGTTCACGCCATCTTCGACTTCTCAGCAAAGCGCGGTTACTGCCGCACAGGCTTCCCGCCTCCGTCGGAGAAGTGGCACGGCCACGACTGGGACGATTCCGCATTCAAGCTCTTCGCGGACGAGTCCTAGCCCCTCGTTTGAGGCGGACGGCGCCGCCGCCGCTCAACTCCAGCGTTAGATTTTATGAGCCTCGATGCACAAGGAAAGTCAATGCTAGGGCGCTTTCGTGAATGGCTTGGCGATTTCAGGATGGTTATAAACCGACGTGTCGGTGGCCAAAGGATTCCAACTTTCAGAGACAGCATCCCGAACCTTGCGCCCCTAGCCTTGCTCGTCTGGTTTTTCGCGGGCCATGAAATTTATCAGCGTGCTGCAATTTCGCTACAAGGGACCGTAGTCTCATCCGAGACCAGTTGTGTTCAGCCCTACAACAATCGGTGCGACACTACGTACGTCGTAGAAGCGCAAGATCAAACACGTTCCACTTATGTAGCTGGCCCAACTGACGAGTCCTTAGAGAGGCGCTTGCCCGTAGGTACTCTTATCCGCAAAGACAAGTGGGCACTCACATACTCAGTCAACAATCGACAAATCAGCGACTTTCCGATTGTGTTCTATGGCGGCCTGATGGCTTTCGGTGTTCTATGCGCGTTGTTCGGGCGCCCCTCGGCCAAAAAGCAAATCTAACATCTCGTTCAAGGCGGACGGCTACGCCGCCGCTCAATTCCAGCGTCAGATATCAGAACCCAACCAGTGGCTCGCACACATGTCAAACCAACAACGTCGCGCAACGCCCGTATCGCTTCCCATAGGGTCGGGAATTGCCAGGGCCTACGAATCGACGAATCTCGCAGACGCCTACTCGATCGAGCTTCCAACGGAAGCGTCTACCAATCCCGAACTGTTGGCGAGGTTCATCTTCTCCCACCAGGCACCGTGGGTCGGCAACCTCATGGCGGTCCGAGATGCCGTCGTCGGCAAGTTCGGCCTCAAGACTGCCAAGCAACTCACGTCACTTGGTGCGGCGAGCGGGGCAGGCCGTGTCGGCATCTTCAAGATCTACAGCACAAGTCCGACCGAAGTTGTCCTTGGAGAAGACGACAAGCACCTGGACTTCAGGCTTTCTGTCCTCTGTACCAATCAGCCGTCGCCGGGAGGCAAACGCCACTTGACTCTTTCAACCGTGGTCCATTGCCACAACCTCTCAGGCCGTCTCTATATTGGTGCCATCGCCCCGTTCCACCGATGGGTCGTTCAGTCCAGTCTCCGTCGGGCCGCTCGAATCGGCTGGCCGTCGGCCACGGAGGCGTGAGCCAAACTCCCGGTCACCATGCGCAGCCCACTGAGGTCTAACCCTTCCATCGAGGCGGCATCCACAAGCGGGCTTCGGCCACTTGCGGCCGCCCCTCATACCAAACGTTAGGCCGCGCATACAGCTTCAACGGAAGACAGTCATGACCACCGATACATTGTTCGAAGCCCTCGGGGGCGCCGCAGGTGTTCGTCGTCTTGCTCATGCGTGGCACGAGCGAGTCTTGGCTGACGAAGTCGTCGCACATGCATTCAGCCACGGATTCCATCCGCAACACACCGAACGCCTCGCGGCGTATTGGGGCGAAGCATGGGGTGGACCGCCGACCTACAGCGAGCAGTACGGCAGCGAGTCGTCGGTAGTTCGTATGCACAGCGGGAATGGGCCTCATGAAGAGATGGACCGCCGTGCGATCGCATGCTTTGACCAGGCGATGGATGACGTTGAGGTCGCCGACTCCACGCTCTGGCGAGTCCTGCACGACTATTTTGCGTGGGCCACTACGGTAAGCATGGCTGCGTACCCACAAAGGGCCGGCGACGTACCCGAGGGCCTCCGAATCCCTCGATGGTCATGGAACGGCCTGCAGGCATGATCGTGTCGGTGGCTGTCTGCTCCGAAGGCCATGACCCTGAGCTGGTCTGAGCAGCCAAGCGCAACTGTTCGTCTGAGTGCGGCCTAACTATGCACTCAAGCAGACCGTGTGGGAGGGAGTTTCCGGTGCAATCATGCATTGCGGCCCGCAAGGCCGCTTAGCTTAGGTGTTCAGCACAAGGAGGTGGGTATGCGATTCTTCGTTTCTGCAGCTACGACACTCGCAGGTGCTTTGGTAGCGGTGCTCCTGGCCATGCTCCTCTCACACGTGCTCAGTGTCGGTTTTCAACCGTGGGTTGCGATTTGCCTCGCAGTTGGTTGTGCTTTGGGCATAGGCCTCAAAGCCCAGTGGCAGCTATCTCGTAGTAGCGGTGCTGCATTGGTTGGTGTTCTTGCAGGGGTGGGCTATGTTATCGGCCTATTGTTGTCGGCGCATGCCTAACATCTCGTTCAAGGCGAACGGCTACGCCGCCGCTTAACTCTAGCGTTAGGGCCCTATGGACAGATCCTCGTACATCCAACAAACCAGAGTCGCCTTGGCGCATACGCGTCGCAAGCTGGTTCTATACGGTGCACCTCTTTCCGTTGTTCAACTGTCCATCGTCATCGTAGGTTTCATCGTTTTTCAGTCATACCCCGAAAGCGCTCCAATCTACTTTGCCATCGCTGCGCCCGCGTGCGTCGCGGTGATATGGCTCTGGGCCATCCCCATGCGCAGGGCATTTGCCCACAACGCTCCCCGTTGCTCTGCATGCCACAAGCCCGTAGGGTTGTTCACATGGCGTAGGGCCACGGC
This sequence comes from Rhodanobacter sp. OK091, assembly GCF_900142825.1. Classification (GTDB taxonomy): domain Bacteria; phylum Pseudomonadota; class Gammaproteobacteria; order Xanthomonadales; family Rhodanobacteraceae; genus Rhodanobacter. The sequence goes on along the minus strand of NZ_FRCH01000001.1, from coordinate 885,404 downwards.
CAGCGGTCTATGCCCGCATTGCCATGAGGCGTTGTTCGGACCCTAGCCATTCGTTCAAGGCGGACGGCTGCGCCGCCGCTTAACTCCAGCGTCAGGGCACATCACATGTACGAGCGCGCAAATGAGGCTATCAATCAAGGCTTGAGCTTTGGTGCACGCCTTGTACTCGGCCTCGTGGCCGGGTTGTTTGGGGTCGTCATGTTTTTTGTCGCCCCTTCTGGTGCTGACCCTAAAGCCATCGGTTTCTACGGATTTGGCACGTTCTGCTTTCTCGTTGCCATTTCGTGCTTCACTTCCGGGCGCGTGAGGCAGTTCATCGGCAGCGTCATTGGCTGCACCATTTTCTCGGTTGGTGCAGCTTACCTACTAGCTGAGCTATCCGATGGCGTGCTTTGGTCTGGCAGTCGCGCTAATCCTTCTGCATACAATGCCGTCATGTACTTGATGCTTATCGGGATACCTGGTGTCGTCTACGCATACAAGGTGCGTTTTGGTTTTCGCAAAGCGCCTTAACCACTCGTTCAAGGCGGACGGCTACGCCGCCGCTTAACTCCAGCGTTAGGCTCAAGGAAGCTCACGTGCATCCGAAATCTTCAGCTTTCCGCCTTGTGACGTTGGGCATGTGTATCGTCGCATCCTCTGCACACGCGGCCGATCCGTGTTGGATCAAACACGCAACGCAGGAACACGGCGGCGCAAAGCTGGTTTTTCTGGAAGGTTATGAAAACGTGCCGCGGATTGTCACTCACAGCGACGGCACCCATAGCAAGGCAGTGAGCAGCCCAGACGGGTCCTTTATCCTTAAAGAGGGAGACACGGTATTACTGTCAGAGCTCTTGCATAGTTCTTGCGAAGTAAAGGTCGTCCGGCTACACGGAGCATCAGGGCTTCAACTAAATGGAAGCATCTGCATGCCTGGCTTCAAATGCGAGAGTTTCGGAAATTTCGCACCTTTTGGGCGCGCGTCCTCTGACATTGCAGGGTCTAACAACTCGTCCAAGCGGACGCGCTGACGCTCGCCGCTTAACTCCAACGTTAGATTGCAGGGGCAGTCTGTGAACAAGAAAAAGAATGGCGTAGGGGTGCGGGCGCGCAAGCAACGTCTCGAAAGAGATCGCAATAAGGCTGAGGAAATTCGCGCTCTAGCTCAGAAACATTCTCTCGGCACAAAGCAGAAGCTAGTCGAGGGTCTTCGCGCAAGAAGGGATGGTGCAAAGAAAGCAATTTCGAGTAGCGATGCGGTCAGCATGCAGCCCGTGAATAAGCCGGCAACAGTGCAGCCCTACTACGCTAGCAATCAGCTTGGCACCGGGAAGACTAAACGACGCTGCGTTGTCTGTGGCAAGAAAAAGATGATGTGGTCACACGAGCGCATGTGCATTGCTTGCAGGGTCCTGCCTGTAGCGGAGCGCAAGGTTAAACGTGCCCAGCATGGTGGTGGCCGTCGAAGGAGCATCTACACCGTCTCGGGTGGCCTTCCTTCGCTTGGCAAAGGCAACTAGCCGTAGCAATCTAACCACTCATTCGAGGCGGACGGCTTAGCCGCCGCTCAATTCCAGCGTTAGGCATCAAAGAGCACCATGGAAATCGAACGACAAAAAAGCCATACCTCTTGGGGTCAGCCCAGCGCGTTTGCCTGGTTCTTTGGGTGCAGCGCCGCCATCGGCCTGGCTGCTGCTGCCCATTGGCGAGCGCTAGACATCGCATTTGCTTTGGCGTGGCTGGCCTTTCTCGTGGTCGGGTCTTTTGTTGTCCTGTGGCGTGCCTGGAGACATCACGGCGAGCCCGGCACTGCAAAACTTGGGCAACTTGCTGCATTGCCTCGCAGCTGGCGGCAGTGGGTGCTTGGTGAGACCAAAGATGGTTCGGCCAAATAGCAAGCGAGCTGGCACGTTGCCTAACAACTCGTTCAAGGCGGCTTCGCTGCCGCTTAACTCATGCGTTAGCACTCACAGGGACGTTCGGCGCATATGAAGCTCTCAGAGAAAACACTCGAACTCAACATCTGCGCTCAAGTATCGCAACATGTGGGGAGCAGTAGCCGTCTGCTTTGGTTCGGGCTTACCCAAAAGCAAGAGGCCCGTGCCGGTTTCGATGCGTGCACCAAGTTGGGCGGCCGCCTGCTCATCTTTCAGTTCAAAGCATCGAATCGCGTGCTTAGATCAAGAGACCGCGTGTTCATGGCGCCGCACAACCAACTACTGGCATTGCGGCACCGAGCAGGATCTCACCGCCGTTCAATCTTCTACGCATTTCCTCTGGTTGGCACGACGGCAGAGCTAAGAGCAAACTCGGACTTGGTTTCTCAAACATGGCTTGTCGATGTCACCACACTTTCCTCGGTAGGCGCGCCAACCAAGTCCGACGGATCACTCCGAAAGAACAATTGCCACAACGTGTACGTCAAGCCCGGGAAGGCCGTTTTTCATTCCGATCCCGTGATAGTGGAAGCAACTGACTTCCGCGCACTCATACAACAGGGGTTCCCTGGTGCGGATGGAATTAACTGGACTTTCGAGGGCAGGTTTGAGCCCTTCTGGGAGTTCGCACGAGAGTTTTCAGCAGGGGCCCGCGGGTTAGTGCTCTGGTGAGCGCTAACAATTCGTTCAAGGCGGACGGCTTCGCCGTCGCTTAACTCCTGCGTTAGGTAGCTTTTCATGCTGAATTCTTTTGCGCATCAGATGCCCAGGCAGCGTCCAAAGCGCAGCTGTTGACACAGCTCGACGGCGATAGCAGACTCGGTCACAAGGAGCGTAGAAACTCCACACAGAGCGGTACCCACCTCCGACAAACCGGTGGGTTTTTTGTACCTGTTCGCAGGTGCAAGCCGACGTGATACCTGCGTCGGGAGGGCGGCTAATACAACACCCGCAAGGGGAATACGCCCGCCGGCTCTGTGCGGTTTCTAACCTCCCGACACCCCGTCCGTCGTCATGCCGTGGACGGGCACTTCGTGGAATAGGAGGCGACCATGTCGACGTTCGATGCGGATGATCTGGAAACGATGGGCTATTTCCTGCCGGAAGACAGCCAGCTGCGGCTGAAGAAGCTGCGCGAGTATGTGGAGTTTCTGGCCAACCTCGCGCGACCGCGCACGTCGGTCGAGGAAAAGGAGTGCTATGCGGAGATTCGCCCGGGCGAAGTGGCGGTCTGCCTGGAACTGCTGGAGGAGCAGATCGCTCAGGTGCTGAATGAACTCTCCTGGCCGGCCGAGCGTGGAGAGGCCGATGCGCACGCGAACGCGGAGGATTCCATCGAAGCCGCGGAACCGGCTGTCGCCGAGCCGGTCATGGACGAGGCCGGCAATCGCTGCCTCTTTGGCGTCACCCTGACTCAGCTCGACGACATCAACCTGCTGCTCGACAGCCTTCGGGCCCATGGCAACGTGGTGACCTGCAGCGATCATGCCGAGTTATCCGACGTCACACTGTCGATCATGGGCGACGCCATCGTCCGCGACGCGCAGAAGCTGCGCGACATCATCGACGACGTGAATGCGCAGCGGCTGGGACCATCGCACGGAGCGAAACCCGGCGTGCGCGAGGAACGTGCCACCTACCACGTACTACCCGCGCGTTTGCTCATGGGCCACACGTCGCACCTTGTGCGGCAGCTTCCGACCTATCAGTAGCGGAAGGGAGAGGGCAGGGACGGAGGCGCAAGTCGTGGGGTTTCCTCCGTCCGCTTCCCCCGGATGCGCACTGCAGCGAGTTGTCCGGGGCGTTGATCGGGAGTTAATAGGTGATCAAGCAGAGAATCGGTTGTGAAGGAGGTGGCGGCCAGTGCAAGAGCATGGCTGGAACTGCGCTTGCCGCTGCCGACTTCGGGTGGGAGTATCGTCGCTTGGCCGGCTCCACCGTGAAAGGCTAGCGGAACTAGATGGCGGGATTAGGCGGTGCGACCGGTAGAGCTCGTTGATTTGTGTAGGAAGCTCCTGATGGCCGCTACCCGATTTGTCGGGTTAGGCTGCGGGCTTAGGTTTCGATCAACAACCGAATTTAAGTTGGGCCGCGCTGCTTAACTCCAGCGTCAGGCAATGCATAGGCCGAGGGATTTGGAGGACCTCATGTTTGACCACGTTGTTTTCGGGGTCAGCGACTACGCTGAGAGCAAAACATTTTTTCTCAAGGCACTTGAGCCAATTGGCATGGCGGTGGTGTCGGAAGGGCCGCCCGGAGTTGAACTCAGCGCGGACGGTAAGTCTTCACTGTGTATCCGTAGAGCTGGGGAAAAGTCTGGGCATCTTCATCTAGCATTCACCGCCGAGAGTCGCGAGCAAGTCGAAGCTTTTTATCGCGCGGCACTGGAGGCTGGTGGCAAAGACAATGGTGCGCCCGGGCTGCGCCCCAGCTACACGGGAAAATACTATGCGGCCTTCGTCATAGGCCCCGACGGACACAATATCGAGGTCGTTTGCCACGAATCCGAGTCCTAACAGCTCGCTGCAGCCGACCGTTATCCCGCTACGCGGGTTGTCGGCGGCTGAACTCAAGCGTTAGGCGGCACGAGAAGCCACCATCGAGATGCGCATGGAGAAGAGAACTGCCTCCTGCTACTGCGGTCAGTTGAGTGTAGAGGTTCAGGGCGAACCTCAGGGTGTGGGTGTCTGCCACTGCCTGGCATGTCAGCGCCGAACCGGCAGCGTATTCGCTGCGCTCGCGGGCTTCCTGGCACCGTACAAGGTAACCGGCACCGCCACAGAGTTCGTTCGCACTGGCGATCAAGGGGCAAAGTTCAGATTTCGGTTCTGTCCGGTCTGTGGGTCAACGGTGTTTCACACCGAAGAGGGAAATGAGAGCAAGTGGGTCGCGGTAGCCGTTGGCGCGTTCGCCGACCCGAGCTTTCCGCCACCGCAGGATTCCGTGTACGACTGTCGCCGTCATCCTTGGGTGCAGCTGCCGCAAGGCGTGGTGGTATATGAGAAGGACCCCATGTGAGTTTCCAGCCACGTCTGGCCTTCGAGGCATAACGCCGCCTAACATCTCGCTCAAGGCGGACGGCTACGCCGCCGCTCAATTCCCGCGCTAGGCGCCACACAATCTCTCCCACCATGTACATCAGCTACGAAACACCATCACAGACGAGCACTCGCTTGGGCCAGGTCATAGCCAGTGCAGAGTTTGTCGTATACGACCAGCCATATACGTTCGTAGAGACGGACGTGAGTAGCTTCCCGAAAGAGTTGCTTACAACGGCTTTGGCATTCGTGAGGGATGAGAACGTCTGGAGCGCTCTTGTCCCGAGCGTTGAGCCTGAGCACGAAAAGTTCGTCGTGTTCAGCTTCCACTTCACGGAAAACCTCGACAACTCAGGGTTCGTCGGCTGGTTGGCATCGCATCTCAAAGTCGTACTTGGCACCGGCGTTTTGGTCATCTGTGGGCAGAACTCTCAGCGCGGAGGGATCTTTGACTATTGGGGCGCTCCGCTGTCGGTGGCAAGCCAGGTCATCGCCGAAATACGCAATCTGCGAGGCGAGAGAAGTGCCGCCTAATCTTTCCTTCAGGCGGACCCGCCTGCGGCGATCCGCTTAGGTCAAACGTCAGGTGGATCCGGCGTGAGCGGCATTGGCAATATCGTCGTCAAAATGTTTGCCACAAGAAAGATATGCCAGTTGTCATAGAGAACTGCATCCAGAGTCTGACGGCCGCCGAGCCGGCGAGCTAAGTGAGGGTTTCTGTATGAGCGTCGACGAGCAAATCAAAGAATATATTGCTGCTCAGCCTGAGCCGAAGCGCAGAGACATGAAGGAATTGCACCGCATCATTCTGAATGTCATGCCGAAATGTAAATTGTGGTTCCTGGATGGCAAGGACGATTCAGGTAAAACCGTTTCCAACCCTAATGTAGGGTACGGAACTCAGACGATTAAGTACGCGAACGGCGATGCCAGGGAGTTCTACCAGATTGGCATCAGTGCAAACACAACGGGAATTTCCGTCTACATCCTTGGAATCGAAGACAGGGGATACTTGGCGCAGGCATATGGAAAGAACCTCGGTAAGGCAAAAATAACGGGTTATTGCATTAAGTTCAAAACGCTGAGCGATATAAGTATGGAGGCACTTAAATCAGCCATGCGATATGGTATTGATCAGACAACCATCTAGCATGGTTGCCAGAACAGTAATTGCACATGTGAGTCGGCCGAGCTCACGCCGACTCGGACATAGCCATGACTATGCAGGACGGCTTCGTGGTCACGGTGCATACTGCACGCACGGACAGGTGTGACTGGCGAAAATCGGGATCCACCTCGCTATTCATTTCAGTGGGCCACGCTCCGCGTGGCCGCTAAATATAGGCGTTAGGTGTCATAAGCAGGAGGTCATCGTGGGAAGCCGATTTCAATCTACACGTGATGTCATCATTCGAACCGAGGCTTGGGCAGAAGCCACCAACTTCTATGGGTCGGTTCTCGGCCTCCCCGTCAGCTCCGAAAGCGAAACACTGATGGGTTTCGAGACGGGTGCCTTCTGCCTATATGTCGAAAAGGGTAAGGCGCACGGGCCGGTCTTCGAGTTTCTCGTGCCCGACGTTCAAGCCGCGAAGAGTCGACTTGTCGCAGCCGGCTGCACTGTCCTGGAAGAAAATGCCTCTATGCCTCGTTGCTACATGCGAGATCCCTATGGCATCGTGTTCAACATAGGTCTGTCTAACCACTCCTCCAAGCGAACGCGCGTACCGCACGCCTCATAACTTAGGCGGTCACTATTTATTCAAGACATGGGGCGTTGGCCGGGCATGAAGATCGAGCTTCCAGAGTTTGCGGAGGAATACAGTTTTCGCGAACGCGTTCGGCTGTGTGCCGTTGGCCTCGTCATCGGCGGGGTGTTTGTTCTACTGTGGAAACTCTGGCTTCTGCCTGCGTTCGCTGCATTTGCTGTATCAGCCCATTGTCGTAGCGTGTTCGGTATGGCTGGTACCACTGTTCTCTGGTACGGGCTGTTCGTTGGTTTCCCGCTCTTTCTGGCGTTGGTTTTCGCCTGCGTAGAGGGTCGGCATGGCGTCAAGATCTTGCGCGATGGGCAGTCTCCGCCGATGGGTGTCAAGGTTTTGCGTCCTACGCGCATCAAACGAGGGGCTGCGGCACGGCGCGTTGGCTATCTTCGCTTGTTGGCATTTACTCCGTTTGTAGCCATTGCCATTTGGGGTTTCTTTCAGGCCGAGTCGCTTTCCCATCGGTCGCAGCTCGTACACCCTGCGTGTGCGGCCAAGCAGTGATCCAGGCGGACTGCTGTGCCGCTGCCTGACTCCCGCGTTATGCGTCTCGCACTTGGAGAACCCCATGAAGCCGTCGCTCTTATTGCGCATCGCATCGATCATCACTTTGCTATTTGCCGTGGGACATACCGCGGGTGGACTCAGCTTCTGGTCTCCCGCGGGAGAGACGGAGGTGCTTCGCGCGATGAGGTCGTTTCACTTCGATGCCGCGGGTGTTAGCCGAACCTACTTGGATTTCTATCTGGGCTTCGGTTTCATTACTAGCGCCTACCTGCTTGCACAGGCGGTCGTTCTCTGGCAATTGGCGTCGATGGCAAAGACTGACCAATCCCAGGTTCGTCCACTGATAGGATCGTTCTTGCTTGTGTCCGTCGCGTCCGCATTCCTGTCCTGGAGGTTTATCTTTCTGCTGCCTGTCGTCTCGTTCACCGCTGTTGCGGTTTGCCTTGGGCTGGCGTTCTACGCCGCGGGGAAACGCAATGGCGCCTGACCCCTCGGTCGAGCGGACATCCAGCGACAGGGCAGGTTTGCGCACGCCGGCAAGTTCGGTGGCGCCGTTGGCTATCGCTCACCATCAAACGCTGGGCCGCGTATTTCGGAGCACGGATGGCCACTGAGGGAGTCGACAAGATGCTTGTACGCCTTGCCTGGGGGCAAGGCGTTTTGTTTGCTTTTATCGCATGTGTGGCGACTTACTTCCGGGGATTCCAGCCAGAGGTCATTGTGGGCTGGATTGCGCTAATCATCCTCACTCTGCTCGGCCTATGCACCGGGTACGGCGTGTCCAGAAAAATCCAGGCAGGCGGCTCTTTCGTTCTGGCGGCACTCTTCCTGGTGGCCTCAACTATACGACGGGATAGTTGGGGTATCGATCGGGGCGATCTTCAGGATATGGCTATTGGCGCGGCATCTCTTGCCGCTTGGCTCCTAGCTTTTGATGCGAGAACCGGTGAGCCAGTGCGTCTTTTGGGCCATGTTGCTGGGGCCCTTGCCGCGTTGCTAATGCTCATCCTTTGCGGGATGCTCATTAGCGCTACCGCGCTCAGTCAGACGGACCCGCTAAAAGCGGTTCTCGTTGCGTCGATTCTCGCTGCGCTATATGACTTGTCGGGTCCCAAATGGAAGGCGCCCTTGGCGATCGTCGCCGGCATAGTCATCGTGGCCGTTGTAGTCCACATCGCGCCACGTACAGCCTAACAAGGCGTTCCAGCCATGCGAGCGAAGAGCATCCTTAACTCAGGCGTTAGACTTCGATGACGATCGACATCACTCATGCGGAATCGGACGACGAGATTGCTGCGACCTTTGATGTCATGCAGCAACTTCGGCCACATCTCGAGAACAGTCAGTACATTTCAACGATCCGTAGCCTCATGGCAAGTGACGGACTCAGGCTTCTGGTGCTTTCGGAGCAGGGGACGGTTCGGGCTGTGGCTGCGTACCGGGTCATGAACATGCTGTACTGCGGGAGCCTGATTTACATAGATGACCTCGTTGCGGATGAGCGCGTACGTTCACGTGGCTACGGTGCGCAGCTAATCGCCAGACTCAAAGACGAGGGGCGTGCGCTTGGTTGTACCGAGGTCCAACTGATCTCGCGGGTTACGCGAGAACAGGCGCACCGGTTCTACTTCCGCGAGGGCTTTGGCATGGAGTGCTTCCACTTTCGCGCCAAGCTTCCGTAGCAAAGAGAGTGCTCTCATGGACCTTCTGGTAAATATCGACGTTGAAGATCTTGATCGTGCGATCAAGTTCTACACGAGCGCATTCGACCTGAAGGTCGGGCGCCGATTTGGTGTGGACGGCACCGAACTTCTTGGTGGGTCAGCGCCGATCTATCTTCTGGTCAAGGCGGCGGGAAGCCAGGCATCGGGTGCGTCGAGTCAGACGCGGGACTACAGGAGGCATTGGACCCCTGTGCATCTCGACATCGTCGTCGATGATGTTGATGTGGCTGTCCAACGTGCGCTGAGTGCTGGCGCGAAGCTCGAACATGCAGTCCGATCCAGCAACTGGGGAAAGTTGGCGCTCATGTCCGATCCGTTCGGACACGGTTTCTGTCTTGTGCAGTTCGTCGGTAGAGGTTACGACGAAATTGCCACGTCGCTGTAGAACCGCTTAGCATCTCACCGGTTCAGCATCCATGCCTGCCGATTCGCCGCTTGGCTCAAACATCTGGAGGGCTTCATGATTTATCGCATGTGGCACGGACGTACCCCGCGTTCAAAAGCGGATGAGTACGCAAGTTTCCTCGAGCGAAGGGCCATTCCGGACTATCGCTCGGTGCCCGGAAACTTGAGTGTGGCCGTACTGCGTCGGGACGATGGTGACACCACCCATTTCCTGACCGTGACCTATTGGGAATCCGAAGATTGCGTGCGCCGTTTTGCCGGCGACGACGTACTCAAGGCCAAATACTATCCTGAAGATCAAGACTATCTTCTGGAGTTTGAGCCGCTCGTCCAGCACTACAGCGTGATCGCCAAGGAAGATGCGGTCTAATCATCCATTCGAGCCGAAGGTGCTTTGCGGTTCGGCTTGATCCATGCGCCAGGCCCGGCATCCGATGGTGCGCACACTCAAAGCAGGTCTCGTCTACTTTGCGCTTGTCTTCGCGGCGGTTTTCCGTTGGGTCTCGTGCGCGTTCCGCTGCTGGTTCCGCGCCTGGGCGTTCGCTTCGCCGAGCTGCTCGAAATGCCGCTCATGCTGCTGGTCATCGTGTGCTCTGCACGCTATGTGGTGCGCCGCTATCGGCTGTTGCACTGGCGGTCCCGTCTTCTTGTCGGTGTTATTGCGCTGTCGCTGCTCGCCGCGGCCGAACTGCTGTTCGTTGCGCTACTGCAGGGGCAAACGCCCGCCCAGTATGTTGCGTCCCGAGATCCCGTATCGGGCGCCGTGTACCTGGCCATGCTTCTGTTGTTCGCAGCCATGCCCGCGTGGCGATGGCGAACGGCACGGGCCTGACCATCCATTCGGGCCGGAGCCGCTTCGCCGCCCGGTCGATCCGAGCGGCGCGGTCTTACAGCATGCGCAGCAATTCCTTCATCAGCGGCAGCCGGCGCACGCGCACGGCACTGGCGCGGAAGACCGCGTTGGCCAGTGCCGGAGCGGCGGTCGGCATCGCGAGGAAGCTGGCGCCGGCGGGCGGGCGGTCATCGGCGGGCACGACGATGACTTCGACCGCGTTCGGCAGCTGCGCCATGCTGGCCAGCGGATAATCCTTGTAGTTGTGTTGCTGGATCAGACCATCCTTGAACGTGATGGCGAGGTTCAGGGCAGTGGACAGCGCATCGAGCGTGGCGCCGGCGAGCTGACCTTCGAGACCCAGCGGGTTGATCACGCGGCCGACATCGGCGGCACAGACCACGCGCTGGATGACCAGCTTCTGGTTCTGCATCGCCACCTCGATGGCATGGGCCACGTAGGCACCGTCGATGTGCCAGCAGGCGATGCCGAGTCCGTTGACGCTGTGCAGCCAGTTCTTCCATTCGATCCGGTCGGCGACCAGCTTCAGCACGTTGGCCAGCCGACCGGTATTGAACGTGCCGCCGACGCTCAGCGGCAGCTCGCGCGGCTCACCGAGCATGCGCAAGTGGGTGACCAGCGGATCCTCTTTCATACTGTGCGCGATTTCGTCGATGAAGCTTTCCACCGCAAACGCATTGCTGGTGTGCGGCATGCCGCGCATCGGGCCGCGCGGCATCGCCGAGTTCAGCGCGTACCAGTCGCTGCGATAGTTCGGCACCAGCGCGGCGGGCAGCTGGTCGGCGTGCAGTTCGGACGTCCATAGCCGGTTATCCGGCGTGTTGCGATGGGCCAGCGCGGAGGCGCTCGCCATGCGCTGGTTCCAGCCGAGCAGCTGGCGTTTGCGGTCGAGGACCACGCTCAGGTGGTGCACGCTGCCGGACTGGTAATAGTCGTGGTCGAAGTCCTCCTCGCGCGTCCACATGAGGCGCACCGGCTTGTCGACGGCCTTGGCCACCATCACGGCCTCGGCCACGTAGTCGTGATCGAGCCGGCGGCCATAGCCGCCGCCGACGCGGGGCACCCGGATATCGATCTGCGCGGGACTCAGGCCGGTCAGGCGCTGCACCACCGCCCATGCTTTCTGCGGCGCCTGGGTCGGCACGACGAGGCTGGCGCGATCCTTGTCCAGCCGCACCAGGCAATTCATCGGCTCGGCGGTGACGTGCCCCAGCCACGGCTGGAAATAAGTGGCCTCGAGCCGGCGCGCGGCTTTCTTGCCGGCGGCTTCGACGTCGCCATCGTTGCGCACGCGCGTAGTGGGATCGGTTTTGCCGGCGAGCAACGCGCTGGCCTGCTGTTCCAGCGCGTTGCTGCTTTCGCCGCCGCTGGCGCCGGGTTTCCATTCGAGCTTGAGTTTCTCGCGGCCTTGCAGCGCCGACCAGGTGTCTACGGCCAGCACCGCCACCGCCGGCGCGATCACGGTGCTGCCCAGCGGCTGGCCGGGCTCGGGTTTCAACTGCACCACTTTCAGCACGCCTTTGACGGCGAGCGTATCGGTGGTATCGATTTGCGCCAGCGTGCCGTCTGGCCACGGGCAATGCGCCAGCACGGCGATCAGCTCGTCGCCGTAATGTTCGTCGATCGCATAGCGGGTCAGGCCGGTGACGATGGCGCGTGCGTCGACATCGCCGACCGGCTTGCCGATCAGGTGATAGTTCGCGGCATTTTTCAACAGCGGCACGCTGGCGGGCAGGGCGATCTTGCTGGCGTCCGCGGCGAGGCTGCCGTAGGTGAAGCGGCGCCCGTCCGGCGCGATCACCGTGCCGGCATCGCAACGCAGATTGCTGGCCGGTAAGCCGAGTCGACGCGCCGCGGCCTGCAGCAGCAGCCAGCGCGCGAGCGCGCCGACATGGCGCAGGTCGTTCCAGGCGGCGGGGATCGAGCCGCCGCTGCCGCCGATCTGGCGTCCGTAGGTCCAGCGCGGCTGGCCGTTGTTGTCGGTCACGCCGAGGCCGAGCGATACCACGCTGACGCGGTTCCAGTCGGCGTCGAGTTCGTCGGCGATGATACGCGGCAGTGAAGTGGCGACGCCGGTGCCGGTGTCCGGATCGCGCGCGCCGATCAGCACGTTGCCGTCGGCATCGATGCGCACGTAGGCGCCGAGGTCGTTGAAGGTGTCGCCGAGCATGGCCAGCGGCAGCGGTGCATCGGCGGCATCGGCCATGCGGATACCGACAACCAGCGCACCGGCGGTGCCGGCCAGCACCTGCAGGAAACGGCGGCGCGACAGCCGGATCTGATTGTGGACCGTAGTGCGATCGTTGCTCATGGCTGGCCCGCCTTGCCGGCGGCGACGCGCTTGATGGCGCTGCGCACGCGGGTCTGGCAGCCGCAGCGGCACAGATTGGGCAGGCGATCGATATCGTCATCGCCAGGATTGGGCTTGCGCCTGAGCAGGTCGACCGCGGCGATCAGCCAACCGGGGGTGCAGTAGCCGCAGCCGATCGCGTCCTCATCGACGAAGGCTTGCTGGACCGGATGCAGGCTGCCGTCGTTGCCGGCCAGACCTTCCACGGTCACGACTTGCCTGCCGGCCAGTTTGGTCATCGGCTGGTCGATCGCGGACACCGCCTTGCCGTCGAGCAGCACCAGGTCGGCGCCGTTCTGGCCGTGCTCGCCACCGTACTTGGTGCCGGTCAGGCGCAGCACGTCACGCAGGTACCACAGCAAGGGCATCTGCGGATCGCCGGTGTGGCGGTAGTGTTCGCCGTTGATCTCGAGATCAATGCCGTCGCGTATCTTCTCGGGCACGATACTGCTGTCCGAAGTGACCGTCACGGCCTGGGCTTGCACGGGCGCCATCCATCATCTCCTCACGAATCTATCCGCACATTGTGGCATTGCTGCCGTCCGCTTAGGGGTGCGCGCGACTGAACAGGCGACGCCAGACCGCGTAGACAGGCACGCCGGCGGCCATGATCAGCGCGCCGATACCGGCATTGCGCGGGTTGTCGCGCATGGTCATCACTACCACCCATGCCACCGTGCCGACGAACAGCAGCGGCAGCCACGGGTAGCCCGGTACCTGGAAGCTCGCCGTGGCGCCATCGCGGCGGCGATACCAGAACAGCGTGGCGACACCGATGGCGCAGGCCAGCCAGTCGCCGAACGTGGCGTAGTCCAGCAACTGGCCGTAGCTGCCCGACAGCGCCAGCACGATCGCCCAGCCCGACAGCAACAGCAGTGCGATGTTCGGCGTGCGATAACGCGGGTGCAGCCGCGCCACCGCGCGGAAGAACAGGCCGTCCTCGCCCATCACCTGCAGCACACGCGCACCGGCGACCAGGGTGATGTTGCAGAAGCCCAGCGTGGAAATCGCCACGCCCAGCGCGATCAATCTGGCGCCGAGCGGACCGAACACCTGCTGCATCACGTCGGCTGCCGGCGCATGGCTGGCGGCGAGGCCGTCATGGCCGAGCACGGCCAGATAGGCCACGTTGACCAGCACGTAAGCGACGATCACCAGCAGCATGCCGAGCGTCAGCGCGCGGGGCAGCGTGCGCTGCGGATCGCGCACCTCGCCAGCGAGGTTGTTGAGATAGGTGAAACCGGAATACGCGAACAGCACCGGCAACGCGGCGCCGATGAAGCCGACGCCGCTGCGCGCCGGATCGACGGCCAGCACCTGGCCGTGGCCGGCGCCGGCGAGAAACAGGCCGCACACGACCAGCACCGCCACCGCCAGCAGCTTGAGCAGGGCGAACAGGTTCTGGATCTGTGCGCCCAGGCGAATGCCGAACAAATTGATGCCGCCGACGAAGACCAGCGCGCCGACCGTCAGCGGCAGCGCCATGGCCGGCGGCAGACCGAACGCCGCCGCGGCGTAGCTGGCGAAGATCGTGGCGACCGCCGCGCTGGAGCCGGAATAGATCACCAGCAACATGGTCCAGCCGAAAAGGAACCCGGCCAGCGGCCCGAAGGCCTCGCGCAGGTAGACATAGGTGCCGCCCGCGTGCGGTCGGCGTGCGCCGAGCTCGGCATAGCACAGCGCGCCGATCAAGGTGAGCACGCCGGCGCCGGCCCACAGCAACAGCAGCGCCAGGCCCGATTCCGTGCGTTGTGCGGCGATGCCGGGATTGAGAAAAATGCCGCCGCCGATGATGCCGCCGACCACGATCAGAGCGGCATCCCACGGGCGCAGGCTGCGGAGGTAGGTGGTGGGTGAAGTGGGGGCTGGCATGGAACCGGTCATGGGGGCGATCGCGGCAGCATGGCGGCCCGCGGCGTATCCGGCAAGACGGGGCCGCTCAGCGAATGTCCTGAAGCAGCAGTTCGCCGCGCACGCCGATCGCACAGGCGCCGCCGATGGTGATGGCCGAGCCGATCGGGTCCACGCTCACCTCGACGCAGCCATCGCGGCCGACCTCGCGGCCCTGGCTGGCGCGATAACGCTGGCCGTACGCGGACAATCCGCCGGTGGCCTGCAAGTACGCGGCAATGGCGGCGTTCGCGCTGCCGGTGACCGGATCTTCGGGTATGTTTTCGGAGGGACAGAACGCACGCACGGCCATCGCCGCGGCGCCATCGCGCTCATGGCCGAAGACGCATACCCCGAGTGCCGATGCCTGTTCGCAGGCACTGGCGAGGGCGATGAAGTCGGGGTGCAATCCACGCACCACGGACGCTTCGCGCATGTCGCAGACGATCCAGCGCGGGCCGTTGTCGACAAGGCGTATCGTGGCCGGATCCAGCGGAGCGTGCAGGGCGGCGGCCAGTTTGTCGGTCAAGTCCGCAGCGCCAGGCGCGATCCGCGCCGGTGGTGCCTGCACGTGGATGATCCGCGCCGGGCCGGTGCCGACGACCTGCACCGGCAGCAGGCCGGCAGCGCACTCCTGCACCAGCGACGCCTTGCCGCTTTCCACCAAGCCATGATCGATCGCCGCATAGGCGCTGCCCACGCTGGGGTGCCCCGCGAACGGCAGCTCCTGATGGGTGGTGAAAATACGCACGCGATAATCCGCCGCCGGCTGGGTCGGCGGCAGCAGGAAGGTCGTCTCGGAGAGATTGGTCCAGCGCGCGATACGCTGCATGGTGTCGGTGTCCAGCCCCACGGCATCGAGCACCACAGCCAGCGGATTGCCGTCAAACAGACGGTTCGCAAAGACGTCCAGTTGCAGAAAACGGAGTCGACGGGTCATGGGAGCGCCAGGGGAAGCACCCGACCATGCCACCACGGCGGCGCCGCACGCAAGCGTCCATCCGGAATGCTTCGCGCATCGCTGGCTGGCGCCATGGGCGCCAGCCAGTGGGAGCATCAACGCTGCGCTGAATCAGAAACCGCTGCGCAGGAACAGGTCGAAGTTCGTCACGTTGAGCGTACCGATGCCGGCACCCTGGTCGTAGCCGGGTACGCCTTTATAAAACCAGTTGTCGCCGGCACGGATATCGTTGAACGGCGACCACGAGCCGTAACCGAAGATGTTCTGCAGCAGGTACACCTGCGGATTCCAGAAGCCCACCCGGTGCCCGGTGCTTTGCGTCAACAGGGCGCTGATCCCGTTGAGCTGGGGTGCGACGAAACTGGTGCCGCCTTCGAACGTCAGCAGGCCGCCGCCGTCCAGTGACGAGACGAAGCTGTAGCCGGTCTCCGGATCCGCATTCAGCGAAATGTCGGGCTCGTTGCGGCCGCGATAATTGGCCGGCAGCGTGTAGTTGATGCCGAACGCGGGCAGGAACAAGGTCTGGTTCCTCTCGCTCCTGCGAATGCCGAAGGTGAACTGCTGATAGCGCGGCAACGGCCAGAACACGCTGACGCCGCCACCACCGCCGACCGAGAACACTTCAGGGGTAATGTCCGCGCCGAAATTGGTCTGGAAGTAATTGGCGATGTAATCCCAGCCCCAGACGCTTTCCTTGCCGATCGATGCCGTCGGTCCACCGCTGAAGCTGTAGGAGAACGGCACGGTGGTGCCGCCCGCGGTGGTGATGAAGGGATCGGAGCCCGGGGCGTCGGCGGTGAGCGGCGGCGGCACCGGGTCGGTCGGCAAGCCGCCCACTCCCCGCACCGTGTCGTAGGCGCCCGAGTCGCCGGAAGTCGCGAACATCGAGATGCCTTGTACTGCCGCTTCCAGGAAGACCTGGTGGAAGGCAAGCAATTCATCCGTGAAGTCGACACCGCCGTTGAGCTGCGGGAAGTAGAAAATTTCCGGTAAGCCCCAACTTACCGACAAGCTGTCTACCTTGTTGTCGGATACCGACTGATTGAATACATCGAAGAAGCCGGCGTCGGTATTGGGTGCGTCGTATACGATGATGTCGGCCCAGGGCGCCAGGCCGCCGGATTGCTCGACGTCGAGGGAAGTCTCACCCGAGCCGGCAGCGCCGCTGAGCAGCCCGCCACCGTCCACGTGTACCTGGGTGATGCGCTTGGGTTTCACCGCCAGGCCGATCGTTCTCCAGTAGTTATAGGCATCGGCGGGCAGGAAATTCGCCAGGGTGGCGATGCCGATGGTCGAACCCCTGCCGTTCACTCCGGCCTTGTAGAGCGGATTGATGTTGTAGCGGTTGGCCACATCGCCGACCGTGAATTCGCCAGGTATGCAGGTGGCGGTGGGGTCGCCGGTGCAGGACACCGTGGCCGGTGCAGCCGTGCCCAAGGCATTGGTTCGGGCTCCCGGCTGCGGCGGGAACAGTGCGCTGACGCGATGCGAACGATAGCGGGCCTCGCTGCTGAGGCCTGACGCCACGACCAGCGTGTCGGCAAGCGCTACGGGCATGCTCGGTGTCGCATTGGGCCGGTGGAAGGTCGTGCCGTCACCGGCTCGGTAATCGTGGATGGACGTATGGAAGGCCGCATTGAACTGGCCGATCGTACCGCTGACCTTGATCGCGAGATGATTCGGCAGCAGCTCGGCCTGAGCGAGCCCTTGCTGCTGCAGGAACGACTTCACCCTGGATATCTCGTCGGCGGTGGCGCCATAGCGATCGGCGAACTGTGCCGTGGTGAGGAAACGGTGATACGACGGATTGCCCGGGGTGACCGTGCTGTAGATGTACTGCTCGAGTGCATCCTGGTGGTGCAGGCCGAGGACCAGCGTGACGTTCACGGTTTGAGCGGGATTGCTTGCCCCGATGTCGATGGGTGCCGCCCTGCTGGTAGGTGCCGAGCCACCAGCGGCGAGCGATGTAGTGGCGAAGCCACAAAGCAGCAACGCCAATGAAGTCGCGAGCGACTTGCGATGCAAATTCGTAAGCATGGGTTTTCTCCAAGGGTTGAAACGGTCACTTGGGCGACGCTGCGGCGAGTAGCTCCCTGTCTCTCGACAAGCCCCCTCCCGACAAGCTTTAAGCCATACATTCGTAAGCTGATACCCCAACAACCAGCGCGGCCCCTGAAGACAAATCCGTACTGGCCGAACGACGCTAGCAGCGTACGGCTGGCCCTGAAAGTGCCCGCTGCGGCGAAATAGTTTGCGCAATCCATGTGGCGGCTCAAGCCGTGCCGCATGTAATTGCGACTATGTCTTCAGGCCGAGGCCCGCCACAGGCTGGCGAGAGCTGCCGGGGTGCCGCCCGCTTTCTGGTCGCAGGCCAAGTTGCGGCACAATAGAGGGATTGTGCGTCGCAAACGGCCGTTTGCGACGCGGTATTTTTTTGGAATCGAAGCCGCTGTCATGACCATCATCAAGCAAGCCGATCTGATCCAGTCCGTTGCCGACGCGCTGCAGTACATCAGCTATTACCACCCGGTCGACTACATCAAAGGCCTTGCTGCCGCCTATGAGCGCGAGGAAAGCCCCGCGGCCAAGGACGCGATGGCGCAGATCCTGATCAACTCGCGGATGGCCGCGGAAGGCCATCGGCCGCTGTGCCAGGACACCGGCATCGTCACCGTGTTCCTCAAGGTCGGCATGAACGTGCAGTGGGACGCCACGATGTCGCTGGACGACATGGTCAACGAGGGCGTACGCCGCGCCTACAACGACCCGGACAACAAGCTGCGCGCCAGCATCCTGGCCGACCCTGCCGGCAAGCGCATCAATACCAAGGACAACACGCCGGCCATCATCAACGTGGCCATCGTGCCGGGCGACAAGCTCGACGTGATCGTGGCCGCGAAGGGTGGCGGCTCCGAGGCGAAGTCGAAGTTCGCGATGCTCAACCCGTCCGACTCGATCGTCGACTGGGTGCTCAAGACCGTGCCCACGATGGGCGCGGGCTGGTGCCCGCCGGGCATGCTGGGACTGGGCATCGGCGGTACCGCCGAGAAGGCGATGCTGCTGGCGAAAGAAGCGCTGATGGAGCCGATCGATATCCAGGAGCTGATCGCACGCGGCCCGAGCAATCGTGCCGAAGAACTGCGCATCGAGCTGTACGAGAAGGTCAACGCGCTGGGCATCGGCGCGCAAGGCCTGGGCGGCCTCACCACCGTGCTCGACATCAAGATCAAGGACTATCCGACCCACGCGGCCAACCTGCCGGTGGCGTTGATACCGAACTGCGCGGCGACTCGCCATGCGCATTTCACTCTGGACGGATCCGGCCCGGTGATGCTCGATCCGCCGTCACTGGAAGACTGGCCGAAGCTCACCTACGACGCCTCGAAAGGGCGTCGGGTGAATCTCGACACGGTGACGCAGGCGGACGTCGCCGACTGGAAGCCGGGCGAGACTTTGCTGCTCAACGGCAAGCTGCTGACCGGCCGCGACGCCGCGCACAAGCGCATGGTGGAGATGCTCAACAAAGGCGAGCCGCTGCCGGTCGACTTCAAGGGCCGCTTCATCTATTACGTGGGCCCGGTCGATCCGGTGCGCGACGAGGTGGTTGGCCCGGCCGGTCCCACCACCGCCACCCGCATGGACAAGTTCACCGAGCAGGTGCTGGCGCAGACCGGCCTGCTCGGGATGGTGGGCAAGGCCGAGCGCGGGCCGGCGGCCATCGAGGCGATCAAGCGACACCAGTCGGTTTATCTGATGGCAGTCGGCGGCGCGGCATACCTGGTGTCCAAGGCGATCAAGGCCGCGCGCGTGGTCGGCTTCGCCGATCTGGGCATGGAGGCGATCTACGAGTTCACCGTCGAGGACATGCCCGTTACCGTGGCGGTCGATTCGCTGGGCAGCTCGGTGCACCAGACCGGTCCGCGCGAATGGCAGGCGCGGATCGGCAAGATTCCGGTCGTTGTGGTGTAACACCGTCTTTCTTCCTCTCCCTTTTGGGGAGAGGATCGAGGTGAGGGGCGGGTGCTCGCGAGAGCCTCTCTCAAGAGCGAGCTCTTCGCTTGAAGGGAAACCGAGGCCAGTCTGGCCCCTCACCCCAACCCTCTCCCCGGTGGGGAGTGGGGCGATGATGCCCTCGCATTTAGCCATCCAAACGCTCGCAGGCTTCTGGCGGTTGCATTCCACCTGCTGCGGCGCAACACTGGGGGAATTGTCTTCCCCAACCATCGCCACTGAAGGTAGCCGTGAACCCGCAAAGCCCTGCGTCGCTTCCCGCCGACGCCCCCTGGATCGTGATGAAGTTCGGCGGCACCAGTGTCGCCACCTTGTCGCGCTGGCAGAACATTCTTGAGCTGGTCGCCAGCCGCCGCGCCGAGGGCGCGCGCGTACTGGTCGTCGTTTCCGCACTGACCGGCGTCACCGACGCGCTCAAGCAACTGTGTGCGCAGGGCGAACCGGGCAAACGCAGCGAAGCGGCCAAGGCGATCGCGCAGCGCCACTACGATCTGCTCGACCACATGCAGCTGGCCATGCCCGACACGCTGGGCGAGCGGCTAGCCGATCTGGCAAAGCTGGCGCACGAAGGTGCCGCCGCACTGGGAGAGCTGGCCTGGCAGGCGCAGGTGCAGGCGCACGGCGAGCTGATGTCCAGCGCGCTCGGTGCCGCGTTCCTCAGCCACAGCGGCCTGCCTACGCAATGGCTGGACGCGCGCGACTGTCTGGCCGCCATCGCCTTGCCGAACCAGAACGAGCGCACCCGGCTGCTGTCGTCGATGGTCGATACCAAAGCCGACCCCGCATTGAATGCACGGCTTGCCGCGCTGGGTGAGGTGTTCATCACCCAGGGTTTCATCGCTCGCGAAGCCAAAGGCCGCACGGTGCTGCTAGGCCGCGGCGGCTCGGATACGTCGGCGGCGTACTTCGGTGCGCTGCTGAAGGCGCAGCGGGTGGAAATCTGGACCGACGTGGCCGGCATGTTCACCGCCAACCCGCGCCAGGTACCGGGCGCGCGGCTGCTGCAGCGGCTGGATTACGAAGAGGCCCAGGAAATCGCCTCCACCGGTGCCAAGGTGCTGCATCCGCGCTGCCTGTCGCCGTTGCGCGAACCGCGCGTGCCGCTGCTGATCAAGGACACCAACCGGCCGGAACTCGACGGCACCGTGATCGGTCCCGAAGTGCGCGCGCACGCGCCCAGCGTCAAGGCGATCAGCGCGCGCAAGGGCATCACCCTGGTGTCGATGGAATCGGTCGGCATGTGGCAGCAGGTCGGTTTTCTTGCCGACGTGTTCGCGCACTTCAAGCAGCACGGGCTGTCGGTGGACTTGATCGGTTCGGCCGAAACCAATGTCACCGTATCGCTCGATCCCACCGAAAACCTGCTCGACTCCGATGCGATCGCGGCACTGGCTACCGACCTGGCCAAGGTATGCCGGGTCAAGGTGATCGCGCCGTGCGCGGCGATCACCCTGGTCGGGCGCGGCATGCGCTCGCTGCTGCACACCTTGTCCGGCGTGCTGGCCGAGTTCGGCCAGCTGCGCGTGCACATGATTTCGCAGTCGTCGAACAACCTCAATCTCACCTTCGTGGTGGACGAGGAAGTGGTCGATACGCTGCTGCCGCATCTGCATGAACTGCTGATCGCCGCCGGCGCCCTGCGCACCGACGACAGCGCGCTGTTCGGCCCCAGCTGGCAGGCGCTGTACGGCAGCGGCGAGTCGCCGGCGCCCGCGGCGGCGTGGTGGCACGAGTCGCAGCGCCCGCGGCTGCTGGAGATCGCGGCGCAGGCTACACCGCGCTACGTCTACCACCTGCCTACCGTGCGCCACCAGGCGCGCGAGCTGAAGAGGCTGGCTGCGGTCGACCGGCTGCACTACGCGGTGAAGGCGAACACGCATCCGGCGATCCTCAAGGCATTGGCCGAGGAGGGCTTCGGCTTCGAATGCGTGTCGCCAGGCGAGGTGAAGGCGGTGATGGCGGCTGTGCCGTCATCCGCGCCGCTGCTGTTCACCCCCAATTTTGCGCCGCGCGAGGACTACGCCTGGGCGCTGAGCACGCGCTCCACCGTCTCGCTCGATTCGCTTTATCCGTTGGAGCATTGGGGCGAGCTGTTTCGCGGCCGCGAGATCGTGCTGCGCGTCGACCTGGGCCGCGGCCTGGGCCATCACGAAAAGGTGCGCACCGGCGGCAGCGGCAGCAAGTTCGGTCTGCCGGTGGAGCAGATCGACGCCTTTCTGCGCCTGGCCGACACGCATGGCGTGATCGTGCGCGGCCTGCACGCGCACCTGGGTTCGGGCATTCTCGACGATGCCCATTGGGGCGAGGTGTATGCCCAGCTCGCCAGCCTCGCCGAGCGCATCGGCAGCGTGAGTTTCCTGGACATCGGCGGCGGCCTCGGCGTGCCGTCCCATCCGGGGGAGGCGCCGCTGGACATCGCCGAACTCGATCGCGTGCTGCGCGAGGTCAAGGCCGCTTATCCCCAATATCAGCTGTGGATGGAGCCGGGCCGCTACCTGGTCGCCGATGCCGGCGTGCTGCTGGCGCGGGTGACCCAGCAAAAGGGCAAGGGTACGCTGCGCTATCTCGGCCTCGACACCGGCATGAACAGTCTGATCCGCCCCGCGCTTTATGACGCCTGGCATGAGATCGTGAATCTCAGCCGGCTCGATGAACCGGCCACCGCGCTGTACCAGGTCGTCGGCCCGATCTGCGAGAGTGGCGACGTGCTCGGCACCGACCGCCGCCTGCCCGAGGCACGGGAGGGCGACGTGATGCTGATTGCCCAGGCGGGTGCGTATGGCAAGGTGATGTCCTCGCACTACAACCTGCGCGACGAAGCCGACGAGGTGGTGATCGAATAGCTTTTCCTCCTCTCCCCGCTGGGGAGAGGATCGAGGTGAGGGGTTAATCTCGCCAAGGTGCAACATCAGGAGAGCTTTCAAGGATGAAACGTCTCAACGTGGATCAGGCGCGTGGATTGCGCCAAGTGATGACCGATGCGGAGCAGAGGTTGTGGCGTCATCTTCGCAATCGTCAAATGCTTGGATGGAAATTCCGCCGTCAGCACGAAATCAGTTATTACATCGTCGATTTCGTTTGTACCGAGGCTATGTTGATCATCGAGTTGGACGGTGGGCAGCACGCAGATCAGATGGTGTACGACGAGCGGCGCACACAGCAATTGCAAGCCATGGGCTACCGCGTGCTGCGTTTCTGGAACAATGACGCATTGGTAAATATTGAGAGCGTGCTTACGGTGATTCTGGATGCCTTGGCAAGTCCAGCCCCTCACCCCAACCCTCTCCCCGCGGGGGAGAGGGGGTCAAGCGCGCCGGAGAGTGAAGAGTGACGACGACAATTCAACCGCGGCTGACCCAGCTGTTCCGTTTCGTGCGCTGCAGCTACGCCAATGGCGTTGCCGAGCTGGTTTATGCGTTCGACGACGGCGAGGAACTGGTCGAGCGGATTCGCTTCCCGAATGCGCCGGCGGTTCCGGCCGCGCATGCCACGGCGTTCGAGGCGGCGCTGAAACTGCTGCATCTGATCGCGGGCGTCAGCTACTACAAAGCCGGTGTGCCGCCGAAGATCGAGGTGGCGACAGGGCCACTCGATAACGCTACGGCGGAGCTGCTCGATCAGCTGTACTTGCACGGCCTGGCCGAGTTCGCCTATCGCAATGGGCTGGATCTGCGTGGACGCATTGCATTCCCCCGCGGTGCCGCAGCCCCGACGGTGCAGTCATTGAGCCTGCCGAAACGCACGCTGGTGCCGATCGGCGGCGGCAAGGATTCGCTGGTCGCGGTGGAGGCGATCAAGTCGATCGGCGGTGAGGCGACTGCGGCGTGGGTCGGCAATTCGGCCTTGATCGCCGCCTGTGCGGAGCGTACCGGCCTGCCCATGCTGAACATCCAGCGCGAACTGGCGCCGGGGCTGTTCGAGCTGAACCGGCTGGGCGCGTGGAACGGACATGTACCGGTGACGGCGGTGAACTCGGCGATCCTCGCTGTCGCCGCGATCCTGTATGGCTACGATTCGATCGCGTTCGCCAACGAACGCTCCGCCTCGGCCGCCACGCTGGAGTACGACGGCCAGCAGGTGAACCACCAGTGGAGCAAGAGCTATGCGTTCGAGCAGCTGCTGGGCGACTGGCTGCATACGCATGTGGCGAGTGACCTCGACTACTGCTCGCTGCTGCGGCCGTATTCGGAGCTGGCGATCACTCGCGCGTTCGCGAAGCTGACGCCGTATTTCGACGTGTTCTCCAGCTGCAACCGCAACTTCAAGCTGCTCGGCCCGAAGCCGGCCGATCGCTGGTGCGGGCAATGCCCGAAATGCCATTTCGTGTTCCTCGCGCTGGCGCCGTTCCTGCCCAAGCCGCGACTGCTGTCGATCTTCGGGCGCAACCTGCTGGACGATGAAAATCAGACCGCCGGTTTCGACGCGCTGCTGGAGTACCAGGACCACAAACCGTTCGAATGCGTAGGCGAGGGCGCCGAGGCCCGCGCCGCGATGTATGCGTTGAGCCAGCGCCCTGAATGGCAGGAAGACGCCCTGGTCGCGCGCTTCTACAGCGAGATCCTGCCGCAGCTGGACGCATCGGAACTGGCGCTGGAGCCGTGGCTGGTACCGGGCGAGGAACACCGCGTGCCGCTTCGGCTGCAAGCTGCGCTGGCGGCGATCGGCTGATGAAGAGCTTCGTGGGCCGTCATGCGCATCGCTGAATTGGTCGGCCGCCGCGTCGCGGTCTGGGGCTTCGGGCGCGAGGGCCGCGCGGCCATCCATGCGGTGCGTCAACGTTGCCCGGATCAGCATTTCACCTTGTTCTGCAGTGCGGCCGAGGTCGACGCCGCCCGCGCGTTCGATCCGGCGCTCGAGGTCGTTGCCGGCGAGCCTGATGCCGCCACGTTGGTTCAATTCGATGTGGTAGTGAAGTCGCCGGGTATCTCGGCGTACAGGCCGGCACTGCTGGCCGCGCAGGCGCAGGGCGCCCAGTTCACTTCCGGCACCGCGCTGTGGTTCGGCGAGAATCCTGACGCGCACGTGATCGCGGTCACCGGCACCAAAGGCAAGAGCACCACCAGTGCGCTGATCGCGCACCTGACGCGGGCGCTCGGTGTGCGCACGGCACTCGCTGGCAATATCGGCCTGCCGCTGCTGGAGCTGCCCGATCGCCATGCCGTTTCGCCACCCGCCGATCTGTGGGTAATCGAGATGTCCAGCTTCCAGACCAGCGAAGCCGGCCCGCTGGAGCTTGGCGTGATCACCAGCTTGTACGAGGAACATCTCGACTGGCACGGGTCGCGCGAGCGCTACGTCGCCGACAAGCTGCGCCTGGCCGACGTCTCGCGACAGTTGCTGGTCAATGCGCTGCAGCCGGCGCTGCTGGAACGCACGCAGAAGCATCCGCATCGCCTGCTGTTCGGTCAACCCGCAGGCTGGCACGTTGCCGATGGTTTCATCCGTCGTGGCACACAGGAAGTCTTTCCGGTCGAGCAGCTTGCGGCGCCGGGCCTGCATAACGCGCTGAATGCCTGTGCCGCGCTGGCGGCGTTGGCAGCCGTCGGCATGGATGCATTGGCCGCGGCATCGGCACTCGCACATTTCCGCCCGCTGCCGCATCGCCTGCAGCCACTGGGTGAGCGCGATGGCTGGCACTGGGTCAACGATTCGATCAGCACCACACCGCTGGCCACGCTTGCGGCGCTGGAAAGTCTGCATGGCCGCGCGGTGACCGTACTGGTCGGCGGCCACGATCGCGGACTGGACTGGACGCCGTTCGTCGAGGCGATGCGCACCGCGCCGCCGAACGCGATCGTCTGCATGGGCAGCAATGGCGCACGCATCGAAGCGGCACTGCACGAGGCTGAAGTACGTTGCCCGCTGGTGCGCGTCGACCATCTCGCCAGCGCCGTCGCCGAGGCAAAGGCACGCACGCCCCGGGATGGCGTGATCCTGCTGTCGCCCGGCGCACCCAGCTTCGATCAGTTCAAGGATTATGCGGAGCGCGGTCGCCGGTTCGCTGAGCTGGCTGGCTTCGACGGCAAGGCTATCGCAGGCATTGCCGGGCTCGGGGTGGGGTGAGCCCGGAAAACGGGACCACTCGTTTTCCGGGCTATAGAAGTTCCGCCGCTTGAGGAAGACCGCTGGCTTCAGCGGGCGTAGCGCGCCCGTGGTTCGTTCACGCGTTTCTTGGCATCGAGGCTGATGTGCTGGCGCAGCCAGGCGGCGAAATCGGCTTCGGGCAGGCTGCCTTCGGCGAGGGCGATCATGGTGACGTACTTGTCCTCGTCGCTGGCTACGAGGTCGGCGCCGTTGAGCGCGAGGAAGACGCGATAGCTGACATGTGCCGTGCGCTTGTTGCCGTCGACGAAGGGATGGTTGCGCGCCAGGCCGAAAGCGAGGCTGGCGGCGAGGTCGGCGAGGTCCGGCGGCGGCTCGCCGTAGGTGTGCAGTTGTTGCGGGCGGGCGAGCGCGGAATCCAGCAGATTCTCGTCACGCACGCCGCTGCCGCCGCCATGTTCGGCCAGCTGGCGTTCGTGGATGGCGATGGCGAGCGGCCGTTCGATCCAGATGATCATGGTCGTCTCCTATTGCGCCAGCTTGCGCAGCACGTTGCGATCCTTGCGCATGACTTCTTCGGCCACCTCCATCTGCTTGGCCAGGGTAGGGTCGTAGGTGGTGAGCCGAATGCCGTCGGGGGTTTCCAGCGCGAACAGCTCGTCGCCTTTTTTCAGGCGCAGGCGGGCCAGCAATTCGCGCGGCAAGATGACGCCGGCAGAGTTGCCAATGGTGGTGATCTTGAGTTTCATGGCGGCCTCCGGGGTGCGTTATAACGTATGTTATACGTCAGCGATGGCCCCGAATGCAATGTGCTCCGGGGAGGCAGGACGCTGGCCGCTTCGGCGGCCGGCTAGTCAAGCAAAAAGGGCCGCACTTGCATGCGGCCCTCCGTTTTTGCGCTGATCGAAAAAACCCTTACCAGATCTTCACCCGATCCCTCGGTGCCAGATATAGCTTCTCACCGGGCTTGGGCGAGAACGCGTCGTACCAGGCGTCGAGGTTGCGCACGGTCTGTGCGCGGAAGTTGCCGGGCGCGTGACCGTCGCCGATCACCTGGGCACGCAGTGCGGCAGGCCGGGTCTTGGTGCGCCACGATTGCGCGAACGCGAGGAAGAAGCGCTGGTCGCCGCTGAGGCCGTTGATCACCGGCGCAGGCTTGCCGCCGAGCGACTTGTGATAGGCGATCCAGGCGATGGTGAGGCCGGACACGTCAGCGATGTTTTCGCCCAGCGTCTGCTGACCGTTGACGTGCAGGCCGGGCAGCGGCTCATACGCGTTGTACTGTTCGACCAGCTTCTGGCCGGTGGCCTTGAAGTGGGCCTGGTCCTCCGGCGTCCACCAGTTCGCCAGGCGGCCTTGCGCGTCGAACTCCGCACCGGTGTTGTCGAAGCTGTGGCTGATCTCGTGGCCGATCACCGCGCCGATCGAACCATAGTTCGAGGCGGCATCGGCTTTCGGATCGAAGAACGGCGCTTCGAGGATCGCGGCGGGGAAGTTCAGCGCGTTCTGCAACGGCAGGTTCACCGCGTTGACGGTCTGCGGCGTCATCCACCACTCGCCCTTGTCGACCGGCTGGCCGAGCTTGGCCAGCTGGTGCTGGTATTCGTGCTGTTCGGCGCGCAAGTGATTGCCGACCGGATCGTCGCGGCTGATCGTCAGGTCGGCGTAGTCGCGCCAGGTTTCCGGGTAGCCCACGCCGACGCGGACGGTAGCGATCTTCGCCTTGGCTTTCTGCTTGGTGGCCGGGGTCATCCAGTCGAGTTGATCGACGCGATCGGTGAATGCGGCGAGGATGTTGTCGACCATTTGCTTCACCTGCGCCTTGGATGAGGCCGGGAAGTATTTCTTCACGTAGATCTGGCCGACCGCGTCGCCCAGGTCATTGTTGAGCGCGCCGATGGCGCGCTTCCAGCGATCGCGCTGCTTCGGCGTGCCCTGCAACGTGTGACCGTAGAACTCGAAACCCGCGTCGGCGAATGCGGGCGGCAGTAGGCCTGCGCTGTGATTGATGGTGTGGAAAATGAGGAAGGCTTTCCAGGTATCCAGCGGTTCGCTGGCGACCAGTGCGGAAATTCCGCGGATCGCACTCGGTTGCCACACGGTGATCTGTTTCTGCGTATCCAGGCCCGCGGCATGCAGATACGCGGGCCAGTCCAGCCCCGGCGCCTTGGCGGCGAAGTCCGCCGTGTTCCAGGGATTGTTGGCCTTGTGCACGTCTTCGCTGTCGACCAGGCTCTCATGCACCTTGGCGATCTTCATTTCCAGTTCGAACACGGCCTTGGCCTTGGCGTCCGCGTCGACGATGCCGGCGTTCTTCAGCTGGGCGGCGATGTAGGACTGGTACTTGGCGCGGATGCCGGCCATGTCCTTATCGGTGGCGAGGTAGTAGTCGCGGTTGGGCATGCCCAGGCCGCCCTGCAGCAGATAAGCGACGTTATGCGCGGAATCTTCCAGCCCCTGCGTGACGAACAGGCCGAACAGGTGCTCGGTGCTGAAATTGGTCGCGTTGACCGGATCGACATCGGCGCGCAGCTGGCCGCCCAGCACGCCGGCGAGATCGGCCGGCGTCTTGATCGCGTCGATCTTCGCGAGCTCGGGCTTGAGCGGGCTCAGGCCATGCTTGGCGATGCCGGCCTGATCCATGAAGGCGGCGTAGTAGTCGGCGATCTTGCTTTCGTTGGAGCCGGCGGGCGCTTTGGCCGCAGCCGCCGCCTTGATCAGGTCGGCGTTGCGTTGCTCGGCCTTGTTGAATACCTGCAGGAAGATCCCGGTGCTGGCGCGGTCGGGCGGGATCACCGCCGTTTTGCGCCAGTTGCCGTTGGCGTAGCCGTCGAAGTCGTCGCCCGGTTTCACGCTGTGGTCCATGCCGGCCAGATCCACGCCGGTAGGGCGGTCGGCAGCATGTGGTGCCGGCGCGGGCGTGGCCGCCCAGGCGCTCGATCCGCACAGGACGGCGGCGGTCAGAATCCAACGGATGCGTTGCATGGTTTTTATCCCGGCAGGATGGAATCTGCACGATAGTGCGCCGACCCGGGTTTGTGGGCATGACTAATGGGCTAGCGAGAGCGGGGCGGCCTTGGCGCTCTACTTCTCGTAACGGTAGTTGAAGCTGGCGCGGCTGAAGTCGGTGGCCTGCTGCGCCTCGAAATTCCAGCGCCTGCCGAAGCGGTAGCGCAAGGTGATCACCTCGCCCGGCTCGAACAGGCCGACGCCGTAGCTGAGATACAGCCGCGGCGAAAGGTACTTGCCCACGCTGAACGCCGAACTGCCGCCGAGCGCTTCGTTGCTGGAGACGCCGATGTCGTCCACGCCGAGCTTCGAGCCGATGCGCTTGGCCAGCAGGTCGCCGCCGGCCGAACCCAGCGCCTGCGCCGCCGCGCTGACCATGCTGCCTTCGCCGCCCTTCACCTCGGACAGCGGCTTGCCGGTAATCAGATAGGACAGCGCGTCGGATTGTTCCATCACCGGGTTGGAGAACACCGTGAGGATCGGCCGTTGCGCAGTGCCGGAAACCAGCAGGCCGACCTGCTGGCCTTCGTCGATGGTGGCGTTCGGGTTGAGTTTGCGCGCGGCGCGGATATTCAGCCCCGGATTGTCGATCGGCGTGCTGGCGAACAGCAGCTGGCCGCGCTGGATCTGCAGGTTCTGTCCGTAGGCGCGGTAGGTGCCATCGACCGCGAGCTGGCCTTGTCCGGTGGTAGCGCGGCCGGGCCGTTCGCTGACCGTCAGCAGGCCGGTTACGCGGCCGTCCAGGCCCATGCCGACGATATGCGTCTTCTGCCCGAGATCCACCTTGACCATGGCGCTGATCGGCAGCTTGCTGGCAGCCTGTTCCTGCTGCTTCTGGTCGATCACGACCACGTCGGGCGACGCCTTGGTGGCGCCGGCGCCGGGCAGCTTCTCGGCATTCACATCGGCGCTGTCTATCGTGAGGCCGCCGCCGATGTCGATGCCTTTGGCGTCCTGTTTCACGATCAGGTCGGGTGTGATCACCACTTTCGCCGCCGGAATGTCGGCGGCGGTGAACTGGCTGCCCTTGAGCGTGATGGCGGTCTGCGCGTTGGCACCGACGCCGGCATGGCCATTGATCGTCAGCGTGCCTTTGCCCGACTGCACGCTTCCGCTGAGCAGGAACTGGCGAGCGTCGGTGGTGCTGACGCTCAAGTGGCCCTGGGTCAGCTTGAGTCCGGCCGAGGGCACTTCGGCAGCGAACCCGCGCACGTTGGCCTGGCCAGTGATCGCCGGTTGTTTGAGCGTGCCGGAGAAACGGAAGTTGCCGTCGGCGCCGCCCTGGACGTTCGCCACCTCACTGCTGAACAGCTCGATGACGGCGAGATTGTTCAGGCGCAGATCCAGTTGTCCACCCAGCGTCTGCTGTGCACCAGCGATCGTGACCTGGCCATCCAGACGGCCGCCGTCGTCGAGGCCGCTGTGCACGTCGATGCGCTGGCTGGCGGATGCGAGTTCGGCACTCAGGCGCAGTTGGTCGTAGCGCAACAGCGGCGCATCTGCCTGATTGGTGTAGGTGACGCTGCCGCGTGCCGAGCTGATCGAGGCGTTGCCGCTGAGGGCGCCGGCGGCGCTGCGGTGGATTTTTCCGCTGCCTTCCAAGGTGCCGTCGGCGCGCATCGGCAGGTCGGCGTCGCCGGCCGCGTTCATCAGCAACGCCAGCGGCAGCGCATGCAGCCGGTAGCTGGCGTCGAGATTGCCGGGCTTGTCCTGTTTCGCCGCCACACACAGTTGCGGATCGCCGGCGCTCAGGCACATGTCGGACAGGCTCATCGCGCCGTCGTTGTAGCTCAGCTGCGATGGTTGCTGCAGGCGCCAGCCAGGCATGCCCTGCGGCTCCAGGTCGAGGGTGGTCAGCGTGCCGCTCCACGCCGAACCCTTCAGCGCACCGTGCAAGGCCAGCTTGCCGGATAACTGGGTCCCGCGCGCGTCCACGCTCAGCTGATGGTCGCCCTGGCTGCCTTCGGCGAGCAGGTTGATGTGCTGGAACATCAGCCCTTGCAAATACACATTGCTCGCTTGCAGATCCAATTTGCCGGCCGGGCGGCTGATGTCGGGCAGGCCGACGATCAGGTGCAAAGAGTCTGCCTTCTGCTGCTGCCAGGCCAGCGACCGGCCCTGCAACTGGCCATTGATGCTGAGCTTCGGCTGTTTGCCACGGATAGTGAAATGGCCGTCCAGACGGCCGCCGGCATTCGGCAGCCAGTCGCCCAGCGAGGCGATCGCCAGTTGCAGGTCCGCGTCGTTCTCGGCACCCGGACGGGCATCCAGTTTTACGGTGCTGCCGCCCGAGGCGAGGTTGAGCTGGCCGTCGATCACCTGGTTCGATGACAGGTGCAGCTTGCCGTTGCCGCTGACCGCACGGTCGCGCAGCTTGCCGGCCAGTTTGCGGATTTCCAGCGTGGCATCGGGGCCCTGCTTCGGCAGCTTGCCGGTGCTGGCGATGTCGAAGTCCAGCGCGCCGTTCCAGCCGGCAAACAGCTGGCCGGGATCGAAGCGGTGGGCGCTGGCCTCGGCCTGCCACGCAAATGCCGGTTGCAGGGTCAGCGTGCCGTTGGCCTGCACGTCGCCTTGCGGCTGCTTCAATGCCAGCGTGTGCAAGGTGATCAGCTGTGCGGTGCCGTCGAGGTTCAGTGCCAGCTTCGCCAGCTTGCCGGGTGGCCCCACCTCGACATCGCCTTCGGCGTGATACTTGTCGGCTGTGCCGCTGGCCTTGAGTTCGCCGTGGCTGGCCAGCACCTGGCCGACCAGATCCTGCGGCAGCAGCAGATCGTTCCAACGAATGTCGAGCTGGGCACTGAGCGGCTTCACCGCCAGCTGCACGACACCGCTGGCGGCGACGCTGCCCTTGATCTGCGGCGAGCCGAGACCGAGCTGCTGCAAGGTCAGCGTGTTGAAGTCGTGGCTGAACTGCGCACGCAGCGGCTGCAGCAACAGCTGGTAGTCGTTGAGATCGAGCCTGCCATCGAGCGCGCCGCTGTAACGGTCGCCATGACCTCGCACCGCAACCGCCAGCGCTTTCAGCGAGCTGGCGCCGAGCAGCGGCTTCGGGTCGAAACGCGGCACGTCGAGCTTGCCGGTCCAGGCGTAGTCGCCGCTCTGGCTCAGATCCAATTGCAGCTGCGCGACGGTCGGCGCGCTGAGCTCGAGGTCGAGATGCGCCTGCTTGCTGTCGCTATGCGCGACGAGGTTGCCGGCGTAGTCGGTGTCGCCGACCTTCCACGCGAAGTCCGCCTTGCTGTCGCCCTGGTAGCCCTTGCCGATCGCCAGCGTGCCGGCGAGATCGACATGGCCTTCCGGCGCGAGCAGGGCGAGCCGGCCCAGTTCGATGCCGCGGCGGGTCCAGCTGCCGGCCAGGTCGAGCTGGTTGGAGACAAACAAGATCTGGCCGTCCCGGGTCACCTTCACCGTGCCGACGTGGACGCGATCGAGGATCAGCTCGACCGGCGGCTGCAGCGAGAAACTGCCGGAGCTGGGTGTCTGATCCGGTGTCGGCTTGGGCAAGGCCACGTCGACGCCGTCGACGTCCAGCACGAGTACATGCACGCGCTTGGCCAGCAGTGGCCAGACGCGCAGATCCAGACGTGCCCTCGCCACGTTTGCCACGGTGCCCTTGCCGTCGTCGTAACGCACGCCGACCAGATCCAGAGGACCGACCAGACGTCCCTGCGCATGCTGCACGCGCAGTGCGCCCGCGCTGGCGGCCTGCAACCGCGCCAACGCAAAGCGCAGGCCGGAGCCGGTGCCAAACAGCCAGCCGGCGGTGACGGCGAGCAGCAGCAGAACCAGCAGCAACGCGCCGCCCAGCCAGCGCAACCAGCGACGGCGACGGGGAACGGTGGTGCTGGTCTTGGTCGTCGTGGTCATCTCAGAAGTCCGGCCCGATCACCAGGTGCAGCTCGATACCGTGGGCGCGGCTGTCGTGGATCGGCGTACCCAGGTCGACGCGGATCATGCCGACCGGCGACAGCCAGCGAACGCCCAGTCCCGCGCCGATCTTCGGACGATAGTCGACACCGCTGAACGCATTGCCGGCATCGACGAATGCGGCCATGCCCCAGTTGCGCGTGAAGTAATGTTCGACCTCGGTACTGGCCACCAGCAGGCTCTTGCCGCCGATCACGCGGTCTTCGCTGTTGCGCGGACCGATCGACTGGTAGCCGTAGCCGCGCACCGAGCGGTCGCCACCGGCGAAGAAGCGCAACTGCGGGGGCAGTGCGGTGAAATCGTTGGTCCAGGTGTAGCCGGCGCTGCCGCGCAGGATCAGCCGGTTGCGCTTCTGCGCGCCGAACGCGCGTATCCATTTCGCGTCGGCGGTGAGCTGGCTGAAGCTGGCATCGGACAACAGCGTGCCGGCGGTACTGCTCGCGGTCAGGTTGATCGACCAGCCGCGGCGCGCAAACGTGGCGTTGTCGACCTGCTTACGCGACAGCGACGCCTCGCCGAATACCAGCGTGCTGCGGCCGTGCTCGATGCCTGGCGTGCTGTCCGGCTCGTTGCCGTGTTTGCCGACGGTGAACGTGCCGGACAGCGCGTGCACACCGAGCGTGCGTGTCCAGCCGTGCCACAGGCGGGTCTCGTTACCGACCAGCTCGAGCGTGCGCGACTGCGAAGTGGTGGTGTTCGCGTCACGGAAGTTCGCGCCGACGTTGAAGCTGCGCTGGTTGTCGCCGGGCATCGGGATCGAATACAGCGTGGACAGCGTCTTCAGCCGCTGCGCCACGACCAGCTCGTTCTTCCACTTGTGCCCGCGCCGGTTGACCCAGCGCCGCTCCATCCCCCCGCGCAGGCCGAAGCCGGTATCCGTGCCGATGAATGGGCCGCCGGTATAAATCGTGCGCTTGGCCGGCGCCAGCTGCACGGTGACGTCGACCACGCCGTTCTTCGCCTCGTCCGCGTCGGGCAGCACATTCACCACGGCAAAATAGTCCGCGCCGTTCAGCGCCTGCTGCAGCTCCAGCAGCTGATCCTGCGAGAAGTAGTCGCCGGACTTGAACGGCACGTAGCGGTCGAGGAAACCGTCGTTGAACTGCGAGCCCTCGAAATGCACCCGGCCGTAGCGATAGCGCGGGCCTGCCTGCCACGCCAGCTTGATCGAGGCGCTGTGGTCGGCGCGGGTCACCTCGACCCGATGGGTTAGCAGGCGGGCGTCGAGAAAACCATTGCCGGTGAGCTGTGCGCTCAGCGCGTCGCGGGCGGCATCGTAGGCGCCGTGGTCCAACGCTTTGCCCTTCAGCTGCTCGATCGCGCGCTGCGCGCGACGGATCGGGGCGATCCGGGCAGCCGTCTTGTCCAGTTGCACGTCGACGGCGGTGACCTTCACCGGCTCGCCGGGTTTCACGTGCAGCCCGACGCGCCAGTCCTTGCCGACCTGCTGCAGGTCGCCGGTGACAGTGGCTTCGTAGTAGCCGTACGGCTCCAGCGAGGATTTCGCCTGATCGCGCGCTCGCTCGTAGAGGCGGCGCATTTGCGCATCGCTGACATCACGGGTCGCGTATTGCGAAAGTTCGACGCCCGCGATCACCGCGCCTTTCAACGGGTCCGCCACGCCATCCACCGTCAGCTGCACGCCGGCCCGGGCCTGTGTCGACAACAGCACCAGCGGCAGTAACAGCAGGCTCAGGCGTCGGGGAATTCGGCGCATGCGTGGGGGTTCCGTCCTTGCGGGGGGCTTCACGGGGTGAGGGCAGCTTACCCAAGTCGATGTTGGCTGGGTATGAACGCGGCTGGTTACCTCGGTATCAGAACCTCGGAGTCAGAGCCAGAGCGTCATGCTTGATTTGCTGATGTCGCCGAGGCGACATCAGCCCGCCTTGTCGCCCGCCTTGTGGGCAATCCACGCGCCGATCACCGCCGATACATAGGGAATCGACTGCGCAGCGAGGATGAACATCCACAAGGTGCCCTCGATGTAGTGCGTGCCGTAGCTCAACGCCATGCCGACGATGCACAGCATCAGTGCCACGGCCATCAGCAGCTCTTCGCGCACCGGCGCGAATGCGGCGAAGTTGCTGCCGCCCAGGCGCCGGCTCTTGGCGGTGACCACGAACGACGTCTTCTCGCGGGTCAGGCCGTGCAGGATGCCGCGGGCGATCGCATGCGACAGGCCCATGCTGGCCAGCGACGCCATCAGCGTGTCGTACCAGCTGCACGGTACGCGTGCGCGGTACAGCACGATGCCGAAGATCGCTTTGGCGAAGAAGAAGCCGATCACCGGGATCAGGAACAGCTGCATCGGCAGACTGAAGTACTGCGGATAGGCCACCATGCCGGCGGTCCAGAACAGCGCCATCAACGTGAAGATCAGATGCAGCGCATCGGCGAACCAGCTGAACCAGCCGGTGAGGAAGTGGAAGCGCTGGCCGGCGCTGAGCGGACCCTTCTGGGTCATCCAGCTCCAACGGCCCTTGAGGATCTGCATCGCGCCGAACGCCCAGCGGTAACGCTGGCTCTTGTATGCCTTGAAGTCGGCCGGGGTCAGGCCCTTGCCCATCAGTTCATCGACGTAGACCAGCTCATAGCCGGAGTGCATCAGGCGTAGGCCCAGCTCGGCATCCTCGCAGATCGTCCATTCCGACCAGCCGCCGGTACCTTCCAGTGCGGTACGCCGGACCATCGTCATGGTGCCGTGCTGGATGATCGCGTTGCGCTCGTTGCGATGATGCATGCCGATGCGGAAGAAGCCGTCGTATTCCCATGCGGTCATCCGCCGGAATGCATTGTGCTCGAACTCGCGATGCGCCTGCGGGCACTGCACCACGGCCACTTTGGGGTCGTGGAAGTAGCCGGTGAGGGCGGCCAGCCAATCGGCGCGTACTTCGTAGTCGGCATCGATCACCGCCACCACGTCGGCCTGCGGGTCGGTTTCCTTCAGGCCGAAGTTCAGCGCGCCGGCCTTGTAGCCGGGCCACGGTTCCAGGTGGAAAAAGCGGAAGCGCTTGCCCAACTGTTCGCAATACGCCTGCACCGGCTTCCACACCGCCGGATCCTTGGTGTTGTTGTCGATCACCAGCACTTCGAAATTGGCGTAGTCGAGCGCCGCCAGCGAATCGAGCGTGATGATCACCATCTCCGGCGGCTCGTTGTAGCAGGCCAGATGGATCGACACGAACGGCTGCTTCTCCGGCGGATCGGGCGTGAGCATGCCGGCGTGGCGCATCCAGTCGCGCCGCCACAGCACCTCGGTGAACTCGAAGCCGTTGATCAGCAGGATCGCCAGGATCGCGATCTGGGCCGGGAACAGCAGCACCAGCATGGTCCAGTCGATCCAGCTCAGGTAGAAATTGAACGGCAGCGTGGCCGACCAGGTGATCAGGCCGCAGGCGAGCTGGATCAGCATGCAGAAGAACAGCCGTCCCATCAGCTTGAAGCGGCTGAAGCGGCGGGCGAAGAAGATCATCGGCAACAGCGCCAGCAGGCTCGCTGCGATGGCTTTCCACGGCCAGGCGGTGTCTTCCGTTACCGGACCGGTGAGCGGAAATTTCGGCTGGCGATCGGCGTTGAAGGTGCCCCAGTACGCTTCGGTGCGACCCGACAGTTGCTCCTTCCACGGCTGGTCGAACGCTTCCATCAGGTAGTAATCGATGTTGCGCTGCTTCGCCGCGAGCAGCCAATCGCGGATAAAGATCGCCTCGTTCGATATCGACGGATCGGCATGCTCGTGGCGGTCGCCGTTGGACGGCCAGCCGATCTCGCCGACCACGATGTGCTTGTAGGGAAAGCGCTGCTGCAGTGCCTGGTATGAGCCGAGTGCTGCGTTCAACGCTGGACTGCGTTGTGTTGGGTCGAGGGCATTCGTTACTGCAGGTATGCCATTCCAGAACGGAAAGATATGGATGGTGACGAAGTCGACATGGTCGGCCAGCTCGGGATACTTGAGCCAGATGTAGTCAGGCTCGGCGATCGACACCGGCTGGTGTATGGCGGCGCGCACGCGATCGAGGTAGACCATCATCTGCTCGGGCGTGAGTTCGCCGCGGAACAGCACCTCGTTGCCGACGATCACCCGCTTGATCGATCCGGGGAAATGACGCGCCATCGCGATCAGCGTGTCGATCTCCTTCTCGTTGTTCTCCATCCGGCGACTGATCTCGGCACCGGCCAGCACGTCCAGGCCATTCTTTTCGGCCAGCCGGTAGGTCTGCGGATTGACCTGCATCGAATAGGTGCGGATGTGATCGGAGTATTTCGCGATCAGTTTGAGATCGCGGTCGATCTCGTCGTCGCTGGGATAGTCCTGCTTGATCGGGTCCTGGTAGCGCTGGAACGCCGAGAACGCGAAGCCGCCGATCTTGCCGTGCCAGTCTTCCGGACCATGTGGCAGGTTGCCCCACCACCACAGCCCGATATTCATTGCGGCCACGACCAGGGCGAGCAAGATCGCGGTGAGCAGTGGATACCGACTGTTGTGGTTTGTTGCGGTGGCGCTCAAAAAAATCCCCGGAGGAAGCCTGCGCAACAGGCGGTGAAGCCTGAGGAGCTTAACCAATGCATGGCAGTAGGCTCAACAAGGATCGTCCGCCGCGGTCAGCGCAAGGTCAGCCCCGCTGGGAGATTCGACTTCCCGCAACCGTCCAGGTGCTCCGGTCACCGCATGGTCACGAAGCACGAAAAGCGGCCCCGCATGGCGATCCTGCCGTCTGATTTCGCGGGGCTCCGGGCGCGCCTACCTCAGCAGCGAGCGCAGCATCCACGCCGTCTTCTCGTGTTCCTTCAACCGCCCGGTGACCATGTCGGCGGTGCCTTCGTCGCCCACGGCATCGGCGGCCTTGATGGTGGCGCGGGCGGTGTGGGCGGCGATCTCGTGGCCCTCGACCAGCTGGTTCACCATCTCTTTCCACTCCGGCACGCCGGCTTCCTCCTTGATCGAGGTGAGCTTGCCGAACTGGCTGTAGGAGCCGGGAGCGAACACATCCAGCGTGCGGATGCGCTCGGCCACTTCGTCGGCGGCCAGCCACAGTTCGTTGTACTGGGTCTCGAACATGGCATGCAGACTGTTGAACTGCGGGCCGGTGACGTTCCAATGGAAGCTGTGCGTTTTCAGGTACAGCGAATAGGTGTCGGCCAGCAGCTTGGACAGATGCTTGGCGACCGCCTCGCGATCCTTTCTGGCGATACCGATGGAAATGGCCATGTGCTGCTCCTTCCGGGTGGGGATGTGATGGACGGACAGTAACGGCCCGACCGCTGGCGTGGAAATGAATCCTTCCGATGTTGTCGATAGCCGGAGGCTATCAAGTCGCCAGCGGCTATCATGTGCGGTCCGATGAACGACATTCGCCCACCCGACTCCTCCGCCGATCCGGGCCTGCGCCATCTGCGCAGGCAGCTGGATAAGGTTTCCAGTCGCGATTTCGGTCGCCTGCTGGGCCGCTGGCGTGCGCTGTCGCGCCGGCCGGACGAGAACAAGCTGGCGGTATTGCGCGCGGATATCGAGCGCTCGGCGGCGAAGCGCTGCGCCCGCGTCGCGGCGAAGCCGGCGATCAGCCTGGATGAATCACTGCCGATCAGTGCGCGCGGCGAGGACATCGTCAAGCTGATCCGCGAGCATCAAGTGGTGGTGATCGCCGGCGAGACCGGCTCGGGCAAGACCACCCAGTTGCCCAAGCTGTGTCTGGCCGCCGGTCGCGGCGAGGCGGGCATGATCGGGTGCACTCAGCCGCGCCGG
Source organism: Rhodanobacter sp. OK091 (assembly GCF_900142825.1). Classification (GTDB taxonomy): domain Bacteria; phylum Pseudomonadota; class Gammaproteobacteria; order Xanthomonadales; family Rhodanobacteraceae; genus Rhodanobacter. The sequence goes on along the minus strand of NZ_FRCH01000001.1, from coordinate 847,268 downwards.
CTGGCCGCGCGCTCGGTCGCCCGTCGCGTGGCCGAGGAGCTGGGTACGCAGGTCGGCGACATCGTCGGCTTCCAGGTCCGTTTCAGCGATCAGGTATCCGAGCGCAGCCTGATCAAGTTCATGACCGACGGCATCCTGCTGGCCGAGACACAGGGTGACCCATGGCTGAGCGCCTACGACACCATCATCATCGATGAGGCGCACGAGCGCAGCCTCAACATCGACTTCCTGCTGGGCTACCTGAAACAGCTGGCGTCGAAGCGGCCCGAGCTGAAGATCATCGTCACCTCGGCCACGATCGACACCGCGCGCTTCGCCGAGCATTTCGACGGCGCGCCCGTGGTGGAAGTGGAAGGGCGCGCGTATCCGGTAGAGCTGCGCTGGCGTTCGCTGGACGAAATCGCCGCGCGGCAGGGACGCAGCAAGGACATGCAGCAAGGTAGCGCCGAACACATCGCTGCCGTGCTCGATGAAATCAGCCACGACGATCCGCGCGGCGATGTGCTGATCTTCCTGCCCGGCGAGCGCGAGATTCGCGATGCGCACCAGCTGCTGTCGCGCCGGCAATACCGCGAGACCGAGATCATGCCCCTGTATGCGCGGCTCTCCGCCGGCGACCAGGATCGTGTGTTCAAACCCGGCATCAAGCGCCGCGTGGTGCTGGCCACTAACGTCGCCGAGACCTCGCTTACCGTGCCGCGCATCCGCTATGTGATCGACACCGGCACCGCACGGGTGAAGCGCTACAGCCAGCGCAGCCAGCTCGAGCGGCTGCATGTGGAGCCGATTTCGCAGGCCGCGGCCGATCAGCGCAAAGGCCGTTGCGGCAGAGTCGGGCCGGGTATCTGCTATCGCCTTTACGACGAAGCCGACTTCGCCGGTCGTGCCGCGTTCACCGATCCGGAACTGCTGCGTTCGTCGCTGGCCAACGTGATCCTGCGCATGCTGGCGCTGCAGCTGGGTGACGTGGAAGCGTTCCCGTTTCTGGAGGCGCCGGACCCGCGCGTGGTGGCGGATGGCTACCGACGTCTCGCCGAGATTTCCGCGATCGACGATGGGCGCAAGCTCACCGCGATCGGCCGCACGCTGGCGCGACTGCCGATCGATGTGCAGCTGGCACGCATGCTGGTCGAGGGCGAGAAGCTGCACTCGCTGCGCGAGCTGCTCACCATCGTGTCGTTCCTCAGCATCCAGGATCCGCGCGAGCGTCCGTCGGATGCGCGCCAGCAGGCCGACGCGGCGCATGCCGCGTTCACCGATCCGAAATCCGATTTCGTCGGCGTGCTGAACCTGTGGCATGCCTACCACGACGCCCACGAGGAGCTGACCCAGTCGAAACTGCGCGACTGGTGTTCGCGGCATTTCCTCAGCTTCATGCGCATGCGCGAGTGGCGCGAGCTGCATAGGCAGTTGCTGCTGGTGGTGGCGGAGCTGGGCTGGAAGCTTGACGCTCTTTCCCCCTCTCCCCTGCGGGGAGAGGGCTGGGGTGAGGGGTCAACCTCGCGAAGCAGCGAGAAGAACAAGCGCGCTTCGCTTGCGCATTCCCGCGAGCACCCACCCCTCACCCCGACCCTCCTTCTCCCGCAAGGGGACTCCCTTCGGCTACCAGCGGGGAGAGGGGGCGGCAGCGAGACCGATCGTCTCTACGAATCGGTACACCGCGCCCTGCTCGCCGGCCTGCCGACCCAGGTCGGCCGCAAGGACGAAAAGGGCGTGTACCAGAGCACGCGCGAGCGCAAGTTCCAGGTCTTCCCCGGCTCGGCGCTGGCGAAGGTGCCGCCGAACTGGATCTTCTCCGCGCAGATCCTCGATGTGGGTGGACGCGTATGGGGCATGATGAACGCCCGGGTGGAGCCGCTGTGGATCGAGCAGCAGGCGGCGCACCTCCTGCGCATGAGTTGCCGCGATGCGCACTGGTCGAAGAAGCGCGGCTGCGTGGTTGCGTACGAGCAGGTCAGCCTGTTCGGCCTGGTGCTGGTGGAAAAGCGGCCGGTCACTTTCCAGCAGCAGGATCCGGCGCTGGCGCACGCCATCTTCCTGCGCGAGGCGCTGACCCGTGGCGACATCGATAGCAGGGCCGATTTCGTGCGGGCGAACCAACGTGTGCTGGAAGAGGCGCTCGGCATCGAGGCGAAGCAGCGTCGCGAAGGACTGATCCGTCATGAGGACGATCTGGTCGCGTTCTTCGAAGGCAAGTTGCCCGAAGAGATCGCCAGCAGCCGTGCGTTGGACGCGTGGTACCGCAAGGCGCGGCCGGCAGAGCAGGCGGCGCTGCGCTGGTCGCTGGGCGATGTGATGGTCGGCGGCGCGGGGCTGGATGCCAAGGCGTTTCCAGCATCGTTGGAGATCCCACCACAACGCTACCGGCTGGAATACCGCTTCGTACCCGGAGACGAGGCCGACGGCGTGACCTTGCATCTGCCGTTGGCGATGTTGAACGCGCTCCCCGCCGCTCGCTGCGAATGGCTGGTGCCCGGCTTGCTGGGCGAGAAGGTGGCCGAACTGATCCGCGGCCTGCCCAAGGCACTGCGCCGCAACTTCGTACCGGCGCCGGATTTCGCCCGCGCCTTCGTCGAGGCCGAAGCGCCGCGCGACGAGCCGCTGGCGAAGGCGTTGGCGACGTTCCTCAGACGGGCCACCGGCGTCGACATCGCCGCGACCGAATTTGCTGCAGTCGAACTGCCAGCGCATTTCCGCATGCGTTATCGATTGCACGACGGGGATACTTCATCGGCGCCGGGAAAGACGCTTGCCAGCGGCCGCGATCTCGCCGCGTTGCGCGGGCAGTGGGAGGGCCAGGCGCGCGAGGCGTTCTCGCGCAAGACCGACATCGAACTGACCCGCGAGGACATGACCGGCTGGGACTTCGAGGAGATCCCCGCACAGGTGCGTTCCAACGGCGGGCTCACTGCGTTCCCTGCGCTGGTCGACCTGGGCGAAACGGTGGCGTTGCGCGTATTCGAACGCAGCGACGAGGCGCGCGCGGCACACCGGCAGGGCGTGGTGCGATTGCTGCGCAATGCGTTGGCCAGCGACGCGAAACAGGCGCGCCGGCGCCTGCCGATCGGCAATGCGCTGGCCCTGAAATACGCACCGCTGGGTGGGGTCGATGGCCTGCGCGAGGATCTGCTCGAAGGCGGCTTCGCCGACCTGCTCGAACGGCATGACCTGGATGTGCGTACCGCCGGAGCGTTCGAGAAGCTGCGCACGCAGTTTTCGCGCGAACTGTTCGGCGCCGGCGTCGAGCGGCTGAAGCTGGCCGAGCCGATCATCGAGGCACAGGCCGAACTCAAACCCTGGCTGCAGCCGCCGCTGCTCGGCTTCGCCCGCGCCAGCTATGACGACCTGCGCGAGCAGTTCGATGCGCTGCTGACGCCGGGCTTTTTGCGCGAACTGCCGGCGACACGGCTGGCGCATTACCCGCGTTACCTCAAGGCGATGCGCTTGCGCGGCGAGCGGCTGCGCCAGGACCCGGCGAAGGACCAGCAACGGATGCTGCAGGTCATGCCGTACTGGCGCGCCTACCTGCAGCACCGTGCCGCCGACGGCGATGCGGCCGCGCTGGCCGAACTGCGTTGGCTGATCGAGGAATGGCGCGTGTCGCTGTTCGCGCAGGAACTGAAGACGGCCGAGCCGGTCTCCGCGAAACGGCTGTCCAAGGCGCTGGCGGCGCTGGACTGAGCGGAAGCGCGCGGCGAAACCGCGCTCGGCGACACGCGGTCTGCGCTGAGAATGTAGCGGCACTGCGGCTACTATGGACGCTTGCAACCGGACACGTTTCTGATGACCTCGCCTGTCAAAACCACCAGCTTGCAGCACTGGCGCGACCGCGCCGGCGCACTGCCGCCGGTGCTGGCCGAGGCATTGCAGGCTTGCACGACGCATCCTGTTCCCGAAGCCGAGTGCAGCGACGTGCTGGATCTGCTCGGCATGCTCGGCTGCGATGCGCAGACGCAGGCGTCGGCCTTGTGGTTCGAGCTGGCACGGGTCGATCCGGCACTATGGAAGACGCAGGCTGCGAAGTTGCCGGCGGAACTGCAGCGGCTGGTCGGTGGACAGCAGGCGGCCGAACAGGTCTGGGCACTGCATGCGCAGCGGGCGCCGGAAGGCGCGGCCGAAGGCTTGCGCCGCCTGTTGCTGGCGATCGTGCGCGACCTGCGGGTGGTGTTCGTGTTGCTGGCGAGGCAGCTGGCGCGCATGCGCGCCGCATCGTCGCTGCCGGCGGAGCAGGCTGCCGCGCTGGCGCGGCTGACCCGCGACATCCATGCGCCGCTGGCGAACCGGCTCGGCATCTGGCAGCTGAAGTGGGAGCTGGAAGACCTGGCGTTCCGGTTCCTGCAGCCGGAAACCTACCGCCGCATCGCCAAGCTCCTCGACGAGCGGCGCAGCGATCGCGAGAGTTTCATCCGCGAATCGCTGGACGAGTTGCAGCGCTCGCTCGCCGCCGCCGGCATCCATGCCGAGCTGGCGGGGCGGCCCAAGCACATCTATTCGATCTGGAAGAAGATGCAGCGCAAGTCGCTGGACTTCTCCGACATGTACGACATCCGCGCGGTGCGCGTGCTGGTCGACAACATCACCGACTGCTACGCCTCGCTGGGCGTGGTGCATGCGCGCTGGCCGCATCTGCCGGGCGAGTTCGACGACTACATCGCGCGGCCCAAGGCGAACGGCTATCAGTCGCTGCACACTGCCGTGCTTGGGCCTGAGGGCAAGACGCTGGAAGTGCAGATCCGCACGCACGAGATGCATCGTGCGAACGAACTGGGCGTGGCTGCGCATTGGCGCTACAAAGAGGGCGGCAGCAGCGATGCCGAGTTCGAGGCGAAGATCGCCTGGATGCGCAAGCTGCTGGAGCCGCGCGGCGATGACGACAGCGCGTTGGCCGCCGAGTTGCACACCGAGCTGCTGGAAGACCGCGTCTACCTGCTGACGCCCAAGGGCGAGGTGTTCGATCTGGCGCGCGGTTCGACCGTGCTGGACTTTGCCTATCTGGTGCATACCGAAGTCGGCCATCGCTGCCGCGGCGCCAAGGTCAACGGCCGCATCGTGCCGCTGACGTTCCAGCCGCAGAGCGGCGATCGGGTGGAAATCCTCACGACCAAGCTGGGCGAGCCCAGCCGCGACTGGCTGTCGCCGCACCACGGCTATCTCAATACCTCGCGGGCGAAGGACAAGGTGCGCGCGTGGTTTCGCCGGATCGCCCACGACGCGAACCTCACGGTCGGCCACAGCATGTTCGAGCGCGAGCTTAAGCGGCTGGGGTTGTCGGGCGCGGACGTGACCAAGCTGCCTGCGCAATTCCACCTGCAGACCCACGACGAGTTGCTGATCGCGCTGGCATTGGGCGAGATCACGCCCGGCCAGATCGCGCGCGTGGTGCAGGAAGCCGCACAGCCGCCGGCTCCGCCGCCACCGGTGACTGCGCGGCCGGTCACGCTCGATCACAGCGCGCTCAGCATCGAGGGCATCGGCAATCTGCTGACCACACTGGCGCGCTGTTGCCAGCCGCTGCCCGGCGATCCGGTGCGCGGCTTCATCACCAAGGGGCGTGGCGTATCGGTGCACCGTGCCGATTGCGGCAGCCTGGCAAGGCTGGCGCGACGCGATCCGGACCGGGTGATCGAGGTGAGCTGGGGCAGCGCCGCCAGCCAGGCCTACGAGGTCGACATCGAGCTGCGCGGCTACGATCGCAAGGGCTTGCAGAAGGACGTCACCAGCGTGATCAGCAATGCCGGCACGCACATTATCGTCTCCGCCAGTCGGCTGTTCGCGCATACCGGCGAGGTGGAAATGCGCTTTACCCTGCGCGTGCGCGACTTCGAGCAGCTGTCGACCCTGCTCGGCAAACTGCTGGCGTTGCCGAATGTGATCGATGTGCGACGGGTCGGCGTCGGCTGAATGACCGCGCAATGCCCGCGCATCGGCGGGACGGCGGCTGTCGGCCCGATGTTAAGCTGCAGCGACAGCCTGCGCAGCCACGGATCATGAGCGGACGCCGAGACCAGCACGACGCACATCCACCCACCCGCACCGAGCCCACCCTGGGTGATCTCGGCCGTCTGGATGTGCCGCCCGCACCTTCTACCGATGGCCTGCCGCAGATGTCGGCCGAGCCGCGCCGTTCGCGTACGAATACGCGTGCGGATGCTGACGAGCCCGAACCTCGCCGCTACCGCCGGCGCAGCAGAAGGACTCCGTTGTTGCTTCTGCTGGCGATTGCCGCGATCGCTGCGCTCTGGCTCGGCCAGAACCGCTTGCGCGGCATGCTGCCACGCACCGACTTCAACACGGTGCTGGCGCAGGCCCAGCAGGCCTTGCAGGAGGGGCGTCTGGACGGCCAGAACGGCACCAGCGCGCGCGAACTGTTCCAGGCTGCGGCGGCGCTGGAGCCGGACAATGACCGTGCCCGAGAGGGTTTGCGCCAGGTCGGCCAGGCAGAGCTGGCGCAAGCCGATGCCGCGTTGCAGGCTGGTCATCTCGATCAGGCCACGCAGCAGGCGGCGGCGGCTCGCGAACTGCTCGGCGGAGGCAGCGACATCGACCGGCTCGATCGCGCGATCAGCCGTGCCCATGCGCCGCAGGTGCAGACGGTGGACCTGGTCGACCAGGCCAAGCAGGCGCTGGCTGCAGGCAAACTGGATGGCCCCGATGGAGCAGGTGCGCTGTACCAGCGCGTGTTGCGCGCCGATCCAGGCAATGCGGTGGCGGCACACGGACTCGATCAAGTCGGCGCTGCGCTCGCGGTTCAGGCGCGCAAGGCATTCGATGCGAAGGATACCGACGCAGCGAATGCGAGTATCGAGCAACTCGCCGCCTTGCAGCCGAACAATGGTGCGTTGCCGGCGCTGCGCGCGTTGCAGGCGCAGACACGCAAGCAGGACAACAGCGCGCTGGAAGCGGTCCTCAAGCAAGGCCAGGACGCGTTGCGCGCCGGCCGCATCGGTGGCGACGGCGACGACACCGCGCTGGCCCATTTCCAGGCCGCCCTCAAGCTCGATCCGGACAATGCGGAGGCCAAGGCCGGCCTCGGCAAGGTGGCGCAGGCGATGACGGTGCAGGCGAGCGCCGCGATCGATGCCGGCGATACCGCGCAGGCGGCGAAGCTGCTCGACCAGGCCGCCGAGCTGGCGCCGAAGTCGGCCGATCTGGCCGCTACGCGCGCACGCTTGAAGAGTGCGCCGTCGCAGCCAGCCGCGGCTCCGGCCGAAAAAGACAGCGAGGCGCCCCCCGCGCCGGTGGTGCTGTCGCCAGAGCAAAATGCGGCGGTGGCGCGACTGGTGCAGCGTGCGCAGGTGGCCACGAAGAACGGCGACATCATGATGCCGCCCGGCGACAGCGCGTACGACCTGTATCGCAGCGCGCTGGCGATCGACGGCAACAACGACGCGGCGATGCGCGGGCTGCAAGCCTTGCCCGGCCAGGTCGAGCTGCAGTTCAACCAGGCACTGGCCGCCGGCAAGCTGAAGCAGGCCGACGACATGCTGGCGAACCTGGCCGAGCTGGCGCCGGGCGATGCAGTGCAAAATGCACTGAGCGATCGACTGACCAGCGCTTGGCTCGACCAGGCCGAGCAGCAGCTGTCGCGTGGCGACAACGTCGATGCCGCCCAGTCGCTGGCTCATGCCCGCAAGCTGTCACCGAATCACCCGCGCGTACTCGATCTGACTGCCCGATTGCAGGGCAATCGATGAGCGCTGCATGACGGTACTGGTGTTCGGCGGCAGCAGCCAGATTGGCCACTTCCTGATGCCACGGCTGCTGGCCAGTGGTGAACCGGTGCTGGCGGTGAGCCGGCGTCCGCGGCTCGCGCAAGCCGGGGTGAGCTGGCTGCAGGGCGCACTGCCCGCCGACGTGCCGGCGATGCCCCCGTTGTCGGCGATCGTCAGTTTCGGTCCCCTGCAGGGTCTGGCCGACTGGTTGGCGCAGACCCGTTTGAGCGATGCGCCGCGGGTGATCGCCACCAGTTCGATGAGTGCCGAAACCAAACGCGACTCCAGCGTGCCGGCCGAGCGCAAGATATCGCGACAGTTGCGCGATGGCGAAGCCGCGCTGGCCGCGGCATGTGCCCGTCACGGCTGCGCCTGGACCGTGCTGCGGCCGACCCTGGTTTACGGTGCCGGACTCGACAAGAGCCTAACTCCGATCGCCCGCCGCGCGATGCGCACGCACCTGTTCCCCTTGCCGGCCGGCCGCGGCCTGCGCCAGCCGGTGCATGCGGACGATATTGCGCAGGCAGTCATGGCGGCGCTGGATTGCGCGGCAACGTCCGGCCGGATTCTGCCGATCGGCGGCGGCGAACGCCTGCCGGCTGGCGAGATGTTCGCGCGCGTGCGCAGCAGCCTGCCGCAGGCCACCGTGCCAGTGCCGCTGCCGGCGTGGCTGTTGCAGATGGCCCGGCTCGTGCTGCCGCCGTTGCGCGGACCGCTGAGCCGGCTGGACAGCGACCTGATCGCCGACAACGGCGAATTGCAGCGGCTGCTCGGGATCCGCCCCCGGCCGTTTCGGCCGGAAGCCTCGATGTGGATACCATCCCTGTAGGAGCGCACCTTGTGCGCGATGCTGTTCGCTCTGATCGACATCAGAGCATCGCGCACAAGGTGCGCTCCTACAGGCCAGCCGGCACACATTGCCCGCGTCTGGCCATGAAACCGGCCCACGCGTTCATATGCGCGCCGGGTAGCAGGCCCTATGATCGAACCACTTGATTGCCGGATTTTCCCACGTTGGACTTCTTGAATCGTCTTCGTTCGCTCGCGCGCCGCTGCTGGCCGTGGCTGCGCATCCCGTTCTGGATCGGCATGGGCTTGTTGTTTGGCTTCGTGCTGCCGTACACGCTGGTGCTGAACAAGCGCGTGCAGGACCGCTTCAACGATCTGGTGTTCGCCGTACCGACCCGGGTCTACGCGCGACCGCTGCCGCTGGCCCCCGACATGCCGATGACGCCGGCCGCGCTGGAGCTGGAACTGACCTTCGCCGGTTACAGCAACGACGGCCACGGCCAGGTTGCCGGCAGCTGGGCGAAGCAGGGCGCGCGCTACACGATCACCTCGCGCGGTTACGCCGGCCCCGACGGTGGGGAGTTGCCCAAGCGCATTCGCGTCACTTTCGGCAAGGGCACCGTGCAGTCGGTGCAGGACGCCGCCAGCGACAAGAAGATCGAGCTGGCGCATCTGGATCCGGCGCGCATCGCCACGCTGTACGGCGCCAGCCAGGAAGAGCGCCGCTTCGTGCATCTGGCCGACGTACCGCCGCTGCTGCTTAGCGGTCTGCAAGCGGTCGAGGATCGCGATTTCAAGCATCACATCGGCATCGACTTCAGCGCGATCCTGCGTGCCGCGTTCGCCAACCTGCGCGCCGGGCACACCGTGCAAGGCGGTTCCACGTTGACCCAGCAACTGGTGCGCAACCTGTTCCTGAGCCGCGACCAGAACTTCACGCGCAAGATCAACGAAGCGCTGATGTCGCTGCTGCTGGAGGCGCATTACAGCAAGGGCCGGATTCTCGAGGCGTATGTCAACGATGTCTTCCTCGGTCAGCAAGGCGGCCAGGCGGTGCACGGTTTTGCGGCAGCGTCCGAGTTCTACTTCGGGCGCCGGCTGGAGGATCTGCGCCCGCAGGAGATCGCGGTGCTGGTCGGCATGGTGAAGGGGCCGAGTTATTACGATCCGCGCCGTTCGCCGGAGCGTGCGCTGACCCGGCGCAACCTGGTGCTGCAGGAGTTCGCCAGCACCGGCCTGCTCAGCGCTGCCCAGCTCAGCGCCGCGCAGGCCGCGCCGCTGGATATCGTCAGCAACGGCCAGTTGCCGCACAACCGCTTCCCCGCCTTCATGCAGCTGGTGCGCACCCAGATCACCGCCGACTTCGACGATGAGACCTTGAGCCAAGGCAATCTGTCGGTATTCACCACGCTCGACCCGGCCGCACAGCTCTACACCGAGCAGGCGATCGAAGAAACCATGAAGAGCCTCGGCAAGCGCGCCGATCCGCTGCAGGCGGCGGCGGTGGTGACCAATGCCCAGACCGGCAGCGTGCTCGCTGTGGTGGGCAGCAGGAATCCCGGCGAACAGGGCTTCAATCGTGCGCTCGACGCGCGTCGGCCGATCGGTTCCACCATCAAGCCGTTCGTCTATCTCGTCGCGTTGACCCAACCCGAACGGTGGAACCTCGCCAGTCTGCTCGACGACAGTCCGATCAGCATGCGCCAGCCGGACGGCAGCATGTGGACGCCGCAGAACGACGACAACCAGAGCCACGGCCAACTGCCGATGGTCGACGCGCTGGCCAAGTCGTGGAACCTCGCGACCATCCATCTCGGTCTGCAGGTGGGGTTGCCGCGGATCAAGGCATTCCTCGAATCGTTCGGCCTCGCCGACGTCAATCCGAGTCCGTCGCTGCTGATCGGTGCGGTCGACCTGGCGCCGCTGCAACTGGCGCAGCTCTATCAATATATCGCGGCCGACGGCCATGCCCTGCCGCTCGTCGCGGTGCGCGGCGTGGTCGACGGCAACGGCCGCACGATCAAGCGCTACCAGGTGCAGGGCGGCAGCGGCGAATACCAGGAAGCGGTGCGGCTGACCACGTGGGCCATGCAGCAGGTGGCGCTTTACGGCACCGCCAGTTCGATCGGCAATTCCGGACTGGCGTGGCTGCATACCGCCGGCAAGACCGGCACCAGCAACGACACCCGCGACAGCTGGTTCGCCGGCTTCACCGGCGAACATCTGGCGGTGTTCTGGATGGGGCGCGACGACAACAAGTCGACCGGCCTGTTCGGCGCTACCGGTGCGCTGCGCGCCTGGCGCGACCTGTTCGCCAAGCTGCCCACTCAGCCACTGTCCACGGCACCGGCCGACGGCCTGGAGATGGCCTGGATCAACCCGAACGACGGCAAGCGCACTGAGCCGCAGTGCGAAGGCGCGCGGCAGTTTCCCGTCATTGCAGGCACCTTGTCGAGCGATAGCGAAGGCTGCTTCTGGCAAGGCGTACAAAATCTATTTGGCGGCGGCGGTCATCCCGCGTCCGCCAGCAGCGCCGCGCCTGGCGCTACCGATACCCCCATCCGGAATTGATCATCATGTCGCATTCGTTCAAACACTTTTTCGTACCGCCCTTCCTGCTGGCTGCCGCACTGCTCGGTGGCTGCAGTCTGTTCGAGTCGGCGCCGACACCGGCCAAATCGACCGTAGTGCCCGATCACGACATGATCGGGGCGATCCGTGCCGCCGGCGATCGCGAGAAATCCGTCATCGACGTCAACCCGTTGCGTGACCCCGGCGTCGCCTCTTTGCAGGACATGGCGAAGAACGACGAACAGGCCGGCCGCTACGCGGATGCCGCGGGCAAGCTCGACCAGGCGCTCAAGATCAGGTCGGATTCGCCCGACATGTTGCAGGATCGCGCCGAGATTGCGATACGCATGAGGGACTTCGCCACGGCCGAAAAACTCGCGCACCAGTCGTGGTCGCTCGGTCCCAAGCTCGGCCCGCTGTGCGCACGCAACTGGCAGACCATCGTCGAGATGCGCCTGCAGGCCGGCGACGCCGCCGGCGCCGACACCGCGCGCAAGGGAGTGCAGGCGTGCCACAAGGCGGGGATATCGCGCTACTGAGCGGACGACGAGTACTGCGGAACAGCGCGACCGGCAGCATCGCGGTTTTGCCGCACGCCGACGCTCCGCCATACTTGCTGGATGACCGCCATCGATGACACCGAGTCCGACGACATCGGCGCCCTGCTCGGTGCCGATGGCCCGTTCGCGCGCGAGCTGCCGAACTTCGCGCCGCGGCTGGCGCAGCAGGCGATGGCGCTGGCGGTGCAGCAGGCGATCGCGGGGCGCGACACGCTGATCGCCGAGGCCGGCACTGGCACCGGCAAGACCTTCGCCTACCTGGTGCCGGCGTTGCTGTCGGGCGAGCGGGTGATCATTTCCACCGGCACCAAGACGCTGCAGGACCAGCTGTACTTCCGCGATCTTCCGAAGGTGCGTTCGGTGCTCGGAGCGCGCCTGAAGACGGCGCTGCTGAAAGGGCGCGCGAATTACCTGTGCTTGTACCGGCTCGATCAGACCGTGCGCGAAGGCGCCACGTTCGAGCGTGCGCAGGCGGCTCAGCTGGCGACGATCCGCGCGTGGTCGGCGCGCACGCGGCGCGGGGACCGCATGGAGCTGGCCGAAGTGCCGGAAGAATCGCCGCTGTGGCCGCGCGTTACCTCGACGCCGGAGAATTGTCTCGGCGTGGAGTGCCCGTTCTTCGACGGCTGCCATGTAGTGAAGGCGCGCCGCGAAGCGCTGGAGGCCGACGTGGTGGTGGTCAATCATCATCTGCTGTTCGCCGATCTGGCGCTGAAGCAGGAAGGCTTCGGGGAAATCCTGCCGGGCGCGGCGGCGTTCATTCTCGATGAGGCGCACCAGATCCCCGAGCTGGCCGGGCAATTCTTCTCGCAGAGCATCAGCGCACGCCAGTTGACCGAGCTGGCACAGGATGCGTTGACCGAATGCAACGGCATCACCGGCGCGATCGGCCTGTTGCTGGAGCCGGTGGAGGCGCTGCAGGATGCGTTGCGCAAGCTGCGTCTTGCGATGGATGTATTGCCGGCGCGCGGCGCGTTCCAGCAACTGCAGGATCGGGCCGACGTGCGCGGGTCGCTGCATGATCTGCGCGAGCTGCTGGCTACGCTGGCCGAACTGCTGGCTTCGCAGGCCGAGCGCTCGCGCGGCATGACGAACCTGCATGAGCGTGCCGACCTGTTCGTCGAACGGCTGGACCGTATCGTGGAAGGCGAAGGAGGTCATGACCACGACGTGCGCTGGTACGAAACCTTTCCGCGCGGCTTTGCGCTGTACGCCACGCCGCTGGATCTGGCGGTGCCGATGCGTGACCTGCGCGAGCGCACACATGCCGCGTGGATCCACACCTCGGCCACGCTTTCGGTAGCCGGCAACTTCGATCACTTCGCGCGTCAGCTCGGACTGGATGATCCGCAGACCTTGAGCCTGGAAAGTCCGTTTGACTATGCGCGGCAGGGCATGTGCTATTTGCCGGCGGGCCTGTCCGATCCTAACGCTCGCGATTACACCGAACAGGTGATCGAAGCCGTGCTGCCGGTGCTGCATGCCTCGAACGGGCGCGCGTTCCTGCTGTTCACTTCGCATCGTGCGTTGCGTCGCGCCGCCGAACTGCTGCAAGACAAGGTGCCGTGGCCGTTGTTCGTGCAGGGCACCGCGCCGCGGCCGCGCCTGCTGGAGGAGTTCCGCGCCAGCGGGCACGGCGTGCTGCTCGGTGCGGCCAGTTTCTGGGAGGGCGTCGACGTGGTCGGCGAAGCGCTCAGCGTGGTGGTGATCGACAAGCTGCCGTTCGCCGCACCGGACGATCCGGTGCTGATGGCGCGGCTGGAGGCGCTTGAGCACTCCGGCATCAATCCTTTCATGGGCTGGCAGGTGCCCAGCGCGGTGATCGCGCTGAAGCAGGGCGCTGGCCGCCTGATACGCGACGTGCACGACCGCGGCGTGCTGGTCTTGTGCGATCCGCGGCTCACCACCAAGGGCTACGGCAAGCTGTTCCTGGCCAGCCTGCCACCCATGCCGCGCACACGCGAGCTGGCCGATGTGCGAGCATTCTTCGAGGATGCAAAAACCGTGGCTGCCGGAAACATCCTGTAGGGGCCCGCTGGCGGGCGATGTTCCTGCGGGTCGACGAACAGCATCGCGGCTGAAGCCGCTCCCACAAAATCGGCACGTGCAGCGAGGCAAGCGATGGCCAAGGCAATCGGGCTGGGCGGGATCTTCTTCAAGTCGCGCGACCCTGCCGCACTTGGCGCGTGGTACGCGGAGCATCTGGGCCTGCATCTCGAAGACTGGGGCGGCGTGCGCTTCGACGAGGAGGCAGCGCGTCCGGGCTTCACATTGTGGGCGCCGTTCGCCGCGGACACCGATTACTTCGGGCCTGGCACACAGCCTTACATGATCAATTTTCGCGTGGACGATCTCGATGCGCTGCTGGCGCAACTGCGCGCTGCCGGCGTTACGGTGGACGAGCGCACCGATATCAGCGAACTCGGCCGCTTTGGATGGATCCTGGATCCGGAAGGCACGCGGATCGAGCTGTGGCAGCCACCGGCATAGCGGCAGTTTCGACACGCCGCTCAACGAACAGGAGTCAGCGCCCATGGGCGACTCGGTCGAACCCATACTAATCACTGCGCCTGAGCTGCGGCCGGTGCTGGAGGAGTTGCGCCGCCACGAACCGATCTTCCACCGCCCCGAATTCGGCAATACCCGCGCCGACTTCGAACGGATGGCCGCCGCCGACTTCTGGGAAATCGGCGCCTCCGGCCGCCGCTACAGCCGCGCTCACGTCCTCGACGTCCTGGAACGCCGCGCCCCCGACCCCGCCGAACACACCTGGAAAACCCATGACTTCCACTGCCGTGAACTCGGGCCGGATACGTATCTGCTCACGTACACCTTGGAGCAGGGCGAGCTGGTGAGTCGACGCAGTACAGTCTGGCGGCGCGCAGGCGACGAATGGCAGATCGTGTTTCATCAGGGAACATTGGTAACGCCGCTCCGGAACCGTTCCTGAGTCCGAATGCTTCGGCCCAACGGCCCGAGCGCCACCTTCCATGTCGGCATTCCGGCGGGCCTACGGCCGCTCCCCGACCGCCTTCAGGCAGTCTGCCCGGCGTTCCTGAAAACCGCTAAAGATTTCGACAGCGGGTGAAAACCCGGCGTGGTCTCCTGGGTTTGCCCGAAACGCGGGCTACCAGCGGAGTTTGTGCCATGACCGAAAAAACCTGTGCAGCCTGTGACTGTGCTCTCGACACGAATGCCATCAAGGTGAAGATCGGCGACAGCGTGGTCGAGGTTTGTTGCGATGAATGCGCGACGAAACTTCGCGAAGTCAGTGCGGGCAACAAGCCTTGAGCGGGGCAAAATCTTCGGAAGCCGGGTTGGCGTCAGCGCGGTGCCGCCAGCCGATAGCTGGCGGCACCGTTGCTCAACTCCCGAAGACGACCATCCAGCGCAGGCGGTTTTTAGGATGGGCTGCTGGAGCGGCCGCCGCGGGGGCTGCATTTTCCCTGCTGCCACCCATGGCGTTTGCTGCGAAGCCTCCGGTTCGAAGGGCAGAACGGCTGGATGCCGCCGCATTCAACGCCGTCCGAAAATTCGTGCCGACCCGCTTCGGCCGCATCGCTCTGGTGGAGCGCGGTACCGGCAAAGCGGCCTTGTTCCTGCACGGATTTCCGCTGAACGGCTTTCAGTGGCGCGGCGCATTGGAGCGGTTGTCGGCATACCGTCGCTGCATTGCACCGGACTTTCTCGGGCTGGGCTACACCGAAGTCCGCGAGGGCCAAAGTGTCGCACCGACGGACCAGGTCGACATGCTTTCGACGCTGCTCGATACGTTGTCCATCGACGACGTCGATCTGGTCGCGAACGACAGCGGCGGAGCCGTCGCCCAACTGTTTCTGGCGCGCCATCCGCGGCGGGTGCGCAGCCTGCTGTTGAGCAACTGCGATACCGAGATGGATTGCCCGCCATCGGCGATGAAACCAGTGATCGCCATGGCGCACGATGGCCAGTTCGTGAAGCAGTGGCTGGCGCCGTGGCTTGCCGACGGACAGCTCGCACGGTCGCCCCAGGGGCTGGGCGGAATGACGTTCACGAATCCTGAAAACCTCACGGATGAAGCGATCGAGATGTATCTGGGTCCGCTGGTGCGCGACCCCGCACATACGCATGCCTATGCGTTGGCGCTGGAGAACAACGTGCTCGCGGGCATCGCGCCGGCGCTCAGGCGCAGCAGGATTCCCGTGCGCATCGCTTGGGGTGCAGGGGACACGATCTTCTCGCCGGAGGACGCTTCTTATCTGGCCCGAACACTGGGGAACTCGCGCGGCGTGCATTACGTGCCGAAGGCGAAGTTGTTCTTCCCCGAAGAATTCCCCGACCTCATCGCTGCGGAAGCGCGCCGATTGTGGGGCGTGGCAGATGACGGCGCCGGAGCAATCGCATGACCCCGAGATCGGCTATGGGGGCAGGCGTCATGGCCCGGGCGAACTGTTCGACGTCCGCGACTCGCTCGCTTCACCGTCTCCCGATCGTCGTCGACATCTCATGAGCGACCGCCGCCGGAAACGATGCCTGAGCCGGTAGTGTCGTAACGGTTCCCTCAGTCGAGCGGCGCTCCGAAGCGATGGATGCGCGGCAGATAGTGATGTTGAGGATCCAATGAAGCGACGACGTAGCGCGAGCGCCCCACGATTTCATCGCGCGCGAAGAAGCCGAAATAGCGCGAGTCCATGCTGTTGTCGCGATCGTCACCCAGCAGCAAGTACTGGCCTGTCGGTACTTTTACCGGCCCGAAGTTGCTGGCCGGACTTGGCCAGTTCACGGACAGGCGTATCGCGTGACGGATGTCGCCGTAATGTTCGATCCGGTAGCGGGCCGGATTCAGCAGATCGTCGTGGATGCCGCTGTAGCTGCCGAGGGTGTAACTGGCGGCACGGCCGTTGATGAAGACCACGTTGCCGCGCATCGCTATCAGGTCGCCGGGCAGGCCGATCACCCGTTTCACCAGCCGCTCGTGCGCCGTGCGGGAGTCCAGTACGACGATGTCGCCGCGTTGCGGATCGGCCAGATGCAGCAGTGAGATGTGGGTCAGCGGCAGGCGTACGTCGTAGGCCAGTTTGTCAACCAGGATGCGGTCGCCGATCTTGATGGTGGGCTGCATCGAGCCAGTCGGCACCACGTTCCAGTCGGCCACCGCGCTGCGGAACACGATCATGCACAACATGAAGGTGATGAAGCCCTTGTTGCGGGCCAGAAATTTCGCAATGGTGCGCATGGAATCACCCCTCTCGCGCCGCCAGGGCGTGTCAGTCATGGCGTGACGCTGTGACCTGTCATGGAATGACCGTGCGTGCGGTGCGAAGTTTCATCGGCACGACAGGGCCATCCTGCGCAACTGCTCCGCCGTTTCCGCATCGGCCGGCACGAAGGCTTCCAGCGCCAGTTCGGCGAGGGTGATGTCGACCGGACTGCCAAACACGGTCGTGGTGCTGAGCATGGAAAGCACGACGCCATCGACTTCCAACTGCATCGGTACAGCGATGGCAGCGGGCGTGGCGACTTCGGCGCCGGCATCGAGTGATGGAGCGGGTAGTACCTGCAATTCGCGCAACAGGACAATCAGCTGTGGATCGTGGCTGGCATCGATCTGCTGGCGCAGGCGGTGCAGCAGATGGGCACGCCATTGCGGCAGGTTGCGGATGCGCGGAGCGAGGCCGGCGGGATGCAGGCTCAGACGCAATACGTTCACCGGCGGCTGCAGCAGTTCGGGAGACACGCCGGCCAGCAGGCGCAGCGTGGCCTGATTGCTGGCGACGAGTTGCCAGTGGCGATCGACCGCCAGCGCGGGATACGGTTCCAGCCCTTGCAGTAGCAGGTCGATGGTGGCCCGCGCGGTGGCGAGTGCGGGATCGGCCAGCGGGCGCTCCTTGAACGCCGGTGCGAAGCCCGCGGCGACCAGTACGGCATTGCGCTCACGCAGCGGCACATCGAGATACTCGGTCAGGCGCAGGATCATGTCGCGGCTCGGTTGCGAGCGGCCGGACTCGACGAAGCTGAGGTGCCGCGTGGAGATCTCCGCGCCGCTGGCGAGGTCGAGTTGGCTCAGGCGGCGATGGCGCCGCCATTCGCGCAGCAGGTCGCCGACGGGGCGTATGGTGTCGCTGGGCAGGGCGTTCATGGCGTGATGATGCCAGTGCGCGCCCGTGCCGTGGCGGGCGACCGCGGTCATGCGGTCGCTTGTCGGCGCGAGGTTTCCGCACGCACGCCGATCGGCGTCTCACGCATGAGGGCGAACATGTCGGCGACGAGCCGCTCGAAGTGCGTGTGATACAGGCCGTGCGGCGCGCCGGCGTATTCGAGGTAGCGACTGCGCGGAACCAGCGTCGCGAGGGCGCGGCCTTGTAGCACCGGCTCGCTGACGTCGCGATCGCCGTGCACGACGAGCAGCGGCACGTCGATGGCACGCAGCTCGTCGCGTTGATCCACATACCTGGCACGGAAGCACTCGAGCAGGGCGTGCAGCGAGGCGTCGAGCACTATGTCGATGGTGTGGCGAATGGTTTCCGGCGAGGTGCCGGTTTCGGCAGGCAGGAAGAAACCGTCGGCGCTGTCGGCCAGCCATTTCGGCAGATCGCGCCGCATGTCGGCCATCACCAGTTCGGCGGTGGCACTGTCCATGCTGCAGGTGTCGCGGCTGCCGTCGAGATAGCTCGCCGCCACCGGAGCCAGATACACCACGCGGGCGATACGGCCGCTGCCGTGGCGGGTGAGGTAGCGCGTGCATTCGCCGGTGGCCATCGAGTGGGCGACCAGGGTGACCTCGCGCAGGTCCAGCCGGTCGAGCAGTTCGGCCAGGTCGTCGGCGAGGCGGTCATAGTGGTAGCCCTGGCCGGGATCGTCGGAACGACCGTGGCCGCGGCGATCCATCGCGATGCAGCGGCAACCCAGCGCGTTGAAGTATTCCATGTGCGGTCCCCAGGCGCGCGAGTCCAGCGCCCACGAACTGACGAACACGATAGGCTGGCCGTTGCCCCAGTCACGATAGAAAAGGCGGGTGTGGTCGCTGGTGTCGAAATGGCTCATAACGAAAATCCTCTTGGGAAGATGGAGTTGGCGGCGGTGCGTGACCCTCGATGAGGTTCAAGCGGCGACCGGTACCTTGTCGAGGAAGCCGTGCACCTGGCGGATGCGGCCTGCATCCAGCACGGCGACGTCGAAGCCGATCACCAGCGGTTCGTCCGCGCCGGGCTTGGCCAGATGCCAGTGGAAGCGCGCGATGTCGTGGTGTGCATCCACTTCGCCGGCGAGGGTGAATACGTGGCCGGGGAACATGCCCTGCACCGCGACGATGGTGGCGTCGATCGCTTCCCAGCCGCGCGCGTCGATCATTGGATCGACATAGGCGGCGTGTTCGGCGTAGACGTCTTCGATCAGTGCGCGGCGGCGCAGCGGATCGGTTTCGTTCCAGCCCTGCAGATAGCGTTCGACGAGTTGGCGGGTGGCGGTCATGGCATGTGCTCCGTTTGCGTTGGTGTGGGCACAGCTTGCGGCCAGTTCGACGGCCTGGCGATTACGTCGCAGGTAATGGGATGCGTGCCGCATGGACAGGCGATGGCCGCCGGGTTGCCCGCGTTTCGCCCGCGATTGCCCGCTGGGGCGCCGCTCGCGTTGCTGTAGTGGACGCTCCGAATGACAAGGAGTGCGGGACATGGTCAAGTGGACACAGACGGTGACGGCCAAGGTGCTGGGCATCGGCGTGCTGGCGTTGCTGATGACGATACCGTTGATGCAGGTGAGCGGGCTGGTGAACGAGCGCCAGCAACTGCGCGAGACCGCGGTTGCGCAGATCGCGCAGGGCTGGGGCGGTCAGCAGGTAGTGGGCGGTCCGGTGCTGACGGTGCCGACGCTGACTCAGCTGATGGCGGTGGATAACCGGCCGCCGCAAACGCTCGCCGGCAGCGAGAGCATGCTGGCGGACGAGTTGAAGATGGATGTGGCGCTGGCCGTGCAGACGCGCAGTTACGGTATTTACAGCGCGCCGGTATTCGTCTCCACGGTGAAGATGCATGGACAATTCCGGGCGCAGGATTTGGCCCAGTTCCACCGCGCCAGCAACGCGCAGTGGCAGGGCAGCAAGGCCGAGCTGCGTTTGCCGATCGGCGATCTGCGCGGCCTGCAGGAGGTGAGCGAGTTGCGCATCAACGGCCAGCCGGCGCGCTTCGATTCGTCGGCCGAGCGTCTCGGTCCGTGGCCGAACGTGGTGGTGCCGATCGATCTGGATGCGCTGGCCGATCAGCCGATCGATGTCGAGATCACGCTCAAGCTGGCCGGCACCGAGTCGCTGCAGCTGTTGCCGCTGGCGCGCAGCACCGACGTGACGATGCGTGCGCCGTGGCGCGATCCGAGCTTCGTCGGCGCGGCGTTGCCGCAGGAGCGTCAGCTTGATGCCAGGGGTTTCAGCGCACACTGGCACATGCTCGATCTCAACCGCAGCTATGGCCAGCACTGGACCAATGCCGGCGATGGCCTGGACACGGCGCTGCAGGCCTCCACGTTCGGCGTGCAGCTGTACCAGCCGGTCGACGTGTACCAGCGCAATGTGCGCGCGGGCAAGTACGGCTTGCTGTTCATCACGATGACATTCGTGGCGTTCTTCCTGTTCGAGGTGCTCAAGCGGCTACGTGTGCACCCCGTGCAATACCTGCTGGTCGGCGCGGCGCTGGCCACGTTCTACGTGGTGCTGCTGGCGCTGTCCGAACAGATCGGTTTCGGTCTCGCGTATGCGCTGGCTGCGGTCGCGGTGGTCTTCATCGTTGGCGGCTACGCGATGGCGGTATTGCGCGCGCGCCGCGCCGGTTTGTTGCTAGGTGGCGTGCTGGGGCTGATCTACGCAATGCTGTACGGACTGATCGCGGCCGAGCAGTACGCGCTGCTGATCGGTGCATTGGTGCTGCTGGTGATGGTGGCTTTGATGATGTATCTGACCCGCCGCATCGACTGGTATGCATACGTCCCGACGACAGTGGGGCCGGCCTCGACCGAACCGCCGGTGCCGCCAGACGCTATCCCACCCGCTATCATGGAGCGATCATGAATCTGCTCGCGATCGAAACCGCCACCGAAGCCTGCTCCGTCGCCCTGATCCACGGCGATGAATTGATCGCGCGCAGCGAGATCGCTCCACGCCGGCATACTGAGCTGGTACTGCCGATGGCCGATGCATTGCTGGCCGAAGCCGGCATCGGCCGCCATGCGCTGGATGCGATCGCGGTGGGCCGCGGCCCTGGCGCATTCACCGGCGTGCGCCTCGGCGTGTCGCTGGCGCAGGGCATGGCGCTGGCGCTGGACCTGCCGGTGATCACCATTTCCTCGCTGGCCGCACTGGCGCTGGAGGCGCCGGAAGAAGAAGGCACCGCGATCCTCGCCGTGATCGACGCGCGCATGGGCGAGATCTACGCCGCCTGCTACCGCCGCGACGACCATGGCGGATTGATCGCGCTGGATGACGAACGCATCTGCACCGCCGAGTCGCTGCTGTTGCCGGAGGCCGATGCATGGCAGGTGGTGGGCAGCGGCTGGGCCACCTATGCGAGCGTGTTGAGCCAGCGCCTCACTGGCACGCTGCACTCGGCCGATGGCATGCGTTATCCGCAGGCCGCCCACGTCGCCGAACTGGCGCTGCGCGAATTCAAGGCCGGTCACCTGCAGGCGCCGGAGCTGGCGCTGCCGGTGTATCTGCGTGACAAGGTGGCGCTGACGCTGGTGGAGCAGGGGAAGGCGTGAGCTGGCGGTCACCGCAGGACATCATCAGTGATCTGGAGCAGGATCGGTCGCTACGCGAACCGGACCGACTGCGTGAGCGCAGCGAGGTGCTCGACCGTCTGGAGAACTGGCGCCTCTGTGGTATTCCCAGTCATCTGGAACCGACCGTGGAAGTGGGGCTGCGCGATCGCATCGAGGCGTTGTGCGTCGAGCTCGAATCCATCGATGGCCAGCTCTACCAGAGCATTCGTCTCGACATCCAACACGGTGGGGGCGCGCGCCGATTGCTTGAGTGGGCGCACGCGGCCGGTGCGGATCACGATGAAGGCGACCGGAGCGAGGGCGACAGCTATGACTACCTGGATGCGTTGATCAGCGGCGTCCTGCAGATCGACGAGCCCGCGATTCCGCTCGCCGGGCTGGCCGCGGAGATGGTGTTTTACCAACCCACGCCGGCACGACATATCTTCGATATGGTCGCGCGCACCGCGCTCGATGAGCGTGACGTGCTGATCGACCTCGGCTCCGGTCTGGGACAGGTACCCATGCTTGCCGCGATCTGTACCGGCGCACGCTGCATCGGTATCGAATGGGAGGCGGCTCATGTCGAGTGCGCGCGGCGCTGTGCGCACTCGCTGAATCTCGACCGGGTGACGTTCGTGCAGGGCGATGTGCGGGAGGCCGATCTATCAGCCGGCACGGTGTTCTATCTCTACACGCCGTTCGAGGGCACGATGCTGCGCGACGTGCTGGACATGTTGCGGGCGGAGGCGGCCACACGCGAGATACGCATCTGCACGCTCGGACCTTGCACTGCCACCATCGCACAGGAGCGCTGGTTGCGGGCCGTCGGTTCGTGGGAGATTCATCGGCCCGCCGTGTTTCGCAACGCTTGAATGCGCGAGGTGGCGACGGTCAATCCGCCCACGTCGCCGAGCTGGGGCTGGTGGAGCAGGGCAGCGCCTGATGAGCGGTTGCGAGTGTAGGAGACCCGCAGCATGCGATATGCTGTCGCCAGTCCTGACCATAGGAAATCGCCATGCTTCGCACGATGCTCATCCTGTTTGTATTCGGCGCCTGCGTGAGCGCGCCGTTGCTGGCCTCTGCACAGAACGGGCTAGGCAATATCGTCGATAGCGTTGAAAGGCTGGACAAGAATTTCGACGCTGCTGACAGGAGCCACGATGGCCTGCTCAGCAAGCAAGAGGCCGAAGCCGGACATGTCGCGTTCATCGCCAAGAATTTTGACGTCATCGACACGTCCAAACGTGGCCTGGTGTCGAAGGACGACGTGCACGCCTATATCCGGCGCTTGCTGATGCAGGGCCAGCCGGCGCCCGCTACATCGGTCAGAGGTAAGTGATGTGAGGCGTGAGAAACGAGTCGGGCAATCCACTCTTTTCTCACTCCTCCCCACTCACTTCTAGATCTAGAGCTGCCCGATCACCAGCTGCACCAGCAGGCTGCTGACCGCCACCGCGACCCACACACCCAGGCCCAGCAGGATGGGCCGCGGACCGCTGGCAGCCATCTTGCGCAGGTTGGCGGACAGACCGATCGCGGTGAGCGCCACGATGATCAGGAACTCCGCCAACGTGTGGATGGCCGGCTGGATCGCTACCGGGATGAGGCCGGCAGTGCGGATGGCGGATGCGACCAGGAACCACAGGATGAACCAGGGAAAGATGCTGGCTAGGCTGAAATGGCCCACGCTGCCCGCTTGTGCATGCTTGCGCTTTTCGCGAGCTGCGACGGCGAAGGCCAGCACCAGGCAGACCGGGATGATCAGAGTCGCGCGGGTCAGCTTGACGATAGTGGCGTAGTCGCCGGCGGTCTTGCTGAAGCTGTAGCCGGCGGCAACCACCGACGAGGTATCGTTGATCGCGGTGCCAGCCCACAGGCCGAAGCCCAGGTCGGACAAGTGCATCAGATGGCCGAGCAGCGGGAACAGCAGCACGGCGACCAGGTTGAACAGGAAGATGGTGGAGATCGCGAACGCGGTGTCGTGGTCGTCTGGGCGGATGATCGGGGTCACCGCGGCGATCGCCGAGCCGCCGCAGATCGCGGTACCGACGCCGATCAGGATCTTCAGCTTGTCGTGCACGCCCAGCCAGCGTCCCAGCAGCCACGCGGCGACGAAGGCCACGGTCATCGTCACCAAGGTTACCGACAATGATTCGAGGCCGGTCTTCGCGACTTGATCGAGGCTGAGCCCGAAGCCCAGCGCGATGATCGACCATTGCAACACCTTCTTGCCGGCGAACGCGATGCCAGGCGTGTAGCGCTCGCCCGGCGAAAGCAGATTGCGCACCACGATGCCCAGCACGATGCCGATCACCGGGCCGCCGATCAGCGGCAGCCAGTGTCCCAGCAGCAAGGCCAGCAGTCCGATCGCCACGGCCAGCAGCAGACCGGGCACGCGCATACGCATGGTGGGGTGGATAAGGGTGGCGATGGACGACGCGGTCATGCATGGACTCCGGCAATGCGCCATTGTCCACTTGCGTCACTATCAGGAAAATTTGGAATATATGATGGAATGTATAAGATAAGCTGATGATCAACATCAGCCCCCGCCAATTGGATGTGTTCGTGCAGATCGCGCTGCACGGCAGCGTGCGTGCCGCCGCCGAGCGGCTGCACTTGACCCAGCCGGCCGCCAGCATGGCTCTTGCGGAAATGGAACGGCAGCTGGATGCGCCGGTGTTCGCGCGCGAACGCGGTCGTTTACGCCTGAATGCGCGCGGTCGCGAACTGCTGCCGCTGGCGCAGGAGTTGCTGGAGCGGCATGCCGAATTCGGCCGGCGCGGCAGCGAAGACGGTGCGGCGTTGAGCGGCGAACTGCGCATCGGCGCGAGCAACACGGTCGGCAATTACCGCGTCGGCGAGCTGCTCGGCGCATTCGTGCGCGCACACCCGCAGGTGGCGATCCGCCTGCGCGTGGCGAATACCGAGGCGATCGCTGCCGGGATGCTCGATCACAGCCTGGACATCGGTTGCGTCGAAGGGCCGGTGACGCATCCGTTGCTGGAAGTACGGCCGTGGCGCGATGACTTGCTGGTGGTCTGCGCGCCGCCGGAGCATCCGCTGGCGCGCAAGCGCAGCCTGAAACCCGCCGATTTCGCCGGCGCGCGCTGGGTGTTGCGCGAGCCCGGCTCGGCTACGCGGGCGACCAGCGAGCGCGTGCTGGCGCAGCTGCCGCCCGGCGAGACCGTGCTTGAACTCGACCAGATCGAGGCGATCAAGCAGGCGGTGGTGGCCGGCCTCGGCATCGCCTGCCTGCCGGAGGTGGCAGTCACCGACGCGTTGGCGACGGGACGGTTGAAAGCCTTGAAAACGCCGTTTCTCGACCTGC
The DNA here is from genome assembly GCF_900142825.1 of Rhodanobacter sp. OK091. Lineage (GTDB taxonomy): Bacteria > Pseudomonadota > Gammaproteobacteria > Xanthomonadales > Rhodanobacteraceae > Rhodanobacter. The sequence goes on along the minus strand of NZ_FRCH01000001.1, from coordinate 822,579 downwards.
AGCGCAAGCTTTCGCTGCTGCTGCATCGACAGAAATACCGCGGCGCGTTGCTGGACGCATTTCTGAAAGGCACCGATCTCGACGGTATCCATCCCGACAGCCGCCAACGCTGAGACGGCCGCCACTGGGTCGTGCTCAGCCCATGATGGGGGACACTGCCGCTGGCACCTGTGCCTCCACGATGCGCGTCAACAACGCTTCGGCCTGTTCGTGGGTATGCGCGCGCAGCATCTGCGTGGCGTGCCGACGCAGATCGGCGTGGTCCAGCGTGGCAAGGCGGTCGCGCACAGTCAGGATCTGGCTCGGATGCATGCTGAATTCGCACAGGCCCAGCATCAGCAGCAAGGCGGTGAAGTTCGCGTCGCCGGCGATCTCGCCGCAGAGGCTGACCGGCTTCTTCGCGCGGCGACCGGCGCTGATCACATGCGACAGCAACCGCAGCAGCGCCGGTTGCAACGGGTTGTAGATGTTTTCCAGGGCGTCGTTGCCGCGATCGGCGGCGAGCACGTACTGGGCCAGGTCATTGGTCCCGATGGCCAGGAAGTCGGAATACTCGAGCAGCGCGCGCACGTTGATCGCCGCCGCCGGCACCTCGATCATCGCGCCCAGCGGCAGCTTTTCAGGCAGGTCGATGTTCTCGCGTTTCAGGTCCTGCCGTGCCAGCTTGAACAGCGTGCGCACCGCAATGAGCTCATCCGGCTGGGTCACCATCGGCACCAGCACGCGTACCGGGCCGTAGCAGGCGGCGCGCAGGATCGCGCGGATCTGGGTGGTGAACACCGCCGGGTAACGCAGCGACAGGCGCACGCCGCGTACGCCAAGTGCCGGATTGTCCTCTCCGCGCAGCGACAGTCCGGCGGCATCGGCCTTGTCGGCGCCCAGATCCAGCGTGCGGATGGTGACGGGCAGGCCGCCCATGCCCATCACCAGGTCGCGATAAGCGACGAACTGCTCGTCTTCCGACGGCAACCCCTTGTGCTTGAGAAACAGGAATTCGGTACGGTAGAGGCCGACGCCATCTGCACCGCGCGCGCGCGCCATCGCTACGTCGGCTGCTGTCTCGGCATTCGCCAGCAGGCCGATCTCGATGCCGTCGCGAGTGCGCGTGGGCGCATTCGCCAGCTTGGCCAGGCGACGCCCTTCGATCGCCGCCTCGCGTTGCCAGGCCCGATAGCGCGACAGGTCTTGCGCGGCCGGATGCACGATCGCTTCGCCGCGCTCGGCATCGAGCAGGATCAGGTCGTCGTCGTGGATGTTCGACAAGGCATCGCGGGTGCCGACCAGCATCGGCAGGCCGAGGCTGCGCGCCAGGATCGCACTGTGCGAATACGCGCTGCCGGAACTGGCGACCACGCCGAGCAGGCCGCTGCCGGCCAGATGCGCCATGTCAGCCGGTGCGATGCTGTCGGCGATCAGTATCTCGCCGACGCGCGCGGCCAGCTTGCGCTCCTGCGGACTGGTCTGCCGTTGCAGCGCGGAGATCACCCGGTTGATCACCTGCTCGACGTCCTCTTTGCGGCTGCGCAGGTAGGGGTCGTCCATTGCCTCGAACACCGCTGACAGGCGGTCGCGCTGCTTCTTCAACGCAGCGCCGGGGCGGTAGTGGCCGATCCGCACCAGGTCGTCCAGCCCGCGCAGCAGTTCAGCGTCGTCCAGCAGCAGGCTGTGCGCGTCAATGAATTCGTTGACCTCGCGCGCCAGTGCGCCGTGCAGCTTGCCGCGCAGTTCGCGCAACTCCTGCCGCGCGGTATCCAGTGCGCGATGCAGCAGGAGCAACTCGCTCTCGATCTCTTCCTCGGCCAACGGACGCGTGTCGACGATATAACGACTCGGCTGCACCAGCCGGGCACGGCCAAGTGCCATGCCGTGGGCAGCAATCGTGCCGTGGAGCAGGTGCCTCATGCGCGCTGCTCCGGCCACAGACGGACACGGGTGCCCGGCGAAACGCCGGCTGCCGCTGTTGTCAGTCTGATGAACACGTCACCCATTCATGCTCCTTCGTCGAACTTGCGTTCGAACAATGCAGTCACCGCGGTCATCGCGGCTTCCTCGTCCGGGCCCTCGACGCGGACGGTCACCGGGCTGCCGAGACCGGCGGCCAGCATCATGACGCCCATGATGCTTTGTGCGTTGACTTCGCGACCCTTGCTGACCAGCCACACGGTGGATTTGAAACCCTGCACCAGCTGCACCAGTTTGGCCGAGGCGCGGGCATGCAGCCCCAGCCGGTTGGAAATGACAATGTCTTGCTCAAGCATAATGAGGGATGCCTTGATCTATTCCGTCATTATCTGTCAATCGATAGGGGGGCTGTGTGGAATGGATCAGAACATCCTTCACGTCAGGCATGATCGATGAAGATTCCTCCGCGGCCACCGCTGGCCGCGATCTCGGCCAGTTCGTCCAGTGGTTTTTCCGCATAGTTGAGTACGCGCAGCAGCATCGGCAGGTTGAGGCCGGAGACGCAGCGCAGGTGCACGCCGAGCGCGCTGAGTGACAGCCCGATATTGCACGGCGTGGCGCCGTACAGGTCGGCAAGGATCAGCACGCCATCGCCCTCGTCGAGTTCGCGCGCGTGGTGTGCGGTGAGCGTGCGCATCACGTCCGGGTCGGACTCCGGTGGGACTTCCACCGCCGCCACCCGCAACGGCAGTTTCGGCATTACGTGATGCGCGGCGGAGATCAGCGCCTTGCCGACCGCCTCATGGGTCATCAGCAGCACGCCCACGCTCATGTGCGGCGGCCGATAGTGGTTGCGAGAGCCATGTTCATCATTCGAGCTCTCGATGGAAGGTGAGCACGCCTTCGTGGCGATCGCGATAGTGCGCGGCGAGCTTCTCGACCAGATAGACCGAACGATGCCGGCCACCGGTGCAGCCGATCGAGATCGTCACGTAGCTGCGGTCGTCCTGTTCGAAGCGCGGCAACCACGCGTCCAGCCAGCGCGCGGTGTCCGTGAAGTATTCGCCGACGAGAGGTTCCGCGTCGAGGAACTCGCGTACCGCCGCATCCTTGCCCGACAGCGGACGCAAGTGCGGATGCCAGTGCGGGTTCGGCAGGCAGCGCGCGTCGAATACGAAGTCTGCGTCCAGCGGCAGCCCGCGCTTGAACGCAAACGACTGGAACATCAGGGTCAGCCCCTCGGTAGCCTGCGCGTAGCCGGTGGCGACCAGCCGGCGCAGCTGGTGCACGTTGAGCTCGCTGGAATCGATCACCTTCTCGGCAATCGCCATCAGCGGTCGCAGCAGCCTGCGTTCGGCGACGATGGCATCGGCCAGCGACAGCCCGCGGGTAGCCAGTGGATGGCGCCGGCGAGTTTCCGAATAGCGCTTGATCAGCACCTCGTCGCGGCAATCCAGAAAAATCAGATGCACCTGCACGCCGGCGGAGGCCAGTCCCGACAGCACGGCTGGCATGTGCGTGAAATCCGCGCCACGGTTGCGTACGTCCACGCCAACCGCGATGCGTCGATGCGTGCTGCTGCCTTCGATCACCGCGTTCACCAACTGCGGCAGCAGGGCCGAGGGCAGGTTGTCGACGCAGTAGAACTCCAGGTCTTCCAGTGCGCGCAGCGCCACCGTCTTGCCGCCGCCGGACATGCCGGTGAGCACGATCAGGTGGATTTCGTGCGGATCGACCTGCGTATCGAAAGAGGTGTGTTTGTTGCTCATGCGTTCACCATGGAGGCAGCCGGCGCAACTGATGCGCCTGCCGGTCAATGAAGGTCTGCGCCGGATCGATGCCCTTGCTCTTGAGGGCGTGACTGCGCACCGCGGCCTCGACCAGGACCGCCAGGTTGCGCCCGGAAGCCACCGGGATGGTGATCATCGGCATCATCACGTCGAAGATCTCGCGGTGGCCGATGTCGCCGGTGAGCCGGGTCAGCGCGTCGGTTTCCTCGCCGTCGCGCAGCGGCTTCAAGTGGATCACCAGGCGCAGGTATTTGGATGTCTTGACCGACATGTGGCCGAACATCTCGCGCACGTTGAGCACGCCCAGCCCGCGCACTTCGAGCAGATCCTGCAGCAGTTCGGGACAGCTGCCGTCGATCACGTCCGGCGCGATCAGGGTGAATTCGGTAGCGTCGTCGGCGACCAGCCGGTGGCCGCGGCTGATCAGTTCCAGCGCCAGTTCGCTCTTGCCGGAGCCGGCTTCGCCGGTGATCAGCACGCCGATCGAGAACACTTCCAGGAACACGCCGTGCAAGGTGATCTTCGCCGCGAGCATGCGTGCCAGATGATATTGCAGATAAGTCAGCAACTCATGGCCGCGCTTGGGACTGATCCACAGCGGCACATTGGTTTCCTCGGCGACCTCGCGCAAGTCGGCGGGCACCGATTGATCCTTGGTCACGATCAACGCCAGCGGCTGGTGGGCGGCGACCTTGTGCATCACCTCCCAGCGCTGGCGCGAATCCAGCCCGTCGAGGAAGTTCAGCTCCTCGGTGCCGATGATCTGGATCTTGTTCGGGTAGATGACGTTGAGGTAGCCGATCAGCGACGGTCGGCGCGACTGCGCGGCACCGGGTTCGATCACCCGTGATTCCCCGCGCATGCCGGATACCCATCGCAGCGCCATGCGCTCGTGGACGCCATCGTAGAGTTGTCGCGCGCTGATCCGATCCAAACGGAGATCCTTTGCACCGCTGGGTGGGCTTTTGCGGTGGCACGGCCATTGTGCCAGCTTGGACGGACACGCGTGTTCAGAGACGAAAACGGCCCACCTGGATCGGGTGGGCCGTGGGACGGAGTCAGCCGGAAATCAGCCCTAATCAGCCGTACTGGCGCGCCTCGCGCGCTTCCTGCTGATGTTTGTCGCTGACCTTTTCGCGGTGCTTGCGCAACTGGTTGACCAGTTTGTCGAACAGCACGTCGATGGAGACATACATGTCGGCCTCGGTGGCTTCGGCATGCAAGGTGGCGCCACTCACGCCCAGCGTACCCTCGGCGCATTGCTGTAGCTTGTCGACCGACAGCACGATAGCAAGGCTGATCAGTTTGTCATCGAGGCGGGTGAGGCGGTCGAGCTTGGCGGTGGCGTGGTCGCGCAGGGCCGGGGTGACTTCGATCTGCTGGCCGCTGAGTTGGAATTGCATGGGGCGCCTCCTCTGGTGCAGTGCCGCTTTTCGCGGCGGGTGGACGTACCGCAGCCGGCATGGCGGCGGTACATCGTCAATCGGTCTGTACTGCTATGGGAACGTTTTTTTCATGACCAAGTTCCCGTGAGTGTCCTTTCGCAGGTCAGCTGGCGCGCTGACGTTCGCTGGAGGTGGGAATGCGCAATCCCTCGCGGTACTTGGCAACGGTACGACGGGCCACCTGGATACCTTTGCGCTGCAGCTCCTCGGCAATCGCCTGGTCGGACAGTGGCTTGCGCGCATCCTCGGCGTCGATCAGTTTGCGCAGCATGGCCTGGATCGCGGTGGCCGAGGCGCTGCCGCCGTCCTCGGTGGAGACGCCGCTGGAAAAGAAATACTTCAGTTCGAACGTACCACGCGGAGTGTGAAGGTACTTGCGGGTAGTGACGCGCGAGATGGTGGACTCGTGCATGCCCACTTCCTCGGCAACTTCGCGCAACACCAGGGGGTGCATCGCTTCGGGGCCGTAGTCGAGGAATGCGCTCTGCCGCCGCACGATCGCGTCGGCGACCTTGAGCAGGGTTTCGGCGCGCGATTCCAGGCTCTTGATCAGCCAGCGCGCCTCCTGCAGCTGGCCGCGCATCCAGCTGGCATCCTCGCCGCGCGCCCGGGCGATCAGGCCGCAGTAATGCTGATTCAAACCCAGCCTCGGCTGCGCGTCCGGATTCAGGCTCACCCGCCAGCGGCTGCCGTCGCGCACCGCGTAGACGTCCGGTGCGACGTATTCCACCGGGGTGGCATCGAGGGCCGCACCGGGGCGCGGATCGAGACTGCGGATCAGCACGGCCGCCGCCGCCACATCATCCTCGCTGGCGCGCAAGCGCCGCGCGAGCCGGGCAATGTCGTTGCGTGCGAGCAGCTCCAGCTCGGTGTCGACCATGCGCAGCGCCAGGTCGCGTTGCGGCGTGTCCGGGTCGAACTGCTCCAGTTGCACGCGCAGGCAGTCGCGCAGGTCGATGCTGCCCACGCCGGCAGGGTCGAAGCCCTGCAACTTGCGCCGCACGGCATCGACTTCGTCGAGAGTGGCGTTGAGATGGGCCGGCAGTGCGGCGAGTACGGCTTCCAGTCCTTCGACCAGATAACCGGCGGGATTCAGCGCGTCGATCAGTACGGTGGCGATCAGGTGCTGGCGCGGATTGAACGAGGCCAGATTGAGCTGCCACAGCAGATGCTGCTGCAGGGTTTCCGGTGCGGCGTTCTGCGGTTCGAAGTCTTCGTCGTTGCGCGAGCTGGAGCCGCTGCTGACGCTGCTGCTGGAGAAGTCGATCGGCGCTTCGGCGACACCGCCGCCGTCGGCCCAGTCGCTGGCGTCGTCGCCGTCGCGCTCGCTGGCGCTGGTGGCGGCGACACTCTCCGCACTCGGGTATTCGCTTTCGGCTTCGGCATTGTCGACTGTTTCGTCGTCTTCGACTTCCTCGGCGAATTCCAGCAGCGGATTGCTTTCGGCGATCTGGCGCAGCTCCGCTTCCAGCTCCAGCTGCGACAGCTGCAACAGACGAATCGCCTGCTGCAGTTGAGGCGTCAGGGTCAGTTGCTGATGGAGGCGAAACTGCAGTGCGGGTTTCATGCCAGCCGGGTCGAAGGAGCTCTCGGCCATCCTAACGCTTGCCCGCAGGTGCGGCCATAGTCCAATAGTGAATCTAGAGGCCTCTCAGAGGCGGAATTCACGCCCCAGGTAGACTTCACGTACCTTCTCGTCGGCAAGGATATGCGCCGGAGTGCCGCGCGATAGCACTTCGCCATCATTGAGAATGTAAGCGCGGTCACAAATACCGAGCGTCTCGCGCACGTTGTGGTCGGTGATCAGCACGCCTATCCCGCGTTCCTTCAGATGCCGCACGATGCGCTGGATCTCGCCGACCGAGATCGGGTCGACCCCGGCAAACGGCTCATCCAGCAGCATATAGCGGGGCTGTGCGGCCAGCGCGCGGGCAATTTCCACCCGGCGCCGTTCGCCGCCGGACAGGCTGACGCCTTTCTGGCCCGCGATATGGGCGATCTTCAACTCGTCGAGCAGGCTTTCCAGTTCGGTGCTGCGTTGCTGAGTGCTTAGGCCGTCGCGCAGTTCCAGCACGGCCATGATGTTGTCGGCCACGCTGAGCCGGCGGAACACCGATGCTTCCTGCGGCAGGTAGCCGATGCCGAGCTTGGCACGCGAATGCATCGGCATGCCGGTGATGTCCTGCTTGTCCAGCTTGATGGTGCCGGCGTCGGCCTCGATCAGGCCGACCACCATGTAGAAACAAGTGGTTTTGCCGGCGCCATTGGGGCCGAGCAGGCCGACGACTTCACCCTCGCGTATCGAGAAGCCGAAATCCCGTACGACCTGGCGCGCCTTGAAACTTTTCTGCAGACCTTCGGCGGAGAGCATCGGTCAGTGCTGCCCCTGCGGCGGGTGGCTGCTCTGGCTCGGCGCCGGCGCCTTGGGTGGCGCCGCTCCGGGCTTGGGGGTGGGCAGGAATGTCATTTGCACGAGGCCGTCGCCGTTGCTTTCGCCGGTCATCTGGCTGGTCTGGGTGTTGTAGGTGAGCTGGTCGCCTTTCGCGCTGCCGCGGCCTTTCTGGCTGACCGTTGCGTTGCCGGTAAGCACCGCGACCTGCTTGACGTTGTCGTAGTCGAGGGTGGCGGCGTTGCCCTGCATCAGGTTGCCGTTGTCGTCGAGCTGCTCGATATGCGCCTGATTGCCGGTGATGACCACCCGCGTGACGCTGTTGTCCGCATCCAGATAGACGGTGGCGAGGGCGCCGGTCGCCTTCAGCGTACCCTGGGTGAGCAGCACGTTGCCTTTGTAATGGATGATGCCGTTGGCCTGCTGGGTGGCATCGAACGACTTGGCCGTGATGTTGGCCGGCTGCTGGCGATCGTCCTGGCGGGCAAGCGCGGGCTGCAGCGTTGCCAGTCCCAGGCCCAGAAGCGCGAGCTTAACGACGCGGCTTGGCTGGCATGAACGTGCTGTGGACATCATCGAGCAACTCCAGGTGCTTGTTGTTGAGGTTGGCGCGCATGCCGACCCCGCTGATTGTAGAGGCTCCCTGAACTATCTGCGCCGGTGCGGCGGTCTCCAGACGGTTTTCCTTGGGCCACGCCGTGACGTCGGAGGTATGCATGTCGGCCGCCGGCGTGGTGCCGAAGGCCGGCCGGTGCATGAATACTGGGCCTTGCAGCTTGAGCAGGCTGCCACCTTTGTTGACCCAGCCATAGAGCGATTCGCCCTGCCAGTCCGGTACGCCGGCCTGCTTGGCGGGCAGTTGGAAAGTCGGTGAGTTGAGATAAAGCGAGTCATCGCCCTCGCGGCGTTCCAGGTGCGGCGCCTGCAGGCGGAAACTGGGCTCCCCATCGAGGTTGTATTCGATCACCTTGGCGTTGGTCAGCGTGTAGCCCGAGCGCGGCGGACCGACGAAGTCGTTGGTTCGCGCGGTCGGTCCCAGCCACCAGAGCAGCAACTGGCTCACGCCCGCGGCCAGCGCGATGACGAGGGTCGCGGCCGGCAGTCGCCGGTCGCGCAGCCACAGGCGGAAGCTCACTGCCAGCGCTCCCGCTCGGCATCGTCCTTGCCCTGCGCGTGCAGGATCAGATCGCACACTTCGCGCGCGGCACCCATGCCGCCGCCCTTGGCGGTCTGCCAGTGCGCCGCCTCGGCCACCCACGGATGTGCGTTCGCCACCGCTACCGCCAGTCCGACGATGTGCATCGGCGGCAGGTCGGGCAGGTCGTCGCCGACGAAGGCGGCCTGTTCGGCGGTGAGATGCAGCGCGTCGAGCAGTTCCCGCAGGCAGGCACGCTTGTCGCCCTGGCCCTGGTAGACGTGGGCGATGTCCAGCTCTTCGGCGCGCAGCGCCACCGGATGGCTGATCCGCGCGGTGATCAGCGCGACCTGGACGCCGTTCGCCTGCAATCGCTTCAGGCCTAGCCCGTCATGCACGTGGAACACCTTGGTTTCGCCGCCGTCCTCGCCGTACCACAGGCGGCCGTCGGTCAAGGTGCCGTCCACGTCGAACACCGCGAGCCGGATCTTGGCGGCACGGGCGAGGAGGTCAGGAGCGGTATCGGCGGGATAGCTTATGGGCACGGGCTTGGGCTTTGGTGATGCGGAAGGCGTGGAAAAGCAGGCTTGCCTGATTTTCCGATTTGCCCAGGCAAATCGGGATCAGACCACACGGGCGCGGAGCAGATCATGAATGTTCAGTGCGCCCACCACGTGCTGTTCATCGTCGACCACCAGCAAGGCGTGAATCTGGTGTTTTTCCATCAGCTGCGCCGCTTCTGCCGCCAGCTTGTCGGGGCCGATGGTCTTGGGGCCGCGAGTCATCAGTTCGGCCACGGTGGCGCCGCGCAAGTCCACGCCCACGTCGTCCAGCGCGCGGCGCAGGTCGCCATCGGTAAAGACTCCCAGCAAGCGTTGCTCGGCGTCGACCACCGCGGTCATGCCCAGGTGCTTGCGGGTCATCTCGACCAGCGCGGCCGTGATATTGGAGTCCGGCGATACGCGCGGCACGTCGTTGCCACTGTGCATCACGTCGCTGATGCGCAGCAGCAGGCGCCGGCCGAGGCTGCCGGCCGGATGCGAGCGGGCGAAATCGTCCGAGGTGAAGCCGCGGGCTTCCAGCAGCGCGATCGCCAGCGCGTCGCCCAGCACCAGCGCGACGGTGGTGCTGGTGGTCGGCGCCAGGCCCAGCGGGCAGGCTTCGTTGGAAATGCTGCCGTCAAGATGCACGTCGGCCTGGGATGCCAGCGAGGAGCCCGGTTTTCCGGTGATCGCGATCAGCGGAATACCCTGGCGCTTGATCATCGGCAGGATGAACAGCAACTCGTCGGTCTCGCCGGAATAAGACAGCGCTAGCACCACGTCCTGCGACGTGATCATGCCCAGATCGCCGTGGCTGGCCTCGCCCGGATGCACGAAGAACGCCGGCGTGCCGGTCGAGGCCAGCGTGGCGGCGATCTTGCGCGCCACGTGCCCGGACTTGCCCATGCCGCTCACGACCACGCGGCCCTTGCAGGCGAGAATCAGCTGGCAGGCCTTGACGAAGTCCGCCCCGATCCGCGATTCCAGCGTATGTACCGCGGCCGCTTCGGTAGCGATCACCGTGCGCGCGTTGCGCATGATGGCATCCGGGCTCGGGTCGATCGGGGCGGGCGGGGCGATGCGTGCGTTCATGGAGACTCGGTGAGGAGGGTTCAGGTGCCGCTGCCGCCGTGGCGACGAGGTGTCGATTGTGCCGATCTGGAACCACTGTCGTTTCTGCGCCAGCAGATTTCCATTACCATGGCATATTCGTATTTTAACGTCATAAGTCAGTGCAATGGATTCCAGCCGCGGCTGAATTCACGTCTTTGCCGACTCAAGCTTCATATGGAACGCCCCCGATGGACTCAGCCAGCATCCAGGCAATGATCGAAAACGGCCTGCCCGGTGCCCAGGTCGAGGTCAGTGGTGCCGATGGCGTGCATTTCGAGGCTACCGTGGTGGCCAGCCAGTTCGCCGGCAAGTTGCCGTTGGCGCGGCATCGGTTGGTGTACGCCACGCTGGGCGACTTGATGGGCGGCGCGATCCATGCGCTGGCACTGAAAACCCTCACACCCGAGGAAGCTGTGGCGCGCCGCTGAGAGTCGCAGCCGCACTTCCCCCTCTAAGTTTATTGAAGGACAACGATGGCCAAGATCCTGATCAGTGGCGGCGTGCCGCTTCACGGCGAGGTCGGCATTTCCGGCGCCAAGAACGCCGTGCTGCCGATTCTCGCCGCCTGCCTGCTGGCCGATGAGCCGGTCAGCATCGGCAACGTGCCGCATCTGCACGACGTCACCACTTTCATCGAGCTGCTCGGCCAGATGGGTGTGCAGCTGGTGCTGGACGACCGCATGAAGATGCATGTCGATCCGCGCACCACCAGCACCTGCGTGGCGCCGTACGACCTGGTGCGCACGATGCGCGCCTCGATCCTGGTGCTCGGCCCGCTGGTGGCCCGCTTCGGCCAGGCCGAGGTCTCGCTGCCGGGCGGTTGCGCGATCGGCTCGCGTCCGGTCGACCAGCATATTCGTGGCTTGCAGGCGCTGGGCGCCGACATCAGCGTCGAGAACGGCTACATCAAGGCGAAGGCGAAGCGGCTCAGAGGCGCGCATATCCAGATGGAAATGGTCACCGTCACCGGTACCGAGAACATCATGATGGCCGCCACCTTGGCGCAGGGCACCACAGTGATCGAGAACGCCGCGCAGGAACCCGAGGTGGTCGATCTGGCCCATTGTCTGATCGCGATGGGCGCGCAGATCGAGGGCGCCGGCACCTCGACCATGATCATTCACGGCGTCGAGCGCCTGCACGGCGCCGAGTACGAAGTGCTGCCCGATCGCATCGAGACCGGCACGTTCCTGGTCGGCGCGGCGATGACCGGCGGCAAGGTGCGCGCACGGCATGCGCGTGCCAATACGCTCGACGCGGTGCTGGCCAAGCTGGAAGAGGCCGGTGCGCACATCTCGACCGGCGACGACTGGATCGAGCTGGACATGGGCGGGCGCCGGCCGAAGGCGGTCAACATCAGCACCGCGCCGTACCCGGCGTTCCCGACCGACATGCAGGCGCAATTCACGGCGCTCAACTGCGTGGCGGAGGGTACCGGTGTGGTCACCGAGACGGTGTTCGAAAACCGCTTCATGCATGCGCAGGAATTGCAGCGGCTGGGCGCGGACATCCGCCTGGAAGGCAACACCGCGGTAGTGCAGGGCGTCGCGCAGATGAGCGGCGCGCCGATCATGGCCACCGACCTGCGTGCCTCGGCCTGCCTGGTGCTGGCCGGTCTGGTAGCGAAAGGCGACACCGTCGTCGATCGCGTCTACCACATCGACCGCGGCTACGAGAACATCGAGGAGAAGCTCGGCGTGCTCGGCGCCAAGATCCGTCGGCTGCCGAACTGATCAGTTCGGCAGCCGCGAAGACGCCGCTGTAGTGGCGTTACTGCGGGCGGTAACTCACCAGTTCCATCACGATGTCGCCGCCGTCGTGCTGTGACAGTTTCACGGGCAGTGGATAACGGCCAGGCGCATACCACGCGCTGAAACCGCGTTCGGCATCGGTGCGGTCGATCCGTTCGGCGTTGAAGCTGCCGGCGGGAACCTTGACGGCCTCCTTGCCGGTCACCTTGAAGCTCTGCGTCTGCACTTGCTGGCGTACGGCGACCGGCAGTTCTATCTGCTGCTTGCCGTCGCGCAGTGCCAGGCCAAGTGCCAGCGACGTGGTATTGCGCTCGACCATCCCCGGGCTGGCCGGATAGGTCTGCGGGCCCTTGCCCTCGTCGACGGTTACCTGTTTGCTGGCCCAGTCCACGGTCATGCGCCGCTGCTTGTTCTTGATGCCGGACTGCAGCTGGTAGTCGTAGCTGACCGCTTCGGGCACATTGCCTTTCCAGCGAAAACGCGAGCTCTCGGCAAGGCTGGCGCCGAGCATCGCAGCCAGTCCGCCGGTGCTCTTGACGCTCTTGCTGTAAACCCATTCGCCGTTGCCGGCAGCACGCAGCGTGACCGTGGCGACGCCCGTTGGCTCGCCACCCTGCGATACGTTGTAGGTGGCGGTAAAGGCGCCGGGCGTAGCGGCGAGAACGGCCGGTGTGCCGAGCAGCAGGCCGAGGCCAAGGAGGGGAGCAAGCAAGGGTCGGATAGTCATGCGCCGAGTCTGCCGGCGCCGGGCTGAACCGGGGATCACTCTGCGGGGAGCAGGCCTTCGTCACTCAGCATCAGCGGCGTCAGCAGCGGCTGTCCGTCGAATCGCGGCGCGTGGCCATCCCATTGCAGGCGTTTGCTGGCCAGCAGGCCCAGCACCGCCGGCAGCAGCCGATGTTCCAGCGGCAACAGCCGTTGCGCCAGCTGGTTTTCGTCGTCGCCCGCGGCGATCGCGAGGCGTGCCTGGGCGATCACCGGGCCCCCGTCCAGCTCGGCGGTAACGAAGTGCACGCTGGCGCCGTGTTCATGGTCGCCGGCTTCCAGCGCGCGGCGATGGGTATGCAGGCCGCGGTATTTCGGCAGTAGCGAGGGGTGGATATTGATCATGCGGCCGACCCACGGCATCAGCGCCTCGCCATCGAGGATGCGCATGAAGCCGGCCAGCACCAGCCATTCGGCGCCACTGGCAGCGATGCGGGCGAACAAGTCCAGGTCGAACGCACGCCGATCCGGATAACCGCGCGGATCGAGCGCCAGCGTGGGGATGTTGGCCGCTTCGGCCAGGCGCAATGCGCCGGCGTCGGCCTTGTCGCTGCCGACCAGCACGAACTCGACCGGCAGTTCACCACGCTCGCGCGCCTCGATCAGCGCGGCAAGATTGCTGCCGCGCCCGGAGGCGAGCACGGCGACGCGTGGCAGTGGCGTAGTCATCGGCAGCGTTGCGAAGTGGTCAGCCGATCCGCACGCGCTCGTCGCCTTGCGCAGGAACGATCTCGCCGATCACCGAACTGGCCAGGCCATGTGTGGCCAGCAAGGCGGAGGCCACATTGACCGCGTCGCGCGGCAGGATCACGGTGAAGCCGACGCCGCAGTTGAACGTGCGCCACATTTCCTCGCGCGCCACGTTGCCTTCGCGCATCAGCCAGTCGAATACCGGCGGCAGCACGATGGTGCTGGCGTCCAGGGCGATGCCCAGACCATCCGGCACCACGCGAATGATGTTTTCTTTCAGGCCGCCGCCGGTGATGTGGGCCATGCCGTGGACCGGGCTCGCCTTCAGCAACTCGAGCATCGACTTCACGTAGATCGTGGTCGGCGCCATCAACGCGTCGGCCAGCTTGATGCCGCCAAGATCGAGATCCAGCGGGTTGCCGGCGCGTTCCAGGATCTTGCGAACCAGCGAATAACCGTTCGAGTGCGGGCCGGACGAGGCGACCCCGAGAATCACGTCGCCGGCAACGATCGCGTCGCCGCTGAGCATCTGCGACTTCTCCACCGCACCGACGGTGAAGCCGGCCAGGTCGTATTCGCCGGGCGGATACATGTCCGGCATCTCGGCGGTCTCTCCGCCGATCAAGGCGCAACCGGCCAGTTCGCAGCCTTTCGCGATGCCGCCGACCACGGCGACCGCGGTATCCACGTCGAGCTTGCCGGTGGCGAAGTAGTCGAGGAAGAACAGCGGTTCGGCGCCTTGCACCAGCACGTCGTTGACGCACATGCCGACCAAGTCGATGCCGATGGTGTCGTGCCGGTTCAGGATTTGCGCCAGCTTCAGCTTGGTGCCGACGCCATCGGTGCCGGACACCAGCACCGGTTCCTTGTAACGGCCGGACAGGTCGAACAAGCCGCCGAAGCCGCCCAGTCCGCCCATCACTTCCGGGCGGAAGGTGCGCTTGACCAGCGGCTTGATGCGTTCGACCAGCGCATTGCCGGCGTCGATGTCAACGCCGGCGGCGCGGTAGGTGAGAGCGTCAGACATGGCGAAAACCGGCGTGGATGAAACGCGCAAGTTTAACAGCTTGTGGCGCGGTTGCCGGCTTATGAAGGCCGGTTTGGTGACGGCTCCGATGGACGCTGGGGGCGCGATTGGGCAGACTTCCGGGAGCTTTCCTCCGAAGATGCCCACGCCCATGCGCCTGTCCCGCTTGTTGATCGTTATTCTGCTGCTGGGTTTTGCCGCACTGTCGCCGCTGCATGCGCAAAGCACGGGTTCGCCGTATACGGTCGTCGTGCCGGTGGCCGACACCAGCGATGCGCAGCGCGATCAGGCGTTCTCCACCGCGCTCGGGCAGGTGCTGACACGGGTTGCCGGCGGCCAGGACCTGCGTAGCAATGCGGGCTACGCCGACGCGCTGGGGCAGGCCGGCTCGCTGGTGCAGAAGTTCCAGTATCAGCGCGCTGCCACTGGCCTGATCCTGAACGTCGAGTTTGAGCCGGGTGCGGTGCGTCGGCTGGTTTCGAAGCTTGGCGTGGCGAGCGCGGGGATCAAGCCGCCGGTCCTGCTGTTGGTGCAGGGCGGCGACGGCCATCTGCTCAACCAGGCGGCGCTGGCCAGTCTGGCTACGGCAGCGGCTGCGCGAGGCACCAATGTGGTGTATCCCAACGCCGCCGGCGCGCCGGATATGGCGAAGGTCGCGGCCGCCGATCCGGCCGTGCTGGCAACGATCAACCAGCAATACCACACCGGTCTGGTCCTGCTCGGCAAGCTGCACGGCGGCGGCGCCGACTGGACGCTGATTTCCGGCGGCCAGCCGCAACGCTGGAACAGCCAGGGCGCGACCCCGGACGTGTTGCTCGGCGATGCCGGCAACAGCATGGTCGATCACATTGGCAAGCAGCTCAACGTGATCGGAGCAGGCCCCAGCGAAGGCAAGCTGTGGATCAGCGGACTGGCTTCGGCAACTGATTACGCGAACCTGCTCGCCACCTTGCAGGCAGACCCTTCGGTCAAGCAGGTGACGACGCTGGGCGCGGAGAACGACGCCGTACTGCTGTATGTGAAGGCGTCCGTGCCCATGAACGGACTGGCCGCGAATCTCGCTGCGGGTGGCCGCCTGCTGCTGCAAGGTGAGCCGCATCCCGGTGCCGACGCGAACCTGCGCTGGCTACCGGGACATTGAACATGAATCAGGACACCTCGCGCCGTTGGCAGCTGTTTGCCATCACGGCCGTCATCGTCTACCTGATCTGGCTGCTGGCACCGGTGCTGATGCCATTCGCGGTCGCCGCCATGCTGGCTTATCTGGGTGATCCGCTGGCCGACCGGCTGGAGCGGCTCGGGCTGAACCGGAGCTGGGCAGCCACCATCGTTTTCGCGGTGTTGCTGGTCGTCGTGATCGGCGTGCTGTTGCTGCTGATTCCGCTGATCGCGCGGCAGATCGAGAACCTGATAGAGAACCTGCCGCGCTACGGCGAATGGGCACAGAACGTGGCATGGCCGTGGCTGCAGTCCCGCCTGCATCTGGATCCGCATACGTTCGACAGCGACCGCCTGCTGGCCGCGATCAAGGCGCATATCGGCTCGATCGGCGATGTCGCCACGACGGTGCTGGGCAAGGTGTCGCGCTCCGGTCTGGGCGTCGCGATGTGGATGACCAACCTGGTGCTGATTCCGGTGGTGGCGTTCTACCTTCTGCGCGACTGGGACCGGCTGGTGGCCACCATCGACCGCACACTGCCGCGCTCGATCCAGCCGACCATCGCGTATCTGGCGCATGAGTCCGACAAGATTCTCGGTGCCTTCGTGCGCGGTCAGCTGCTGGTGATGCTGGCGCTGGGCGTGTTCTACGGCGCGGGTCTGGGGCTGGTCGGACTGTCGGTCGGGCTGCTGATCGGCCTGGTCGCCGGTCTGCTCAGCTTCGTGCCGTATCTGGGCTTCATCATCGGCTTTGTGGCTGCGATCATCGCCGCGCTGGTGCAGTACGGCGACTGGACCCATGTGCTGCTGGTGTGCGGCGTGTTCATGGTCGGGCAGTTGCTGGAAGGCTACGTGCTGGTGCCCAAGCTGGTCGGCGACAAGATCGGCCTGCACCCGGTGGCGGTGATCTTCGCGGTGCTGGCTGGCGGTTATCTGTTCGGCTTCCTGGGCGTGCTGCTGGCGCTGCCGGCGGCATCGGTGATCATGGTGCTGCTGCGCTACCTGCTGGAACGCTACCGGTTGAGCGAGCTGTACAACGAGGGGGGGCCGGAGGATCCGGTGATCGCCGAAGTGGAGGTCGCCGTGCATCGCGATGGCCAGGTGGATACGACGACCACGGTCGCCCCGCCGCCGCAGGACGACCGGACCAAACCATGATCCCGCAGTTGCCGCTGGCGCTGCGCTGGCCGCGCCGCCAGCGTTTCGAACATTTCCATGCCGGCGCCAATGCGGCCGCGCTAGCCGCGGTGCAGGCGCTGGCGCTGGAACCCGCTGCGCCGTGGGTCTACCTGCATGGCGCCAACGGGAGTGGCAAGAGCCATCTTCTTATCGCCGCCTGTCATGCCGCCAGCACCACTGGCCGTACCGTGCAATACCTGCCTCTGGCGAGCCTCGGTGACCGGGCCGCCGCGATTCGTGGCGTTGCCGGCAGCGAATTGCTGGCGCTGGACGACCTGCAGGCGATCGCCGGCCATCGCGATGCCGAGCATGCGCTGTTCGACCTCTATAACCGGGCAAAGGCCGAAGGCTCCGCGCTGCTGTTCGCCGCCGATGCGACCACGACGCAACTTGCTCTGAGTCTGCCTGACCTGCGTTCGCGTCTCGGTGCCTGCACGCAATTTGCGCTCAAGCCGCTGGATGACGCCGAGCGCCGCGAGGTGTTGAAAAGCCAGGCCGCGCTGCGCGGCATCCAGCTCGACGACGTGGTGCTGGACTGGCTGTTCGCCCGCTATGCGCGTGACCTCGGCGCGTTGCTCGACCTGCTCGACAGGCTCGATCAGGCCTCGTTGGCGGCGCAGCGCCGGATCACGGTGCCGTTTCTGCGCGAATTCTTGCGCGAGGCGGATGCAGCGCCTTGAGTCGAGGCCAGAGCGGCATGGTGTGCCTCAAGGTTGCGGGGGCAAGCCAGTGTCCCAGGTCAGCTGGTGGTAGTCGAAGCCCTTGGCCAGGCTCGGCTTGATCACCTCGAAATACGGCGAGACGTCGAAGTCGCGCGGGGTGTACAGGCGGTGATCGCGAATGTGGAAGATCTCGCGGATGCAGTCGCGGCACTCTGGAGTCGCCGCGGATTCGATGCGGATGATGGGCAGGATCGGAAAGGGCACTGACTGGAACGCTTCCGCGACCAAGGTGGAGCAAATGGCGCGGGTGGGGTCGCCACTGCCCAATGCCAGCAGCCGCCGCCGCCATGGGGCAGGCACAGGGGGTGTCGGCAGCAGGTAGCGTGCCAGGTCGAAGACGTTTTTCAGATCGTAGTGCTGGCCCAATCGGGCCATGACGTAGTCCACCACACGATGTGCGTCGGTGTCGCTCAGCCCCACGGGTCGGCAGATCCGCAGGTGATAGTCGCCGAGTTGCTGCAGGTCGAGCAGATGCACGCCGAGTTCGGTGTCCGCCTCGACCAGCAGATCGGTATGGCCAGCCAGGGTTTGTCCGGCGTAGTCGCCCACATACAGCGCGACGTGCGACCAGGTCGACTGTGTCAGGTACTTGATGGCGCTGCTGATGCGTGCGCGGCCTTCCACCAGAATCACGTCAGCCGGGCGCAGGATGCGCCGCAAGGTAGCCAGGTCGGCCGGCAAGTGCGGATACGGCCCGCGTGCCGGATGATTGAGGTAGTGCGCCAGCGCTCTGCCCAGCCATTGCATGATGTGGTTCATGGGGTACTCCCGGCATGGCTGCCTGGGCCGTGCCATTTGAGAGGGGAACCGGCGTCTCGCCGCGACTAGCCATGGTTGGGACGATGGTCGGGATGGAGCGGTTCGGGATACACATTGGCAAACCCGCAAGGTCGTGGCAATCGGCTTGGCTTGGTGTGACGGCGCGGCATCGGTTGCGTGGACCTTTCGCGTCCAGCCTTCATCCCAGTAGATGGAGTTGTTCCTCCGCAGGTTCCCTATTCGATGCCGGGATCGTTGCGGGGCAATCCAAAAAAAGGCGCCCTTGGGCGCCTTTTTTTTCAACGGGTCATGGCACTCAAGCCTTGAGCAGCACCGACGTCGCCTGCTGGCCGATCGCATCGACCATCGCCTTCGCCACGTTGAGGTTGCCGGCGATGATGTTGCCGCTGGCGGGGATGCCGTCGCGGCCGGCGAAGTCGCAGTAGCGGCCACCGGCCTCGTGCACCAGCAGCACGCCGGCGGCCATGTCCCACGGCTTCAGGCCGATCTCGAAGTAGCCGTCGTAGCGGCCGGCGGCGACGTAGGCCAGATCGAGCGCGGCGGAGCCGGAGCGGCGGATGTCCTCGGCCTGGCCCAGGATGGCGCGGGTCATGTCGAGCTGGGGGCCCAGATGTTCGCGTTGACGGAACGGAAAGCCGGTGGCGATCATCGCGCCGCCCAGGTTCTCGCGCTTGGATACCCGCATACGGCGGTCGTTGAGGTAGGCGCCATCGCCCTTGCTGGCGGTGTACAGCTCGTCGCGCAGCGGGTCGAACACCACCGCGTGGATCGGCACGCCCTTTTCCAGCAGCGCGATCGACACACCGAAGTGCGGGATGCCGCGCAGGTAGTTGTGGGTGCCGTCGAGCGGGTCGATCACCCAGGTCAGCGGGCCTTTGCCGGTCGCGCCACTTTCCTCGGCCAGGATCGCGTGGTCGGGGTAGGCGCGGCGCAGTTCCTTGATGATCTCCGCCTCGGCCAGCTTGTCGACTTCGGAGACGAAATCCAGCTGCTGCTTCTCGACGATGTTGAGGCCGTCGATGCGGTTCATGTAGCGCAGGATCACGTTGCCTGCAGAACGCGCGGCACGCGCCGCGATCGTGACGTGTGGTCTGGCCATGATTTCGACTTTGGAAGAGAGCGGGGTTGCGGCCGGCGATTCTAGCAGAGGCGGGGCCGGATCGGGCCGCAGCGGTCCCATGTCCATTATCCTTGCCAGCTACTCACCGCCAAGCTACGCACCGCATGACCGACCCACATGACCTCGCCGCGCGCATCCGCTACGTACTGGTGCGCACCTCGCATCCGGGCAATATCGGCAGCGCGGCA
The DNA here is from genome assembly GCF_900142825.1 of Rhodanobacter sp. OK091. GTDB lineage: Bacteria > Pseudomonadota > Gammaproteobacteria > Xanthomonadales > Rhodanobacteraceae > Rhodanobacter. The sequence continues at coordinate 802,883 of NZ_FRCH01000001.1, read as the reverse complement.
CGGGCTATCCGCACGATGGGTTTCGCGCGGCTGGAGTTGGTGACGCCGCATCGCTTTCCCGACCCGGAGGCCAGCGCGCTGGCAGCTGGCGCGGACGAGGTGCTGGCCAAGGCCGGCGTCCATGCCGATCTGGTCGACAGTCTCGCCGGCAGCAGCCTGGCGCTGGGCCTGTCGGCACGCCGGCGCGGGGTGAACCTGCCGGAGATTTCGCCGCGCGAGGCGGCGCAACAGGTGCTGGCCGCGGCGGCCCGGGGCGAGCAGGTGGCGCTGGTGTTCGGCAACGAGCGTACCGGGCTGGAGAATGAGGAACTGGCACGCTGCCACGCGATGGTGCGGATTCCCAGCGTGGACGATTTCAGCTCGCTCAACCTGTCGCAGGCGGTGCAGGTGATGGCCTACGAGCTGCGCGTGGCGATGCTCGGCGAAACGCCGGCGCTGCCGCCGGTGCGCGACGAGCCGCCGGCCGATGCGGCACGGATGGAACAGTTCTACGTGCATCTGGCGCAGACGCTGGACGAGATCGAATTCCACAAGGGTCGCGAGCCCACCACGATCATGCTGCGCCTGCGCAAGCTGTTTCAGCGCGCACAGCCGGATGAACGCGAGCTGCGCGTGCTGCATGGCATCTTGGCCGATGCGCAGCGGATGGCGGGGCTGGCGAAGCGCAATTAGCGTGCGCTCCTACTGTTCGTCGTCCGACAGTTCCAGCGAGGGTGCCGGCATGACCAGCAGCTTGTCGATGCGGGCGCCGTCGAGATCGACCACTTCGAAGCGGATGCCGTGCCAGGCGAACACCTCGCCTGTCTGCGGCACGTGGCCGAGTGCCGTCATCACCATGCCGGCGGCGGTGCGGTATTCGTGCTCGTCCTCGCCGGGCAGTTCGCCGACCTGCAGCAGCTCGCGCAGATCGTCGGTGGACAGGCTGCCGTCGATCAGCCAGCTGCCATCCGCGCGCTGCACGATCGGTGCGTTGTCGTCCCCGCCGTTATGGCCGATCTGGCTGACGCCGACCACCGCCGCCAGCAAGTCGTTGACGGTGACCACGCCTTCGATGTCGCCGTATTCGTCGACCACCAAGGCCAACGGCGTTTCGGCATCGCGGAATTCTTCCAGCAGATCCAGCGCGCGCGCGGTGGCCGGCACGAACAGCGGCTTGGACAGGTGTTCGAACAACTCCAGCTTGCCGTCGGCAAAACCGTGCAGCAGGCGCTTGACCTCGACCACGCCGACCACATCGCTTTCGTCGCCGCGGTAAACCGGATAGCGCGAATACGGGGTCTGCCGCAGCACCTCGATGTTCTCCTCGCGCGTGGCTGCGGTATCCAGCCAGGCGATGCGCATGCGTGGGGTCATCACGCTGTCCACCGTGCGATCGCCCAGGCGTAGCACGCGATTGACCATGTTGTGCTCGTCGGGGTCGAGCACGCCTTGTTCGGCGCTCTCGGCCACCAGCAGGCGGATCTCGTCCTCGGTGACCACGCCGCGGCCGTGCGGGTTGACCCGCAGCAGCTGTAGCAGCAGGTTGCTCGATACATTCAGCAGCCACACGAAAGGCGCGGTCAGCCGCGACAGCACCAACATCGGGATCGCCGCGTACGACGAGAAGCGCTCCGGCGCCGACAGCGCCAGCCGCTTGGGCACCAGTTCGCCGATCACGATCTGGATGAACGAGATCAGCACGAAACCCAGCACGATGCCGAGGATGTGCGCGTACGGCATCAACCATGTCAGGTGATTGCTCTGCAGGGCATCGGCGATATGGGTACCCAGCGCATCGCCGGCGACCGCACCGGTGATCAGCATCAGCAAGGTGATGCCGACCTGCACGGTGGACAGGAAATGCTCCGGCGCCTCGGCATGGCGCAGCGCCAGTGCGGCGCGGCGGCTGGTCTTCGCCATCTGCTTGAGGCGGCTCTTGCGCGAGGCGACCAGCGCCATCTCGGACAGGGCAAAGAAGCCGTTGCACAGGGCCAGCACGAGGACGAGCGCGATTTCGGTCAGCATTGCGGTGTAGCTGGAGGAGGTCGCATGGGCACTAGTGTAGGGGCAGCGGGGCTCCTACTTCACGCCCGGCGATTCGGAGGGGCCTTGATGCAGAGCAGCACGGCAGTCCTGTAACATTCCCGTCACTTTGTTCCCCTCAGGCATGGCCAGCATGTTTTCACTGCAGACGATTTTCGGCAAAGGCGACAAGTTCTACGGGCTGCTCGAACAGAGCGCAGCCACCGCCAACGAAAGCGCCATGGCCTTGCACGAGCTGCTGACCAAGCCCGGCGAAGGCTCGATGATGGCGGCGTTTACCGCCACCCGCATGCGCGAAAAGGAGCTGGCGGCGCAGATCAGCGAAGGCCTGGTGAATACGTTCGTCACCGCGCTCGATCGCGATGACATCGAGGCGCTGAATTCGGCGCTGTACAAGATTCCCAAGACCATCGAGAAATTCGCCGAGCGCTACGAGATCGTTGCCGACCGTCTGGGCGGGGTGGATTTCGCCCAGCGTGCGCTGGTGCTGGTGCGTTCCAGTGAAGTGGTCGTCGAGATGATCGGCGAGCTGCGCCGCGGCCTGCGCATCGACCCGCTGAAGAAGCTGCAGGATCGCCTGCAGGCGCTGGAGTCGGAAGGTGATCGGATGCTGTTGTCGGCCTATCGCACCTTGTACGTGGAAGGCGGCGATGTCCTGCGCGCGGTGCTGGCCAAGGACTTGTTCGAGCTGATCGAGAAAGCCATCGACAAATGCCGCGACGTCGGCAACATCGTCTACGCGATCGTTCTGAAGAACTCCTGAGGGCTTGCCGTGATCTCCTTCCTCACGTGTTGCCCGGTCGTGACGCGGATACCGCCGCGGGTTGAATCCGCCGCCGCCGGAGACTTCGCATGAGTCTCGGCCTGGTCATGGCGGAAGTGCTGATCGCGCTTACCTTCACCTATATCAACGGCTTCCACGACACCGCCAATTCGATCGCCACGGTGGTGGCGACCAAGGTGCTCACGCCCGGCCAGGCGGTGCTGCTGGCGGCGGTGACGAACCTGTTCGGTGCGCTGCTGGGTACTGCCGTGGCGGCCACCATCGCTTCGGGACTGATCAACGCCGGGGTGATCGAAGTGGGCCCGCAGCTGGTGATCTGCGCGCTGCTGGCGGCGATCGTTTGGAACCTGATCACCTGGTGGCTGGGTCTGCCCTCCAGCTCCAGCCACGCGCTGGTCGGTTCGCTGGTCGGGGCCGCACTGGCCGCGTCCAGCAACAATTTTGCTTCGGTGATCTGGGTGCAGGGCAACTGGATCACCGGGCATGGCGTGATCCCCAAGGTGATCCTTCCGATGGTGTTGTCGCCGCTGGGCGGTTTCATCATCAGCTTCGCGTTGATGGGATCGCTGTACGCCCTGCTGGCATGGTTCGCCAGCCGGCACGGTTGGTCGCGCCGGTTCGGGCGTACGCCGTTCGTCAATTTCTTTTTCGGCAAGGCGCAGATTGTCTCGGCCACGGCGATGGGCGTGGCGCACGGCATGAACGATGCGCAGAAGAGCATGGGCATCATCGCGCTGGCGCTGGCCGGCGGCACCGCCGCGCATCAGTTCGATCAGTTGCCGCAGTGGCTGGGGTTCCTGAAAATCGCCGAGAACACCGCCGGCGGGTTTGTCATTCCGGTCTGGGTGAAAGTGGTGTGCGCGTTGACCATGGCTGCCGGCACGGCCGGCGGTGGCTGGCGCATCATCAAGACGCTGGGCCACAAGATGGTCAAGCTGCACCCGATCAACGGCTTCGCCGCCGAAACCAGTTCCGCGATCGTGATCCTGACCGCCTCGGCGTTCGGCATTCCGGTATCGACAACCCACAACGTGTCCGCCTCGATCATGGGCGTAGGCGCGGCGAAGCGCTTCAATGCGATCCGCTGGACGGTGGTGGAGCGCATGGTGTGGGCGTGGATCCTGACCTTGCCGGTCACGGCGTTGCTGGCTTATGGACTGGTGCGGCTCATGGCGACAGGGTTGTAATCCCGCTCGTCATCATCCCTTTCAGAGCGAGTCGCCACCGGTGGCGATGATCTGCTCCAGTTGGTCTCCGAGCGTGCCCAGTTCGCGCACCACGCGCTGCAGCTCGGCGGCGTCGAGAAATTCGTAGGGACGGTTCTCGCACAGGTGCAGGTACGGTGAACCGTCCAGGTCGGCGACTGCCAGGAAACCGGTGCGCTGCTGCCAGTTGAAGCGCAGGCAGCGGCTGGGATCGGTGCCGGCCAGTGGACCGATCGGAGTGGAGATGCGCAGATAACGGCGGCCCGATTCGTCCTCGAGTTCGGCCAGGTAGATGCCTTGATGGCGATCGTGCGCCAGTTCAAGATCGAAACTGATCAGATACGGATCGTTGTGGCGCAGCTCGTGCTGGCTGCCGATGTGGGAACGCACGGCTTCGAAGTGGCGCATAAGTGACTACCGCTGGCGAAGGGCGCTGTTACTCTGCCACGTCTGCCTGCCCGCGTCGCGTCCAATGATCGAATCAGTTCGATTGAGTCAGTTTCGATTGAATCAGTTTTGATTGAATCCGTCCGGAATGAATCCGCATGAATGATGATGTCGCCACCCGCATCTACGCCGCCATCGCCGCGATTCCGCCTGGCCGCGTCGCCAGCTATGGCGCCATCGCCGCCCGTGCGGGGCTGCCAGGGCGCGCGCGCCTGGTCGGCCGGCTGCTCGGCGAAGTTCCGGACGGCCTGCTGTTGCCGTGGTACCGCGTACTGCGTTCCAGCGGCCATATCGCGATGCCGCCGGGCAGTCGCGGATTTCGTGAACAGTCCCGGTTGCTGCGCGCAGAAGGCGTCGAGGTGAAGAACGGCCGGGTGCCGCTGTCGCGGTTCGGCCTCGATGGTGATCTCGATCACGCATTGTGGGGCATGCCGGGTGGGTGAGCGTATGCCAGTCATCACCCGTGCGTGTTGACAAAGCGATGAATGGTGGCGCACAGTTTTTTCAGAGCACTGCAATGACGGATCCGGCTGGGGGGCTGGATCTGTCGATATGAAAAAGACGTCCAGACGTCCAATCGAGCACATTAGCGCGCTCGTGTTTGCGATGACGTCTGTGACACGGGGATGGGGAGGTCCTGGGGTGCCGGTTGCGGCCGTCGCGTGACGGCTACACCAATCAGTGTTGGGGAGAAAATTCATGTCACAGCGTCAACGCAAGCGTCCGGGCGGTCGTGCCGGATTCGCTATGGTCAATGTGTGTGCGGCATCGGTGGCATTTGCCCTGAGCTTGCCGGTCGGGGCGCAAGACACGACGCCAGCGAAAGAGAAGGTCACGTCGCTGGAGAGTGTTCAGGTGATCGGCTCCCGCGCGAAAGATCGGACTGCTGCGGAGACTCCCGCGCCGGTTGACGTGATCAGTCGCGAACAGCTGGAGAATGCCGGCGTGATGGAAGTTGGGCAGGCGCTGCAGATGTTGGAGCCCAGCTTCAATTTTTCGCGAACCTTTGTCAGCGACGGCACGGACATCATTCGTCCGGCGACGCTGCGCGGGCTTGGGCCGGATCAGGTGTTGGTACTGGTCAATGGCAAGCGCCGGCATCAGCAGGCGTTGGTGAACGTGCAGCAAACCATCGGCCGCGGCTCCGCCGGCACTGACATCAATGCGATCCCGATCTCGGCGATCGAGCGGATCGAGGTACTGCGTGACGGTGCAGCTGCTCAGTACGGCTCCGATGCCATTTCGGGCGTGATCAATATCGTGCTGAAGAAGCAAGTGGGAGAAACCAGCGTGTCGCTGGAGGGTGGGCAGACCTACAAAGGTGACGGTCTGGTGCGCCATGGCAGCGTCAACACAGGTCTGCGACTGGGCAAGGATGGCTACCTCGACCTCAGTCTGGAGTACCGCAAGCGTGGTGAAACCAACCGTGCGGGCGTGGATTCGCTGCGAGTGAATCCACCGCGCGTCACCCAGCGATTGGGCGACGCGGAAGCCACCGATGCCTACTTCTGGCTCAACGGTGGTCTGCCGATGGGCAAGGGTGAGTTGTACTGGTTTGGTGGCGTGTCCAAGCGCGATGGCAGTTCATACGGCTTTTTCCGCTCGGCTGGGGACAATCGCACGGTGCCAGCGCTTTATCCAAATGGTTTTCTTCCGAACATCGTGACCACGGTGAAGGACGCCTCGCTGGCGGTGGGTTACCGCATGCCGCTTGTGGCGGAATGGGACATGGACGTGTCGCTTAACCGAGGCCGCAGTCACTTTGGTTTCGACGAGGCCCATTCGGTCAACGTCAGCTGGTGGTATGAGCCGCTGAATCCGGCCAATCCTGCTGCCGGCATCTATGCCAGTTCGCCGACCACCGCCAACACCGGCACGCTGCAGCTCACCGAAACCACGTTCAACCTCGACCTTCGCGGCCCGATCGACTGGGGTATCGGCAACGACAAGTTGAGCCTGGCAAGCGGCCTGGAATGGCGCAAAGACGACTACGCGATTACGCCGGGTGATCCGGTGTCCTATGCCTACGGCCGCACCAACAATCGCGCCATTCCTATCTATGGCCAGACCGGGGCGATTGCGCAGCCGGGCATGCAGGGCTTTCCGGGGTTCTCGCCGACGGAAGCGGTAAACGACGGCCGGCATAGCTGGGCGTTCTACCTCGATGCCGAATCGCAGGTTACCAAACGCCTGCTGCTCGGTGCGGCGGCGCGTTTCGAGAAATATTCGGATTTCGGGGCCACCACTACCGGCAAGCTTTCGGCACGTTTCGATGCCACGGACAGCTTTGCGGTGCGCGGCACACTCGCCACCGGCTTTCGGGCCCCTGGCGTGCAGCAGATGTTCTACAGCCAGCGTTCGACCAATCTCAACCCGCAAGGCGTATTGGTGGACACGTTGACCGCCCGTCAGGATAGCCCTGTCACGCGAGCCTTCGGCATCCAGCCCTTGAAGCAGGAGACCTCCCGCAGCGGTACGTTGGGCCTGGTTTACAAGCCGGGCAACGACTTCACGGCGACCCTCGATGTGTTCAAGATCGACATCAAGAACCGTATTGTTTTCTCCAGCAATATCGTGCCCGAGAGCACTGGAACAGACGGCCAGCCATGCGCAAGCGGCAATGGCAACTGCCCGATTCGCGCGATCCTGGATCCGATCGGCGTAGGGCAGGTGCTGTTCTTTACCAATGCGATCGATACCAGCACCAAGGGTGCCAGCGTGGTGCTGGAAAAGGGGTACACATTCGACGGTGCAGACAACCTCGACCTTACTGCCTTGCTCAACTACAACAAGACGCGGGTCACCAACCGCAAGTCGCAGTCGACCATCTTGTCTCCGACGGCCTTGTTCGACGACACCCAAGTCACCTTGATCGAGCAAGGTCAGCCACGTGTGCATCACGTGCTTCAAGGCGTGTATCACACCGGGCCTTGGGAATTCACGTTGCGCGACAACTGGTTTGGCCCTGTCACCGGGCAGGGGTTCACCCCTGGCGTCAAGCAGACCTGGAGCGGCAAGTGGCTTACCGATGTGGCGGTGGGTTACCGCTTCTCGAAGAGTGCGCGGATAGTGGTGGGTGCGGACAATGTGTTCGACACCTATCCTGATCACTGGGATCCGAAAACCGGAGCACCGTTCCCTCAACTCGGTTTCACCTATGGTTGGGAGACGTTGCCGTTCGGGATCAACGGTGGCTATTACTATGCGCGGCTCGACTTCAAGTTCTGATCGCGGACGACGCCGGGCAGGTTTGCTGTCCGGCTGATACCGCCATTGTTTGTAGGTGCAGGATGGAAACGGCGGGCCGCCAATAAGTGCGGTCCGCCGTTTTGCTAGCATGTGCGTCATGCATTCCACACCTCTCGACCTGCTGCAAAGCGTTTTCGGTTATCCCAGTTTCCGCGGCCAGCAACAGGCCGTCGTCGAGCACCTGAGCGAAGGTGGTGACGCGCTGGTGCTGATGCCGACCGGCGGCGGCAAGTCGCTGTGCTACCAGATTCCCGCGCTGCTGCGGCAAGGCACCGGCATCGTGGTGTCGCCGCTGATCGCGCTGATGCAGGATCAGGTCGACGCGCTGCGCGAGGCCGGCGTGGCCGCCGCCTATCTCAACTCCAGCCTCGGCGCCGAAGAGCAGCGCGAAGTGGAGCGGCAGCTGCTGGCCGGCGAACTGAACCTGCTTTACGTGGCGCCGGAGCGGTTGCTGACCCAACGCTTCCTCGGCCAGCTGGAACGCACCGAGGTGGCGCTGTTCGCGATCGACGAGGCGCATTGCGTGTCGCAGTGGGGCCACGATTTCCGCCCGGAATACCGCGAGCTGGCGATCCTGCACCAGCGTTTCCCGCAAGTGCCGCGAATCGCGCTTACCGCCACTGCCGATCCGCGCACGCGCGAGGAAATCGTCGAGCGCCTGTCGCTGCAGAACGCTCGCCAATTCGTTTCCAGTTTCGACCGGCCGAACATCGGCTACCGGGTCGGCCTGCGCCACAACGCCAAGCGCCAGCTGACCGAGTTCCTGCAGGGACACCAGGGCGAGTCCGGCATCGTGTACTGCCTGAGCCGCAAGAAGGTGGACGACACCGCCGAATGGCTGGCGGAAGCAGGCGTCGAGGCGTTGCCGTATCACGCCGGCCTCGACGCGCCGACCCGCGCGAAGAACCAGAAACGTTTCCTGCGCGAGGACGGCGTAGTGATGGTCGCCACGGTCGCGTTCGGCATGGGCATCGACAAGCCCGACGTGCGTTTCGTGGCGCACCTGGACCTGCCGCGCAGCATCGAAGGCTATTACCAGGAGACCGGCCGCGCCGGCCGCGACAGCCTGCCGGCCGAGGCATGGATGATTTACGGCTTGTCCGACGTGGTCACCATGAGCCAGATGATCGCGCAGTCCGAATCGGCCGACGAGCGCAAGCGGGTCGAACGGCAGAAGCTGGAGTCGCTGCTGGCCTATGCCGAAGCCACCGGTTGCCGCCGCGAACTGCTGCTGGGCACGTTCGGCGAAACCTATCCTGGCCCCTGCGGCCATTGCGACAACTGCATCGCGCCGCCGAAGACCTGGGACGCCACCGTGCCGGCGCAGAAAGCGTTGTCCGCCGTCTATCGCAGCGGGCAGCGCTTCGGCTCCGGTCATGTCATCGACATCTTGCGCGGCGAGGAAACCGAACGCGTGCTCGGCCTGCATCATCATCAACTGAGCACGTTCGGCATCGGTGCCGAGATGGACGAGAAGCAGTGGCGTTCGGTGTTCCGCCAACTGCTTGCCGCCGGCCTGCTGGAAGCCGACGCCGAAGGCTTCGGCACGCTGCGCCTCACCGCTGCCAGCCGCGCCGTGCTCAGCGGCAACCAGCCGGTGAAGCTGCGCGAGGATGCGCGGCCCGAGCGCGGCAGCCGCCGTCGCCGCGACAGCAAGACCGTCACCGGAGGCAGTCTGGGCATCGAAGCCTACGAGCAGTCGATGTGGGACGAATTGCGCGCTCTGCGCACGCAACTGGCCAGGCAGCATGGGGTGCCGCCGTACGTGGTATTCCACGATGCCACCTTGCTGGCGATGCTGCGCGCGCTGCCGGCCAACGAGGACGAACTGGCGACCATCAGCGGCGTCGGCGAAGCCAAGCTCAAGCGTTACGGTCGGGATTTCCTGGCGGTGATCAACGCGCAGGCATGAGTGACCGACATGCGGTCGAGGCTGCATCAAGCCCGATATTGTCGGCCGAGGCGAAGCCGCCGGTCGTTCTACCCAGCGGGACTTAGGTCTTGTGCGGAAGCAACGCCGAGACTCCGACGCATGCGACCACCAGGACGAGCCAGCCAGGCACCTGGCCGGCCAGTGCGAGGAGCGGCAGCGCCGCCTCAATCCAGCGCGTGCCGAAAACGATGCAGCAGCCTGCTGCGGTGGCGCCGAGCATGGCGAGGAAACCCAGTCGCATCCGTTGTTCATAGCGGAGCGTGGCAGTCTCCAACGCTGGCTGGCCGGTCGCGATCAGATGCGATGTGTCGCTGACGAACGACTGCGGCAAGCCCATCGGGGCGGGGCGTGCCAGCCTATCGGCGATGTAGCGATAGCGTTCCACCAGCGGATCGTCCGTTCTGCCATCGACAGCTTGTCGTGAATGCGCGAGGCCCAGTTCCTGCGCCTGCCACTCGGCGCGGTCGATGTCATCTTCGGGGTGTTGCGGGTTCATGGAATTTCTCCGAGCGAGCGCTCCAGGGTGGCGCGCAGATTCAGCCTGGTTCGATAGAGATGACTCTTGACGGTGCCTTGGGGCAGGCCGGTGATTTCCGCGATGTCGGATATCGAGCATTCGTCCATGTAATAAAGCAGCAACAGCGTGCGTTGCAATGGCGGCAATGCATCTATCGCGGCATGCAGGCGCAGCGCTCTCTCGCGGTCGGAGGCGAACGCTTCGACATCTATGTCGTCGGCCACGTCCTCCGTCGGCAAGGTGGCTGAGTTGTCGTGTGTGAGAGAGATGGTCGGCACGCGTCGGCGCTGCAGATGGTTCATCGCCACGTTATAGGCGATCCGCCCGATCCAGGTTCGCAGGGTCGATTCGAAACGATAGCCGGGCAGGCTGCGGTGTACCCGGATGAATGTTTCCTGGCAGAGATCCCGGGCGTCCTCCGGATGCCGCACAAGGCGGAACACGATATCCCAGCAAAGTCGCTGATGGTTCCTGATGAGGGCGTCGAAGGCGCCGGGTTTTCCGGCGAGCGCATCGGCTACGGCTATCTGGTCGTCATGCATGCTGCGATCTGCGTTAGCCGTGGTCGCTGCGGATGAATCATCATGAACAGTAGACCGGGGAAGGTAAACAACGGTTGCAAATCTTTTTTGCAACCGTTTCGGCCGCCGCCCGATCTAACTTGGCAACCATCAGTTTGCAGAGTCTGGAGAGTCTCAGTGGACAAACATATTGTGGTGCCGGTCCTGCTATTCGTCTGTGTGACTTATATTTTCAAGGCATTGATCGATGCAAGGCTGCGCTGGCAGATGTTCAATCGTGGCGGCTCGGAAGAGCTAGTACGCATGCTCGTCGATGCTGAGGCCAAGCGCAGGCGGGCCGCGGCATTGCATTGGGGCCTGGTGTTGTTGGCGCTGGGGCTCGGACTTGTCGTCGCCAATCTGCTGGGTTGGAGCGACCTTTCCATGACCTCAGCAGGGCTCATTATCGGCGCTACCGCGCTGGGACAACTGGCCTATTACCGGCTTTCCAGGCCCGGCTAGGCTGTCGCCGGCCGCGCGCTGAGCGGCCCAATTCATCTACCGAACTTGAAGACCGCACGCGTCGTGCGGTGACGGGTACGGCTGTGCCATACGGGAGCATTCAGATGGGCAAGATAATTTTTCTACTGGGAGCGATGTTGACATTGGCTTCCGGGTGCGCGATGACACGAGCGCGATACGTGAACTTCATCAACGACGGGCAGGATACCGTCGTCTCGATCGAACAGGCCCAGCCGGGCACGAACCGCTGGGTCCGTACCGCGCTCGATGGGCCGCTCGCCGGCGGCTACATCGGGCAGTCCATACTTTCGATCAGCACTGAGCGAGGCTGTCTTCAGGATATCCGCATCCTGTTTGCAGACCGGAAAATGCTCACGATCACGGCGCTCGATGTATGTCGTGTCCCGATCCTGCACATTGGCCGTGCCTGGCGACTGGGTGTCGAGAACAGCTGAGCCATGGCTCGCGAGCGGCGGTAGCCTTGGCATCGGGGCAAATACAAACCATTGATCCGATCTGTGGTGCGAGGCGGCAACTCAGTGACCTCAGGCCAAGGCCCATCCTACGCCGACTTAAGAATCAAAGATTTACTGAGACTAAGGACAGATCCTAGCGCCCCGATGTCCGGATTCTCCTGCTGGACCGTCCTAATCTTATACGAACGCAGACATAGAAGTTGAGTGACGTAGTTCAAATAAGGATATGTGACGATGGAAATCGTGGGACAGGACACTGTCTCAGGCGGTCAAGCGGTTTTTAGGAAATTACACATCGTGCACGATTAACGGTGCAGAGGAGGAGTCATGATTTTCCCAAGTAGGCTGCAGCCGATATTGTCCTTGCTGGTATTGTTCTTCGCGTTTAATACAGAAGCATCAGGTAACAATATCAAATTAGGAGAGACGCGACCGGAGGCGACCAACACGGTATCGGTGAACATCAACCCGGCTAACAAGATGCTTCAATTGGATGTGCATGACAGCTTCGCCGTTATGGAGATGCTGCCAACGAAGCTCAAATACAGAATCGATTTTGGTGTAGTTGATGGCCTACGTAGTACCTATGGCAACTGCACCTCGGGGCGCATGCCGAAGCTCGGCGACCCCATTTCAACAATTGTAAGTTTTGAATACGGCAATGTCGATAGCTTGGGAAGAGTGCCGATGATGATATCGCGCCCGCTTGATTTCAGCGGAAATGCCCAAGTTTACGAGTTCATGGCAGTCATGGGGCAACAAGTGATTCTTGAGTCTGGCATATCAGTACTAATCGATGATGGTCGCGTTAGCTATCTACAGATGACCGGACCCATTGGGCCGCGGGGGCGCGAATCTCTGAAAATAGCTTTTGATCTTGACCATGGAAAAACCTTGAATGGCGAGATCAACATCGATACTAATGCATGGTTGTTTTCGATTGCGAAAGATGGCGGGAAATCGGTTGTAAACGGCGTGAGTTTTCTTGCGGACAATTCGCAAATTCCTGCTCCCGTTGCGTCGCCAATTCAAACAAAAAATGATCAAGAAGCTCTAGTTGATCGTGCAGCTCTTGTTGATATGGTTAGATCACCGTCGGTTAGCACCTATAGTGCTGAGATCCAGATTTGCCCGTTGATCGTTTGTGATGATTTTTTGACCCAATCGCCATGCATTTATTACGGGTATTGGTGCAGGTGTCCACTCGGCATGTGCCGATCTATAAACTGAGAAGACCCGAATCCGTGCTTACTGCTAGAAGCCCCACTGGGCATTGCGCACACTGAACCCCTTTCATGAGACGACACGAATGGATGTTTTTCAGGTCGTGGAATATTCATTGGAATCCAGGTTATGAAAGCCGCTGAAGCCCGAATCCAGGAATTGCTGGTGGGAGACGCGGCGCCCCCGCTTGCGGTGCAAGAGTTCTTGAAGGGCGAACCAGTCTTCGAGCTGGTGCCGGGGGATGTATACGTAGTGGAATTGTGGGCCAGCTGGTGTGGCGCTTGTATTGGATGCATTCCATTGCTGACCAAATTGCAGGAGCAGTATCCCCAAGTGAAGGTTATTGGCGTTTCAGTGAAAGATCCGGATCTGGAGAAGGTGCGCACCTTGGTCGCCGGACAGTCCGATAACATCGGCTATCGAATCGCCATCGAAAAGACACGGGAGCAAAGCGCCAGCCGAGAAGGGGGAGAGATGGCGCGACGCTGGTTCGATGCCAGTTATTCTCTGGGTCTCCCAGAGGCGTTTATCGTGGACAAAGCCGGGAAGATTGCCTGGATGGGACATCCTGGACAACTCGACGAGCCGCTCGCCAAGATCGTTAACGGAAAATGGGATATCGGTGCCGCGGCAGCCGCGCACGAGGATGCCTTGGCCCGCCGCAGAGTACGGGAGCGGAAGCGCGTATATGAAAAACTTGAAGCCCCCTACCTGGAGGGGGAATCGGCAGCGGCGCTTGGGATCATCAACGAGGCCGTCGCAGAAAATCCGGATTTGGAACTGGAGTTCGGTCTCTATAAGCTGAGATTGCTGATGCGGGACCAGGAGGCGAACCAGGGGGCCATCCTGGACTATGCCGAGCGCATGATGGGCATTGTGGGCGAGGCAAAAGTGGAACCGTCACGCAGATGGTCGGAACTGACAGGAATTGCCATCGCACTGTCTCAGTTCGACTCCAAGGAGGTGAATGACGATCCGACCCTGGCCGATCCCGACCTCGCCGCAGTTGCGGTGCAAGCGATGCGGTTGGCTGGGGAGATACCGTACGAGCAAGAAATGGGACCGCAGTTGAATTCGCATATGCGCTTGTTGCATGAGGCGTTCTTTGTCCATGCGCTGATGGGCAATGGCCAGATGCTCGCGGCGCGCGAACGCGGCGAACGCATTCTGGGCGAGACGGACGTCGAGGCAATGGGCAACCAGAATGCGGAATTGGTTGCAGCGATGCGAATGGAGCTCGATACAATGCGCCGCCGCGTCGAACAATGTAAACGCCCTGGACCAACCTGAGAGTTCCCCCGGCTTTTCCGGGGAGGCAACCCGTAAGGCGGGTTAAAACCCGCCCTACGAGGTGCGGCATGCGGGCGGTGGGGTGGGTTGCGTGAGAGTGAATGCAGCCCGCATAGGTTGGGGTGAGCTTGCGAACCCCAACGCCTTGAGCCCCACGCAAGCCCCGCCCATCCCGGCCGGTTTTTTGTTTAGTCGCTGCCGCCGCCAACGCCCGGTGCCAGGCGATGCGATCGGAAGCCCGAATCGCCCAGGTTCTTCCAGGCCACGTCGTGGAAGGCCTTGGAACGGTTGGCGATGCCCGTGCCGTCGATCATCACCACGATGAAGTCCAAGTCGGCAAGCGCCTGCATGCCGATCTGCTTGTCGCCGCCGGTGTGGCAGCCGAACGGCCAGAAGGTCTTGGGCACGAACGAATCGTGCGGCCCGGCGTAGATGTTCTCGACCACACTTCTTCGCCGGATCGTAATCGCGCGGCCGCACCACCATGCCCCAGATGTCGGTACGGCCGTCGCGACCCTTGGCGACGAAGCTCTGCTCCCGTCGTCCACCCGCAGCACGTCGCGCACGACCCAGTCGCCATGGGTGATCTGCCGCTTCGCTCGGCCGCTTCCGCCGTCGAACAGGTAGAGATGGCACCAACCGTTGCGCTCCGAAATCCAGACCACCTCTTTGCCCAGGCCATCGACTTCGTGAACGAAGCTGCGGTCGGCATGGACGAAGGTCTTCGCCGTTTCTTCGACCGCCGCATGCGCACGCCCGCTCGTTGCATCCACCGCGACGACGCGCACGCGTTGGAAGCCACGCTGGACGAAATCGAACGCGAAACTGCCGCCAACGGATCGGAGAAAGCGAATACGGGCGCGCCGGCACGAGTGGCCTTGGCGCTTGCGTTGGCCGCTGATCACCCTTACAACTGAATGATCTTGCACGTGCGGCCCGCGTCCAATGGCAGCCGCACCTCTGCATGCCGTACGAGCCATGTCGTGCGGTTTTCATGGTTGTGCCGGAAGGAGCGCGCATGCACGATGCCCCACTCATCGCCACCCTCGTCAGCGGCATCGTGCTGGCTTTCGTGTTTGCTGCGTTGGCGCACAAGCTGAGGCTGCCGCCACTGGCCGGTTACCTGATGGCCGGCGTGGTGGTGGGGCCGTTCACGCCAGGCTACGTCGCCGACGGGCATCTGGCGCATCAGCTGGCCGAGGTGGGCGTGGTGCTGCTGATGTTCGGCGTCGGCTTGCATTTCTCGTTGAAGGACTTGCTGTCGGTCAAGAACATCGCCATCCCCGGCGCGCTCGGCCAGATGGCGGTGGCGACGGTGCTGGGCATGCTGCTGGGCTGGGGCTTGGGTTGGCCGCTAGCGCAGGGTTTCGTGTTCGGACTGGCGCTGTCGGTGGCCAGCACGGTGGTGCTGTTGCGGGCGATGGAGGAACACCGCCTGATGGAAACCGAACGCGGCCGCATCGCGATCGGCTGGCTGATCGTCGAGGATCTGGCGATGGTGCTTGCGCTGGTACTGCTGCCGGCGGTCGGGCTGGTGCTGGGCGGTGACGGGCAGGGCGGCGCGGCGTTGTCGTTCGGAGCGGTCGCCGGCACGATCGCTTTCACCATCGGGAAAGTGGCGCTGTTCGTCGGGCTGATGCTGGTGGTCGGCGGGCGGCTGATTCCATGGATTCTCAAGGTCGTCGCGCATACCGGTTCGCGCGAGCTGTTCCGTCTCGCCGTGCTGGCGATCGCGCTGGGCGTGGCGTTTGGCGCGGCCGACCTGTTCGGCGTGTCGTTCGAACTGGGCGCCTTCTTCGCCGGCATGATGATGGGCGAGTCGAAGCTGGCCCAGCGCGCCACCGAGGAAACGCTGCCGCTGCGCGATGCGTTCGCCGTGCTGTTCTTCGTCTCGATCGGCATGCTGTTCAACTACCACGTGATGCTGACCCAGCCGTGGGTGGTGCTCGCGGCGCTGCTGATCGTGGTGTTCGGCAAGTCGCTGGCCGCGCTGGGCATCGTGCTGGTGTCGGGACGCCCGTTGCGCACCGCGCTGACGATCGCCACCAGCCTGGCGCAGATCGGCGAATTCTCGTTCATCCTGATCGGCGTGGGCGTGGTGCAGAACCTCGTATCGAAGGAGGCGCAGGACGTGCTGCTGGCCGCCGCGATCTTGTCGATCCTGCTCAATCCGCTGCTGTTCAAGCTGCTCGATCGCGCGAAACCGTGGCTCGATGCCCGCGAAGCGCGGCAGCGTGATGGCGCCGCCGCTGCGGCCACCGCTACGCCCACCGAAATTCCGCCCACCAGTCCGCTGAGCGGCCATGTGGTGGTGGCGGGTTATGGCCGGGTAGGGCGGTTGATCGGCGAGGCGTTGCATGCGCAAGGCCATCCGGTGCTGGTGCTGGAAGAGGAAAAGGAGTGTGTCGCCATGCTGCACCAGCAGGGCATTGCGACGATCGTGGGCAACGCCGCGCGGGACGATGTGCTGGCAGCAGCCAATCTCGCCCACGCGCGCGCGCTGGTGGTGACCGTGCCCGATGCGTTCGAGGGTGGCGAGATGGTGCGGGTGGCGCGGCTGGCCAACCCGCGGCTGCCGATCATCGCGCGTGCCGATTCCGATGCCAGCAAGGCGCATCTGCGGCAGCAGGGCGCCGACCTGGTGGTGCTGGCGGAGTCCGAGCTGGCGCGCGGTATGCTGGAGCATCTGCGTGCGGGACAGTTCGCGCAAACGGCGTCGTCGGGCACCGCTTGATCCACGCAAGTCGATCAATCCGGTCCGGCTGCATACGTATTCAGTCGGACATGGCCGGGAGCGCAGTGCAGACTCGAACCTCTTTATGCCATGACGTTGGGGAGACGCAATGAGCACAGTGGACGCGACAGATGGACTGGGCCAGCACGCCACCGCGCGGGTGGTGCTGATTTCGGCGGCGGCGGCGCTGGGTGGTTTCCTGTTCGGATTCGATACGGCGGTGATCAACGGCGCGGTCGACGCAATCCGCGGTGCCTTCGCCCTGGATGCGGCGCAGACCGGTTTCGCGGTGTCGTGCGCCTTGCTCGGTTCCGCGCTGGGCGCCTGGTATGCCGGCATGCTGGCGAACCGCTGGGGCCGCGTGCGCACCATGCAAGTGGCGGCCGTGCTGCTGGTGGCCAGCGCGCTGGGTTCGGGCCTGGCGAACGCGGTGTGGCAGCTGATCCTGTGGCGACTGGTCGGCGGCATCGGTGTCGGCGTGGCCTCGGTGATCGCGCCCACCTACATCGCCGAAGTGTCGCCCGCGTATATCCGCGGCCGGCTCGGCTCGATGCAACAGCTGGCGATCGTGCTGGGCATCTTCGCCGCGCTGCTCAGCGATGCATGGCTGGCCGGTGCGGCCGGCGGCTCGTCGCTGCCGTCATGGCTGGGGCTGGCGGCATGGCGCTGGATGTTCCTGGTGGCGACGCTGCCGGCACTGATCTACGGCACCTTGGTGCTGGGCGTGCCGGAGTCGCCGCGGTATCTGGTGGCCAAAAACCGCCTGGCCGAAGCGAGGGTGGTGTTGCGCAGTGTGCTGAACATGCACAACGAAGCCGCACTGGACGACAAGCTGCGCGACATCGAGGACAGCCTGCATTTGGAACACCAGCCGCGCCTCAGCGACCTGCTCGGCAAGGCCGCCGGACTGCTGCCGGTGGTATGGATCGGCATCCTGCTGTCGGTATTCCAGCAGTTCGTCGGCATCAACGTGATCTTCTATTACTCGTCCACGTTGTGGCACTCGGTCGGTTTCAGCGAGGCCGACTCGTTCACCATCACCGTGGCCACCTCGATCGTCAACGTGCTGGTGACGCTGGTGGCGATCGCGCTGGTCGATCGCATCGGCCGCAAACCGCTGCTGGTGATCGGCTCGGCCGGCATGGCGCTCACCCTGGGCTTGATGGCCTGGTGCTTCTCGCAGGCGACCGGCAGCGGCGCCACGCTGAGCCTGCCGGGCGCCACCGGCATCGTCGCCCTGGTTGCGGCGAATGCGTACGTGGTGTTCTTCGGCGTGAGCTGGGGCCCGGTGGTATGGGTACTGCTGGGCGAGATGTTTCCGAACCGCATCCGCGCCACTGCGCTGGCGGTGGCCGCGGCCGCGCAATGGCTGGCCAACTTCGCGATCACCAGCAGTTTCCCGGCGCTGGCCGAGATCGGTCTCACCTTCGCCTACGGGCTGTATGCGGGTTTTGCGCTGCTGTCGCTGCTGTTCGTGTTGTACGCGGTGCGCGAAACCAAGGGCGTCGAGCTGGAGGACATGCAGGCATGAAGGCCATGGAACGCCCTCTTTACGCCGGAACGATCGGTATGGCGGCGTTCGACGGCTGCCGCTGTATCGACGAACGCCGCGCGGTATACGACAGGCGGCGCGCAAAGCGGTTAGGATTCGGAACGACCGGTGGCCGGTTCATGGCCGCCGTCGCGCAGTCTGGCCAGAATTTTCCGGATCACGTCGCGGATGAAGGTAAAAGCCACATCGATCGACATCGCCCACCTGGCCGGGGTCTCCCAGGCCACGGTGTCGCGCGCGTTGCGCGGCAGCCCGCTGGTCAATGAGGAAACCCGGCGGCGCATCCAGGCCGCCGCCGAACAGCTCAACTACAAGGTCGACAAAAA
Source organism: Rhodanobacter sp. OK091 (assembly GCF_900142825.1). GTDB lineage: Bacteria > Pseudomonadota > Gammaproteobacteria > Xanthomonadales > Rhodanobacteraceae > Rhodanobacter. Next base: position 784,102 of record NZ_FRCH01000001.1, on the reverse strand, counting down.
CGCTTCCAACCTGCGCCGGATGCACACCGGCACGCTGGCGCTGCTGTTCTTCGAGGACCCCACCGCCGACGAGTCGCACATCAACCCGTTCTTCCTGTCGATGCTCGGCTCGATCACCCGCGCCTGCGCGCTGCAGGGTTACGACCTGCTGATCTCGTTCCAGCAGTTTTCGCACGACTGGCACGCCGACTTCGCCGACAGCAAGAAGGCCGACGGCATCATCCTGCTTGGCTACGGCGACTACCTGGCTTATCGCGACAAGCTGGAGAAACTGGTCGCCCAGGGCACCTGCTTCGTGCGCTGGGGCGCCGTATTGCCGGACCAGCCGGGCGTGTCGATCGGTTGCGACAATTTCCGCGGCGGCCAGGCCGTGGCCGAGCATCTGCTGGAACGCGGTTGCCGCCGCATCGCCTTTCTCGGTGACGCGTCCAGCCACTACCCGGAGTTCTTCGGGCGCTATCGCGGCTACGTCGATGCCTTGCAGCAAGCCGGCGTGGAGGTAGACCCGGCCCTGCAGCAGAACGCCGAAAGCACCGAGCGTTCCGGCTACGAGGCGATGCGCAGCCTGATCAGCCGCGAAGTCGGCTTCGACGCGATATTCGCCGCCAGCGACCTGATCGCGATCGGCGCCATGCGCGCGCTCAGCGATCACGGCCTGCGCGTGCCGCAGGATGTTGCTCTGGTCGGCTTCGACGACATCGCCACCGCCAGCTTCGTCAACCCGCCGCTGACCACGGTGTTGCAGGACACCAAGCAGGCCGGTGAAGTCCTCGTCGACAGCCTGCTCGCGCTGATCCGCGGCGAGCCGGTGGACAGCGCCGTACTGCCGGTGAAGTTGATGGTGCGGCGCTCGAGCCTGCGTTAAGGATGGGGCGTGCCGGGCGCACTCCGTGCTTATGCTGTCTTCGACCATGTTCGCTTGGCCATGTGCTCGCATGGGAGCCGACCAGCAAGCAACAAGCACGCGCCGGTTAGGCGTGCTTGTCGACCAGCCTCACCACGGTGTTCCACACGCGAGTGGTGGCGGGCAGGGCGAGGGTCTTCTCCAGAAACGCGTTCGGGCTGCCCGGGCTCTTGCCGAGCTTGCGCACGATGCACAATGCCTCCGAGCCGGTGATGGCGATCACCTCGACGTCGCCGCGCGGTGTTGCCGACGGCGGCTTGCCCGCGACTACGGCATCGCGGTGCAGGAACGTAACGCAGCAGGCAAAGACCGTGGCGGGGTCGATGGCCTCGAACGGTGCGGTCTCGACCAATGCCGCGAGCTGGTCGATCCCGCGCAGGAACGCAGGCTCGCGCAGGCCGCAACTGGCCGCCATGGAGGTGGAGGCGGTATCGAGAATATTCTCCGCTGCCCGCCGGCTGCGCGCCTCGAACACCATCGTGCCATTGGTCAGGAACGATGCCGCCGCAGACGCGCCATTTTCGAGAAACGCCTGCTCGAACTGCGCCCGGTCGGGGCAGTTGCGACGGCCGAGATTGAGATTGCGGAAGAACGCGGCGTAGCGCATGGGTATCCAGGTCAGTCCATGTCGCCAGCTGCGCCGACAGATTCCTGCTGCGCGTCGTCAGTCATGCGGAACAAGGCTCAGCCGACATACGGGCCTTTGACCTCGCCCCAGCCCCACTTAGGCATGGGTGCATTCGGGTCGACCGTTGCACCCGGCTGCGAATTGATGACCGCCAGGCGCGAACCCCACTCGAGGTAGCCGACCAAGGCGGATCGGAACTCCAGATCGTCGGGCATGCCCAGCTCATCCGCCGTTTCAAGCAGAAGGCTTACCCAACGACGCCTTTGATCTTGAGCGAGGTGACGATTCAGGTGCTGCCGGATCATGTGCGGGTGACCGCCATGCTCCTCGGAGTATTTTGTCGGTCCGCCAAGCACTTCGGCCAGGAAGGCGGCGACATGGGCAGGATGATCCGCGCCCATGTGGGCGAACACGGGCGCGAGCAAGACATCGTTCTTGACGTGGTCGTAGAAGCGCGTGGTCAAACGGTTCAGGGCGTCGATGCCGCCCACCCACTCGTAGAGGCTCGGAACGTTGGGTTTCGACATGTGGTCAGCCTGCGTGATGCGACACGATGCACAGCGCGATATATGGAACAAGATTGAAAACGAGGATGCCGATTTTGTAAATGGCCATGCCGAGGTAGTGGATGCCGTTGAAGCGCTCCTCCGGCATGCGGAACCACCGGCCGTGAAGATTCAACATCCAGCCGTAAGCGAAGACGAAGGCACCGAACCACAAGAGCAACACGGCATAGTTGATGATGGTGCACCAGAGCAGAACATCTTTTACGAGGTCAACGTTCATTACTCGCTCCCTTGATGGTCGACGCTTGAGGTAAATCGATCCCGTGGCTCGGCTCGAAGGAATGGTTGGCCATCAACTACCCGACATAGGGATAGATTTCGTCTGCAATCCAGTACCACGCAAATGCGGCGGCGAAAAGCGTGCCCGCGAGCCAGAGCAGCCATCGCGCGTGCAACCACGTGGTGCGAAAAGGCGAGAGTTGCATGGTGGTGTCCACGAGGTAAGCGGCGCAATAACACGCGTTGGCCATGGCCGCGAGAACGAGCAGCGCGAGCAAGGCTCGCATGGTGAAGGCGGGGCGGAAATGCGGCCAGGTAAACACCAGCCAGGCGGCTACGATCGCAGCGAGTACGATGTTGTAGACAACACGGCGAGGCTCCCAATAATGTATCGCCTCGCGAAGGACGGTCTTGAACGTGGGTGGCTCGTTGACCAATTGCGGACTGTTCATGTGGAACCTCCTGCATTGCCTGACTTAGCTAACCGCTTTCTTCACGAGCGTGCCTATTCTGGCTTCTTCGGGGGGCGGTCAGCGCCTTCAGTGCTACAGACGTCTCCCCCAATCTGAGTAGCACGAAGCTTTAGAGGGGGGCGATCGCCGCCTAATCCTTCAGCATAATCTTGCAGTGTCGAATCGAGTGGATCAGTGCGTCGGATGCCCGCGCTCCTGCATCAGTCGCGTCAGCTCCGCGACCAGGTCCGCCCGCGTCGCCACCGCATCCAGCAAATAGACCTGCACGTCGTGTGGCACGACGCTGGCATGCAGATGGCCCCCATCGGTCACGTCGATCGCGGATCCGTCTAGCGCCGGCTGCCAGCGACCGGCCTGCAGATAGTCGCTGACGTCGAATTGCGCGGCGGCGTCGCCTTTGTTGAGCAGCACCAGTGCGATCTGGTGCACGTCGCCTTTCTGGTATACGCGATAGAACGCAGCCTGGTCGCCGGCGAAGTGGATCGGCAGCATCAGGCCGCGCTGCAGCGCTGGGGTGTTCTTGCGCAGCGACGCGATGCGTTTCAGTTGGTTATAGATCGGGCTGCTCGCGGCGTCGTCGATGCGCTGCTGGCCGTAGTAGTTGCGGTTGCCTTCGTGCTCGGCCTTGCCGCGCTCGAATCCGGTTTCCGAGCCGTAGTAGATCGCCGGGATGCCGCGGGCGGTGAACAGCCAGTTGTTGGCGTCGATGAAGCCGTTGTCGCTGGCGTTGAGCCGAGCCATGTCGTGGTTGTCGTAGAACGTGACCAGTTCGTACGGGTTCGCATAGGGGCCATTGGTGAGGTAGAGGCGATCGAGCAGATGGACGTAGTCGCTGCCGGGGTGTTCGAACACGTCGGCGATGCGGCCGCGCAGCGGGAAGTCGAGCACGCTGATGCCGCCGTTCTTCGCCCAGGTGTACTGGCCGATGTTGTCGGGGCTGTAGTCGAACGCCTCGCCGAACATGAAGAAGCCTGGATGCTTCGCGCGGATACGTGCAGCGAACTGTTTCCAGAACGCGGTGGGCATGTGGCTGATCGTGTCGATACGGAACGCGTCGGCGCCTTCGCCGGCCCATTGCAGGTAGGCGCCGACGAAGTAGTCCAGCACCGCCGGATTCTCGTCGTCGTTGTTGGACAGCTGGGCCAGATCTTCGTACGCGTGATAGAAGCGGTGCAGCGGATTGCGCACGGGGTCGAGCTGGTCCGGTCGCAGATTCTGTTCGTCGGCGATCAGCTTGCCGTCCTTGTCGTAGATCTGGCCGAACATCGGTTGCGCTTTCGGCATGCTGAAAGCGGGGGAGCCGTGATTGGCGACGATGTCCTGCACCACCTTGAGTCCGGCTTGATGCATGGCAGTGGTGAACTGGGCGAAATCGAGTCCTTTGCTGGGCAGGTGCGGGTCGAGCTTGTAGAAGTTGACGCCCCAGTAGCCGTGAAAGCCGGTCTTGCCGCGATCGGTGAATTTCGAGCCCCAGCTCACCGGGTCGCCGCCGGTGAACGCCTCGTTCGGGTTTTCCACGATCGGCGTGATCCACACGGCGCCGAAGCCCATGTTGCGGATGTAGCCGGCGTTGTCGAGCACGCCCTTGAAGTCACCGCCGAGGTAGCCGATGTTGTCGCTCCGACCCTTGGGCGCGCCCGGTACCGGAATGTCGAACGTGGGATGCGCGCCGCCCTGGTGGCGCTGGTCGTTCGACGGATCGCCGTTGACGAAGCGGTCGGTCATCACGAAGTAGATCGCGTTGGACGCGAACGGCGCATCGGTACCGACGAATTCCGGCGTGGTGGTGGCTTGCGCGAAGCCGCAGGCCAGCGTGAGCGCGCCGGCCAGCAGGAAGTTTCTCTTGATCATGTCGGGATTCCGCCGGCGACGGCGGCGGGCGCCGCGTAGACCGGCTCTCGCACGCGCAAGGTGAACAGGCCGGCGACCAGCAGGCAGGCGCCGCCCAGCGCCAGTGCCCAGATCGGCTGATTGTGGAAGCACAGCCGCAGCAGCAGGCCGAGCACGCTGGCGGCCAGCAGCTGCGGGATCACGATGAAGAAATTGAAGATACCCATGTAGACACCCATCTTCGCTGCAGGCAGGTTGTCCGAGAGCAGCGCATACGGCAGCGACAGGATCGACGCCCACGCGAAGCCCACGCCGACCATCGAGGCCAGCAGCCACTGCGGATTGCGGATGACCAGGAACGACAGCAGCCCCGCGCCGCCCAGGCACAGGTTCACCAAGTGGCTGATGCGCAGGCCCCAGCGGCGCACCATCAGCGGAATCACCACGGCGGCCAGCGCGGCGAAGCCGTTGTACGCGGCAAACAGCACGCCGACCCAATTGGCGCCCTCGTTGTAGGCGGCCGAGCCGGTGTCGGTAGTGCCGTACAGCGTCTGCGTCACGCCCGGCGTGGTGTAGATCCACATCGCGAACATCGCGAACCACGAGAACAGCTGCACCCAGGCGAGCCGGCGCATCGGCCCCGGCATGCCGTACAGGTCACCCATCACTTCGCGCAGCATGCCGGAGCTGCGGGTGAAGGTGAGCCAGGCGAACAGCAGGCCGAACACGATCAGGCCGCCGGCCAGCAGGTACAACTCTTTCTCCAGCGCGAAATGGCGGATCGCGAACAGCACCAGCACGCCGGCCGCCAGCAGCAGCAGGCCGAGTTTCCAGGCGCGCGAGGCATCCGCCGCGGGCTGCTCGGCCACGCTGTCGGTGAACGACTGCAGTTGCGCGGGCGGGTATTCGCGCGTGCGCAGGATCGTCCACAGTACCGCGCCTAGCAGCACTGCACCGCCGGCATAGAACGCATACTTCACCGTGTCGGGTATGCCGCCGCCAGGCGCCACGTTGGCCACACCCAGTTGCGCCAGCATCCACGGCAGCGCCGAGGCCACCACGGCACCTACCGCGATGAAGAAGCTCTGCATCGCATAGCCCAGCGGTCGCTGGGGTGTGGGCAGCTGGTCGCCGACGAAGGCGCGGAACGGCTCCATCGATACGTTGATCGAGGCATCCAGAATCCACAGCAGCCCGGCCGCGATCCACAGCGCAGGCGCATTCGGCATCCACAGCAGCGCCAGCGAGGCGAACACCGCACCGACCAGAAAGTACGGTCGGCGCCGGCCCAGCCGGGTCCAGGTGCGGTCGGAGAAGTGGCCGATGATGGGCTGCACGATCAACCCGGTCAGCGGCGCCGCGATCCACAGCGCCGGGATGTCGTTCACGTCGGCGCCCAGGGTCTGGAAGATCCGGCTCACGTTCGCGTTCTGCAGCGCGAAGCCGAACTGCAGGCCGAGGAAGCCGAAGCACATGTTCCAGATCTGCCAGAACGACAGCGACGGTTTGGTGTTCAAGAGTGTGCTGTCCTTCATGGTGTGCCGTCACCGGTGGCGAGCGGAGCGATCAGCAGATCATGCACGTCGGCCTCGTTCAATGGGCCATCAGTACCGCCGCTACCGCCCGTGTAATGGCCGAAGTGGGCGAGGTAACTCATGTTGAAGCCGTCGCCAAGATCGAACCGGCAGGCGGCGCCGGCCTTGGCGCTGAAGCGGCCCCAGCTGGATGGCTGTGCGCGCACGCTGTGCGGCATCACGATCGGCAGCTGCTGCTCGTCGCTGCCATCGCAGCGGACGTGCAGCATCTTCACCGCGGCAGTGACGCCGGTATTGATCGGACCGTGGTCGTTGGCGTAGTCGAGCGATACCCGGTAGTCGCCGGTGGCCGGCGCGCTCCAGCTGCGCGGCCAGTGGCCGGCGACTTTCACGACCTCGCCCACGCAGGTGGCTGGGCTATGCAACGATTCGATGCCGTGCGCGTCCATGCGGGTGGCGCTGATGCAGGTGAGGCCGGCCTGCCGCGCAAGGTGGTCGCTGCCTTCGACGCTGCCGTGGCGCCGGCCGTTGACATAGACCTGCACCTTGCCGTCCACCGTGACCTGCCAGCCATCGCCGTCGGCGCGCACTAGCGGTGCGGGTGGCGCCACCGGCGCGTACAGCGGGGCATCGGTGCGTAGCGGCGCGTCCTTCACCTGCACCGCCTTGAGCACCACCGTGGTGGCGGCGTCGTGCGTGGTGCTGCGATCGGCGACCAGCAGGTTGCCGGCGTATTTCTTCGGAAGCTGCAAGGTGATGCTGCGGTCGGTGAGCTTCAGCGTGATCGAGCTGCGCTGGCCGAACAGCATCGGCACCAGCGAGGTCGGCAGTTTCGGTTCCACCTTGCCGTCTTCGCCGAGGCCGAACACGCCTTCGGTGGCCACCGCGAGATACGCTGCCACCGACCACAGCTGGCGCGGCGAATTCACCACCGGGCCGCTGAGCTGGCCCTCGTCCACGTGTTGGCCCTGGGTCAGCAGTTCGTAGTTCTCCATGTTGGAGCCATACAGCGCCGCGCCGCGCATCACCGATGCGATCTCGTGGGCGATGCGTGCGGGCTGCTCCAGCTTGCGCGCTGCGCGCAACGCATAGGCGCTGACGAACGGCCAGATCGCGCGGTTGTGGTAGATCGGCTGGTCGGAACGCTCGGGCCAGATCACCGGGCTGCCGGCGGCCCAGGTGGGGTAGTTCGCCAGGGTCTGCTGCGCACGCTGGCCATCCGCTACGCCGCTGTCGATCGCCAGTGCGATGCCGAGCAGGTCGTAGGTGTCGTAAGGCGTGCCGTCGCCGCCGATGTAACTCATGTACATGCCGCGGTCGGCGCGCCAGAAGTGCGCGTTGATCGCGCTCTTCAACGCGACGGCCTGGCTGCGGTAGCCGGCCACCGCCTTCGTGTCGTGCCGCTGGGCGGCCATCGTGGCGGCGAGCTGCAAGGCCTGGTAATGCAACACGTTGGTGGACAACGCGTAGGACTGCGCGATGAAGGTCACTTCGTCCGCCGTCCAGGCCGGATAGGTTTGCTCGCGCCAGTCGAGAAACGAGGTCTCGCCGCGATACAGGCCGAATGCGGAATCGAACGCGTACTGCCGATCCTGCACCAAGGTGGCGTCAAGCGCCTTGTAGACGTTGCCGGCGAATGCCGGATCGTCGAGCAAGTGCCGTGCACCGAGAAACCACACCACGCGGTCGGTGCTGATCGGCCAGCTGCCGCCGGAGCCGGTGTCCTGCATCGGGTAAAGGCCCTGCGGCGCAGACGGGGCGCGTACCTCGGACAACTTGAACTGCAGCCCGTTGCGCGAACGCGCCGGGTCGAAGCGCCACAGGCCGAGGTCGATCGAATACGCCAGATCGCGCGTCCACACGTACGGCCACTTCAGGCCGGTCTCGAAACAGTGGCAGGGAATCGGCTGGCCGTGGTCGAACGCACCGTCGCGGATCCCGGTGACCGAGTCCTGCCGCAGATCGTCCTGCGCCATCGCGAACAGTCCGTCGAACAATACGCTGGCGGTATCCGTGCGCAGCGGCTGTGCCGCGATCACGCGCTGGCCGTACGGCCACGCCAGCGTGTAGTTGTCCTGCGCATCGCGGCTGATGCCGGCGTGCACGCCGTGCCAGTCCAGTCCGTCATGCCAGGCCGGGGAGCCTGTGCTGGCGGCTATCGCCGCGGCCAGCAACACGCTCAACATGTGCGCGCCGCCGTACAAGGTTTGCAGCCCATGGTGCTGATCATCGAATAAGCCCTCCGGCGTCTGTTATGTCACGGCGCGGCATATCCCGCATGTTGCAGTTGCAACATCCGGGACAGGCTGGCGCGGGGATGAGTCCCGCATGGTAGGTAGCGTCGCAATGCAGCAACCAGTGGTTGCATACGTATTCATTCGGTCAGACCAGACGCGGCACCGTTCGCAGCGCGTCCTGCGTTCGCGGACGGTCGTTGTAAAGCCGGTCCTTGTAAAGGGCAGGGCGATGGCGGCATAGTCGATCGACACCAGCAATGACAGCGGGAGATTCCATGCGGGTACGCCTCGAAGATGTGGCGCGCGCAGCGAGCGTATCGCCCAAGACGGTGTCCCGCGTGCTCAACGACGAGGCCAACGTAAGCGACGAAACGCGCAAGCGGGTGCGCGCCGCGATGGAGGCGATGGATTACCGTCCGCATCCGTCGGCGCGCAGCCTGGCAGGCAGCCGTTCGTTCCTGGTGGCGATGCTGTACGACAACAACGACAACCCGGCCTCGACCTACCTGGCCGAGATCCAGGACGGCGTGCTCGAAGCCTGCGACGCGTATCGCTACAGCATGATGGTGCGCCCGCTGCGCATGCGCAGCGACGATTTCATCCGTCGCCTCGACACCTTGATTTCCGATCACCATCCCGACGGCGTGGTGCTGACGCCGCCGATCACCGACTACGCGCCGCTGCTGAAGCGCCTGCGCGAGCGCAACGTGCCGTATGCGAGCGTGTCGCCGATGCAGCGCCGCAACGCCATCGGCGTGACCATGGACGAACAGCGGGCCGCGCGGGCGATCGTAGAGCACCTGCTGGAGCTGGGCCATCGACGGATTGCTCACGTCATCGGCATCGCCGATCACGGCGCCAGCCGCTGGCGCCTGGCCGGTTATCGCGAGGCGATGGCCGCCGCGGGTCTGCCCGAGGATCCGGCGCTGGTAGTGCAGGGCGCTTTTACGTTCGGTTCCGGTGTCGCCGCGGCGCGCGAGCTGTTCGCGCTGAAGCAGCGGCCTACCGCGGTGTTCGCCGCCAACGACGACATGGCCACCGGCGTGATGTGGGCGGCCGGCGAGTATGGGTTGAAGGTGCCGCACGATCTTTCCGTGTGCGGCTTCGACGATACCCCGCTGGCGCGCCAGCTGTGGCCGGCGCTCACCACCATCCAGCAGCCCAGCCGCGAGATGGGAAAGATTGCCGCGCAGCAGTTGCTTAATCTCCTGCGCGGCCGTGGCCCGGGCCAGCTGGTAGAGATACCGTTTTCCCTGCAGATCCGTGACTCCACTGCCCGCGTTCCCTGATACTCGTCCGCGACGTCGCCCTTGTAGGAGCGACTTCAGTCGCGATGGCCGCGCCAGCGGCCTGTTCGTGCGAGCAGATGGGCGGCAAGAAACCACACGAGCTTCGCGGGGTTTCGCGACTGAAGTCGCTCCCACAAGAAATATGTCGCTCCTACCGGAATAACGAGAGTTCCTCGGATGACCATGCTGCTAAGCGAATTGACAGCGCTGTCATCCATGTCAGTATGCGGTTTCGACGCGCGCCGCCGGCGCGCCAGCCTGGAGCCCTGCCGTGCCCTTGTCGCCCCCATCGCCCCTGTCCCCGCGTCGCATTTTTCTGGCCGTATCACTTGCTGGCGTGCTGCTCATGCCCATTCATTCCGCATCGGCCGTCGACGCCGCCACCGTTCATCCCGAGCTGTGGCCGCAAGGGCATTCGCCACTTCCGCCTGACCCCGCAATCGAGGCCCGGGTCGAGGCGCTGCTGGCGAAAATGTCGGTGGAGGACAAGGTCGGCCAGATGATCCAGGCCGACATCAAGTACGTGACTCCGGACGACGTGCGCACCTATCGTCTCGGCTCGGTCCTGGCCGGCGGCAATTCCAAGCCGAACGGCCAGCAAACCGCTACGGCGGTGCAATGGCAGCAGCTGTCCGACGCGTTCTACCGCGCCTCGATGGATACCTCGGGCGGGCGCTTGGCGATTCCGGTGCTGTTCGGCATCGACGCGGTGCATGGCCACAACAATCTGGTCGGCAGTACGCTGTTTCCGCAGAACTCCGCGCTGGGCAACGCGCGCGATCCGGAATTGATCCATGAGATCGGCCAGGCCACCGCGCGGGAGTTGCGCGCCAGCGGGATCAACTGGACCTTCGCACCCACTCTCACGGTGCCGCAGGATGGTCGCTGGGGACGTGCCTACGAAGGCTATTCGCAGAATCCGGCACTGGTCGCGCAATACGCCCATGCCGTGATCGAGGGCTTGGAAGGCAAGCTTGGCACGTCGCAATACCTGGATGCCGACCACGTGATCGCCACCGCCAAGCATTTCCTGGGCGATGGCGGTACCCGCGACGGCAAGGACCAGGGCGATGCCCAGGTCAGCGAAACCGTGCTGCGCGACGTGCATGCGGCCGGTTATCCGCCGGCGATCAGGGCTGGCGTGCAGGTGGTGATGGTGTCGTTCTCCAGCTGGAACGGCGTGAAGATGGCCGGCAACAAGGCGCTGATTACCGACGTGCTGAAGGGCCGCATGGGTTTCGGCGGCATCGTGCTGGGCGACTGGAATGCGCATGGCCAGGTGCCCGGCTGCACCAACGAGGATTGCCCGGTGGCCTACAACGCCGGGCTGGACATGCTGGAGGCGCCGGATTCGTGGAAGGGTCTCTACAAGAACACGCTGGCGGAGGTGAAGTCCGGCGTGATTCCGATGGCCCGCGTCGACGATGCCGTGACCCGCATCCTGCGGGTGAAGCTGCGCCTTGGCATGTTCGAAGCCGGACTGCCGTCGGCCAATCCGCTGGTGGCCAGATCGGCACAAGTGGTCGGCAGCCCGGCACATCGCGCGCTGGCGCGCCGCGCGGTGCGCGAGTCGCTGGTGCTGCTGAAGAACAAGGGTGCGGTGCTGCCGATCGACCCGCGCAAGCACGTGCTGGTCGCCGGCGACGGCGCCGACAACATTTCCAAGCAGAACGGCGGCTGGACGCTGACCTGGCAGGGCACCGGCCTGACCAATGCGAATTTCCCGGGCGCCACTTCGATCTTCGCCGGTATCCAGGCGCAGGTGAAGGCGGCCGGCGGCAGTGCCGAGCTGTCGGTCGACGGCGGCTACAAACAGAAACCCGACGTCGCCATCGTGGTGTTCGGCGAAGATCCCTACGCCGAGTTCCAGGGCGACCTGCCGAACCTGGCGTACCGGCCAGGCAACGATCATGACCTCGGCCTGCTGCGTCGTCTGCGCGCGCAAGGCATTCCGGTGGTGGCGGTGTTCCTGACCGGCCGGCCGCTATGGATGAACCGCGAGATCAACGCGGCGGATGCATTCGTGGTGGCGTGGCTGCCGGGCAGCGAAGGCGAGGGCATTGCCGACGTGTTGCTGCGCACACGCGAGGGTCTCATCGCCCACGACTTCCACGGCAAGCTGGCGTATGCGTGGCCGCGCACGGCGGTGCAGATTCCGGTCGCGGCGGCCGCGCGGGGCGAACAGCCGCAGTTTCCCTACGGCTTCGGCCTGACCTATACCGACCGCAGCGATACTGGCCCGCTGTCCGAGGATGCCGGTGTCGAACTGAGCAGCGCGCGGGCCGGCGTCTACTTCACCCATGGCAAACCGGCCCAAGGTTTCGCGCTGCGCCTGACCGGCGCCGACAGCGCGGCCGTCAATGTCACCGCCACGCCCGCGGCGACCACCGACGGCAGCTTGCGCATCAGCGCGCTCGACTACAAGGCGCAGGAGGATGCGCGCAGCCTGGATTGGTCGGGCGGCGGGAAGGCACGTGCCGCGCTGGTGGCGCCCGTGCCGCTGGATGTGGACCGCGAGACCAATGGCGACGTGCTGCTGGTGACCACGTTGCGGATCGACACGGTGTCGGCCGCAGGCACCACGATCGGCGTCGGCTGCGGCAGCGGCTGCAGCGGCGAAGTGCCGATCGGCAAACAGCTGGCTGCCTTGCCGCGCGGGCAGTGGCTGCGCGTCGGCGTGTCGCTGAAATGCTTCCGCGACGCCGGCGCCGACATGAGCAAGCTTGACCGCCCGTTCGAATGGATCAGCAGCCCCGGCGAAAACATCGCCATTACCGAGGTGTCGCTGGGCACGGTGGCGGACCGGACGCTGGACTGCCGCGCACATTAGGCCAGCCCGTACCCGACCGCCGACGCGCCGCGCCGACGCGTCGACCACCGCCGTGTAGGAGCCCGCTGGCGGGCGATGCTGTTGCTTTGATGGTTGGGTAGGAAAAACCAAAGCAACAGCATCGCCCGCCAGCGTGCTCCTACCCCATACGTGCTTCCGGGATTTCAGCGAACAAGCCGGAAGAACCAAAAAAAATGGATGCCCCGTTGCGGGGGCATCCAGCGGCGACGGGAGGGGAGGTCTCCGTGGCCAGGGGGAAAGCTGAAACCTAGAACCACACCCCGAGATTGACGCCGAAGGTGCGCGGCGGCAGATATTGCGAGGTGTAGGCAAAGCTGCCGCCCGGCAGCGCGAAGCGGCCGGCACTGGTGCGTACCTTGCCGTCGGCCACGTTCTGCACGTACGCCCCGACCCACCAGCGATCCTGCGGCTCGGTGTAGCGCACGGAGACGTCGCCGCGGCCGTACGCTTTCTGCTTGTCGCCGTCACCCAGGTTGAACGTACTCAGCCACTGCGAGCTTTGGTACTGCGCGGACAGGCGAGGCGTCACCCGGCCGCCGTTGGACAGGCGGAAGTCGTGCTCGTAGATCGCGGTGAGCGAGGCATTGGGTGCGTGCGGCAGGTCGTTGCCGCTGACATCGACGCAGGCGCTGATGCCGGACGCCGGCGGGCAGGCGGGCAAGCCCTGATAGTCGTTGCTTCCGGCGTACTTGAGGGTACCCAGTTCCTTCTTAGGGATTGCCGAGAACACCAGGTTGAGGCGGTCGTTCTCGCTCGACAGCGCCAGCTCCGATTCGAAGCCCATCACCTTGGTGGTGCCCTTGACGTTGGAGAAGCCCAGCCCGCGGTTGCCGTTGGGATAGGTGATCGGCGCGGCGAGCTGGAAGTTCTTGAACTGCTCGTAGTAGACCGCGCTGTTCCAGGTCAGGTGGCCATCCAGAAAGCTGAACTTCGAGCCGACTTCGTAGTTGGTCAGCGTCTCCGGTTCGTACAGCGTGCCGGCGTCCTGGGTGCCGCCGGATTTGTAGCCGGTGGACACGCTGGCATACAGCAATCCGTGCTGGCCGACATCGGTATCGATCCGGGCCAGCCAGGTGACCTTGCTCTTGTCGTACTTCGCGTCGTTGATGGTGGAGACGCTGAAGCCCACATTGCCCGGCTCGACATCCGGCGAGATCGGCACCTGCGGCACGGTCGGGTCATAGGCCCAGCCCCAGCCGCGGCCGCCCTCGTTCTTCTTGATGTCGTTGGACCAGCGCGCGCCACCGGTCAGGCGCAGGCTGTCGGTGATGTGCCAGGTGGCTTGGCCGAAGAAGGCCTTGGACTCCACTGTCTCCTTCGGCTGGATGAACGAGCCCTGCCAGGCCACGGTGCCTTGCGAGGTGCCGTTGAGGATCGGGATGTCGAAGCGGATGTTGTTGTCCTCCGCGGCGTAGTAGGCACCGAGGATCCAGTCCACGGCATTGTCGCCGGTCGACTTCAGGTCGAACTCGTGGCTGTAGTTCTTGTAGTTGGAGAAGTTGGTGCGATCGGCCTGGTAGGACGCGCCGGTGGCGAAGCTGGTCGGCACCTGCACGCCGTTGTCCTGGTCGAAGTTGCTCTTGCCGGAGAAGCGGTTGAAGCCGAAGACGTAGCTCAGCATCATCGAGTCGCCGATCTTGAAATCCATCCGGCTGCGCACCGTGTGCGAATCGCGCTTCAAGTAGGGCGCGGTATCGATCAGCGCCGACCAGAAATCCTGTCCCGCGCGCGGCTGCTGCATCAGGCTCATGCCGGGCGTGCCGCGATCGCGGAAGTACTCGTAGGACAGGTTCCAGGTGAAAGTATCGTTCGGCTGCCACAGGGCGCTGACGCGCGCCGCCGACTGGTCCTGCGCGTCGTACTTGTCGCCGCCGGTCACGTAGTCGCTGGCGTTGATCGGCTGGAACGTGGCCAGCGTGCCGCCACTGGCGAGATATGCGGCCTGCTGGCTGGCCACGCTGGGCAGCTGCTTCGACGGACTCTGGTAATTCACGTAACCGTCGTGCTGCTCCTGCGCCATCGCCACGCGCATGGCGAAGGTGCTGCTGATCGGCAGGTTCACCGTAGCGCGCGTGCCGACATGGCTGTAATTGCCGGCCTCGATCTGGGCGTTGCCGTAAAAGCCGCTGAGATCCGGCTTGCCGGTCTGGAAATTGACCACGCCGGCGGTGGAGTTGCGTCCCCACAAGGTGCCTTGCGGGCCACGCAGGACTTCTGCGCTATCGATGTCCAGCAGCAGGCCGGCGGCCGCTTCCGGGCGCGGCGAATACACGCCGTCGACGAACATCGCCACTTCGGGATCGGCATATTCGGTCTTGGCGCTGTCGTTGCCGATGCCGCGCATGGTCAGCGTGACGACGCCATGGTCGCCCTGCGACGTGGCCTCGAAACCGGGCACCAGCTTGGTGATGTCCTGCACCGTCATCACCCGCTCCTTGTCGAGCGAGTCGGCGCTGATCGCACTGATCGCGACCGGGGTTTTCTGCAGCGGTGTTTCGCGTTTGGTCGCCGTCACTTTGACGGCGTCCAGATCCTTGACCTTCCTGCTGGCCGCCGCGTTCTGCGGGGCGGGATCCTGTGTTGCGGCGTGGACGGCGCCGGCGGCAAATATGGTGGTCATGGCGACGTACAAAGCCGAATAACGTAATTTCATTTCACCCTCTCCCCAAAAATCGTCGTGGACCTGCAGGTAGTCGCGGACATGCGGTAGTCTTCGCATGACAGCGCTGTCAAATTAAATGACAGCGCTGTCATCGGGGGCGATCCTACTGCGAAAGTCGGCAATAGGCTTGTTGCGAAGCAGCAAGCGGGAGGAAAGTGAAATGGCGCGTATCCGAAAGATCCTGGTGGTGGGCGGCGGCACGGCCGGCTGGCTGACGGCTTGCTACCTGGCCAAAACGTTGAATATCGCGGAGCCGGAAAGCATCCGGGTCGAGCTGGTCGAATCGCCGAACATCGGCCTGCTCGGCGTGGGCGAGGCCACGTTTCCCTCGATCCGGGGCACGCTGGCCGCGATCGGCCTGGACGAGCGCCGTTTCCTGGTCGGCGCCAGCGCGACCTACAAGCAGGGCATCCAGTATGTGAACTGGGTGCGCCCGCCCGGCGAGCCGGGACCGGACCGTTTCTTCCATCCCTTCAGCTTGCCCAGCCAGCGCAGCGGCAATCCGGAGCTGCTGCCGTACTGGCTGCTCGGCGGCGCTCCGGAGGGCATGGCTTTCGCCGACGCGGTGACCATGCAGAAACGCCTGATCGATCACGGCCGGGCGCCGAAGCGCGCCACCGATCCCGATTACCAGGGGCCGATGAACCACGCCTATCACTTCGATGCCGCCTGTTTCGCGGCCGTGCTGGCCGAGCACGGCCAGAGCCTGGGCGTCAGGCGCCACCTGGCCACGGTGGAACGGGCCGAGCTGGACGGATCGGGCGCGATCGCGCGCATCGTCACGAAGGAAATCGGCGAACTCAGCGCGGACCTCTACGTGGATTGCACCGGCTTGCGCGGTGCGCTGATCGGCACGGCGATGCAGTCGCCGTTCCACAGCCGGCGCGACGTGCTGTTCGCCGACCGCGCGGTGGCGCTGCAGGTGCCTTATCCGAAACCGGACACGCCGATCCTACCGTTCACGCGCGCCACCGCGCAGGAGGCGGGCTGGACCTGGGACATCGGCCTGCAGAAGCGGCGAGGCATCGGCTACGTCTACTCATCGCGGCATACCGATGCCACCCGTGCGGAACAAGTGGTCCGCGACTACGTGGGCGACGCCGCGGCCGGATTGGAGGCGCTGCATATCAAGTTCGAGACCGGCTACCGGCCGGACCACTGGCGCCGGAACTGCGTGGCGGTGGGCCTGGCCGGCGGCTTCGTCGAGCCGCTGGAATCCACCGGCATTGCGCTGGTCGAACTGGCCGCCTACCTGATCACCCATCTGTTGCCCGGCGACGTCGGCGACATGGAACGCACCGCGCGCCAGTTCAACCAGATGATGGTGGCGCGCTACGAGCGCATCATCGACTTCATCAAGATGCACTACTGCCTCACGCAGCGCCGCGACAACGCATTCTGGATCGACAACACCGATCCCGCCGGCATCCCGCAGACCTTGCAGGACCGCCTCGCGCTATGGCGCCATCGCCCGCCGCACCGGCTGGACTTCGTCACCGACCTGGAAATGTTCATGCCCGCGAGCTGGCAATACGTGCTGTACGGCATGGAGTTCAGGACCGACCTCGAACCGATGCGCAGCGCGTATCCGCAGATGGAGGCGGCGCAGCGCGAGTTCGCGATGATCCAGCAGATGGCCGGCCATGCGCTCGGCGATTTGCCGGATCATCGAGCGCTGGTCGAGCAACTGTGTCGCGAGCATGCGCAGCGGCTGAGGCAGAAAGAAACCGTTGGCGTGAGCTGAGCGGTGCTCAGCGCAGCTCCACCACCACCAGCCCCTGCACCGGAACGGTAATCGCGAACTTGCCGTTGCTCACCGCCATCGACTCGGGCGCGGCCAGTTTGCCGGCTTCGCGCAGCTGGGCGATCTGCTCGCGGCTGGGGAAGTCGGGGCGGCCCATCCGGTCGAACGCGGCGACAGCGTTGCCGTGGGTGGCGTCTACCCGCCAGACCGTGGCGCGGGCGCCGGCGGGCAGATGCCGCACGTCGATGCTGAAGTGCTTCGGCGCGCCGACGGGTTCGCCGGGCGTGTAGCTGGCGGTGTCGCCGACGGGCGGGGCGTAGTTCCACAGCGCGATAACCACGCTGCCGTCCTCGCGCCGGGTGACCAGGGCGGAATCGGAATCGACCGCGATCTGCTTGTCGCCCAGCTTGTGCAGCACGGCGAACGCGTTGAAGGCGGGCTTGGGAATGCGGTTGGCGGCGATCAGGCCGAAGCCGCCGTAGAACGGATTGCGCACGACGCCCTGTTCTTCGAACACGTCGGAGAACGACCAGTGGCTCATGATCTGCACCTTGCCGGCGCACTCGCGGATCGTGTTGGCGATCCACGGCCCCATGAACACGGTGTCGGTGACGTTGGGCAGGTTGGCGTAGCTGGCGTTGTGTTCGCTGAAGATCAGCGGCATCTGCGGATACGGCGACGCGGCGATTTCCTTGTGCACCTTGTCCACCGCGCGACAGACCATGTCGGCGCGCGGAATCTTCTCGCTGGTGTGGAACACGTTGTCGGCGGTGTCGTCGCCGTAGACATGCGTGCTGACGAAATCCACCGGCACGTTGTTCTTGTGCGTGTGCGCGAGGAAATCGGTGGCCCACGCGGCCTGCGCGGTGGACGGGCCGCCCACGCGAATGCGCGGGTTCACCGCCTTGAGCGCACGTACGGTGTGGTCGTACAAGGTGAAGTAGGTGACCTGCGGGGGCGTGCCGGCCCAGAACCCGATGTTCGGTTCGTTCCATACCTCGAAGTACCAGCTGGCCACTTCGTCGATGCCATAGCGCTCGATCAGGTGTTTCGCCAGCGCGCCGATCATCGCGTCCCACTCGGCGTAGTTCTTCGGCGGCGCGATATTCGGGCGGTACCAGAACGGATGCAGCGCGGCTGGGTCGGAGGTCAGCTCCGGCGGCATGAAGCTGAGCTCGACGAAGGGTTTCACGCCACGCTCGAGCAGGCCGTCGTAGATCTGGTCGACATAGGAGAAGTTGTAGGAAATCTTTCCCTGCGGGTCGCGCTGCACCAGGCCCACGTCGTGGTCGAGGATGCCGTGGAAGCGGATGTAGCTGAAGCCGGTAGCCTGATGCACGGCTTCCAGATCCTTGCGGTAGTCGTCGCGCAAGGCCAGCGAGGCGCGGCCCGAGCCGAGCATCTGTTCCCAGAAATGCGGGAAAGGCGAGGCGGTGGCGGTGGCGTCGATGTGCAGGCTGGTGGTGGTTGTGGCGGGTGCCGCGGCGCTGGCCGTGCCGGTGATCAGCAAGGCGGCGCAGGCGGCCAGGGCCAGGTTTCGTAGCAAGGCGGGAATAGCCATGGCAGGTCCTGTTCGATACGTGGTGTGACGCGGATCGGACTGGCCGGAGCCAGCAACCATCGAGATGTAAACGTTTACATCGAGGCGCAGTTTCCTACACCCGCGCGATGGCGTCCAGCCATTCGTCAGTGCAAGAAGCAGGTCTGTGTTGCTCTGCGGCGGCGCAGTGAATGGCCGCTGGCACCGCCGCCATGGGCCCGGCTTATGTCCGGGCCTGCTGAGCCAGGATCACGCCGTAATGGCCGTTTGCCCAGACGATTACGCGGAACTACCTCAGCCGTTGTCGCCCAGGGTCAGCGCGATGTCGCGCACTGTTGCCGCCATCACCCGCACATAGGTGACGGCGCCGTATCGATCGTGGCCGCTGGCCCAGCCCTCGCCCTGGCTGTGCTGCAGCGCGTCCAGGCTTTGGAAAGGCGGCAGGCCGGTGCCGCCGCTGCGGACGGTCGCGGCGGCGCCGCCATGGATCTTCAGCAGATAGGACTTCAGCGCGGGCTTGAAACTGCCGGAGACGGCGCCGGTTCCGAACCGCACCGTGTGGCCTTGCCGCTGCACGGAGAGCGACTGCGCGAAGTACGCGCCTTTCTCGTAGTCGTAGGTGTTGCCATCGTCGTCGTAATAGTCGAACTGCGTGCGTGCGTCGGCGGGAAATACGTCGACTTCCAGCTGGGTCAGCGGCTTTTCGCCGACGTAGTCCATCGGCGGCTGGGTCGGGATGATCGCGCCGTCGCGGATGAACAGCGGGATGTCGCCCCAGTGCTTGCTGTCGATGGCGAGACGGACGGTTTGGCCGCCTGGGTAAGCCTTGCCGCTGAACCAGTCGGTCCAGCGGCCGGCCGGCAAGTAGACGTCCTTCGACGTCTGCCCCGGTTCGACCACCGGCGACGCCAGCAGCCAGTCGCCGAACAGCCATGCATCGACGTCGTTGCGCAGTTGCGGATCGTGCGGCCAGTCGAACAGCAGGGGGCGTACCAAGCCGACGCCGTGTGCGCGGCGTGCGTGCTCGTAGCTGTAGATATACGGGATCAGCAAGTAGCGCAGGCGGATCGCATCGGCGGCGGCTTTCTCCGCGACCGGCCCGTATACCCACGGCTGGCGCTTCTGGCCGAAGTCGCCGTGCACGCGGAAGATCGGCGTGAACGCGCCGAACTCGATCCAGCGTGCGTAGTTCTCATCCGACGGGTGGCCATGGAAGCCGCCGCCGTCCATGCCCCATTGCATCGCGCCCACGTTTATCGCGCTGAGCATGCGCGCACGCTGGCCGGCCATGCTCGCGAAACCGGTGAGAATGTCGCCCGACCACAGGCCGTAGGCGTAGCGCTGGGAGCCTAACCAGAAATTGCGGTTGACCGACCACACGCGCTGGTTGGAGATCGCGCGCTGACCGTCATAAAGCGTGCGCTGCATGTTGAGGAACTGGGTGTTGCTCGGCGTGTTGTCGGCTTCGTCGTTCCACCAGCCGGCGATGCCGGTGGCGAAACTCTGTTTCAGCGCATCGTTGAAAAACCAGGCGCGCGCTGCCGGCTTGTCGAAGTCGATGTCCTTCACCAGTTTGAGCGAAAAGTAATCCGGCGCGACCTTCTCGTCGGGGCGCCACAGGTCGTGCGCCGTGGCGTAGCGGCCTTCCACCGTATCGACATGCACGCGTGGCTTCATGATGCCGGTGAGGCGGATGCCGCGCTCGTCGAGATCGGATTTCAGCTTGCCGCTGGGCGCGTCCGGAAACTTGGTGGCGTTCCAGCGGAACTCGCCGTAGTTGTCCTCGCCCCACGCTTTCCAGTCGAAGTCGAGCGTGAAGTTGTCGATCGGTATGTGTTTGGCGCGGTAGGTGTCGACGATCTGCAGCAGTTCTTTCTGGTCGATGCCCCACTGGCTGTTGGTGAAGCCCATCGCCCACTTCGGAAACAGCGGCGACCGACCGCTGAGCTGCGTCAGCGCGGCGAAGATGTCGGTGGGCGTGCCGATCAGGATGTAGTAATCGGAATGCTGATGCGTACTGTTGTCGACGCTGATCGCGCCGGGCTTCAGCGTGAACGTGGCGCCATCGCTGTCGAGCAATACGCCGTAGCCGGCGGTGCTCCACACGAACGGCGCGCCGGCATGGCCTTGCTCGCCGGCGCCGGCTACCTGCTTGCCGGTACGCAGCAGGCCGGCGGCGGCATCCTCTGTCGCGTTGTAGCCGCCGATGCCGTACAGCGCACCCTGCGGTTCGTGCTGCAAGGTCAATTCGCCGTGTTGCAGCGAGGGGAGATCGAGCTGCAACAGGGGACGACGTTGCGCATCGTCGATCCGCAGTTGGCGATGCTGCTCGTCCCAGTGGACCGAGGCGCGCGCGGTGGTCATGCTCGCGCCATTCGCGCCATTCGCGTCGGTGCGCACTTGTTCGAACACCGGGTGCGCGGCGTCGTGGTCGATCGCCAGGGAGGGCGCATTGGCGGCGTCGCCATGCGTGTTTTGCACGTGCACTATACCGGGCGCGACGAAGCGGATGCTGAGCTGATCCGTGCCCAGGCCGATCAGCATGACGTGGTCGCGGATGTGTGCCATGGAAGTCGCCTGCGGTGGCGGTGATGTTGCGGCGGTCACACCGATCGGTGCCAGCGCAAGGCCCAGCCAGAACCTTGTCGCCATACCGAGCCGGTTGCGGCGTACGGATCTTTTCATCGCATCACCTCAGTGTTCATTGCAGGATCGCCGTAGTGTAGGGCGGCATCTGCAGTCGGTCGTCTTGCAACGTGACGCCGGGCTTGCTATGCAGCAGCACGGTATGGAAACGGTCGTCACCCAGCGTCATGTCCTGCGGCCGGCCGGACAGGTTGTGCACGACCAGTACCCGACTGTCGGCATCGTCGAGTAGCCAGGCGGCGATGTGCGGATTGCTCACGGCGTGCGCATGGATGGTGCCGTCGCGCAACGCGCCGAGCTGACTGCGCCAGTGGATCAGCATCGTGTAGTAGTGCAGCAGCGAATCCGTATCTGCCTGTTCTGCCTCGACCGACACTGCCGGACCGTCGTGCGAGGTCGATGCCTTCCAGGTCGTTTCGCCCGGGGCATCGGTGGCGCGGCTCCAGCGCATCGGTTCGCGCAGATCGGGGTCGGGCTTCTGTCCGCGCATGCCCAGTTCCTCGCCGTAGTAGACGAACGGCTGGCCAGGCAGGGTAAGCAACAGCGCGGCGGCCATGCGCATGTGCTGCGGGTCGCCGGATAGCTGACTCATCACGCGGTTCTGGTCATGGTTGGACAGGAATGGCGCATCCACACCCGATTTGCCGGTGACCTTGCGATAGGCGGCGTCGGTGCGCGCGAGCAGTGCGCCGAGATCGCCGGCACGCTCGCTCCTGGCGCTGTCGATCAGTCGCGTCGCCAGCGGAAAATCGAACACCGCATCCAGCGGCTTGAAATACGGCGCCAGCTGATCCGCCGAGTCGCGGGTCACCTCGCCGACGATGTAGGCGGCGGGGTCGACCGCATCCATGCCGCGACGGAATTCGGACCACCAGGCGAGGTTCTTCGCCAGCGTCTGCGGGTTGTCGATATCCGCCTTGAAGTCGAGGTAGATGTGCTGGGCCGCGTCGAGGCGGAAGCCGTCGACGCCTTTTTTCAGCCAGTACTGGCCGACCTTGATCATCTCCTGTCGCACGGCCGGCGTGTCGTAGTCGAGGTCGGGCATCTCGGCAGTGAACGTACCTTCGTAGTGCTGTTCGCCGAGTTTGTGCCAGGCCGGGCCGTCTGTTGCGCTCATGGTCTGGAGATCAGTGCGCTTGTCGGCCCAGCTGTACCAGGTGTGGTGGGGGGCCGCGGGGTCGGCGGCCGCCTTGAACCACGGATGCTCGTTGCTGGTGTGGTTGATCACCAGATCGATGATCACCTTGAGGTGGCGCTTGTGCGCCTCGTCCAGCAAGTGCTGGAAATCGTCCGTCGTGCCGTATTGCGGGTTGATGCCGTAGTAATCGGTGACGTCGTAGCCGTGATAGCTGGGCGACGGGTTGATCGGCATCAGCCAGATGCCGCTGACGCCGAGCGACTGCAGATAATCGAGTTTCGCGGTGACGCCGTTGAGATCGCCGATGCCGTCTCCGTTGCTGTCGGCCCAACTGCGTACGAAGATCTCGTACCAGACACCCGAGCGGGCAATGGAATACTCGCTCGACGGCGACGTCTTGGTAGCGGTGCCATGGTCAGCGGCGGGCGCACGCGGTGATTGCGCCGCGCATCCGGTGGCGAGCAGGGCAGCGCATAGGAGTGAGACGAGGGGAGAAAGGCGTATCAACGGAGACTCCGGCAACTTGCGGGTGATCGCGTTGTTCTCGCGTGGTCGGTGATGTGCGCAGAACAGCGCCGATCAATTTTCGGGAGCGCTCTTCATGGTAAGCCGCAGCGTCGTGGATACCATTGTTCTGCATACGTATTCATCCACACGGTTGTGCGATTTTCCGTGCTGCATAACGGAATGAGCGGAAGAGTTTTCCAACTGCGCGTGCGGAGCGCGGCTATCCCGATCGACAAGAGCAGGCTTGGACAGTCGAGGTTTTTTGGCAGGCTTGTCGAGCCGTGCACGCTACGCAAATGGGAGCCAAAAAAACCTGCCGGCGTCGCCGCCGGCAGGATAGGGAGTTGGCGCGTTAGCTCAGAACTTGTAGGTGGCGCCGAGCAGGTAGGTGCGACCCCACTCGATGTACTCGAGCGGGCGATCCTTCGTAGTGGCGTAGGTTCGATAGGGCGCGTTCGTCAGGTTGCTGGCCTGCAACTGCAGGCTGAGCCCATGAAGGCTGCTCCCGGGGCCGAAGGTGTAACCGACCTGGGCGTCGAAAATGTTTTCACCGACGACATAGCGCAGCGTGCGGGCGCCGGCAAAATTGCCAATCTCGCCGATAAAGTCCGAACGCTTGCGCTCGCTGATGCGTGCGTCGAACCCGTTCTTCTCATAGTAGGCCGTCAGGTTGAACACGCGCTTGGACAGGCCGGGCAGGCTGATGGGGCCGTTACCGACACTCGTGGCGTTCTCCGGAGACAAGATCTTGATGCTGCTATCGTTGAAGCTGGCGCTCGCCAGGACACCGAAGCCATCAAGCGCCGGTGTGATCATGTTCAGCGGCAACGACGTGGAAAGTTCGAGGCCTCTCAGCGATCCACCCTTGCCGTTCATCGGCGCGCTGAACGTGCCGGTCTTCAGCGCCGGCGGTGAACCCGGGGGAGGGGTGTAACCAGCCACCAGACCAGAGAAGTCGTAGTTGTCGCGGGTCTGCGTGTAGATGTAGCTGGTCAGATCCTTGTAGAAGAACGCAGCGGCCACGTAGCCGCCGCTGTCGCCAAAGTATTTCTCCCACGAAAGATCGAAGGCGTTGGCGCGCCACGGGTCGAGCTTCGGATTGCCACCGCTGGCGCCGGGCTTGCCGGTTGCGGTGTCGACACCGAAGTCCAGGGAGGCACGCATGTCATCCATGCGCGGACGCGCCACCTGCTTGGCCAGCGCCACGCGAAGCATCTGGTTTGCGGTCAGTGAGAAAGCGAGATTCAGGCTGGGCAGCACGTCGGTGTAAGCCTTGCCGCTGGTGAATCCCTGAATTTGACTGCCGACAGGTTGCGTGCCGTTGAATACGTTGGCGGAAGAGGACTGGTCGGCATGCTGCAACTGGACGCCGATATTGCCCCGAACCGGCACACCCCATGTGGTGTCGATGTTGCCCATGGCGTACGCGGTGGTGATCTTCTCGGACAATGCCCAGGCTTTCGACACCAGGTACGACGCATTCGAGTTCGGCTGGAAGGTCATGTAGCGCGCGACGACGCCAGGCACGTACCACGACGGGATACGGCCCACGCCGGCAAAGCCGAGATTGACCAAGCCGTACTCCAGGTCGGGCGCGATGGTGGTATCGCCTTGCGCGCCGACATTGATATTCCCTTCGGGCTGCTGCTTGTTCTTTTCGCGGTCGGCGTAGTTGACGCCGAATTCGACATCCGAGACCACATGGCTGATCCAGTCAGGCATCGGCACCGTGGCGCCGAGCTTGGCGCTCTTCAACTCATCGCTGACCCGCGGCACCTTGCCGTAGCCGGAGCCATAAATGGTATTGCGCAGGAACAGCTTGCTCGGATCGGAATAATCCAGTCCGGGCGACAGCTGGGAGAAGTTGCTGCCCGAGTAATTCAGGTTCAGCGTGTCCAGCTGCGGAACGGGCTCCAGCTGCGTATTGTTTTCCAGCTCGAGTTCGTGACGCTTGGCCTTGGAGTAGCTGACATCGGCCACGATGCTGACTTGCCCGGCGCTGAATTCGTTCTTCCATCCAGCGGCGTTGATCGTGTCGTGACGGCTGTCGTACATACCGCGCACCAGCGGATACAGATTGCTTGCCGTGCCGCCAGTGAAAGTACCGTTGCCGTTGATGGTGGGGTTGGTGACGTTGATATGGCCATAACCGCCGTTGTAGTCGCCGAGGTTGACCTCGAACTGGTTGGCCGTGTCTTTCTGCGTGGCCTTGGTATGGAACAGGTCGAGCGTGCTCGTCCATATGTCCGAGGGCCGCCATTCCACCGTGGCCATCACGCCGTCGCGCTTGGTGTAGCCGGTGCGGCGTAGGGCCTTGATGCCCTCCGAGTACCAGGTGCCGGCGGGCACGCCAGGACGCCAGCCGGCACCCACCTGCTCCCACGGTTCATACAAGCCGACCTGGTTCTCCTGGGTTGGCGTCAGGGAGTGCGCGTAGCCGACTGCAATGCCAAGCGTATGGTCCATGAACTGACCGATATAGCTTGCGTTGAAGCGATTGCCGTTGGCGCTGGCATTGGCCGCCGAACCCAGCGAATTGTGCTGGCCGCGGACACCGACCACAGCCACGTCTTCGTGGTAGTCCAGCGGGCGGACGGTGTGCATGTCCAGGGTGCCCGAAAGTCCCTGGCCGATCAGGCTGGCGTTGGGCGTCTTGTACACCGTAACGCCGCTCATCAGTTCGGATGGATATTGATCGAACTCCACGCTGCGGTTGTCGCCGGTGCTGACCATCTCGCGGCCGTTGAGCAGCGTGGTGGCGAAGTCTGGCGAGAGGCCTCGCACGCTGATGACTTGCGCCCGACCCGCGACACGCTGCGCCGAAACGCCCGGCAGGCGGGCAATCGATTCGGCGATGCTGACGTCAGGCAGCTTGCCGATGTCTTCGGCGGAGACTGCCTCGACAATCTCGTCGGACGACTGCTTGATCGCGGTCGCATTCTGGATACTTAGTGCGAAGCCGCTCACCGTCACGGCACTAAGCTGGGTGGCTTCCTTCTTCTTCTTCGCCTTGGCGTCCTTGATGGCCTGCGCGTCTTTTGCGGTCTGGCTGGTGTCCTGCGGACTGGCTGACTGGTCATTCTGCGGCGCGGCCGCGTATACGGTAGCTGAGGTCGCGCAGAAACCGACCGATGCCAGCGCCAAGGCCAACACATTGCGTTTGAATATCACCGTGATCCCCTCCCAGGGTTGTGCGTCGTTTTCTTGTAGTTGCTGCAGCAATCAAGCCCCAACGTTGCGACGGCCAGCACGCATGCACGCGCCCTGATCCGCCGCTGTGATGGTGATGTTAGGGCTGCCTTTCGCGGTCGAGGTGGATCATGCATACGTATTCATTGTGCTGCTTTGCATCGCAAACATGCGCGTGGCGACATCGTCGATACTGCGTCGGCGAGGCATGTCCGGGCGCGTCGCATATGTGTCTACGCCAGCATCAGAAGCCGTCGCGCGCCATTTCGCCGATTTTCATATGGACGTCCAAATCTCTGTGCCGTCCCTATGTTGCAATGCGATAGCTGCCGCCCATGAATACGTATGCACTGTCGCGGCTGCACCCGCATGCAGCCGGTAAGCTGCCGCACAAGCTGCGAAAGCACCGCTTCTGGCGCGTCGCTTCGACTCGGGCAAGAACTTACGGGACATGCGAATGAGTGATGCACCCTGGTGGCGCGGAGCCGTCACCTACCAGATCTACCCGCGCAGTTTTCTGGATACCGACGATAACGGCGTGGGCGATCTGCCGGGCATTATCGAGCGGCTCGACTACGTGGCCAGCCTTGGCGTCGACGCGATCTGGATCGCACCGTTCTTCAAATCCCCGATGGCCGACTTCGGTTACGACATCGCCGACTATCGCGACGTCGATCCGCTGTTCGGCACGCTGGCGGATTTCGATCGCCTGCTGGCCAAGGCGCACGATCTCGGCCTCAAGGTGATGATCGATCAGGTGCTCAGCCACACCTCGATCGAGCATGCCTGGTTCAAGGAAAGCCGCGAGAGTCGCGACAACCCGAAGGCGGATTGGTACGTGTGGGCCGATGCGAAGGACGACGGCAGCGCACCGAACAACTGGCTGTCGCTGTTCGGCGGTTCGGCATGGCAGTGGGAGCCGCGGCGCGGGCAGTACTATCTGCACAATTTCCTGACCTCGCAGCCGGATCTGAATTTCCATCACCCCGAGGTACGCGCGGCGATTCTCGACAGCGTGCGCTTCTGGCTGGACAAGGGCGTGGACGGCGTGCGTCTGGATGCGATCAACTTCTGCTTCCACGACCGCGAGTTGCGCGACAACCCGCCCAAGCCGAAAGAGAAGCGGGTGGGCCGCGGCTTCAGCCCGGACAATCCTTACGCGTTCCAGTATCACTATTACAACAACACGCGACCGGAGAACCTGGGGTTTCTCGGCGAGCTGCGCGCGTTGATGGACCGCTATCAGGATGTGGCTGCGCTGGGCGAAATCTCCTCCGAGGATTCGCTGGCCACGATGGCCGAATACACCCGGCATGGCCGCCTGCACATGGGCTACAGCTTCGAGCTGTTGACCGACGATTTCAGCGCCGCCCACATCCGCGGCACGGTGCAGGCGCTGGAAGCGCAGATGACCGAAGGCTGGCCGTGCTGGGCGATTTCCAACCACGATGTCGAGCGTGTGCTGACGCGCTGGGGCAGGGGCCAGCCCTCGACCCAGCTCGCCAACCTGCTTACGGCGATGGTCTGTTCGCTGCGCGGTTCGGTGTGCGTCTACCAGGGCGAGGAACTGGGCTTGACCGAGGCCGACGTGCCGTACGAATCGCTGCAAGACCCTTATGGCATCGCTTTCTGGCCGCAGTTCAAGGGTCGCGACGGCTGTCGCACGCCGATGCCGTGGAGCGACGACGAGGCCCATGCCGGCTTCAGCCGTGGCATGCCATGGCTGCCGGTGCCGCAGGAGCATCGCGCGCTGGCGGTGACCAGGCAGGAGACCGACCCGCATTCGGTATTGAACGGTTTCCGCACCTTCATGCACTGGCGCCAGTCGCAACCGGCACTGCGCTGGGGCGACATCGAGTTCATCGACACTGTCGAGCCGGTATTGGCGTTCACTCGCCGATTTGACGGCCAGACCACGCTGGTCGTGTTCAATCTGGCCGATGCCGCCGTCGACATCCGCTTGCCCGCGACGTTCGGCGTGCCGCATCGACTGGACGGTCATGGTCTGCTGCAAGGACATTTCGACGGCAGCGAGCTGCAACTGCCGGGCCACGGCGTATGGTTCGCCAGCGTAGAGCGATGAATCCGGCGTTTCGCGTGATCCGTCGTCACGCTGCTGCATGCGTGCTGTGGGGTGTGCTGTTGGCCGGTGGTATCTGCCCGGCCATGGCATCGAACA
Source organism: Rhodanobacter sp. OK091 (assembly GCF_900142825.1). Lineage (GTDB taxonomy): Bacteria > Pseudomonadota > Gammaproteobacteria > Xanthomonadales > Rhodanobacteraceae > Rhodanobacter. The sequence continues at coordinate 755,965 of NZ_FRCH01000001.1, read as the reverse complement.
CACCGCATGTGCAGCTCGCCGAGAGTACGGTCGTACAGCTGCAGCTCGATGCGCCGGCATTTGCACCGGAAAAGCTGAAAGTCACGGTCTACCTGCCGCCGGATTACGCCCGCACCCGCCGCCGCTATCCGGTGCTGTATGCGAACGATGGCCAGGACATGGCCGCGGTGGGCCTGCAGTCGACGCTGGCAGGACTCTACCGGTTGCATACGATCGAGCCAGTCATCGTGGTCGCGATCGACATGCTGGCCGATCGCGCCAGCGCGTACGGGTTGTCCGACCGCATTGCCTCGCACAGTCTCGTCGGCGGTTCACCCATCGGTCCGATCGGCACGCGGGCGCAGGATTATTCCGCCTGGGTCGCCAGTGCGCTGGTGCCGTACATCGACGCGCACTACCGCACGCGCAAGTCCCCGCGCGAACGCACGATGCTGGGCTGGTCGCTGGGCGCACTGAACGCGTTCAATCTCGGCTGGCAGTATCCGGAGGTGTTCGGCCGGGTCGGCGCATTCTCGCCGTCGTTCTGGCTCGCGGCGGACCGCACGAACGCCACGACGGTGCAGCACACGCGGCTGGCGCAAGCGATGGTCGACCGTGGCGGCAAGCGGGCCGGTCTGAAGATGTGGTTTGCGGTGGGTACGGCGGAGGAGACCAAGGATCGCGATGGCGACGGCGTCAACGACACCGTCGACGACGTGCAGGATTTGCTTGGAGGCTACCGCGGCGCCGATGGCTTCCACGCCCGCGGCCTGAAGCAGCTCGGCTATTCGGTCGACATGGATTACGCGAAGCACCCGTCGCGGCTTGCGGATGCGTCGCTGTTCCAGCTGCAAGGCGGCGTACACAACCAGGCGTCATGGAAACAGATGTTGCCGCCATTCCTGTTGTGGGCTTACGGCCGGCATCCCGTCGAATAAATGTGTGCAGGAGCCCGCCGGCGGGCGATGCTCTTGCTCATTTTTGTTGATTAAGTGCAGAGCTTTCACCCTCCTGCGGAGGGCGAGTTACTTCTCTTTTGCTTGTCCAAAAGAGAAGTAACCAAGAGAAAACGACCCCCCGCTTACGCGCTTGCCGGGCTTCCTGCCCGGCAAGTCCGCGGGCGGGTGGCGGGGTTTGTCGACAGCACATCCTGTGCTGACGCCAAACTGGCCGGCATCCGTGCCGACCACCCTGCGGGCTGTTCCTCCACCCACCCGCCGCTGCAGAGGGGCCCCGGGTAGAGCAGCAGGCCATCGTGGCCTGCACTTTTCAGAAGAGCCAGAGCAACAGCAGAGCGAGGCTTTGCTTCGCCTCGGCTTTTCACCGAGTGCGGGCCAGGAAGGCCCGCGGCTCTACCCGGGGCCCCTGTGCGGCGGTGAGACGGGGACGACAGGCCGCGCAGCGGGAGTCGACACGGAGGTCGACTCCTTTTCGTCAGGGCAGGAGCCCTGTCGAAAAGCCCGGCCCCGGCTCACGGACTTGCCGCCCAGGGATGGGCGGCAAGCGCCAAGCGGGGTGGCCTTTCTCTTTGGTTATCTTTCTCTTTGGCCACACAAAGAGAAAGTAACTCGGGCGCCAACGGCGCACGAAAGCTCTTGCTTCAAATCAACCAACCAACAGAGAACAACGCCATCGCGACTGAAGTCGCTCCCACAAAAAAAAGCGGGCAGCGCGAAGGTTACTTCCGCTCTGCCGCCGTCTTGTCGCGAATGCCACGGAATTCCGAATCAGGGCTCCAGTTCGGCCATGCATCGGAATTCGCCAGATCGTGGCCGACCGTGTAGAGCAGTTGCAGGTCGCGCGCCATGCCGGTGAACGGCCAGCCGGCCTGCCATTCGTCGGCGGGCTGGTGATAGCGCTTGGCGATGTAGTCGTCCTCCGCAGCCTTGCCGGCGGCGAGGCCACCGTCGATCCAGTCGTTGCCCGACTCGAACGAGATCGCCGGCACGCCACGCTTGGCGAACGAGAAATGATCGGAACGGAAGAAACTGCCAGCCTCCGGCTTCGGGTCCGGCGCGTAGGTCATGTTGAAGGTTTTCGCGTCGGCGATCAGGTCGTCCAGCAGGCCAAGTTTGGCAATGCCGGAAATGGTGAAATTGCGCGCGGGGCCGTGTGGATCGAGCGCATCGACGTTGATCACGCCGGCGGTCTTCGCGAGCGGATAGAGCGGTTTCGACGCGTAGTATTCGGAGCCGAGCAGGCCTTTTTCCTCGGCGGTGACATTGAGGAATACCACCGAACGCTCGGGCCGGGATCCTTGCGCGAACGCCCGGGCCATTTCGATCAACGCCGCTGTGCCGGTAGCGTTGTCGACCGCGCCGTTGTAGATGCGGTCGCCCTTGGCGTCGGGTGCGCCGACGCCAAGATGATCCCAGTGCGCGCTGTAGATCACGGTCTCGTCCGGACGCTTGCTGCCTTCGATGCGACCGACGATGTTGTGCGAGGTGACTATGCTCGTGTCGACCTTGAAGCTGGCCGACAGGCTCTCGCCTTTCAATATCACCGGCTTGAATTCGCGCGTCTGCGCTTCCTTCTTCAAGGCATCGAAATCCAGCCCGGCGTGCTTGAACATCTGCACCGCCAGATCGCGCTGGATCCAGCCTTCCAGTTTGGGATGTACCGCGGAGGGCTTGTCGCGCACGATGTCGAACATGGCGTTGGTGTTGGAGTTCTTCACCGTGGCCCAGCCGTAGGAGGCCGGCGCGGTCTCGTGCACCACCAGCATGCCCAGCGCGCCCTGCCGCGCGGCCTCCTCGTATTTGTAGGTCCAGCGGCCGTAGTAAGTCATCGCCTTGCCGCCGAAGTCACCCTTGCCGGTCTCGAAGTCCGGATCGTTGACCAGCACCACCGCGATCTTGCCGTGCAGGTCGACGCCCTTGAAGTCGTCCCAGCGGCGCTCGGGCGCCTTCACGCCGTAGCCCACGAACACCAGTGGCGCGTTGGCGATCGACACCGCGGTCGAGCCGTCCATGGGTGCGCGTATCGCCATCTGTTCGCCCTGGCTCAACGCCTCGCTCTTGCCGTCGAGGTCGAGTGTCAGCGCCGGTGTGCCGATGATCTGGCTGCGCCGTAATGGCACGGCCTGGGTCCACGCACGCTTGCCGTCTTTCAGATCGCCGCCGGGCTGCAAGCCAGCGGCTTTCATCTGCGTCACCATGTAGTCGATGGTTTTCGTTTCGGCGGGCGTGGCCGGGCCACGGCCTTCGAACGCATCCGAGGACAGCGTTTTGACCTCGGCGGACAGCCGCCCGGTACTGAAGGTGGGCAAGGTGCCGGCGGCCAGCGCGACGGGGCACGCGGCCACGAGCAAGGTGTAGAGGAGCAATCGTTTCACGGAGTCACCGATCGGGGGTGGGGGACTCCGATACTAAGTGAGCATTCGGCGCGCGGTCCATCCGTCGGCGGCCGGTGCGTGCGGGGCCGCCGACGGTATGGCCGTCCATCTTTCCTGCATCAGTCGGTGCCGATCACCTTGCCGGTATCCGCGTCGATCTTGAGTTTGACGCTGTTGCCGGACGGGTTATGAGCCTTGGCTTTCCAGATGCCGTCGTCGAAGTCCACATCATGCACATGGGTATAACCCTGGGCCTCCAGCGCCGCGCGTACGTCCTGCTTGCTCAGCTTCGAAACCAGCTTGTCGGGATAGACCTGGCCGGTCTTGGCGTCGATGCGCAGATCCACTCTGTCGCCGTTGGCGCTCCTGGCCTCGGTACGCCACATGCCGTCCTTGAACTTCAGCTCGTGGATCTTGGTATAGCCCTGCGCGGTGAGCTCGCTTTGCACCTGCGGTTCGGTCATCGCCTGTTGTTGTGCCATGGCGATGCCGGGCAGCGAGAGCGCGCCAAAAGTCAGGGCGAGAGTCAGTGCAGAGATCTTGTTCATTGACCGTACCTCGTTGCTTGCAGGAAGCCTGAGTCTTAGCCGCATCATGCAAACGTGCGGTGAATCCTCGCAGCGAGACTGAATCGCGGCTGACATCGGCGGCGCGGTATGTCAGCTGCGCACCGGCGCGGGCGCAGGTTGCTCGTCGAACCAGTGTCCCGTGCGGTTGACGATGCGCACCACCGACAGCATCACCGGCACTTCCACCAGCACGCCGACCACGGTCGCCAGCGCAGCGCCCGAGCGCAGCCCGAAGATGCTGATGGCTGCCGCTACCGCCAGTTCGAAGAAGTTGCTGGCGCCGATCAGCGCGGCGGGCCCGGCTACGCAGTGCGGCACCTTCAGCCAGCGGCTGAGGCCGTAGGCGATGCCGGCGTTGAGATATACCTGGATGATGATGGGCACGGCCAGCAGCGCGATGATCAGCGGCTGCGCAAGGATCGCCTCCCCCTGAAAACCGAACAGCAGGATCAGCGTGGCGAGCAGGGCGGCGGTCGACCATGGGTCGATGCGACGCAGCGCCGTATCGAGCGCGACTTGTCCGCGACGCCGCAGCAGCCATCCACGCCACAGTTGCGCAGTGATCACCGGTACCACGATGTACAGCAGCACCGACAGCAGCAACGTGCCCCACGGTACATGGATCGACGCTACGCCCAGCAGCAATGCCACGATCGGCGCGAACGCGACCACCATGATGCTGTCGTTGAGCGCCACCTGCGCCAGTGTGAAATTCGGCTCGCCACCGCACAGCCGTGACCACACGAAGACCATCGCCGTGCACGGCGCGGCCGCCAGCAGTATCAATCCCGCGATATACGCATCGTGTTGCCCCACGGGCAGCCAGGCGGCGAATACGTGCCGGATAAACAGCCAGCCCAGCAACGCCATCGAGAACGGCTTGATCGCCCAGTTCACCAGCAAGGTGATGCCGATGCCGCGTACCTGGTGTCGCACGCCCGCGAGTTGCGCGAAGTCGACCTTGAGCAGCATCGGCACGATCATCAGCCACACCAGCGCGGCCACCGGCAGGTTGATGTGCTGCACTTCGGCCGCCGCCAGCATTGCGAAGATGCCTGGAAAGAGATGGCCAAGTGCTATGCCGGTGACGATGCACAGCGCGACCCACGCGCTCAGGTAGCGCGCGAAGAATCCGATCTTTGGCGACGGCACCACCGCGACGGCTTCACTGTTCACGGCTGGCTGCCGTCTGGCCGATGGCGCGCAGTTCCCGCTGCGTCGCCAGATGATCGAGTTTTTCCAGTGGCAGCGCCAGCAACAGATCGATGCGTCGGCGCAGCATCAGCCAGGCCGACTGGAACGCACGTCGGCGCCCCTCTTCGTCGCTATCGACCGCCACCGGATCAGGCACGCCCCAATGTGCGGTGACCGGCTGGCCGGGCCAGATCGGGCACACCTCGCCGGCGGCGTTGTCGCAGACGGTGATCACCATGTCGATCGCTGGTGAGTCGGTTTGTGCAAACTCGTCCCAGCTCTTGCTGCGCAGCGGCTCCGTGTAGCCGAATGCACGTGCCAGCTCGGCGGCGATCGGCTGCACCCGGCCGCTGGGGAAGCTGCCCGCGCTGTACGCGTGGAACCGGCCTTTGCCGAGTACGTTGAGCAAGGCTTCGGCCATCACGCTGCGCGCGGAGTTGCCGGTGCACAGGAAGAGCACGTTGTACGGTTGAGTGCGCATGGTTATCTCAGCAGCAGTTCGCGTTCGGTCCGCATGAAGCGGCGGCTTTGGTATCGGGTGCCTGGCCGCAGCACGAGGCGCCGGTTTCGTTCGGTGCGCCGGTATAGGCGGTGGCTTCGCCGTGCGTGTGGAAACTTTCCCAGCGAATGCCTTGCGGATCTTCGGCCCAGAACTTGTCGGAGTGGGCGTAGCAGCAAGTTGTGCCTTTTTCCGCCAGCGCAACAGCATCGGCAGCGTGCAGCCGTTCACCGATCGCGGCGAGTTCAGCAGCGTCTTCTGCCTGCAGGCCGAGATGATCCACGCCGGTCTGGCGGTCGCGCTGCGAGATCGCAAAGTTGACCCGCGGATCGTCCAGCATCCACTTCGCGTAATCCGGTTTGACCACGCTGGGCGCGGTGCCGAAGAGGGTCGTGTAGAAACGGATGCTGCTGTCGAGCTGGTCGACGTTCACGTGCACATGGAAGCGTTTCATCGTTTTCTCCTTGCCGGTTGGCATGTCGTGGCGGGCGCGCAGCCGGCCGCAGCCGAACCTGCACAGCAGTTTTCGGTGAGGAAGCCGAGCAGGGCGTTCATCTGCGGATAGTTCGCGCGGCACTGGATCACCCGCCCGCGTCGCTCGTCGCTGACCATGCCGGCCCGGCGCAGGATGTGTAGATGGTTGGTCAGCGTTGCGCCGGCCAGACCGGTCGCCGCGGCCAACTCGCCCACTGCCATGCCTTCTTCGCCGGCCTGCACCAGCAGGCGGTACAGATTCAGGCGATGCTCCTGGGCGAGTGCGTTGAGGCAGGTGAGGGCATCTATTGATTTCATATTTCTAGAATTACGGAAATATAAAACGGAGTCAAGCACACATTTCCCGGTCGGGCATGAGGATATGGATCAGGTCGTCGAAGGGACTTGCATGGAGATACGGGGCGATGGCCGGGCATCGCGATCAGGTTCGTCGGCACTCAACCAGCGTTCGGCACTTCCGCGATCTTGCGCATCCGTCGGGGCTTCGCCTGCGCCGCGGCGATGAGCTGTTGCAAGTAGGCAATGCCTTCTTCCTCGGGGAAGAAAGCGACGACGTCCCCGACGGTCAGGTCATGCCGTTTGCGCAGCACAAGGAACTCCTCGCGCGCCATCGCCAGACGCTGGGCTGCCGCCGCCTTCTTGCCCAGCGGCTTGGCGGGTTGCTGTTTTTCGACCTTGCGTTCTAGTTTGGCGAGTTCTTCCTGGAACTGGCGGAAGTCGTATTTCTGGGTGCTCATGGGCTATGAGTGTCATCAATGGGTAGCCGATTTTGGCACGTCGCTCGGGTGCTGCGGAGTGATGGAGGGGGATATTTGAAACCATGACCTTCAGCATGGCTTTCGCCGGCAATTGATACGATATATCGTTGCATTCCGGTGGCCTCATTCTCGAAGAAACGCTCGCATGAACAAGACGTGGGTCGATGTGCCTGCCAAGACCCGAGGAGCAAGAGGTGAGGCGATGGCGAAAGTTTCGTCTGAGGCTCATGCCATCTCATCGCACGTATCGCCTTTCATCGCGCGGTCTTTGATCAGAGTTTCTGTCTGCTTGTTGCTTGCCGGTTGCGCCGTTGGTCCCGACTTCAAGAAGCCTGCCGCGCCGGATGTCAGCGATTACACCTCGCATCCGCTTTCGACCACGGCCAGCAGCGCGAACGTCGTCGGTGGTGAAGCCCAGCGCTTCAATAAGGGGGGCGACATACCGGGCGATTGGTGGGCGCTGTTTCATTCCCGGCCGCTGAATGCGTTGATCGAACAATCGCTAGTCAGCAATCACGACCTCAAGGCAGCACAGGCGGCGCTGGCGGTGGCCAGGGAAAATACACTGGCGGGGCGGGGCGCCCACTATCCCAGCGTCACGGCGGGATTTTCGGCCAGCCGACAACAGGATCCGCCCGGTGCGCTCGCACCGGTGCCCAGCAACAACGCCTTTCTGTACAACCTGTTCACTCCGCAGGTCAGCGTCTCGTATGCGCCCGATGTGTTCGGGCTGAACCGTCGCACGGTGGAGTCGTTGAAGGCGCAGGAGCAGGCCGTCGGCTATCAGATGATCGCGGCGCAAATCACCTTGAGCGCGAATGTGGTGGCCGCCGCGGTCCAGCAGGCCTCGTTGCAGGCGCAGATCGACGCGACGCACAGGTTGATCGACATCAATACCCACATGCTGCAGATACTGCGTTACCAGCATGCCAAGGGTTACGTCGGCCGGCTGGATGTTGCCGCGCAGGAATCGCAGCTCGCGCAAGTCGCCGCCACGCTGCCGACGCTGGTCAAGCAACTGGATCAGCAGCAGCACCTGCTCGCCATTCTGGCTGGCCACTTCCCAGGCCAGGCACCGGCTGAAAAATTCGAGCTCGCGGATTTGCAGTTGCCCCGGGAACTGCCGCTGAGCCTGCCTTCGCAACTCGTGGCGCAACGTCCGGACGTGTTGCAGGCCGAGGCGAATATGCACGCTGCCAGCGCACAGATCGGCGTCACCACGGCGAATCGGTTGCCGAATATCCAGTTGACCGCAAATGCCGGCAGCACGGCGCTGGCGATCGGCGACGTTTTCAAGTCGGGTACCGGCTTCTGGAATCTGGGTGCGGCCGTGACGGCGCCGATTTTTCAGGGCGGCACATTGCTGCATCAGCAGCGCGCCGCGAAGGCGGCCTATGTGCAGGCGGCCGAGCAATATCGCAGCACCGTGCTCACCGCATTCCAGAACGTCGCCGACACCTTGACCGCGCTCGAGCAGGATGCCGAAGGCCTGAAAGCGGCGGCGGCTGCCGCCGATGCCGCCAAGGTCACGCTGGATCTGTCGCAGCGTCAATGGAAGGCCGGCTATGCCAGCTACCTTTCGCTATTGAGTGCCGAACAGGCCGACCAGCAGTCGCAGATCGCGCTGGTGCAGGCGCAAGCCAATCGGTATGCCGACACGGCCGCCTTGTTCCAAGCACTTGGCGGCGGCTGGTGGCATCGCGCGGAATCAGGTCGGGCCGATTCGATCAAGGCAGATCCGAACAAGGCCGATTCAACCAAGGCTGAAAATGAAAAGTGAATTCATACGTGGGAGCAGATTCCCGCTCGCTCTTGCCGTTACCTCGCTGGCCATCGCGATGTTGTGCAGCGGCTGCTCGTCCAAGCCTGAAGACAGCGTGCAGGCGGCCGCCGTAACGGCCAGCAACGTGACGTTGACTGCGGCCCAACGCCAACACATCCATCTCTACACGGTGGCGCCGTCCATGTTCAGCAAGACGGTCGAGACCACCGGCACGGTGGACTTCGACAACGACCAGGCGACCAGTGTGCTGGCGCCGTTCTCCGGCCCGGTGTCGCGGCTGCTGGTCGCGCCCGGCGACAAAGTGAAGAAGGGCGACCCGCTGGCAGTCGTGGAATCACCGGACTTTTCGGCGGCCACCAGCGCTTACAGCAAGGCCCTTGTCACCGCGAGGAACGCCCGCCGGCTTGCCGATGCGGACAAGGATCTGGTCCAGCATGACGGTGTTTCCCAGCGCGAACAGCAACAGGCGCAGACCGACGCCACCAATGCCGAGGCCGACCGCGACGCTGCGCTGCAGGCGCTGGTATCGCTGAACGTCGACCCGAAGACCATCAAGGACATCCAGGCCGGTAGGCCGGTGTCGCGCGTCGAGGGCACGATACGTTCGCCAATCACCGGCACCGTCGTGGAAAAGCTGATCACGCCCGGCCAACTCCTGCAGGCCGGCACCACGCCGTGCTTCACCGTGGCCGATCTTTCGCGCGTCTGGGTGATGGCGCAGATTTCCGGTTCCGAGCTGGCGTCGGTCAGCGTTGGCGATACGGCGGAAGTGACGACTGGTGTCGCATCGAAAAGCATTTCCGGCACCGTGGACAACATATCGGCGCTGGTGAACCCCGATACGCGTGCGGTGGTGGCTCGGGTAGTCGTCGACAACCGGGGCGATTTCCTCAAGAAGCAGATGTATGTCGGTGTGCGAATCCAATCGCGCCAGCAAAGCAGCGGGCTGCTGGTGCCGGTGTCGGCGATTCTGCGTGACGACGAGAACCTGCCGTTCGCATATACCACCGAGCGCGACGGCAGCTTTGCGCGGCGGCATGTGACGCTGGGCTATCGCTCCGGCGACCGCTACCAGATTGCCGACGGGCTCAAGGCGGGCGATCAGGTCGTGGCCGATGGCGGCATCTTCATGCAGTTCATGCAAAGCCAATGAGCGACCAATTGCCTCACAGCGGGTCGCCGTCGCGCACGGCTTCGTTCATGAACCGGATCGTCTCCGCGTCTCTGGTGCAGCCCTTTTTAATCATCCTGCTCACGCTGGTGCTGACCGGCGCCGGCACGCGCTCGCTGCAGCGCCTGCCGGTGGATGCCTATCCCGATCTTTCGCCGCCTAGCGTCGAACTGGTCACCCAGTGGCCCGGGCACGCTGCCGAGGAAGTAGAGCGCCTGATCACCGTGCCAGTCGAGCTCGGCATGAACGGCATACCGAAGACGACCAATACGCGCTCCGTCTCGCTGTACGGGCTGTCCCACGTCGTCATCACGTTTCAGACCGGCACCGACAACAACTTCGCCCGACAGGAAGTTTTCAACCGGCTGGGCGATCTCAGCCTGCCGAGCGGCGTGACGCCATCGGTATCGCCGCTTGCCTCGCCCTCGGGCCTGATCTATCGGTACGTGCTGCAAAGCTCGGATCGGTCGCCGATGGAGCTCAAGACACTCGAAGACTGGACCATCGAGCCTCAGTACCGATCCGTTCCCGGCGTGGCGGATGATTCGGGATTTGGCGGTGGCACCATGCAATACCAGGTGCTGCTCGATCAGGCGAAGATCGCCGGGGTCGGCCTGTCCGCTACGCAGGTGGAAGCCGCGTTGGCGGCCAACAACGGCAACGCCGGTGGCGGCTTCTATTCGCAAGGCGGCCAGTTCTACTACGTGCGCGGCGAGGGGCGGCTGAGCACGCTGGAGGACATCGGCAACGTGGTGCTGGCGGTGCATAACGGCATCCCGGTGCTGCTGAAGGACGTCGGCCGCGTGGTCATCGGCATCGCCCCCCGGCTGGGCGAATTCGGCTTCGAGAAACAGGACGATGCGGTGGAGGGCGTGATCTTCCTGCGCACGGGCGAAAAAACCCAGGACGTTCTGCAGCGGGTCGAAGCAAAGACCAAGGAACTCAACGATCACGTGCTGCCCAAGGACGTCAAGATCCATCCGTTCTACGACCGCAGCGACCTGGTCGCGGTGACCACGCAGATCGTCGAGCAGAACCTCCTGCGCGGCATGTTCCTGGTCGTGGTGATCCTGATTTTCTTTCTCTACGATTTCCGCGCTGGCCTGATCGTCGCCACCACCATCCCGCTGGCCTTGCTGTTCGCGTTCATCTGTCTCGATCTGCAGAACGCATCAGCCAACCTGCTTTCCATCGGCGCGGTGGATTTCGGCATCCTGGTCGATGGCGCGGTAGTGATGGTGGAAAACATTTTCCGCCAGATCGCCGAGCGCAAGGGCACGCCGCTCAACATCCGGGAAATCATCGTCGACGCGGCAGCGGAAGTGGATCGCCCGATCTTCTACGCCGTCGCGGTGATCGTGGTCAGCTTTCTGCCGATCTATGTTCTGTCCGGGCCTTCCGGGACGTTGTTCAAGCCGATGGCCGATACGATGGTGTTCGCGCTGGTCGGTTCGCTGATCGTCACGCTGACGCTGTTGCCGGTACTGTGCGCGTGGCTGATGCGCAAGGGCGTGCGCGAGCGGCGCAACGGCGTTTTCGAGGCGATCAAATCGGTCTACATCAAGGGCCTGGATTTCTGCCTCGCCCGCAAGTGGGGGACGACGTTCGCCTCGGTCATCCTGCTGGCCGGTTCGCTGCTGTTGATCCCGCGCATCGGCGCTGAGTTCATGCCGCAACTGGATGAGGGCGCGCTATGGGTGCGCGCCACCATGCCTTACACCATCTCGTTCGACGAGTCGGCCAAGATCGTGCCCAAGATACGCGAGATCCTGGGCTCGTTCCCCGAAGTCACCACGGTTGCCTCTGAACATGGCCGGCCCGACGACGGTACGGATTCGACCGGCTTCTTCAATGCCGAGTTCTACGTGGGCCTCAAGCCGTACTCGCAATGGACCAGCGGCTATCGCACCAAGCCCGAGTTGATCGCGGCGATCAACAAGAAGCTGGAGGCCTTTCCAGGCATCGTCTTCAATTACACCCAGCCGGCCGAGGATGCGGTGGACGAGGCCGAGACGGGTCTGAAAAGTGCGCTGGCTGTGAAGGTATTCGGTTCCGACCTGGATACGCTCCAACAAAAGGGTAAAGCGATCAAGAAGGTGCTGGAAAACGTGCGCGGCATCCGCGACGTGACCCTGGTGAAGGAACTCGGACAGCCCAGCCTGAGCATCAAGATCAACCGCACTGCGATTGCCCGCTATGGCTTGAACGTGGCCGACATCAACGGGTTGATCACGACCGCCATCGGTGGCGACGTGGCGACCCAGGTGGTGCAGCAGGAAAAGCAGTTCGACCTTGTCGTTCGACTCGAACGCCAGTACCGGAACAATCCCGAGGAAATCGGCAACATCCTGATGGCCACGCCAGCCGGTCAGCAGATTCCGCTCAAGGAGCTGGCGGATATCCAGGTGATCAACGGCGCCTCGTTCATCTACCGCCAGGACAATTCACGCTACATCGGCGTGCAGTTCTCGGTGGAGGGACGCGATCTGGCCGGCGCGGTGGAAGATGCCATCGCGCAAGTCGACAAGAAGGTCGATCTGCCGCAGGGCTACCGCCTGGATTGGGGCGGCGAATACTCCGAATACACGGCTTCGCGTGCACAGCTGAATGTGATACTGCCGCTCACCTTGTCGCTGATCTTCCTGCTGCTGTTCACTCTCTATAGCAATTTCAAATTTCCATTCATCACCGTGCTCGGCGTGCTGCTGTCGGCGCCGGTAGGCGGCATCGTGGCGTTGTGGATCACCGGCACCCCGTTCTCGGTTTCTTCCGGCATCGGCTTTCTCGCCCTGTTCGGCGTCTCGGTGCAGACGGCCGTTGTCTACATCTCCTACGTCAACGAACTTCGCCGCGGCGGCATCACCCTGGACGAGGCTATCCGCGAAGCGGCGATCCTGCGCCTGCGTCCGATCATGATGACCGCCCTGGTGGCGGCACTCGGCCTGCTGCCCGCGGCACTGGCCACTGGTGTAGGTACCGATACCCAGCGGCCGTTCGCCCTGGTCATTGTCAGCGGACTGTTTACCCGACTGCTGATCAGCATCTTCCTGATGCCTGCGCTGTATGCGCTGGTGGCGCGGCCGGATGACCGTCTGGAGGTATGAATCGGCCTGCAGGAATTAGGCCACCGTTTTGCACAGTCGGCCGATTTTACGAACGGTGCCGCCCTGGCTGAAGTTGCCAGTTCGAGCGGCATCGTCGGGCCCGCCGTTCGGGAGGCTTCAGAGCCGGATACAGATCCTGAATGAGCTCGCCGTGAAGGGAGGAGCATTGCAGCGGAGGCGCCGGTGTAGGACTATGGGGCGGGGAGTTTTTTTGGGCGGTTCGCTTCGTGTGTGGGTTCGCAGTTTCGATGCGATTTCACAGGCATGATCATGAGCGGGGCACGGTCCCAAATCGTTGTTGCCGTAGGGATGTCTGATCATCGAGGGCACCGGATGAATCATGGAATGCGAAGGAATGTATGGCTGCGCCACGGCGCGGTAGCGTTGGCCTATGCGCTCGGGTATGTGCTGCTGCGGCAGGTATCATGGTCGCACTGGGAGCTATTCGCCGGCTATCGCCTGTCTGTGTTGTTGCTTGTGCCTTACCGCTATTGGCCCGCGCTGGTGATTGGCGAATTGGGCCCTCTGGCTTACGCCAGCCTTTCGTGTGCTGAAACCTTCGGCTGGCTCTGGTCAAGCCTCATGCTGGTGCCGCCGATTGCTCTTGCCATGCCTGTGGTCAAGGCGTGCCGTGACCGTTTGAACATGATTCCGGATCGTGGCCCGGTGCACATGGGCGTCTTGCTGGTATGCACGTTGGTGGTTTCCGGACTGTGGACCCTAGTGAACGTCGTCATTCTTCCGACAGCGAACGTTCCTCCCGGCTCTGCGCCCATAAATTATGGAGTGGTAGCTTCAAGGTGGTTCATCGGAAGCTACCTGGGCATCCTGACGCTGGTACCTCTGGTGCTAATGGTGTGGGAGGGGCGGCCGAAGCGGGCCGAGCTCTGGCTGCATACCGTCGAAAGCGCCTTGCGTGGGCGTTTAGGCGTCGAGACGGCAGCATTCGTGTTGCCCGCGCTGGCACTGCTCATCTGGATTGCGCTGGACGCCTCCGGCGAAGGTTCACGGCAGGTGGCGCGGATGCTGATGTTCCTGCCGGTCATCTGGCTCGCGCTGCGCCGTGGCTGGCATGGCGCTGCGGTCGGCGGCGCGATCGCCAGCATCGCGGTGGTAGTGACGATGCCTGCACTCTACGACACGTCGACGCTGCAGGCTGAGGTTTTTGTGGCCTTTGCCACCACGTCGATGCTGCTGTTCGGAAGCCGGATTGCCCAACTGCATCAGCAGAAGGGGCAAGGCACCGAACATGAGGACAAATCCCTCGATCTGGCGCGTCGCATTCAGGCACAGTGCGAAGCGCAGCTGCGCCAGACCTCGCTTGGGATCGAGCAGGCGAGTGAAGCCGTACACGCAACCGACGAACTGTTGTTCGAGCGGCAGCTCCGGCCCACGGCGGATTCCCGTGAGCTGCGGCGCCGGGCAACGGCGGCCAGGGAGCAGTTGTTCCAGCTCGCGGATGGCTTGCATCCGGTGGCCCTGCGTGAGCGCGGTCTGGTGGCCGCGCTGCGCCACGGTGGCATCGCGCGAACCCTCAACAGCCGCCGCATCGGCTATTGGTGCCAGACGCGTGGCGGAATCAATCAGCTGTCCGACACCTTGCAACTGGCGATCCACCGGCTGGTGTGCGAGGGGGTCAGCTATCTGTGTACCACGCATAGCATCGGCGATCTCACGGTTCACCTGCGCAGCGGCCGGCACGCCGGTCGGCGCTGGGCGGTAGTCCGCATCGACGCGCTATTTTCGACTGACTCGGATCTGAGGGTGCGTGGCAGCTTCATGCTTCACCGGCTGGCCGCAAGCGGCCTTGGTCTGGACGCAATCAAGGATCGCGCAGCGCTCCATGAAGGCAGGGTTCGCGTTCGCGCCACGGAGCATGGTGAGTGCATAAGTGTGCTGGTGCACGAACCCGACCCCCAACAGGTGCGTGCGGTGGAGCGAGTGGTGCCGGAGAAGCGCACCACCCTTGTTGAGTTTCTCAATATCCGCTGATCCTCAATATCAGTTGAGGTGCGTAGTGCACTCGACCGGATCGGTGCAAGGCGCCGCCTGGAAAAGCATCGTGCCACTGGTTTGGGGCGCGGCCGTAACCTGTACCGAGCCGTCCTGATAGACGGTCACGCCCGTCGTGGACGTCGTGCTGGAGGAGCCGTCCTGCGGTGTTTGAAGGTTCTTCGCATTGCCCATCGGCAGCGGCAGAAACACGCCATTCGCCGTGGCCACGGCCACCAGGACATTGCCCGCATAGTCGTTGACCTGGATGTATTTCACACCTGAATTCGTCCAAGTATAGACGTGATAACCGGGCGCGCGACTCACATCGGTCGCATCGGTGGGCCATGCGCTGCCCAGTCCGGTATTCGGTTGCTGCTGCGCCACGGCAGGTCCGGCGAGCGTGATGGCCATCAGCCCCACGAGCAACGCCGCTGGAACGGCGAATCCTTTTCGATTCATCTGAGTATCCCCTTCGTTGTGGTTGCGGGCCGAATGTAGCACTGTTGGTAACGGACAAAACGTGTCATGCGGCATGACTTCAGTGCACCTGGGAGTGCTCGGTAGCGTAGGTTTCGCGACGTACAAACGAAAAAACCCACTCGCGAAAGTGGGCTCGGGTATCGCTGTACATGGTGGCCGAGGACGGAATCGAACCGCCGACACGGGGATTTTCAATCCCCTGCTCTACCAACTGAGCTACTCGGCCGGAAACCTTGTAATCATGGGACAGCCGCGCGGGTTGCCGATGATGCGTGGAGCCGCGCATTAGACCGAATGCGCGGCGTTTCGTCAAGACTCGGCGTCGGGAGCAGTGAAGCCGGAGGCCTTGGCGAAATCGCCGCCGAACAGGAATTTCTCCATTTCTTCGCCAAGGTACTTGCGTGCTTTCGGGTCGAGCGGATTGAGCCGGTATTCGTTGATCAGGGTGGTCTGATGGGCCAGCCACTGTTGCCACGCGGGCTTGGATATCTCGGCATAGATGCGCTGGCCGAGCGGACCGGGCCAGGGAGCGAAATCGAGACCTTCGGCGTCGATGCCGAGTTTGGCGCAGTGGACGATGCGGCTCATGGGTTTTCCTCGGGGACTTATGGGTGCCTGTAGGAGCGCACCTTGTGCACGATGCTCTTCGTCACCCATAAAAAAGCATCGCGCAAAAGGTGCGCTCCTACACGATGGTCTGGAGCAAGGTGCGCACCGGGGCCGGCAGTCCCAGCGCAGCCAGCTCGGTGCTGCTGCACCAGCGCAGTTGCGGATTATCGGCGATGCCGCGCTGCGCTGTCGCCCGGTCGAACAGCAGCGGCTCGATGTTCAGCCGATAATGGCTGAATACGTGGGTGAATGGCGTCAGGATTTGCGCGTCGTCGACCTGCGCATGCTGTTGCGCCGTACGCCACGCAGCATTCGGGTCGGCCGCTTCCGGCAGGCTCCAAAGGCCCGACCACACGCCTTGCGGTCCGCGCCGCTCGAGCAGCACGCGGCCTTGGGCGTCGCGCAGGATCAGCATCACGGTGGCGCGGGTGGGAATGGATTTGCCCGGTTTGCGGCTGGGTAGCAGTGCGGTGAGGTCGTCGCGGTACGCGGTGCAGTCGCCGGCCAGCGGGCAGTCTTCGCAACGTGGGCGCGTGCGCACGCAAAGCGTAGCGCCCAGGTCCATGATTGCCTGGGTGTAGTCGGCGACGCGGCTGGTCGGTGTATGGGTTTCGGCGTGCAGCCACAGCCGTTTTTCCACCGCGCTTTCGCCGGGATGGCCATGGATGCCGTGATAGCGGGTGAGCACGCGCTTGACGTTGCCGTCGAGGATGGCGAAACGCAGTCCGTGTGCCTGCGCCAGGATCGCGCCGGCGGTGGAGCGGCCGATGCCGGGCAGGGCGCGCAGCGCATCGAAGTCGCGCGGCAGTTCGCCATCATGTTGTTCGACGCAGATCTGCGCGGCGTGGTGCAGGAAGCGTGCACGACGGTAGTAGCCGAGCCCCGACCACAGCGCCAGCACGGTGTCCTCGTCGGCATCGGCGAGATCGCGCAGCGTCGGCAGCGCGCCGATGAAGCGTTCGAAATAGCCGATGACGGTGGCGACCTGGGTTTGCTGCAGCATCACCTCGGACAGCCATACGCGATAGGCGTCGCGTCGGCCGTTGTCGAGCGCACGCTGCCACGGCAGATCCTTGCGGCCGTGCTGGTCGAACCAGCGCAGCAGGCGAGTGGCGAGGGTTGTGCTCATGGCTTCTTGCTGACGGCGGGTTTCGCAGGTGCGGCAGCGGTGCCGGCGGCTGCAGGGACGTTGTCGCCGGCTTGCACGGTGAGACCTTCGACGCTGACGCTGCCGGTTTCGATTTTGGCGATTTCCGCATGGCCACTCATCGGCGGCACACTCAGTCGCGATACCTGTTCGTCGCCGAGCTGGCTCCACCAGTGCGCCAGTGCCAGCGGTGGCAGGCGCAGGTCGGCATGGTTGTCGGGGCCGTCGAGCTTCAGTGCAAGCAGTAACGGATTGTTCTGGTCGGCCGGTGTCAACGCCAGCGAAACATCGTACTGCCCGGCATCGGCCTGGTCGAGCTTGCCGGTGAAGCGGGCAGCGGCATCGGCGGCGCCGTGCCAATGGGCGTTGCCGGTGAGCGCGAGCGTCATGGCGCTGCCTTGCGACAGATGCAAGGTGATGTTGTCCAGTTGCAATGTGTTGCCTTCGATGCGCGGTGTGGCGGACAGCCGCAGTTGCAGCGGCCTGTTCGCCGCGGTGGTGGCGGACAGGCTGAGCGGAAACGGCTGGCCCGAAATCAGGCTGCCGGCTTCCAGCGCGACGTTGTCGAGCAGAACCTCGTTGCCGCGCACCACGCTGCCGCGATTGATGCTGATGCCGGTGTCGATCCGTGGAATGTTCGGTGGCACGCTTGCCGGCTGTGCGGGCAGGGCGGCCAACCATTCCTGCAACGCGTCCAGATCGACCCTCGGCGAATCGATCTGCAATTGCGAGATCACCGTGGGGCCGCCGAACAGCGTGTGCCAGGGCAGCGCGAGCCGGCCGCGCGCGGCAAGCAGGATCGGCGCATTGGCGCCTTCCGCATTGAGCGTGATGCCGTCGAGATCCAGCGCTGGGCGCGGAAACAGTGTCGGGCTGGCCGGGCTGGCCAGATTCAGTTCGAGCCCGGCCGAGCGGGCCTGAGTCTGCAGCATGCGGGTGAAGCGATCCGGTTGCAGCACCAGATAGACGGCAATGATCGCGACCAGCACCAGCGTCAGCACGAGGCCGCCAAGCACTAGCAGGATCAAGCGCAGTCCGCGCGACATCGCTCAGCCTCGCCGTCGCGGTTCAGTCATGGCCATGCCCGTCGCCAAGGCTGGCCGGCAGCAGCCCGTCGACAAACGCCTCGGCCTCGAACACGCGCAGGTCGGTGGCGGTTTCGCCGAGGCCGACGTAGCGGATCGGCAAACCGAACTCGCGCGCCAGGGCGAACACCACACCGCCTTTGGCGGTGCCGTCGAGCTTGGTCACGACCAGGCCGGTGACGCCGACGATCTGGAGAAATTGGCGCACCTGGTTGACTGCGTTCTGGCCCGTGGTGCCATCGATCACCATCAGCACTTCGTGCGGCGCATCGGTGTCGAGTTTCTTCAGCACGCGGGCGATCTTGCCCAGCTCGTCCATCAGGCCACCCTGGGTGTGCAGGCGACCGGCGGTATCGGCGATCAGCACGTCGATGCCGCGTGAGCGGGCGGCCTGCAATGCATCGAAGATCACGCTGGCGGCGTCGGCATCCTGGCCCTGCGAGATCACCGGCACCTGGTTACGTTCGCCCCAGGTTTTCAGCTGCTCGACAGCGGCGGCACGGAAGGTATCACCCGCGGCCAGCATCACCGCGCGATGCTCGTCACGCCATCTGCGGGCGAGCTTGCCGATGGTCGTGGTCTTGCCGGCGCCGTTGATGCCGACGACGAGTACCACGAACGGTTGCTTCCCTCGCACGTCCAGCGGGTGCGCTACCGGCTTCAACAGCGCTATCAGCGCCTGGCGCAAGGCGGCCAGCAGCGCGGGCGCGTCGGCGAATTCGCGCTTGTGCATGCGCTTGCGCAGGTCTTCGACCAGCTCGCTGCTGGCTTCGACGCCGACATCGGCGGTGATCAAGGTGGTTTCCAGCTCGTCCAGCAGATCGTCGTCGAGCCTGGGATGGCGCACGAACAGCGAACTGAGGCCGCGTGCGAAGGCGTTGCCGGATAACCGTTCGCGCCAGCTGCGCTTGGCTGGCGCCTGCTCTGCCGCAGGTGCGGATTCGATGGTGGGCGCGACGAAACGTTCGGCTTCAGGCTGCATGTCGGCCGGCGCGGGGACTTCCGCCAGCGCTTCATGCAACAGCGGATCCCCGCTTTCCGGCGCGACGGTGTCGGCGGGCTTCTCGCTGGTGGGTTGCGCCGGCCCGGTTTCGGTGGGCTTCTTCTTCCAGAACTTGAGCATTGCGGCAGTGATTCAAAGACAATGAGCGGCATGCTAACACCCCAACCTGTACAGCCCGTTGAGAGTCCGACCGTTGAGCGCCTTGCCGCCGGGGGCGCGACGCCTTGAACAGCGGACGCAAGGCGGCATCGGGGCGGATCCGCATCATCGGCGGCAGCCTGCGCAATTCGCGCCTGGACGTGCCTGATCTGCCGGGCCTGCGACCTACCGCTGACCGGGTGCGCGAGACATTGTTCAACTGGCTGGCGCCGGTGATCGACGGCGCGCGCTGTCTGGATCTGTGTGCCGGCACCGGCGCACTCGGCATCGAGGCGCTGTCGCGCGGGGCGGCCAGCGTACAGTTCGTCGAGCGCGACACACGCGCGGCGCAGGCATTACGCGACAATCTGGCGCGGCTCAAGGCCGCCAACGGCGAAGTGGCGGCGCTCGATGCAGCGCAGTTCCTGCGCGGTGCGCCACGGGTGCAGGATCTGGTCTTTCTCGATCCGCCGTTTGCGCTGGAGCTGTGGCCGGTGCTGACTTTGCAGCTGGAGCAGGGCGGTTGGCTTGCCGCGCAGGCCTGGATATACGTGGAGTCGCCCCGCGCGACCGTGCCGGCTGTGCCGCCGAACTGGCAACTGTACCGGGAGGGCCATGCCGGCGAGGTGCGTTTTGCGCTCTATCGGCGCGCGCTTCCGTTAAGCTAGGGTCAATTTCAGCTGCCGCTTTCGTCTCGTGAACAAGCTCCTTGGCAATCCGCGCCTGGCCGTCTATCCGGGCACCTTCGATCCGATCACCAACGGCCACACCGACTTGGTGGCGCGTGCCGCGCCGCTGTTCGACCGCGTCATCGTGGCGGTGGCCGACAGCTCCAGCAAGGGGCCGGGCTTCAGTATCGGTGAGCGGATCACCCTGGCGCGGCTGGCGCTGGCCGACCTGTCGAACGTGGAAGTGCGCGGTTTCGATTGCCTGCTGGCCACCTTCATCGAGGATGTCGGTGCCGGCGTGATCATTCGCGGTCTGCGCGCGGTGTCCGATTTCGAATACGAATTCCAACTGGCCAGCATGAACCGGCATCTGATTCCGCGGGCGGAAACACTGTTTCTGACGCCGGCGGAACAATACAGTTTCATTTCCTCGTCGCTGGTGCGCGAGATCGGCCGCCTCGGCGGGGATATTTCCGGTTTCGTGCATCCGGCGGTACAACAAGCCATGCGGCAGCGCTGGCACAAGAGCCGGACCGGCTCCAACAAGCAACCCGAAACAGAAGGTGATAACCATGCGTAAGTTCGCTCTCATCGCTGCCATCGCACTGACCGCCACCCTGGCTCTGAGCGCCTGCGGCAAGCACGGAGATGACCAGCAGGCCGGTCAGCAGCAAGCGCAGCAGGCGCCCAAGCCGACCGATCCCAACGATTCCAAGGGGTGGAATGCCTATCTCGGGCAGATCGTGCAGAAGAACCTGCAGGGCATGAGCGCCAACCAGCCCTATGCGTACATGGTGACGGCCGGCACCACCGACGATGCCAAGGCGCAGAACGACCGCCAGCTGCAGAGCGTGCAGGACACCGTGGCGCGCGGCGTCTTGCCGGGCAACCTGCTGGCTTTCGGTGGTCCGAGTTCCGCCACCACCGCCGATCTGGTCGTGGCTGCGTTCAAGGATGCCAAGCCCGGTTCGTTCAAGGACGTGATCATCCTGTTCATCGGCGACAAGGCTGACGAACAGCGCGTCACCGATGCGTTGAAGCCGACCGGTGCCACGGTCCGCTTCGTCATCATGTAAATGTGGTTGCCGCGCCGGCCATGCCGGCGCGGAGTTGTACCCTCGCCCCCCGCGCAGAGCGGGGGTGAGGGTGTTGGGCAGCCGCTGTGAAGTCGCCAGCGCACCGCCACACTCTCCCCGGCCGCCACGCACCAGCATGTAGTATCGACTGCCATGTCCCTGAAAATCCTCGATACCTGCGTCAATTGCGACGTCTGTGAGCCGGCTTGTCCGAACAAGGCGATCTCGCTGGGCGAAGAGTTTTACGTGATCGACCCGGCGCTGTGTACCGAGTGCGTCGGTCATCATGACGAACCGCAGTGCGTGGTGGTGTGCCCGGTCGAATGCATCATCAGTGATCCCGAACATGTCGAGTCGCCCGAGCAACTCCAGCTCAAATACCGCCACCTGATGGCCAAGGAGTCCGCTGCATGAGCTTTTCCCTGAACTGGCGGGTGTTGTCGCTCAGCCTGCTGCTGGTCGGCAGTACGGCATTCGCGGCCGATGGCGCGCCGAAAACGGCGCCGGCAGCTCGTTCCGCATCGTTGCAGCCGCGCCCCGGCCATGCGGCGATCGCCAGTGCGAATTTCATCGCCACCAATGCCGGTCTCGAAGTGTTGGCCAAGGGCGGCAACGCATTCGATGCAGCGGTAGCGGTAGCCTCGACCCTGTCGGTGGTCGAGCCGGAGAGCTCCGGTATCGGCGGCGGCTTCATGGCCGTGTTGCATCGGGCGAAGGACGGCCACGACATCTTCATCGACGCCCGCGAGGCCGCGCCTGCGGCGGTCAACCGCAAGGATTACCTCAATCCTGACGGTACCCCGAATCGCGATACTGCACTGAAGGGTCCGCTCTCGGCCGGGATTCCGGGCGAGCCGGCTGGTCTGGTGCTGCTCGCCAAACGCTACGGTCGCCTGTCGCTGCAGCAGTCGCTGGCGCCGGCGATCCGCACTGCTCGCGACGGTTTCAAACCGGATGCGCGCCTGCGTGGCGCGATCGCAGGAGTGCAGAAAGATCTGCAGCGCTGGCCGGCCTCGGTGGCGAAATACCTGCCGAACGGCAAGCCGCCGGCGGAAGGTGCGATCTGGCGCGATCCGGATCAGGCGCGCACATGGGAGCTGATCGCCGCGCACGGCGACGACGGCTTCTATAGCGGTGAGACGGCACAGAAGCTGGTCGCCGCGGTACGTGCGGCCGGCGGCAACTGGACGCTGGCCGATCTGGCCAACTACCGGGCCAAGGAACGCACGCCCATCGTTCTGAACTATCGCGGCTACCGCATCGTCACGGCACCGCCGCCGTCCTCCGGCGGCGTGGCGATCGCCGAGATCCTCAATATCCTGTCCGGTTTCGATCTGTCGAAGATGGATCAGGTGCAGCGCGTGCACACCATCGTCGAGGCGATGCGCCGTGCGTTCCGCGACCACAACGATTATCTGGGCGATCCGGATTTCGTGAAGATGCCGCTGGACATGCTGCTGTCGCCGTACTACGCCGACGGCCTGCGCCAGGGCATCCTGCCGGACAAGGCCACGCCGTCGTCGATGCTGCCCCGCGCCGAGGCGAGCGAGCCAGGCATGCATACCACGCATTTCTCGATCATCGATGCCGACGGCAACATGGCGGCGGTGACCTCGACGGTGAACTACACGATGGGCTCCACCTTCGTCGCCGAAGGCACCGGCGTGCTTCTCAACGACGAGATGGACGACTTCGCGCTGGTGCCGAACAAGCCGAATGTCTACGGTCTGCTCGGCAGCACGGCGAATGCGCCGGAGCCCGGCAAGCGCATGTTGTCGTCGATGTCGCCGAGCATCGTGATAGGTGCCGACCGCACCGCGGTGATCGGTTCGCCCGGCGGCTCGACCATCATTACCCAGGTGCTCGAAGGCATCCTGCATTTCATCGACGGCGAGAGCGCGCAGCAGATCGCCGCGCACAAGCGCTTCCATCATCAGTACATGCCGGACGAGGTGATGGTGGAGGATGGAACGTTCGATGCGGCCACCAGCGATGCGCTGACCAGGATGGGCTACACGCTGAAACAGCGCGAATCGTGGGGATTCATGAACGTAGTGACCTGGGATCGCAAGACCAACAAGCTCGACGCGGCCAGCGATCCGCGCCGGCCATCGGGACTGGGCAAGGTGCAATAGGTGCGGTAAGAGTAAGGGGCCTCGAAAAACTGGCCATTGCTCGTCATCCCAGCTTTTGCTGGGACGACGGTCCAAATCACATTTTTTTCGAGGTCCCCGGCAAGGCCAAACCATGGAACTGTTCTCCACCCTAGGCAACTCACAGCAACTCGACGGCGGCGCCATGTTCGGCAATGCGCCGAAGGCGCTGTGGTCGCGCTGGATCGAGCCGGATGCCGAGAACCGGATTCCGCTGGCCTGCCGCTGTTTGCTGGTGAAGGACCTGGACGGGCGCAACGTGTTGTTCGAGACCGGCATCGGCGCGTTCTTCGAGCCGGCGCTGCGCGAGCGTTATGGTGTGGTCGAGTCGCGGCACGTGCTGCTGGATTCGCTGGCCGAGGTTGGCCTGGGCGATGCGGACATCGATGTGGTGGTGCTGTCGCACCTGCATTTCGATCATGCCGGCGGCCTGCTGGCGGCATGGGAAAAGGATCAGCCGCTGCGGCTGCTGTTTCCCAACGCGCGCTTCGTGGTCGGCGCCGAACATTGGCGTCGTGCCTTGCAGCCGCATCCGCGCGATCGCGCCTCGTTCGTGCCCGAACTGCAGCCGCTGCTGCAGGCAAGCGGGCGGCTGGAGCTGGTCGAGGGCGAGTATTCGCAAACGCTGGGCAAGGCGGTACGCTTCAGTTTTTCGGATGGCCATACGCCGGGCCTGATGCTGGCCGAAGTCGGCGGCGTGGTGTTCTGTGCCGACCTCATACCCGGCCGGTTCTGGGTGCATCTGCCGATCACCATGGGTTACGACCGCTGGCCGGAGAAGCTCATCGACGAGAAACGCGTGTTTCTGGAAGACAAGCTGGCGCGTGACGTGCGGCTGTTCTTCACGCACGATCACGATTGCGCGCTGGCACGGGTGACCCGCGACGAACGTGGCCGCTTCGGTACCGCCGGCGAGCAGCGCACGCTGCGTGGCGCGCCGCCGCCCGCTTTCGGTGGAGCGGCTTGATGGACTTTCGCAAGGACACCTCGATGCGTGCGCTGGTCCTGAACATGGTCGGCGCCTTGCTGGTGCTGGCCGGGGTCGGACTGATGGCGACGACGGCACGCGGCCTGCTCAATTATCGGGCGGCGGCCAGCCGGCATGGCGGCGAGGTGATCAACCTGGACAGCGACATGCGGCCGCAGGCCGGCCAGCACGGTCACATGGTGCGGCTGGTCGGCACGCCGACTGTAGTGGAGGCGCCGCGCGATCCGGAGTTCAACCTGCGCGCGAACACGCCCGTGCTGCTGCGTCACGTGGAGATGTTCCAGTGGCGCGAAGTGCGCATCGGCAATGGAGTGCACTACGAAATGGACTGGGTCGATCGGCCGCTCGATGCCAGTCACTTCAAGGAGCCGGCGGGACACGCCAACCCGGCCAGCTTCCCGATCAGCGGCAAACAGTTCGACGCCAGCCTGGTGCAAATGGGCGGGTTCAAGCTGGATCCGGTGCTGTTGCACGCATTGCCGGGTTCGCAGCCGGTCACGCCGGATATGAAATCGCTGCCGGAAAATCTCGCCGCGAGTTTCACTCTCTACCAGAATCATCTGGTGACCAGTGCCCATCCGGATGATCCGCGGCTGGGCGATGTGCGGGTGAGCTGGGATGAAGTGCCGCTGCAGCAACTGACCATCGTTGGGCGCCTCGATGGCGACCGGATACTTGCCGCCGCCGACGCCGCCGACGGGAAGGGTTATGACGTGCAGCTCGGCGACGTGCCGCTGCTCGACATGTTTCCGGATCTGCCGGTGCCGCCGGAGCTGGTACTGATCCGGCAGATATTCGCCGTGCTGCTGGCTGCGCTGGGTGCGTTTCTGTTGCTCTGCGCGCAGCGCCGCCAGCGCGATGTCCTGCTGGCGCTGGGGTTGGGCGGACTTGCGGTGGGAATCGTGGCTTGCGTGATGTGGATCGGGGCCGACTCGCCCGCCATGTACGGCTGGCTCGCGGTCGCCCTGATCGGCATCGGGCTCATCGTCTGGCGGCTGCGCCGCCGCTGAGCGGCGGATCAGTTCGTCTGCTTTTCGTTTGCCGTGGTATAGACCTGATCCGCCCACTGCGTGGCTTCCAGGTAGATGCCGGCCATCCGGCGGATACGCTGGGGTAGCACATGTTCGCTGGTGAGCTCGCCCACTTCCCAGGCGATGATCTGTTCCAGCAACGGGCCGAACGGACCGCCGCGACGGGTCAAGGCCTCGCTGATTTCCGGCACCAGGCGCAGATGGGTCAGCAGGAACTCCATCGGCGCGCACATCAAGGTGTCCAGCAGCGAGAACAAGCCCACGGTGAACGCCATTTCCGAATGGCCATTGGGCATGCCGCTGGCCAGTTTCTCGCACATGTGCGCGCGGATCAGCGCGGCGCGCAGCAGCTCGGGCGGGCGATCATCCATGCTGCACATCGCCATCGTGTCGATCCAGTTGCGCATGCGCGTGACGCCAAAGAAGATCGCTGCCTGCTGTACCGATTTCAGTTGCCGTGGCAAGGCGAAATAGGCCGAGTTGACGCAGCTGAGCAGCTTGTAGCTGAGCACCGCATCGTCACGGATGATGTTGCCCAGCTCGACCGGGCCGGGGTTGCTTTCCTGCAGCACGCGCATCAGTCGCAGCATGCTCAGCCGGTTGGCGGTAAGCACGGGTACGGCCACCGGCTGTGGGATCAGAAGGTAGCGTCCCTGGATCGCCTGCAGCGGCAGTTCGAGACAGCGCTCGTAGGTTTGATGATCATTGACCTGGCCGGCGACTACCCTGATGCCACGCGTGTGCAGGTATTCGGCGCGCTCCTTCATGGTTTCCATGGTCATGCGGCCGGCGTCCAGCCGCACCATCTGCACCATCTGCAGCAGGGTCTGCAGCGGCAGGCTGCTTTCCAGGTCGACATCGTTGGCGTCCAGCATGAACTGGCAGCCGCGCTGCGCCATCTGCTGCAGGCGTTTCATCAACGCCGGGTCGGTGGCCACGCCTGGCTGCAGCACCACGCCAAGCCGCGGCTGATGAAGCAATACGTCGGAGTCTTCCGGCAGCAATTCGGCGGGCATGTTCAGGAACGCGCGGTTGCCGCGTACCAGCCGGGTCAATGCGCCATCGGTGATGGTCGAGAGCACGCTCTCCAGCAAGTGCTGCTCGTCACCGGGTTCGCGATGAAAGACGATCTCGTAGGCAAACAGCTGTCGTTCGCGGTCGAGCATCGGCACGCGCAATACCGGCAGCGGGATCGATATCGACATGAGCGCTCCAGGGTTGCCTTGTGTACCGGCTTTGGGGGAGACAGCGGGTGAAGCGGCAGGGGAGGCAGCGGGGGAGGCGTTGATATTGCTCATGATCAGTCATCGCGATTAACGCAAGAGCATGCCGGAGGCTGCCTCGCAGTCAGTGAGAGGACCGTCTGCTCGGGCAGGCGGGGGTGCCGTCTTGTTCCATCGATGTCATGCCGCCGCCAGCACTTGCGAACGCAAGCTGGCATGCAGCTCGCCGGAGCGGCCGTACAGTTCGCTTTCGCCGGCATGCCCGGTCAGCACGGCCAGTGCCTGGCGCACTTGGCTCAGGCGCTGGTTGACTGCGCTGCCGTTGCGCTGGTTGAGCAGGTGGCTGTGGCGCAACGACTGGACGATCCGGGCCCAGACCGGCTCCAGTGCATCGGCCAGGGCAGGTTGTTCACGTGACAACAGCTGACGTTCGGCATCGAGCTGTTCCAGTCGCTGCATGAGCGCCTGCTTGCGCGCGCCAGCGTGATCGAGCGCCTCATTGTTGGCGGTATCCAGTGCAGCACGCTCGGCTTCGAGCACTCGCACGAGTTGGTCGACAGCTTGTTGCATGTCGCCCAGAACGGCCGTGAGCGCGTCATTCAGTTCGTGCTGCAGCTGGATATTCATGGCTTGCCCGCACCGCCGAGTTGCGCCTCGAGCACGAGCATGCGATCGGCGATGCGCCCGGCATCGATCTTGTAGCTGCCGTCGGCCAGCGCCTTGCGCACCTGTTCCACCCGCTGCGGGTCGATCGAGGCCGTGTCTCCTGGACGCGCGGCCTCCTGCAGGGCCAGCGCCGAATCAGTCAGCTTGAGCTGATCGTCGGACGTCGACGCGGCGGTGGTAGAGCCCGTTGCAGCGGCCGCTGTCGCTGCCGAGCCAGTGCCCGTGTTGCTGGTGGCCTGTGGAAACTTCGGCAAGCCGTTGTTGGAAATGGTCGTATTCATGGGTCCCTTCTCGCTGGGGTGTGGCCCTGTAACTGTAAAATCGGCCGGTTACGCAGAAACTTTAGGGGCAAAACGGAAAGACTAATGCAGCCGGCCTCGATTCGCCGGGTTCATGGCAACGCCAACACCACGCCAGGCGCGCTGACCATCGCGTCGACCACCTTGCCCGAGCTCTCGTTGCGCACTCGCAGACGGGCACCGTTGTCGCCGCTGCCCAGCGCCACACCGTCGGCACGTACCTCGATGCCATCCAGCCGGGCCACCATTTCAACGTGATCGCCCGCGCGCACCATGCGCCGGCCGCCCAGCATGCCGGGACTGAGCACGCTGCCGCTGGCCACAGCGCGGGCCAGCGACCGGCCCGCGACCTGTTCCATGTTTTCGATGTAGCCATAGCCCAGCCGGGTGACGTCGCGTTCCTCGACATGCACGTCCGCCGCGCTGACGCCGTCGCCGCGCAGCAGTAGCCGGCTGGTCACCAGTGTCTGGCGGAACAGCTGCACCTGCAGCGGTACGCGGACGGTCCAGCCGCCTTCCTGCGGACACTGCACCGGCACGGTGATGCGCGATGCGAGCTGGGCATCACGGGCGACCACGGCACGCAGGGGCAGCCGGCACTCGGCCAGCTGCAGGCGCAAGTCGAGCGAGCCGGCAGTGACTTCGATGCGGCTGCCGGGCAGGGCGTATTGCTGGCGCACGGCCTGCTCGGCCGTAGCCCGCACGCTGTCCAGCGACTGGATGGCGCTCGCGCCCGCGGTCGCACCGCCAAGCCAAAGCGCGGCGATGCCCAGGCCGGCGATGGGCGATCGCCAGGCTCTCACGCGTCCGCCAGCAAGGCGCCGAGCTGCCCGAGCAGGGCTTCGCGGCCGGTCTCGAGCTGCTGCGAGAGCGCGACGGCCTGATCGAGCTGGCCGTCGCACAGCAAGGTGACGAAGCGGCTGCCGCGTTCGCTCAGCTGCGCACCGGCGTCGGTGAGGCCGCTGACGTCACGCCCGTTCTGATGCAGGGCGGCCAGTCGACCGATGCTGCGGCTGATCGTATGTGTATCGAACCAGCGCCGATCCAGCGCGCCGGGTTCCAGCAGCGCCAGTTCCATCGCCTTGCGCAGATTCAGCGCGCCCTCCCGTACGGTGAGGCTGAGACTGGCCGGATCGTTGCCGCTGACGCCTTCCAGCCAGTCCAAGCCCAGCCTGTGCGCCAGCAATGCGGCGCGATGGAGCGATTCGGCCTGGCGGCGCGCCTCGACGCCGCGTCGCTGCAGCGCGCCCAGCGCGGCCTGCGCTGCGGTGGCGCGGGCGTGCTGGATGTCGTGGGTCTGCTGCAATTTGTCGATGCGTTCGCTGGCAGTGCGCAGCGCATCGCTGCCTTCGCCCAGGGTGGCGCCGGACTGGCCCACGCCGGCCTGCGCGCGTTCGAGTTGCTGCAGTCCATGTTGTACGTCGCCGTCGAGCTGCAGCGAGAAGTCGCCGATCGAGCCGGTGACAGTTTCTATTTCAGTCGTGGTGAGCGCGGTCTTCTCGGCCAGCTGCTTGACCTCATCGGCGACCACCGCGAAGCCGCGGCCTGCCTCTCCGGCGCGCGCCGCTTCGATCGCCGCGTTCAGCGCCACCAGATTGGTCTGGTGGGCGATCTCCTGCACCGTTCCGGTGAGCTTGCGGATCTGGGCGACCTGTTCGGCCAGCTTGCTCTGCTTGCGGTTCATCGCCGACAGCGTGCTGCGCAGCAGCCGCAGCTGGCCATCGAGTTCGCTGACGGTGCCGGCGCCGGCCAGTCCGGCCTGGCTGGCCTGCTTCAGATCGGCGCCGACTTCGTGCAAGGCCGTCGAGATACCGGCGCTGCCATCCGTCAAACGATCGACACTGCCCCGGCTGTCGCCGGCGGCCTTGTCCAGTGCGGTCTGTTCGCGCGACAACTGCTGTACCGCGCCCAGCACCAGGCTCTGCTGTTCCACAGTCTGCAGCGCCACCGAGGACGGCGGCCGGCTGGCGACGCGGGCAAGCAAGGGGGCCAGTGCCAGCGCTGCACGCGGATACCTGCGTCGCAATACGGCGACCTGTGCGTCGTTGCCGCTGATGGCGGCCTCGACCAGGGCGACGATATGCTGATTCCAGATCAAGCTCATGGGGCGGGCATCATCTCTGTGGAGTGCGGGGGCGCAACTGCTGCATCGTCAAAACCTTCCAAAACTTGAGGAAGCAAGTCGCATGCCAGCGTCGCGGCATCGGGGCGCCCTAAAGCCCGCGGCCCCGCGGCCGATAGTTCCGCAGACAGTCGCTGCGACGGCACGCATCCTCAGGAGTCCGCATGGGCGGCACATTGCTGGAAAAGGTGGAACGGCACACACGGTTGGCCGGCCACAACCGGGTGGCGATGCTGTTGTTCCGGCTCGGCGACGAGCAATTGTTCGGCATCAATGTATTCAAGGTGCGCGAGGTTCTGCGGCGTCCGCCGCTGGAGCGGATGCCGGGCGTGCACGAATTGCTGGCCGGCAGTTGCGACTATCGCGGACAGACCATTCCGGTGATCGATCTGGCGGCCGCGCTTGGTTATGCGCCGTTGCGCGACGTGGATTCGGCCCATCTGATGGTGACCGAGTTCAGCCGTTCGCTGCAGGGTTTTCTGGTGGCGGACCTGCAGCGGATGGTGCAGTGCGAAGGCGAGGCGCTGGTGGCGCCATCCAGCGCGCTGGGCTTCGGCGCGCGGGTCAACGCGGTGACGCGGGTCGATGGCGCCCTGCTGGCGGTGGTCGACGTGGAGCACGTGCTGGCCAGCCTCGACAGCACGCCGGCCAAGCTGTCGGCGCACATGCAGCGGGTTGCCGGCGCTCGCTCGCTGGCACCTCGCCGGGTGATGGTGGTGGACGATTCGGTCATCGCCCGTCGCCGCCTGGTCAGCCTGTTCAAACAGATGAATATCGAGTGCGTGGTGGCGAAGGACGGCCGCGAGGCGCTCGATCGGTTGATCGAGATGGCGACAGCCGATCCTGCCGAAGGGGTCAAGCTGGTGGTGTCCGACATCGAGATGCCGCGGCTGGATGGCTATGCGCTCACCCGTGCCATCCGCGAGACGCCGAGCTTGCGCCAGCTCAAGATCCTGCTGCACAGCTCGCTCAGCGGCATGTTCAACGAGGCGATGGTGAAGGAGGTCAAGGCCGATTGCTTCGTCGCCAAGTTCCAGCCGGACCTGCTGGCGCAGGCGGTGCTGGAGTTGCTGCCGGAGCCGGTGCCAGCTCCGATTCCGGCGTCGGCGGATTGATTCTCCGGCGCCCAACGCGGCGGGCGTCAACAAACCGTCTTTCGATCGCCGCGACGCGGTGAGGGCATCGCGCATTACCGCGCCAGCCTAGCCATAGCAAGGGTTTTTCCAGGGTGGCATGCAATTTGCCTCCAGCTCCGTGCGGCAACTGCATGCGGAGCGAAGCGATGACCCTGACCCCTGACAACCTATTCGGCATCCACACCCGGGCTCTGGACTTGTGGCAACGCCGCACCGAAGTGCTGGCCAACAACCTGGCCAACGCCGACACCCCGGGCTATCTGGCTCGCGACGTGGATTTTCGCAAGGTGCTGGCCGCCGCTAGCGGCGGCCAGGACAACAACCTGCCGTTGCAGGCAAGCACGCCCGGCCAGGTCGGTATCGCTGGCCAGGCCGCGGATGGACTGGCCTATCGCGTGCCGAC
The DNA here is from genome assembly GCF_900142825.1 of Rhodanobacter sp. OK091. Lineage (GTDB taxonomy): Bacteria > Pseudomonadota > Gammaproteobacteria > Xanthomonadales > Rhodanobacteraceae > Rhodanobacter. Next base: position 724,857 of record NZ_FRCH01000001.1, on the reverse strand, counting down.
CCAGCCGAGCATGGACGGCAACACCGTCGACGAGCAGACCGAACAGGCCGCCTTCGCCGCCAACGGCGTGCATTACCAGGCCAGCCTCTCCTTCATCACCGCGCAGATCCGCATGTTGCGCACGGCGATCACTGGAGGACAGAGCTGATGTCTCTTTTCTCGATTTTCAACGTGGCCGGTTCCGGCATGGCCGCGCAGTCGCTGCGGCTGAATACGGTGGCCAGCAATCTCGCCAACGCCGACAGCGTGGCCAGTACCCCCGAGGGCGCCTACCGCGCGCACGAGCCGCTGTTTGCCGCCGTGAAGAATCAACAAGACGGCGGCAGCAATGCCGTGGGCGAAGGCGTGCAGGTGCTCGGCGTCACCGAGAGCCGGGCCGCCATCCCCAGCCGCTACGAACCGGGCAACCCGCTGGCTGACGCGGACGGCTACGTCTACAGCAGCAACGTCAATCCGGTCGATGAACTGGTCAACATGATTTCGGCTTCGCGCTCGTATCAGAACAACGTCGAGGTGATGAATTCGACGCGCCAGCTGATGCAGAAGACGCTGGATCTCGGCAAGTGAGGCCCGCACAAATGAGGAACGCAGCATGAGCGACATGGCAGTGGGTGGTCCCGCTTCGAACACAGCGGCAGCGGCGACCAGCGCGAGCAAGGATAAAACCATGAACCAGGCGGATTTCCTGAGCCTGCTGGTGCAGCAGATGCGCAACCAGGATCCGACCAAGCCGATGGATTCATCGCAGATGGTCAGCCAGCTCGCGCAGATCAGCCAGGTCTCGGCCACGCAGTCGCTGCAGACGTCGTTCGACACCCTCAGCCAGTCGCTGCAGGGCAATCAGATGTTGCAGGCAAGCAGCATGGTCGGGCGCAGCGTGACCGTGCCGTCGGCGGCAGGCCAGCTGCAGGCCACCGGGCTGGACGGTGCGGTGAATGTGCCCGATGGCGGCGGCACGGTACTGGTACAGGTCACCGACGCCAGCGGGAACGTGCTGCGCACGCTCAACCTGGGTACGCCCGGGGCAGGCCTGGCGACGTTCCACTGGGATGGCAAGGACGAGGGCGGCACGGCACTGCCGCCAGGCAGCTATGGCCTCAAGGCACAGGCCGGCAACACCGCCGTGGCGACCTACGTCAGCGGCAAGGTCACCGGCGTGGGCATGACCGGCAGCGACGGCGCCTACCTGGATGTGAATGGTTTTGGTGGCGTCCTGCTCAGCCAGGTCGCGCAGATCAACTGATAGCCCTGCGGGGCTTCAATACAGAGGAATTACTCGGATGCCTTTCAACATTGCATTGAGCGGTCTCAACGCGGCTTCCTCGGATCTCGAGGTCACCGCCAACAACATCGCCAACACCGGCACCACCGGTTTCAAGGGCTCGCGTGCGCAGTTCGCCGAGCTGTTCAACGCCGCCGGCCCCAACCTCAGCGCCACCCAGATCGGCAGTGGCGTGCGCCTGACCAATGTGGCCCAGCAGTTCACCGCCGGCAGCGTGGAGACCACCAACAACAGCCTGGATTTCGCCATCAGCGGCGAGGGCTTTTTCACCTTGCATGACGGCAAGGGTTACTCCTATACCCGCGCCGGTGCATTCCAGAAGGATCAGAACGGGTTCGTGACGAATGCCAACGGCCAGCGCCTGCAGGTGTTTCCGGCCCTTTCCAACGGCACGTTCGACAACAGCACGCTGAACGACCTGCAGCTGGTCACCTCGCAAAACGCGGCGAAGGCCACCGGCAATGTGCAGATGTCGCTGAACCTGCCTTCCGATGCGGTAGCACCGGCCACGGCGTTCGATCCGGTCAACGACCCGACCAGCTACAACCAGTCGACGCCGTTCACTGCCTACGACTCGCTGGGCGCCACCCACAGCGGCACGGTGTATTTCGTCAAGGATGCGGCCGCCAATGTGTGGGACGCGCACTTGTACATCGACGGCAGCTCGACCGGTGCGGCACAGCAGCTCACCTTCAACAGCAGCGGCGCACTGATCGCACCGGCGAACGGCAAGCTGGCATTTCCCGCCGTCTCGGTCAGCCCCGGCGCCAACCCCATGCAGCTCACCTTGGACATGAGCAAGGCGACCCAGTTCGGCAATACCTACGCAGCCACGGCGATCAATCCGGATGGCTATCCGACCGGTGTCCTGGCCAGCATCGATGTGTCGCGCGAAGGTGTAGTGCAGGCCAAGTATTCGAATGGCCAGACCACCTCGCTGGGTCAGCTGGCGATGGCGCAATTTTCCAACGAGCAAGGCCTGCGCCAGCTGGACAACACCAACTGGGCCGCATCCTACGACTCGGGCACGCCGATCATGGGTGCTGCCGGCAACGGCACGTTCGGCAGTGTGCAGGCCGGCGCGCTGGAGGCATCCAACACGGCCGACCTCACCGCGCAGCTGGTCAACATGATCAAGGCGCAGCGCAACTACCAGGCGAATGCGCAGGTGATTTCGACCGACAACCAGCTGACCCAGACCATCATCAACATCCGCAACTGACGCAACGCGTGATCCCGGCATGCCGGGATCCTCGCTATTGAGGTATTCCCATGGACCATTCGCTCTATGTAGCCATGACCGGTGCCACGCAGATGATGCGCGAGCAGTCGGAAGTGGCGCACAACCTGGCCAATGCCGACACCGTCGGCTTCAAGGCGCAGCTGTCGGCGTTCCAGCCGCTGCCGGTGCAGGGTACGGGCATGCCCACGCGCATCAACGGCGTGGCGCAAGGCCTGGGCGTGGACATGCGCGAGGGTGGCCAGGTCGAGACCGGGCGCGAAATGGATGTGGCGGTGCAGGGCGCAGGCTGGATCGCGGTGCAGGGCGCCGACGGCAGCGAGGGATACACCCGCGCCGGTGAATTGCGGCTCACGTCGGACGGCCTGCTCACCGATTCCCGCGGCAACCTGGTGCTGGGCGACGGCGGCCCGATCAGCGTGCCGCAGAGCAGCCAGATGAATATCGGAGCCGACGGTACCGTGTCAGTCGTGCCGATGGGGCAGGCCCCCGCGACCATCGCCGCAGTCGGCCGCATCAAGCTGGTCAACCCTGGCGTCGACCAGCTTTCGCTGGGCAGCGACGGGCTGATGCACCTGAGCAACGGCGGCACCGCGGATGCCGATCCGGCGGTCACGCTGAAATCCGGCGTGCTGGAGTCCAGCAACGTCAATCCCTCCCAGACCTTGGTGCAGATGATCCAGCTGTCGCGCCAATACGAATTGCAGATCCGCTCCATCCACAGCGCCGACGAGAACGCGCAGTCAGCCTCGCGGCTGCTGCAGATGACCTGACTGGCCCGGCCCTGACAAGCCAGTCAAGCACGATATTTCATAAAGACATCCAGACGTCCAAACGTACATACGTAAAAGCGGAGTCCATCGACATGTTTTCATCCCTGTGGGTAGCCAAGACCGGCCTCGATGCGCAGCAAATGCGCATGGACGTGATTTCGAACAATCTGGCCAATGCCAACACCACCGGCTACAAGAGCGCGCGGGCGGCGTTCCAGGATCTGGTCTACCAGAACCTGCGCCAGCCCGGTGGCCAGACCACCGAACAGACCCAGTCGCCATCGGGCCTGATGCTGGGCACCGGCGTGCGCGTGGTGGGCAGCGAGAAGCTGTTTACCCAGGGCAACCCCGAACAGACCGGCAACTCGCTGGACGTGGCCGTGCAGGGCCGCGGCTTTCTGCAGGTGACGATGCCCGACGGCACCATCGCCTACACGCGCGACGGCTCGCTGCATCTGGATCAGAACGGCCAGATCGTCACCGCCAATGGTTACGCGGTGGACCCGGCCGTGAGCGTTCCGGCCAACGCGCAGAGCATCACCATCGGCAGCGACGGTACGGTCAGCGTGAGCCTGCCGGGGCAGGCGGCGACACAGCAGATCGGCACGGTGCAGTTGGCCGATTTCATCAACCCCGCCGGCCTGCAGCCCAACGGCAACAACCTTTACCTCGAGACCGCCTCCAGCGGTTCGCCGCAGATCGGTCAGCCGGGCCTGAATGGTCTGGGCACGCTGTCGCAGGGGCAGCTGGAAAGCTCCAACGTCAATGTGGTCGAGCAGATGGTCGACATGATCGAAACCCAGCGCACCTACGAGATGAACTCCAAGGCGGTGACTGCCGCCGACACGATGCTGCAGTTCCTCACCAACAAGACCTGAGATACGCCGTGATGATGCTGAATCGCCGTTTCCCCCTGATGCTGTGTGCGCTCACCGTGCTGGCCGGCTGCGCCGGCGTGCCGCGTGCACACGACGATGCCGAGTGGGCGCCGACGCCGCCACCTGTGCAGCAGGTGGCACCCACGCAGGCCGACGGCTCGATCTATCACGACTCGCAGAACATGGAGCTGTTTTCCGATCCTCGCGCCCACAGAGTGGGCGACATCCTCACCGTGGCGCTGGTGGAAAGCACGCAGGCCAGCAAGAAGGCCACTACCAGCACCAGCAAGACCGACAAGGCCAAGATCGCCTCGCCGACGATTCTCGGTCAGAACCTGTCGATCGGCGGCAAGGTGGCCGACATCGGGCTGGATGGCGAGCGCAGTTTCGATGGCGCCGGCTCCAGCAGCCAGAGCAACCAGCTCACCGGCCAGATCACCGTCACCGTGGCGCAGCGCCTGACCAACGGCAACCTGCTGGTACGCGGCGAAAAATGGCTGACCATCAACCAGGGCCAGGAGCTGGTGCGCATCTCAGGCATCGTGCGCCCGCAGGACATCGGCCAGGACAACGTCGTGCCATCCACCCGCGTGGCAGACGCGCGCATCAGCTACACCGGTCGCGGCACCCTGGCTGACGCGAACACGCGCGGCTGGCTGTCGCGCTTCTTCAATTCCAAGTGGATGCCGTTCTGATGAAGACGCAGCACAGCAGGCAGGCGCGTCAGCCTGCTGCGATCGAGCCAGACCCGGCCCGCGAACCGGCACCGATCCGCGTGAACACGCTGACCAGTGTCACGACGAGGGTGGATCCACTCGATCCGCGCTCATTGGCACAGAGCCGCGGCGCACAGATCCGCGCCGCGGTGCGGCGCTGGCATGCATTCGGTTCCATCGCGGTCTTGTGCTCGCTCGCGCTGCTGCTGGTGCCCACATCGGCGCGCGCGGACAAGATTCGCGACCTGGTGCAGGTGGCCGGCGTACGCAGCAACCAGTTGATCGGCTACGGACTGGTAGTGGGCCTGGATGGCTCCGGCGACCAGACCACGCAGGCACCGTTCACCACACAGAGCCTGGAGAACATGCTGCAGCAGTTCGGCATCACGGTGCCGGCCAGCGCACGGCCACAGCTGAAGAATGCCGCGGCCGTGATGGTAACGGCCGAGCTGCCGCCATTCGCCAAGCCCGGCCAGGTGATCGACGTTACCGTCGCCTCGATCGGCAACGCCAAGAGCATCCGTGGCGGCCAGTTGCTGATGGCGCCGCTGCGTGGCGCCGATGGCAATGTGTACGCGGTGGCGCAAGGCAGCGTGGTGGTCGGTGGCGTCAGCGCGCAGGGCAAGAGCGGCTCCAGCGTGCAGGTCAATATTTCCGCCAGCGGGCGCATCCCCAATGGCGCCTCGGTGGAGCGCACCGTGGCATCGTCATTCGCCGGCGGCGGCGATCTCATGCTGAATCTCAATACCGCCGATTTCATCACCGCAGCGCGGATCGCCACGGCGATCAACCGGGTTTACGGTGCGGGCACCGCGCAGCCGCTCGATGGCGGTTCGGTTTCGGTACGCGGGCCGCAGGATCCCGCGCAGAAAGTAGAGTGGCTGGGCGCGATCCAGAATCTCGATGTGCAGCCGGGCGATGCGCCGGCCCGGATCGTGGTGAACTCGCGCACCGGCACCGTGGTGATCGGCTCGGATGTGCGCGTCAGCGCGGCCGCGGTGGCGCATGGCGCCATCCAGGTCACCATCGGCGAGCAGGCGCAAGTCAGTCAGCCGGCACCGTTCAGCCAGGGGCAGACCGCGATCGTGCCGAGCAGCAGCGTGCAGGTCAGCGAGGACGGCGGGCACATGTTCAAGTTCGGCCCCGGCGTGAGCCTGGACGCCATCGTCCGCGCCGTGAACCAGGTCGGCGCGACACCGAGTGATCTGATCTCGATTCTGCAGGCGCTGAAGCAGGCTGGCGCGCTTCATGCAGATCTGGTCGTGATCTGATCCGGTGACGTAAACATGACGCCCATCAACAGCACCTCGCCCGCACTCGATACCTGGACCGAACTGTCCGGTTTCCAGCAGTTGCGTGCGCAGGCGCGCAGCGATGGCGGCAAGGGTGCGCTGCCGGCGGTGGCCAAGCAGTTCGAGGCGATCTTCACCCAGATGATGTTGAAGTCGATGCGCGATGCGAACGCCAGCGTGGGCAGCGACCTCGCCGGTAGCGAGCAGGTCAATTCCTATCGCGACATGTTCGATCAACAACTGTCGCTGACCCTGGCGAACGGCCACAACGGCCTGGGCATCGCGAAGATGCTGGTGCACCAGCTCGGCGGCAAGCCGGACGCAGCTACCGATGCCGGCGCCGCGCATGCCTTGCCGGGATCCACCGCTGGCGTACTCAACGCCAACGTGCGCGCCCTGCTGCAGCTGGGCGCTAGCGGCGACTCGACCGGCGGCGAAGGCACTTCCGATGCGGCAGGCAGCATCGGCATCGCCGCCATGCCGTCGACGGCTGACGCCGGTTCGGCATGGCGCGATACGCTGGGTCGCCTGGCGCAAGGCGCGCTTGATGTGGCCGGCACGGCGGCGAAGCTGCTGCCGGGCGGCGACCCGGTGAACTTCGTTCGCGCGCTGGCACCGCATGCGGCCGAGGCGGCGAAGCAGCTTGGCGTGTCGGTGCGTGCGCTGCTGGCGCAGGCGGCCCTGGAAACCGGCTGGGGCAAACATCTGCCCAGCCATGGCAACGGCAACAGCAGCAACAATCTGTTCGGCATCAAGGCCGGCGGCGGCTGGGCCGGTGACAAGGTCAGCGTACCCACGCTGGAATATGAAAATGGCGTGGCGGTACGCAAGCGCGATCAGTTCCGCGCCTACGACTCGCCCTCCGAATCATTCTCCGATTACGCACGCCTGTTGACCGACAACCCGCGCTACGCGCAGGCACTGGGCCAGGGCGAAAACGTCGCCGGCTTTGCGCGGGCGCTGGTGCGCGGCGGCTACGCGACCGATCCGTCGTACGTCGCCAAGATCACCGCGATCGCCAACAGCGCGCAGATGCGCGAAGCGCTGGCCGGCCTGCAAGCGGACGGCAGCGTCCCATGAACGCGCCGGCGCCATCTCCCACCCGCGGCTTCGCCCCTTCGAATCGGCGTCCCCGACACATTGCCGGACGGTTCGCTCAAGAGAGCGCTGCGGCGGCCGTTACCGTTTCCACGTACCGTGCGATCCCGGCGGTGCCCCAGGTGTTGAGGATGTTCCATGGCTGACATGCTTTCGACCGGCGTGTCCGGGCTGCTTGCCTCGCAGATCGGGCTCAGTACGGTCAGCCACAACGTGGCCAACGTGAACACCGACGGCTACAGCCGTCAGGTGGTGTCGTTCGGCGCCAGGCTGCCGGAGGGACAGTCCGGCTATTACGTCGGCACCGGCGTCAACACGGTGGCAGTGCAGCGGGCCTACAGCCAGTTCCTGAACAGCTCGCTGTGGTCGGCCAGTTCCGGGCAGGGGCGCGCCACCACCATGGTCAGCCTCACCGGCCAGATCAACAATCAGTTGTCCGGCAGCACCAACCTGCAAACCTCGCTGGACAGTTTCTACGGCGCCGTGCAGGACATGGCCAATGCGCCGTCGGATGCCGCCTCACGTCAGGTGCTGCTGGCCCGCGCGAACGGATTGGCCACGACGTTTCGGGCGCTGTCGGGCCAGTTCAGCGCGCTGTCCGGCCAGGTGCAGCAGCAGATCGGCGACGCCGTCGACTCGATCAACAGCGACAGCCAGTCCATCGCCAAATTGAATGGATTGATCCGCTCCTCGTCGGCGACCGACGGCACGCCGCCGGCCGACCTGCTCGACCAGCGCGATGCGCTGGTGAAAAAACTGGCGGGCGAAGTCGGCGTGAGCGTGGTGCCGCAAAACGACAACACCATCAGCGTCTTCGTCGGCAACGGCCAGGCACTGGTCACCGGTACCGAAGCGCACGCACTGGCTACTGCGCCGAATGTCTACGACGCCACCCGCCAGGAAGTGGTGGGCGCGGCCTCGGGCAATGTGCTCAGCGGCCGCATCGGCGGCGGCACGCTGGGCGCGTTGCTGGATTTTCGCGGCAACGTGCTCGACCCCGCACAGGCCCAACTGGGCCGCACCGCGCAGGCGATGGCGAGCGCGTTCAATGCACAACATGCGCAGGGCGTGGACTTGCAAGGCAATGTCGGCGGCACGTTCTTCAACGTCGCCGGCCCTACCGTGCAGGGCGCCGCCATCAATACCGGCAGCGGCACCGTGGATGCCAGCATCAGCGACATCGGTGCGTTGACCGGCAAGGACTACGTGCTGAGCTACGACGGCAGCAACTGGAGCATGCGCGACACCAATGGCAGCACTGTGCCGCTCAGCGGTACCGGCACCAGCGCCGACCCCTTCAAGGCTGCCGGCCTGAGCCTGGTGGTCGGCGGCAGCGCCAGCGCCGACGACAGCTTTCGCGTGCAGCCCAGCCGCAACGCCGCGGACAGCTTTTCGGTCGCGATCACCGACCCGGACAAGATCGCCGCAGCCGCGCCGTTCGCGGTCACCGCTGCCGCGGCCAACACCGGTACGGCATCACCCAGCGTCAGCATCAGCGACGGCAGCAATGCCAATCTGTTCAACGCCAGCTCCATCGTGTTCAGCTCACCCACCAGCTACAGCATCGATGGTGGCGCGGCGCAAACCTACACACCCGGCCAGCCGATCGTGCACAACGGCTGGAGCATGCAGCTCAGCGGTGCGCCGCAGGCCGGCGACAGTTTCAGCCTGCAGGCCAACAGCAATGCGCAAGGCGACAACAGCAATGCACTGATGCTGGGCAAGGTCGCGAATCTGGGCGTGCTCGACGGCGGCGTCACCAGCACCGGCCGCGCCTACAGCCAGTTGGTCAGCCAGGTCGGCAGCGCCGGCTCGCTGGCCAAGGACGATCTGACCACACAGACCGCGGTGTACAGCCAGGCGATGAGTTCGCAGCAAAGCGTGTCCGGCGTAAATCTGGACGAAGAGGCTGCCAACCTGTTGCGTTACCAGCAGGCCTACCAGGCTTCGGCCCAGGTCATCAGCACGGCCAACAGCATATTCGGCGCGCTGCTCAGCGCCGTGCGGGGATAACACATGCGCGTTTCCACCAGTTGGGCACAGCAGCAATCCGTCGGCAGCATGATGGATCGGCAGAGCGACCTGTCCGATCTCAACACACAGCTGAGCACCGGCAAGCGCATCAACCAGCCGTCCGACGATCCGGTCGGCGCGGCGCGCGCGTTGGACCTCTCGCATCTCACCTCCGACACCGCGCAATACCAGCGCAACATCACCTCCGCCAACGCGCGGCTGGGCCTGGAAGACCAGAGCCTGTCCAACACCAGCGACGTGCTGGGTCGCGTGCGCACCTTGCTGCTGCAAGCCGCCAACGGCAGCCAGACCGATGAGACCCGCGGCGACGTCGCCGCAGAGATGGTGCAGCTGCGCCAGCAATTGCTCGGTCAGGCCAATAGCAAGGACGGCCAGGGCGACTACATTTTTGCCGGCAACCGTACCGGCACCGAACCGTTCGCTTCGCAGAACGGCGTGAGCTACGTGGGCGACGCCGGCCAACGCATGGTCGCGGCCGGCTCCGGCCTGCAGGTGGCCACCGGCGATCCGGGCAGTGCCGTGTTCGTCGACATTCCCACCGGAAACGGCACCTTCGCGATCAGCGCCGACCCGGCGAATACGGGCACGGCCGTGGCTGGCGCCAGCACTGTCAGCAACCCCAATGCCAGCCCGTCGGCGTGGGATGGCGGCAGCTACGCCATCGTGTTCACCGCAGCCAACGCATACGAAGTGCGCGATAGCGGCGGCGCGGTGCTGGACAGCGGCAGCTACAACGCGAGCAATGGCGGCAGTATCACTTTTCGCGGCGCCCAGGTGGCCTTCAGCGGCACGCCCGCGGTGGGCGACAAGTTCGCGCTGGGAGCATCCACCAAGCAGGATGTGTTCACCACACTGGACAACATCATCAACACGCTGCGCGCGCCCAACGGCGGCGGCGCGGCGATGCAGAACAATATCAACACGCAGTTCGCGAATCTCGATCAGGCGATCGGCAACATCACGCGCACACGCGGCATGGTGGGTGCGCGTATGAACGCGCTCGATCAGCAGAGCGGACTCAACGACGATCTGACCCTGCAATACAAGAGCGCGCTGTCGGACGTGCAGGACGTGAACTACTACGACGCGATCAGCCAGCTTGGTGCGCAGACCACGGCACTGCAGGCCGCGCAGCAGACATTCACCAAGATCCAGGGTTCAAAATTGTTCGATTATTTGCGTTGACAAGGCTCAAGTTTCGGTGGTGGGGGTCGAAACAGTTCACAAGGCGGATGCATTCAATGGTGAATCCCCGCCGGATTGTCTGAGCCGACCGTTGTCGGCACACCACCCCGATTCGGAGAATTCCCATGGTCATGAGTGTCAACACCAACATCAGCTCGCTGAATGCCCAGAACAATCTGGCCAAGTCGCAGAGCAAACTGGCAACCGCCATCGAGCGTCTGTCGTCCGGTATGCGCATCAACAGCGCGAAGGACGATGCCGCCGGCCTCGCCATCTCGACCCGCTTCACCACCCAGATCAATGGCCTGAACCAGGCGGTCAGCAATGCCAACGACGGCATCTCGCTGGCGCAGACCACCGAGTCGGCGCTGAACGAGGTGACCAACAACATGCAGCGTATTCGTACGCTGGCGGTGCAGTCCGCGAATGCGACCAACTCCGACAGCGATCGCGCCGCGCTCGATGCCGAAGTGCAGCAGCGTCTGGCGGAAATCACCCGTATTTCCACCCAGACCAGCTTCAACGGCCGTCATGTGCTCGATGGCAGCTTCGGCAACGCCGCGTTCCAGGTCGGTGCCAACGTCGGTGAAACGATTTCGGTGAACCTCAGCCAGGGTGCGCGTGCCGACCAGATGGGTTCGCTGGCCACCGGAACCGGCACTGCCGTAACCACCAACGCCCTGGTCGCCAACAACCTGAAAGTCCAGGTCGGCACCGGTGCGGTCACCAACATCGCCGCTTCGGTGGCGGGTCCCTCGGCCGGCCAGGGCGCCGGTAGTGCTTACGCGAAAGCTGCGGCGATCAACGCGTCCAATGTCTCCGGTCTGACCGCCACGGCCAGCAGCTCGGTCAGCGGCGCATTCACCAGCACCGGCGGTGCCGCCGGCAACACTTACGCGTTGAACATCAACGGCCAGGACATCTACGCTGCGGGTACCGATACCTCGGGCGGCGCGTTGACGGGTGACAAGGTGGTTGCGCAGATCAACGCCTACTCCACCCAGACGGGTGTGACAGCCGCCGTGGATGCGGGCGGTAACATGACGCTGTCGACCGTCGACGGCCGTGATATCAACGTCACCCAGACCCTGGGCGGCGGCGCTACGGGTGGCCTCGCCGCAGGCATGGTCACGAATACTCATGGCACGCTCACGCTGAGTGCCGCTTCCGCCATCACGTTCTCCGGTTCGCAGTCGGCCGACATCGGCTTCTCGGCCAATATCGCGCTCGACACCACCAAGACCCTGGCTTCGGCGAACGTGCTGACCGTGAGTGGCGCCAACGCCACGATCAACCGCATCGACGCGGCGCTGGCCACGGTCAGCGGCATGCGCAGCAACCTCGGCGCGGTGCAGAACCGCTTCAGCTCCACCATCGCCAACCTGCAGACCATTTCGCAGAACCTGAGCGCGTCTCGCAGCCAGATCCAGGATGCCGACTTCGCCGCGGAAACCGCGAACATGTCCAGCGCGAACATCTTGCAACAGGCCGGTGTCTCGGTGCTGGCACAGGCCAACTCATCCACGCAGGCTGTGCTCAAGCTGCTGCAGTAATTGCAACCCGGAACGGCCGTGCACTAGCGCGGCCGTTCCACTTATTCAAGGGAACCCAGGCTCATGTCGATCACCGTAGGCTCCACTACACCAACCTCGGGTTTATTGACTTCACTGGGTGTGGGTTCCGGGCTCGATGTCGCCTCGCTGGTCGACAAGCTGGTGGCCGCCAAGAAGGCGCCGCAGCAGGATCAGATCACCAACCAGGCGGCTGCCGCCAATACTCAGCTTTCCGCGCTGGGCCAGATCAGCGCAGCACTTTCAGCACTGCAGTCGGCGATGGCTCCGCTTAGCGACGGCAGCGCGTTTGCCAGCCGCACCGTGACCAGCGGCGACACCACCGTGCTCGGCGCAGGCAGCGACGGCACCGCGGTCAATGGCAACTACAACATCGTCATCAGCAAGTTGGCCAGTTCGCTGAAGGCCTCTTCCGGCGCATTCGCCAGTTCCAGCACCGCAGTGGGCACCGGCACGCTCACCCTCACGGTGGCGGGCAAGTCGATGAGCCTCACGCTCGGCAGCACCAACAACTCGCTGGCGGCCGTGCGCGATGCGATCAACAAGGCCAGCAACAACCCCGGTGTGTCGGCGACCATCGTCACCGGCAGCGACGGCGCGCATCTGGTGTTGAGCAGCACGCAGACCGGTGCGGCCAATGGTTTCAAAGTGAGCAGCAGCGGCGGCGACGGCGGCCTGGCGGCGTTGAATTACGACGTGGCGGCATCGAGCGGCAATGCGCTGAGCGTGATCAACCCGGCCAGCGATGCGAACTACACCATCGATGGACTGCCCGCCAATAGCGCGAGCAATACCGTCAGTACGGCGATCAACGGTCTTACGCTCAATCTCATCAAGGTCGGCAGCAGCACGCTCAGCGTGTCGAACGATTCCTCCAAGGCCACCAATGCGCTGACCAACCTGGTCAGCACCTACAACAGCTTCGTGGGCATCTACCAGAACCTCACCAAGTACGACGCCACCAGCGGAACCGCCGGCGCGATGATCGGCGACGCAACGCTGAACAGCATCAACAGCACCTTGTCGAGCATCGTCGGCGGCACCGCGAACGGCGCGACCCTGTCGTCCATCGGCATCTCGCTGCAGGTGGATGGCACCTTGAAGCTGGACAGCGGCACGCTCGCCACGGCGCTATCCGATGGCGGCAAGACCGTCGGCAACCTGTTCGCCGGCACCGGTGGCTTCGCCGCCAAACTGAATACACCGCTGAGTACGTGGGTCGGCGACTCCGGCCTGCTGGCAGGGCGTACCACCAGCCTCAGCCAGCAGCTGACGGATCTGTCGAGCCAGCAGACCGCGCTGAACAGTCGCATGGACGATCTCACCGCGCGCTACCAGGCGCAGTTCACCGCGCTCGATACGTTGATGAGCAAGCTCAACAGCACCAGCAGCTATCTCACGCAGCAGTTCGCCGCGCTCAACAACACCAACAACAACAAGTAATCCGCAAAACCTCGAGGCAGGAGATCACGGTCATGGGATTCGGCTACGGCGCAGGCGCCTACCAGCAAGTTTGTTCGCACGGCGGCGTGGAGTCGGCCGATCCGCATGGCCTGATCACGCTGTTGATGGATGGTGCACTCGAGCGGCTGGTGAAGGCTCGCGCGCACATGTTGCGCGGCGAGGTGGCCGCCAAGGGCGAGACCATTTCGCGTTGCATCGAAATCATCGGCGGGCTTCGCGACAGCCTCGATCCCAAGGTCGACACGGCGATGGTCGAGCGTCTCGACTCGCTGTATGAATACATGAGCCGTCGCCTGCTGCAGGCCAACCTGCGCGACGACGCCGAAATCCTCGATGAGGTCAGCCGGTTGCTGCAGCAGCTGCGCGACAGCTGGGTGCAGATCGCGCCGTCGCCCACAGCGCATGCGGTGGGTGCGTGAGCACGATACCGGCCACGACGGAATCGCCGTTGGCGCAGGCGCTTGCCATCACGCAGTCGATGCTGTCCGCCGCTCAGGCCGGGGATTGGGAACGCGTGGCCGGTCTGGAAGCCACGCGCGAACCGCTGCTGCTTCGCCAGCATTCGGCCGATGCGGTCAGCCAGGCCCAGCTGGGCGAGGTTCTGGCGTACGATCGCGAGCTGCAGGCGCTGGTGGGCCGGGCACGCGACGCCATTGCCCGGCAATGGCAGCGCGAAAACGGCCGGGCCCAGGCGATCGCCGCTTACGCGCGGGCGTAAGTCTGGCCTCGACCGTCCCCGGAGACAGTCGCGGATTGCGCTGTCCCGGGCCCGTCCTGCATGGCATCGGAAACTGTCCAGCGCGGCGGGTTCCGGAATCTTCAGCGGATACCCTTTCCGCAGATAGCGCAGATAGCCCAGATAGCGTGGAGCGGCACGATGAATACCGATCGGTGGGACGAGTTCGAGCAGCGCGTGAGCGTCGAAGAGAGCATGCACGTCGATTGCGAGCCGCTTGCCTGGCCGCCGCCGCACGCGCAGATGCTGTGGCTGGCCGAACGCAACGCCAACACGCTGGCGGCGATCGCCGCGCTGGAAGAGCGTCGCGCTGATCTGGCCGAAGACGACAGCCCGCTGATGCAGGAAATGCTTCGCATGGATGCCAAGCTCACTGCGCTGGTGGATATCGTCAACCAGCTGCTGGTGCCTTCCAGCACCTTGCCGCCGCGGCAACTGCTGCGTTTCAACGCCGTCGGTGCGCTGCTGCCTGCCGGCATGGTGCCGCCCGGCGACGCCGTGATATTGCGCCTGCGTTTCGATCTGTGCCGCAGTTTGCCGCTGGAACTTCCCGCGCAAGTAGCCCGTCGATTCGACGATGGTCATACGTTCGTCGTCTTCACATTGCTGAGTGACGTGCTGGGTGACGCAATTGAGCGTTTGGTTTTTCGCCATCACCGACGCAAAGTGGCAGAGGCACGCCAGCTGCCTCATGTGACGTGATCCGAACGCGAATCAAGTTGACATTCGTCGTGTGATGCAGTTCGCAAATATGGGCATCGACGTGCGATTCCTTTGACGCTCGTCACGCATGGCACCGGCGCGAAATCACGTTACGTGTTCCGACAAAAAATCCTTTGTTTCATATGGTTACGATGAATTTCCGTGCATGGCTTGCGCATGGACGGTGTGGTCGCTGCCCTCGGTTTTCCGGCACGTGACGTTTTGTCGGCACGATCACCCAAAAAACTGGCCCTCTTATTGCTCATGGTTCATCAGGCCGGCGACGGAAAGTCGGCGACGATGAAAAGGCAGTCCCGCTGGAAGCATGGGGTTTGCCAAATGTGCAATACGGAGAGAGTGATGCAGAAATTCGACTTTCTTGTGATCGAGTCCGACGAGGCGCGGGCGAGCTCCATGCTCTCGGCACTCCATTTCCTGGGCTACCGACCGCAACACGGAGCGACCTGCAGCGAGATCGATGAATCCACCCACGCATGGCGTGCGGTCTATATCGGCGGCATCGACGATGCGGCCGAAGCAGAGCGCCAGTTCTCGATGCTCGGCGCCACGGCCGCCCACGTACCGGTACTGCTGGCCGAGGATTCGCCGTGGGCCGAACGCTTCAGCGCGCCGACCTCGCCATTTGCGGCACGGCTGGCGATGCTGGCGTTTCCACTGAGCTACGGAAAGATGGTGGAGGCCATGCGCAACATCTATGCGCGCCTGCTCGGCAATCAGTCCAGCGGGTTGCGTTTTGTCGGCAACTCGGCGCCGATGGTTCGCGTCAATGCGTTGATCCGCCAGGTGGCGCCGTTCGATTCCAGCGTGCTGGTGCTGGGCGAATCGGGCACCGGCAAAGAGATGGTGGCGCGTGCCATCCATGAAGCTTCGCCGCGCCGGGACAAGCCGTTCGTGGCGATCAACTGCGGTGCGATTCCGGCCGAGCTGCTGGAGAGCGAGTTGTTCGGCCACGAAAAGGGTGCCTTCACGGGTGCGATCACGGCACGCAAGGGTCGCTTTGAAATGGCCGAGGGCGGCACTTTGTTCCTCGACGAGATCGGCGACATGAGCCTGCCGATGCAGGTGAAGCTGTTGCGCGTGCTGCAGGAGCGCGCCTACGAACGGGTTGGCGGCAACAAGACCCAGCGCTGCGACGTCCGCATCATCGCGGCGACCCATCGCAACCTGGAGCAATCGATCGCCAACGACCGCTTCCGTGAAGATCTGTTCTACCGCCTCAGCGTGTTTCCGCTCGAGTTGCCGTCGCTGCGCGAGCGGCTGGAGGATCTGCCGCTGCTGATCACCGAGTTCAATCAGCGGCTGGCCCGCCGGGGACTGGGGGTGGTGCGTTTCAGCGCCGGCGCGATGCAATCGCTGCGTGCCCACGCCTGGCCGGGCAATGTGCGCGAGCTTTCCAATCTGGTCGAGCGCATGGCGATCCTGTTTCCGCACGGTGAAGTGCGCAGCAGCGACTTGCCTGAAAAATATCGTGGCCAGCATGCTGGTGATGAGGTGCATGGCGCGGCGCTGCTGGCGCTGATGGAAGACGAGATGCAGCTGGGCGAGTGCACGCTGCATCCGGTATCCGAATCGCAGCGCATGCTGCCTGAGAACGGACTGGACCTGAAGGATCACCTGGCCGACATCGAGGTGGGCTTGATCCGCCAGGCTCTGGATGTCACCGGCGGCGTGGTGGCGCATGCAGCGCGCCTGCTGCACATGCAGCGCACCACCCTGGTGGAAAAGCTGCGCAAGTACGGTTTGCAGAACGGTCTCGCGGCCTGATCCACATGCGAGTTTTCACATGCGGGTTCAGTGGCGCCGCAATCCCTGGTGGTGCGATACGCACGGCGCGGTTCGCCTCGCTCATGGTCTTGCCGCGTTGTTTTTCTCCGCATCCCGCTGGCACGGCTCGTGCTTTTACCACTGTAAACCCGTCACGCGCCGGGATTCCGTCATGAGGCAATCGACATGAGCACGATCGACGTCAACAACCTGCTTTCCCAGATGCGCCAGATGTCGGCGCAGGTGCGCATGCCGGAAACCGCGTTCAAGGCAGCGCCGGTCAGCGCGCAGCCGGATTTCTCTGCCGTGCTCAAGCAATCGATTTCCGCCGTGGGCCGCAGCCAGATGGAGGCGGGCAACATGGCCGCGAGTTTCGAGCGCGGCGATGCCGGTGCGGATCTCGGCCGCACGATGATCGCGATACAGAAGGCCGATCTTTCGCTGCGCACCATGGTCGAGGTACGCAACAAGTTGGTCGATGCGTACAAGGACATCATGAACATGCCGGTCTGACGCTTTGCGTCGACCTCGACTCAGCCCTTAGCAAACGAGCAGCACCATGGCAGACAACGCCATCGCGACGACCGGCAACAACGGTTCGCGCCTGGATCCCTTCAAGCAGATCGCCCGCAATCCGGCGATGCGCCAGCTCGTGCTGCTGGTGGCGATAGCCGCGGCAGTGGCGCTAGGTGTGGCCGTGGTGCTGTGGTCGCGCGGACCGAACTACGGTCTGCTGTATTCCGGCCTGGAACAGAAGGATGCCGCGGCCATCGCGCAGGAGCTGCAGGCCACCAACACCGCTTACCAATTGAGTGCCGACGGCTCGTCGATCATGGCGCCGGCCGCAGACCTGGCAGCACTGCGGCTGAAGCTGGCCGCCAAGGGACTGCCCCAGGGCAGTGCCGCCAGCAGTACGCTGCCAGCCGCCGATTCACCGTTCGGCATGAGCGATCTGGCCGAGCGCACGCGCTATCAGCAGCTGCTCGAAACCGACCTGGGAACTACCATCGGTGGGCTGCAATCGGTGCGCGCCGCACGAGTGCATCTGGCATTGCCCAAGCCGTCGGCCTTCGTCCGCGACAACCGCGAGGCCAGCGCATCGGTACTGGTCACGCTGTATCCGGGACGCCAGCTCGATGCGGGCCAGGTGGCGGCGATCGTGCATCTGGTGTCCGCCAGCGTGCCGGACCTGGACGCGCGCCAGGTTTCCGTGATCGACCAGCAAGGCCAGTTGCTCACCAGCGATCCGGACAGCCCGGGCGCGGTGGACGACAACCGCCTGCGCATGACAACGCGGATCGAGAACACCTATGCCCAGCGCATCGAAGACCTGCTGACGCCGCTGGTCGGTCCCGGCAGGGTGCGCGCGCAGGTATATGCGGATCTGGATTTCAGCCAGAGCGAGAAAGCCACCGAGACCTTCGGCCACGATCATCCTTCGCTGCGCAGCGAGCAGACCAGCAGCGATCAGCACGGCGGCGGCGCGGCCGCTGTCGGCGGCGTGCCCGGCGCACTGAGCAACCAGCCGCCTTCCCTGGTGGCGCAGCCGACGGCAGCCAAGCCCGACGCCGGCAAGGCGACGGCAACCAGCGGCACGGCCGCCACCGGCACGACCAATTCGGGTGACAGCTCCAGCAGCGCCACACGCAATTACGAGCTTGATCGCACCATCAGCCATGTCAGCGATCCGGCCGGCCGGCTGGCCCGCCTCACTGTGGCGGTCGTGCTGGACGACAAACTGGTCAATCCCGCCGCCGCACCGGCCGGCAGCTCGTCGACGGCGACCGAGAACAAGGCGGTGCCGTTCAGTGCGCAGGAGTTGCAGCGGCTGACCGAGCTGACCAAGAACGCTGTGGGTTTCAATGCCGACCGCGGCGACAGCGTCAGCGTGGTGAATCAGGCTTTCCATCACGGCGCCGTACCCGATGCGTTGCCGGAGACGCCGCTGTGGGATCGGCCCGGCGCGATGGATCTGATCAAGCAAGGTCTCGGTGTGCTGATTGCGCTGCTGGTGGCGTTCGGCCTGCTGCGTCCGCTGCTGAAGGGACTGGCGCGGGGCGAAACCGCGCGTGCATTGCCCACGCCGATGCCGAAGATCTCGGTGAGAGTCGATGACGAACCCGCCGCCAACGAACCGGCCCGGCTCGCCGGCGCCGTGCCGACGCTCGCGTACGAGCAACGCATCGGCCAGGCCCGGCGGATGGTGGGCGAAAACTCCAAACAGGTGGCACAGGTCGTGAAGAACTGGGTGAGCGAAGATGGCAACTAACCGGTCCGACGCGCCCATCAACGGCGCACAACGCGCAGCGATCCTGTTGCTCACGCTGGGCGAGCAAGACGCCGCCGAGGTGCTGAAGCATCTCAGCGCACGCGATGTTCAGGCCGTCGGCACCGCGATGGCCGCTCTCTCCAGCGTGTCGCGAGAACACGTCGAACACGCGCTGGAGAAGCTCAACGAAGACATGGGTCGGCAGACCTCGCTCGGTGTCGGCACCGAGGAATACATCCGCAAGATCCTGGTCAACGCGCTGGGCGAGAACAAGGCCGGCGGCCTGATCGACCGCATCCTGCTGGGGCGCAGCAGCAAGGGACTGGAATCGCTGAAGTGGATGGAGAGCCGCGCCATCGCCGAGATGATCAACCAGGAACACCCGCAGATCATCGCGCTGGTGCTGGCGCACCTCGAGCCCGACCAGGCGGCCGAGGTGATCGGCTACCTGCCGCCCCGCGTGCGCTCCGATGCGGTGATGCGCATCGCCACGCTGGACGGCGTGCAGCCGCATGCGCTGAACGAACTGGACGAAATCATGGAACGCCAGTTCTCGGGCAACAACAAGAAACTCAAATCCGCCAACGTGGGTGGCCTGAAGGCCGCCGCGGACATCCTCAACGCGATGGAAGGCAGCCGCGAAGCCGAGCTGATGACCGCCATCCGCAGTCACGACGATGCCTTGGGCGGGCGCATCGAGGACCTGATGTTCGTGTTCGAGGACCTGGCCGAACTGGACGACCGCGGCATGCAGACGCTGCTGCGCGAAGTGCCTTCGGGCACCTTGATCACGGCGCTGAAGGGCGCCGAGCCGGAGATCCGCGAAAAGATTTTCGCCAACATGTCCAAGCGTGCCGCCGACATGATGCGCGACGATCTCGAAGTGAAGGGGCCGGTACGTCTGAGCGAGGTCGACGCCGCTCAGAAAGAGGTGCTGGCGATCGCCCGCAAACTTTCCGACGCCGGCCAGCTCAGCCTCGCCAGCGGCGGGGATGAGTTCGTCTGATGGCTGCCGCGAGCCACACCTTGGCACAGGATTTCCAGCGCTGGGAGCTGCCCAACGTGGGCACCCAGTCGATCGCACCGAAAGCGGCCAATACGCCGCCTCCACCCACCGTGCACGAACTGGCCGCGCTGGAACAGCAGGCGCGCGACGAAGGCTATGCCGCCGGCCAGGCCGAGGGCATGGCCGCAGCGCAAGTGCAGTTGCGCCAGCGCATGGCCCAGCTCGATGCGTTGTACGAGGCCGCCGCGCGGCCGCTGCAGATACTCGACGAACAGACCGGACAGGAGCTGGCCCGGCTGGCGACCATCGTGGCCAGCCGGGTGATCGTGCACGAGCTGAAGCTGGCGCCGGGACTGATCGCGAACGCCGTACGCCAGGCGGCCAGCGCGCTGCCCGCGGCCACTCGCGAGCTGCGCGTGCATGTGCATCCGGATGACCTGGCCTTGTTGCAGGAACTCGGCGCGGCGGAAAGTCATTGGCAGCTGCTGGCCGACCCCGCGCTGGCACGCGGCGATTGCCAACTGGAAAGCGCGCGTTCGCGGCTCGATGGACGGGTGGAAACCCGCCTGGCCGCGATCATCGATGCCGTGCTCGGCGACGACGCCGGCGGATCCGACGAATGAACAACACCCCGCGCATTTCCCGACCGGACTGTGGCGCATGACCGCCGAGGCGACTCTTGCCGCACGGCAGGCGCGTTGGCAGCAGCAGCTGGCACGGCGCAGTGCGCGGGCCGAGGTGGCGCGCACGCTGACGGTGGAGGGGAGCCTGCGCCGCGTGGTCGGCCTGACCCTGGAAGCCGAAGGCTGCGAGGCCGCACTCGGCGCGCGTTGCCTGGTCGATACGGCTGACGGCGCAAAACTCGAAACCGAAGTAGTCGGCTTTGCCGACGAACGCCTGCTGCTGATGCCGGTGGGCGACATGCATGGCGTGCTGCCCAATGCACGGGTTCGCCCGTGCGTGCACAGCGGCGGCCTGCCGGTCGGCATGGGCTTGCTGGGCCGGGTGATCGGCGCCGATGGCGTGCCGCTGGATGGGCTGGGCCCGCTGGATTCGGACGAGCATGCCGCGCTCAAGCGCGAGCCGATCAACCCGATGGCACGCAAGCCGATCGACGCGCCGCTGGATGTCGGCGTGCGCGCGATCAATGCACTGCTCACCGTGGGACGCGGCCAGCGACTGGGCCTGTTCGCCGGTTCCGGCGTCGGCAAGTCGACCTTGCTGGGCATGATGACCCGCTATACCAACGCCGACGTGGTGGTGGTCGGATTGATCGGCGAGCGCGGCCGCGAAGTGAAGGAATTTGTCGAACACACGTTGGGCGAGGAGGGCCGCCGGCGCGCGGTGATCGTTGCCGCACCGGCCGATGCGCCGCCGCTCAAGCGACTGCGCGGTGCGCAATACGCCACCGCCATCGCCGAGTGGTTTCGCGATCGCGGACAGCGTGTGCTGCTGCTGATGGATTCGCTGACCCGATACGCCCAGGCGCAGCGCGAGATCGCGCTGGCGATCGGTGAGCCGCCGGCGACCAAGGGCTATCCGCCGTCGGTATTCGCGATGATGCCGGCACTGGTCGAGCGCGCCGGCAACGATGCCGAGGGACGCGGTTCGATCACCGCGTTCTACACCGTGCTGACCGAAGGCGACGATTATCGCCACGACCCGATCGCCGATGCGGCACGGGCGATTCTGGACGGCCATATCGTGTTGTCGCGCGATCTGGCCGAGGCCGGCCATTACCCGGCCATCGACATCGAGGCGTCGATCAGCCGCGTGATGCCGGCGGTAGTGACGCGCGAGCATCTGCGTTCCGCGCAACGTTTTCGCCAGGTCTATTCGGCGTATCGCCAGCAGCGCGACCTGATCGCGGTGGGCGCGTACCAGAAAGGCTCCGATCCGCAGGTGGATCAGGCGATCGAGATGTGGCCGCAGCTGCGCGCGTTCCTGCTGCAGGAAGTGGACGAACCGATGACGCTCGAGGTGGCGATCGCCCATCTGGCCGAACTGGCCGGGCAGGTGGCCGGATGAATTCGCGCGCCAGGCAATTGCAACCGGCGGTGGAGCAGGCGCGCCAGCGCAGCGAGGAAGCCTTGTTGAAGCTGGCCACGCAGCAGCAGCTGTTGGCCAAGGCCGAGCACCAGCTGAGCGAGTTGCGCCGTTATCGGCAGGAGTACGCGACAAGCGGTGCGGGAGCCCTGAGCGTGGCGGCGCTGCTCAACCGGCAGACCTTCATCGAACGGATCGATCAGGCCATCGTGCAGCAGACTGCCGAGATCGTCCGCCAGGCCCGTCAGCTGGAACAGGTGCGGGATCAGTGGAAGCGCTCCCATGCGCGCGAGAGCGCGCTCGACAGCGTCGTCGCGCAACACCTCGAACACGAGCGCCGTGCCGAAGACCGGCACGAACAGGCCGAAGTCGACGAGCGCATGCAGCACCGGCGGTTGCGATGAATGCCTCGCGCCGGCTGCTACGCCGCCCATCCATACATTGAAGGAGCGACCACGTCATGACCGCCCACGCCGTTGGTTCCACCCCTGCCTCTGTGCCGCCTCCGCGCAGCACGCCCGCCGGCGGTGCGCAAAACCCGGCCGCGCCGGCGCATTTCGATCGCCAGCTGCATGCCGCCAGGCAGCGCACCGCACCGCGCGATTCCGAGCCCGCCTCGACCGGGTCGAACGCTCGCGCGCCCGGTTCGAAACCGCACACACCGAATAACCATCGAACAGACGCATCGTCGTCGACCGATCCGCAGGACTCGTCGACGGTAGCCTTGGCAAAAACGCCGGCGACCGTGCCGGCAGCCGCGCCGACCGCGTCGGCGTTGCCCATGGCGCAGGTAGCCGAGGTTGCCGAAGCCGGTGCGGCGGACGCAAAGGCGCCGAGCGACACCGCCGAAGTGGACGGCCATGCCGCTTCCGCGCTGGCCGGCGCCATGCTGGCCCTGATCGGCGCGGGCGCGTTGCGGCCCGCCGCTGCCGCTGTCGGCGCGACCGACGTGCTCGGGCAGGCCGGCAAAACCGTGGCGACGGATGCGCAGACGGCGATGCTGCTGCTCGGCGACGCCACCGGCGCAACGACAGCAGCCGCCAATCCGGTGCCCGGCATGTTGATCGCGGCGAACGACCTGCCGCCGATCGCCACGACGGCAAAGGATGTCTCTCCGACTGATGCGTCGTCGTCGATAGCGCTGTCCGCCCCGCCGGCACCTGCCGCTCCCGCGACGTCGCCGGTATTGCACCTGCCATCGCCGGTGGGCAGCCAGGGCTTTGCCCAGGATCTGGGCCAGCAGATTGCCTGGCTGGGAAATCAGAACATCAAGCAGGCGCGGATCCGGTTGCACCCTGAAGAGCTGGGCTCGCTCGACGTGCAGGTCAGCGTGACGCACGGCAGAGTCGACGTGGTGTTCAGCGCGCAGCATCCCGGCGCAGTGGCGGCGGTGCAGCAGAGCCTGCCGCAGCTCGATCACATGCTGGCGCAACACGGCCTTTCGCTGGGCCACGCCGAAGTCGGCCAGCACGATAGGGGCGATCGCCAAGGCCAGGCCGCGGGTGCGGGCAGCACGACGCTGGACGAACCGGGCGAGATCCACACCATCGGCACCACGGCACTGGGTCAGATCGGTCTGCTCGACGCGTTCGCCTGATCCTTACGGCGCCATGGCGCGCCGGTCCACCCACGCAAGAATTTCTCAGACGGCCAGCCGCAAGCCGATGCCCCGCGCGCATCCGTGCACTCGCCGGCGTCGCCGTGATCGCGTCGCGACGGCGCGCCGGCGGGCGTCAAGAAAGCGCCGCGAGCTTCCGTCCGATGCGCTCGCGAAGGCAGCAAATCCAGCAGCAGCAACGTATTTCAACGATGGCACGCGGATTGCATTTGTTGCTTGGCGCGGTATCAGACGCGCCTCCCAACAACTGAGCACGTCGACAGACGCGCTTACGCATCAATGAAGGACGAAGTTTCATGGTCGACGAAGAACAGCCCGAGGTGGTATCGGACGCGCCGGTGGAGCGCCGCAGCCGCATGCCGCTGGTGATCGGCGTGGTGGCGTTGTTGGCGCTGGGTGCGGGCGGGTATCTGTGGCAGTCACATCGGACCGCGCACGCCGGCAATACTAAGGCTGCCGCTGTAGACATCAGCAAGGCCGAACTCTATCTGCCGCTCGAACCCGCCTTCGTGGTGAATTTTCGCGACGACGAATCGCTGCGCTATCTGCAGGTCGGGGTCACTTTGATGTCGCACGACCCCGATGCGATCAACGTGGCCAAGGGCGCCGATCCGGTGTTGCGCGACGGTCTGGTGGCGCTGTTCAGCAACCAGAAATTCTCGATCATCAGCGACGCCGCCGGCCGCCAGAAACTGCAGGAGCAGGCGCTTGCCACGGTGCGCAAGATTGTCCAGGCACGGCTCGGCCGCCCCGGCATCGATGCGCTGTATTTCACCAGTTTCGTGATGCAGTGATGAGGAAGCCGCGCCCATGAGCGACCTGCTTTCCCAGGACGAGATCGACGCACTGCTCGATGGCGTCGCCGGCGGCTCGGTGAGCACCGGCAACGACGAGCCGTTGCCCGCCGATGCGGTGATCTCCTACGACTTCACCCAGCAGGACCGCATCGTGCGCGGCCGGCTGCCCACGCTGGAAATGGTCAACGACCGCTTCGCACGATTCTTCCGCACGGCCATCTTCAGCGTGCTGCGCAAGACCTGCGAGGTCTCCGTGCTTGGCGTGAAGATGGTGAAGTTTGCCGAGTACGTGCATGGCCTGGCGGTGCCCAGCAACCTCAACCTGGTGCGCATCAAGCCGCTGCGCGGCACCGCGCTGGTGCTGTTCGAGCCGCGCCTGGTGTTTACCGTGATCGACAACTTCTTCGGCGGCGATGGCCGCTTCCACGCGCGTATCGAGGGCCGTGATTTCACCGCCACCGAGAACCGGGTGATCCAGATCATGCTGGATGCACTGTTCGGCGCGATGTCCGAGGCATGGGCGCCGGTGCTGGACCTGCAGTTCGAATACCTGAGTTCGGAAATCAACCCGCAGTTCGCCAACATCGTCAGCCCGACCGAGACGGTGGTGGTCTCGCGCTTCCATGTCGAGCTCGACGGCGGCGGCGGCGACATCAACCTGACCTTGCCGTACGCGATGGTCGAGCCGATCCGCAACCTGCTCGACGCCGGCGTGCAGAGCGACCGCGTCGACCGCGACGACCGCTGGGCCGAGATGCTGCATGAAGAAGTGCTCGATGCAGAAGTGGGCCTGAGCTCGCTGCTGCTGGAGAAGCAACTGAGTCTCGGCGAGTTCCTGCATCTGCGCCCGGGCGACGTGATTCCGGTTCAGCTGCCCGAGCTGGCCACCGTCTACGCCGAGGATGTACCTGTATTTCGCGGCCGCTACGGCCAGTCCAACGGCCGCAACGCCGTACGTTTCCATGTCCAGGCTGGCCGGCGCGAAAGGCGCACGGCTGGCGACCATTCCAGAGAGAAGAGTCCCGTATGAGCCAGTCCACTGATGGTGCCTTCGCCGACGCCGGCGAACGCGTTCAATTCGACCCGCTGCATGGTGCCGTCGCGGACGCCGGTGACGTCAACCTCGACATGATCCTCGATGTGCCGGTGACGCTGGCGATGGAGGTCGGGCGTACCCGCATCAGCATCCGCAATCTGCTGCAGCTGAACCAGGGTTCGGTGGTGGAGCTGGATCGCGCCGCCGGCGAGCCGCTGGATGTGTTCGTCAACGGCACGCTCGTCGCGCATGGCGAAGTGGTGGTGATCAACGAGAAGTTCGGCATCCGCCTGACCGACGTGATCAGCCCGGCCGAACGTGTGCGAAAGCTGCGCTGATGGTCACCCTGGCCTTCATGCTCGCCGCGGCGCCCGCGGCCGCGCCGGAGTTCAACGCGGCCGGCGAACTGGTGCGCGTCGTGTTGAGTCTGGTCGGCATCATCGGCCTGATCCTGGCGGCCGGCTGGCTGACTCGCCGCATGCAGCGGCGCCCTGGCGCAGCCGGGCGGCGCATCCGCTGCGTGGAAACATTTGCGGTAGGCGCGCGCGATCGTCTGCTGCTGCTGGACGCCGACGGCAAGCGCCTGCTGATCGGCATGGGCCCTGGCGGCATGCGCACACTGCACGTCTACGATGGCGCGCTGGTCGAAACGGCTGCCGCGGAACAGCCTGCCGCGGCGCCGATACCGGCGTTCGGCGAGCTGCTGGCCCGCTGGAAGCGCGGCTCATGAAGGCCTGGCGCTGGATCATTGCCGTGCTGCTGCTAGTGCTGCCGCTGGCAGCGCTGGCGGCGCCGCCGGGCATTCCGCTGGTGAACGTGCAGAGCGTGCCCGGGGGCGGCCAGAACTGGACGATGTCGCTGCAGGTGCTGGCGCTGATGACGGCGCTGACGCTGCTGCCGGCGATCGCGCTGATGATGACCTCGTTCACTCGCATCATCATCGTGCTCGGCTTCCTGCGCCAGGCGCTGGGCACGCAATCGACGCCGCCGAACCAAGTGCTGCTGGGGCTGGCGCTGTTCCTCACGCTGTTCGTGATGTCGCCGGTGCTTACGCGCGCCTACGACGACGGCGTGAAACCGTATATGGACGGCCAGATCACCGCCGAGCAGGCGCTGCCGGCCGCGTCCGCACCGTTCAAGCGTTTCATGATCGACCAGACCCGTGAAGCCGATCTGCAGTTGTTCACCCGGCTGGCGAAGGAAAAGCCCTATGCCAGCAAGGCCGATGTGCCGTTCAAGGTGGCGATGCCGGCGTTCCTCACCAGCGAGTTGAAGACCGCGTTCCAGATGGGCTTCCTGCTGTTCATCCCGTTCCTGATCATCGATCTGGTGGTGGCCAGCGTGCTGATGTCGATGGGCATGATGATGGTGTCGCCGATGATCATCTCGCTGCCGTTCAAGATCATGCTGTTCGTGCTGGTGGATGGGTGGACGCTGCTGCTGGGTACGTTGGCGGGGAGTTTCTACACGTGAGCCATCTGCATCGCGATCCGGGCAAGCTTGCCGCACCGTGCGTACTAGCGAACCCGCACGGCACCTTCGCCCCTTCTCCCCGTCGGGGAGAAGGTTGGGATGAGGGGCGGGTGCTCGCGGGGACGTTTGTCGAAGGCTGGTCAGCTGCGAAGAGCTTTCGTGCGCCGTTGGCGCCCGAGTCACTTTTCTCTTGTGTGGCCAAGAGAAAAGTAACCAAAAGAGAAGGCCACCCCGCTTGGCGCTTGCCGCCCATCCGTGGGCGGCAAGTCCGTGAGCCGGGGCCGGGCTTTTCGACAGGGCATCCTGCCCTGGCGAAAAGGAGTCGACCTCCCTGTCGACTCCCGCTGCGCGGCCTGTCGTCCCCGTCTCACCGCCGCACAGGGGCCCCGGGTAGAGCAGCGGGCCATCCTGGCCCGCACTCGGTGCGCAACGGCTGCGCCGCTGCGAAAGCGGAAGAGCACATGGTTTTGTCGTTTCCCCAAAATCCCGTTCGCGCCAGCTTTTCGCTCGTTTGTGCTTCTGATCTTGACTCTGCTGTTTCCGTCTTTGCTTTTGATCGAGCTCTTCCCGGAGTGCGCGCAGGATGCGCGCCGCTCCACCGGGGCCCCTGTGCGGCGGTGAGGAACGGACGACAGGCCCGCAGGGGGATCGGCAGGGATGCCGATCCTTTTTCGCCCGGACAGGAGTCCGGTCGAAAAACCCGGCCGGACCTCACGGACTTGCCGGGCAGGATGCCCGGCAAGCGCCAAGCGGGGTGTCGTTTTCTCTTGGTTACTTCTCTTTTGGACAAGCAAAAGAGAAGTAACTCGCCCTCCGCAGGAGGACGAAAGCTCTTCGCTCTGTATGCACAAACAAGCAAAGGCATCGCCCGCGAGCGGGCTCCTGCAGGGAGTCCGCCATGACCCCTGAATCCATCATGGAAATCGGTCAGCACGCGCTGTATGTGGCGATGTTGGTGGCTGCGCCGCTGTTGCTGACCGCGCTGGCGGTGGGCTTGCTGGTGGGCGTGATACAGGCGGCGACGCAGATCAACGAGATGACTTTGAGCTTCATCCCGAAACTGATCGCGATGGCATTGGTGGCGTTGATCACCGGGCCGTGGATGTTGCGCCTGCTGGTGCAATACACCAGCCAGTTGATCGAGAGCCTGCCCGGTGCGGTGAGATGACAGCGCTGGATCTGGCGCAGTTGCCGATGTGGCTGGGCAGCTTGTTCTGGGCGATGGGCCGGGTAAGCGGCCTGTGCCTGGTGGCGCCGGTATTCAGCGCCACGGTGCTCTCGGCACGGATCCGCATCGGCCTGGTGGTGGTGCTGACGTTGGTGTTGGCTCCGCTGGCACCGGCCACGATCGATCCATTGAGCGGCGACGGCGTGGCGACCATGGCGGGGCAGGTGCTGGTCGGCGCAGCGGTGGGTTTCGTGCTGAAGCTGGTGTTCGAGGCCGTCTCTTTCGGCGGCGAGCTGGTGGCGCAGAGCATGAGCCTGGGTTTTGCCGAGGTGGTCAACCCGCACGCCGGCGGCAGCTCCACCGTGTTGAGTCAGTTTTATTTGCTGCTGGTGACTTTGCTGTTCCTCTCGATGGACGGCCATCTGCGTCTGATCGCACTGCTTGCCGACAGCTTCCACAGTCTGCCGCCGGGGATGCCGGCGATCAATGCAAACGCCTTGCACGCCGTGGTCGGTTTCGGCGGGGAGCTGTTCTCCGGCGCGGTCCGCGTCGCGCTGCCCGCGATGACCTCGTTGCTGGTGGTGAACATCGGCTTTGCCGCGATCAGCCGTGCGGCGCCGTCGATGAATCTTTTCGCGGTGGGTTTTCCGATCACCGTCTCGCTGGGCTTCATCGCGCTGTGGCTGGCGCTGCGCAGCCTGCCGGGTGCGTTCGAGGCGCTGCAGAATGACGCCTGGTCGATGATGCGCCATCTGCTGGGGAGCTGACGCCGATGTCGGACGACAGCGACCAGGAAAAAACCGAAGAACCCAGCGAAAAAAAGCTGCGCGAATCGCGCGAGAAAGGCGAGGTTCCGCGATCGCGCGACCTGTCCGGCGCGATCGTGGTGCTGGCCGGCGTGGCGGCGTTGATGAACGGCGGGCAGAGCGCGTTCCTGCATGCCCGGCGCATCTTTGCGCTGGGCCTGGGCTACTCGCGCGAAGCGTTGTTTTCCGACGCGTTGCCCGGGCGCACCCTGCATGCGGCGGTGCATGAGGCGTTGAACCTGTTCGCGCCGGTGGCGGTGGCCACGATGCTGGCCACGCTGGCCGCGCCGCTGCTGCTGGGCGGGCTGAATTTCAGCGCGCAGGCATTGCAGCCGAAGTTCGACCGGCTCGATCCGATCAAGGGGTTAGGCCGCATTTTCGCGATGCGCGGCCTGATCGAGCTGGGCAAGGCGCTGCTGAAATTGCTGTTCATCGGCGCGGTGCTGGGCCTGCTGCTGCGGCACTGGCAGGACGAGTTGCAGGCCACCGGTCGCGGCTCGGTGGTGGCCGGCATTGCGCAGTCGATCGGCTTGCTGGGTCGCTCGGCGTTGTGGTTCGGCTCGATGCTGGCACTGATCGGCGGCATCGATGCCATCTACCAGAAATTCGACCACGCCAAGACCCTGCGCATGACCAAGCAGGAGATCCGCGACGAGATGAAGGAGAGCGAAGGCAATCCCGAATTGAAGGGGCGCATCCGCCAGGTGCAGCAGGCGCAGTCGCGCCGCCGCATGATGGAGGAGCTGCCCAAGGCCGACGTGGTGGTGGTCAATCCCACGCACTTCGCCGTGGCCTTGCGCTACGACGACGGCCGCATGGGCGCACCGCGGGTGATCGCCAAGGGCGTCGACGTGCTGGCCCAGCAGATCCGACTCGTGGCAGGCAGTCACCGCATCCCGATGGTCGAGTCGCCGCCGTTGGCACGCGCCTTGTATGCAACCACTGAACTGGGTCGGGAAATCCCCGCCACGCTGTATGTGGCGGTGGCTCAGGTCCTGGCCTACGTCTACCAGCTGAAGCAAGCAGTGGCGCAGGGCGAGACGCCACCGGCAGTGCCAACCCCTGAGGTCAACCCCGACCTGATGGGGCCTTACCGCGATCAATGACGAGTCAAATCCATGACGGGTACAGACGTACTGGGCAACTTCAAATACCTGGCGCGACGTGGCGTTGGCGCGCCGGTGATGTTGCTGGTGATGCTGGCGATGTTGATGTTGCCGCTGCCGCCGTTTCTGCTCGACATGCTGTTCAGCTTCAACATCGCGCTGTCGCTGGTGATCCTGCTGGCGGTGGTCTACGTGATGCGCCCGCTGGAGTTCGCCGCGTTCCCCACCGTGGTGCTGATGGCCACTTTGCTGCGGCTGGCGCTGAACATCGCCTCCACCCGCGTGGTGCTGCTGCACGGGCATGACGGCCCCGGCGCCGCCGGCAAGGTGATCGAGGCATTCGGCGAGTTCGTGATCGGCGGCAATTTCGCGGTCGGCCTGGTGGTGTTCGCGATCATCACCATCATCAACTTCGTGGTGATCACCAAGGGTGCCACCCGTGTGTCCGAAGTGACCGCGCGCTTCACCCTCGACGCCATGCCCGGCAAGCAGATGGCGATCGACGCCGACCTCAACGCCGGCCTGCTGACCCAGGAGCAGGCGCGCGAGCGCCGCCAGGAAGTGCGCGAGGAGGCCGACTTCTACGGCTCGATGGACGGTGCGTCCAAGTTCGTTCGCGGCGACGCCACCGCCGGCATCCTGATCCTGATCATCAACATCGTCGGCGGTTTCTTCGTCGGCGTGATGCAGCACGGACTGTCGGCCGGCGAAGCGGCCAAGACCTATACCTTGCTCACCATCGGCGACGGCCTGGTGGCGCAGGTGCCGGCGCTGATGCTGTCGGTAGCCGCGGCGATCATCGTCACCCGCGTGTCCAAGTCGCAAGACATGGGCAAGCAGGTGATCGGCCAGGTGTTCGGCCAGCCGCGCGCGCTTGGCGTGGCGGCGGCGGTGCTGATCGTGATGGGCGTGATCCCGGGCATGCCGAACGTGGCGTTTCTGCTGCTCGGCGCGGCCTGCGCCGGTGCCGCGTGGCTGCTGTTCAAGCGCGAGCGCGATACCCGCACCAAACTGGCCGAGTCTGTCGCCGTGGCGCCTGCACCCACCACACCGACCGAGCGCCTGGAGCTGGGCTGGGAGGACGTCGCCAGCGTCGATCCGCTGGGGCTGGAAGTCGGCTACCGGCTGATCCCGCTGGTCGACGTGCACCAGGGCGGCGAGCTGATGGGGCGGATCAAGTCGGTGCGCCGCAAGCTGTCGCAGGAGCTGGGCTTTCTGGTGCCGGCGGTGCATATCCGCGACAACCTGGACCTCGGCCCGAACACCTATCGGATCACCTTGATGGGCGTGCCGATGGGCGAGGCCGACGTGCACAACGAACGCCTGATGGCGATCAACCCCGGCCAGGTGCACGGCAGCTTGCAAGGCATCCCCACGCAGGACCCGGCGTTCGGTCTGGAAGCGGTGTGGATCGAGGTGGGCCAGCGCGAGCTGGCGCAGAGTTACGGCTACACCGTGGTCGACCCGGCCACGGTGATCGCGACCCACCTGTCGCACATCCTGCAAGGCCACGCGCACGAGCTGCTCAGCCATCAGGACGTGCAGCAGCTGCTGGACCGGCTCGCCGCCACGGCGCCGAAGCTGGTCGAGGATCTGGTGCCCAAGCGGCTGTCGCTGGGCGTGGTGGTCAAGGTGCTGCAGAACCTGCTGGCCGAGCGGGTGCCGATCCGCAACATGCGCAGCATCGTCGAATCCTTGGCGGAGCATGCCGGGCAGAGTCAGGATCCCGGCGTTCTGACCGCCGCCGTGCGCGTGGCGTTGGGCCGGCAGATCCTGCAGGAGATCACCGGGCTGGGCACCGAGGTGCCGGTGATCACGCTGGCGCCGGAGCTCGAACAGATCCTGCTCGGCTCGCTGTCCAGCGGCGGCGGAGTGGCTGGCGCCGCGGTGGAGCCGGGCCTGGCCGACCGCCTGCAACAGAGCGTGGCCGACGCCGCGCGCCGGCAGGAATTGAGCGGGGAACCCGCGGTTTTGCTGGTCGCGCCGCTGTTGCGGCCATGGCTCGCGCGGTTCACCCGCCACGTGGCACAGAACCTGCACGTACTCGCTTACAACGAGGTACCCGACAACCGTCGGGTGCGACTGGTACAGGCCCTAGGTCGATAGACCCAGCAACAGAATTAAGTCGATGAAGAGCTGGAGCAAGCAGGCATGAAGATCAAGCGATTTGTCGCCGCCGATATGCGTCAGGCGATGCGCGAAGTCCGCGAGGAGCAGGGGCCCGAAGCGGTGATCCTGTCGACCCGCCGCATGGAAGATGGCATCGAGGTGATCGCCGCCATCGACTACGACGAAGCGTTGATGCGCGAAGCGTCCCGCCACGGTGCGCCGGCGGTGGAGACGCGGCCGATCGACAAAGACGAGCCGGCGCCGTCGACGCTTCACGTCGCGGCGGCCGAGCCTGTCGCGCGCACGCCGCGGGCTTCGGTCATGGCCGTCCCGGCAGCGGTCGAACCGCCGGGCATGCGGCCGCTGATGGAGCGTGCCGCGCAGGACACCGCGCAGCTGCGCAGCGAACTGGGCAGCATGCGCGAGATGCTGGAGATGCAGCTGTCGAGCCTCGCCTGGAACGACATGGAGCGGCGCCAGCCGTTGCGTGCGCGTGTGCTGCGCGAGATGACCCGTCTGGGCATCGAAGCGGATGTGGCGCGCGCGCTGGTCGACGAACTGCCCGACCAGATCAACGCCGAGCAGGCGCGTTACCTGCCGCTGGGCATGCTCAGCCGTCATCTGGCGGTGAGCGGACGCGGTCTGCACGGCGACGACCGCGGCGTCACCGCGCTGGTGGGTCCCACCGGCGTGGGCAAGACCACCACCATCGCCAAGCTCGCTGCCCGCGCGGTGATGCGTCACGGCGCCGACCAGGTGGCGCTGGTGAGCACCGATCATTACCGCATCGGTGCTGCCGCCCAGCTGGAACATTACGGACGCTTGCTCGGCGTGCGCGTCTATCCCGCCTACGATGCGGAAAGCCTGCGCAAAGTGCTGGAGATGCTGCGCAGCCGCCACACGGTGCTGATCGATACCGCCGGTGTGGCCGGCAGCGATCCGCGTCTCACCCAGCAACTCGAGATTCTGGCCGACGCCAGCGATCTGCGCGCCTGCCTGGCGCTGGCCGCCAATGCGCAATCGCAATCGCTGGACGATGCGGTGCGCGCCTATCTGCCGCTGAAGCCGCACGCGTGCATCCTGACCAAGCTCGACGAGGCACCGAACCTGGGTGGCGCGCTGTCGGTGCTGATCCGTCATCGGCTGCCGCTGGACTACACCACCGACGGCCAGCGTGTGCCCGAGGACATCGCCACGGCGGACGCGCGTGTACTGGTTTGCCGCGCGGCGCAGTCGGTGAGGAGCCACGCGCCCGACGATAGCCTGATGGCCGAACGCTTCGGCCTTGCCGTGGCAAGCGCATGAGCGGAGTACTTGCAATGGATCAGGCCTCGGGACTGATGCACATGTTGTCGAACATGGTCGGCCGCGCCACGCCGCCATCGGCCGTGACCAGCGACCACCAGGCCAGCAGCCTGCTGGCCGCCGCGCCAGCCGCGCGTCGGCATTGCCGCGCGATCGCCGTGGCCGGCGGCAAGGGCGGCGTCGGCAAGAGCACCGTGGCGGTGAACCTGGGCATGTCGTTGTCGATGGCCGGTCGCGACGTGATGCTGCTGGATGCCGACATGGGGCTGGCCAATGTCGACGTGATGCTGGGCCTCACGCCGTCGCGCCATATCGGTCATCTGCTCGACGGCGACTGCACGCTGGAAGAATTGCTGATGCCGGCGCCGCGCGGCCTGCAGGTGGTGCCGGCCGGTTCCGGCACGCGCCGCCTGGCACAGCTGGACAACGGCGAGCACGCGGCGATCATCCGCGCGTTCGACGAATTGGCGCGGCCGCCGGAATTCCTGCTGGTGGACACCGCCGCCGGTCTTTCCGACAACGTGACGATGTTCGCCGCCGCGGCCTCCGAAGTGATCCTGGTGGTGTGCGACGAACCGGCTTCGCTGACCGATGCGTATGGGCTGACCAAGGTGCTCAGCCGCGATTTCGGCGTGCGCCGCATACGCATGGTCGCCAACATGGTGCGCAACGAGGGCGATGCGCGCCAGCTGCATCAGAAGCTCGCGCGGGTCAGCGATCGCTTCCTCGACGTGGTGATCGATTTCAGTGGATGGGTGCCGCATGACGAACGTCTGCGCCAGGCCATTCGCAGGCAGTGCGCGGTCGTCGATCTGTGGCCATCGAGCCAGTCGGCGCTGGCATTCAAGAATTTGGCTGGTGCGGTCGATAAATGGGCGGAACCCGACCGCGCAGGTCTCGACCGGATCGCCTTCTTTGGTGGCCGGACTGCACCGGCCAGTGGGGTTTCGAGATGAGTGTCGCTTCGGAATATCTGCAAGTCTCCCGCGAAAGCGCCGACGAACTGGTACGTCGGCACGCGCCGCTGGTCCGGCGGATCGCCTATCACCTGATGGGGCGGTTGCCGGCCAGCGTCGACGTGGGAGATCTCATTCAGGCGGGAATGATCGGTTTGCTGGAGGCATCGCGCCACTTTGCCCACGATCGGGGGGCGAGCTTCGAGACGTATGCGGGTATACGCATACGTGGCGCCATGCTGGACGAGTTGCGCCGCACCGACTGGACCCCGCGTTCGGTGCATCGCAAGGCTCGCGAGGTGGCCGAGGTGATCCGCCAGATCGAGACCGAGACGGGTGCCGAGGCGGACGACGCGGAAGTGATGCGGCGGCTCGGGATCAGCGCGGAGGAGTACCACCAGGTGCTCGCCGATGCGGCCTGCGTGCGCTTGCTGAGCCTGACCGCGTCGGACGACAGCGAGGAGAGCGGGGTGCTCGACGTGGCCGACGAAAGCGGCCTGAGCCCCCACGAGAACATCGAGCGCGACGGCATGCGCGACGCTTTGGCCGAGGCGATCGGCGGCCTGCCGGAGCGTGAGCAGTTGGTGATGTCGTTGTACTACGAGCAGGAGTTGAACCTGAAAGAGATCGGCGCCGTGCTGGGAGTGAGCGAGTCGCGCGTGTGCCAGATCCATGGCCAGGCAGTCATCCGGCTTCGCTCGAGGCTCACCGGCTGGCGTGGTTGATCGAGCGGCATCCGGAAATTCCGGAAAGAAATCCCGAGGCCGCGCAGTGGCCTGAATTGCCTGCATTGCATGTGGAGAGAGCGTTTGGACAAGAACATGAAAATCCTGGTGGTGGATGACTTTTCCACCATGCGGCGAATCGTCCGCAACCTGCTGGTCGAGCTGGGTTTCAGCAACCCGCTGATCCAGGAGGCCGACGATGGCGAGAGCGCGATCGCGATGCTGCGCAGCCTGCCATTCGATCTGGTCGTGACCGACTGGAACATGCCCAACATGACCGGCATCGACCTGCTGCGCGCGATCCGAGCGGAAGGCGCGCTGAAAGGCTTGCCGGTACTGATGGTCACGGCCGAGAACAACCGCGACCAGATCATCGCGGCGGCGCAGGCCGGCGTGAATGGCTACATCGTCAAGCCATTCACCGCGATCACCCTCAAGGAAAAGCTCACCAAGATCTTCGAGCGGATCGCCGCCAGCGGAGCCAGCGCATGAACGTCATTTCGCCCCTCGCCATCGACGACACGCTGCCCGCCGAACTGCGCGACCTGTTGAACAGCCCCGATGGCCCCGCGTTCGAACAGGCGCTGGACGTGATGGTGCGCCAGCGCGAGCAGCGCCTGTTCCGCGCCCTCGGCCAGCTCGCGCGCGACCTGCACAACGCCGTGCGCAGGCTCGGCGGCGATCTGGCGCAGGACGGCTTGCCAGGCAGTGTCGCCGACGCGCGCCAGCATCTGCAGGACGCGCTGGAAATGAGCGCGCAAGCTGCCCACCGCAGTCTCGATTTCGCCGAACGCATGCGGCCCCAGGCCGAATCGCTGGCGCACAACGCGGGCGAGGTTCTGGAGTGGACCAACGGCAACGACGCTGCCGCCGTGCTGGCGCGCGAAGCCGTGGAGTTCGCCGGCAACTGCCGCGACGGCCTCGCCGACATGGTGCTGGCGCAGTCGTGGCAGGACCTCACCGGCCAGCGCATCAAGAAGGTCGCCAGCTTCATCGGCACGGTCGAATCGTCGCTGCTGGAGCTGGTGCGGCTGACCGGTGCGCTGGCCGGCAGCGAGGCGCCGGCCAGTGTGGAAAAGGTGTCCAGCCAGGACGACGCCGACCGCCTGCTCAGCGAATTCGGGTTTTGAAGGCAGGCCCGCGATGAATGCGGAATTCGATCTCGAGCTGCGCCAGGATTTTCTGGTCGAGGCCGGCGAGCTGCTTCAGCGGCTGGGCGAGCAATTGGTCGGGCTGGAAACGGCACCGGGCGATAGCGAGCTGCTGAATGCCGTGTTCCGTGCATTCCACACCGTCAAGGGCGGCGCCGGCTTCCTGGCGCTGGACCCCATGGTGGTGCTGTGCCACCACGCCGAAGATCTGCTCAACGAGGCCCGCAACGGCAGCGTGGTGCTCGGCACCGGCCATATGGACGCGCTGCTGGAAGCACTCGACTTGCTCAACGACATGATGGCGGCGGTGAGTGCGGATGCGCCGCTGAGTACGCCACCGGCCGCCCTGCTGACTTCGCTGCTGCCGCGAGCACCCGTGCCGGTGGCCGCCGCGATGCCGACGCCGGTGGCGCCTGCAGCCGACGGCGCACCGATAGACGACAGCGAATTCGAGGCCTTGCTGGACAGCATGTACGGCACCGCCGCACCGGGCACCGTGGCGCCGGTGGTGCCGGTGGCCGCGCCGAGCGCGAGTTCCGGAATCGACGACGACGAGTTCGAGGCCTTGCTGGATGCACTGCACGGCAAGGGTGGCCAGTCGGCCGAGGCATCTGTCGCGGCGGCGCCTGCTGCAGCGATGGCGCCCGCACCGGAAAGCACGCCCGCCGCCGCCGCGGCGCGTCACGCGGCGCCGGTCGAAAACACCGTGCGGGTGGATACCGCCCGGCTCGACGTGCTGGTCAACCACGCCGGCGAACTGGTGCTGGTGCGCAACCGTCTGCTCAGTCTGGCTGCGCGCGATGGCAGCGAGGCGCTGGTCACTGCCGCCGGCGAGCTGGATCGGATCGCCGATGCATTGCAGACCGCCGTGATGGGCATGCGCATGCAGCCGGTGGGGCGCCTGTTTCAGCGCTTTCCGCGGATCGTGCGTGATCTGGCACGCCAGCTCGGCAAGGACGTGGAACTGGTGCTGGAAGGCGAGGGCACCGACCTCGATCGCAGCCTGGTCGAGGCGCTGGCCGATCCGTTGATCCACCTGCTGCGCAACGCACTGGATCACGGCGTCGAAATGCCCGCCGAACGCGAGCTCGGCGGCAAGCCGCGCAAGGGTCGCATCTGTCTGTCGGCCAGCCAGCGCGGCGAGCGCATCGTGATCTCGGTGACCGACGACGGCCGCGGCATGGATCCGGAGGTCTTGCGCCGCAAGGCGGTGGAGAAGGGCGTGATCGATGCGGCGCAGGCCGCGCGGCTGACCGAAAGCGAATGCTACGAATTGATTTTCCGCCCCGGCTTCAGCACCGCCGCGACGGTCTCCGATATCTCCGGCCGCGGCGTCGGCATGGACGTGGTGAAGACGCGCGTGGCCGAGCTTGGCGGCACCTTGCAAGTGCATTCCCGCTGGGGCCATGGCAGCGACCTGGAACTGACCGTGCCGCTGACTTTGGCGGTGCTGCGCGTGCTGATGGTGCGGGTGGAAGCGCGCCTGCTGGCGTTGCCGCTGAGCAATGTCGAAGAGGTTTTTGAACTCATCGATGGGCAGGATCGTCTGCTGGATGGCCGTCTGGTCGCCCAGCATCGCGGCCGCGCGCTGCCGCTGGCCGATCTGGCCGGTTGGGCCGGTGCCGCGACGGGGGCGGGTCGCCATGTAGTGGTGTTGCACATCGGCCACCAGCGGCTGGGCTGCCTGGTGCACGAAGTGCTTGGTCGCGAGGACGTCATCGTCAAGCCGCTCGGCCCGCTGTTCGCCGATGTCTCGGGCATCGCCGGCGCCACCGTCACCGGCGATGGCCGGCTGGCCCTGGTGATGGATCTCGCGGGCCTGGCCGGCGGTGCCGGGCAATTATTCACTTCACTGCAATTGGCCGGCTGATCGTCATGGACATGGTAAGCATCATCGGTACGATTCTGGGCTTCGTGGTGATCATCGTCGGCACCATATTGAAGGGCTCCACGGTCGGTGCGCTGTGGAATCCCGCTGCCTTCGTCATCGTGTTCTTCGGCACGCTCGCCGCCTTGCTGGTGCAGAACCAGGGCAAGGTGCTCAAGCATGCGTTGTCGATGATGCGGATGATCTACCGGCCACCGCAGCATCAGCCTACCGACCTGATCAGCCGCATCGTCGGCTGGAGCGAGATCTCCCGCCGGCAGGGCCTGCTCGGGCTGGAGCCGCAGATCGAGGCGGAGAGCGATCCGTTCATCAGCAAGGGGTTGCAGCTGCTGGTCGATGGCGGCGAGCCGGATGCCATCCGCAGCGTGCTGGAAGTGGATCTGGACACCCGTGAAGCGATCGATCTGGCGGGCGCCAAGGTATACGAGAACGCCGGCATCTACGCACCCACGCTGGGCATCATCGGCGCGGTGATGGGGCTGATGGCGGTGATGCAGAATCTGGCCGATCCCAGCAAGCTCGGCCACGGTATCGCGGCGGCTTTCGTGGCAACCATCTACGGTGTGGCGCTGGCCAACATGTTCATGCTGCCGATGTCGGCACGGCTCAAAGCGTTAGTCAGCAAGCAGACGCAGATGCGCGAAATTCTGATCGAGGGCCTAGTGTCGATTGCCCAGGGCGACAACCCGCGGCAGATCGAGTCGCGCCTGCAAGGTTACGTCGCATGAGAAAGCACAAACACGAGGAGCACACCAATCACGAGGCCTGGGCCATCCCCTATGCCGACTTGATGACTTTGCTGCTGGCGTTCTTCGTGGTGATGTACGCCGTTTCGGTAGTCAACGAAGGCAAGTTCAGGGTGATGTCCGAATCCCTGATCGAGGCGTTCAACGGCTCCAGCCACGTGATCGCGCCGCTGCCGCCGACGCAGGTCCGGCCGCACAACGTCAGCCCGTCGATAGCCGCACCGGCCGGTCAGCCCGGTTCGTCCATCGTGCCCATCGCACTGCCGATTCCGCCGCACCCCGTGCCGATGCAGGGAGGCAAGGGGCGCGAAGCGGGCCATCCGGTCAGCCAGCAGGAAAACCTGGGGCGCATCGAGGATCAGGTGCGCAAGGCGTTGCAGCCGCTGATCGACCACAAGCAGGTGATCGTGCGACTCACGCCGGACTGGCTGGAGATCGAGATCCGCACCGACATCCTGTTCCCCAGTGGCGTGGCCCAGCTGTCGGCGCCGGCCGATGCAGTGCTGCATGATCTGGCGACGATTCTGGCGCGGTTCCCCAATCCGCTGCGGGTAGAAGGTTTTACCGACGACGTGCCGATCAATACCGCGCTCTATCCGTCGAACTGGGAGCTGTCGGCGGCGCGCGCAGCCAGCGTGGCTCGCCTGTTCGCCTTGAGTGGTGTGGTTGCGGACCGGCTCGGCATCATCGGCTGGGGTGAAGTGCGGCCGAAAGCCGACAACGCGACGGTTGAAGGCCGCAACCAGAATCGACGGGTATTGGTGGTGGTGATGAGCAATCGCACAGCACCGAAACGCGATCAGAGCGACCCCCAGCGTGTCGCCGAAATCGCAGCGCTGGAGAAACCGCCGACACCTGCGGCCGACGTGCTGCCCACCGTGCGCGTGCAAGGCACCGGCAGCGTGCCACATGCGGTTACTCGCAACGGTGCCGCGCCGGACGCCACGCTGCCAGACGCGGCCGACAAGCCGGAGCGCTCGGCATCCGTGCCCCCCTCCGACCGACAAGCCGACGGCATGTCCCGTCGCGCCACTTCGACCCGATGAAACCGATGCCCTCGCCAGCTGATTGTGGAGTCCATGCATGAGCGCTCTCGTCTCCGCGATTGATCAAGGCGGTCAGCACTGGTTGTCGTTCCGGATCGGCACGCAGCTGTATGCGGCGCCCCTGGTCGAGGTGAGCGAGGTCATCCGCGACGGCGACATCACGCCGGTACCGGGCGCCGCCGCCGACCTGCTGGGCGTGCGCCATCTGCGCGGGCGCATCGTGCCGGTGATGGACGGCCGCAAGCGGCTGGGGCTCCCGGTGCTGCCGGTAGCCGATCCGGCGACCGTGCGCATCGTGATGCTGACCCATGCCGGC
This sequence comes from Rhodanobacter sp. OK091, assembly GCF_900142825.1. GTDB lineage: Bacteria > Pseudomonadota > Gammaproteobacteria > Xanthomonadales > Rhodanobacteraceae > Rhodanobacter. The sequence goes on along the minus strand of NZ_FRCH01000001.1, from coordinate 684,534 downwards.
CAACTGGTCGGCGTGCTGGTGGACGCGGTCGGAGAATTGTTGTGCAGTGACGGCATCGATATCGCACCGCCACCTCCGGGTCGGGCCACTCGCGCCGACGACCCGGTCAGCAGCGTACTCTCCTGGCAAGGCGGCTTCGTGGCACTGCTCGATGTCCGCCAACTGTGCCGGCTGAGTGGAGAGGGTGATCATGTGGCTTGAAGCGGGAATGGCGGTCTTGCTGCTGCTGGCGCTGGCGCAATCGGCCCTGCTGATCCATCTGTGGCGGCAATCGCGCCAGTTGCAGCAGCGCATCGATGCGTTGTCGCACGGTGCAGTCCGCGGCCTGACCGACGTGCCTACCTCGATGCTGGTGACGGCGCTGGGGCGGTTGGAGCGACAGGTGGGTTTGATCGAACAGCAGCCGCCGCCGGCGCGGCAGTCCTACGAACTGGCCCAGCGGCTGGCGCGCGAAGGCGCCGATGTGGAACAGCTGATCAGCCAATGCGGCCTGTCGCGCGACGAGGCAAAACTGGTGCTGCAGATGCATCCGGTGAGCACGTAGCGCGCCGGCTATTCTTCGGCCGCGTCATAGACCGCGGCCAGCACCGAGGCTGCCGCCGCGTAGAGCAATACCGGTACGTCATCGCGTAGCCGCAGCGCGGCCAGCAGCGCGGCAATCTGGGGATCGTGATGCAAAGGCACGCCGAGTGCCTGCGCGCGGGCCAGCAAGATCTCCAGCGATTCGGGCGGCATCGCGCCGACTTCGGCGCCGCCGCTGGCCAGCCGCAGGCTGACCCGGCGCTGAGCGGGCAGTGGCGTGTTCATGCAGTGGCCTGCAGCAGCACGGCGCTGTGCCGGCCCGGCGCTTGCGGCAGACCGACCTGACAGGTCAGTTGATCGAGCAGCACGCCGCACGCAGCCAGTCGCTGACGCATCGGAATGAACTGGCGTTCCAGCCGCTGCGCGGTATCCGCGTGTTCCGCCCACAAGCGTACCGACAGCCGCGGTTCGCGCAGCTGCAATTCGCCTTGCACCGGTCCAAGCGCCGGCAGGTCGAGCGCGAAACCCAGCGTCCAGCCATGGCCACCTTCGGCCGCGTCGTTGACGTATTCCAGTTGGACCTGCAACACGTCGCGGCCACCATCACCTTGCAGCGGGATCTCGATGATCCAGGCCGACAACTGGCTGGCGCTGGCGTCCAGCTGGGCTACTTCCACCCGTGCCAGCGCAGCCTTCACATCGCCATGCAACTGATCCAGCAGAGGATCCACGCTCTCCTCGGCGAGCATCGTCGGCAACGGCAGCCGCGGTTGCGCCTGCAGGCCACGCTGCAACAGCGGTGGTTCGGTGTCGCTGCGGCTTGGCGGCGGGGGTGCTGATGAGCGCCGGTCGAGCAGCGCGGCCAGACGCAGCAGCGCGCCCTTCCAGTCGTCACCGGCCAATGCCGGTGTGCTGCCCTGCGGGCTGAGCAGTTTGGATTCGAAGAACATGCCGCTGCGGCTGATCGCCTCGCGCAGTCCCTCGCCACGAGTGATTTCCGCCGGTGTGCGCAGGGATTGTTCAAGCAGTGCCAGCGCAGTGCGCAGTTCCGGCGGCAGCTGGCGCAAGGCCGGCCGCTGGGCCAGTGCACCCAGAGTGGCCAGCAGGGGCGCGTAGCCGTTCTGCTGCGGCAGGCGTTCGCGCAGGACGCGCTGGAAAGTCGGGTCGGCGGGATGGGAAAGCACTTCCAGTTGCGGTTGCGCGCCCAGGGTCAACACGCGTACCTGGAACTGCGCCGGCAACTGGGCGTTGGGCACGTCAGCCTCGACGGTCAGGGCGCCGATCTGCAATATCAGCAGCCCCTGCGGGTTCACCCCCAGCGGCCGCGCCGACAGCACAGTGCCAATACGCCAGCTCTGGGCGGTGGTGCCGGAGGCGGCACCGGCCCAGGTGAGCGCAGCAAGGCTGATCGGTTGGATATTCAAGTCGATTCCTGCGCCGGACGCGGCGCTGGTAGGGGGTCGTCCCTGAGGTCATCGGCCGGGCCCACGCGAACTTTAGGCTCTTGCAGCGAGAAACCGTCACCGCGCCGTAGCGCCGGCGCCAAATGCCCGGCACTCCTCGACCAACATGCTCGATCGACATGTCGATCCAGCGGCCGCTAAAGCGATCCGCCGATTGGCCGATAGCCATTACGTCAGTGCATACAGTGCGAGCGGAGTCGAGGCATGGCCGGCAAACGGGCGAGGCAACAAGGTACCGGCGAAGCTGACGCGGAAGTGTCTTCCGCATCGTCGGCGGATACCGCTGCAGCGGCACCGGTGCTGCTTCCGGCAGATTGCCGCATGGCCGCGCAAGCGGCTCTGAAGGCGGAATTGTTGGGCGTGCTGAAGGCCGGCGCCATCGTGCTCGATGGCACCCAGGTAGAGCGCGTCGACACCGCCGCGCTGCAGTTGCTGGTGCTGTTCCGGCGCGAGTTGGACGCGCAAGGCGGCACGTTGCGCTGGCATGGCACGAGTGATGCTCTGAACGAAGCAGCCGGCCTGCTCGGGTTGGCGCAGTTATTGAACCTGCCAGCGGAAGCGCTGGCCTGAACGAGGTGGCAGCATGGCAAAGATTCTTGCGGTAGACGATTCGGCTTCGATGCGCGGCATGGTGGCCTTCACCTTGCGCGGCGCCGGCCATGAAGTGACCGAGGCGGAAAACGGACAGCTGGCATTGGACGTTGCGCGCGGCAGTTCATTCGAGCTGGTGCTGGCCGACGTCAACATGCCGGTGATGGACGGCATCGCGATGGTGCGCGAGCTGCGTGCGATGGACGGCTACAAGGGCGTGCCTATCCTGATGCTGACCACCGAGTCGCACACCGAGAAAAAGATGGAAGGCAAGGCGGCCGGTGCCACCGGCTGGCTGGTCAAGCCGTTCGATCCGGAGCAGCTGCTGGCCACCGTCAAGCGCGTACTGGGTTAAGGAATGCCATGAGTGCGGTCGACCTGACTCAATTCCACAAGACCTTCTTCGAGGAAAGTCGGGAAGGCCTCGATGCCATGGAGGCGGCGCTGCTGGCGCTGGATTCGGGCTCGACCGACCACGAGCTGGTGCACACCATCTTTCGCGCCGCGCACTCCATCAAAGGTGGCGCCGCGACATTCGGATTCGTCGACGTGGCCGCGTTCACCCATGTCGCCGAGTCGCTGCTGGAAGAGGTGCGCAGCGAGCGCCGTGCGGTGGACTCCGGGCTGATCGAACTGTTGCTGCGCTCGGTCGACTGCATGCGTGCGATGCTGGAGCGATCCAGCCAAGGCCAGCCGGTAGCCGATGCCGAGAGCGAGGCACTGCGCGTCGAGCTGGTGCGGCTGGTCAGCGGCGAGGTGGCCGAACCGGCCGCAGCCGCGGCGGCGACTGCACCGGTGAGCGGGTGGAACATCGCGTTCACCGCGTTGCCGCATCTGCTGCAGACCGGCAACGATCCGCTGCGTTTGTTCCGCGAACTGCAGCAGCTGGGCCGCTTGGAGGTCGTGCGTGCATTCGTCACCGACAGCGCGCCGGCGCAGCTGAGCGAGCTCGATCCCAGCCAGTGCCATCTGGGTTGGGAATTGCGTCTGCATGGCGCCGTCGCCCGCGGCGACATCGATGCGGTGTTCGACTGGCTGGACGGCGATTGCGAGCTGACCATCGCGCCGCTGGTCGAGGCCGTCGCGGCCGTCGCGATGCCGGCACCGGATACGGCAGTACCGAAGCCGGTGGCCGGGCCGCGGCCGGTACGCGAAACAGCCGCCGCTTCCAGCGAGGGCAGCTCGATCCGCGTGGGCATCGACAAGGTCGACGCGCTGATCAACATGATGGGCGAGCTGGTGATCACCCAGTCGATGCTCAGCGACATCGGCGAGAAATTCGAATTGTCGCAGCTGCCCCGCTTGCGCGACGGGCTGGTCCAGCTCGAGCGCGCCACGCGCGAGCTGCAGGACAGCGTCATGCGCATCCGCATGCTACCGATCGGCTCCGTGTTCAATCGCTTTCCGCGTCTGGTGCATGACCTGGAGCGCAAGCTCGACAAGCGGGTCAGGCTGGAGCTGCAAGGCGAACACACCGAGCTGGACAAGACCGTACTGGAGAAAATCGGCGATCCGCTGGTGCACCTGGTTCGCAACGCGATCGACCACGGCCTGGAGTCGCCCGCGCAACGCAAGGCCGCCGGCAAGTCCGAAACCGGCACGCTCAAACTCAATGCGTACCACGAGAGCGGCAACATCGTGGTGCAGATCAGCGACGACGGCGCCGGGCTCAACCATGCCGCGATCGTGGCCAAGGCGCAGCAGCGCGGCCTGATCGCCGCGGGCCAGGAGCTCAACGATGCCGAGGTGGCCGAGCTGATCTTCCAGCCGGGCTTTTCCACCGCGGCCCAGGCCACCGACCTTTCCGGGCGTGGCGTCGGCATGGACGTCGTGCGCCGCAACGTGCGCGATCTGGGCGGCAGCGTGGGCGTACGCAGCGTATCCGGCAAGGGCAGCACGTTCACGATCACGTTGCCGCTGACCTTGGCGATCATCGATGGCCTGGTCACGGCGGTAGGCAGCGAGCGCTACATCGTGCCGCTGACCTCGATCGTCGAATCGCTGCGGCTGCGTGCCGACGCGGTGCGCCGGATCGCCGGTGGCGGTGAGGTGTTCCACTTCCGCGACGAATACCTGCCGATCATGCGGTTGCATCGCGCCTTCGCCTGCACCGATGCGGTCACCGAGGTCGAACGCGGCATCGTGGTGGTGATCGAGGAGGACGGCCGGCGCGTGGGCTTGCTGGTCGACGACCTGCTCGGCCAGCAACAGGCGGTCGTCAAATCGCTGGAGGCGCATTACCGGCGCGTGCAGGGCATTTCCGGCGCGACCATCCTCAGCGACGGCTCGGTAGCGCTGATCGTCGACGTGGGCGGCGTGGTGCGGCTGGGACAGCGCAGCAGGGCGGCCTGATCACGATCGATCGAACGCTCGATAAGTCTTGATCGAACGTGCACTGCACTCAAGTTCCCGGCGCTTGCGCCGACACAGTCAAGGAAGCAGGACGCGCAGACGTCCGCCACGAGGTTACGCCCCATGTACGAAGACCCCATGCACGAAGACAGACGGTCCGCGGCACCGCCGCTGCAGCAACTCACCTTCAGCCTGGCCGACGAAGAGTACGGCGTGGACATCCTGGCCGTACGCGAGATCCGCAGCTGGTCGCGCGTCACCCGCATTCCGCAGACGCCGGATTACGTGCTGGGCGTGCTGAACCTGCGCGGCGCGATCGTGCCGATCATGGATCTGCGCCTGCGCTTCGGCCTGCAGCGCGAAAGCTACGGCGACGACACCGTAGTGATCATCGTGGCGATCACCGAGCGCCTGTTCGGCATCGTGGTGGACGCTGTTTCCGACGTGGTCGACATCGAACCGTCGGCGATCAAGCCGGTGCCGGACATGGGCGCGGTGGTGGACACGCGTTACCTGAAGGGGCTTGCCACTTATGCCGAACGCATGGTGATGCTGCTGGACGTGGAAAAGCTGATGCGTCCGGAGGACGTGGAAACGCTGGAGGCGGCGCTGCCGGCCATCCAGGAAGTTGAAGTTGCCGCCTGACCCGGGAATCGAGATGAAGATGAAGAATTTGACGGCGCGCCTGTCCCGCCTGACCACATTGACCGTCAAGGCTCGCCTTATCGGCGTGCTTGGACTGCTGTGCGCCATGTTGCTGGTAGGCGCCTGGATCGGGCTTGGCGGCATGGCCAGGGCAAACGAGAGTGCGCGCCAGATCTACCAGGAAGAACTGATTCCGCTGACCAACATCAACCAGGTCGCGCGCGGCTCGCTGGACAGCTTCATTTCGCTGAGCGAGGCGGCCTTCCACAAGGACGACAAGGCGATCGTCAAACAGAAGCTCGACGAAGTCGCCAAGACCCAGGCGGGTGATGCGGCGCTGCTGAAAAAGCTGGGGGGGACCGTGATGTCCCCGGCGGTCAAGAAGCAATGGGGCGCGTTCGAGAGCGCCCGCGGCGACGTGGCCTCGTCGATGACCGAGATCACCGACGCTCTGAACAAGGCCGATGACGGCGCCAGCAGCCTGCTCTACTCCGACGTGCTGCCGAATATGACGATCATGGATTCGGAGATGAACAAGCTGATCGCCCTGCAGGTCGATGAAAGCCGCCTGCAGTACGAGTCGGCCGTGAGCAGCTACCAGCGCATCCGCCTGATGACCTTCGCCGCACTCGGCGCCGGCATGCTGCTGGCCGTGCTGATGGCGTTCTTCCTGATCCGTTCCATCGTCGGCACGCTCAACCGGGCGGTGCATCTGGCCAACGCCATTTCGCAAGGTCAGCTGGGCCATCACATCACCACCCAGCGCAAAGACGAACTGGGGCGTCTGCTGGAAGCGTTCCGCACGATGGACGACCGGCTCACCCTCACGGTCGGCGAAGTTCGCCGCGGCTCCGATGCGGTCAGCACGGCGGCGCAGCAGATTGCGCACGGCAACGACGACCTCAGCCAGCGCACGCAGGAACAAGCTTCCAGCCTGGAAGAGACCGCCTCGTCGATGGAGCAGATGACCTCCACCGTCAAGCAGAATGCCGAGAACGCCAGCCACGCCAACCAGCTCGCCCGCGGCGCCCGCGAACAGGCCGAGCGCGGCGGTGAGGTTGCCGGCAAAGCCATCCTCGCGATGAGCGAAATCAACGCGTCCAGCGGCAAGATCGCCGACATCGTGGGGCTGATCCAGGAGATCGCGTTCCAGACCAACCTGCTGGCGCTGAATGCCGCGGTGGAGGCGGCCCGTGCCGGCGAGCAGGGCCGCGGCTTCGCCGTGGTGGCCACCGAAGTACGCAGCCTGGCCCAGCGCAGCGCCGGTGCGGCGAAGGAGATCAAAGGGCTGATCAACGACAGCGCGGAGAAAGTGCGCAGCGGTTCGGAGCTGGTGAATCAATCGGGCAAGGCGCTGGCCGAGATCGTCGAGAGCGTGAAGAAGGTCACCGACATCGTGGCCGAGATCGCCGCCGCCAGCCAGGAACAGTCCGCCGGCATCGACCAGGTCAACAACGCCGTGATGCAGATGGACGAGATGACCCAGCAGAATGCCGCGCTGGTCGAAGAGGCCGCGGCCGCCGCTCGCGCCATGCATGAGCAGGCCGGCGAACTGACCCGCCAAGTCGGCTTCTTCCATTTGAGCGACGACGGCGCGGCATCCGCGGCGTCAGCGGCGTCGACGCGGGCGAAGACGGTAGCGGCGGAGGCCGAGGCGGTATTCGCCGCCGTGCGCAACACGGCGCCGGCAGCTGTCCGCCCGGCGCGCGCGACGGTTGAACCCGCCAGCGCAACCGGTGTGTGGAAGGAATTCTGACGTGAATGCGGTGACCGCTGCCCTCGACGACAAAGCCGTTGCGACGGGCCACGCGGGTCCGCTGCTGGGGGACATCGATTTCCAGTACCTGCGCGCCTTCGTGCTGGAGCACTGCGGCATCGCGCTGGGCGAGCACAAGCACCAGCTGGTGCAGGGGCGTCTGCTGCGGCGGCTGCGCGCGCTGGGGCTGTCGAGCTTCAGCGGCTATTGCGAGTTGCTGCGGCGCGATCCGCACAGCGAGCTCGGCGAACTGGCCAGCGCCATCAGTACCAACGTGACGGCGTTCTTCCGCGAAGTGCACCACTATGACCTTCTGGTCAACGAGCTGTTGCCGCGCTGGCTGCACGAAAAGCGTCGCGAAGGCGATCGCCTGCGGATCTGGTCGGCGGGCTGTTCCACCGGCGAAGAGCCCTACGCGCTGGCGATGGTGCTGGCCGAGGCGATCGAGCAGAGCGGCAGCAAGGTGGACGCCAAGATCCTGGCCACCGACCTGTCGCCGCAGGCGCTGGAAACCGCGCGCAAAGGCGTGTATCCGCTGGAGCGTCTGGCCGGCATCAGCGCCGAGCGCTGCCGGCGCTGGATGCTGCGTGGCGAGGGCGAGTACGACGGGCTGGCCTGTGTGCATCCGCGCCTGCGCGAACTGGTCACCATCGAGCCGCTCAACCTGCTGCATTCGTGGCCGATGAGCGGTCCGTTCGATGCGATTTTCTGCCGCAATGTGGTGATCTATTTCGACCAGCCGACCAAGCAGCGGCTGTTCCGCCGCTACGCCGAGCTGCTGCCCGCGGGCGGCTACCTGTTTCTCGGCCACTCCGAATCGCTGCACGGCGTCAACGACCAGTTCGAGCTCATCGGCCGCACCGTCCACCGGAAGATCGGCGGATGACACTACTGGCCGATCGCCGCGCCGATACCGCCAACCACGCTTCGGTGCTGCCCGGCTTCGAGCATCTGCGCCGGTACTGGGATCCGGCGCAGGCATGCATGACGGTGAAAGTGCTGCCCGGCGAGTTCTATGTCAGCGCGCAGAACGAGTTGGTCACGACCGTGCTCGGATCCTGCGTGTCGGCGTGCATCCACGATCCGCACCGCGGCATCGGCGGCATGAACCATTTCATGCTGCCGGAGCCGCGCGGCGAGCGCGACAGCTGGACTTCCACGGTGGGCCGCGCAGCGCGTTACGGCAGCGATGCGATGGAACAGCTGATCAACGCCATTCTCGTCGCCGGCGGCCAGCGCGCCCATCTGCAGGTCAAGATATTCGGCGGTGGCCGCGTGCTGGCGCAGCTGACCGACATCGGTCAGCGCAACATCGATTTCGTGCAGCACTACATCGCCACCGAAAAGCTGAACCTGTGTGCATCGGATCTCGGCGACGTGTATCCGCGGCAGGTGCAGTTCTTTCCCAGCAGTGGCCGGGCGCGCGTGCGGCTGCTGCGTCGCCACGACGATGTGCAGCTGGTGGCCGATGAGCCCGGCTACCTCAAGCGTTTGGCAAATGACCCGATAAAGGGTGAGGTCGAGCTTTTCTAGCGACGGCTTCATCGCGGAAAACCGGCGAGGCCGCCGTCGATCGCGACGCGGCTCGAGCTTCATGGCAGGTGAGTTGAATGGCAATGGAAAGAGTACGTGTCCTGGTGGTCGACGATTCGGCATTGGTCCGCAAGCTGATGACGACCATGCTTGCCTGCGATCCGGAGATCGAGGTCGTGGGCACGGCTGCCGATCCGCTGATTGCCCGCGAGAAAATCAAGCAGCTCAATCCGGACGTGTTGACGCTGGACGTCGAGATGCCGCACATGGACGGTCTCACGTTTCTGGAAAACCTGATGCGGTTGCGGCCGATGCCGGTGGTGATGGTGTCGTCGCTGACGGTGCAAGGCGCCGAAGTGACCTTGCGCGCGCTGGAGCTGGGCGCGGTGGATTTTCTGGCCAAGCCCAGCAGTGACCTGGCCAACAGCTTCGGTCAGAGCGCGCAGGAAATCTGCGCCAAAGTGAAGCTGGCGGCCAGGGCCAAACCGCGCGCACGCACGGCGGTGCGCAGGCTGGATGTGCCCCCGCGTTTGTCGGCGGATGCGGTGCTGCCGCGCGTACAGACCTCGGGTACCCGCGGTGGCAGCCCGATCATCGTGATCGGCGCCTCGACCGGCGGCACTGAAGCAGTGCGCGTGGTGTTGGAATCGATGCCGCCCGATGCGCCGCCTATCCTGGTGACCCAGCACATTCCGGCGGCTTTCAGCGGCCCGTTTGCCGCGCGCATGGACCGGTGTTCGGCGATGCGCGTGTGCGAGGCCGAGGATGGCCAGCCGATCCAGTCCGGCCATGCCTACATTGCTCCGGGCAGCCACCATCTGCTGGTGATGTGGGACGGCGCCAAATACGTATGCCGGCTGCACGATGGCCCGCCGGTCAACCGGCACAAGCCCAGCGTGGACGTGTTGTTCCGTTCGATGGCGGCCAGCGCCGGCGTGGGCACCATTGCCGTACTGCTCACCGGCATGGGCGACGACGGTGCCCGCGGCCTGCTCGAACTGAAACAGGCCGGCGCGGCGACGCTGGTGCAGGACGAGGCCAGCTCGGTGGTATGGGGCATGCCCGGTGCCGCATGGAAACTCGGTGCGGCTGCGGAAATGCAGCCGCTTGATCACATTGCCGCGCGCCTGCTCGCACTGGCGCGCCAACCCCACGACGGTGTTTCACGCACCTGACATCGGATATCGGCTCATGGTTGTCCTATCTCACATTGCCCGGATCTTCGCTGACCGCCCGCTCTACGGCTGGATCGCCAGCACGCTCGCGCTGTTGCTGGCGCTGCTGTGGCATCCCGCATGGCTGGCGCCGCTGCTGATCGTCGTACTCACCGCGGTATGGATTGTCGAGAGCCGGCGCAGGCCGCTGCTGGCCGCGCCGATGGCTGAAGCCGGCAACAGCACCCCGGTGCGCGAGGCGCTGGAGGACGTACGTGGTGCGCTGGTGGACGAGCTCGGCCACGCCACCCGCGAGCTGCATCAGGGACTCGACCTGCTGCGTGACGCGGTGTCCGAACTGGGCGGCGGGTTCGACGGTCTGTCGCACAAGACCGGGCTGCAGCAGTCACTGCTGAAGCAGATCATCGACGCCCAGAATGGTGGCGTCTCGGTGCAGGATTTCGCAGCCCGCACCGGTGACTTGCTGCAGCACTTCGTCGGCATGATCGTGCAGATGTCGCGCGAAAGCCTGCGCATCGTCTACCGCATCGACGGCATGGCGAAGGAGATGGATGCCGTGTTCGGACTGCTGAAGAACGTCAACACGATCGCCGAGGAAACCAACTTGCTGGCGCTCAATGCCGCGATCGAGGCGGCGCGCGCGGGCGAGTCCGGCCGCGGCTTCGCCGTGGTGGCCGGCGAGATCCGCAACCTGGCCAGCAATTCCAACCAGTTCAACGAGCAGATCGGCAGCCACGTCGAGCGTGCACGTACCGCGATGGAACAATTGCGTGGGCTGGTCGGCACGATGGCCTCGCAGGACCTGAACGTGGCGCTGTCGGCCAAGGGCGGCATCGACGCCATGATGGCGCACGTCACCGAGAGCGACGCGCGCACCAGTGCGGTCGCCGACCAGGTGGTGGAGATCAATCGGGGCCTGGGCAGCGATGTTTCCACCACGATCAGATCGCTGCAGTTCGAGGACATCCTCAGCCAGCTGCTGCGGCAGACGCGCACCCGGCTGGTCGAGCTGCAGGAAGTGGTCGGCGAATGCACGCGTGACATCGAGGAGCTGGCTTGCGCACCGGTCAACGCCGACAACCTGGCCGAGCATGCGCAGCGGGTGCGCAGCCGGCTGGCCATTCAGCGCGAAAAGGCGCGTCTGCGTTCCCGCGGTCCGGCATTGCAGAGCTCGATGGATGCCGGCGAAATCGAATTGTTTTGAGGAGTACAGCATGATCGTCCACCACGACAGCGAACACGATTGCCTGACCCTGCAGTTGGGCGAGCGTTTCGATTTCAGCATCCATCGCGATTTTCACGAGGCCTGCCTCGGCACTGGTGGCGCCGCGCGCAGCTACGTCATCGACCTGGGCGAAGTCACCAGCATGGACAGCTCGGCGCTGGGCATGCTGCTGCTGCTGCGCGAACACGCCGGCGCCGACCGCGCCGAGATCCGTATCGTCAACGCGGGCACCGAGTTGCGCAGCACTTTGCGTGTGGCCGGTTTCGACAAGTTGTTCGTGCTGCACTGATTCTTGCAGCGACCGGTGGGCCGTTTGCCTTCCCGGACTGCGATACATCCCTTTGGCGCGCGCGTTGTGCCTCAAGGCTCCGGACTCCGGAGCCTTTTCGTATCTGCGAAGTGGACTAGGCCACCGGCAGGAAGGGGCCAGTCCCCTGCGGGGCTTCGATGAATCAGCGATTCAACGCGTGCAAGCAAATGAATACGGGCCGCCATGATGGCGACCCGTATTCGTTTGCTGCTTGCTGGCGACGATCAGGAAACCTGGTCAGGCCTGCGTGGATCGTCGTGTCTGCTTACCAGGCGCGAACGCTGGCGATGCCGGCGGCGTAGGTCTGCATGTTGGGGTCGTAATGGAACTGGCGGCCGAGGTCGAATTCCACCGACTGCCCCGGCCCGATATTGGTGGTGCCTGCCGGCCAGCCCTTCTTGCTCGCGATCACGTTGCCGCTGGCGTCCTTGGCCTGGATCTCGACCTGTGCGGCAGCCGCTTCGGCGCAATGGTTCACCAGCTGGCCTTTCATGGTCATCTTCGAGCTCAGGCCGCTGGAACCGGCGGCGACCTTGAAATCCTGGATCGTGAAATCGGTGGCCGAGCAAGCTGCGTGTGCCGCCATGGGGGCGGCAAGGAGCAGGGCAGAGGCGAGCAGGATGTTCTTCATCTCGGGTTATCTCATCATCGGGTGGGGGATACCTGTTAAGCGGCAGCGACCCGGAAAACTTTAGAGCAGTCGCGCAGCCGGCCGGGAGAGCGCGCGTCGGCGCGACATCCCATGATCGGCTATCACTGGCCGCGGATGGTTGCCGTCGCCGGCTTACCAGCTGCGCACGCTCACGATGCCGGCGGCATAGGTCTGCATGCTGGGGTCGTAGTGGAATTGACGGCCGACGTCGAACTGCACCGATTGACCGGGCGCGATGTTGGTGGTGCCGGCCGGCCAGCCTTTCTTGGACTGCAGCACGTTGCCGCTGCTGTCCTTGGCCTGGACTTCGATCTGGGCGGCGGCAGCCTCGGCGCAGTTGTTGACCAGTTGACCTTTCATGATCATCTTGCTGCTCAAGCCGCCAGAGCCGGCGCTGACAGCGAAATTCTTGATGACGAAATCCGTGGCGGCGCAGGCTGCGTTTGCTGCCATCGGAGCGAACAGGCACAGGGCGGAAACAAGCAGACGGGATTTCATGGTGGGCGTTCCAGGATCAAGGGACCATTGATCCTGAGATCGGCCGCACCGGAGAAATCTTTAGGGCCCCGAGGTGGCCGAACGGAAATGTTCGATGAACCACAGCCCCGCAAACAGCTTGGGATCGATCGAATAACCCTCGGCGGAACGGGCGAACAGCCAGGCACCGGCTTCCCGGCGCGGTACTTCGTGCACCACGATGTTTTCGGTTTCGTCGCCGCCGCCCGGACCGACCTTGGTGAGCCCCCATGCCCGCACGAAGGTGATCATCTCGGTACTCATGCCGGATGACGACGGGCCGCAATGCACGAATTCCACCCGCTCGCAGCGATAGCCGGTTTCTTCCTCCAGCTCGCGCTGTGCGGCGAGCAGTGCGCTCTCGTCGGTCATGCCGATTTCGTCGCCGACCAGCCCGGCCGGCATCTCGATCGTGTTCTGCAGGATCGATACGCGGTATTGCTCGACGAACAGCACATGGTCGTCAGGCGTCACCGCCAGGATGATGACCGCGCCGCCGGGATTGTTGCGCTCGGCATACTCCCAGCGGCCGCGCTTGCGCAGGCTGAGCCAGCGGCCTTCGTACAGGGTTTCCACCGGTGCGCTGGCGTCGGCGGGAATGCGGCTGGCGGAATCGTTCATGGGTGCTCGAGGGTCCGGGAAATCCGGCGGACATGTTGAACTGTCCGACTGGCAGCGACAACCGGCAGCGAGGAGATGGGTTCAGCGCAGCAAGGCGCGGAGCCGGCTGCGGGTGAAAGCCCCGAAGCGCAGCTGTTCGCACAGGCTGTCGAGCTGGGCGGGTTGCCGGGGCGCGCGCAGCATGACTTCGAGAGTGCTGGCGCCGGGGGCATCCAGCGCGATGCGGGTGAGCCGGCGGTACAGTCGCGCCTGCTCGGCGTGCTCGCGCAGTTTCGCGGCGCACGCCGCCGCACCGCGCAGCCGCAGGAACGCGACCTCGTCGATGCGATCGAGCAGGATGTCGAGACTGCCGAAATGGCTCAGCAAGGCTGCGGCGGTTTTCGCGCCGATGCCGGGCACGCCGGGGATGTTGTCCACCGCATCGCCGCACAGCGCGAGATAGTCGGCCACCTGGTGCGGATGCACGCCGAGTTTTTCATGTACGCCAGCCGGACCCCAGCGCAGGCCGCGCGCATAGTCCCACTGTTCGTCGTGCGTACCCAGCAACTGGCCGAAGTCCTTGTCGGCGGACACGATCACGCTGCGCCAGCCGTGCGCCCGCAGGCTCCATACGGTGCTGCCGATCAGGTCGTCGGCCTCGAAGCTGTGGTCGATCATCAGATGGATGCCGAGCGCCTCGGTGATCGCGCGGCACTGCACGAACTGGCGCTCCAGATCCGGTGGCGGCAGCTCACGGTTGGCCTTGTACGGCGGATAGATCGCGTTGCGGAACGAGCTGGTCAGCGAAGCGTCGAACGCCACCGCGATGTGCTCGGGCTGCGCGCGCTCCAGCAGCTCGCACAGGAAGCGGGCGTAGCCGTGCACGGCGTTGACCGGATGGCCGTCCGCGTCGAAAAACTCGTTCGGCATCGAATGCCAGGCGCGAAATACATACAAGCTGCCGTCGACCAGATGGACGGCTGGAAGTCCGTTCGCCGGCGTGTTCACGGCGTCCATGCGCTGAGCAGATCGGCCAGCGCCGGGCGATCGCGATCGGGTACCTCGACCTGCGGTGTACCCAGGTGCACGAAACCGACCACGTGTTCGTGCTCCGCCAGTCCGAGTATCGCCGCCGCGTCGCGGTCATATGCAGCCCAGCCGGTCAGCCATTGCGCGCCGAAGCCCAGCGCATGTGCACCGAGCAGGATGTTGTAGGCGACGTTGCCGGCGCACAGCTTCTGCTCGATCTCAGGCACCTTGCTGTCGGCATGCAGGCAGGCGACAACCACCACGACCAGTGGTGCGAAGGTGTAGCGGAGGCGCTCCTTCTCCTGCTTGGCTTCAGACATGTCGGGATTGTTGCGTATCGCGATCGCGGCCAGCCGTTCGCCGAAGCGCAGCTTCGCGTCGCCTTGCATACGGATCAGCCGGAACGGCACCAGTTTGCCGTGATCGGGCACGCGGATCGCCGCTTCGAGAAGCGCCTGCAGCGTCGCCTCATCCGGCGCCGGCTCACCCAGCTGTCGCGATGGGATGGAATGGCGTTGCTGGAGCAGGGACAGGGCAGGGGGCATGGATTAGTTCTTTGGACGCGAAGACGCCCATGCTAACTGGCGGGCCGACCGCGCGCGAACGGTCACGCCGGCAGCGGCAGCTTGAACGAGCCGGGCAGCAGCGCGGCCACGGTGGTTTGCTGTGTGTCGCCGCTCAGATTGGCCATCAAAACCGGCATGGCGCCGTCGCACAGTTCGGCCATCACCTGGCGGCAGGCGCCGCAGGGGCTGACTGGACCGTCGGTATCGGCGATCACGGCCACAGCCACGAAATCGCCGGGTCGGCACCCAGCGGCGACCGCGCTGAACAGCGCGGTTCGTTCGGCGCAATTGCACAGACCGTAGGACGCGTTCTCCACGTTGCAACCGCTGAATCGGCGGCCGTCGCGGGTCAGCAGCGCGGCACCGACCCGGAAGTGCGAATACGGCGCGTAAGCCTGCTCGCGCGCGCTGCGCGCCAGTGCCAGCAAATCGGTAAGCGTGGTGGTGGATACGGGCATCGGGATCTCCGGCAAGGACCCCGGTCGGCGCGGGCCGCATGTGTCGGCGGGTCAGCTTACTCTTTTCGCTTGATCCGAGATCAAAACCGGCGTCGCAAGCCGCTAAGATGTTCCGACCACTGTCGAGGGGACTGCACCATGCCGATCACCGTAGCCGCTTTGCGTGAGACCGCCGCCGGGGAGCGTCGCGTGGCGATCACGCCCGAGATGGCGAAGAAGCTGCACGGCAAAGGCCTGCGCGTCCTGCTGGAACGCGATGCGGGACGTGCCGCCGGCTTTCCCGACAGTTCCTATGCCGAAGCCGAGTTCGCCGACGCCGCCGGCGTGCTGGCACAAGCCGATCTGCTGGCCTGCGTGCTGCCGCCGGACTACGCGGTATTCGCCGGTTTGCGCGAGGGCAGTGTGGTGGTGGGCCAACTGCGTCCCTACGGCGCGGCCGATCGGGTAGCCGCGCTGACCGCGCACAAGCTGACCGCGTTTTCGCTGGAGCTGCTGCCGCGCACCACGCGGGCGCAAGCGATGGATGTATTGAGTTCGCAGGCAGCGGTGGCCGGTTATCGCGCCATGCTGATCGCCGCCGAGGCCTCGCCGAAGTTCTTCCCCATGCTGACCACCGCCGCCGGCACGATCCGGCCGTCCAAAGTGCTGGTGATCGGCGCGGGCGTGGCCGGACTGCAGGCGATCGCCACCGCGCGCCGGCTGGGTGCGCAGATCGAAGGCTATGACGTGCGCCCGGAAACCCGCGAACAGGTCGAATCGCTGGGTGCGAAGTTTCTCGAACTCGGCGTCAGTGCGGCCGGCAGCGGCGGCTACGCGCGCGAATTGTCGGCGGAGGAGCGCGCCGCGCAGCAACAGGCGCTGGCCGAACATCTGAAATCGATCGACGTGATCGTCACCACCGCGGCCGTGCCGGGACGGCCGGCACCGAAGATCCTCACGGCAGCGATGGTCGACGGCATGAAGCCGGGTGCGCTGATCGTCGATCTGGCCGCCGAGGGTGGCGGCAACTGCGAACTGACCCGGCCGGGCGAGCGGGTCGAGCATGGCGGCGTGGTGATCCTGGGGCCGCTGAACCTGCCGGCTGGCGCGCCGCTGCATGCATCGGAGATGTATGCACGCAACGTCGTCAACTTCATCGAACTGCTGGTGCACGACGGCGCGCTGCAGCCGGATTTCAATGACGAACTGGTCGCCAAGAGCTGTCTCAGCCACGCCGGCGAAACCCGGTTCAATGCGTAAGCGGCCGGGTCACCCTGGCGGGCTTCAAAAAACTCGCCATTAGCCCGTCATCCCAGCTTTCGCTGGGATGACGGTCCAAAAACAAACTGCCCCGCGCAAGGCGGGGCGGGGCTGGGTCATGGCTTGCCGGGAGGCGGGTGGCCGTGGCCGGGGCGGCCCCATTGCAGGCGTTGCGCAGGAGGCAGGGCGTGCCATTCGCGTATCAGTTTTTCGCGCTGTGCCGGCGGCAGTTGCTGAAAGCGCTCGAAGGTGTTGTGCAACTGTTGGCGCTGCTCAGGCGGCAGCTGATTGAACTTGCGGATGTTTTCGCGTGCCTGCTGACGTTCTTCCGGCGTCATCTGCTGCCAGCGGGCAATGCGCTGGCGAACTTCCTCGCGTTTTTGCGGCGGCAAGGTGATCCAGTGCTCGGACCGCTTCAGCATGTGCGCCTGCTTGCCTGGCGGCATGCTGTCCCACTCCTGCCGCAACGGCGCCAGCACTTCGCGCTGGGCCGGATCGAGGCTGCTCCACGGGTGCGCCGGCGCATTCTGCGCATGCAGCGGCATGGCCATCACGCTGCCAAGCAGCGCGGCCAGCAGCGGGAGGAGGAGCGGGCGTAGGAGTCTGGTCATGGCTCAGCGGGTTGCCGGATGGCTGTCGGCGGTAGCCAGCCAGCCATAGAAGTCGAGGTTCTGATAGAGGTTCGGATCGGTCTTGTCGGCATCTGGCGGCAGATCGTTGTCGACATCGGCCGTTGCGCTGGCGGTGCCGTAGACGGCTGGCGTGGATGTTGCCGCATGATGCCGCGGCAATGGCTGCCACACCATCATCGCGGCCAGTGCGATCACTGCGAAGGCGCCGGTCGGGATCAGCCAGCGGACGGTGTGGTGTACCGGTGCCTGTTTCGTTTCCAGCGCCCGCCGCCGTGCCGCGCGCAGGCGCCCGGCGGTGGCCGGATCGATGCGCTGGGCTGCTTCGTGCCAGAGCTTGCGGGCACGCTGTTCGAAATGTTTGTCGGGCCGGTTCTTATCGGACGAGGTCATCGCCAGTCCTCCAGTTGATCGCGCAGATGATGCATCGCGCGTGAGAGATGTGTTTTTACACTGCCTTCGGAGCAGCCCATGGCGCGTGCGGTCTCCGCCACGTCCAGCCCTTCCAGCATGCGCAGCATGAAAGCCTCGCGCTGGCGCTGCGGCAGCTGGCTGACCGCGGCGGCCATGTCGGCGTACGACTGCGCATCGTGCAACCGGTCGAGCGGTCCGGGGCCATGGTCGGCGGGTTCCCACGAAGGCAGTTCGTCGCCATCGTCGTCGCGCCCGCCGCCGAGCCAGCCCACTACGATCGAGCGTACCTTGCGGCGGCGCTGCAGATCGACGATGCGCCGGCGCAAAATGCCCCAGAACAGCGGCGACCATTCCACGGCGGGTTTGTCGCGGTAATGCTTGACCAGCCGCAGCATGGCGTCCTGCACCGCGTCCATGGCGTCCTCGCGCTGGCGCAGCTGCAGCTCGGCCATGCGGAACGCGCGCCGCTCGACCTGCGCCAGAAACGCGTCCAGCGTGGCGGGAGTCTCGCGGGTGTCGCTCAGCAGTTCAGCGTCGAGCGTACCGGCCACGCTGCTCATGGCCGCCTCGTCCGCATCGTCGGATGACGCATCCTCGGGCTCCATCGGTTCGGTTCCCGTAATCAACGCAGCAGGCTCGCACGGGTTGACCCGCACCCGTATGATGCGAGCACTACGTCCTGGCGGGCGGCTCTCATAGGGGGTGGGGTCATGATCGACGGTTTCCTGGCGCTGTATATCTTCATGCTGGCTGCGTTTACCGGCTACGAAATCATCGCGCGGGTGCCGGTGATCCTGCACACGCCGCTGATGTCCGGTTCCAACTTCGTGCACGGCATTGTGCTGGTTGGGGCGATGATTGCGCTAGGCCATGCGCAGACGCGGTTCGAGATCGTGATCGGCTTCATCGGCGTCCTGCTGGGCGCCGGCAACGCCGCCGGCGGCTACGTGGTGACCGAGCGGATGCTGGAGATGTTCAAGCCCAGCAAGCCGGATGCCGGCAAGGGAGCTCACTGATGAGCTGGCTGCCGATCGTGATCAAGGCTTGTTACTTCCTCGCCGCATTGCTGTTCATCCTGGGTCTGAAACGCATGAGTTCGCCGCGCACGGCGCGCGGCGGCATCGTCTGGGCCGGTTACGGCATGTTGCTGGCGGTGCTGGCCACGTTCTTCCTGCCGGACATGCAGAACCGTGGGCTGATCATCGCCGCCGTGCTGATCGGCGTCAGCGCCGCCTGGTGGAGCGGCAAGCGCGTGGCGATGACCGCGATGCCGCAGATGGTGGCGCTGTACAACGGCATGGGCGGCGGCGCGGCGGCGGCGATCGGCGCGGTCGAGCTGATCGGTTACGTGCGCACGCTGGCGATCCTGCATCCGCCTGGCATCCCGGATACCTCGCCGTTGCGCCCGGAGAGCTGGGCGATCAATGCGCTGACGCCGATGCCGGCGATGGTCGCATTGTCCCCGGTCGAGCTGGCGCTGGGCGTGCTTGGCGCGCTGATCGGCGCGGTGAGCTTTTCCGGTTCGCTGATCGCGTTCGCCAAGCTGCAGGGCTGGCTGGACAAGCGTTTCGTGTTTCCGGGCCAGCGAGCGGTCAATCTGCTGCTGCTTGCCGCGGCGGTGCTGATCGGCATCCTGCTGGCTTGCGGCCATGCCAGCCTGCCGCTGATCGCGGTGTTCTTCGTGCTGGCGCTGCTGTTCGGGCTGATGATGACCTTGCCGATCGGTGGCGCGGACATGCCGGTGGTGATCTCGCTGTACAACGCATTCACCGGGCTGGCGGTGGCGTTCGAGGGTTTCGTGCTGGGCAACGAGGCGATGATCATCGCCGGCATGGTGGTCGGCGCCGCCGGCACGCTGCTGACCCAGTTGATGGCCAAGGCGATGAACCGTTCGATCGGCAACGTGCTGTTCGGCAGCTTCGGCGCGGCCGGCGGCGAGGCGCAGGCGATCGAGGGCGCCCAGAAGCCGATCGACGCGGCCGATGCGGCGGTGATGATGGCGTACGCCGAGCGCGTAGTGATCGTGCCCGGCTACGGTCTTGCCGTGGCGCAGGCGCAGCACAAGGTGTGGGAGTTCGCCCAGCTGTTGCTGAAGCGCGGGGTGAAGGTGAAATTCGCGATCCATCCCGTGGCCGGCCGCATGCCCGGCCACATGAACGTGCTGCTGGCCGAGGCCGGGGTGCCGTACGACCTGATCGCCGACATGGATGACATCAATCCGGAATTTCCGGCCACCGACGTGGCGCTGGTGATCGGCGCGAACGACGTGGTGAATCCGCTGGCCAAGACCGACCCGGCTTCACCGATCTACGGCATGCCGATTCTCGATGTCAGTGCGGCCAAGCACGTGATCGTGATCAAGCGCGGCAAGGGCACTGGCTTTGCAGGCATCGAGAATGCGCTGTTCTACGCCGACAACACACGCATGCTGTACGGCGACGGCCAGGCGGCGATGGGCGAACTGGTGACGGAGCTGAAGGCGATCGACGCCTGAGCTACTTGCCGGTCGCCACGGTGCGCGCATGCTTGCGTGGCGTGCGCCAGGCCAGCCACGCGGCCAGCAGCATGGCCAGCGTGGTCCAGCCGATATCCGCCGGCGACCATGCCATGCGCGCCAGTTGCCATAGCATGCCGGCACCGGCCGTACGCAAGGTCTCGATCAGATCCATGCCCATGTTGCCGGAGATCAGCACGCCGGCGATCAGCATGTTCACGTAGATCGCCGCCAGCATCGTGGCCCATACCGCCAACAGCGCGGCACCGACACCCGCCGAACGCACGTAGCTGCGGATGGCCCAAGCCAGCAGCGCGCCGATCGGCACTACCAGCCACGGCAGCGGCTGACGCAGATACAGGGCAGCAACCATCCATACCGCACCGGCGGCCAGCCCCAGCATCGCGGCGCTGAACAGCGCGAAAGCAAACATCAATACGTTGCGCACGCTCATCGATGACGGCACGGCGGGGTGGCTTGGAACATGCGTTTGTCCATCAGGCAAAGTGCTCATCATAACGTCATGCCGGCAGGCGTCGCCGACGAGTGCATGGCGGCATTCCCTTGAGTTCCACGATTCCGGCCTGATCTGAGACAAGCGGGTCCGCGCGGCGAACGGCATAATAGACAACCTGGGTTCGACGCGTGGTCGTACTCGCAGATACGGGATTGGCAAGTGGCATGAGTGGTTTCAGTCTAAGCAGCGAACCCTTCACCTTGTTGCGTGACTGCAGCGCCGTCATGGTGCCGCAAGGCGACGTGGTGAGCCTTCCTGCCGGCCAGATCGGCTACATCACCCAGGCGTTGGGCGGCAGTTTCACCGTGTACGTGGAAGGCAACCTGTTCCGCATCGCCGGCAACGACGCCGACGCGCTGGGCAAGGAGCCGCCTGCTCCGATCGAGGTGCCCGCCGATGCCACCAACGCGGATGTGGAAAAACTGGCTTGGGATCAGCTGCGCACCGTGTTCGATCCGGAGATCCCGGTCAACGTAGTGGAGCTGGGGCTGGTCTATGACCTGAGCCTGGAACAGACCGCATCGGGCGAGCGCAAGGTCTATGTGAAGCTCACCTTGACCGCGCCGGGCTGCGGCATGGGGGACATTCTGGTGGACGACGCCCGCACCAAACTGGAAATGATTCCCACCGTGGCCGAGGCGGACGTGGATCTGGTGTTCGATCCGCCATGGTCCCATTCGATGATGTCCGACGCCGCCAAACTCGAGACCGGCATGCTGTGAGCTCGACTCCCTCTCACGGGGGAGAGGAAGTCGATGCGCTCAGCCGCCCACTTCCTCGAAACGGTTGGCGTCGCGGTTCTTGCGCACCTTCGACGGGTCCCACACGCGGCCGTTCATGGTGATGTAGACGCCGTCGGGCAGGGTTTGCACCGCGGCCACCGCGCAGCCGATGTTGAACACCGCATCGGAGCCCTGGAAACGCGCAGGGTTCAACGCACCGGTCAACACGATCACCTTGCCCTTGATCGTCGCCAGTTCCTTCGCTGTCTCCACCATGGTGTCGGTGCCGTGGGTGACCAGCACATGGCGATGCGGCTGGGCCTCGATCGTCGAGCGCACCAGCGCGCGGTCCTCGGCACCCATGTGCAAGCTGTCCTTGCGCAGGATCGGAATCACGTCGAACTGGAACGCCACGCCGAGCTGGCCGAGGATCTCGCCGATCTGCGGCGCGCCGATCTTGTAGTCCGACTTGTCGTCGAAATAGATCTTGTCGATCGTGCCGCCGGTGGTGACGATGGTCAGATGCTGCATGCGGGTGGCCGAAGAGGAGAGGGACGGGCCATTTTAGCCTGTGCTCACCTGAAGCGCTCGCCGCCCTGGTTTATCGTGTCGTTGTAGGAGCCCGCTCGCGGGCGATGCTGTTGCTTTGATGTCGGGTGGGGAAAATCAGAACAACAGCATCGCCCGCGAGCGGGCTCCTACACCTACAACAACAACCAGCGAAAGGTCATCCCAGCAATAGCGCGGTGTCGCCGGCATCCGGTGTCACCAGCCGATCGAGGCCGCGGCCGACGAAGCGCCGCAGCGCTGCCGCCGAACGTTGCTCGCCGTGCTGGCGCGACCAGGTGGCCTGGCGTGCCAGCAATGCGGCACTCGCACAGCGGGCCAGCGTGAAGGCGAGGCCGCGTGCGCCGGCCTCCAGCGTGTCGCGCGCGGTCGCGTGCTGGTCGAGCCAGCGTGCGGCGGCGTCCAGCGTCTGCCGGATCGCGCTGGCCGCGTGCATGTCGTCGTTGCCGGCCAGCCAAATGGCGCTGGACGCGCGCAGAGCTTCGAAACTGTCGCCAGCCAGCGCGCGCAGACTATCCAGCGACAGCACATTGGTGGTGCCTTCCCAGATGGCATACACCTGCGCGTCGCGCAGCAGCTGCGGCAGGCCGGTGTCCTCGATGTAGCCGGCGCCGCCGAAACACTCCAGCGCCTCGGAACACAGCTTCACCGCCAGCTTGCCGGTCCACAGCTTGGCCAGCGGCGTGAGCAGGCGCAGCAGCGCGGCTTCCTGCGGTGCGGCGGCACCATGCTCGACGCGGCCGAGCAGGTGAGCGACCTCGAACGCCAGCGCGAACGCAGCCTCGAATTCGGCTTGCATGTTAGCCAGTGTCTGCGCATGCAGCGGCTGCTCGATCAATGGACGGCCAAACGCCTGTCGGCGCGTCGCGTAATCGCGCGCCAGGCTGATCGCGCGCGCCATGCTCGCGATCGCGCAGATTGCGTTCCAGGTTCGGGTGACATTGAGCATCGGCGCCACCTGACGGACACCGTGGGCAAGCTCGCCCAGCGGCCAGGCGGGCAGGCCGTCCAGATGGATTTCCGCGGTGGGCAGTTCGTGTGTGCCGAGCTTGTCCTTCAGGCGATCGACCACGAGTTCCGGCTTGCGCCGTTCACCGTCCATCGTTTCGACATAGAACAGCGCCAGCGCAGCAGTGCCGGCTCCTGCACCTTCGGGCCGCGCCAGCGCCAGCGCCGCCTCGCCGACGACTGCCGAGCTGAACCACTTGCGTCCGTACAGTCGCCATTGGCCGCTGGTGTCTTTTCGTGCAACGGTTTCGGTGTTGCCCACATCGGAGCCGCCGCTGTTCTCGGTCATCCATTGGCCGCTGAGCCAGAGGGTCGAAGCGTCGCGGCTGAGGAAATGCGGCAGCGCGCGTTCGATCAATTCGCGATTGCCGGACGCTTTGATCGCCGTCGCTGCACCGTCGGTCATTGCCAGCGGACAGGTATAGAACTCGCTGGCGAGGTGATACAGATAGACACGGGCGAACTCCTCCAGTCGCGCATGTTCGCTGTCCGCGTGGCCGGCGGCGAGCACCGCATGTCGCGTGGTGAGTTGCGGGCCTTCCTGCCATGCCGTGGTCAGCTCAATCCGATCGACCCGCTGCCCCCACGCATCCCACTGCGTCAGTACCGGCTTGCGGCGTGTCGTCGCGTATGCGCGACGCCATGCCATCTGCGCGTAATCGCCCAACGCATCGAGATCGGCGTCCAGCGCGGCTCGTCGACCGGCCGGTAGCGCGCGATCGAGCAAGGCCAGCAGCGAGCGGTCGCTGCGATAAGGATGCGGCAGTTGCGGCGCGTCCTGCAGGAATCCCATGAGAAGCTCTCCTCGCTGCAATCCCCCGAGTATAGGCAACCAGGCTATATAGAGTTGGTTAACCGCGTTGTTTGCGCTTCACGCCGGCACCGAGAGTGCCGATCAACAACAGGGTGAGCACAATTTCGGCCAGCGCCAGCCCGCGTTCGGCGGACGAACTCCAGCCTTCGGCGATGCCGTGGCAGAAATAGAACAGGCTGAGGATGCCAACCCATAGCAAGGCACGGCGTGCATCGCGGATCGCCAGCAGCGGCAGCAGCAGTGGGATCACCGTGATCGAGAGCAGCAGCCACGCCGGCATGTGCTGCGCGGGAAACAGCCACGCATGCCAGAGCAGCTGCAGCACGACCAGCGCGGCCCAGGCGAGCAGGCCGATCCGTTGTTCCGTTGGCAGTGGGGAGGGCGCGCTCATGCGTTACCGGCCAGCTTGCGTGCGGTGTCGGCGAGCCGGCGGCCCAGCGCACGGGCCAATTCGCGTTCATGTTCGCTGATCGGATTGTCGCCTTTGGCGCCGGCGACATGGCTGGCACCGTACGGGGTGCCGCCGCTCTGCGTGGTGGTCAGCGCCGGTTCGGTGTACGGCACACCTAGCAGCAGCATGCCGTGATGCAGCAGCGGCAGCGCCATCGTCAGCAAGGTGGATTCCTGGCCTCCGTGCATGGTGCTGGTCGAGGTGAACAGCACGGCGGGCTTGCCGACCAGCGCGCCGCTGGCCCATTCGGCGCCGGTCGAGTCGAGAAAATATTTCAGCGGCGCGGCCATGTTGCCGAAGCGGGTGGGGCTGCCCATCGCCAGTCCGATGCAGTCGAGCAGATCCTGTCGCTGCACGTACGGTGCGCCGTCCTCGGGCTCGGGCGGCTGTGCCACTTCGGTCACCGGCGACACCGGAGGCACCTGGCGAAGGCGTGCGCGCATGCCTGGCACTTCCTCGATGCCGCGCGCGATGAGGCGTGCCATCTGGGCGGTGTGGCCGCTGCGGCTGTAGTACAGGACAAGGATTTCGTGGTTCATGCGCGGGAGCTCATGCGAATGGGGCTCATGTGGGCGTGGCTCGTGTGCTTGGGACATTCATCGGCAATACGCTAGTGTAACGACCGATACCCACGATGGTTGGCCGCGGCACTGTGCCGCCCTACGCAAGGATACCGATGGTCCGGCGTTTCAATCGCGATCGTACGGCGAGTTTCAGCCGCTTCATCTGGCAACGCTTTGTCGACGACAAGTGTTTCGAGACGGCGGGCGCCCTGTCGTACACCACGCTGGTGTCGCTGGTACCGCTGACAGTGGCGGTGTTGGCGATGTTCTCGGCGTTTCCGGTTTTCCAGCCGGCGCGCGATACGCTGATCGACTTCGTGTTCGACAATTTCGTGCCGTCGGCGGGCGAGGCGGTGCAGAACACCATGCTTGGCTTCGCGGCCAATGCCAGCAAGCTCACCGGCATCAGCATCCTGGTGATGCTGTTCAGCGCGGTGTCGATGATGATCAGCATCGAGGATCGGTTGAACCGGATCTGGCGCGTGCATCAGCCGCGCAACTGGGGGTCGCGCCTGCTGCTGTACTGGGCGGCGTTGACGCTGGGGCCGATCCTGGTGGTCGGCGGCATCGCGGTGACCTCCTACGTCACCGCCGTGCCGTTGCTGCACAGCGCCGCGAACCAGCTGGGCGGCATCGCCCGCAGCCTGCTGGGCACGCTGCCGTTCCTGGTGACGTTTTTCACGCTGTGGCTGATGTATTCGGTGATCCCGAACTGCAAGGTGTCGCGCCGTGACGCGGCGATCGGCGCACTGCTCGGCGCGGTGCTGTTCGAGATCGCGCGCTGGGGCTTTACCATGTTCGTGCAGCATGCGCAGACCTACCAGCAAATTTACGGCGTGCTGGCGGCTATCCCGATCTTCCTGCTGTGGATTTATCTGTCGTGGGTGATCGTGATCCTGGCTGCGTCGATTGCCGCTTCAGCGTCGGCGTTCGAATATCACGCGCCGATGGAAACGTTGCCGGAAGGTTCCGAGTTCCTCGGACTGCTGGTGGTGCTGAGACATTTCGTGGAAGCCCAGCGGGCCGGTGGCTGCGTGGATCCGGCCGGCGTGCGCGCCAAGGAACCGTACCTGCGCAGCGCGCTGATCGCGGCCTATTTCGAGGACTTGCGCGAGGCCGACCTGATCCAGCGCGGCGAGGCCGGCGGCTGGCTGCTCTGCCGCAGCCTCGATTGCACCGATCTGCTGCGCATATACCGGCATATCGACTATCCCCTGCCGTTGCAGCCGGTGCAGGAGGCCAAGGCATTGGGCATCGAACTGCCGCCGGAATTGCTGACTATGCTGGCCGAACTGGCCGAAGTGCTGGAAGCGAAGCTGGGCGTACGGCTCGACCAGATCTATCCCGTGAGCACCGGCCCCGCCGCCGATACCGAGGAACTACCCGCATGACCTTGTTCTCATCCATTTCCACTCCGGTGGCCGCATTGGCCGTGGCATTGGCGTTCGCGGCGCCCGCGCAGGCCGCCATGCCCGCGCAGCCGGCACTGCATGTCACCACGCTGGACGGCAAGACGTTCGACCTGGCCGCGCAGCGCGGCAAGTGGGTAATCGTCAACTACTGGGCGACCTGGTGTGTGCCATGCATCAAGGAGATGCCGGACATCTCGCATTTCGTCGCCACGCACAAGAACGTCGCGGCAATCGGCCTGGCCTACGACGACAGCGAACCGGCCGACATCAAGGCATTTATCGCCAAGCATCCGGTGGTCTACCCGATCGCCCAGGTCACGCTGGACAAGCCGCTGAAGGATTTCGACGAACCGCGCGGTTTGCCCACCACTTATCTGATTCGCCCGGACGGCACGGTGGCCAAACCGTTCATTGGCCCGGTCACCGCCGCCTCACTCGAGGCGGCTATCGGCCAGCCGTGATGGAGATGCCGTGATGCCGAGCGCGAGGTTCATCGTCTGCGGCAAGGTGCAGGGCGTGTTCTTCCGCGCCAGCACCCGCGAGCAGGCGTTGCGCCTCGGCCTGGCCGGGCATGCGAAGAACCGGTTCGATGGAAGCGTGGAAGTGCTGGCCAGCGGCGAAGCGGAAGCGCTCGATGCGTTGGAGCGCTGGTTGCTGCAGGGGCCGCCGGCGGCACGCGTCGAGACGGTCGATCGCGCGGATCTCACCGAGCATGATCTGTCTGGGCATGATCTGCGCGGTTTCCATACCGGCTGAGGATCAGAACGTGTCCGGCACCAGCACGGCCTTGTCGGTGATGTGCTCGGTCTTCGGTTTGCCCTTGAGCCTGGGCAGCTTCACGTCGGCGATCGGTTTGTCTTCGAATGGCACCTGCTGCAGCAGATGCCGGATCAGGTTGACGCGGCCGCGCTTCTGGTCGTTGAAATCGACGACGAACCATGGCGCGTTGACCGCGTGCGTGCGCTCGATCATCACGTCGCGCAGCTTGCCCATCTCGACGTATTTCTGCCGCGCAGTCAGGTCCACCGGCGAGAGCTTCCAGCGCTTCAGCGGATTGTCGGCGCGCTCGGCGAAGCGCTTTTCCTGCTCGGCCTGATCCACCGCCAGCCAGTACTTGAGCAGGATGATGCCGTCATCGACGAGCAGTTTCTCGAACGCGGGCACCGCGTCGAGGAAGGCCTCATATTCCTTCGGGCTGCAGAAGCCCATCGCCGGTTCCACTACGGCGCGGTTGTACCAGCTGCGGTCGAACAGGACGAACTCGCCGGCACTGGGCAGGTGAGCGACGTAGCGCTGGAAATACCATTGCGTGGCCTCCCGCCCGTTCGGTTTGGGCAACGCGGCGATGCGATAGTCGCGAGTGTCCAGGCTCTCGGTGATGGCTTTGATGGTGCCGCCCTTGCCGGCGGCATCGCGGCCTTCGAAGATCACCAGCAACCGCTTGCCGCTGCTGCTCAGGCCGTGTTGCAGCCGTATCAATTCGAGCTGCAGTTCCTTCATCGCCTTGCGATAGTGCTTGTCCATGGCTATCTCGCTGGATGTGGCTTCGCCGCAGGTTAACCCGGTACGCCGTGACGGCGTTGTCAGATGCCGCCGAGCGCCTGCAACTGATCGGCCTGATGCTCGCGGGTCAGCGTGTCGACCAGTTCGGCCATGTCGCCCTGCATGATCTCGGGCAACCGGTAGAGCGTGAGGTTGATGCGGTGGTCGGTGATCCGGCCCTGCGGGTAGTTGTAGGTGCGGATGCGCTGGCTGCGATCGCCGGAGCCGACCTGCAGCCGGCGCGCCTCGGCCTGTTCGGCATTCTGCTTGCTGCGTTCGGTGTCGAGCAGGCGCGCCTTGAGCAGGCTCATCGCGCGGGCACGGTTCTTGTGCTGGCTGCGTTCTTCCTGGCATTCCACCACCGTGCCGGTCGGCAGGTGAGTGATGCGGATCGCCGAGTCAGTCTTGTTGACGTGCTGGCCGCCCGCGCCTGATGCACGGAAGGTGTCGGTCTTCAGGTCGGCCGGATTGATCTCGATCTCGTCGATCTCGTCGAGTTCCGGCAGGATCGCCACGGTCGCGGCCGAGGTGTGGATGCGGCCCTGCGATTCGGTCTCCGGCACGCGTTGCACACGGTGGGTGCCGGACTCGAACTTCAGCTGCGAGTACGCGCCGTTGCCTTCGATGCGGGCCACGATCTCCTTGTAACCGCCATGTTCACCTGCATGCTCGCTGAGGATCTCGACGTGCCAGCGGCGCCCTTCGGCGTAGCGCAGGTACATGCGGAACAGGTCGCCGGCGAAGATCGCGGCCTCGTCGCCGCCGGTGCCGGCCCGCACTTCCAGGTACAGGTTCGCCTGGTCGCGCGGGTCCTTCGGCAGCAGCAGCAGCTGCAGTTCGCTGTCGAGGTCGAGCAGACGCTGCTCCAGCCGACGCACATCGTCGAGCGCCATTTCACGCAGCTCGGGATCATTCAGCATGGCGCGGGTTTCGGCCAGCTCGCGTTCGGCCTGGTCGTGCTCGCGCAGCGAAGTGGTGACCGGCTCGAGCTGCGCATACTCCTGAGAGAGCTCGCGGAATCGGGTGTTGTCGGCGTGCACGTCGGGTTGCGACAGCAACAGGCCGATTTCTTCGTGGCGTTCGGCCAGTGCTTCGAGCTTGCGACGGATCGATGGGGTCATGGTTGAGGAGTGAGTGGAGAGGAGTGAGAAAAGAGTAAAGGCGGGGTGGTGCTTTCTCTAACTCCTCACTCCTCTTCACTCACTTCTTGGTCCAGTCCGTACAAACGGCCCGCCGCATGCAACAGATCCAGATCGCCGCTCAGCGCCGCCTCGCGCAGACGCGCGCTGGGGTGGTGCAGCAGCTTGTTGGTCAGCGTGTTGGCAAGAAACGCCAGCACCTCGTCGGCCGGTTTGCCGTTGGCCAGCATCGCGCGGGCCTTGCCCAGCACTTCATCACGGTAGATTTCCGCGTGCTGGCGCATATCCACTGCGGGATTCTTCAAGGTCAGCGCGCGGCGCCAGGCCATGTAGCGGCCTACCTGCAGATCGATGATCGCTTCGGCATCGTGCGCGGCGGCGGCGCGCGAGCGAAGGTTCTCATCGATCACCTGACGCAGATCGTCGATGCCGTACAGATAGACGTCAGGCAGCTCGCCCACACTGGCCTCGATGTCGCGCGGTACCGCGATGTCGACCATGAACATGGGTTTGCGCCGGCGTGTCGCCATCGCCTGCTCGACCATCGCGCGGGTCACGATCGGTTGCCGTGCGGCGGTGGAGGAAATCACGATGTCGACCTCGGCCAGATGCTGCGGCAGGTCGGCCAGCGCGATCGCGTAACCGCCGTAGCGGCCGGCCAGTTCCTGCGCGGCTTCCAGCGTGCGGTTGGCGACGATGATCCGGCGCGCCTGCTTCTCGGCGAGATGCCGCGTGGCCAGCTCGATCGTATCGCCGGCACCGATCAGCAATACGCAGGCCTGTTGGAGATCGGCGAATACCTGCTCGGCCAGCCGCACCGCCGTGAACGCGACCGAGACCGTGTGCGCGCCGATACGGGTGTCGGTGCGCACACGCTTGGCTACGGCGAAGGTTTGCTGCATCAGCCGGTCCAGCGGTGCTTTCAGTGTCTGCGCACCGCGCGCCTGCTGGTAGGCATCCTTCACCTGGCCGAGGATCTGCGGTTCGCCCAGCACCATCGAGTCGAGCCCTGTGGCGACGCGGAACATGTGGCGCACGGCGTCGTCTTCATCGTGCCGATACAGGAACTCATCCAGCTTGCCGGGAGTCAGACGATGATGACGACTCAGCCATGCCAGTGGAATGTCCTCGGCACCGGCCGCCACGCCGACATACAGCTCGGTGCGGTTGCAAGTGGACAGAATCATCGCCTCTTCCACGCCCGGTTCGCGGGTCAGCTCGAGCAAAGCCTCACCCGCGGCGTCCGTATCGAACGCCACCTGCTCGCGCAGGCTGACCGGCGCGGTGAGGTGATTGAGCCCGAGGGCGATCAGCGGCATGGTGAGGAGAGCATCTCGGCGGCAGGAATCCGGCGGCGTAGGCTAAGCTTGGTGCAATGTCGCCCTGCGACGAGCAGTGCGATCGGAACAGGCATGTGGATGGAGAGTAGTGTGCGGAGCGGGGCAAGCAAGTTCAAGCAACTGCGGCATTTTACGGCACTTGCGCTGCTGGCGCTGGGCCTGGCTGGTTGCGCCGGTACGCCGCTGCGGTCTGCGCAGAAAACGGCCGGCACAGCGCAGCCGCTGGCCCATCTGGTGGTGGCCACGCCGGACGCTGATCATGACGTGATGGCGCAATTGCTGGCCGGCGAGATGGCGCTGAGCCGCACCGACCTGAAGGCGGCATCGGACCATTACGAGAAGGCGATGGCGCTGAGCAACGATCCCGGGGTGGCCGAACGGGCTGCCGGCCTGGCAATTGCCGTGAATGACAATGCAGCTGCCCAGCGCGCACTGGACCGCTGGCAGGCGCTGGGCGCGAAGCCGGCCGAGATGGCCCAGGCGCGCGCCGAGCTTGCGCTGAATCGTGGCGATGCCGATGAGGCGCGCCGTCAGTTGGAGCTGCTGACCGGCAGCGGCGACAAAGATGCCTGGCGTCAGTTCGGCCGGGTGCTGGTGGGTGCCCGCGATCAGGCCCAGGCGGCGCGTCTGCTGGAAGCCCTGGCGACGCCACAGCGCCTGCCCGGCGAGGCACAGGCGTGGCTGGCGATGAGCGAACTGGGCGACAAGTTCGGGCGGCACGCCTACGCCGTGCAGATCGCCGACGCGGCGGTGCAGCGTTTCAAGAGTGCCGAAACCTACGCCTGGGCGGCGCAGATGAAGTTCAAGGACGGTGATCGCGCGGGTGCCCGCGTGTTGCTGCAGAAGGCGCTGGCGAAGGCGCCGAAGAATACCCAGCTGCGGTTGGCCTATGCCGGCCTGCTCAGCCAGGCCGGTGACTATGCCGGCGCGGCCAGGTTGCTCGAACAGGGGCCACAGAACGCCGACATCTACTCGATGCGTGCAGGTCTGGCTGCGCACGAAAAGAATGAAGAAGCGCTGGCGGCGTTGTACCAGGAGCTGCAGAAGGCGACACCCGCCGTACGTTCAAGCAACGCCTACCTGTTGGGGCAACTAGCCGAGATGCAGCATCGCGAGGCCGAGGCACTGGCCTGGTACGAGCAGGTGGGCGATGACGATGCGCACGCGTTCGACGCCGACCTGCGCAGTGCGCTGCTGCTGCATTCGCAAGGCCGGCAGGCCGACGCGCATCAAATGCTGGAGCAGATGCAGCTGAGCTATCTCAATCAGCCGGCGCAACTGCGGCAGGTCTGGCAGGCCGATGCCGAGTTGTACCTGCGCGAACAGAAGTATGCGAAGGCCGAGGCCGCCTTCAGTCACGCGTTGCAGGTGGCACCTGACGATCCGGCGCTGCTGTACGACCGCGGCCTGACCTATGCCCAGGCAGGCCAGATCGATCAGGCGGTGCAGGATTTCCAGCATCTGCTGAAGATCAAGCCAGGCGATGTCGACGCCAGCAATGCGCTCGGCTACACCTTGGCCGATGCGAACCGCGACCTGCCCGAGGCCGAGCGCTTACTCAGTGCCGCCCGCGCAGCCAAACCGGATGATCCAGCCATTGCCGATTCGTGGGGCTGGCTGCAATACCGCATGGGCAACCTGGATCAGGCCGCGCAGGCCCTGCGCGGCGCGTGGTTGGCGCGCAAGGATGCCGACGTCGGCGTGCACCTGGGCGAGGTGCTTTGGAAGCTGGGCCATACGCAGGACGCGCAGCGGATCTTCGACGAAGTGCGCAAACTCGATCCGCACAGCAGCAGCCTGCAGGAAGCCCTGAAGCGGTTGCAACCATGACGCGAAATCTCCGTTTTCTCGCGGTCGCGCTGCCGCTGCTGCTCGCCGCCTGCGTGCCCGCGGTGCGCATGAAGGGCGATACCGGGCTGCTCAATGCCCAGGTTCAACGCGAGCAGGCGCTGGCGCATGCCGATCACTGGGTGCTGCAGGGACGCCTCGGCGTTTCCGACGGAAAGGACGGCGGCAGCGGCAGTTTCAGCTGGACGCAGAACGGCGACCAGTACGAATTCGTGCTGCGCGCACCGATCACGGGCAAGAGTTTTCGCCTCAGCGGTGGCCCGGATGAAGCCCTGCTGGAGGGTCTCGGATCGGGCCCGTTGCGCGGCCCGGATGCCGAGGCGCTGATGCGCAAGGCGCTGGGCTGGGAAGTGCCGCTGCGCAACCTGCGCGCCTGGGTGCTGGGTCTGCGTGCCGACAGTGGTCCGGCCGAACTGAGCTTCGGTACGGACCGGTTGCCGGCGCTGTTGCAGCAGGATGGCTGGGCGGTCGACTATCGGGAATGGGACGCCACGCGCCAGCCGCCGCTGCCGAAAAAGGTGTACGCCGAGAAATTGCCGTACAAGGTGAAACTGTCGATCGAGTCGTGGCAGTTCCAGTAAGCACCGATGTCATCCCGGTTGGGTTAGGCTTTGCGCCCTCTGGCGGCGACACGGCCGTTGTGCGGATTGCGGAACCACGATGTCATTCCTGATCGAACGTGCAGATCCGGGTCAGGTCGACGCCTTGTGCGCGATCGAGCGCCAGGCCGTGCAATTGTTCCGTGGTCATCCGGCGTGGGCGAGTTACTCGGCCATGTCGATCCCACCGGAACTGCTGCAGCAGGCGATCGGTCGCGGTCTGGTCTGGGTGGCATTGAACGAGGCCGCAGTACCCGTCGGTTTTGTGTGGCTGGATACGGACGCGGGCGATGCCGTCATCGGCATCGCCGAAATCGACGTGTTGCCGGATTACGGTCGGCGCGGCATCGGCGCGGCCTTGCTGGAGCGTGCCTGTGCATGGGCACGATCAGCCGGCTACCGGCGGGTCGACCTGGGCACGCTGGCCGATGTGCCATGGAATGCGCCGTTCTATGCGAAGCACGGTTTTGCGGTGGTCGATAAGGACGATCCGGCGTTTGCGTATGCGCGTGAGCGCGATCGCGAGAATGGGTTTCCCGATCACTTGCGCGTATTCATGAGCCGGCCGCTGTCGGCGCCGGATCACGACGAATGGACAGTGTGGCCGGCGCCGGCCAAGTTGAACCTGTTCCTGCGCATCATCGGCAGGCGGCCCGATGGCTACCACGAGCTGCAGACTGTGTTCCGCCTGCTCGACTGGGGCGACGAGATACGCCTGCGCTTGCGCGACGATGGCGAGGTTCGGCGGCTGGGGGAGATACCCGGCGTGCCCGCGCACACGGATCTGGTGGTGCGCGCGGCGCAACTGCTGCAGCGGCATGCCGGTATCGCGACCGGCGCGGATATCGAGCGCGCCGGCGTCCCGACCGGCGTGGATATCGAGCACGCCGACGCCTCGATCGGCGTGGACATCGAGGTGAGCAAGCGCATTCCGATGGGTGGCGGGCTGGGTGGCGGCAGTTCCGACGCGGCGACAGTGCTGGTGGCGCTGAACCGGCTATGGGGGCTGGACCTGGCCGAGGACGTGCTGGCCGAACTGGGTCGCCAGCTTGGCGCCGATGTGCCGGTGTTCGTGCGCGGCCGCTCGGCCTGGGCCGAAGGCATCGGCGAGCAGCTCACGCCGCTGAGCCTGCCATCGCGCCACTATGTAGTACTCGACCCGCATGAGCCGGTGCCGACCGCCGCGCTTTTTCAAGCGTCTGAATTGACACGAAATGCGCCGCGGGCGACAATTTCATCCTTTGTTTCCGGTGAAACGACGGAAAACGCCTTTGCGCCGGTGGTCCGTGCGCGGCACCCGCGGGTCGCTGCAGCACTGGACTGGCTGGGCGGTTTCGGTCAGGCGCGGCTTTCCGGCAGCGGTGGCTGCGTGTTTCTGGAAGCGAAGTCATTCGATCGGGCGACGGCGATTGCCGCGCGATGTCCGGCGGCATTCACGGCGCAGGTGGCCATGGGTGTCGACGTTTCACCCCTGCGCGATGCATTGGCGCGCCATCAGGGCGCGGAGCGGGCGACACGGACAACGGACGGCCGCTGACGGTCAGGCAAGAACAGCGACAGATACAAACGAACACAAATATTACTGGGGCGTCGCCAAGCTGGTTAAGGCACGGGATTTTGATTCCCGCATACGCAGGTTCGAATCCTGCCGCCCCAGCCATTTCATGATGGCTTTTGTTTCGAGGTAACACAGTGGACACGTCCACCCCGATGATGTTGTTTACCGGTAACGCGCATCGTGCCCTGGCCGAGGATGTCGCCCATCGTCTGGGCGTGCCGCTGGGCAAGGCGCAGGTCGGCACGTTCAGCGACGGCGAAGTGCAGATCGAGATCGAGGAAAACGTCCGCAAGCAGGAAGTGTTCGTGCTGCAGCCCACCGGCGCGCCGAGCGCGGTCAACCTGTTCGAGCTGCTGGCCCTCACCGATGCGCTCAAGCGCGCCTCGGCGGCCAGCGTCACCGCGGTGATCCCGTATTTCGGTTACGCCCGGCAGGATCGCCGGCCCCGTTCGGCGCGGGTGCCGATCACCGCCAAGCTGGCCGCCAGGATGATCGGCGCCGCCGGTGTCGATCGGGTCCTGACGGTGGATCTGCACGCCGACCAGATCCAGGGATTCTTCGACATCCCGGTCGACAACGTGTATGCCTCGCCGGTGCTGCTGGCAGACATCTGGCGCAACCACAGCATGGACGACCTGATCGTGGTCAGTCCGGACGTCGGTGGCGTGGTGCGTGCCCGTGCCATCGCCAAACGGCTGGATGACGCCGATCTGGCCATCATCGACAAGCGTCGGCCGCGGGCGAACGTGTCCACCGTGATGAATATCATCGGTGACGTGGACGGCAAGACCTGCGTGATGGTCGACGACATCGTCGACACCGCCGGCACACTGTGTGCGGCAGCTGCAGCTCTCAAGGAGCGCGGCGCCCGCAAGGTGGTCGCCTACTGCGTGCACCCGGTGCTGTCGGGCGCGGCGATCAGCAATATCGAAGGCTCCCAGCTCGACCAGCTGGTCGTCACCAACACCTTGCCGCTGCGCCCGGAAGTGCAGGCCTGCGCCAAGATCCGTCAGCTCTCGGTCGCCGAGCTGCTGGCGGAAACCATTCGCCGCATCGCCTTTGGCGAGTCGGTGAGTTCGCTGTACGTGGATTGATAGTTGAAAGTCCGCCCAGGATGGGCGGTTTTGATGTTCAGCTTTTCGCGGCACGGATGCCGCGTGGAAGTAACCGGCTTTTCTGGTCGCGGAAAAGTCACAAAACCGCCGCGAGGCGGTTCTTCAAAACCCAAGGTAATACTGAAATGGCCAAGACTCATGAAATCAAGGCGCAGAGCCGCAAGGACGAGGGGAAAGGTGCGAGCCGCCGCCTGCGTCATGCCGGCTTCGTGCCTGCTGTCGTATACGGCACCGGACAGGATCCGCAGAGCATCCAGATCGAGCACAACACCATCCTGCTCGCCGCCAAGCACGAGTGGTTCTTCTCCTCGGTGCTCGACCTCAACGTCGACGGCAAGGTAGAGAAGGTGCTGGTGCGCGACTGGCAGAAGCATCCGTTCAAGCAGCTGATGATGCACATGGATTTCCTGCGCATCGACGAGAACGCGAAAGTGCGCGTGAACGTGCCGCTGCACTTCCTCAACCAGGAATCGTCGACCGCCGGCAAGACTTCCGGTGTGGTGATCTCGCACAACCTGACCGAAGTGGAAATCAGCTGCCTGCCCAAGCACTTGCCCGAGTTCATCGAGCTGGATCTGGGCAAGCTCGAAGCGGGCGACATCATTCACCTGTCGCAGCTGAAGTTGCCGCCCAATGTCGAGTTGCCCGCGCTGCAGCTCGGTGAGGCGCATGACATCCCGGTGGTCACGGTGAACGTGGTCAAGGAAAGTGCCGAAGACGCGGCCGAAGACGCGGCCGCCGAAGCCGAGGCCGAGGCCGCCAAGGCCGCAGCTGCCAAGCCGGCAGCCAAGGCCGCTGCCAAGCCTGCCGACAAGAAGTAAGTCATGCTGTCCCGCGCTCGCATCGAGCGCGGGACTTGCATGGCTGGCTGCCCATGGCTGGACTGCAACTCATCGTCGGACTGGGCAATCCCGGTGCCGAATATCTCCGAACCCGGCACAACGCCGGGTTCTGGTTTGTTGATGCTCTGGCTGCCGGGCAGGGCGAGCGTTTCGGTTTCGAAGGCAAGCTGCACGGCGAAACCTGCCGAGTGCGCATCGGTGGACAGCAGGTATGGCTGCTCAAGCCCGCCACCTTCATGAACAAGAGCGGCATCGCTGTGGTTTCGGCGTTGCGCTATTACAAGATCGAGCCGGAACAGTGCCTGATTGCGCACGATGATCTGGACCTGCCTGCCGGTATCGTGCGGATGAAATTCGACGGCGGCCACGGCGGCCAGAATGGTCTGCGCGACCTCATGGCGCATCTGGGTCATGGCAAGTTTCATCGCCTGCGCGTGGGCATCGGTCATCCCGGCCATCGCGATCAGGTCACGCCGTGGGTGCTGGGCCGGCCATCGGCGCAGGACGAGGAGGCGATCCTCGGAGGCATCGCCCGCGCGCTGGACGTGCTGCCGCTGGCAGTCGACGGCCAGTTCGACAAGGCGATGCAACAGTTGCATACGACAGAAGACGGCAAAACCAAGTAACACCACAATTCATGCGGCAGACGCGCGTGGCAGGCCGGTCGTTCGAACGGTTGCCAGGCGCGTTTCCCCACCGGAATCATCATGGGTATCAAATGCGGCATCGTCGGTCTGCCTAACGTCGGCAAGTCCACCCTGTTCAACGCGCTGACCAAAGCCGGTATCGCCGCGGCGAACTTTCCGTTCTGCACGATCGAGCCGAACGTGGGCGTGGTGCCGGTGCCGGATCCACGACTCAACGCGCTGTCCGCCGTCGTCAATCCACAGAAGGTAATTCCGACCGCGGTGGAGTTCGTCGATATCGCTGGCCTGGTTGCGGGTGCGTCGAAGGGCGAAGGTCTCGGCAACAAGTTCCTCGCGCATATCCGCGAAGTGGATGCGATTGCCCACGTGGTGCGCTGTTTCGAGGGTGACGTGATCCATGTCGCCGGCAAGGTCGATCCGATTTCCGACATCGAGACCATCGACACCGAGCTGGCGCTGGCCGACCTGGAATCGGTCGACAAGGCGTTGAACCGTGCCGAGCGCGCGGCCAAGGCGAACGACAAGGAAGCTCTGGCGAAGAAGCCGGTGCTGCAGAAGCTGTCGGCCGGCCTCAATGAAGGCAAGTCCGCGCGCAGCCTGGGCTTGGACGAGGAAGAGAAGGCGCTGGTGCGCGACCTGTTCCTGCTCACCTTGAAGCCGCTGATGTACATCGCCAACGTCGCCGACGACGGTTTCGAGAACAATCCGCTGCTCGATGCCGTGCGTGCACGTGCCGTCACCGAAGGCGCCGAGGTGGTGCCGGTGTGTGCGGCGATCGAGGAGGAGATGGCGCAGTTGGAAGACGCCGATCGCGACGAGTTTCTGAAGGACATGGGCCTGGACGAGCCGGGTCTGAACCGGGTGATACGCGCCGGTTACAAACTGCTCGACCTGCAGACCTACTTCACCGCCGGCGTGA
The DNA here is from genome assembly GCF_900142825.1 of Rhodanobacter sp. OK091. GTDB lineage: Bacteria > Pseudomonadota > Gammaproteobacteria > Xanthomonadales > Rhodanobacteraceae > Rhodanobacter. The sequence goes on along the minus strand of NZ_FRCH01000001.1, from coordinate 646,762 downwards.
AAGAAGTGCGCGCGTGGCAGGTGAAGCGCGGCGCCACCGCACCGCAGGCGGCGGGGGTGATCCACACCGACTTCGAACGCGGCTTCATCCGCGCGGAGACGATCAGCTATGACGATTTCATCCAGTACAAGGGCGAAGCCGGTGCCGGTGCGGCTGGCCGACTGCGCAAGGAAGGCAAGGACTACATCGTCAAGGACGGTGACGTGCTGCACTTCTTGTTCAACGTCTGAAACACTGGCAGCGTGCTGAGCTGATCACTCGTCGTTGTCGCCTTCGGTGATCTGGCGCTGCATGCGATCGAGATATGCGTCGAGCTCCTGCGTGCTGGTGAAAACTTCGCTCACCGGCACCGCCTTGACGATGTCGAATACCTTGCGCACCTGCGGCTGCGGATTCAGCAGCAAAGTGTGCCCGCCGCGGGCACGCATGCTCTTGCGGATCTTGGCGAAACTGCGCAGCCCGGCGCTGCTGACATATTCGAGGCCGGCCAGGTCGATCACCACGGTGCCGCCATCGTCGAGTCGCCGGAGCAGGGCCAGCGCGGCTTCGTCGAGTTCGCCGAAGGTCATCGCATCGAGACGGCCGCCGACTTGCAAGATGACACGGTTGGGCGCCGGGAATTCACTATGCAGACGGAGTGTCATGATGAGGAGTCCTGGTTCGGGTAGATGAAGCGAAGCAGCAGATGGTTGCGATGCGCGTCCCGTGTGTAGCGCATCTCGCTGGTCATGGTGCGTGCGAGGTGAATGCCGAGACCGCCGATGTCTTCGCGGTCAGCGAGGTCGCCCGGAAGGTCCGGGAGGACGGATTGCAACGGGTCGAATGCAATGCCGTCATCGATCAACTCGACCGTGACCGCGTCTGGACTGGGGTGCAGCAGGATGCGGATCTGGCCAGGGCGCCCCTCGGGATAGCCATACTCGACCGTGTTGACCATGAGTTCTTCCAGCACGAGACGCATATCGCTGTGCAGCGAGAGCGGAACGTCGGCTTCCCGCAGCAAGTGCTCGCAGCGATCGAGTGCGTCGAATACCTCCGGCAGTTGGTTGCCGATGCCTATTTCGGTACTCGGCGGCGTGGAGCCGTGCCAGGTCAGCGCCAGCAAAGTGATGTCATCGGCCTGTGCAGCGTCCGCCACGAAGAGATCCACGTCTCCCAGCAATCGTTCGATATAGCCCGCCGTAGGGGCCATCGACGAAACCTGCCCGAGGCTTTCCATGGTGCGTTCGATGCCGTACATCTGCTTATGATGGTCGCTGGCCTCGGTGATGCCGTCGGTATACATCAGCAGCGTCTCGCCCCGGCGCAGACGCAGGCGGTGTTCCGGATAGTCGGAGTCCTCGTACAGCCCGAGTACCGCGCCGGTAGGGAAGTCCAGCAGTTGCGGGGCATCGCGGCTGCACAGGATCGGCGGTTCGTGCCCGGCGCTGGCGAGCACCAGATTGCCATTGCCGGTGTCGAGCAGGCCGCATAACAAAGTGACGAACATACAGCTGTCGTTGCCGCGGCAAAGCTCCAGGTTGAGCAGCCGAAGCAGGCTCTGTGGGGTCTGCCCGCGCGGCGCCAGCGCTTTGGCCAGGGTGATGGTTTGCGCCATGAACAGCGCGGCCGGGATACCCTTGTCGGAGACGTCGCCGACCATGACGAAGAAACGTCCCGGGTCGAGCATGAAATAGCTGTAGAGGTCGCCACCGACCGCGCGGGCGGGACGCAGCGCCGCATGCAGTTCGAAGTGGGCGCAGACGGCGTCGAGGTAGTGTTCGCTGGGCAGGAGGCCGATCTGGATCTGGTGGGCGATTTCCAGTTCACTGGCCAGCCGCTGCTTTTCCCGCGCGACTCGTGCCAGATCCTCCATATGCAACGCGAGTTCATGGCGCATCTGGTCGAAGGATTGAGTAAGACGCCCCACTTCGTCATGGCGAGTGGTCGGCGGCAATTCGAAATCCAGTTCGCCGCGGGCGACATGCTCGGCGCGGTCGGCCAGCACGCCCAGCGGCGCCATCGTGCGGCGGATGGTCAGCAACGTGATCAGGGCAACCGCCAGCAGTGCCAGCATGCCCAGCGCCAGACTCCACAAGAAGATGCGACGCACGCCGGCATAGATCTGAATCTCCGGCACTACCAGGCCGAGCCGCCAATGAGTGCCTTCGATCGGCACGGAATAGATCCACACCGCACCCCGCACCCGCGGGTTCTGCGCGACCGGCAGGCGCACCGATTCAGCCCGGTCGCCGGCCAGAACCTCGAGCAGCGTCGGCGTGCCACGCTTGCCCACCAGGGCGGGATTGTCGTGCGCCAGGTAGTTGCCATCGCTGTCGAGCACGAAGGCATAGGCGCCTTCCGGTTTGTTCAGATGCCCGAGGATCTGATGCAGCCAGTCGAGCGTCACGTCGGCATTGATGATGCCAACAGGATGCCCCTCGCGGCTGATGGCCACCGAATAGTTGATCAGCTGGCGCCGCCGCGACAGCGAAACGAACGGCCGCTGCCAGCAGCCAGCCGAACAGCTCAGTCCGCCCAGGAACCAGTTGCTGTCCCCGTAGGGATTGGCATCGTATGACAGGTCGCGAGTGATCAATGTGCCGTCGTCCAGCCGGCGGATGAATGGCGAGTAGGGGTGGATGTCGCCTGGCTCTGACGAAGGCTTGAAGACGGCAGCCAGCCCGTCCATGTCGTGATTGGCCTGCAATGTGTCGCGCAACAGCGGCTCGGCGCTGTCCTGGCGCGTGGCGATGATCGTCGCGAGCATCTGCGCGGAGACCGCGACGCGGTCGATCCGGGCCTGGATCTGGCTGCCTGCGCTGGCGGCGAGGGCAGCGGCTTCATGATGGCTGTGCTGCAGTATCTGGGCGCGAGTGAAGCTGAATAACAGGGCGCCGACGGTAGCGAGCACAAGGGTAGAACCGGCCAGAACCCACAGCGCCATTCGCGATGAAATGCTGTGCAAGGTCATACAGTCCTCCCCTGTTCCGCATCTAGCCATGAAGCCATGCCGTCTGCAAGGCGGCAGGTGCGGCGACTGCGACGTGGTCGGCAGTCAAGGCATAATCGCGCTCCCGGACCTTTCACGCAGGCAGCAACAAACCCATGTCAGGACAACAGCACGAGGTCACGTTCCGTTTTCTCGCCGAGCCCACCGATGTCAATTTCGGCGGCAAGGTGCATGGCGGCATGGCGATGAAATGGATCGATCAGGCCGGTTACGCCTGTGCGGTGGCTTGGAGCGGAGCGTATTGCGTCACCGCCTCGGTCAGCGGGATCCAGTTTGTCGCGCCGATCCTGATCGGCGACATGGTCACGGTGCGGGCACGCCTGATTCATACCGGCACCTCCAGCATGCATTTGGCCGTGGACGTCCTGGCACGTGACCTGCGCACGGATGAGCACCGGCTGGCGACCAGCTGCGTGATGGTGTTCGTGGCGCTGGATCGCCCCGACGGCAAGCCCACGCCGGTGCCGCACTGGGAACCGCGTGACGACAACGAGCGGCGCCTGCAGGCGCAGGCGAAACAGTTGCTGGAGCTGTCCAAGGGGATGGAGAAGCTGGTCGACCTGCGGGCCGCTTCACTGGACTGAGGCGCGTATCGAATCTCGCCGGAAATTCAGTCCCGCATTCGAATCTGGCGCCGCAAGGTGTTGACAGTTTGGGGCCCGATCCACACAATACGCGTTCTTTGTTGGAGGGATACCCAAGCGGCCAACGGGGGCAGACTGTAAATCTGCTGGCTTACGCCTTCGGTGGTTCGAATCCACCTCCCTCCACCAGCAAGAGTTCCGCGCAGGGCGGGAGTAGTTCAATGGTAGAACATCAGTTTTCCAAACTGATTACGCGGGTTCGATTCCCGCCTTCCGCTCCATTGCTCTGCTTTAATTGAAAAGTCCAGCAGGATGCTGGTCTTGATTTCGCTGTCATGGAGGACGGTTGAAGTACACCAATACATGCTCATGTAGCTCAGTCGGTAGAGCACTTCCTTGGTAAGGAAGAGGTCACAGGTTCGATTCCTGTTATGAGCACCATCTTTTTCGACCGTTACGGTTATCGCCCCGCAAGGGCTAGTTCCTTCCAACTCATTGACTCCATCGGGGTTTAGCGCGCATGGCAAAGGGTAAATTCGAACGCACCAAGCCGCACGTCAACGTCGGCACGATTGGTCACGTGGATCACGGCAAGACGACGCTGACGGCAGCGCTGACGAAGGTCGGTGCGGAACGTTTTGGTGGCGAGTTCAAGGATTACAGCGCGATCGACGCAGCGCCGGAAGAGAAGGCGCGCGGCATCACGATCTCGACCGCCCACGTGGAATACGAGTCGCCGCTGCGCCATTACGCGCACGTGGACTGCCCGGGGCATGCGGATTATGTGAAGAACATGATCACGGGTGCGGCGCAGATGGACGGCGCGATCCTGGTGTGCTCGGCGGCGGACGGCCCGATGCCGCAGACGCGTGAACACATCCTGCTGAGCCGTCAGGTCGGCGTGCCGTACATCATCGTGTTCCTGAACAAGGCGGACATGGTGGACGACGCGGAGCTGCTCGAGCTGGTCGAGATGGAAGTGCGCGAGCTGCTGTCGAAGTACGACTTCCCGGGCGACGACACGCCGATCATCCACGGTTCGGCGCTGAAGGCGCTGGAAGGTGATCAGAGCGAAATCGGCGTGCCGGCGATCATCAAGCTGGTGGACGCGCTGGACAGCTACATTCCGGAGCCGGTGCGCACGATCGACAAGCCGTTCCTGATGCCGGTGGAAGACGTGTTCTCGATCTCGGGCCGTGGCACAGTGGTGACCGGTCGTATCGAGCGCGGCATCATCAAGGTGGGCGACGAAATCGAAGTGGTCGGCATCCGCGACACGCAGAAGACCACGGTCACCGGCGTGGAAATGTTCCGCAAGCTGCTGGATCAGGGTCAGGCGGGCGACAACGCCGGTCTGCTCCTGCGCGGCCTGAAGCGCGACGACGTGGAGCGTGGCCAGGTGCTGGCCAAGCCGGGCACGATCACCCCGCATACGGACTTCGAGGCTGAGGTGTATGTGTTGTCGAAGGACGAGGGTGGCCGTCATACGCCGTTCTTCAAGGGTTACCGTCCGCAGTTCTACTTCCGCACGACCGACGTGACGGGCGCTTGCCAGTTGCCGGACGGCGTGGAGATGGTGATGCCGGGCGACAACGTGAAGATGGTGGTGAGCCTGATCCACCCGATCGCGATGGACGAAGGCCTGCGCTTCGCGATTCGCGAAGGCGGTCGTACCGTCGGCGCCGGTGTGGTGGCCAAGGTCATCAAGTAAGATATGGGTGGCGCGCTTCGGTGCGCCGCTCAAAGTTCACGGAGGCGAGCGGATTCAAGCCGCTCGCTGTCGTGTTTCAAGTTCAAGCCATGTACGCCAGTAGCTCAATTGGCAGAGCAGCGGTCTCCAAAACCGCAGGTTGGGGGTTCAAGTCCCTCCTGGCGTGCCACTTCCCCGAGGATCGAGACGGGTGACGATGGCAAGGTCGGCCGCAAGGCACGGCATGCTGCTGGCACCTTGTCATTAGTGCATGAATACGAAGGCAGAACAGCCCAAGGGCACGAACGCCGCCGACATCGGCAAGCTGGTACTGGCGGTGCTGGTGCTGGCTGCCGGTGTCTTTGCCTATTCCTGGCTCGGCAGAGACGGCAACATTTCCTCGTCGGTGCGCCTGCTGGGCGTGCTGGCCGCGCTGGTGCTTGCGCTGGCGATCGCCGCGTTCACCGCGCTGGGCCGGCGCATGCGGAATTTCATCGCCGAGTCGCAGTTCGAAATGCGCAAGGTGGTCTGGCCGACTCGCGACGAGACGATCAAGACGACCGGCATCATTATGTTGGTGGTGGTTGTGTTGTCGCTGCTGCTGGGTCTGATCGATCTGATCCTGAAGTCGGTCATTCTCGACTGGCTGCTGAAGTTGGGTGGCTGAGGTGAGCATGAGCAAGCGCTGGTATGTGGTGCACGCCTATTCGGGCTTCGAGAATCAGGTGAAACGTTCTCTCGATGAACGGATCAAGCGTGCCGAGATGGAAGAGAAGTTCGGCGAAGTGCTGGTGCCGACCGAGGAAGTGATCGAAATGCGCGGCGGCCAGAAACGGCGCAGCGAGCGCAAGTTCTTCCCCGGCTACGTGCTGGTGCAGATCGAGACGAATACCGAAGGCAAGGCGCCGCGGATCGACGACGAGTGCTGGCATCTGATCAAGGAAACCCCGAAAGTGATGGGTTTCATCGGCGGTACCGCCGATCGCCCGCTGCCTATCAAGGACAGCGAAGCCGATGCCATCCTCAGTCGCGTGCGCGAGGGTGTCGAGAAGCCTCGGCCCAAGGTGTTGTTTGAGCCGGGCGAGATGGTTCGCGTCACCGAAGGCCCGTTCAACGATTTCAACGGCGTGGTCGAGGAAGTCAACTACGAGAAGAGTCGCCTGCGCGTTGCGGTGCTGATTTTCGGTCGGTCGACCCCAGTCGAGCTGGAATTCGGTCAGGTCGAGAAGGCCTGATTCGGCTGGTTGCTTCATCTTGGCACGGGGCTTGCTGAAAGCCTGACCAATCTCTATACTGCGCGGTTCACGCTGGATCTTTTTGATCCGGCGTGCCCGCGTTTCAGGATCTGCACGATGCGGATCCGTTCCTTTCATCCACGGATCGGTGCACAGCGAGGAGCCGCAAGGCGCCTGGACTCGCGAGGAAAATCCCATGGCAAAGAAAGTTGTCGGTTACATCAAGTTGCAGGTCAAGGCCGGTCAGGCCAACCCGTCGCCGCCGGTGGGCCCCGCCCTCGGTCAGCGCGGTCTGAACATCATGGAGTTCTGCAAGGCGTTCAATGCCGCCACGCAGAAGCTGGAGCCGGGTCTGCCGATTCCTTGCATCATCACCGCGTACTCCGACCGCAGCTTCACCTTCATCACTAAGACCCCGCCCGCCACGATTCTTCTGAAGAAGATCACCGGCGTCGCCAAGGGTTCGCCCAAGCCGAATACCGACAAGGTCGGCAAGGTCACCCGCAAGCAGCTGGAAGACGTTGCGAAGCAGAAGGAGCCGGATCTGACGGCTGCCGATCTCGACGCCGCGGTGCGCACCATTGCCGGTAGCGCCCGCAGCATGGGCCTTGTGGTGGAGGGTTAAGACATGGCAAAGCTCACGAAGCGTATGAAGTCGGCTACGGCCGCCGTGCAGCCGGGCAAGTTCTACGGCCTGGAAGAAGCACTGAAGATCGTCAAGGACAACGCCACGGCGAAGTTCGCCGAGTCGGTGGATGTGGCCGTGCGTCTGGGCATCGACGCCAAGAAGTCCGACCAGGGCGTGCGTGGCTCGTCGCTGCTGCCGCACGGCACCGGCAAGACCGTCAAGGTTGCCGTGTTCTGCCCGCCGGGCGAGAAGGCCGAGGCCGCCAAGGCCGCCGGTGCTGACGCTGTCGGCATGGACGATCTGGCGGAGCGCATGCAGGCCGGCGATCTCGACTTCGGTCGCGTGATCGCCACGCCGGACGCGATGCGCGTCGTCGGTAAGCTCGGTCAGCTGCTCGGCCCGCGTGGCCTGATGCCGAACCCGAAGGATGGCTCGGTCACCGCCGACGTCGCCACCGCGGTCAAGAATGCCAAGGCCGGCCAGGTGAAGTTCCGCAACGACAAGGCGGGCATCATCCATGCCACCATCGGCAAGGCCAGCTTCGATGCTGCCCAGCTGGCGGACAACCTCAACACGCTGATCGCCGACCTGCTGAAGGCCAAGCCTTCCACCGCGAAGGGTCAGTTCCTGCAGAAAGTGGCGTTGTCCAGCACGATGGGCGTCGGCGTTGCCGTCGATACCTCGTCGCTGACGATCGCCACCAAGTAAATATCAAGTCCCACGCCGGCGATCTCGCCGGTGTGGGCAGTTTTTGAGGGCAGTCCTGATGCTTCGCAAGAAGGTCGGGACCGCTGTCAAAGACCGCAGGCGCGGTCAGCGCGTGATGACGACGGGCAGGGAGCTCGCATTGGCATGGAATCGCCGTCGTCACCAGCGGGGTCGCTTAATCGGGTTTATCGCGAATCCGGCCTGCGCAGATGGTGCTGCCCCTTCTGGAATTGTTCGATGTGTTCTGGAAAGGCCACCACCCGGGACAACCCATGTCCCCGACGTCAAGGATGGCGTCGCCCAGGACCGCAAGCGGCAGGAGCCGTAAGCGGAGTTCATTTGGAGGAGTGCAATGGCTCTAAATCTGTCTCAGAAGCATGAAGTAGTCGCCGAACTGGCAGAAGTTGCCGCGAAGGCTCACTCCTTGATTGCTGTCGAGTACGCGGGCACCACGGTCGAACAGATGACCGCGATGCGCAAGAAGGCTCGCGAATCCAAGGTGTTCTTGAAAGTTGTCAAGAACACGCTTGCTTCGCGCGCCGTGGTCGGTACCGAATTCGAGGTCGTCAAGGACGTCCTGGTCGGTCCGCTGCTGTACGCGTTCTCGATGGAAGAACCCGGCGCTGCCGGGCGTCTGATCAAGGAATTCGCCAAGGGCAACGACAAGCTGAAGGCGAAAATCGTCTCGGTGGAAGGCAAGTTGCTGCCGGCTGAGCACGTCGACGTCCTGGCCTCGCTGCCGACCCGCGAACAGGCTCTGGCCATGCTGGCCCGTTTGCTGGCCGAACCGGCCTCGATGTTTGCCCGCGCCGTCAAGGCTGTGGCCGACAAGCAGGGTGGTGGCGAAGTCGCCGCCGAAGCCCCGGCCGAAGCCGAGCCCGCCTAAGTTCGACGTCTATCTAAACTGAATCCATTTCCAGAGGTAAATCAAATGTCCCTGTCCAACGAACAAATCGTTGAAGCCGTAGCCGCCAAGTCGCTGATGGAAGTGATGGACCTGGTGAAGGCCATCGAAGAGAAGTTTGGCGTGTCCGCTGCCGCTCCGGTCGCTGCGGCTGGCCCGGCTGCTGCTGCCCCGGTTGCCGAGGCGCAGACCGAATTCGACGTCATCCTGAAGAACGCCGGCGCCAAGAAGGTCGACGTGATCAAGGCTGTTCGCGCGATCACCGGCCTGGGCCTGAAGGAAGCCAAGGACCTCACCGAGGCCGGCGGCGTCCTGAAGGAAGCCGTTTCGAAGGAAGACGCCGAGAAGTTCAAGAAGGACCTCGAAGCTGCCGGCGCAACGGTCGAACTGAAGTAATCGGCGCCCTTGCGCGCCGTCAGTTTGATCTAGCGTCAAGCAAGCCTGGGGGCGCGAGCCCCCGGGCTTTGCCTGCTTAGGCGCGAAAGTGTTGAACGAGGAGGGGAATGGAGAATCGGGATTCGTTACACGAATCTCGATTCTCGATTCCCAAATCCACGGATTTGTCGAACATCTGATTTTTCATTCAGCCGGTGTGTGCACCACCGGCGTCACTGCGAACCGAGGCGCTACCGATCATGGCCTACTCGTTTACCGAGAAGAAACGCATCCGCAAGGATTTTGGCAAGCGTCCGCCCGTACTGGGCGTGCCGAACCTGCTGACCATCCAGACTGATTCCTACCGGGAGTTTCTGCAGGAGCATGTCGCGCCCAAACAGCGCGGCGAGAAGGGTTTGCATGCGGCACTGAAATCGGTCTTTCCGATCACCAGTTATTCGGGCAATGCCGCACTGGAATATGTCGATTACCGGCTCGGCGAGCCGGCGTTCGACGAGCGCGAATGCCGCAACCGCGGCATGACCTACGGTGCGCCGCTGCGCACCACCGTGCGCCTGGTCATCTATGACAAGGACAGCCCGGCCTCGAAGAAGGTGGTCAAGTACATCAAGGAGCAGGAGGTCTACATGGGCGAGATTCCGCTCATGACCGAGACCGGCACCTTCATCATCAACGGCACCGAGCGCGTTATCGTCTCGCAGCTGCACCGTTCGCCGGGCGTGTTCTTCGATCACGACCGCGGCAAGACGCATAGCTCGGGCAAGCTGCTGTTCTCGGCTCGCGTGATCCCCTACCGCGGCTCCTGGCTGGACTTCGAGTTCGACCCGAAGGATGCGCTGTTCACCCGCATCGACCGTCGCCGCAAGTTGCCGGTGACCGTGCTGCTGCGCGCGCTCGGCTACAACAACGAGGAGATGCTGGGCATCTTCTTCGAGCACAACGTGTTCCACCTCGGCAAGAAGGGCGGCACCACGCTGGAGCTGGTCGCCGAGCGTCTGCGCGGCGAAACGCTGAGCTTCGACCTCGCGATTGGCGGCAAGGTGCTGGTGGAAGCCGGCAAGCGCATCACCGCGCGTCACGTGCGCCAGTTGGCGGCCGAGAACATCACCGCGCTGGAAGTGCCGGACGATTACCCGGTCGGCCGCATCGTGGCCACCGATATCGTCGACAGCAAGACCGGCGAGCTGCTGGCCTCGGCGAATGACGAGATTACTGCCGAGCAGCTGGAGAACTTCCGCAAGGCGGGTATCGAAGTCGTGCCGACGCTGTACGTCAACGATCTCGACCGCGGCGCCTACATTTCGCACACTTTGCGCATCGACAACACCAAGACGCCGCTGGAGGCGCTGGTGGAAATCTATCGCATGATGCGTCCGGGCGAGCCGCCGACCAAGGATGCCGCGCAGAACCTGTTCTTCAATCTGTTCTTCACCTTCGACCGCTACGACCTGTCGGGCGTGGGCCGGATGAAGTTCAACCGTCGCGTGGGCCGCAAGGAAATCCTCGGTCCGGGCGTGCTGTATGACCACAAGTATTTCAGCGAGCGCAAGGAAGACGAATCGCAGCGGCTGGTCAAGGAGCAGGGCGAGACGTCCGACATTCTTGACGTGCTGAAGGTGCTGATCGACATCAAGAACGGTCACGGTACCGTCGATGACATCGATCACCTGGGCAACCGTCGCGTGCGTTCGGTCGGCGAGATGGCCGAGAACACCTTCCGCATCGGTCTGGTGCGCGTCGAGCGTGCGGTGCGCGAGCGCCTGTCGCTGGCCGAGGCCGATGGCCTGACCCCGCAGGACCTGATCAACGCCAAGCCGGTTGCGGCGGCGGTGAAGGAGTTCTTCGGCTCGTCGCAGCTGTCGCAGTTCATGGATCAGAACAATCCGCTGTCCGAAGTAACGCACAAGCGCCGCGTCTCCGCGCTCGGGCCGGGCGGCCTGACCCGTGAACGCGCCGGCTTCGAAGTGCGTGACGTGCATCCGACCCATTACGGCCGCGTCTGCACCATCGAAACGCCGGAAGGCCCGAACATCGGCCTGATCAACTCGCTGGCCGTGTACGCCCGCACCAACTCGTATGGCTTCCTTGAAACGCCGTACCGCAAGGTGGCGAACAGCAAGGTGACCGACAAGGTCGATTACCTGTCCGCGATCGAGGAAGGCGACCACGTGATCGCGCAGGCGAACTCGCCGCTGGACAAGCACGGCGGTTTCGTCGAGGACTTCGTGTCCTGCCGTTTCCGTGGCGAGTCCGAGCTGCGTCCGGCCGCTGAAGTCGACTATATGGACGTCTCGCCGATGCAGACCGTGTCGGTGGCGGCGGCGTTGGTGCCGTTCCTCGAGCACGACGACGCGAACCGCGCTCTGATGGGCGCGAACATGCAGCGTCAGGCCGTGCCGACCCTGCGTTCGCAGACTCCGCTGGTGGGTACCGGCATCGAGCGTGCCGTGGCGCGCGACTCCGGTGTCATCGTCTCCGCCAAGCGCGGCGGTGTGATCGACCAGGTCGACGCGGCCCGTATCGTGGTGCGCGTCAATGAAGTCGAAGTCGGCGACAACGATGCCGGCGTCGATATCTATACGCTGACCAAGTACACCCGTTCCAACCAGAACACCAACCTCAACCAGCGTCCGCTGGTCAACGTGGGTGACGTGGTGGCGAAGGGCGACACGCTGGCCGACGGTTCGTCGACCGATCTGGGCGAGCTCGCGCTCGGCCAGAACATGCTGATCGCGTTCATGCCGTGGAACGGCTACAACTTCGAAGACTCGATCCTGCTGTCCGAGCGCGTCGTGCAGGAAGACCGCTACACCTCGATCCACATCGAGGAGCTGTCCTGTATCGCCCGTGATACCAAGCTGGGTGCCGAGGAAATCACCGCCGACATCCCGAACGTGGGCGAACAGGCGCTGGCGCGTCTGGACGAGTCAGGCATCGTCTACATCGGTGCCGAGGTGAAGGCCGGCGACATCATGGTCGGCAAGGTCACGCCGAAGGGCGAGAGCCAGCTCACGCCGGAAGAGAAGCTGCTTCGCGCGATCTTCGGCGAGAAGGCGTCCGATGTGAAGGACAGCTCGCTGCGCGTGCCGCCAGGCATGGACGGCACCGTCATCGACGTGCAGGTGTTCACTCGCGACGGTATCGAGAAGGACAAGCGCGCCAAGCAGATCGAGGAAACCGAGGTCAAGCGGATCCGCAAGGATCTGGACGATCAGTTCCGCATCCTCGAAGGCGCGATCTACAGCCGCATGCGTACCCAGCTCGTCGGCAAGTCCGCGATGAGCGGTCCGGGCGGCCTGAAGCGCGGCGCCGAAATCACCGACGCCTATCTGGACGGCCTGAAGAAGGACGACTGGTTCAAGATCAACGTCAAGGACGAGGAAGTCACCGAGTTCCTCGAGCGTGCGGCCGATCAGGTCAAGCGCCACAAGGAGGAGTTCGACAAGCGCTTCAAGGAGAAGCAGGGCAAGATCACCCAGGGCGACGATCTCGCGCCGGGCGTGCTGAAGATGGTCAAGGTGTTCCTCGCCGTGAAGCGCCGCATCCAGCCGGGCGACAAGATGGCTGGCCGTCACGGCAACAAGGGCGTGGTCTCCAACGTGGTGCCGGTCGAGGACATGCCGTACTCCGCTGACGGCGTGCCGGTCGACATCGTGCTGAACCCGCTGGGCGTGCCGTCGCGCATGAACATCGGCCAGATTCTGGAAGTTCATCTGGGCTGGGCCGCCAAGGGCCTGGGCAAGAAGATCCAGAAGATGCTCGAAGCGCAGGAGAAGGTCGGCAAGATCCGCGAGTTCCTCGACCAGATCTACAACACCCATGTAGCCGGAGCCGTGCAGCACGTCGACCTGAAGTCGCTCACCGACAAGGAGATCTTCGCGCTCGCCACCAACCTGCAGGAAGGCGTGCCGATGGCGACGCCGGTGTTCGACGGTGCGGAAGAGACCGAAATCAAGGCGATGCTGAAGCTTGCCGACCTGCCGGAGTCCGGTCAGACCATGTTGTTCGACGGTCGCACCGGCGAGTCGTTCGACCGCCCGGTCACCGTCGGCTACATGCATTACCTCAAGCTCAACCATCTGGTCGACGACAAGATGCACGCGCGTTCCACCGGCCCGTACTCGCTGGTCACTCAGCAACCGCTGGGCGGCAAGGCGCAGTTCGGTGGTCAGCGCTTCGGCGAGATGGAAGTGTGGGCTCTGGAAGCCTACGGCGCGGCCTACACCTTGCAGGAAATGCTGACGGTGAAGTCCGACGACGTGCAGGGCCGTAACCAGATGTACAAGAACATTGTCGACGGTAACCACGAGATGACCGCAGGCATGCCGGAATCCTTCAACGTGCTGGTGAAGGAAATCCGCTCGCTTGCCATCGACATCGATCTGGAAGAGATCAAGTGATCCGCGCAGTCACCGGAGATTTCGAATGAAAGACTTGCTCAATCTGTTCAATCAGCAGCGCGCGACGCCGGATTTCGACGCGATCAAGATCGCGTTGGCCTCGCCGGAGCTGATCCGTTCATGGTCGTACGGCGAAGTGAAGAAGCCGGAAACCATCAACTACCGCACCTTCAAGCCGGAGCGTGACGGCCTGTTCTGCGCCGCCATCTTCGGACCGGTGAAGGACTACGAGTGCCTGTGCGGCAAGTACAAGCGCATGAAGCATCGTGGCGTGGTCTGCGAGAAGTGCGGCACGGAAGTGACGCTGGCCAAGGTGCGTCGTGAGCGCATGGGCCATATCGAACTGGCCAGCCCGACCGCGCACATCTGGTTCCTCAAGTCGCTGCCCTCCCGCATCGGCCTGATGCTGGACATGACGCTGCGCGACATCGAGCGCATCCTGTACTTCGAAGCCTTCGTGGTGATCGATCCGGGCATGACCGCGCTCGAGCGCGGCCAGCTGCTCAGTGAAGATCAGTACCTGGAAGCGACCGAAGAGCACGGCGACGAGTTCGACGCGCGCATGGGTGCCGAAGCGGTGTTCCACCTGCTGAAGTCGCTCGACCTGCCGGGCGAAGTGATACGTCTGAAGGAAGAGATCACCTCCACCAACTCCGAAACCAAGCTGAAGCGGCTGACCAAGCGCGTGAAGCTGATCGAGGCGTTCCTGGAGTCCGGCAACAAGCCGGAGTGGATGGTGCTGACCGTTCTGCCCGTGCTGCCGCCGGACCTGCGTCCGCTGGTGCCGCTGGACGGTGGCCGTTTCGCCACCTCCGATCTGAACGATCTGTACCGTCGCGTGATCAACCGCAACAACCGTCTGAAGCGTCTGCTCGAGCTCAATGCGCCCGACATCATCGTGCGCAACGAGAAGCGCATGCTGCAGGAATCGGTCGATGCGCTGCTCGACAACGGCCGCCGCGGCCGTGCCATCACCGGCACCAACAAGCGTGCGCTGAAGTCGCTCGCCGACATGATCAAGGGCAAGCAGGGCCGCTTCCGCCAGAACCTGCTCGGCAAGCGCGTGGACTACTCCGGTCGTTCGGTGATCGTGGTCGGTCCGACCCTGCGCCTGCACCAGTGCGGCCTGCCCAAGAAGATGGCGCTGGAGCTGTTCAAGCCGTTCATCTTCGCCAAGCTGCAGGCGCGTGGCGAAGCCACCACCATCAAGGCGGCGAAGAAGCTGGTCGAGCGCGAAGAGGCCCAGGTCTGGGACATCCTCGAAGAGGTGATCCGCGAGCATCCGGTGCTGCTCAACCGCGCGCCGACCCTGCATCGTCTGGGCATCCAGGCGTTCGAGCCCAAGCTCATCGAAGGCAAGGCGATCCAGCTGCATCCGCTGGTCTGTACCGCGTTCAACGCCGACTTCGACGGCGATCAGATGGCCGTCCATGTGCCGCTGTCGATCGAGGCGCAGCTGGAAGCGCGCACGCTGATGATGTCGTCCAACAACATCCTCAGCCCCGCCAACGGCGAGCCGATCATCGTGCCGACCCAGGACGTGGTGCTGGGTCTGTACTACATGACCCGCGAGCTGATCAACGTCAAGGGCAGCGGCATGGTGTTCTCCGGCGTTGCCGAGGCACGCCGTGCCTACGACAACCGTGCGGTCGAGCTGCATGCCAAGGTCAAGGTGCGTCTGAAACTGGTGCACATTGCCGAGGACGGCACCCGCACGCACGAGACCAAGATCGTCGACACCACCGTCGGCCGTGCGCTGCTGGCTGAAATCCTGCCGGAAGGCCTGCCGTTCGAGCTGGCCAACACCGAGCTGACCAAGAAGAACATTTCGCGTCTGATCAACTCCAGCTACCGCTTGCTGGGCTTGAAAGAGACCGTGGTCTTCGCCGACAAGCTGATGTACACCGGCTACCGTTTCGCCACGCGTGCGGGCATCTCGATCGGCATCGACGACATGCTGATTCCGGCCGAGAAAAAGCCGATCCTGGAAGAAGCCGAGAAGGAAGTCGTCGAGATCCAGCAGCAGTATCAGTCGGGTCTGGTCACCGCCGGCGAGCGTTACAACAAGGTGGTCGACATCTGGTCGCGCACCAGTGAACTGGTCGCCAAGGCGATGATCGACGGCATCGGCACCGAGAAGGTGATGGATGCCGACGGCAAGATGGTCAACCAGAAGTCGATGAACTCGCTGTACATCATGGCCGACTCCGGCGCCCGTGGCTCGGTGGCGCAGATTCGTCAGCTGGCCGGCATGCGTGGCCTGATGGCGCGTCCGGACGGCTCGATCATCGAGACCCCGATCAAGGCCAACTTCCGCGAAGGCCTGAACGTGCTGCAGTACTTCAACTCGACCCACGGTGCTCGTAAGGGCCTGGCGGATACCGCGCTGAAGACCGCGAACTCCGGTTACCTGACCCGTCGCCTGGTCGACGTGGCGCAGGACGTGGTCATCACGATGGACGACTGCGGCACCGAGGACGGTGTGATCATGCAGCCGATCGTCGAAGGCGGCGACGTGGTCGAGCCGTTGCGCGAGCGCGTGCTGGGCCGCGTGGTGGTCGAGGACGTCTACGCCCCCGGCGACGACGATCAGCCGATCGTCACCCGCGACACGTTGCTCAACGAGGCGCTGGTCGAGAAGCTCGACAAGGCTGGCGTGCAGATCATCAAGGTGCGCTCGCCGATTACCTGCGCCGCCGCCCATGGCGTGTGCAAGCTGTGCTACGGCCGCGATCTGGCCCGTGGCCACCTGGTCAACATGGGTGAGGCCGTGGGTGTGGTCGCCGCGCAGTCGATCGGTGAGCCGGGTACCCAGCTGACCATGCGTACGTTCCACATCGGTGGTGCGGCTTCGCGTGCGGCAGCGGTGGATAACGTGACGGTGAAGACCACCGGCTCGCTGAAGTTCAACAACTTGAAGTCGGTGCAGCACAAGCAGGGTCACCTGGTCGCGGTGTCGCGTTCGGGCGAACTCAGCGTGATCGATGCCAGCGGCCGTGAGCGCGAGCGTTACAAGGTGCCGTACGGCGCCATCATCGCGGTCAAGGATGGTGCGCCGGTCAAGCCCGGCCAGACCGTGGCGAACTGGGATCCGCATACCCATCCGATCGTCACCGAAGTGGCCGGCGTGGTGCGTTTCATCGACTTCCTCGATGGCGTCACCGTGCAGAGCCAGACCGATGAACTGACCGGTCTGGAGTCGGCGGTGGTCACCGATCCGAAGCGTCGCGGCGCGCAGGCGAAGGATCTGCGTCCGATCGTGCGCCTGGAGGACGCGAAGGGCCGGGAGCTCAAGCTGCCAGGTACCGATATCGCAGCGCAGTACTTCCTGCCGGCCGGTGCGATCGTGTCGATCCAGAACGGTGCCGAAGTGGGCGTGGGCGACGTGGTTGCCCGTATCCCGCAGGAAACCTCGAAGACCCGCGACATCACCGGCGGTCTGCCGCGCGTGGCCGATCTGTTCGAGGCGCGCAAGCCGAAGGAGCCGGCGATCCTCGCCGAGCGCTCCGGCATCATCAGCTTCGGCAAGGACACCAAGGGCAAGCAGCGCCTGATCATCAAGGACGTCGACGGCAACGAGCATGAGGAGCTGATTCCGAAATGGCGTCAGGTCATCGTGTTCGAGGGCGAGCATGTGGAGAAGGGCGAAACCGTCGTCGACGGCGAGCCGAGCCCGCATGACATCCTGCGTCTGCTGGGCGTGGAGCCGCTGGCTTCGTACCTGGTCAAGGAAATCCAGGACGTGTACCGCCTGCAGGGCGTGAAGATCAACGACAAGCACATCGAAGCGATCATTCGCCAGATGCTGCGCAAGGTCGAGATCGTCGAGCCGGGTGACAGCCATTATCTGCGCGGCGAGCAGATCGAACGCGTACGTATCAATGGCGAAAACGACCGTGCGATCGCCAAGGGCGAGCGTCCGGCCGAATACCAGTCCATCCTGCTGGGCATCACCAAGGCATCGCTGGCAACCGAGTCGTTCATCTCGGCAGCCTCGTTCCAGGAAACCACCCGCGTCCTTACCGAGGCGGCGGTTCGTGGTACGCGCGACACCTTGCGGGGCCTGAAGGAAAATGTTATTGTCGGCCGTCTTATTCCGGCAGGTACAGGTCTGGCGTACCACGCAGCGCGTCGTCGCCAGGGCGGTTTGTCCGCTTCGGATCTGGAGACTCTCTCCGGTTCTACGCCTGCAGCCTCGTTCGCCGAGGCTCCGGTCGGTAGTGATAACGATGTCGAGTAAACCCGTTCAGGGTTCCACTCGCTGACATACGAAATGAGGTGCATGGATGCACCTCGTGTTCGGGTCAAGGACGGCAGAGCGCTGGCTTGCCTCTGGCAGGTTGCTCATGTTAAATTCCCGCTTCTTGGCAGACCGAACTTGATCGGGCTGCCTTTATGTTTTCAGGAACAGCTTCGCATGACGACAGTCAACCAATTGGTGCGCAAATCCCGCAGCCCCAAGACCTACAAGAGTGGGTCGCCGGCACTGCAGAGCAGCCCGCAGCGTCGTGGTGTCTGCACGCGCGTTTATACGACCACCCCGAAAAAGCCGAACTCGGCGTTGCGCAAGGTTGCCAAGGTGCGCCTGACCAACGGTTTCGAGATCATCAGCTATATCGGCGGTGAAGGTCACAACCTGCAGGAGCACTCGGTGGTGCTGATCCGCGGCGGTCGCGTCAAGGATCTGCCCGGTGTGCGTTACCACACAGTGCGCGGCAGCCTCGATTGCGCTGGTGTCACCAAGCGTCGTCAATCGCGCTCGAAGTACGGCGCCAAGCGCCCGAAGAAGTAAAGGACTCGAAACATGTCGCGTAAAGGTTCACATCCCGCCCGTCTGATTCTGCCGGATCCCAAGCATGGCAGTCAGCTGATTGCCCGCTTCATCAACATGGTGATGAAGAGCGGCAAGAAGTCCGTGGCCGAGAGCATCGTCTATGGTGCGCTGCAGCACATCGGTGAAAAGAATGCCGAGCCGGTGGCTCTGGTCGAGAAGGCGCTCAACAACATCGCTCCGGCGGTCGAAGTGAAGTCCCGCCGAGTCGGCGGCGCCACCTACCAGGTACCGGTCGAAGTTCGTCCGGGTCGCCGCATGGCGCTGGCCATGCGCTGGGTCATCGATGCTGCGCGCAAGCGTGGCGAGACGTCGATGCCGCGCAAGCTCGCAGCCGAACTGCTTGAAGCTTCGGAAAGCCGCGGCGGCGCGGCCAAGAAGCGTGAAGAGACGCATCGCATGGCGGAAGCCAACAAGGCCTTCTCGCACTACCGCTGGTAATGGTGTTGCCGTCCTCCGGGACGGCAAAGGACAAGCCCGCCGTCCAAGGCGGGTTCTTGAGGTTCAAGCCGTTGTCCCTGGCGGCAAGAACGATCCGGCACTCATGCCGGACTTTTCATTAGAAGCGCGGCCCGGACGGCTGTTTTGAAGCAGGGCAGGTAGCCCGACACAGGTATATATCATGGCACGCACCACTCCAATCGACCGCTACCGCAACTTCGGCATCATGGCTCACATCGATGCCGGCAAGACCACGACCACGGAGCGCATCCTGTTCTACACCGGCGTCAGTCACAAGATTGGCGAAGTGCATGACGGTGCGGCCACGATGGACTGGATGGAGCAGGAGCAGGAGCGCGGCATCACCATCACGTCGGCGGCAACGACGGCGTTCTGGAAGGGCATGGATGGCTCGATGGAGCAGCATCGCTTCAACATCATCGACACCCCCGGACACGTCGACTTCACCATCGAAGTCGAGCGCTCGTTGCGCGTGCTCGATGGCGCCGTATTCGTGTTGTGTGCGGTCGGTGGTGTGCAGCCGCAGTCCGAGACGGTGTGGCGCCAGGCCAACAAGTACAAGGTGCCGCGTCTGGCCTTCGTCAACAAGATGGACCGCACCGGCGCCAATTTCGACAAGGTGATTGCGCAGCTGAAGGCGCGCCTTGGCGCGCATCCGGTGCCGATGCAGGTGCCGATCGGTGCCGAGGACGGCTTCGAGGGCGTGGTCGATTTGCTCAAGATGAAGGCGATCATCTGGGACATGGAATCCCAGGGCATGAAGTTCGAGTACCGCGAGGTTCCGGCGGAGCTGGCCGACAAGGCTGCCGAGGCGCGCAGCTACATGGTCGAGTCCGCGGCCGAAGCCACCGAAGAGCTGATGACCAAGTATCTCGAAGGGGGTGACCTCACCGAGCAAGAGATCATCGCCGGTCTTCGTATGCGTACGCTCGCAAACGAAGTCATTCCGACCTATTGCGGTACGGCATTCAAGAACAAGGGCGTCCAGGCGATGCTCGACGCGGTGGTGCAGTTGCTGCCGTCGCCGTCCGACCGTCCGCCGGTCGCCGGTATCGACGAAGACGACAACGAAGCCACCCGCAAGGCTGACGATGCGGCGCCGTTCTCCGCGCTCGCGTTCAAGATCATGACCGACCCGTTCGTCGGTTCGCTGACGTTCTTCCGCGTCTATTCGGGCACGCTGAACTCCGGCGACGCCGTGTACAACCCGGTCAAGAGCAAGAAAGAGCGTATCGGCCGCATCCTGCAGATGCATGCGAACGAGCGTCAGGAACTGAAGGAAGTCCGTGCAGGCGATATCGCCGCCGCGGTCGGTCTGAAGGACGTGACGACCGGTGACACGCTGTGCGCGCAGGATCACATCATCACTCTGGAGCGCATGACGTTCCCGGAGCCGGTGATCTCAATGGCGGTCGAGCCGAAGACCAAGTCGGACCAGGAAAAGATGGGTGTCGCGCTGGGCCGTCTGGCGGCGGAAGATCCGTCGTTCCGTGTCCGCACGGACGAAGAGTCGGGCCAGACGATCATCTCGGGCATGGGCGAGCTTCACCTGGACATCCTGGTGGACCGCATGCGCCGCGAGTTCAACGTCGAGGCCAATGTCGGCAAGCCGCAGGTGGCTTACCGCGAAACGATCCGCTCGTCGGATGTCAAGTCGGATTACAAGCACGCCAAGCAGTCCGGCGGCAAGGGTCAGTACGGTCACGTCGTGATCGAGCTGTCCCCGATGACCGAGGCCGATCGTGCCGATCCGAACGTGAAGAATGATTTCCTCTTCATCAACGACATCACCGGTGGCGTGATCCCGAAGGAATTCATCCCGTCGGTGGAGAAAGGCCTGCGCGAGACCATTACCAGCGGTCCGCTGGCCGGCTTCCCGGTCGTCGGCGTGAAAGTGAAGCTCGTGTTCGGTTCCTACCACGACGTCGATTCGTCCGAAATGGCGTTCAAGCTCGCCGCGTCGATGGCGTTCAAGCAGGGCTTCGCGAAGGCGTCGCCGGTACTGCTCGAGCCGATCATGAAGATCGAAGTAGTGACCCCGGAAGAGTACGTCGGTGATGTCATGGGCGATCTGAGCCGCCGTCGTGGCCTGCTCCAGGGTCAGGACGACACGCCGTCGGGCAAGACCATCGATGCGATGGTGCCGCTCGGCGAGATGTTCGGTTACGCGACGACCATTCGTTCGCTGACCCAGGGCCGCGCCACCTTCACGATGGAATTCGACCACTACGCCGAAGCGCCGAACAACGTTGCCGAGCAGGTCATAAAGAAGGCCTGATAAGGCCGACTTTCCAACATATACCGTTCTTTTCTAGAGGTTCAGAGTCATGGCAAAGGGTAAATTCGAACGCACCAAGCCGCACGTCAACGTCGGCACGATTGGTCACGTGGATCACGGCAAGACGACGCTGACGGCAGCGCTGACGAAGGTCGGTGCGGAACGTTTTGGTGGCGAGTTCAAGGATTACAGCGCGATCGACGCAGCGCCGGAAGAGAAGGCGCGCGGCATCACGATCTCGACCGCCCACGTGGAATACGAGTCGCCGCTGCGCCATTACGCGCACGTGGACTGCCCGGGGCATGCGGATTATGTGAAGAACATGATCACGGGTGCGGCGCAGATGGACGGCGCGATCCTGGTGTGCTCGGCGGCGGACGGCCCGATGCCGCAGACGCGTGAACACATCCTGCTGAGCCGTCAGGTCGGCGTGCCGTACATCATCGTGTTCCTGAACAAGGCGGACATGGTGGACGACGCGGAGCTGCTCGAGCTGGTCGAGATGGAAGTGCGCGAGCTGCTGTCGAAGTACGACTTCCCGGGCGACGACACGCCGATCATCCACGGTTCGGCGCTGAAGGCGCTGGAAGGTGATCAGAGCGAAATCGGCGTGCCGGCGATCATCAAGCTGGTGGACGCGCTGGACAGCTACATTCCGGAGCCGGTGCGCACGATCGACAAGCCGTTCCTGATGCCGGTGGAAGACGTGTTCTCGATCTCGGGCCGTGGCACAGTGGTGACCGGTCGTATCGAGCGCGGCATCATCAAGGTGGGCGACGAAATCGAAGTGGTCGGCATCCGCGACACGCAGAAGACCACGGTCACCGGCGTGGAAATGTTCCGCAAGCTGCTGGATCAGGGTCAGGCGGGCGACAACGCCGGTCTGCTGCTGCGCGGCCTGAAGCGCGACGACGTGGAGCGTGGCCAGGTGCTGGCCAAGCCGGGCACGATCACCCCGCATACGGACTTCGAGGCTGAGGTGTATGTATTGTCGAAGGACGAGGGTGGCCGTCATACGCCGTTCTTCAAGGGTTACCGTCCGCAGTTCTACTTCCGCACGACCGACGTGACGGGCGCTTGCCAGTTGCCGGACGGCGTGGAGATGGTGATGCCGGGCGACAACGTGAAGATGGTGGTGAGCCTGATCCACCCGATCGCGATGGACGAAGGCCTGCGCTTCGCGATTCGCGAAGGCGGCCGTACCGTCGGCGCCGGTGTGGTGGCCAAGGTCATCAAGTAAGACGCTGTACTTGCGCAGGGTCGCCGATGGCGACCCTGCGCTGCCAGGTTTCAGGCCTGCGATGCCGGGTAAGCCATCCGTTGCATGAATTTTTCGCCGGATCGCTTCACTAAGCAGATTTTTGCAGGTATACTTGGCAGCTTGCTTATCGACCGAGGCTTGTTCTCGCTCGATCTACCGCGAAATGAGGCATTGGAAGTGCTTCGAGTTCGCCGGCCAGGATGGCCATCGCAAGTCAATGTCGTCGCGGGGTCCGCCCTGTTGATCATGTTGCTTGCGCGATGCAGTTTCTGTCCAAGCGAGCCATGTGCTCGCTTGGTCTTTTCGAATTGGGGCTGTGCGGTTTTTACGCGGCTGCCGATGTGGTGCTAAAGGGTTGTGCGAAGCGGTGAGAAGCCGTTTCGTTTCACATTACGTTCTTTCGACAACAGGACACGGTTATGGCGAACCAGAAGATTCGGATTCGGCTGAAAGCGTACGATCATCGTCTGATCGATCGTTCAGCCAGCGAGATCGTCGAGACGGCTAAGCGCACGGGTGCCACGGTACTCGGCCCGATTCCGCTCCCGACCAAGATCGAGCGTTACACCATTCTGACGTCGCCGCACGTCGACAAGGATGCACGCGACCAGTACGAGACCCGTACGCACAAGCGTGTGCTCGACATCGTCGACCCGAACGACAAAACCGTGGACGCGCTCATGAAGCTTGATCTCGCCGCTGGCGTCGATGTTCAGATCAAGCTCGGTTGAGCGACAGACAGGATACGAAGATGAGTATCGGATTGGTTGGCCGCAAATGCGGCATGAGCCGACTCTTCACTGAAGATGGCCGCTCGATTCCGGTGACGCTGATTGAAGCGACGCCGAACCGCGTGACCCAGTTGAAGACGGACGATAACGATGGCTACAGCGCCGTCCAGGTTTCGGCGGGCAGCAAACGCGCGAACCTGCTGACGCAGCCGCTGAAGGGTCATTACGCAAAAGCCAAGGTTGAGCCGGGTCGTGGCTTATGGGAATTCCGTGTGTCTGCCGAAGATCTCGGCAAGTACACCGTGGGCGGCGAGATCAAGGCTGACGACGTGTTCACCGTCGGCCAGATGGTCGATGTTGCTGGCGTGTCGAAGGGCAAGGGTTTCCAGGGCACGATCAAGCGCTGGCACTTCAAGATGGGTGACGCTACCCACGGTAACTCGCTGTCGCATCGCGCGCCGGGTTCCATCGGTCAGCGCCAGACCCCGGGCCGCGTGTTTCCGGGCAAGAAGATGTCCGGTCACATGGGTGCAGTGAATCGCACGCAGCAGGGTCTGGAAGTGGTCAAGGTGGACGCCGAGCGTCATCTGATCGCGGTGAAGGGTGCGGTACCGGGTGCAACCGGTGGCGACGTCATCATCCGCCCGACGACGAAGAGCTGAGGAGAGACGCCATGGAACTCAATGTTATTGGCGCCAAGTCACTCAATGTGTCGGACGAAGTGTTCGGCGGTGAGTACAAGAAGGCCCTGGTTCACCAGGTCGTGATCGCCTATCAGGCGGCCGGCCGTGCAGGCACCCAGTCGCAGCTGTCGCGCGGCGAGATGTCCGGCACCACCAAGAAATTCAAGAAGCAGAAGGGCGGCGGCGCCCGTCACGGTGATTACCGTGCGCCGATCTTTGTCGGTGGTGGTCGCACCTTTGCAGCCAAGCCGCGCAGTTACGAGCAGAAGGTCAACCGCAAAGCCTACCGTGTCGCGATCCGCTCGATTTTCTCCGAGCTGGTTCGTCAGGGTCGTCTGAAAGTCGTCGAGAGCTTTGGCGTCGAGACGCCGAAGACCTCCGCGATGGTGGCCAAGCTGGCCGAGTTGGAAGTGTCCGGTCGCGTGCTGCTGGTGTCGGAGGATGCTTCCGAGTCGGTATTCCTGGCCGCACGCAACATTCCTTATATCCACGTGCTGGATGTGATGGGCCTGAATCCGGTCAGCCTGGTCGGTTCCGACCACGTGGTGGTCACGGTTGACGCGGTGAAGAAGATCGAGGAGTGGCTGGCATGAACAACGAACGCATTCTCGATACGCTGCGCGCGCCGCATATTTCCGAGAAATCGGCGCGTCTGGCCGAGCACAATCAGTACGTATTCGTGGTCGCCCCTGCGGCAACCAAGGCCGATGTCCGCGCTGCCGTGGAAAAGCTGTTCGACGTCAAGGTCGAGCAGGTGAACCTCGTCAACACCAAGGGCAAGGTCAAGTCCTTCCGTTTTCGTGCTGGCAGCCGCCAGGGCAAGCGTAAGGCCTACGTGCGTCTTGCCGATGGCCAGACCATCGACGTGTCCGCCAAGGCCTGAGCCAGGAGTTCTGTGAGATGGCACTAATCAACCACAAGCCGACCTCGCCGGGCCGTCGTGACGCAGTCAGCGTCAAGACGGAAGGTCTGTACAAGGGCGCGCCGTACGCGGCGTTGACCGAGTCGCAGTCCCGCACCGGTGGTCGCAATCATCATGGCCGCATCACCGTGCGTCATCGCGGCGGCGGTCACAAGCAGCATTACCGCATCATCGACTTCAAGCGTGACAAGGAAGGCATCGCCGCCCGCGTCGAGCGCATCGAGTACGATCCGAACCGCACCGCACATATCGCGTTGCTGTGTTACGCCGATG
Source organism: Rhodanobacter sp. OK091 (assembly GCF_900142825.1). Classification (GTDB taxonomy): domain Bacteria; phylum Pseudomonadota; class Gammaproteobacteria; order Xanthomonadales; family Rhodanobacteraceae; genus Rhodanobacter. Next base: position 621,784 of record NZ_FRCH01000001.1, on the reverse strand, counting down.
GCGAGCGTCGTTACATCATCGCGCCGAAGGGCGTGCAGGTGGACGATCGCCTGGTGTCCGGCCGTGATGCGCCGATCAAGGCCGGCAACTGCCTGCAGCTGCGCAACATCCCGATGGGCAGCACGATCCATTGCATCGAGCTGCGTCCGGGCAAGGGTGCCCAGATCGCACGCAGCGCCGGCGCTTCGGTGCAGCTGGTGGCACGCGAGTCCGGTTACGCCACGCTGCGTCTGCGCTCCGGCGAGATGCGCCGCGTTTCGGTCGACTGTCGCGCCACCATCGGCGAAGTCGGCAACGGCGAGCACAGCCTCAAGAAGCTGGGCAAGGCCGGTGCGAAGCGCTGGCTGGGCATTCGTCCGACCGTTCGCGGTGTGGTGATGAACCCGGTCGACCATCCGCACGGTGGTGGTGAAGGCAAGACTTCAGGTGGTCGTCATCCGGTCAGCCCGTGGGGCACGCCGGCCAAGGGCTACAAGACCCGTAACAACAAGCGCACGCAGCAGTTCATCGTGCGTCGTCGTACCAAGTAACAGGAAGCCGACATGCCTCGCTCTTTGAAGAAAGGTCCGTTCGTCGACCTTCACCTCGTAAAGAAGGTGGAAGCTGCGGTTTCCGCCCACAACAAGCGTCCGATCAAGACCTGGTCGCGCCGCTCGATGATCCTGCCGGAAATGGTTGGCTTGACCATCGCTATCCACAATGGCCGTCAGCACGTACCCGTACTGATCAACGAGAACATGGTCGGGCACAAGCTCGGCGAGTTCGCGGTGACCCGTACGTTCAAGGGCCATGTCGGCGACAAGAAGGGCAAGTGATGAGCACTGAAGCCAAAGCGATCCTGCGTGGCGCCCGCATTTCGGCGCAAAAGGCACGCCTGGTGGCTGACCTCGTCCGCGGGCTTCCCGTCGGCCGGGCCAGCGACGTGCTCACCTTTACCAACAAGAAAGCCGCGCTCCTTGTCCGCAAGGTGCTGCTGTCGGCCGTCGCCAACGCTGAGAACAATCTCGGCGCCGACGTCGACGAGCTGAAAGTGGCCAGCATCTTCGTTGATGAAGGTCCGGCGATGAAACGCATGCACGCCCGCGCCAAAGGCCGCGGTTCGCGCATTCTCAAGCGCACCAGCCACATCACTGTGGTTGTTGGTAACTGACCGAGGATATAGACGATGGGTCATAAAGTTCATCCCACCGGTATCCGCCTCGGCATTGCCAAGGACTGGAACTCGAAGTGGTTCGCCAACAAGCGTGATTACGCAAAGTATCTCGTGGCCGACATCAAGGTCCGCGACATGCTGAAGAAGAAGCTGGCTGCTGCCGGCATCTCGAAAATCCAGATCGAGCGTCCGGCCAAGACCGCACGCGTGACGATCCACACGGCCCGCCCGGGCGTGGTGATCGGCAAGAAGGGTGAGGATATCGAGAAGCTGCGCAAGGAAGTCAGCGACATGATGGGCGTTCCGACGCACATCAACGTCAATGAAGTGCGCAAGCCCGAACTCGATGCGCAGCTGGTGGCCGAGTCCATCGCGCAGCAGCTCGAGCGCCGCATCATGTTCCGTCGTGCGATGAAGCGCTCGGTCGGCAATGCGATGCGTCTGGGAGCGCTGGGCATCAAGATCAACGTGTCCGGTCGTCTGAACGGTGCCGAGATCGCTCGTTCCGAGTGGAGCCGTGAAGGTCGGGTGCCGCTGCATACGCTGCGCGCCGACATCGACTACGGCTTTGCCGAGGCGAATACCACCTACGGCATCATCGGCATCAAGGTGTGGGTCTACAAGGGTGAGATTTTCGACCTGGCAGCGGCATCCCAGGAGTCGAAGGACGAACCGTCGCAGCCGCGCCGCGAAGGTGGCGAAGGTCGTCGTAACGATTCGCGTCGCGAGGCCGGTGACGGCCGCCGCGAGCGGTCTGCGAAGTAAGGAGAGTTGCCATGTTGCAACCGAAGCGAACCAAATACCGCAAGCAGTTCAAGGGCCGTAATGACGGCTTGGCCCAGTGCTCCAACCTCGTCAGCTTTGGCGAGTTTGGCCTGAAGGCCATCACGCATGGCTCGCTCACCGCGCGCCAGATCGAAGCGGCTCGCCGCTGCATCACCCGCTACGTCAAGCGCGGTGGCAAGCTATGGATCCGCGTGTTCCCGGACAAGCCGATCACCAAGAAGCCGATCGAAGTCCGCATGGGTGCCGGCAAGGGCAGTGTGGAGTTCTGGGTCGCCCAGATCCAGCCCGGCCGCATGCTTTACGAGATCGAGGGCCTCGACGAGGTCACGGCACGTGAGGCGTTCCGTCTGGCGGCAGCGAAGCTGTCGGTGCAGACCCAGTTCGTGACCAGGGCGGTGATGTGATGGCCAGCAAAGATATCAATAACCAGTCGGCCGACGAGTTGAAGCAGCACCTGCTGGACCTGCGCAAGGAGCAGTTCAATCTGCGCATGCAAAAAGGGTCCGGCCAGCTCACTCAGCCGCACCAGCTTCGCCGCGTTCGGCGTGACATCGCCCGCACGAAGTTTGTGCTCGGCGGCAAGAAGTAAGGGACGGCCGACATGAGCGACATCCAGGTTCAAGCAGAAAAGAAGCAGGCGCGTACCCTCGAGGGTCGCGTTACCAGCAACAAGATGGACAAGACGGTCACCGTACTGGTCGAGCGTCAGGTTCAGCATTGGCTGCTCGGCAAGATCATCCGCCGTTCGACCAAGCTGCACGCGCAGGACGACCTCGGTGCGAATGAGGGCGACCTCGTGCGTATCGCCGAATGCCGTCCGTTGTCCAAGACCAAACATCACCGCGTGGTTGAAATCATCACGCGCGCCAACGTCTAAGGGAGGGTGCAGCCATGATCCAGATGCAGAGCACGCTTTCCGCAGCGGACAACAGCGGCGCGAAGGAATTGATGTGCATCAAGGTGCTCGGCGGCTCCAAGCGCCGTTACGCCGCGATCGGTGACGTCATCAAGGTCACCGTGAAGGATGCGATTCCCCGCGGCAAGGTAAAGAAGGGTGAGGTGTACAATGCCGTGGTGGTGCGTACCGCCAAGGGTGTACGTCGTCCCGATGGTTCGCTGATCCGTTTCGACGGCAATGCAGCGGTCCTCCTCAACAACAAGCTCGAGCCGATCGGCACCCGTATTTTCGGACCGGTTACCCGCGAGCTGCGCAGCGAGAAGTTCATGAAGATCGTCTCGCTCGCGCCCGAAGTGCTCTGAGCGGAGATCACAAAATGAACCGTATCCGTAAGGGTGATCAGGTCCTCGTGATCACCGGCAAAAACAAGGGTCAACGCGGCGATGTGCTGCGTGTTGCAGACGATCGCGTGTTCGTCTCCAACGTGAATCTGGTCAAGCGTCACACCAAGCCGAACCCGCAGGCCAACCAGGCTGGCGGTATCGTCGAGCGTGAAGCCTCGATCCATCTCTCCAATGTGCAGCTGTTCAACCCCGCCACGAACAAGGGTGAACGCGTCGGCACCAAAACGCTCGAAGATGGGCGCAAGGTCCGCGTGTTCCGTTCGACTGGCGAGGTCGTGGACGCGTAAGGAACACGATCATGACGCGCCTTGAAACATTTTATAAAGACCAGGTAGTGGCCAAGCTCACCGAGCAGTTCGGCTACCAGAACGTGATGCAGGTTCCCCGCATCACCAAGATCACGCTGAACATGGGCGTGGGCGAAGCTGCGGGCAACAAGAAAGTGCTCGAGAACGCCGTGGCCGATATGGCCAAGATCGCGGGCCAGAAGCCGATCACGACCAAGGCGCGCGTTTCCGTGGCCTCGTTCAAGATCCGCGACGGTTGGCCGATCGGCTGCAAGGTCACCTTGCGCCGGGCGCAGATGTTCGAGTTTCTCGATCGTCTGATCAACATCTCGCTGCCGCGCGTCCGCGATTTCCGCGGTGTGTCAGCAAAAGCGTTCGACGGTCGTGGCAACTACAACTTCGGCATCAAGGAACAGATCATCTTCCCGGAGATCGATTTCGACCAGGTTGATGCGCTGCGTGGCATGGATATCTCCATCACCACCACCGCCAAGACCGATGAAGAAGCGAAAGCCCTGCTGGCAGCGTTCAGCTTCCCGTTCCGCAACTGATAGGCGCGTAATCCATGGCCAAGACATCAATGGTGAACCGCGATATCAAGCGGACCAAACTCGTCGAGAAGTTCGCCGCCAAGCGCGCTGGACTGAAGGCGATCGTGCTGAGCCCCACCGCCTCCTACGAGGAGAAGATGGAGGCACAGACCAAGCTGCAGAAACTGCCGCGCGATGCCAGCCCGGTGCGTCAGCGCACCCGCTGCGCCTTGACCGGCCGCCCGCGTGCCGTCTACGCAAAGTTCGGCCTCGGCCGCAACAAGCTGCGTGAAGCGACCATGCGTGGTGATGTACCTGGCCTGCGCAAGGCCAGCTGGTAATAAACGACTTGCAGGGTCGGTCGACAGGGCCAAGGCTCCAAGACCGACTCACCCGGCTGCACTGTTGCGCAGCCGCTGATGCGACTACCGCATCGAGATTCGCTAAAATTTGGAAATGCTGATATAGTCGGCGGTCTGCGCAAAGCAGGCCGGCTTTATGTCGGCTCACAATCTGATTGATTTCCGGTTTTATCGGATATCGGTGCACTCTGAAGGATGTTTTCATGAGCATGACTGATCCCATCGCCGATCTGTTCACGCGCGTCCGCAATGCCCAGGCCATGGGCAAGCCGACCGTGCGTATGCCGTCGTCGAAACTGAAGTTGGCAATTGCCAACCTTCTCAAGAACGAGGGCTACATCCTCGACGCCAAGACTTCCGCCGAGGAAGGCAAGCCGGTGCTCGAGCTCAAGCTCAAGTATTTCGAAGGCCAGCCGGCCATCGAGACCATCTCCCGTGTCAGCCGTTCCGGCCTGCGTGTGTATCGCGGCAAGGACGAGCTGCCGAAGGTCCTTGGTGGCCTGGGTATCTCGATCATCTCGACTTCCGCCGGTCTGTTGACCGATGCGCAGGCCCGTGCCAAGGGTCTGGGCGGCGAAGTCATCGGCCAAGTGGCATAAGGAGTCTTTCGATGTCACGTGTTGCCAAGAAACCCATTTCCCTGCCCAAGGGCGTCGAGCTGACTGTCGGTACCGACAACATCTCCGTCAAGGGTCCCAAGGGCACGCTGTCGGTGCACCACCTGCCGGGCGTCACCGTCGCCGTCGACAATGGTGTCGCCACCATTAGTCTCGCCGAAGGCGTCGACGACAAGTTCGGCGGCACCGCTCGCGCGCTGCTGGCCAACATGGTCACCGGAGTTTCCACGGGTTACGAGCGCAAGCTCGAGCTGGTGGGCGTCGGTTACCGCGTCTCCATGCAGGGCAAGTCGCTGAACCTGAGCCTGGGCTTTTCCCACCCGGTGGTGTTCGATGCGCCGGAAGGCATCAGCATCGAAACCCCGACGCAGACCGAGGTCCTGATCAAGGGCAACGACAAGCAGGCTGTGGGCCAGGTAGCTGCCAAGATTCGTGGCTTCCGCCCGCCGGAGCCCTACAAGGGCAAGGGTGTGCGTTATGCCGGTGAGAAGATCACGCTGAAGGAAGCCAAGAAGGCCTAATGCGGGTCCCTCCACGGAAGACTGGCCATTCCATGACCAGACTCTTCAAGAGAGCCCTGATACAAGCCGATCCGCTTTCGAGGAATTAACGATGAACAAGAACGAAAATCGCCTGCGCCGTGCCAAGTCCACGCGTTGCCATATCCGCAAGCTGGCTGTGGCCCGCCTGTCGGTGCACCGCACCGGTCAACACATCTATGCACAGGTGTTCGACGCTTCCGGCGTGAACGTGGTGGCTGCGGCTTCCACTGTGCAGAAGTCGGTTGCCGAAGGTCTCAAGGGCACCAAGAACCTGACCGCTGCTGCTGCGGTGGGGAAGGCGGTCGCCGAACGTGCGATGGCTGCGGGTATCGAGTCGGTGGCATTCGACCGCTCCGGCTTTCGTTTCCATGGCCGCATCAAGGCGCTGGCCGACGCGGCGCGCGAAGCGGGCCTCAAGTTCTAAAAGCACTACCCGGAAATCAGGCTGTGCTTGATGTCCTCTGTGTCACCTACAACTCCAAGCGGCTCAGCCGCAAGCAAAGTCCCGGTTCGCCGGGCACATGGAAAAGAACATGTCTTCTACCGATCGCGAAAATTCCGACGGCCTGCTGGAAAAGTTGATTGCCGTCAACCGTGTGGCCAAGACCGTCAAGGGCGGCCGCCAGATGAGCTTCACCGCACTGACCGTGGTCGGTGACGGCGAGGGCAAGGTCGGCTTCGGCTATGGCAAGGCGCGTGAAGTGCCGGTTGCCATCTCCAAGGCGATGGAGCGTGCCCGCCGTCAGATGGTGAACATCGAATTGAATAACGGCACCTTGTGGTATGCCATCAAGGCCAACCACGGTGCGGCTCGCGTCTACATGCAGCCGGCTTCCGAAGGTACCGGCGTGATCGCCGGTGGCGCCATGCGCGCGGTGCTGGAAGTGGTCGGTGTCAAGAACGTGCTGGCCAAGGCCGTCGGTTCGCGCAACCCGATCAACCTGGTGCGCGCCACCATCAAGGGTCTGCAGGCAGTTGCCTCGCCCAAGAAGATCGCCGCCAAGCGTGGCAAGACCCTGGATGAGGTGCTCGGTAATGGCTAAGTCTCAACAAACCGCCGACAAGACCGTGCGCGTGCGCCTGGTCAAGGGCCTGCGCGGCGTACAGGCACGTCATCGCCTCAGCGTCAAGGCGCTGGGTCTGGGCAAGATCAACGACGTCCGTGAACTGAAGGACAGCCCGCAGGTTCGTGGCCTGATCAACACGGTCTATTACCTGGTCCGGGTCGAGGAGTAAGCATCATGCGTTTGAATGACATTCAGCCGGCCGCCGGTTCGCACAAGACGCGTCTGCGCGTCGCTCGCGGTATCGGTTCGGGCATGGGCAAGACCGCCGGTCGCGGCCACAAGGGTCAGCATGCCCGTGCGGGTGGCACCCACAAGTACGGTTTCGAGGGCGGCCAGATGCCGCTGCAGCGCCGGTTGCCGAAGGTCGGTTTCCGTTCGAAGACGAAGGTCGAGAGTCAGGAAGTATTCCTGTACCAGCTGGCCAACCTCAAGGTTGACGTGATCGACACCGTCGTGCTGCATCAGGCTGGCCTGATCAACAGCCGTGCGAAGAAGGTCAAGGTGGTTCTGAAGGGTGAAATCGGTCGCGCGGTGAAGTTGTCGGGTCTGCTGGCTACCGCCGGCGCCAAGGCAGCCATCGAAGCGGCCGGCGGCAGCGTGGAGTAATTGACGGTGGCAGCAGCCAAGGGCAATGCACTCGGCAAGCTGACGGAGCTTCGTCAGCGCATCTTCTTCGTGATCGGTGCGCTGGTGGTGTTCCGGCTCGGTTCGTTCATTCCGGTTCCGGGCGTCAATCCGGAAGCGATGACCAGCCTGGTCAACGGCAATGGCCTGATGGACATGTTCAACATGTTCTCGGGTGGCGCATTGGCGCGGTTCTCGGTGTTTGCGCTCGGCGTGATCCCGTACATCTCGGCGTCGATCGTGTTCCAGATGATGGGCTCGGTGATACCGAGTCTGCAGGGCCTGCGCAAGGAAGGCGAGGCCGGCAAGCGCAAGATGACGATGTATACGCGGTACGCCACGGTGGGCTTGGCGGCGTTCCAGTCGTTCGGAATCGCGGTGGCGTTGCAGAATCAGGTTGCCGCCGGTGGCGCGCCAGTGGTCTACACGCCCGGTTTCGGTTTCATCATGTCATCCGTGGTCGGACTTACCGCCGGCACGATGTTCCTGATGTGGCTGGGCGAGCAGATGACGGAGCGCGGTATCGGCAACGGTATTTCGCTGCTGATCTTCGCGGGCATCGTCGCGGGTCTCCCGGGTGCGGTAGTGCATACCCTGGGCATGGCAGGCAACGGTGAGTTGTCTCTGATCAAGCTGCTGATGGTGCTTGGTTTGGTGCTGCTCACCACTGCCTTCGTGGTGTTCATGGAGCGCGCCCAGCGACGCATCACGGTGAATTACGCACGGCGTTCCGGTGGGCAGAAGGCCTACATGAACCAGAGCTCGAGTTTGCCGCTGAAGATCAATATGTCGGGTGTGATCCCGCCGATCTTCGCCTCCAGCCTGCTGATGTTCCCGGCTACCGCGATCAGCTGGTTCAGCACGGGTCAACAGTCGCGCTGGTTGCAGGATCTGACCCAGTCGCTGAGCCCGGGCAATCCGCTGTACGAAATTGTGTTTTCGGTGTTGGTGATCGTTTTCGCGTTCTTCTACACGGCGATCGTGTTCAACGCCGACGAGACCGCCGACAACCTCAAACGGTCGGGTGCGTTGATTCCGGGGATTCGTCCGGGGCGGGCCACGTCAAGTTACATTGATTCGGTGATGACTCGTCTGACCGGTGTCGGTGCGTTGTATCTGGTGCTGGTGTGTCTGGTGCCGTCGTTCATGCAGCAGTCCTGGCATGTCCCGTTCTACTTCGGTGGCACGTCGCTGCTGATCGTGGTGGTGGTGGTGATGGATTTCACGGCTCAGGTGCAGGCGCATCTGGTCAGTCACCAGTACGAAAGTCTGCTCAAGAAGGCCAATCTGCGTCGCAGCTGAGGCTGCGGACGGGTGGTCAAAGTCGGGGAGTGGCGACACCGCGGTGTCGCAGGGCTTTCCAGTTAGGGTAATTCAGGTTAGAATTGCGCGTTTACCGCGCACGAAACGCATCGGAGAAAGTACATCATGGCGCGCATCGCGGGTGTCAATTTGCCGGTCCAGAAGCATGTCTGGGTTGGTCTGCAGAGCATTTACGGTATCGGCCGCAGCCGGGCCAAGAAGGTCTGCGTGGATGCTGGTGTGGTTCCCACCACCCAGATCAAGTCCCTCAGTGAAGGCGAGGTGGAGAAAATCCGCCACGAGATCGGCAAGTACATTGTCGAAGGCGATCTTCGCCGCGAGGTCGGTATGGCCATCAAGCGCCTGATGGATCTGGGTTGCTATCGTGGCCTGCGCCATCGTCGCGGCCTGCCTGTGCGCGGCCAGCGCACGCGTACCAACGCACGTACCCGCAAGGGTCCCCGTCGCGCGATCAAGAAGTGATTGCACTAGTGCGATCTTCCCTGATCGCGAAGATCAAAAAGCGGCCGTCCGTGGCCGCACTGATTAACAAAGAGCCTCTAAACCATGGCTAAGCCGGTCAAGACCAAGAAGAAGATCAAGCGCGTTGTCACGGATGCCGTGGCGCACGTGCAGGCCTCCTTCAACAACACCATCGTCACCATCACCGATCGCCAGGGCAATGCCTTGTCGTGGGCTACCGCCGGCGGCGCCGGTTTCCGTGGCTCGCGCAAGTCGACCCCGTTCGCTGCCCAGGTTGCCGCCGAAAAGGCTGGCCGTGCTGCAGGCGACTACGGCGTGAAGACGGTGGAAGTACGCATCAAGGGCCCCGGCCCGGGCCGCGAGTCGGCGGTGCGTTCACTGAACGCGTTGGGCTACAAGGTGCTCAACATCATCGACGTCACGCCGATTCCGCATAACGGCTGCCGTCCCCCCAAGAAGCGTCGAGTCTAAGGAGCATACCCATGGCCCGTTATCGTGGAGCTACCTGCAAACTCGCCCGTCGTGAGGGTGCAGATCTCAGCCTGAAGAGCCCGGCGCGTGCGCTGGACTCCAAGTGCAAGCTGGAAAACAAGCCCGGCCAGCATGGCGCGAACAAGCGCATGCGCATGTCCGACTATGCCGTGCAGCTGCGTGAGAAACAGAAGGTCAAGCGCATCTATGGTGTGCTCGAGCGTCAGTTCAGCAACTACTACGCCAAGGCGTCGACGATCAAGGGCAACACCGGTGAAAACCTGTTGCGCCTGCTCGAAAGCCGTCTGGACAACGTCGTCTATCGCATGGGCTTCGCGGTCACCCGCGCCCAGGCTCGCCAGCTGGTAGCCCACAAGGCGATCCTGGTGAATGGGAAGAAGGTGAACATTCCTTCGTACCAGGTTCGCGCCGGCGACGCGATTGCGTTGACCGAGCGGGCCCGCGCCCAGTTGCGCGTACAGGAAGCGGCGACCATTTTCGACACCATGGACCTTCGTCCGGTCTGGGTCGAAGTCGACGCCAAGAAATTTGAAGGTACGTTCAAGTCGGTGCCGGATCGCGGTGACCTGCCGTCCGACATCAATGAAGCATTGATCGTCGAGCTTTACTCGAAGTAATTACCGGAGCTCTGCATGGCAGTTTCGTCAACTAGTGTGCTGCGGCCTCGGGGCCTCAGCGTCGAACAGCTCGGAGCCAACCGCGCCAAGGTGGTGGTCGAGCCGCTCGAGCGTGGCTTCGGCCATACCCTGGGCAACGCGCTGCGTCGCGTACTGCTCTCCTCGATCCCTGGCAGTGCCATCGTCGAGGTTGAAATCGATGGCGTGCTGCACGAATACACCACTCTGGAAGGCCTGCAGGAGGACGTCATTGAAGTCCTGCTCAACCTCAAGGACGTGGCGATCCGTCAGCATACGGGTGATGAAGTCACCCTGACCCTGTCCAAGAAGGGCAAGGGCGTGGTCACGGCCGGCGACATCGTCGTCGACCACTCGGTGGAAATCATCAACCCCGAGCACGTGATCTGCCACCTGACCAAGGACATCGCGCTCAACATGCGTCTGAAGGTGCGTCGCGGCGTCGGCTACCAGCCGGCCAGCACGCGCCAGCATCCGGATGACGAGGCGCGTCCGATCGGTCGCCTGCAGCTCGATGCGTCGTTTGCGCCGGTGTTGCGGGTGGCTTACGAAGTGGACGCCGCTCGTGTCGAGCAGCGCACCAACCTCGACAAGTTGGTTCTCGATATCGAGACCAATGGAACGATTGGCGCGGAAGACGCGGTTCGCAAGGCCGCCGAGATCATCAACGACCAGCTGTCGGTGTTCGGCGATTTCTCGCGTCGCGAGAGCGCCACCGACAAGGCGGAGAAGAGCGGTTTCGACCCGCTGCTGCTGCGTCCGATCGACGATCTCGAGCTCACCGTGCGTTCGGCGAACTGCCTGAAGGCAGAGAGCATCTACTACATCGGCGATCTGGTACAGAAGACCGAAGTCGAGCTGCTCAAGACGCCGAACCTGGGCAAGAAGTCGCTGACCGAGATCAAGGATGTACTGGGCGGGCGTGGTCTCGCGCTCGGCATGAAGCTCGAAAACTGGCCGCCGCCGGGTCTGTCGCACGGGATGCAGCTGGGTTGATGAGGTATTTTTGCGAACGAATGTTCGTGCGATCGTCCTTGATCGCTGTGTAGCTAGATGCGGTCAGGGTGTGCGTAGCGCCCTGACTGTGCACCAGAAGCGGTCATCCATGGCCGCACTCCTCACAAGAGCGTTTGCTCCGATGGGGTTTTCAAGACAGAGCCTCGGATTCAACAAGGCCATATAAGCGGGTAACCGCGGGAAGCCGGACACAGGTGCCGGCTTTTCATAACAACAGATAGAGAATTTTGCCATGCGCCACCAAAAATCAGGACGCAAACTCAACCGTACCAGCAGCCACCGCGAAGCGATGTTTCGCAACATGGCCTCGTCGCTGGTGAAGCATGAGCTGATCCGTACCACCTTGCCCAAGGCGAAGGAACTTCGCCGCGTGGCCGAGCCGCTGATTACGCTGGCCAAGGTCGACGGCGTCGCGAATCGCCGCCTTGCGTTCTCGCGCATGCGCGACAAGGAAGCGGTCGGCAAGCTGTTCGTCGAGCTGGGTCCGCGTTACCGCGAGCGTGCCGGCGGCTACCTGCGCATCCTCAAGTGCGGCTTCCGTCCGGGCGACAATGCGCCGATGGCGTACGTCGAACTGGTCGGTCGCCCGCAGGTCGAGGCTGTCGACGCCGAATAAGCCGGACGGGCATTGCCTGATCGGATGGGCGTTCAGACGTCCATATACAGAAACCCGGCCGGGCAACCCGCCGGGTTTCTGCTTTCTGGAGTGGGCAAATCGCGAATTTCCGCTGAATTTCGCCGCGCTGCTGACAGCGCGGCGGCGAACAGGTAATGTCGTTGTTCCGCAACGCAGCAAAGTGCCATGAATCCATTCCGCTGGTCGTACCGTGTCAGCTTCATCGTCGGTTTTCTGATCTGCGCCGGCCTGCTCGGGTTCGCGCTCTTTACAGAAAAATACTGGCACCTGTTCCCCTGTCCGCTGTGTATTTTCCAGCGGATCGGTTTCATCGTGATGGGCCTGTTTTTCCTGCTTGGCGCGCTGCATGCGCCGCGCGGCGGCACACGTTGGGCTTATACCGGCGGCGTGCTGCTGGGAGCGCTCTTCGGCATCGCCGTAGCAGCCCGCCATCTGTGGATTCAGTCGCTGCCGGCTGACCAGATTCCGTCCTGTGGGCCGCCGCTGGACTACATGTTCAACGCGTTCCCCTTCGCCAGGGTGCTGCAACTGGTATTCACCGGCTCCGGCGAATGCGCCAAGGTCGAGCCGATCCTGGGCCTGCCGATGCCGGCCTGGACCCTGCTGTGGTTCATCGCGCTGGCCGTACTGGCAGTCATCGCCACGCGCCGGCGAAGCTCTCTGAAATGAATGCTCCTACTGTGATCAAGGCCGTATCGATGAATGCCGGTTTGCCCGATGCTTCCGTTCCCAGCCACTGGGCGCCCGATTCATGGCAGCAGCGCCAGGCGCTGCAGCAGCCGCAGTATGACGATGCGCTCGAGTTGGCGGCGGCCGGTGCCCAGTTGTCCAGGCTGCCCCCGCTGGTGACGTCGTGGGAAGTGCTCGCGCTGAAGCAGTCGCTGGCCGAGGCGCAGGAGGGTCGGCGTTTCCTGCTGCAAGGCGGCGATTGTGCGGAAAGCTTCGCCGATTGCACCAGCCCGATCATCTCCAACCGGCTGAAAGTGCTGCTGCAGATGAGCCTGGTGCTGGTGCATGGGCTGAAGAAGCCGGTGCTGCGGGTGGGCCGTTTTGCCGGTCAGTACGCGAAGCCGCGCTCGACCGATCTGGAAATTCGTGACGGAGTGAGTCTGCCCAGTTTCCGCGGCGATCTGGTCAATAGCCCGGAATTCACTGCCGCCGCGCGCAGGCCCGATCCGCAGCGGATGATCCAGGCGCATGCGCATTCGGCGCTGACCATGAACTTCGTGCGTGCGCTGATCGACGGCGGCTTCGCCGATCTGCATCACCCGGAGTACTGGGATCTGGCCTGGGTCGAACATTCGCCGCTGGCCGCCGAATACCGGCAAATGGTCGCAGGCATCGGCGACTCGCTGCGCTTCATGGAGACGCTGGCTGGCCCGATTGCCGGGTTCTCCCGGGTGGATTTTTTCACCTCGCACGAGGCCTTGTTGCTGCACTACGAGCAGGCGCTGACCCGGCAGGTGCCCCGCAATCCCGGCTTCTTCAATCTCTCAACGCACTTTCCGTGGATCGGCATGCGCACGGCCGCACTCGATGGTGCGCATGTGGAATATTTCCGCGGCATCCGCAATCCGATTGCGGTGAAGGTCGGCCCCACGGTGACCCCGGCGCAGCTGTTGCCGCTGATCGATGCACTGAACCCGGATGACGAGCCAGGTCGACTGACCCTGATCCATCGCATGGGCAATGCGCAGATCGCCACAGCGTTGCCAGCGCTGCTGGAGGCGGTGAAGCGCGAAGGGCGTCGCGTGCTATGGGTGGCCGATCCGATGCACGGCAATACCGAGAGCACCTCGAACGGTTACAAGACCCGCCGCTTCGACAACATCAGCGGCGAGCTGGATAAGGCGTTCGACATTCATGCGGCGCACGGCACCCGGTTGGGTGGCGTGCACCTGGAGCTGACCGGCGAAGACGTCACCGAATGCATGGGCGGTGCGCGCGATCTGTCCGAGACCGATCTCGATCGTGCCTACAAGTCGATGGTCGACCCACGCCTCAACTACGAGCAGTCGCTGGAACTGGCCATGCTGATCGTGCGCAAATCGGTTGGCGGCAACGCCGGTACCTGAGCGATCTGCCGCTACGGCAGCTTCAATGCTGCGACGGGCTTGCCGCCGACCGTGTCGAGAAACTGCGGCGGCTGCCACGCCTTGGCATGTTGCTCGAAGCCGTAGGCGATCGAGATCAGCGTGGGCTCGCTCCATTTCGCGCCGAACAGCACGATGCCGACCGGCAGACCGTGCGCGAACCCGGCCGGTACGGCGATCGACGGATAGCCCGCGACGGCAGCCGGCTGCGAGGCGCCGCCCACCGTGGGGTCGCCGCTGACGATATGGTCGCCGAGCACCAGATCGGTCATGAAGGCCGGCCCCCATGACGGCGACAGCAACGCATCCAGATGCTGTGACTGCAACGCGGCGTCGATGCCTTGCGGGCCGGACAGCAGCTTCGCCTTCGCCAGCGCATCCGTATAGGCCTTGTCGCTGAGCGGGCCTTTCTTGGCAGCCCGCTCGAACAGCTCCTGGCCGAACCACGTCAGCTCTTCGCTGGCATGGGCCTGGTTGAAGGCGATCAGGTCCGCCAGTGTCTTCGTCTTCAGACCGGTGCGGGTGGCCAGATACGCATCGATGTCGTGCTTGAAGTCGTACAACATCACGGTCAGTTCCGGATCGCCGAGCTCGGCCAGGTGTGGCAGGTTGACCGGATCGATGATGACGGCGCCTTGCGCTTTCATCAGCGCGATCGCCTGTTCGAGTACGCGATCGGCGTTCGGCTCGGCACCGGCGAGCTGGCGCACTACGCCGATGCGCTTGCCCTTCAAGCCATTCGGATCGAGGAAGCGGCTGTAGTCGGTGGCGTGATGGTCGGCTTCGGCGGTGGCCGGATCACGCGGATCGCTGCCGGCGATCGCAGTGAGCAACGCGGCGGCGTCGGCCACGCTGCGTGCCATCGGACCGGCGGTGTCCTGGCTGTGGCTGATCGGCACGATCCCGCTGCGGCTGACCAGGCCCAACGTGGGCTTGATGCCGACGATGCCGTTCATCGAGGCGGGGCAGATGATCGAACCGTCGGTCTCGCTGCCGATCGCCACCGTGACCAGACCGGCCGCCACGGCTGCCGCGGAACCGGCGCTGGAGCCGCAGGGATTGCGGTCGAGCGCATACGGATTGAGTGTCTGTCCGCCACGTCCGCTCCAGCCGCTGCTGGCGTGATTGGATCGGAAGTTGGCCCACTCGCTGAGATTGGTCTTGCCGAGAATCAGCGCGCCGGTCTTGCGCAACCGCTCGACCAGCCCGGCGTCATGCGCTGCCGGCGCGTCGGCCAGCGCCAGCGAACCGGCGGTGGTGAGCATGCGGTCGCCGGTGTCGATATTGTCCTTGAGCAACACGGGGATGCCGTACAGCGGGCTGCGCGCCTTGCGGCCACTGCGCGCATTGTCGAGCTTGCCGGCAAGCTGCAATGCGTCGGGATTCGTCTCGATCACGGCGCGCAGAGTGGGGCCGGAGCGGTCGATCTGTTGGATGCGTTGGAGAAACTGGCCGGCCAGCTGCCGGCTGTCCAGTGTGCCGGCATCCATGCGCTGCTGCAGTTGCGCGATCGACGCATAAGCGGAGATGGGCGGCACTGCATCGGCGGCGATGGCCGGGACCGCGAGCAATGCGGTGACGAGTGCGGCAAGACAGACGGCTGGGCGGCACACGGTAACCCCCGGGTTCGACGAATGCGGCATGTTGTCGCGATGTCCCAGCTTAGCGCCATGCGTGGCCAATCGCTGCTGCTGCTCATGCCTATAATTCAACGATGAACACGAACATCAGCCTGCGCTTTGCCAAGCCGTTCGGTGCCGCGGTGTTGTTTGTGGTTGCCACGCTGTTCGGCGCCGCCAGCCATGCCGCCGATGCACCGCCGATATCTCCTATGCCACCTGACACGTTGCAGCAGCGCATCGCCGCCTGCACCACCTGCCATGGCGTACATGGCGAAGGCACTCCGGGCAGCGGATATTTTCCGCGCCTGGCGGGCAAGCCGGCCGTCTATCTGGCGCGACAGATGCAGGATTTCCAGAATGGCCTGCGCAAGTACGCGCCGATGGAATACACCGTCCGCCAGCTGAGCCCGGCGTACATGCAGGAAATCGCCGACTATTTTTCCGCGCAGCAAGTGCCTTACAGCCATTCGCCGGTGCCGTCGGTTTCCGCAGCGACCTTGCAGCGAGGCGACCAGCTGATCACCAAGGGCGACCCCGCCCGCAAGATTCCCGCCTGCGCCAGCTGCCATGGCAGCCAGCTCACCGGCGTTGAACCGTCCACGCCAGGGCTGGTCGGTCTGCCATACGACTATCTCAGTGCGCAGCTGGGCTCCTGGCGCACGCACACCCGCGCCACCGTGGCGCCGGACTGCATGGCGTTGGTGGCCAACCGGCTCAGCAACTCGGACATCACCGCGGTGGCTGCATCGCTGGCCAGTCGCCCGTTGCCGGCCGACACGCATGCGCAGGCGGCCGGTTCGGTAACGCCGCCGCTGCCTTGCGGTGTCCTGGGTGCGACCGGAGATGGCGCATGAAATGGCTGCGTCGATGCTTGCTGCTGATCGTGGTACTGGTCGTGCTGCTGCTGGGCTGGTGGTTTGTCGGTGGCGATCATCGACCGACATCACCGGCCAAGAGTGCGGTGACCGCAGCGACGTTGCATGATCCCGCCTTGATCGCGCGAGGCGAGTACCTGACCACGCTCGGCGACTGCGCCGGCTGTCATACCGCGCAAGGCGGCGCACGCCTCGCCGGTGGTCGTTCGCTGGCCACGCCGTTCGGCAATATCCCGGTGCCGAACATCACACCCGATCGCAACACCGGTCTGGGCGACTGGAGCTTCGAGGATTTCTGGCAGGCACTGCATGTCGGCAAGGGTAGGCACGGCGAACTGCTGTATCCGGCGTTCTCGTACACCTCGTACACCAAGGTGACGCATGACGATGCGCTGGCGATCTTTGCCTACCTGCAATCGCTGGCGCCGGTGCACCAGCCGGCTCCATCGCTGGCGCTGAATTTCCCGTACAGCGTCCGCAAGAGCCTGACTGCCTGGCGTGCGCTGTACTTCAGGGAAGGCGTGTTCAAGCCTGATCCGGCACAGTCGGTGCAGTGGAATCGCGGTGCCTACCTGGTGCAGGGACTGGGCCACTGCAACGAATGTCATGCGGCGCGCGATTCGCTAGGTGGGACATCCGGCGATCGGCATCTGACCGGTGGTCAGATTCCCATGCAGAACTGGTACGCGCCGGATCTGAGCACACAGCAGAACGGCGGCCTGCAGGGCTGGAGCGCCCAGGACATCGTCGACCTGCTGAAAACCGGGCGGTCGGCCAAGGGCGTGGCGTTCGGTCCGATGGCCGATGTGGTTGCGACCAGCACTCAGCACATGAGTGACGACGACCTGCAGGCGGTCGCCATCTATCTGCAGTCGCTGCCGCCGCGCATGCTGCCGCCTGAAGAGCCGCAGCTGTTCAATGCCAGGACGATCGTGCAGCAAGGCGAGAAAATCTACACGCAGCACTGCGCGGATTGTCACGGCAAGGATGGCCGCGGTGTCGCCGGGGCGTATCCGCCGCTTGACGGCAACTCTTCGGTGACCGAACCGACCGGCCTCAACGCGACCCGGATGGTTTTGCTGGGAGGTTTTGCGCCGGTGACCGCGGCCAATCCGCGGCCGTATTCGATGCCGCCATTCGCCCAGCAGCTGAGCGACAGCGACGTGTCGGCCGTGGTCAGCTACATGCGACGCTCGTGGACAAACAACGCGTCGGTGGTGCGGCCGGAGGATGTCAGCCGGTATCGGCATACGCCGATCGATTGATGCTGGTGGGGCTCTTTGTGTAGGAGCCCGCTAGCGGGCGATGCTCTTGGCTCTAGGTGGGTTGATCGAAGCAAGAGCTTTCGTGCGCCTTTGGCGCCCGAGTTACTTTCTCTTTGTGTGGCCAAAGAGAAAGGTAACCAAAGAGAAAGGCCACCCCGCTTACGCGCTTGCCGGGCTCCTGCCCGGCAAGTTCGTGAGCCGGGGCCGGGCTTTTCGACAGGGCTCCTGCCCTGGCGAAAAGGAGTCGACCTCCCTGTCGACTCCCGCTGCGCGGCCTGTCGTCCCCGTCTCACCGCCGCACAGGGGCCCCGGGTAGAGCAACGCGCGTCCTGCGCGTACTTTTCAGAAGAGCTAGGTCAACAGCCAGGGCGCCGCTTCGCTTCGGCTGTTCACCGAGTGCGGGCCAGGATGGCCCGCTGCTCTACCCGGGGCCCCTCTGCAGCGGCGGGTGGGTGGAGGAACAGCCCGCAGGGTGGCCGGCAGGGATGCCGGCCAGTTTGGCGTCAGCACGGGATGTGCTGTCGACAAACCCCGTAACCCACCCGCGGACTTTGCGGGCAGGGATGCCCGCAAAGCGCGTAAGCGGGGTGTCGTTTTCTCTTGGTTACTTCTCTTTTGGACAAGCAAAAGAGAAGTAACTCGCCCTCCGCAGGAGGACGAAAGCTTTTTGCTCTGGATGCAGGAACAAACAAGAGCATCGCTCATTAGCGAACCCCTACCGTGCCCGGTAAAGCTCGCTCAGCGCCAGCCATGGTCCGAGATCCCAATGCCCACGCGCCTGTCCCGAAGGCGACGGCAGCACGAACAGCTGCGTGTCGCCGATGGTTTCGTCCTGCAGGCCGTAGGGCGCCGCATGACCGAGCGCGGCTCGTGCTGCGTTCTTGCTCGTGAACGCGAGCAGGCGTGGTTGATGGCGTTCGATCTTGCCAATCAAGGCTGGCACGTCGAACGCGTCTCGCGGCAGCTCGCTATCGTTGCCGCTGTGGCGTTTGGCCAGGTCGGTGAGGCCGATGCCGTAGTCGGGCAATTGCGGAAATTCGGGCGGCGCCAACTGACGCGGGGTCAGCCCGGCCTCGAATAGCGCACGCCAGAACAAGTTGCCGGGATGGGCGTAGTAGGCGCGTTCGGCGGCCGAACGTTTGCCGGCGGCGGTGCCGCAGAACACCAGCTTGAGTGCGGGTTGCAGCACGTCGGGCAGGATGTGGCTCTCAACTTTTCGCGGCATGTTCGTCGAGCAGGAAATCGGTGAACTGGAAACGTCCATCGCGCAGCACCGATTCGCCGCGGCGCAGCTTGAGCGGTTGACTGAACAGCGGACCGGCATAGCTCAAAGTATGGAATTCGCCGCGCTCACCGCAGGGATCGACTCCGGCCGGCAGCGCATCGAGCAAGGCGGCGTCATAAGCGCGGCCGCAATACTCGGCGTCGAGCTGCTGGGTGTCGACGCAACACAGCATCGCGCGATGGCCTTCGGCGACAAAGCGCCGCGACAGCGTGGTGGTGTCCTCGCCCCATAACGGAAATACCGCGCGCCAGTTCTCGCGGCCCAGCTGGCGTACGCGGTAGTCGCGCACGTCTTCCAGGAACAGGTCGCCGAATGCGCAATGGCGGATGCCCGGCCAGCGCATGCGCGCCTCGACCAGCCCCTGCGCGTGGGCCTGCTCATAGGCTTCGTTGCTGCCGGGCCAGTCCAGCATCACCTCGACCAGCGGCAGGCCCAGCGCCGAAGTCTGCGCCCGCAGCACCTCATGCTGCACGCCGTGCATCGCCACGCGCTGGTAGTTGCGGTTGACCGTGGTGAGCAGGCCGACCACCTGCCACTGCGGATCGGCAAGCAGGCGTTGCAGCGCCAGCAGGCAGTCCTTGCCGCCGCTCCAGGCCAGCAGAATCGGGGTAGTCATGTTGCGAACTCCTGCCGAGGCGGCAATCAGCAGCATTTTGCGATATCGGGAGCCGGATTGCAGTTCCCATGAAATGGCTCATCGACAGGCCGCGCCTGCAGCCGTTATAAAGATGGTCAATTCGGGGAGTATGCGGTGAGTGAAGAAATCCTGATCAACGTGACTCCGCGCGAGACGCGGGTGGGCGTGGTCGAGAACGGCATGCTGCAGGAGGTACACGTCGAACGGGCCTCCAGGCGCGGCTATGTCGGCAACGTCTACAAAGGCCGGGTACAGCGGGTGATGCCCGGCATGCAGGCGGTGTTCGTGGAGATCGGGCTGGACCGCGCGGCGTTCCTGCACGCCTCGGACATCGTGCGACCGGCTCCGGCTGCAGCCGTCGAAGGCGTGGAATCGAACGGCAACGGCCACATTCCCTCGATCAGCGAACTGGTGCACGAAGGCCAGGAGATCGTGGTGCAGGTGGTCAAGGATCCGATCAGCACCAAGGGTGCGCGGCTGTCGGCGCACCTGTCGATTCCCTCGCGCTACCTGGTGCTGTTGCCATACGCACGCACCCTGGGCATCTCGGCGCGGATCGAGGACGAGGCCGAACGCCAGCGGCTGCGCGACGTGCTGACGCCGCTGATCGGCGAGAATCCCATGGGCTACATCGTGCGCACCAACGCCGAGGGCCAGAGCGCCGAATCGCTGGCATTCGACGTCGCCTACCTCACCAAGGTATGGCGGGTGGTGCAGGAGAACATCGCCAAGGCCAAGGTGGGCGAGCGCGTCTACGAGGAGCTGTCGCTGCCGCTGCGCAGCTTGCGCGACATGCTCAACGACGACATCGAGAAGGTGCGGATCGACTCGCGTGCCACCTTCGAGAAGGTGGTCAAGTTCGTGCACAAGTTCATGCCGAGCCTGGACGACCGTATCGAGCATTACGACGGCGAGCGGCCGATCTTCGACCTGTACGGGGTCGAGGACGAGATGCAGCGCGCGCTGAAGAAGGAGGTGCCGCTGAAATCCGGCGGCTATCTGATCGTCGACCAGACCGAGGCGATGACCACGATCGACGTCAACACCGGCGCCTATCTGGGCTCGCGCAACCTGGAGGAGACGGTCTACCGCACCAACCTCGAAGCGGCGCAGGCGGCGGCGCGCCAGCTGCGGCTGCGCAATCTGGGCGGCATCATCATCATCGACTTCATCGACATGAACGATGAGGAACACAAGCGCCAGGTGCTGCGCATGTTGAACAAGGGGCTGGCGCGCGACTACGCCAAGACCACGGTGTATCCGATGTCGGCGCTGGGCCTGGTCGAGATGACCCGCAAGCGCACCACCGAAAGCCTGGCGCGCCAGCTATGCGAGCCGTGTGCGACCTGCAACGGCCGTGGCGTGCTGAAGACCGCCGAAACGGTGACCTACGAGATCTTCCGCGAGATCACCCGCGCGGTGCGCCAGTTCAACGCGCAGAAGCTGCTGGTGATGGCGAACCCCGCCGTGGTCAACCGCATCCTGGAGGAAGAGTCCAGCGCGGTGGCCGAACTGGAAGAGTTCATCTCCAAAAGCATACGCTTTCAGGCTGAAGAACATTATTCGCAGGAACAGTTCGATGTTGTTTTGCTTTAAATCCGGCCTGGGCTGCCACGCGTGAACGCGCTGTGGCAGCGACGGCTGCATCGTTGCGCCCGCGCGCTGGGCTGGACCGTCGGCGTAACGGTGATCCTGTTCGCCGTGCTGGTGGCGCTGACCCAGTTGCTGCTGCCGCTGCTGGCGCGGCATCCGGCGTGGGTGGCCGCACAGCTCAGCCAGCGGCTGCAGCGGCCGGTCAGCTTCGCTTCGATGGAAGGTCGCTGGACGCCATCGGGCCCGCTGTTCGTGATGCACGGCGTGACGATCGGTGCGGCGGCAGGCGAGAGCGGTGCGGCGTTGCAGTTGCCCGAGTCCGAATTGAAGCTCGATTTCGGCGGCTGGCTGCTGCCGTCGCGGCACCTGCTCAACCTGCATGTACGCGGCCTGCAGTTGGACCTGCTGCACGATGCCGGCGGCTGGCACGTCAATGGCATCGGCGTCGCCGGCGGCGGCAATCGGCAGCCGCTGTCGCTGGGCCAGATGTCGGTGGACCTGTGGCTGGAAGACCTGCGCGTGGTGGTCACCGAAGCCACGTTGAACAAGCAATACACCTTGCTGTCCAGGCAACTGCGCCTCAGCCACCAAGGCGGCCAGATCCGCTTCGGCGGCGTGTTGCAGCGCGGTGGCGTGAATGCCGCCGTGCACACGGCCGGTCGCTTCCGCGAGGACGGTAGCGCCGGGCAGGTGTGGGTGGGCGTCGATGATGTGGATCTGAAGCCGTTGCTGAACGGCATCGATCCGGGCGGCTACACGGCCAACCAGGGCCATGGCCGCTTGAGCGCATGGCTGGACTGGCGCGAGGGCACGCTGACCAGCAGCCTGATCCGCTTCGACCTGGATACGCTGACGGTAACTGCGCCCACGGGTGGCGCCGCCAGTGTGGCGTCTTTGCATGGACTGGCCGGCGTGCGCCAGAGCCGCGATGGTTACGACGTGCGCTGGGCGGGCGACGACGGCAGCGCTATGGCGCTCAGCCTGCATCAGCCTGGCAGCGCGCAGGCCAGTATGGGCGTCGCCGCGCGCGAGCTGCAGCTGGCGCCGCTGCTGCCTTGGCTGGCGTTGAAACCGGCGCTGGCGCCGGCGCTGGCGCAATGGCTGGGTGGAGGACACCCGCGTGGCGACCTCAGCCGCGTCGCGCTGCGCTGGAATCGTGCCGACGGGTTGCAGGCCGTCGCGGTGGCCTTCAACGATCTGGGCATCGACGCGGTCGGCAAATTGCCGGGCGTGAGCAGCCTGCATGGCGAGTTGCGCGGCGACGCCGAAGCGCTGTCGCTGGAGCTGCCGGCACAGGCCACAACACTGCAATTTCCGCAGTCGTTCCGGCAGCCCTTCGTGATGTCGCAACTAGGCGGCACGCTGGCTTTCTGGCCGCAGGACGGCGACTGGCATATCGGCGTCGATGCGCTGGATTTTGCCGGCGCCGGGTATGCCGGGCAGGCCCGTGGCGAAGTGATCTTGCCGGCGCAGGGCCGCCCGTTCCTGGACCTCTACGCCACGCTGGACCACGCCGATGTGCCTGCGGCCAAACTGTTCTGGCCGCTAGGCTCGATGTCGCCCGGCACCATCGCCTGGCTGGATCGGGGCTTGCTGGCCGGCAGTCTCGACCAGGCGCAGGTGCTGGTGCGCGGCGATCTCGCGGACTGGCCATTCCGCCACAACGAAGGGCGCTTCGAGGCGCGTGCAGTGATCAGCAACCTGACCCTCGACTACGGCAAGGAGTGGCCGCACGCGGAAGGTGTCAATGCGGTGGCCAGCTTCATCAACAACGGCATGCTGGTCGAGGCCAGCGGTGGCCAGTCGCTGGGCGTGAAGGCGGACAAAGCGGTGGCGCTGATCCCGGATTTCGGCGAGGGCCTGCTGGATCTCAGCGTGCAGGGTAACGGCAGCGGCGCCAGCCTGATGGAGTTCGTGCGCAAGAGTCCGATCGGCATGCGTCAGGCCGATACGCTGGCCAAGCTGAATCTGGATGGCAGCGGCACCTTCGATTTTCACCTGAGTATGCCGCTGAAGAAGGCCGAGGATGCTCAGCTGGACGGCAACGCCCAGCTGAAGGACGCCGACCTCAGCGCACCGGACTGGAACCTCAAGCTGGACAAGCTCAACGGGCCGTTGCGCTTCAACTTGCATGGCATGCAGGCCGGTCCGCTGGATGCCGGCTTTCGCGGCCAGCCGTCGAAACTGCAACTGGCGATCGCAGCGGCCAACAGCGACCCGGCCACTGTGCTGTCCGCGCAATTGCAGGGCAGCTACCGCATGGCAGAACTGGTGCAGGACTACCCGTCGCTGAACTGGCTCGGCCAGCTGGCCGACGGCCGCAGCGACTTCGACATCGGTTTCACGATCGCGCATGTGCCGGGCAGTGACGCGCTGGCGCAAACCCTCAGCGTCGATTCGCCATTGAGCGGAATCACGCTGGGCCTGCCGGCGCCGCTGGACAAGCCGGCGGTGGCGAGCCTGCCGCTGCACCTGACGATGAGCCTGCCGGTCGGCGGCAGCGATCTGCAATTTGGACTGGGCGATGCGGCACGCGGGCACCTGCGCCTCTCCGACGGAGCACAGCATCCACTGGCAGGTACGCTGGCATTCGGCAATCAGATGCCGGAGGCGCTGCCCACCAGCGGCCTGCGCATCCGCGGTCACGCCAGCCGCCTGGACATCACCGGCTGGGTGCAGCAGACGGTGGCTGGTAGCGGTGGCAATGGCCCGGGATTGGAAAGTCTCGATGTCAGCACCGATCAGGCTGGCTGGTTCGGCCGTCCGATGGGGGCGCTGAAACTGCGCGCCACGCCGCAACCTGACGTGCTCAGCGTCGATGTGGATGGCGCCGCGATGGCGGGCAATTTCAGTGTACCGACCCAGGAGCTGGACAAGCGCGGCGTCACCGCACGATTGCAGCGGTTGTATTGGCCGGCAGCCACCCCGCCGGCCGCCGGTGCGAAGGCCGCGGTTGTGCCGGCGTCCGATCCCGCCAATACCGGCATCAACCCGGGTGCGCTGCCGCCGTTCCATCTCTGGATCGGCGACCTGCGCCTGGGTGACTCGAAGCTCGGCGAAGCCCGGCTGGAAACCTGGCCGACCGCGGCCGGCATGCATATCGAGCAGCTGCGCGCGCTGTCCAGTCGCGTGCAGATCAACGCCAGCGGCGACTGGAACGGCAGCGCCAGCAACAGCCACACCCACATGCGCATCAATTTCTCAGCCGAGGATCTCGGCGCGATGCTGGGGGCGTTGGGTTTTGACGGACTCGTCAATGGCGGCAAGACGCACGACCAGCTCGACGCCACCTGGCCCGGCAGCCCCAGCGCGTTATCGCTGGCCACGATGGACGGTACCCTCAGCATTCACGTCAACGACGGCCGCATTCCCGAGGCGACATCACCCGGCGTGGGGCGCTTGCTCGGACTGGTGTCGCTGGCTGAAGTGCCGCGCCGGCTCACCCTGGATTTCGGCGACGTGTTCGGCAAGGGGCTGGCATTCGATTCGATTGCCGGCGACTTTCATCTGTCGAACGGCAATGCCACCACCGACAACCTACTGATCGCCGGTCCGGCGGCGAATATCAGCATCTCCGGCCGTACCGGTTTGCGCGCCAAGGATTACGACCAGGAAATGCGGGTGGTGCCGCATGTCGGCAACAGCTTGCCACTGGTCGGTGCGGTGGTCGGTGGCCCGATCGGTGCGGCGGCGGGCTTCGCCGTGCAGGGCCTGCTCGGCAGGGGCCTGAATCAGGCGGCCAGCGCGCGTTACAAGGTCACCGGCACCTGGGACAAGCCGGTGATGACTTTGATCGAGAAGCGTGGAGCCACGAACACGCCGCTGCTGCTCAATCCCGCAACGAGTCCGCCCGCCACCGGTCTGCCTACCACCGGCCTGCCTGCCGCGGCGGGCAGCGTGCAGCCGCCCGCCGCGGCCAGCTCGATCCATCCCTGATCCACAGGATTACAACCTGCGTGATTACGCAGACGGTTCGGCCGGCGTCTGGTTGCCGCGAAAAGGAAACAGCTGCTGTTTGACGAAGCCGTCCGGCATGTAATCGCCGACCACGCCGTAGTGCTCCGGAAACTTGTTGCTCGACTTCACCGCCGTGCCGAACAGGTAATCGAGAAACGCGTAGTGCGCGGCGTAGTTCTTGTCGATCGCCTCGTCGTCTGAAGCGTGGTGCCAGTGGTGGAAATCCGGCGTCACGATCAGGTATTTGAGCGGTCCCCACGGCAGATGCACGTTGGCGTGGTTGAACACCGCCTGGAAGCCCACGATCAGGATGTAGCCGTTCATTGCCGCCTCGCTGAAGCCGAGGATGTACAGCGGCGCCAGCACGCATACGCGGGTGAAGATCAGCTCCAGCATGTGCTGGCGCGAGCCGGCCAGCCAGTCCATCGTCTTCACGCTGTGGTGTACCGCATGGAAACGCCACAGGAACGGCACCTCGTGATACGCGCGGTGCGTCCAGTACTGCGCCATATCCGCCACCAGCACACACAGCAGCAGCTGCGGCAGGAACGGGATGTGCTGCACGGTCTGCTGGAAATGGCTGCTGACCAGCCAGCCGAACATGTGGTGCAGCAGGAAATTCACCGTCAGCAGCGCCAGCCCCACGATGAAATGGTTCACCGCGAAATGCTTCAGATCGGTCTGCCATTCCTTGCGGAAGATCGCCTGGCCCTTGTACAGCGGAAACAGCTTCTCGATCACCACGAAGATCAGGGTCGAGCCGAGCAGGTCCAGGATGAACCAGTCCAGCCCGATGTACGGCGTGTGGTCGGGGAACTCGCCGACCGGCACGCGCGAACCGCCCAGCGCCACCGCCGCGATCACCAGCACGAACGCTACGAGGTTGAGGTTGCGCTGGCGATTGAGGATGAGATTGCCCAGCGAGATGCCACCGGCCGCCAGCAAGCCGACCAGCAGCAGCTGGCGGATCACGTCGACCGAATACTTGTGGCGCAGATCCGGCGTGGTCAGGTATTGCGGAAAGTGGAACGCCAGTACCGCCAGCAGGCACAGGAAGCCCAGCGACAGCGCGATGATGCTGGTGATCATGCCGCGGCCAGGCGTCAGCTCGCCGTCGGCGTGCAGCAGTTCGCGGGTCTGCGCGACCGGCGCCTTCACGGCGCGGCCAAGGGCTTCGCGTGCAGCCTCGCGTTTGGAGTGTTCGCTCATGGTGATCCTTCACGTCAGACGCCGGCCGGCGTTGCCGCGCATGGTAGCGCAGCGCCCGTGCCAAGGCTTTAAAGCGGCTGGCGGCAGCCCCATGTGGGATAGTTACCGATCGACCGCAGACGAACAAAGCCCATGGATTCCCTGATCACGCTAGCCGAAAGCAAATTGTTGTCCCCCGGCGGCATCGCCACCGGCGACCTCGACCGTGTATTCACCCAGTTGATGGGCCCGTCGATCGACGCGGCCGACCTGTACTTCCAGCATTCGCGCAGCGAGTCGTGGCTGCTGGAGGAGGGCATCGTCAAGGACGGTAGCCATTCGATCGAGCAAGGCGTGGGCGTGCGCGCGATCAGCGGCGAGAAGACCGGCTTCGCCTACTCCGACGAGATCGTGCTGCCGCAGTTGCTGGAAGCCTCGAAAGCCGCGCGCGCGATCGCCCACGGCGGCAACGGTACCGGCAAGCCGCTGGCATTGAACGGCGCGCGCCAGCTGTATCCGGCGATCGATCCGGTCGAGAGCCTACCCAATCCCGACAAGATCGCGTTGCTGCGCGAGGTCGATGCGTACGCGCGCTCGCGCGATCCGCGCGTCAAGCAAGTCATCGTCAGCCTCTCTGCCACGATCGACACCATCCTGATCGCCGCCTCCGACGGCACACTCGCCGCCGACGTGCGTCCGCTGGTACGGCTCAGTGTGCAGGTGATCGCCGAGCAGAACGGCCGGCGCGAGCAGGGCAACTCTGGCGGCGGCGGTCGCTATGGCTATCGCGAATTGATCGAGAACGGGCGAGCGCTCGCATTCGCCGATGAAGCGGTGCGTCAGGCCCTGGTGAATCTGGATGCGGTCGATGCACCAGCCGGCAGCATGACCGTGGTGCTCGGCCCCGGCTGGCCCGGCGTGTTGCTGCACGAGGCGATCGGCCACGGCCTGGAAGGCGACTTCAACCGCAAGGGCAGCTCCGCATTCTCCGGCCGCATCGGCCAGCGAGTGGCCGCCAAGGGCGTCACCATCGTCGACGATGGCACCTTGGTAGGCCGCCGCGGTTCACTCAGCATCGACGACGAAGGCACGCCGACCGAGTGCACCACCTTGATCGAGGACGGTATTCTCAAGGGCTACATGCAGGACAAGCTCAACGCGCGCCTGATGGGCATGGCGCCGACCGGCAATGGCCGCCGCGAGTCGTTCACCTCGCTGCCGATGCCGCGCATGACCAACACGTACATGCTGGCCGGCCAGCACGATCCGGCGGAGATCATCCGCTCGGTGAAGAAAGGTCTATACGCGCCGAATTTCGGCGGCGGCCAGGTCGACATCACCAATGGCAAGTTCACCTTCTCGGCGTCTGAGGCGTACTTGATCGAGGACGGCAAAATCACCCGTCCGGTCAAGGGTGCCACGTTGATCGGCTCAGGCCCGGACGTGCTCAATCGCGTCTCGATGATAGGCAATGATCTGGCGCTGGATGAGGGTGTGGGCGTGTGCGGCAAGGACGGGCAGAGTGTGCCGGTCGGCGTGGGTCAGCCCACGTTGAAGATTGATTCGATGACGGTGGGTGGGACGGCTTCGTAAGCTTCGGGATCATTTCCAGCGGAGCAACCGTCACTCCACATTTTTATTGTGCTCGTCATTCCGGCGAAGGCCGGAATCGCTTCTGCGCTTTGGTCTGCCTGCGGCAACCGAGTCACTTGCGTCGTGGGTTCTTTTTGTAGGAGCCCGCTCGCGGGCGATGCTCTTGCCCTTTCTGTTTGGTTAGAGCAAAGAGCGTTCGCTCGCCTTTGGCGACAGAGTCACTTTCTCTTTGGACAAGCAAAAGAGAAGTGCCTCGCCCTCCGAAGGAGGGTGAAAGCTCTTCAGTTCTGATGCCAGAGTGCAGAAGCGATTCCGGCTTTCGCCGGAATGACGACTCTGGAAGAGTCTGCAAGTCTTCGCTGGGACGAGTAAGAGTACCGCGCACAGAGTGCGCTCCCACAGGCGCGCGTCGCGCAAAGTGTCGCGAATCGCTCAGCCCTCGGCCGAATCGCCCGCCTTGCCCAGATCCTTCAACAACTGAAAAATCTCCCGATACGCCCTTGGCGGCTTGTTCGGGACTTCCTTTTCCAGACGCGCCTGCCGCACCAGCGACCGCAGATGCTGCCGATCAACCTGCGGATGCTCGGCGATCAATTCCGACAGCGCGCCCTCGTCCTCGGCGATCAGACGATCGCGCATCGCTTCGAGGCGGTGCATCGCCGCGTTTTCCTGGCGCTGCTTCTCGCGGTTCTCGCCGAGTTCGGCGCGCACGGCGGCGAAGTCTTCTTCGCCGTAGCGGCGCATCACCTTGGCGAGGAACGCGAGCTGGCGCTTCTTAGCGCCATGCGAGGTGATGCGGCGGGTGACGTCGATCTCGTGGCGCACGTCGTCGGGCAGTTCGAGCTTGGCCAGCCGGCTCGGTTGCAGATCGACCAGTTGCTGAGCCAACACCAGCACGGCGAGTGCCTCGCGGCGCTGCTGGGTGCGGCTGGGGCCGTAATCCTCTTCGTCGAGTTCGTGT
This sequence comes from Rhodanobacter sp. OK091, assembly GCF_900142825.1. GTDB lineage: Bacteria > Pseudomonadota > Gammaproteobacteria > Xanthomonadales > Rhodanobacteraceae > Rhodanobacter. The sequence continues at coordinate 592,879 of NZ_FRCH01000001.1, read as the reverse complement.
TGGTTGCGGCTGCGGCTCGGGCTCACGGGTTTCAATTCCAGTTGTAGTGCGTGGGTCAGCGGTGCGTGATCAGCTGCTATGCGTATCGTCGTCGCTGGTTGTTTCAACCTGCTCCAGCGCGAAGCGGGCGATCGGCTCACCGTCCAGCTCGATGGTTTCGCTGAACATCGCGGCCGGGCGCACCCACAGGCCGTGATCGCCGTAGAGCGCCTGATAGACCACCAGCGGCTCCAGCGTTTCGCTGTGATGCGCGGTACCCAGCACGCGGTAGCGCTGACCCTTGTAGTGACGATAGATGCCGGCGGTGGGTTGCATGGGCGTTCTCCGCAGCTCTTTTCATTTCGTCGCCGTGACCCCATTTTTAAGGTCAGCGGTCGCGAACCGCTTATTCTACCCGCCTAAATCCCAGGAAAGCCCAACGTGAGCGAAGTTGCCACCAGCCAGGACCGCAGCCAGACGGATCGAAGTGAGGCCGAACTTGACCGGCTGGCCGAACTGGCCGAGGACGTGATCCGCCGCGCCCGCACCGCCGGCGCCAGCCAGGCCGAGGTGGCAGCCAGCATCGACACAGGGCTGAGCGTCAATGTGAGGCTGGGCGAGGTGGAGACGGTCGAGCACACGCGCGACCGCGGCTTCAGCCTCACCGTGTACTTCGGCCAGCGCAAAGGTTCGGCCAGTACGGCCGATCTGCATCCGGACTCGATCCAGGCCACGCTGGACCAGGCTTGTGCGATCGCACGTTTTACCGAGGCCGATCCGGCCGCGGGCCTGGCCGACGCTTCGCGCATGGCAACGTCATTCCCCGACCTCGACCTGTGGCATCCGTGGGATATCGACACCACGCGCGCGATCGAGCTGGGCATCGAGATCGAGGATGCCGGCCGCGCGCATGCCGGCATCAGCAACTCCGACGGCGCCAGCGTGCAGGCCGGGCAGGGCGTGTCGGTGTACGCGAACTCGCACGGCTTCGTCGGGCGCGAGCGCGGCACGCGGCATTCGCTGTCGCTGGCCTTGATCGCCGGCGACGAGGACGGCATGCAGCGCGATTACTGGTATGACAGCGTACGGGCCGCCGGTGATTTCATGAGTGCGAAGGCGCTTGGCGACAAGGCCGCCGAGCGCACGCTGGCGCGGATGGGCGCGCGCAGCCTGTCGACGCGGCAGTGCCCGGTGCTGTTCGTGCCGGAACTGGCGCGCGGGCTGGTCGGGCATCTGCTGGGTGCGGTCAGCGGCGGCGCGTTGTATCGCCGGGCCAGCTTCCTGCTCGATCACATCGGCAAGCCGGTGATGCCCTCGTGGCTGAATATCAACGAGCGGCCGCAGCTTTTGCGTGGGCAGGGCTCGGGCAGTTTCGATGCCGAAGGTGTGGCGACCCGCGACAGTGCGTTGATCGAAGGCGGCGTGCTGGCGCGCTACGTGCTTGGCAGCTATTCGGCGCGCAAGCTGGGGCTGGAATCGACCGGCAATGCCGGCGGCATCCACAACCTGATCGTCGATCCGGGCAGCGCGAACCACGCGCAGGACGATTTCGCCGGCTTGCTGCGGCGCATGGGCACCGGCCTGCTGGTGACCGAGGTGATGGGGCAGGGCGTGTCCACCATCACCGGCGATTATTCGCGTGGTGCGTCCGGGTTCTGGGTCGAGAACGGGCAGATCGCGTATCCGGTGGAAGGCATCACTATCGCGGCGAATCTGCGCGAGATGTTCGCCGGGATCGTTGCCGTGGGTACCGACGTCGATCAGCGTTCGCACATTCTCAGCGGCTCGATTCTGCTGGAGCGGATGACGGTGGCCGGCGAATAGCCAACTGCAGGTTTTTCATAGGTCGCAAGTTCACTCGGCAAAGGGGGCCAAGCTTGTTAGCATCCACGCAACCGGCGCGGCCGGCCAGCTGTCAATAGACACGTTGTCCACGCAAGTTCCGACTTCAAGGAGATACGCATGAGCGTTCCACCCGAGTCTGTCACTCCGCCTCCGCCAAGCGACCCGGTGACCGTGGGTCCATCCGCTGAAGAGCGTCAATGGGCGACGTTTGCGCACTTGTCGGCATTGGCCGGCCTGGTCATGCCGTTCGGCAGCATCATCGGCCCGCTGGTGATCTGGCTGATCAAGAAAGACACCATGCCGTTCGTCAACGACCAGGGTAAAGAGGCGCTGAACTTCAACATCACCGTAGCCATTGCCGCGATCGTGTGTGGGCTGCTGTGCATCGTGCTGATCGGATTCCTGCTGTTGCCGGTATTGGTGATCCTCTGGCTGGTGTTCGTGATCGTCGGCACGATCAAAGCCAACGAGGGGACTCTGTATCGCTACCCGTTCGCGCTGCGACTGATCAATTGAAGCAGGTTCAGTGCCGCCGATGCGCCTGGCGGCACGCGGCATATTTCCCATAGACTCGCGCTGTCTCCCATCGGTGTGAGTGGGCGGCGAGACGGGGCGTCCTGTTCGCAGGGACAAGCGTGAATCTATCGAAAGGGGAGTCGATCCATGGGTTTCTTTGACTGGTATCTGAAGTGCATCAAGGGCCACTACGCGGATTTCGAGGGGCGCGCCCGTCGTACCGAGTACTGGATGTTCTTTCTGGTCAACCTGATCATTTCGATCGTAGTGGGACTGATCGGCAGGGCGATCCATTTTCACATGCTGGGGTCGCTTTACGGCTTGGCAATGTTCGTACCAGGCCTTGCGGTGGGCGTGCGCCGTCTGCACGACACCGGTCGCAGCGGATGGTGGTGGTTGGTTGCGTTGATCCCGTTGATCGGCTGGATCTGGATCATCGTGCTGTTTGCCATCGCTGGCGACCAGGGTTCCAACCAATACGGTGCCGACCCGAAGGAAGGTGTGGCTTGATCAGTCTGATCCGGGAAGCATTTCCGGTTTGAACGAGGGCGGCACAAGCCGCCCTTTTCAATGCACGCGATACGCCGTGTAGCGCGCCAGCTCGGCCAGCAGCGAGGCACGTTCGCCGAAGACTGCGATCGCGGCCAGCGCGGACTCGGTCAGTTCTGCCAGCCGCGCGCGTGAGGCGTCGAGGCCGATGATCGAGGGGAAGGTGGGTTTGTCGGCGGCGGCATCCTTGCCGGCGGTCTTGCCGATCACCGCCGATTCGCCTTCCACGTCGAGGATGTCGTCGCGTACCTGAAACGCCAGGCCGACGGCATGGGCGTACCGGTCGAGCGCGTCCAGCGAGCCGGCATCGGCGCCGGCCATCAGCGCACCGAGTTGTACCGAGGCGCGGATCAGCGCGCCGGTCTTGCAGGCGTGCATGTGTTCCAGTTCGGTGAGTGTCAGCGGTTGGCCGACCGCGGCGAGGTCGAGTGCCTGGCCGCCGGCCATGCCCTCGGCGCCGCAGGCGCGGCCGAGCACGCGCAGCATCGCCATGCCGGTGTTCGCGTCGATTCGGTGCGTCGTGTCATCGGCCAGCAGTTCGAACGCCAGTGCCTGCAGCGCGTCGCCGGCGAGGATCGCCATCGCTTCGCCGAACACGACATGACAGGTCGGGCGGCCGCGGCGCAGCGCGTCGTCGTCCATCGCCGGCAGGTCGTCGTGCACCAGCGAGTAGGCGTGGATCAGCTCCACCGCACAGGCCGCCGCGTCGAGTTGCGGGCCATCTTCGCCGAGCGCATGCGCGCTGGCGTACACCAGCAGCGGACGCAGCCGCTTGCCGCCGCCAAGCACGGCGTAGCGCATCGCGCGATGGAGTTCCGCGGGGGATTGTTCGGCCGGCGGCAGGCTGCGGCTCAGTGCCTGTTCGGCACGGACGATCAGCGACTGCAGTTCACGGCCCAGCTTATAGTTCGGGTTCAAACGGTTCAGCGCTGTCGGGGGCATCGGGATCAAGCAGCAGGCGCACGCGCAGTTCGGCTTGCTGCAGAGACTGCTGGCAATGGCGGAACAGGCCGATGCCACGTTCGAACGAGGCCAGCGATTCGTCCAGGCTCAGTTCGCCGCCTTCCATCCGCGCGACCAGTTGCTCCAGCTCATCCAGGGAGTGCTCGAAGTCGACGCTGGGCGGGGTTTTGACAGATGAGGGTGCGGTCTTGGCCATGGCCCGCAACGCTAACGCAGCAGCCGTCCGGAATCAATCTGAAAACAGATCGATCAAAGTGGACGCGATCCGGGAAACCACGGTCATGTACGAAATTGCGAACCCGCTCGGCACATTCGCCTCCTCTCCCGCCAGCGGGAGAGGATTGAGGAGAGGGAACGCTCCCCGTGCCGCCTGTCGAAGCAGATCAGCGTGCCGGCTGCCAGTGTGGCCGGGCACCGGCTTGCTGGAAAATCGCCGCGCCGCGTGCGCTGAGCCAGCGGTCGGCCACCGCGACCAGCTCGTCGCCGACATACAGCAGCGGACAGGCCGCGCGCCGCCACGGCGGCACCAACCCCTGCTGGAAGAGGTCGCGCAGCTCGCGTGTATGCGCATCGCCAGCGGGCTTGATGCGCTCGCCGCCGCGACGCAGACGCAAGCTCAGCGGTTCGGCGAGGCGGCCGCTGGCATCGGTCAGCGACAACTTGCCGCCGTCGGGTAGCGCTACCGGTTCGCCGTGCCAGGACAACTCCCAGTCGGTGTCGACGACGACTTCGGGCGGCAATGCCCACAGCCGATCCTTCCAGATATGCAATTCGGCACCGGCCCAGCGAATGCACGGCAACTGGCCAGCCCGTGCGCCGCACTGGCGCTCGATCTGCCGCCGCTGCGCGGTGGTGGGTGCCGGCAGGCCGCGGGCATGCAGCCAGTGATCGAGCAGCGGCTCGCGCAGCGCGGGATTCAGCACGAGCCAGCCGTCGGCGTGCAGACTGCAGTTGGCCGGATCGTGCAGTACATCGAACGCGGCCAGCCATTGCACCCGCAGCGCATCGGCGGCGGCACGGCTGAGCGCGGCGCTATGCACGATTGAATCGACCGCCTGCGGCCAGTGCCGCGTCAACCGTGGCAGGATTTCGCGGCGCAGCTGGTTGCGCGCCATGCGGGTGTCGCTGTTGGAGGGGTCGTCGATGCAATCCAGCCGATGCGTCGCCACGTAGTCACGCAACCGCTGACGCGGCAGCGCCAGCAAAGGCCGCCACAACCGGCCGCGACCGAACGGGCGAAGCTCACGCATGCCGCCCAGCCCCTCCGGCCCGGCGCCGCGCAGCAGTTTCAGCAATACGGTCTCGGCTTGATCGTCACGATGATGGGCGAGTAGCAGCCACTCGCCGTCGCGCAATTGCGTGGCGAGTGCGTCATAGCGCGCGCGGCGCGCAGCCGCTTCCAGTCCTTCGCCTCTGCTGCTGTCGAGCTGCACGCGGAGTACTTCGCACGGCAGCCCCAGCGTGGCGCAGAAGCGTCGGCAGTGCTCGGCCCATGCCGCGCTGTGGGCGTGCAGGCCATGATCGACATGCAGCGCGCGCAGCCCGCGCGCGCGCGCCTCGGGCAGTTGTGCCAGCGCATGCAGCAGCGCGGTGGAATCCGGGCCGCCACTGAACGCGACACTCAGCGGTGCCGACGGGGCAGCCGCCAGGGCGGCAAGCAGATGCTGGAGCAACGGATCGCTCATTTCGAATCGCTCATTTCTTTGGGACGCGGGGCCGCACGTAAAGATGCTTGCCGTTGCCGATCTGGCGTTCCTCGGTATCGAACAAGCCGATACCCTTGATCAGCCCGCTGAGCTTGCCGTAGCCGTAGTTGCGCGAGTCGAAGTCGGGCGACTGCTTGTTGACGATGCTGCCGATGGCGCCCAGCCCGGCCCAGCCGGTGTCGTCCGAAGCAGCCTCGATCGCGCCGCGCAGCAGGTTGAGCAGATGCGTGTCGCTGCGCAGCTCCTTGGCCGAGCGCTGCTTCGGTGCGGCTTCGGCGGTGGCCGTGGTCGAACCGGCGAGTACTTCGGTGTAGATGAATTTGTCGCAGGCGGTACGGAACGGCTCGGGCGTCTTTTTCTCGCCGAAGCCGTAGACGATACGGCCGGATTCGCGGATGCGCGAGGCGAGCCGGGTAAAGTCACTGTCGCTGGAGACGATGCAGAAGCCGTCGAAGCGCTCGGCGTAGAGCAGGTCCATCGCGTCGATGATCATCGCCGAGTCGGTGGCGTTCTTGCCGACGGTGTAGCGGAACTGCTGGATCGGCTGGATCGAATGGCGCAGCAGCACTTCCTTCCAGCCGTTGAGGTCGGGCTTGGTCCAGTCGCCGTAGATGCGCTTGACGTGCGCGGTGCCGTATTTGGCAATCTCCGCAAGCAGGCCCTCGACGATCGCCGGCCGTGCATTGTCGGCGTCGATCAATACGGCGAGCTTGGTGGTGTCGTGGGCCATGGCGGAACTCCCGCAGCAGCAAGTGATGGCATGGATGGTAGCGCCTTGCTGCGTCGACGATGCACACGCGCATTGCAGGCGTCAGCCACGGGAAGGATAGGGTCAATGAAAGCGAAGCCCCGGCCATGGGCCGGGGCTTGACTGTCGATGATCGGAATCACACCGGGTTTCAGTGAGTGTTTGTATCACCGTCGAAGCCATAAGGTGGCGTGATGCCGGTAAAGTCGCCTATCACCTTGGCGTCGTAAGGTCCGTTGAGCTGGTTGAAACCAGCACCGGACAAGTTGAGGGCACCTTGCTGGAACACGATCTTCCCGTTCGGCGTGACCTCGATGACACGTTGATTGAATTGATCGCTGATCAGCGTATCGCCATTGCGCAATCGCAATGCCCGCGTTGGCAGCGGCGTGGTGTTGCTGCCCGGGTCGGTGTTAGTGAAGTATTGCCAGACGACATGGTCGTTGCCGTCGACTTCGACGATGCGGCTGTTGTTGGAGTCGGTGATCAGCGTATCGCCGTTGTCCAGCCGGCTGGCGAAGGCGGCGCCGCTCACGGTCCCCATGGCGGTGAATTGCTTGACGATCTGCAGGTTGGGGTTGATCTCGATGACCCGATCGTTGCTTTCATCCGCAATCAGGATGTGGCCGTTTTTCAGCACTTCCGCGCTGTTCGGATTGCTGAGCTGGTTCGGGCCGTTGCCGGCCACGCCGGTCATGCCGTATTGCCAGACGATCTTGTGTGCCAGATTGACCAGGATGATGCGTTGATTGCCCTGGTCGGTGATCAGCACATGCGCACCGGGATGATGCGGAAAGCCGGTCAGGAACAGGGAATGCACCGGGGTATTCAGTTCGTTCGGACCCGACCCCGTGATACCTCCCTTGCCGTACTGCCAAATGATGTCACCGTTGCGGCCAACGATCAGCACGCGGTTGTCGGGGCAGCCGTTGACCGGATCAGCGCAGCCTGGAAGGGCCGGATCGCTGGGGGGGATGCCGGTGCCCGCGATCAGCGTGAACACGCCGAAACGTTCGGCGTCGTTCACGCCCACGATGCTTTTGGGCCCCGGCAGGTCGGAGCCGTTGCCGAAATGCCACAGCACACGGTGAGTGTCGCGGTCGATTTCGATGACGCGGTTGTTGAACTGATCGGCAATGAGGATATTGCGGTGCCCCTCCACACCGGCGAACGCGGCTGGGGAGAGGGTAATGCCACCGATCGCGGCGGCAATGGCGAGCGCGATCAACAGGTGTTTCGGCATCGTCGTTCGTGGTGAAAAGTGCGTCATGGGGAGCCCTCCACTCGGGTCAAAGCCGTGGCAAGCAGGCCCAAAGGCTCCCCCTGGCGATCCGCGCGGCGACATGCTCGACATGACACATGCCTGACGGGAATCTTTCGCGCGTTCGCTATGGCCCTTGGGGGATCACCGTTGTTACGCAACGGATGGCGAACGTCTAGACCCGACGCTGTAAGCGGCGGTGTGCTTCGCGTTAAAACCGTGCTATCGAATCGCTCTGGTATCGAAGGGGTTCACCTTGGACGTACCCGGACCCGCAATTCAGGAGACTGCCCCCGGACTTATTCCTGATACGCGCCGTAGCTGCGAAGGCGCTTGTAGCGCTGGGCGAGCAGGTCGGGCAACGGCATTGCTTCCAGCTCGTCGAGCTGGTTCAGCAGCACCGCTTTCAGGCGTATCGCCATCGAGCGCGGATTGCGATGGGCGCCACCGAGCGGTTCGCGTACCAGCTTGTCGATCAGGCCCAGTTCCAGCAGGCGCGGCGCGGTCATGCCGAGCGCTTCCGCGGCGTCTTTCACCTTGTCCGGGCTCTTCCACAGGATCGAGGCGCAGCCTTCCGGCGAGATTACCGAATAGGTCGAGTACTGCAGCATCAAGGTGCGGTCGCCGACGCCGATCGCCAGTGCGCCGCCGGAACCGCCTTCACCGATCACGGTGCATACGATCGGCACCTTCAGTTCGGCCATTTCCATCAGGTTGCGCGCGATCGCCTCGCTCTGGCCGCGCTCCTCGGCGCCGACGCCAGGGTAGGCTCCGGGCGTGTCGATCAGAGTCAGCAGTGGCAGGCCGAAGCGCTCGGCCATCTTCATCAGGCGCAGCGCCTTGCGGTAACCCTCAGGGCGCGGCATGCCGAAGTTGCGGCGCACCTTGGTCTTTGTGTCGCGGCCCTTCTGGTGGCCGACGATCATCACCGGTCGGCCGTTGATGCGGCCGATGCCGCCCACGATGGCGGCGTCGTCCGCATACATGCGGTCGCCGGCCAGTTCGTGGAATTCCTCGCAGATCACGCCGATGTAGTCGAGCGTGTATGGCCGGGCCGGATGGCGCGACAGCTGGGTGGTCTGCCAGGAGTTGAGGTTGCGGAAGATGTCGGCGGTCTTGATCTTCAGCTTCTCGCGCAGACGGCCGACTTCCTCGTCGATGTTGAACGCCTGGCCACTGCTGGCATGGCGAAGTTCTTCGATCTTCGCTTCCAGTTCGGCGATCGGTTGTTCGAAATCGAGGAAGTTTGGGTTCATTCGTTGCATTTCGTGGCACAGAGCGGCTCAGTATACCGTCCCCCGGGAAAACGCGAGAACGCCGCCGTATGGCTGTGACGGGTTCGACAGATGCCCGCCATGCCACGCCCGATTGCGTTATCGTCCACCCATTCCGTATTGCATGAACCCGTCCGACCATGCCGATCAAGCCGCCCATCGACAACGCCAAGCTCGACCGCATCGTGGCCGAGGCGCGCCGCAACGCTGAACAGCGCGAACTGGGCTATCGCGAGCGCGCGCTGAAGATGTATCCGTGGGTATGCGGCCGCTGCGCGCGCGAGTTCACCCGCGCGAACCTGCAGGAACTGACCGTGCATCACCGCAACCACGATCACGACTTCAATCCGCCCGATGGCAGCAATTGGGAGCTGCTGTGCGTGTACTGCCACGACAACGAGCACTCGCGTCATATCGACCACGTGCGCGGTGGTGTGATGGAAGTCGAGGATGCGCCGCCGGCTACCGGCAATCCCTTTGCTGACCTGAAGGCGATGCTGGAGCGCAGAGGCAAATCGTAGATGCATTGTGGGAGCGGCTTCAGCCGCGATGCCTTTGCTGTAGCCCGGCTACAAGATCGAAAAGCATCGCGGCTGAAGCCGCCCCCACAAGTTATGTAACTAGCTCAATCCTGCTGCTTGACGATGCGCAGACGGGTCGCCTGCACGCCGGGCAGCGCGCGCACGGCGCGCAGCAGGTCGGGGACGGCGTCTACGCGCCATGCTTCGCCCAGTTCGATGTCGGCTTGGGCGTTGCGGTTGCGGTAGCCGTGCAGCATCACGCTGGCGCGGCCGCCACGGTAGCCGGCCAGCACATGTTGCAGCTGGGCGATGAAGTCGGGGCCGACGCCGTTCAATTTCAGCTGCAGCAGTCGCGCATGCCTGCGGCAGGCGTCGGCCAGTGAACAGGCACTGCGTGCGCGCAGCTGGAAGCCGCCGCCAGAGAAGTCGTCGATGCGCAAGCCGCCGTCGACGATCAGCATCTGATCGCGGGTGAGCAGTGGCGCGACCTGCTGATAAAGCTCGCCGAAGAAACTCACCTCGATGATGCCGCTGCCGTCTTCCAGCCGCACGAACGCATCGCTGTCGCCGCGTTTTCGCACGGCAGTGACCATGCCGGCGACGGTCCAGGGCGTGTCCGGCCCGCGGCGGAAACGATTGTTGTCGCCGTCATCGTTCTTGCGCGGCTTCGGCGGCTGGTAGCGGTCGCCAATCTCGCCCAGCGGGCAGGTGGACAGCTGGGCCAGCTCGTCCTTCCACGGATCGGTCGGATGGCCGGACAGATAATGCCCCAGCGTGTCGCGCTCGCCTTGCAGCTTCTGCTCCAGCGGCCATTCCGGCACGGTCGGCAGGTTGATGTGCACGACCGGCGTCAGGGCGTCCGTCGCCGCACCGAACATGTCGTTCTGGCCGGATTGCTTGTCGCGCAGATGCTGCTCGGCGGCCTTGATCGCGTCGGGCAGCTGCAGCATCAGGCTGGCGCGGTTTGGCGCCAGCGCATCCAGCGCGCCGGAAAGAATCAGTGCCTCCAGCACGCGGCGGTTGAGCTTGGTCGGATCGACCCGGCGGCAGAAGTCGGCCAGGTCGGTGTAGCGGCCATGGCTGCGTTCGGCGGCGATCGCCTCGCACGCACCCTGGCCGACACCTTTGATCGCACCGAGTCCGTACTGGATCGTGTGAGCGCCTTGGCGCGAGGCACCGGATAAAGCGTCCGGTTCGACCGCGACGAACATGTATTCCGACGCGTTGACATCCGGCGGCTGCACGGTGATGCCGAGCGCGCGCGATTCGTCCAGGAAGGTCACCGCCTTGTCGGTGTTGTCCATGTCCGACGAAATCGTCGCGGCCATGAACTCGGCGGGGTAATGCGCTTTCAGCCAGGCGGTCTGGTAGGAGACCAGCGCATACGCGGCGGCATGTGACTTGTTGAAGCCGTAGCCGGCGAATTTTTCCATCAAGTCGAAGATGGTATCGGCCTTGTCGCCGGCCAGGCCGTCCTTCGCGGCGCCTTCGCGGAACTTGGCGCGCTCCTTCGCCATCTTCTCGACGTCTTTCTTGCCCATCGCACGGCGCAGCAGATCAGCGCCGCCGAGCGAGTAGCCGCCGACGATCTGCGCCATCTGCATCACCTGCTCCTGGTAGACCATGATGCCGTAGGTCTCTTGCAGGATCGGCTCGACGCGCGGGTCGGGATATTCCACATCCTCGCGGCCGTGCTTGCGCGCGATGAAGCTGGGAATCAGGTCCATCGGGCCGGGACGATACAGCGCCACCAGCGCGATGATGTCCTCGAAGCGGTCGGGCTTGGCGTCCTTCAGCATGCGCTGCATGCCAGAGGATTCGAGCTGGAACACGGCGACGGTCTGCGCCTTCTTCAGCAGCCCGTATGGCTTGGGATCGTCCAGCGGCAGTTGCGCGATATCCAGCGGCGCTTCGCCGGTTCTCGCGCGACGCGCATTGATCGCTTTCACTGCCCAGTCGATGATGGTCAGCGTGCGCAGGCCGAGAAAGTCGAACTTGACCAGGCCGACCGCTTCCACGTCGTCCTTGTCGTACTGGGTCACCACGCCGCCGCCGCCTGCTTCGCAGTACAGCGGCGCGAAGTCGGTCAGCGGGGTCGGCGCGATCACCACGCCGCCGGCGTGCTTGCCGGCGTTGCGGGTGAGGTTTTCCAGTTTCAGTGCCAGGTCGATCAGTGCGCGGGCGTCTTCGTCGTGTTCGTATGCCTCGCAGAATTCCTTGACGACGCGGTCGGTCTCCTTCTTCGATTTCTCCGATCGGCCGAGCGCGTCCGACAAAGTGAGATCGAGCGGCCGCGGCGGGATCAGCTTGGCCAGCTTGTCGACCTGGCTATATCCCATGCTGAGCACGCGGCCGGAGTCGCGCAGCACCGCCTTGGCCGCCATCGAGCCGTAGGTGATGATCTGGCTGACGCGGTCGCGGCCGTACTTGCGCGACACGTAGTCGATCACCTCGTCGCGGCGGTCCATGCAGAAGTCGATGTCGAAGTCGGGCATCGACACGCGTTCCGGATTGAGGAAGCGTTCGAACAGCAGGTTGAACTGCAATGGGTCGAGATCGGTGATCTTCAGCGCCCAGGCCACCAGCGAGCCGGCGCCCGAGCCACGACCGGGGCCGACCGGAATGCCGTTGTCCTTGCCCCAGCGGATGAAGTCCGAGACGATCAGGAAGTAGCCGGGGAAGCCCATCTTGATGATGACGTCGAGCTCGCGTTCCAGCCGCGCCTCGTAATCGGCCAGCGTATAGCCGGCGGCGAGCGGCGCCAGGGCGAGGCGCTCCTTCAAGCCGTGCCGCGACAGTTCACGGATGTAGCTGTCGAGGTCGTAGCCTTCGGGTACCGGAAAATCGGGCAGGTAGTACTTGCCGAACTCCAGTTCCAGCGTGCAGCGCCTGGCCAGCTCGACCGTGTTTTCCAGTGCTTCGGGAAGGTCGGCAAACAGCGCGGCCATCTCGTCGGGCGTTTTCAGGTATTGCTGATCGCTGTAGTCGCGCGGACGTTTCGGATCGGCCAGCACGCGGCCCTGGTTGATGCACACGCGTGCCTCGTGCGCGCCGTAGTCGTCCTGCGTCAGGAAGCGCACGTCGTTGCTGGCGAGTACCGGCAGGCCGAGTTCGGCGGCGAGGGCCAGCGCGAGGGTATTCCAGTTCTCCTCGCCGTCGCGGCCGCAGCGGGTCAGCTCCAGATACAGCCGTTCGGGGAACAGCCGGGCCAAAGGGCGCAGCTTCGCCAGCGCTGCCTCGATACCCTGGTTGACCGCGATGCGGCCGACCTCGCTGTCGCGCCCCAGCAGGGCGATCAGGCCGCCGCTGGCGTCGGCACTCAGCCAGCCGGCTTCGACCAAGGCGCGGCCACCGTGCTGCCCTTCCTGCCATGCCCGTGAAACCAGCCGCGACAGATTGAGATAGCCCGCGCGGTTCTGGCACAGCAAGGTGAGCCGCCACGGGCGCGGGTCGTCCGGCGCACTGATCCACAGGTCGCAACCGCCGATCGGCTTGATACCGGCCGCGTTGCATGCCTTGTAGAACTTCACCAGTGCGAACATGTTGCATTCGTCGGTCAACGCCACCGCCGGGATACCGTCGCGCACGCAGGCCGCGACCAGCGCCTTGATGCGGATAGTCGAATCGACCAGCGAATATTCGCTGTGCAGGTGCAGGTGGGTATAGCGGACGGTCATGCAGATTTGCGCGGTGAGTCCATGCAGGCTAACCGGCGCTCTGTCCAGCGGCAAGATTGACTTCTGTACGGTTTGCGCGAAGCCCGGCGGCGCCTGCAATCCGCCTGCAATCGGGTGATCCCGGTGTTGCAGTGATCAGTGGATGCCGGCGACGGCCGGGGACGATGCGGGCTCGGCGAGCAAGGCGTTGATTTCGGCCACCAGGCTGTCCAGCATGTCCTCGCCGTAGCCAACATGGACGTGTGCCACAGTGCCATCGCGATGCAGCATCACCATGACCGGAATAGCCTTGTCGGCACCATAGGGCTTGCCAATCGCATCATCACTGTCCCAGGTGATAAGCAACCCTGGCAGGCTCTTTCTCAGCGCGCGGGAGCTGCGCACAAAGACATCGCGACTTTCCCGGGAATTGATGGATACAACCTGCAAGGGGAGGTTTCGTTCGGTAGCCAGCGATTGCAAGTTCGCCAGTACGGGCATCTCCTTCATGCAGTAGCCGCACCAGGTAGCCCAGAAACTGATCACCACAACCTTGCCATGCAAGGAGGAGACACTCACTACCTCTCCATGCTGTGTGGTACCCAATGCGTCTGGCGGAGTTTCGCCCGGCTGGATTTCTGCCCTGGCGGAGAAGCAGAGCATCAGCCCTAGTAGCACGACGCCAATCCTGCGCATGTCATCCATCCCCTGGCTGGCCCCCTGGCCGGTTTAGCCAGAGTAGCAACACCTGCCGGATGGCGAAAGCGACGGCCGGGGCACTGGCTCGGAGCAGGCGTATCGACATGGCCCGGGAGCGGCTGAAGCGATCAGCTCACGTGAAAGCGTTCGTCTTCGTCGTCATGAATGACATAGTGCCCAAGGCTGGGCACCGCCAGCTTATGGAGGTTGTAGTCAGCGTGTTCCTGTCGGTCGTCTTCGACATCGGCGGGCGCGGGGTCGACCGATGGCGACACGGGTGTGGCCGCGGGTTTCAGTAGTACGGATTCGGGGTTGTTCGGAAGCATCATGGCGCGACTCCTGCAGTCTGCGAGGGCGCCGATGACCGCGCTGATGACAGCTGGTCGGCAGGTCCCTTAGGCAGGCCGGTGTTGCTGGCGCGTCCGTGCATATGGGATTCCTATAGGGAATGATGCGCTTGCGCGGGAAATAGTTGCATAGACGAATGGGCTAGATGGATTGATCTCATTTTGCGGCGCGACAGGTCGGCCGATCAGAACAATCTCGCCTGATCCAGCAGCAGGCGCACCGGCGCAAAGCTCCGGCGATGCTGGTCGCACGGCCCGAGCTGCCGCAGCGCGGTCAGGTGCGCCGGGGTCGAATAGCCTTTGTGGTTGGCGAAGCCGTAGCCGGGATGGATGGCATCGAGCGCCACCATCAGTCGATCCCGACTCACCTTGGCCAGGATAGAGGCGGCGCTGATCGCAGGCTCCAGCGCATCGCCGCCGACAATCGCGCGGCCGCGGCAGGGCAGGTCCTTCGGCAGCATGTTGCCGTCGATCATGGCTTCGTGGGCCGCCGGTGTGAGGCCGGCTACCGCACGGGTCATGCCGGCCATGGTGGCCTGGAAGATGTTCACGCGGTCGATCTCGTCCCGTTCGATCAACACGATGCAATAGGCCACCGCGCGCTCGATGATCTGCGGGTACAACGCCTCGCGTTTGGCCTCGCTGAGTTTCTTGGAATCGTCGAGACCGGCGATAGGGCGGTCGGGATCGAGAATGACGGCCGCTACCGCCAAGGGACCGGCCAGCGGTCCGCGGCCGGCCTCGTCCACCCCGGCGATGAAAAACCTTTTTGCCGGCTCCTCTCCCTGCTGGCGACCGAAGAGATTCTCCTTGCGGGCGAAGGAGGATGGAGGCGATGGATTGGCGCTCGCGGAAAGCCTACCCACCGGCGTGGTTCTCGCTGATCAAATCGGCAATGGCGGCGGCCGCGCGATCTCCCGCATGACCTTCCAGCCCGCCGCGCAATGCCTGATGCAGCTGCTCGAACGCGGCGACGATGGCGCCGCGCCGCTCGCTGTCGCGGAACAGCGCGAGGGTAGCGCTGGCCAGGTTTTCCGCCGTGCAGTCGACCTGCATCAGTTCGGGTACCAGCCGATCGCCGATGCCCGTTGCGCGCGCCAGGATATTGGGCAGCGCGTAGACATCGGTCTTCAACATCTTCATGGCGCGGGCGATGCGGTAGCTCATCGGCGCGACTCGGTAGCCGACGACCATCGGCCGCTTGGCCAGCATCGCCTCCAGCGTGGCGGTACCGGAGGCCAGCAGCACCACATCGGCGGCCAGCATGGCCTCATGCGCGTGGCCGTCCAGCAGCAAAGGCGCCGCTTCATCGTGCGGTCGGTTGCCCAGCAGTTCCTTCAGCCTGGCGTGTACTTGTGGATTGGCGGCGGGAATCACGATGCGCAGCCCCGGCAACGCGGCGGCGACCCGGCTGGCGGCGTCGATGAAAATCCGGCCGAGTCGTGCGACCTCGGACGGCCGACTGCCCGGCAACACGGCCAGCACGGGGGCGGTCTGCGGCAGTTGCAGAAAGTCGCGAGCGCCGATGCGATCGGACACCAGTGCGAAACGGTCGGCCAGCGGGTGGCCGACGAAGCGGGCGTCAATGCCGTGCTTCGCGTAGATCGCCGGCTCCATCGGAAACAGGCACAGCACGCGATGGGCGCTGCGACCGATTTTCTCGGCGCGTTTTTCGCGCCAGGCCCAGACCGACGGGCTCACGTAGTGCACGGTCAACAGGCCCGCCTGTTTCAGCCGTTGCTCCACGCCGAGATTGAAATCGGGTGCGTCGATGCCGATCACCACGGCAGGCCTGGCCTGCAGCAGGCGCGCAACGAGTGCCTTGCGCAAGCGCAGCAGTCGCGGCAGATGGCTGATCACTTCGCTGAAGCCGAACAGCGAAAGTTCGCGGATGTCGTACCAGGACTCGAAGCCCTGCGCCTGCATGCGCGCACCGCCGATGCCGACGAATCGCGCCTGCGGATAACGTTGACGCAGCGCGATCACGAGGTCGGCGCCGAGCTGGTCGCCGGAGTCTTCGCCGGCGAGGATGGCGATGAGGAGAGGGGCTTCGATGATCTGCATGTCGACGCCTCCGGCCTAAGTCAAAGTCAGAGCAAGAACGCGTGCTTGATTTCCCGATAAGCGTTTCACGCTTATCGGGCGAGCGCCCGTTCGCTGTGGTCGAGAAAATCGAGCATGGCCCGCACGTCGGCGCTCTGCTGTGCCTGTTCGACCAGCTTCTCGCGTGCCTCGGGCAGCGACAGGCCGGCCATGTACAAGGTGCGGTAGGCGCGCTTGATCGCCGCGATGCGGTTGGCGTCGAAGCCACGCCGCTTCAGGCCTTCGCTGTTGATGCCGCGGGGGCGACCCTGCTGCTCGTTCGCCATCATCACGAACGGCGGCACATCGTGGCCGACCAGGCAGCCCATGCCGATGAATGCATGCGCACCGACCTTGCAGAACTGGTGCACGCCGGAATAGCCGGAAAGGATCGTCCAGTCACCGATCGACACATGCCCGGCCAGTGCCGCGTAGTTGGAGAACACCACGTTGTTGCCGATCTGGCAGTCGTGCGCCACATGGACGTAGGCGAGTACCCAGTTGTCATTGCCGATGCGGGTGGTGCCGCCGCCGTCACCGGTGCCGCGATTGATGGTGGCAAATTCGCGGATCAGGTTGCGGTCGCCGATCACCAGCTCGGTACGCTCGCCGGCAAATTTCTTGTCTTGCGGGGCGCCGCCGAGCGAGGCGAACTGGGTAATGCGATTGTCGCGGCCTATCTTGGTCGGACCCTCGATCACCACATGCGGGCCGATCACCGTGCCGTCGCCGATTTCCACTTCGGCACCGATCACGCTGTAGGCACCGATGCTGACGTTGACGCCGATGACGGCGGAGGGATCGATCAGCGCGGTGGGATGAATCACTTCTCAGCCCTCGCGGCGCACATCAGTTCGCAGCTTGCCACTTCCTTGCCGTCGACCAGGGTCCGCGCCACGAACAGGCCCATGCCACGCACCAGGCGTTTCTGCGCGACCTCCAGGCGTAACTGGTCGCCGGGAACCACCGGTGCGCTGAAACGCGCATTGTCGATCTTGACCAGATAGAACAGCGGGCTGCCCTTGTCGCCATTGAGGTGGCGGCTGATCTGGGTCAGCAGCCCGGCGGTCTGCGCCATCGCCTCGACGATCAGCACACCGGGCATCACCGGGTGGCCGGGAAAGTGACCCTGGAAGAACGGTTCGTTGATGGTCGCGTTCTTGATCGCGACCACGCTGACGTTGGGCACGATCTCGATGACGCGATCCACCAGCAGGAAAGGGTAGCGATGCGGCAGCAGCGCCTGGATCTGCTCGACGTTGATCGGTACCGACAGATGCGAATTTTTTTCACTCATTGTTGCTGTCCTTCTCCAGCGCCGACAACCGGCGCGCGTACTCATCCAGATGTTTGAAGCGTGCCGCGTTCTTGCGCCATTGGCGGTTGTCCTGCAGCGGCACACCGGAAGAATATTCGCCGGGCTCGCGAATCGAATGTGTGACCAGGCTCTTGGCGGTAATGGTAACCCGGTCGGCCAGTTCCAGATGGCCGAGCACACCGGCGTTGCCGCCGATCATGCAGTAACGACCGATCTTCGCGCTGCCGGCGACCGCGGCGCAACCGGCCATCGCGGTATGCGCACCGACGTACACGTTGTGGGCGATCTGGATCTGGTTGTCCAGTCGTACATCTTCTTCCAGCACGGTGTCGTCCAGCGCACCGCGGTCGATCGTGGTGTTGGCGCCGATCTCGCAGTCGTCACCGATGCGCACACCGCCGAGCTGCGGCAGCTTGATCCAGCGGCCGTGATCCGAATCGAACGCAAGGCCGAAGCCGTCCGAACCGATCACCGCGCCGGGATGCACCAGCACGCGCCTGCCCAGCGTGACCCGGGTGACCAGGGTGACCCGGGCTACCAGCCGCGATTGCGCACCTACTGTGCAGTGTTCACCGATAATGCAATGCGGGCCAAGGATCACACCGTCCTCGATCACGGCACCGTCCTCGATCACGCAGCAGGGACCGATGCTGGCGCTGCCGCTGATCCGCGCACTGGCGGCGACCACGGCAGTGGGGTGGACGCCCGGCGGTGCTGCCGGTAGCCGTTCGAACAGCGCCGCGATCCGCGCGTAGGCAACGTACGGATCCTTGGCGATCAGAGCCGAGGTCTGACAGTCAGGGAGGTTTTCTTCGCGCAGTACCACCACGCCGGCGCAAGTCGCGGCCAGCTGAGTGGTGTACTTGCTGTTGGAGAGAAAACTCAGCTGGCTGGGTCCGGCGCCGGCCAGCGTGCCGACGCCATCGATGACACGCGCGCCGTCGCCCTTGAACGTCAGCTCGAATCGCTCGGCCAGTGCGGCCACTGTGTGGTTGATCGCGCTCATGCTTGCTCCGGAACCTGCCCGCCATTGTAGGGGGTGACGCCGCGGCGTGCAGCGCGCCGGCATGAAAAAGGAAAGCGCGGCATGGCCGCGCTTTCCGGGGTTGCCGATTTCCGGCTCGGATCAGAACTGACTGCCGAACGTGAACTGGATCCGCTCCTCGTAGTGGCCGTCGTCGGCCTGCGTGCGGAAGGGCATGGCAAAGCTGATGATCAGCGGGCCGATCGGTGCCTGCCAGTGCAGCGACACACCGGTCGAAGCACGCAACGTGCTCGCACTGAAATTCTTGTAATCCTTATAAGCGTTGCCGACATCCACAAACCACGATACGCGAGCGGTGTTGACGTCCTTCAGGCCGGGGATCGGTATGTACAACTCGGCAGTGCCGAGCACCTTGAATGCGCCACCGATCGGTTGTGCGTAATAGCCCGCGCTGCAATTGCCGGTTTTGTCCGGCGTGCTGCCGTCGATGCAGATGCGCGGGCCCAGCGTGTTGTCCTGGAAGCCGCGCACGTCACGTACGCCGCCGGCGTAGAAGTTCTGCCAGAACGGGAAGTCCTGGCGCATGTCCGTCAGAACGTGAGCGGGATTCTGCGCTGCGCTGCTGGCCTTCAATGCATCGAAGGCCGTATCGCTGATGCCATTGCTGCCATAGGTCTTGCCGTAGCCGACCTGGCCATCCAGGTACAGCACGAAACCCTTGCCGATCGGCCAGTAGTGGTTGATCTCGGTGGACAGCTTCCAGAACTGCACGGTCGAACCGGGCAGGGCGACGTCGGTGGAGGCGGAAATCAGGCCGCCGCGGGTCGGTGCCCAGTAGCCGTTGCGGGTATCGTGATTCCAGCCGACGGTGCCGGTCCACGAGTGGATGGTCTTGTTGCCGATCTCGTTCTGGTAATCGATCAGTACCGCGGGGCTGTAGCCCTGGAACAGATTGATCTTGTTGGTGCTGATGCCGAGGCCCAGGCGCACGCTGTCGGTTTCGGTGATCGGAATCCCGAGAAAGCTGGAGAAGCTCTTGGCGCTGGTGGAGTAGTTCGCGAAATCGGTATTGCCGTAGTCAGTCTTCGAATAGGCGGCGTTGTAGCCGATACCGATGCCGCTATCGGTCAGATACGGGTTGTAGTAATTGACGCCGATGCTGGTTTGATAGCTGCTGCGCTGGCCACTGACCGAGAAACTGTCGCCGGTGCCGAACAGGTTGTTCTGCGACACCGAGGCGTTGAGGATAATGCCGGAGTACTGCGAGTAGCCGATACCGAACTGCATGCTGCCGGCGGATTGTTCCTCGACCTTGACGCTGACATCGACCTGGTCTTGCGTGCCCGCGACCAGTTTCTTGTCGATATCGACCTTCTTGAAGTAACCGAGTCTCTGCAGGCGGATCTTGGAGCGGTCGAGCGCCGCCTGCGAATACCAGGAACCTTCGAGCTGGCGCATCTCGCGTCGCAGCACATTGTCTTCGGTGCGCGTATTGCCCGCGAACACCACGCGGCGCACATAGACGCGCTGGCCCGGTTCGACGTACAGAGTCAGGTCGACAGTACGCTTTTCCTTGTCCAGCTTCGGGACCGGGGTGACCTTGGCATAGGCGTAGCCGATATTGGCGAGCACGGCCTTGATCGCCTTCGTGCTTGCCTCGATCGCGCCGCGGTTGAAGGTTTCGCCTGTCTTGATGAAGACCATCTGGCGCATGGTCGCCTCCGGCAGGATCAGCTCGCCGAGCAGCTTGACGTCGGAAACCTTGTAGATTTCGCCTTCCTTGATGCTCGCGTCGATGTACATCGCGCGCTTGTCCGGGGCGATCGCCACCTGCGTGGAATCGACACCGAAATCGGCGTAGCCGCGGTCCATGTAATACGACTGCAGCTTTTCCAGATCGCCGGAAAGTTTTTCACGCGAGTACTGGTCGTCCTTCGAATACCACGACATCCAGTTGGTGGTATTGGATTCGAAACCGTCGCGTATCTGCTTGTCGACGAACGCGTGGTTGCCGATGATGTTCAGTTCCTTGATCTTGGCCGCCTTGCCCTCGCGGATCTCGATCTCGACGGCAACGCGGTTGCGGTCCAGCCGGGTCACGTGCGGAACCACCGACACGTTGTACTTGCCGCGGTTGTAATACTGGCGGATCAGTTCCTGCTGCACGTTGTCCAGTGCCAGCCGGTCAAAGGTCTCGCCCTCGCTGAGGCCGATTTCCTTCAGGCCCTTGGTGAGGTCTTCGGTCTTGATGTCCTTGTTGCCGCGCAGGGTCAACTTGGCGATCGACGGTCTTTCGACCACCTTGATCACCAGGATGTCGCCGTCGCGGTCGAATTCCACGTCGCTGAAGAACTTGGTCTGGTACAGCGCACGAATCGCCCGCTGGGCCTCGTCGCTGGTCAGCCGGTCGCCCTTGTTTACCGGCAGGTAGTTGTAGACGGTACCGGCGGAGATGCGGCTGAGGCCGTCGATGCGTATGTCCGACACCACGAACGGGTCGAACGCAAACGCATTGGCGGAGAGGGAGGCAAGCAGGATCAGCGCGGCGATACGCTTCATCGTCGGTTCCGTTGGGTTATTTCGATGGAGTGGCCAGCGCGGCCACCCCGATCAACGCATGAGGCAGGGACGAGCCCTGCCTCGAAAGAGAGTCCGCATTCCACCGGTGGAATGCATTGCTTGACACGCCGCCGCGCCGTACTGCAGCTGGCGCGGGCTGGCGTGTCGTCGACATGCTGCGGTCACCGGTCATGGGTGTCACGACAGCAGCATGCGATGGATATCGTTGTAGAACGCCAGCCCCATCAGGGTGAACAGCAACGCCAGGCCGATGTACTGGCCGACGATCATCGTCTGCTCGCTGACCGGACTGCCCTTGATCAACTCCACAAGATAATACAGTAGGTGCCCGCCATCCAGGACCGGGATCGGCAGCAGATTGAGGATGGCCAGGCTCAGCGACATCAAAGCCAGGAAACTGAGGAACCAGGACAGACCCATGTTCGCGGACTGATTGGCCACCGTGGCTATGCCGATGACGCCGGACAGATTGTTGGTGGAGGCCTGTCCGCTGACCATCTTTCCGATCAGGTTGAAGGTCTGCGCGGCATTGCGCCAGGTAGCCTGCAACGAGGCGCCGAATGCCTTGACCGGACCATAGCGCAAGGTGACCAGTTCGGGCCTGGGGCCGTTGACGCCGATCATCCAGTTGACGGGCTGGCCTCCCAGGGATTCCCGTCGCGCATCGACGGTCAGCAGCATCGGCTTGCCATTGCGCTCGATGGCAAGCTTCAGATGAGGCGATTTGGCGGCTTCGGCGGGCACCAGTTTCTGGAAGACGGAGTAGTCGGCTACTGGCTGATCATTGACCGACACGATGCGGTCGCCGCCCTGCATGCCGGCTAGCGCTGCCGGTTTGCCCGGAAGAACGGTTGCCGCGATGGCCTGCGATGGCGCCATATCCAGACCGAGTTTCTTCAGGTACTGATCGACGGGCTGGCCGGCAGGCAGCTGGTCCAGCGGCAGCACCAGTTGCCGCGAACGACCATCGTTGCCCCGTACGACGAGCGGCAGCGGGGCCCGCCCCAGCAGCGAATTGACCACCGCGTCCATCGCGTCGGTGAACGTGTCCACCGTCCGACCATCGATGCTGAGAATGCGATCACCGGTCCGGATACCGGCCTCGGCGGCCATGCTCTGCGGTGCGGCCGTCACGATGGGCGCCACGTCCGGTCGGCCGAGCATGAACATCAGCCAGAACGCGGCGACGGTGAAGATCAGATTGAAACCCGGGCCGGCAGCGACGATGGCGATGCGTTTCCATACCGACTTGCCGGTGAACTCCTGATCGCGCAAGGCAGGATCGACCTCACCCTCGCGCGCGTCGAGCATCTTGACGTAGCCGCCCAGCGGGATCGCGGCGATCTGGTACTCGGTGCCGTCGCGGCCCACCCGCTTCCAGATCGCGCTGCCGAAACCGATCGAGAAACGCAGTACCTTGACGCCACAGCGGCGTGCGACCCAGTAGTGGCCGAATTCATGAAAAGTGACCAGCACGCCAAGCGTGACCAGCAACCAGAACGCCGAGCCGAAGAAGGGAGTCATCAAGTACCGTACGGGAAAGTCATCGAAGCAAGAATATCAGCAAGCATTGCGCAGAACGCGACGGGCCGCTTCACGGGCGATACGGTCGCGTTCACGCAGGGTCTGAACATCGACCACGGCTTGCGCCGGCAGTTCCTCAAGCACTGCCTCGACCACGTCGGCGATCGACAGGAACGGCAGCGCGCCGGCCAGGAACGCCTCCACCGCGACCTCGTTGGCGGCGTTCAGCACGGCCGGAGCGTCGCCGCCGGCGCGCAAGGCCTGAAACGCCAGGGCCAGACAACGGAAGGTGGTCAGGTCCGGCGGCTCGAACTGCAGCGGAGCGCAAGCGGCCAGATCCAGCGGTGGCACTCCGGCTTCGACCCGCTCCGGCCACGCCAGCGCATGGGCGATCGCGGTGCGCATGTCCGGATTGCCGAGCTGAGCCAGCACCGAGCCGTCGTCGTACTCGACCATCGAATGGATCAGGCTTTGCGGGTGCACCACCACGTCGATCGACTCGGCTGGTGCACCGAACAGGTGATGCGCCTCGATCACTTCCAGACCCTTGTTCATCAAGGTGGCCGAATCGACCGAGATCTTGCGCCCCATCACCCAGTTCGGATGCTTGCAGGCCTGCTCCGGTGTGATGTCGGTCAACTGCGCCCGCGTGCGGCCACGGAACGGACCGCCGGAAGCGGTCAGGATCAGCCGGCGCACGCCGCTCTTGCGCAGGTCCGGTCGTCCGCCGGGCAGGCACTGGAAGATGGCATTGTGTTCGGAGTCGACCGGAATCAGCGCGCCGCCGCCAACCGCTACGGCTTCCAGCAGCAGCGGGCCGGCCATCACGATGGATTCCTTGTTGGCCAGCAGCAGGCGCTTGCCCGCGCGCGCGGCTGCCAGGGTGGAATCCAGCCCCGCGGCACCGACAATCGCCGCTACTACGGTGTCGCACAGGCTGCTGGCCGCTGCGGCCGTCAGCGCGGCGTGGCCACTGGCCACCCCGCAGTGCACACCGGCGTTGGCCAGCCGGCGCGACAGTTCAGCCTCCAGGGCAGGGTCGGCGATCACCGCCAGCTGTGGCCGATGTTGTACACACAAGGCGACCAGCGCCTCGACCTGGCTGTGCGCGGTCAGCACGGTGGCGCGAAAACGATCCGGATGGCGCGCGATGACATCGAGCGTGCTGCCGCCAATCGAGCCGGTGGCGCCGAGAACGGCGACGTTGTTCATCGTAGAGCCTGCATAGACAACGCGAGCTGCGTGGAGATCATATGCAGGCTCTAGATGTGCAGCAACAGCAGGCCGGCGGCGAACACCGGCAACGCGGCGAACACGCTGTCCAGTCGATCCATCAGGCCGCCATGGCCGGGAAAGATGCTGCCCGAATCCTTCACCTGGGCATGCCGCTTCATCAGGCTCTCGATCAGGTCGCCGACGATGGATACGGCCACCGTGACAGCCGCCAGCAAACCGATGGCAATTAGCGGGACACCACGCACATCGAGCAGCCAACTGCCGATCAGCGCGACCAGTACACCCGCCACCATCGCACCATACGCGCCGGCCCAGGTCTTGCCGGGGCTGATCTGCGGCGCCAGCTTGCGCTTGCCGAACGTGCGGCCGCTGAAATACGCACCGATGTCGGATGCCCACACGATCACCAGCGCGAGCAAGGTCCACCAGTGGCCGTGCGGCTGATGGGCATGGATGCTGGTGAATGCCACCCAGGTCGGGACGATCACGAACCCGCCGGCCAGCAGTTTCAGCGCAAGATTCTCGCGGGTGGGTGCGGCGGCGAACGCGAAATGACGCAGCCACAGGCAGGCCAGCAGCCACCAAGCCACGCCCGCTGCCAGCAACAGCGGCGTCAGTGCCGTGGCGCGCGCCCACCACAGCCATGCAAATACGCACGTTGCCAGGAGCAGCAGGCCGATGCGCCATGGCTGGCTCTTCAAGCCGCTGAGCTGGCTCCATTCCCACAAGGCGGCCAGGAACGCCGCCGAGACGATCACCGCAAACACGGCGTTCGACGACAGCAGGATGATCAGGATCACCAGCGGTGCAAGCACCAGGGCGGTGAGGGTGCGCTGAAGCAGCATGGTAATCCTCAGGAAACAGTGGCGATCTGCTCGCCGGTGCGGCCATAACGGCGCTCGCGGCGGGCATAGTCTTCGATGGCCTGGCGCAGGCAAGCCTGGTCGAAATCGGGCCACAAGGTCTCGGTAAAGTACAGCTCGGCGTACGCCGCCTGCCACAACAGGAAATTGCTGATGCGGCATTCGCCGCCGGTGCGGATGAACAGGTCCAGCGGAGGCAGTTCGGCAAGGCTCATCCATTCGCCCAGCCTGGACTCGTCGATTTCGTCGACGCGCAGTTCGCCACGCGCCACCGCGGCGGCGGCCTGCCGGGCGGCCTGCACGATGTCCCAACGGCCACCGTAGCTCACCGCGATATTCACCTGGAGCTTGCTGTTGCCGGCGGTTCGGGCCATCGCAGCCTGCATGCGCTCGCGCAACGGTTCGTCGAACGCGCCGAGATCGCCGATGAAGCGCAGTCGCACGCCGTGGCCGTGCAGTTCTTCCACTTCCTTGTCCAGCGCCCGTACGAACAGAGTCATCAGGGCGCCCACTTCGTCCTGCGGGCGCTGCCAGTTTTCGCTGGAGAACGCGAACAAGGTCAGCGCCTGGACGCCCTCGCGCAGACAGGATTCGATGGTCGCGCGCACGGCCTTGCGGCCGGCGTTGTGGCCGAAGCTGCGCGGGCGGTGACGGGCCTTGGCCCAGCGACCGTTGCCGTCCATCACGATGGCGATATGGCGCGGAACCTGCGAAGCCTTGGCCTTGGTCATGGAGTGAGGAAGGATGATGGCCTCGTCAGAGCGCCATCAGCTCCTCTTCCTTGGCTTTCACCACGGCATCGACGTCCTTGACCGCACGATCGGTGAGCTTCTGGATCTCGTCGTCGACGCGGCTTTCGTCGTCCTCGGTGATGAGCTTTTCCTTGAGCAGGTCCTTGACCTGCTGCAAGGCGTCGCGGCGCACGTTGCGGATCGCGATCTTGGCGTTCTCGCCTTCATGGCCGACGTGCTTGGCCAGTTCCCTGCGGCGCTCTTCGGTGAGGGCAGGCATGTTGAGGCGGATCACGGTGCCGGCGGTGGTCGGCGTGATGCCGATGTCGGAGGCCATCAGCGCCTTCTCGATCGGCGCCACCATGGTCTTTTCCCACGGCGTGATGATGATCGTGCGCGCATCGGACAGCGACACCGAGGCGACCTGCGTCAGCGGCATGTCGGCGCCGTAGTAGGACACCTTGATGTGATCCACCAGCGCGGTGCTGGCGCGACCGGTGCGAATACGGGTGAGGTCGTGCTTGAGCGAGTCGATGCTCTTGCCCATGCGGGTCTGGGCATCGGTCTTGATGTCATTGAGCATGTGGCGTTTCCCGGTAAATCTGCAACGTTCGATTATAGCAGTGGCAAAGTCCCATCCTGGCGCGTCCCGGTTCAGCCGCCATCGACCATGGTGCCGATCGGCTCACCTTGCATGATCCGCATCAGATTGCCCGGTACGGTCATGTCATAGATGCGCAGCGGCATCTGGTGATCGCGGCACAACGCGATCGCGGCCGTGTCCATCACGGCCAGCTTGCGCTCGATCACGTCGTCATAGCCGAGCCGGTCGTAGCGGGTGGCGTCATGATTCTTGGCCGGGTCGGCGGTGTACACGCCATCGACCTTGGTCGCCTTCAGCAGCAGGTCGGCGCCGATTTCCACCGCGCGCAGCGCGGCAGCCGAATCGGTGGTGAAGAACGGGTTGCCGGTACCGGCGGCAAACAGCACGATGCGGCCCTTCTCGATATGGCGGATCGCACGGCGGCGGATGTAATCCTCGGCCACGTCATGGATCTGGATGGCACTGGTCACGCGTGCAAAGCCGCCGCGCTTCTCGATGGCATCCTGCATCGCCAACGCGTTCATTACGGTGGCCAGCATGCCCATGTGGTCGCCGGTGACCCGATCCATGCCGGCAGCGGCCAGGCCGGCGCCCCGGAAGATATTGCCGCCGCCGATCACGATGCCAATCTGCACGCCGGTACGCTGCACCTCGATGATCTCGTCGGCGAGCCGGCCGATCACTTTCGGGTCGATACCGTAGTCGGCGTCGCCCATGAGTGCCTCACCGGAGAGCTTGAGCAGGATGCGATGGTACTTGGGCTGGTCGCTCATGGGTTCTCCGGATTGTGTGGGGCAAAACAGGCGCATTGTACTGTCTACCGCAAGCGGCAGGGAGTCATTCGTGCCATCGGTGGAAATTTTGTTCACACTGGATCTCTGCCAGACGGCCACAAAAAAGCCGCGGTTTCCCGCGGCTTTTTTTTCGGAAGCACTGCTCTTTCTGAAAAGACCGACCTAAAGGATGGCCGGTCTTTCAGTCAGGGATAGCTCTTTCTAAACAGTCCGGCCAAGGATGGCCGGTCTTCCGTCAGGGATGACTATTACGCCAGGCCAGCCTGCTTCATCACTTCGGCGGCGAAATCCTCTTCCACCTTCTCGATGCCTTCGCCGACCGCCAGACGAGCCACCGACACGACGTCGGCGCCTTCCTTCTTCAGTGCGTCGGCCACCGTCATGTTGGTGTCGAGCACGTACGGCTGGCCGAGCAGGGTGACTTCGGACACGATCTTGTGGATCTTGCCGGCGACGATCTTCTCCAGGATATCGGCCGGCTTGGCCTTTTCCTTGTCGGACATCAGGCTCAGCGCGATCTCTTTTTCCTTGGCCAGGAATTCGGCCGGTACGTCTTCGGCGCGGATATGCGCCGGGTTCATCGCGGCGACATGCATCGCGATGCCCTTGGCCAGATCCTCGGAGCCGCCCTTGAGCGCCACCAGCACGCCGATGCGGCCGCCGTGGATATAGCTGCCGATCACGCCGTCAGTCTGGACGACGGCCATGCGGCGCACGTCGATCTTCTCGCCGATGGTGGCGATCAGGGTCTTGGCAGCTTCCTCGACGCTGTTGGCGCCCGGGTAGGCGGCAGCCTTCAGCGCGTCGATGTCGGTCGCGCCGGAGTTCAGCGCGACGTCGGCGACGGTGTCGCTGAACTTCAGGAAGCTGGCATCTTTGCCGACGAAATCGGTCTCGCAGTTGATCTCGACCAGCACGGCCTTGCCGACGGTCTGCGCGGCAACGATGCGGCCTTCGGCGGCGATGCGGCTGGCCTTCTTGTCAGCCTTGGCCAGGCCGGATTTGCGCAGCCATTCCATCGCAGCGTCGATCTCGCCGTTGTTCTCGACCAGCGCCTTCTTGCATTCCATCATGCCGGCGCCGGACCGCTCACGCAGTTCCTTGACCAGTTGGGCGGAAATATTGCTCATCGGTAGTCCTCTAATGCTTTGGTTGCGTGGCGGCGCACGGGCGCCGCCACGCGGTTATCGCTTGCGGATGCGGCGGCGGGTGAGCGCCGTCGTTGCGCTTACTTGGCGGCGGGTGCGCCGTCGTTGCGCGGGCCACGGCCACCATCACCGCGGCCACCATCACGGCTGCCTTCGCGGCGCGGAGCGCTCTTGCGCGGCGCAGCGTCGCGGCGCGGAGCCGGCTTGCGATCGATCTTGGCGACCGGGTTGCCTTCCTCGTCCAGTTCGACGAAGTCGTTCGCGTCACCCTGGGCGGCAGCCGGCGCGGCGGCCTTGCCTTCGAGGATCGAGTCGGCGGCGGCACGGGCGTACAGCTGGATCGCGCGGATCGCGTCGTCATTGCCCGGGATGGCGTAGTCGACCAGCTCCGGGTTGTAGTTGGTGTCGACCACGGCGATCACCGGGATGCCGAGCTTCTTGGCTTCCTGCACGGCGATGTCTTCGTGGCCGATGTCGATCACGAACAACGCATCAGGCAGACGGTTCATTTCCTTGATGCCGCCCAGCGAGGCCTGCAGCTTGTCGCGCTCACGGCGACGGGCCAGCACTTCGTGCTTGACCAGCTTCTCGAAGCTGCCGTCGGTCTCGGCCGCTTCCAGCTCCTTCAGGCGCGACACGGACTGCTTGACGGTGCGGAAGTTGGTCAGCATGCCGCCGAGCCAGCGCGAGGTGACGAACGGCATGCCGGCGCGTGCGGCCTCTTCGGCCAACGGTTCGCGGGCCGAACGCTTGGTGCCGACGAACAGCACGGTACCGCGCTTCTGCGCCAACGCCGACAGGAAATTCATCGCGTCGGTGAACAGCGGCAGGGTCTTTTCGAGATTGATGATGTGGATCTTGCCGCGCGCACCGAAGATGTACGGGGCCATCTTGGGGTTCCAGTAACGGGTCTGGTGACCGAAATGGACGCCGGCTTCGAGCATCTGACGCATGGTGACTTGTGCCATGGGTGTAACTCCTTGCATGGGCCTTTGAAAGGCCTGGGGGTTGGGACCTCCACGCATCCCCGGCTTCGACCGCGACTTGCCCGATTTTCTTGGCGGGCGTGCCGCAGCACCCCGAAGGCGGTGCCGATACGTGTGTGGCGTTGGTTTGGGTGTTGTACCGCTGAGGGTTACAATCCCGGTTCGCTTTGCGCTGGCCGTCCGTCAAATACGGATACGTCAGATCAGCAAAACTCCGAAATTATAGCCGGTACGCCGGCTGCGCGGCAAGTTGCCGGCGGATTCTGCGTTGAACCGCCGGGCTTCTGCCGCCATATTGAAGTGGAATCCATGGCCATTACCCTGAAATCCCCCGAAGACCTCGAAGGCATGCGTGTTGCCGGCAAGCTGGCGGCCGAGGTGCTGGCTATGCTCAAGGAGTACGTCAAGCCTGGCGTCACCACCGAAGAGCTGGACCGGCGCGCCTATGAGCATATCGTCAATGTGCAGAAGGCGATCCCGGCCAACGTGGGCTACCACGGGTTCCCCAAAACGCTGTGCACCTCGGTCAACCATGTGATTTGCCATGGCATTCCGAACGAGGGCAAGGTGCTGAAGGACGGTGACATCGTCAATCTCGACGTCACCGTGATCAAAGATGGCTGGCACGGCGACACCAGTCGCATGTACATCGCCGGTACCCCGTCGGTGCTGGCCAAGCGGCTGGTCGACACCACGTTCGAGGCAATGATGCGCGGCATCCAGGCAGTTCGCCCCGGCGCCACCTTGGGCGATGTCGGCCATGCCATCCAGCAGCATGCCGAAGCGGCCGGTTTCAGCGTTGTACGCGAGTACTGCGGCCATGGCATCGGCAAGGTCTATCACGACGAACCGCAGGTGCTGCACTACGGCAAGCCCGGTACCGGCGTGGAGCTGAAAAAGGGCATGACTTTCACCATCGAGCCGATGATCAATGCCGGCAAGCCGCAGACCAAGCAATTGCCCGACGGCTGGACCGTGGTGACCAAGGATCATTCGCTATCGGCACAGTGGGAGCACACCATCGCGGTGACCGACGACGGCTACGAGATCCTCACGGCCTGGCCGGATGCCTGATAGCGCAGCGATAAGCGCGATGCGGAATCGTTGCTCCCGGCAAGCCATCGGGCGTTTATGGAGTCCCGCCTGACCATGGTGCCGACACCGGCTTCCGTTGCCTTGCCGTCCCTACCGCGCCTGCCCGTGGCAGTGCCGCGTTCCGGCGTTTCCACCGAAGCGCGCCGCGCCTTGCGGCAATTGCTGGGCGATGTCGACCGCGCGCTGGCCACCGCATTTCGCGATGGCGTCGATGCCAGTGCGCTGGCGCGGCGACGTGGCGAGTCGGTCGAGCGGGTGGTCGCGCATGTATGGACGGCCTGTCTCGGCGAAGTCGCCGAGACGACGCTGTTCGCCGTCGGCGGCTTTGGTCGCGGCCTGTTGTTTCCGTATTCCGATGTGGACTTGCTGGCGCTGGTGAAGGCTCCCGAGCCGACACGGTTGCGTGCGCTGGAACAGTTCTTCGCCACCTTGTGGGACATCGGCCTGAAGGTCGGCCATGCCGTGCGCGATCCGGCGCAATGCCGGGCGCTGGCGGCGCGGGATGCCAGCGTGTTCACCAGCTTGCTGGATGCGCGGCGGCTGGCGGGGGATCCGGCGTTCGACGCCCGTCTGCGTGCCATCGTGGACGATCCCGAGTTATGGCCGCCGCAGGAATACCTGGCTGCGCGGCTGGCCGAACGCGATGCCCGGCACGCCCGTTACGACGACACGGCTTATAACCTCGAACCCAACCTCAAAGACGGTCCCGGCGGCTTGCGCACGCTCGATTCGCTGCGCTGGATGGCGCGGCGCCTGGCGCATGTGGACGATCTGCCCGGCATGGTGGCCGAGGGCCTGCTCGATCCGGCCGAACTGGCCGCGCTGGAGCAGTCCGAAGCCACCTTGCGGCGTTATCGCTATGCGCTGCATCTGGAGGCCGGCCGGCCCGAAGAGCGGCTGCTGTTCGACTACCAGCGTGCGCTGGCCGCCCGCTTGGGTTTCGAGGACGAGCACGAGAAAAACCTGGGCGTCGAGCAGTTCATGCAGGGCTATTACCGCGCGGCCAGCCAGGTCGAGCGGCTCGGCGTGCAGGTGGCCGAGCGCTTCGTGGAAATGCTGGAGCCGCCGGGCGAGGCCCAGCCGGTCGGGGCCGAGTTCCTGCGCTACGGCTCGCGCCTGGCGGCACGCGATCCGCAGTTGTTCATGCGGCGACCGGCCGCGCTGGTGGAGATCTTCATCACGCGGCTGGATCAACCAGGCGTGGTCGGGTTCAGCGCCGAGACGATGAGGCGCATCCATCAGGCCACCGCCGTGCACGTCGACGCGCTGGCGGATGACGACGATGTGCTGGCGGCCTTCCTGCAACTGCTGCGCCGCGGGGCGCCCGCGGTCGAGGCTTTGTGGCGAATGAACCGGCACGGCCTGCTGGCAGCGATCCTGCCTGCGTTCGGCAAGGTGTTCGGGCGCATGCAATACGACCTGTTCCATGTCTACACGGTCGACGAACACACCTTGCGCGTACTGCGCAACATGGCGCGCTTCGCCGATCCTGCGGCGCAGCGTGAATTTCCGCTGGGCTGCGAAATCTGGGCCAGCCTGCCCAAGCCCGAGGTACTGCTGTTGGCGGCGCTGTTCCATGACATCGCGAAGGGGCGTGGTGGCGATCATTCGGTGCTGGGCGAGCAGGATGCGCGGGTATTCTGCACGCGGCTGGGTCTGCCGCCGGGCGACGTCGAGCGGGTCGCCTGGCTGGTGCGCTGGCACCTGCTGATGAGCACCACTGCGCAGCGCCAGGACATCACTGACCCGGATGTGGTGCATCGGTTCGCCGAAGTGGTCGGCGAGCGCGAGCGCCTCGGCCAGCTGTACCTGCTGACCATCGCCGACATCATCGGTACCAGTCCGCGGCTGTGGAATGGCTGGAAGGACCGGCTGCTGTCCGACTTGTGCGTCGCTACCCGCTACGCCTTGCGCAGCGACGTGGAGCTGCCGCGCGATATCGGCGTGCGCGTGCATGAGTGCTCCGAATATGCGCTGGCGTTGCTGATGAACGAAGGCTACGCCGAGGCCGATGTGGTGCGGCTCTGGGCCGAGTTCCCGCAGCTCAGTTTCCTGCGCCACCGGCCCGAGCAGATCGCGTGGCAGACCAGTGCGATCCTGCGTGCGAACGGTGCGGTGCCCTTGGTTGTGGTGCATCCATTGTCGGTGCGCGGCAGTACCGAGCTGTTTGTCTACACGCCTGATCGGGATGGCCTGTTCGCCACCGTCACGGCGGTGCTGGATCGTTTGCGCTTTTCGGTGATGGAAGCGCGCATTCTCAGTTCGCCGACCGGCATGGCTTTCGATACGTTCCTGCTGCTGGACGCCGACAGCCAGCAGCCGGTGAGCACGGCGCGCGCGGAAGAGCTACAGCAGAGACTGCAACGTGCGCTGACGCAGTCCGCCGGTGTGCAGCCGAGCAAACGCGGCATGTCGCGTCATCAGAAGCATTTCCAGATGACGCCGAAGATCAGCTTCCACGCTGCCGGCGATCGTACCCAGCTGGCGCTGGTCGGTACGGATCGCCCCGGCCTGCTGGCCGCGGTGGCGCAGATCATGTTGCACGCCGGAGTGCGTGTGCATGACGCGCGCATCGCGACGTTCGGCGAACGCGTGGAGGATTTCTTCCAGCTGACCGATCGCCACAATGCACCGCTCGATGCGGCGCTACAGGAGCGTCTGCTTGGGGCGCTGCTGGAACGGATGGGTGTTGTGAAGGACTGACGCCACGGCGTTGCCGCGATCTGCCGGGTGCGCGTTATCATCGCGCCGCTGCGTGCCGCAGCGGCCGCGTGTCTTCGCCATGACTTATCTACTGATCAAATCCTTGCATCTGCTGTTCGTCATCGCCTGGATGGCCACGGTGTTCTATCTGCCGCGGATCCTGGTGAATCTGGCCGAGACAGCGAACGAGCCTGCGGTGCAGGCGCGGCTGCAGTTGATGGGACGGCGGTTGTACAAGTTCGGCCATAACATGTTCGGCCTCGCATTCTTATTCGGGCTGACCCTGTGGCAAGGCTGGCGGCTGTTTCCCGCAACGCTGCCGAACGTGGCGGCGGGCATGCACTGGATCGACGCCAAGCTCACCCTGGTGGCCGTACTGCTCGCGTATTTCGTCTGGTGCGGTCGTCTGCTCAAACGCAAGGCCGCGGGCGGCACGTTGCCGTCGTCGCGGGCTTTGCGTTGGCTTAATGAACTGCCGGTGTTGTTGCTGCTTGCGGTGATCTTTCTGGTGATTGCCAAGCCGTTCTGAAGTCGTCATGCCTCGCCAAGGGTTTTTTTCGCAGCGGGGTTCATCTCGCTGACGGCTTGCCCGCACGGCTGCATCAGCGAGGATTGACAGCCGATCTGGGCTAAACTAGCTTTTCGACATCATCCACAAGACCCAGGTGGCCCGCGCTCCGCGCCGGCCGAGCGTGCGACATGGCAACTACCGTATTCCACTGCTGATCACGCCACGCCTTGGTTTTTTTTGAAGAAGGGCGGATGCCCTTTTTTGCTTTTCAGAGAATGGTTCCCATGATTGAAATCACGCTACCCGACGGCAGCAAGCGGCCGTTCGATCATCCCGTTACCGTGCAAGACGTGGCCGCCTCGATTGGCGCCGGTCTGGCCAAGGCGACCCTGGCCGGCAAGGTCGACGGCAAGCTGGTCGATGCCGGGTTTTCGATCGCGCACGACGCCAGCCTGCAGATCATTACCGACAAGAGCCCCGAGGCGCTGGAAATCCTGCGCCACTCCACGGCGCACTTGATGGGTCAGGCCGTGCAGCGCTTGTATCCCGGCGCGCAAGTCACGATCGGCCCGGTGATCGACAACGGTTTCTATTACGACTTCGCCTACGAGCGGCCGTTCACGCCCGATGACCTGCCGAAAATCGAGGCGGAGATGGAGAAGATCGTCGCCGAACAACTGCCGGTGACGCGCAGCGTGAAATCGCGCGATGACGCCGTGGCGTTCTTTCGCGGCATAGGCGAGAACTACAAGGCCGAAATCATCGAGTCGATTCCGTCCGATGAGCCGCTGTCACTGTATTCGCAGGGCGAGTTCACCGATCTGTGCCGCGGTCCGCATGTGCCCAATACCGGCAAACTGCGCGCGTTCAAGCTGAT
Organism: Rhodanobacter sp. OK091; assembly: GCF_900142825.1. Lineage (GTDB taxonomy): Bacteria > Pseudomonadota > Gammaproteobacteria > Xanthomonadales > Rhodanobacteraceae > Rhodanobacter. The sequence continues at coordinate 558,778 of NZ_FRCH01000001.1, read as the reverse complement.
GAAGGTGGCGGGCGCCTATTGGCGTGGCGATTCCAACAACGCCATGCTGAGCCGCATCTACGGGACGGCGTGGCTCAACGACAAGGATCTGAAGGCCTACCTGTACCAGCTCGAAGAGGCCGAGAAGCGCGACCATCGCAAGATCGGCAAGCAGCTCGACCTGTTCCATCAGCAGGAAGAGAGCCCGGGCATGGTGTTCTGGCATCCGAACGGCTGGGCGATCTGGCAACAGGTCGAGCAATACATGCGCGGCGTGTACCGCAAGAGCGGCTATCAGGAAGTGCGCTGTCCGATGGTGCTGGACGTGTCGCTGTGGAAGAAGTCCGGGCATTGGGACAACTACGCCGAGAACATGTTTTTCACTGAGTCTGAGAAGCATACCTACGCGCTGAAGCCGATGAACTGCCCCGGCCACGTACAGGTGTTCAACACCGGCTTGCACAGCTACCGCGAGTTGCCTATACGCTACGGTGAATTCGGCGGCTGCCACCGCAATGAACCGTCCGGTGCGCTGCACGGCATCATGCGCGTGCGCGCGTTCACCCAGGATGACGGCCATATTTTCTGCACGCCGGAGCAGGTCGAAGGCGAAGTCACGGCATTCCATCTGCAGGCGATGAAGGTCTATGCCGACTTCGGCTTCACTGATCTGGCGATCAAGCTGGCGCTGCGGCCGGACAAGCGCATCGGCTCGGACGAGTTCTGGGACCGCACCGAGGAAATGCTGCGTCGCGCATTGCGTGCGGCCGGCGTGGAGTGGGAGGAGTTGCCGGGCGAGGGCGCATTCTATGCGCCCAAGATCGAGTACCACCTCAAGGATTCGATCGGTCGTGCCTGGCAGGTCGGTACCATGCAGGTCGACTTCATGATGCCCGAGCGCCTCGACGCCGAGTACGTGGACGAGCACTCGCATAAACAGCATCCGGTGATGCTGCACCGGGCGATCGTGGGCTCGATGGAGCGTTTCATCGGCATTCTGATCGAGCATCACGCCGGTTTGCTGCCGGCGTGGCTGGCCCCGATACAGGCGGTGGTGCTCAATATCACCGATGCACAGGCCGATTACGTCGCTCAGGTGACGCAAACCCTTGTCGACAAAGGTTTCCGGGTACAATCGGATTTGCGCAACGAGAAAGTCGGCTATAAAATCCGCGAACATACGATGCAGAAAGTGCCTTATCTGCTTGTGGTCGGTGATCGCGAGAAAGAGACCGGTGCGGTTTCCGTGCGTACCCGCTCGGGCGAGGATCTGGGCAGCATGCCGTTGGCCGATTTCGTTGAGCGACTGGTGACCGAAACCCGGCGCTGAGCGCCGAGCGGTCAGTTTCATTACTTCTTCTGGAGGATCGTGGTATCGCTACCACCGACAACAAGGGCAACCGTCGTAACCTGGAAATCCGCGTTCCGCGGGTTCGTGTGATTGGCGCCGAGGCGGAACAGCTCGGCATCCTGACCCGTGACGAGGCACTGGCATTGGCCCAGGAAGCCGGCATGGACCTGGTCGAGATTCAGCCGAACGGCGATCCGCCGGTCTGCCGCATCATGGATTACGGCAAGTTCAAGTTCGAAGCCCAGAAGAAGGCGCAAGCCGCCAAGAAGAAGCAGAAGCAGGTCGAGATCAAGGAAGTGAAATTCCGTCCGGTCACGGACGTGGGCGACTACCAGATCAAACTGCGCAACATGCTTCGCTTCCTGGAAGAGGGCGACAAGGTCAAGGTCACCATCCGTTTCCGCGGCCGCGAGATGTCGCATCAGGACCTGGGCCAGAACCTGGCCAAGAAGATCCAGGAAGACGTCGGCGAGAACGGCCAGATCGAGTCGTTTCCCCGGCTCGAAGGGCGCCAGATGGTCATGATGATCGGCCCCAAGAAGAAATAAGCCGCCACGACAGCTTCGGCTGTCGTATTACTGGCATCCGGGGTTCGAACTCCGTATAATCGCCGGTTCGACCCGCAGGATGGGTCGTGCACCGATCGTGGCAGGACGGAAAGCGTGACCCTCCGGGGTTGCCGCCAGATCAGTCAGAAACCGGGGCCGCCGTGCTGGCGGGCCCCATACAAGGAGCATTCCATGCCCAAGATCAAGACTAACCGGGCGGCGGCGAAGCGTTTTCGCAAGACCGCGTCGGGCAAGATCAAGTGCGGTCACGCATTCAAGTCGCACATTCTGACCAAGAAGTCGACCAAGATGAAGCGTGGCCTGCGTGCCAAGAACCACCTCAAAGCGTGCGACACCCCCGGTGTAGCGCGCATGCTGCCGTACTTGTAAGGCGAGGAGATAAACCATGGCTCGTGTAAAGCGTGGCGTTACCGCCCGTCGTCGTCACAAGAAAGTTATCGGTCGTGCCAAGGGCTATTACAACGCCCGCCGCAAGGTCTTCCGCGTTGCCAACCAGGCCGTCATCAAGGCTGGCCAGTACGCTTATATCGGTCGCAAGCAGCGCAAGCGTCAGTTCCGTGCGCTGTGGATCGTCCGTATCAACGCTGCTGCGCGCATGTTCGGCCTGTCCTACAGCCGCCTGATCAATGGCCTGAGCAAGGCCGGCATCACGGTCGACCGCAAGGTGCTGGCAGACATCGCCGTGCACGACATCAAGGCGTTTGAAGTGATCGCCGAGAAAGCGAAGGCCAGTCTGGCCGCTTGATCGTCGGGCGCTGCTGCGTCGGCACGCTATGATGTAAAGCAAGCGGGGAGAAGGCCACAGCCTTCTCCCCGTTTTCGTTTGTTGGAAAAATGCTCTCTGCGATTGCCTCCTCTCCCCTTGGGAGAGGATTGAGGTGAGGGTTCGGGGCCCGCCCTGTCCTTTATCAAGGCACGCTTCGAATCGGAGATAACGCGAGAGTGGCCCCTCACCCTGCCCTCTCCCCGAAGGGGAGAGGGCAAGTAGCGAGAAGCGCATCACTATGGATGATCTGGATAGCCGCGCCGCGCAGGCGCTGACTGATATCGACAAGGCCGACACGCTGGAAGCACTGGATGCGCTGCGCGTCGGCCTGTTGGGCAAGAGCGGCATCGTCACCGCGGCGCTGAAGGCGCTCGGCACGCTGGCGCCGGACGAGCGCAAGGCGCGTGGCGCCGAGGTGAACCGGGTCAAGGATCGTCTCGCCGATGCGCTGGCGGCGCGCAAGCAGATTCTGGAGCAGGCCGAGATGGATCGGCGCCTCGCCTCAGAGCGTCTCGACATCAGCCTGCCTGGCCGCGATGGCGAACGCGGAGGCATTCATCCGATCACGCGTGCGCTCGAGCGTATTTCCGCGATCTTCGCGCGGCTCGGTTATCAGCGTGCCGACGGCCCGGAGATCGAGGACGACTGGCATAACTTCGAGGCGTTGAATTTCCCGCCGCACCATCCGGCGCGCGCTATGCACGACACCTTCTACTTCGGCGACGGGCGCCTGCTGCGCACGCATACATCGCCGGTGCAGATCCGTGCGATGAAAGGACGGCAGCCGCCGATCCGCATCATTGCGCCGGGCAAGGTCTACCGCAGCGATTCGGATCAGACCCATTCGCCGATGTTCCACCAGATCGAGGGCCTGCTGGTCGATGAGACATCCAGCATGGCCGACCTCAAAGGCACGCTGGCGGAATTCATACGCGCCTTCTTCGAGCGCGATTTCGAGATGCGTTTTCGCCCCAGCTACTTCCCCTTCACCGAGCCATCGGCCGAGGTGGACATCCGCTGGGACGCAGAGGACGGCTCCACTCGCTGGTTGGAAGTGCTCGGCTGCGGCATGGTGCATCCGAACGTGCTCGAGAACTGCGGCATCGACCCGGAACGCTATAGCGGCTTCGCCTTCGGTCTGGGCGTGGAACGTTTCGCGATGCTGCGTTATGGCGTCTCCGACCTGCGCGCGTTCTTCGAGAACGATCTGCGCTTCTTGAAGCAGTTCGCGTAATCGAAGGCAGGAACGAGACCGATGAAATTTTCCGAAAACTGGCTGCGCGAACTGGTCGAGATCAAGGCTGACCGCGCCGCACTGGCCCATGCGCTGACCATGGCCGGACTGGAAGTCGAAGAGCTGACCGTGCTGGGCGACGGCCTGGCCGGCGTGGTGGTGGCCGAGATAGTCGCTGCCGAAAAGCATCCCGAAGCCGATCGCCTTCAAGTGTGCACGGTCAACGCGGGGCAAGCCGGGTTGCTGCAAATCGTCTGCGGCGCACCGAATGCGCGCGTCGGCATCAAGGTGCCGCTGGCCATGGTGGGTGCGAGCCTGCCCGGTGGCCTGTCGATCAAGGCGGCCAAGCTGCGTGGTGTCGAGTCGTTCGGCATGCTGTGCTCGGCCAAGGAGCTGGATATTGACGCCGATACCTCCGGCTTGCTCGAACTGCCGCTTGATGCGCCGGTGGGCAAGCCGCTGGCCGATTACATGGGTCTGCCCGATGCAAGTATCGAACTGAAGCTCACGCCGAACCGTCCCGATTGTCTGGGTCTGGTGGGTCTCGCGCATGATGTCGCGGCGCTGTTCGGCAGTGCGGTAAACGTGCCGGCACAGGCCGCTGCTGCGGTAACCGCCAAGGCATGCCGCGGTATCCGACTGGAAGCCGGCAAGGACGCGCCGCGTTATCTGGGTCGCGTCGTCGAAGGTATCGATCCCGCGGCGCGGACCCCGTTGTGGCTGGCCGAGCGCTTGCGTCGTTCCGGTTTGCGCCCGATCAGCGCGATGGTCGACATCGCCAATTACGTCATGCTGGAGCTGGGTCAACCGCTGCATGCGTTCGACAACGACACGTTGCAAGGCGACATCGTGGTGCGTCATGCCCGTGCGGGCGAAACGTTGAAGCTGCTGGACGGCAGCACGGCAAAGCTGGACGAGGGCTTCGTGCTGATTGCCGACGAGCACAAGCCACTCGCCGTGGCCGGTGTGATGGGCGGCTTCGACTCGCGCGTCACGGACACCACCCGCAACATTTTCCTGGAGTCGGCACATTTCGCGCCGGCCGCGATCATGGGACGTGCGCGCAAGCTGGGTCTGCACACCGATGCCTCGCATCGCTTCGAGCGCGGCGTCGATCCGGAACTGCCGCGTCGCGCGCTGGAACGCGCTACCGAACTGGTGCTGGCGATTGCCGGCGGCAACGCCGGTCCGGTGCTGGTCGCGGAACACGTCGCGGATCTGCCGAAGCCGGCCGCCGTGACGCTGCGCCGCGCGCGTCTCAAGCGCGTGCTGGGAGTGGATGTCGCCGATGTGGAAGTGGCGCGCATCTTCACCGCGCTTGGCATGCGGGTGGAAACCCATGCCGAAGGCTGGCGGATCACCGCGCCAAGCAGTCGTTTCGACATCGAGCGCGAGGAGGACCTGATCGAGGAAGTCGCGCGCATCTTCGGTTACGACAACATTCCCACGCATTCGCCGGCCGGTGCGCTGGCGCTGGCCATCGAGCCGGAAGCGCGCATCAACGAGTTGGCGCTGCGCGAGCAACTGGCCGCACGCGGCTATTACGAGGCGGTGAACCTGTCCTTCCTGTCCGCCGAGTTGCTGGCGCGCTGGGGTTTTACCGAACGGCTGGTACCGCTAGCCAATCCGTTGTCCGCCGATCTGGCCATCATGCGTCCTTCGCTGCTGCCGGGCTTGATCGAGGCCTTGCGTCACAACCGTGCCCGCCAGCAGGAACGGGTGAGGATGTTCGAACTGGCGCGGGTGTTTGCGGCGGGCGATCCACCGGTCGAAACGCCGAGCGTCGCCATCGTTGCCTCCGGCAACGCGCACGCCGAGCAATGGGGCGAGCCGTCCCGTCAGCTGGATTTCCACGATCTCAAGGGTGATCTGGATGCGCTGATTGCCTGGGGCGGCGAGCCGCAGCGTTGGTCGGTGCATGCCGATGGCCTGCCAGCCTGGCTGCATCCAGGACGTGGGGCGCGCGTTGCCCGTGATGGCGAAACCGTGGGTTATCTCGGTGCGCTGCATCCGCAATTGGCCAGGACGCTGGATCTTGGCGCCGACGTGCATGTGCTCGAGCTGACGCTGGAGCCGCTGCTGGCGCGCCGCCTGCCGCTGGCACGCCCGGTTCCGCGATTCCCGGCGGTGCGGCGGGACATCGCGATGGATCTGCCGGAAGAGATCAGCTGGTCACAGATTGAGCAGACTGTTCGCGGCAGTCTCGGCCTCCGGCTGCAGGAATTGCGGCTGTTCGACCGCTACAGCGGCAAAGGGGTCGAAGCAGGCCGAAAAAGCCTCGCTATGGGCTTGATTTTACAGGACGCTTCACGCACCCTTACTGACGACGACGCGGATCGCTGCGTACGCGAAGCGGTCGCTGCGTTGGAGCAAACATGCAAGGCAAAGCTGCGAGGATGAAATGGCGCTGACCAAGGCGGAAATGGCCGAGCGGCTTTTCCTCGACGTGGGCCTCAACAAGCGTGAGGCCAAGGAATTCGTGGACGCCTATTTCGAGGTCGTCAGGGGAGCGCTGGAAAACGGCGAGCAGGTGAAGTTGTCGGGTTTCGGCAACTTCGATCTGCGGCTGAAGAACCAGCGGCCGGGACGCAACCCGAAGACCGGTGAGGAGATTCCGATCTCCGCTCGCCGCGTGGTGACGTTCCGACCGGGACAGAAACTCAAGGTAAGAGTCGAAGGCTATGCTGGATCAAGGGAATAACACCGAACTGCCTGCCATTCCGGCCAAGCGCTACTTCACCATCGGTGAAGTGGGCGAGCTATGCGGTGTGAAGCCTCACGTATTGCGCTACTGGGAACAGGAGTTCCCCGCGCTCAATCCGGTCAAGCGCCGCGGCAACCGTCGCTACTACCAGCGCCACGACGTTCTGATGATCCGTCAGATCCGCTCGCTGCTGTATGACGAGGGTTTCACCATCACCGGCGCGCGCGCGCGGCTGGAAGGCCCGCAGGCCCGGATGGAAGCGAGCATCTCGCACCAGATCGTGCGCCAGGTGCGGATGGAACTGGAAGAAGTTCTGACTCTGCTGCGTCGCTGAGCACCGAGTGCTCGAGCATGGCTTCCGGCATGGCCCGGTGAGCTGTTAGACTAGTCGTCTTGCCGAACAGTCGGGGCGTAGCGCAGCCTGGTAGCGCATCTGCCTGGGGGGCAGAGGGTCGTCGGTTCAAATCCGGCCGCCCCGACCAATTCGGTAATCGAGTATGAAAAAAGCGCCCGAGGGCGCTTTTTTCATGGGAAATCGGGAGCAGGGAATGCGGAAGAAGGGAAAAACCGCCAAGCTGCTGCCGTTCTCGCGCTCAATACAGCACGCGGCTGCGCAAGGTACCCGGGATCGCCGCCAGTTGTTCTTTCAGCACGTTGGCCTGCTGCGTGTCGGCGCTCACGTCGATCACCACGTAGCCTACTTCGCTGTCGGTCTGCAGGAACTGCGCGTCGACGTTGATATTGCCGGCCGAGAACAAGTCGTTGATGCGTGACAGCATGCCCGGCACGTTGCGATGGATGTGCAGCAGGCGACGGCTGTTCGGATGTTCGGGCAGGGTGACTTCGGGGAAATTCACCGCCGACAAGGTGGAGCCGTTGTCGCTGTAGCGGATCAGCTTGCTGGCGACTTCGATGCCGATATTGTCCTGCGCCTCCAGCGTGCTGCCGCCGATGTGCGGCGTGAGGATCACGTTGTCCATGCCAATCAGCGGCGAGACGAAGGCATCGTCGTTGCCCTTGGGCTCCAGCGGGAAAACGTCCACGGCGGCACCGGCCAGATGGCCGTCGCGCAACGCTGTGGCCAGCGCATCGATATCGACCACACTGCCGCGCGAGGCATTGATCAGCATCGCGCCCGAGCGCATCTTCGCGAGCTGCTCGCGCTTGATCATCAATTGCGTGGCGGGAGTTTCCGGCACGTGCAAGGTGACTACGTCGGCGCGCTCCAGCAGCTCGTCCAGACTGGAAACCGCGCGCGCATTGCCCAGCGACAGCTTGGTTTCGATGTCGTGGAAGATCACCCGCATGCCCAGGCTCTCGGCCAGCACGCCGACCTGGGTGCCGATGTGGCCGTAGCCGACGATGCCGAGCACTTTGTCGCGCGTCTCGTAGCTGCCGCTGGCCGACTTGGTCCATCCGCCGCGATGGCATAGCGCGTTCTTCTGCGGGATGCCGCGCAACAGCATGATCGCCTCGGCGATCACCAGTTCGGCCACGCTGCGAGTGTTGGAGTAGGGCGCATTGAATACCGGCACGCCGAGCTTTCTCGCGGCGGTCAGGTCCACCTGGTTGGTGCCGATGCAGAAGCAGCCCACTGCGATGAGGCGCTTGGCCTGAGCCAGCACATCTTCGCTGAGCTGGGTGCGCGAGCGGATGCCGACGATGTGCGCGTCGGCGATGCGTGCCTTCAACTCGGCTTCCGGCAGCGATTTGGCATGCAGTTCGACCTGGCTGTAGCCGGCGCGATGAAAGTTCTCGACCGCGCTGGCACTGACACCCTCCAGCAGCAATACCTTGATGTCTCGGCGGGGGTAGGAGGTTTGCATGCGTCGGTCCGGGCAGGGAGGAACGCCTACTATGCCAGAGCCGGGGACGATTTGCGGCGTTGCAACACTGGACGCGAAGCGATGCGGCTGGCAGGCTTGGAGGGATATCCCGGAGCCCAGCATGTCCGACCCCCGTCTTGCCGAATTGTGCCGTCGACTGCCCGACCTGCGCCTGCTCACCGCGCCGGGCGACCTGGAACATTACGGTCGCGACTGGACCCGCCGCTGGACGCCGGCGCCGCTGGCGATTGCGCTGCCGGCCAGCGTGGACGAAGTGCAGGCGATCGTGCGCTGGGCGAACGAGCAGCAGGTCGCCATCGTGCCTTCCGGTGGCCGGACGGGCCTCTCCGGCGGCGCGGTCGCCGCCCATGGCGAACTGGTACTGAGCCTGGAACGGATGAACCGCGTGCTGGATTTCGACGCCGTCGATCGCACGTTCACCGTGCAGCCGGGCATCATCCTGCAGACCGTGCATGAAGCCGCCCGCAGCCATGGCCTGATCTATCCGGTCGATTTCGCCGCTCGCGGTTCATGCTCGATCGGCGGCAATATCGCTACCAATGCAGGCGGCATCCGGGTGATCCGCTACGGCAACACGCGCGAGTGGGTCGCCGGACTGAAGGTGGTTGCCGGCAATGGCGAACTGCTCGAACTCAATCGCGGCCTGATCAAGAACTCCAGCGGCTACGATTTCCGTCAGCTGATGATCGGCTCGGAGGGTACGCTGGGCATCGTGGTGGAAGCCACGTTGAGGCTGACCGATCCGCCGCCGCCGTCGCAGGTCATGCTGCTGGCGTTGCCGGACATGGATGCGTTGATGCAGGTATTTGCCTTGTTTCGCGCGCGCCTGGCGTTGCAGGCATTCGAATTCTTTACCGATCGCGCGCTCGAGCACGTGCTTGCGCATGGAGCGCAGCGCGCCATCGAAGGCGATTATCCGTACTACGTGGTGACCGAGTTCGATGCCGCCGACGAGCCTGCACAAGATGCTGCCTTGGCCGCGTTCGAGCATGCACTGGAGCAGGGCTGGGTCAGCGACGGCGTGATCGCGCAAAGCGAAGCGCAGGCGGCCGCGCTGTGGCGTTTGCGCGAAGGCATTACGGAGAGTCTGGCCTCACGGCGACCCTACAAGAATGACGTGTCAGTGCGGATCAGCGCGGTACCGGCATTCCTGCGCGAGATGCAGGCACTGCTGGCGCGTGAATATCCGCAGATCGAAGTGGTGTGGTTCGGCCATATCGGCGACGGCAACCTGCACATCAACGTGCTGCGCCCGGATGATCTGGCCGAGGAGGCGTTCATCGCGCAATGCGAGCACGTGACCAAATTGCTGGCAGCCACCTTGCAGCACCACGGCGGCAGCATCTCGGCCGAGCATGGCATCGGGCTGGTCAAGCTGGCCTATCTGGAGAGCACCCGCAGCGCGGCGGAGATCGCACTGATGCAGGGTGTGCGCAAGGTGTTCGATCCGAACGGAATCCTCAATCCGGGCAAGCTGTTCGCAGCTGGCTGAAGGCCGCGGGGCCGTGCTCGTGCTAGCCTCGTCGGCTCGTCCGCTGGCCTTGAGGAGCCGTCATGTCGCCGCCGCTTCGTTCGCTGTACCCCGATATCGAGCCCTTCGACCGTGGGTTTCTCAAGGTGTCCGCGTTGCACACGCTGTACTACGAGCAGAGCGGCAATCCGCACGGCAAGCCGGTGGTGTTCCTGCACGGCGGCCCGGGTGGCGGCACCAATCCGAAGTGCCGGCGCTTCTTCGATCCGGCCGTGTACCGCATCGTGCTGTTCGATCAGCGCGGTTGCGGCAAGTCCACGCCGCATGCGGAGCTGACTGACAACACCACCTGGGATCTGGTCGCCGACATCGAGCGCGTGCGCGGACACCTGGGCATCGGGCGCTGGCAAGTATTCGGCGGTTCGTGGGGCTCCACGCTGGCGCTGGCCTACGCGCAGACGCATCCGGACAAGGTCACCGAACTGGTCTTGCGCGGCATCTTCATGCTGCGTCGCTGGGAGCTGGAATGGTTCTACCAGAAGGGCTGCGATGCGCTGTATCCGGACGCCTGGGAGACCTATCTCAACGCGATTCCCGAAGTCGAGCGCGGCGACCTGATGAGCGCCTACCACCGGCGCCTGACCAGCGCCGATGCGAAGACGCGTACCGATGCCGCCCGTGCCTGGTCGGTATGGGAGGGCGCCACCAGCTTCCTGTGGCAGGACAAGACGTACATCGAATCCAGCGCCGAGGACGAGTTCGCGCTGGCATTCGCGCGCATCGAATGCCACTACTTCGTCAACGGGGGTTTCTTCGAGCACGACGACCAGCTGCTGCGCAACATCGACCGCATCCGCAACATCCCCGCGGTGATCGTGCAGGGCCGTTACGACGTGGTCTGCCCGTTGCGCAGCGCATGGGACCTGCATCGCGCCTGGCCGGAGGCCGATCTGCGCATCGTGCAGGACGCCGGCCATTCCGCGTTCGAGCCAGGCAACGTGCATGAGTTGCTGGAGGCGACCGACCGCTTCGGCCGGTGAGGCGAGAAGTTGGTGCGTAGGCGAGAAGTGAGTGGAGAGGAGTGAGAAACGAGAGAAAGGCGCACGACTCGCGCCTCTCGTTTCTCGCTCCTCTCCACTATTTTTCTGCTTCAACCTTGGTGCCGAAGATCTTGTCGCCGGCGTCACCGAGGCCGGGCAGGATGTAGCCGTGCTCGTTCAGGCGCTCATCGATCGAAGCGGTGTAGATCTCGATATCCGGATGCGTCGCTTCGATGCGCTTGAGGCCTTCCGGCGCGGCGACCAGGAACAGCCCCTTGATGCGCTTGCAGCCGGCGGCCTTCAACATGTCGACGGCGGCGATCAAGGTGCCCGCGGTGGCCAGCATCGGGTCGACGATCAGCGCAATGCGTTCGTCCATGCGGCCGCTGAGTTTTTCGTAGTAGGCGGTCGGTTGCAGCGTGTGTTCGTCGCGCTGCACGCCGACTACGCTGACTTTCGCCGACGGGATCATGTCGAGCACGCCGGGCAGCATGCCCAGGCCTGCGCGCAGGATAGGCACGATGGTGATCTTCTTGCCCTTGATCCGGTGCACCCGCAGCGGGCCGGCCCAGCCAAGAATCTGTTCCTCGACGGTTTCCAGGTCCTTGGTGGCTTCGTAGGTGAGCAGTGCGGCGACCTCGGAGGCCAGTTCGCGGAATTCCTTGGTACTGATGCCGGCACGGCGCATCAGGCCGAGCTTGTGCTGGATCAGCGGATGGCCGACTTCGACGATCTTCATGGATGACGGTCTTCAACGATGGCGCAGCGCGCGACAGTCAGGGAGCTTAGCGAAGTGGCCCTGCACACGCACGCATGGCTCATGCGGGCGTGTGCAGCACCGATACAGCCAGCGAGATTACGGAGTCGCGGCAGCGCCGCCCTTCAGACAGCTGCTCATGAACGCCTTGCGATCGGCGCCCTTGAGCGCCTTGGTCTTGGCGTCCGCATTGCAGCTCTTCATTTTTTCCTGCTGGGTCTGCTTGGCCATTGGCGCGGCAGCGGCCGGCGCCATGCCTTCACCCTTCAGGCAGGAGCTCATGAAGGTCTTGCGCTCATCGCCTTTCTTGCCGGTGGCCTGCTTGCTGCAGTCGACCATGCGTTGCTGCTGCGCCGTATGTGCCTTGGTGGCCGGCGCCGTGGTGCTGGCCTGCGGCGTGGCCGCGAAGGTGGCGCCGGCGAAGGCGAAGGCGGCGCTGACAGCCAGCAGACGTAGTGACATCGACATCATTGAGTCCTCCCTAGGTGACCGGCAGCTGCCGGCAGTGCCAGTCTATGCCGGCCGGCAACTCCAAGGGAGTGGGTAAACCCTGACGTGCAAGAAGTATTCAGCTGCGGAAACGTGTCGAGCGCCGCCGCAGCCGGGAGCTGTCATATGGCTGCTCAGGCAGCCTCGGCCTTGGCGGCCGCCTTGCGCGGGCCTTCCAGCAAGGCCTTGCGCACATGGGCCACGACCAGATCGATTTCGGCGCTGGTGACGTTGAAATGCGGAGTAAAGCGCAGCGAGTTGACGCCGCCGTGGATCACGCCGATGCCGTGCTCGCGCATGTACTCCTCGGTGGAGTCGGCGCCGTAGCACTTGTACTCCGGGGCCAGCTCGCAGGAGAACAGCAGGCCGGTGCCCTGGACCTTGGTAATCAGGCCGCCCAGCTCGTTTTTCAGCGCGTTGAGCTTGTCGACGAATTCCTTGCCGCGCTCACGGATGTTGTTGCGCACGCCATCGCTGAGCTGATTGAGCGTGGCCAGCGCCACGTCCAGCGCGCGCGGGTTCGCGGTCATCGTGTTGCCGTAGATGCCTTTGCGGTACAGGCCGGCGGTGTGCTCGCTGACCGCCAGCACCGACAGCGGATACTGGCCGGCGTTGAGTGCCTTTGAGAAAGCTTCCATATCGGGCGCGGGCAGCTTCTCGAAGCCGGGGTAGTCGGTGATCGACAGCACGCCGTGCGCGCGCAGGCCGGCCTGGATCGAGTCGATCAGCAGCAAGGTGCCGTGAGCCTCGGTCAGCGCTCGCGCCGCCTTGTAGAACTCCGGAGTCACCGCGCGGCCGGGATCGCCTTCGCCCATCACCGGCTCCAGGAACATCGCCTCGATGAACCAGCCGTGCTTGTCGGCGTCCGCGAATGCCGCCTCCAGTTGCGCGATGTCATACGGGGCGATGGTGAGCACGCTGTCTTCGTGGCGGTAGCTGGCCAGGTGCTGCTGGTAGGTCTTGCGGCTGGAATCGGAATACAGCGCCGGCTTGTCGGTGCGGCCGTGGAATGCACCCTTCACCGCGAGCCGCTTGATCGTGCGACCGGCGTAACGGCCACCGGCATCGGTCATCAGCTTGGCGTTGACGTCGGCGATGCGACAGGCCAGCGAGACCGATTCGGAGCCGGAGTTCAGGCACATGTAACGCGCATACGGGTTGTTGCCGCGGTTGCGGCCAAGCTCTTTGTTGAGCGCCGCGGTAAAGCGCAGCTGCGACACGCTGGGTGCCATGACGTTGGCCATGACTTGCGGGCGGCTCATCGCTTCGAGAATCGCCGGGTGGTTGTGGCCGAAGCCGAGCATGCCGTAGCCGCCGTTGTCGTGCACCACGGCGCCTTTCAGCGTCACGATCCACGGGCCACGTGCAGCAGCCGGCAGGTACGGGCTGATCGCATCGTCCGGGTAGAAATTGACGAAACCGGCTTGCGCCTGGGCAAGCTGTTCTGCTTCGTCCAGTTTCAGGAAATCACTCATGTCAGCGCGCAGTTCGCGATGGCGCGCCACGGCATCGGCAATCGCCTGACCCAGCAGGGGACCGTTCGCTGCCATGCGCTCGATGCTGGCATCGTCCAGACCGGTGGTCCGCGGCTTGCCGCCGAATTCGCGCAGTTCGCGCAGCTGGTTGATCACACCCATGATGAATCCTCCGTAGTCCCGCCGATCGGCATGCCATGCCGGAGACGGACATTAGTGAACGCGTGCCGGAAAACGCAGGCGAATGGCGCTTCCTCAACGTTTTCAGGCATTTCACGCCGCCGTGGCAGTGCCAACCGGGCGGCTTTACTCCTCACAGGATACCTTGCGCTGTCGGCGGCCGTAACCCCGTGCCCCTGCCGCGGATGACGGCTGTCACCCCCGATGACTGACGCCGGCGACTGCCTGCGGCAGCCCGCTACGTGGAGGATGTGCGGCACTGGAGGATTACCCATGCCGCATACCCCTGATCCAATTACTCGTGATCCGATTGCCCGCCTTGACGGCGTCGTCAAACGCTATGGTCGACTCACCGCACTGGACGGTGCGGATCTGCGCTTGCAGCGCGGTGAACTGCTGGCCCTGCTCGGCCCCAACGGCGCAGGCAAGACCACGGCGATCGGCCTGCTGCTGGGGCTGATCCGGGCCGATGCCGGCACGGTCGAACTGTTCGGACAGGATCCGCAGCGGATCGAGGCGCGCCGGCGGATCGGCGTGATGCTGCAGAACGCCGAACTGCCGCCGACGCTGCGGGTGGGTGAACTGCTGCGGTTGACCGCCAGCTATTACCCGGCACCGCGCACGCTGGCGGAAACCGCCGAACTGGCCGGCGTCAGTGATCTGCTCAAGCGCCCTTACGCGAAACTCTCCGGCGGCCAGCAGCGGCGCGTGCAATTCGCATTGGCATTGTGCGGCCGGCCCGAGCTGTTGTTTCTGGATGAGCCCACCGTGGGCATGGATATCGAGGCGCGGCAGAAACTGTGGGCAGCGATCCGGCAACTGCTCGCCGAGGGCTGCTCGGTACTGCTGACCACGCATTATCTGGAGGAAGCCGAGGCACTGGCCGACCGCGTCTGCGTGATGACGCACGGCCGCATGATCCACGAGGGCACGGTCGAAGCACTGCGGGCGCGGGTGGCACTCAAACGCATCCGCTGCCTGAGTACGCTGTCGATCGATACGGTGCGCGGCTGGCCCGAGGTCAGCGAAGTGCGTCGGGACAACGAACGCCTGCATATCACCGCCGCCGAAGCAGAAGTCGTGGTGCGCCGTTTGCTTGTAGCCGACCTGCAACTGCGCGAACTGGAAGTGCAGCGCGCCGGCCTGGCCGAGGCATTCACCGAACTCACCCGCGATGCCGACGAGGCATCGGATACCGACCAGCGCGAGGCCGCCTGAGATGGAAACCGTCATGTCTGTCAACGAACCAGTTGTCAACGAGCCGACGTCACTCGTGATGCCGCGCCGTCGCGTCATCGGCGCCTATCTGGAAGAGGCGCGCAGCGAATGCCTGCGCTACATGCGGGCGCCGGGTTTCATGCTGCCGATCATGCTGTTCCCGGGGATGTTCTACCTGCTGTTCGGCGTGTTCATGGCGAAGTCCGAGGGTGCTGATGCAGCGCGTTATCTGCTGGCCAGCTACGGCGTGTTCGGCGTGATGAGTCCGGGCCTGTTCGGTTTCGGTGTGTCGCTGGCGCTGGAGCGCGACGGTGGGCTGCTGACCTTCAAGCGTGCGCTGCCGATGCCACCGGGTGCCTATCTGCTGGGCAAGATGCTGATGGCGATGGCCGCTGCCGCGGTAGTCATCCTGTTGCTCCTGGTGATGGCGCTGACGCTGGGGCACGTGACGCTGAACCTGGCCCAGGCCGGCGCGCTGCTGCTCACCGGCATGCTCGGCGTGCTGCCGTTCTGTGCGCTGGGCATGTTCGTTGGCACCTTGATCAAGGGGCAGGGTGCGCCCGGCATGCTGCAGCTAATCTATCTGCCGATGTCGTTCATGTCCGGCCTGTGGATGCCGCTGCCGCTGCTGCCGAAGTTCCTGCAGCAGATCGCACCAGTATGGCCGAGCTATCACCTCGACAGGCTGGCGCTGGCAGCAGTGGGCCTCGATCAGCAACCGCTGCTGCCACACGTGCTGGTGCTGATCGGGTTCGCCGCCGGTTTTCTGCTGCTGGCGGCCCGACGGCTGCGGCGCAACGGTTGAAGTAGCATGCTGTCCCGTCCGAGCCGCTAGCGAAGAGCGCCGCCATGATTCCAGGCTTCATTACCCGATGGTTTGCGCCGGCACCGGATTCCGGTGTGGCCGACGACCTTCGCCGCGGCAAATCGCCTTGGGCCGATAGCGTGCACTTGCTGTGGTCGATGTGGATCTTCATCACGCCGCTGTTCGATCATGGCCTGCGTGGCTACACCAGGACCTGGCTGTTGTGCACGCTGGCCTCGTATCCGGTATTCCTGTTGCTGTTCGCCAAGGTTCAACTGGCACCGCGGCGGACCGCCTATTTCTATGCGTGGGGCATGGCCGCGCTGTGCTTCAGTTTGCTGCACTGGTATCCCAGCGGGCTCAGCTACTTCGTGTATGCCTGCGTGATGCTGAGCCGTTGCGACATGCGGCACTTTCGCAGCTATGTGATCCAGGTGTTGCTGCTCAATGCCGTCTACGTGGCGCTGGCCTGGTGGATTGGCTATCCGCAATCGTTGCTGGTGATCATGCCGGTCACGGTCTTCGTTATCTGCACCATTCTCACGGTCGAGCAGATCCACCAGCAGAAGGACGTGGCGCTCAGCCTTTCTCACGACGAGGTGCGCCGGCTTGCCGCGACGGCGGAACGGGAGCGGATCGGGCGCGACCTGCACGATCTGCTAGGTCATACCTTGTCGCTGATCACCCTCAAGCTCGAACTCTCGCGCAAGCTGTTCGACCGTGATGTCGATGCAGCCCGGCGCGAGGTCGAGGAAGCGGAAAAGGTGGCACGTCACGCCTTGGCGGAGGTGCGCAGCGCGGTCACCGGCATCCGCGCCACCGATCTCGCCGCCGAGTTGGCTTCGGCGCGGCTGTTGCTTGAATCCTCCCGGGTGCATCTGGATTACGGCGATCTGCCCACCGACCTGCCTGGCGACGTCGAGCGCGGCCTGTCGCTGATATTGCGCGAGGCGGTGACCAATATTGCGCGCCACGCCGAGGCCAGCCGCGCCCGGATCGAGCTGACGCGCGAACGTTCGAGTGTATGCATGCTGATCAGCGACAATGGTCGCGGCGGCATCGGCCAGGACGGCAATGGTTTGTGCGGCATGCGCGAGCGCGTGCGCGCGTTGGCGGGGACGCTGACGATCGAATCGCCCCGTGGTCAGGGCACTCGCCTGAGGGTGACTGCGCCGCTGCCGATCTTGCGGCTGGTCGAAACGTCGCATGCGCCAGCGGGCATGCCCATCGATGCAGCAATGGCCGAAACGGATTCAGGACAACCGGCAGCATGAAAAGATCACCGTTGTTTTCCGCACACGGCGATGCCAACCGAAGGACCGCCGGATGATCCGCATCCTGCTGGCCGAGGATCAGGCGATGGTGCGCGGGGCGTTGTCGGCGCTGCTGAGCCTGGAATCCGACATCGAGGTGCTCGGTTCGTCCGCGGATGGCGAAGCGGCGTGGCGAGACATTCAAAGGCTGAAGCCCGATGTGCTGGTCACCGACATCGAGATGCCTGGCCTGACCGGGCTGGAGCTGGCCCAGCGCATCCAGCGCCAGGCATTGCCGATCAAGGTGGTCATCGTCACCACCTTCGCACGGCCCGGCTTCCTGCGCCGCGCGCTGGATGCCGGGGTATCCGGCTATCTGCTGAAGGATGCGCCCGCCGAGAACCTCGCCGAAGCATTGCGTACCGTGCATCGCGGCGGCCGCGCGATCGACCCGCAGCTGGCGCTGGAAGCCTGGTCCGAAGCCGATCCGCTGAACGATCGCGAGCGCCAGGTATTGCGGCTGGCCGGCGAAGGCCAGTCTGCCGGCGACATCGCCACGCAATTGAGTCTGTCGCATGGAACAGTGCGCAATTACCTGTCCGAAGCCATCGGCAAACTCGGCGTCGCCAATCGCATCGAGGCGTATCGACTGGCGCGGCAAAAGGGCTGGTTGTAGTTCGACACGCAAGGACTGGCGCTTGCGGGATAATGCCTCGTTACCGCTTGCCGGCCGAATACCTCTTGAAGAAATCCGATTTCAATTTTGAACTGCCGCCCGAACTGATTGCTCAGGCACCACTGCCCGAGCGCTCGGCCAGCCGCATGCTGCTGCTTGATGTGCCGGCACATTCGCGGCAGGACCGGATGTTTCGTGATTTGCCGGATTTCCTGCGGCGGGGCGATCTGCTGGTGTTCAACGACACCCGCGTGCTGCCGGCCCGGTTGTATGGGCGCAAGGATACCGGCGGTGCGGTGGAGATCCTGATCGAGCGGGTTACCGGCGCGCACGAGGCGACCGTGCAGCTCGGGGTCAGCAAGAAGCCGAAGGAAGGTGGCCGGATCGAACTGGCCGACGGCAGCCACGCCGTGGTGCTGGGCCGTGACGAAGGCTTTTTCCGACTGCGCTTCGAGGCGCAGGAGCCGCTGGAAAAGCTGCTGCTCAAACTGGGCGAGATGCCGCTGCCGCCGTACATCGAGCGGCACGCCGACGCCAGCGACATGGAGCGCTATCAGACCGTGTTCGCACGCGAGCCCGGCGCGGTGGCCGCTCCCACCGCCGGCCTGCATTTCGATGAGGCGATGTTGGCGACGCTGCGCGAACGTGGCGTCGAGTTCGGCTACATCACCTTGCATGTCGGTGCCGGTACGTTCCAGCCGGTGCGTGCGGATGATTTGAAGAATCATCACATGCACCGCGAGTGGCTGAATGTCGGCGCCCACCTGATCGGGCAGATCCGCCGCACCCGGGCCAATGGCGGCCGGGTCATTGCCGTAGGTACCACCGTGGTGCGCGCGCTGGAGAGCGCCAGCAAGGACGGCGAGCTGCATCCATTCGCCGGTGAAACGCAGATCTTCATATTCCCCGGCTACCACTTCAGCAGCATCGATGGGCTGCTCACCAACTTCCATCTGCCGCAGTCGACCTTGCTGATGCTGGTGTCGGCACTGGCCGGGCGCGAATTCATGCTCGATGCGTATCGCCATGCGGTCGAGCAGGGTTACCGGTTTTTCTCCTATGGAGACGCGATGCTCATCCTGCCGCAGGGCGGCTAAGTGGCGGCAACGGTTAAACTGGGCGGATGACTGCCATGAATTTCGATCTCTTCGCCACCGACGGCGCCGCCCGCCGCGGTCGCCTGACCTTTGCCCGCGGTACCGTGGAAACGCCGGCGTTCATGCCGGTGGGCACGTATGGCTCGGTCAAGGCGATGACGCCGCGCGACGTCACCGAGATCGGTGCCGAGATCATTCTTGGCAACACGTTCCATCTGTTCCTGCGGCCTGGACTGGAGATCGTCGAGAGGTTCGGTGGGTTGCACAAGTTCATCGGCTGGGACAAGCCGATCCTCACCGACTCCGGCGGCTTCCAGGTGTTCTCGCTGGCGCACAAGCGGAAGATCACCGAGGAAGGGGTGACGTTCGCATCGCCTGTCGATGGTTCGAAAGTGTTCCTGTCGCCGGAAGTGTCGATGCAGATCCAGAAGACGCTGGATTCGGACATCGCGATGATCTTCGACGAGTGCACACCGTACCCGGCCACCGAGAAGGTGGCCGGCGACTCGATGGAGCTCTCGCTGCGCTGGGCCGAGCGCTCGCGCCGGGCGTTCGACGACCTGAGGAATGCGAACGCGCTGTTCGGCATCGTGCAGGGCGGCGTGTACGAGAACCTGCGACAGCGTTCCGCCGCGGGACTGGTGAACATCGGTTTCGACGGTTACGCGGTCGGTGGTCTGGCGGTCGGCGAGCCGGAGGCCGAGCGCAACCACGCGCTGGATTTCACCGTGCCGCTGCTGCCGGCGGACAAACCGCGCTACCTGATGGGTGTGGGCCGGCCGGAAGACATCGTGGAGGCGGTGCGCCGCGGCATCGACATGTTCGACTGCGTGATGCCGACCCGCAACGCGCGCAACGGTTTCCTGTTCACCGCCGAGGGCACGTTGCGCATCCGCAACGCGAAGTTCGCCACAGATACGCGGGTGATCGAGGAGGGCTGCGACTGCTACGCCTGCAGCAATGGCTTCAGCCGGGCCTATCTGCGCCATCTCGACCGCTGCAACGAGATCCTCGGCAGCCAGCTCGCCACCATTCATAACCTGCGCTACTACCAGCGGCTGATGGTCGGGCTGCGCGAGGCGATCGCCAACCGCACACTGGAAGCGTTCACCACCGGGTTCTACGCCCGTCGCCAGGGTACGGAGATCGCGTAGGAGCCCGCTGGCGGGCGATCCGGGGCGATCCGCCCAGCTCGGAGTCGCAGTCCGCCCCGGCGCTTGCAAACGCCCGGTATGTCGCCATAACCCTTGGGCCCGGCACGCAGTGCACGGCTCCGGGGTGCATGGCATAATCAACGATCTTTTATCAGGCGTTCAGCTGAAATCCTTGGCTGCGCCACAACTTGCGAGACAAAACGATGACTTTTCCGATCTCCCCCGTGATCGCCCAGGCCGCTGCCGCGCAGCCCGCCGCCGGTGGTGGCCTGCAAATGATCATCATGATGGTGGTGCTGTTCGGCCTGATGTATTTCATGATGATTCGTCCGCAGATGAAGCGCCAGAAAGAGCATCGCGCCTTGATTGCCGCTCTGGCCAAGGGCGACGAAGTGGTCACCAACGGCGGCATCGCCGGGCGCGTGGAAGAAGTGGGCGAGACGTTCATCACGGTCGAGATTGCGACCAACGTGAAGGTCAAGGTACAGAAGGGGGCAGTCCAGCAGGTGCTGCCCAAGGGCTCGCTGAAGTCCGTCTGATCGTCGGTTTCGAGGCGCCGCCCCGCGTTGGCCTCTCACACGATTATTCCTCGATTGTTGCTTCCCCGCGGCCTGTTGCCGCGGCTTTGATGGATTCAGGGCATGAGTGATTTTCCCCGCTGGAAGTACGCGCTGGTCGCGCTGGTGATGCTGTTCGGCGTCATCTACGCCTTGCCGAATGCATTTGTCCCGTTGCCGGCGGTGCAGGTCACTGCCAACCGCGACGCTCCGCCTATCGACCAGTCCGTGCAGCAGAAGACGATGGCTGCGCTGGCCGAGAAGCACATCGCGGTCAACAACGTGGTGGTGGAAGGCGACCATCTGCTGGCGACATTTGCCAACTCGGACGTGCAGAAGAGCGGCGCCGACGTCATCAAGTCGGCACTGGGCGACGGCTATACGGTGGCGTTCAAGCTGCAGTCCAATGTGCCCGCCTGGCTGCGCGCGATCGGCGCCCGTTCGATGCCGCTGGGCCTGGACCTGCAGGGCGGCGTGCACTTCCTGATGCAGGTCGATCAGAACGATGCGATCGACAAGCAGGAAAACAGCTACGCCGACGATATCCGCACTCTGCTTCGGCAGAAGAACATCCGCTACGAGTCGGTCACCCGCAATACCGTGCGCGAGCAGGGTATCGCCGTGGTCCTGCGTTCGGCCGCCGATCGTTCCACGGCCGCCGACGCGATCGCCAACGAATACACCGACCTCAACGTGGCAAACGGTGCCAACACCGGCGACCGCTTCGTGCTGAACGTGGTGATCAAGCCGGAGAAGCTGCGCGATCTGTCGCGTAGTGCGATCACCCAGAACCTGGGCACGCTGCGCAACCGCATCAATGCGCTGGGCGTGTCCGAGCCGTTGATCCAGCAGCAGGGCGAAAGCCGCATCGTGGTCGAGCTGGCCGGCGTGCAGGATCCGACCGAGGCGAAGAAGCTGATCGGCGCCGTGGCCACGCTGCAATACCGCCCGGGTATCGGCCAGGCCGGCGACGCGCGGGCGCAGGAAGCGGCGCGGACCGGAAGCATTCCGCCGGACGCCAACCTCTACCGTATGCGGGGCAGCAATCTGCCCGTGCTAGTGAGCAAGCAGATCATCGTGACCGGCAATCAGCTGGTGGATGCCTCCTCGGGCATCGATCAGCAGAGTGGTACGCCCAAGGTCGACGTCACCTTAAACGCGGCCGGCGCCAAGAAGATGGGCGATTTCACCAATGCCAACGTCGGCAAGCCGATGGCGGTGGTGTACGTCGAACAGGTCTACGAGACAAAGATCGTCGACGGCAAGGAAGTGCGTGTTCCCAAAATCACCGAGACGGTGATCAACGACGCCTCGATCGCCAGCCCCTTCAGCAGGCAGTTCCAGACCACCGGCCTGGGCAGCCCGAAGGAAGCCTCTGACCTTGCGCTGCTGCTCAAGGGCGGTGCGCTGGCCGCACCGATGGATATTGTCGAAGAGGGAGTGATCGGCGCCAGCCTGGGTCAGGACAACATCGACAAGGGTTTCAAGGCGGTGATGCTGGGCCTGGCGCTGGTGCTGCTGGCGGCGGCGGTCTACTACAAATTGTTCGGCCTGGTCGCGGATATCGCGCTGTTCTTCAACCTGGTGATCCTGCTGGCGGTGATGTCGCTGATCGGCGTTACCCTGACCATGCCGGGCGTGGCCGGTATCGTGCTGACCCTCGGCATGGCGATCGACGCGAATGTGCTGATCTGCGAGCGCATACGTGAGGAGCTGCGCAACGGCTCCACGCCGCATGCATCGATCCGGGCCGGTTACGAGAAGGCGTGGTCGACCATTCTGGACGCCAACGTCACCCACCTGATCGCCGCATTGGCGCTGACCACGATGGGTACCGGCGCGATCAAGGGATTCGGCGTGACGCTGATGATCGGCATCCTGACCTCGCTGTTCACCTCGGTGACGCTGACTCATGCGTTCACCGCGCTGATCCACGGCCACCGCAAGCTCAAGACGCTGTCGGTCTAAGGAACCACCATGGAAATTTTCAATCACGACAGCAACATCCCGTTCCTTGGCATGCGCAAGTACAGCATCGCCATCGCCTTGTTCCTGATGATCGCCTCGGTTGTGATGCTGGTGATCAAGCCTCTGAACTACGCACTCGATTTCACCGGCGGTGTTTCGATGGTGATCGATTACGATCAGTCGGTGGAAATCGCCGACGTGCGCGCGGCGCTGGAGAAGGGTGGTTTCGACCATGCATTAGTGCAGAGCCTGGGCGGTACCCGCGAAGTATCGATCCGCATGCAGCCCAAGGAAGACCAGAAGGCGGTTGATGCCAATGGCAAGGTCAACCTCGACCTTATCGCTTCAGATGTAGTCAAGACGCTGAACGCTTCGCGTCCCGACGCCAAGCTGAAGAACCGCGAACTGGTTACCGCCGAAGTCGGCGCCGAGCTGAAGAGCGACGGCACTGTGGCCGCCGTGTTTGTGATTCTCGGCATCATGGCCTATCTGTGGATACGCTTCGAGCGCCGCTTCGCGATCGCGGCGGTGGCCACCGAAGTGCATGACGTGCTGGTGACGCT
The DNA here is from genome assembly GCF_900142825.1 of Rhodanobacter sp. OK091. Lineage (GTDB taxonomy): Bacteria > Pseudomonadota > Gammaproteobacteria > Xanthomonadales > Rhodanobacteraceae > Rhodanobacter. The sequence continues at coordinate 535,625 of NZ_FRCH01000001.1, read as the reverse complement.
GGGCATCCTGGCGCTGGTCCAGCGCGAGTTCGACATGACCGTGCTGGCCTCGGTGCTGGCGGTGATCGGTTACTCGATCAACGACAAGGTGGTGGTGTTCGATCGTATCCGCGAACTGTTCCGGCTGGCGCGCAAGGCCGAGCCCGAGGAGATCCTCAACCGCTCGATCAACAACACGCTGTCGCGAACGATCATCACCTCGCTGTTCACGGCGATCACCATGGGTGCGCTGTATTTCTTCGGTGGCCCTGCCGTGCACGGTTTCGCCGTGACGATGCTGATCGGCATCGTGGTCGGCACGCTGTCGTCGATCTTCGTCGCCAGCCCGATCCTGTTGTGGCTGGGTGTGTCGAAGAAGGATCTGATGCCGGTCACCAAGGAAAATCCGGAACTGGCGCGGCGCCCGTAAGCGCACAGGTTCTGTCGAAACGTAACGGCCCGGTTTGTACCGGGCCGTTTTTTATTCAGATCATCCGTGCGCGCTATCCGCGCAGTTCCACCTCGAGCTGGGCGAGCCGCTGCGGCGTACCAACATCGGTCCACTTGCCGCCATGGTGGCTGCCACTGATCGCACCATTCGCCATCGCCGCGCACAGCAGCGGCACGAGCCGGAAGCGTGGCGGCTGGGCTTCGGCGCCGGCTGCGTTGCCGATCACCGTGCGCCAGTTGCGCAATAGCTCATGCCGATACACGCCGACGCCGCTGAAGGTCAGCCGGACGTCGCCTTCGTCATGCACGATGCCTTGCGCATCCAGCGCGAAATCGCCGTGCGGATGCTGTGGCGGATTATCGACCAGCAGCAGGTGGGCGAGGCCGGCCGGCTCGGCAGGCAGGGTAGTGAAGTCGACATCGCACCAGATGTCGCCGTTCACCGCGATGAACGGCGCGCTGCCCAGCAGCGGCAGCGCGTTCAACATGCCGCCGCCGGTTTCCAGTGGCGTGATGCCTTCGTAGGCATAGCGGATACGCAAACCCCAGCGCGAGCCGTCGCCCAGGGTGTCGGGAAACTGTTCCGCCAGATGCGAGGTGTTGATCACCACGTAATGCACACCCGCCGCGGCGAGTTTTTCCAGATGCCACACGATCAGCGGCTTGCCGTTTACCGGCAGCAGCGGTTTGGGCGTGTGATCGGTCAGCGGCCGCATGCGCTCGCCGAGGCCGGCGGCGAAGATCAGCGCGTGCTTCATGCGGCCACCGGTCGGCGCAGATCGCGTTCACCCACGCAACGCCGAAGCAGCGCCACGAATTCGGCCAGCTCGGGATAACGGATGGCCACGTCGATCACGTAGTCGTATACCCGCGGCAGATCGTCGAGATAACCGGGCTTGCCATCGCGATAGCACAGCCGGCAGAAGATGCCGAGCACCTTGATGTGCCGTTGCAGGCCGATCAAGTCGAACCAGCGCAGGAATCGTTCGCGGTCGACATCCGCAGCAATCAGCCGTGCCGCCTGCAGGCGGTGCCGATAGCTCTCGACCCAGGCTTCGACACGTACGCGGTCCCACACGATGTAGCAGTCGCGCAGCAGCGAAGCGAGGTCGTAGGTGATGGGGCCGATCAATGCGCCCTGGAAATCGATGATGCCGGGGTTCGACATCTGCGGCGCGATGGTTGCCGGCTTGCCGGCTCCGACGATCAGCAGGTTGCGGCTGTGGTAGTCGCGGTGCACGAAGCAGCGCGGCTGCTCCAGTGCATTGTGCAGCAGCACGGTGAATGCCGACTCCAGCACGTCCCATTCCTCGCACTCGGGCGTATGGCCCAGGTGCCGCGCCAGCAACCACTCCGGCATGATCTCCAGTTCGCGCTGCAGGAAGGCGTGGTCGTACGGCTGCATGCCGGTCACGTCCGCATCGCGCTGCATGCGCAGCAGCGCGTCCATGGCGTCGCCGTACAGTGCATCCACCGTGCTGTCGTTCAAGGCCGGCAGGTACAGCTGCGATCCGAGATCTTCGATCAACAGGAAGCCTTGTGCCAGATCCTGCGCATACACCGCCGGCACGTGCAGGCCGGCCGCGGACAGTCGCGCACCGATCTCCAGCCATGGCCGCGGATCCTCCTGCGCCGGTGGCGAGTCCATCACGATCCAGCTGCGGCCGTCGTGCCGGGTCCGCCAGTAACTGCGAAAGCTGGCGTCGGCCGAGGCGGATGCCAGTGTCAGCGTGTCGTCGCCCAGTACCTGGCGAGTCCAGGCGAGGCGGGCGACGGCGCGGTCGGGCGTTTGAGTCATGGCAACAACAGATGGGAAGACTGCGCCAGCTTAGCGAGCCGCCGGCGCAGTGGCGAGATGCTCTCGCTCAGCACAGCTGCGACGATGGCGTCAGAGCGCGTCGGCGTCGAGCTCCTGCGTGCGGATGCGGATGACCTGGTCGAGCGTGCCGACAAAAATCTTGCCGTCGCCGATCCTGCCGGTGCGGGCCGCCGTGCTGATCGCCTCGATCGCATGGTCGAGGCGGTCGTCGCTCACCGCCACTTCGATCTTCAGCTTGGGCAGGAAGTCGACCACGTATTCGGCGCCGCGATACAGCTCGGTATGTCCGTGCTGGCGACCGAAGCCTTTTACTTCGGTCACTGTCATGCCCTGTACGCCGGCTTCGGCCAGTGCTTCGCGTACGTCGTCCAGCGTGAACGGCTTGATGATGGCCGTGATCCATTTCATGTCGCGCTCCAGCGCCCGTGAGTCTTGTTGCAACGTGGCAGCACGATGCATGCCAGCGCCGCAGCGCAGGGGCCGGGCAGGGATTGTGCGCGCGGGTGCTGTATCGATGGCTTTGCATGCACGACTCGCGGGCAACTCACAATGGGCGTTGCCCGATCATGGTGCATGGCGCGGATTGACCGCGGTGCACCAAATCAGTACCATTTTAGTCCCGATTCGACCGTCCAGGCCCGAGCGTACCCATGCTTCGCGTCAGCCGACTTACCGATTACGCCACCGTGGTGATGACCTGCATTGCCGCGCACCCGGCCGATGTGCTCAGCACGGCGCAGATCGCCGACGAAACGCATCTGGAACTGCCGACGGTGAGCAAGCTGCTGAAGGCGCTGAGCCACGCCGCCCTGGTCGAGTCGTTCCGCGGCGTCAATGGCGGTTACCGGTTGGCCCGGCCGGCCAGCGAGATTTCGCTGGCCGAGATCGTCGAGGCGCTGGAAGGCCCGATCGGCATGACCGAATGCAGTGCAGGCGAGGGCCAGTGCGATCGCGAATCGCAATGCGGCGTGCGCGGCAGCTGGCAGCGGATCAACAGCGTGCTGGACAACGCGCTGCGCGCGGTCAGCCTGGCCGAGATGCTCAGGCCGTTGCCGCCGTACACCCGAAAGATTGCGGTCACCGTGAAAACCGGCGAGACCATCACCGAATGAACAGCAGCAGCATGAACAACGAGAGCAGCACCACCGCCACGCTTCGCGGCAACGCCGGCGTTGCCGAGGTCCTTGGCCGCAGCTATGCGGCCGGCTTCGTCACCGACATCGAGATGACCGGCCTGCCGCCGGGCCTGAGCGAGGAAACCGTTCGCCAGATTTCCGCGATCAAGCAGGAGCCGGCGTGGATGACCGAATGGCGGCTGGGAGCCTATCGTCATTGGCTGACCATGCCGAAGCCGGACTGGGCCAAGCTCAACATCGAGCCGATCGACTATCAGGCGATCAGCTACTACGCCGCGCCCAAGGCCGGGCCGAAATCACTGGCCGAGGTCGACCCGGCACTGCTGGAAACCTACGAGAAGCTGGGCATCCCGCTGCACGAACGCGCCGCGCTGGCCGGTGTGGCGGTGGATGCGGTGTTCGACTCGGTCTCGGTCGGCACCACCTTCCGCAAGCAGCTGGCCGAGGCCGGCGTGCTGTTCTGCTCGATGAGCGAGGCGATCCGCGAATACCCGGAACTGGTGCGGAAATACCTGGGCAGCGTGGTGCCGACCGGCGACAACTTCTTCGCCGCGCTGAACTCGGCGGTGTTCTCCGATGGCAGCTTCGTGTTCATCCCGAAGGGCGTGCGCTGCCCGATGGAACTGTCCACTTATTTCCGCATCAACGCGCAGAACACCGGCCAGTTCGAACGCACCTTGATCGTGGCCGAGGAAGGCAGCCATGTCTCCTACCTGGAGGGTTGCACCGCGCCGAAGCGCGACGAGAACCAGTTGCACGCGGCGGTGGTCGAGCTGGTTGCACTGGAGAAGGCGCAGATCAAGTATTCCACCGTGCAGAACTGGTATCCCGGCGACGAGAACGGCGTCGGCGGCATCTACAACTTCGTCACCAAGCGCGGCGACTGCCGCGGCGACGATTCGAAGATCAGCTGGACTCAGGTCGAAACCGGCTCGGCGATCACCTGGAAATACCCCAGCGTCGTGCTGCGCGGCGACCGCTCGGTGGGCGAGTTCTACTCGGTGGCGCTGACCCATCACTTCCAGCAGGCCGACACCGGCACCAAGATGATCCACCTGGGCAAGCACACCAAGTCGAAGATCGTCGCCAAGGGCATCAGCGCCGGGCGCAGTTCCAACAGCTACCGCGGCCTGGTCAAGATGGAGAAAGGTGCCGATGGCGCGCGCAACTACACCCAGTGCGACTCGCTGCTGATCGGCAAGAAGTGCGGCGCGCATACCTTCCCGTACATGGAAGTGAAAAATCCGACGGCCATCGTCGAGCACGAAGCCACCACCTCGAAGATTTCCGACGACCAGATGTTCTACTGCCGTTCGCGTGGCATCAGCGAGGAAGACGCCGTGTCGATGATCGTCGACGGTTTCTGCAAGCAGGTGTTCCGCGAACTGCCGATGGAATTCGCAGTGGAGGCGAAGAAGCTGCTCGAGGTATCGCTGGAAGGTGCCGTGGGATGAAGCCGGTCCATCGATGGTTGATGTACATCATGTATGCGGGGCTCGCCGGCTGCGTGCCCTGGCCGCATCACTACCTGACCGCGCCGCGGATTACCGGCACGGTCGTCAAGGCGGGCCAGCCCGTGGCGGGTGCGCGCATACATCTGGCGGACGTGATGGATGAGTCCGGCGAGACTGCCCCCACCGCAAGGAAGCTCGAGGTCGTCACCGATGCGCAAGGGCATTTCGTGGTGGGCCCGATCCGGCGGTTCGCATGGAGCGCCCACGTACCAGTTCTGACCGTCACGCAAAACACCGTGCCGTGGGGATTGCGACTGTCGACGGATGGCCAGTCCTTTCGGGCCGGTTGGCTGTCGGACCCCTCGCTGTTCGGCGAAGTATTGGAAGTCCCCGTCGTTGCCACGTGCGATTTGAGTGCGGCAAGCAAATCCAGTGTCATCGAGGGTTACAAATCTCTGGTAGGCAACGGGCCGTGCACGCTGGCGGCGGAATCGAAGAAATGAACATGCTGAAAATCGAAAACCTGCACGCCCGCGTCGAGGGCAGGGAAATCCTCAAAGGCCTGAGCCTCAGCGTGAATGCGGGCGAAGTGCACGCGATCATGGGGCCGAACGGTGCCGGCAAGTCGACCCTGGGCAACGTACTGTCCGGCCGCGACGGTTACGAGGTGACCGCCGGCAGCGTGACCTACAACGGCATCGATCTGCTGGCGCTGGAGCCGGAAGCACGCGCCGCTGCCGGCGTGTTCCTGGCGTTCCAGTACCCGGTGGAGATTCCCGGCGTCAACAACACCTACTTCCTGCGTGCGGCCTTCAACGCGCAGCGCAAGGCGCGTGGCGAGAAGGAACTCGATTCGATGCAGTTCCTAAAGCTGGTGCGCGAGAAGCTCAAGGTGATGCAGATCTCCGACGAGTTGCTGCACCGCGCGGTCAACGAAGGCTTTTCCGGTGGCGAGAAGAAGCGCAACGAGATATTCCAGATGGCGGTGCTGGAACCGCAGTTGGCGATCCTCGACGAGACCGACTCGGGGCTGGACATCGACGCGCTCAAGCACGTCGCCGACGGCGTCAACGCACTGCGCTCGCCCGATCGCGCGTTCCTGATGATCACTCATTACCAGCGGCTGCTCGACTACGTGGTGCCGGATTTCGTGCACGTGCTGGCCGATGGCCGCATCGTCGAAAGCGGCGACAAGTCGCTGGCGCTGAAGCTGGAAGAGCACGGCTACGCCGGCCTCGGCGAGGGAGCCCCGGCATGAGTCAGCCGGCACCGCTGCCGTTGGTCGAGTCCCTGCTCGATGCGCCGCTGCCGGTCAGCGGTATCGCGTGGCTGGATGCGGCGCGTCAGCAGAATCGCGAGGCATTCGCTGCCGGCGGCCTGCCCGATACGCGGGTGGAGGCTTGGAAGTACACCGCGCTGCGGGCGCTGGCGCAGCGCCGCTTTGCCCATGGCGATGCGGCTGCCGCAACGCGTGCGGTGGATACGTCGACATTCGCGCTGCCTGGCGTCGAAGGACCGCGGCTGGTGTTCGTCAACGGCGTGTTTCGTGCGGATCTGTCGGCGGTCGACAGGTTGCCGGCCGGGTTGACTCTGCAGCCGTTGTCTCAAGCGTTGCGCGGCGACGCAGAACCGTTGCGTTTCGTGCTGGCGCGGCCGGCTTTGATCGGGGATGTCCGCGAGGCAGGCGATGCATTTGCCCGGGTCAACGCAGCGAGTGCGGTCGATGGCGTGGTGTTGCGGGTTGCCGCCAACGTGAAGGTCGCTGCACCGGTACAGCTGGTGTTCGTCGGCGCGGCGGCCGAAGTCGAACTCGCATGGCATCTGCGCAATGTGATCGAGCTGGGCGAGGGCGCCGAGCTGAGTCTGGTCGAGCAGCACGTTTCCGGCGACGGGCCGGCGCAGCTGGCCACCTTGGTCAGTGACATCGAAGTGCGCGGAGGCGCGCGGCTGCATCACACCTTGTTGCAGAGCGTCGCGGTCGGTACCAACCTGATTCGGCGCAGCAGCGTGCGCCTGCATGCGCGTGCCCATGCGATGCTGCATGTGCTGGAGCTTGGCGGTGCACTGGTGCGTCATGATCTGCGGGCCGAGCTGATTGGTGACGGGGCACGGTTCGATACCCGCGGTGTGTTCATGCCGCACGGCCGCCAGCATATCGACACCCAGCTGGCGATCCGCCATCAGGCGCTGAACACGGCGTCCACTTCGAACTGGCGCGGCGTCGCCAACGACCGCGCCCGCGGCGTATTCCGCGGTGCGATCGTGGTGGCACCTGGCGCCGATGGCAGTGACGCCAGTCTCAGCAACAAGAACCTGCTGCTGTCGCCGGGTGCCGAGATCGACACCAAGCCGGAACTGGAGATCTATGCCGATGAGGTGAAGGCCGCGCACGGCGCCACCGTCGGTCAGCTCGACGAGCGCTCGCTGTTCTATCTGCGCTCGCGCGGTATTCCGTTGGCTGAAGCGCGCGCGCTGTTGACCGCCGCGTTCTGTCGCGCGGTGCTGGACGATTTGCCGAACGAGGCGTTGCGCGAGCATCTGTCGGTCATGCTGGTCGCGCAATTGCCGAATGCCTGAGCCTCACTTCCCATGCTTTCAGTGATGCTGGACGCTGGGAGATGCCGTAAAACCCTCTCCCCCGCGGGGAGAGGGTAGGGGTGAGGGGCCACTCTCGCGCCGAACCACATCGAAGCGAACACGCCATGACGAATGCCGCAGCCACCCCCACCCCCACCGTCTTCGACGTCCAGCGCATCCGCGCGGATTTTCCGCTGCTTGCACGAAGCGTGCACGGCAAGCCGTTGGTATATCTCGACAACGCCAACACCAGCCAGAAACCGGTGTCGGTGATCGAGGCGGTGAATGCGCATTATCGCGAGCACAACGCGAATGTGGCGCGTGCGGTACATCAGCTCGGCGAAGAGGCTACCGCGGCCTACGAGGGCGCACGCGACAAGCTGGCGCGCTTCATCAACGCGACGTCGCGCAACGAGTTGATCCTCACCTCCGGCACCACGCAGTCGATCAATATGGTCGCCTACAGCTACGCGTTGCCGCGGCTGAAAGCCGGCGATGCGATCCTCACCACGGTGATGGAACACCACGCGAACATCGTGCCGTGGCAGTTGGTCGCCGCGCGCAGTGGCGCCACGGTCAAGGCGGCGCCGATCGACGAGCGCGGCGAATTGATCGTCGAGAAGTACATCGAGATGCTGACACCGGAGGTGAAGCTGGCCTGCATAACCCATGTTTCGAACGTGCTGGGCACGGTCAACCCGGTGCGCGAGATCGCCCGTGAGTGCAAGAAGCGCGGTATCGCGCTGCTGGTCGACGGTTCCCAGGCCGTGCCGCATCGGCCGGTCGACGTGCAGGCGCTGGGCTGCGATTTTTATGCGATCACCGGCCACAAGATGCTCGGTCCCACCGGTACCGGCGCGCTATGGGCAAGGCGCGAACATCTCGAAGCGATGCCGCCGTTTTTCGGCGGCGGCGAGATGATCCGCGAAGTACGCTTCAGCGGCACCACGTTCGCCGAGCCGCCGCACAAGTTCGAGGCGGGCACACCGAACATCGCCGGTTTCGTCGGCCTGGCGGCGGCCATCGACTACTACGAATCGGTGGGGTTTGGCGCGATCCACGCATGGGAGCAGAACCTGCTCGCCTACGCCACCGAACGTCTGCGCGAGATTCCCGGCCTGCGCATCGTCGGCGAGGCGAAGGAAAAGGAGCCGGTGATCTCGTTCCTGCTGGAAGGTGCCCAGGCCACCGACATGGCCACCTTGCTCGACTTGCAGGGCGTCGCCGTGCGCTCGGGCCATCACTGTGCACATCCGCTGATGCAGTTCTACGGCGTGCCCGCCACGCTGCGCGCGTCGCTGGCGTTCTACAACACGCGTGAGGAAATCGACACGTTCATCGTCGCGCTGCTCAAGGTGCGCAAGCTGCTGATGTGAGGCGACCGCGGAAGGTCGAATGGTTCCGTCATCGCTGGCGGAGCATTATCCTGCCGATACCCCTGCCCACGATCGATCCCATGTTCGCCAAGCTCCCCGGCCTGATCCGCATTCCGCTCGCGTCGCTGCTGCTGGCGATCAACATCGTGCTGCACGTGACGGCGTTGTTCGTGTTTACGCTGTTCAAGGTGATCGTGCCGATACGCGCGGTGCGGCTGGCCTGCTCGCGCGTGCTGGTCGTCATCGCGGAAAGCTGGATAGGCGTCAACAATCGGCTGTTCGACAGCTTCACCCGCATCCGCTGGCAGATCGACGGACTCGCCGGCCTGCGCCGCGACGGCAATTATCTGGTGCTGTGCAATCATCAGAGCTGGGTGGATATCCCGGTGCTGCAGAAGGTGTTCAACCGGCGCATCCCGTTCCTGCGCTTCTTCCTCAAGCAGCAATTGATCTGGGTGCCGCTGCTGGGGCCGGCCTGGTGGGCGCTGGATTTTCCGTTCATGAAACGCTACTCGAGGGAAACCTTGCTCAGACACCCCGAGCTGCAGGGCAAGGACAGGGAGGCGACCCGGCTTGCCTGCGAAAAATTCCGCCACATGCCGGTATCGGTGATGAACTTTGCCGAGGGCACCCGTTTCACGCCGGCCAAGCATGACGCGCAGTCCTCGCCTTACCGGTACCTGCTGCGGCCCAAGGCCGGCGGCCTGGCGTTCGTGCTGGACGCGATGGGCGATGCGCTGCACGCGATCCTCGACGTCACCATCGTCTATCCGGAAGGCCCGTGCACGATGATGGACCTGATTGCCGGACGCGTGCACGACATCCGTGTGCATGTGCGCGAGCTCCCGATCGAGGCCGGGTTGACCGGCGATTACGACGAAGACGCGGCGTTCCGCGGGCGCGTCAAATTGTGGGTGAACACGCTGTGGCGCGAAAAAGATGCCCAGGCGGCGCGCATGTACGCGGCGGCAAACCCCACACCGAAAGGAGCTTGATCCATGCGTATCCTGGTTGTGGGTGCAGGTGCCATCGGTGGATATTTCGGTGGACGTCTGCTGCAGCACGGGCGCGATGTGACGTTCCTGGTGCGCGAGCGGCGTGCAGCGCAGTTGGCGCGGCATGGCCTGGCGATCCGCAGCACGACGGGAGATGCGGATCTGCCGACACCATCGACCGTACTGGCCGCCGATCTGCATGCGCCGTACGACCTGATCCTGCTGAGCTGCAAGGCCTACGGCCTCGAACAGGCGATGGCCGACATCGCGCCGGCGGTAGGTCCGGACACGGCGATCCTGCCGCTACTCAACGGCATGCGCCAGTTGGATCTTCTTGATGCTCGGTTCGGCGCGCAACGCGTGCTGGGCGGCCAATGCGTGATCGCCGCCACGCTGGATAATGACGGCGCGGTGCGGCACCTCAACACGTCGCACAGCCTGACTTTCGGCGAGCGCGACGGCAGCGCGTCCGAACGCATGCGCGCGATCACCTCGACGCTGTCGGAAGTGGGCTTCGATGCGCGCCCCAGCCACGCGATCCTGCAGGACATGTGGGACAAATGGGTGTTCCTGGCATCGCTGGCCGGTATCACCTGCCTGCTGCGTGGATCGGTCGGCGCCATCGTGGCGGCACCCGGCGGTCTCGCTGCGGCACTCACTCTGCTGGAAGAATGCCGGGCAGTGGCGGAGCGTTGCGGCCATGCGCCGGGCGAGGCGACCATGCAACGCGCTCGCGGGGTGCTGACCGAAGTCGGTTCGAGCCTGACCGCATCGATGCTGCGCGACCTGCAGCACGGGCATGCGATCGAGGCCGACCATGTGATCGGTGACATGCTGGCCCGCGCCGATCGGCAGCGCGACGAACACTCCTTGCTGGCGGTGGCCTATGCGCATCTGAAGATATACGAAGCCGGCAGAACGCACGCACCGGCAGCTTGACGGCGACACGCACACCAGGCCTGTTGCAGATCATGGTGATCCCGGCCGCGTGCGCATTATCATCGGCCGATGAGCGAACCTACTTCCCCCGTATTCCGCGCAGCCGGGGCTGCCGATATTCCCGCCATCGTGGCGCTGGTCGAATCCGCTTATCGCGGCGATTCGGGCCGGCGCGGATGGACCACCGAATCCGACTTGCTCGATGGCCGGCGCACCGATGCGCAAGCCGTCGGCGAACTCGTGAGCCGGCCACGCAGCTGCGTGCTGCTGGCCGAACGCGATGGCCGGTTGATCGCCAGTGCACATGTGGAACGGCAGGGCGAGTCCGGTTACTTCGGCATGTTCGCAGTCGATCCCGACCGCCAGGGCGGCGGCCTGGGCAAGGCCGTGCTCGCTGAAGCCGAACGCATCGCGCGCGAGCAGTGGCAGTGCCGCGCGATGCGCATGACGGTGATCGAACAGCGCGCCGAACTGATCGCCTGGTATGAGCGCCGCGGCTATCGGCGCAGCGGCGAATACCAGCCGTTTCCGTATGGCGACGAGCGCTTCGGCATCCCGCGCCGCGACGATTTGCGCTTCGAGGTGCTGGTGAAGGATCTGGTCGGGCAGCCGGCATGAACGGTTGGATCAAGGTCGGCACGCGCAGCGAATTGCTGCCGGGTGAATTCAAGGTGGTGTGGGACGGCGACACGCCGATCGCGGTCTACAACCTCGACGGCGCGCTGTACGCGGTCGAGGACACCTGCACGCATGACGGCGGCGATCTGGCCGGTGGCGAGGTGTTCGGCTTCGAGGTGGAGTGTCCGCGGCATGGCGCACGCTTCGATCTGCGCACAGGTGCCGTGACGAAACCGCCGGCGTATGAGCCGATCGCGAGTTTTCCGGTGCGCGAAGAGGATGGCGCGATCTGGGTGCGGGACGATCGGTGAGGTCGTACGTCCCAGCAACCGGACGCTCCTAGACCACGGAGCTGCGGATAGCGTCGGGTAGCGGCACCGATTTGCCGCTGGCCGGATTCATCCACACCAGAACCACCTGGCCGTCGCTGTACAGCCGGTTTGCGTCATCCGCATCGACAATGCGGTGTGCGATCGTCATCGAGCTGTTACCCAACCGCGCGCAATGCAGCTCTACGTGCAGCCGCGCCGGCCATGCGATCGACTGCCGGTAGTTGACTTCACTGGCGGCCAGCACGGGCATCGACTGCTCGTCGAACCATGGGCCAGGCACATGCTTGAGCCACTGCAGGCGCGCCTCTTCCAGGTAGGTGAGGTAAGTGGCGTTGTTGACGTGGTTGAAAGCATCCAGGTCGCTCCAGCGCACTTCGATCGACGCGACGATGAGCGGCTTGCCGGCGGTTGCCGCCGGCGCCGCTTCGACCGTCTCGGGCACGGCGGCGAGGTCGCCGCCGTTCTTCGGGACCGACTTGCGCGGACTCATGAACGCTTCTTCCGCGGCATAGGCTTGTACTTGTCGGCCGAGGCGATGTGCTTGGTCGCTGCCTTGACCCGCTTTTCCGCGCCCGGAGCCCGGGCCGCCTTGTTCGCCTTGGCCGTCTTCAGGTGCGGCGCGAGGAAATGTCCAGTATGCGATTCGGGTGTGGCCGCCACTGTTTCCGGCGTGCCGGCGACCAGGATGCGGCCGCCGCCGGCACCGCCTTCGGGGCCGAGGTCGACGACCCAGTCGGAGGTCTTGATCACGTCGAGGTTGTGTTCGATCACCACTACGGTATTGCCCTGGTCGACCAACTGGTGCAACACGTCGAGCAACTGCTCGATGTCGTGGAAGTGCAGACCGGTGGTGGGTTCATCGAGGATGTACAAGGTACGGCCGGTGTCGCGCTTGGACAGTTCCTTGGACAGCTTCACGCGCTGCGCCTCACCGCCGGAGAGCGTGGTCGCGCTCTGGCCGAGCTTGATGTAGTCGAGGCCCACGGCGCGCAGCGTGTCGAGCTTGCGCGCGATGGTCGGCACGTTCTCGAACAGCTTCAGTGCGTCTTCCACCGTCATGTCGAGCACGTCCGCAATGGTGTGGCCCTTGTACAGGATCTCCAGCGTCTCGCGGTTGTAGCGCTTGCCGTGGCAGACGTCGCAGGGCACGTAGACGTCCGGCAGGAAATGCATCTCCACCTTGATCATGCCGTCGCCTTCGCACGCCTCGCAGCGACCGCCGCGCACATTGAAGCTGAAGCGGCCCGGCGTGTAGCCGCGTGAACGCGCTTCCGGCACCTGCGCGAACATCTCGCGCAGCGGAGTGAACAGGCCGGTGTAAGTGGCCGGATTGGAGCGCGGCGTGCGGCCGATAGGCGACTGGTCGATGTCGACCACCTTGTCGAACAGCTCCATACCGGTGACGGACTTGTACGGTGCCGGCTGGGTGCCGGCGCCATGCAGTTCGGTGGCGGCCAGACGGAACAAGGTGTCATTGATCAGGGTCGACTTGCCCGAGCCGGATACACCGGTGATGCAGGTGAACAGGCCGGCCGGAATCGCCAGGTCGACGTGCTTCAGGTTGTTGCCGTTGGCGCCCTTCAGGTGCAACCACGAGTCGCTGTCGATCGGCTGGCGCCGTTCCTTGGGCACCTCGATCGCCCGCGCGCCGGACAGGAACTGGCCGGTGACCGAACGCGGCGAATCGAGCATGTCCTGCACCGTGCCCTGCGCCACTATCTCGCCGCCATGCACGCCGGCACCCGGGCCGATATCGAGTACGTGATCGGCCATGCGGATCGCATCCTCGTCGTGCTCGACCACGATCACGGTGTTGCCGAGGTCGCGCAGGCGCGTGAGCGTGCCGAGCAGGCGCTCGTTGTCGCGTTGATGCAGGCCGATCGACGGTTCGTCCAGCACGTACATCACGCCGACCAGGCCGGCGCCGATCTGCGAGGCGAGACGGATGCGCTGTGCCTCGCCGCCGGAGAGACTGTCCGCCTGCCGATCCAGGGTGAGGTAGTTGAGGCCGACATCGTTGAGGAAGGTCAGCCGCTCGCGGATCTCCTTGATGATCTTCACCGCGATCTCGCCGCGCCAGCCGGCCAGCTTGAGATCCGCGAAGAACGCCAATGCGTCGTCGATCGAGCGATGGGTCAGCGACGGCAGCGCATGGTCGGCGACGAACACGTTGCGCGCCGAGCGGTTCAGGCGCTGGCCTTCGCAGGCCGGGCAGGGCTGGTCGCTGATGTACTTCGCCAATTCTTCGCGCACGGCAGCGGATTCAGTCTCCTTGTAGCGTCGCTCCAGGTTCGGCAGGATGCCTTCGAAGGGGTGCTCGCGAGTGACCTTGCCGCCACGCTCGGTGATGTAGCGGAACGCGATATTGTCCTTGCCGCTGCCATACAGAATGGCCTTCTGGACGTTCGCGGGAAGCTTGTGCCACGGCGTGTCGACATCGAAGCCGTAATGCGCCGCCAGCGACAGGATCAGCTGGAAATAATGCGCGTTGCGCCGGTCCCAGCCGCGCACGGCGCCGTTGGACAACGGCAGCTCGGGATGACCCACCACGCGTGCCGCGTCGAATACCTGGGTCACGCCCAGGCCGTCGCAGGATGGGCAGGCGCCGACCGGCGAGTTGAACGAGAACAGCCGCGGTTCCAGCTCCGGCAGCGAGTAGTCGCAGACGGGACAGGAATAGCGCGACGACAGCAACTGCTCGGCCGCCTTTTCGTTATCCATGTTCACCACGATCACCAGGCCATCGCCGAGCCGCAATGCGGTCTCGAACGATTCGGCCAGCCGCTGCTTGATGTCATCGCGTGGGCGGAAACGGTCGATCACCACTTCGATCGTGTGTTTCTGGCGCAGTGTCAGCGGCGGCACGGCATCCAGATCGAACACGGTGCCGTCGACGCGGGCGCGCACGAAGCCTTGCGCGCGCAGCTGGTCGAATATCTGTACGTGCTCGCCCTTGCGCTCGCGGATCACCGGTGCGAGCAACATGAAGCGCTGCTCGGGATCCAGTGCCAACGTAGCGTCGACCATCTGGCTGACCGTCTGCGCCTCCAGCGGGATGCCATGGTCCGGGCAGCGCGGCGTACCGACGCGGGCATACAGCAGGCGCAGGTAGTCGTATACCTCGGTGATCGTGCCCACGGTGGAGCGCGGGTTGTGCGAGGTTGATTTCTGCTCGATCGAAATGGCCGGCGACAGGCCTTCGATATGGTCGACGTCGGGCTTTTCCATCATCGACAGGAACTGCCGCGCGTAGGCCGACAGCGACTCGACATAGCGTCGCTGGCCTTCGGCGTAGATCGTGTCGAACGCCAGCGACGACTTGCCGGAGCCGGACAGGCCGGTGATCACGATCAGTTTGTCGCGTGGCAGGTCGAGGTCGATGTTCTTGAGATTGTGCGTGCGTGCGCCGCGGATGCGAATGGTGTCCATGACGCCGGTATATGGGGGGGAACCTTTACTATACCAAGGAGTTTCGATAGTTCATTGAAACCAGTTGGCCGAATCGGCGTACGGGGCCTTTTTCCGTCGACGATGACGCTGGTTTGCCGAAGCTCTAGTCGCTCCGGCGGACACCGCTGACTGGGCTGCGGGGCCATCAGAAGGGCCGTCGGCGCGGTTCAGGCGGGGTGGCCCGTTTTTTTTGTGGTCAGTATTTGACCAGCGCGCAGGCAGGTCGTTATAATCCGCGGTTCGCCAGACCTGAATTTGGGTCATGGCGATACCCAAGAGAATAACGACAGAAGGGCATTCCCATGAGTTACGCAGTCATCAAGACCGGTGGCAAGCAGTACCGTGTGCAGCAGGGCGACGTGCTGCGCGTGGAGCTGTTGACCGCCGACGAAGGCGCCACCGTGAGCTTCGACCAGGTGTTGCTGGTCGGTTCCGGCGAGTCGGTCACCGTTGGTGCGCCGGTCGTCGAAGGCGCTACCGTCAGCGCCACCGTTCGCAAGCACGGCCGTGCCGACAAGATCCGCATCATCAAATTCCGCCGTCGCAAGCATTACAAGCGTCAGCAGGGTCACCGTCAGCATTTCACCGAAATCGAGATCACAGGCATCAACGCCTGAGCACTGGAGCATTGAGTCATGGCACATAAAAAAGGCGTAGGTTCCAGCCGCAACGGTCGCGATTCGAACCCGAAATACCTGGGCGTGAAGATCTACGGTGGCCAGGCCATCGAAGCCGGCAACATCATCGTGCGTCAGCGCGGTACCCAGTTCCATCCGGGCACCGGTGTCGGTCTGGGTCGTGACCACACGCTGTTCGCGCTGGTCGACGGTACCGTCCAGTTTGCAGTTCGCGGCGACAAGAATCGCCGTTTCGTCGACGTCGTCCCGGCATAAGCCTTTCGCGACGCGATAGCGAAGGCCCCGCTTCGGCGGGGCTTTTGTTTTATGGAGGAGCCACTCAGCTATCCTTCTTCCGATTTCCAAGAATGCCGGATCCATCACCATGAAATTCGTCGACGAAGCCAATATCAAGGTCCAGGCTGGTGATGGCGGCAATGGCTGCATCAGCTTCCGCCGCGAGAAATTCATTCCGTTCGGCGGCCCCGACGGCGGTGATGGCGGCTATGGCGGCTCGGTCTGGCTGGTGGCGGACGAGGGCCTCAACACCCTGGTCGATTTCCGGCACCAGCGCAGCTTCAAGGCCCAGCGCGGCGAAAATGGCATGGGCAGCCAGATGTACGGCAAGGGCGGCGAAGACACCACGATTCGCGTGCCGGTCGGCACCATGGTCACCAACGTCGATACCGACGAAGTGATCGGCGATCTCACCAACCACGGCCAGCGCATGCTGGTGGCGCAAGGCGGCAAGGGTGGCCTGGGCAACATCCATTTCAAGACCTCGGTGAACCGCGCGCCGCGCAAGGCCACGCCGGGTACGCCCGGTGACGCGCGCGAGCTGAAGCTCGAATTGCGCCTGCTGGCCGACGTCGGTCTGCTCGGTTTTCCGAATGCCGGCAAGTCCACTTTCATCCGCGCGGTTTCCGCGGCCACGCCGCGTGTGGCGGATTATCCGTTCACTACATTGCATCCGAATCTCGGCGTGGTGAGCCTGGGCACCGATCAGAGCTTCGTGATCGCCGACATCCCCGGCCTGATCGAGGGCGCTTCCGAAGGTGCCGGACTGGGCATCCAGTTCCTGCGTCACGTGGCGCGCACCAGCTTGCTGCTGCACATCGTCGACATCGCGCCGATCGATGGCTCCGACGTGGCGGCCCAGGTGCGTGCGATCGAACAGGAGCTTCAGAAGTTCAACCCGGAGCTGCTCGAACGCCCGCGCTGGCTGGTGCTGAACAAGGCCGACATGCTGCCCGAAGACGAGCGCACCGCGGTCGCGGAGAAGATCATCGCCGAACTCGGCTGGACCCAGCCGTGGTTCCTGGTCTCGGCGATCGCCCGCGAGAACACCATGGCCGTATGCCAGCAGGTGCAGCGCTTCTTCGAGTCACAGCGCGAGGAAAGTGTGGAGCGTACCGACATGCTGCCGAACGACGTGCGCCTGCGCGGGGAACAGCCGCAAGGCTGAGCCTGTCAGCCTCGCTGGCGCTGCTGCTGAGCGCCAGCCACGCTGAAGCTGCCTGGGATTACATCCGGAACACGCCGTAGCGCTGCGGTTCGATCGGCGCGTTGAGCGAGGCGGAGATCGCCAGGCCGAGCACCCGGCGGGTGTCGACCGGGTCGATGATGCCGTCATCCCACAGTCGCGCACTGGCGTAGTAAGGATGGCCTTGGCGCTCGTACTGGTCGCGGATCGGCGCCTTGAACGCCTCTTCCTCTTCGGTACTCCATGTCTTGCCGGCTGCTTCGATGCCGTCGCGCTTGACCGTGGCCAGAACCGATGCGGCCTGCTCGCCGCCCATCACGCTGATCCGTGCATTCGGCCACATCCACAGGAAGCGGGCGCCGTAGGCGCGTCCGCACATCGCGTAGTTGCCGGCCCCGAAGCTGCCGCCGATCACCACGGTGAACTTCGGTACGTGCGAGCATGCCACCGCAGTGACCATCTTCGCGCCGTCCTTGGCGATGCCGGCCTGTTCGTATTTCTTGCCGACCATGAAGCCGGTGATGTTCTGCAGGAACACCAGCGGCACGTTGCGCTGGTTGCACAGCTCGATGAAGTGCGCGCCCTTCAGCGCGCTCTCGGCAAACAGGATGCCGTTGTTCGCGATGATGCCCACCGGGTAGCCGTGGATATGCGCGAAGCCGGTGACCAGCGTCTTGCCGTAGCGCGCCTTGAACTCGTGGAACTCCGAGCCATCGACGATGCGCGCGATCACCTCGCGGATGTCGAATGGGCGGCGCGTGTCCTGTGGGATTACGCCGTACAGTTCCTCGGCCGCGTACTTTGGCTCGACCGGTGCGCGCAGCGCCAGCGGCATGTCCTTCTTACGGTTGAGATGGGCCACGATGTCGCGGGCGATCGACAGCGCATGCGCGTCATTCTCGGCGTAGTGGTCAGCCACGCCGGAGATGGAGGTATGGACGTCCGCGCCGCCCAGCGTCTCGGCATCGACCACTTCGCCGGTGGCGGCCTTCACCAGCGGCGGACCGCCGAGGAAGATCGTGCCCTGTTCGCGCACGATGATCGTCTCGTCGCTCATCGCCGGCACATAGGCGCCGCCGGCGGTACACGAGCCCATGACCACCGCGATCTGCGGGATGTTCAGCGAGGACATCCGCGCCTGGTTGTAGAAGATCCGGCCGAAGTGTTCCTTGTCCGGAAATACCTCGTCCTGCAGCGGCAGGAACGCGCCGCCGGAGTCGACCAGATAGACACAGGGCAGGCGGTTCTCCAGCGCCACTTCCTGCGCGCGAAGATGCTTTTTCACCGTGATCGGAAAATAGGTGCCGCCCTTGACGGTGGCGTCATTCGCAACGACCACCACCTCGATGCCGTTGACCCGGCCGATGCCGGTGATCAGGCCCGCGGCGGGTGCGGCGTCCTCGTACATGCCGTGTGCGGCCAGTGGCGACAGTTCGAGAAACGGTGAGCCGGGATCCAGCAGTGCGCGGATGCGCTCACGCGGCAGCAGTTTGCCGCGGGCCACATGTTTCTCGCTCGCCTTGGCGCCGCCACCTTCGGCACTGCGGATCAATTCGCGCTGCAGGTCGTCGACCAGCGCCCGCAATTGCGCGCTGCTGGCCTGAAAGTCGGGCGAACGAGGATCGATCTGGGAGGCGATGACGCTCATGGACTGAGGCTCACGGATACGGGCGCCGGCAAGGCGAAGCCAAGGATGATAGCGGGCGTTGGCCGGCGACCAAAGTTGCCGGACGAAAATGGCAAGTGGAGAACAAAAAAACGGCCGCACAAGGCGGCCGCTTTTTCTGGAAACCGCTAAAGGATCAGTGCGCTGCGGTGGAAGCCGCTGCCGGTGCTGCTGCTGCAGGAGCGGTCGAAGCCGGAGCTGCGGCAGGTGCCGTGCCCGCAGCGGCCGGGGCTGCTGCTGGAGCTGCCGTTGTGGCCGCCGTGGTCGGAGCCTGAGCCGCAGCCTTCTGCGCGGTATCGGCAGCTTGCTGAGCGGTATCAGCCGACTTCTGGGCGTCCTGCGCGGAATCCTGCGCGCCATTGCTGCATGCCGCCAACAGCGCGACGAGCGCGGCGGCGAGTAGGGTACGCGTAAACTTCATGATGAATCTCCTTTGCCGTGGAATGCCGTTTGGCCGTGTATTAATAACGCTTTCGTGGAAATTGCGCCACATTTTTATAGTAGCGCTTCAGGGCATATTAAAAACCGATTTAGCCGACCGTCATGTGAAAGACATGAAATGATCATGCGACGCTGGGCGGAAATCAGTCCCGAAATCAGTCAAGGCACTCCACGGCGATAGCCGTTGCCTCGCCACCGCCGATGCACAGGCTGGCAACGCCGCGCTTGAGGCCGCGTGTTTTCAAGGCGTTGAGCAAGGTCACCACCAGTCGGGCACCGCTGGCGCCGATCGGATGACCCAGCGCACAGGCACCTCCGTTGACGTTGAGCTTGTCGTGCGTGATGCCGAGCTCCTTCATCGGGGTCATCGCGACCACCGCGAACGCCTCGTTGATTTCGAACAGGTCGACATCGGCCACCTTCCAGCCGGCCTTGTCCAGCACCTTCTGGATCGCACCGACCGGGGCGGTGGTGAACCACTCGGGCTCCTGCGAATGGGTGGCGTGCGCGACGATGCGCGCGAGCGGCTTCAGTCCCCGCTTGTTGGCGTCGTCGGCGGACAGCAGCACCAGTGCAGCGGCACCGTCGGAGATGCTGGACGAGCTGGCGGCGGTAATGGTGCCGTTCTCCTTGCGGAAGGCGGCTTTCAGGGTCGGGACTTTGGCGATGTCGGAGCGACCCGGCTGCTCGTCGGTATCCACCAGCACGTCGCCCTTGCGGCCGCTCACGGTGACCGGAACGATCTCGCCGGCAAACGCGCCGTTTTGCTGCGCTGCCTGCGCGCGCTTGACAGACTCGATCGCGAACGCATCCTGATCCTCGCGGGTGAAATGGTATTTGTCGGCGCACAGCTCACCGAACACGCCCATGGCCTTGCCGTCGTATGGGTTGGTGAGGCCGTCCCACGCCATGTGGTCGACCAGGGTGCCGTCGCCATAGCGGATGCCGGTGCGCGCGTTGACCATATGCGGCGCATTGGTCATCGATTCCATGCCGCCAGCCACCACGATGGTCGCCGAACCGGCCTTGATCAGGTCATGGCCCAGCATGATCGCCTTCATGCCCGAACCGCATACCTTGTTGACCGTGGTGCAGCCGGTGCTGGCCGGAAGGTCGGCTCCCAGCGAAGCCTGGCGTGCCGGGGCCTGGCCCAGGTTGGCCGGCAGCACGCAGCCCATGATCACCTCGCTGACATCGGCGGGGGCCACGCCGGACTGGTCCAGTGCGGCGCGAATGGCCGTGGCGCCGAGCTTGGTGGTGGGGACACCGGTGAACTGGCCGAGGAAGGAGCCGATGGCCGTCCGCTTGGCGCCGACAATGACTACGCTGACATCCGACATGGATAACTCCGCTGGAAGACTGAGGGCGCGCGAGCGCCTGACCGATAACCGGCGAATTATCGCAGCCCGCCGTGGACATCGGCAAACGATGGCCATGTCGCGCTGGGTTGCGACCTGCACCGTGTTTCATTGGATTTTCGTTGTGCGAAGATGGGCGGCGGGGGCATCGTGTCGTACCGGCAGGTCGGCGATGCGGAAAATTGAATGCGTTTGGGGTGCATCATGAAAGCGCTTGGACAGGGTCGATATCTGGGGTTGCGGCATCGTGAAATGGCATGGGTGATAGCCCTGGCGCTGGGTCTCAGCGCCTGCGGCGGTGGCGGCGGTGGCAACGTCAGGCCGACGACACCCCCGCCGACTGCGCCGGCATCGCCCCCGCCGACCACGACGACCCAGCCACCGCTGGACGCTCAGCTCGCGATCACCAATACCTACGGGGCGCACGGTCTGGGATATACCGGCGCCGGAGTGACCATCGGCGTGGTCGACAGCGGCATCATGCGCAATCACCCGACTCTGGCCGGGCGGGTCACGCAGGAATTGATCTATGTCGACCCGGCCACCAACAACACCACGGTCGACGACGTGGTCGGCCACGGCACCTGGGTATCGGAGATCGCTGCAGGTACGCCGTTTGCGCAATTTCCCGGCGGCATTGCACCGAGGGCGTCGCTGGTTTCTGCGCGCATCATCAGCGACGTCGAGCCGAAGGACGACGGC
This sequence comes from Rhodanobacter sp. OK091, assembly GCF_900142825.1. GTDB lineage: Bacteria > Pseudomonadota > Gammaproteobacteria > Xanthomonadales > Rhodanobacteraceae > Rhodanobacter. The sequence continues at coordinate 514,233 of NZ_FRCH01000001.1, read as the reverse complement.
TCAGGCAACGGCAATCCGGTGACCGCCGCCGATGCCGACTTCTTTGCGCAAACGCTCAACCCGGCCCTGATCAATGCCGGCGTGCAGGTGATGAACAACTCCTGGGGCGGCATCTACTGGGACACCAGCAACGCCACGATCAACCAAGCTTTCGCTCAGGCTTACCAGCCGTTCGTGGTGCAGCATGGCGGTCTGGTCGTGTTCGCCGCCGGCAACGATTCCAAAAGCAATCCCAGTGACATCGCCGCGCTGCCCAGCGTGGCCCCCCAACTGGAAGCCGGTTGGCTAGTCGCGGTGGCCGTCGACAGCAATCATCCGACCCAGCTCGCCAGCTACTCGAATGCCTGCGGCAAGGCGATGAACTACTGTCTCGCCGCGCCCGGTGACGTGGTCGTCCTCGACAAGAACGCCACCACCACCGGCAGCCAGACTTACTGGGTTGTCAGCGGCACCTCGTTCGCGGCGCCGGAGGTATCCGGTGCTGCCGCGTTGGTATGGCAGGCTTATCCGTATTTCAGCAATGATCTGGTGAGGCAGACGCTGCTGGGCACCGCGCGCGATCTTGGCGCGCCCGGCCCCGATACCACCTTCGGCTACGGCGAACTGGATGCCTTCAAGGCGGTCAACGGGCCAGCCAAATTCGACTGGGGCGATGTCACGGTGAACTTCAGCGGCACCTCGACCTGGGGCAACCCGATCTCCGGTGCCGGCGGATTGATCAAGCAGGGAACGGGCAGGCTCAACCTCTGGGGCGGCAGCAGCAGCTATACCGGTCTCACCCAGGTGCAGGGCGGCACGCTCGCCGTGGCCGGGTTGAGCAGCCCCGTCGAGATTGGCGCGCAGGGCACGCTGATGTCCGGTGATACGCCGCAGAATCCCACCGGCTTCGATGTCTTCAACAACGTGACCAACGCGGGCGTGCTGGTGGTCAGCCAGGGCGACGTCCATGTAAGCGGCAACTATGTGCAGCAGGGCAACGGGCGGATAGCACTATCGCTAGGGTCGCAGCTGTACGTGAATGGCACGGCCACCCTGTCCGGTGGAGACCTCTACGTGTACGGCGCCAATTCCAACTACACCCTCAACTCGCACACGACGGTGCTGTCGGCTTATGGTGGTTTGACGGGCACCTTTTCGGCCCTGAGCACGGCGCCGAGCGTGGCGCTGACCGCGACGCTGAACTACGATCCCAACAGTGCCTGGCTCGACGTGCAGCAGGTGAACCTGAGCCAGATCCAAGGTCTGCCATACACCACCGCCAGCTACAGCGCCGCGCAACGCACGCAGAGCGCGTTCCAGCAGATCAACAGCCAGTTGCAGTTGCAGGGCACCGCCAGCGGCACACCAGCCAGCGCGGGCTTCATCGCCGGTGCCGCCAGCCTGCAACGCGCCGTTTCCACCGAGGTCATGCAGCGTTCGCTGGAAAGTCTGTCCGGCCAGTTGCATGCGGCCAGCGCGGCGATGACGTTCGAGGCGATCGACGCGGGCACGCGTGCGCTGTCCGACCGTTTCGACAGCCTGCTCGATGCGCCGAAAGCCGGTAGCTGGACGCAGAATCTCGGTTATCACGGCGGCATGTCGCGCAGCGGCTACGGCAATGTCGGGTACGACCTCAGCGGCTCGCTGGTCGGACAGGACTATCGCATCGGCAGCAATGGCTTTGCCGGCTATGCGCTAAGCCAGAGCCAGGGGCTGGGCCGATTGAACGAAAGTGCGGACCAGGGTCACAGCCATGCGCTGGAAGGCATGCTGTATGGCGGCGTGGTTCGCGGTGCGTGGTACACGATGGGTCGTTTCGGCATCGGTAGCTACCGCGAAACCATGCGTCGCCAGCTTGAACTCGGCAATCAGTTTGCCGGTGTGGCCAGCGATATCAATGGCAGGTACGGCGTGGCCTACGGCGAAAGCGGGTACCGGCTGGCGTTGGGCCGTACGCAGGTCACGCCTTACATGAGTCTGCAATACGCGCAGATCCAGCGCGATGGTTTCAACGAACTGGGCGCTTATGGCTTCGGGCTGAAATCGGCTGCGCAGAGCACGGCGCGCTGGCAGGCCGGCGCGGGTCTGCGTGCCACCCATGACTGGGCGCTGGCCGGTGGCGGAAGCCTCAGCCTGCAGGGACGAATGCTGTGGCAGCAATCGTTCGGTCTGCGCGGCGAGGTTTTCGACGCCAGCTTCAGCGGCATCAACCAGTTCGCTCCCGTCGGCGGTGTCGGACTACAGCGTTATGGCGGCGTGTTCGGCACCACGCTGGACTGGCACATGACGCCGCGCGCCAGTCTGCAGCTTGGCTACGACCAGTATCTTGGTCAGCGGCAACAAGCGAAGATGGCGACGGCGAGTTTTCGTCTGGACTTCTGAGCGCCGTTGGTCAACGGCTTCAGACCACACGACCTGCACACCGGCGGCGCGTAGCGTCACTGTCAGTTTCGTGCGATGGCATTCGCAGCCGGCCCGCTCGGGGGGGCCGACTGCGATGCCGTGCGTATCAAGGCAGGTTGTCGAGATCCACATCCGGCGGGTTACCGGTCGCCGTGCGCGTAAACGTCTGGCCGGAGGATACCGATGGGGTGAAGAACCCATCGTTGCGCAGGTAGAACTGGTTGCCGATCACGCCGCCGGCGAAATCCAGGCGCTGCTTGTTGAGGCCGGTGGGGTCGACGTCGTAATAGGCGGAAGTGATTTCCACCCAGTCGCCGCCCACGGGCTTGGCCCACTGGTTGCCATAAGCCGCTCGGCGGCCGATGTAGCCAAGATCCGGGTCGAAGGATTCGAGGAAGGAATACAAGCCGCGCAGGTAATGGGTGTCGCCCACGTACTTCCAGGTCGCGATCAGGTGCCAGTCGCAGTTGCCCTCGCTGTTCTGCGCACTGCAATTACCCTGCGCGGCGGCGCTGCCGAACCACGCGGTGAACAAGGTATTGCCGTTGCCGTCGGGCTGGGCGCGGGTGAGGAAGCGATAGGTCTGGCCGGCGACCCACGCGTAGCGCAGATGGCTTTGGCCGCCGGTGCCTTCGCCGCCGAAACCGTTGGTGATAACGCCGGGCCCTTTGTTCACCAGCGTGGTGCTGCCGGTGGGCGAGTCCCACACGGAGAACAGGATATGGCGCTCGGTCGGCGAGTTCACCTGCATGCCGAAGTAGCCCACGTTGAAACCGTCGGCCATGTAATAGGAGCCCACCGGATCCTGTCCTTCCGGCACGGTCACTTCGCTGTAGAAGTACTCCGTGTTCGCCGGCACCTTGTAGCCGAGATGCACCGACGGGCCGCGCCGCGACCAATAGAAATTGGCCGGGTCGTTGGCGTAGACCGCGCCGGCGGCGGTGGCGCTGCCGTCGATCTGCAGGTCGCTGATATCGCCGTAGTAGCCGCCGTCGGTGCTGATGCCTTGCAGGTCCACCCTCACGTAGCCGGGCTTGTCGATGGTGAAACTGCCGGCCGGGAAGGGCGCGGGAGTCGTGCTGGAAAGATTGACCAGCTGTGATTGGCCGCCGACCGTGACTTTCACCGTGCTGTGGCTGGCGCCGTTCAAGCTGCCGACCAGCGAGAGTTGCAGCTCGCCCGCCTGCTGCACATCGAAGTAAACGCTGACGATGGCCTTGTCGGAATTCCAGCTGTGCAAGCCAGTGTCGGTAATGGTTTCGTTCGCGGTGGGCGATGCCTGGGTGATATAGGCATTGCCGCCCAGCGGTACGGTATTCGATGCGGCCTGTGCCGCCGGCGCAGCGCAGGACATGACGAGCAGGAATCCGAACAATCGGCATGTTAGATGTCGCATAACTCCTCCCAAAGTGGACGACCGTGTTGCAGCGAGAGGGACGCCCGGCGCCGCGGATGGGTGGCTCGGGTGGCCCGGAAAACGTGTCGGGCAGCAGATGCGTGGCAGGTCTCTTGTGGTAGAGCTTTCGTTTTTTCCTAAAATGAAAGTTATCGACAGCAAAATGGAAATAATTCGATAATAAACGGAGAGTAACGAAAGCTATATGGAATGCAAGTGCCTCGGTGCTTCCGGAGTGGCTGGTCCGCGTAAAAGCGACCGACTCGCCAAGACCTATGTAGGCCATGAGGTTCGCTCGGTCAGGAGCAACGCGTGTACTTCAGCCTGCGGGCGACGATGGCGGCACCGCTGATCGCGGGCAGCGACATCGCCGCGATGAGCGACCGCCTGCGCAGCGTGCTCACCCATAAGGACGTGATCGCGATCGACCCGGACGCGCTCGACAAGCAAGGTGGGCGTATCTATGCGGGCGGATAGATAGAGGTGCGAACGCGGCGGCTGGCGGATGGCGATCTTGCCGTGGTGGTGTTCAACCTCGGACAGGCGCGGCTTTCCACGCAGCGTTCCGGTCGTTCAGACCAAGGTGACTTCCACGCCGGCAGCGCGCAGCGACTCGACGGCCTTCGCTTCGGCACTGCTGTCGGTGATGGCGCGATGCAGGTGCTGCACCGTGGTGATGACGGACAGGCTGCGCTGGCCCAGCTTGCTGGCGTCGAACACGGCAATGGTCTCGCGCGAGACGCGGATCATCAGGGCGTTGAGCGAGGCTTCGAGCGGGTCGGGCGTGGTGACGCCGACCACCGGGTCGAGGCCGTCCACGCCGAGAAAGAGTTTGTCGGCAGAAAGCTTGGACAGCGCCTGTTCCGCGTCGGGACCGACCAGCGAATAGGAGGTATCGCGCAACAGGCCGCCCAGCATCATCACGCGGATATGCGGCAGGCCGGATAGCTCCAGCGCGATGTTGAGCGCGTTGGTGATCACCGTCAGCGATTCGAATTTCATCTGGCGGATCTGTCGGGCGATCTCCACCGTGGTCGAGCCGGAATCGAGAATGATGGTCTCGCCGTCCTGGATCATCTTCGCGGCGGCGTGGCCGATGCGCAGCTTCTGCGCGTGCCAGCGGGTTTCCTTGATGTTGAGCGGCGTGTCGTTGGTTGCCGGCGCAACCGGCAACGCACCGCCGTGGGAGCGGGCGATCGCCGAGCTGCGGGCGAGCGCGTCGAGGTCGGCGCGGATGGTGACGGTCGAGGTGCCGAAGCGGGTCGCCAGTTCTTCCACGGTGGCGCGGCCCTGCTGTTCGACCAGATCGACGATCAGGCGGCGGCGTTCTTCGACGAGCAGGCGGCGGGAGACGGTCGGGGTTTCGCTCATGGGTCGATATTCAGAAGTCGGGCGGCGTTGTCATGGTAAACCTTGCGCAGCACTTCGTCCGACAAACCGAGCCCATAGATCGACCAGCGCCCCTGTGGCGGCGTCGGCGACGGCGCGTAATCGAAGTATTCGTCCTCGGTTTCCAGAAAGCGATAGTAGATCTCGTAGAGCTCGTCGCCGAACAATTGCTGCGGCACGTCGTCGCCATATGGCGAGGGCACCGCATCGGTGCCGAACAGGATCCGATCCTGGTAGCGGTCGAAGAAGCGCTGCGCGATGCGCGGCTGGCGGCCCAGCTCGCCGATGCGTGCGCTGATGTCGATCACCGTGTTCGGGTAACGGTCCAGGCACGCGGCGACAGCAGCCAGATTCTCCGCGTTGTTGCCCACGTGCAGCAGCGCGAAGGTGGTCTTCGGATGGCGCGCGATCAGGCGGTCGCGCGCGGCGAGCAGTTCCGCATTGCTGGGAAACTCCGGGCCGTAGAACGACCAGTCCGGATGGTTGGCCAGTTCCTCATAGCGCTCGTTGGTTTCATCAGTAGGCAGGAAGAACGCTTCCGGATCTGAAACGTGCAGGAACACCGGCATGCTGTTTGCCGCACAGGCCTCCCACATCGGATCGAAGCGGTGGTCGTCCACGGCCACCAGCGGACCTTCGTCGATCCGCTCGCGCAGATACAGGCCCAGCGTCTTCAACAGCTTCAATCCACGCGCGCCGACACGTTTGGCGTGCGCGATCGCATCGCCTTGCAGCTGCGCGTAGTTCGGTTCGGGGAAGTGTTCGTAGGATGGTTCGGTGAGGGTGAGGAAGCGTCCCGGCGCAGCCTGGTCGAAGCTGCGGATGCTCTGCTCCAGGCCGGCACCGACGCCGCCGGTGAGGTTCACCAGCGTGCGCACGCCTTTGCGATCCATGACCGGCAGCAAGTCCTCGGGCTGAGCGAACAAGGTGACCTCTTCGCCTACCGAGATGCCGCTGCGCACGTTGCTGGACCAGGTCAAGTGCGTGTGCACATCGATCACCGGAAAACGCGGACGTTCGATGCGTGTCTGTGGCACGTGCAGCATGCTGCGCGGACGGAAGTCCTTCAGCCGCAGGTCGCTCTTGCCGGTGTCCGGCTGGGTCTGCAGCGGATTTTTGCTGCTCTCGACACGAACCGTGCCGGCTCCGCTGGGCGGCGCGCAGCAGAGGCAGCCGGCCTGCATCAGCTGCTGCGTTGACTTGGAGGAGCTGTGACTCATCGAACGGCCTGCCTCACCTGTTCAGCGCGGATATTTCGCCATGATGTCATGCACCGCACGGGTCAGCGTCACGGCCTGATCGAACGGACGCAGCCACATGTTGCGGCCGAACATCACGCCGTTGGCGCCGGACTGCATGTAGAACTCGACCTTGCGCAGCACTGCCTCGTCGTCGTCGTTCTTCTCGCCGCCGGAGAACAGCACCATCGTGCGGCCGGCCGAACGCACCACGCGCGCGCAACGCGCACCGGCATCTTCCTGCAGCTTGTCGTAGGGGGCCGGCACATTGACCACGCTGTCGTTCGGCTCGTGCAGCTTGACGATGTCGGCACCCAGCTCCAGTGCGACGCGTGCAGCGTAATCCTGCGCATACAAGGTATTGGTGCCGCCCTTGGCATTGACGGCGCTGCCACGTGGATACGCCCACATCACCAGCGGCATGCCGAAGCGCTCGCAATCCTGGCGCACTTTCTCGAACTGACGGAACTCGTCGTGCTGGCGCGGCGAACCGACATACATGGTGTAGCCGACTGCATCGGCGCCGAGGCGCACCGCATCTTCGACCGAGGCGAACAGCGGCGAGGTGGCTTCGGCGTCGCTGGCGATGTTGGTCTTGCCGTTGAGCTTGAGGATCAGCGGCACCCGTCCGCAGTATTCGGTCATGTACTTCTCGGCCAGGCCGATGCCCAGCGCGATGGCCGAAAAGCCCCCGGCCACGGCCAGCTCGAACTGATAGCTCGGATCGACCGCCGGCGGATGGGGAAAGAAGTCGGTGGGGCCATGTTCCAGCCCCTGATCCAGCGGCAGCACCAGCAAGCTGCCGTTGCGCGGGCCGTGGCCATAGAGCAGCCTCCACAGACGCGTACGCTTGCCGTGCGACAAGGCGAGCCGGGAGAGTTGGCTGCCGGTGTTCGAAACCTCTTGTAAGTTTTGTTTCATTTCGAATACTCTCGGTTCAATGGATACATACTTTCACATTCGATTGTATTTGGCAAAATGTCAAAATTAAACAAGCAAACGAAAGATTCGATAACGCTGGAGCCGCTATGCTCTGCGTCGTTGGCGGAGCAACGGGCACGAGGCTACGCCGATACCTTGCGCGAGATCCTGCAACAGCCGACGACCTGGCTGGGCACCGCCGACCTGTTGAGCCAGCCACAACTGCGCGAGCAACTGCAGGCAGCGCTCGTACCACGACCGAGCCATATCGTGCTGACCGGCTCCGGCAGCTCGATGTATATCGGCGAGTGCCTGGCGCCCAGCCTGCAACTCGGCCTGGGCATTCCGGCGCAGGCGATCGCCGCCGGCAGCTTGCTCACGCATTGGCGCAGTGTGCTACCGCCCGGTGCCGGTTTGCTGATTTCGCTGGCACGCTCGGGCGACAGCCCGGAAAGCTGCGGCGTGGTGGATCGCCTGCTGGCCGATGCTCCCGACTACCGCCATCTGGTGATCACCTGCAATGCCGCCGGCAAGCTCGCCACGCGTTATCGCGACGATTCGCGGGTCACCGTGCTGGTCCTGGATGAGCGCACCAATGACCGCAGCCTGGTGATGACCAGCAGCTTCACCAATCTGTTGCTGGCCGGATTCGGTCTGGTTGAGCGCGAGGGAGGCGATGCCATCGCCCCGGTGGAGCGGCTGGCACGCAACGTCCGGCAGGTTTTCGATGAGCAGGCCGATGCGCTCGCTGCGATAGCCGGCAGCGAGTTCAGCAACGTCGTCTATCTCGGCAGCGGCGGCGCGCTGGGCGCAGCCCACGAGTGTGCGTTGAAGATGCTGGAAATGACTGGCGGCGCCGTGGTCACGGTGGCGGAGACCTATCTCGGCCTGCGCCATGGCCCGATGTCCAGTCTCGACGACAAGACCCTGGTGGTCGGCTTCCTGTCGCCAGATCCGGCGGTGCGCGCCTACGAGCTCGATTTGCTGCGCGAGCTGTCGCGCAAGCAGTTGGGCCTGACCCGCGTGCTGGTGGGCGAAGGCATTCCCGCCGAGGTGCTGGGTCCGAACGACGTGGCCGTGGAGCTGGCAGGTCTGGACGCGATGGACGACGCCCTGCCGCTGCTGGCGGACGTGGCGGTGGGGCAACTGCTCGCGTTCTTCCGTTGTCTGGTCCTGGGCGGCCAGCCCGACACGCCTTCGCAAGGCGTGCTCACGCGCGTGGTGGAACACTTCCCCATGCATTCGGGGGAGGCATGAAGCGCGTCCTCTTCATCGGCGAAATCAACGTCGACCTGGTCTTCAAGAATTGCCAGGCGTTGCCGTCGCCAGGCCGCGAGGTGCTAGCCGAAGACTTCATCATGGCGCCGGGAAGCTCCTCGATGATCTGCGCCATGGGGCTGGCCCGTCTGGGCAACCCCGTTGCGTTCCACGGCAAGCTCGGTGCGGACAGCTGGGGTGATTATTGCCTCGATGCGTTGCGTGCCGCCGGTATCGATATCGCTTCGGTGCGCCCTGACGCCACGCTGCGGACAGGCGCCACTGTCTCGCTGTCGACACCGCAGGATCGGGCACTGGTGACTTTCCCCGGCGCGATAGACACGCTGCGTGCGGACGAGGTGAGCGACGCACTGCTGGCTGGCGCCGATCACCTGCATGTCTCCTCGTACTACCTGCAGCGTGCGCTGCGGCCCGACTGTCGCCAGCTGTTCGCACGGGCACGCGGCGCCGGCCTGAGCACCTCGCTCGATCCCGGCTTCGATCCGCAGCAGGCATGGGCTACCGACCTGCTCGATACGCTGACCGAAGTCGACCTGTTCCTGCCCAACGAGCTGGAGCTGGCGGCCATCACCGGACACGACGAGGTGCTTGCCGGTCTGCACGCGCTCGACAACGGGCATACGCAAACCGTCGTGAAGCGCGGGCAGCGTGGCTGCGCCAGCTTGGAGCAGGGGCACCTGCTCCAGGTGCCCGCTTTTGCCGTCGACCCGATCGACAGCACCGGCGCCGGCGATTCGTTCGACGCCGGTTTCCTGCATGCGTGGCTGCGCGGCTTGCCGTTATTCGACTGTCTGCGTTGGGGCAGTGCCTGCGGCAGTCTTTCCACTCGAAGCATCGGCGGCACGGCAGGGCAGGCCAGCGCGTCGGAAGTACAGACTTTGCTGGCTGCTACCCGGTGATTACGGTCATCGGCTTCAACACGGCGATCGACCGTTTCATTCGGCTGGACACGCTGCGACCCGGCGAAGTCAGTCGCGCGCTCGACGAGCAGGCGTATCCCGGCGGCAAGGGATTGCACGTGGCGCAGACCATCGCCGCGCTGGGCGAGCGGGTGCAGCTGGTCGGCCTGGTGGACGCGGCCCATCGCAACATGATCGGCCGGCAGATGTGCGAGCGCGGCGTGCTGTTCCACGGCATCGAGATCGCCGACAACCTGCGCACCTGCATCGCGTTGCAGGACGCGAGCGGCCACATCACCGAGATTCTCGGACAGGGGCCGCTGCTGGACAGCGCGCAGCAGGAGGCCTTGCTGCGGGCATTCCGTCGCGGCGTCGATGACAGCGACCTGGTCGTGTTGTCCGGCAGCCTGCCGCGCGGTTTTCCGCCGACCACTTATGCCGAGCTGGCTACGTACGTGCGCGATGCCGGCAAACGTTGTCTGGTCGACGCCGGCGGCGAGCTGCTGCAGCACGCCGTGCAGGCTCAGCCTTTTCTGGTCAAACCCAATCGCGATGAGATCAGCGAACTGCTCGGACGTCCGATAGGCGATCTCGCTGCAGCAGTGGACGCCGTTCACGAACTGCGTACCCGTGGCGTCGCCATGCCGGTAGTGACGATGGGCGCGCTGGGTGCGGTCGCCGCCGACGCGAACGGTGTGTGGCATGCCGCGATCGAACTCGCGCAGATACGCAACACGGTGGGCTCTGGTGACTGCCTGCTGGCCGGCATGACGGTGGGCATGACGCGAAACATGAATTTGGAAGAAACCTTGCGCTTGGGTGTGGCCTGCGGGGCAGCCAATGCGCAAGGTCAGGAAACCGGTTTCGTCGAACGGCGAGCGGTGGAGGCGTTGCGCTCTCAGGTTCGAGTGCACCGCCTGGGTTGACTGAAAAAGCAGGGAGTCAAACCGGACCACCAACCGGTCCGGCGGAGACGCTTGCGCTCGAAATTTGATGAAGAGGCGAACAAGTTCGTGGGCAGGAGGCGTTTCCACGGGTAACCACAACCGCCTGTAGCAGAGGGGAGAGGTCATTTCTGCGCAGGGCGATAACGAACTACGTGAGGGGCATTTCAATGCGTATTGAAAAGAAAGATGGTTTTGCCTTTGAAGGCAAGGCTCAGGGTTTCAGGCGAACCATGCTCGCCATGGGATTGCTGGTCGCGCTTGGCGCGAACACCGCACAAGCACAGTCGACTACCAGCACCATTTTTGGCCGTGCTCCGGTACAGGCGGGTGAAACCGTCGCTATCCGCAACAGCTCCGGTCTTGCACGTACCATCAATGTGGATAGCCAGGGACGATATAGCGCGCCCCAGCTTCCGATCGGCACGTATTCGGTCACCTTGATGCAGGACGGGAAGGTCGTGCAGACGCGTGACAACGTGGTGCTGCAAGTGGGCATAGCTGCGGAGATTTCGTTCAGTGGTGAGGGTGGCGCTGCATCGGGCGCGGAGAATGCGAAGCAACTATCGAGCGTGAACGTTTCGGCCAACGCGCTGCCGCCTATCGACGTCAGCTCGGTGGACTCGCGCACGGTTCTCACGGCTGACCAGCTGGCCAAGCTGCCGCTGGCGCATTCCGCGGAAGCGGCTGCGCTGCTGGCTCCGGCGACCAATCTCGGTGCAGGCGGCGCGAAGAGCACGACGGGCCAGCCGCTGATCAGCTTCGGCGGTTCGTCGTCGACGGAGAACGCTTACTACCTCAATGGATTCAACACGACCGATCCGAACCTCTCCCAGGGCGGCATCACCTTGCCGTATGGCTCCATCGAGCAAGAGGAGGTCTACACCGGTGGCTACAGCGCGCAGTACGGGCGCAGCGATGGTGGCGTGCTCAACATGATCGGCAAGAGCGGCACCAACGACTGGCATTTCGGTGGGCAGTATCTCTACCAGCCGTCGTCGACGCTCGCCAGCCAGAACAGCACCTACTACGCGAACGGTCTGCCGCCGTCGCCCGTGGCCGGCAGGCTGTACGACCCGAGGAACCAGAACAGCAGCTGGTCGTCCGTTTACGACCTGTACGTGGGCGGCCCGCTGATCAAGGATCGCCTGTTCCTCTTCGCCTCGGCGGAAATGACCCACACGGAAGGAAACACGGTCAACAGCGTTTCTTCCGGCACCGACTCGCACTACAAGAACACGCAGCCCAAGTGGTATGCCAAGGTCAACTGGAACATCAACGACAGCAACTTGCTCGAGCTGACCGGCGCGTCGGAGAAGAGCGAGGGGAGCGGCTCCGTCTACAAGTACGACTACAACACCCTCAGCGATTCGGACTTCAAGTCCTACGCCAACAACACCAAGCATGGCGGCGACATGTGGTCGGCAAAGTTCACCAGCTACATCACGGACAAGCTGACCCTGACCGCCTTGTACGGCAGCATGAAGACGCGCAGCTACAGCCAGTCCCCCGCCTATGATCCGAGCCTGACGTACATCGGCAACTATACGGACCAGAATCCGGCATTGAACGGCGGAACGCCGATCACCAACAATCAGAACGTCAACCAGATCACCAACCCGGGCATGAATTTCGTGTCCACCAACCTGCGCGTCGCGCTGACGTATTCCCTGGGCAACCACACGATCACAGCCGGCATCGACAACCTGCGCACGGCGGCCAGGAATCAGGAGGAGTTGACCTCCGGGCCGGGCTACCAATGGATTTATGGTTATGTGACGCCCGCGAATCAGCCGCTGTTTCCCAGCCTCGGTGTGGGAGCTCCGGCCAGTTACCCGAACGGGGCGAGTGGTTACTACGCCTACAAGTACATCTTCAACCAGGGCGGCAACCTGTTCTCCAGCGAGCGCGCCGAGTACATCGAGGACCAGTGGCAGTTCAACGACCGCCTGCTGTTCTCCATCGGCCTGCGCGATGACGGCTTCACCAACACCAACGCCAGCGCCAGCGCCTATATGCGCCAGACCAAGCCGCAGTGGGCGCCGCGCCTGGGCTTCAGTTGGGACGTGTTCGGCGACAGCTCGTTCAAGGTGTTCGGCAATGCCGGGCGCTACTACCTGGGCTCGCCGATCGCCCCGGGTGATCCCGCCAACGGTTACGTGGCCACCTCGCAGTTCTACACGTACAGTGGTATCGCGGCGGACGGCACGCCAACCGGCCTGACACAGATGTCGCCGCCGGTGTCGCCGAACGGTGCTTACGGCCAGACGCCCGATCCGCGCACCATGACAGCGACCAGCCTCAAGGCCATGGATCAGGACGAGTTCATGCTCGGCTTCAGCAAGACCGCCGGCCCGAACTGGGTCTATGGCGCCAAGCTCACCCGGCGCATGCTGCGGCACGTGATCGACGATTGGTGCGACGTCCAGGCGGTGGTAGACAAGTCGGCTTCGGAAGGCATCACCGACGTCAACACCGCCACCTGCTACTACATCAACCCGGGCCAGGCCAACACCTTCGCAGTGCAGGATCCGAGCGGCACCTTCCACAGCGTGACGCTGTCCAACGCCGACATGCAGTTCCCGCGTGCGGTGCGCCGCTATTACGCGCTGGAGACCTTCCTCGAGCATCCGTTCGACGGCAAGTGGTACGGCAAGGTCAGCTATGCCTTCTCGCGCAGCTACGGCAACAGCGAAGGCCAAGGCCAGTCCGACATCAGGGCCATCGGCGGCACGCAGAACGAGGACTGGGATTTCCCGGAACTGATGGCTTACGCCAATGGCCCGCAAGGCAACGATCACACGAATGTGATCAAGGCCTACGGCTACTACGCGGTAACGCCCGAGCTGCTGCTTTCGGCCAACCTCAACCTGACGTCGGGTGGACCGAAGTACTGTCTGGGCTACTACGGGCCAGGCCAGACCGATCCGGACGGTTACGGCTCCAACTACCACTGGTGCAACGGCCAGCCGTCGCCGCCGGGGGCAACCGGACGCCTGCCATGGATGAAGCAGCTTGACCTGGGCATCCACTACCGCCCGGCGTTTGCCGACCACAAGCTCGGTTTCAGCGTGGACGTGTTCAACGTATTCAACGGCCAGGCACCGCTCAACCTGTCGCCCGATTACAACGGGAACAGCGCGGGTACGCCGAATCCGCTCTACGGCACGCCGTTGGTGCTGCAGCCGCCACGTTACGTGCGGATCGGCGTCACCTACGACTACTGACAAGGGTGGCGGCGATCCATGCCGCCTTGCGGCAATCCCGCCGTCCGGCCATGCCGGGCGGCGCTTTCGAGTCACGCCGACGGGGCATCCACGCGATGCTTCCGTCGGCCCAGTCAAATCATCACGAGAGGTCGTCATGCCAGCATCGCATCTCCATTCCCTTCGTTCGTCGCGCGTGAACCTGCTGGCTTCCTGCCTGATGGCCGTGTTGGCGGGCCTCGGCTCGGCGCATGCCGAGGACAGCGTCGCCACCGGCGAGCTGGTACTCGATCCCGGCACGGCGGCGTTCGTCGACAAGCAGGGTGCGGATAGCTTCGGCAACGCTGCGATCGAGGCGCACTGGAAGCTCGACGGGCAGCATCTCGTCGACATGACGGTGACCGACCGCGTGCACGGCCGCACGCTTGCCGTGCACGCGCCGTTCGCACTAGTGCTGGCCGATGGCAGCATGCTCAAGGCTTCGGACATGAATCTGCGATCGAAACCGCGTGCGGTGAAGCTGCCGGTGGATGCCAAGGCCTCGCGGCTGGCCGGGCGCCTGCCAGGCAACGCGGTCGAGGCCAGCTTCGGCGATGCGGAGGGCCGCTTCCGCGTGGATTGGAAGCTCGTGCAGCGCGACGGTTCGTCCTATCTGCGCGAGGAAGTGAGCATCAGCGCGCTGAAGCAGGACGAGAAGATCGCCAAGGTATCGCTGCTGCAATCGCAGGTGGGCGATGCCGAGGTAGTGGGCACGGCGAACGGTTCGCCCGTGGTGGTCGACGATGTCTACCTCGGTTTCGAGAACCCGCTTTCCGACAGCACGGTATACCACCACGAAGCGAAGCTCACGCTGTCGCGTACGCTGCCGCTGGAGAAGGGTAAGACGGTGGATTACTCGGCGGTGGTCGGCGTGGTGCGCGATGGCCAGCTGCGCCGCGATTTCGCCAGTTACGTCGAACGCGAACGCGCGCATACCTATCGATCCTTCCTGCACTACAACTCGTGGTACGACATCGGCTTCTTCAATCCCTACACCGAGGCGGAGGCGCTGGATCGCATCAACACCATCGGCGAGGAGCTGCACGTCAAGCGCGGCGTACAGCTGGACTCCTACCTGTTCGACGACGGCTGGGACGATCGTTCGGGCACCTGGAACTTCAGCAAGGATTTTCCGCACGGCTTCGTGCCGTTGCGCGAGGCTGCCGCCAAGTACGGTGCAGCGCCGGGCGTGTGGCTGTCGCCGTGGGGCGGCTACAGCAAGCCGCAGCAGGAACGCATCGCGGGCGGCAAGGCGCAAGGTTACGAGACCAACGAGGGCGGCTTCGAACTGTCCGGCCCGAAGTACTACCAGCGCTTCCACGACGTGGTGATGAAGCTGATCGACGAGAACGGCATCAATCAGTTCAAGTTCGACGGCACCGGTAATGTCAGCAGCGTGTTTCCAGGCAGCCGCTTCGACAGCGATTTCGCCGCAGCGATCCAGCTGATCCAGGACATCCGCAAGGACAAGCCGAACACCTTCATCAACCTCACCACCGGCACTTGGGCCTCGCCGTTTTGGCTGCGCTATGCGGACACGATCTGGCGCAGCGGCGAGGACGACTGGTACACCGGCGTGGGCACGATGCGCGAGCGGTGGATCACTTACCGCGACCAGCAGACCTACCAGAACATCGTGTTGCAAGGGCCGCTGTTTCCAATCAACTCGCTGATGCTCCACGGCATCATCTATGCGCAGCAGAATCCGCGGCTCAATACCGATCCGGGCCACGACTTTGCCAACGAAGTGCGCTCGTACTTCGGCACCGGCACGCAGCTGCAGGAGATGTACATCACGCCCTCACTGCTGAGCAGCAAGGACTGGGATGCACTGGCCGATGCCGCCAAATGGTCGCGTGCGAATGCCGATGTGCTGCGCGATACGCACTGGATCGGCGGCAATCCCGGCCGGCTCGACGCATATGGATGGGCCGCATGGACGCCGGGCAAGGCTATCGTCACGCTACGCAATCCGGGGGAGCGGGTACAGACCGCGGTGCTCGACCTGCAACGCCAGCTTGAATTGCCGCCAGGCGCCGCGCGCCGCTTCAGCGTGCGCGATGTGTGGAAGACCGGCGGCAGCACGTTGCCGCAGCAACTGGACGCCGACCACGCCAGCACGCTGCAGCTCGCGCCATTCGAAGTGCTGACGCTGGAGCTGACACCACTCACGGAGCATTGAACCAAGGCTGATCAAACCCGACGCGTGGCAGCGCGGCATGCGTGCAAATGAATCGTGTTGTTTGAAAGCCGGATGAGGAGATACCGTTGTCTGCCTGCGAGGCCTGCATGGGGATGGATGTGAAGAGGTGACGAAGGCTCGCAAGGTTTTTATCCAGACAACGGGAGCGATGCGAACGTGGGCAAGCGAGAGTCGATGAACATGAAGAAAGGGTGCCTGCTGGCTCTCGCCGCGTTCGCCGGCGCAGTGCAGGCGAACGGCATGGCACCGTCCGGTCAGCCGCTGCCGCTCGCCGGACCACGGCCCGACGTGGCTACGGTCGGGGCCTGGCAGGCGCGCCGGTTCGGCATGTTCATCCACTTCGGATTGTTTTCGGTGCCGGGTGGTGTATGGGACGGGAAACAGATTGGCTACGGCTACAGCGAGCAGATCCAGTCGCATGCGCCGGTGCCGGCGGAACAATATGAAGCGCTGGCAAAACGCTTCGATCCGCAGAAGTGGGACCCCGACGCCATCGTGGCGCTGGCGAAGGCGGCAGGCATGAAGTTCATCGTGCTCACCGCCAAGCACCACGACGGCTTCGCGATGTTCCATACCAAGCAGAACCGCTACAACATCGTCGACGCCACACCTTACAAGCGCGACGTGGTGAAGGAGTTGGCCGACGCCTGCGCGCGCGCGCACATGCCGTTCGGCGTGTACTACTCCACCATCGACTGGCACTGGATGCACGGCCAATACCTGGACACCAACTCCAATCCGATCACGCCGGCCCAGGCCGACTTCAACGTGGCGCAGATCAAGGAGCTGCTTGGCCATTACGGTCCGATTGCCGAGATCTGGTTCGACATGGGCAAGCCCACACCGGCGCAGAGCGCACGCTTCACCCGCGCGGTGCACGATCTGCAGCCGCAGACGATGGTGTCCGGCCGCGTGTGGAATTATCAAGGCGATTTCACCGTGATGGGCGACAACCAGGAGCCCGACGTGGCGATGGAGGAGCCGTGGCAGTCTCCCGCGTCGATCTTTCCGCAGACCTGGGGCTATCGTTCGTGGCAGCAGCGCGACGACCTGTCCGGAAAGATCCGCGAGAACATCGCGCGGTTGGTACGTGTAGCCAGCGCGGGCGGCAACTATCTGCTCAACATCGGTCCGGAGGGCGACGGCTCGGTGGTGCCGTACGAGGCGGACGTGCTGCGCGGCATCGGCGATTGGCTCAGACCGCGCGGCGAAGCGATCTACGCCACGCAAGCCTCGCCGTTCAAGAAGCTCGACTTCGGTTATGCCACGCTCGGTGCGCACACGCTCTATCTATTCGTGGAAAAGCCGCCGACGGACGGCGTGTTGCGCCTGCCAGGCGTGGTCGACACGCGCTTCGGTCCGGCACGACTGCTTGCCGACACCGGCGCCAAGGCAGGCACGGTGACGCTGGATGCGCAAGGCGCCGCGGTCCGGATCGCAAGGCTGGATCATGCCGGCTACATGCCGGTCGTGGCGCTGCCGTTCGACGGTGCGCTGCATGTGCGGCCCGATGCCGTGTCGCCGGATGCCAACGGCGCGGTGCATCTCGAGGTGAAGCACGCGCAGCATTTCCTGAATTACAACGGCTACGGTTACGAGGATCCCTCGACGGTCTACAAGTTGCGCTGGTACACCGCCATCGGGGCGGGGCATTACCGGCTCACCGTTCACTATCACGGTGCGACATCGCCGACCAGATTGGATGTACGCGTGGATGGAAAGCGGCAGACGCTGCCGCTAGCCACGGACCACGATGCCGGCGCCAGCCTCCGCGTGCAGCGCGACCTGCGCGCCCAACCCTATGCCATGCAGGTGGAGCTGACTCCGGTCGAGCCCTTCCACAAGGGCGATCACCTGCCGGTGACGATCGATGCCGTCGACATCGTGCCCGACAGCAGTTCGCCTTGATGGCCGTTGCATTGCGAAGGCCGTGTAGACGAAGTCCTGCCAGATCGAAACACCGTTGAAATCCGGCGCTCATGGCGTGTTTGAGCGCTGGCCTGCAACTGCCGGTTCGCTCGTCTGCGTTGTTGTGCGCGAGGTGCGACTTCCGCATTCGCTGCACTCGTCGGCAAGACAATCGCACGACATCGGCAAGCAATCGATTGCGTCACACATCGATGCATGCGGATCGTGTTATTGATTAGTCGTGGATGCTCGGTAGGCGTTATCGCGATGGGAGCGGCAGTCCAGTTCGGACGCTGCTCCAACATGCGCACGATGTGCATGTCTCCTTCGTATCTGATGCGCCATACGCCCGCGATATCAGGCTTGTTCGCGCGGCACGACACATTCCCATCAAGCACGCTCCCCGCTGATGCATCCAAGCGGGGCGGATCGACGCGTGCTTGCAGCGTGCAGGTCGGTGCGCCCCCATTCCTCCATTAGCGAAAAAGGATCGTCATCATCATGAAAGTACGTCGCCCAACATGGGCTCATCTCTGCGTATTACTCGCTGCCGTTGCCATCAGCGCCGTAGGCAACGCTCACGCATTCGGTGCGTCGTCCACCGACGTGAATTTGTCCTCGCAGACCCGGACCACCACATCGGATAACACGGGGCAATTTCGTTCCCTTTCCGCTACGGCAGCGACCAGTGGCGTGATTCCCCGTTACGACCACGTCGTGATCGTCGTCATGGAGAACAAAAGCATCAGCAGCATCGTCGGCAATACCACCGACGCGCCTTATATCAATTCGCTCCTTTCCAGTGGCGTGAACTTCACCCAGTCCTATGCAGTGACGCATCCGAGCCAACCGAATTACCTGGCCTTGTTTTCCGGATCCACCCAAGGCATCACCGACGACACCTGTCCGCACACCTTCGGCACGGACAATCTCGGCCACCAGCTGATTGCTGCCGGCTACACCTTTGCCGGCTACTCGGAGACCATGCCGTCGATCGGATACACCGGCTGCGGGTACGGAACATCGGGATATGTCCGCCGGCACAACCCGTGGGTGGACTTCAGCAATCTTTCGCCGTCGACGAATCTGCCCTACACCTCGTTCCCGACCGACTTCACTCAATTGCCGACGCTGTCGTTCGTGATTCCGAACCTGTGTAACGACATGCACGACTGCTCCGTATCGATCGGCGACAGCTGGTTGAGCTCTCATATCAACAACTACGTCAACTGGGCCAAGACTCACAACAGCCTGCTGATCCTGACCTGGGACGAGGACGACGACACCACCACGGGCAACCGGATCCTCACGCTGTTCGCCGGCGCGAACATCAAGCCCGGTGCTTATGCGGAGTCGATCAATCATTACAGCGTGCTGCGGACACTGGAGGACATGTATGGCCTGGCCGCGCTCGGCAATGCCTCCGCCGCCACCCCGATCACCGACGTCTGGAGCACGAGCGTGCCCGACTTCGGCATCACCACATCACCGACGTCGGTCGGTCTGAGCCAGGCCTCGCAAGCCACCGACACGATCACTGTCTCCGGCCTCAACGGCTTCAATTCGTCGGTCAATCTGTCCGTCTCCGGACTTCCGAGTGGGGTGACGGCTACATTTTCTCCGACGTCGCTGATGCCCCCGGGCACCTCCACGCTGACGCTGTCCGCGGGACCCACGGCCGCGATCGGCAGTGCAACGGTTACCGTGACCGGCACCGCCGGCTCGCTCACGCACAATAGTCCCATCAACCTCACCGTCAGTGCGCCTGCCGGCGTGACGTACTGGGTGAAAAGCGTCAACTCGGGCCTGGTCGTGGATGACCCCGCAAGTTCGACCACCAGCAATACGCAGCTGATCCAGTGGCCGCAAACCGGCTACAACAACCAGAAATGGATGTTTGCGAAGAATGCCGATGGCTCATGGACCGCCAAGAACGTGACGAGCGGGCTGTGCATGGCGGTCGAGAATGCCTCGACAGCCATGCGCGCGCCGGTGGTTCAGGCGACTTGCACCGGCGGAGCCGAGCAGAAATGGCAGCTCAAGCCGCAGGGCAGCGGTTACGAGCTGGTCGACCAGAACAGCGGCCAGTGCCTCGATGTGACGAGTTCTTCGCTCACCAAAGGCACGCTGCTCATCCAGTACCCATGCTACGGCACCACCAATCAGCAGTGGACGATGACGCAAGCGAACTGAAGGTGCGTGTCACCGTGTGCAGCCGGTCGGTCTGACCGGCTGCACACGGTGCTTCAACTGTTGATCATGGCAAGCAGGTCCGCGTTGACGGCAGTCCCCCTCGCCTGTTAACTGATGCCAGAAGCGGAACTTTTTCGATGGACCGTCGCGTCACTGGCCGCCAGTTTTTCGAACGAGCAGGGGATGCCACCATGCAGCACAGACATTTTTCGAAGCGGTTAGCAGCCGTGTGCGGGTGGCTGGTCTGCGCCATGATCGTGCCGGCCTTCGCGGCTGCGGCGAAGCCGGCGTTCGACATCGCTCCGGCGCGCGCCGCGCTGCAGCGCCTGTTGCCGCGACAGCAGGCGCAGTTCGAGCTGCTGGCGCTGGACCACGGGCAGGGCGGCGATCGCTTCGAGATCCATGGCACGGCAGGCCATATCGTGGTGGCCGGCACTTCGCCCGCCGTGTTGTTGACCGGCGTGGAGACTTATCTGCAACAAGTGGCGCGGATAAGCATCGGCTGGCCGGGCGATAGCCTGGCGCATCTGCCGATCTCCTTGCCGGCACCGGCATCGCCGATCCGCCGCGATGCCGAGGTGCCGGACCGCTTCGCGCTCAACGATGTCGATGACGGCTATTCCGATGCCTATCTCGACTGGCCCGGCTGGGAACACAAGCTCGACCTGCTGGCGCTGCATGGCGTCAACGAAGTGTTCATGCCGATCGGCACGGAGGAAGTGTACCGGCGCACGTTCCGCGATTTCGGCTACGACGACGCGCAGATCCGCGCGTGGATTCCCGCCGCTGCGCACCAGCCGTGGTGGCTGCTGCAGAACATGTCGGCGCAGAACCTGTCGACATCTGGTGGTCCGGTGTCGCCCGCGCAGTTCGCGCGCCGCACCGCCTTGGCGCAGAAAATCGTCGCGCGTCTGCGCGAGCTGGGTATGACGCCGGTGTTTCCCGGCTACTTCGGCACCGTGCCGCCGCAGTTCGGGGCGAAACATCCCGCCGTGAACGTGGTGCCGCAGGGCGAGTGGGTGGGCTTCACCCGGCCGGACTGGCTCGATCCGCGCGAACCGCTGTACGCGAAGATTTCCGCCGCGTTCTACCGGCATCAGCGAGCACTGTTCGGCGATACCTCGATGTACAAGATGGATCTGCTGCACGAGGGCGGCCGGGCCGGCAACGTGCCGGTGGCTGCCGCCGCGAAGCGGGTGATGGCCGCGCTGCAGACGGCGCACCCGGATGCGCGCTGGGTGATGCTGGGCTGGCAGCACAATCCGCAGATCGCGGTGGTCGATGCGCTGGATCATCGCAAGCTGCTGGTCGTCGACGGGCTTTCCGACCGCTACGACGGTATCGATCGCGAAAAGGACTGGCATGGTGCGCCTTACGCCTTCGGCAGCATCAACAACTTCGGCGGGCATACCACGCTAGGCGCGAACGCCGGCGTGTGGCTGGCCCGCTTTGCGTCGTGGCGCGGCAAGCCCGGCAGCGCCTTGCGCGGCATCGCCTGGATGCCCGAGGGCAGCGGAGCCGACCCGGCCGCGTTCGCGCTGTTCACTGCATTGGCGTGGCAGCCGCAGCCGATCGATGCGGCGGCATGGTTCGCCGATTACGCGACGTACCGCTACGGCGGTATCGACCCGCATGCGACCGCCGCGTGGCGCATCCTCGCGCACACCGCCTACGCGATGCCGGCTGGCGAATGGTCCGAACCACAGGACAGCTTGTTCAATGCACGACCGAGCCTGGATGTGGGCACCGCAGCCCATTGGTCGCCCGCAGCGATGCGCTACGACGCCGCGCACTTCGAGATGGCCGTGTGCGAGCTGCTGCAGGTGGCGCCCGCGGGGCGCGACAGCAGTGCGTACCGCTACGATCTGGTCGACGTGACGCGGCAGGCCTTGAGCAACCGGGCGCGCGTGCTGCTGCCGCAGATCAAGGCCGCTTATGAGGCGAAGGACGTGGCGCACTTCCATGCGCTTGCCAAGCAATGGCTGGACGACATGGCGATGCTGGACCGGCTGCTGGCCAGCGATCCGCATTTCCTGCTTGGAAACTGGCTGGCGCATGCGCGAACCGGCACCACCGAAGCGGCGCAACAGGAGTACGACCAGCGCGCCATCGTCACGCATTGGGGCAATCGCTCCGGTGCCGATCGCGGCGGCCTGCACGATTATGCCAACCGCGAATTGTCCGGCCTGGTGAGCGGACTGTATGCGCCGCGCTGGCAGCGCTATTTTGCTTCGCTGGAAGAGGCGTTGAGCACGAACGCCATGCCGCAACCGATCGATTGGTTCGCGATGGAGCAAGCATGGTCGCACTCGCACGAAACCCTGCCCACCACGGCGCAAGGCGATGCCTGGCGACTCGCTGGCGAAGTCGCCAAACGGCTCGGCAGCTGCAACGATGCGACCATGGCCTCGGATCGGCATTGAACATTTAGCTGCACACACAAGCCCACGATAACAAGCTCACGAGTTTTGCCCCAAGGAACCCCCATGCAGCGACGAGATTTTCTGCGCCTGACTGTCCTGACTCCGCTGGCCGCGCTCAGTTCGCGCCTCGTGGCGGGCACTGCCGCATCGGGCATGCCGGTCGAGCGGATGCCGGACGGCCAGTCGCACCGGCTCGAACTTTCCTCGCAGCACTTCCTGCTCGATGGCCGTCCGTTCCAGATCCGCAGCGGCGAGATGCATCCGATCCGGATTCCCGCCGAATACTGGCGCCATCGCATCCGCATGGCGAAGGCGATGGGCCTCAACACCATCGCGATTTATCTGATGTGGAACGCACTGGAATCCGCGCCCGGCATATTCGACCTGAAGAGCGGCAATCGCGACTTCGTCCGCTTCATCAAGCTGTGCCAGGAAGAGGGCATGTGGGTATACCTGCGGCCTGGTCCGTACGTCTGCGGCGAATGGGATTTCGGCGGGCTGCCGCCGTATCTGCTGCGCCATCCCGACGTCCGCGTGCGGGACAAGGGCGACCCCGACTACATGGCCGCGGTACGGCGCTACCTGGATGCGGTCGCGCCGCATATCGCGCCGCTGATGGTTGGTCGAGGCGGCCCGATCCTGATGGTGCAGGTCGAGAACGAATACGCCTCGTTCGGGCATGACCTGGACTATCTCAAGCTGCTGCGGTCGATGTGGCAGGAGCGCGGCATCGAGGGACCGTTCTCGATCTCCGACGGACTGGGACAGATCCAGAAACAGCAGACGTATCTGCCTGGCGCCGTGCTGGGGCTGGACGGCGACACGGATTTCGAGGCCGCGCAGAAGATCGCCGGCGAAGCACCGGTATGGATAGGCGAAGGTTATCCGGGCTGGCTAACGCACTGGGGCGACAAGGACTTCGCGCGCGGCGATTACGCCGGCACCTTGCGCCAGCTGCTGGAGCAGGGGCGTTCGTTCAACCTCTATGTCGTGCATGGCGGCACCAACTTCGGCTTCGGCGCCGGTGCCAACGCGAAGGACGACTACTCGCATTTCGAGCCGGTGATCACCAGCTACGACTATGGCGCGCCGATCGACGAGCGCGGTGCAGCCACGCCCGACTATCACGCCTTCCGCAAGCTGTTCGCTGCACACGCGCAGCGCCCCTTGCCGGAAGTGCCGGCCACGCCGCCGGTGATCCGTTTTGCGCCGGTGACGCCGGTGGCGCACGCCTCGCTATGGGACAACCTGCCGCAAGCGACGCCGGTGCGCGCGCCGCAAGCCAACGAGCTGCTGTTCGCGCAGGATCACGGCCTGGTGCTGTACCGCAGGAAGATCCATGGCGAAGGTGGCGCGCTGACGATAGACGGCGCGCGTGACTACGCCACCGTGTTCAGCGACGGCCTCTATGTCGATGCGGTGTCGCGCGTAGAGAATCCGCGGCTGCGAAAAGGCAGCCGGGTCGATCTCCCGCGCGGAAAGGGGAAATCCGCGTTGGTCGATATCCTGGTAGACAGCTTCGGTCACGTCGGCTTCGGCCAGGCCATGGCCGATCGCAAGGGGATCGTGGGCAGCATTCGCCTCGACGAAAACGTGCTGGAACACTGGGATGTCTGCAGCCTGCCGCTGGATGACGGCTTCATCCGCCAGCTGAAGCCGGTAGTGAGCGCACCGTCGCGTGCAGGCATTTTCTTCAAGGCCACGATCCGCCTCGACCAGCTCGGCGACAGCTATATCGACATGGCGCGGTGGACCAAGGGCTATCTGTGGATCAACGGCCACCTGCTTGGCCGTTACTGGAACCTCGGTCCGCAGCAACGGCTGTACTGTCCTGCCTCATGGCTGCGGCGCGGCGACAACGAGCTGCTGGTCTTCGACATGCACCAGACCGTTGCCGCACCGATCGAGGGTGTGACGTCACTGCATGCGTAAGCGCATCAAGCCTTGCCGTGAAACAGCTCGCGGCCGATCAGCATGCGGCGGATCTCGTTCGTGCCGGCGCCGATCTCGTAAAGCTTCGCATCGCGCAGCAGGCGGCCGGCGGGGAATTCGTTGATGTAGCCGTTGCCGCCTAGCGACTGGATCGCCTCCAGCGCCACCTTCACCGCGTTGACCGAGGCATTCAGCAGGCACGCCGCCGGGTCGATGCGCGACTTCACGCCGTTGTCGAACTGCTGCGCCACCATGTAGGCGAAGCCGCGCGAGCTCTGCAGCGCGGTGTACATGTCGGCGACTTTCGCCTGCATGATCTCGAACGTACCGATCGGCGCGTTGAACTGCTTGCGCTCGCGCACGTACGGCATGGTGATGTCCAGCGCGGCCTGCATCAGGCCGATCGGGCCGCCGGACAACACCAGCCGTTCGGTGTCCAGCCCGTTCATCAGCACGCGCACGCCTTCGTTGACTTCGCCGACGATATTTTCGGCCGGGATCTCGCAGTCCTCGAACACCAGCTCGCAGGTGTTGGAGCCGCGCATGCCGAGCTTGTCCAGCTTCTGCGCGGTGCTGAAGCCCTTCATGCCTTTTTCGATGATGAAGGCGGTCATGCAGCGGCTGCCGGCGGTGCGCGGTGCCGTGCGCATGTAGACCAGCAGCACGTCGGCATCCGGGCCGTTGGTGATCCACATCTTGGTGCCGTTTGCGACCCACACATCGCCGCGCAGCTCGGCCTTGCAGCTCATCGAGCCGACCACGTCGGAGCCGGCGCCGGGTTCGCTCATCGCCAGCGCACCGACGTGTTCGCCGCTGCACAATTTCGGCAGGTACTTCTGCCGCTGCGCCTCATTGCCGTTGTGATAGATGTTGTTGAGGCACAGGTTGGAGTGCGCGCCGTAGGACAGGCCAACCGAGCCGGATGCGCGCGAGATTTCCTCCATCGCCACCATGTGCGCCAGGAAACCCAGGCCGCTGCCGCCGTATTCCTCCGGCACGGTGACGCCGAGCAAGCCCATCTCGCCGAACTTGCGCCACAGGTCAGCGGGAAACAGGTTGTCGCGGTCGATGCGGTCGGCGCGCGGCGCGATTTCCTTTTCCGCAAACGCATGCACGGACTTGCGCAGCAGGTCGATATCTTCACCGAGCGGAAACGGGCGCATCACGAACTCCTGGGGGTGCAGAGTGCCGATTTTAGCCTACGTGCGGGAGCAATGCCGGCCGATGCCCAGGATCAGCAAAAAGCCGCCCGTCTGGCTGTTCCGACTAGCTGTTGATTCAAGAGCACCCCTGGCTGAACGCCATTGCGGTATCGGAGCGGCGTTTTCTCGTCGTTTTGATTTATTTCGTGTCCAACGATGCCTGGTCAGCCAGATCGGCACGGGTCAGCCTCCCGGACAGGCAATGGGGGCTCTGTCGAGCAAGGGCTTCCGGTCGAAGGACTTTCGATAGAGGGACTGCGCCTCCGCGATCCCTGTAGCAACTTGCTGCTGAGTCAGGGGCGGCGGAGTGGTGATGCCGGGCGACAAAAAGTCCATTTGAATGGACCGCCCCAGATACTGGGCGTACGTCCCTTCCGCCCCCAGTTGCAGGAGCCGATTCATCACGTACTGGATATAGGCATCGTCCTTGGTGACCAGAGGCAACAGACTTAAGCCATCGTCGTGTCCACCTCTGGCGAGCAGGCTGACGATCCGCCAGTCTCCCCGGGCCAGCCCGTCGGAAATATAGCGCGGCGTGTCGCGGCGATAGTCGTCGACATCTTGCGGGGAATACGCAAGACCTGTTCCATTGCTTTGGAATATGGATTGCACGTAGCAGGCCTGCGCATCGGCATTGCCCCGCAATGCTGCCGCTTTCGTCGCCTCGTAGTAGTGCCTGGCCGTTGATTCGTCACCGGTACAACCATCCAGATCGTGCTTCAGTTCTTGCAGAGTCGATTCGTTCTTGTCGAGGTCTGCCGAGCAGCTGGCAAACTGTGCTTGGGCGTAGGGGAGTCGCGCGAGATCTTTGCAAGACCGGATGACGGACTTCATGGTATCGGCCTCGGCCTGGGCGAAATAACACCGCCGACTTTGTTCGAAGCGTGCGGAAATCCGCGCAACATCGGCTCGTTGATCGAGCGTTGTACCGGTCCCGTCCCCATGCGGTGGCGCCACCTCTGGCCGCGTGACAGCCGGCCGTTCGGGCGACACGCCCGACGATGCGGAGGCGACAGGTTTGCTTTCGCTTTGCGAATCGGCTTCGGTCGGGTGCCAATACACCCATGTCGCCGACACTGCAGCGACGGTGGCCAGGAGCAGGAAGCTAGATCGAGTTGCTTTCATAGAATGGCGACCATCATTCCAGGCGTCGGAAACATGGGACTTGCACCATCGGTTTCATATCCTGCCGCATTTCGCACCGTTATCAAGCAAGTGGGGTAGCACGATGGCTCACCGATCGCGTATGCATCATTCCACGCTCCAGATCCACGGCTACCACTGATGGGACCATTCGTGCGCAAGAGTCCGAACCAACCAATGCTTCAAACCCCGTCACGGACGACCGGTTTGCTCAGTACGCTGCTCACTCGGGGACATTGGTCAATACTGAGCCTCTGCCCACTTGACTGGACCTACCTCCAGCTGCGCTAAGATGGCCTTGCCATGCGCAGACGCTTTCACATCAGCCGTCGCCGCCGTGTCCTATGGACGGGGATCGTGCTGTTTTGTCTGCTGTTCCAACAACTGGCCATGGCGGCCTATGCCTGCACGTTGCCCTCGGCCGCAACCGACGTCGCCATGACGGGCGATTGTGCGGCGATGGGCATGGGCTCTAAAGCGAAGTTGGCGGCCGTGCATCACGTAAGTACGGACCCGCGGTGTGCCGAACACTGTTCCGGCAATGCCGTGTCGGCGCATGATGCGAGCCTGCCGACGGTTCCTCCGCTTCTGCTCGCCTCCGTATCACCCGTGTTGCTGGGAACGCTCGCGCACTCAGCTGATCGGGTCGCGTTGCCGAACACGGCGCTGCATCGTCCCGATCCACCGCCCACGTTGCGGTTCTGTTCCCTGTTGATTTAGCCCCCGATCGTTAGCCGTCCATCGGCCGTGCGCGCACGGCTGTGCTGGTTTTCGATTGGAGCTCAACATGTTTTCCCGTCTCTTTGGTGTTCGCGCCCGTTCGGCGCGATATGCGTGCTGGTTGCCGTGGGCTGCCGCGCTGCTTTTCGTTTCACCCGTATGGGGGCGTGAACCCGCCGTACTGACGCTCGATGTGGCCATACGGCAGGCGGTCGAGCGCGCACCGGTGCTGGAGGCGCGCCGCGCCCAGTCGGAATCGGCTCGGCAGGAAGCTGCCCGTGCAGGTGCGTTGCCCGATCCGCAGCTTACTGTCGGTGTCGACAAGCTGGCCGTGCAGGGGCCGGGGGCATTTACGGCTGGCGGCGACAGCATGACGATGCGCACCGTCGGGATCAGTCAGGTGCTGCCTTCACGCAGCAAGCGCCAGGCCGGACGAGCCATGGGCAGCGCCAATGCGGATTTGGCCGCGTCGTCGGAAGTTTCGACCGCCTTGTCGATTCAACAGCAGGTGGCCGATGCCTGGATCACCGCGTGGGGTGCACGCCACGAAGCGATGATGTTGCAGTCCATGCGGCAGGCATGGGCGCAAGACGTGGCTGTGGCGAAAGCGCGATTGCGGGGTGGCACCGGCACTGCGGCAGAAGTGCTGGCCGTTCGCATGGCGGCCCTTGACCTGGAAAACCGCCTCGATGAGGCGAATGCACGCGAAGCTCAGGCCCGCGCGGGCCTTGCGCGCTGGCTGGGCTCCCCGACCGATCAACCCTTGGTGGATGCGCCGGACTTTGCCGTGCTGCCGCATGACGAAGCGTTCTTGCTGGCCAGCCTCGATCACCAGGGCAATCTGCTGGAATGGCCGGCTCGCGAGCGGGCCGCCGAGGCGGCTCTCGCCGCCGCACGCGCCGACAAGCATCCGGAATGGAGCGTCGGCATGAACTATGGCTCCCGTGTGCGCGGCTTATCCGACATGGTGTCGTTGCAGGTCGGTGTAAGCCTGCCGCTGTTCACCCGCAACCGACAGGATCGGGGCATTTCCGCCCGTGCGGCCGACCTGGATGCCGTTCACGCCGAGCACGATGACGCACGCCGCCAGCAGATCGAGGCGATCCAGTCCGCCTGGGCGCAATGGCAATCACTCGGCGAGCAAGTGCGCCGGCACCGCGATGAGTTGCTTCCCTTGGCCAACGACCGCGTGGCCCTGGCGCTCGCCGCGTATCGGGGCGGCGGCGACATCCAGCCCTTGCTGGAGGCCCGTCGCGATGAGATTGCCCACCACACCGACTACGTCCGCATGCAAGCGGAGTACGGCCGTGCCTGGGCGGCACTGGCCTATTTGTTGCCCACTTCGGAGACGACGCCATGAAGCGCGCACTGATGATGTTCGCCGCAGCGGTGCTGGCGATGGCGCTGCTGTTGATCGGCTATCTCGGTGGCCGCGGCCATTCGCCGGCGACGCCATCGCCGACCCATAACGCAACATCCGCGCCGGAAAGCGGCAGCAAAAAAGTTCTGTACTGGTACGACACGATGGCGCCTCAGCAGCACTTCGACAAGCCGGGCCTGTCGCCGATGGGTATGCAGATGGTGCCCAAATATGCTGATGAGAGGCCGGCTGATGAACGGCCGGTCGGCGAGGGCGCCGCCAGGGATATCGTCCGGATCGACCCGGCCACCGTGCAGAATCTGGGCGTGCGCACCGCTGTGGTGGAACGCCGTGTGCTGGCTTCCGCGATCCGGGTTCCAGGCACGATCACGTGGGATCTGCGGCACGCCATGACCGTCAGCGCGCGAGTCGACGCCGTCATTGCCAGGCTCGATGTGCGTGCGCCGTACACGGCCGTCGCTGCCGGCGCGCCCTTGGTCGAACTGCTGGCTCCGCAATGGAACAGCGCGCTGGCGGAATACCGCGCGCTTCAGCAAGTACAGTCGGCCGACGCGAAAGACTTGCGCGCTGCGTCGCGCGAACGCCTGCAGGTATTGGGCCTGACGCCTGCAGATATTCAGTCGTCGCGTCATGGCTCGGATGCCGCGATCACCTTGCATGCGCCGCAGGCCGGCATCGTCACGACACTGGACGTGCGTGAAGGCCAGCGAGTCAGCGCAGGCCAGACGTTGATGACCTTGAACGGCCTGTCCACCGTGTGGATCGAGGCGGCGCTGCCGCAAGCGGCAGCCGGCACGGTGCGAGGCGGCACACCAGTCACCGTTGCAGTCGATGCACTACCGGGCCGGTTGTTCCAAGGCACGGTGGAAACGCTGTTGCCGGACATCGACCCGACGACTCGCACGCAGCGTGCCCGTATCGTGCTCGACAATCCCGATGGTTCCTTGAGCCCGGGCATGTTCGCCACCGTGCAGCTCAACCCGGCGCAAGGCGAAGCCGTAGCAGTAGTGCCGGATGACGCGCTGATCGCCACAGGCAGCCAGACGCGGGTGATCGTCGCTGAGGATGGCGGGCACTTTCGGACCGTCGCCGTGCGTACCGGGCGTTCGGCCAGCGGCTACACCGAAATACGCGAGGGCCTCACGGGCGGCGAAAAGGTCGTGACCTCCGGCCAGTTCCTGATCGATTCGGAGGCGAGCCTGTCCGGTGCGTTGGAACGGCTGAACGATCACCCGGTTCAGCCGGCACCGGCCACCAGTGCGCCGATGCCTGGTATGCCCATGGGAGACGGGCGATGATCGGCGCCCTGATCCGTGCCGCGATCGCGTATCGCGTATTCGTGTTGCTGGCGGCGCTGGCCCTCGCGCTGGTTGGCGTATTCGCCGCGCTGCACACGCCGATCGATGCATTGCCGGATCTGTCCGACACCCAGGTCATCATCCGCACCAGCTACCCGGGCCAGTCGCCACAGGTTGTCGAGGATCAGGTCACCTATCCGCTGGCGACCACGATGTTGTCGGTACCCGGCGCCAAGGTCGTTCGCGGCTATTCGTTCTTCGGCGACTCCTACGTCTACGTGCTGTTCGACGACAGCACCGATCTGTATTGGGCGCGCTCTCGCGTGCTGGAGTATCTCAGCCAGGTGCGCGGCAGTCTGCCCGCCGATGTCACGCCATCACTTGGTCCGGATGCGACGGGGTTGGGCTGGGTTTACGAATATGCACTGGTCGATCGCACCGGCCAGCACGATATCGGCCAGCTGCGCGCCTTGCAGGACTGGTTCCTGCGTTTTCAGTTGAAGACCGTGCCGGACGTCGCCGAGGTAGCCAGCATCGGCGGCATGGAGCGCGCGTGGCAGATCGTGCCCGACAGCCAGGCGCTGGCGGCACGCGGCATCACCGTGGAGCAGCTTGTCGAAGCGATCCGCTCCGCCAACGGCGCCAACGGCGGTTCGGTGATCGAGCAGGGCGAGGCGGAGCTGATGGTGCGCAGCGAGGGCTATCTGAAAAGCCGCGAGGGCTTCGAAAACGTGCCGGTCACCGCCAATGCCGGCGGTGTGCCGGTGTTGCTGCGCGACGTGGCGACGGTACGGCGCGGCCCCACGTTTCGTCGCGGCGTCACCGAGCTGGACGGTGAGGGTGAAGTCGCCGGCGGAGTGATCGTGCTGCGCACCGGCAAGAACGCCAAGGCCGCCATTGCCGCGGTAAAAGCCAAGCTGACCGAGCTCAAGCGCAGCCTGCCACCCGGCGTCGAGATCGTGCCGACCTACGACCGGTCGCAGCTGATCGATGCGGCGGTGGCGAACGTCTGGGGCAAGCTGCTGGAGGAGTTCCTTGTCGTTGCGCTGGTCTGCGTGCTGTTCCTGGGCCATCTGCGTTCGGCGCTGGTGGCGGTGGTCACGCTGCCGCTGGGCGTGCTGGCGGCTTTCATCGTGATGGACCTGCAAGGTGTGTCGGCGAACCTGATGTCGCTGGGCGGCATCGCGATCGCCATTGGCGCGATGGTCGATGCGGCGATCGTGATGATCGAGAACACCCACAAGCATCTGGAACATTGGCGTGAAGCAAATGACGGACGTGAGCCGCAGGGCGCCGAACGGTGGTCGCTGATCGCCGAGTCCGCCGCCGAAGTGGGGCCGGCGCTGTTCGTGAGCCTGTTGATCATCGCGCTGTCGTTCGTACCGGTGTTTGCGCTGCAAGGGCAGGAGGGCAAGCTGTTCAAGCCGCTGGCTTTCACCAAGACCTACGCGATGGCGGCAGCGGCGGGCCTCGCGGTAACGCTGGTGCCGGTGCTGATGGGTTACCTGGTGCGTGGCCGCATCCGTGCCGAGCGCGACAACCCGCTCAATCGCGGCTTGATGCGTGGTTATCGGCCGATGCTCGAAATGGTGCTGCGCCATCCGAAGATGGTGTTGCTGCTGGGCGGCTTGTTGCTGCTCACCGTCCTCGTTCCGCTCAGCCGACTCGGTAGCGAGTTCATGCCCGCCATGGATGAGGGCACGCTGTTGTACATGCCAACGGCGCTGCCGGGCCTGTCGGCAGGCAAGGCGTCGCAGTTGTTGCAGCTTACCGATCGCATGATCAAGACCGTGCCGGAGGTCGCGCATGTATTCGGCAAGGCGGGGCGCGCCGAAACAGCCACCGATCCGGCGCCGCTGGAGATGTTCGAGACCACCATCACCTTCAAGCCAAAGGATCAGTGGCGTCCCGGCATGACGATGGCGAAGATCAAGGCGGAACTGGACCGGGCCGTACACGTGCCGGGACTGACCAACCTGTTCGTGCCACCGATCCGCAACCGCATCGACATGCTGTCCACCGGCATCAAGAGCCCGGTCGGCATCAAGGTGCTGGGCACCGATCTGGCCACCATGCAGGCCGTGGCCGATCGCATCGAAACCGTGGCGAAGACCGTGCCGGGTGTCGGTTCGGCGATCGCCGAGCGTCCGATCAGCGGCCGCTATGTGGATGTGGCTATCCGCCGTGACGCTGCTGCGCGCTACGGGCTGACCCAGCAACGCGTGCAGCAATTGATCGCCACCGTCGTGGGCGGCGATCCGATCGGGCAGACCGTCGAGGGACGCGAACGCTATCCCATCGTGGTGCGCTACCCGCGTGCCGAGCGCGATTCCATCGCAGCGCTGCGGCAGTTACCGATCGTCGCCGCCAGCGGGGCACAGGTCACGCTCGGCCAGATTGCCGACATTACCGTTGAGGCAGGACCGTCCATGCTGAAAAGCGAGGACGGCCAGTTGGCCACGTATGTCTACGTCGATACGTCTGGCAGCGATCTGGGCACGGTGGTCGCCAATCTGCAACATGCAGTGGCGCAGCAGATCACGTTGCCGCCGGGCACCACCGTGGCCTGGTCGGGCCAGTTCGAGTATCTGGCCAGTGCCATGCAACGACTCAGGCTGGTGGTGCCGATCGCGCTGGTGATCATTTTTCTTCTGATCTACGCCGTGTTCCGGCGCGTGAGCGAGGCCGTGCTGATCATGGCCAGCGTGCCGCTGGCGCTGGTCGGCGGCCTGTGGCTGATCTGGCTGCTCGGTCACGCGGTGTCGGTGGCCACGATCATCGGCTTCATCGCGCTGGCCGGCGTCGCCGCCGAGTTCGGCGTGGTGATGCTGTTGTATCTGCGCCAGGCATGGGATCGCCAACTCGCTTTGAATCCGCACGCCGGCATCGAAGAGCTTGATACGGCCATCCGCGAAGGTGCCGTACAACGCGTGCGGCCCAAGGCGATGACAGTCGCAGTGATTCTCGCCGGCCTGTTTCCGATCCTGCTCGGCCACGGTGCCGGCTCGGAGGTCATGCAGCGCATCGCCGCGCCGATGATCGGCGGCATGCTGACGGCACCGCTGCTGTCCATGCTGGTCATTCCCGCCGCGTTCCGTCTGTTGGTCCTGCACCGATTGCGTCGGGCCGATCGGACGAGCATCGCTTATCACTCCAACCCACAAGGAAACTGAAGCATGAAGAAGCACCTCATCACCTTCGCATGGGCTTGCACGATGCTGGCTGCGCCCGCTTTCGTTGCCGCCCAGCAGATGGACCCCAACATGCCCGGCATGCAGCACGATGCCAAACCCGCTGACGCGCAGGGCATGGGTGTGGTCAAGGCGATCGACACCGGCAAGGGCACCATCACCCTTCAACATGAAGCCATCGCTGCGATTGGCTGGCCGGCAATGACGATGCCGTTCAAGGTGGCTTCGCCGGATCTTCTCAAGGTCGCCAAGGTAGGCGACAAGGTGACATTCACCCTGCATCCGGCCGGCATGGCCAGCACGCTGACAGCGATCCGTCCGGCACGTTGAGGGGAACGATCGCCGGCCGGCCCCAACTGTCGAGGGCAGCCGGTGTTTGCGAAGGCGGTGCCGCCACACACGTTGTGGTGCGCGTCGTGGCGATTGTTGCGGTTGTCATTTTTGGAGAACGATCATGAAATTGTTTGCGGCTTATCTCGGCATTCCGCTGCTGCTCGCGGGCCTCACCATTGGCCGCGTCGCGCATGCCGCCGATACTTACACTGACGGGTGGGTTAGCCATGTGGACGGCCAGCGTTTGGACGTCTGTTATCGTGCTGCGCCGCTGCCGGCAGTCGGTGCGCGACTGCAGGTCATGCGGGCATCTTTTGTGGTTCCCAACAAGGGGCAGCCCCGCCAACAATTCGCGGTTGCGGGGCGTGCCACGGTAACGTCGGTCATGGACGCACATTGCGTGCGTGCCGAGCTGAGCCAGGGCAAGGCGCAGCGGACCGATCACGTGCAGCGCGCGCCTTGAACGGACGCGACGGCGAGGTCGCCAGGACTGCATGCTTCGCGACGGCCCATGGCGGAGCGGCCAAGGCGTGGCGACAACATCCAGCCGATGTGCTTCACCGTCGTCCTGCCTCGCCAGCCATCGGTCATTCCGCCCGCACGGCTCAAAAATGGTTCGCCGGGCTTTTCTCTGGCGCTGGCTTCCGCCCTCATCGTAGCCAGCTTTCGGCACAAAAAAGCCCCTGATGTTCGATCAGGGGCTTGGTGTAACAACCTGGAAAATCAACAGCTGGTCAAAACGGCTAGCTCATCAACCGGCGGCTGCTTCTGCGCAAGCGGTGTGTTGCTTACTGACCGCGCATGCGGCCCTGGAAGCGGGTGCCGTTGTTGCCCATGTGCGCCAGCTTGATCTTGCCGATCGCGCTGATGCGCTCTTCGGCCAGGCGGTCGGCGGCCTTGTAGGTCGGGATGTTCTCGTTCTTGGAGATCTCGAAGATGCGGCCGAGGTTGTAATAGATCGTGCGCATCATGCGCATCGCGCGCTCGCGGTTGTAGCCGTCGATTTCCAGCGACACATTCATCACGCCGCCGGCGTTGACCGCGTAGTCGGGTGCATACAGCACGCCGCGACGCTGCAGCTCGTCGCCGATCTCGTCGGTGGCCAGCTGGTTGTTGGCCGGGCCGCAGATGATCTTCGCCTTGATGCGGTCGATGGTCTGCTCGTTGACGGTGCCGCCCAGTGCGCACGGCGAGTACACGTCGGCGTCGACGTCGTAGATCTCGTCCAGGCCCACCGCTTCGCAACCCAGCTCGTCGACGCAGCGCTGCACGGCTTCCTTGTTGATGTCGGTGACGAACACCTTGGCGCCCTGTTCGCGCAGCAGCTTGATGAACTCGCCGCCGACGTGGCCGCAACCCTGCACGGCGTAGCTGTACTTGCCCACGTCCTCGTTGCCGTACTTCGCCTGCAGCGAAGCCATCAGGCCTTGCAGCGAACCGAACGCAGTGAACGGCGACGGATCGCCCGAACCGCCATGCACCTGGTGCACGCCGGTGACGTACTCGGTTTCACGGAACACGTATTCCATGTCGTTGACGTCGATGCCGACGTCCTCGGCCGTGATGTAGCGGCCGTTGAGTGAGTTGACGAAGCGGCCGAACGCGCGGAACAGCGCCTCGGACTTGTCCTTGCTCGGATCGCCGATGATCACCGCCTTGCCGCCGCCCAGGTTCAGGCCGGCCACGGCGTTCTTGAACGTCATGCCGCGCGACAGGCGCAACACGTCGTTCACTGCCTCTTGCTCGGTCTTGTACGGCCACATGCGCAGACCGCCGAGCGCGGGGCCCAGCACCGTGTTGTGGATGGCGATGATGGCCTTCAGACCGGCGTCCTTGTTGTGGCAGAAGACGACTTCTTCGTGACCCGTGTTGGCAATGGTTTCGAAAATCATGGAACGCTTGACTCCGTGGGAAGGATGCCGGTCAGTGGGGGGTGATCCGGCCAAGGCACTGAAAAACCTAAAAAATCGTCGCCCCGAGGCAGGGTCGGGGCGACGATCGGACGGCGTAGTCTAGTACCTCGCACAAGACAGCCGCACTGCGACGCAGCAATCGCCGCTGTGGCGGGCTCTGTCTGGAGGTGCTCGATAAAGGCCCACAATGGCCTGCAAATCCCGCGGAAGCCGGGTGTGCCCGTGCATCGGCCGGGCCAGGCCACCGGCCAGTTTCCCGACGGCCGGCCTGCCGGCCGGCCGTCTCCCATCCCATGGCTTCAGAACGTTACCGTGGCGCGCGCCCAGTAGTAGCGGCCCATCACGTCGTAGGTAGCCACGTCGGTGTTCGAGTTGGTCACGTTGTTCTGATAGAACAGCGGCGGCTGCTTGTCGGCGATGTTGTCGATGCCCAGATCCAGCCGGGTGTGCCATTTCTCGAAGTTGTAGCCGACCTGCACGCTGTTGTACGTGTAGGCGCCGATCTTGCGCACCACCGCCGACTGGTCCGTATCGGCCGACAGCTGCTGGCGTTCGTCGGCGCTGCCGATCTGGGTGCGGCCGATGTAGCGCAGGCGCCAGCTGGCGCTCCACGGACCGCGGCTCCAGTTCAACATGGCCAGGCTGCGCCAGCGCGGGAAGTCGCCGTAGGCGTAGGTGTACTTGCCGGCGTTGTGGATGGTGACCGACGTGGGATCGCCGGGTACCGGGTTGATGTCGTAACGGGCGATGTAGGTGTTGTTGAGGCTGACATTGAAGCGGCCGAAGCGGCTCTCGTCGAAGCGGTAGGCGATGCTGCTGTCCACGCCCTTGGTCGACAGCGCGCCCAGGTTCACCGTGGGCTCGGCCACATAGTTGATCTCGCCGGTGTTGAGGCGGTGGATGAAGCTGCAGAACGGACTGGCGCCATTGCCGTAGCACTGGTTGAGCACGGTCTGCGCCGAAATCGAGGTGATCGTGTCGTTGAGGTTGATGCGCCACACGTCGGCGCTCAGCGACAGGCCGTTAAGCCACTGCGGGTCGTACACCAGGCCGAAATCGAACGACTTGCCTTTTTCCGGTTTCAGCTGGTAGCCGGCGGCGACCGCACCGGAGGTCTTGGCGCCGATCTGCGGATTGGACTGCTGGTAGCTGCCGTCGGTGGGCACGTTGGCGCAGGCTGCGCCATGACCGCCGGTGTAGAAGTTGCACGGATCGTTGACCGTGGGCGAGTCGCCGCCGATGCCGGCATACAGCTCGCTGATGTTCGGCGCGCGGAACACTTGCGACACGGTGCCGCGCAGCAGCAGGTTTTCCAGCGGCCGCCATTCCAGCGCGACCTTGCTGTTGGTGGTGGTGCCGGCGGTGCTGTAGTCGGAGAAGCGCGTGCCGACGGTGAGGTTCAGCGAATGGACGAACGGTTTGTCGGCCAGCAGCGGGACCAGCGTTTCGGCGTAAGCCTCTTTCACGTTGAAGCTGCCCGACAGCACCGTGGTGCAGAACTCCACCACGCCGCACAGGCCGTCCAGGTCGGCCACGGCATTGGGGTCGGTGCGCGTCGAGGTGCTTTCCTTGCGATAGGACACGCCGGCGGCCAGATTGACTGTGCCCGCGGGCAGGGTGAACAGCTCACCGTTGGCGTTGGCCTCGAACTGCTTCACCGTGTAGTCGGTGGTGGCGACCGGGTTGACCTGGACCGCCTTGAGCGCGGCGATGGTGGCCGGGTCGCTGACGTTGAAGAGATTGATCGGCGTGCAGCCGGCGATCGGGTTGGCCGCCGTGCCGCAGGTCACCGTGCCGTTGCCGCTCAGGAACGACGGCCCCAGTCCCTGCTCCAGCTTGGCGTAGTCGAGGAAACCGTAGTTGATCGACTTCTGCCGCACCTTGCCGTAGTTGACGTCCGCGTCCCACTGCCAGGAACTGTCGCCGAAGCTGCCGCGCAGGCCCGGATTGAACTGGGTGTTGTACGTGTTGTAGACGTAGCGCCGACGGCCTAGCGTGGTGATGCGGGTGTTGTACGAGCCGTAGTTGTCGCCGGTGGTGCGGTCCGTGCCGAAGTTGACCCCGAACGGGTTGTAGTAGTTGTTGGCGGAAACCAGGAAGTTGTCGCCGTTGGCGAAAATTGGGATCGGCGCTATCTCGGAGTCCGAGTGTGTCTTGGTGTAGTAGAGGTTGGCGTAGGCCTCGATGTGATCGGCCAGCTTGTACTTGCCGAGCACGAAGAAACTGTTGCGCTCCTGCGGCGTCTGCAGAATGTTGTCGCGTTGATAGTTGTAGGTATCGGCGCGCGAATAGCAGTGGTAGTCGTCGAGCGAGGTGGCGCCGCTGACGCCCTTGTTGAGCGACACGCGCGAAGTGCAGCCCAGTTGGGCGGCCAGCGAGCCGGGCAAGGTGATCGCACCGGCCGGATTGGCCGAGGAGCCGCTGCGCACGACCTGGCCGTCGGACAGGTTCAGCGCGTCCCTGGAGAAGTCGCGATTGGCGGCTTGCACGGGATCGATGGTGTGATGGGCCACGCCTGCGACGATGCTGCCTTTCTCGCCGGTGTGGCCGGCCGTCAGCGTGAAGCTGCGGCGAAAGCCGTCGCTGTGCCGGCTCTCGCCGAAGTCGGTGGTGAACTGCACGCCGTCGTAGCGGTCGCGCAGGATGAAGTTGACCACGCCGCCGATGGCGTCGGAACCGTAGATCGCCGAGGCACCGTCGCTGAGCACCTCGATACGGTCGATCATGTTGGCGGGAATGCTGTTGACGTCGTTGTAGGCCAGGCGCACGCCGTTGACCAGGATCAGCGTGCGCTTGTCGCCCAGGCCGCGCAGCGAAATGGTCGCCGCGCCGGTGCCGCCGCCGTTGTTGGTGCTGGCGTTGGTGGCGCTGCCGGCGATGGAAGGCAGGTCCTGCACCAGGTCGCCCAGGGTGGCCTTGCCGGTGGCGGTGATCTGGGCGCGGTCGAGAGTCACCACCGGATTGGCCGTCTCTACGTCCACACGCCGGATGCGCGAGCCGGTAACGACGACGGCATCGAGGGTCTTGCTCTTTGCCGGAGCCGTCGCGTCGGCAGCCGGTGCATCGGCATTGGCGGCGGCACTGTTGTCCTGCGCGTGTACCTGTGCGGTACCGAACAACATGGCGGCGAGGGCGAGCTTCACCGTGCGGCTGAGCAGGCGCTGCGTGAGCACGCGCTGGGTGTGGGCGGAATGGGGGCGACAGGACAGGTCGATGGGCTTGCTGGTGTACGTCGTGAGCATAGAGATTCCTCGCGTGGCTTGGCGGCGTGATCGGGGTGTGGCGGGTGGAACTGGCGAACCGCGTCCGGGCGATGAGTCCGATCCGTTGGGGGTGGAGCTTTTCGTGGGCAGCGACCGGCCGTGCCGGGCAGAAGCCCAGCTTGTTTCGGTCGCCGGTTGGCAGGTGGCCGGCAAGCGTTTGCCCGGACCTGCCTCGATGACTGCCCCTCGCAGCGGCAAGCGGCAGTGCGCGCGTTCAGCCGCTGCTGGACGCGCCTTGTTCGGTTTGCCAGTACACGGCGTAGCGCTCGCCATGCACCCGGTTCAGCGGCGCCACCGCGACGTTGCCGTCGCGAGTGACAGCTTCGAAGCGAAGCTCGCGCGCGGAAACCACGCGCAGCCATGAGGTGTCCTGCGCCTGCTCTGCCATCACCTGTGGTGTCGGCTGCGGCTTGGGTTCCGGTTTCGGGCTGGCGTCGTAGCCGCAGTACTGCATGGCATGGGTCAGGCCCTGGCTGCCCAGCCGCGCGGCCAGCACCAGCGGTCCGTACAGCACGGCGCGCTGACTGTCGTCGCCGGGCAGCGCCTCGCTGTGCAAGTGCATCGGCAGCTCCAGTTCGAGACGGTCGCCGTCATGCCATTCGCGTTGCAAGGTGAGGTAGCTGCCGGGCGAGGCGAACACATCGAGCACGTCGCCATTGAGGCGTATGCGTGCGCCGGCTCCGATCCATGCAGGTATTCGCAGGTTCAGGCCGAAGCGTGCGGGCGTTTCAAGCGCCAGGCTGAATCGGGTACGCGGTTCGCGCGGGAAGGTGGTTTCCTGGCGCAGGGTCAGCTTCTGCTGCGGCCAGTTCAGTTCGGAAGGGATGAACAGGTTGACGTAGAGATCCTGTTCGTCGTGGAAGTAGATGCTGTCGTTGAAGCGGGCGAATTCCTCGGCGCCGGTGCCGGTGCAGCACCAGAACGAATCCGTCGGCGAGTTGTAGAACTTCGCCGCACCCGGTTGCAGCGGGTAGTAGTAGAGTTTCATGCCGTCGCTGTCCTGGGTGCCCAGACGCGCGTTGTAGAGCGTGCGTTCGTAATAATCGAAGGCGCGCGGGTCGCCGCTCCACGCATAGACGTGGCGGGTCAGCTTGAGCAGGTTGTAGGCCACGCAGCATTCGGCGCTGTACAGGCCGAGCTGGCCTTTGAGGTCGCCCGGCCCGGTCTTCCAGAACTCGTCGTTGCTGGAGCCGCCGGTGGCGTAGGTGCGATTCTGGGTGACCGTTTCCCAGAAGAACTCGGCGATGCGCCGGTAGCGCGGTTCGCCGGTAAGTTCGTAGCGGCGCGCGGCGCCGATGACCTTGGGTATCTGCGTATTGCTGTGCAGTCCCTGCAGCTCGTCGCGGTGCGCGGTCAGCGGATCGAATAGCGAAGCCTGGTCGAAACGGTGGGCCGCGTCGCGGTAGCGCTCGTTGCCGGTGATCGCATACAGCTCGTACAGCGCATCGTTCATGCCGCCGTACTCGGTCTTCAGGATGTGCGCGATCTCGTTGTCGGAGAAACCGTTGAGCCAGCGCACGGTCCAGTTGCCGATGCCGGTGGCGACCTGCAGCGCCTGCGTATTGCCGGCATGCATGTGCATGTCGAGCATGCCGGCGAAGATCTTGTGGATGGTGTAGAACGGCGCCCACACTTTCTGCCCGCTGCTGAGGCGGTCGAAAAAACTTTCCGGGAACGCGCTGAGGTAGCCGTTCGGTTGCTGGCAGGCGGCCAGCGCGGCGACCAGCTGGTCGCCGCGTTGCTTGAGCAGCTCGTCGCCCAGGCTGGCATGGGCCAGTGCGGCTGCCGACAGATAGTGGCCGCCGCTGAAGTGGCCGCGCAGTTCGCAGTCGGGTTTTTCCCAGCCGCCTAGCGGCGCAGCTGTCGATGCAATGCCGGCTTGCATGCGGAAACTGTGTGCCAGCCGCTCCACCGGCAAGCTGTGCAGGTAGCGCAAATTGGTGGCGGCGGCAGTGGCGAAGTCGCTGTCCAGCAAGCGCACCTGATTCAGCGCGAAGGACTGCATGCGGCGGACCGGCTGTTCGCGGGATCCCGCACCGGGCGCCGCGGCGGGAGCTGCCGCTGGCGCGGCCACATCGGGAGCGAAGGCAAATGCCCTGGGTGCCAGCACGGCTGATGCCAGTGTGGTCGCCGCGCCTTTGAGAAATCGCCTGCGCCAGGCTGTGTCGTACGGCATGCCAACTTCCCCGGATTCCGGACATCGCCACGAACAAGAAAGTCCGTGGCCTTGATTGCGTGCAACCCTCCCAAGTGCACGCTTTCATCGTGCCGTCACATAAGCGGCCCGTCTTGTCTCATTTGCCGAATTGATGTGCGGAATCTTGCATAGTCTGCCAGCGGCATATGGCCGCTGGCAGTAGTACATGCGGCTATGCGGGCGCTGCCCGCATATTCAGCTGTTCCAGCTCATCGGCGGCGTGGCCGCGAGCGGTATCTTGGCGAACGCGATGCCGCCATCAGGCGTAGCGTGCATGTACCTCGATGGACTGGCCCGGTGCGCCGCGCAGGCGCACGGCATCGTCGCGGCGATCATCGGCGGTGATCGGATGGCCGTCCAATGTCGCTTCGATCAACTGCTTGCCGGCGGGTAGGCGCAGGCTGAGCCAGACGGCGGCGGGTGCATCGCGATCGGGCAGGTTGACCGATCCGCGTATCGTGCCGTCCTTCGCTGCCTGCAACTGGAAACCGGCGCGACCCCAGCGGGTTGGCGCAGCGATGATGCCCACTGGTTCGCCGCTGGCCAGCCACGCGCGCGGCACGGCGCGGCCGAGGTACAGGCTCTGGCCGGCGCTGTCCTCGAACACCAGCATCCAGCGCAGCAGCAACGGAATGGTCAGCTGCGCCGGCATGCAGAACAACGGCATGCCGCCGCTGATGTCCGCGACCTCGCCGGCGGTCCAGCTGCCCGGCGTATGCGCGTGATGGCGATGGGCGTAGAGGAACAGCAGGTATTCGTCGATGCGGTTCAGCCGCAGCAACTGCTGCGCGTAGCCGTAGGAAATGAAGCCGAGGATGTCGCGGCTCTTGTCGTCCGGCGGCCCGATGTTCGCCACCACGCCGATGCTGGTGGCGCCGTGGCCGCGCATGCAGTCGATCACCAGATGAGCCAGGTCGTCGGGCAATACGTCGGCTTGGAGCAGTTCGGCATAGGCGCGATGCGGCCATTGCTGCTCACTGGGTTTTTCCTGCGCCAGCGATTCGCGGAAGGTCAGCTTCGCGCCAGGCAGCGGCCCCACGTAAGGCGGCTTGAGATCGTGGCGC
Organism: Rhodanobacter sp. OK091; assembly: GCF_900142825.1. GTDB lineage: Bacteria > Pseudomonadota > Gammaproteobacteria > Xanthomonadales > Rhodanobacteraceae > Rhodanobacter. The sequence goes on along the minus strand of NZ_FRCH01000001.1, from coordinate 472,177 downwards.
ACGTAGGCGCGTAGGCTGCGTACGGTTTGCTGACGCAAGGTATCGGCCCGCTGCTGCCAATGGCCGGCCGCACCGCTGCCGCCGGATGATGCGATCTGCGGCCACACGGCGGCGATATCGCTCAACCCGCGCGAGGCCAGGGCGCTGTTGGCGTAGTACGGCTTCCACCACAGCTTGGGGTCGGGAAACAGGCAGGCATCGGACTCGTTCCAGCCATGAATCAGGCCGTGGCCCGGATGCTCGGGCGGCAGGCGCAGGCTTTCTTCGTGCAGCTCCAGCAGGATCTGCGCGGTCGCCTCGATCTTGTCGCGGTGCTTGATCAGCAGCGCGCGATCGCCGGTGTAGTGCAGGTAGCGCGCCAGCAGCGACAAGGTCAGGCCGAACTGTCCGGTCTCGGCGCCGCGCATGTTGATCATGCCGTCGGGCTGCACGAAGTCGGTGAAATAGCCGTCCAAAACCGCAGCGGCCTGCGCGAAGCGGCCCCATTCCATGTTCGCGTACAACGAGCTGGTGAATGTGTCCTGGAAGCCGTCGTACTCGTTGCCGTAATAGTCGCGATCCACCGCGCCGTACTTGGGATAAGTGCCGCCGGGGCGCACCACCAGCTCGCGGGCGAAGGCGTAGCGGGCCATGTCGCTCCAGCCCGCTGCAGGCAGCATGGCCTGGCTGGCGTCGGCCAGTTCGCGCTGCCAGTAGTCGTGGAAGCGCAGCAGCGCGCGATAGAACGCGGCGGCATCCGGCGCCGCCCGGCGCGGCGGATAGCTGGGGTAGCTGTGCCCGTAGACGACTTTGCTGAACCGGCCATGCTCGACCAGGGCGGTACGGTGCCAGGTCTGCACCACGAAACGGTCGGTGGCGTCGACGTCGGCGAACACCAGCACGTCGTACCAGCGCCCCGGCTCGATCGGCACCACCTTGTGCACCGCGGGCAACCAGCCGCCGAGCAGGCCTTCGCGGCGGCGCGCCACCCGCTTGGGATCGTGCAGGTCGGCGAATACCTGGTCGGAGTGATACGTACGCGTGCTGCCGGAGGTGTACACCGCCGCGGTATCAGCGCATTGGCGGGTGCCGACAAAAGTGGTCCACGGCAACCGGCCGTAGTAGTTCTCCGGATCGAGCTTGGAGGCCACCGGCGGCGCCGCGTCACGCACCGCCAGCTCGTCCGGCTCGCCGTGGCGCAGCAGGCGGTCGGCCAGCAGGTCGGCGTCGGCCAGGGCGACCTGGGCCAGCGTCATGCCCAGATAAGGCGGCTGGCCGGCAGCGTCGCAGGCCTCGGTGCGCTTGCCCAGCACGCAGCCGCCGTGCGGGCCTTGCAAGGTGATCGCGCCGTCGTGGTCGCGCAAGTCTTCGTGGACGCTCCAGTCGCCGTCGTCGAACCCGAAGGCGCCCAGGCGCGTGTGGCCGGCGATCGATATCGCTGACACCGGCAGGCGCGTCGGAGGCGGCAGCGCGCCGGTGTTGCGCGGGGTGGAAGCAGCGGTGGTGGCGGCATCCAGCGGCGAAAGCCCGGCCAGGCCGGCGGCGGCGCCGGTGGCGGCAAGGCCTTGCAGAAATCGGCGTCGGTCCATTGGTGTCAGCTACCCCGGGCAGTGGTGGCCGCGGCGGCGGCTCGCCGCAGGTGAAGAAGGTGGCCCGCATACGCGCCGTGTGGACAGCAGAGAGGGGGAGGAGCTTTCCGTATGCGGGCCTGGACTCAGGTTCGCATGCCTCCTTTTCGCGGTCTTGTATCGATCGCGCGATCACCATGCGGATTCGTGCACAGGCGATCATGTCTGTCCGCATATGGACGTCCAGACGGCCAAGGGCGCCGGCGTCGAATGGATCGGGGTACTCCTAATCCTCCTCCTCCGTTCCCAGCTCCAGCAGGGAAGACGGCAGGCCGGTATGGGCGCCCCAGTAATAAATGGCCAGGGCGATGGCGGCGACCAGCAAGGTATCCCACGGGTGCGCGATGAGGCCTATGCCGCCGAACGTCCCCAGCCAGGAGACGACCATGAGCAGCGCATAGAAGGCGATCAGCCACAGCGAGGAATACACCTCCTGGGCAAGTTTCGCGCGACCGGTGGGCGAGGCCATCTTGCACAGGATGTAGACGAAGAACATGACGATCTGCAGCCCCAGCAGCCACGACACGGTTTCCCAGTCGGACCAGTAGACGATCAGCGCCGCCACGATGAAGGACAGCGGACCGAGCAAGGCGAAGCCGCGCACATAGAACGGCCGGGGCAGCTCGGGTGCGCTGCGCCGCAAGGCGGCGACCGTGATCGGAGCGACCGCATAGCTGAGCACCAGCGCGGCCGAGACGACCCGGATCATGGCGCTCCACGAGGGAAAGGGCAGGGTCCAGAACACCGACAGCCCCAAGGTCAGCCACAGCGCGGAGCGTGGTATGCCCGAGGTGTCGTCGATCTTCGTGAACATCTTGAAGAAACTGCCGTTGCGGGCCCAGCCGTAGACGACTCGCGGCGTGGCGTTCATGTAGATGTTGCCGGTGCCGCTGGGCGAAATCACCGCGTCGGACACCACCAGCACAGCCAGCCAGCCGAGTCCCAGCGCCAGGGCGATGTCGTGGTACGGCAGCGAGAATTTCGGGCCGATGCCGCTCCATCCGCCGGCCAGCATGTCGGCGGGGATGCTGCCGAGAAACGCGATCTGCAGCAGCAGATAGATGACGGTCGACAACGCCACCGACAGGATCAGCGCGATGGGAATGGTGCGCTGGGGATGGCGTACCTCGCTGGCTACCGAAATGATCGGGGTCAGTCCCAGGTAGGCGAAGATGATGCCGCCGGCGGATACCGCGCCTTCCACGCCGGCGAAGCCGAACGGTGCGAAGCCGTGCAGCTGCATGTTCTGCGGCTGGAAATGCGCCAGCAGCACGATGATGACCAGCAGCGGTACGACGAACTTGAAAATGCTGATGACGTTGTTCGCCTTGGCGAACGTCTTGACGCTGAAATAGTTGAGCAGGAAGAAAAAGATCAGCAGCACCAGCTGGGCCAGCCAACCGAGCAGGGTCGGGTCGCTGGAGCCGGCCTTGGTCAACGCGGGCCACCAGGCCGAAGCGTATTGCCGCGAGGCGACGGTTTCGATCGCGATCAGGCTGGAGAACGCGATCAGCGTGATGAAGCCCATCAGGTAGCCCAACAGGTTCCCGTGGGAAAATTCCGGGTAGCGGACCACGCCGCCGGCCCGTGGCAGGGCGGCACCCAGCTCACAGTAGACCAGGCCGAGCAGCAGCACCGCGGCGCCCCCGATCAGCCAGGACAGGATGCCCGCGGGCCCGGCGATGGCGGACACCTGGCTGGCCGAAAACAGCCAGCCCGAACCGAAGATGGCGCCCAGTCCGATGAACGTGAGATCGACCAGGCTGAGCTGTTTGTGGAACTTTCCCTGACGGGCCATAAGGAATCATCCGGCTGATGCGTGATGTTGCCTGGTTGTGGAAAAGCTCATAAATCGAAGGCGTGGGCTTTTCCGCATGGATTCGTACTCGGGAACCTCAAATCGCTCGTCATCCCAGCGCAAGCTGGGACCCAGTGCCTTTGCTTTTCAAGGCAAGGGTCTGAAAGTCACTGGGTGACTCGCTTCGCTCGCCCCTTCGGGGCCGCCCTTCGGGCGTTCTGCGTGCTTTGCGCTTGTCCTGCTTGCGCAGGAATGACGGGTTATTCGTGACTCCTATTCGGGCGTGATGTTGCGTGTCGATCATTTCGATGAGCCCGCGTAAGGCGACTTGCCGCCCTCCGCGATGAATCGGTCGATGCGCTGCTGCAGCACCGGCAGCGGCACCGAGCCCAGCGACAGCACGGCGTCGTGGAAGGCGCGCAGATCGAACTTCGGCCCCAGCGCTTTTTCCGCCTTGGCGCGTGCATCCACGATCGCCATTTCGCCGAGGTAGTAGGACAGCGCCTGCGCCGGCCACGCGATGTAGCGATCCACCTCGGTGTCGATTTCGTGCTCGCTCAGCGCGGTGTTGTCGCGCATGAAGGCCTGCGCCTGTTCGCGCGTCCAGCCCAGGTGATGGATACCGGTATCCACGACCAGCCGGCACGCGCGCCACATCTGGTAGCTCAGGTAGCCGAAGCGGTCGTACGGCGTGTCGTACAAGCCCATCTCCACGCCTAGCCGCTCCGAATAGAGCGCCCAGCCTTCGCCGTAGGCGGAGATGTAGGTGTAGCGGCGAAAATCCGGCAAGCCTTCATGCTCGGCCGCCAGCGGCATCTGCAGCGCGTGGCCGGGCGAGGATTCGTGCAAGGTCAGCGCGGTCAGCGAATACAGCGGACGCGAGGGCAGGTCATACGTGTTGACCAGATAGATGCCGGGGCCGCCGCGGCCGCCGGTGTAGAACGGCGCGAGATCCGCCGGCACCGGTTCGATCGCGAAGCGCTGGCGCGGCAGGCGGCCGATGTAGTTGCCGATCTTGCCGTCCACCCGCTTGGCGATCCACGACGCATCCTTGAGCAGTTCGTCGGCGCTCTTCGGATAGAACTTCGGGTCAGTGCGCAGGTAGTGCAGGAACTCGGCGAAGCTGCCCTTGAAGCCGCTGTCGCGGATGGCCTGTTCCATCTCCGCGTGGATCTTCGCCACTTCCTTCAGCCCCAGCGCGTGGATCGCGTCGGGGCTCATGTCCAGCGTGGTGAACTGGCGGATCTGCGACTGGTAGAACGCCTTGCCGTCCGGCATGGCTTCAGCGGCCAGCGTGGTACGCGCCTGCTTCATGTAGACGTTGCGCATGAAGTCGAGCAGCCCGGCGTAGGCGGGGATTACCGACTGCTGGATCGCCCGTCTGCCTTCGGCGCGCAACGCGGCCTGTTCGGCGGCGGGAATGCTGTCCGACATCTGCTTGAACGGCGTGTAGAACAGGTTGTCGTCGCCCTTCGCGTCGGCCACGTCGGCGATCGATTGATCGCGGCCGGTCAAGGTCACCCGCGGCACGCTGAAACCGCGGGCGAGGCCGGCGCGCATGTTGACGATCTCTTCGGCGAAATAGCGCGGGATGTCGTTGAGCTGGGCGATGTAGCGGCGATAGCCTTCGGCGTTTCTCAGCGGCCGCCGTGCGGTGAAACCGGGGTTGCTCCAGAACGCCGTGTCGCTGTTGAACGGCATTTCCCAGGTGCGGAAATGCTGGTCGGCCAGCAGGGTTTCGATCTGATATCGGTAGACCGCATAGTTGACCGGATCGTCGCCGTGCAGCTGGCTTGGCGGAATCGCGTCGAGCTGCTTCAGCACGCCGGTCCAGTAGCGCTCGCGCATCGACTGCGTAGCGGCGTCGACCTTGGGGAAATGGTCGGCCGGCTCGCCCGCCGGATGATCCTCGTCGTCTTCGCCGCGGAACTGCGCCTGACGCCACGTCCATTCCTGCGTGTAGACGTTGCGGAAGCTTGCGGCGGCATGCTCCGTCGCAGACACGTGCAGCGAGGCGGCGGCCATGCATACGGCGCAACTCAGGCTGACGATCAACTTGTGCATGGCGCTACTCCGGCAGCATGGCAATACGGCAACTAGGCGAAGGGCTGGTCGATGGCGGGCGACGGCTGCGTGAACCACGCCGCGCCATCTTCGGTAACGTGGAAGTGGTCTTCGAGACGAATGCCGAAACGCCCGGGCACCACGATCATCGGCTCATCGCTGCAGCACATGCCGGGCGCCAGCGGCGTCTCGTCGCCGCGCACCAGATAAGGCGTTTCATGGATGCTCAAGCCGCAGCCGTGACCGGTGCGGTGCGGCAGGCCGGGCAGGCGGTAGTCCGGCCCCAGTCCGCCGGCCTCGAGTACGCGGCGGGCCGCCGCATCCACCTCGGCGCAGTGCACGCCTGGACGCACCGCGTCGAAGGCGGCTTGCTGCGCGGCGCGTTCCAGTGCCCAGATGCGTGCCTGATCCGCGCTCGGTGTGCCGAAGATATAGCTGCGGGTGATGTCCGACTGATAGCCGCCGACGCTGCAGCCGGTGTCGATCAGCACCAGCTCGTTTGGCTGCAGGGCCTGCTCGCCGGGAATCCCGTGCGGGTAGGCGGTGGCGTGGCCGAACTGCACGATGCAGAAGGTCGAGCCGCCGTCCGCGCCCAGCGCGCGATGCGCCTGGTCGATGAAACGCTTCACCTCGCCGGTGGCGATGCCTTCGTGCAGCAGGCCGGCGGCCAGCTGCTGCGCGTGCAAGGTCATCGCGGTGGCTTGCTGCATCAAGGCCAGTTCGGCCGGCGACTTGCACATGCGGCAGCCGTCGACGATGGCGCTGGCGTCGACGATGCTGCAATGCTCCGCCGCCGTGCGCAGCCGCTCATGCACCAGGAACGGTGCGGCCGGATCCAGCGCCATCCGGCGGATGCCGTGCTCGCGCAGCAGATCCGCGACCAGCGCGTGCGGATTCTCGTGTTCTTCCCAGAACCAAGCCTGCACCGGGATCTTCAATTCATGGGCCAGCGAGCCCTCCTCGAAGGCGGGGCACAGCACGACCGGATCGCCGCGCAAGGTCAGCAGCATCGCGACCAGGCGCTCGCTGGCGCCCCAGGAAATGCCGGTGAAATAGCGCAGCGAACTGCCCGCGGTGATCAGCAAGGCCTCGTCGCCGCGCGCGCGCATCAGCCGACGCGCGTGTTCCAGGCGCTGCTGGTATTCCGCGCCGCCGATCGGCGCGGCACGTTGCGTCCACGGTTTCAGCGCGGCCTGTGCCTGGGCGAGGCTGAGGCCACCGATCTGGGCATGCGGCGACGAAGCGTGGTTCATGGGCGCCTTGCTCATGGACTGCCGCCGATGTCGCCTTCGCTCCAGCGATCGTCGACCAGCCGCTGCACGCCGCCGGGATTGCGATCGCGCAATTCGACCGGCAGCAGCGCCTCGGGCACGCCGTCGTAGCTGTGCAGGGCAGTAAAGCGATGAATCGCTGCAGGCATGCCGACCGCGGTAAAGCCGGGGTGGCCGGTGCTCGGGTAGGGGCCGCCGTGGTTCATGGCCGGGCTCACCGCCACGCCGGTCGGCATCTTGTTGGCGATCAGCCGGCCCACCTTGGTGCGCAGCACGGCGGCCACCGACGACCACGCCGCATCGTCGCTGCCGTCGGCGGCGCGGTACAGCGTGCCGGTGAGGTTGCCCTCGAAAGCGCCCGCCACGCGGGCCATGTCGTCGGCATCGGCGACCCGCACCAGCAGGCTGGTCGGACCGAACGCCTCGGTCTGCAGCGCATCGGGCCGGGCGAGGAAGGCCCCGGCGTCGACGGTGAGCAAGGTGGGCTGATGGCGATAACCTTCGCCGTCGCCCACCGCGCCGCCGGCGAGAACCTTGGCGCCCGCATCGCGCAAGACAGTGACCGCGCGTACCAGGCTGTCCTGCACGCCGCGCGAGAACAGCACCTTCGGCGTAGCGCCCGCGAAATGCTCCATCGCCGCAACGACGAAGGCATCGCCGTGCATCCCTTCGGGCACGATCGCGATGCCGGGGTTGGTGCAGAACTGGCCGCTGCCCATCGTGCAGGAGGCAAAGAACTCCTGCGCCAGCGCGTCGCCGCGTTCGGCCAGTGCGCCGGGCAGCAGGAACACCGGATTGACGCTGGACATCTCGACGTAGATCGGCACGCCGGCCTTGTCCGCGGCAGCCTTCAACGCGAGGCCGCCGGCACGGCTGCCGGTGAAACCGATCGCACCCAGCCGCGTGTCGCCGGCCAGCTTCAGGCCCAGCGCATTGTCGAAGTGATAAAGCAGTTGCACGGCAGCGGCCGGCAGGCCGGCCTTGCCCAGCGCGCCGTGCGCCAGTTGCGCCAGCCGCTGGCTGGTGGCCGGATGCGACGGGTGCGCCTTGGCGATGACCGGATTGCGCGCGGCGATCGCGGAAGCGAAATCGCTGCCGGCGATCGCGTTGAAGGCGAACGGAAAATTGTTCGGACCGAACACCATCACCGGCTTGGCCAGCGGAGCACGATGCGCGCGCAGGCCGAGCCGGGTATCGATGGTGGGCGCGGTCCAGCCGTAGCTGCGCACGGCTTTGGCCGCCTGGCGCAACTGGCCGCTGGTCCGCGGCAGTTCCACCGTGCGCAGCCGCGGCTCGGCGGGCAGGGCGGTCTCTGCGTGTGCCAGCGCCACCAAGGTGTCGGCGTCGGCGTCGATGGCGTCGGCGTAGGCATCGAGAAAATCGGCGATGCGCTCGGCAGGAGCGGCGGCCAGCTCGGCGGCGACGGCCGCGGCAGCACGCAAGGCTGCCTCGATATCGTCCGGCCCGCTGATCGGAAAATGCGGCCCGATCGGCGTGGCGCGAGTCGGATCCTCAGCCTGGAAACTCCCCTGCGCATCTTTCGGTGCACGCCAGCTGCCGTCGATGAGCAGGGGTTCGAGCGCGGCCATGGCTCAAAGCTCCGGGCGGGTGGCGATGGCGTGGTCGATCACCTTGAGCGCGGCCTCGCGCTCGGCGCCGGCCACCGGCAGGCGCGGTGCACGCACCTGCTCGCTGCCCATCCCGACCTTCGCCTGCACCAGCTTGATCAGCTGCACGAAGGTCGGCACCGTGTCCAGCCGCAGCAGCGGCAGAAACCAGGCGTACAGCGACTCGGCTGCCTTCGGGCCGCCGTCGCGGGCCAGCTCGAACAGCTTCACCGATTCCTTCGGATACGCATTGACCAGGCCGGCGATCCAGCCCACCGCGCCCATGCTCACGCCTTCGACGATGGCGTCGTCCATGCCGACCAGCAACTGCACGCGATCGCCCAGCAGCGCACGGATGCCGGCGAAGCGGCGCACATCGCCGGAGGATTCCTTCACCGCCTGCACCTGCGGGAATTCGTGGGCGAGTTCGGCGATCTGCGCCGGCGAGAAATCGGTCTTGTAGGCCACCGGATTGTTGTAGAGCATGCACGGCAAGTCGGTGGCGGCGATCACTGCGCGCACATGCGCGCCCATTTCGCGCCAGTCGGTGGAATACACATACGGCGGCAGCACCATCAAGCCGCCGCAGCCGATGGTCTTCGCTTCGCGCGCCAGGCGCACGGCCTCGTCGGTGGACAGCGCGGCGATGCCGGGGATCACCGGCGCGCGACCCTTCAGCGCGTGCACCAGCGTGCGCAGGATCGCCAGCTTCTCCTCGAAACTCAGCGTGGCCGCTTCGCCCAGCGAACCCAGCGGCACGATGCCTCGGCAGCCGGCGTCGATCAGTTGGTTCGCGTGGCTGGCGAGAAAGGCGTGGTCGACCTGGTCATCGGCGGTGAACGGCGTAGTGATGGCGGGAATGACGCCATGCCAGAGAGATGAGTTGCTCATGTTCGGTTGCCTCGATAGTCGTTAGGAAGAAAAGATTCCGCTTCGGCCACGGCCAGCGTGGCCAGCCGTGCGGGGAACAGGGGTGGGCGGCTGCCGCTGCGCGGGAAGCGGCCGAGCTCGGCCAGCGCGCTGCCGCAGATGCGGCCCTGGCAGGCGCCCATGCCGCAGCGCGTCGCCAGCCTGGCGTCGCGGGCGTTGCTGAAGCCGTCGAGCGCCGCGAGCGTCACGTCCTCGCAGCGGCAGATCAGGGTCTGTGGCGTCGCCAGTGCATGCAGACGCGGGGCCAGCGCGAAGTGCTGCGACAGCAACGCGGCGAAGCGGCGCTCACGAGTGCGTTGCGGCAGCAAGGCCGCGGCGTTGCCGTAGGCGCCGGCGGCGGCGTGGCCGGCGATGCTGCCCTCGATGCGCGCAGCGGCAAGGCCGCCGATGCCGCAAAGCTCACCGGCGGCATGGACACCAGGGACGCTGGTGCGCAGCAGCGAGTCGACGCGCACGTGGGGATGCGCGCCGGCATGCTCGAGTTCGCAGCCGAGCAGGCCGGCCAGTTCGACATTCGGTACCAGTCCATAGCCGATCGCGAGCTGATCGCATTCGATCCGCCGCACGCCGTGCGGACCTTCCACCTCGATGGAGCTCAGTGCCGGTTCGCCATGGGCGGCGCGTACGAACGTGCCGCAGCGATAAGGCACGCCGGCCAGCCGCGCGCGCAGGCCGACCGCCTGCACGGCGCGCGCCGGCCAGTGCCGCAGCCGCCACGCGAAGGCATGGACCGCGGACGCCGGCGCCTGTTCGTAGATGCCGAGCACATGCGTGCCATGCGCACGCAAGGTCGCGGCGGCGGCGAGCAGCAGCGGGCCGCTGCCGGCGACCACCACACGCTTGTCCGCGATCGGCCAGCCTTGCTTGGTCAGCGCCTGCAAGCCGCCGGCACCGGTGACGCCGGGCAGGGTCCAGCCGGGAAACGGCAGCAGCAGTTCGCGTGCGCCGGTGGCCAGCACCAGCGAGCCGTAGCGGAGTTGTCTGGCGCCATCCGGTGTTTCGACCAGCAAGCTGTGCGATGCCGCGGCGACCACGCTGTGCCGGGCGAGAACGTCTACGTTTTCCAGCGACGCGAACGCCCGGCGTGCCGCGCGAGGTGCCGCGCGCCGCACGTCGTGCCGCCATACCTGGCCACCCGCTTGCGCCTGGGCGTCGAGCAGGCCGACCCGCGCGCCGTGCATGGCGGCCGCCTGTGCCGCCGCCAGCCCGGCCGGCCCGGCGCCTACGACCAGCACGTCGTAATGCTCGGTCATCGGCTCAGTCATCGGTTCGCACCTGCATGCCTTCGCTGACCGGCGTCATGCACGAGCGCACGTGGGCGACGCCATCGACCTGCACGCGGCATTCGAAACACACGCCCATGCCGCACAACGGAGCACGCGGCTCGCCGCGCACCGACCGGCGCGAATGCGCAGCGACCCGCGCCACCGCAGCTGCCACGCTGCTGCCGGCCGGTACCTCGACCGGCTGGCCGTTCACCGTGACGCGGATCGGGGTGCTCATGCGGACATCCTTGCCGGCGCATACGGTGCCGGGTCGATCGCGGGTGTGCGGCCCAGCAGCAGATCCAGCAGCAGTTGCGCGCTACCCAGTGCCGTGGTGACACCCAGCCCTTCGTGGCCGGCGGCGACCCACACGTCGGTCCGCCCCGGCACGGCGCCGAGATAAGGCAGGCCGTCGGGTGTGGTCGGGCGGAAACCGGTCCAGATGCGCAGCGCCTGCAGGCCGCGCAGGACCGGCATGAAACTGAAGGCGCGCTCGAGCATGCGCTGCACCATCGCCGGCGACACGGCCGTATCGGTGGCGCCGAATTCGCGCGAGGAGCCGATCAGGATCTGTCCGGTCGGCCGCGGCTGCACATTGAACGCGACGCTGCTGTCGGCGTCGCCGTGGGCGCTGTCGGCATAACCCAGTTCCAGCAGTTGATGGCGCAGCAGGCCGGGATAGCGATCGGTGATGACCAGATGTCCCCGGCGTGGCCGCAGCGGCAATTGCGGCAATAACTCGGGCAGCGCGCAGCCGGTGGCGAGCAGTGTCGGCCCGTGGAGTGGCGTGCCGTCATCCAGCATCACGCCGCCATGTGTCAGCCGCTGCACGGACCGGCCGGCGTACAGCCGCGCGTGGCGCGTCTGCGCACGCTGCACCAGATAACGTGCCACCCGGGGCGGATAGACCACCGCTTCGTGCGGCACCAGCATGCCGCCGTACATGCCGGGCGCCAGCGCAGGCTCCAGTTCGTACAGGTTCTGCGCATCGATCGCATGCGCCTCGACACCGCCGGCGGCCAGGCGGGCCATCCGCGTGGCGATGGCGGCGCCCTCGGTCTCGCCACGCGCCACCCACAAGGTGCCGCAGCGGCTGAATTCGGCTTCGGGCAGGTCGGCAAAGCCTTCCCACTGGCGCAGCGAGTAGCGGGCCAGCGCCAGTTCGGCCGGATCGTCGTCCATCGCCACCAGGTGCCCCATCGCGGCGGCCGTGGCGCCGCCGCCGATCGGGCCGGGCTCCACGATCGCCACGCGCAGCCCTTCGGCCGCGGCCGCGTCGGCACAGCTCGCGCCGACGATGCCGGCGCCGACCACGATCAAGTCGTAGCTGCCAGCATTCATGACCTGGCGGGCTCCCGGCTCATTCCGCGCCGCTGCCCCAGGTGAACGGATCGGCTTCGTCGATCAGCAAGGTGGCCTGGGCCACCACATGGGCCGTGCCCGTAATGCGCGGCAGCACGCCGCGTGTTCCGGGCGTGTAAGAGCCTTCGAACACGCTGCCGAGGATGCTTTCCTGTCGCCACGTCTCGCCCACGGCAAGCTTGCCGTCGGCAGCAAGACAGGCCAGCTTGGCGCTGGTGCCCGTGCCGCAGGGCGAGCGGTCATAGGCCAGCCCGGGACACAGCACGAAGTTGCGCCCATCCATGCCCGGCGTGGGCGAGGCGGCGTTGATTTCGATATGGTCGATCTCGCCGCCGTCGGCGCCGGTGATGCCGGCCGCCTCCAGCGCGCGGCGGATCGCCTCGGTGTACTGGGTGAGTTCGCGCTGCCGGCGTATCTCCAGCGGCAGCGGCGTGTCCTTGGTGATGAAGAACCAGTTGCCGCCCCAGGCGACGTCGCCGTGCACGTTGCCGTAACCGGGGACGTCGATGCGGACATCTGCCGCATATCGATAACTTTCCACGTTGTCGACGGCGATGCGTCCGTCCTCGAACAGTTCCGTGCCGACCGTACCCACCGGCGTATCCAGCCGGTGCTTGCCGGGCGCGATCCGGCCCAGATAGGCCAGCGTGCGGATCACGCCGATGGTGCCGTGCCCGCACATGCCGAGATAGCCGACGTTGTTGAAGTAGATGGCCCCGGCGCAGGAGCCCTCGTGCTGCGGCGGCAGCAGCAAAGCGCCCACCACGGTGCTCGACCCCCGCGGTTCGCAGGCGATCGCGCTGCGCCATCGGTCGTAGCGGTCGCGGAAATGCCGGCGTTGATCGGCCAGCGTGCCGCCGCCCAGATCGGGGAAGCCGGCGATGACGACGCGGGTTGGCTCGCCGCCAGTATGCGAATCGATGACGTCTATGGTATCCATGGATCCATGTTCGCTTCGCGGCGGCCCAAGCGTCTAGGGATGCTTGCTGCCGGCGGATGCGGAATTCAGCACAATGGCGTTTCCGTGCGTGAGGGCCGTTCGGACACTGGCGATGGTGGACGTAGGCGGCTGCGTGGGAGACGAAAAAATGGGCGTGAAAATTTCAGCTGACGAGTTGCAAGTGTTGTTCGATGCGTTGCCGGACGTGGTGTTTTTCGTGAAGGATCATGCCGGACGCTATACGCATGCCAATCTCACCCTGGTGCGCCGGTTAGGGCTCAAGCGCCGCGAGGAAGTGATCGGCCACAGCGTGACGGAATTGTTCCCGACCGCGCTGAGCAGTTCCTATGCTTCGCAGGATAAGCGGGTACTGGCGGGCGAGGTGATCGAGAACCAGCTCGAGGTGCACATCTTTTCCAACCGCTCGCCCGGGTGGTGCCTGACCTGCAAGCGGCCGCTGGAGATACGCGGAAAAGTCGGCGGCGTCGTCGGCATATCGCGCGACCTGGGTCAGCCCGACGGCCGTCATCCGACCTATGTGCGCCTGCGCCGTGTCATCGCCCATCTGCAGGAGCATTACGCGGACAGCGTGCGCGTGCAGACCTTGGCCGATCTGGCCGATCTCTCGGTGGCGCAGCTGGAGCGGCATTTCCGCCGCGTGTTCCAGCTCACCCCGCAGCAGGTGCTGACCAAGTTGCGCATCGAGGCCGCCATGCGGCTGCTGCGGGGCGAAGACAGCGTGGCGGCTATCGGCCTGGCCTGCGGCTTTGCCGATCAGAGTGCGTTTGCCCGCCAGTTCAAGGCGACGGTGGGCATGACGCCCCGCGACTATCGGGCCATGGTCGCCGCGCAGGCCGAGAAGAGAGAGTCCGGGGCAACTTCCTTGTGAGTCATGCGCACCATCGCACAAGCAAACGCCCCGGCTGGCGGGGCGTTTGCTTGCGTATCGACCAGGACTGTTTCAGCCGGCGATCCAGATGCCCGCGCGCCAGTGCCAGCCATCGCCGCGCTGTTCCCAATGCGGATGCGAGTAGTGATAACCGCGCCGTTCGGGCTCCCAGTGGCCGCGCTCCATCACGTAGTCGCGGCCGTTCCAGCGCCAGTAGCTGCGCGCCCAGATGTAGCCGGGCCGGGGCTCTACCTGTTCCACAACGACCGGCGGCGGTGGCCGTGGTGCGACCACTTCCACATATTCGCGCTCCACCACGGGGCGCTCGACGACGACCGGGCGCTGGCGGTGGACGGGTTCTTCCACCACACAGCCGCTGGCCAGGGCGGTCGCGGCGACGAGGGAAGCGAGGGCAACAAGACGAATGGACATGGTCTATTCCGGATCGGGTTGATGGGGAAGTTGCGTTGTTGATGTCACTCGGAGCAAAAGCCGCTGCGGCAGCCGTCGATCACTCATGGGCCGCCGCGTTCAGCGGCCCCAATAGCCCTCATGGAAACGCCAGCCGCGATGGCCGTGCACCCAGTAAGCCGGGCGATAGCGATAGCCGGGACGGGCGCGCACCCAGTAGCCGCCCGCCCACACGTGGCGACGGCCATCCCAGCGCCAGTAACCCGGAGCCCAGACGTAGCCGACACGCGGCGGCGGTACGCGTTCGAAGCGCGGCGGCGGCGGTCCGACCCGGATGCCTACGCCAACCGACACCTGTGCGGCGGCGGGCGGCGCGTAGGTCGCGCCCGCGAAGAAGCTAAGGCCGAGTCCTGCGAGCAGGGCCAGCTTGAGTGATCGGTTCACGGTGCTCTCCTTCATCGCCGCGTGGCGCGGCATGCAGGACGGAGAACGACGGACCGCGCACTCAGTTGACGACGAGCGCCGGCCCGTTCAGCCGGCGATTACCTCGGTACCCGTCTACAGCCGGCAGTCCGGCGCCCGGCCGTGGCTGCGCGCTTGCTGATACACCGGCAGCAACTGCTGCGCCTGCTGGTTCAGCGCCTGCGCACGATTGCCGGAAGACGGATGAGTGGACAGGAATGCCGGTGGCTTGCTGCCGCCTTGCGCGCCCATCTTGTCCCACAGTGTCACGGCCGCGCGCGGATCGAAGCCGGCCTGCGCCATATAGCGCTGGCCCAGCGTGTCGGCCTCGCTTTCCTGCGTGCGCGAGAACGGCAGCAGGATGCCCACTTCCGCACCCAGGCCCAGCGCCGCAGCGGCATAGCCGGCATTGGTGCCGCGGCTGCCGGCGTAGATAGTGCCTGCCGCCACCGCCGCCTGGGTGGCCATGTTGTCGGACACGCGCTCGGCGCCGTGCCGTGCCACCACGTGCGACAACTCATGCCCCAGCACCGTCGCCAACTGGTCTTGATCGGTGGCGACCTTGAACATGCCCTTGTTCACGCCGATGCGGCCGCCGGGCAGGGCGAAGGCATTGGCGCTGTCGTCGCCGATGATCTGCACCTCCCACGACTGGGTGTTCCACGGGGCAGGCAGTACCGCAATCAATGCGTTGGCCACGCAGGTCGCGTAGGCGCGTTCGCGCGGTGCGTCGACGAATTTGCCCTGTTTACGCATGTCGTTGAACGCGGTCAGGCCCATCTGGTTCATCTGGCTGTCCGGCACCATCATCAACTGCGATCGGCCGGTGGGTGAGGTGACACAGCTGCCCAGCAGCGTGGCGGCCAGCGATACGAGCAGATGCCGATAGTTCATGGGTGCGGTCCTCGCGGAGGTGATCGGGACGTGAGCATACCCGCAAGAAATCACGTTGAGGATGGGTGATGAAATGTACGAACGGTCGTGCTATTTTGTCGACCATGACGACAGAAATCGCCCCAGCCATCCCTTCCGGCAAGCGCGCTTCCACCCGCGACCTGATCCTCGACCACGCCTATGCGCTGGCGCGCCATGACGGGCTGGAAGGCTTGTCGATCGGCACATTGGCGGCGGATGTGGGCATGTCCAAGAGCGGCGTGTTCGCCCATTTCGGCTCCCGCGAAGAACTGCAGCTGGCCGTGCTCGATGCCGGCTCGCGCCGGTTCATGGCCAAGGTGCTGCTGCCCGCGCTGAAACATCCGCGCGGCCTGCCGCGCCTGCGCGCCATCGTGGCGAACTGGTTCGAATGGGGCCGCGAGCATCAGAGCGGCTGCGTGCTGCTGTCCGCCGCCAGCGAATACGACGGCCGCGACGGCGCGCTGCACGACGGCGTGGTGCAGCAGCAATCCGGTTGGCGCGGCGAGCTGCAGAAGGCGATCGGGCAAGCCGTGCAGGAAGGCCATCTGCACGCCGATACCGACGTCGAGCAGCTCGCTTTCGAGATCTACGCCTTGATGCTCGGCCTGCACCACGACGCCGGGCTGTTCGGATTCGACGAAGCCGGCCGCCTCACCACGGCGGCCTTCGAGCGCCTGTGGCGCAGCTGGAAACCCTGAGGAAACCTCCCATGTCCTCCAAATCCCCCACCACGATGAATCACCCCGGCCCCGGACTCGCCGCGCGCCTCAAGCTGGGCAGCGTGCGTGCCGGCTTCGCGCTGGGCGGCCGGCTGGCGCCCGCGCGCACCGTGAATCGTGCTGCGCGCCTGTTCGCCACCCCGTTCGCCAGCAGCCGCAGCCGCGCGCAGGCGGTGCAGGGCGATGCCGAGATGCGGCGCGGCGAGTTGCGGGTGAACGGCGAGACCATCGCCACCTACGTGTGGGGCGATCCTTCGACGCAACCTTATGCCTTGCTGGCGCACGGCTGGTCCAGCTTCGGCCTGCGCTTCCTGCCGTGGGTGGCGAAGTTGCGGGCGCTGGGTTACGCCGTGGTCACGTTCGACCAGCCCGGTCACGGCCACAGCAGCGGCAAGCTGTGCACGCTGCCGGAATTCACCGCGACGATACGCGCGATAGGCCGGCACTACGGCGACGCCGCACTCGCGATCGGCCACTCGCTCGGCGGCGCCGCAGTGACGCTGGCGCAGGACGAGGACTGGCGCGCCCGCAAGCTGATCCTGGTCGCGCCCGCCGCCGACATGGCCGCGGCGGCCGGTCGCTTCTTCCGCTTCGTAAGGCTGGGCGAATACCTGCGCCAGCCGTTCTACGCCTGGCTGCTGCGCCGCACCGGCGTCAGCATCGAGCAGTTGCAAGTACACCGTCATCTGCCCGCACTCAGCCAGCCCGCACTGATCGTGCATGACCTCGACGACGCGGACGTGCCATGGGGCGAGGGCGAACGCTACGCCCAGTTCTGGCCTGGCGCACGGCTGTTCACCACGCAAGGGCTAGGCCATCGGCGCGTGCTCGATGCCCCCGAAGTGATCGAGGCGGCGCTGGCTTTCCTGCGCGGCGAGCAAGTCGGCACCCGAGTAGTCGGCAGCCCGAATCTGTCGCTCTGCATGTAGGTTTTCCTTCCTGTTTCCCTTCTTCCTTGGGAACTTCAGGGAATATTGCCGTCATCCCGGCGAAGGCCGGGATCGCTTCTGAAGGACGAAGGAAGAGCGATCCCGGCCTTCGCCGGGATGACGGGTGGTGGGCCTTCGCCGGGATGACGTGGTGGTAGGCCATGGGCGCGCAGTTCTTTAGCAGGGTAAGGCTCAAAACTCCGCACTCCCCGGCGATCAACTAGAATCGTGAAGTTCAAGCACACGATGTCGGAGTTGCCATGAGTTCCCCCGCCAAGCACGTCCCCGCCGGCGCCACGCAGGCTGAAGCCACGCCGCTGCGCTTCGTTACCGCCGCCAGCCTGTTCGATGGCCACGATGCGGCGATCAACATCATGCGGCGCATCATCCAGTCGCAAGGTGCGGAGGTGATCCATCTCGGCCACAACCGCTCGGTGGAAGACGTGGTGCGTGCGGCGCTGCAGGAGGACGCCGACGCGATCGCGCTGTCGTCCTACCAGGGCGGCCACGTCGAGTACTTCAAGTACATGGTCGACATGCTGCGCGAGCGCGGCGCCGGCCACATCCGCGTGTTCGGCGGCGGCGGCGGCACCATCACGCCGGAAGAAATCAAGGAGCTGCAGGCCTACGGCGTCGAGCGCATCT
Organism: Rhodanobacter sp. OK091; assembly: GCF_900142825.1. Lineage (GTDB taxonomy): Bacteria > Pseudomonadota > Gammaproteobacteria > Xanthomonadales > Rhodanobacteraceae > Rhodanobacter. The sequence goes on along the minus strand of NZ_FRCH01000001.1, from coordinate 454,363 downwards.
ACCACCCCAACGACGGCATGAAGCTCGGCCTCACCGAGATGATCGAGGACGTGATGCATCGCGCCGGCAACGCTGCCGCGAAGCGCGCGGAATCCGAGGCCCATGCGTTGCCCAAGGTCGACATCGACGACGAGATCTCGATCGGCCACATGCTCTCGGCGATCGAGGAAGGCAAGCTCACCGACGCCGAGCTCGAGCATCAGCGCAAGCAGTGGAAGCTCGCCGGCAAGCACACGCCCGTGCTCGGCCTCACCGGTACCGGCGGCGCCGGCAAATCGTCGGTGGTGGACGAACTGCTGCTGCGCTTCCTGCACGCGTTCCCCAAGATGCGCATCGCCGTGCTCGCGGTCGATCCCACCCGCCGCCGCTCCGGTGGCGCGTTGCTGGGCGACCGCATCCGCATGAATTCGCTGCGCAGCCATCGCGTCTACATGCGCTCGATGGCCACGCGCCGCCAGCACGCCGCCACCAGCATCGTGCTGCACGACTGCATCGATTTCCTGAAGAGCCAGCCGTACGACCTCGTCATCGTCGAAACCGCCGGCATCGGCCAGAGCGATTCGGAGATCGTCGACCTGGTCGACTTCCCGGTCTACGTGATGACCAGCGAATACGGCGCCGCCAGCCAGCTCGAGAAGATCGACATGATCGACTACGCCGAGCTCGTGGTGCTCAACAAGTTCGACAAGCGTGGCGCCGAAGACGCGTTGCGCGACGTGCGCAAGCAGTGGAAGCGCAACCGCACTGCGTTCGCCCTGAAAGGCGAAGACGTGCCGGTGTATCCCACCATCGCCAGCCAGTTCAACGATCCGGGCGTGACCTGGATGTTCTCGAACCTGTGCCGCCTGATGCGCGACAAGCTCAAGCTGCCGACGGAGAAGTGGTCGCCGCAGCTCGACACCACCTTGAAGTCGCCGCGCGCCACCGTGCTCATCCCCGGCAGCCGCGTGCGCTACCTCGCCGAAATCGCCGAGCAAGGCCGCAGCATCAATCGCAGCATCGAGACCCAGGCCGAGTTCGCCAGCAAGGCGCAGCACTATTACGAGTCGCTGAAAGAGCTGGGCGATCCGCAGCTGCCGCGTGCGCTGGAGCTGTACCGCAACGCCGACCTGCATCCCTCTCCCTCCGGGAGAGGGACCGAGGGTGAGGGTTCGTCCGGAGCAGGCAGCTCCACGCAAGCCCCGAACCCTCACCCCCAACCCCTCTCCCAAGGGGAGAGGGGAGAAACCGTCGACCGCTCCTTGCTCCTCCTCCGCCAGCGCTACAACGCCGCCCTCAAAGAACTCAGCCACGAAGCCATCCACCAGTTGCGCGAGTGGCCGGCGCTGTACAAGTCGGTCACGGCCGACGTCAACGAATACAAGGTGCGCGACAAGGTCATCCGCGTCGACAACTACCGCGACTCGCTCAGCCACCAGAAAATTCCGAAAGTAGCGCCGCCGAAGTCGAAGGACTGGGGCGAGCTGGTCAGCTTCCTGGGCCGCGAGAACCTGCCGGGCCATTACCCGTATACCGGCGGCGTGTATCCGTACCGCCGCAGCGGCGAGGATCCCACTCGCATGTTCGCCGGCGAGGGCACGCCCGAGCGCACCAACCGCCGCTTCCATTACCTCAGCCAGGGCGGCGCCGCCACGCGCCTGTCCACCGCGTTCGACTCCGTCACGCTGTACGGCGAAGACCCCGCGCCGCGGCCGGACATCTACGGCAAGATCGGCAACTCCGGCGTCAACATCGCCACGCTCGATGACATGAAGAAGCTGTACTCCGGCTTCGACCTCAGCGCGCCCAGCACCTCCGTCTCCATGACCATCAACGGCCCCGCGCCGATGATCCTGGCGATGTTCATGAACACCGCGATCGACCAGAACGTCGAAAAGTACCTGCGCGAAGATGAAGCCCGCTGGGCCGCCGCCGAAAAGAAGATCGCCGCGATCTACCAGAACGTACCGCGCCCGCAGTACCACGGCGAGCTGCCCAAGGGTAACGAGGGTCTGGGCTTGGGCTTGCTCGGCGTCTCCGGCGACGAGCTGGTCGATGCGGAAACCTACGCGCGCATCAAGCAGTACACCTTGCAGAACGTGCGCGGCACCGTGCAGGCCGACATCTTCAAAGAAGACCAGGCGCAAAACACCTGCATCTTCAGCACCGAATTCGCGCTGCGCATGATGGGCGACATCCAGCAGTACTTCGTCGACAACAAGGTGCGCAACTTCTACTCGGTGTCCATCTCCGGTTATCACATCGCCGAAGCGGGCGCCAACCCGATCAGCCAGCTCGCCTTCACCCTCAGCAACGGCTTCACCATCGTCGAGTACTACCTCGCGCGCGGCATGAGCGTGGACGACTTCGCGCCCAACCTCAGCTTCTTCTTCTCCAACGGCATGGACCCGGAATACACCGTCATCGGCCGCGTCGCCCGCCGCATCTGGGCCCGCGCCATGCGCGAGCGCTACGGTGCCAGCGCGCGCAGCCAGATGATGAAGTACCACATCCAGACCAGCGGCCGTTCGCTGCACGCGCAAGAGATCCAGTTCAACGACATCCGCACCACCTTGCAGGCGATGTACGCGCTGTTCGACAACTGCAACAGCTTGCACACCAACGCCTACGACGAAGCGATCACCACGCCCACCGAAGAAAGCGTGCGCCGTGCCGTGGCGATCCAGATGATCATCAACAAGGAGCTCGGCCTCAACTTCAACGAAAACCCGTGGCAGGGCAGCTACGTCGTCGACGTGCTCACCGACCTGGTCGAAGAAGCCGTGTACAAGGAGTTCGAGGCGATCAGCGAGCGCGGCGGCGTGCTCGGCGCGATGGACACCATGTACCAGCGCGGCAAGATCCAGGAAGAGTCGATGTACTACGAGCACAAGAAGCACGACGGCTCGCTGCCACTGATCGGCGTCAACACCTTCCTGCCGAAAGACCACGGCGGCGAAATCGCCACCGAGATCGAGCTGATCCGCTCCACCGAAGAAGAGAAGGGCCAGCAGATCGCCAACGTGAAGCGCTACGGCGAAGCACGCAACGCGCTGATGTCAGACAGCCTCAAAGTGCTGCAGCAGACGGCGCGCGACCGCCGCAACGTGTTCGAGCAACTGATCGAGGCGGTGAAGTACAACTCGCTGGGTCAGATCTCGCACGCGTTGTACGACGTGGGTGGCGAATACCGCCGCAACATGTAACCGCGGTCTGAAACCCTCTCCCCTGTGGCGACCGAAGGAAGTCCCCCTGCGGGTGGAGAGGGTAGGGTGAGGGGCGGGTGCTCGCGGAAGGCTTCAACGCCAGGTGGAGTAGACAATGATTAAGCTGAAATCGACCGAGTCGAAAGATGGCTACCGATTGCTCCTGCATTTCTCTGACAACACCTGCGGGACGTACGACTTCACGCCCTTCATCGAGGCGGCCACGGAGATGACCACCCCATTGAGCGATCCACCATTCTTCTCGCGCTACTTCATCGAGCTTGGCGCGCTGGCGTGGCCCAATGGATTCGATCTGAGCGCCGAATCATTGCATCGACGCCTGCAGGAATCCGGTGGCTTGCGGAACAACGCCGAAGCGGCGTGAGCAAAGAGACGATATGAGCAAGAGCTCGCTGTCCAATCCACATCCCGGTGAAGTGTTGCTCGAGGAGTTCCTCGCTCCCATGGGCATCAGCCAGAACGCGCTGGCGCGCGCCGCAGGTGTGCCACCGCGCCGTATCAACGAGATCGTGCTCGGCAAGCGCGGTGTCACCGCGGATACGGCTGTGCGCCTGGCCGCCGCTCTGGGTACCAGTGAGCGATTCTGGCTCGGCCTGCAGGCGGATTACGATCTGGAAGAGGCACATCGTGTGCTGGGCAAGGCCGTTGGAAAAATCGAGCGGCTTGCCGCGTAAGCCGTTGCTCGAAGCGGTGTACGACTCGCTGGAGCAGATTTCGCACGCGCTGTATGACGTCGTCGGCGACGCCGTAACCTGTAAGTAGCCCGCATCGCCCCCTCTCCCTCGGCTCAGCCGGGGGAGAGGGCTGGGGTGAGGGGCACTCTTCGCATTACGCATCAACACGAAATCCGCCGCGCCCGACAGCTGTGGAGACCTCTACAGTGAGCGCTGCATCACCGGCTGATCCACCTGCGGGTTTTGCATCTGTTGCATGGGCGGCGTGGTCTGGGTCGGGGCAGGTTGTTGAATATCCTGCGGCCACTGGACGCTGCTTTGCGCGACGGGCGTAGCGATTGCCTGGGCCACGTTGATGTCGGTGTAGCGCTTGAACAGGGAGTTCGTGTCGCCCTGTACGGCGTAAGCACGGCTGGCATCATCGCTCAGCACCACATGGTCGATCCGGTTCAGGCCGTTGCCATGGGCGGCGACGGCCAGTGCCGCCGCGAGGTTGCCGCTGTGCTGGTCCGGTGTGCGCCCCTGTTGCGCATCCAGGCGATGCACGGCATCCAGTGCCTGTCGGTACATCCCGTGGCCGGGGTGTGTGGCGTCGACGAGATTCGGCTGCGGCGGCTGCACGGCCATCCGCAAGGCGTTCAGCGTCTTCGGGCCGGCGATCCCATCGGGCGTCATGTGATGCGCATGCTGGAATTTCTCGACTGCTGCCTTCGTGCCAGGGCCGAAGTCGCCGTCCGGATGCAATGCGCGGCCGTGCGCGTCGGTGAAGCCCAGCTTGGCGAGATCGGTCTGCAAGCCAATGACCTTGTCGCCGTGCGAGCCTAGGCGCAATGAACCATGCTCGCCCGGCGTGTGGGCGCGGCCCCCCTGGCCGATCGCTTTCAGGGCTTCCTTGATGTCCGGGTCGCTTGCGGACTTCGAGGGATCGAAATTCGCATCGCCTACCTTGGCATGTGCGCGGTCGAGAGCGGCCGCTTTCTCCGGATCCTTATAGGCGTTCTTGTACTGCTCGGCCAAGGCGGCGGCCTTCGGTCCATCGTAGTAAGCGTAGGTGCCCTTGATCTGGTTGGCCTTGGCTAGTACGTCTTCGTAGTTTCCGCCGTCCTTCAGCACCTTCTCGAACTTCACCATCTGTGACGGGATCTGATTCTCCGTCTTCGCCAGAATGGCAACGGTTTCCAGGCGGCGATCTTCCGGAATGTTCGTTCCGTACGTGTCCAGCATGTTCACGGCCGACTGTGTCGCCTGCTTGATCTGCGGATAATCGATGTTCTTGTGGATCCACTTCTGGCCGTCATCGGACGATGCCCAAGCGTTGATACTGTCGCGCGTGTCCTTATCGATGAAAGTGAGGGTGGTTCGGCCGTGTTCGCCATTGCCGTGCGTCAGCAGGTCAGTGCGAAGTTGCGCCGTGTCCTGGGTGAACTTCAGGTCGTGATCTTTCGCATACTTGGTTGCCTGATCGATGATGCCGTCCACATAAGTGGTCTCGCCCGGCTTCAGGGCGGCGCCGTCGGTTGCACCGAGCGACCATGTTCCGCGTTGGCCCAGATCGACCTGGATGGTGCCGAGCGAATAGCCGCTGTTCGCCACGATTTTATCTGCGTTACCCCAGTGGGGATCGGAAGTGCCGGTGGTAACGCCTGCAATGGATAGGTGATACGAAGACGGGCCGCCTTCAGTGCCGCGACCCACTACGAAGTAGGTGGCGCCAGCAAGCGAGTCGACATCATGTGTATTGAGACCAGGCATGGTTTCGTCCTTGAAGAAGAATGTGGTTACTTGTCGTTCGCGACGGACAGGTACTTGTCTAATGCGTTGGCGCGTTCACAAAGCCGGAAAATCTCGTTCTGCGTTAACTGCAGGTCGTCGACAGTTTCATCGCCGTAGAGCAGGTTCTGGAAAGTGCCATCCTCATTCTGGAACTTGAGCCAGGCGCGTTCGGCGCTGATCAGTTGATCCTTCGCCTTGCCATGGAGCTTGCCGAGCAGCGCCTTGTAGGTGGTGTTGAGCCGCGCGTCCTGCGCGGTCTTCTCCGTAGACAGACACGCGCCGAGAGCGACGGTGTCGGAGCCGGCCTTGTCGATGCACGTATAGAACGCGGTCGTGATGCCTTTCGGTGCATTGCGCTGGATGACTTGCCTCGTACTGTCGGCGGCGACTGCGGCAGCGCCGTAGACGAGTAGGGCGAGGCTGACGGCGAGCGTCCTTGCTGTTTTCATGATGGTGCTCCTGATCGTAGATTTCTTGCCGCAAGATCGACGCAACCTGTTGCAAGCTGGAAGGGAGGCATGCGAACTCCTTGAAAGATGTACCGGAAATCCTTTGCCGTAAAGCTTAGCATCGTCACTCGGCGACAGAATGTGAGCATGCCCGGGAAATGGCGTGGGGGAATGGCGCGATGGCGATCCAGGTGATCATCAACATCGAGCCGGCTCATTTGTCGCCTCCTGATGATTCCTACGGCAAGAAAAATGAACCCGACCCTTTGCGCAAAATAGTCGTCCCTGGTTTCGGCGAGGCGCGCAATGCTCTGATGTCAGACAGCCTCAAAGTGCTGCAGCAGACGGCGCGCGACCGGCGCAACGTGTTCGAGCAACTGATCGAGGCAGTGAAGTACAACTCGCTGGGGCAGATCTCGCACGCGTTGTACGACGTCGGCGGCGAATACCGCCGCAACATGTAAAGACGCTCCATCTGGCCGAACGAAAACACCCGCCATGTGCGGGCGTTTTCTGTTGAGTGCCGTACGCAAGTCCCGTCCGCATGCCTAACGCAAGGCCGGTTTGCATGCGCTGCGCGAATGTTGCCTAATTCCCCGGTCGCATCAGGGGGTGACATGGAGATCAGGCAGAAGCGCGGGGCTCACAGCACGCAATATGTATTCCACGACGACCGCGTGGACTATGCATGGAAGGACGGTACCGGAAGCCGTAGCTTCTCTGTGCCATACACCGATATCAGCCAGGACCGGCAGACGCTGTCCGAACGGCAGACGTGGTTTCGCAATGCCGGCTTGCTCTGGATGCTCTTTGGCGCCGTCTTTATGGTCGCCAGTTGGTCCACCGGCATCGAGCGCGGAGGGTTCTGGTTTCTCATCGGCGTCATCTGCTACGCCGTGTACCACTTCAACGTCACGCGATACGTGATCCTGCCATCCGACAAGGGCAACCTTCTGGTGCTCGACAACGACGACGGAAAGCGCATCGTCGGCGAGATCGAGCGGCGCCGAGCCGCTATGTTACGCGCCGAATACGACTTCTTCCCCGAAGGAGATTCCCCCGAAAGGCTTCGCAGCCGCTTCGACTGGCTGCGCCGCGAGGGCGCGCTATCCGACGAGGAGCACGAGCAGCGCCTGGCGACTGTGGAGCGGATGGAGCAGAGCGTGTTGCCTGAGGCGGTAGCCGAGACGGGGCGATTGTTGCATTAGGGGACGGAACTCGAACAAGGGCTTCAGAGACGTTTCCTTGGCGGTATAAATGTCTCCGAGCCTTTTTCCCAGGCATGAAAACCTCGCATGAGTGACTTGCCGAAATCGCCGTCGACCGAAGAGAAAGTCGCCAGCCAGCCGCTCGTCAGTGGCGATGTGCTGGGTGTGGTGCTGCCGGGCAGAGGCGATCTATCGGACTGGGTGGAGTTGATGGAGATCGTCGAGGCGTTGTGTCCCGTGTGGCCGGTGAGGGAGTGGCCGCTGGCGCGGGAATACACATTCAAGCTTTGAAGGACGCCTAGCTGACTGGAGAGCTAGCTCCGAAGGAACGCGCTCTGACCCGCTTTGATCGGCGCATACGGCCGCCACAGCTCGTCCATCCGCGTGGACCCTCCCCCCGATGGCGACCGAAGGGAGTCCCCTTGTGGGTGGAGAGGGCAGGGTAAGGGAGGGGGCGCGCTCGCGACGCCCCCTCTTCACCGACCTACTTCGAAATCAACAGCAGCACAGACTGCCCGCACTGGCTGTAATTGGTGCCCGCGCCACCGATAAGAGCTTCGTTGCCTGGCGTGACGAAGGTGTTGGGGCCGTCGTTCCAGTTGCAGGTGTCGGTTACGCGATACCAGTTGGTGCCGGTGGGTGGCGCCGGCAAAGTGAAATTGACGCTGCCCGACCAGCCGTTATAGGCGATGTACATCGAGTTCGCGTCGCCCAGGGAAGAGCCATTGACGGTATAGGCGATCGCGTAATTGCTGGTGTTGTTCCAGTAGCTGCTGGTGGCGACCGCGCCGCTCGGCTGGTACCACACGACCTGGCTGGAGGTGTACCAGGTGGCCGGGCGCAGCGCCGGATGCGCCTTGCGGAAAGCGATGAGCCGCTGGGCGAAGTTGTAGAAGTTCGACTGGTCGGTGCTCCAGCTGTAGTTGAGCCAGTTGGCGCTCGAGTCGAGGTTGTACGCGTTGTTGTTGCATTGAAGCGAGCGCAGGTATTCGTCGCCGCCTTGCATCAGCGGCGTGCCGGCCGACAGCATTTCGAAGGCCATGCCGGTGCGTGCCGCGCGGCGCTGGTCGAAGGCCGTTCCCGTACCCACCGACATGCCCTGGTCCCAGCTGTAGTTGGTGCTGGTGCCGCCGTCGGACGGGCCGTAGGGCCAGGCTTGGTTGTTGCTGGAGCCATTGCAGGCATAGACGTCCTTCAGCGTCATGCCGTCATGCACGTCGATAAAGTTGGTGGAGTTCCACGGCGAGCGGCCGCTAGCCTGGAACAGGTTGGACGAGCCGGAGAAGTCGTTCGCATCCTGGGTGATGTAGATCGTCATGCTGCCCAGCTCGTTCTGCGCCTGGCGCATGCTGTCGCGGAAGACGCCGTTCCATTCGGACCAGCCTTTCGGAAACCCGCCCAGCTGATACGAATTGCCGCCGATCGCCCAGGGTTCGGCGTACAGATCCAGCCCGCTGCCACCCGTTGCCGGGCGCACGGTGAACTCGCTGAGGATGCGGTTGATCGCGACATTCGGATCGGCGGCGTCGAAGTTGTATCCGCCGTTCGGGCAGTTCGGCGCGGCGGATTGGTAGCTGCCATTCAAGCAGCTGTTGCCCAGCACCGAGGCGAGGTCGAAACGGAAACCGTCGATACCCATGGTGTTGGTCCAGTAGGCCAGCGAGTCGACGATCAGGTTCTGCGCCACGGGGCTGTAGGTGTTGTAGTTGGCGCCGACGCCGGTGTTGTCGTAGTAGTACTGGTTGCCCGAGGTGAGTTCGTAATACGTCGTGTTGTCCAGGCCGCGCCAGGAATAGATCGTCGCCGTGGTGGGGTCGTTGCTGGTCCACGTGCCGCCTTCGCCGGTGTGGTTGTAGACAACGTCCATGTAGACCTTGATGCCGGCGTTGTGGAACGCCTGCACCATCGCCTGGAACTCGGCGGTCGGGCCGCCCGCCGCCTTGTTGTACGCATAGTGGCGGTCCGGCGCGAAGTAGTCCTCGGTCATGTAGCCCCAGTAGTTCTGGTTCGCATCCGAATTCGGCACCACGTCGTTCGCATCGTTCTGCGTTTCCTGCACGGGCAGAAACTCCACCGCAGTGACGCCCAGGCTGGCCAGGTGGCTGGCCTTGAGTCCGGCACCGTAATACGTGCCCTGGTACTGCGTGGGGATGCTCGGGTCCTGCTTGGTCAGGCCACGCACATTCACCTCGTAGATCACATCGTCCTTCTGCGCACGGGTCGGCTTGGTGCCGGTGCCTTGGCCGCTGGCCGACAGCACGATGCCCTTCGGTGCGTAGGTGCCGCTGTCGATGGTGCGGTAACTGGTACCCGACGCAAACACATTGCCGTTCTGGTTCGATGCATTGAGCGGATCCTGGCTCATTTCCTGCGCATAGGGATCCAGCAGCAGCTTGTTCGGATTGAAGCGGTTGCCGCTGGCGTCGACATCCGACATGAAGCCCGCCGCCGAACCTTTCCCCCAGCTCGCGTTATACGGCCAGTTCGGGCCCCAGGCGCGATAGCCGTAATAGACCGCGCCGGTAATGCCGGCGGCCTGGATCGAAGACACCGGCACCGTCACCGCCCACACACCGCTGCCCACCGGACTCAGCACGTAGGTCGCGGAATCCTGCACGCCGTAACCGCTCGCATACAGGTAGACCACCATGCGGGTGGCCTGGGACGAATACACCCGGAAGGTGATGCTGGTCTTCTGGGCGTTGTAGCTCGCGCCGAGGCTCATGCTGTTGATGGCTGCATGGGCGGGCGTGATCGGGGCGGCGGTGAGGCTGGCGATGGCCAGCAACACGGCAAGGATCTTCGAACATTTCATTCGGGTCTGCCTCCATCCTGTTTCGTTGATGATCAGGTGCAACAGAGCGACGTAACGAGTGCCATCCCTGGAACGGTCAGGTGTGCCCTGACGACCTGCGGTTGCCGCGGTGATGTTCGACGCCGACATGCGTGGCATGTCGTCGAATGCGATAAGTGATGTGGCAGCCCCTGCATCGCATGGTAGGTAGCATCGCAATGCAGCAACCAGCGGCTGCATACGTATTCATTGGAATGGGCTGCACGTATTCGTGTTGCTGCATCGCGCTGCGTGCGTCGGCGGGTGGCATGCATGCCACCGGAATCCGCTCGGCCCCCTCTCCCCCGGCCCCGCCGGGGGAGAGGGCTGGGGTGAGGGGCGCTCTTCCGCGAGATGGCGCCGATGCGGACGAAGGGTTGAGCTTCAGCGCAAGGCCGCTGCCCCCTTTGCCGCAGCGCACCTCGCCCCCCGATCATTCTTGCGTCAAGATGTCCCGACTTCAGGGGGAAGTACATGGACGCTTTGCAAGGGGAAGTGCCGGATCGGAAGATCGCCGGCTTCTGGCGCCGCCTAGGCGCTTTCGTGATCGACTTCATGCTGCTCGGCATCGCCGGCCTGATCCTGGGCACGCTGTTTTTCGATCCATTCGCACGCATGGGGGCTTATGCGCGGCTGATCGGGTTTGCGATCGCGCTGGCTTATTTCGGGCTCTTCAACAGCCGCATCGGGGGCGGGCAGACGCTGGGCAAACGCTGGCTCGGCGTGCGTGTCGTCGATGCCCACGACCAGTTGCTGTCCTTGCCGCGCTCGCTGCTGCGCTACGCGGTGCTGGGGATTCCGTTCTTCGCCAACGGCCTGCCGATCGATTCGACGCCGGGCATGTCGACGCCGCTGGGCTACTTGCTCGCCCTCATCGTACTCGGTGGGATCCTCGTGATCGTCTATCTCTATATCTTCAACCGCCGCACGCGGCAGTCCCTGCACGATCTGGTGGTGGGCTCCTACGTGGAGCGTTTCGATGGCGCGGCGCGATCCGTGCCGTTTCCCGTCATGTGGCGTGGGCATATCGCCGTGGCGGCTCTGCTCGCTGCCTTCGCCTTGAGCGCGCCAGCCATAGCGATCCGATTATTCGCGCAGACCCAGGCTTTCGCGGGCATGCTGCCGCTGTACCAGACGTTGTCGACCCAACCCCACGTGATGACGGCGCAAGTCGTACGCGGGTGGTCGTCCTTCAATGGCAACGTCACGCACTCCCTGCAGTCATCGCTGCGGCTGGATGCGCCCATGACCGAAGACAGCGACATGGCCAAGCGCATCGCGCAGCTGATGGCGCAAGCCGACCCGAACATCGCCAACGAGGATGCCATCGTGGTGACGCTGGTCTACGGCTACGACATGGGCATCGCTCGGGGATGGAAGAAGCATGGGTATTCGTTTAGGCCGGGGGAGCTGCAGTAAGTCGGTCATTTTTTAGCGAGCTGAACCGTGAGCTGCAAAAAAGTGTTGGAGACAATTGCTAATGCAACCCGCCAGGAGACCATCGTGTTTCTCAAATTGTCCCAGACACCAGTCTCATTATTCTCATTCTCGCCAGTTTGCGGACAAGTGATGCCCTGCAGGGAGGACAGCGATGCAGCTTGAGCGTGCGCGCATCAAAAATTTCCGGTCACTTCGCGATGTTGAAGTGGCTTTTGGTGCCCATACTGCGCTGATCGGTGGCAATGGCGCGGGCAAGTCGTCCATCCTGAAGGCGATCGAGAAGTTCTACTCAACTTCGAAGGGCTGCGACGCTGACGATTTCTTCGGGCGCGATCAAGGGCAACCGATCGTGATCGAGCTAACCTTTCATCAGCTCAGCCATCAAGAAACTGCAGCGTTCGAGGATCGGGTTCGCGATGGCAAGCTGGTCGTCGCCCGCATTTTCGACGGAAGTGCCGCAAGCGGACGCTATCATGGCGTTGTTCCGCAAATTGCTGATTTCGTGGCGGTTCGGGCGCATTCCGCCGCAACGCCCAGGCGCGCCGCCTACAATGAACTGCGCGAGAATAATCCGCTCTACGCCGACCTGCCCAACGCCGGCAGCGCAGCAGCGGTGGATCAGGCGCTTCTGGATTGGGAGGTCAACCATCCCGACCAGTTGGTGCTGTTGCCCGATGATGGTCAGTTCTTCGGTTTTCAGAACAATAGCCGCGGCAAGCTCCAGCGGCACACGAGCTTCGTCTTCATCCCGGCGGTGCGGGAGGCGTCGGCGGACGCGGCGGACGGCAAAACGAGTGTCATCGGCAAACTGCTCGAACTACTGGTGCGCAGTAAGATTCTCCAACGAACGGACGTCCAAGCTTTCAAGGCGCAGATGACCGAGGCCTATCAGGCTTTGGTGTCCTCCGAAAATATGCCCGAACTTGGCGTGCTTGCTGGGACGCTCACGGCCGACCTGCGCGGTTTGTATCAAGATGCAGAAGTTTCGTTGATCTGGCGCGAGATCGGGGAGATGCCGGTCCCGTTGCCGATGGCGGATGTGTTCCTCAAGGACGATGGTTTCGGTGGTCCGGTGGACAGGCAAGGTCATGGTCTCCAGCGCGCCTTCATCTTTACGCTGCTCCAGCACCTTGCGCGAACGGCGGTGCCGGAGGCCGAGGAAGCGCCTACTGAGGGCCGCGCTGGTGGCGTCGATGGTGCACGCGCTGCCGCCGCGGAAGTGGCGCAGGCACCGACGCTGATCCTCGCGATCGAAGAGCCCGAGCTCTATCAGCATCCCACTAAGCAGCGGCATTTCGCTGAAGTACTGCGGGGCCTGAGCAGCGGCACACTCCCCGGTGCCCAGGGCCACACGCAAGTTATCTTCGGCTCGCATTCGCCGATGTTCATTTCGATGGGGAAGGCTGACGAAATCAGGCTCACGCGACGATCGCCTTGTGTCGACAGCGAATTGAAACAATGCAGCTTACAAGCGCTCGATCTCGATATTGTTGCGCGGACGCTCGAACGTGGCTGGGATAAACCCGTAGGTACCTTCAGTGCACAGACGCTGATGCCGCGGCTCCACATTCTCGGTGCCGAGCTAGCCGAAGGCTTTTTCGCCAGTGGCGTCATTCTGGTCGAGGGTCGAAGTGACAAAGCGGCGCTCACCGCAACCGCGCGGATGCTCGGCGTCAATTTCGAGGCGGCCGGCATCGCCATTCTGTCGTCGGAAGGCAAATCCAATCTTGATCGCCCCTATGTCATCTTCCGCGATCTGGGTATTCCAACTTTCATGCTATGGGATTGCGACCAGCACTTGGCCGAGGCCAAACGGTCGCCGGCGACCGATCTTGCTTTGAGCAAGCTAGCCAAGCGGGACGATCAATTCGACGCCGCGCCGACCAGCGATCTCGTCAGCGATTGCTACGCGCATTTCGGAAAGACGTTGGAGCACAAGCTCAAAGACGATCTCACGCCCGAGGTCTACACGGCCTGCCTTGCTGCTGCCTGCGAACCTTTTGGCGTGCATCCCAGCAGCGACACGCAGAAGATCCCAGAAGTGGTGTATCAGACACTTCTTCTCGCTAAAGATCAGGGGCGCGAGAGCGATATGCTTAAGAACCTCATCCGTGCCATGTGGCGCTTTTTCCGCGGCGAGGAAATCCCAGGTCTGCCATAAAACGAAAAGGTGTCAGGGACAAGTTTGGCACCTTTCCTTGGTGCCCATGGGACGATCAAATCGTACGTAACACCATTCTTTCAGTGGACCTCAACGAACTTTTACCGTTGGATCTTTCTATGAGCGACACCAATGAATCGGCGACCTTTCCCATCGCACCAAACGCCGTACGCTACGTGAAGCTCGGCAAGGGTGGCAAGTGGGAGCGTGAGAGCTTGGAGAAAGGCATTCTTCACTTTGGTTTTGAGTCTGCAGATCCGGTTTCACTCCAGCTGTGTCGTGAGGGCAAATGGGACGAAATTCGCATCGGCTGGCTTGAGGACGGTGGTTTCGCCGCGGGAACTGCCACAAGCTTTTCCAATCAGATGAAGACGTACTTCGAAGATAGGGGTGACACTCTTTGGGTAACCTTTATTGATGACAAGCTGCACTATGGCTTTCTTGAGCCGGGTGAGCCAGAGCGCGCCGATCCGACTGATAATAGTGATTGGAGCAGCTTTCGACGTATGCGGGGTGGTTGGCGCTCGACTGATGCGCTGGGCAATGCTCTGATCCGCTCCAGTCTCCCGGGAACTATTACCAAACTATCCATGTATCGAAGCACCATTTGTCGTGTTTCCGACTACGAGTATTTGGTTAATCGCATCAACGGATGGCGCTCACCGGAGTTAGAGAATGCGGATCGTGCCAGATCATCGCTACTAGAGGCATTGGGAGTGTTGATCCGTCGTCTTCATGATCGAGACTTTGAAGTATTAGTCGATATGGCTTTCGTCAATGCAGGTTGGCGTCGCTTGGGGAGAGTTGGCGGCAACGAGCCTGTGAAAGATCTCGATCTTGAGATACCCCTCACTCGAGAGCGCGCGTACGTGCAAATCAAATGCGCTACGAACCAAGAATGTTTTGTGTCATCCGTTGCTAACTACAAGACGCGTGAACACTACAGCAGACTGTTTTTCGTTTACCACACTTCTTCAATTCCACTCGTCAATCAGTGGGATGATCTGGGTGTAGTTCTTATGGACGCAGAGGACGTTGCACGCATGACGTTGGAGAGTGGCTTGTCAGATTGGATCATTGATCGATCAAGGTAACTGGACTCCAAGCTAAGACGTGTCCGAAAAAACCGGTACACCTCACTCCGTCCCCAACGGCTGTACGAGCTAGTACTGATAGCAATAGTCGCTTGCAGCCGCCGCCAGGAGCCTAGGCTTCTGGTGGCGAAGTCATTGCTTATCCGCGATGAACGATGGATTCATTCAACGCGGTGACGACGCCCTCGATGAAGGACCTCTCCTTGCTTGTCAGTGCCTTGGTCTCGCCAGAAGAGCTCTGTAGCACAACGATCCACTCGGTTTTTTGTGCCACCCACCAGATGATGGCCGCAGCCAGGAACACCAGCCCCCAGCCGATGGCTCCGCTAAACAGCACGATCAGACCGATGACACCGGCAACCACAGATCCCAAACGAGAAGGGTGCCGAACCGCTTGCTTGACTGAGGTCACGCCATTCATCGCGTAGGTCTGGCCGTTAACGATGAACCGGGCGTTGGAGACGCTCACGCCCTCTTGGTTGAAAAACATCTTCTCTTCCATGTATCCCCCTGATAGCAAGAGCAGTTAAGGCCGCTCCGAATGCCTTACTCGAAACGGGCAGAGTACAGTCACCCGGGTTCAGTCAGCCCCAATAAGGGGACGGAGTGGATTACCCCCGTTCCCTATGGCGCTGCTGGTTTGAAAGGTTAGCAGGCGCTGCTTTATCGCGGCGCCCAATAAGAAAAGCCCCGTACTGGGCAGGCACAGGAGTCATTTCAGACTTGGTTTCAAGCGGCGCGGTTGCCTGGGTGTTTCCTGGCGTGAAAAACAGCGATCAGATCATCTGCTGACATCAGCGGCCGGCCGGCTACTCCGAGGGAAGCTCTGATGGGCAGGAAAACCTCAAGCATTCGCTTGCTTGTATCTAGGGTCGGATGATGAGAATTCAGATCAGCTCGCCCCTTAAAGCTACCGAATCGTCGCATTTCCTCGATCATGAAACGGGCCGCACTTAGATACTCAGCCTCATTATTGCCATCGAATCCTGGGAAACTTGGCTTGCCGTTGAAATTTGCCCCATCAGCAAATCGCTTCTTGTCGGCATCTTTCAGCGCGCCATAGGCGGATTCGATGAACGACCACATGTCGAGGACATCGACCACGTGTTTCACATGAGGCGGGCTCTCATTCTGATCGAGCAAGAAGCCATGTTCCCATTCAATCGCCCACTCATTACCGCTGAATAGCGCCTTAGCTACGAGTTCGGAATTGACGCCATCCCGTATTTTCAGTGTCTGATGTACTTCGGCCAGCATAGCCGCGATCAATTTTTGTTCATTCGTGAACTGCATTCCCTACTCCTTCCATTGGTGGAACAATCAACCTACGCCCTCGCTCGTCCTACTCTCAAGCTCTGAATCTCTTCGGGGCACGTCGGATTCCTATCTACGTGAGCGCCTTACTGAGCAACGTTTCGTAGAGCTGAAGTCGCAATCTGATGCTGATCTGCATCACGCTCAGCCAGTAGCCCAAAGCCAACACAAAGATCAGAAAAATTTCCACCCAGCTGGGGTGGGGCGGCCAGTGCATGTCCTTGAACTGAAGGTAGAGCGCGATGACGATAGGCAGGGCGCCGAGCTTTTCGATGCTGCCTGTGAGCATGGGAAGCCTCTCCTTCATCCGCTCGTGGCGATAGCTGACGAATTCGCTCAGCCTTTCGCGTTGATCGAGCGGGAAGGTTTGTAGCCACTCGACTAGCGCCAGATGATGAGGCAAGTCGAAATCCAGTTGCTTGGCAAAATCACGACGCTCGTTGGCAAACGTCGGCCACTTCTTCGGTATCTGAGATATGGCCATGATGGCCGCGCCAGCGATTTCTACAGCCAAGCCGGCATAGGCGAGCACAAGGGTGTACATCGCGTTGCTCGGTAGCAGCTTGACGGACAGCAAGCCAAACAGCGCGCCGGCAGCTGCGGCAACTAATCCCCACTTGGCTTTCTTAGGAAAGACAGCCGTATCCGATGGAGATTCCGGCAGCGCCTCGATCCTTGCGTCCAGCGCAGCAAACGTGAGCTTCGGTGATTCCATGCCTTGATGCATCGTTGCAATCGCTTCGATGCCATCTTCCTTGCGTGTGGCCATGTCTCCCCCTGAGTCAATGCCGCTTGGCAACCATACGCTTGATCGATGCTGCTCGCCACCGAAGACGTTGCAGTGCCGAGCTCAGATCGACTTGGGTCAGGGCGACCGCATGCGAATGTGCGCAGATAACGAGACAGCACCGGGTGCTCGTTCTTGGGCAATACTGGGGCTCCAACCTCCTATTGCCGCTTATCGACAACCAGGGACCTCACGACCTGAAGAAGATTTTCGTATACCAACTTCCAATGCGGGAGCATCTCTCTTTCAATATCAATCGTAATAATTATCCCCTTGGGATATTCAATTCTACTGACGCAAGTCTCAGACGATACGCAATAAAAGCTCACTGGGTTACCGATAATAGGTGTCTTTTCATGCACCGATTCATACCCACCCCCATAACGTAGTCGAAGCCCTAAAGCTTCAAGATACGCATCCCTTCTGGGAAACGACAGCACTTTGTTAGCATCTCTACCGGGAATCCATTGCACTTTATTAGCATCCTTACCGGGAACCCTCGCGCTTTTATCAAATCGACCAGTTTCGCCATTGTAGTGACTGATCTCAACACGGATCCCAGAGCGGTCCCCCTCATCGTGCCTTCCGTGCCTTTCAGGGTCTGTCAACGGGACATGCGGATCTTGGCCAGGAACAACCGGCCCTATTCCCTTGAGGGCCTGAGAGAAATCAAGCGTGAAGAAGATAGAGTCGGCATGACCTTTTCTAATGGGAGGCTGGCTTGTGACGTCAATCGAGTACTGTGGTGGGATGCGGAACAGCACTCCAGCTACTTCGATATCATTCGTTTGACCCTTCACAACACCAAACTGGGCGAGGTATTCGGGTGAAGAATGGAGGAGAAATTCGTTCTTATCTTCACACCCCCCAAGCATCAATAGCAAAAGACCCAGCAGCCAGCTGCACCTAATGACACCGAGTCTCTGTTCTGTCTTTTGGCGGTCTTTCATCATCATGCCCTTAGCCACTCAGGTGATTTCATGTCGACAGCATCAGGCTATGATTTGCTGGTCCGTTATCGACGACGATAACGAGGAGGCCATCTCCACCTCTGTGGTGGCAAACGTGAGCTTCGTTGATTCCATGTCTTGCTGCTCCCCCGGGATTCGCTTCGCTTTCCGGATGCCCGAAGTGCGAGGACTTCATCGCATCGGTCAATGACTACACGACCTCAGCGTAACTGCCGACTGCCCAGCGATGCCAGCTCTGGCATCGTTTCCGCGTCTCGGCCGATGCCTGTCCATCGGCCGGGGCATCCCGGCCCGGTCGCGCGGTTGCCCCCCTGACAACTCAGCGCGACCGGGCCACTTTCTTTCCTGCAAACGGAGATTGCCGCATGTCGCAGAACCTCATTTCGATGGTGTTGACCGCCGACCAGTTGACCGCCATTGATGGCGCGCTGGCCACGTTGGAGCAGAACCTGTCCGGCCTCGTTGCCTTGCAGCCGTCGCAGCGGCGCGAGTTGTACAAGATGGGCGAGAAGTCGGAGCAGTTCGGCCGGCAGACGCTCAACGTGCTGACCAACAACCCGCAGATCGTGCCGCCTAGCCTGGGCCTGGCCGAGGCGCAGCAGGACGTGGCCGCGCTGGACGCGTTGCGCCCGCGCCTGCAGCGAATGAAGCAGCTGGTGGAGCGGGGCGAGGATACGGAGACGGCGCTGGGCAGCGACATCATGAGCACCGCGCTGGAGGGTTACGGCCTGCTCAAGGTGTCCGGCAAGAACCAGGGCCTGGACGGCCTGCGGCAAGAGCTGTCCAGCCGCTTCGCCAAGAGCCGCCGCGTCGCCGACGTCCCGGCGCCCTGAGCGCGCCTGCCGGCGTGCTGCTCACCGCGGTGATCGACACGCAAAGCTGCACCACCCGGCCTGACGCGGCCTGCCACTCCGGCGACCCGTCAGGCCTTTTTTGTGACGGTTGAGTCTTTGGTCGTCATCGCCGAGGCGATGGCACCTCATCGCTGACTCCCGCCGGCTCAATGTTGAGTGTTTTTGCCTCAACGCTGAGCCGGAACGACTCATGTATGAGGTCGCGGATACTCAACGATGAGGCTCCGCACACTCACGCCCGAGCCCTTTTAACTCGTCACTGAGCCGATTTGCCTCATCGATGACATGCCCGAGCCTCACGCGTGAGGCGATGCGACGCATCGTCGAGGTGGACGAGCCTCATCGATAAGTACCTCAGGGTCAGCGTGAGCTGGCCCGGGTTTGACGGACACCTTTGAACACGAACGCTCAGAACGGGTGCTGCCGGTAAAACAGTAACGGGGTCGGGTTCACTTATCGGGACGGTCGCTTTGGTGGCCTGCGAGTAGGCTTTACTTGTCCCAGCTCCTGTTCGAATTCATCGACGAATTCGGTCAGTGATTGCCCGCAAGCATTGCAGAGTTCACGCAACTGAAGCAGGTCCATCCGACGTGAGCCACGTTCGACGTCGCTGACATAGGACTGAGGGCGCTGCAGCTCCACGCTTAGCGCTACTTGGGTCAGGCCGGCCGCTGTGCGAAGTGCACGCAGGCGGCGCAGCAGCACCAGGTACTCGCTCTTGTGTATGGATTTGGCTGGCATGATGACGATCCGTGAAGACCGCCATGACGCTATATCTGCTTTTCAAATATCTGAAAACGGGATATTGTTGTCATGCGGACGGCCATGTCCGCCATATCACCGGAGGAGGGATGCCATGACGGACGAACACCTTGTTTTCGGAGTCACCATCGACCAGATCGACGAGCTAAACACTTTGCTGCGGACGATCACTGCCAATGGCGACGCGATGACGTTCTGCGATACGTCGTACTTGCAACCCCAGAGCGTGTCGACGCTGGGGGAGGCCATCCTCGATTCGGCGCTTGCCCTGCGGGAGATTCTCGATCAGGTCAACGAGCAGAGGCTCGAACAGGAACGGGCATCCGGCTAACCGGGTCAGGATGAGATGGCCCGGGAAGGGGCTCTCGAAACGGTGAAACGAGCCCTGGCCCCTGATTGCAAAACGCCTGCCGCCTGCTCACCTTCGCCACAGCCACTGACCAGCTCCGCCAGCGAATCTGACCACGGCCGGCGGCCACGCTGCCCATCATCGCCATCGCGTTTGCCCACTCCCGTTGGCGAGCCCAACCACCACCACCAGTGGAACTGGCCAGGCTCGCCAACAGCGAGAGTCGACCGGCCGACTTCGGCCAGGAGCGGACCTACAGGTCATCCTGTCGGCTTTCCCGTAAACAGCCATTCAAGGACTCGCTTGCTGCTAGCAGCATACGGCGCAGCGGGGGAAGACCTTCGCGGCGACTTAGCAGTCCTTTGGCAGCCATACCCCGTGAAATCCTGCAGGAATTCGCCTGGGCAGCCGTACTGTCGCTATCGGATCACTATCGATATTCCTGCCGTCGAGAATGACCAAGTCACTGGTATCTGTTGCTCGTCGATAGACACAGACGAGCAGCCAGCCATCGTCTTCATCAGAAGCATTGGGACGCGCTACGAACACCGGCTCGCTGTTTTGGTCTCCTTCTGGAACCCTATATCGCTGCATCGAACCCGACTCGAGATCGTAGCGGACGACACCTCGGAACTCAGTATTTGTTGGCTGCTCCGCAGCGTAGAGAAATCGATAAGGATGGCCTGTTCGGCCTTCGTTGATGCGAGGCAGTTCGATACAGACATCATCAATTTGTCTTTCGGTCACGGTTCCCCTGTCAAGGTCGATGACGTAGCGCCACAGAACTCCGAGTGGATTTTCCTCGAACGTCAAACCGTTGTCCGCGAGACGAAAGTACTGTGGATATCGAACGGCATCCAGCACGACCGTAGACTCATCTGCGTCGTACGCGTTCACCACATGCTGGATAAAGCACGGTGCAATTTCAAACCAACGCATCTCGCCGCCATGACGAGGAATGATGCCCAGCCGCGCCCTATGGTCGTCACGCCAACGCAATGGCATGCGATGGCCACGGGATAGCATCGAGAAGTCATACCCAACGCTAAGGTCAAGCAAGATACTGTGGGTGGCGGTGATGGCCATGTCGTGCATCATCGAGGGAGATGACATCTCGATGTCGACGTCGACGCTGGATGTACCTTCCGCGTCTGTCACCCCGTAGCGCAAAAACGGCTTCTTCCAATCGGCTCGAAAGGTCATGAGTTCACCTGTCTGAGCGTCAACTTTGGGATGGGCCGTCATACCGTTCGTCATCCCCAGGTGACGACGGGATGCTCCGAGAGTTTCGAGCTTAGCCGTAATAGCAAGCGGGGCACCGCCTTCAGACAGCGCCAATATTTCGCCGGCGTGATAGAGCACATTAACGTTCGGATTCGTATCGAGCAGGGCCAGTGAAGCATCAGGGCTGTACACGTCAGCCCATCGTTTTGTACGAGCCCAGCGATTTCTGTAACTCGTTGCGCGGCCGCCATGCAGCGAGATGCCATGCAACATCGCATCTTCGGGCCACCAGTCCAACACGTCGTTTCCCTTGAAACGGCCACCCAAAGGGTTGGGCCCGTTGCGTACCAGCACACCGTTGAGATCTTCCGGAATCGCTCCAATGACGGGAAGATCGACAAGGTCAACTTCATCAAGGACAGCCGCTGCTGCACCTGAATTCAGGTCGATTGTGGCCATGTTTGTAGTCCTTCTATCCGAGGGTTGTCGGGCACACATCGTGGTCAGCGCCGAAAGCGAGCGCGGTTGCGTGATCGCGCACGCCCTCGGGCCATGTGGCAACAAGCTCGCGGAAGCGTGGCTGATCGTTCGCAAATAGCACGCGCGTAGCTTCTTCAAAACCGGGCATGTCTCCGGCCATCGCAGACATAAAATGGTAAGCACGCTCCTGCGCTCTACGACGCCTGTCTTTCTCCCCATGCGTTCGTCTCGCCTCATCGACGAGCTTTCGCAAAGCTACGGAGGCGCTACCGGGTTGTGCGGTCAACCATTCCCAGTGACGCGGCAGCAGGGTAACTTCGCGGGCTACCACGCCTAGCTTGGGACGCCCACGCCCACGGGGTTGGTTCGCTGGAACGTCAGCATCGATGGGATCAGGAGCGGCTCGAAGTGGATAGTCCGGTTGCTCTGACTCGGTACGACCCTCGGTGTTGGCCGGGTGCGAGGCGAGGCGAGCCAACACTTCCTGATCTGAACCTCTCGTATCGATGTCGATCGAGCGCCCGGTTGTGTCATCGAAGATCAAAAGGGGGCCCACGGCACCACTTTCGGCGGCCTGCTTAACCGCCAAGGCAACAGTTTCCAGTGGACCCGTCACGACACGACGGTGACCGTTGAAGCAGGTATAGAGAGGGAGGGACTCGCGTGACATCACTTGAATCTCGAATCTGGAATGGCCTGCAATTTATACCCGGGTTAAAACACTGTCAATAATACACGGGCATAAATACTGCCAAGCAATGCCAAAGTTCGAGGCACTCTCATGCGTCGACAGTCGGGTCCGTTTGGTCTGGGACGCTAACGCCTGCACAAATTCTGCGGGTTGCCGTGGCTTTGGAAAGCTATGGATGGCCGATCGTCAGCGTCCGCTATTCCATGTTGGAACGGCTTGTTTCGGAAAGTCCGTAAGGCAGCAAAGGGTCGGAAGCGGACATTTCAATCTACTGCTGAAAATCCTGAATTGACACCACTGCAGCTTGAAAGAATGCCTGGACGTCAACGGTCTAACCTCGCTCGACGCGCCTGGAAATCATCGTCAAGGGAAACAGCAAGACCGAGGTGCCGGGCAACCTAGGCACAGGATCTCGACCGTATTCGTCAACGCTGCTATCGGCCACGCCAAGTGCCATCTGCTCCGGGATATTGCTGAAAAAGGCAGAGGCACTCTTTAAATCATTTAGTAATATCTTGTAAGCGCCTTTTCATACCATGTAGAGAAAGCGCCGCCATAGCTATGATGACGATCATCCCGGCGCTCCCCTCGGGCCCTGCAGTTCCGCCGCTTAACCAGTCGTTGCCCTGAGGCGTCGCTTCAAGGAGACGCCCAGCGGCGAGAATCCCGCTATCTGCTGCTCCAAACAGCCATGACTCACCCCAGTTCCATGCCGCGTGAAAACCGATGGCCCACCAGAGCGATCCGGTCTGGTACACACTCGCCGCGAACACGAGTGCGAGCAGCACTCCGTTGATAGCGGCGACGCGCGACTCGCCGCCATTGCCAAGATGCAACAAGCCAAACAGGAGCGACGTAACTATCGCCGCGCCCCGCGCACCGAAAACGCGGGATAGTGCCGCTAGTGGGTACCCTCGAAAAAGCATCTCATCTGCAAGCGCGACGAGACCATAACCTGCGGCCCAGATCCCGGCGTACAGGACAGCGCTTGAAACTGGCTGTGCAACGACGTGCAGGGCGAGCGAGCCCGTACCCCGGAGGCCCAGCACTAGCGTGGCAATCGCAAGAAAACCTGTCGCTGCGCCGATCACAGCCCGGCGAACAGCGCTTCGATCGCGGAGCCCATAGTCGAGCACCGACACATGTTCGAGTCGGGACATCAACGCGGTCGCACCCAGAACGATGAGGGCCAGAATGAAGGTGCCGACGATACTCACCGGGTATTCTTCCGGCCCCGAGCCGTGGAAATGTACGCCGAAAGCTTGCAGCAACGCACTCACCGCAATGAAAGCGCCAAGGACTACCGCTGCGAAGGTAACGACGTGCAGCGCACCACGAAGCCGACTTGCTTGCTTAGTTGCAGGAATTTTCACGCTGATACTCCATTCGCAGACCGTAGGTTAAGGGCACGCGAGGGCGCACTTATCAGCCGCTGCGGCAGATTGAAGAACAACGGCAGGCCGTTCAACCGGGCATGTTCGCCTTCCGGCGGTTGCGTATGCACGATGCCCTTGCCAACCACCGTCCAGTGCAGGTCACCGGGTTCGATACGGTGGTCGTTGTGCACGTTGTCGTGGCTGCTCACCTGCGCCAAACCGGATACCAGCAAGCCAAGGCGCCGCACTTTCTGTATGCCATGCACCATGGAAATTCACCGTCGCGGTCATGATCGGCAAGTCGACGGAGAACTTATATAAGCACTGTTACATACACTCAACCCAACCAAAGGCACGGTAGCCGTGCATGCACCGTCGAGTCCCACGTCGGCCATGTTCCAGGAACAGCATGAAGCACTGGGTCTGATGGATGCTTTTAGATGTCGCCAGCCTTTTCGCGCTTCTTCAACGTTGCACTGGCAGACTGCAGCCGCGCGGAAAAGGGCCGTCGCTCAAGCGCTTCAATCGCTCACGGGCTCGTCGCCTCGGCACGCTTTCGACCCCGTCGCCCGGATCAGGCCATGCCGATCAAAACCCCACCGGCCGCTCCCCAGCCACCGCCACTTTCGCTTCCAGCGCGCGGCCGACGCGGCCCAGCGTGCCTTCCTCGAACAGCCGGCCGATCAGGGTCACGCCGTAGGGTACGCGGTGCGGCTTGGCCAGCTTCGGCAGCGGGTGTTTCGGGTCGGGTGCCCAGTCGCTGCGCACCTGGCTCACTTCCACGAAGCCGGTGCGAAGGGTGAGCGAAGGCTGGCCGCACATGTTGGAGATCACCATCATCTCGTCGCGCAGCGAGGGCACCAGCAGCAGGTCCACTTCGGTCATCACGCGCTCCATTTCCTTGGCTACCTTGCGGCGCAGGCGGTCGGCCTGCACGAAGTCCACGGCGGAGAGGAAGCGCGCTTCGCGGAACAGGTTGGGCCA
Organism: Rhodanobacter sp. OK091; assembly: GCF_900142825.1. GTDB lineage: Bacteria > Pseudomonadota > Gammaproteobacteria > Xanthomonadales > Rhodanobacteraceae > Rhodanobacter. The sequence goes on along the minus strand of NZ_FRCH01000001.1, from coordinate 429,733 downwards.
GGCATCCGGGGTTTGCATGGGCAGCTGGTCGGCGGCGCCGGAGAGTGTGAGTTCCTCGAAGGCCGCCGCAGCCTCGGCGAACAGCAGCAGGTTGAGGTCGTCGTACGGCCAGTCGGGCAGGGACACTTCGGTGGGCACCAGGCCGAGCGCGCGCAGCTGGTCGAGTGCGGCGCGGTCCAGGTCGGTGGCCGTCGCGTCCTTCATCCAGCCGGGGAAGTAGCCGACTTTCAGGCCCTTGATGGATGCCGCCGCGTCGTAGTCCAAGTGTGCGGCCACGCTGGCGCCGTCGCCCGGGTCGGTGCCGCGGACGGCGTTGAGCACCAGCAGGGTGTCCTCCACCGAGCGGGCGATGGGGCCGAGCTTGTCCATCGTCCAGCACAAGGTCATGGCGCCGGTGCGCGGCACGCGGCCGTAGGTGGGACGCAGGCCGGTGGTGCCGCAGCGCATGCATGGGCTGATGATGCTGCCCTGGGTTTCGCTACCGATGGCGAACGCCACCAGGCCGGCCGCGGTGGCCGAGGCCGGGCCGGCGCTGGAGCCGGAGGCGCCTTCCTGCAGCAGCCAGGGGTTCATGGTCTGGCCGCCGAACCAGATGTCGTTGAGCGCCAGCGCGCCCAGGCTCAGCTTGGCCACCAGCACCGCGCCGGCCTCGTTGAGCTTGCGGGTGACCGCGCCGTCGTCCTTAGGCACGCGGTGGCGGAACGGCTCGGCGCCGTAGGTGGTGGCGATGCCGGCGGTGTCGAGCAGGTCCTTCGCGCCCCACGGGATGCCGTGCAGCGGGCCACGGTAGTGGCCGGCGGCGATCTCTTTGTCGGCCTGCGCGGCCTGCGCCAGCGCGTGCTCTTCGCACAGCGTGATGACGCAGCGCAGCTGCGGGTCGAAACGCTTCAGGCGTTCGAGGTAGATCTTCGTCAGGCGGGAGGAGGTGAGCTTGCGTGCGCGAATCCACGCGCCGAGCTGTGCGACGGAGGCGAAGGCGATGTCCTCGTCCTTCGCCGGCAGCGGCGTGGCCGCCACCTTGGACGGCACGAACCGATCGTGCGCGGGCCCGACGTGCGCGCGGCCCATCGCCGGGAACCAGGTGGTGGCCGGCGCCAGCCCGTCTTCCAACGCCACCTTGCGCGGGCCGGTGCGGCGCTCCAGCAGCGCGGCCATGGAGGTGGGCCAGTTGGCCACAGCCATCTCGCGCTGCGCCTGGGTCATGCTCACCTGCGCCAGCTTTTCCGCCTCGACAAAGGTGGCCGTGCTCAGCTTCGGCCCCACCGGCGGCGCGGTGTCGAAGGCGCCGGGCGAACCGGGCGGCGGCGTGCCGGGGGCGGGGTTTGCCCCCGTCTGCGCCAACGCGCTGCCAGCCACCATGGCACCCAGCAGGCCAAGCGGCGCCTGGGTCAGGAAATCGCGACGAGTCTTCATGGTTCTCCCCGATACGCCCCGCAGCGGAGCGTGTTGCTGTCGAATCCGGCGAGGATGCGGCCTGCGCCGCACCCCGAGCATTCCGGGCGCGCCGGAATGGCGGCCCACTGTGAACCAGCCTCGGTGCGGGCACAACTTGGCTTGGGGAGAACTCTGATTTTGCCCGTCATTCCAGCGAAGGCTGCGATGACGAGCAAGAAGCCATTGGATCAGACCTTCCCTAAGCAAACAGGGATCAGCGCAGCCCTTCCTGCGCATCGTTGGGGCGGCGCGAGAGGTGTCGGTTTTCTTCGGCCCCGTGGTTCGCCCAAGCGTGGCTGCGATGGTCAGGCGGAAGCGTTTCGGCGTGGGTTAGGTGTGCCACGGACTTGACGCACTTGGTCGGGCTGGCCGATCACAGGCTTTGCGGGCTCGATGGCGCGCGGGCAAGCTCGACGGGAAGAGGTCGAGCCGATGCTGCCGGTCACCGATCTGTCGTGTGAAGACACGATGAGGCTTGTTGTGGGACGATCCCAATCGGGGTTTGCAGTGGATGTATAACCCGACGCAGAGTCAGCAACGTCAAGTGGTGCAAGGGGATAGTGTCTGCGGGTAGGGCTTGATGCGAGATGTATAACCCGACCCGGGTCGGCCTATTAGGTAGTTAGGCATCATAGGGAAGTGTCATGAAATCCATTGTTGGCTTCATGCTGTTGGCTGCGCTGCCATTTGGGGCCATTGCCGGTAACCCTCAGTGCGACGGCACGGGCAACTGGGCCACGAGCATGGCGTTCGTTCATCTGAAAAATGCAGGGCTAATTCACAACGACACTACCGATTTTTCAAAAACAAGAACGGTCCGTATCGCATCCGAAAAGATCGGCAAAGACCTCTATCGGCAAGTGCATGATGTTACCTTCACTGAAAAGTCAGGCAACGTCATCGAGGTCATCACAGTCAACGATGCTTCTCATCAGGAGTGTTCAATGAGCGGTGTCGAGGTATACGTAGTCTCAAAAGAGCTAGGCGGGCTCAAGGACTGAGGCTCATGCCTAACTACTCGTTCGAGGCGGACGGCTACGCCGCCGCTCAACTCCAGCGTTAGACGTTCTTTGGGGGCATTGCATGAAGTCTGACAACTTTCCTATCGCGGCGTCCGTTGCGCTTGCAGTCGGCATTTTGCAGACGTTCCTTCTGCGCTACGTGGACGCCTATATAGCAGCCTATTCCCCAGTTCCTATCTGGCTCGCTTCGCACGTTTTCACGAGCTTTTTCTTGCTCTCGCTACTGCTCATATATGACTGGCTCATCAGCATTTTTTTCTGCCTTCCAGCCGCTTATATTTTGTGCAAATTGCGTCCACGCAGGCTCTTCGTCTACCTAGTTCTTGCGGTTGTACCAAGCTTTCTTTGGCAACACCGCCTAGTCTTCATCGAACCCGTCCGATACAGTAATTTCTTGGCTTTTAACAGCGTTCTGCGTGATTTATTCATGCTGCCAGCGGCGACAGCAATTGTTCGCTTTGCTCAACGTCGCAGGAACGTCTAACAATTCGTTCAAGGCGGACGGCTTCGCCGCCGCTTAACTCCAGCGTTAGGCCACAAGGACTGTCTGCCGTGAACTCTCATCAAAAGTTGGCCATTCTTATTCTTCGTCTTGTGGCTGCTGTATGGACGGCCTTCATCGTGCTCGGCTGGAGCATGTACGCGATCGAGGCTGCTGCAGGCGTCAATGTTCAGCACTACCCTGAGCACACAGTCATAGGCAACATGGCTTACATTGTCGTCGGTGTGCTTGTGCTCATTTTTTCCAAGCCAATTGGTAAGTGGCTCGGTCGTGACCTTGGGGACAAGGCCTAACATCTCCTTGAAGGCGGACGCGCTAACGCGCGCCGCTTAACTCCAGCATTAGGCATCAGTCGGAGTATTTCGTGAACTGGCAAAAGATCATTTGGCTCGCACTCTCATTGTTCGTCGCTCAGTTCACTATCGGTTTCCTCGAAGGTCTCTTGTCGTCGCCCAGGTCCGGCGTCTCGGCGTTTCTTATAGGCAAGGCTGCCTCTCTTGTCGTTTGCTCGGTACTTTTTGGTTGCTTCGCGGCACGCAACCCCATCAGGACGTTAGCTCATGCTTGGCTCGCTCTTCTCTTCCAAGTGCTTGCCGCAACCCTCTTTTCCGCGACCCTCTCTCATTGGCTTGACGAGGCCCCACGAGTCTTCGTGGTAGCAGAATGGGCTGTACTTGTTGCAGCTCTTGGAATTGGTACTTGGTTCGGCAGCATCTTTGTTAGTCGCATGGCTGAGCTTGCTGATGCCTAACAATTCATCCAAACGGACGCGCGCACCGCGCGCCGCTTAACTCAAGCGTTAGGCACCAGGGCATGCACACAGCAACTGTTGAGATCTTTTCAGACCAAGCCAACGCTGTGGTGGTTCGTCATCCCGACCGTAGGTTCCCCGGCGTACTTGTGCAGGGTGACTCGCTTTACGCACTTTGCTGCCAAGCTGACGCAGCATGTACTGGTGCAAAGTCATCCCTCGACTCTGGGAGCTATAACGAACTCAATGATCTTCGCGATAAGCTCTGGGGATACTTAAACCACTACAAATCGGTGCTTGGCGAGCATCAGCTTCCGCTGCCTTTCAGCGAATCGGCTGGTGCCTAACCATTCGTTCAAGGCGGACGGACGGCTAAGGGGACGGACTACCTCCTCGGGTCCTCCGCGTCCCTGATTCGCCATGATCCGTACGCGTGACCTTTGTCCCATGCGCGAAAGCACCAGAACGCTAAAGTCGGGCTGTTGTGCGCGGGAGAATCCGTGCGCGCTCGAGAAGAGGCAGTCATGACGCTACGCCATTTTTCCGGATCCGCCGTTGTGCTGGCGCTGGCGACACTGTTCGCCACGCCGCTATGGGCGCAGTCGCACAATGCGCTGTCGGCGCAAGAACGTGCCGAAGGCTGGCAGCTTCTGTTTGATGGCCATAGCCTGAAGGGCTGGCATGGCTACAACCAGAAGGGCACGGGCAAGGATTGGTCGGTGGTGGACGGGGCGATCCGTCTGGAACGTGGGCACGACGGCGACCTGAAGGACTTCCAGGACCTGATCACCGATGCCAGCTACGCGGACTACGACCTCAAGCTGGAATGGAAGATGAGCCCGTGCGCCGATGCCGGCGTGCTGTTCAACGTGCACGAGACGCCTGCCGATACCTATTCGTTCCAGAGCGGGGTGGAGATGCAGATCGCCGACCTCGCCTGCACCGTGCCCGACAGCCGGGTGCTGTACGAACGTTCGGGCGACATGTTCGATCTGTACGCCGCACCGTACGAGTCGGTGCGAGAGGCCGGGCAATGGAACCAGATCGAGATCCGCGTCGACCACGGTCACGTGCAGTTTGTGCAGAACGGCCGGACCACCGTGGATACCACGCTGTGGGACAGCGCCTGGAATGCCCGCGTGGCGCAGACCAAATTCGCGCACTGGCCCAACTTCGCCCGTTTCCACCAGGGTCATATCGCCCTGCAGGGGACGGAGGACAAGGGACAGAAGGGTCAGCCGATCCACCTGTGGTTTCGCGACATTCGCATCAAGCCGCTCTAGAAGGGCCTGCCGTCGTGGCTTGCCGGCGTTCGTTTGCCGGACCGTCGTCGGTGTAACCGATCGCGCCCGTGATGCATGCCATAAAAGGAGATGCGGCTAATTGAGCCTCGTCCCTCGCGCCGGTCAGCCTTTTAGCTTAGGCGTTGAACGTTCGCTCCTGGCCGGTATGCGTCGGACGACAATCACGGATGTCGCCTTTCTCTGTCGCACCGTGGCAAGCCAACCGACAGGGATCAGGGTATCCGGCGATATTGGACGTCTTGTCGCCATGAAGCCGGAGCCGCCCAGTCCGCTCAGCAGTAGCGATGCGGCGCAGGTTGCGCCATTCGGAGACCACGGGAGCATACTCGACCCTCGATCCGCGCACCGGGGGAGCTTCGGCACGAATCGAGAACCCAGCTGCACAGAAGACAATCAACTGAGGGAGAGAGATCATGAACAGACTACTTCAAGTGCTGGTGATCAGCGCGATGCTGGTCTTTGGATTGGCGTCACTCGCATCTGCTGCGAATGTGCCCGATCCGGTGATCGGCACCTGGAAATTGAATCTTGAAAAGTCCAAGTACCCTGAGGGCGCTGCACCAAAATCCGAGAGCCGGACGTATGCGGTGACTGCCACGGGCATTACATTGGCGGTCACGGGAGTCGCCGCGGACGGATCGGCGATTTCGCAGTCGGCGACGTTGACCTATGACGGCAAGGACATTGCGTGGACGGGTTCCACGATGTTTGACGCGGTATCGTTGAAGAAGGTCAATGGCACGACCGTTAAGGCTGAACTCAAGAAAGACGGCAAGGTGGTTGGCCATTCGACACGCACCATCTCCGACAAGGGGATGGTGTTGACTCTGTCCTCGGCGATCAAGACGGCTAAGGGCGGCACAACCCACGAAATCGCGGTCTACGATAAACAGTAATGTTAAGCGGCGGAGCGTGCGGAGGCTGCGCGCTCCGCCTTTCGGCTGGGATCCAGTAGCCGTGATATTCCGTTGCTGATCGAGAGCGCCCCTCTGGCCGAACGAAAACGCTCGCATGTGCGGGCGTTTTCTGTTGAGGCGCCGCACGCCTGTTTCATTGCATAGGGGCTGCTGGCATGATGCCGTCAGTTGACCCGGAGGTTGCTTGCAGCCACTCGATACCGAGACGTTACTGAGTGTCTACCTGGCGCTGTCCGGGTTGACCGCGTTGTTTACGCTGGTGGGCGGCTGGACCACGCGCAAGCCCGGGTTGTGGTTGTGGTCCGGTGCGTTCCTGGCCTCGCTGGTCAGCCAGGCGATCAGGCCGGTCGTCGCCGAGATCTGGGGCATCCAGGCGTCGAAGCCGCCAGGTCACCTGGGCGGGGTGCTGCAGGCCTTGCTGGTACTGGCGGGGTTGATGGCGTTTCTCGGCCAGCGCATTCCGTGGCGTGGCATGGCGCTGCTGTTCGGCGCGCTGGCGGCTTTTTCCTTTACCTTGTTGGCGACCGGGCAGAGCCTGTGGTGGTCGCTGTCGATCACCCAGGGCGTGGCGGGGCTGGCCATGGTCCGTGCGGCCTGGATCGCCTGGCGGGCGCGACCGCCGGGCGGCAGCGGCGCGCTGGTGGTGATGGCGGCGGTGCTGGGCACCGCGGCGCTGGTCGCGCTGGCCCGCGCGGTGTCGATCCTTCCCATCCACATGTCGGCGGCGCAACTCAACGAAGCCAACGAGCGCTGGCTGATGGCGACGTTGCTGCTGATCGTGGCCGAAGGCTTCGCCATGCTGGTGTTGGTGAACAGCGCCTTGCGCGAAGAGCTGCTGAAGCTGGCCGATTTCGATCCGCTCACCGGCTTGCTCAACCGCCGCGGCCTGCGCTCCCGGCTGGAGCGGCTGATGCAGCCGCTGCCGGCGGCCGAGCACGTACCGGCAGACGTGGCGGTGGCCGTGGTGGACCTGGACAACTTCAAACTGATCAACGACCGGCACGGCCATCAAGCGGGCGACGAGGTGCTGGCCGAGGTCGCGCGACGGCTGCATGCCGGCATGGGGATGGGCGACCTGGTGGCGCGCACCGGCGGCGAAGAATTCATGCTGGTATGGATCGCCGCGAAGAAAGGCGTCGCCGAGGCCGCCGGCGAGCAACTGCGCACACTGGTCGGCGACAAGCCCGTGGCCAGCCAGGCCGGTGAGCTCGGCGTTACCGCCAGCGTCGGCATCGCCACCGGGCCCTGGCGCAACGGCAGCGACTTCGAAAGCCTGGTGAGCCGCGCCGATCACGCGCTCTACGCCGCCAAGCGCGAAGGCCGCAACCGGGTAGTGATGGGCTGACGCGAGCGCGCCTGACCCCCTCTCCCCCGGCGAAGCCGGGGGAGAGGGCTGGGGTGAGGGGCGGCTCTTCCGCCTTCAGGGGCGAAGGAAATTAAATCGAATGAATTGCCTCCGGCTTCTATGGAGCTGTGAGGTTCATTCTTGAACAGCTGCACTCAGAACGGGTGCTGCCGGTAAAACCGCTCGAGCTGCCGATAGACCTCCGGCAAATGCTGGCGCAAGGTTGCCGGCGCCTCGAAGCATGGCTGGCTCCGAGAAGGGCTCTGACCCGCTTTGATTCGTACCGGCCGAGCGAAAACTCGGCGCTCCCTGCAGGTGGACTCAGAACGCCAAGTAACAAGCTCCATCGCCCGATCGTTCCTGACAGATCCACCACTGCGCGCCAGTGGCGCTCCGAAGGCGGAGCACAAGCAGTCCAAAAGGAGTCGGCTTAGAGGAAGTCGTATTCCGTCCTGCGCAGCGTATATTCCCTCGGAACACCACGAGGGGAGACTGTTATGCGCATGGTCAGGAAGGTGGGGCTGTTGGTTGTGGTTGGGGTGCTTTCATTGGCGGTGCAGGCCGGCGAGCCACCGGCGCACGCGATGTCGGCGGGGGATTGCTGGACGAAGGCGATGAACGCGCGCGACGTGGACGCCGTGGCAGCCTGCTATCTGCCCGATGCCGTGATGTGGTTTCCCGGTGGCGGGATGGTCAAGGGGCGTGAGGCCATTCGCAAAGGTTATGCCGGCTACTTTGCGGCCTACACCATCAAGGATGCCAGCCTCGATGACATGGGGCACGTGGATGCAGGCTCTGCCAAGACCACCTGGGGCACATTCAAGATCGTGATGGTGTCCAAGGCCGACGGCAAACCTGTCACTGAGCGCGGCCGGTTCACCGACGTATCGCGCAAGGTCCATGGGCACTGGTTGTATGCGGTGGACCACGCGTCGGACGACCCAGCACCCGCCACGAACTAACGGGGTCAGAGCCACGTACAAGCACGGTTTGTGGCGGCTGACGTGGTGAGGGCGAGGACCGATGAGCAGGTCCGGATCGGCTTTGCAGGCTGGAGCGGTGCCGAGGGAGACTTCGGATGCCGCGCCAACCCAGACCTGATCTTGCCGATGTTCCGCAGCATGTGGTTCAGCCGGAAAGGGCTATGACCTGCTTTGATTCGGGCGGGCAACGACGGTACACGAGCGGAGCAGGGTCAACCGGGCTATCGTGCCGTCCTGATCACGAAGAAATACCATGACGAAAAGCTACGACCCGCCCCTGACCACGAACCCGCATGCGCCCCTCTACCGTGTCGATAAAACGATCAAGGCAGCCCAGCAACGGCTGGATGCCGCTATCGACGCGAAGCGGCATCACACTAGCCAAAATCTGGCCTATGAAGTGATCAAAGAGGCTCGCGAAGGACTCAAAAAATCCGAACAGATGCGTGTTCTCAAGATCAAGGAACTCGCGCAGAAAGCGGCGGAGAGCGACGGATAGGGCTCCGACACGCTTTGATCGCTGGGTGTCGAATCCCGGTAGCACGCTCCATGAACGAAAGGGATCATCCCTTGGCCAAGAAGACCCACCACGTCGTGCCGCACCGATCCTGCTTGCCGGGCGTGGAAGCCTTGTCGCTGCTCAGCGAGCATGTCTTTCCCCGCCATGCGCACGATCAGTACGGGATCGGCGTGATCACCACGGGCGCGCAGAAGTCCTGGAGCGAGGTGGGGGCGGTGGAGTCCGCGGTGGGCGACGTGATCATGGTGAACCCGGGCGAGATGCATGACGGTTCGCCCATCGGTGGTGCGCGTGGCTGGCACATCCTTTATCTCGAACCTGATCTGGTGATGCGCGAACTGGCTGGCGAGTTCGGCGGCGGTGACGTGGTGTTCCAGCCTGTCGCGCACGACCGCGCCCTGGCGCGTGAGGTCATGAAGTTGCTGGGTGCGCTGGAGCCCTCCACGACATGTGATGACGCCGAAGAGATTCTGCTCACCTGTCTGGCGCGCGTTGTGCAGCAGCACTGCTTGAGCGGCCCGCGGTTGCCGCGCAGGTCGCCGGCCGTCGCGCGGGCGGTTCAATGGATTGAAGCGGAGCCGGATGCCGCCACGCCCTTGTTCGCGTTGGCGGCCTCCTGCGGCGTGAGTCGCTTCCAGCTGATTCGCGGCTTCATGCGCGAGGTGGGCACGACGCCCCATGCCTACCGCATCCAGTTGCGCGTGCGGCTGGCCCGGCGACACCTGGCACAGGGCTGCTCCGTGGCGGAGGCCGCGGTGCTGGCGGGCTTCGCGGATCAGAGCCATCTCACGCGCGCGTTCGTGCGTCAGTTCGGTATTACGCCGGGGCGTTACCAGGCCGCCGTGGGTTAGTGGCGGCGCAATAATCTTCAAGACGGTGCGTGGCCGGTTTGCGATGGTCCAGCCTTTCCCGCTTTCACGAGGAGAGGCATCCATGACGATGACGCGAACGCTCGATGCCGCGAGTGCCGGCCCATGAACGCCGAGTTCCTGCTTACCTCACTTCTGGTGGTGGCCTCGCCGGGAACCGGTGTGCTCTATACGGTCTCGACCGGGCTGTCGCGCGGTGCCCGCTCCAGCCTGATGGCGGCTGTCGGCTGTACGCTGGGCATCGTGCCGCACATGGCGGTCGCTGTGCTGGGATTGGCAGCGGTCTTCCGCACCAGCGCGTTCGCCTTCGAGCTGCTGAAATACCTGGGGGCGGCCTATTTGCTCTACATGGCCTGGACCACGTTGCGGGATCGAAGCGCGCTTGATCCCAGCCAGAAGATCGCCGCCCGGTCGCCCTTGAGAATCGTGACTTCGGCCATCCTGTTCAATCTGCTCAATCCCAAGTTGCCGATCTTCTTCCTGGCCTTCCTGCCGCAGTTCATCGCCAAGAACGATCCGTCGCCCATGGCGCGCCTGCTGACGCTCGGCGCGGTCTTCATGCTGATGACGCTGGTGGTCTTCGCGGTCTATGGCGTGTTTGCATCGTTCATGCGGGCACGCGTGCTTGCGCGCCCGCAGGTCACGATGTGGCTGCGGCGTGTGTTCGCTGCCGGGTTCGTCGCGTTGGGCCTGAAGCTGATGCTTTCTACGGGTAGGGCCTAGGAGCCTGGGCGGCAGAAATAAAAAAGGTGTCAGGGACAATTTCTGACAACGGATTGGATGCTGGGAAGAGGGTGAGGCGCGGCTCGCGCTAGTCGTCGCGGCGAGGGCGCTGCGAAACCCCGTCGGACATGGCCCGACTTCCACGCTTCGATCTCGCCGGTGTTTCGCAGTACGTGGTGCAGCGGGGACGTTCAAATTGTCCCTGACACCTTTTTCGATCACCGCGCTACCAGTCGCGGCCTGAAGCGGCTGACATGCGCGGCCTCGACCTCTGTGAACGCGTCATCGGGTGCGGGTTCTGTCACCACGTGACCGGGTCGCGGCCGCCGATGCACCTCGGCGATGAAGCGATAACCGAGGGTATGCACGGTGGCGATGTAACGCGGATGGAGTGCCGAGTCGCCCAGGGCATGACGCAGCTGCGAAATGGCGTGACTCAGTACGCCCGGGGTGACGTTGCGGTGGCCCCACGCTGCATCGAGCAACGTGTCCTTGTCGACCATATTGCCGGCCTGCTCCAGCAGCGTCACGAGTACGGTATAGGTCTTGGGCTCCACTTGCCGGGCTTGACCGTCGCGCTCCAGTCGGTGCGCGGATGGATCGACGACGAGGCCGTCGCATTGATAGAGCCAGTGGGTGTCGAGTTCAGTGTGACGCATGATCGTGCCTGTCGATGACTCACCTGCAGGCGAAGTGTGTGCCTGTCATTGACCGGCGCCATCTGCCAGACGTAACGCCTGCGGCGTGGTCTGCACCGGGTCGGTTGGGCACGATTTTTTCCCGGTGTTGCCGACAGGTCTCGCGCGGCGCCGGCGACGACCGGCCTGGGTGTCGTGACACCTTTCCGGCGCGACGCGCAGCGTCTTGGGATGCGGTACCCGCTATGGCGCCGGGACCGTACCCGACTGTTTTCCGGCAAGGCTGGCCGCGCCTGCGGGTACGGGCAGGGAAGGCGGCGGCGGTACATGCCCGGCCCATCGCGGGAGCCGACGGGTGGCTGCCCATGGGGTGACGCTCCCGGTTTTTCCGCCCTTCGCATCCAGCCGTTGGATCTGCCAGAAATCCTCAAGGAATCCACGCATATTCCACCGGAATCCCTCAAGCAAGCGCCGCGACCCCGGCGCAGGATCATCCAACGGACATTGGCGTCCGTCTGGAGGCTCCCATGAGACATCTGATCAGTGCCACCACCCTTGCGCTCGGTCTTGCCTGCGTCGGCGGCGTCAGTGCGGCCCAGGACGAGACTCAGGCCACCAACATGCGCAATGTCACCGTCAACGCATTGCCCCAATACGAAACCTACGTTGCCAACCTGGATGCTGGCTTCACATTGCACGCCCTGGTCGGCAACACACATCGGCAGTTCGCAGAGGCCAAGCGGACGGCCGACAGATCGGAATCCCTGCGCAAGCGGGGCATGGCCACGCAGCCGCTTGTCGCCGTGGCTGTCGACAACTCCTCGGGCCCAGGCGTGGCGAGACAGCTCCAGCTGCTCGACGCCGATAACGTGACGGTGGCTATCGTCAACGTGTATTGCAAGCGGGCCGTGCCTTCGGGAGACCCGCATTGCAGGTTGGCTCCTCAGCCCATCGGGACCGGCAGGGGCGGCCAGGACCTGGCGGCAACGCGAGCGAAGTATCTGCAGGTCGCAGAGGTGGCTCTTCGTGACTAGACCGACGATAAGGGGACGGAAATCAAGTTGAATGAATTGCCGTCCCCTTTTTGCCGCAGTTTTGAGGCGGAACAAGGGCGCTGGCGGAACGGGCTCTAACCCGCCTTGATTGATCGGGTCACGACGGTACACGAGCGAAGCGGGGTCAACCGGGCTATCGTGCCGTCCTGATCACGAAGAAATACCATGACGAACCCGACCCTTCGGCTCTAAGGGCTTTGCACCGCCTCTCGCCGGCGCGACCAACCCAGTCGCCATTTCAAATTGACTCCCAGCGTGCCGAGCACGATCAGCACCAGCCCTGCCAGCTGCACCGGCGCCAGGCGGTGTCCGTAGATCAGGTAATCCAATAGCAGTGTCACCAGCGGATAGACGAACGCCACGACCGCAATCGTCACCACGGGCAAGCGCGGATACGCCGAATAGAACAGCACGTACACGATGCCGCTGTGGATCACGCCCAATCCCAGCAGCCACGCCCAATGCGGGCCCACATGAAACACACCCGCGCTGCTGAAACCCGCCAGCATCGCCACGCCAACCCAGCACTGGATCATCACCAGCGCGAACGGACGCTGCTTGCCGATCTTGCGCGACATCAACAGCGACGCGCCGCACAGCACGGCAGCCAGCAACGTCAGGCCGATGCCGATCAGGTAGGACGCATCGGCATCGCGCCACAGGCGTGCCGGGTCGGCCGAGCACGCTACGCCAACGAAGCCGAGCAGCGTCCATGCAAGGTCAGCCGGGCGGGTGCGCTCGCCTTGCAGCAGCGCCGCCAGAATCAGCATCACGAACGGAAAGAAGTGATAGACCAGCGTCGCCACGCCGATGGACGAGCGTGCCATGCCGGCGAACAACGCCACCCAGTTGAGCACCAGCAGCACACCACTCAGCACTGCGCCGCGCAGCAACACGCGCTCTTGCAGCAAGCCGCGCAGATGCCCGCGAGCCAGCCCCCACGCGAGCAGGAACAAGCCGCCGAACAGGCAGCGATAGAACACGGCTGTCACCGCGTCCTGGCCGCTTTCGTGGACAAAGACGCCGACCGAGCCGATCAACAGTTCGCCAAGTAGCAGCTGACCTAACGCAGCGCGCGCGTCGCCTGGGCTGGTGGTCGGTGTCATGGGGCCTTCCTCGCGGGTGGGATGGCCAGCGTAAGCAAGTCGCCGCTATCGATACAGATTCAGATAGGATGAAAATAGACCAATACAGATGGATGGGCCGCATGCTTCTCTACGAGCGCCTTGCCGGGGAGTTGCGCAAACAGATCGCGCAGGGCGCTCTGCATGCCGGCGAGCGGTTGCCGTCGATCCGGCAGCTGGCGAACGGCCATGGGGTGAGCGCCGCCACGGCGGTGCAGGCCTGCCTGCAACTGGAGCGCGAAGGGCTGGCCGTGGCGCGGCCGCGCTCCGGCTATTTCGTGCGGGCCACCGCGCCGCAGCCGCCGGCAACGCGGCCGGCCCGGCGCAGCGTGCCCGGTACCGTCAGCAACCCCGCGTTGCAGGACGTGTTGGACATGCTGGCCCGCAGCGATCTGCTGCCGCTGCATAGCGCCACGCCGGCGCCTGCACTCTTGCCGCAATCCGCGCTGACCGCATCGCTGGCACGTTGCCTGCGGCACGACGCGTCGGCGGCGCTCGACTATGCGCCACCGCAAGGTCATCTGGCGCTGCGGCGACAGATCGCGCAGCGTTATGCGCAGATCGGTGCCGGGGTGGCGCTGGACGAAATCGTGATCACCGCCGGCGCGATGGAGGCGATCAATCTGGCCTTGCGCACCGTCACCGCACCGGGCGATGTGGTGCTGGTGGAAACACCGACTTACCACGGCATCCTGCAGACCGTCGCCGCGTTGCAGTTGAAGGTATTGGAAGTGCCGAATCTTTCCGGGCAGGGCATCGATGTCGTCCGCCTGGAGCAGTTGTTGCAGCGGAACGCCGTGCGCGCGGCCGTCGTGGTACCCAACTTCAACAATCCGCTGGGTAGCCTGACCAGCGATGTCGCCAAGCAGGCGTTGCTGGAAAGTTGTGCGCGGCACGGTACCGTGGTGATCGAAGACGACATCTACGGCGACTTGGCCTGGTCGGGTCAGCGGCCGTCGCCGCTGCGCCGGTGGGACCGGCACGGCAATGTGATCAGTTGCGGCTCGTTCTCCAAAACCCTGGCGCCGGGCTTGCGTGTCGGCTGGCTGGCCGGCAATCAGTGGACCGATGCACTGGTGCGCGCCAAATATTTCTCCACCGTCGGCAGCGCGAGCCTGCCCCAGTTGGCGCTGGCCGACTATCTGCAACGCCACGATCAGGAGCGGCATCTTCGCCGTTTGCGCCGCATGCTGGCCGACAACGGTCAGCGCCTGCACGAGGCCATCGCCCGGCATTGGCCCGCCGGTACCCGTGCCAGCGAGCCGCAGGGCGGGCTGTCGTTGTGGCTACAGCTGCCGCCGGGCGGCGATGGTCGCGTGTTGTTTGAAGCAGCGCTCGCGAAACGTATCGGTACCTCGCCGGGCGTGCTGTTCTCGAGCCGCGGCGACTACGTGGACTGCTTGCGGCTGAGCTGCGGTTTGCCGTGGGATGAAAGGCTCGATCGCGCGCTGAAGCAACTCGGTCAGCTGGCTGCTGCCGCGATAAGGTGACGGAGGGAATGACATCGATTGAACGACCGCCAGCTCCTATGGGGCTGTGAGGTTTTTTTTGAACAGGCCCGCTCAGAACGGGTGCTGCCGGTAAAACTGTTCGAGCTGTTGATAGACCTCCGGCAAATGCTGGCGCAAGTTTGCCGGAGCCTCGAAGAATTGCTCGCTGGCCACCGCAAAGAACTCGGCCGGGCTTTCGAGGGCATACGGGTCCATCGGCAGCTCGGCGCCGTTGCGTTGCTCCTCCTGCAGGCGATCCCATGCGCTGGTGAAGACCCGCGACCACTCGCGGCGATCCATGCGCCGGTGCAACGGCGGAAAGCCGTTGGGCTCTCCGTTGAGCATGTCGAGCTTGTGTGCCATTTCGTGGATGACCACGTTGTGTCCCGGTTTCTTTCCGGTGCTCAGCACATCCGCCCACGACAGGATCACCGGCCCACGCCGCCATGCCTCACCGGCCATCACGGTGTCGGTCTGATGAACCACCCCCGCGGCATCGGTTTGCGGGCGACGCGGGATGAACGCGTCCGGGTACACGATGACGCTGTACCAACCGTCGTACCAATCAAGGCCGAGTTTCAGGATGGGTACACAAGCATGGGTCGCGAGCAAGACGCGGTCGGCGTCGCCAAGCTGCAACTCCTTAGTGGGCTCCAGCGACTTGCTCTGCAAAAACAGCGTCGCCAGCACGCGCAACGCGGCCTGATCGGAAGCGCCCAGCCGACGTGCCGGCGCACAGCGATCGAGCGCATCTCGCCAAAGCGATTCGGCGATCGGATGCCGAGCGACGATGCGCCGTATGCGCCAGTTTCTGATTTTCTCGAACATCGCCACGAGGTGGAGGGCGTTGCAGCGAAAGCAAGGGGATGGTGGACTTTCTCCACGCGCGGCGCTTTGCGCGGGCGGCCGATCGTGGCGGGATCGGCGGGTAACGATGGGCAACCTTGCTTCTGAAAATGGAATGCGGCTCGCATGCGAGCCGCATTCCGCTATGCCGATACGTTGCCTATCTCAGAAAAGCATCAGCAAAGCCCACGCATACCTTCAACTACTTGGCCTGCATGGCGTCGGAGTGCACTTCCGGGGGCAGGGCCTTTAGCGCACTAGCGTTCATGAGAGCGCAGGTGAGATTGGCATTCGCAATGAAGCTGATGACGCTCTTATACGGCGGCACCGGCTTCGACGAACTCTTGTCCATGTTCGCAGTGAACGTAACCCCGTACACTTCCTTTCCGTTGAAAGGCTGCCGGTACCAATTGCCATAAGCATAGACACCCGCCGTACCTAGCGGATGAAGATCAAAAACGACGTCCGGATCCCCTTTCACCGACCATGTCGATTTGGCCCACGACGCGGTCGGGTTGGTGGCAAACTGCGTGGCCATCGAAGAGTTCAGGAATCCCGCATAGAGCTTCGCGCATTCCTTGTCCATGGATGGCAGCCGGGATCCATTCGGCGCATAGGCGTAAAAGTTAGTCAGTTTGACGGTGACCGGGCCACTCGCCTGGTCGTTTGCCGCACCCGTTTTCGCCGCTTGAGCGGAAACGGCAATACCCCCTAAAACACAGGCAACAAGCAGTAATGAAGTACGTTTCATAACTAATCCCCTGTTCGTATTGGTGAGAATCGATCCTGACGTGCCTCCTTCTTTGCAGACCTCGGCACAAACGTTGAATCACCTTCCAAATGCCGAAGTGGGTGACTCGTCACCTCACGTTCGGCATCCCCTTCATGCTCCGTGTTCATTTGTGATTTTTACGTGTACGACGCCCTGGGGCAGCCAACCCGCCATAGGGAGGCGGAGGCCACGAAATCGCGTCCGTTCCCTATGGCGGCTGCGGCGTGCGCTCGCTGCCGGGTTCGTCGCTTCGGGCCTGAAGCTGATGCGCTCAACTCGGCCTGGTTTCCATGCGGATCAACCGACGCGCTGAGGTTTCGATGCGGGCTTTCTCGTTCTGATCGCCAGCGAGGCAGCGCGTAATGGATGCCCCGCTGACCCGTCTTCGACGGCTTCGATGAGCATGTGGCCGGCTTCATCCGTCGACTGGACGATGACCTGGGCCAAGCCATTGAACAGCGATCGCCTGGGCTCCTTGTCGCTCTCCAGGCAATTGGGATTGCCGTTGCCGACGCCGATCAGCTGGCCCGCCCCCGAGATGCGGAAAGCGATCTTGTGGTTCGCCGTGGGTACCGGCCGGCCGTGTTCGTCGAGCGCCTCGACGGTGACGATGACGACGTCCTGTCCGTCGGCGGCGATCTCCGGGCGATCGGCGGTTAGGCGGATTTTTTGCGCCGGGCCGGTGGTTTCGCGCCGCTCGACGAGCACGGTTTGGCCGTTGCGGCGGCCGCGCGCCTCGATGACTCCGGGCATGTAGGCGACCTTCCACTGCACATGCCCCAGATGCGGCACCGGCTTGATGCCGAGGCTCTTGCCATTGAGCAGCAGTTCGACCTCATCGAGGTTGCTGTATGCCCAGACGGTAATTTCCTGGCCTTCCTTGCCTTGCCAATTCCAATGCGGAAACACATGGAGGCTGGGCGTCTTTCCCCACCAGGCCTTGTAGTAGTAGTAATAATCCTTGGGAAAGCCGCACATATCGGCGATACCGAATTGCGAGCTGATCGAGGGCCAGCCATAAGGTGTCGGCTCGCCGCGATAGTCGAAGCCGGTCCAGGCGAACCCGCCTGCCAGCCAGTCGCGGGTGCCGTAGAAAGTCCACCATTGCTCCGGCGTCTGTCCCCAGGACACGACGCCGTCATAGCTGTTGATGGTGTTCTTTGCCGGGTCGGAGGTGTATTCGCCGCGGGTAGCGATGGCGCTGGAGGTTTCCGATCCGAACACGGCGCGGGTCGGATGCTTCTTGTGGAAGGCGTCGGGAAAATCGGTGTGGTAGTTGAAGCCGATGATATCGAGCGCGTCCGATACGCCTTGCTCGTTGTCGCCATTGACCGCCGCGGAAACGACGCGGGTGGGGTCGAGTTCGTGGCAGCGCTCGACCATGCTCGCTGCGATGTGGGCACCTTGTTTCGCCATGTCGCCTTTTTGCAGCACCCACTCCTCATTGCCGATCGACCAGAGGATGATCGAGGGTGAATTGCGATACCGCTTCACCATCGTTTCGAGCTGCTGCAGGCCGCTGGGGTTGGAGCTCATCTGACGCGTTTCGCACATCATCATCAAGCCCATGCGGTCGCATGCCGCTACCCATTCGGGCGTCGGCATGTTGTGCGAGGTGCGTACCGCGTTGCAGCCCATGCCTTGCAGCACCGACACCCGGAACGCCTGCAGCCGGTCGGGCAGGGCGGCGCCCACCCCGGCATGGTCCTGGTGGTTGCAGGTGCCTTGGATCTTGAGCGGCTTGCCATTGAGAAAGAAGCCATGGTCGGGATCGAACGTCGCCGTGCGGATGCCAAAGGGAATCCGTTCGGCGTCGCGCAAGCTGCCGTCGACCATGACTTTGACGAGGGCGGTGTAGAGATGAGGTTCGTCGGGCGACCAGAGTGCAGGATGGCCGACGGTGGCCGTGGCCCGATAGTCCGCCGACGCATTCGGTGCGATCGCCTGTGCCGGCGATGTCGCCTGAGCCACCACGTGGCCGTCGGCATCGACGACGGTCCATTCGAGCGAGGCATTCACCGGGTGCTCGTTCTCGTTCTGGACGATCGTGGCAAGGTCCAGCGCGGCCGCATCGCCCTTGACGGTAGTGCGCACCACGGTTTCCCAGTTGCCCAGGTGGACCGGATCCATCTTGGTCAACCAGACATGGCGATAGATGCCGGCGCCTTCGTAAAACCAGCCATCGCCGAAACTGGCGTCGACACGCAAGGCGATGTGATTCTTGCCGCCGACATGCAGGAAATCGGTGAGGTCGAAGCGGAACGGGGTGTAGCCGTCGTCGTGACGGCCGATGAAACAGCCATTGACGAACAGCACGACGTCGCGCATCGCGCCGTCGAACTCGATCCAGATGCGGCGTCCGCGATCGCTCTCGGGAATCTCGAACGTGCGCCGGTACCAGCCGATGCTGGTGGCCGGGTAGCGCCGCCCGAGCGGTTTATAGCCATGCGAGAGCATGCGGTTGTCTTCGTCCCCCTTGTCGTCGTGAACGAACGGGAGCTCGACCGCCCAGTCGTGCGGCAGGTTCAGTGGGCGCCAGCCGGCATCGTTGAAGTCGGCCGTGGCGATCTTGAACGTGCCCGTCTTCGCAAAATCGCTCTGGCCGAAACCGTAGCCGAAATCCTTGGTGGGATCGTTGCCGTCGCCAAGCGAGAACCGCCAACCGAAATCGAACAGCCATTGCTCGCGCGGCGCCATGGCCGTCCCGCTGTGCGCCAGCGGCCCGGTCGGTTTTCAGGCCATCCCCTCGGCCGTACCGCCCCACACCGCACGCGGCAGAAGGCAGGAACCAAACAATCCCATACTCGAGATGACGAAGGTGCGGCGTGTGATATCAACCATGAGAATCACAATCTCCAAGAGGATTTGCCGACGTCATGGCGAGCATGGCTGCTGATGACGAGGCGGCTGGGCCAGATCGAGCGTCACGTACTGATGGTGTTGCTTGCGAACGATATCCCGCAGGACACGGTCGCGCTTTCGAGGGTGAACCATAACAAAGAATGCGCTGTGCGTATTGGTATGCGGTGCGGGTTTTGCGCTGCGGTCTTCGATGGCGACCTCGGCAATGTCGACGCGAGAGTGGGGAACCTCACGTCGTTTGGCCGGGTGCGCTGCGGGTGTAAGCAGACTCACGAAATCGCCGACGTTTCGACTGGCGCATGGGGCAGGGGAATAACCGCTACACCCCAAATAGCGAAGGCGGCCGTGGCCGCCTTCGCGTCGGAACGGATGAATCAGGTCAGGCGGCGATAGCCGGATCCATGCCGGTCGCGATGTCGTCGCCGCACACATCGCGCCATAGGTAGTACATCACTCCGAACATCACGGCGAACACCATCAGAAACAGGGCGATATAAAGCGGAACGATCACCACGAGCACCACCCAAGGGCTGATGAGCGCGCCTAGCAAGGAGAGCAGAGCGGCGACGATCAGAAAGGCGATGGCCACGACAACCCAGGCCAGGGCGGCGCTCAGTGCAAACACCAGCAGCGGGAGCACGTTCTTCAACGCGCCGATCATGCCGTCGCCGATGGCGCCGAACACGTTGCGGCGGCGCAGCGCGATCTGGCCAAGGCTGATCGCATAGAAACCCATCATCAAAAGGCCGAGCACCATGAACAGTACCACGGCGATCCCCAAGCCGCTGGGCAACGCCGGTGGCGGCAGGTGGTTGGCCTGCGCGCTCAGCGCTTGCATGTACCAGCTGGCGATGCCGCCTCCCGCTGCGGCGATGACGATTCCGAACATGGCGACGTAGACCACAATCATCGCCAGTCCGTAGCCGACCAGGCGCCATGCTTCGCCTTGCCGATAAGGCTTGAAAATATCGCCTGCGTGGGCCGGCAGTCCGCGCTCGGCCGCATCGACCATCTGCAGGTAGCCCGCGTAGAGCGGCACGGTCAGCAGACTGAGCAGCATGGACCCGGCCATGATCCAGCCGAAGGTGGCCGGGCTCAGCGGTGTGCCAGCGCTTATCGCGTGGAATTGCATCGGCATCGTGATCAGCGACGGCAATAAACACGCCAGCACCAAGAAGGCCGCCCCTCCGAGCAACGGCTTTGGATGGCGGTAGCTCACGCCGATGCCCTGCGTCAGCCAGCCAAACCCGGCCAACGGTCTCTTGGATCGTATCGTCATGGTGTCGCTTCCCCGATGATCGGCGCCCCCGCGCCGGACAGGCCGAGCATAGCGGGTAGCGTCCAATGCCATCCAGGGTATTTGCTCGCGTCGCCCGACTACCAGGTCAGCGAAGCGAATACACGGTAGCGGCGGTAGTAATCGTTGGGGATGGCCCCCTGGCGTATTTCCAAGGTATACCCGCATCCGGACGGCATGGCGCCCGTGTAACGGAAGGCTTCATGCTCATAGGCATTGCCCGGTGTGCCGAGTTGCTCCCATTTTTCGCTGTCCTTGAGTAGCTTGACGTAGTTGCGCTTGAGCGCCATCACCTGGTCGAGGTCCATCAAGCCGAACCAAATCGTGCAGTACCGGTTCGAGCATCGGTAGCCATCGATCTCCACGCCCTCAGGCAGCAGCACCGCCTCGGGCCAGCCATCCAGGTGCCCAGCGACGGCGCCGCGTACGCTGCTCGGATGCTGTTGGCCGGGAACGCGCTGGTCGCTGGGGGCTCGCTGATCGCCAGTAGCGAGGGTGTCGACATCCCGCCCCACCGATGCACACCCTGTCAGCGCGTACATCATTGTCGCGACCATCAAGGCCAGTCGGCCCTTGCTCCGGCATCGGCTCATCTGTTTCCCCTTTTGTTCGAAGTCATCCGATGCAGGCGGCGAGCCACACGGCGCCTGCATTCCCCTTGCTCACCCTCGCTCGCATCCATCGAGCTTAAGGGAGAAACTCTGAAAAGGGGGCGTGCAAGAACAACGGGCGCAGCGTGAGCTGGTCCGGGTCTGACTGAACACTATTTCCGGAAAGGGCTGGCCCAGTTGCTGGTGTTGATCAGCCTATCCGCGAAGGCCTGGGATGCCGTCGAATGGGTCTTGTCGGCATGCTGGAAAGGTTCGCTTCCGACCCGATGCGGACATCACGCATACTCTTTGAATACCCTTTCCAGGGAGATCGCGTCGTCATGACGGACATGATCTACAACGAACACGAGACATAGCATGAGTTTTCGCGTCTTGGTCATCGGTGGTACCGGGCAAGTTGGGTCCGGACTGGTTCGGGCTTTGCTCGCTGCTAGCTCGTGCACGGAAGTGGTGATGGTCAATCGCCGGACGATTCCTCTTGCGGACGACACGCGTCTGCGCCAAGTGATCATGGATACCAGTGCGGCAAATTTTTCCGGTGAGATCGCCGAACTTGCCAGGACCTGCAGCGTGCAGGGCGAACCGTTATATGCCGCATCATGTATCGGCATCGGTAAAGGAAGTCAGCAATGGAGCGAGGAGGACATCAAGAAACTGGAAATTGGCTTGGTCGGCGCGTTTGCACGTGGCTGCCTGGCGGCGGGGATCGAACGCTTCGGGCTTCTTTCGGCAGCCGGGAGTAGCGCTAAGAGCTGGATTCGTTATGCCCGCATCATGGGGGAAAAAGAAGATGCCGTGCGGAGTCTCGGATTTAAACGTTTAGCCATTTTTCGCCCCGGCATCATTGCGGGTAATGCGCACACCCCTGGGTTTCTTGCTTTGCTGGGGCGTTTCGTTCCGGGATCGTTTGGGACGATTGATCAGGACGATATTGGTCGAGCGTTTGTCGGCGAATTCCTCCATGGGCAAGACGGCACGACGATCTTGGAAAATTCTGCGATGAGGCAACGATCGCGGGCATATTAGAAGCGCCTGTTCGCAACGCGTAAGTGAGCGACCGCTTTCGACCAAAGCGGACATCATTCGAGGTAGATGCGGGCATGCCGAGACGCAGTCATGAACTGGGATAGATACGCGGAACGATCGTCTTTCCGTGGTTTGCCCAAGCCTTCCTTTCGTTCTGCCCTATAGCTGTCGTCTTAGCTCCTGAGACAGGGCAATGTTCTAGTTGAAAGTCACGGAGACGTCGCGGCCGAGACAGGCACGACACGTGTAGTCGCCGGAAAATGCGCCCCCATCTGAGCACCACATACGAGCAGCCATGATCCCATCCTACGTCGATCCAAAGCTCGTTTTCGCCTGGCAAGCAGCGCATTCCATCGCTCGGAGCTCCCCGCCCCCTGTTCACGATCGTGGAGGTTTCCGGGTAGATACCCACTCGGAAAAGGAAGCGAAACGCTGGGTATTCCCACAGCTATGCGATGGGCTGCGCGCAATCGCACACGACATTACGGCTCCACGGCATTACTTGAAGCTGTGCGGCTCAGACGAGGAGTTGCGAAGTGCACTGCCAGCTCTCTGGGAGGTTCAGCCGGCGAACTATTTTATGATGGCGGCAGTGACAACCCTCGATACGAAGCCTCTGCCGAATGGGTACAGGATGGAGCTTCATCAGGACGGCCCTGTCACCCGAGCTTGCGTCATCGCGCCGGATGGCGATCTGGCTGCAAGCGGATGTGCGGCAGAAACTGCAGATGCCTTCATTTATGATCGAATCGAGACTGCGCAGGATCACAGGCGGAAAGGATTGGGCGTCGCGGTGATGGTCGCTCTTGGAACTGCGAGAAAATCTCCTGTGAGTCCGCAGCTTCTAGTCGCGACAGGAGACGGCCGCAACCTTTATGCGAATCTTGGTTGGGCGGTGCTCGCACCATTCGCTGCTGCAACCATTCCGGAAAGTTGAACCCATACACGGACCGAGCCGATGAATGACGACACGATGAGGTTTGGTGTGGGGCGATCCAAGTCGTGGTTTGCTCCGCAGGTACAAGCCGACCAAGATTGAACAACATCGAGCGGAGCGACTGAATGGAGCGTCCGAATCCCCGAAGCTGAAGATGTGCAAACCGATACGGATCGGTCTGCCGGGTAGTTGAGCGTTATCAGTTCTCGCACAGGAGCGTTCGTGAAGACTATTGGTCTAATCGGCGGCATGAGTTGGGAGTCGACCGTTCCCTATTACCGTCAAATCAACGAGACAATCAAAGAGCGTTTGGGCGGTCTGCATTCGGCGAAGATCGTTCTCTACAGCGTCGACTTCCACGAGATCGAGCGTCATCAGCATGCCGAGAACTGGGAGGCAGCCGGAGCCATCCTGGCCGATGCTGCTCGCTCTCTTGAAGCGGCAGGCGCGGCTTTTTTGGTTCTGTGCACAAATACAATGCACAAGGTGGCCTCCAGCATCGAGGCAGCCGTCGCCATCCCGCTGCTCCACATCGCCGATCCAACGGCCACCGAAATTAAACGGGCGGGCCATTCAACCGTGGGCTTACTCGGTACGCGGTTTACCATGGAGCAGGCGTTCTACCGCGACCGATTGAGCGAGCGTCACGGCCTTCAAGTCATCGTTCCCGATTCAGAAGATCGCGAGACTGTGCACCGCATCATTTACGAAGAACTGTGCCTGGGGGTCGTCAATCCGGAGTCTCGCAGCGAGTATCGACGAATTATGCGGACGCTTGCGTCTCAAGGCGCACAGGCCATCATTCTTGGATGCACGGAGATATCGCTTCTGGTCAATCAGCAAGACTCGGAGATCCCGCTGTTCGATACCACCGCCATTCACGCACGCGCGGCTGCCGAAGAGGCGCTTTCCCCGTGACGCCCAACCAGTCATTCCGCCGGACCTGCGCAAAGAGCCGCGCAGGCCAGCGAATTCAAAGGTCGACCCCTCCGAAGGCAATTTGGCTATCGCCGCTTGAATCAATCCCTGCTCGATGCGGGCACAGCTAGATTTTTTCCGATGACTTGTCGAATTCCGGCTCGGCCGTTCGTCGACATCGTGAAAGCAGCCCATCAGCGCCTATCACGGGCTGACTGAAAACAACCCGTTGTCAGGAGGAATCCCATGAAAAAAGCGAAGCGCGCCATCGGAATCATGAGTTTTGTACTGCTTGCTATGTTAGGGGCATCGCAGCAAGCGGTGTCGCAGGATACGCAGAAACCTGGTGTGGCGCCGTCTTATCCGAAGATGGCCCCGGTTGACCAATACCTCATGGCGAACCGGGAAGCCGAAATCGCATTGGCGCGTAGCGCGGCGCCGGAGTCCCTTTCGCGTGACGCTACGATCCTGGTTCTGGGGCGCGAGGGCTACGAGAAAGCGGTCGAAGGCAAGAACGGGTTTGTCTGCGTGGTGGGCAGAAGTTGGGGAGGGCCGTTTGACTGGCCCGAATTCTGGAACCCGAAAGTGAGGGCTGCCGATTGTCTGAACCCCCAGGCTGCACGTTCGATAGTGCCGATCTTTTATCTACGCGCCAAGATGGCGATGGCTGGTCGCTCCAAGGCGGAGATGCTGTCGGCGCTCCACGCCGCGTACAAGAATAAGCAATTGCCGGACCTCGAAAGCGGCGCCATGGATTACATGCTGTCGAAATCGTCGTATCTGACCGACGAAGGGGACCACAACATGCCTCATCTCATGTTCGACACCCTGGTCAAAGACGGTAAGGATTGGGGCTCCGGCGCAGAGGGCTCGCCGGTTATGTCCAGCCCTTATTGGTTCTTCTATCCGGACCAGCAACCCCAGATGAAAGGTTTGCCGCCCATTCTCGTGTTCTTGGTCGGGGTCGCAAATTGGTCCGACGGGACGCCTGCGGGCATGCATAGTCACTGATACCGAGGCGGTTTGACGTTGGGAGCATCCTCGCGTGTCAGCGACCTTCTGCGACTATCCCGGTGCGAGGGCTACGCCGCCGCTTGACTCCAGCGCTGGGGTTGCAGCGGATATCAACACAACCATCGGCACATGGGAAAGAACCGTGGGCAAGCAAGTATTCATCAATCTTCCGGTCGCCGATCTCCCGAGGTCGGTTGCCTTCTTCAGTGCGCTCGGTTTTTCGCAAAAACCCGCAGTTCACCGATGATGCTGCCGCGTGCATCGTTGTAAGCGACATGATTTTTGTCATGTTGCTTACGCACGCCAGGTTTCGTGATTTCACGCCCAGAGCCATCTGCGATACGAGCAAAGCCGTCGAAGTTTTGCTCAACCTCAGTTGCGAGAGTCGTGATGAGGTCGATGGTCTCGTTGCCAAAGCGCCTGCCGCGGGCGGCTCGATCTACGACGAGCCGGAAGATTACGGCTTCATGTACACGCATAGCTTTGTCGACCCAGACGGCCATGGGTGGGGGCTCTCCCACATGAACGCCATGCCGCCACAGAAGTGATCTGGATGATTCATATACAGGGCACGCGCAAGGGGAATCGCCGCGCCCAGCGCCTCGAGCGAAGTGTCTGTGCCGTCGAGGGGAACCACCACGTGGTGGAGCACGGCGGCTCCTTTCAGCGGATCACCAGGACCGGCACCGTGGAGTTTGCAAGCACCTTGACCACAATCGAGCCCAGGAAAAGGCTCTTCAATACTCCGCGTCCATGCGAACCCATGACGATGAGGTCGTACTTGCCTCGCTTGGCCATGTCGATGATCTCGATGCCAGGGTCGCCGACGAGCAGCTTTTCGTCGTGAATATGGCCCGCTTCTGTCAGGACGCGCCGCGCCGGCTTCAAGGCCGCGTTGCCCCGGTCGGTGTGGAACTTGGCCAAGCTCTGCGCGTCTACATAGCCGGCGATGTTCTCGCTCAGCGGCACATCCACATGGAGCAGGGTTACCTGCGCGCCTTCAGGCCAATGCTTCACCAGGTATCGGGCCGCACGGGTGTTGATGGCACTTCCATCCACGGGCAAGAGCACTTTCATACACTGTCTCCCAGGTAGCGGTGTCTACCCCGGCGCTATCAGCCCCGGGTCCGCTCCCATGAAACCGGCAAACCCCTCCAGCGATCTTGATCCACGTCAACGCGATGATGCCGGTGCCGCCATCATCACTCGATGATGGCCAGCGGTGTATGGCGCGTCAGATAGCGCACAGCCTCGAGCCAGATGACGCAACCCGCGAGTATGGACAGCCCGAAGATCAACGTGATCGCGTCAGGTGAGCCAAAGCCCAGCATGGTACGCAATGCAGGGATACTCATGATGCCGGCCAGCATCAGACCGACTCCGCCGAGCATGCGCAGCAGCCAGGGGTTGTCCGCCAACCTTCCTCGCCACAGGGCATGGCCGAGATCATGGTTGGCGAGCGTCAACAGGAACACGGCCACGATCAGGCCGATGAAAACCGCGGCACGTCCCTGCTCGACACCGATGCCGCGCCCCAGTGCGAATGCGTAGCCAAGTAGCAGGACCGCGGCAAGGCCAATGCCCTGAGCAATGCCGTAGCCGAGATTGATACCGCGAAATGGAGACTCGCCGATGGGTCGCGGCGGCCGTCGCATGATCGCCGGTGAAGCCTTTGCCGATTCGAAGACGATAGAGCAGGCCGGGTCGATCAACAGCTCGAGCAGAACGATCTGTACCGGCATCAGAAGAATCGGCCAATGCAACAGGCTGGGCACCAGGGCGAGCGCAACGATGGGGATATGCACTGCCACCACGAAGCGGGTCGCCTTGGTGATGTTGTCGTAGATCCTCCGTCCCTGGCGGATCGCCACTACCAGGCTGGCGAAGTTGTCGTCGAGCAGCACCAATGCCGCCGCCTCGCGTGCTACGTCGGTACCGCGCTCGCCCATGGCGACACCGACATTCGCTGCTTTGAGCGCGGGAGCATCGTTGACGCCATCGCCGGTCATACCGACAACTTCGCCCTGTTGCTGCAGGGTTTTCACCAAGCGCAGTTTCTGGGTCGGCTGCACACGCGCGCAGACGTCGATATGGCGCAACCGTTCACCGAGCTGTTCGTCGGTCAGCGCTTCCATTTCCGCGCCGGTGATCACCTTTGGCGCAAGGCTCAGTCCCACCTGAGTGGCGATGGCCCGCGCGGTGGCTTGATGATCGCCGGTCATCATGATGATCCTGATGCCTGCGGTGTGGCATTCGGCGATAGCCGCGGCGGCCTCGGGCCTGGGTGGATCGATCAGGCCGACCAGCCCGATAAAGCGGTAGCGGAAGCCACGCTGGGTTGCCGGCCAGTCGGCATCGCCCCAGGCTGCTGCCGCGACGCCAATCACCCGCAAGCCGCGCTCCGCCATGGCATGCACCTGGCTGCTCAGTGTGGTCTGCTCGGTGGCCGTGAGGCCGCAAAGCTCGATGATCGCTTCCGGCGCACCCTTGGCGCCAAGCAGATACGGTTCGTTCGGCGCTTCCTGGAATGCCCGTGTCATGGCGAGAAGCTCTGGATCCAGCCCGTACTCTTTCACCGGCGTAGCCTTCGTCGGTGAATACGCCGCCGCTTCGAGCCGGTTTGCACCGAACAGGCGGATGGCCTGTTCCATCGGATCGGCGGAATCGGCAGGGGTCGCCAGCAGCGCGAAACGTAGCAGTGCGTGAAATTCAGGCGGAAGGGCCGCCTCATCGGCGCGAAAGCTATGTCGATCGGCGTACAGCTCGGCCACACGCATCCGGTTCTGCGTCAATGTGCCGGTCTTGTCCACCGCAAGAATGGTGATCGCGCCCAAGGCTTCGACGGCCGAGATTCGGCGTGTGAGCACCTTTTGCCTGGCGATGCGCCACGCACCCAAGGCAAGGAACACGGTTAGGATGACGGGAAATTCCTCCGGCAATATCGCCATGGCCAGTGCGATGCCCGACAACAAGCTATCCACTAGGCTATGCCGGTCCCACAGCCAGTTCATCAGCCAGAGACTGATCGCACAGAGCATGGCGGCCACCGCAAAACGGCGTACCAGGCGTCGTGAAGCGTGCTGGAGCCCGGAGGTTACTTCTATTGTCGAACTCAGGGCCTGCCCGATGCGGCCAAGCGCTGTGGCGGTGGCTATTGCAGTGACCCGTGCCATGCCTCGGCCTTTGGTCACTACGGTCCCGGCAAAGACGCTGCTGTCGCCAGGATGGGGAACCTTGCGAACGGGCACGGACTCGCCTGTCAGCAAGGACTCATCCGCCTCCAGGTGACCGCCGAACACCGTAGCGTCGGCCGCGATGCGATCGCCCTCGCGCAGCGAGAGCACATCGTCCACGACCACTTCCGCGGAAGGGATGCGTGTTTCAAGTCCATTGCGAATGACGCGGGCCTGTGGTGCCGACAGGTCGCGCAACGCTTCCAGTGCCCGTTGCGTCTTGCGCTCCTGCACCAGCGTGATGCCAATGATCACCAGCACCGACATCAACAGGAATATCGCTTCGGCAAGATCGCCGAGCGCCAGATAGAGGCCGCCCGCGACAAGCAGCATCAAGAACATCGGCTCGATCAACACATCGCGTGCAATCAGCCATAGCGATTTCGGCTTGCTGCCGGGCAGGGTATTGGGACCGTAGCGATCCCGTCTTGCCTCGGCTTCGGCCTGGCTAAGACCGCTGACAGAAGACGGCGGGTCAATGACGTTCACGAC
Source organism: Rhodanobacter sp. OK091 (assembly GCF_900142825.1). GTDB lineage: Bacteria > Pseudomonadota > Gammaproteobacteria > Xanthomonadales > Rhodanobacteraceae > Rhodanobacter. Next base: position 401,048 of record NZ_FRCH01000001.1, on the reverse strand, counting down.
GGCACTCTGCTTCCATCGCCATGGATTGCATGCTCAGTGGGCCAGCAGCAGAGGGATGTCACTGTGCTGAAGCATATAGCGGGTGATGCCACCCAATATCCATTCGCTCATGCGCGAATGTCCCCACGCTCCCATGACAAGCAAGTCGGCCTCCATGGCCTTCGCCTGTTCGTGGATCGCCTTTCCATCCCCTTGAACCGCATCGATCGATTGCCATTGCACCGGGAGATGCTGGCGTTCCAGCCATTCCCGCAGTGGCAGGGAGGCGCGATGCTTGCCGGTGTCCGACACGTCCTCCCCATCCAGGACCGTAATTTTCTCCGCTTTGCGCAGCAGCGGCAGCGCCGTCTTGACCGCACGCGCGGCCTCCACCGAGCCGTTCCATGCGATCGCCACCTTCTGCACGCCAGGATGGCTTGCGCAGGCCTCGGGCACCAGCAGCATGGGAATGCCTCCTTCGAACAGGGACCGGCTCAATGGATTGAGGCCCAACAGGGGGAACGTGTCTTTGGCGGATAGGCGGCCGATCATCAGGTCGGACAAGCTGGCCTGTCGTGCGATGGCATTTTGGTAATAGTCGCGAACGACTTCCCAGCTTCCATCAACACCGTGTCCTCGGCAGAGTTCGCGCCACCAGTCGCGCCGTCCGTTGGCGTCGTGTTCCTCTTCATCGAGGGCGATCAAGGCATCGGGAAGCACCAGCGACGTCGTATCCAGCGCGACGATCTGAAGACCGGTGAGATGGGCGTCATATTGGCGAGCCAAACCAAAGGCGAATCGAATCAGCGTTGAATCGATCTCGCGAGTGTCGATATTGACGGTGAATTCGAGCATAAATGCTTCTCCCAGCGCCTCAGGTTCGTACCGTGCTGTCAATGATCATTAGCCTTCCGCGACCGGTTGGCCGACTTGACCTGAATCAATCGGAACGTTTTTTGACGCCAAGGTGTCTTGCTGGCCGATGCGACCACGCGTGTCGGTGGTGCGCTGCAATGCTGTCTCAAAGCATTCTGCGCAACGCATTGTCGCGAAGCATGAAGTGATGCCATGACGAGGCGGCGATATGCGCGCCAAACACCCAGTAGAAAATTTTCCCGAGTGCCTCGTGAAACTAGCCTACGGATTCGTCCGCGGCATGATCGCCGTTGATGGTCGCGTAGCCATCACTGCACCTAATTGATCCATATCAACACGACTGTTCGATGCTGACCACAAGCTCGTGTTTGACCGCTTATGGGAAAAGCATCGGGCCGCGGGAGCATCGGATTTCCCTCGCGCCTTCTTGCATCGGTAGGCACAAAATGCACGAGCGTGCTCGGACTTCACCTCAAGTGGCTCCAGAGTGTCTGTCAGACCTCTTGGAGCGGCGTGCCCTGACCATGGCTCACGACAAGATTCTTGTCGGCGACATGCTGGAGTTGCTGGGGGAACGTTCCATAGGAGGGATGCTTCTTCTGCTCTCGCTTCCGATGGCGTTGCCCGTTCCTGTTCCCGGCCTGTCGGTGCCATTCGGCGCATCGATGATGATCGTCGCCGCTCAACTCGCCGTCGGCCGTCGGCATGCCTGGTTGCCGCGCATTCTTGCTCGTCGACCTCTTGGCGCCGTTGCCTTCGGGAAGTTGATCGAGCACGCCATTCCATTGTTGCGTCGCCTTGAGCGATTCGTGAGGCCGCGAGGAAGGTGGCTCGCTGGAAGATGGGTGTCGCTTCCGGTCGGTCTGGTGTGCCTGGTCTTGGCGTTGATCATCGCTTTGCCCATCCCTCTTGGTCATGTGGTACCCGGTACAGCTATTTCGGTGCTGTCGCTCGGACTCCTTGAGCGCGATGGTGTGGCTTTGTGTGTCGGGCTGATCATTTCCGCGGGTGCATTGCTACTGGTGACATTCGCTTCAGCAGGGGCTTATGGAGCTTTGAGCGATTGGTGGCGCGGTTAATTTCTCGGCTATTCGGTGGGAGGCTGGTCATGTTGAAGGACATTGCGGTGCCCATGACGGGTGGCGGTGGCGACGAGCACGCCTTGGAGGTGTCGCTTTCCCTGGCTCGATACTTCGGTGCGTGTTTGTCGCCTTTGCAGATCGTCGAGCTCCCGGAACCGCTTTACGATGCCTTGGGGTTCATCCCGGATCCCGACATAAACAAGTTTCACGACCGATTCCGCGCCGCGGCCGCAAAGCTCGCCGATAAGGCCCGGACGCGCCTTAAGGCCGAGCACAATGGCCATCGGGAGGTGCGCGTTGTGGAGGCGCTCTATACCAGTGCCTGGAAGGTTGCAGCGCTCGAAGCGCTCTATTCCGACATCGTGGTTGTATCGCGGGCGGGCTTGGGGAAAGCCGATGAGCAAGGGCAACCGCACGAAATCGCCTCGCTGTTGCTGCAAGCCGGACGCCCGGTGCTGGTCGTTCCCGAGACGGCGTCGCTTGTCATGCCACTGACGCGAGTCGTCATCGCCTGGCGACCTGCACGTGAGGCGGCGCGCGCAGTTCATGATGCCTTGCCTTTTCTGCGCACGGCCAAATCCGTCGACATCCTGATCTATGACGGCGAATCAGATGCCTCTGCCGACGAGCACATGGATGCGCTGATGAGTCATTTGGACCACCATGGCGTGAAAGCGAGGATCCATTCGCAAGAATCGTCCGGCATCGACATCGGCAGCCTTATCTTGTCCCACGCCGAAAAGACCGGAGCCGATCTGATCGTCGCCGGCGGCTACGGTCACTCCAGGTTTCTGGAATGGATTTTGAGCGGTGTCACCCGGGAGTTGCTGGCTGCCACCTCGGTACCGCTGCTCTTGTCGAACTAGGCCTAACCTCGAGTAGACATTCGTGACCAGCCTGCAGCGGCGCAGGCAGCCGACCGCGCTTTTGCACCATCCCCGATTGGAACCCGAAAGCTGCGATTTGCCAGTGGAGCCACTTGCTGCACGCAGGCAGGCAACGCCAGCGCCGGGTTCAGACGCCGCCCAGCCACATCACGACGGAATCCGCCATCAATGCCGTGTGCGCTTGCTGCTCGTGCTGGCGGGGTTCATCTCGACGTTCAAGGTGAAGGTGCGTTGCTCGTTCGGCTGCATGGCGCCGACGCCGACCAGCTTGCGCGCGATCTCTTCGCCGCGTTCGTTGCGGATGGTCAGCACCATCGAGTATTCCCACGCACCGCTGTCGACGGGGTTGCGAAAGCTGCCTTCCACGCGCAGCGGTGTGGACGCCGACGTGGCGATCGCGCTGGTGGGTTCGCTGAAGCGCAGCTTGTGGCGGCAGGCGGGACACACCTCCGCACTTTCCAGGATGGTCTCCCGGCAGTGCGGACAGATGCGCGTCGCACCGGCCGTGCCCGGATGTGCGAGGGTCATGAAGCTGTGCCGTTGTGCCCGTTGGTCTTGTGCGCGCCGTTGCTGTCCTTGGCGTCGTCCCAGCCGAATTCGGCCTGGCCGCGCATGCGCGAACCTGCGGCCACGCTGAGCGATCCTGCCTTCAGGTCGCCGGTCAGTGCACCGCTCTGCTGCAATTCCACGTGCGCCGCGGATTCGATATTGCCGATCAGTTCGCCCGCGATGGTGACCTTCTCGGCGCGCACGCTGCCGGTCACCTTGGCACCGGGCTCGATGGTGAGGTCGCCGAGCACGTTGACGTCGCCCTTGAAGCTGCCCGCGATGCGCACATGGCCCGCACCTTCGATCTTGCCCTCGATGGTGATATCGGGCGCGATCAGCGATTCGGTCTTGGGTTTGCTCGGCGCGGGCGAGAGCGAGGGTGTGGGACGAGGTGCCGGCCGTACCGGCGTTTCCGCTTCGGGCTTGCTCTCCGGGATGCTGAGGCGGGCCAGGTCCGTGGCCTCGGGCGTCTCGATGGCGGAGGTCTTGGCGGTTTCTTTCCACAGGGCCATGGGGGGTCTCCAGTCGGGTCAGACGCTCGACCATACCCCTCAAATGGCCTAAAAAACGGGGTGAGGTTCACTTTACGCGGGCAAAAAAGGGGTCCGGTTCAGTTCCAGTCAGCCAATTGCCGCGAGCCTGGGCAGCCTTTGGGGTTGATCGGAAAGCGCCATCGCGGCCGACGCGGGACTTGACCTCGCTGGTTATTGCTTGTGCATACGGCGTGGAAAACACTCGCTCGAACCTCGAAACCCGGAGAAGAAGGTGCGAGCTGCAAGCTGGATCTGGATCATCCTCGGGGCGCTGATCGCGCCGTCGGTGCATGCGGAGCAGGGGGTTGGCGACTACCGTAGCCTGCCTGCCGACCTCGCCGCCGCCGCGACCGCCTATGACATCGCGCAGTTGAAATCCGACCGCGCCGGGCTCGAGCGGTATCTCGCCGACGATTACACGCTGGCGGATTCGAACGGCAAGAACCGGAACAAGGCCGAGTCCATCGCCGATGCGATCGTGCCGGGCAACAAGACGACATATGTTGCGATCAGCCAGCAGGTGCGCAAGGCGTGGTCGGATGGCGCGGTGCTCGGCGGAATGGTCGATGCGAAGGGCGTCGATCGCGGCAAGCCTTACACGATGCGAGCGCGCTTCGTCGATGTATGGGCCAGGCGCGGCGGTCGATGGCAGGTCGTCTTCACCCAGATCCATCGCGCGTTGCCGGGCGAATGAACCTCGAAGCATCTGCGATGTTGCCGGCAGCGATTCGCCGAGAATGAGAATTTCCAAAAGAGACTAGGGGTAAAACCAAGCTCATCCGGGATCCTTGCAGTCTTTCGTTGCACTGGCGCCATGACCTCCGAGGTCATGGCTTTCGTGCGCTTGTTTCGACGAAAATCGCGGCACTTCCACCAAGGGACTCCCCATGCGCCCGATGCTGCTCGTTCTGGCAATGTTCCTGTGTCTCGGTGCTGCGCAGGCCTCGCCTCGTCCTGCCGCGGCACCTCCTGCGCGACTCGACCACATTCTGCTCTGGGGGCACGGGATCGATCAGATAACCTCGGTCATGGCAGTCAAGCTGGGCTTCCAGGTGCGCCCGGGACATGATCCCAGCGGCGTCGCAAATCGATACGTCAGGTTCGCCGACAGCAGTTTTATCGAACTGCTCGGCATCACCCGCCCCGATCCGGCCTTCGATCCGGGCATGAAGGAAGACCAGCTGGCGCTCAAGGGCGGCCCGGGATCGCGCAGCTTCGGCTTCCGCTCCGCGGGGCTCGATGCGATCCGCGGCTCGCTCAAAGGGCTGGGCTATGCGGTCACACCCTTTTTTACGGGGCCTGACAGCAAGAAACCGGGTTGGCGGTTGTTTGCGTTCGACCGTGCGCCGCTGTCGAGCAACACGTTCTTCATCGACTACGCCGCCCACTACGCCCCCGACCAGATCGATCCTGCCAATGCGGACGATTACCGCGTGACGCGCGAGCATCCCAACGGCGCGCGCGAACTGTCGGCGATATGGCTGGTGTCGGGCGATGCCGAATCCGATCGCAGGCAGCTCGAAAAGATGGGTTTCGGTGGCGCGGTGCCGACCAGGTTGCCCGAAGCCGGCGCCCGCGGCTTTTGCGTGCCGGTCGGGCCGACCGCGCTGCTGGTGCTTCAGCCCGATGGCAGCGGTGCCGCCGCCGACGCCATGGCGGCCGGCGGGCCGCGCATTCTGGGCGTGAGTGTCGGCGTCGCCGATCTCGGGCGTGCGCAACGTTGGGTCGAACGCGGCTACGAGCACAGGCTGACCACTTATCGCGGCTTGTCCGGCGAATCCTTCCTCGCCCCGACGCGGGACGATCTCGGCCTGTCGATCGAGTTCCACGCGATCCTGGCGGGCAGGGCACCGTGTGCCGGCGCCGGCAGCTAGGGACGCCACTGAGATATTCTTCGCGTGGCCCCGCATGAAGGAATCGCCATCGCCACGCTCACGGCCCCGCTGTCCCATTCGCCGATCGGCGCCTTGCTGCGCGAGTGGCGTGCGGCGCGGCGTCTGAGCCAGCTCGACCTGGCGTTGGAAACCGGCATATCGACCCGGCACCTCAGCTGCGTCGAAACCGGCAAGGCGCGCGCGAGCCGCGATACGGTATCGCGGCTGGCCGACGCGCTGGGCATGCCACTGAGGGAACGCAACGCATTGCTGCGCGCCGCGGGTTTCGCGGCGATGCATCCCGAGCGTTCGTTGGCGGCTCCCGCACTCGATCGCGTGCGCCAAGCGGTCGACCTGATTCTCGCGCACCAGGAGCCGTATCCGGCGTTCGTGATCAGCCGTCATTGGGATGTGCTGGCGACCAATGCGGCGGCGGTCAGGGTCGGTCAGATGCTGATGGAGGGGAGGCCGGGTCGGCACGTCAATCTGCTGCACCAGATTTTCGACCCGGAAGACTTTCGCCCGGTGATCGCCAACTGGCACGAAGTGGCCGCGCGGTTCATCCGGCATGTGCATGACGATCTCGCCGCCAATCCGACCGACCGCCGGACGCAGCAGCTGCTCGACGAAATGTTTGCCTATCCCGACGTGCCCGCGCGCTGGCGCGAGCGCGAGCTGGGCGACGAACCCTCGCCGATCGTCACCTTCACCTTCCGCAGCAAGTTCGGCGAGCTGCGCTTCTTCGAAACGTTCACCACCTTCGCGGCGCCGTACGACGTGACTCTCGACGAGATACGGATCGACTGCACATTCCCGGCCGACGATCACACCGCCGCCGTGTGCGCCGAACTCGCGGCAGGGGAGGCCGCATGAAGATGCCCCGTGGGTGGGCTCCGGTCTGCTTTTAATGAGAGTCCATCCCGCATTTCGCGGCAAGTAACCTGGCCCCGAGCTTCCGTGATGACGGGCCGCCGGACAGCCCGCCGGTTCGCTGTCGATCGGTTATCGTAAGCGCGTGCAACCGGAGACGATGGGGGCAGCGGACATGACAACGACAGCTGAAACCAGTTGGCCTGCGCTGCCTTACAGCGCATGGAAGGACACTTACGCGACGTTGCATATGTGGCTGCAGGTGATCGGCAAGATCGCGCTGGCGCAGGCGCCGCCACTCAATCATTGCTGGTCGGTGGCACTGCGCGTCACGTCGAGAGGACTGGCGACGCGCTCGCTGCCGCACGGCACTCGTTCCTTCACCATCGAGCTCGACTTCATCGATCACCAGCTGGCCGTCCGCGCTTCGGACGGCGAGATCCGAACACTGGCGCTGGCGCCGCGCAGCGTCGCCGATTTCTACCGTGAGTTGATGGCGACGCTGGATGCGATGCGCTTGCCGGTGAAGATCCGGCCGTGGGCCGTCGAGGTTGCCCAGCCCGTCCGGTTCGACCAGGACACGCAGCACCACGCCTACGACCCCGAGTACGCCAATCGCGTATGGCGCATCCTGGTGCAGGTCGATCGCGTGTTTACCGCCTCGCAATGCGCGTTCGTCGGCAAGAGCAGTCCGGTCAACTTCTTCTGGGGGAGTTTCGACCTGGCGGTGACGCGCTTCTCCGGCCGTCGCGCGCCGCCGCGCGAGGGGCCGCAGTTCGAGCGCGACGCGTACTCGCACGAAGTCATCAGCCACGGCTTCTGGCCCGGCAGCGGAGCGCTGCTGGAGCCCGCGTTCTACGCGTATGCCGCACCGGAACCGCCGGGACTGAAGGACGCGCGGGTGCAACCTCAGGCCGCCTACTACCATCGCCAGCTCGGCGAGTTCATCCTGCCCTACGATGCGGTCCGGCAAGCCGACGCGCCGGATGAAATGATCCACGCCTTCATCGACAGCACCTACGAGCGCGCCGCCGACCTGGCCAAGTGGGATCGCAGCGCGCTCGATCGCCGGAGTGTGGCGTAGAACGCGCGAGAAGGAGCTCTGATCCACTTTTAATGGGCTATCTCGCGCGACTACGCCGCGTTCGCGACCGGATCGATAGGGAATACACGCGGCCGCTGGACATCGGGGGCGTTCGCCCACGGTGCGCACATGTTGGCCGGGCACCTCAGCCGCCAGTTCAAGCTCGCTTTCGGCGAGTCGCCTTTTCCTATCCGATGAACAGACGCATTGAGCGCGCGATGGCGGGCTCTCGCGTTGACAGGGCAGCGAGCGCCAAGATTCCGTTGTACAAGTCGGCGTCGCTTCAGTTCGATCGGAGGCGTTCTATCCGGACTGCTTTCGCGACTTCGGAGGCCCGCCAGCGAACGCTTTGCGCAGTTTCGGCGCCTGCTCCTGCAAGTAGTCCCATAGTCGGTTTGCGACCGGACCGTGGGGGCGGTCGCGCCGGCGCGCGACGACAATTTCTTCGGTCTTGCCCGGGAGATGACGCCCGGCGATCGACTGCAGCCGGCCGCTGCGCAGTTCACGTTCGATCAAATGGTACGGCAGATGGCCCCATCCCATGCCCTGCAGAATCATTTCCTTCTTCATCGACTGATCGGTTACGGTGCATTGTGGGGCGCCCTCGACGATGAAGTAGTTCAATGCGGCCGAATGGCGTGCGGTGTCGCGAATCACGCATTGGGTGAAGTCGCGCAGTTGCTCGGGCCGGATGGCGCGCGACGCCGCGAACGGCAGGAAACCCGGTGCGGCTACCGGCACGATCGCCAGCCGGCATAGATCGAACCATTCCACGCGCGGATCGTTCTTGTCGACATGATGCAGGATCAGATCTGCATCACCGTCGAGCAGACGTTCGCGCGGACCGGACAGGGCCTCGAAATAGAGATGCAGGCGTGTGGTGGGGCAGGTTGCGAAGAAGCGGCTCAGCAGACCCAGCGTCTGCTTCAGCGGGCATAGACCGCCGATCACGACACGCAGCTCGCTCTCTTCGCCCATCGCCAGTTGGGCCGCATGGGTACGCAGGCTTTCCATCTCGCGCAGCAGGGTCTGCGCGCGACGATGGAGCGACTTGCCGGCCAAGGTTGGCGCCACCCGATAGCCGCTGCGGTCGAGCAAAGGCAAGTCGAGCTGCTTTTCCAATTTCGCCACGGCGGCGAACACCGAGGGGTGCGAGCGGTGCAGCAGCGCCGCCGCGGCCTGGAAGCTGCCGCCTCGGACTACCGCGTCGAAGCACTGCAGGTCGTGAAGAGTGAACGTACTCATGTCGTATTTCTCTACAATGATTTGTAAATCTTTGTAATATTTATTCGGATCGGCCGCAACTAGGATTTGTTTCGCGGGATACGCCGCGACAAGAGCGAACTCTTAATGAACGATCCATCCTTTTTCACGACCGGTGACGGCCACCACATCGCCTGGTGCCTCGACGGTGCGGAAGGAAAGCCGGTTCTGATGCTGTCCAATTCCATCGGCACCTCATTGCACATGTGGGACGGAGAGATCGAAGAGCTGTCGAAGCACTTCCGCGTGCTGCGCTACGACTTGCGCGGCCACGGCGCATCGAGCGTCATGCCCGGCGCGTATTCTCTCGATCGTCTCGGTCGCGACGTGCTCGAACTGCTCGATGGGCTCGGTATCGAGCGCGTCCATTTTCTCGGTTTGTCGCTGGGCGGTTTCGTCGGCCAGTGGCTCGGCGTCTACGCTCCCGAGCGAATCGACCGATTGATCCTCGCCAATACCTCGTCTTACCTCGGTCCCGCCGACCAGTTCGATGAGCGAATCGCTGCGGTTCTGCGGGCCAGAGACATGACTGAGACGGCCGAAATGTTCCTCAGCAACTGGTTTCCCACGAAGATGCTCGAAGCGAACGCACCCGTCATCGGTCGGTTTCGTTCGATGCTTCTGGCGACCGACCGACAGGGTTTGGCCGGGCTATATGCGGCGGTTCGCGATACGGACTTGCGACGCACCATCGTGTTGATCCCACGCCCGACTCTCGTTATCGCCGGCCGTTACGACACGGTGACGCTCGCCAGCCATGGCGAGGCGATCGCGGCCACGATCCCGGGCGCGAAGTTGCTGATTCTGCCCGCCGTGCATCTGTCGAATATCGAATATCCGGCCGAGTTCACGAGAGCCGTATCGGAGTTTCTGCTCGCTGCTTGAAGCATCGTCGATGCTTCGGCAACAAAAAGGGCCGCTCGCGCGGCCTTTTTTTTGTCGATCGATAAAACGAGACCTGCTTCAGTCTTGCATCCGGGAAACAAGGGGGCAGAGACATTTGCACGCCTGCGCATGAGCGATGTCGTGCTTCACCCGATCAGTCGTCGTGTTTTTCCCGGAAGGTGGCTTCTCCGGCTTCCGATACTCTGTCCCAGGCCGGGTCGATCGCAGCGCCGGGGACATAAAGCTCGTGCCAGTTCCACCACTTGTACGGTCGGGTCTGGGGATAGCCTTCCGGCGAGTCCTCCCACGACTCCTGGCGTCCGAGCGCCGTCATGTCGAGGTAGCTCCAGACGGTGCCCATCGCCTCGTCGCCGCGGCTGTTGATGAAGTAGGTGCGGAACACGCGGTCGCCGTCGCGGATGAATGCGTTGTGGCCGTGCCATTCGTCCACGCCGAAGTCGGCGTCGAAGCTGTCGGTGATCGTGTACCAGGGGATTCTTTCCCATCCCATCCGCTCTTTCAGGCGCGCGATGTCTACCTGCGGAGCACGCGAGGCATACACGAGCGTCGTGTCGCGCGCGTTCAAGTGGGCGAGGTGGGAAACCTGGTCCGCTCCCAGGGAACAGCCGATGCACGCATGCTCCGGCCAGCCATGCACGCCCGGCTCGAAGAAGGCGCGATAGACGATCAGCTGACGGCGGCCCGCGAACAGGTCGAGCAGACTGGCCTTGCCTTCGGGGCCGTCGAATACATATGGCTTTTCCACCGCAACCCACGGCATCTGCCGCCGCTCGGCGGCCACCGCGTCGCGTGCGCGGGTCATGGCCTTCTCCTTGACGAGAAGCTGTTCGCGCGCGGCCTCCCATTCGTGCGGCAGCACAACCGGCGGTGTGCTCATGGCGCGCCGCGCTTCTTTTCGGCCTTTCTCGGGTGATTTTTTCGTGGTCATCGCAGCCTCCGGATGAGAGCGATCTCTCGTGTGTTCGGGCGGAACGCGATATCGTTCACCGCCGATCGCTCGCTGTGGGTGATGAGACAGTTTTACCGCCAGCCGCCGAACGGCGGGAGTGACAAATGTGGCGGGATTCATGCCGCGGATGACCAGCACGGTCGACCAGGCTCGCCCCACAACTTGACCGGCATCGCCAACCCGTCGACCATCCGGCCGATGGTCTCGTGGCGGCCCATTTCGCGCATTCGATCGCGTGGCGCCATTCGAGATCTATCGCAGATCTATCACAGCTCTAGCACCCTAGGGTGTTTGACCTCAAGGCAGGAATTCGGCAGGTGATCAAGGCAGTTGGCGGCGTTGAAATACTTCCCAAGCACAAGGCCTCGTGTCATTGCGGCGCGGTGGAGCTGGTGCTCGATCTTCCCGATGGAATCGTCAACCCTCGACGATGCGACTGCTCAATCTGCAGACGCAAGGGCGCCATCGTTGCGTCCGTCCGGTTGGCCGGCATTCGCGTCGTCAAGGGCGCCGATGTCCTCAGGATCTATCAGTTCAACACGAACACCGCCAAGCACTATTTTTGCTCGATCTGTGGCATCTACACGCATCACCAGCGTCGATCCAACCCTGAGGAGTATGGATTCAACGTAGGTTGTCTCGAAGGTGTAAACCCATTCGACATTCCAGACGTCCCCACCAACGATGGCATCAATCACCCGGCAGATCGACGCTAGATCTAGCCATTCGGATGGACATGCGCACCACCATGCGCTCCCTGGATTCCGACGTTGACTGCTCGCTTCTGGCCGTCGTCCGTCATGGGAGCCGCGCGCGGAACCGATAGCGCCCCGACGCTACCTCCAGGCAGGTGTCATCGCCGCAAGCATGTACGTCGTGCACGCCTACGGCCTTCGTCGCTGCTTGCCCCGATTCGGTCAATGCCGCCGAAATCGGTTCCGGCAGGCGCAACTCGGCCACCGCACCGACCGGCACCTCGACATCGATGCGGAATTCGCCGGGCGTGCGCGACCACGACACCGCCGCCTTGCCATACGGCGTGAGCGTGTCGGCGGCGGCGTGATCGAGCCCATGCGTGAGTGCGGGATGGACGCCGATCCGCTGCCAGCCCGGCGCGAGCGGACGCAGTCCGGCGACATCGCCGTACAGCCAGTCGTCGATCGTGCCGAGGAAATAGTGGCCGCGCGAGCGCGAGGCGAGTTTCCAGTGCTCCCACAGGCTCGTCGCGCCGTGCGCGCGCCAGAAGCCCCAGCCCGGGAAGCTGACCTGGGTGGCCACGCGCCACGCCAACTCGGCATGGCCGGTAGCGGTGAGCACCGGCAGCAGCAACTTGGTGCCGAGCGCGCCGGTATCCAGGTGGTCGTCGTGGGCGTGTACGGCCTGCACCAGCGCATCGGCGACACGGGTGCGCTGCGCATCCGGAGCCAGTCCGAAGCCCAGGGCAAGCAACTGGTGCGTCTGCCGAACGCCTAGATCGCCGTCGCCCCGGTAAACCCCGGCATGGGTGTCGTAGAAGCGTTGGTTGAACGCATCGCGCACGGTCGCCGCGAGCGAGCTGAAGTGTGCAGCCAGCACAGCATCGCCCAGCGTGCTGCCGACGCGCGCCATCGTGTCGGCCATGCGATAGAGATAAGCGGTGGCTGCCACGTGCTTGTCCTCGGGCGCGTTTTCGCCATCGGCGGCCGTCTCGGGACTGACCCAGTCGCCCAGTTCGGTGTCCGCGATGCCGCCGGGCGAACGGCCGTATTCCAGGTCGACGTAACGCGCCATGCCCGCAGCGTGTTCAGCCAGCACGCGGCGATCGCTGCGTTGCCAGTACAGCGACCACGGCACCAGCACATAGGCTGCGTGCCACGGCGGCGCACGCCCCAGGCCCCAGCCGGGGTTGGGCGCAATCAGCAACGGCGCGCCGTCGGCCGTGCGCGTATCGGCGATGTCCTGCACCCACTTCGCCAGCAACGCGGCGCTGTCGAGATTGCGCAGCATCATGTCCGCGCCGAGCATGCCGTCGCCGGTCCAGCCGTTCTTCTCGTACATCGGCGTGTCGGTGGGCAGGCCATAGAGGTTGTTGAGCAAGGTGTCGACGGCGGCGGCATGGACCCAGTCGAGCAGCGGTTGGCTGCTGGAAAAGTGTCCGATCACCTTTGCGTCCGTATGCACCCGTTGCGCCGTCACCGCATCGATGCCCGGCGGCAAGTGCCCCGGCCAACCGTCGACCTGCACGTAGCGGAATCCCTTCCACGAAAAGCGGGCGTGCCAGGACTCGCGACCGGTACCGGCCAGTATCATGCGATCGGTCTGGAAGCCGTGCTTGAAGTAGTGGTGCGCATCGCGATCGTCCACTGTGCCGTCCGGCAGCAGCTTCTCGCCGTAGTGCAATGCCACCGTGTCGCCAGGCCGGCCTTGCGCGGCAAGGGTTGCCCAGCCGGCGATCACCCGCGGAAAAGCGAATACGAACACGCCCGGCTTTGGCTCGGTGATAACGTCGGCCTGCAGGGTCTGCGCCACCCGGATCGGTGGCTCGCGCTGCGCCTGCAGCTGCCCTTTTGGCGCCGGCATCACGACAGCCGGGCGCCAGCTGCGATCGTCGAAGCCGGCTGTGTCGAAGCCGGGTTGGGCGCGACGGGCGTCGTAGGTCTCGCCACCGTAGACGTCGTCCAGCAAGGTCGGGCCATCATGCTCCCTCCAGCCGGGCCCGCTGCCGAGCTCGTCGCAATGACCGTCTGCATAGCAAAGCCGCAACAGTGCACGCACGCGCGGCTCGCCATGCCAGGGCGCCTTCTCCCAGTGCCAGACATCGGGATTGGTGAGACCGTAGAAGCCACGCCCGAGCTCGATACCCATCGCGTTGGTCGTCCCCGCCTTGAGCAGGGCGGTAACGTCGTGAGCCTGATACAGCACGCGCTTGTCGTAGTCGGTGAAGTCGGGCGACAGCACTGCGGTGCCTGCCGGCCTGCCGTTCACCGACACATCCGCATAGCCGCCGGCGGCCAAGTACAGGCGCGCCGTCGACAGTCCGCGGCCGACGCGGAATTCACGGCGCAGCAACGGTGCTGCGGTGGTGCCATGGCCGCCCTTGCCGATCCATTGCGAATCCGCCCAGTCAGTAGGGCGGCGGGGACCGCTTTCGAACCACGAGCGTGCGCTGAAGGTGCCGCTGGACGTCTCGGCAACGACTTTCCAGAAATAACGGGTGAACGACGACAGCGCCGGACCGTCGTAAGCGATCCCGAACGACGCCGGCGACGGCACACGGCCGCTGTCCCACACGTCCGGGCGGTCGTGCGCCAATGCCGCGTCGCTGCGCGCCACTTCGATGCGATAGGCAAGCGGTACGGCGCCCCGGGGCGCGTCCGCCACGACCCAGCCAAAGCGAGGTGCGTCGTCATCGACATTCAGCGGCTGGGTTTGGCCTTCCACAGTCAGCCCTTCCACGGTCGGCATGGTCAGGCGCGTCGCGGCATCGGCCGCCGCGGTGGATCCGAAAGCTGAAGCGAAGACGACAAGGCATGCGCTTCGCCGCCACAGAGTCACTGTCATCGATGCATGCCTCGGTTAGCCACGGGGTCGACAAGTAGCGGGTGGTCCGTGGCTGAAGCTAGCAGCAAAGGTACGCGATTCGCCGTCAAGCGATTTGTCGGTCTACCCGATGTCCGCTTGGCCGCGCGCTGCCTTGCGGTCCGATCACGGCCGGCAAGCCCGCAGAGGCTCAGTGCGTTGCGACGCCCAGCGTCTTGCGGAAGAACGCCAGGGCGTTGGCGTTGATCTTCCGATGCGCCGCGACGCGATCGACGCCTGGCGGGTCCTTGCAAATGTCCGCTGCGTCATTGGCGAGCCGTGGCGAGCATGGCGAGAGAAAAACGTAGTGCCCCGCCTTGGGAATCATCTCGGTGCCGGCGAGCGTCTTGATCAGAGGGGCGATGTGCAGAGCGTTCTCCTGCGGCAGCAGCACCTGATCGTCCTGGCCGTAATAGAGAAAAACCGGGCGATCGACGTGGGCAAGACTGGCGTTGTCGAAAACCAGGCTCAATGGCGCCATGACGAAGGCGGCTTTCACGCGCGGATCAGCGGGCTTGCCCCAGTGGTCGACGCTTGCCTGCAGTGCGGCGAGCGCCGCTGTCGCGGTCCCTTCGGATTCGAGCTTCTCCAGCAGCCCGCAGTCCGGGTCTTTGGGATGTCGTCTGCAATAGCCTATGAAGAGATCGAAGTGCGGTACTGCACCGGCAACCACCAGCGCGGCGTAGCCGCCTGCGGAAAAACCGGCGACGCCGATCCGGTTCGGATTGATCAGTGTCTTCCAGCGCGGATCGTTCAGCAGTTCGTCGATGGCCGCCTTCACCTGGATCGGCCGGCCGTCCAGTACGGCGGCGGTTCCGACGCCGCTCGTGTCGTGGAAATTGTCCTTGGGGTGTTCCAGCGTGGCCACCATAAATCCGTGGCTCGCCAGGTAAACCGCGAGATCGTGATGGCCGAGGTCCGACCCAGCGTGGCCGTGCGAGATCACCACCAGCGGCTTGGCGCCGGCGATCGGCGGTGCATCGGGCGTGGCATGCAATTCATAAGGTCCGTGCCAGGTGATCTTCGAGGCTTGCGCGGACGGATAGAACACGTAGCCGGGCGTTGTGCCTCCGTTGACGGGGTCGCGAATCGTGACGGCCTGGAATCCCACACCGGTCGCGGCTTGGGCGATGGCGACGGCGGGCGCGAAGAGCAGCAGCAAAAGAAGCATGCGACTCGCCAAGGCACAGCGTGAACGAATATTCATACCGTCTACCTGCCACAGAGGGAAGCAGGATTGTAATGAGTTAGCTCTGCTTTATGGCGTGCGTGACCATGCGGTCCATCGAGCCGGGTCCGGCGGGAAAAAGTAAACATGTCGCCTTTACTTCAACGGACTTGAGCACTCCGATGCCACATGGGACGATCGCACCGATGAACAGCCGACCACCCGCAGCACAGCACCTGCGCGACCTCGCACGACTGCGCCGCGTTCGCGACCGGATCGATCGGGAATACGCGCAGCCGCTGAATGTCGAGGCGCTCGCCAGCGGGGTGCACATGTCGGCCGGACACCTCAGTCGCCAGTTCAAGCTCGCCTTCGGCGAGTCGCCTTATTCCTATCTGATGACCCGGCGCATCGAGCGCGCGATGGCGATGCTGCGTCGTGGCGACCTCAGCGTCACCGAAGTCTGCTTCGCGGTGGGCTGCGCGTCGCTGGGAACGTTCAGCACGCGCTTCACCGAGCTGGCTGGGGTGCCGCCGAGTGTCTATCGGCGCGAGGCGGCGGACGCGACGGCGGGGATGCCGTCCTGCGTGGCGCGGCAGGTGACGCGACCGGTCAGGAATCGAGAAGCAACGACCCCCGAGCCGGACTTAGCATGACGGCTCCTTCCACACCGAGCACGACTGCCATGGACATCTCCATTCACGCCAGCTTTCTTCCGCAAACCGACCCGGAAGCCTCCCTGGCGTTCTACCGCGATACCCTCGGCTTCGAGGTACGCAAGGACGTCGGATATAACGGACTGCGCTGGATCACGATGGGGCCGCCCGATCAGCCGGGCACGTCCATCGTCCTGTATCCGCCGGCCGCCAGCCCCGGCGTGAACGATGACGAGAAACGCACCATCGCCGAGATGATGGCCAAGGGCACCTACGCCATCATGTTGCTGGCCACCAAGGACCTCGATGCCGCCTTCGAGCGTATACAGGCCAGCGGTGCCGAGATCGTCGAGGAGCCGACGGATCAGCCGTATGGGGTTCGCGACTGCGCCATCCGCGATCCCGCGGGCAATCTGCTTCGCGTGCAGGAGCAGCGCTAAGCCCTTTGGCGATTGCGCTTAAAGCGGACGTGCGACTCGTCATCCCGGCGGAGGCCGGGATCGCTCTACAACGGTCCAGAGCGATTCCTGCCTTCGCAGGAATGACGAGCAAAAAAAGCGACGACTACTCAATGCTCCTTATGTCAGCGAGGCGGCCGCGGGGATGCTCAAGCGACGGGCGAGCGACGTCAACCATGGAGACAGAGAAGGCCACGATGAAGAACGAGAAGATCGGCTCGAAAGAAGCAAGCCCAGGCAACACCCCTTCCCGGTTGATCGATGCGAGGATCGAGGAGCTGGGCGATTGGCGGGGCGAGACGCTCGCCCGGGTTCGGGCGCTGATCAAGCAGACCGTCCCCGATGTGGTCGAGGAGTGGAAGTGGCGAGGGGTTACGGTGTGGTACCGCGCCGGGATGATCTGCACCGGCGAGACGTACAAGAACGCCGTGAAGGTGACCTTCGCCAAGGGCGCCTCGCTGGCAGACCCTTCAGGCCTTTTCAACTCCAGCCTCGAAGGCAACACCCGGCGCGCCATCGATATCCATGAGACCGACAAGATCGATGAGAGGGCGCTGAAGGCGCTCATTCGCGCTGCCGTGGCATTGAACACGTCCAAAGAAAGCAAAGCGGTCTGAGACAAATCCTCGCGGGTTACTTGCTGGCTATATGTCTCTCACTGCTCTGCCGCCTGCTCGCGGGCATGAGCCCTGACCAGACTCGGCTGTGTCTCCGGCATGGTCAGCAAGACGGGCATGACGCCCAGGGCGACGGCGGCGATCATGGCGCCGGGCAGGGCGGTCCATCCGGTCAGCCGGATGAAAAGTTCGGCGAGGAAAGGCGTCAGGCCGCCGAAGATGGCGGTGGCTACCGTTACGCCAAGCGCCAGGCCGCTGAGTCGGCCTTCGCCGGGAAACTGCTCGGCGGTCGCCGGAGCGCCTACCGCGCTGACGCCGCCGGCGAGGCAGGCCAGCACGATCGCGCCGACAGCGATGTGCAGCTCGCCGCCGCCCGCCATCAGGCCGAACATCGACAACGGCAGCAGCATGCCGGCGACGCCCAACCAGATCAGCATCGGCTTGCGTCCGACCCGGTCGGAGAGCGCGCCCGCCAGAGGCGTGACCAGGATGACCGCCACCGCGGCAAGGGTCGACAACCAGAGCGAACGGCCTTCGGCGAGGACACCCGACGAGCTCAGGAAAGCCGGTACATACGTGATACCGACGTAATAGGTGATGGAGCCCAGCGCCGAAATGGTGAAAGTGCGCAGAAGTGCGCGGCGATGGTGGGCGAGCGTGTGGCGGAGGGGAGACTCGGGCACCGTCTGTTGCTTCACCTGGCGCAGGAAATCCGGCGATTCTTCCATGGTGGAGCGCGCGATCAGCACGCAGCCGGCCAGCGCTGCGCCCACAAAGAACGGAATACGCCAGCCCCAGGCGTCGAGACGGACGGTGCTCATCGCGCCGACCACCAGTGCGGAGATCGCCACCGCCATCAGCGCGCCGATCTCGCTGGCGGCGGATGCCAGCGAGGTGATCAAACCGCGTCGGTCCTCGCGCGCGCCTTCCAGCAGGTAGGCGACCACGCCCGTATATTCGCCGCCGACCGAGAACGCCATGAAGCAGCGCAGCAACAGCAGCAGCGCGCCGGCCGCGGGCCCGATCGCGGCATAGTCGGGCAGCAGCGCCGTCGCAAGCATCGCCAGCGTCATCAGCATCATCGACAGCACCAGCGTGCGCTGCCGCCCGATGCGGTCGCCGATGTGCCCGAACACCATCGCGCCCAGCGGCCGCATGCCATAGGAAATGGCGAACCCGGCCAGCGTGGCCAGCAGCGAGTTGTTGCCGCCACCGAAGAACACCCGCGACAGCACCGTGGCGAAGTACAGGTAGAGCGTGAAGTCGTACCACTCCACCACCGTCGACAGCGCCGCGACCACCATCGAGCCACGCGAGACTTCGGGGGCGCTGTGCTTTTCAGTCGAAGTCATTGAGGCGCGTTGCCGGAAGCGGAGAGGTGTCGGGGACAATACCTGACGCAGCCGAGGCGATGACGATGCCGGATCAGCGCAGTGGTTCCGTCGCCAGGTCGCCTCTGCACGGGATCGGCGCGCCATCCTTGCCGAAGACCTGCGTAAAGCTCGTGCCGTTGCGGTTGATGACGACACCACCGACGCATTGCTGGTTTCGGTCCAGCCGGTAACTTTCCTGCACGCGAAGCTCTTCCTGCCGCTGCCTTTCCAGGCGTACGGCTTGCTCCGCCTGGTACTGGCGGGCCTGCTCGTTCACCTGCTGGTACGTGTCGGACAAGTCTTCGCGTTGCTGCTTCAGGTCGGCCGCCAGCTGTGCCCGGGATTGCTGGGCATGAGCCTTGGCCTGTTGCGCATCCAGCTCGGCGGAGCGGGCGGAATCGCGCATGACCTCATCGGCGTGGCGTGCCGCGAGGTACTGGGAGAGTCCATTCCAGGCCAGCACGGCGACGATCAAGCCCGCCACGCCAGCCCCGATTTTCCACGACAACGGCATGACCATGACACCCATCCCCAGCAAGATTGTGGAAAATCCCGCACCGCCCGTAACCCGACGAAACTCATCTTGAGTCGAAACAGTCTAGCTGCGAAAAGTCGCGGAGAACGTCGACACCGTACAGGGAACAGGAGGATAGGTCGGTTTGGGGGCGGTCGACGATAAGATCGGCCCTGTCCAAATCGCCAAACCTCGCGCGTCATGGGAATGGCGGCGCACACTGCCCGCCGATCACTCATTGTGGAGAATCCCGATGCAATACCTATTGATGCTGTATTCGAACGAAAACGGTTGGTCGCAGATGACGCCGGCCGAACAGGAACAGGGCGTCGCGGCCTACGGGGCATATACGCAGGCGCTGAAGACGGCGGGTGTACTGGTCGGCTCGAACCGCCTGCAACCCAGCACGACCGCGACTACCGTGCATGTGGCGGACGGCAAGTCGCAGGTATTGGATGGTCCCTATGTAGATTCCAAGGAGCAGTTGGCTGGCTACTACCTGATCGATGTGCCTGACCTGGATGCCGCACTTGCTTGGACCGCGCGCTGCCCCGGCGCGAGCCATGGCACGATCGAAGTGCGGCCGGTCTGGTACATGTGACGTTGGATAGCGCGGCGCAGGCGCGCAGTACCGCGGACGCCGTCGCGCGCCGCAGCTACGGCAAGCTGGTCGCCTTTCTGGCCGCCGCCCTGCGTGACGTGGCGGCGGCCGAAGATGCGTTGTCGGAAGCGTTTGCCACGGCGCTGGCGGACTGGCCGCTCAACGGTTGTCCCGCGAATCCGGAAGCCTGGTTGCTGACCGTGGCGCGGCGTAAAGGAATCGATGGCCTTCGGCGCCGCCGCAGCGGCGAAGCTGCGGCCGCGCAGTTGCAGATACTGGCAGAGCTCGACGAGGCAGCGTCGACAGTGGTGGGTGACGCGGCGATTCCGGATCGACGCCTGGCGCTGTTGTTCGCCTGCGCGCATCCGGCCATCGATGCCGGCATCCGCGCACCGTTGATGTTGCAAGCCGTGCTCGGGCTGGATGCGAAGACCATCGCGTCGGCGTTTCTCGCGTCGCCGAGTGCCATGGGCAAACGCCTCGGACGCGCGAAACAGAAGATCCGCGAGGCCGGTATCCGGTTTGCCATCCCTGCATGCAATGAGTTGGCCGGGCGGCTGGACGGCGTGCTGAATGCGATTTACGCCGCTTTTGCGGAAGGCTGGAGCGATCCCGACGGCACCGATGTGATACGGCGCGATCTCACCGCGGAAGCGCTTTTCCTCGCCGGCCTGGTGGCCGGGCTGCTGCCGCAGGAACCGGAAGCGCTGGGCCTGCTGGCCTGCATGCTGCACGCGGAGGCGCGCCGTCGCGCGCGCCGCAATGCGGATGGCGACTACGTGCCGTTGGCCGAGCAGGATATCGCGCTGTGGGATGCGGCGATGATCGACGAGGCCGAAACGCTGCTGCTGCGTGCGAGCGCGCTGGGCCATATCGGCCGTTATCAACTCGAAGCGGCGCTGCAGTCCGCGCATGTCGAGCGTCGCCGCAGCGGGCGCACCGATTGGACCCCCGAGGTGCAGATTTACGACGCGCTGCTCGCTCTCTCCGGTTCGCCGGTGGTCGCCCTCAACCGCGCGCTTGCCATCGCGGAACTGCAAGGTCCACGCGCTGCACTCGAGATCGTGGATGCGCTTGCCGCCGACGGCAGGCTCGTCGATTACCAACCCTACTGGGCGGCACGCGCGGCACTACTGGCCAGAACCCATGCCTATCCCGAGGCTCGCGATGCCTTCGACATCGCGATCGGCCTTGCTAGCGATCCCGCCGTCCGGCGCTTCCTGCAGGGACGCCAGGCGGTATTGCCGCACTGCGGGGAATGAGGTGTCAGGGACAATTCCTGGTAAGGATTCTCTGGCGACGATTCTTCGCCGGTCTTCTTCCATCAACGAGCGATGTGCGCTCACTCCCGCCATGAGGCGGGATGTGAGCGCCGATTTCCAGGCGGGCGGCATGCATGCCGCCCGCCCGTAAACAGCCGCGGACTGTTCATCAGAACCGATACTGCGCACCGACCGACCACAGGCGTCGAGGTTCTAACTGCAAGCCGTTGACGCGTTGCCAAATCGGCAGCTGGACGAAGGCAAAGGCATCGAGCCGTGGCGTGATCTTGATGCCGATGCCGGGGCTGAGGTAAGCCAGCGTTGCGCCACTGTTGGGACGGTCGGCTTGCGAGCCGCTTTCGCGCTGTTCGCTATGCAGGTTGAGCTGCAACTGCGGCACGAAACGGCCAGCATCGAGATAGCGCAGACCGAAGTTCACGTTGAGCGAGTTGCCGGGCCGGAAGTGAGCACGCGCATCCAGAGCGATCTGTGCCATGGCCTGTCCGAAGTAGCCGATCGACTGGCTCAGATACCCCGACTTGTAGACGCCCAAGAGCGCGTCGGTGGTGCCAGTGCCCAATTGCAGGCCGCGATCGAGGCGTGCGCCGGCCTGCGGGCCGGATTCAAAATTCTGAGTGAAACGCCCCGTGGGGAGCTTCAATCCGAATTGCAGGCCTATGCCAGCGTCGTCGCTGATGCCCTGATAACGCGCCAGTACTCGCAGATCGCCGATGCCGCGGGCGTTCGATGTGGAGATGTCGGTGTCGCCGGCGGCGATCGTCTGGTGATGGCGGTCGGTATACGGCAGCTGGACCGACAAGCCCCAGTAGCGCGAAAAATTGTAGTCGGCACCCAGCAGCGTTACGCGATTGATCGTTTTCTGCTGCACCTCCTGGTCGGCCGGAAATGAGATCGAAGAGCGGCTGATCGTATCCGTTCCGCTGACGAGCTGTGATTGGTCGAAATAATCTTCGCGCACGCTCAGATGCAGACCGGTGGTGATGGCGTAGCCCTGACTCGACCAGTCCGAATTGAGCGAACAGCCGCAGGTGGAGCAGGCATTGGCCAGCCCTGGTGCGAGCACGCCGGCGATCAATGTGATGGCAACGGCGCGCCTGGGAACGGTGTGCAGCGGGCGTGGCAACGAGCGCGCCTCGAGGCGCGGGCGATCAGCAAGAATGGACATGGTTTTCCTTGGAATTCGATAACGCGGAACGACACGGCTTACCGTGTCAATCGGAAAAATCAGGCGCTCACGAAAACGGGTGGACCACGGGGGGCGGCGGCGAGCGGGGTATGCCGCGTCCACGGCAACGTTTTGGGGATGCTGTGCGGGAGAGCGACAACAGGCGGAAGCAGATGTGGCAGCCACGCCGTACCGGTCAGCGTCGGACTATGACTGAGCAGCCCACAGTAGCCGCACTTTTCCATCGGATGGCCGTGCGGTGGCGGCGATGACGGATGCGTCATGTCGTCACTATGGCCACCGCACGAAGCGCCAGGAGCCGATGTGGACCGCAAGGACGGCAGTGTCTGCGATACCACCGGCACGACGATCGTGAGCCACATGGCGGCCATAGCCAGCCAGGCGACAAACCTTCGATGTGTGCGCGACCGAATCACTTCTCAGACCCCGATAAAAACCACTGGATCATCCTGCCGCGGGATGAGCGCTCATCATCCCATCTGAAAATCCCAAGCACGCTGTGACACAGCGTCGCGCTTCAAGCCGAGGAGGCCCGAAAAAGTCCTGAGCCAGCCTGCTTGGAAGTGTCCGCGCGGACAGGATAGAACCCGTTGTTACGGTTCGACGATGACCGCCCGGCGGATGTAGTGATCGGCGGCATCGCGGTCGCGCGACGCTTCGTCGCACAACCAGTCGCGAAACCGGGTGATCTTGCCGCTGTGCTGCCGGGCGACGGGGCAGGTGAACCAGAACGTGCGGCCATCGCCGGCGACGGCGTCGTGCGCCGGTACCAGCCGGCCGGCCTCGATCTCGTTGCGGAACAGGATCGGCGAGCCGATCGCGATGCCGTGGCCGGCGATGGCCGCGGCGATGTCCAGGTATTCGGCGGACAGATGGGTGCCGAACCGGCCGTGCAGCACGACGTCGTCGAAACCCCGCGAGCGGTACCACAGTGCCCACCAATCGGATCGGCCCAGCAGCGGGACGTCCAGCGAGCTTCGGGGGTCGGCGATGCCCGCGGCAGCGTTCTTCAGCGCCGGTGCGCACAGTGGCATGAAGATGCTGGGAAACAGTTCGACCGTGCGCAGACCGGGCCAGCGGCCGTGGCCGTTGCGGATGGCCGCGTCGAAATGGCCGGTGCTGAGGTCCTGGGCATCCGGCGACAGGTCGAGGTCGAGCGCGATCTCCGGATGCTTCGTGCGGAAGCGGCCGAGCTTCGGTGTCAGCCAGCTGGTGCCTAGAGTAGGCAGCGTGGTCAGCGACAGTCGGGCTTCATCGAGGTTGGCGGCCTTGATGAAGCTGGCGCGCAAGGCGGCGAAGGCGTTGATCGCTTCGCGCGCGACCCACTGGCCGGGCTCGGTCAGTTCCACGCGCTGCGGGTAACGCGCAAACAGCCTTACGCCGATCTGCTCTTCGAGGCGTCGCACGTGGTAGCTGACGGAGGCCGCTGTGGTGTCGAGCTCCTGCGCCGCTCGCGCAAAACTGCCGAGGCGGGCCGCGGTCTCGAACGCGCGGATGGCCAAAAGGGACGGGAAGCGGCGCTGGTCGACCATAAGTCTGCCTTATGCTGAGGCCCCGCTTTCGCGTGGTCAACTGCGCGGCGCATCCACCATCATCCAGGTCCCGTCCCTGGTGGACTCGCAAGGATCTGTCCCATGCCTCCCCATCGTTCCAGTCCGTTTTCGCGCCGCGCGTTCCTCAGGGTCATGGCGATGGCCGGTGGGGCCGCGGCACTCGGCCTGCCGGAGTGGATTGGGGCCCGGCCTGCTTCGCGCGAGATGGCGGGTGGCGTCGCCCAGGATGCTGCCGCACACGCGCGCGACTGGGCCTGGTTGGTCGGCAACTGGGACGTGTGGCATCGCCGGTTGAAGGAGCGGCTGGTCGGCGACACGCATTGGCAGACGTTTTCGGGCCGCAGCGCGTTGTGGCTGGTCATGGATGGCCAGGGAACGATCGACGACAACGTGGTTGCGCTACCCGGCGATCCCTACCGCGGACTTACTTTGCGCACGTTCGATCCAAGCACCGGCAAGTGGTCGATCTGGTGGCTGGACGGGCGCGACCCGACACACATCGATCCACCCGTGCTGGGCGGTTTTCACGCTGACGCTGGCACGTTCATCGGCCATGACACCTTCAAGGGTCGTCCGATCACGATGCGGTTCCGATGGAACGACATCCACGGCTCGCGGCCCTGGTGGGAGCAGGCTTTCTCCGCCGACGACGGCGCCAGTTGGGAGGTCAATTGGCGCAACTACTTCACGCGCACGTCCGCCGTGCCCACGCCGTTGCCCAAGTTGGCGGACGCGCCGCGCGACTACGATTTCCTGGTCGGGTCGTGGAAGGTACGGCACCGCCGCCTCCGGCATCGCCTGGTCGGCAATCACGACTGGGACAATTTCGACGGCACGCTGGTCAACTGGCCGGTGCTTGGCGGTAAAGGCAACGTGGGAGACAACGTCATGGCGTTGCCCTCTGGCACGGTGCGCGGCATCGGCCTGCGCGCCTTCGATCAGGCGACTGGGGAGTGGCTGAGCTGGTGGATCGACAACAGGACGCCTTCGGTCATCGATCCACCCGTGCGCGGCCGGTTCATGGAGGGCACCAGCACCCTCATCGGCGACGACCATCTGGACGGCCGTCCGATCAAGACACGCGTGGTGTGGTCGCGCATCACTCCGCACTCGGCGCGCTGGGAGCAGTCCTGCTCGGCCGACGGCGGCGCGACCTGGGAGCTGAACTGGGTCAGCGATTTCACCCGAACCGCCTGAGGACATTGAGCCGAACGGACAGCGGGCCGGAAAGTTCGGGACGTTCGGACGAACTCCGTCCTTCAAAGGGTTCCCGACGCCAGCTCCATTTTTTGCGAGCTACCGTCGCGCGGCATCAGGCGCAAGCCCTGGTAGCGACAAGCGTCGATTCGAGGGTAGAGCAAGGTGCGGCCATTGCGGAAGGTCACCCGTATGTCGCGCAGGCATCCGCCGTCGGGAACGTCGACGGTGATCGAGGTCAGTCCACCCTGCAGCGGTTCGCCTAGCGCGATGTCGTGGAAGGTCTCGCTGCCGGTGGGCGCGATGGCGAGTGCGGTCACGCTGTTCGAGGTGTCGTTGACCACGTTGAAATGCCGCGCGACGTGGCGATTGCCGCCGGCATGCACAGGGTCGGCGAGCAGGAAGGCCATAGCGGCGAGCATGGTGGTGAAAGCGGCGGCGCGGGTCGTTTGCATGGCGGCTGTCCTGGTGGGATGAGGGAGCGCCGACGGCACGTGCAGCGCATGGCGCGCGTACCGTCGGCACCGCCATCGGACCGGATCGGCGGCGTTCCACGAAAGCGATCCGTGACGAATCGTCGTGGTGCGGTGGCGAATCGTAGTGGCGGTGCGAATCGCTTTGCAGCGCCGGGTGCAACGCCTAGGATGGGGCGACGATTTCCCCTGGACACTCCGCGATGAAGGTTCGCCTCGGTAACACGGACATCGGCCTGGGCCGCTATCTCGGCTTGTGGACGGCCGTGGTGGTGGTGTTCGCTGTGCAGTGGTTCATGCGCGATGCCCTCAACGGGCATACGTGGTCGCCCTTCGCCTACCTGCGCTGGTCGATGATCCAGTGGTATACGTGGGCCGCGTTGGCGCCGTTGGTGTTTCGGCTGGCGGTGAAATATCCGATCCAGAGTCCGGTGCGCCTGCGCGGGCTGGGCACGCAACTGCCGGCGAGCCTGGGTGTGACCTTGCTGGCGATGGTGATCGGCGCCATCGTCTCCACGCCGTTCGAGCCAAGCTCTTTCGATGAGCAGATGCGGCAGTTTCTCGGCCAGCATGTCGCCACCGGGCTGCTCACGTACTGGGCGCTGTTTGCGATCCAGCAGGCCATGCAGTTCCATGCCGAAAAGACCCGCCGCGAAGTGGAAGCCAGCCGGCTGGCGACAGAACTGGCGCAGTCGCGGCTGCAGGCGCTGAAGTCGCAATTGCAGCCGCACTTCCTGTTCAACACGCTGCACGCGATCGCGACCTTGCTGGACGAGGACACCACGTTGGCCGAGGACATGCTGCTGCGCCTCAGCGAACTGCTGCGCGCGTTCCTCGAGGACTACGATGGACAGGAGATCAGCCTGCGGCGGGAACTGGTGCTGCTGGATCTCTACCTCGGCATCCAGCGCATGCGCTTCAAGGATCGCCTGACCACGCAGATCTATGTCGCGCCGGATACGCTCGATTGCGCGGTGCCGAGCCTGATCCTGCAGCCGATCGTGGAAAACGCCATCCGTCATGGCATCAGCGAGCGCGTCGGCGCGGACTGTATCGAGATCGAGATCCGGCGCGAGGGCGACAGCCTCTGCGTCGATGTGCGCAACCGCAACAGCACGCTGGAAGCCGGATCGGCATCGGGGCATGGCATAGGACTGTCGAACACCGGCCTGCGCCTGCGCGAGCTCTACGGTGATGCGGCGCAAGTGCGGCTGGAGATGATCTGGCCGCAAGGTGTGGTCTGCCGTATCCGCTTGCCGTTTCGCGAGGTCGAGGAGTCCGACGACGCGCCCGAGGTCGCGATCGCGTGAGCATCGCCACCCTCGTGGTGGACGACGAGCCGATCGCGCGCCATGCGATCGTGCGCCTGCTGCGCGACGATCCGGACATCGAGTTGCTAGGCGAGTGCGGCGACGGCGTGTCGGCGGTGAAGGCGATCCGCAGCCAGTCGCCCGATCTGGTGTTCCTCGATATCCAGATGCCCGCGATGAACGGTATGGATGTGGTGGCGACCATCGGCGCGGCACGCATGCCGGCGACGGTGTTTGTCACCGCGTTCGAGCAGTACGCGGTGCGGGCGTTCGAGGCCAACGCGGTGGACTATCTGGTGAAGCCCTTCGGTCGCGAGCGCTTCGGCGAATCGCTGCTGCGCGTGAAGACGCGGCTGGCCGCCGGCGAAGCCATGCGTGGGCCGGCCTCCGCCCGGATCATGCAGGCGCTGGACGCGCTGCGCCGGCGCGACAACCACCTCGAACGCATCCCCGTGCGTATCGACGAACACATCACCTTCGTCGATGTTCAAGACATCGTGTGGATCAAGGCCAGCCGCAACACCGTGCAGATCCACCTGGCCGACAGCGTGCACGAGCTGCGCGAAACCATGACCGCGCTGGCCGAACGCCTCGATCCGAAGCAGTTTGCGCGGGTGCACCGCTCCGCCATCATCAACGTCCGCCGCGTCAAGGCCATCCACCCATGGTTCAACGGCTACCACGTCATCACCATGGATACCGGCCAGAAGCTGCGCATGAGCCGCTACCAGCACGAAACGTTTCTGCGGTTGGTCACGACCGGGGGCGAGGAGCGGACGGAGTAGGGTGCTGGTACGACCTGACCCGCCACTACCCTGAGGAAACCTAAAAAAACCGGCTGTTGCTCGTCATCCCAGCGAAAGCTGGGACCCAGCGCCCCCGGGTTTCAATGAATCGGAGGCACTGGATTCCGGCTTTCGCCGGGACGACGGTCCAAATCGCGGGTTTTCCGAGGGGTCCACGATTGTTGTAACTTTGGCCGGCGCCGTTATGGCGACGAGAGCGGCGACAGGTTTCTCGCAACATCGCGCTTTGCGGCAGCCATGCGTCGCTCCTGATGGGTCAGACGAGGGCATCCGAATGAATTCTCACCGCATCCTCGGCCGCGTCATGACATGGCTGCTCGTCGGACTGGTTCCGGCGTGCTTGGTGTCCTGTGCCCGATCTCCGGGCAAGCCCGATGTCGCCGTCGCGGAGGTTGGGCCCACCATCGTCGTCGGTGATGCCCGCTTCGAATTTCTCACCCCGTCGCTGGTGCGGATGGAATACTCCGCGTCCGGCGCATTCGTCGATGCGCCCACGGCAGTGGTGCAGAAGAGGGACTGGCCGGTGGTCCAGGTCCGGTCGACGCAGAAAGACGGCTGGCTGATCGCCACCACCAGCGCCATGACCTTGCGTTACCGGCTGCAGTCCGGCCCGTTCGCCGCATCCAACCTCAAGGTGACCTGGAACGATCCCGCCGACGGCACGCACGACTGGCACCCCGGCGACGTGGATACGCGGAACCTGGGCGGGTTGACGTATTCCCTGGATAACATCAGCAAGGCCAACCTGCCGCCGGGCCGGATGGATATCGACAGCCCGATCAACAACATCATCCCGGGGATTGACGTGCTGTTGCCCAAGGCCAAGCCCGGGCTTTTGAGCCGCAGCGGCTATGCGTTCATCGACGACAGCGGCACCCCGGTATGGAACGCGCGGAAAACGTGGATTGAACCGCGGCCGCAGCCGAACGGCCAGGACTGGTACCTGTTCACGTACAACCGCGATTACCGGAAGGTGCTCGACGAGTACGCGAAGTTGTGCGGGCCGGTGCCGATGATTCCGCGATTCACGCTGGGCCCCTGGATCACCGATCTCAATTTCGAATATTTTCCGGACTCGGTGCAGTCCAGGCAGCCGGCCTTCAAACGGTATGACCAGCAGCGCCTCGAGCAGGAGCTTGCGCGGCTGCGCGACAATCACATTCCGTTCGACACGCTGGTGCTGGATTTCGCCTGGCACAACTATGGCTGGGAGGGCGGCTATGACTGGAGCCCGCTGATACAGCATCCCCGCCAGCTCATGCGCTGGCTGCACAGCCAGGGCATCAAGCTCAGCCTCAACGATCACCCCGGCTACGCCAACACCGACGAAAGCATCTTGTCGTTCAAGGACAGCCATGCGCCGGAAGCACTCGAGGCGCTAGGCCGGCCGCTGCCCCCGAAGCCTTCGTTCGACATGGATATTTCAGGACGGTGGAAGTTTTCTGCCGACCCGAACGATCAAGGCCTAGACCACCGCTGGTTCGCGGCGGATCACGACGACAGGCGCTGGAAGCCGATAAGCGTGGGCCTGCCCTGGCAGGACCAGGGCTTCAAGACTTATCGGGGTGTCGCGTGGTACCGGACATCGGTGCGACTGCCGGCAAAACTTCCCGACACGCTGTACGTCACTCTGGGCGAGGTCGGCAAGACGTACCGGATCTTCGTCAACGGCACGGAGGTGACGCACAGCAAGGTGCAGTGGCCGCAGCGGCTGACTTATGCCGACATCACGCCGTATGCCAAGGCGGGCCGCACGAATGTGATCGCCCTGCGCGTGGAGCCGGGCGAGGCCGGTGGTGGCCTGCTTGCCGGGCCGGTCGCGATCCGCAACGTCAAGCCACCGGAGCGCATCTATTTCGATCTGTCGAACCAGCAGCAGGCCGATGTCTTCATGCGCAACCTGCACAAGCCGCTGATGCAGGAAGGCGTGGACGTCTGGTGGGTCGATGGCGGCGGCGGCGCGGTCGACATGCCGGGCCTGAACAAGCAGCTGTGGACCAACAAGGTTTTCTACGACTACACCTTGCCCAAGGGCGATGAGCCGGGCGTCGCGCAGCGCGGATTCATCCTCAGCCGCTACGGCGACTGGGGCAGCGAGCGTTATCCGGCGTTCTTCACCGGCGACGCTTATTCGGAGTGGCCGGTGCTTGCCTACGAGGTCGCTTTTACCGTGCGCGGTGGCAACGTGCTGGTGCCGTACATCAGCAACGATATCGGCGGGTTTCACGGTGCGAAAATCGACTTCGCCATGTATGCGCGCTGGATCGAGTTCGGCACCTTCAGTCCGATCCTGCGCATGCACAGCGCCCACGCCAACCCGCTCGAGGGCAACATGCGCATGCCCTGGGTCTACGGCAGCCGGGGCATCGCGCTGATGAAGAAATATTTCACCTTGCGCACCCAGCTGATTCCCTATCTGTATACGTACACCTGGCAGGCGCACAACGACTCGATGCCGATCCTGCGGCCGCTGTACCTGCAGTACCCGGACCTGGAGCAGGCCTACCAGCATCCCCACGAATATTTCTTCGGCAAGGACATGCTGGTGGCACCTGTGCTCGACGAAAGCGGCAACCGCACCGTCTATCTGCCGCCCGGCCAGTGGATCGATTTCTTCAACGGCAAGCGCTATCAAGGCGGCACCAGCTTCACCGCGCACTACGCCGTGGACGATATGCCGGTGTTCGTTCGCGCGGGGTCGATCATTCCCGAACAGGCTGTAAGCGATTATTCGGACGCCAAGCCACTGAACACCGTGATCCTCAATGTCTACGGATCGGGCAAGGGCAGCTTCGACCTCTACGAAGATGACGGGATATCGCTCGCCTACGCCCAGGGCCAGTACGCGCAGACGCCGATGACTTATGCCACGGGCAGCGACGGCTCCCATCAGTTCGTCGTCGAACCGACCAGTGGTTCGTTCAAGGGCCAGGTGCAGGCGCGTTCCTACGAACTGCGCATCCATGCCACGGACAAGCCGCCGTCGATTTCGGTCAACGGCAAAGATGCGGGCCAGTGGAGCTGGAACAGCAGGGACACCACGGCAACCGTCATGCTGCCCCGTCAAAGCATCCGCAACAGGATTGTCGTGACATGGCCGTGATCGACAGGCAAGCCATCGCGCGAAACTGAGGTCGGACCCATCCGACCAGTTGCCAGCAGATGAGCGGGAGCGAGATCGGCGAGGAAACGCCCGACGCGCGGATCAGGCTCGGCGTGGCGTGCCTGATCCGCGTTCGCTCTGGCTTTCGGCTGTCAGCGGATGCGCACGATCTCGCCGTTGGGACCTACCTGCACCACGTCGCCCTCGCGGATGCTGCTGGCGTCCGGGACCTGGACGTTGGAGTAGCTACCGTTGCCCATCTTCAGGCGCACCGTCCAGCTCTCGCTGCCGCCGCGAGTGCCGATCGCGTGCCCGGCAAAGCCACCGCCGACAGCGCCGCCGACGGTGGCGAGCTTGCGGCCATTGCCCCTGCCGACCTGGTTGCCCAGTACACCGCCGGCGACCGCGCCGATGATCGCGCCGGCCGTACCGTGCTGGCTGCCCTGGGTGACGTTGTGTTCGATGCTCTGCACGGTGCCGCACTGGTCGCAACGCAAGTAGATGCCGTCGGGGCGCATGAGTACGCCGCTGGACGACTGTGCCCGGGCGTTCGATATCCCGGTCAGGGCGAGGGTGGCGGCGACGAGCAGGGTCAAGGCTTTCATAGCGGGCTCCGGCAGGTTTCAGAAGATGGACGAGGATACGCCCGATAGTTCAACCGAGCGTTAACATTCGAGGGCCCCAATGGGTTTCGGTGACCATCGTAGCTGGCCGCTGTCACCACTCGGAACAGTCGACGACCAGAGGCGGCTCGGTACGGGGCGGATACTAGGCGAGAACCGGGCGAAAAAACGGTTGGAAGAGGAAACCCCAGACTTGACCCGAGCCCTTTGCGCGGACAGGTACACTCGGTAGCTCCTCGAACCTGGCATGGAGACCCCAGCCGATGAAGCTTCCGTCGACCCTTGGTATTGCCTTTGCGTTGCTCATCGGTATTCCCGTTTCGTCGCCCGCCACGGGACAGGCGGCGACATCAGCTGCATCGGCGCCGGTCGCCATCAATCCCATGTACACGGTGCCGGCGTCATCGCTGACCACAGAGCAGGTCGCGTCCATGCAGCAGGAGTTGGCGGACTGGCCACAGTTGGGCCGCTACCGTGCCGACAACGCGCAGCTGGCGCCGCCTGCGTCGGGCCAGCCGCGAGTCGTCTTCTACGGGGACTCCATCACGGATGCCTGGGGCCGCGCCAAGGGCACCACCTTTTTCCCTGGCAAGCCCTACGTCAATCGCGGCATCTCGGGGCAAACCACTGCGCAGATGCTGCTGCGCTTCCGCCAGGACGTGATCGATCTACGCCCGGCCGCGGTGCTCATTCTCGCCGGCACCAACGATATCGCCGGCAACACCGGTCTCGCCACGCTGCCGATGATCGAGGACAACTTCCGCTCCATGACGGAGCTGGCCCAGGCCCACCAGGTCCGGGTCATCCTCGCCTCCGTGCTGCCGGTGAGCGACTACCCCTGGCACCGGGGCCTGCAACCGGCCGACAAGGTGCGCACTCTCAACGCCTGGCTCAAGCAATACGCAGCCTCGCGCGGCGCCATCTATCTCGACTACTACAGCGCGCTCGCCAACGCACAGGGCGGCATGGACTCCCGCTTGGCCAGCGACGGTGTGCACCCCACGCCTGCGGGCTACGCCGTCATGGCGCCGCTGGCGCACCAGGCGATCGACGAGGCCCTGAAGCACTAGAGCGCGGACTTCGAGCAGCTCTGCTGCGGAGATGCCGAGAGCGGAGCGCTCTCAGACCAGCAAACCCGCATGCGGGTTGGGTCCAAAGGTGGCCGCGTCGCCGAGCCGAAGCGCCGCTGCGACGTAGGCCCACAGCGCTTCGGGCGGGGGCGCGTGTTCGGGCGGCGAACCATCGGGGCGTTGGCGTCCGATGGCGCCGGTCCTGACATATTTGCCGATGACGGTGGCGGTGCCGCCCTGGGCATGGTCGGCGCCCGGGAGCGTGCGGCTGAACTCGCCGGTCAGCAGCGTCACGATGTTGCGGCCTGGCATAGTCATCACGCGGCTGAGGAACATCGCCAGCGACGGCGTGATCGGCGCCATGATTTCGCGCGCCACTTTTCCGATGTCGTCGTGATGAGTATCGAACTGCCGGTCATGCCGCCCGGTGTAAGCCGGTTGTGCGAAGACAACGCCGGCGCCTTCGTGAACCAGTGCTTCCACAGCGGCGAAAGTCGAACGTTGGCCATCGACGGCGGCGTTTCCACCGGGTACGCCATAAGCCTCACGGATGTCATTGAGCCGTGCTGCCGAAAGAGTGCGGCGAGCATCGTCGAGTTTCACGATGTGCTCGAAGCCTATCCCGCGTTCGGTTGCAGGGTTCGGCGAGATGCCGACCGGCAGGCCCAGATTGTTGACGATGGCGCAGGGCACCGCGCTGTGCGGCATCGCCGCGGCCATCTGCAGTAGTCGGCTGCCCGAACCGGTCTGCAGTACCGCGGACCGTGCGTCATTGTGCGAATAGAGCCCGTGCCTGAAATGCACCGATGCCATGTGCGCCAGCGCCACGTCGGGCAGGGCGCCCAGCGAACCGGCATCCACGTAAAGCCCATTGCCCAGCGCATGGACATTGTTCTGCGTCACACCGAACGCGCCATTGGCGAGGAAGGCATCGGCGCTGTTGAACAAGCCGGCGGGTCCTCCGTTCAACCAGAACACCACCAGGGTCGGCCGTTCGACGGCGCGATGTGTTTTCGCCAGCAGGTCGACACCGCCCAGCGCAAGAGTGCCGGCCAAGGCCGCGCCCGCCTTGAGCAAGGTGCGCCGTGTGATCGCAGGAGTGTTCATCGGATGCCTCGGTCTTTCCAGGACGCTGTGAACAAAAACCAATGCCCGGCGTTGCGGCCGCTCATGGAAGTCGCCTGCAAAGACAGGCTTGCCCGCACCAGGGGTTCAGACATAGCCTAGGACGTCCGTCTTTCGAAAGGTGGCCATCTTGTGTCGCGTTTCAGACAGCAGTCCGCCCGTGTGCCGTCATGGCCGATCACGGCGCTCGCCAAGAACTACCCGCAGGGATGGCATGTAGCGAAGCATCGGCATCGCCGTGGGCAGCTCATCTATGCCAAGTCCGGCGTGATGCACGTGACCACGCGCGAAGGGATATGGATCGTGCCGCCGCAACGTTCGTTGTGGATACCGCTGGGCATGGAGCACGAGATTCACATGGAAGGGCAGGTCTCCGTGCGCATGCTGTATCTCGATCGTCCCACGAGCGCATCGTTCGGGCCGCATTGCAAGGTATTGGCGGTATCGGCGCTGCTTCGGGAGCTGGTTCTGGCCGCGGTGCAGGCGCATGTGGACAAGGCGCACGAGCGCATGACGATCCTGATCCCGTTGCTGTTGCACGAGCTGCACACGGCGGACGAAACGGCCTTCCATATTCCCGTGCCGGCGGATCCGCGCTTGAAGAACGTGTGTCGGCGTTTGCTTGCCGGAACATCTCACGTGGAGACACTGGAGCAGTTGGCGGCGCGTGCCGGTGCAAGCAGCCGCACCTTGGCACGGCTCTTCGAGAAGGAACTGCAGATGTCGTTCGTGCGCTGGCGTCAGCATGTCCGGCTGGCCAGGGCTCTCAGCCGGATGTGCCTGGGGCATTCCATCAAGACGGTTGCGCGGGACGCTGGATACGCGAGCTGCAGCGCCTTCAGCAGCATGTTTCATCGCGTGCTCGGCGTCACGCCCACCGACTACATGAAGCAGGCAATGGAACCAGGCGGCGGGCGCTCGCGGTCGCGTTGATACGCGTCGATGGGGGCGAATCTGGAAGCAGGTAGCTGCCCGGTTTTCCGTCATGCACTGTGTTCAAAGACCGCTTTCGATACGTGTACCGTCCTCCAACTGCACCGACTTCGGTTTCCAGATCACGGTGAATCGGCCAGGCGGCGAATCCATGAAGGCGCGCTGTCGGTCATTCGCTTGCCGGTGGAGGTTGGCGCAACGGATTTCCGTGTGGCTGGCCGGATCGATCCTGTTCTGTGGCCCCACATCGATCCAGCAAAGATCGAGTGGAAGGGTCGCCTCGCGGTCCGTGGCCTCGAGCGAGCCGGTCACCGCAACGATCGCCTTGTTGCCGAGATTGTGCAGCGACACGGTAACGACGAAGACGGTGGCCTTGTCGCTCGGAAGTGCCGATATGATGCCATCGACCGGCTCGCGCGGCTTGATCAGTTGACGCGGCGACAGGATCTCGGCGCGCTCGACATCCGCTTCGACCAATGCACGCAGAGGCGCCATCGCTTCGTCGCGCGCGGCAGCATTCTTCGCTGCCACGGCTTCTTGCGCGTCGCGCTTGATGTCCCAGGCTTTTTCAAGGGCGATGGCTTGCGCAAAAGTGCGCGCGGTGAACGGCTGTTCGGGGTCAGCCATCGACGGCAGCAGAACATCGCCATTGCTGCGTTTGACATAGGCCTCGACCAGGGCGCGGTCGTCGGCCTTCAGGCGTTGTAGCGCGGATTCCACCGACGAAAGATCCGTTGTTCCGAACGGCAATGCGGTTCGCATCGGATCGTGACTGCGATGCATGAAGAAGGCCAGCAGAATGACGGCAGCACTGGCGCATAGAATTCGCATGAAGCTCAAGATTCAATCCCCTGGCGTGGTGTTGCGATGATATAGAGAGCCTTGTAGCGGATATGGCGATCGGCGGCGCCCATGGCTGGCCACAGCATGCGCAGGTGTGGGCGGTCGGGATTATCTCAGTGAGGAACGTGCGTTCTTACAACCCCAGATTGCCGATGGCATTGTCGATCACTACGCGTTCAAGTTGGCTCAGCGCAGGGGACGACTCGCCCTGTCTCGAATGAAGGCACAGTTCAACGATAGGCAGAGGTGGCAGGTCATGCCTTTCGTCGAGTCGCATGAGAAACGGCGGTATGCCAGCCGTCGTTCTCAACGTAATGCCGAGTCCGGCCGCTACGCCGGCCCAAAGACTGTGCAAGCTCGCCGTGGTGTAGGCCAGCCGCCAGGAAATGGAAGCCTTGTCGAGTGCCTCGATCCCTGCGCGGCGAAAGAAACAAGGCGAATGGTAGAGCGCCAGATCCAGCGGCGCGTCCGGCCGTAGGACGGCATCCGAACCCGCAGGCCCGATCCATGTCATGGGCAGAGTGGCCAGGCGCCTGGCATCGGGGCGGCTGCCGTAGCCCATCGCCAGAACGAGGTCGAATTCGCCGCGGTCCAGCCGTTCCAACAAAGCGCCGTTGCGTTCTACTTCGACATCTATCCGGACCGCCGGGTGTGCTTTCCTGAATTGGCCCAGCGCGGCGGGCAGCCATGTTTCGGCGAAGTCGCCAGGCAAGCCGAAGCGCACCACGCCTTCTACCGATGTGCCAGCAGCGGCGCTGACGGCTTCGTCGTTGAGGTCAAGGATGCGGCGTGCATAGGAGTGCACCAATTCCCCCGTTTCCGTCAGCACCACAACGCGCCCTTGCTTGCGAAACAAAGGCTGGCCCAATTGACCTTCCAGCTTGCGCATTTGCTGGCTCACGGCCGATTGGGAACGACCGATTTTTTCCGCGGCACGGCCCAAGCTGCCCAGTTGCAGGATCGCAACCAGCGTTCGCATGGCATCCATATCGAGATTGGGTAGCGACATTAGTTCAATTTTTCTAATGATATTGTTTTGAATTATCGAATTTTCTTAAGTATGTGAGGAGCCTACCATCTGGATGCTCACGCCGGCACTTATCCACTGCTGATTGCCTCGCCAACACAGGAAAGCCCGACACATGAAAGTTCGTACAGCTCGCACCCACAACGTTCTTGCCATGCTTTTCGCCACGGGCTCGCTCTGGGCGTCGAGTGCCTTCGCTGCCTCGCCAACCGATGTGTCGTCGCTGGCGGGAAGCTGGACCTTGGTGGCGGCGGACGTCCAGCATCCCGACGGTTCGCGAGCGCCAGATTTTGGCGCCAAGCCAACGGGACTGCTGCTGATCGACAGGCAGGGACACTATTCGCTGCAGATCTTCAAATCCGAGCGACCCAAATTCGGTTCGGGCGACAAGGCGAAGGGAACAGAGAGCGAGTACAAGGCTGCCGTCATGGGCTCGAGCACCCACTTCGGCACGCTCAGTATCGAGCCGGGCGATGGTGCTCTGGTCTTCCACATAGAGGGCGCTTCGTTTCCCAATTGGGAAGGTCAGGCGCAAAGCAGGCACTACGAGCTCAAGGACAACGTGCTGAGCTACCGCGTGACGCCGCGCCCGAACGGCGATGTGCCGATCTCGGTCTGGCAGCGGATCGATTGAAGTTGCGGGACAGGTGGCCGTCCATTTCAGGCGGCCAGGCGGCCTATCCGCCGCAACCGCCGCAACAGATCGATGGCAACTCCACCACTTGATGCGGTTCCACCCGGCAGCCAGCCTGTCGAATCAAGCCGAGCAAGTCCGTCATCGGGATGTAGGTAGCTATCCTCAAGGTGTTGCCGTCCTGCGCCATGGCCACGATCACTGCCGGATCGAGGTCGTACAGGACATCCTCGATGGCGCGCAGATCCGTCTCCACGCCGGCCATGTCAATGTGATATTCCATCGCGGGCCTCTCGATCGCATCGACGCCATGGCGGCGCCGGCGCCATCATCTCCCGGACCCGCCAGCCACTACCTTGACCCTGGTCAGTGCGGAGCGATCATGGAAACGCAGCCTGCACGACCGGTGTCCGCAAAGCGTCAGGATTTCGCCTGTCGCGGGTCAGGTATGGAAGCGATGCTGCGCGCTTTACGACCACGGAGCTCTCTCATGATGTCGCTACGCTTTCTGGCAGGCGCTACGCTGATGCTAAGCCTGATGCTGCCTGCCGCCCACGCGGAACAGCCGTCGGCGAATACGTCCCACGGCTTCGATCGGCAGCAATGGAACGCGCCGCAGAAGCCGTTCCGCATCTACGGCAACACCTGGTACGTGGGGCCTTACGGCCTGTCCTCGATCCTGCTGGATACGGGGCAGGGGCTGGCGCTGTTCGACGGCGACCTGCCGGAGTCGGCGCCGGTGATCGAGGCGAATATCCGCGCACTGGGGTTCCGCGTGCGCGACATCAAATGGATACTCAACTCGCACGCGCATTCCGATCATGCCGGCGGCATCGCCGCATTACAGCGCGACAGCGGCGCGCAGGTGCTGGCCAGTGCGGCCGGCGCGCGGGAGATGGCGCTGGGTGGTGCCGATCGCGACGATCCGCAGTACGGCGACCTGCCCGACTATCCGCCGGTGCACCACGTGCGGGTGTTGCGCGACGGCGAGGTCGTGCGGCTGGGCGGCGTGGCGATCACCACGCACTACACCCCGGGACATACGCAGGGCAGCACCTCATGGACCTGGACCTCGTGCGCGGACGGTCGCTGCCTGCGCATGGCCTATGCCGACAGCTTGACGGCGATCAGCGCGTCCGGCTTCCGTTTCAGCGACGACCCTGGCCGCGTCGCGGCTTTTCATCGAGCGATCGCCACCGTGGCCGCATTGCCCTGCGACATCCTGCTCACCCCCCATCCCGACGCCAGCGACTTCTGGCAGAAGGTGGCGCGACGCAAGTCGGATACCGACGCAGCTCCGTTGATCGATGCCGGCGCCTGTCGTGCCTATGCTGCAAACGCCGGGAAGAAGCTGGATGCGAGGCTGGCGCAGGAGCATGCCGGGACGGGGACGAAATAGTTCGACGCGCCAACGCGTGTGCGTACGACCTCCCCGCCGGCTTGAGGCAAGCGGCGGATTCCAGCCGGCGGCTCCAGTGCTTTATTTCTGGAGCGCCTTCACCGCGTCCAGCGTCTCCTGCACGTGCTTCTTCGGGCTCAGGCTCGAATAGACGTGCGTGATCTTGCCCGACGGGGCAATCACATATGAGGTGCGGTCCGACCAACCGGGCCGCATGAGCAGCAAGGCGTCATATTGTTTGGCAATCTTCGCGCCATCATCGGCGGCGACCGGGAACTTGCCGCCGCAATGCTCGGTTTCCTTCGAAAAAGCCGCCAGCTCCGAGATATTGCCGGCGGTGACGCCGATCACGGTGGCATGCTGCGCCTTGAACTGGTCGAGGGCCTCCGAGAACAGGTGAGCCTCGATGTTGCAGCCTGACGTGTGTGCGGCCGGGAAGAAGTAGACCACTACGGGGCCCTTCTTCAAGGCATCGGCGAGCTTGAACGTGAAGGGCTGGCCGGCGAGGTAGGCCGGTGCGGAAAAGTCGGGCGCCTGGGCGCCTTCCTTCAGTGCGGCGAACGCCGGCGACGCGAGGGTGGCGGTACCGACTAAGGCGATGGCTGCGAATTTCAACAAGGCGTTCATTGGGGGGATTCCTCTGGCTGACAAGTCATCTGGTTTATACGCTAGAAGTGCCTGGTGGATGCCGTAATAACCCACGAGTTCAGGCCCATTATTCGCCGACCCGGCCGCACAGATAGTGGACATGGCTGCTTTTCTCCGAGCTCCGCCGCCGGGCGGAAGTTCTGGTATGTTGGCACCGGGGAACGCGCTTACATGTCCATTCGCATCTATCCCGCGGGAGGTCAGCCACATGGGCCACGACAAGTCACGCTCAAGCGTTTCGGTCGGCACGGTCGACTGGAATGATCCGAATCTGGATGCACTGCTGCAGAAAGTCGACGGCTGGAGGCTCGAGAACCGTAGCGACCAGCCGCTGCAGGAGGTGCAGATTCATGTCAGCTCCGGTTGGACGGCGAACTCCGTCATCAGCAAGCCTGCGCAGCTGATTTCGATGGATGAGCAAACCATGGTGCTGGTGACCCGGTTTCCAGTTCCGCAAGGAGATCACGTGCGCGTGGATAGCCAGCGTGTCGACGGCACGCATACGGTATGGGCCTGGATGGTCGAAGGACGCGAGGGTTACCGCGCCGGGGATCGCGAGCACGGCCTGTTCCTGAACAGGTTGCGTATCGGCTGACGTCCGCTGCAGCGCGACCCCAGCTTTCCCGGCAAGGCCAGGTCAAGCAACGCCGTATCGGGGCATGCTCGTCCTGCGCAACCGAATCTTGAAACCGGCTTCCTACAGCCGTGTGGTCACTTAGCGCGGGAAACAGCAACTTGGATCTTCAAAGTCTGGCCCCCGAGCCGGTTTGGAGTTGACATGATCATTTATCTGACTATAGTCAGGTAATGGAAACAGAACAGTTCCAGCAGGTTCGCCGTTTCAACCGCGTCGTCACGGGGCGGATCGGCGTGCTGAGCGACAACTACCTTGGCAGCGGCCGCCCGCTGGGTGAGGCGCGGCTGCTTTTCGAGATCGGCAGGGATGGCGCGAATGTCCGCGATTTGCGCGAACGCCTGTCGCTGGATTCGGGCTATCTCAGCCGGCTGCTGCGCTCGCTGGAGCGGCAAGGCCTGGCGACGTCGCAGCGTGCTTCCGGCGACGCCCGGGTGCGGCGCGTCGCGCTGACGCCGAAAGGGCGAAAGGAGTGGAACGCGTTGGATCGGCGTTCGCAGGATCTCGCCGTTTCGTTGCTGGCTCCGTTGGGCGAGCGGCAGCGCGAGCGCCTGCTCGCGGCGATGGAAGAGGTGGAGCGGCTCATGCGTGCCTCTTCGGTAACGATCGAACCTGTCGATCCCGGCAGTGTCGACGCCCGCCGGTGCATCGAGGCGTACTTTCGCGAACTGGAGGAACGCTTCGAGGCAGGATTCGATCCCGCGCGCAGCACGTCGGCCGATCCCGGTGAGCTCGTGCCGCCGGCGGGGCTGTTCATCATCGCGCGGCTGGACGGGCAGCCGGTAGGCTGCGGCGCGCTCAAGGTCAACGGACGCCGGGTCGGCGAGATCAAGCGCATGTGGGTGGCGCCTTCCGCCCGCGGGATGGGCATCGCACAACGCCTGCTCGAGGCGCTTGAAAAGCACGCCGTAGAAATCGGTCTGGACGTATTGCAGTTGGATACCAACCGCAGCCTCAACGAAGCTCGTGCGCTGTATGCCCGCAACGGCTACGCGGAGATTCCTCCCTACAACACCAATCCGTATGCCCATCACTGGTACGAGAAGCGAGGATTGAAGCGGCAGAACAGCCCTGAATCAAAGCGAATTGGCGGGCGTCCATAGCGGGGCCGGAGCCTCTGGTTTTTTACGGATTTATGAGTGTGCGGCACCGCTCAACGCAAACATCGGAACCATGAATCTCCTCGTCGCACAAATCGTCAGCTTTGCCTTTGTTGCACTTGCCGCATGGCATTTCTACATGGCGCTCGTACCACGGTCCGGCAGACGTTCGGCGGTGCCCACCGTCGAAGGCCGGCCACTGTTTGTTCCATCCCGCAAGGCGACCGTCCTGGTCGGCGTGGCCTTGTTCTTTTTTGCCGGCCTCGTCGCGGCCACGGCTGGCATGGTGTCGGTCGGGCTTTCGCCTGTTGTGCTGTCCGGGCTCTCGTATGCTTTGGCCGTCGGTTTAATTGCGCGGGCGGTGGGGGAGTTCAAGTACGTAGGATTCTTCAAACGTGTCCGGGGAAGCCGATTCGCGACGCTGGATGCGCTGGTCTATTCGCCGGTTTGCGTTCTTCTCGCGATAGGCGTGGTCTTCGTTGCCTTGCGCCACGGCAGCTGAGCTTTCCTTCACTGCGATCATCTCGCCGAACCTACTCGAGCCCTCAGGCTTCGACCAGACCATCGTTCCCGGTATCGGCGATGACGCGATTGCGACCGGCCCGTTTGGCGCGATACAGCGCTGCGTCCGCTTCCGTGCAAAGCCGCAATAATTCGTAGCCGGAAGTGTCGGTAGAGGCCAGGCCGACGCTTGTGGAAATCGATATGACACATCCGTCTTTTTCCATCGGCGATGCTTCGATGGCGATCCGGATGCGATTGGCGATATCCATACCCTGATTGCGGCAGCACTCGTGCAGCAGGATGCCGAATTCCTCGCCGCCCAGACGGCCGAACAAATCGGCGGGGCGCAAGTGTTGCTGGCAGATGGCGACGGCATGCTTCAGCACGGCATCGCCCATGACATGGCCATGGGTATCGTTGACCTGCTTGAAGTGGTCCAGGTCGATCGATATCAGGCAGGCATGGCCGAGCTTCTTCTCCATCAGGTGCAGGACGCGACCCGCCTCGCTGATGAAGTGCTGGTGGTTGAAGATGTCGGTAAGTCCGTCGCGGGTGGCCATGCGCTTGAATCGCTTCTGCGAGTGCATGGTGCGGAACAGCCAGAGTCCGATGGCCGCCAGCAAGATGATCAGCAGTGTGATGTAGAGGCGGCTGGTCTCCGCAGCCTTGGCATCCAACGCTTGCTGCAACTTGAGGACGCTGTTCTGCTTGCTGAGCTCTTCGGTTTCCAGCTTGCGGGTCAAGACCTGCTGCTGGACCGTTTGATAGGCCAATGCTTGTGCAGCGACATCATCGAGCGAGCCCCTGGTCTGGGCGACATAGTGTTCGTAGTAGGCAAGCGCTGAAGCCGTGCTGCCGTGCCGCTTCGCGACCCGGTAGAGCACCTCGTAGGCATCCTTGAGATAGTCGTTGATGTCGTCCGGGCCGGCCATCGCCACGGCGGCGAGCGCAGCCTTGCGGGCGTCTTCGTCTTTACCTAGCTGTTCATACGCCTGAGCTCGCTGCACCTGCGCGGATAGCGTGTGCGGGTAGTAATGGTTGATCTGGATGCCAGGAGCTATCCGGTCGAGCAACGCTAACGTCTTGGCGGGCTGGTGTTCTTCCAGGTGGAGTGTGCCAAGGATGAGCTGCATAGCTGTCGCAACGATGGGCTGTCGAGCCGCCTCGCAGGTATCGATGGCTTGCGTAAGCTCCGGGCTGGAAGAGGTCAGCCGCTTGGCGCTCCAGAGCGCAGCAACCAGCTTGGAGCGCGGGTTGCATGAGGTCATACCTGGAGGAAGGGAGTCCTCCATCATATGAGCGTACTTGATTGCCAGATCCGTCTGTCCAGCCAGGTTCAACATCTGGGACAGGTAGCCGAGAACCTGGAGACGGACCGCCTTGTCCTGGATACGGGGCAGGTCGATCGTAAGCTGTTGGGCCAGCTTGAAGGCATCTTCGTAGCGACGACTGACCGCCAGGTTGTTCATGAGAAGCGCCGAAGCCTTGGCGGCAAGCGTCGGATCGCCCGAATGATCGATCACATCGTGAAGCGGCTTCTCCGCCGCGGCGTAATTGCCCTCCAGCGAGGACTCAAGCGCATCGAGATAGCGCAGGTGCCACTGCTCGGCCGTCGTCAGCGCGGGCGACTCGCGATGGATCTGCGCCAGCCGTTCGGCGAATTGGCGGTGATCCTGGATGCGCAGGCTCTCGGTTTGGTCGAGGAACGCGCTTGCATCGGTAATCCTGGGAGTGCCGGTGGCATGGCTTGCCTGCATCAGGGCGCAGAGAACCAGGGCCGCCAAGGCGGTCCCCGGTCTTCTGCCCTGCCGGCCGATGGGCACGGTGCGAGAGACTATTGTTTGTGCGGCGTATGTTTGTGCGGCTGACTGTGGCCGGGTTCGGATGGATGATGCGGCTTGTCGTCGCCGTCATCGTCCGACTCGTCCTCTTCATGCCCTGGCACATTGGTGATCTGCGGCGCCTTATTCGGTTTGTGTCCGAACTCTGCGGACAGAAGCGAGCTGTCGCCGGCAGCGACGGCAGACCTTAGGGCTGCGGACGCATTCGCCTGTTCGAGAATGGACGCAAGCTGGTCGGCGGATGCGTGGCGCAGTGTGGCGTTCTGGCCGATGGCTTCCAGAAGTTCAATCGTGTCCGACATGTTTTTCCCCTGTTTACTGTGGTTCCCAAGTGTTCGTTCTTGTGAGCGCCACGGACTGCCGCAGCGTGTCAAGCGATGGAAGCTTCCTTGTCCAGCGCGGCCAGCCGCTCACGCACGGCTAGATTCTGCTTCAACGGCGCGCTGGGCGGTAGCACCACCGTCTCCTCGGCGGTCAGTTCGGCGCCGGGCAAGTCGCGCAGCGCCATGCGGCGGACCCGCGGCTTCTGGATCGGCAAGGTGGCGCCACGATAGACGATCACTTCGTGGTCGAGCGGATAGTCCTCGCTCAGCACGTCTACCAGCACCTGGCGGTATGCCGCCCCGGTGGAAAAGCGCTTCAACGACAGATCGCCCACCAGTCCGACCTGCCACAGGACCAGATATCCGGTTGGATCGATTCGCCGTTCATAGAAAAGCAGCTGGCTGGCCTCGAAGTGCTGGCACCCGAAGCGGCCCGGGTCGATGCCCAGATCGGCGTAGAGGCAGTCTTCGGCGGAAATGCCCGGCTCCATGTGTGCCTTGAAGCCTTCCGCGCGGGCCACCTCGATGGCCTTGTGCGGCGACCAGGCAAAGATACCGGGATGCCCGTAGAAGACGCCGCAGACATTCTTGCCGGCGCGTACCTCGGTCATCATCAGCTCGACCCACTGCCGATAAGTCTTCATCCGCGACTTGCCCTCGGCGTAATAGGGCTGGAGGCTGCGCACATCCGGATGCATGCGTTGCAGCCACAACTCCACGATGTTGTCGGAAAGTGCCGCAAACACCACGTCCGCCTGCTCGATCTGGCTGCGTGCCAGTGGAGTGAGGTGTGAGCCCAGGGTCATGCCCATGCCAACGCAGGCCAGGCTGCCGCGTGGGGCGTCGTTCGTTGGAGGGAGAGGCGGTGTGTCCATAGCTTGATAGTAGGGCAATTTCGGGAACGGGAGGGCGCTGAGAATGATGAGCAACATGGCACGCCGAGGCTCCGACGGGCGCAACGTTGCGTTGTCGATCGACCAATCTCCACCGTGTCCTCGCTATTCATACGGTTATACGGTTTTCACCCGGCTATGAGCAGAGCGGTCCTATCGTCGTCTCTTGCAT
This sequence comes from Rhodanobacter sp. OK091, assembly GCF_900142825.1. GTDB lineage: Bacteria > Pseudomonadota > Gammaproteobacteria > Xanthomonadales > Rhodanobacteraceae > Rhodanobacter. Next base: position 356,571 of record NZ_FRCH01000001.1, on the reverse strand, counting down.
CGGATATCAGGGCTCTAGCACCACGATCGAGATCATTCCCATGAGTCGATACATGTCTGCCGCCGATCTCGGCATCACGGTGAAGAAGAACGATGAGCAAAGCCTGTTCAAATGGTTTCTCGCCAGTTTCCTGTTCGGCAAGCGCATCGGGCAGAAGATCGCTGCCGCCACCTGGCATGTGCTGGTCGAGACGCACGAACGGGACACGCCGCGCGAGCTGTGTCATTGCAGCCATGCGGAATTGGTGAGGATCCTCGGTGAGGGCGGCTATGCCCGTTACGACGAGTCCACCGCCGATCGTCTCGCGCTGTTGTGCAAGACACTGATCGACCAGTATCACGGACGGATCCTCGGTATTTTCGAAGCATCCGAAAGCCGCGCGGATTTCGAGCGTCGACTGCGCGGGTTCAAGGGTGTAGGCCCGGTAACGGTGCGGATATTCATGCGCGAGGCGGGTCCGGCGCTGTTCAAGATCGACTAGACCCGGGTTGGATTCAGCGCCGTATCGCCAACACTCCGTCCAGCGCGAGCTGCGTCTTGAAGCCCGCCGTCTGCAGCCGTTTTTCGACCTCGCGGGGAACATCGCGGCCGCTGGTGAGTTTGTTCGGGCTGCCGGTGTAGTGGAACAGGCGGCCACCGCGGCGCAGCACGCGTGCCAGCTGGTCGTAGAACACCTGCGAGTACAGCTCGCCGGCGATGCCGAAGCGCGGCGGGTCGTGCAGCAGCGCGTCCACCGAGGCATTGGCAATCTGCGCGATCGCTTGTGACACATCGGCATGGGTGAGTAGCAGGCGGCCGCCGCTGACGGGCGCGTCCGGGTCGGGAGACCAAGGGTTGAGCGTCCGCAACCACAGCACATCGGCGTTCTTCTCGAACGAGTGGACGCGCGCCACGCCTGCTTCCAGGCAGCACGCCGCGAAGTAGCCGAGGCCGCCGCAGGTATCGAGCACTACCTTGCCGCTCGGCTCGATCAGCGCCACCTTGCGGCGCGCATCCTCGAACGGCGATTCCTTAGAGGTCGGCAGCATCTTGATGCCATCGATCTCGAAGGTGGGTGCGCCCCATTCGGTAGGCACCAGCTTGATCAGCGAGCCGGAATAGCGCGAGACCGACGCAAACTCGTCGCCGTCCCAGTAATAGATGGTGCGGTCTTTCAGCGTAGGTGGATAGGGATAGCGCTGGCTTCGCCACTGCCAGTCGTCCGTCTCCAGCGACGCGCTTCCGCTCGACAGCTCCAGGTCCAGCGAGCCGATCCATGCGTTGGCACCGGCATCGCGTGCGGTGAGCAGGGCTTCGGCGACGGGCCGCGTCAGCAAGGGACCGGAATAATGCGACACGACGGGCAATCTCCTGAAATAGCGGTATCGAATCGGCGGCAGTTGGCCGCGACCCGACGAAAGGGGTGAGCAGAGGGAGGTTCGTTCAGTGCGAGTGTCGCCGCGCACGTTGAGGCATTGCAATTGATGGGCGGCCCAGCGTCGATCCTGTTCTGCCCGTGCCTTCCCGAGAAGCGCGTCATGACACCACAAAAGAAGGGCGCGGGCACTTCCTCTGGTTAATTTTGAGTGGAAATCGTGGGCAATCGTATTGCATCGGCGCCGGCGCCTTGCGGCCGGATCCGAGGTCGCTGCCGGAATCGGCGCCGTCGATCGCGACGCTTCAAATGGCCACGCCTCGCATGTAACCCTGAGCCGCTCCGGTACGTAATGCATCAGTGTGCCGGTTGGGTTCGCCTGACCGGCCCCAATCTATGCACTATTCAAATCGATGGGCATATTGCCGGCCTGGATCGAGTATCGGTTCAAACCGGGGATGATGGCCCGAAGCAGGAGAGGCCCATGAGCAAGTACAGCAAGACTCCCGATGCCATCGCGAAGCTCTCACCCGAGCAATATCGCGTCACCCAGCAAAATGCCACCGAGCGGCCCGGCACGGGCGAGTATCTGGACAACGAGCAGCCGGGCATCTACGTCGATATCGTGTCGGGCGAACCGTTGTTTGCCTCGTCCGACAAATTCGAGTCGGGATGCGGCTGGCCGAGCTTCACCAAGCCGATCGAACCTGCCAACGTCAACGAATTGCGCGACGGCACACATGGCATGATCCGCACCGAAGTGCGCTCGGCGCACGGCGACAGCCATCTGGGGCACGTATTCCCCGATGGCCCGAGAGATCGTGGCGGCCTGCGTTATTGCATCAACTCGGCTTCGCTGCGGTTCATTCATCGCGACGACATGGCGGCAGAGGGTTACGCGGACTATCTGGCTCAGGTGGAGGATGTGCGATGAGTACCGAACGTGCCGTGCTGGCCGGCGGCTGCTTCTGGGGCGTGCAGGATCTGCTACGTCGCTATCCCGGCGTGATCGCCACCCGCGTGGGTTACACCGGCGGCGACGTGCCGAACGCGACTTACCGCCATCACGGCAGCCACGCCGAAGGCGTCGAAATCATCTTCGATCCGTCGAAGCTGAGCTATCGCGCGCTGTTGGAGTTTTTTTTCCAGATCCATGATCCGTCTACGCCGAACCAGCAGGGCAATGACCGCGGCAGCTCTTACCGTTCGGCGATCTTCTACACGTCCGCGGAGCAGAAGAGGGTGGCCGAGGACACCATTGCCGATGTGGATGCCTCCGGCCTGTGGCCCGGCAAGGTGGTGACAGAGCTGGCGCCTGTTGGCGACTTCTGGGAAGCCGAGCCCGAGCATCAGGATTATCTCGAGCATTATCCCAACGGCTACACCTGTCACTTCGTACGGCCCGGCTGGAAACTGCCTCACCGCGAAGCCGCTCGCTGACGGCAGAGCCATGCCGAACGGTGGGTCGCCCGGCATTCTCGCGATGAGCGTGGTGTAGTGTTCTTTCGGGACCCGAAGTATGTCGATTCCGGCGATGCGCGTTCGTCGCATAAGTGAAAACCGCCCGTTCGGCAGTACAAACCCGACTACTTGCGAGAGCCTTGTTATGGACGCTGCATCGACCGACACTGTGCATACGCTGCCGCCAAACCGGCATGCGCATCACGACCGCCGCTGGCTGGCCTTGATGGTTCTGTGCCTTGGCGTCTTGATGATCGTGCTCGACACGACGATCGTGAATGTCGCGTTGCCATCGATCAAAACGGATTTGAATTTCTCCGATACGTCGTTGGCCTGGGTGGTGAATGCGTACATGCTGACCTATGGCGGCTTTTTGCTGCTCGGCGGTCGACTCGGTGACCTGTATGGACATCGACGCCTGTTCCTGATCGGCATCGTGGTATTCACGCTGGCGTCGTTGGGCTGCGGGCTGTCCACCACCCAGGCCGCCCTCGTCATTGCACGCTGTGTGCAAGGGCTTGGCGGGGCCGTGGTCACGGCGGTGGCGCTGTCGTTGATCATGGATCTGTTTACCGAAGCGGCCGATCGCGCCAAGGCGATGGGGGTCTATGGTTTCGTCTGCGCCGGCGGCGGCAGCCTTGGTGCCATGCTGGGCGGCGTGCTGACCAGCAGCCTGAGCTGGCATTGGGTGTTCCTGGTGAACCTGCCGATCGGCATCGGTGTGGTCGTACTTTCCCTGCGCTTGCTGCCGGCGGTATCGAGCGGGGTGACGTCGCGGCATCTGGATGTGCTCGGTGCCGTGACCGTGACCGCGGCGCTGATGCTTGCCGTCTATGCGATCGTCAACGGCAACGAACTGGGCTGGACATCGCAGCGTACGCTCGGGCAATTGCTCATTGCCTTCGCTTTGCTGGTGGCGTTCCTGCTGATCGAAACGCGCGTGCACACGCCACTGATGCCCCTGCGGCTGTTCAAACTGCGCAATCTGGCGGTTTCCAATATCGTCGGCGTGCTGTGGGCGGCGGCGATGTTTGCGTGGTTCTTCCTCTCCGCGCTCTATATGCAGCTGGTGCTGGGCTATAACCCGATGGAAGTGGGGCTGGCCTTTCTGCCGGCGAACCTGATCATGGCTGTATTCTCGCTGGGCATCTCGGCGAAACTGGTGATGCGTTTCGGCATCCGGCGTCCTCTGGCATGTGGACTGCTACTAGCCGCGGCTGGTTTGTTGCTGTTCGCGCGCGCGCCCGTCGACGGACATTTCCTGTTGGATATCCTCCCCGGCATGTTGTTGCTCGGCCTTGGCGCCGGCATCGCGTTCAATCCCGTGCTGCTGGCCGCCATGAGCGATGTGTCGCCATCCGAGTCCGGCCTCGCTTCAGGTGTGGTCAACACGGCCTTCATGATGGGCGGTGCGTTGGGCCTGGCCATCCTGGCCAGCCTCGCGGCTTCGCGCAGCGAAGGTTTGCTGACGAGTGGTCATCCATCGCTCGCCGCGCTTGCGGGTGGCTACCAAGCGGCCTTCTTGGTCGGTGCCTGTTTCGCCGCGTTGGGGGCGCTTCTCGGTGCGGCGATGCTGCGTACGAACCTGGCCGCGGCGAAAGGCAGTGAGGCTGCGTCGCCGACTTGAATTCGCCAGGTGCGCCATCCTGAGTCGGTATCAGAATGCGTTTTCCAGCGCCAGCATCGACTTTATAGGCCTGCGGATCCCGATGAGCCCTGTCGATCCAGCCGCCTTCCATTCGTCGCATGGATAGCCGTGGTGCTTACAGGATGCGCAATCGTCCGGCGTACGGCCCAGACAGCCACAGGAGATGGAGCTATGCGATTCCTTTCAATGGTCAGGATCAACGAGAACAGCGGACTGCAGCCCAGCGAGCAGCTGATGAGCGATATGGGCAAGCTGCTTGAGGAAGTGAGCCGGGCCGGGGTCATGCTCGACACTGCGGGGTTACGGCCGACGTCGGAAGGCGTTCGTTTGCGGCTTTCCCACGGAAAGATCAGCGTGGTCGACGGCCCGTTCACCGAGGCCAAGGAAGTGATCGGCGGTTATGCGCTGATGGAGACGAAGTCGATGGAAGAGGCCATCCATTGGACCGAGCGCTTTCTGAAGGTCCATGGCGACGAATGGGACATCACCTGCGAAGTGCGTCAGGTCGAGACACATCCCTGATACGGCAACGCGCGGATGTAACCACGAAGGGTGCATTCCGATGCCGGAATGCACCCTTCGCGGTTTGCCGATCAGCGCACGCCGCCGCCGGCGAGCAGCTGTTCACCGGTGAGCCAGTAGGAATCGTCGGAGGCCAGGAACACGGCGATCGAAGCGATGTCGTTGGGCTGACCAATGCGCCCCAGCGGTGTACGCGAGACGGCATCGGCCTCGAAGTCCGAACCGATGAAGCCGGCGGCATGGGTGCCCTCGGTTTCGATCATGCCCGGGTTCAGTGCGTTGACACGGATCTTGCGCGGGCCCAGTTCGCGCGACAGCACGCCGGTGATGGCGTCCACGGCACCCTTGGTGCCGGTGTAGATCGCGCTGCCCGGCGGGGTGATGCGGGTGACGACGGATCCGATGTTGATGATGCTGGAGCCTTCGCCCAGATGCTTGCTGGCGGCCTGGGTCGTCAGCAGCAGGCCGAGTACGTTGACGTTGAAGTGCCTGTGGAAGTCTTCCTCGGTGATGCTCTCGAGCGGGGAGAACCCGTAGACACCGGAGTTGTTGACGAGAATATCCAGCCGTCCGAATTGCTTGATCGCCGCATCGACGAGGGCTTGTGCGTCGGCCGCCTTGGAGACGTCCCCGCGAACGGAAACGGCCTTGCCGCCAGCCGCGCCGATATCGGCGACGACGGCCTCGGCGCCCGTCTTGCTGGATGCGTAATTGACGACTACTGAAGCGCCTGCAGCGGCCAGTGACTTGGCAATGGCAGCGCCTATGCCTTTGGATGCGCCGGTGACGATGGCGACTTTACCGTTGAGCTTGCTCATGACATTTCCTGTGGTGCGGGGGAGAGAGGTTTTGTTCTTCAATAGTTCGTAACTTATGAACTAAAGAACTAAATGTCAAGAGCTGCTAAGATGGCCGCCATGAGGCCACTGATTCACCCGTCGATCGAAGACATCACCGTGGAGGGCATCCTGCATGCCCTGTCCGATCCCGTGCGGGTGGCGATCTACGCGGAGCTGGCCGGCTCGAATTGCACGAATATCTGTTCGAACTTTCTGCAGATGAGCGACCGCAGCATTCCCAAATCCACGCTTTCACAGCACTTTCGCGCGCTCAGGGAAGCGGGGCTGGTGCGTAGCGAGCGGCACGGCGTGGAGATGCACAACACCAGTCGCTGCGTCGAGATCGAGCAACGCTTCCCCGGACTGCTTTCGGCGATCCTGAAGGCCCATGGCATCCAGTCGGCGGAGCGCGCCCGTGCCGCCAGGCGCAAGCAGGCCACCGCCAGGAAGCAGGGCGGCTGAGTAGCGACGTTGGCTGAGGTGTCCATCCATGCTCGATGGAAGCCTGCACGACGGGAGCGGCGCCGTGCAGACGGCTTGTATCAGCCGGGGTAGTCGAGCTTCGGGTACCAGTCGGTGCCGCGTCCTTCGGGCGTCGCATCGAGAATGGTCCAGATCGGCATCAGGTCGGGTGCCCCGCGCGGATCCTGGCCGGGGTCCGCACTCTCGGGACCCATCTCGCCGCTCCAGAAATGATGGATTTTTCCATTTTTGCGGGTGAATACGTTGAAGGCGGGAATGTCGCTGCCGTCTTCGCCGATGCCGTAGTAGTCGCGGCTGTAGTTGCCGTTGCTATCGGAATACAGCTTGAGGTCGCGCCAGCCACGTTCCTTCTTGAACGCGAGGAGGCGCTCGATCGGCGATCGCGCGACCACGGCCAGCGCAACGCGCTGCTGGATGTCGCGTGCCTCGCCGTCCCATGCACCGAGCAGCGATGTGCACATCGGGCAAGGACGTTCGCGCTGAGGGCCGAACATATAGCTGTAGACGACCAGGGTCTGCTTGTCTCCGAACAGGCCCGCGAAATCGAGCGGCCCGCGTTCGCCTTCGAAGCGGTAGTCGCCGATGACCTCTCCGCCGGGTGGCAATGCACGGCGCTGCTCGGCGACGCGTTCGATATGCCGGCGCAGTTCGATTTCCTCGACAAGCAACGCATTGCGCGCGCGGCGATACTCGGCGCTTTCGTTCGGAAAAGTCATGTCGCTGCGTTGCACCAGTTCGGCGGCCGGAACGAGGGTGGGGGCGTGGGCCATGGTCGATCTCCAAGTGGTGGCAAAAATCAGTCGCTACTCATCAATCCCGCCGCGTCAATCCAGCCGCGTCAATCCCTGTCGGGCGCGCCCAGCGGGAACAGCGGGCGGTACGGCCGAGCCTCGTCGACGGCACGTGCAAACGACGGGCGCGCGAGCAACCGTTTGCGGTAGGCGAGCACGTTTGCGAAGGATGCGTCGATGCGATGGGTCCAGTCCGCATAGAACAGGAACGGCGCGCCGCCACAGTCGGCGAGGCTGAAATGGTCGCCGGCCGCCCATTCGCGGTCGGCCATGACCTTGTCGAGCCATCTGTAAGCGGTGTCGAGCATCGCTCGCGCGTCGGCGACGCCGCGGGCGTCCCGCTCCGCTTCCGGTCGCAAGCTGTCGAACACGATTTTCTGCTGCGGCGTCGAGACGTAGTTGTCGAAGAAGCGGTCCATCGTCCGCACTTCCAGCGCGTCTCTCGTTTCGCCGGGAACCAGCCGCACCGGACCGGGGTGGTACAGATCCAGGTACTCGATGATGATGCTCGCCTCGATCACCGTGCGGCTCCCGTCCACCAGTACGGGAAAGCGCTTCAGCGGCCATAGCGTCGCGAATTCCCCCAGCACTTCGGGGTCCTCGTGCGACAGCAGGCGCCGTTCGAACAGCGTGCCGTTCTCGTAGAGCGCGATGAGCGCCTTCTGGGAGTAGGAGGAAAAGGGGTGAAAGTAGAGTTTCAACGTCGGGTCGCCTTGGTCGAGAAAGAGGTGCTTTCCCTGACGACGAACGAGACCGAAGGAAATCGACATACGCCGGGAAACTTTCTGGAACCCCGGCGACGGGGTCCACGTTACCGTAGTTGCTTGCCGGTCATTGCCTGTGCAACTCGCCGCTGCCGATGCCTAGGCATAAGCGCAGTATGAGCGTGCCCCGGCGCGAAGCGGTGGAATGCTGCGGATCGATGGCAGGGACTGCGGCAGGCGGAGAGTCCTGTGGCGCCGGCGCGCGGGATAGCCGCCGCGCCAGCCGCCAGTCGGTGATGTGGCCATGTAGAAAGAGCAGGTCGGTCCAGAGGGAACTCATGTTGGTTGCCTTGTCGCGAAAGGAAGAAGCCGAATGGCATCGGAGATCGCACGTGCCGCGATTTCGCCCGCGCTGTCGTGTTGCTCAGTCGTTCGTGTCGCCACTGAGAGTCGTCGCGCGCATCGACGGCCGCGCACAGAACGCCGCATACCAGGACGACAGGTGCGGGCGTCCTGTCTGGAACGGGTAGACACCGCGGAATTCGATCCAGCTCAAGGTGGTGGCGATGGCGATGGTTCCGATATCGACGGCGGCATGCGTGCCGATTTCCCGCTCCAGGAAATCGCAGGCGGCGATGACTTTCTGCAACTGCCCATCCCGCATCGTCGGCCAGCGCAGCGATTCGGGACGCCGCTCGGCCTCCCATCGCACGGCGATGCCGGCATCCGCCATGCCTTGCGCAAGCGCCTGCCATTGCAGTGCCCGGTAACGCTGCTTCGAATCGACCGGGATCAGCATCGGGTGCCCGTGCAGGCTGTCCAGGTAATCGCAGATCACACTTGAGTCGAACAACACCTGGCCGTCGTCGCACAGCAGGACCGGCACCTTGCCCAGTGGATTGAGCGCGAACACCTCGGCGTTTTGACGCGTCGGACTGGTTTCGTGATGGATGACTTGCACCGACCCGGCGAGGCCCAGCTCGTGGGCGGCGACGAGGGCCTTGCGGGCGTAGGGCGAGTGCGTCTGATACAGGAGTTTCATGGATGGTTTTTGCCTTTGGGGAAATATCGTGGTCGACGGCGTGGCCGACATGCCGATGTCACCTGGACATCAGCAGGCGGTCGCGCAGAGCCAGCGAAATGTTGCCGCCGCTCAGGAGGGTGGCGACGCGCCGATCGGCGAACCGCGGGCGGTCGGCGAGGATGGCTGCGAGTCCGACCGCACCGGCTGGCTCCGTCACGCGGCCGAGGTACCGGTGGACAAGCCGCATGGCATCGAAAATGTCCTGCTCGGACACGCCGACAATGTCGTCGCAGCAGGCGCGCAGGTCGGCGAGCGTGGATGCGATGGGCACGCGTACCGCAATGCCATCGGCGATGGTTTCCGCGCGATCGGTTTCGACGACCCGGCCGGTCTCCAGCGAAAGCTTCATCGCCGGCGCGTTATCCGCCACCACCGCGATGATTTCAATATGCGGTGCCAGCTCGCGCAGAACCGTGCCGATGCCGGCAAGCAGCGCGCCGTTGCCCAACGGCAGCACGATGGTGTCGAAGCTGGTGTCGCGCAGCAACTCCAGCGCGATGGTTCCCGCCCCTTCGGCAATTGCCGGTTCGAGGCCATCCTCGACGAAACGCAGGCCATGCGCGGTGGCATGGCGGCGCGCGGCTGTCTTGGCCGCATCGAAATCGACACCGGTGAGATGGACGTCCGCACCGAATCGGCGCATCGCGTCGACCTTGACGCGATTGGCGTTTTCCGCCGCGAACACCGCACAGGGATGGCCGCGCCTTGCTGCCGCACGCGCAAGCCCCTGCCCGAAATTGCCGGCCGAGGCACAAGCCAGATGCTCCGCCTCCATCAGGCCGGTGGCGCAGAACAACTCGGTACCGCGGCCCTTGAACGAGCCCACCGGATTGTCCAGTTCGACCTTGGCCAGCACGTGGCAACCCAGTTGCCTGTCGAGCTGACCGTCGATGTCGATCGGAGAGTCGAGAAATACCGGATCGATGTGGCGCGATGCGGCGTGGATAGATGCGAGGTCGAGCATGAATTCAGTACCTGAGGCGGGTGGGACGCGAGGCGGGATGACCGACGACCCATGCTAAGGTTCGGCCGCGCGGCGTTGCCGCATCTCTCGCCGTCCAGGCGGGTTTTTTCCCTGACTTGCGGGAGCCGTACGCCCGATGCCGATGGAACTCGACAAATTCGATCGCGGAATCCTCGCGATCCTCCAGCGCGATGCGCGCCGCTCGGCCGAACTGATCGGCGCGGCCATCGGCCTGTCGGCGTCCGCAGTGCAGCGACGGATCGCACGCCTGCGGGAGGAAGCAGTGATCACGGCCGAGGTCGCCATCGTCGATGCCGGAGTCATGGGGCGGCCGCTGACTCTGATCGTCGACGTCGAGGTGGAGCGGGAGCGTCCCGAATTGCTGGTGAGCCTGAAACACTGGATCGCTGCCGAGCCTGCCATCCAGGAGGCGTGGTACGTAACGGGAGAGGGCGATTACGTCCTGATAATCACGGCGCGCGATGTCGGGGATTACGACGCGCTCATGAAAAAACTGGTCGCCGAGAATGCCAACGTGCGGCGCTTCCAGACGCGCGTGGCGCTGGGGACGCTCAAGCGCGGGCAGCTTGTTCCGATGGAAGCGCTGCCCGGGTAGCCAAAAAAAGACGGGTGGGACGCGAAGCATGGCGGCAAGGTGCCCAGCCGCCACTGCTGACACGATGCTGTCAGCAGCCCTTCGCCATGCTGCGCGCATCCTCCGCCGCAGAGCATGTCCATGTCGTCATCGAGCCTTACCTTGTATGCCACCCGCGCAGGCTTCGGGCTGCCCGACACCAGTCCGTTCGTGATCAAGACCGAAGTGCAGCTGAAGATGGCCGGCCTGGTCTATGACCGGGCCTCCGCCATTCCGCCGCAGGCGCCGAACGGCAAGCTGCCTTTCATCAACGACCACGACGAGGTGGTGAGCGACTCCACCTTCATCCGCGCGCATATCGAGCGCAAGTACGGAGTGGATCTGGACGAGGGACTGGACGCATGCCAGCGGGCTCAGTCCTGGGCAATCGAGCGCCTGCTCGAAGACCATCTCTACTTCGCGATGGTCTGGTTTCGCTGGATCGATCCGGAGAACTTCGCCAAGGGCCCCGCGCATTTCGCCGATGGCGCGCCCGAAGCCGGCCGCGCGCAACTGCGCCAGGACATGCAGGCCCGCAAGGCGGTGGAGCTGCACGCGCAGGGGATTGGCCGGCATGCGCCGGCGCGGATCGCCGTGCTGGGCGAGCGCTCCATCGACGCGCTGGCACAACTGCTGGGCGACAAGCCCTGGCTGATGGGCGAAACGCACAGCGGCGTGGACGCTGCCGCGTTCGGCATGCTCGCCTGCGTCGCCACGCCGTTCTTCGACACGCCGCTGCGTCGTGCGGTGGAAGCGCATCCGAACCTCATCGCCTACGTCGCCCGCATGATGCAGCGCTACTACCCGGAGCATCCGTGGTGAATGGCGGGATCGGCGCCGGCGACCTTACGCCTGCCAGCAGACGCCTCGAATCTTCAAATGCATCGCGCGAGCTTGCGGACGCCTTCGAGAATTTCAGGTATGTCCGCACCACCGTAGCCAAGAATCAGGCCGCCTCTGGCCGGCGGGCTCGCATAGCAAGGGGAGAGCGGCCTGGCCGACACACCGTGCCTGGCCGCCTTGATCGAGATCGCCACATCGTCAACGCCGGGCGGCAGCAGCGCCACCAGATGCATGCCGGCCTCGGTGCCGATGACTTCAAGCTTGTCTCGCAGATGGCGCTGGATGGCTTCCAGCAGCGCCGTTCGCCGCTCCACATAGAGCGTGCGCATTTTCCTGATGTGTCGCGCGAAGTGCCCCTCGCGGATGAAATCGGTCATGACCATCTGGTAGAGCGTGGAAGAAAAAGTGTCGGCGGCGTCGCGGGCGTGAAAGAACGCAGGCACCAGATCCTTCGGTACGACGACGTAGCCCAGGCGAAGAGCAGGGAAGATCACCTTGCTGAAGGTTCCCGCGTAGATGACCCGCTCGTCCGTGTCCAGGCCTTGCAGCGAAGCGATCGGGCGGCCTCCCGAGCGGTATTCGCTGTCGTAGTCGTCCTCGACGATCCACGCGCCGTTGCGCGTCGCCCAGTTCAGCAATTGCATGCGCCGCGCGGCGCTCATCGTCACGCCAAGCGGGAACTGGTGCGAGGGTGTGATGTAGACGACGCGGGCACCGCGTCCCCGGCGGATGCCTTCGGCCACATCCACGCCCTCCTGATCGACCGGCACCGGAACGAGCCGGGCGCCGGCGCCCATGAATGCCTGGCGCGCACCCGGATAACCCGGCTCCTCCATCCACACGCGCTCGTTGGCGTCCAGCAGGACGTGCGCGCACATCTGCAAGGCCTGCTGCGATCCGGTCGTCACCAGGATCTGCGATGCATCACATCGAACCGCGCGGACGGTGTTCAGATATTCCGCGATGGCTTCGCGAAATGGCAGGTGTCCCATCGGATCGCCGTAGGCCATCAGTTCCAGGGACGGTTTGCGCGAATGCCGGTTGACCAGCTTCGACCAGACGCCGCTCGGAAACCGGTCCAGTGCCGGCATGCCGATGCGGAAGGCACCCAGGTTGTTCGCCCATGTCTGTGGCGGAGCCCGCATCAGTTCCACGCGTCGGGAGATCCGGCGCGGCGTACTGCTTTCAGAAGCGGGTTGCGGTGCCTTGCGAAGGCCTGTGCGTGGCTGATGGAGTGCGCCGCCCGGTATCGATTTGGCAACACAAGTACCCGCGCCCACAAAGGTTTCGAGATAGCCTTCGGCATATAGCTGCTCGTAAGCGCTGATGACCGGTGCGCGGGAAACCTTCAGTTCGCCGGCCAGACTTCTGCTTGATGGCACACGCTGGCCGGGTCGTAGCTGACCGTCGACGATTGCCTGCCGGAACCATTCGGACAGTTGCTGGTGCATCGGTATGCCGCTTCTGGGTGCAAGCGTAATCGGCGGCAGGTAGCTGGCGGTGAGTCGCTTCATTGAGTCGCTTCATTTTCTGGAATCTTGAGTGGTCAGGTCGAATCCTAGCAAAGTGGCTATTCTTGTGAGCCACTAGGTGGCTTAGTTTTAGACCGACATCACCTGGCATGAAAAGGACAAATGAAAGCACTCGATCCACACCGAATCTGCCGCCTGCTGCTGTGCAGCCTGGTCAGCGTGTTGCTGCCTGTTTCAGGCCATGCATGGGACGCCTACGCTTCATGGACCGATCCCGGCGTCCCGAAAGTGATGGGAACCGATGGCTCAGCACGGATTGCCGGCGAAGCCGATGAAATCGTTGCCGCCACCGATGCCGCGGACGTTGCCCTTCGGCCATCGCCGAACCGGCAAAGCCGGGACGACGCATGGTGGACTGGCCCCATGCTGGCCAACTCGGCCGAGACATTGCCGCCCGGGCACTTCCTGATCGAGCCGTATCTTTACGACGTGCACTCCACTCACACGGATGGTTTCGGGTCACGTGCCTACGTGCTTTATGGGCTCGTGGAAAACTTGACGGTCGGCCTGATTCCGATCGTGGGCTACAACAAGGCGGACGACGGCCGCAGCAGTTCCCGTATCGGATGGGGCGATATTGAGTTGCAGGCGCAGTACCGGCTCACGGAATTCCATGAAGGCAGCTGGTTTCCCACGATCGCCATCCAGTTGCAGGAGGCCTTGCCGAACGGACGGTACGACCGGCTGGGCGACCGCCCCGGTGATGGCTTCGGCAGCGGCGTCTACGCCACGACGCTGGCGGTCAACTCGCAAACCTATTTCTGGTTGGCGAACGGTCGCATTCTGCGTATGCGCTTCAACGTGTCGAAGACGTTTCCCGGCAGTGCGAGCGTGCAAGGAGTCAGTGTCTACGGCACGGGAGAAGGTTTCCGTGGCCATGTCAGGCCCGGCAACTCGCTCTTCGTCGACGCCTCGTGGGAATACAGTCTGACGCGTCGCTGGGTGCTGGCGCTCGATGCCACGTACACCCACAACAGCAACACACACGTCGATGGACAAGACGTGATGTATCAGGTTGGTGCGCTGCCTTTGCCCGATATCCAACTGGACTCCGGTTCCAGCGAAGCGTTCGGCCTCGCGCCGGCCGTCGAATACAGCTGGACTCCCAATCTGGGCGTGTTGTTCGGCACCCGCGTCATTCTGGGCAACCGCAGCACGGTGGCCACGGTCACGCCGGCAATAGCAGTCAACTGGGTTTTCTGAAATCGGCGATGAAGCTGCGGCCGGTGCCGATTTGACCGATGGCATGGTTCACATCGAAGGACCAATTCGCACCGTCCGCCGACGCGGCATCGGTTGCGTCGCCCGTACGATGAAATCGAGGAACAGCTTTCAGTCGGTAGCCTTATCCATGCCCGCGGGATGGCTCTGCAGCGAACGGCACAATTCCCGCAATGCCTGCTGGAGTTCCACGGGCTCACGCAGTGATTTGCGTGCGGCCCCGATCGCTTTGCGCACGGTGACCGGCGTTTCGCCCATGTCGATCAGCGCGGCCGCCGGTGTGCGGCACGCCACCAGTGCATCGATCCAATCCACCGGCTGGATGGCACTGAAGTGCCGCATGAACGGACGGCTCGCCCGGAATGCCGGCGCGAGCTGTTCCACTGACGAAATGGCGGCAACGAAGTCATCGGATCGGCGTGCTGGCGTCGCCGGATCCAGTGCATCGGCGAGGATGGCCAGGGCGTCGGCGATCCGTCGCCGCAACACGGGTGTCGAGTGCACGGGCAGTACGAGCCAGGCGGAGGCGACACCGATGATCGCTCCAATCACGATTTCCTCCAGCCGCGGCCACAGCATGCGCGTCGTCGATGCGCCCGCAAAACCTTGCAGCAAGGCCAGTGCGAGGGTGACGAACAGCGCCCACCACGCATACCCCAACGGGCGCAGCCACACGCCGAGAAAGATCGCGGCGAGGATCAGCACAACTGTCGTCATGTCGTGCGATCCGATATGGAGCGTGAGCGTCACAGCTAGAAGGGTGCCGGCTGCCGCTCCCAGCACGCGCAGCACGCTCTTGTACGCGACATCCAGCCGGCCGCGGTTGCTGCTGATGACGATGAAGGCGGTGAGCACGATCCACGCCCAGCGTTCGGCGAAGAAGAGGTAGCCGAGGACGAAGGAGGCGCTGAGAGCGACCGCCATCTGGACGGCCATCCGGGTGCTTGCCATCGGGCGCAGCGAATTTTCGCGTGTTGGCTTTGGCGCCGGGCGTTCTGGCGTGCGCATCGGTGGCAGGAAACGCAGGTGACGAGCCAGCGCATGCAGCGCGCCGACCCATAGCAAGGCCAGCAGCGCAATGACTATCGGCACCAGCGGCGCCGGAATGGCGCTGGCCGACGCCGGCTGGACATGCGGCGTGGTGAGCAGCACGACGAGCGGCAGCGCGATCAGCGAACCGAGCCGTTGCGCCATCGGGCCGAAGCGGCGCAGCCAGATCGACACGAACATGCAACCGACGAAGATCAGTGCACCGAGCCACGGCGCACGATGCAGCAGGATGCCGACGCCTACTGCGACCAGACCGACGATCGGCAATGCGATAGCCGCCTCGATGCGGCCGCGCAGGTCGCGGTCGAGCTGGCTGCGCGAGAGCGAGAGGCATAGCACCACGGCCAACACCGCCGAACCCGGTCCGGGAGCGATGGCCAGTGCGCACAGAAGAGTGGCGAGCGCGGCCAGCATGGTCACGCTGGCTTCCCGCAGCGCGCGCAAGAGAACGGCAATACGGGTTGCCGCGTGCGACTGCCTTGCCCTGGCTGCAGACATCATTCGTGCGACAAGGCCATCGTTGATGGAATGGAGTGCGATGTTCTCACGCTGACCTGTTTTCCGGAAAGACCGGAAAGTGCTTGCGACAAAGACGACGCGAAAAGCCGGTTGTGGATGTTCGCGGTCCCGCTTTCGGCTGTCGTTCGTCACGGGCTGGCCAATATGCCATTGGCGGCGCGCCCTGGTTTCTTCTATGTTGGCGCATCCCACACGCCAAAGACCCGCCCTATGACCACATCGCTGGAGCACCCCGATCACCTCAGGCGCAGCCTGTCGAACCGGCACCTGCAACTGATCGCCATCGGCGGTGCCATCGGCACGGGCCTGTTCATGGGCTCGGGCAAGACGATCAGTCTGGCGGGACCGTCGATCGTGCTGGTTTATCTGATCATCGGCGTGATGCTGTTCTTCGTGATGCGGGCGATGGGCGAGTTGCTGCTGTCGAATCTGCAATACAAGTCGTTCATCGACTTCTCCACCGATCTGCTCGGACCCTGGGCCGGCTTTTTCTGCGGCTGGACGTACTGGTTCTGCTGGATCATCACCGCGATCGCCGACGTGATCGCGATCGCGTCCTATGCTCAGTACTGGTTCCCCGGACTCGCGCCGTGGATCCCGGCAGTGCTGTGCGTGCTGCTGCTTCTGAGCCTGAATCTGGCGACGGTGAGGCTGTTCGGCGAGATGGAATTCTGGTTCGCGCTGATCAAGATCATCGCGATCTGCGCGCTGATCGCGACCGGCTTTGCGCTGGTCGCCTGGGGTTTTCGTTCGCCTTCGGGGCATCAGGCCTCGCTGGCCAATCTGTGGAACGACGGCGGAGTGTTTCCAAAAGGACTGGGTGGCTTCTTCGCGGGCTTTCAGATTGCGGTATTCGCCTTCGTCGGCATCGAGCTGGTGGGCACTACCGCCGCCGAGACGGCCGATCCGAAGCGCAACCTGCCCAAGGCGATCAACTCGATCCCTGTGCGCATCATCATCTTCTACGTGCTGGCCCTGCTCGCGATCATGGTGGTGACGCCGTGGCGCATGGTCGAACCCGGCAAGAGCCCGTTCGTGGAATTGTTCGTGCTGGCCGGCATTCCGGCCGCCGCCAGCCTGATCAACTTCGTGGTGCTGACCTCGGCCACCTCGTCGGCGAACAGTGGCATCTTCTCCACCAGCCGCATGCTCTTCGGCCTGGCCGAAGAGAATCATGCGCCCAAGGCGTTCGCCCAGCTGTCGCGCGCGGCGGTGCCGTCGCGCGGCCTGCTGTTCTCCTGTTTCTGCCTGTTGCTCGGCGCCACGCTGGTCTATGTGATCCCGGACCTGGTCAAAGTATTCACTCTGGTCACGACGCTGGCAGCGGTGCTTTTCATGTTCGTCTGGTCGCTGATCCTGTCCGCCTATATCGCCTATCGCCGCAAGCGTCCGCATCTGCACGAAGCGTCGGACTACAAGATGCCTGGCGGCGTATTCATGTGCTGGGTCTGCCTGGCGTTCTTCGTCTTCGTGCTGGTCTTGCTCAGCCTGCAGCCGGACACTCGCCAGGCGCTGCTGGCCAGCCCGGCCTGGTTCGTGCTGCTGGCCGTGAGCTATGCATGGAAGGGACGTCGGCTGCAGCGGTCGTGACTCGATGCGGCGGGTGCCGTGGCGTTTGGTGATCCGGCTGTTGACGACAGGTGGGCAAGGCGACCGCTCCGGCGAGCCACGCGTCGAGTCCGTCCCGGGCGGTCGATCAGGCTAGCGGGTGGGCGCGCTTTGCCTGGTCCGGACCGGCCAGGCCACTTGCAGTAAGCTGTCGCGATTCAAAACGGCGGCGATGCGGTATTCGCCGGGATACGGCGACCGCCGTTTCGTCTTCCTGGTATCCAGTGGACAAACCCGGGCGTTTTCGAGAGCTATCCTCGACGCGTTGCCAGGTTCATCCGGCAGCGGGCAGAGCAGGCCGTTTCGGTGTCCCTGGATAAACGCGATGGGCATGCACTTCGATCTCTACACGCTTGGCGTCATTGGCGCAGCCATTGGCGTGGCGCTCTCGGTAAGCTTCACCTTGCTCGGGCTGGTGTTGCGTGGCCTGCCGGCGTTGCGCATCTGGGCCACCGCGTTCTGGGTGCTGACTGCCGCCGCGCTCGCCCAGGGGCTGAACGAAGAGCACAGCGTGCTATCGGCGATCGTGGGCAGCGGCATGATCGCGCTGGCCAATGCCTTGATGCTGATGGGTATCGCGGTGCACCTGCGCTACCCGCTTCGCTGGCGCTGGCCGCTGGCGGTGGTGGGTCTGTTCATCGCCAACCAGATCGGTTTCTACTTGTCCCCGCCGTCGCAGACGGTCGAGGCGCTGGTGTTCGGCGCGCACAGCGTGGTCTGGGATTTGTGGATGATCTGGGTGCTGCTGTGGCGCTCTCCGCGGGATATGCGCAATACCTGCAGCTTTACTGCCCTGATTTTCGCCATCGACATGGCTTTCTACATGTTACGTTCGGTGGTCGTGTTGTTTCCGGGTACGGTTGCGCACACGCAGCTTGCCGATCTGCTCACCACCTGGAATTACTTGTTCGGCATCCTGTGCACTTTTCTATTGAGCACCGGTTTCACGCTGATGCTTGCGGAACGGCTGACGCTGGATCTGCGCCACCTGGCGCGCACCGATGGTCTTACTGGCCTGCTCAATCGCAACGCGCTGTTCGAGATTGGTTCTGGTCTGGTCGATGCCTGTCGTGCACGCGGGCAAGCCTGCTGCGTGCTGATGTTCGACCTGGACAACTTCAAGACAATCAACGACAGCTGGGGCCACGTGGCGGGCGATGTGGTGCTCAATCATTTTGTAGGGGTGATCCGCAGAACGGGCCTACCTCGCGGCACTCTTTTTTCGCGCTACGGTGGCGAGGAGTTCGTGCTGGTGCTGCCGGCGATCGATTCTCCACAGGCGGCTGGACTGGCCGAGCGCATGCGTGCCGAAGTGGAGGCACAACCGGCCACGTTCGATACACATGTCATCAGCCTCACCACTAGCGTCGGCATCGCCGGCGGGGTCGACGCCAGTTTCGAGGCACTGATCGGCACCGCCGATGGGGCGTTGTATCGGGCCAAGCGCCAGGGGCGCAACCGGGTCGAGTGGGTGGCGACGGCCGGCTGACCGGTGAGTAAACCAGGCGGTCGCGTGTGCCCTTGTTGGCGCGGTGTACGGCTGGGCACGGTGGATATTCGGGGCCGATGCCCACACATCGAACTGACCTGAGATTTTCGGAGATTGCCATGGCAACGGGTTGGGCGGGCGATGGAGCCGTGCAGGACCAGATCGACGCCACGATCGATGATGCGGTGCAGCGCGCTCGTCAGCAACTGCACAAAGGTCCCGGCCTGATGCGCTGCGAGGAATGCGATGCGTCGATTCCGGCGGCGCGGCGCAAGGCCGTGCCGGGCGTGCGCTTATGCGTAGCCTGCCAGGAGGCGCATGACGAAGAGAGTCGCAGTGCGGGCCTCTACAATCGCCGCGGCAGCAAGGACAGCCAGCTGCGCTGAACAATGTTGCGGCGGGAATCCTGCACGAGGATTCTTTTCGTCCCAACGACGGGCATGGTGCCGCGAACTGTTGTGTAATGGTCAGCGGTAGCCTGGCGAGGAGTATCGTGGGGGACGTGTAACCTGTCGCTACCCTGATGTCATGGAGATGCAGGCCATTTCGACTTCACCGAGCCAATCCGAACTTGCGCCAGGCATCAACTACTTCTTTGCCGTGATGCCGGACGACATCGCGAGGTCCGAGATCGTCGCCGTGGGTGAGCGTTTCCGCAAGTCGCACCGGGTCAGCGGCTCGTCGGTCGGCATCGACAGCCTGCATCTTTCGCTGTGCCCGATGGGCAAGCCCGAGCGGCAGCGGCAACCCCTGGAAAGTGCCTTGCTGGCTGCAGCCGGCGAGGTGCGCGCCAACGGCTTCGTCGCCTCGCTGGATTCGGCGATGCGCTTCAGCGCCAGGGACGGTCAGTTCCCGTTCGTGCTGTGCGCGGACACAGCCACCACCGAGTCGGCATTGCAGTTGCGCAAGGCGATTGCCGCTGCGCAATCCCACGTCGGGCTGCAGGTAAGCGGAGTCTCCAGTTTCCTGCCACATGTGACCCTGCTGCAGGGTCATGCGGTCGACGCGATCGAGGAATCGATCGCGTCTATTCACTGGCATGTGCATGAGTTTGTGCTGATCCGCAGTTTCTTCGGCCAGTCCAAGAACGAAGTGATCGGGCGCTGGCCGCTGGCGATCGCGCCCGAGCCCGAGGTGCATGATCTGCTTGCGGAAATGGCCAGCATGCCCGAGCTGCCCGACCTGCTTGACGAGGAATAGCGGACCGCGCAGCGCAACATCCGAGTACAGGACCGTATACTCGCGCCCTGATTGAACTGCCCAGGATCGAGCTATGCCCCAGATTCCCGCTTGCCCATTGTGCGCCATGGAAAACATCTATCCGGATGGCGACAACCACGTCTGTGCCGACTGCGGCCATGAATGGCCGATCGCGGCAGGCGCGGATGCGACCGACGCCGGCATGGTCGTGCGGGACGTCAACGGCAACGTCCTCAACAGCGGTGACACGGTGACGGTGATCAAGGACCTGAAGGTGAAGGGTTCTTCGATTCCGCTGAAGCAGGGCAGTGTGATCCGCAATATCCGCCTGGTCGACGGCGACGACGAACATATCGAAGGCAACTCGGACAAGATCAAAGGTCTGGTTTTGAAGGTCTGCTATCTGAAAAAAGCTTGACAATGGTTGGGCTGTCATAGGCTCCGACTGCCGTCGCGGCGCCGATCCGAATGAACCCTGTCGTCGAACTTGTTCGTGATGCGGCGTGCTGCGTTGCAATAATGAGAATGATTGTCATTGTTGTTTCAGGGCGACCCGGCTAGCATTCGCGGAACTTCCCTGCCGCATACAAGCCTTATGTCGTTGTCCCATCATTTCCTGCGAACTACCCGCACCGTCCATCTCTATCTCGGCATATTCACCGCACCGATGCTGCTGTTCTTCGCGATTACCGGCGGGTTGCAGAGCTTCGGCCTGCACGAAGGCAGCCGTGGCAGCAGCTACGCACCGCCGGCGTGGCTGGCCAGCATGGCGCAATTGCACAAGAAGCAGACCACGGTGATGCCGGTGCGACGGCCGCGCCCGCCGGAAGTGCAGGTCGCTGCGTCGAATCCGGACGCCGCGGCAGCGAAGCCGTCGGTAGATGCCCCCATCGAGGCGCGTGCAACAACATCAGCGAATCAGCCGGCGGAGCGCGCCGATGCGAAGCCGAAGAAGAACCTGCTGCCGATGAAGATTTTCTTCGGCCTGGTGTCGTTGGGTCTGCTCACTTCGGTGTTGAGCGGTCTGTACATGGCCTGGCGCTACAGCCGTAAACCCCGGCTTTTCGGCACGGTCCTGTTCGCCGGGATCAGCGTGCCGCTGCTGCTCCTGTTGTTCTAGGGACGCTCTGCCGCCGGTCGCGGGACGAAGACGGGCCTTTCCGGGTCGCCGTCTTCGTCTCGCTGTGTCGTCGCCCAGTCGAGCACGACGGAACCTCAGACGATGGTCAGCGTGACGTCGATGTTGTTGCGGGTGGCGTTGGAGTACGGGCACACGATGTGCGCTTTCTGCACCAGCGCCTCGGCGTCGGCGCGCGGCAAGCCGGGAATCGAGATGCTCAGCTCGACCTCGATGCCGAAGCCGGTTGCGATCGGGCCGATGCCGACCTGACCGGTCACCTGCGTATCGGCAGGCAATGGCAGCTTCTGCTGAGCCGCCACGAACTTCATCGCGCCGAGGAAGCAGGCCGAGTAGCCGGCGGCGAACAACTGCTCCGGATTGGTGCCTTCGCCACCCGCGCCTCCGAGCTCCTTCGGCGTGGTCAGCTTGACGTCGAGCACGTTGTCGGACGAGGTGGCGCGACCGTCGCGGCCGCCGGTGGCGGTGGCTTTGGAGCGGTACAGAACTTTTTCGATGGACATGGGATATCTCCTGACAGAGTGGTTGGGTTGCTGCTAATTTATAGCTAGCTATTTAATAGCACGCTATTTTAATGGGTGAAAAAACCGGGCCGTTCAGACCCCATCGGACAACTTGCTGCGTAGATCCTGCAATTCGCTTTTCAGGTGCTTCAGTTCGCTGGGCGTGCATTGGGTGGCACAGAACACCGACTCCTGCACCTTGCCGGCCTTGGCCTGCAAGGCCTTGCCGCGGGCAGTCAAGCTGATGACGACATGCCGCTCATCCTCGCGCGAGCGCAGCCGTGCCACCATCCCGGCGGCTTCCAGGCGCTTGAGCAGCGGCGTCAGCGTGGCTGAGTCGAGAAACAACCGAGCACCGATCTCCGACACGCTCTGGCTCTCGTCCTGCCACAACACCATCATCACCAGATACTGCGGATAGGTGAGGCCAAGCGGCTTGAGCAGCTTGCGATACACCTTGTTCATCGCCAGGCCGGCCGAGTACAGAGCGAAGCACAGTTGCGCGTCCAGCTTCGGCGTGGACGCCGCGATGACCGATGGGGAGGGGCGGGAGCTGCTCATGGCTGCGGATATTAAATAGCGCACTATGCAATTGCAAGCTATTTTTTTGAATGCCTTTGGCCGGTGGCCTGGGAGCTCAGCGAATCAAGCGGTGGTCCAGGCACAAGGCTCGTTTCCGCATATCAGTGAACAGGCGGAATCAGGGCATGATCCTCATGGCCTATCTCGTACTCGGCCAGCTTGCCCAGCAGGAAAGTCGCCGAATCGACGACGCGTCCATCCCGAAACCGGATCGTATACTTGATTCCAGATATCGACGAGCCGGTGCCGCAATACGTGATGAAGTCTTCAGCCGTCTTCACGCGGCTGCCGGCAAAGCGCAGTTTCAGACGCATATGGTCGGCAGCATGCTTCGCGTCGTATTCGGTGCCGTTGCGGATAAAGGTCGCGCCCTGCAACGTGGCCACCGAGTCGATCAGGTAGGCGATCTTCTGCTGTTCGGCATCCTGCTGGGCGAATGCCGGCAGAGCCAGCAAGGCGAACAGCATCGTTATCGCGATCATCCTATGCATGGGTTCGCTCCGCTGCCGGCGGTGATATGCCAACGGTATTGTGCCGAGTGGTTATTGCACATGCTGCTCAGAGCATGCCATCTATCGGCATGAGCCTCAGCGTGTCCACTTCCAGCCGGCGTTTCATGCTGGCCTTGGGCTCATGGTGATAGGTCACCAGCTTGCCGTTTTCGCTGTCCTGCCATTGCATGTGCCCGCCGTGCGGTGCACTCAGCGTCACGTGGTAGGAGCTGTTCGGTTGAGTGGCGGTGTCGAAGAAATTCGTTACCGCCGCGGCTAGCGCGGGGCAGTCGACGATGATGCCCATCTCGGTGTTGAGCAGTTTCGAGCGCTGGTCCATGTTCATCGAACCGATGAAGACCAGCTTTCCGTCGACCACGATCGCCTTGGCGTGCAGGCTGACGCCGGAGGACGTGCCTTTTGAGGTTGCCGGCTGTTCCACGCCGGCTGCGGGGCGCAGTTCATACAGTTGCACGCCGCCTTCGAGCAGAGTGCGGCGGTAGCGCGAATAGCCCGCGTGCACGGCAGCCTCGTCGGTGGAGGCCAGTGAATTGGTCAGCACTTTTACCTTTACGCCGCGGCCTGTCAGGTCGGTGAGATAGCGCGTGCCCTCATCGCCAGGGATGAAATAGGGCGAGATCAGACGTACGTCCTGCTGCGCCTGGTCGATCATCGCCCTGATCTGCGGGCCGATGCGCAGCGCACGTATTTCGTCCTTGTCGGCATCGATCTTTTCCGGTTGGTCGGCGACCAGCGTGGCCGGGCCCCAGAACCATGCGCCGGGACGGTCGCCGGAAGGGCCGTTGGGTAGCTTGTCCAGCGTCGCCTGCGCGTAATCGGTCTGCGCGAACGCACGTGCATCGCGGCGAAGGTCCAATCGCAGTTGCGCCAGATCGTAGTGGCTGGCGTGTTTGCCTTTGAAAGCCTGGACCGGATAGACGGCGTCGCAATTCCAGTATTCGTCGAAGGCATGCGAGGCTTGCTTCACCACCGGACCGATCGCGATCAGATCGAGGTCGCGGAAATTGGTGTCGTTGCCGGCATCGAAATAGGCATCGCCGATATTGCGCCCGCCGATGATTGCCACATTGCCGTCCACGATGTACGACTTGTTGTGCATGCGCCGGTTGAGCCGGTGTGCGTCGAGCATGAACTGCGTGGTCTTGGAGAGGAACGACGGCTTGCGTGTGTGGAACGGATTGAACAGGCGCACCTCGATGTTCGGGTGCGCGTCCAGCGCGTCCATCATGTCGACCGCGCTCGCCGAGTTGATGTCGTCCAGCAGCAGACGTACCCGCACCCCGCGATCCGCTGCAGCCAGCAGACGCTGCGCCATCAGCCGGCCGGTCGCGTCGTTATTGAAGATGTAGTACTGCAGGTCGATCGAATGCTCTGCGTGGTCGGCCAGCACCACGCGGCTCATCAACGCGTTGTTGCTGAGCGTCAGCAGACGGAAGCCGGATTGGTCTTGGTGTTGATTAGCCTCGGCATGGATGTAGCGTCCGCTCGGTGTGGTGGTAGCCGGGGGCAACGCCTTCGATGGCTGCTTGACGTAGTCGGTGCGCAGCGTGGTGCAGGCGCCCAATACCAGCACGGCCACCGCCAGGGTGGCGATGACGCCCATACGTCGCGCGATCGCTTTCACGTCTTCTTCCTTCTCTCGAAACGGGATCCAGAACGGCCGCCGCGTCATGCGTGCGACGCTTTCTGAAGACGCAAGCACCATGACGCTGGCCCGATAGTGGAATCCGGATTCGGGCACGCTGGCACTGTGGTCCTGGGGTTGTGAACGCGGCGCGAGAACCCCGACCATTCTCAATCGACGGACAGCGCGCGTACAGGCTGGTGGCCCTCACGCCGCCGATCGGGCAGCTCAGTCAATTCAACGGCGCCATCATCATCAGCCTGTCGACCGCGTAGCCGCGCTGCCGTGCCCGCTGCTTGAGGGCGTCGAACAGCTGGTGCGGCATTTCGGGCTGGCGCGAGAGTATCCACAGATATTTGCGGCTGGGACTGCCAACCACAGCCCAACGGTAGCCGGCATCCACCTCGATCACCCAGTATTCGGCCCACACCTGCGGTAGCCACGTCAGCCACGCTGGCGCGAAACGTACATTGATCACGGCGGGTTGGCCTGGCGTGATCATTGCCACGCCGTCGACGCTTTTCATGCCGTCGGCGGTACGGCAGGTGTTGTGCACGTGGATACTGTCATCGGGGTTTGGCGTGTAGGTGGCGATGACGGCATCCAGACACTTGCGCTGGAAGTACATCGGAAGATGCGCGATTTCGTACCACCGGCCGCTATAACGCTGAAGATCGAGTGCGCGCACTGGCTGGTTGGGCAGCATGGTGCCCATCGCGCCAGGCCAGGCGGTGGCCATCAGTACTGCTATCAGCAGTATGCGCAGCATGCGGTTCTCCTTGAGGGCTGGATCAGCGTATCGGTGCGGCCACCGAGGTGGTGAACCGACCAGATGCAAGGGTGAGTGCCGCCCGCGTGGAATATGGTTCAAACGCTCCCGTCACGAGCCAGGCGGCATCTGCGACACGACCATGAAGTCGGTGTCGCCGCTGAGTGATTTCAGCTGCGGCTACAGGAACTCGTCCAACTGTGGTGACAGTTGCGCAATCCCCGTGGAGAACCTCGAAACCTGTGATTTGGACCGTCATCCCAGCGAAAGCTGGGATGACGAGCGGTAGCGTATGCGCCTTGCGGCTGGCCCGGTCGTGGCCATCACTCCGATTTGCCGACGCTCACATCGATCGGCTTGCCGCCGCCGGGCACCACGGTGATGGTGATCTTCGATGGGTATTGGGTATCGTGGTGCACGCTGTTGTGCGCGATCACGCCTTTCACCTCGTCGTAGTTGTTGCCGCCGGTGTTCAGGTTGCGGTCGAAGCGTGGGAAATTGCTGCTGGAAATTGCCAGACGCAGCTTATGGCCGGGGTAGAAGTAGTTGCTGGTGTCGATCGGCTGGAATGTCACTTTGTAGACCTTGTCCGGCGACATCCAGGCGAGCGGTTTGTCATAGCCGTCGCGATAGCGCATGCGCTGGATATTCTCGGTGAGGTTGTAGGCCTTGCCGTCGGGATGGACGTCCATCACCTTGAAGGTGAAGTCGGTGTCCTTGGCGCTGGACGATACGTACAGCGTGACCGTGATGGGGCCGCTGACCTCGGTGCCCTGCTTGAAGGGTTCGGTGTCGTACACCAGGACGTCGTTGCGGGTTTCCTGTTCGCGCTGATCGTACGAGCCGAACTTCACCGCGCTGCCCTGGCAACAACCGCCGCCGCCGAAGGTAGGCACCGGGTTGGCCGGGTCGTAGACGAACTGGTCGGGATGGTCTTCCGCGTCGGGCTTGCTGGCGAGTGCGCCGTCGCCATAGAGCGTATTGGCCTTGCCCGCGCTGCTGAAATAGAAGTCCTCGGTGGTGGCACCGGCTGGTGGCCAGGTCGGCGACTGCTTCCACCGGTTCTCCCCCATGACGTAGTACATCACCTTGGGTTGCTTTTCGAGGATGCCGTTGTCCTTGCCCTTGAGGAAATGGTCGAACCAATCGTAGACCAGGCTTTTGTAGTCAAAGCGGGCGTCGCCCATGTCGAGGTCGCCGACCATGGTGTTCTTGCTGGCGCGCGTATAGGCGCAATGCAGCACCGGCGCGATCACCGCGTACTGCTGGTCGGCGACGGCCTTGGGCGCGGTGCGGCGCACTTCGTTGAAGGCGGCCAGGTTGGGCGAAACCGACACGTCGAACCAGCTCATGAACCAGAGGCCGGGCTTGCGCACCTTCAGCCCATCGTTCCACAGACCGCCCTTGTACCAGGCCGGGTCATTCGGCGTGCGCGCGATCATGTTGCCGCCGGTGGCTACCGGCATGCGCGTCTCGAAGATGCCGGGCGGGCCGCCGACCGCCTTGATGATGTCCTGCTCGGGCAGATGCCAGAACGCCTTGTCCCAGTCGACCGGGGGCATCTGCGGCGCCAGGTCGAAAAAGCGCGAGGCGCGGACCAGGTCGGCTTGCGGAGTGTCGGGCGGGAACATCGGGCGCACCTGGTTCTGGATGCCGTAGTCGTAGATCCAGGAAATGAACAGCATCTGCACCGCGCCGCCGCGATACCAGTTGCCCTGCTCGTAGTAGGGTCCGACGCGGCCGATACCGGCGCCGAAGCCCTGCACGTTGAAAGTGGTCAGCGCGGGATCGTTCTGCGCCACTACCGCAAGCTGCCACTCCGCCGTCGACGAGCAGCCAGTGGTACCGACCTTTCCGTTGGACCACGGCTGCGACGACATCCACTTGATCTCGTCGGAGCCGTCGCTGAGCGGCATGCCGAGAATGTCGTAATTGCCCTGCGAGAAGAAATGCCCGCGCTCGTTCATCACCACGTAGGCGTAGCCGCGTTTCACCGCTTCGAGTTCGCGGCTCATGTCGCGCGGCGCGCCGAGCTTCACGTCCCAGTAGTTGAAGTTGTAAGGCGTGCGTTCGAAAATCACCGGCACTTTGGCGGTCGCATCCTTCGGACGATAGATGTCAGCGGCCATCAGCTTGCCGTCGCGCATCTTCACCATCACCTTGCGGTCGATCACGGCAATCTGTTCGAGCTGCTTCTCGATGTCGTTGCGTTTGGCGATCAGCTCCGCCTGTGGGTCCGCACGCTGGGCGGCGGAGGGCGCGCAAAAGAGCAGCGAGAGACTGAAAGACGCGGCCATGCCGACGAATGTGGAGCGCAGATGCGTGGGTCGCATGCGAAATCCCCTTGGCGTGATCCTTCGATTATGCGGCCCGTGCGGGCAGGGTGGAACGTGACTATGTGCACAGTCCGCGGCGAGAAGCGACTGGATGACGAATCTACGGTGGCCGTCGGCGTGTCGATCCAACGGTTTCCCGTTCGTCGCCATGTCAGGAGCCGCATGCTGCGACCTTGCACAGGACGCCCCTGGCACCATGAGGTGGCCGCGAAGCGGCACAGGGCATACCATCGGCGTTTCGCATTTCGCCCGATCGAGGAATTCACGTGCCGCCGATCATTTCAGTCAAGCAACTCAGCAAGACCTACGCATCCGGCTTTCATGCGCTCAAGCACATCGACCTGGACATCCATCAAGGCGAGATCTTCGCGTTGCTGGGCCCGAATGGCGCTGGCAAGACCACGCTGATCAGCATCATTTGCGGCATCGTCAATCCGAGTGAGGGTACGGTGCTGGCCGATGGCCATGACGTGGTGCGCGACTATCGCTCGGCGCGCTCGAAAATCGGCCTGGTGCCGCAGGAGCTGACCACCGACGCGTTCGAGACGGTGTGGAATACGGTCAGCTTCAGTCGCGGCCTGTTCGGCAAGAGTGCGAACCCGGCGCATGTCGAGAAGGTGCTGAAGGAATTGTCGTTGTGGAACAAGAAGGACAGCCGGCTGATGACCTTGTCCGGCGGCATGAAGCGGCGTGTGATGATCGCCAAGGCGCTGTCGCACGAGCCGCAGATCCTGTTTCTGGACGAACCCACCGCCGGCGTCGACGTGGAGCTGCGCCGCGACATGTGGGCGATGGTGCGTGCGCTGCGCGACACCGGCGTCACCATTATCCTGACCACGCATTACATCGACGAGGCCGAGGAAATGGCCGACCGCATCGGCGTGATCAACAAGGGTGAGCTGATCCTGGTAGAGAACAAGGCCGAGCTGATGAACAAGCTGGGCCGCAAGCAGCTGGCCCTGCAACTGCAGAATCCGCTGCAAGGCATTCCCGCCGCGCTGTCCGATTACCCGCTGGAGTTGTCGGCCGATGGCCAGCAATTGGTATATACGTTCGACGCGCAGAGCGAGCACACCGGCATCGACGCGTTGCTGCGCCGGCTCGGCGAGGCGGGCATCGACTTCAAGGATCTCAAGACCAGCCAGAGCTCGCTGGAGGATATTTTCGTGGACCTGGTGAGGGAGCGTGCATGAACATCTACGCGATCCGCGCGATCTATCTGTTCGAAATGGCACGCACATGGCGCACGCTGCTGCAGAGCATCGTTTCGCCGGTGATCTCCACCTCGCTGTACTTCGTGGTGTTCGGTGCGGCGATCGGCGCGCACATGACCGCGATCGACGGAGTCAGCTACGGTGCTTACATCGTGCCGGGGCTGGTGATGTTGTCGCTGTTGACGCAGAGCATCTCGAACGCCTCGTTCGGCATCTACTTTCCGAAATTCGTGGGCACGATCTACGAGATCCTTTCGGCACCGGTGTCCGCTTTCGAAATCGTAGCCGGCTATGTGGGCGCGGCGGCGAGCAAGTCGATCATCCTCGGCCTGATCATCCTGATCACCGCGCGGCTGTTCGTCACGTTCGAGATCGCGCATCCGCTGTGGATGCTGACCTTCCTCGTGCTCACCGCGCTGACCTTCAGCCTGTTCGGTTTCATCATCGGCATCTGGGCGGACAACTTCGAGAAACTGCAACTGGTACCGCTGCTGATCGTGACGCCGCTGACCTTCCTTGGCGGCAGCTTCTACTCGATCCACATGCTGCCGCCGTTCTGGCAGAAGGTGACTTTGTTCAACCCGGTGGTGTACCTGATCAGCGGTTTCCGCTGGAGCTTCTACGGCGTGTCCGATGTCAGCCTCAGCATCAGCGTGGGCATGACTCTGGTCTTTCTCAGCGCCTGCCTCACGCTGGTGTGGTGGATATTCCGCAGCGGCTATCGACTCAAGACATGAGCCATCTCTGGCCCTAGGTCAGCACGGTGTGCGCGTGGAATGGCAGCAGCACGGCGCCGGTGCGCGCGACCGCGGGCTCGGCTACGGCAAGCTGTTCCTTGTTGGCGTCGATCACCACCAGGATGCGGCCGGCGGCGATTTCATCCTTGAACTTGCGGCTGACCACGTCGGGTACGTCGAAGCCGACCAGTTCGCCGATCCAGCTGCCGAACACGGCTCCCGCCACGGTGATCGCCGCGGCGCCGGCAAAGGTCACGCCCAGCGGCGGTATGGCGACGGCGATGAGCCCCAGCAGCAGGCCAGTGCCACCGCCGCAGGCGCCGCCGCGCAGCGCAGCGGGATAGAAATCGTTGCGTCCCTGCATCAGGTGATCGGGGATTCTTTCCAGCTCGATGTCCTCGCGGGCAACCAGCGAGATATCGCCATCGTCGATGCCGGCTTTCTGCGCTGCGGCCATGGCGAGTCGCGCAGCGGTCAGGTCGGATGTGCTGAAGACGCATCGGGTTTTCATGAGGGCTCTCTCCGTGTTCCGGCCGGTCATCGGTCGCGCGGGAGAGCGGGTCGGTTCGGGTGTGCCGCGCGGGCGCAGACCGGCGATGTCTGATTTTTGTCGCAGCCGTGTCACTGGCATGTGACCGTTTTGTTATCGAAGAGATGCTGGTCCGGCATCGGCAGGCCGCTGCCGTTCAGTGGGCTCGCGTCGGCAAGCCATTCGCCATCACGTCGCCGCGGCGGTAGCTCAGCAGGCGGCCGCGGAACGGCGCGACATCGGCCGCATCGAAGCGGCTGCGCAGTTCGACGACGGTGAAACCCTGGTCGGCGAGCGCGCGGGTGAACGGTGCGCTGTTGCCGCGGCCGGGATCGGTGATCAACACCTCGGCGTCGGGCAGGGCGTGACGCCGCACCATGGCGGCGAGCAGATCGGCGTGCCCGCTCTCGTACAGGATGTCGCTGCCGATGATCAGGTCGAAGCGGCCCAGTACGGCATCGGGTATTTCCCAGCGCAGGTCGCAATAGCCGATCGCCGCCAGCTGGTTCTGCGCGGCGTTGTGGCGCAGGAACGGTTCGGCAAGCGGATGGTGGTCACTGGCGGTGATGTCGGCGTGGCGCTGCTGCAGCACCAGGCTGGACAGGCCCAGGCCGCAGCCGAGTTCGAGGATGCGCTTGCCGACAATGTCATGCGTCGACATCGCCTCGGCCAGCACGCGGCCTGCCGGCCACACTTGCCCGAACAGGCTCCACAGCGCCGAGGATATGCCGATGCGATCGGCCAGCTGATGCGGGTCGGCAAACTGTTGCAGATCGCTCAGTGCGCGGATGTGGTAGTCGTGACCGCCAAGGCGGACCACGAGCTCGCGAGTGGTATAGCCCGGCATGGGCACTCCCGTGAGGGCAACGTCCCGGCAAACACTAGCGAGATGAAGCGTGAGTGGGAGCGAGACGGCGATGACCGTCGAAACGCTGAAGAGGAGCGCAAGCACGACCATCCTAGCTGTAATGCCTGCATGGCGTCGTCGCGCTGGTTCGGTGGGCGGGAAAGCCTTGCCGGATGAACGAATCATGCGTGGACAAGTCAAAGACCACGTTCAGGCACAGAGGCAGGAAAGATCGTGAGAAGACGTACATCGGTGGGCAGCTGGATCGGAGCGGTGATCGTGGTGCTGGGGATTCTGCTGGCAGGCGGGTATCTGGCACGCAAGGCCATGCATTTGAATGAGCCCCAGATTGCGGTCGCGCCACCGGCTTCGACCGCTTCGACCTCGACTCCCGCCAGCGCCGCCAGCGCGCCGATCCAGCACCCGATAGAACAGGCGCAAGCGGAGCCGGCGACCGCCTCGACCGCGGCGCTGCCGGCGCTGGGTGACAGCGATGCCGATGCGGCGTCGGCACTCACCAGGCTGGCCGGCGGCGACACGCTGACGTCACTGCTGGTGCGCCAGCAGATCATCGCGCGCATTGTGGCCACCATCGATGCGCTGCCGCGCCGTGGGTTGAGTACCTACATGCTTCCGGTACATACGCCGAAAGGCGCGTTGAGTACGGACGACAGTGGCGGAACCATGGTACTCGGCGCAAAAAATGCGGGGCGCTACGCGCCATACATGAAGATCATCGAAGCCGCCGACCCACAGGCCGTGGTGGCCTGGTACGTGCGCGCGTATCCATTGTTCCAGGAGGCTTATCGGCAACTGGGCTATCCGAAGGGCTACTTCAACGATCGGCTGATCGTGGTGATCGACGACCTGCTGACCGCGCCGGAACCGGCGCAACCACCTGCACTGGCGCGCTCCAGGACTTATTACGTCTACACCGATCCCGCATTGGAATCATTGTCGGCCGGGCAGAAGCTGCTGCTCCGCGTAGGCCCCGCCAACGAGGCGACGATCAAGGACAAGCTGCGCGCGATCCGTACGGCTCTGGTCGGTCAGCATCTGCGTGCCATGCCGGAGCCGGCCGGTACGGCCGGATAAGCTCGCATGCAGTAGGCAGCCCGCCTTTCCTGCGAGTAATGGTTGTGAGGAAAGAGTGGTCACCCATGGGCTGCGGACTGCATCATAAACAGATGGCCATTCGACAAACCCCGACCGACATCCCGCAGCTCGATCTGCTTGGCGACGCGCAGGCTAGGCCCGCCGAAGTCCATCGCCTGTTCCTCGCGCTGATTCCCGATGAGTCCGTGCGTGCTCGCCTCACCGCGGTGGCTGACGCGCTCCGGTTCCAGTGCCCCGAGCTGCGCGCCCGCTGGATCGATCCGGCCCGTTATCACGCCACGCTGCATTTCCTGGGCGATCACGCGATGCTGCGCCCGGATATCGTCGCCGCCGCAAAAGCAGCGGTGGACAGCATCCGCATGGCGCCTTTCGAGTGGCTGCTGGATCACGCGGCGGGTTTCCGTGGACGCCAGCCGCCGTGTGTATTGCGCTGTTCGGTGGTTCCCGAGCCGCTGCAACAGTTGTGGCAGGAGCTGCGTCGCGCGCTATTGCTGAGCGGACAGGGCAGGCAGCTGGAACGGACATTTACGCCGCATGTCACGCTGGCCTACAGCCGAGGCGTGCTGCTGCAGCCCATGGCGATCGAGCCCGTGTCATGGCGGGTGGAGGACATCGCGCTGATCCACGGCGTCGTTGGCCAGCCGCAGCAGCAGGTGCTGGGGCGCTGGCCGTTGCAGGATTGACCGGCGTCTACGGGTATTTCGTGCCGTCCTTGTGCGTGAAACCGCCGTCCCCTCGGGTCAGGTGCAGGTCGATGTCGGGGTAGCTGCAGGTATCGTCGTCGTGACGGCTGCCGATTTCGAGATAGACGGCCATCGTGTCGCTGCGGTTGATCAGGTGGTGGCCGTCCGCGACATTGGCGGGAAAGGCCGCGCAATCGCCACTGCGCAGCCATTGCTCGCCAGCGTCGGTGATCAAGGTCAGCTCACCCGACAGTACATAGACAAATTCATCCTCGCGCGAATGCCAGTGGCGCTGGCTCGACCATGCGCCCGGCGGCAGGTGCGTGAGGTTGACGCCGAAATCGGTCAGCCCGCCAGCCTGGCCGAGCGCCTGCTTGACGCGTTCGCCGACGCACTGCCCGAACGGCGCCGGATAACCCGAGCCCTTGCGCTGGGCTACGGAAGTCGCGTCGATCTTGGGCATGTCTGTCTCCAATGGACCGTTATGGATAGATCGACCGCAGGGGATCTGTTTCAGTGTGCGCCGGCGTTCCCCAGCCGGCTCATCAAGGTGAGGCAGGCTTCGTCGATGACGCGTTTCTGCATGGCCTTGTCCGGCGGCGGTTGCCACGCGATCACCGAATGCCAATAAATGGACGATTTCAGCATCGCCACGAACGTATCGGCGATGGTGCGGGGATCGAGCTTGCCCAGCTTGCCGGCCCTGCCGGCTTCACTGAACCAGCGGAACAGGCCGTGTTCCTTCTCGCCGAATTGCTCCATCAAGGTTCGGCTGCGTTGTTCCGAGCGCATGCATTCGACCATCAGCACGCGGCTCAGCCGGATGAAGTCGGGATCGCAGATCAGCTGCATTTCCTGCCCGGCGATCTCCTGCAATTGCTCGGCGAAGTCGCGCTTTTTGTCGAAGTGCAGTTTGCCCAGCGGCGCGACACGCTCGATCAGCAACAACAGTACCGCCTCGAACACGGCCTCTTTGGACGGGAAATGTTTGTACAGCGTGCGCTTGGAAACCTCGGCGCGGGTGGCGATGGATTCCATGCTGGCGCCAGCAAGCCCCTGTTCGGCGAGTTCGGCGATGCCGGCGTCGAGCATGGCGTTGCGCTTGTTGAGGCTGCGGTTCACGAGCAATTCCTGAAAAGTATACGGATTAGTTTACTTTCTTTGCGTTCCGACATAAAGTACACGACATCGTTTACTTGTTGACGGAGTCTTCGTGATGGTAACCAGCTTGATCATTGCTGCGCTTGGCCTGGTCTTCGCCGCATGGCGCGTGCGGATGTATCGCGCACCGGTGGATGCCGGCCACGCCGGCGCGGTTGCATGGCGCGGCGGTCGTTTCCGCAATGTGGCCGATACCCGCGCCGGCAGTCTGCGTGCCGTGATGCGCGAGTTCTGGATCAACCGCGGCATCCGGCGCAAGCCGCGTACGGCATTGCCGGTGACGCCCGTGCGTGCCGATGTACTGAGCGGCCCAGCCTCGCAGGCACTCCGGGTGACCTGGCTGGGCCACTCCACTACGTTGATCGAGATCGACGGTCTGCGCCTGCTCACCGACCCGGTATTGAGCGAACGCGCCTCGCCGCTGCCGTTCGCGGGGCCGAAGCGTTTCACGCCGCCGGCGTTGACGGTGGCGCAGCTGCCCCGGATCGACGCGGTACTACTCTCGCACGACCACTTCGATCATCTGGATCGCGACACCATCCGCGCGCTGGCCGGCAAGGTCGAACGTTTCTACGCGCCGCTAGGTGTGGGCAAGCGGCTGATCGCCTGGGGCCTGGATGCGGCTCGTGTGGTGGAGCTGGACTGGTGGCAGCAAGCGAGTTTCGGCCCGCTGACCTTGGTCGCCACGCCGGCCCAGCATTTCTCTGGTCGCGGGCTGCGTGACGGCAACTCCACGCTGTGGGCATCCTGGTGCGTGCTCGGCGCAGGCGAGCGCCTGTTCTTCAGTGGCGACACCGGCATGCACGAGGGCTTTGCGCAGATCGGCGAGCGCCACGGGCCGTTCGATCTCACCTTGATCGAATGCGGCGCGTACAACGAATTGTGGCCGGACGTGCACATGCAGCCGGAGCAGTCGATCGCCGCGCATCAACTGGTGCGCGGGGGAACGATGATGCCGGTGCACTGGGGTACGTTCGATCTGGCCATGCATCGCTGGGACGAGCCGGCCGAGCGCATCCGCGCGCTGGCGGCGGAGCAGGGCGTTCGGCTGGTGCAGCCGCGCCCGGGCGAAACGGTAGCTCCCGATTCCGTTCTGCAATCGGCTTGGTGGCGTGCGTTCGAAGTCGATGCCGTCCTCGATCACCCGACCCGCATCGGGCAGGAGCACGCCGCCTAACCCGGCCGTGGCCGCGTGCCGCTGGGACGTATCGGAAGCGGCCGGCCAAGGTGGCGTTCTTCACGCGCTGAACGACGGTGCCGGACCCGCACCCCGGTAGCGACGAATGATCGGTTTGTATACATCGTCCGCGCTACGATGGCGGCGTCGACATTGATGTCGCCGGGAGTTCGATGTGATGACACGTTGGTCCTGGTTGGGCGGGTTGGCGATTTTCTGCATGGCCTCGATGCAGCTGGCCGCGGCCCCGCCGCCTGCGCCTGCCGGTCCCGCGGTGACCCACGCCATGGTGGCGCAGATCGCGCTGGATGGCCCGATCGGGCCGGCGGCGGCGGAATACTTCGACGACGCCTCGCAGCGTGCGCTGGACGACGGCGCCGTGGCGATCGTACTGCGGCTGGACACGCCCGGCGGCCTGGCCGATTCGATGCGGCAGATCATCACCAGCATGCTGGCGTGCAAGCTGCCGGTGCTGGTCTACGTCGCGCCAGATGGCGCGCGTGCGGCCTCGGCCGGCACCTACATTCTGTATGCCGGGCAGATTGCCGCGATGGCGCCGGCCACGCATCTGGGCGCGGCGACGCCGATCCAGCTGGGTGGCACCACGCCGATGCCGGCTGCCGCCAGCTCCGCGCTGAAAGACAAACCGGCCGAAGGCGACGATGCCGAGTCGCACAAGGCGCTGAACGATTCGATTGCCTATATCCGCTCGCTGGCTCAGTTGCGCGGGCGCAACGCGCCTTGGGCCGAACAGGCGGTACGCGGTGCGGCCACGTTGACCGCCAGCGAAGCAGCACAGCAACACGTGATCGACTTCGTGGCCACCGACGTTGCCGATCTGCTGGCCCAGGCGGACGGCCGTCAGGTGCAGGTGGGCGATCGCAGCGTCATGCTGCTGCTCAAGAGCGCAAGCGTGCGTAACTACGCACCGGGTGCCCGTACACGTTTCCTGGCCGTCATCACCAACCCCACCATCGCCTACCTGTTGCTGCTGGCCGGCATGTTCGGCCTGGTGATGGAAGCGATGCATCCTGGCGCGATGTTGCCGGGCATCGTCGGCGGCATCTGCCTGCTGGTCGGACTGTACGCGCTGCAACTGCTGCCGGTGAACTACGCGGGGCTGGCGTTGATGGCGCTCGGCGTCGGCCTGCTGGTGGCCGAGGCGGTCAATCCCACGGTAGGTGCGCTGGGCGCCGGTGGCGTGGTCTCGTTCGTGATCGGTTCGGTGATGCTGATGAAGGCGGATGTGCCGGGCTATGGCGTCAATCTCGGCGTCATCGGCGGTCTTGCCTTCGGCGCGGCCACCTTGTTGGCGCTGATCGTCTGGCTGGTCTTGCGTTCGCGGCGAGCTCGTCAGTTCAACGACGTCGCGATGGCGGCGGAGTCAGGCGAGCTGCTAGAACCGGTGAGCGCCGGTGGCGAGGCCTGGGTGATGCTGCATGGCGAGCGCTGGCGCGTGCGCTGCGACAGCGCCTTGCCGGCCGGCGCACAGGTGCGCGTGGTGCGCCGGCAGGGTTTGTTGCTGTGGGTTGTGCCGGCGTGATGGTGGGCATGGTTTGCAAGGGAATGGTTTTGGCAATCTCACCGATTTACAGGAGATAGCGTCATGTTCGGATTCGTCGGAGTGCTCGTCGTTCTTGGTGCGTTGCTGCTGTTCTCCGCGGTCAAGATCCTGCCGGAGTACCAGCGTGGCGTGGTGCTGACGCTGGGCCGCTACACCGGCACCAGGGGGCCGGGTCTGGTGCTGCTGATCCCCGCCGTGCAGCGGATGATACGGGTCGACCTGCGAGTGACCGTGATGGACGTGCCGCCGCAGGACGTGATCTCGCGCGACAACGTCTCCGTGCGGGTCAATGCGGTGGTGTATTTCCGCGTGGTGGAACCCGACAAGTCCGTGCTGCAGGTGGAGAATTTCCTGCAGGCCACCAGCCAGCTGGCGCAGACACGGCTGCGTTCGGTGCTGGGCCAGCATGAGCTGGACGAGATCCTGTCGCAGCGCGATTCGATCAACCACACCTTGCAGGCCATCCTCGACGAGGCCACCGACCCGTGGGGCATCAAGGTCGCCAACGTCGAGATCAAGGATGTCGACCTCAACGAAACGATGGTGCGCGCGATCGCCCGCCAGGCCGAGGCCGAGCGCGAGCGCCGCGCCAAGGTGATCCACGCCGAGGGCGAGATGCAAGCCGCCGAGAAGCTGCGCGACGCCGCCGCGATGCTGTCGCAGCAGCCGCAGGCACTGCAACTGCGTTACCTGCAGACGCTGGCCGACATGTCCAACAACGGCAAGTCCTCGACCATCGTGTTCCCGCTGCCGCTGGATCTGATCCGGCCGTTGATGGAGGCGTTTCCGTCAAAGCCGGACCCGGCGTCGACCCGCTGAGCTGGCGCAACCGCCCAAGGCAAGTGAATAATGCCGTTCACTTCTTTGCGCAGACGGGCAAGCCACATGGATGCAACACGTACACCCGGAAGCCTGGTCTGTGTAGGTCTGGGCATGACCCTGGGCTCGCATATCAGCCCGCTGGCACGCAGCCATATCGAGCAGGCGGACGTGGTGTTCGCCGGCCTCTCCGACGGCATCGTCGAGTTGTGGCTGAACAAGATGCACACGGATGTGCGCAGCCTGCAGCCGTACTACCGCGAGGGCAAGTCACGCATGCAGACGTACCGGCAGATGGTCGATGCCATCCTGACCGAGGTGCGCGCGGGCAAGCGGGTGTGTGGGGTGTTCTACGGTCATCCCGGCGTGTTCGCCTGGGCGCCGCACAAGTCCATCGAGATCGCCCGCAGCGAGGGTTATCCCGCGCACATGGAACCGGGCATTTCGGCCGAGGATTGCCTGTATGCGGACCTGGGCATCGATCCGGGCCGGTTCGGCTGCCAGCACTTCGAGGCCAGCCAGCTGCTGTTCTACCAGCGCCGGATCGATCCAACGGCCTACCTGGTGTTGTGGCAGGTGGGTCTGGTCGGCGATCAGTCGCTGGCCCGCTTCTCGACCGGTCCGGCCTACAAGCAGGTGCTGGTCGACGTGTTGGCGCGCGATTACCCGCTGGATCACGAGCTGATCATCTATCGCAGCGCCACCTTGCCGATCCAGCAGCCACGCATCGAGCGGGTAAGGCTGGGCGACCTGCCGCAGGCGAAGGTCGAGATGGCGGATACGGTGGTGGTACCGCCGGCCCGCCCGCTGCAACCGGATACCGAGATCCGCGCCCGGCTTGCCGCGCTGGATATTGCGACAG
The DNA here is from genome assembly GCF_900142825.1 of Rhodanobacter sp. OK091. Classification (GTDB taxonomy): domain Bacteria; phylum Pseudomonadota; class Gammaproteobacteria; order Xanthomonadales; family Rhodanobacteraceae; genus Rhodanobacter. The sequence goes on along the minus strand of NZ_FRCH01000001.1, from coordinate 318,452 downwards.
CCGGCGAGGCCGGCGTCGCCTAGATCGGCGTCGCACCGCCGTCTTCGGGCAATGGCGCCTTCCGGCCCAAAACAGGCATAGAATTGGTGGCGGGCCTGCCAAACGGGGACATGGGGCAAGCCTTTCAGCTGATCAGTAATTTTCGTGCCAATCACGATCGCGAGGGCGTTCGTCAATCCTCGTGGGGTTCGTACCTCGCGTTGATATTTTAAAGGGTGGGACTCTGTCGAAACGTTTTGGTCGGAGTGCCGACCATCGCGGTGCGTCATTGAAATTTTTTACAGTCAGGGGGAATACATATGTCGGACGTTATCGATTTTCTGGAAAGGATGGGGCAGGACGCGCAGTTGCGGCATGGATCGCAGGAAGAAGTGGAACTGGCGTTAGCCAGCGCCGAGATTGCTCCGGAGTTGCAGGCGGCTATTGTCGCCAAGGATCAAGCTCAGCTGGAGGGGTTGATGGGACAAACGCCTCTCTGCGCTGTTTATTTCCCGGGACAAGAGGACGAGGAACAGGAAGACGAGACTGAGGAAACGCCCTCCCGCGAGCCGGGAGAGAGTCCCGAGCTTCGTCGGGCTGTGGTCCCGGCAGGCTAGTCGATGTTTTCCTTGGGCAGACAACGCCGGCCTTGCTTTGCTGGATTGATCTTGCTTGTAGCTATGCTGGTAGGCACGGCTGTTGCGGCTGTGCCTACCATCGATGATCCTGCGCAACTGCTCAAACTGGCAGACAGCATCAAGACGTCGGATCATCCCGAGTTCCTGCAGCTCATGGGGCGGCTCGATGGTGAGGCGACCAAACTCTCCTCACAGCAGCAGCTTTACCTGCGCTACCTCAAAGCGTGGGAGGCCGGTTATCAAGGCGACTACGAAACCGCCACACCGCTGCTGAATGCGGTTATCGCGGAGTCCATGGATGCCACGTTGCGGTTTCGCGCGGGCACGACCTTGGTGAACAACCTTGTCATTGGATCCCGCTATGAGGATGCTTTTGCGCGAGTAAGTCAATTACTCGATCAGCTGCCACAGATTGTTGACACGAATGCCCGCATACAGGCCTTGGGGACTGCCGGATTTCTCTACAACGAAGCAGGTCAATACGATCTGGGTCAGCACTACGCAAGCCAGATGCTTTCGGAAAATTTGAACGATGAGGGTAGTTGCAAAGGCAGGTTCCTTCAGGCTCAGTCGCTGTATCAGAGCGGCAAGTTCACGACACTGGACAAGCAGCCAGGCGACGCCATAGCTGCCTGCAACAAGGCATCGGAATTCATCTTCGCCAATACCATACGTTTCTATGTGGCGAGTTTTGACATTCAGCATGGCCACTCATCCGCCGCTATCAAACTTTTGCAGGAGAACTATGCAGACGTCCGACGTATCGGCTATCCCGAGCTGATTTCGGATTTTGATTCGTCGCTGGCGCAGGCGTACTGGAACGAAGGCGATATCGCGCTGGCGAAACAGTATGCGCAGGCCGCCGTCGATGACGGCGTCAAGCACGAGTTCACGAAGTCGCTGACCAGCGCTTATGAATTGCTGTATCTGATCGCAAAGAAGCAGGGCGACCTGGACGCCGCCCTGATCTATCACGAAAAATACATGGCCGCCGACAAGGGCTATCTGAACGATGTAAGCGCAAAGGCGCTGGCTTTCCAGACGGTGCGGCAGCAAGTCGTGGCGAAGAAGCTGCAGATCGACGCACTGAACAAGCAGAACCAGATCCTGCAGCTGCAGCAGTCGCTCGACAAGAAAGCCTCTGAAACGAGTCGGCTGTATATTTTGTTGCTGCTGGTGGTGCTGGCCTTCATCGCGTTCTGGACTTATCGAATCAAGCGCTCCCAACTGCGTTTCATGAAGCTGGCCCGCCGCGACGGTCTCACCGGCATTTTCAACCGGCAGCATTTCGTGAGTTCGGCCGAGCTGCAGTTGCAGTACTGCAAGAAGTCGGGGCGGCAGGCCTGTCTGGTGCTGATCGATCTGGATCACTTCAAGGTCGTCAACGATACCCATGGACATGCGGTGGGTGACCGCGTGCTCAAGCGCGCCGTGGAAGCGTGTGAGCAGCATCTGCGCTCCACCGATATCTTCGGCCGCCTCGGCGGCGAGGAATTCGGCATCGTGTTGCCCGAATGCACGTTGGACCAGGCAGTCAATCGGGCCGAACAGATCCGTGTGGCGATCGCCACCGCGGTCACCGACGACGACATGCCCGGTATTCCGATCTCTGCCAGTTTCGGCGTGGCCACGATTGCCCGCTCCGGCTACGAACTGCGTCAGCTACTGATCCATGCTGACGATGGGCTGTACCTGGCCAAGCGCGAAGGCCGCAACCGGGTCAGCGTGTGCTACGACACGCAACCGCGCCAGCGGGTCGCTGGCGTGGCTACCGATCGTGCGTAAGATCGCTTCGAAAACTTCCGACATCGTCATTCCGGCGCAGGCCGGAATCGCTCTTCAACAACGAACAGCGATTCCGGCCTGCGCCGGAATGACGGTTTGTGGGTGTGGGGCTGTGGAGGTGTTGGCGTGGAGGAGGCGAATTGGCATGGATGCTTGGCGGAATGGCGATAACGGCGTAGCGCGTTATTCGGTCTTCCTTTCGGCTTCCGATTTTGCAGCCTGCGTATCCAATCGGTCGAAGTTGACGATCGCATTGAACACCAGCGGATAGCTGCCGATCGTTTCGCCGCGCCAGATCGGATTGCCGGCAAACAGCAGCACATGACCCTTGCCATAGCGGGCGTCGACCACGGCGGCGCGCTCGGCCATCTCGTCGCCGCCGTCGAGCAGGCCGGAAATCAGCAGATGCGCGGCGTCGGTGTAACGCAGGATCACCTGTGGGCGCTGCCCATCCGGGAGCACCCATGGGTTGTTGCGCATCTGTTCGGCGTTCAGCGGCAACGCCTGCCACGGTTTGACGTCGGGCAGTGCGGGAGGCTCGACTGAGGCACGTCCTTCGGGCGTGTCGGTGTCGTGCGGGCCGCCGCGCCCGGTCGGGCGCTGGAAGTCCTTCGCGTTGGGCAAGCCCTTATCGCCAGTGACTAGGTTGGACAAGGTGAACGACTGGCCGGCGGCGCTGTACAAGGCCAGCTCGTCGCGGGTGTAACTGGTGGCGATCGGACTGCTGCGATCGACGAACTTCGCCTGCAGCACGCTGCCGACGACTTTCAGCTTGCTGGCGGGCGTGACGAACACGCCCGGCGCCATGCCGGTGTCGATCGCGAATTTCGCGGTGTCCTCGGCGGTGATCAGCAGGCCGCCGGCCTGCACGAACTGCTTGAGATGGGCGACGCCACTGGCGCCGAGGCCGGGGCGGATGTCGTCGGTGGAATCGATGTGGCCGAGGTTGGGTGTCAGCCTGGTGGTCTTCCACGGCAATGGGTTGCCCCACATCGGCAGGCCGTCGATGATCTGCTGCGTGCTGGTGCCGCCGATTGGGCCGAACAGGATCACGTCGTACTTCGCGCGCAGGTCGCCGGCCTTCGCCACGTCCTGGGTGCTGATGTAGTCGTACGGCACGTGCAGCTTGTCCAGCGCCATCCGCCACCAGCCCTCGGTCTGGGTATCCAGCCAGGTGTGCATCAGCGCGATGCGCGGCAGCTTCGCATCCGGCATGTCGACTGCGGCCAGCCCCTGCGGTACTGCGATCGGCTCGCTGAGCAGACTCATCGGTGTCTTCAGGATGGTGTTGTCGGTGACCCGCACAACCTGCACATCGAACAGGTCGCCCATCGACCAGCCGGTGTCGTCGTACGGATGCTGCTGCGGATCCTTCGGCGACCAGTATTGGCGGTCGAGCAAGGCGTCGACGATGCGCGAATACGGTTGATCCATGCGCATCACGTAGCTGCCGGCGGGGAAGGTCCGGGTGCTGGTCTTTTGGGTCTTGCCGTCGTCCTTGCCGTCGTTCTGTTTCGGCAGCGTTACGGTGACAGGCGCGTCGGTGCGGCTGACCTCGGCGTGCTGTAGCTGCAGGATGCGCAGCAACTGGGCGCGCGAGCCGCTGCGCGTGTCGTCGGCGGGAAACACATACGCGGCCGGGCCGGCCTGTTGCGGCTTCTCGATCGAGCGCTTGCTCTTCAGGTAGAAGTTTTTCAGGAACAGCTGGCTGTTGCCGGAAAAATAGTTCAGCGCGGTGAGCAGGCCGGTCTGTTCGTAGTTGTTGTTGTCGCGCTGCGACCAGAGCACGGTCGGCAGCGGCGGGTTCGGCCGATACCAGGTGCGCTGATAGTCGTTGGGTTCGAGGATGCGCTGTACGGTGTCGGCGCCGTCGTTGCCGAAAGTCTCGTACAACCGGCTGACGCCGTTGTGCATGGCTGCAATGAACATCAGATAGCCCGGGCTCCAGGTGTCGAAGTCGCCGTGGGTAAACACGCCGGGCATACCCAGCGAGGTCATCTGCTGCACGTTGTCCCAGCCCAGCTGCTGCCATTCGCCGGTGAGGATAGGGTCGATCCAGGCGTTGTACGGGCCGTCGCCCACCGTGTTGTCGTACAGGAACGGCACCGATTCGTGCAGGTCGTGCAGTACCTGGGCATGCCAGCCGATATAGGTATCCGCCACGTTGCGGGTGAGGTTCAGCGTCATCGCCATCGCGTCACGGTTGTTGTCGTGCGCGACGTAATGGCCCCAATACAGCAGCGGGGGATAGTTCTGGCCGGGATGCGCCAGATGCCAGTTGTACAGATCGACCATGCGATCGCGGCCATCGACTTCGACCACCGGTGTGATCAGCGTGATCACGTGCGAGCGGATGTGCCGGATGTATGGCGCGTCGTCCACCGCGAGGCGATAGGCCAGCTCCATCAGCGCGGTCGGCGCGCCCGTCTCAGTGGAATGGATGGTGCCGGTGATGTAATAGACCGGCGTGGACTGCGCGATCAGCTGGTCGGCGGTGGCGTCGTCCATGCCGATGCTGCGCGGATCGGCCAGCTTGGCCAGGCGCGCCTTGTTCGCGTCTAGGTCGGCCAGCAGGCTTTCGTCGGCGATCGCCACCGCGATCATCTCGCGGCCTTCCTCACTCTTGCCGATGGAAAACACCTTCACCCGTGGACTGGCCGCGGCCAATGCGCGGAAGTAGAGATAGACGTCGGCCGAGTAGGGCAGGAAGTTCGGTGCGCCGGAAATGTGGCCTAGCACTTTCTCCGGCGTGGGTACGGTAGCGGAGGCGGGCAGGTAGTCGGTCAGTGGCGAATTGAATGAGGGGTCGGTGGTGAATTTCAGGATCTGGTCGGTATAGGCCTGATCGACCGGTTGTGCCGGGTCGCGCGCATACGGTGCCAGGCCTCCCGGCGCGGTCGCCGCGACAACGCTGGCGGTACCAAGCGCCAGCAAGGCGACGAGTGAAAGTCGGATGGACACGCGCATGATGTTGACGCCCCTGTATCGCATGGCAACAGATCGCTGCACTCTGCCAGAACGGGAACGATCGCGTGTAGCCCATCAGTTGGGCAACACGATGGCCATGCCTGGCGGGAGCATCACTAAAGCGCGACGTCGTCCCGAGCCAGCACGTGCCCATTCACATCGATGTAAGTCAGCCGGTATTTCCCGGGCCGCAGATAAAGATCGCCGCCGGGCTGACCCTCGGCGACATGTACCTGGGTCATGGGCAACTCGCTCAAGGACGTCGGCTCCAGCACCAGGCGATCCGCCGGAATCGCGTCCGGGCTCTCATCGGCATGGCGAGCCTCGACGAGGCACGGATACCGGCGTACGCACCTGAGGCCGCTGACGAAGTACGGCTTGCGCTCGTCGCCCAGGGTCAGCCAGGTGGGACGCCCGTGGCGCAGCGTCTGAGGCGGAAAGAACACGCTGACGTCGTAGCTCGTGCGTAGCGCCCAGGGTTCGCCTGCCTGGTTCTGAAAAATGATCGGCACCTTCGGCCGCAGTTTCTGCATCACGGCGGTGTAGCAGGGATGATCGTCGTCAGCCGACCGATGTGGAAACAGCACGGTCTGTTCAATGGTGAGCGGGTCGATGCCAGTGAGCTTGCGCAGGTGTTCGGCCATGGACGCGCCGCCGAGGAACGTTCCCGATTCCCGGATGTGTTCATAGCCGGCATTGACCACCAGCCGCGCGTGCGGATCTTTCTGGAAGACCTGGCGATAGAGGTTGTCGGCCTGCTCGGCTTCGCGGGCATCGCCGGTCGCGTCCGAAGTGGCTTCGTAGGCGATCACCTTGAAGCCGAGCTTCAAGGCGGTGCGTACCATGTCGGCGTAGATCGGTTCTTCGGTATAGAAGCCGCTGCCCTCGACCGGATAGCCGCGCGCTTGCAACCCGGTGTCGGTCTGCGAGAGCGTTTCGGCCGCGAAGTAGTCGAAGCCTTCCGCGCGCAGGCGGGCCAGCAGTTGCACGGTCAGGATGCGAGTGAGCGGCACGTTGTGCGCTTCGTTGAAGAACACCGCCCGATAGTTCCTGGCCAGCTCGGGAATCGCTTCGAGTGCGGGGCGGGCGGTGTATTCGGAGCCGGACAGCGGCGGTGGACTGTCCTGCGGCAGTTGCGCCTGCTTGATGGAAAAGGTGGCCGAGGCGCCGGGATAGTCGCCGAGAAAGGTCTGATACCAGCTCAGGTACTGGTCGAACATCTGATGGAAGGCGGGATCCCTGTTGCCGGCATAGGCTGCGCGCATGACCTGGTAGCGGGCCAGCAGCCCCTTGTGCCGGTCGGCTTCGTGCACGATGTTTCCGTACACGCGCGAAGCCTCGGCCTGACGGGCCTGCCACGAGTCGGCCGATTGCGCGTGAGCTGCCGCCGACATGCCGGCAAGCAGCAACATGCATGCAAACCTGACTCCTGTTCGAGGCAATGGCATGAGCTCCAGGGTGCCCGTTTCCGTGAACGGACTTACTTGTTCAATAGTGCAGTCAGCTGATCGAGTTGCGCGCGATAGCGGTCGAGCACGTTCGCGGTAACCGTGGCGTAGTGGTTGGCCTCGTTCCAGCGGCGGGCTTCGATCGCTTCGCGCACGCCGGGCATGGTCTTGACGTCGTAGCCGGTGAGCATGCCCGGTGCATAGATGAAATGCTTGAACCAGGCGCGGCCCGGCAGGCCGGCGGGATCGGTCAGGGCCTGCTCCAGGCTGCCCATCAACTGGTTGAGCTGCTGCTGTTGCGGAGCCGGCATGTCGAAGCCTGCGGCGGCGCGTTTATCGTAGGCCGCCTGATACGCTTGCGCGCTCTGCTTGAGCTGCTTCGAGGCTTGTTCCAGCGGGGCCAGGTCGATCGCGGGCATGTCGGAGTCGCGCGCGGGCGGCGCGAGCGGCCGGGTCGGGTCGGCGGTTAGCGTGAACGCGTGCAGATCCAGCAACTGGTGCTGCTCCTCGGTAGCCTGGCGGGTGTCGTCGACCAGCTTGTGCAGTTCACCCACATAGCGGTCGAGCGTGCTGCTGAAATCGCCGAAGCGCAGGGGCAACACGCTCGCATCGGCGGTGCGTAGCACGACGTGGCCCGCGACTTTGGAGAGCGCCACGCCGTACTCGAAGGTGGGGTCGCCGAAGCGCGCGTAGTGGTCGAACGAGTCGTAGCGCGAATGGTAGATGCCGCCGTTGTCGTCCTCGCCGCTGAAGCCGAGGTCGAGCGAGGCGATGCCAAGATGTTCCAGGAACGCGCTGTAGTCGGAGCCGGAGCCCAGCGCCTGGATCGGCACGTCGCCGCCTGCTGCCGCCAGCTTGGCGTTCGCCTTGGCCTCGGGCTTCGCATCCTTGCTGAAGCCGGCGACCAGCATGTGCGCGCGCATGCGTTCGCGCACGCTGACGTGGGTTTCCGGATCGGTCACGCCCTCGGCAACCTGGTTGACCAGATGCTGCAATGAATGGCTGCCGCCAGCATCGAGGAAACCGCGGCCGTTGGTGTCCGAGTTGAGGTACAGCACGGCCTTTTTCTGCAGTTCGGCTGCGTGCGTCTCGGCCCATTCGGTCGAGCCGAGCAGACCTGGCTCCTCGCCGTCCCAGCTCGCGTAGACGAGGGTGCGTTGCGGCCGCCAACCCTGTTTGACCAGTTCGCCGATCGCCTTGGCCTCGGCCATCAGGGCGACATTGCCGGCGAGCGGGTCCCAGGCACCGAACACCCAGCCGTCGTGATGATTGCCGCGCACGATCCATTGGTCCGGTGCGGTGGAGCCCTTGAGCGTGGCGATCACGTCATAGATCGATTTCTGGCTCCAGTCCGACAGCACGGTGAGGTGCGCCTTGGCCGTGCCGGGACCGACGTGATACGTCAGCGGCAACGCACCGCGCCAGCCGGACGGCGCCACCGGGCCGGTCAGCGACTGCAGCAGCGGGGTGGCGTCGGCATAGGAAATCGGCAGCACCGGAATCTTCAGAATGGTTTTCGCATCCTTGATCGCCAGCCGCTTGGCCTCCGGGGTGGAACCGATGCCCGGCGTCAGTGGATCACCCGGATACAGCTGCATGTCGGCCACCGAACCGCGCTGCACACCTTGCGCGGGGCGCCAGCCGCCTTGCGGATAGGCATCGCCCTGGGCGTAGCCGTCGTCGTGCGGATCGGAATAGATCAGGCAACCGACGGCACCGTGTTCCTGCGCAAGCTTGGGCTTCAGACCGCGCCAGCCGCCGCCGTAGCGGGTGATCACGATCTTGCCGCGCACGTCGATGCCGCGGCGGGCCAGCTCTTTGTAGTCGTCCGGCATGCCGTAGTTGGCATAGACCAGCGCGGCGGTGACGTCGCCGTCGCCGCCGTAGACGTTGTAGGGAGGCAACGCACCGGGTGTGTTCGAGGTGGCATCGCCAGCGACGGCGGGCTCTTTCAGCACGGCGGTGTACGGGTGCGGACCCAGCAGCTCCAGCGCCACCTTCTTCGGCGTGGGATACAGCACGCTGAACGTCTCGATATGCGCGTCCCAGCCCCATTCGCGGAACTTCGCCAGCATGAACTCGGCATTCGCCTTGTCGTGCGGCGACCCCACGTGGTTGGGCCCGGATGACATCTGCTTGAGCCAGCTGCGCTGATCAGCGGGGTCGAGCAGGGCGTCGAAGCGTTGTTCCAGGCTCTGCTGAGCGGCAGCATGGGCGGGAGTGAAGCCGAGCATGGCGCCATCGTCGTGACGGGCCTGGTCGGTAGCGGCGGCCATGAACGTAGCCAGCACGCCAGCCAGTGTCAGCAGCGGGCGGATTTTCCATCGAGTCATCGGGTCTTGCTCCCCATCGGTTGATCGTCGGGCGGATCGCGGTGCTGGCCTGTTCGGGTGACCATCCACCAGGCCGCATCCGCTTGTTATACGTGGAGGCGATGAAGCTTGCCCGGGACAGTAGTCATGCCTACGACACCTGCGGGCCTTGATCTGACTTGGCCGAAGAGCGGGCGAGCCGAAGCTTGCGGGTCTGCGGAGCTCGTTGCGGCCCCGGCCTTTGGCGGTGCCTGAGGCGGGTCTGAGTGGGTGGATGATTCGGCATGATTTTCATCCCGGACGGTAATGTCCTGCCGGAACAGCACATGAGCGTCTTGATCACTGAAAGTCAGTCTGTATTTACCGGGCCGAAGATAAAGGTCGCTGACCGGTGCGCCTTGATGGAAACGAATACGTTCCTCTTCCACGGCATTCGGGAGTACCGGATTGAGCGCTACGAGGTCGGCTGGAATCGCGTCGTCACCTTCGTCGGCATATCGTGCCTCCACCAGGCATGGGTATGAACGTCTACAGCGTTCGCCGCTGACGAAATAGGGCGTGCGCAGACCGCCGAGAGTGAGCCATGTGGGGCGTCCGTGCCGCATTTGCTGTGGCGGAAAGAACACACTTACGTCATACCCTTCTCGCAACGACCAGGGCTTGCCGGCTTTGTCCGTGAACACGATCGGCATCTTCGGCTGCAGCTTTTGCATGACCGCGGCGTAATACGGATGATCGTCGTCGCCGGACTGATGCGGAAATAGCATGGTCTGTTCCACAGTGAGTGGGTCGATGCCGGAAAGCTTGTGCAGATGCTCGGCCATGGAAGAGCCGCCGAGATAGACACCCGATTCCTGGATATGCGCGTAACCGGCATCGACCACCAGCCGTGCCGAAGGATCTGCCTTGAATACCTGCCGGTCAATATTGCGCGCCTGTTCGGCTTCGCGGGCGTCGCCGGTGGCATCGGAGAGCGCCTCGTAGGCGATCACCTTGAAGCCCAGCTTCAGGGCGGTGCGGACCATCTCGGCGCAGATCGGCTCTTCGGTGTAGAAACCACTGCCTTTGATCGGGTAGCCGCGTGCCTGCAACCCGGTGTCGGTCTGGTAGAGCGTTTCGGCGGCAAAATAGTTGAAGCCTTCTGCACGCAACTTGCCCAACAGCTGCACGGTCAGCGTACGGGTGAACGGTATGTTGTGCGCCTCGTTGAAGAACACGGCGCGGTAGTTTTTGGCCAATTCGGGAATGACCTCCAACGCTGGATGGGCGGTGTCATCGGGGTCGTCCAACGGCGAAGGGCGGTCGTCCGGCAGCGCCACCTGCCTGATCGAAAAGCTGGCAGCGGCGTCCGGATAGTCGCCGATGAAGGTCTGGTACCAGCTCAGGTACTGGCCGAAGATGATATGGAAGGCGGGGTCCTGGTTCTGCGCATGGGCGTCGCGCATCACCTGGTATTGGGCCAGCAGGCTTTTGCGCTTGTTGGCGTCCTGCATGATCTGTTCGGACTTCTGCGACGCAGCGATCTGTGCCGCCTGCCATTGCGCGGCCGACTGCGCATGGCACGGCAGGCCGGGCAGGGACAATAAAAGCGCCAGGATTAACGCCGGCAAGGGGGTACGGCTTGGCATCGGGTCCTCCGTGCTGCAGCACACTGGGGCGTGCGTGTATCAGCCTGGGCGAAGCAGGGCCGCAGGTGAGCATGGAGCATGAACCGTGGCAGCGCCCTGTGCCAAGCGGCACAGGGCCGTAGCCCCCATTCGGGAGCACAATTCAGGACCCTTGCTCACTAGAGGAGTACGACCATGCGCTCCACCGTCATTGCTGTGTTGCTTGCTGTCGCCCTTCCCACCGTGGCCCTGGCCCATGCCCAGACTGCGAACGCGCACGAAGCGTCGGTTTCCGCCGCGGTGCAGAAAGCGGTCAATGATCCGGCCCGCCACCCCGATAGTTCCGAGGATGCCCGCCGCAAGGTCGGCGCGGTGATGATGTTTGCGGAAGTGAAACCGGGCCAGAAAGTGGCGGAGCTGATTCCCGGCAGCGGCTACTTCACCCGTGTGTTCAGCGCGATCGTGGGGCCGCAAGGCCACGTTTACGTGGTGTGGCCGAACGAGTACGCGAAAGAAGATACCGACGGCGTGGCCGGTTCCGGCAAGCTCGCCGCCGATCCGCACTACGCCAACGTCAGCGTGCTGACCCAGCCGGCGAACCAGCTGAGCGTGCCGGAATCGGTTGACCTGGTGTTCACCTCGCAGAACTATCACGACTACCCCGACAAGTTCATGGGCAAGGTCGACCCCGCGGTGCTCAACAAGCAGGTGTTCGACGCGCTGAAGCCCGGCGGCCTGTGGGTGGTCATCGACCACGTGGCGCCAGCAGGTTCCGGCATGGCCGACACGGATACGCTGCACCGGATCGATCCGGCAATCGTGAAGAAGCAGGTGGAAGCGGCCGGCTTCGTGTACGACGGCGAGAGCAACGCGCTGCGCAACCCGAGCGACCCGCACACCGTCAAGGTGTTCGACAAGTCGATACGCGGCCATACCGATCAGTTCATCTATCGCTTCCGCAAGCCTGCGACCAAGTAACCGCAGGAACACGGCGGGCTGCGTGCACTCACCGCGCGGCCCGCTTGAGCTTCGACGGCGATTGGCGGCACCATCGGCCATCGAGACGGCATGTCCGCCGCATGCGCGATGCAGACAGGAACGCAGTGAGTCCAAGTGAATCCACGTTGCCGGTGCCGGATCCCGCCGATCCGCCGCCCGTGCGTCCCACCGAGCCGGACGCCGCCGATTGCTGTGGCGAAGGCTGCACGCACTGCGTGTACGACCTCTATGAGGAAGCACTCGAACGCTACCGCGTCGCGCTGGCCGCGTGGCAAGCCCGTCATCCCTGAGCCGTATTGTCCAAGGAACCACCATGTGGATTGCCGTTACCCGCGAAGTCAGCTCCGCCCTCGGCGATTGCGAGCTGTCGTATGTGCCACGCGAGGCGATCGATGTGGCGCGTGCCAGTGCGCAACATCGCGATTATCAGCGTGCGCTGGAAATACTCGGCTGCCGCCTGTTGACCTTGCCGGCCGAGCCGGACCTGCCCGACTCGGTCTTCGTCGAGGACGTGGCGATCGTGCTGGACGAGGTCGCCGTGCTGACCCGGCCCGGCGCCTTGTCACGCCGCGCCGAGGTGGCCAGCGTGGCCGAGGTGCTGCGCGGTTACCGGCCGGTGTTGGCGATAGCGGCGCCGGGCACGCTGGATGGCGGCGATGTGTTGCGCGTCGGTCGCACGCTGTATGTCGGCGAATCGGCGCGCAGCAATGCCGAGGGTATCGCCCAGTTGCGTGAGCTGCTGGCTGACCGTGGCTATGCCGTGCAAGGCGTGCCGACCCGCGGCTGTCTGCACCTGAAGTCCGCGGTGACGCAGCTCGGCGATGACACGTTGCTGCTGCAGTCCGAATGGGTGGACCGCGACCGGTTCGCCGACTTTCGGGTGATCGAGATCGACCCCGCCGAACCGCACGCCGCCAATGTGCTGCGTATCGGCGACACTCTGGTGATGCCGGCCAGTTTCCCCCGCACGCGGCAACGGCTGCTCGATGCCGGCTTCCACGTGATGGTTGTCGACGTGTCCGAGTTGCAGAAGGCCGAAGGCGCGGTGACCTGCTGCAGCCTGGTGTTCCGCGCGGACGAGTGATGTCAATGAAGATACGTTACCGTCTGGCCCGCCCGCAGGATGCGCTGGCCATCGGCATGCTGGCGCGCCGCGTGACCCGACGCTGGATCCTGCCGGAGCAACCGCTCAGTGCGGCTGGGCCGCTGCTCTATGGCATGACCGCAAGAGTGATACGGCAGAAGATCCAGGACGGCCAGCGCTTTCATCTGGCGTGGCTGGACGGCGATCGCCTGGTCGGAGTGGCGGCGATGCGCGATGACACCCACTTGTTCCAGTTCTTCGTCAGCACCCGGATGCACGGCCATGGCATTGCGCGTCAGCTGTGGCAGCGCACGATGCGCGACGCGGTACGCCGCGCCGGGACGTGCCATTTCACCTTGAAGGCCTCGGCCATGGCGATGCCGATATACCTGCACTTCGGCTTCGTGCCGAGCGGCCCGTTACTGGTCAGCGATACCGGTCTGGTCACCCAGCCGATGCACCTCGATCTGCGGTGACAGGGCGTTCGTCGATGGCGGCATGCTAGGGATGCTCTGTCGACCGGTTAGGCTATGCCGATCCCTACCTCACCGATCGAAGGAACAGCCCGTGACCGACACGATGTACAGCAGCTCCATCCCCGTCTTCAGGCAGATGCTCGGCGGTCTCGCCGCGATCCTGGCCAAGGCGGAGGCGCATGCGGCCGAGAAGAACATCGAGCCGGCTGCGTTGACCCAGGCCCGGTTGTTTCCGGACATGTTTCCGTTGCGCCGGCAGGTGCAGATCGCCTGCGATTTCGCGCGCGGCGTGTCGGCGCGGCTGGCTGGCGCCGACGTGCCGAAGTACGACGACGAGGAGCAGACGTTCGGGGAACTGCGCGACCTGATCGCCCGCACACTCGGCTTTATCGACGGTTTCTCGCCGGCGCAGTTCGCAGGCAGCGCCCAGCGCGAGATCGTCACTCGCCCGGGCACCCCGAAGGAGCGCCGGTTCGATGGTCGGGCCTATCTGTTGAGCTATGGTCTGCCGCAATTCTTCTTCCACGTCACCACGGCGTACGCGCTGCTGCGCCATAACGGTCTGGATATCGGCAAGCGCGACTATATGGGCCAGTACTGAATGGGCATGTCTGGATGAGCACGTACTGATCGGCTCAGACCCGCCGGGTCTCGTCCGGAAACTGCCTTCGCAGATCCTGCTGGCAGCGGGCCAGCAGGTTCGGCCCGAGGATATCGGGCCAGCTGTGACTGAGATCGAGATCGGCCGCGAGCCGGTCGTGTTCGACCAGCAACTGGGCAATCGCCAGCGTGTCGGCCACCGAGAGCGTCCTGCCCAGTGCCGACCCTGTCGGGGTCGCCGGACCCTGGCATTCGGTCATCGCTTCGATCACCCGCGGCGGCAGCTCCCAGTGTTGCGCAGCTTGCAACGACAGCCGGGCGGCGAGCTGCGAACAGCCCTTGAGAAAGCCGGAGGAGAGCGGCGGAGTCTCGGCAGGCATCAGCTGATCCAGCAAGCGCACCACGGCACCCGTACCGGTGTGGCAGACGATGCCGGCCAGATAGGCTTCGAAAGCATCGCAACCCGCGCTGCGACCCAGCCAGGCGCACGCATGCGCACAGCGCTCGGCGTGCTCCCACAAACGCTCACCCGCCGCGTGGCCCAGCGCGCCCACGTTGGCCTGCAGGATCGGTTTCATGACGTGCTGGGTGATCACCCGGCGCAGTCCCTCCTGACCGAGCAGCACCACCGCATGCTGCAAGCTGGTGATGGGTTGCGCCGAACGGTAGAACACGCTGCTGGTGACCCGCATGACTTCGCCCACCATCAGCGGATCGCGGCCGACCAGCTTGGCCAGTTCGCCCCCGGCGGCCTTGTCGCTCTTCAAGGTGCGCAGCAATTGCGGCAATACGGTCGGCAGGCGCGGCAGGCTGCGCATATCGAAGCGTGTGCTGAGCAGTTCCAGCCGCTTGAGCGTGGCCAGCTCTGTACTATTCGGCTCAGCGGATTGTGCTTCCGGCAGGCCCAGCACGAAACGGTGGAAGCGGTCGTCGATCTCCTCCAGCGACAGCGCCGGCGGCGACACGGGGTTGCTTTTGAGTGCCGGTGCAGGCGTGGCCGTCCGCGAGGCAACGGGCGGCCGCGTGCGGCTGACCGTTACCTCGCGGACGCGAAAAAGGCGCCGCCACATGCTGACCCCCATACGGTGTGTCCTGTCTTCCAGCGCGCCGATTTCGCCCGATCGCTTCTTTCTATCGGCCGGGGGCGGCAGAAGTTGAGCTGCCGGAAGGGTTGCGGTCGATCCGCAGTCATGTCCGGGCCATGTTCGGGAATGGGGGCGGAGTGTTGTCTCGCAGCGGCGGGATGCGGCGACAGGCCACATCCCGCCCGATCTTCATGCGGGAGCCGATTACTTGTTCTTCTTCTTTTCCTGCTTGGCGGCCTTCTTTTCCTTCATGGTCTTGGCCGGCTTTTTCTTTTCGCTCTTCTTTGAATCAAGGCCCTTGCTCATGCTGCTCTCCGTAATGGTTGGATGACTGCGACACGTGACGCGCAGGCAAGTCTAAGCCGTTCCGATGGCGGTTGGGCAGGGTCGGGCCCCGAACAAGCCCACGCCGTTCGCCCTGAGCGTAGGCCCGCAGGGCCGAAGTCGAAGGGCTGCCTTTCGACTTCGCAGCGCTACGCTCAGGGCGAGCGGCGTGGCGTGACGAAACGCGACGGGACTTCAGATGCGTTCGCCGGGCGCCAGGTAACGCCATTGCCCCGGCGGAAGTTTCGCCAGCGGAATGCGGCCCACGCGCAGGCGCTTCATCGCCAGCACCTTGAGCCCGACCGCCTGGCACATCGGTTCGATCTGGGTCGGCTGCAAGACCTTGAACGCGAAGCGCAGCCGCTGTTCGCTCTGCCAGCTGACCTTGATCGGCGGCATCGCGTAGTTGTTGAAGCGCAGGCCGTGGTTGAGCAGGGCCAGTCCGTTGGGGATCAGCGCGCCCTCGACGTCGACGACGAATTCCTGTTCGACCCGCTCGATGTCTTCGGTCAGCTTGCGGGTGACGCGCCAGTCCTGGGTGAAGATCAGCAGGCCGCTGGCGCCGGCCGGCATCGGCAGCGGTGCGGTCAGCCGCTGCAGGTGCCGCTTGAGCGGACGCACCCCGGAAGTGTCATCGGGCGATCGCGTCTGCGGCGTGACCAGCGCGCTGGCCGGGTTCGGGCCGTCGCCGGCGTCGTAGCCAACCGGTTTGTGCAGCACCAGGGTGGCCGGTTCGGTGGGGATCAGTTTGGCGGCGGGATCGAGCTCGACGGTTTGCGTGTCGACCATGAACTGCGGCTCTTCCACCACGATGCCATCGACGTATACCCAGCCGCCCTCGATGTACTGCTCGGCCTCGCGCCGCGAGCACTGCGCCAGCGCGACGACACGTTTGGCGAGGCGAACCGGTTCAGTCATCGAGGTGCGCCATGAAGTGAGAATGAGCCATTGTAGACGTCGGCAGGAGCGCCTGTAGAAGCGCCTTCAATCACGATGCTCTGGCTCACTCCATTGCCGGACCAGAGGCCATTGGCTTTCATCCGCCTTCGACCGCCGAGTTACTTTGCACAGCCCTTCTTGTTTGTAGGAGCCCGCTGGCGGGCGATGCTCTTAGCTCTTGCTCTTGGGTTGGTGATTTGAAGCGAAGAGCTTTCGTGCGCCTGCGGCGCCCGAGTCACTTTCTCTTTGTGTGGCCAAAGAGAAAGTAACCAAAGAGAAAGGCCACCCCGCTTGGCGCTTGCCGCCCATCCCTGGGCGGCAAGTCCGTGAGCCGGGGCCGGGCTTTTCGACAGGGCATCCTGCCCTGGCGAAAAGGAGTCGACCTCCCTGTCGACTCCCGCTGCGCGGCCTATCGTCCCCGTCTCACCGCCGCACAGGGGCCCGGGTAGAGCAGCAGGCCATCGTGGCCTGCACTTTTCAGAAGAGCCAGAGCAACAGCCAGGGCGACGCCTCGCTTTGCTTCGGCTTTTCACCGAGTGCGGGCCAGGATGGCCCGCTGCTCTACCCGGGGCCCCTCTGCAGCGGCGGGTGGGTGAAGGAACAGCCCGCAGGGTGGTTCGCAGGGATGCGAACCAGTTTGGCGTCAGGGCAGGAGGCCCTGTCGACAAACCCCGGAACCCACCCGCGGACTTGCCGGGCAGGAAGCCCGGCAAGCGCGTAAGCGGGGTGCTCTTTCTCTTTGGTTACTTTCTCTTTGAGCACGCAAAGAGAAAGTGACTCGCCCTCCGCAGGAGGACGAAAGCTCTTGCTTCAAACAAACAACCAAAGAGCAAAGCCATCGCGACTGAAGTCGCTCCCACAGAAAATAAGGGTGGGCACAACGGTGGCAATTGACACGACTGTCCCCAGATCGGGAACTTCCGATCTGGCGAGAGCGCGACATGATTCCGTTTTCCATTCTTGATCTGGCACCGGTCACCGTAGGCAGCGATGCCGCACAGGCTTTCCGCAACACGCTGGATCTGGCCCGGCTGGGCGAGCGTCTCGGCTACCGGCGTTACTGGCTGGCCGAGCACCACAACATGCCGGGCATCGCCAGCGCCGCGACGGCTGTGCTGATCGGGCACGTGGCTGGCGGCACCTCGACCATCCGCGTCGGCGCCGGCGGCATCATGCTGCCGAATCATGCGCCGCTGCAGGTAGCCGAGGCGTTCGGCACGCTGGCGTCGTTGTATCCGGGGCGCATCGACCTGGGCCTGGGCCGGGCGCCGGGCACCGATCAGCCGACCGCGAAGGCATTGCGCCGGTATTTCGACAGCGCCGATGCGTTCCCGCAGGACGTGCTGGAACTGCTCGCCTATTTCGAGTCGGCGGTACCTGGCCAGCAGGTGCGTGCCGTGCCCGGTGCCGGCATCGAGGTGCCGGTGTGGTTGCTCGGCTCCAGCCTGTTCAGCGCGACGCTGTCGGCCCAGCTCGGCCTGCCGTTTGCGTTCGCCTCGCACTTCGCGCCGGATGCGATGGACGAGGCGCTGGCGCTGTATCGGCGCGATTTCCGGCCATCGGCGCGCTTGCAGCAGCCGTATGCGATGTTGGGCATCAACGTGGTCGCCGCGGACAGCGATGCCGAGGCGCGACGCTTGTTCACCACCCAGCAACAGAGTTTCATCAACCTGCGTCGCGGCCGGCCGGGACTGATCCCGCCGCCGATCGACGATATCGAGTCGTACTGGACGCCGCCGGAAAAACTCATGGTGGAGCGTGCGCTGGCCTGTGCGGTGGTGGGCGCTGCGGATACCGTGAAGGGCGGCATCGAGGCGTTCATCGCACGCCACCGGCCGGATGAATTGCTGATTACGGCCAACGTGTTCGAGCATGCGGCGCGCCGGCACTCGTTCGAGATCGTCTCGGCAACACGATGACCTTGCCAGCGCGTAACGGCACCTGATCGGAGCGGCGGATCCCGCCAGCGAGAAGCTCGTGGGCTAGCGGAGCCTACAACTGCCATGACGACGGCCGCAACAGTCATTTCTTTCAATGACTGCCGAATTCGACTTGCGTCAGCATGCATGGCAAGTCGGCCGGAATCCAGACGGTCATTTCGCCGGCGCAATCGCGGCCGGGCGGCGGTAAGCCATTCGCCTGGTGATCTATGTCCGGTGCAACCGGAATGCAGTGGGGCCGCACGGCCAAGAAGGCCTGCGGCAGGGATATTCAACCAAGGGGGAGAACATCAATGCACATGCGTCAAGGCAGGATCGTCGCGGCTATCGTCGCTTCCACGCTTGCGGCGGGGGTCGCCAGCGCGGGTACGTTCCCGGATTTCGGCTACCAGCCGCCGTCCAGCTACACCGGGCCGCTGTTCCACTTGAGCCAGAATTATCCGCATCAGCAACCGACCGGAAATCCACCCGCGTTCTTCAAGCTGCTGCCGCCCAAGCTCGACAACGATTTCGAACACTGGCGCCCGTATGTCGATGCCGTCGGCAAGTACTGCCTCGAAGGCAACGTCAGCACCAACTGGGACGTGCAGAAGAACACCGTGCGCCAGTGGTACCACATGCCCTGGCAGCACTACGGCCCATTCGGCCGCGAGGGCATCCACGGCCTCACCAAGGAAGCGGAGATCCAGACCAAGCAGCTTGCGCCGACCCAGATCGCCACCGGACAGACCTACGCGGTGGGCATCTACAACGACGTCGGTGCCTACACCATCGGCCAGGTGTGGAAAGATCCACAGAACCCCGATCCTTCGTTCACCTCCAAGCCGAACAGCTTTCACAACGGCACCGTGGTGTGCAAGGCGCTGTTCGCCGACATCGATCTGAAGCAGGTGCCGTTCCTGGTCAATCCGGTGCTGTGGGATGGCTACGTCACCAATACCTTCGAATCGGCTGACCGATCGATCAAGAAGGTGGCGCTGATCCAGATGGATTTCGCCGTGCGCGACACGCGTATTCCCGGCACCGGTTGGGTATTCGGTACGTTCCAGTACAACGGCGCGGTCACCGGCAAGCCCGGCTGGGACAACCTGGTACCCGTCGGTGTGATGTGGGGCAATGACCCGGAGGATACCGGCGACAGCTACACCAACAAGCAACCGGTAACGACGAAAATCAATCCCGATCTGAAGGAAACGGCGATCAATGCCAAGCCGGAACTGCCGCCGACCCACCTGGGCTGGAACGGACGCCTGGACGGCCCGGTAGACAATCCGATCAGCGCCTGCATGAGCTGCCATCTCACGGCCGAGAGCCCGCAGCTGTCGCCGATGAATCCGACGTTCCAGGCGCCGGACAAGGTGCCGCCGATCGGTTCACCGGCATGGATGCGCTGGTTCCAGAACAACATGGCAGGTGTTCCCTTCGATGCCGGCGCGCAGAGCACCGATTTCAGCCTGCAGTTGGCGGGAGGGCTGGCCAATTTCTACGACTGGAAATGCAACGAGGGCGGCATCTTTGCCGACGGCAGGAATGCCTGCCAGCAGGCCGGCAAGCTGCGATTGCAGATGCTGAGGAAGACGCCGGCCAAGGTGTACAAGATCGAGCGCGACAATGTGCTCGAAGAACTGAAGTAAGCCAGCGTGCTGCAGCGAAGCCCCGGCCGATCGGCCGGGGCTTCGTCGTTTTCATGGCCGGTATCGATGCCGCTCCGGTGTGCTCGATGCCCGCGGCGATTCCGGAAAAGACAGGTGGGGCCGCCGATCGGCCATAATGGGCGTTATTCCACGAATTGTTGAAGCTTTCCCACGCATGAAAACACCTAAGGGCCTGCAGGCACTGATCGAGGAGGGCGTGATCGATCAGGTGCTGCGACCGCTGAAGAGCGGCAAGGAAGCCTCCGTCTACGTCGTCCGCTCGGGCGAGGACATTCGTTGCGCCAAGGTCTACAAGGACATGGCGCAACGCAGCTTCCAGGCGCGTGTGCAGTACCAGGAAGGCCGCAAGGTGCGTGGCAGCCGGCAGATGCGCGCCATGGGCAAGGCGACCAAGTTCGGCCGCAAAGAGGCCGAGGCCGCCTGGAAGAACGCCGAGGTCGATGCGCTGTACCAGCTGACCGCAGCCGGGGTGCGGGTACCGAAGCCGTACGGCTATTTCAATGGCGTGCTGGTGATGGAACTGGTCACCGATGCGGATGGTTATTCCGCGCCGCGGCTCGGCGAAGTGGAACTGTCAGCGGACACCGCGCGCGAATACCACCGTTTCCTGATGCAGCAGGTGGCGCGGATGCTGTGCGTGGGGCTGATCCATGGCGACCTGTCCGAGTACAACGTGCTGGTCGGGCCGGATGGTCCGGTGATCATCGATCTGCCGCAGGCGGTCAGCGCCTCCGGCAACAACGCGGCACGGGCGATGCTGCGACGTGACGTGGGCAACATCACGATCAGCCTGTCGCGCTTCGCGCCGGAACTACTGGACACGTATTACGGCGAGGAGATGTGGGCGCTGTACGAGCTGGGCGAGCTGCATCCGGACAGCGAGCTCACCGGTCACTTCGAGTTCGACGAAAGCATCGCCGATGTCGACAGCGTAATGCAGTCGATCATCGACGCCCGCGAGGAGGCGATCATCCGCCAGCAAGGCCGCGAGGCAGCCGCGCAGGACGATTGATCGCCGCAGACCGTCAGTCCGCTCAGTTGCCGACTTTCAGCAACTCCACCTCGAACACCAGTGAAGCGTTCGGCGGGATGTCGTCGCCGGCGCCGCGGGCGCCGTAGCCGAGTGCCGCCGGAATCAGCAGGATGCGCTTGCCGCCTTCGCGCATGCCGGCCACGCCCTGGTCCCAGCCGGCGATCACGCTGCCCTGGCCCAGCATGAAGGAGAACGGTTCGCCGTGATCGCGCGAGCTGTCGAACTTCGCGCCGTGCTTGTCCTTGGCGCTGTCGTCGTACAGCCAGCCGGTGTAATGCACCAGCACGACCATGCCGTTCTTCGCCTCGGCGCCGGTACCGACTTTCTGATCGATCGTGGTGAGCTTGTCCACGCTGCCGGTGGCATGGGCTGGCGGAGCGGCGGTGCAGGCGGCGAGGCCGAAGACGGCGAGCAGGGACAGCAACCAGCGCATGGGTGACTCCATTGAGACGTGGGCGAAGCGGCGATTATCCGGCAAACAGGGCGCGGCGTCCTGATGGATACGGCTCAGGCAGGCAGATCGGTCGCGTCCCGATGCTCGCTGCGCGCGGCCTGCCAGACTTCGCGCGCTGCATCCGCGTTGATCAGCATGATGCCGGCACCGACGACCATGTCGGGCCAGACGGAGTGGGTCATCGCGGTGGCTGCGCCTGCGATCACGATGGCGATATTCGCGAACACGTCGTTGCGCGCCGACAGAAATGCGGCACGGGTCAGGCTGCCGCCGTGGTGACGGTAGCGCATCAGTAGCATCGCGCAGCCGAAGTTGACGAACATGGCACCGAATCCGGTGATCGTCAGCGGCAGCGGTGCCGGCGGTGCGGGAAGCTGAAACTTGCTCCACAGCGCCCACAGCGTGGCGAGCGCAGGCACCAGCAGGATGCCAGCCAGCCCCATGCCCATGCGCGCCCTGGCCTTCAGGCTCCAGCCGAGCGCGAGCAGGATCAGCAGATTCACCGAGGCGTCTTCCAGAAAATCGACGCTGTCGGCAAACAGCGAGACCGAACCGATCGCCAGCGCGACCGCGAATTCGACGCCGAAATAACCCAGGTTGAGCAGCGCCACGATGCCCACGACGCGGCGCAGCGCTGTGTCACGTGTGGTCGCCGGCACGGTCACTCAGTTCACGGTTTCGGTGGGCGCCATGCGGCGCAGCGGATCGACGGCGACCGCATCGGCATCGTTCATCATCTGCAGCTGGCCGTCCTGGATCAGGCACTGCAGCCGCATGCCACGCTGCAGCAGTTCGACCAGTTCGGCCACGGTGCCGGCGGGGATGTCGAGCACGGTGAGGTTCTTGTTGCGGCCCAGCGCCGCACCGACCTTGTTCCACCAGATCTCCGCCGCGTTGCCGCCGTAGTTGATGACGACTACCTGTCGGGAACGGCCGCAGGCTTTGCGGATGCGCGTCTCGTCCGGCTGGCCGACTTCGATCCACAGCTCGATCTCGTCGGTATACGCCTTGCGCCACAGCGCCGGCTCGTCCTCGTCGCTGATGCCTTTGCCGAACTCCAGCCGCGCGTCCGCATACAGCGCGAATGCGAGCAGGCGCACCATCAGGCGCTCCTCGGTTTCTGAGGGGTGCCGCGCCAGGGTCAGTGCATGGGTGGCGTAGTAATGCCGATCCATGTCGCTGATCTGCAGTTCGACTTTGTAGATGGTGGAGTTGAGTGCCATGGAGGTGCCTTGGGACGACAGCCGACTATTCTACGCGGTGAGGTGGTCGACTCACTCTTTGCGATAGGTAAGGGGCTAGCTCTTCTTGTAGGAGCCCGCTGGCGGGCGATGCTTTGGCTCTGGGTGGTTGATTCGAAGCGAAGAGCTTTCGTGCGCCGTAGGCGCCCGAGTCACTTTCTCTTTGTGTGCTCAAAGAGAAAGTAACCAAAGAGAAAGAGCACCCCGCTTACGCGCTTGCCGGGCTTCCTGCCCGGCAAGTCCGCGGGTGGGTTACGGGGTTTGTCGACAGCACATCCTGTGCTGACGCCAAACTGGCCGGCATCGCTGCCGGCCACCCTGCGGGCTGTTCCTTCACCCACCCGCCGCTGCAGAGGGGCCCCGGTAAAGCAACGCGCCTCCTGCGCGTACTTTTCAGAAGAGCAGAGCAACAGCCAGAGCGACGCTTCGCTTCGGCTTTTCACCGAGTGCGGGCCAGGAAGGCCCGCTGCTCTACCCGGGGCCCCTGTGCGGCGGTGAGACGGGGACGACAGGCCGCGCAGCGGGAGTCGACAAGGAGGTCGACTCCTTTTCGTCAGGGCAGGAGCCCTGTCGAAAAGCCCGGCCCCGGCTCACGGACTTGCCGGGCAGGAAGCCCGGCAAGCGCCAAGCGGGGTGGCCTTTCTCTTTGGTTATCTTTCTCTTTGGCCACACAAAGAGAAAGTAACTCGGGCGCCGCAGGCGCACGAAAGCTCTTCGCTTCAAACCAACAACCAGAGAGAAAAGCCATCGCGACTGAAGTCGCTCCCACAAAAATCCAGACATGCGTCTCACGGCGGCCAGTCCGGCAGGGCGCATTAGACTGGCGGCAGCTATGAATCCAGCCACCCCAACCTTCACCCGCGACCCCCATGCCAGCACCGTGCATCTGCCTGCTGGCGCATGGCCGACCGCGCTCGACGGCCTATGCGCACAGTTCGCCGCGATCAGTCGCGAGCAATGGCTGGATCGCATCGTGCGTGGACGCGTGCTGGACGGGCAGGGTGTCGCGATCACGCTGCAGACGCCGTATCGGGAAGGGATGTGCATCCACTATTACCGCGAGGTGGTGGATGAGCTGCCGATTCCGTTTACCGAAACCGTGCTGCATGCGGACGACCATCTGGTAGTGGCGGATAAGCCACACTTTCTGCCGGTGACGCCGGCGGGCGGTTTCGTCGAGCAGACGTTGCTGCGTCGGTTGATCCGTCGGCTGGGCAATCCTGACCTGGTTCCGCTGCACCGTATCGATCGGTTGACCGCGGGACTGGTGCTGTTCTCGGCGAACCGAAACAGCCGGGCCGCCTATCAGTCGCTGTTTCGCGAGCGCCGGATCGACAAGCGTTACGAGGCGCTGGCCGCGGCCTTGCCGGCACTCGAATTTCCGTTGTCGCGGCGCTCGCGCATTGTCGCTGGCGAGCCGTTCTTCCGCATGCGGGAGGCCGACGGCGAGCCGAACAGCGAGACGCGGATCGAGCTGATCGAGCGCGGCGGCGACCGCTGGCGCTATGCGCTGCATCCAGTCACCGGCAGGAAGCATCAACTGCGCGTGCACATGGCCGCACTGGGTGCGCCGATCGCGGGTGACACGCTGTATCCGGATCTTGCCGAGAAATCAGATGACGATTACCGGCATCCGCTGAAGCTGCTGGCCCACAGCCTGGCGTTTGTCGACCCGCTTTCCGGCGGGTCGCGGCGATTCGAGAGCCGGCTGACATTGTGACGCTTGGCACGCCGGAGTGCCGGGGCGCAAGGGGTAACCCTCTGCGGCCATTCCACGCTATCTTCCACCGCAGCATCCGTCCGGGGGAGAAACAAACGTGAGTGCACAACCCATGTCCAGCACGACGCCGCGCAATGAATTGACCATGCGTGGCGTGATCATCGGCGTCGTGATTACCGTGGTGTTCACCGCGGCCAACGTGTTTTTCGGCCTCAAGGCCGGCCTGACCTTCGCCACCTCGATTCCCGCCGCGGTGATCTCGATGGCGGTGCTGCGCTACTTCAAGGGCGCCACGATGCAGGAGAACAACATCGTGCAGACCGTCGCGTCGGCGGCCGGCACCTTGTCCTCGATCATCTTTGTGCTGCCCGGCCTGATCCTGATCGGCTGGTGGACGGGCTTCAACTACTGGACCTCGTTCGCCATCTGCGCGCTGGGCGGCATCCTCGGCGTGATGTATTCGATCCCGCTGCGCCGTGCCCTGGTCACCAATTCCGATTTGCCGTATCCCGAAGGCGTGGCCTGCGCCGAAGTGCTGAAGGTCGGTGCCGGCGGTGGCGAGGGCATCAGCGCCGCAGCGGCCGCCGAATCCAATCGCGCCGGCCTGCTCGCGGTGCTGTGGGGCTCGATCGTCTCGGCGGTGTTTGCGGTGGTGGTCGCGACACGGGTATTCGCAGGCGACGTGGTGCATTACTTCCGCGTCCGCGGCGATACCGGTGGCGTCACCGGGTTCGATTTCTTCCTGTCGTTCGCGTTGTTCGGTATCGGCCACCTGGTCGGATTGTGGGTCGGCATCGCGATGCTGGTGGGTGCCTTGGTTGGCTGGGGCTGGGGCGTGCCGCATTTTTCCGCGCTGGTGCCGGTGACCGGCTCGATCGCGGAGCTGGCTGGTGCCACCTGGAGCCACAAGGTCCGCTTCGTCGGCGCCGGCACCATCGGTGTGGCCGCCATCTGGACCCTGGCCAAGCTGGTCAGGCCGGTGATCACCGGCCTGACTTCCGCCATGGCCGCTTCGCGTGTGCGTGGCGCCGGCAATGCCGCCTCGCTGCCGCGCACCGAACACGACATCCCGATCGGCCAGGTCGGCCTGATCTCGCTGGTGTGCCTGCTGCCGATCGGCTGGTTGATCGCGAACTTCGCGATGACCGCCGGTCATGGACTGGGCGACCACGTGGTGGCTCTGGTGGCCAGTGGAGTCATCTTCGTGGTGCTGATGAGCTTTTTCGTGTCGGCCGTATGCGGCTACATGGCGGGCCTGATCGGTTCCTCCAATAGCCCGTTGTCGGGCATCGGCATCATCGTGGTGATCAGTGCGGCGCTGTTGTTGATGTTCGGTATCCGCTCGAGGCTGCCCGTCGGCAGCGAGAACGCACTGGTGGCGTTCGCCTTGTTCATCACCTCGATCGTGTTTGCCGCCGCGGCGATCGCCAACAACAATTTGCAGGATCTCAAGACCGGGCAGCTGGTCGATGCGACGCCGTCCAAGCAGCAGTGGGCGCTGGTGATCGGTGTGATCGCCGGTGCCGCGATCATTCCGCCGATCCTCGACCTGCTCAATCATGCTTACGGATTCGTCGGCGCGCCCGGCCCGCAGCGTGTCAATGCGCTGCCCGCACCGCAGGCCGGGTTGATCTCGGCGCTGGCGCAGGGCGTGATCAAGAACAATATCGACTGGAGCCTGATCGAGATTGGTGGGGCGGTCGGCGTGGTGATGATCATCATCGACGAAGTGCTGCGCCGCACGACCAAGTCCGCCCACTTGTCGCCGCTCGCGGTGGGCCTGGGTATCTACCTGCCGACCCAGAGCACGCTGATGGTGGTGGTCGGTGCGGTCGCCGGCTGGTGGTTCGACCGTCGCGCCGACCGCAGCGCGAAGAATCCCGAGGCGACCAAGCAACTCGGCGTATTGCTGGCCTCCGGCATGATCGTGGGCGAGGGCTTGCTCGGCGTAGTGATCGCTGCCTTCGTCGCGTTTTCCGGCAAGGACTATCCGCTCGACGTGGTCGGCGACACCTTCGCGCACGGTCCGGCGCTGTGGATCGGCGGCGCGGCGTTCATCACGGTGATGCTGTTGCTGTACCGCTGGGTGGGCCGGCTGGGGCAGGGTTCGACGAACGCATAGCGGATGCCCGGAGCCAGGCCGCCGTACGGCGGCCAGCAGGGCCGTGCAGCGACCTGAGCGATGGTTCATGAGCCCGCCGCTGATTGCCAGTCAGCTTCAGTGTGGCAACCTAGTGGGTCTTCAACAGGGGGCGTTGGTCGCGTGGAGCAGGAAAAAGTCGAGCAGGTTCAAGGCGTCGGAGAGATCCTGACGCCGCCGAGCCAGCGCACGGTGCTGTTGCGCCGGCTCGCCGGGCCAGTGCTGTCGGTGGCCATGCTGTGTCTGGCGTTATGGGCGCTGCACCTGCTGGCCAGAGAGGTGAACTACCACCAGGTGCGCCAGTACGTGCAGAGCATTTCGCACGCACGCCTGCTGCTGGCGGTGCTGTTCACCTTGTCGGGCTATGCGGTGATGACGTTGTACGACCGCTTTGCGCTGGCCTCGATCGGGCGACGGCTGGCATGGCATCGGGTCACCTTGATCTCGTTCATCAGCTACGCCTTCAGCAATGCGGTGGGCATGTCGCTGCTGGTATCCGGCTCGATCCGTTATCGCTTTTACATCCAGAACGGCCTGTCCACCGGCGAGGTGGCCAAGGTGGTGTTGTTCTGCACCACCAGTTTCTGGCTGGGTCTGCTGGCGCTGACCGGAGTGACCTTGCTGTGGGTGCCGCTGCCGTCCGGACTGATGCTGGCGGCGTACCGCTTGCCATTGGGCGCGCTGCTGACGTCGGTGCCGCTGGCATGGTTGGCCGGCGGCCTGATTCGTCGTCCGCTACGCATAGGGCGCTGGCGCGTGAGCATGCCGTCGGTAGCCACCGGCTTGCGCCAGATCCTGGTTGGCGCGCTGGACTGGGGGCTGGCCGCGGCCGTGCTCTACGTGCTGATGCCGGATGAGCTGAACAACGGCTTCGGGCATTTCCTGGCGATCTTCGTGATTGCCCAGATCATCGGCCTGGTCAGCCACGTGCCTGGCGGTCTCGGTGTGTTCGAAGCGGTCATGCTGGCTGGTTTCGGCGCCACCGGCAACCAGGCCCTGGCCGCGCCTATCCTCGGCGCACTGGCCGCGTTCCGCGTCATCTACTACTTGCTGCCGCTGTGTACCGCCACCGTGCTGGTGCTGCAGCGCGAAGCGCGCGGCCTGCGCGAGAAATCCCTGCTGACGCCGTGGTTCACTGGCCTGCTGCCGTCGTTCTTCGCGGGATTGACTCTGGTCTCCGGTGCGGTGTTGCTGTTTTCCGGCGCGACCCGTGCGCTGCCTGTGCGCATGGCCATCCTGCGCGACATACTGCCGTTGTCCGTGCTGGAGGTATCGCATCTGCTGGCCAGCGTGATCGGCATGCTGCTGCTGATCCTCGCCCGCGGCCTGCAGCGCCGGCTGGACGCGGCCTATTGGCTGACCCTGGTACTGCTGCTGGCCGGTGCGGTGTTCTCGCTGCTGAAAGGCATCGATTACGAGGAAGCGACCTTGCTTGCCTTGCTGGCGATGGCGCTCGCGCCGGCGCATCGGCTGTTCTATCGGCGCGCCTCGCTGTTCAGCACGACCTTCTCGATCGGCTGGATCGGGGCGATCCTGGCGGTACTCGGTTGCGCCACCTGGCTGGTGTTGTTCAGCTACAAGCACGTCGATTACAGCGCCGACCTGTGGTGGGAATTCAGCTTTTACCAAGGCGGTGCGCCGCGCGCCCTGCGCGCGCTGGTGGCCGCGGCGGCAGCCGGCATGCTGTTCGCGCTGGCCAGCCTGATCAGGCCGGTGCGGCTGCATCGCGAACCGCCCAGCGAGGCGGATCTGAGCCGCGCGCTGCCGTTGATCAAGCAGTTTCCTTCGGCGCAGGCGCATCTGGCGTTGACGGGCGACAAGAGTCTGCTGTTCGACGCCGCACAGGAGGCGTTTGTGATGTACGGCGTCGAAGGCCGCAGCTGGGTGACCATGGGCGATCCGGTGGGCAGCAACGAGGACGCACGGCGCGAACTGGTCTGGGCGTTCCTCGAACAGTGCGAGCACGCCGGTGGCTGGCCGGTGTTCTATCAGGTGAGCCCGGCCGATCTGGATCTGTATCTGGAAGTGGGCATGAACCTGCTGAAGATCGGCGAGGAGGCGCGCGTGCGGCTGGACTCGTTCAATCTGGACGGCAAATCGAAGAAAGTGTTGCGCAATACGGTGAACAAGCTGACTCGCGACGGCTTTTGGCTGGAGATCGTGCCAGCCGCTGCAGTGGCGCCCCTGCTGCCGCGCCTGAAGGAGATCTCCGACGCATGGCTGCGCGACAAGAACGTACGCGAAAAACGCTTCTCGCTGGGGGCGTTCGATCCGCGCTATCTCGCGCGCACGCCGATGGCGCTGGTATGGCAGAACGACCGCCTGGTGGCGTTCGCCAACCTGTTCCTCAACGACACCCATGAGGAGGCCTCGGTGGATCTGATGCGATTCCTGCCCGACGGGCCGACCGGCATCATGGATTACCTGTTCGTGGAACTGATGCAGTGGGCGCAGGCCGAGGGGTATCGCTGGTTCAACCTCGGCATGGCGCCGCTGGCCGGCTTGCAGAACCGCCGCCAGGCGCCACTGTGGAACCGTTTCGGCGCGCTGGTCTTCGGTCGCGGCGAGCGCTTCTACAACTTCCGCGGGCTGCAGCAATACAAGGACAAATTCGATCCGGAATGGGAACCCCGCTACATGGCGGTACCCGGCGGCATTGCCTTGCCGATGATCCTGGCCAACGTGGCCAGCCTGATCTCCGGTGGACTTTCCGGCGTAGTGCGCCGATGAAACGCAGGGGCTGGATCATGCTGGCAGCGGTGGGCGCAGGCCTGATGGGTATCGCACTGATCTGGAGCCCGTGGACGCGAGTCAGCCTGGAGCAGGCCACCCTGGTGCTGCCGGTCAGCGACATCAGCGTGGCGCCGCCGGCCGGCAAGGGCGACGTCATGGCGATCATCTATTCCGGCGATGGCGGCTGGGCCGACCTGGACCGGCGGCTGGGCATCGCTTTCATCGACCGCGGCATTCCGGTGCTGGGTGTCAACACATTCAAGTACTACTGGCGCGAGCGCACGCCGGAGGAGTCGGCGCAGCAGCTCGATGCGCTGATGACGAAGTACGTCGGCGTGTGGGGCAGGCAGCGTGTCTGGCTGGTGGGCTTCTCCTTCGGTGCCGATGTCTTGCCGACGATCATCGACAAGCTCAGCCCGGAAAACCGCGCGCGCATCACCCAACTGGTGCTGCTGTCGCCAAGCCGGGATACCACCTTCGAGATCGAACTCGAGGGCTACATGATCAAGCAGGGCTGGTTCAAGGAGCACGTCAAGACGCTGCTGCAGCGCGTCAATCCGATCCGGCACTACGACACCATGCCGCCGCTGCAGGCCTTGCAGAGCCAGCCGCCGGTGGTTTGCTATTACGGACTGGACGACAGCGACGACAGCCTTTGCGACGAGCCGAACCTGCCGGCTTGGGTGACGGTTCACGCCAAGAAGGGCAGCCACCATTTCGACGGCGGCTATCCGCCGCTGGTCAGGCAGATGCTGGAGGAGTTGCCGGCGACGGCCGGCAGCACGCACTGAATCGCTGATGCGCGCATCGGCCCAGTGGCGCATCATGGGTGTCCACGGTCGGGCGTGGTGCCTGGCCGCCACGTCAGCGAGGTGATTCCCATGTTGGATTGGCTGGGTTACCGCAAGGAATTGGTCGGGCGCATCGGCGAGATCGGCAAGCTGAGCCCGGATACGTTGAAGGGTTACCAGACCCTGTCCGGCGCTGGCGAGAAGACCGGCCAGCTGGACGCCAAGACACGCGAGCTGATCTCGCTGGCGGTGGCGGTCACCACCCGCTGCGATGGCTGCATCACCGTGCATACCGGTGAGGCACTGAAGCAAGGTGCTACCCGCGAGGAAATCGCCGAGGCACTCGGTGTCGCCGTGGCGATGAACGCCGGTGCCGCGCTGGTGTTTTCGGCGCGGGTCATGGATGCGGTCAACGCACACAGCGCCGGTTGAGTTGGCGCGACTGGTGGCCGTCACCGGCCGGTTCGGAGCTGGCGGCCACCTTGCATGCGGAGCGGTTCGCGGCATCTGCTGCCAGCTTCATTCCGGTTCCTTCAGTGCGTGATCCCGACGACAGACCGCAAGAGCCTTGGCGTGAGCGGTCGTGATGCGCATGACTTCGTGCGTGCTGGCGGAGACCACGACATCGAGGCAGGCGCAGCCATGCCCGTGGTGTCCGTTGGTGTCGATCCATTGGGCATCACTGAACTCGGGCCAGTCGCCGTCGGCCTGGTGACCGCCCTGAATGCCGATTACCCATTCGCCGTCCCGGTCGAACAGCGACGCGTTGCCCGGCGTCGGGTTGTCGAACCAGCCGCAGCGGGTCTGGGTTTTGGCTGAGGATTCCTGTGCCGGCGCCTCGGATACGGCCAGCACGATGCAAAGCAGAGTCGGTAGCACTTTCCAGTACGTCATGGTTATCTCGGCGATGTCATTCGGGGTGAAGCCTGCTCGATGTGACGCCGGGTCGGCGTCGAGTTCGCCGGATCATGCCACGACAGTTCCGCCATGGAGTGGCGTGGGTGTCGGGGCTGGCCGCCACGTACAATGCCGTCACTGTTTCATGGTTGAAGAGATGAAGTGACTGCTGCCGGATTTTTCGCAGCTGCGCCGGATGCGGCGCTGGCTGCTCTGTTTGTGCCGTTCGAATCGGCCGAGTTGTGCCTGCCGACGGACGGCCGCGTGCTGTTCCTGCGCGCGCGTGCCGGTGTGCGTCTGCGTGAGATGGCGCAGCCCGGCTGGCTGTGCGAGCAGGGCTTCATGCCGTTTGCCGATGAGCTGGCTCGCAACGGTCTGCGCGTGGGTGAGCCGGCCGACAGTGAGATGTTCCCGCTGGTGCTGGTGCTCCCGCCGCGTCAGCGCGACGAGGCGCGCGCGTTGTTCGCCCGTGCCTTGTTGCACACGGCCCCGGGCGGCACCGTGCTGGCCAGCATGCCGAATGCCGAGGGCGCGAAGTCGGGCGAGGCGGATCTGGCGGGATTGGCCGGCACTGTGCAGCATCAGTCCAAGCACAAGTGCCGGGTGTTCTGGAGCACGCCGAATGCGGCCGGCATCGATCAGGCCTTGCTGGCCGAATGGCTGGCGCTGGATGCGCCGCGCGAGATCGTCGACGGTTATGTCAGCCGTCCCGGCCTGTTCGCCTGGGACCGCATCGATCGCGCCTCGGCGCTGTTGGCCGCGCATCTGCCGCACGATCTGCATGGCCGCGTTGCGGATCTCGGTGCCGGTTATGGCTATCTCGCCAGCCAGGTCGTGGCCCGTTGCCCCAGCGTCGGCGCGATCGACCTGTACGAAGCCGAGTCGCGCGCACTGGAACCGGCACGGCTCAATCTGGCCAGGGCGCAGCGCGATTGCGGCCGCGAGCTGGCGGTGGCGGTGCATTGGCACGATGTCACGCGTGGCTTGCCGCAGCGTTACGACGCCATCGTCAGCAATCCGCCGTTTCATCAAGGCCGGGCCGATCTGCCGGAGCTGGGCCGTGCATTCATCACCAGCGCGGCCGAGGCGCTGTTGCCGGATGGCCGTCTGCTGATCGTGGCGAACCGGCATCTGCCGTATGAGGCGATACTGGCGGCGCGTTTTCGCGACGTGCGCACGCTGGTGACGCAAGAGGGTTTCAAGGTGATCGAAGCAACGGGAGTGCGTGGATGAAACGGGTCAAGCCATGAAACTGGTCAAATTAATCGCGAACCTGGGCTATGGCAGCCGCAAGGATGTGGCGCAGTTGTTTCGCTCCGGCCGCATCACCGATGCGGACGGCGAGGTGCTGTATGCCGACGACGTAGTGGCGTACGAAACCATCCGTGTCGACGACGAGCCGCTCGATCCACCGCCGGGCCTGGTGCTGATGATGAACAAGCCACTAGGCGTCACCTGCTCACGCAAGGATCCGGGCCGGGTCGTCTACGACTTGTTGCCGCCGCGTTACAACGTACGCTCGCCGGTGTTGTCCAGCGTGGGCCGGCTCGATCGCGATACCAGCGGCCTGCTGCTGTTTACCGACGACGGCGCGCTGCTGCACCGGATCATCTCGCCGAAGGCGCAGGTGACCAAGGTCTACGAGGCCACCCTGGCGGAGGACCTGCGCGGCGACGAAGGCGCGCTGTTCGCCAGCGGCACGCTGATGCTGGAAACGGAGAAGGAGCCGCTGGCGCCGGCCGTGCTCGACGTATTGGGGCCGCGGCATGCAAGGCTCACCGTCACCGAGGGGCGCTATCACCAGGTGCGCCGCATGTTCGCTGCGGTGGGCAATCATGTCGAGGCGCTGCAGCGCATCTCGGTCGGTGGACTCAGGCTGGGCGCACTGCCGTTGGGCGAATGGCGGCCGCTTGCCGCCGATGAGGTTGCGTTGATTTTCCAGGCGGGGTGATGCGCAACATCTTGCATGCCTGAAACAGTAACAAAACCGTCAAGGCGTGTTTCTAGGCTGCTGCAGTTTGCCCTCCGGGCTTCTGCAAAGGCTGACTCTGATGACGCTACCTTCCAAGGCGCGCCACGCGTCTTTTGACGTGCGCCCGCTGGCAAGTTCGATCCGCCGGTTTTATCGCATCGCGTTCCTGTGCACCGCCGCGCTCACGGTCAGCGTGAATGCAGCGGCCACCGACGTGCCGGCGGTGACGCCAGTGAAGCCAGCGACCCAGCAGCTGCAGGAAGTCGAGGTGCGCGCCGATGCCAATTCGGCAATCACCCAGGCGCCGGTGCAGGCGGAACTGAACATCACGCAGCCGCAGTCGGTGATCGGGCTCGACTACATCAGCAACCACGTCGCGCCGACCGCCGACTATTCGGCGATCGCGAACATCGCACCGGCCGTTTCGACCATCGGGGTCAGCGGTCCGGGCCTGGGCGAATCCAAGCAGATGACTTTGCGCGGCTTCAACGACAACCAGTACAACGTGACCTACGACGGCATTCCGTTTGGCGATACCAACGACTTCAGCCATCACACCAGCAGCTACTTCCCGGCGAAAATGATCGGCGAGATCACGGTCGACCGCGGCCCGGGCGGCGCCAGCCAGATCGGCGAAGCCACGTTCGGCGGCACCGTGGCGCTGCGTTCGAAGGATGCGCTGGACACGTTCTCGTTCATTCCCACAGTCAGTGTCGGCAGCTACGGCACCACGCTGACCCATCTGGAACTCGACAGCGGCCGCATCGACAGCCTCAATGGCGGCAAGCTGATCGCCAGCGCGCAATACAATGACACCGACACCGCGCGCACCAACTCGCCGATGTCGCGCAAGACCGGCTACATCAAGTACGTGCAGCCGGTGGGCAGCAGCACCGAGCTGACCTTCCTCAGCAACTACAACTACATCCGCTTCAACAACCCGGACAAGACCACGCTGACCCAGCAGCAGATCGACACGCTGGGCCGCAACTTCGGCCTCAACACCGATCGCACCAGCACCGACTGCTATTGCTACAACTACCAGACCAAGGAGACCGATCTGGAGTACTTCGGCGTGCGCAGCGCGCTGAGCGAGACCTGGCAGCTGGACAACAAGACTTATACCTACGCTTACGACAACGACAGCCACGAGAGCCCGTACATCGGCACGAAAGCGTCGAAAAAGAACATGGGCGGCTACGACAAGGTCAACTCGTACCGCGCCTGGGGCGACGTGCTGGCGCTCTCGCATGTTGACGACAACGGCCAGTTCAACACCGGCGGCTGGTACGAGTTCACCCACAACGACCGCTACAGCGTGGCGCTTGACTACGGCCTTGGCGGTATCCACGACGTGAAACCGGGCAGCAGCGACCTCACCGCCTACAAGTACACGATGGTGGACCGCATGCGCACCACCCAGCTGTATGCCGAATACGCCTGGCATGCGACCGACGGGCTGACCATTACGCCGGGCGTGAAGTACCTCAGTTTCACCCGCTACATCAACACGCCGCGCAACCAGACCACCAAGACCCCGCTGAACTACAGCAAGACCTGGGACAAGACGCTCGGCTACCTGTCGGCCAACTACATGTTGAGCAGCGAGTGGAGCGTGTATGGACAGCTCGCGCAAGGTTTCCTCGCGCCGAATCTCAACCAGTTCTACGTGCCGCATCCGGAGAACAATCGCACCTCGCCGCAGCAGACGATGAACTATCAGTTCGGCACGGTCTACAAGACCGATCGCTTCAACGCCGATGCCGACGTGTTCATGATCGACTACAAGAACTTCCCGCTGGTCGGCACCGATCCGGTCACCCACGAAGACACTTTTGCGCTGGCCAAGGGCGCCCGCCTGAAAGGCATCGAGGCCGAAGCCACGTACTATCTCGGCGACGGCTTCAGCGCGTATGCGAATGGCTCGGTGATCGACGCGAAGTTCAAGCGTTCCAGGCTCGACCTGCCGAACGTGCCATCCAGCACCGCGGCGCTGGGCGTGATGTTCGATCACGACGGCTATTTCGCATCGCTGGGCGAGAAGTACATCGGCGGACAGAAGGTGTATGACGGCAGCCTCAATCCCGACAATGCCGCCTCGGTCACCGGAGTCGGTCAAACCGGAGGCTTCTGGCGCGCCGCGATGAGCCTCGGCTATGGCCAGAACCTCTCGGGCTCGTTCATCAAGAGCTACAAACTGCGCCTGCAGGTGGACAACCTGTTCGACGCCAAGCAGCAGGTGGCCGATTCGCAGAAGGGCAAGGACACTTATTTCCTGGTGTTGCCCGGCCGCAGCTGGTTCGCCTCGGTATCGCTCGCCCTCTGACCACGATCGGAACCCTGCGCATGACTCATATATCGACGCGACTTGGCGGCGTGCTGCTTGGCTTGCTGCTGCTGTGCGGCGGCAAGGTATCGGCCGCCGAGCATTATCTCGACGATGCCCAACTGCACGCCGCGGTGGCGATGCTGCCGGCACCGTCGCCACTGGGCACGGCCGAGGACATCGCCGACCGCAGCGTGACCTTCCACGTCTACACCGCGCGCACCGCCGACGAGGCGGCGCAAGCGAAGGCGGAAGAGACGTTCGATGCGTTCTCGTTCGCCGCGGTGCTCGGCCCCGGTTTCACCGCCCAACGGTTGCCGCATGTCGCGGCGCTGTTCGACGAGGTGAAGAAGGAAGCGAACAAGGCCAAGAACGAGGCCAAGGCGAGCTTTCGGCGCGAGCGCCCATGTCCGGTCAATTCGTGCCAGTGGGATCCCGAAGGCGACGCGCAGGACTGGAAGAACCGCGACTACGGTTACCCGAGCGGTCACAGTACGCGCGCCACCGTGTTCGCGATGCTGCTCGGTCACCTGCTGCCACAGCGCGCCGATGCCATCGACCGCTATGCCCGCGAGGTGGGTTGGAGACGGGTGATACGCGGCGTGCACACGCCGCAAGACATCTATGCCGGACGCGTGCTCGGCCAGACGCTGGGGCGCGATTTCCTGGCCAGCCCGGCGATGCGGAAGGATCTGGATGCCGCCGCCCGCGAGTTGGACGCAGCGGGTTTCGCTACCGATGCGGCGACAGCGAAAAGCCCGGTAACAGCCGGCGGCTAAAGCAGGTGCACTGCCGTGGGGATGGCCGCGCCGAACCACTTGTGCCGTTCGTCGCGGCAGCTCGGGCTGCCCATCGCATACTTGCGGCAGATGGTGGGGCGATCATCGTAGATGGTGCAGCCGGAGGTATTCGGATTGACCGCGGCGCACCAGCCGTCCTCGCCCTTGGCCAGGGTTTCCATGCCATGTTCGTCGCGAGCGACCAGCCAGGCCGGTACGTGATCCTCGGGCATCAGCACCACGGTGAGACGACAGCACACGGCTTCGCAGGTCGTGCATTGCACGCCGGGATCGACGCTTTCCGCGTAGGGATCGAGATCGGAGTGGGGGAGATTGTTCACTCGTCAGCATGACAGCTTCACCCGGCGCGAATGTGAATCGCATGTTGCGAGTGGCGACGATCAATCCTTCGTGTCGCGCCACAGCGCCTGCCAGCCATCGGTGCCCAGCCGCTGCAGCGTCTCGATATTGCGCCGGTAAATGCTGTCGGTATCGCTCATCGCGTCCATCGCGCGTTCGATGCTGGATTCGCGCAGCAGATGAAGCGTAGGGTAGGGCGAGCGGTTGCTGAAGTTCTCGATCGCATCCGGCGCGCTGTCGGCGAACTGGTAGTCGGGATGGAAGCTGGCTACCTGCCACTCGCCTTCCAGTCCCAGCGTCTGCACGGCCGCGTCGGCCACGTCGAGGAAGTCGTTGTAGTCGAGAAAGTCGGTGAGTGCGAACGGGTGGATCAGCAGGCCGGTTTCGCATTCGTCCGGCGTCAGCGCGTTCAGCGACTGCAGTTCACCGCACAAGTCGTCGAGCAACGCGTCGGTGTCGCGCGCGTGGCTCACCCGCAGGCGCAACTTGCCCTGCACATGCGGCGCACGGGCGAACGGGCACAGATTGAGGCCGATCACCGCACGTTCCAGCCAGCGCGTGGTGGCGGCGATGTACGGCGCATCCGCGGGCAACGCATCGGCGTTGAGGCTGGCGGGCGGCGGTGTGTCGTTCATGCGTATCTCGCGGGAAAGGGGCGGCGCCGACTATAGCGGCTGCTGTGCGAGATCATTCCTGCTGTAGAAGCAATCCATCCAGGGCCTGCGGGCGTGCTGTCAGCCACGCGTAGGAACCTGCGGTGCAAAAAGCTGTTTTAATGCGGGTCCCCGACGCGGCGGTGCCATCTGTCATTTGCCCGCTTCTGATCAGGATGCACCCGTGGATGGTTTGACCCCAACGACCACCGATGCTTTGCATGGCGAGAGTCGCGAGCACTCCCGGGTCGGCGGTTTTCCGGTGACGTTTCATCCATCGATCGAGTGCCAGCCCGTTGCTGCCAGGCATGGCCGCGCTCGTGCGCATCGCTCGGCCACGCCTGGCGGCTTCAGCGATGTGCCGATATGGGGACAGGACCGGCCGTCGATGGCACGCCACGTCCGGCACCGTTCACCCGGCGACGCATGCCAGGAAATGGGCATGGCCCAGCCTCTGGTCGCGGATTCCACGGTTGTGCGGGACACCCCTCAAGCATCGGGCCGCGTGCATCTGATGGCGCCGGCGCGGTGGAAAGCCGGTGACGTGGCGGCACGCCGCATCGAGCGGGTTGTTCCGATGCCGGCACCTGTCCAGTGGAAGCGTTCGCGGACCGTGCATGGTCGTTTGACCTCCAGCATGCCGTCGCCATCGGCGCGAGAGTGGTTGTTGCCGCCCATGTGGCCGCTGGATGGATGGCGCATGACGGCCGCAGCCGGTTTGCGGCAGATCGTCGACGTCCGGATCGTGCCGTGGGCGCGGATGAGAATATTGTCGTGGTCGGCCTGGGCCAGCGCCAGCGCATACCGGTACAGGCTAGCGGCAGGCTTCGCCGTCAGCGCCGTTGCCGCCGTCGCCCTGATGTCGCTGCACATTGGCACGCTGCATCCCGATACGCCAGCAGCACCCGTCAGGACGCTGGCGGTCGTGCCGGCAAGTCTCGCTCGCGCAGCTGTTCCGCCGTCTTTACCAGCCAAGCTGGCGCCCGTGACGGCGATTGCCGCGCCGATCCCGGCAAGCGAGCCGGCGGATTCGCAGTCCACCCGTTCTACGCCGGCCGAAACCGGTCATCGCCTGCTGTCCGACGTCAGCACGATGGATCTGATGATGCCGGTCGAGGAGCCTGACCTCGACATCACCTCCCGGCAGAGTTTGTGGTCGGAGGTCGGCAAGGCCTCCGGAGTCGATCCGCTGCTGCTGTACAGCGTCGCCCTGGTGGAATCGAAGGCGCTGTATCCGGATGGCAAGGTTGCGCCCACGCCATGGCTGTTCCGCGTCAACGATCATCTGGTGCGCGGCGACCGGCATGACGTGCAGCTGGCGATGGCGGCGGCGAGCCAGTTTGGTTCGGCCGTGCAGGACGTCGGCATCATGCAGGTCTACTACCCGATGCACCGCGACGCCGTGCGCGATCCGCTGGCCTTGCTGAATCCGCGCACCAACATCACCGTGGCCGCGAAAATCCTGCGCGACGGCATGCACGAGACCAGCGATCGGGTGCTTGGCGTGGGCTACTACCACAGCCATACGCCGGCCCTGGCCAGGGATTACGGCGCCGCCGTGCTGACCGTTTACCAGCGGCTGAAAGCGATCCACCGGCCGGTGGGACACGCGCAGATCGTGGCGCGCTAGCGGGCGGTCCGTACGCTGTGCTGGCCTTGCATCGAGCCAGTGGCGCCCGGATATAGGCTGCATCATTCCGGCTCGCGCAACCCACATGTTCACCTTGCAGTTCGACAACGCGTTCGTGCATGAGCTGCCCGCTGATACGGAGCAGGGCGCACGCCTGCGCCAGGTCGAAGGCGCCCTGTATTCGCGCATCGAACCCACGCCGGTGGCCGCGCCGCGTTTGCTGGCGCATTCGGCGGAGATGGCGGCGACGCTGGGACTCAGTGAAGCGGATGTGGCGACCCCGGAGTTCGCGCAGCTGTTCGGCGGCAATGCGCTGCTCGATGGCATGCAGCCGTATGCGGCGAACTACGGCGGGCACCAGTTCGGCCAATGGGCGGGGCAGCTGGGCGATGGCCGCGCGATCGCGCTGGGCGAGGTGGTCAACGCGGCCGGCGAACGCTGGGAGCTGCAGCTGAAGGGTGCGGGACTGACGCCGTATTCGCGTGGTGCCGACGGGCGTGCGGTGCTGCGCTCGTCCGTGCGCGAGTTCCTGTGCAGCGAAGCGATGCATCACCTGGGCGTGCCGACCACGCGTGCGTTGAGCCTGGTCGACACCGGCGAGGCGGTGGTGCGCGACATGTTCTACGACGGCCACGCGAAACCGGAGCCCGGTGCGATCGTCTGCCGCGTGGCACCTTCGTTCATCCGCTTCGGTAATTTCGAATTGCCCGCCTCGCGCGGCGATACCGCGCTGCTGCGGCAACTGGTCGATTTCACCATCCGCCGCGACTTCCCGGCATTGCAGGGCCACGGCGAAGCGCTGTATGCGACGTGGTTTGCGCAGGTATGCGAACGAACCGCCACGATGATCGCGCACTGGATGCGCGTGGGTTTCGTACATGGCGTGATGAACACCGACAACATGTCGATCCTGGGCCTCACCATCGACTATGGTCCGTACGGCTGGGTCGACAATTTCGATGCGGAATGGACGCCGAACACCACGGATGCACAGCGCCGCCGCTATCGCTACGGCCAGCAACCGAACGTGGCGTGGTGGAATCTGAGCCGTCTCGCCGGCGCGCTGGCTCCGCTGTTCGACGGCATCGAGCCGCTGCAGGAGGGGCTGGATCGCTATGCCGCGGCCTATGCCGCTGCCGATCGCGGCAACATCGCCGCCAAGCTGGGTCTGGCCGAATGCCGCGACGACGACCTGGCGTTGATGCAGACACTGCAGGGGCTGATGCAACAGGCCGAGATCGACATGACACTGTGGTTTCGCGCACTGGCCGATATCGACCGCCAGGCGCCGACGCTGACGCCGATGCTCGAGGCGTTCTACGACGAGACAAAACGGCGTGAGGCCGAGCCGGCGCTCAACGACTGGCTGGCCCGCTACGTCGCACGACTTGCGCAGGACCCACTGTCGCCGCAGCAACGTCGCGAACGCATGCGCGCGGCGAATCCGCGCTACGTGCTGCGCAACTACCTCGCCCAGCAGGCGATCGACCGCGCGGAGCAGGGCGACGCCAGCGGCATTGCCGAGCTGCTCGATGTGATGCGCCATCCGTACGACGACCAGCCCGGCCGCGAGGCGTTCGCGCAGAAGCGCCCGGACTGGGCGCGGCACAAGGCCGGCTGCTCGATGCTGTCGTGCAGTTCCTGAGCCGGAAAGCGCAAAGGCCGGGATGGCCGGCCGCCGGGTTCAAATATTGGTGCCCTCGAGACGATTCGAACGTCCGACCTGTCCCTTAGGAGGGGACCGCTCTATCCAACTGAGCTACGAGGGCAGCGGCGGGATTTTCGCATGGATCCTGCGCTGGTGCGATCCGGTCGGCTTTGCTGAGGCATGGCCGGGTGGCCTGCTAGAATGGCCGTTTGATACGCCTTCATTTCACGGTGCCGGCAGGCGCCACGCAAGTTCAGGAGACATCCATGTCCCACGCAATCCTCACCGCGCTTGGCCTCGATGGCGAGCAGTCCGGCAGCTACCTCGGCCAGGGCGAGTGGTCCAAGACCACCGACGCCGGTGCGCTGCAGCCGGTGAATCCTGCCACCGGTGAGGTGTTAGGCACCGTGCATGCCTCCAGTGCCGCCGATTACGAAGTGATCGTCAAGCGCGCGCAGGCCGCGTTCAAGGTATGGCGCACCACGCCGGCGCCGCAGCGTGGCGAAGCGGTCCGCCTGTGTGGTGAAGCGCTGCGCAAGCACAAGGATGCGCTGGGCTCGCTGGTCGCGCTGGAGATGGGCAAGATCAAGCCCGAGGGCGACGGCGAAGTGCAGGAGATGATCGACATCGCCGATTTCGCGGTGGGCCAGAGCCGCATGATGTACGGCGCCACCATGCACTCGGAGCGCCCCGGCCATCGCATGTACGACCAGTACCACCCGCTGGGCCTGGTCGGCATCATCAGCGCGTTCAACTTCCCGGTCGCCGTATGGGCGTGGAACGCGATGCTGGCCACCATCGCCGGCGACATCTGCATCTGGAAGCCGTCGCCGAAAACGCCGCTATCGGCGGTCGCCACCATCCGCATCTGCAACGAAGCGTTGAAGGCCGGCGGTTTCCCGGACCTGTTCTTCCTGTTCAACGATGCCGGCACCGATCTGTCGCAGGGTTTCGTCGACGACAAACGCATTCCGTTGATCAGCTTCACCGGCTCGACCAAGGTCGGCCGCATGGTCGGCGAGCGCGTGGCGCAGCGCATGGGCCGTTCGCTGCTGGAGCTGGGCGGCAACAACGCCATCATCCTCGATGAAAGCGCCGACCTGAAGCTGGCCATCCCGGGCATCGTGTTCGGCGCCGTCGGCACCGCCGGTCAGCGCTGCACCACCACGCGCCGCCTGTTCGTGCACGAATCGATCTACGGCAACGTGCTGGAGACCCTGGTCAAGGCGTACAAGCAGGTCGAGGGCAAGATCGGCGATCCCAACCTTTCCACCACGCTGATGGGCCCGCTCAACAGCCAGGAAGCGGTGCAGGGCTATCTCACCGCGGTCGAAAAGGCCAAGGCCGCCGGCGGCACCATCGCCACCGGCGGCGCGGCGCTGGCCGATCGCAAGGGCAACTTCGTGCTGCCGACGATCGTCACGGGCATCGCCAATTCGCACGAAGTCGTGCAGACCGAAACGTTCGCGCCGATCCTCTACGTGATGCCGTTCAAGACGCTGGACGAGGCGATCGACATGCAGAACGACGTGCCGCAGGGCCTGTCCTCGTCGATCTTCACCAACAATCTGCGTGGTGCCGAGCAGTTCCTGTCGGCGGCGGGTTCGGACTGCGGTATCGCCAACGTCAACATCGGTACGTCCGGTGCGGAGATCGGCGGCGCGTTCGGCGGCGAGAAGGAAACCGGCGGCGGCCGCGAATCCGGTTCGGATGCATGGAAGGTCTATATGCGCCGGCAGACCAACACGATCAACTATTCGAGTTCGCTGCCGCTGGCCCAGGGAATCAAGTTCGACCTGTAACGATGTAAGCGGGTCACGGGCGGTTCGCCGTCCGTGACCCGCGGCGAGACGCTGAACCGCTTCGACAAGTTTCCTCCCGACACGAGTGAGCGATCCG
Organism: Rhodanobacter sp. OK091; assembly: GCF_900142825.1. Classification (GTDB taxonomy): domain Bacteria; phylum Pseudomonadota; class Gammaproteobacteria; order Xanthomonadales; family Rhodanobacteraceae; genus Rhodanobacter. The sequence goes on along the minus strand of NZ_FRCH01000001.1, from coordinate 276,338 downwards.
ATGAGCTATCAACCGCCTTATCGACCAGCGTCCGGTACCAATTCGCTGGCCATCGTGAGCCTGATCTTCGGCATTCTTGCCTGGTGCGTGCTGCCGTTCATCGGCGCGATCGTGGCGATCGTCTGCGGCCATCTGGCACGCGGCGAGATCCGTCGAGCCCCGCCCGATCACGCCATCGAGGGTGACGGTCTGGCGGTGGCCGGCCTGGTGCTCGGCTACATGCAGCTGGTGCTGTGCGTGCTGGCGCTCTTCGTGTTCATCGCCGTGCTGATCTTCGGCTTTGCGTTCTCGAACTGGCACTGATCGTCGAATGGGTGCCGAACAACCTTCCGCTCCTTTCGATTTCAACGGTTATCGCGTCGTCGTCGCCGGCGGAAGCCGCGGCATCGGCCGCAGCATGGCGCTGGCTTTCGCCCAGGCCGGTGCTGCCGTGTCGATCTGCGCGCGCGGCGCCGCGGCGCTGGAAGAAGCCCGCCAGGCAATCGCCAGGCAAGGTGTCACCGCACATGCACAGAGCTGCGACCTGGCCGATGCGACGGCGATCGACGCCTATGTGACGGACGCGGCCGCCGCGCTCGGCGGCATCGACGTGCTGGTCAACAACGCCAGCGGCTACGGTTTCGACGAGACCGACGAGGGCTGGCTAGCCGGTTTCAATGTCGACCTGATGGCGGCCGTGCGCGCGTCGCGGGCCGCGTTGCCGTATCTCAAGGCGTCGCCGCAGCCGTGCATCCTGCACACCAGTTCGATTGCGGCATTGCGTCCGCGTGCCAGCGGTGCGCCATATGCGGCGGTGAAGGCGGCACTGAGCCAATACACCACCTCGCAGGCGCTGGCCCTGGCCGAGCATCGCATCCGCGTCAACGCGATCGCGCCGGGTTCGATCGCGTTCGCCGACGGCCTGTGGGAGCGCCGCAAGCTCGAACAGCCGGAGCTTTATCGCGCCACGCTCGCGAAGATTCCGTTCGGCCGTTTCGGCAGGCCCGAGGAAATCGCCCATGCCGCGCTGTTCCTCGCTTCGCCGTTCGCAGGCTGGATCACCGGGCAAACCCTGGTCGTCGACGGCGGCCAGATGCTCAATGGCTGACGGGACAAGACAGGACAGATGACATGAGCGACCTGCATTCCACCGCGCGCTTCAGCGACCGCGTCGACGACTACGTGCGCTACCGGCCGGATTATCCGCCGGCGCTGATCGAGTGGCTGCAGCGCGAGCAGGGCGTCGATGCGGCTTGGCGGGTGGCGGATGTCGGTGCCGGCACCGGTATCTCGTCGAAGATGTTTCTCGATGCGGGCTATCGTGTGACGGCGGTGGAGCCGAATGCGCCGATGCGCGCCGCCGCCGAACGCTGGCTGCAGGCCTACGAAAATTTCGATGCCGTCGATGGCAAGGCCGACGCCACCGGGCTGCCCGATGCCAGCGTGGATCTGGTCACCGTGGCGCAGGCCTTCCACTGGTTCGACCAGGAAACCACGCGACGCGAGTTCGCACGCATCCTGCGCCCGCGCGGACTGGCGGCGATCTGGTGGAATTCACGCCGGCTCACCGGTACGCGCTTTCTGGAGGGTTACGAGGCGCTGCTGCAGCAATTCGGGACCGACTACGCCAGCGTGGCCGAGCGATATACCGATGACGAGCGGATGCGCGCCTGGTTCGGTGCCGGTTTCCGCGGAAGCGCCCGTTTCGAGCACGCCCAGCGACTGGACTTCGAGGCGCTGCGGGGCCGCCTGATGTCGTCGTCGTATGCGCCGCAGGCCGGTCACCCTCAGCACGAGCCGATGCTGCGCGAACTGCGCGAGCTGTTCGACAACTGCGCCGAACAGGGCACGGTAAGCTTCGATTACGACACCCGCATCTTCGCCGGACATATGGCCTGACCCATGTACGACTACCTGCGCCCGCTGCTGTTCAAGCTCGATCCCGAAACCGCGCATCGCGTCACCTTGTACGGGTTGGGCGTGGCCCAGCGAAGCAACTTCGCACACTGGATCGCCAAACCTCCGGCGGATCTGCCGGTCACGGTGTTCGGCATCACGTTCCCGAATCCGGTGGGCCTGGCCGCCGGGCTGGACAAGAATGCCGAACATCTCGATGCGTTGAATGCGCTGGGATTCGGCTTCATCGAAGTCGGCACGGTGACGCCGCTGCCACAGCCCGGCAACGACAAGCCGCGCATGTTCCGGCTGCCGCAGTACGAGGCGATCATCAACCGGCTCGGCTTCAACAATGGCGGCGTCGATGCGCTGGTGCGCAACGTGCGGCAGTCCAGCTACCACGGCGTGCTCGGCATCAACATCGGCAAAAACAAGGACACGCCGAACGAGAAGGCGGTCAACGACTACCTGACCTGCCTGCACAAGGTCTACGAACACGCCAGCTACATCACGGTGAACATCTCCTCGCCGAACACCCAGGGGCTGCGCGACCTGCAGCAGGAAGCCACGCTGTACAAGTTCATCTCGTTGCTGCGCGCGGCACAGGAGCGGCTCGGCTCGCAGCACGGCCGACGCAAGCCGATGCTGCTGAAGATCGCGCCGGATCTGAGCGAAACCGAGCTCGATGCGATCGCCGAGGTGCTGCTGCGCACCGGCATCGATGGCGTGATCTGCACCAACACCACGATCGACCATGCGGCGGTGGCCGGCGATCCGCATGGCGGCGAAACCGGAGGGGTGTCCGGCAAGCCGCTGTTCGAGCGTTCCACCGCGGTGCTCGCCAGCATGCATCGGCGTCTGCAGGGACGCGTCCCGCTGATCGGCGTGGGCGGCATCCTCGAAGGCAGCGATGCCGCCGAGAAGATCGATGCCGGCGCCTCGCTGGTGCAAGTCTATTCGGGCCTGATCTATCGCGGGCCGCATCTGGTCGGCGAATGCGTCAACGAGATCCGCCGCCAGCGCGAGGCCGCCCATGCTGTCTGAACGCACGGACATGGGCGGTTACACGCTCATCGAGAACGCCTCGCTGGCCAACCGCAACACGCTGCGCGTGGATGCACGGGCGACGCTGCTGGCGGAGATCCGCGACGCCGGCAAGCTGCCCGAACTGCTCGACTTCCCGGCCGTGCGCAACGGACGTCTGCTGGTGCTGGGCGAGGGCAGCAACGTGCTGTTCACGGGCGATTTCGACGGCACTGTGCTGGCGATGGAAACCCGCGGTGTGCAGGTGGAGAGCGATGGCGACAGCGCACGCATCGCGGTGGCCGCCGGCGAGCGCTGGGACGATTTCGTGCGCTGGACACTGGGCCACGGTTACGCCGGCCTGGAAAACCTGATCCTGATACCCGGCACCGTGGGCGCGGCGCCGATCCAGAACATCGGCGCCTATGGTTGCGAGGTGGCGGAGTTCGTCGAGAGTGTGGAAGCGTGGGACACCCGCGAGCGCCGCGTGGTGATGCTGGATCACGCGGTCTGCGCGTTCGCCTACCGCGACTCGCTGTTCAAGCACGAGCCCGGCCGTTACATCGTCACCGCCGTGCGCTTCGTGCTGCCGCGCAGCCGTCCGCTGCGCACCGATTACGCGGGCATCAACGAGCAGCTGGCGCGCATGGGCGTGGACAAGCCCGCGCCGTTCCACGTCGCCGAGGCGGTGGTGCACCTGCGCACCAGCAAGCTGCCCGACCCGGCGGTGATCGGCAACGCCGGCAGCTTCTTCAAGAACCCGATCGTCGATGCCGCGCTGGCCGACGCGCTGAAGCGCGAACATCCTGGTCTTCCTGCCTGGCCGCAGCCCGACGGCCGCTGCAAGGTCTCCGCCGCCTGGATGATCGAGACCGCCGGTTTCAAGGGTTTTCGCGAAGGCGATGCGGGCATCTCCAACCGGCATGCGCTGGTGCTGGTCAATCACGGGAAGGCGACTGGTCAGCAACTGTGGGCGCTGGCGCAACAAGTGATGCTGGGTGTGCGCGAGAGGTTCGGCGTCATCTTGGAACCGGAGCCGGTGGTGATCGGCGCGCGCTGAGTTTTGCAGATTTTCCTGTGGGAGCGACTTCAGTCGCGATGGCTTTGCGCTTGGTGGTTTGTTTGAAGCGAAGAGCTTTCGTGCGCCATGGGCGCCCGAGTCACTTTTCTCTTGTGTGGCCAAGAGAAAAGTAACCAAAAGAGAAGGCCACCCCGCTTGGCGCTTGCCGCCCATCCCTGGGCGGCAAGTCCGTGAGTCGGGGCCGGGCTTTTCGACAGGGCATCCTGCCCTGGCGAAAAGGCATCGACATCCTTGCCGATGCCCCTGCGGGCCTGTCGACCCCGTCTCACCGCCGCACAGGGGCCCCGGGTAGAGCAACGCGCCTCCTGCGCGTACTTTTCAGAAGAGCTAGGTCAACAGCCAGAGCGACGCTTCGCTTCGGCTTTTCACCGAGTGCGGGCCAGGAAGGCCCGCTGCTCTACCCGGGGCCCCTCTGCAGCGGCGGGTGGGTGGAGGAACAGCCCGCAGGGTGGCCGGCATGGATGCCGGCCAGTTTGGCGTCAGGGCAGGATGCCCTGTCGACAAACCCCGGAACCCACCCGCGGACTTGCCGGGCAGGAAGCCCGGCAAGCGCGTAAGCGGGGTGCTCTTTCTCTTTGGTTACTTTCTCTTTGAGCACGCAAAGAGAAAGTGACTCGGGCGCCGTAGGCGCACGAAAGCTTTTCGCTTCAAACAAATCAAACAAGCGCAAAGCCCTCGCGACTGAAGTCGCTCCCACAAAAGCATGTGCCGCCGGCGCCTGTCGTGGTCGGGGCGGGTTGATACGGCGCCTGGAACGGCTTCTCCTGCGAGTCCGCCGAGGTTGCATGCTCAAGATTTGAAGGAATGTGCCGATAGCTGCGGTGAACGTCGCCGAATTGTGCGCGTGCTTGCCGTGTCGGAGGCCAGGATTGAATTACTCCCTGATCCCAGATTTCATCGCCATATCCGGTCTGGTACTGGTATTCGGTTCGTTGCTCCGGCACAGCCGACAGACACGGTTGCGTTCCTGGTTGATCGGTTGGATTCTGATCCTCGTCCACATCGTGGCCCAGATCGTCAACAGCGCGCTGCCGCCGGGTAAGGCGGCCGATGCAGCATTGGCCGTGTCTCTGGCGATGTTGTTGCTCACCGCCATCACCTTCATTTGGGCCGGCAACGACCGCCAGACCGCTCGAGTAAAAGACCTCTACCTGATGTTGTTGGCGTCGGTCCCCGAGGTGGTGCTTTTTGGCTGCCTGGTATACGACGTTCACTCGACAGGCACGTACCTTGCGCTTACCGCGCTTGGTGTGATGACCACACTGTGGGTTTTTCGCGGAAAACAACAGGGAGCACAAGGCTTTCAGCGTCTGGCTCGCGTGCTTGGCGTCGCGGTGGTGTACAGCGTTCAGGCGATTCTAGTGTTGCGCGAATCGTTCGACCTGATCCTGGTCTGGATCTTGTTCTCCTACTACGTCGGGGTGGCGTTCTTCTTCTGGCATAGGGCGCCACGATTCACTGTGGGCGTCGTATTCACCACGATAAGCTTTGTCGCCTGGGCGGCGGTGTTTCCGATGGCTTATCTATTGCAGAGCTACCTACCCTCAGTTCACCTGGACAACGAGGTTTGGAACCTGCCTAAGTTTCTGGTGGCGACGGGCATGATCTTCACCTTGCTGGAGGAGAAGATGGGGCAGGCGGAATATGCCTCGCTGCACGACTCGCTGACCGATCTGCCGAATCGGCGCATGTTTGTCCGCGAGCTGGAGGCAGCCTTGACTGAGGCGCGTGGCAGCGCGCGCCGGGTGGCCTTGCTGATCCTCGATCTGGATGGCTTCAAGGAGATCAACGACCGCTACGGTCACGCCGTGGGCGACGCCTTGCTGCAGTCGGTGGCGCAGCGTCTGCAGTCCCATATGCGCGAGGGCGACGTCCTGGCGCGCATGGGTGGTGACGAATTTGCGGCCATTCTGACCAGCATGTCCCATCGGGCGGCCGTCGAGCGCATCGCGCACAAGCTTGCGACGGCACTGGAGTCCGAGGTCGAGTGCCAGGGGTTTCGCCTCTCGATCAGTGTCAGCGTGGGTCTGGCGCTTTCACCCGAAGACGGTGACGACGAGCTGCAGTTGTATGCCAATGCCGATCGCTCGATGTACGAGCACAAGTTGGTCAATCGAACCCGGTCAACGGCCGGCGGGCTGTTGTCGGGACAGCCTCACGAGGCCGTCTCGCTGCAATGAGCTCCATCAGCGGCAGATAACACGCTGCGTTCATCGATGGGTGGCAAGTCCGTAAGCCAGGGTTAGTGGTGATCGGCATCTGCCGGACTCTATCGGTACCTGCCGGATTTTCTTGTAGGAGCCCGCTTGCGGGCGATGCCCTTGCTCATTTTTGTTGATTAAGTGCAGAGCTTTCACCCTCCTGCGGAGGGCGAGTTACTTCTCTTTTGCTTGTCCAAAAGAGAAGTAACCAAGAGAAAACGACCCCCCGCTTACGCGCTTGCCGGGCTTCCTGCCCGGCAAGTCCGCGGGTGGGTGGCGGGGTTTGTCGACAGGGCCTCCTGCCCTGACGCCAAACTGGCCGGCATCCATGCCGGCCACCCTGCGGGCTGTTCCTCCGCCCACCCGCCGCTTCAGAGGGGCCCCGGGTAGAGCAACGCGCCTCCTGCGCGTACTTTTCAGAAGAGCCAGAGCAACAGCCAGAGCGACGCTTCGCTTCGGCTTTTCACCGAGTGCGGGCCAGGAAGGCCCGCTGCTCTACCCGGGGCCCCTGTGCGGCGGTGAGACGGGGACGACAGGCCGCACAGCGGGAGTCGACAGGGAGGTCGACTCCTTTTCGCACGGGCAGGATGCCCGTTCGAAAAGCCCGGCCCCGGCTCACGGACTTGCCGCCCAGGGATGGGCGGCAAGCGCCAAGCGGGGTGGCCTTTCTCTTTGGTTACTTTCTCTTTGGCCACACAAAGAGAAAGTAACTCGCGCGCCAGAGGCGCACGAAAGCTCTTGCTTCAAATCACCCAAGCGCAAAGCCATCGCGACTGAAGTCGCTCCCCAAAATCATCAAACGTGAGCCCGCTTCTCGATATCCGGCAGAAACACTGTAATCAAACCCATCAGCGGCAAAAACGCGCACAGTCGATAGACATATTCGATGCCGTGCGCATCGGCCAGGCCACCCAGTACGGCGGCGCCGATGCCGCCCATGCCGAAGGCGAAGCCGAAGAACAGTCCCGAGATCATGCCCACCCGGCCGGGGATCAGCTCCTGTGCATAGACCAGGATCGCCGAGAATGCCGAGGCCAGGATCAAGCCGATGACCACGGTGAGTACGCCAGTCCACATCAGGTTCGCGTGTGGCAGCAGCAGAGAGAACGGTGCGACGCCGAGGATCGACACCCAGATCACCCACTTGCGCCCGATCCGATCGCCGATCGGACCGCCGATCAGCGAACCGGCGGCCACGGCAAACAGGAATACGAACAGATGCACCTGCGCGCTCTGCACCGACACGCCGAACTTGTGGATCAGGTAGAAGGTGTAATAGCTGCTGAGGCTGGCCAGGTAGAAATACTTGGAGAAGACCAGCAGGCCGAGAATCGTCAGCGCGCCGATGATCTGGTTGCGCGACAGCGCCACGACGGTCAGATGCCGTGCCGCCGATTTGCTGCGTGCGACATGATGTTGTCCATACCAGCGCCCGATCTGCAGCAGCACGACGATAGCCAGTAGCGCCGCCAGCGAAAACCACGCCACGCTGCCGCGCCCATGCGGCACGATGATCCAGGCGGCGAGCAGCGGCCCCAGCGACGAACCGGTGTTGCCGCCCACCTGGAACAGCGACTGCGCCAGGCCATGCCGTCCGCCGGAAGCCATCCGCGCCACCCGTGAGGATTCCGGATGGAACACCGACGAGCCGGTGCCGACCAGAGCGGCGGCCAGCAACAGGATCGGAAAGTTCGGCGCCACCGCCAGCAGCAACAGGCCGCACAAGGTGAAGCCCATGCCCACCGGCAGCGAGTACGGCATGGGTCGGCGGTCGGTGACCATGCCGACCAGCGGCTGCAGCATCGAAGCGGTGAGCTGGTAGGTCAGCGTGATCAAGCCGACCTGGGCAAAGCTCAGATGGAAATCGCTTTTCAGGATCGGATAGATCGCCAGGATCAGCGACTGGATCATGTCGTTGAGCATGTGCGCGAAGCTGATGCCGCCAAGCACGCCGAAGGCGGTGCCTTCGCTGGATGGCGAACTGGCCGGTGTATCGGTCGACACGGGAATGGCAGCGGGAGACAGCGGGGCGCTTTCGACGCGGGTCTGCATGGGGACGTTCGGCTGGGGAATGAGGCACGGCGTCACGCCGCCGCAGGGGATGACAACCATAAGACAATCGCCCATGGCTCGCATGTGCCAGCCGTTGTGGGAGCGGCTGTCATTTACCGGTCAGAAGAATGTTGCAATCTGAGTGCTGGCCGAACGGTTCCGGTACGCTGACTGAGCCATCACCGGCAGCGCGGTACCATGCTGGAACTTTGTAGCCATCTTTACGGACCCGGTGCACCGATGAACAGCCACCTGATTCGCGAGAATTCGCCGACCGATACTTCGGTGCCGGCCGCCAACGATGCTTCGCCAGCGGCAGCATCGGTGGATCTCACCGACAACCGGTTGTACATCCACCGCGAGCTGTCGCAGCTGCAGTTCAACATCCGTGTGCTGGACCAGGCGCTGGACGAACGTACGCCGCTGCTGGAACGGCTGAAGTTCCTGCTGATTTTTTCGCGCAACATGGACGAGTTCTTCGAGATCCGGGTCGCCGGGCTGAAAGGCCAGATCGCGCTGGATCACGAGCTGATCGGTCCGGATGGCATTCCGCCGAAGCGCGCGCTGGCCGAGATCAGCGAGATCGCGCACAAGCAGATCGAGCGGCAGTACGCGATCCTCAACGAGCGGATTCTGCCGGAGCTGGTTTCGCACGGCATCCGCATCGTTCGCCGCACGCAATGGACGCACAAACAGAAGCTGTGGGTACGTCGTTATTTCCGCGACGAGGTGGCGCCGCTGATCACGCCGATCGGGCTCGATCCGACCCATCCGTTTCCGTTGCTGGTCAACAAGAGCCTCAACTTCATCGTGCGGCTGGACGGCGTCGATGCGTTCGGACGCGACTCGGGCCTGGCCATCGTGCCGGCTCCACGCGTGTTGCCGCGACTGATCCGCCTGCCGCTGGAAATCTGCGAGGGCGGCGACAACTACGTGCTGCTGTCCTCGATGATTCATGCGCACGCGGAGGAACTGTTTCCCGGCATGCAGGTGCTCGGCTGCTATCAGTTCCGGCTGACCCGCAACGCCGATCTCACGCTCGATCCGGAAGACGTCGAGGATCTGGCGCTGGCGCTGCGCGGCGAGCTGTACTCGCGCCGATTCGGCGATGCGGTGCGGCTGGAGGTGGCCGACAACTGTCCAAAGGATCTGACCGACTACCTGCTCAAACAGTTCGGTCTCGCCGAGTCGGAAATGTACGAGGTGAACGGACCGGTGAATCTGGCGCGGCTGTTCCGCATTGCCAGCGAGGCGGGTTATCCGCAGTTGCAATATCCCCGGTTCACCCCGGTGTTGCCGAAAGCGCTCAAGCACGCCGAGGACCTTTTCCAGGTCATCGGCAAGCAGGATGTGCTGCTGCTGCATCCGTACGAATCGTTCTCGCCGGTGGTCGACTTGCTGCGCCAGGCGGCCGCCGATCCGCAGGTGCTGGCGATCAAGCAGACGCTGTACCGTACCAACGCGAATTCGGAAATCGTCGATGCGCTGGTCGACGCGGCGCGCGCCGGCAAGGAAGTGACCGCGGTGGTCGAGCTGCGCGCACGCTTCGATGAGGAATCCAACCTCACGCTCGCCTCGCGTCTGCAGCAGGCCGGCGCGATGGTGATCTACGGTGTGGTCGGCATCAAGACGCACGCCAAGCTGATGCTGATCCAGCGCCGCGAAGGCAACGAACTGGTGCGTTACGCCCACATGGGCACCGGCAACTACCACACCGGCAACGCACGGCTGTACACCGACTACAGCTTGCTCACTTCCGACGCGGCGCTGTGCGAGGACGTGCATAAACTGTTCAGCCAGCTCACCGGCATGGGCAAGTTGCTGCACATGAAGAAGCTGCTGCATGCGCCGTTCACGCTGAAGAAGACCTTGCTCGAACTGATCGCGCGGGAAACCGCGCACGCCGCCGCCGGCAAGCCGGCGCGGATCATCTTCAAGGTCAACGCGCTGACCGAACCGAAGATCATCCGTGCGCTGTACAAGGCCAGCATCGCCGGTGTGCAGATCGACTTGATCGTGCGCGGCATATGCTGCCTGCGTCCCGGGGTGGAAGGCGTCTCGGAAAATATCCGCGTGCGCTCGATCATCGGCCGTTTCCTGGAACACAGCCGCGCTTACTGGTTTGCCGACAACGGCGAGCCGCGGCTATACCTATCCAGTGCCGACCTGATGGAGCGCAACCTGGATCGCCGTGTCGAAACGGCGTTTCCGATCGAAGGAAAAAAGCTGCAGCAACGCGTGCGCAACGCGCTGGAGCTTTATCTCACCGACAACACGAGTGCGCTGCTGCTGCATTCCGACGGCCAATACCTGCATCCGCCGATGGCCAGTACCGAACCGGCTCGCGATGTGCAAGCCGAGCTGATGGAAAAACTGTGCGGGACAACGGCCGGCGGCAGCCACTAGCTGGAGATGCCGACCCTCCTTGCGAGGCCCTGGTTTGCTCAGGGTGCGCGCTGCAGGTGCTGGCTCATCCAGCCCACCCAGCGGCGGTATACATCGGTGGTGCGCACGATGTCCTTGGGGAAATGCGTGTCCACCGGGTAGGCGTAGAACTCCACCGGTACGCCGTTGTCGCGCAGCGCGTGGTACCACTCGTAACTGTTCAGCAGCGGCACGTTGGGATCGCCCACGTCGCCCATGATCAAGGTCGGTGCGGTAACGTTGTGCGCGTACGTGATCGGTGACTGTTCGCGCCAGATGTCCTGGTATTTCGCCATCCACGGCGAGCCGCCGAAGAAATAGGTGTCGCCGGTCTGATAGTAGGACACGGTGTAATCCATCACCCAGTCGGTCAGCGCCGCGCCAGACACCGCGGCCTTCCATACCGGGTAATGGCCGGTGAGCCAGGTGGTCATGTAGCCGCCGTACGACCAGCCGCTGACGCCGATGCGCTGCGTGTCGACGATGCCGAGTTTCTTCACTGCGTCCACGCCCGCCATCACGTCTTTGCCGGGACCGACACCAGTATCGCGCAGTATCGCGTGCTGGTAGGCATCGCCGAGATTATTGCTGCCGCGGTAATTCGGCTGGAACACCACGAAGCCCGCGGCAGCCAGCAGTTGCGGCAGTGGCGCGAACTTCACCGTGGATGATTCTTCCGGGCCACCGTGGATCACCAATACCAGCGGATAGGTTTGTCCGCGCTGATAGCCGACGGGGTAAGTCAGTACGCCGTCTTCGCGGAAACCGTCAGGTCCCTGCCACTCGATCGATTCGGTGCGGCCGAGTGTGAGGCTGTCGATGAACGTGTTGAGGTCGGTGAGTCGACGCGGTTTCGCGTCCGCTGAATCCATCACATACAGCTCGCCCGGATGCGTCGGGGTGCTGCCGATGAAGGTCAGCGCACCGGCCTTCGACACGCTCACGTCGGTGCCGGCTTCGACGTCGCCGAGATCGAGCTTCTTCGCCGCACCGGACAGCGGCTGCTCCCACAGCACCGAGCGCGTTCCTTCGCCACCTGCCAGCAGGAGCGCCTTGCCGCGCGGCAGCCAGACGTAGCTGTTGACGTTGCGCGCCAGCATCTCGGTGACATCGCGGCTTTTGCCGTTCGCTGTCACGTAGACCGCGTTGCCGTTGTTCTGGTCGCCACTGCGCGGGCGCATGAAGGCGAAGCTGTCGCCGTCCGGCGCATAGGTGGCACTCATCGCTCCCTCGGCGGAAGCCAGCGTGCGCGTTTCGCCACCGCCGGCGTCCATCGCGGCGATCACCGAGTGGAACGACGGTCCCCAGTACGCACCGGGAAAATGCGTGAATGCGATACTGTGGCCGTCGCGGCTCCAGGCGGGTACCGGCGCGTTGTCCTGCTGGTCGGTCTGCAGGCTGTAGTCGCCGTGGGTGAGTCGTTTCGCCCTGCCGCCGGCACTGGGCACCAGCCACAGGTGCCATGGCGTGAGGGCGGCGCGGGTAAGGAAGTGGTTGTCGGTGACCTGGAATGCGTCGTCGTGTTCCTTGATGGCTTTCGCATTGGCCGGCTCATCCTCGCTGACGAACGCGATCTGCTTGCCATCCGGACTCCAGCTGTACGCATCCACGCCACGCTTGATCTCGGTGACGCGCAACGCATCGCCTCCGTCCATCGGCATCACGTACAGCTGCCCTTCTTTCGTCTCCGCGTCCTTGGCGATGAATGCCAGCCGCATGCCGTCCGGCGACCAGCGCGGCGACGAGATATCCTCGCGCTTCCAGGTCAGCGCGCGTCGCGCACCGCTGGCGACATCCACTAGGTCGAGCTCCTGCTGGCTCTTGTCGGTCTTCCAGTCCGGTGTCGACACGATCACGGCGATGCGCTTGCCGTCCGGCGAAATCTGCGGCTCGCTGAGGTTCACGATCTTCTGCAGATCGCTCAACTGAAATGCCGGTGCAGTTGTGGCGGCATGCGCCGACATTGGAAGCGCAAACACGCAGCATGCCGCGTACGCAAAATACCGAGTGGACTTCATGAGCGCTCCCATCCCCAACATTCGACTGGTGTGGCCACGACTGGCTTGACGGCCTGCCATGCGCGCCGTCAAGCCACACGAGATTTGGGGAAGACTGGCACGTTCCACGGCTTCCGGAAAAGTGCATGACAGCACATGTCCGGATCGCACGGCCCGGCGTGGAGTAGGATCCTGCCATCCAGTCCACAACCCAGATCGCAACCGCCGGGGTCGCATTGAACGCATCGACACTACTGTGGGGCGTCCTGTTCGGGTCGATCGGCTTCGGTTTCTTCCTGTATGGCAGGAAACAGCGGGCAGTTGTTCCGCTGGCATGCGGACTGGCGCTGATGCTGTTTCCGTATTTTGTCTCGGGTACGTTGCCGCTGCTTGCCATCGGCATCGCGCTGATGGCGATTCCCTATTTCGTCAAGGTGTGAGGATGGCGGGCGGCTTTTCCAGTCCAGGACGGATTGAACATTTCCATCCTCGGACAACCGATTCACCTGACTCGCGTTAGCTTCCACACCCCCGTCGGGATAGATCGCTGGGACGTCATGCCAGCGACATGTTTTTCCATCACGATCGCGGTGCAGCGGGGCGCTGACACCACGATCGTGATTACTGTGGCGGTCTTCCATTGAAAGCACTCATCGCGATCGACAACGCACAAACCGGCGCCATCCGAAAATGGCCGGCAGGCGACATCGCGTGGACGCTGTTCGTGTTGGTCATCGGCCTGGCGGCCCGACTGCTGCATATCGAACGCCAGCCGTTCTGGCTCGACGAGGCGCTGACCTTTCAGCGGATTCATCTCGGCACAGGCAGCCTGATCGCCGACAGCTACGCCAATCGGCACATGCCGAGTTATTTCCTGCTGCTGCAGCTGATCTCGCAACTCGGCGTGGGCAACGCGTTGCTGCGGATTCCCTCGGCGCTATTCGGCGCGTTGTCAGCCGGCATGGTATTCGCTATCGCACGGCGCATCGGCGGCCGCGGCGCGGCGATCGTCGCTGGACTGCTGATGGCGCTGTCGCCGCTGCAAGTGCAATACGGCCAGGAAGCCCGCTCCTACACGCTGGTCACCTTGCTGATCACCATCGCGTTGTGGGGCCTGGTACGCCTGGCCCAAAATCCGCCGCGCGCCGCGCTGGATCTTCGCCACCCCGATGCCGACTGGCGCGGCTGGGCAACCTATGTGCTTGGCACGATCGGCGCGCTGGACGTGCTCAGCGACGCGGCACCGTGGCTGATCGCCGCCAATGCTTCGCTGCTGCTGATCTGGCGCGGCCTGCGCCTGGAACTGCCGCCCGACCTGCGCACCGGCTTTCGCCGCAACTGGCTGCTCAGCCTGGCACTCATCCTGGTGTGTTGCGTGCCTTTCTACGGCGCGATTCTGGCGGCCAGCGATGGCCAGATGTTGCAGAAGTTCGACTGGATTCCCCCGTTGAGCTGGCGAAACCTCAAGGTCGCCGCCAAGAGCGCCTATCTGATGCGCATGGCCGCGGTAGTGCGGTTCACGGTGTTGCCCACGGCGGTGCCCTTGCTCGGGCTTCTGGTCGGGATGCTGGGGGCAGTCGGACTGTGGCATATGCGCAGACGGCTGGTAGGGCGCGTACTGCTGTTGGGCTTTGCCGTACTGCCGCTATGCCTGCTGGCGATATCGCTGGTCAAGCCCATGCTGCTGCCGCGCTATATCCTGTGGAGCGCGGCGCCGTTCTTCGTGTTGGCCGGCCTGGGCGCGGCCACCTTGCCGCGCCGCGTCCTGCCTTTCGCGATGACCTCGTTGATGTTGCTGTGCGTGGTCAATCTTGCGCCGATCTACCGGATCGAGACGAAGCCGCGCTGGGACATGGCCGCAGCCACGCTGGCGGCCCATGTACGCCCCGGCGATACCGTATTCACCGGCGACCCGAACGCGCCCACCATGCTGATGGTGCTGCAACCCCGAAACGCCGCGCCGCTCGAGGCCACCGCGCTGGTAACGCCGCGACTCGACCTGGCGCTGGCACGCTGGAAACAAGGCGGCCGCGTCTGGGCGGTGAACGGCCGCTCCGCCTTGGGCGAGCGTGAGGAGCTGGATGCGTTCAAGGGCCGCATCGCCGCCCTGGGCACGCCGACCCTGCAGATACCCCAAGGCAAGGAAATCACTATCTTGATGTTTCCGGCACCCGCCGCCGCCGATTGATCAAAGCCGACCCGAACTGCGCCTTGTGCGTGCCGGCCAATGTCGGCAGGCCGGGAAAGTCAGGGCAGGAGCGGGATGATGCCGCTTTCCTTGCTCAGTCGCTGGGACTGGTGCATGCGGCATGGCGCTGGCCTTCGACACGCGCGATTTCGCCACGATCCTGCAGCACGATGCTGGCGGTGTAGTGCTCCGCCGAATCGAAGCCCACGCGGCCGCGGCCCTGGGAGCTTTCGCCGCAACTCATCGTCCATGTCAGGTCCGTGCTGCTTCGATGTTGGCTATTGCGCTGACAAGGGGCCAACGCGGGCAAGGGAACAACGGCGAAAGCGGTCCAGGGATCGGCGCCTTCGTCCACGCAACGCCATTCGATCACCGGCTTGCCGCGGCGACCGTGATCGACTGGCGTGGTCACGATTTTCCACAGTCCCGGCATCGCCGCGAAATCGCCGGGATCGGCGCGGCTGGGCGTACTGCAGAGGCCGCCTGCGATCAGCAGCATGAGGGCGAGGCCGCGGCCGGCGAGGGAAGGGTGGCAGCCGCGCCACGCCGATGGAATGGAATCAGCCATGGTTGGAGCAGTCTCCGCAGCTTGGGAACGGGCGAACGCCCTGCCTGTACACAGGCAGGGCGCGATTCGCACGATGCTCAGTCCTTGATGGCGGCGACGGTCGCCTCGGAGGAGTCGCCATCGTCGAAGTCGAACATGTCCATCAGGTTGCCGATCGCCGGCGCATTGACCGGCACATAAGGGTCGCTGCGTAGCGCGATCGGGTTGGGCAGGTTATCGCGGCTGCGCGCCGAGATCGCTTCGTGCAGACCCCAGTTCGCTTCGACGAATTTGTCGAAGGACACATGGTCGTAGTACGTGTGCACCACGCGGCCACCCTGGGAGTAGCGCGAGATCACCAGTAGCGGGATGCGCGAGCCGTCGCCGAAGAAGTCGATCGGCTGCACATAGCCGGAGTCGTAGTAGCCGCCGCCTTCATCGAACGTCACCATGATCACGGTGTCGTTCCACACCTTCGGATTCGCCTTGGCCATGTCGACGATCTTCTTCACGTAGCCGGCGAAGAGTTCCAGCTTCGACGAGGCCGGATGGCCGTCCAGAATGCCATCGGGCTTGGCGATCGACACGGCCGGCAGCGTATCGTTCTGGATGTCGGCGTAGAGGTCGTTGATGTCCTGGTTGTTGTCGCGCAGGTCGGGGTTGGTCATCACCTGAGTGGAGTAGAGGAACGGATTACAGATGTTGCAGAACGTGCCGGCCTCGCCGTTTTCCTTGCCATTGCCCCAGCCTTCGCCGTAGTACTTCCAGCTGACGCGATGGCGTTCCAGCAGCAGTGCGAGATTGTCCTGCGTGGTGGGCGGGATGGTGAACTGCTTGCTGCCCAGCGGCGCAGGCGTGCCGTCGCCGAGGTAGCCCGGGTTGTAGTTGTTCACCAGGTAGTACGCGCCCGGGCTGCAGTCGGTGCCGTGGAAGGTGCGGTAAGGCAGCGAGCGCAGATAGGACTTGACCGGCCCCACGCCCGGCTGCGTGTCGTCGGCGCAGTTGACGTAGGAGCCGCCGCCGTAACCGTCCTGCACGTACCAATTGTTGGTGCCAGGCTGCGTATCGGGATTCTCGATCTGGTTCGCCGGCGGCATGGCCGGACGACCTTGCGGATCGGCGTAGTAAATCAGGCTGCCGAAACCGAGCATGATGTGGTTGGCACCGGTACCACCCATCACCGACTGATGAAAGTTGTCGCTTAGCGTGTAGTTGCGCGCCAGCTCGGCGAAATACGGTGCATCGCCTTGTGCGATGTTGAGGAACTGCATGGCCGTAGAGCCTTCGCCGGTGCTCTGCTCGGTGAAACCGGCCGGTTGTGCCTTACCGTTGTTGCCGGCACCGATGGTGGTCTCGACCCAGGGAAACAGGTCGTTGCGGCAGCCGCTCGGGTTATGCGGCGTGGCTGCCTGCACATCGCAGTCGAGCTGCTGCCACATCTGGAAAAAGCGGTGAACCGGGCTGTTGGCGTAGTCGCTGGCGCTGATCGACGCATGCATGTCGACCGGAGCGTTCGGCAGCTGGGTTGGAAAGCGCGTATCGATGACGTGATTCGGCAGGCCGGTGCCGCCTTCGGCAAGTTCGACGTAGTCCTCTTGCGGCAACGCCGGCTCGATGGACTGCGCCTGCGCCGCCGACGCGAATGGCGCCTGGGTCGGTGCGCCGCCGGTGTTCATCGCCGGCAGCAGTGCATAAGGCGCGGTATGCGTCGGCGCCACCGAGTAGGTGCCGGGGTTCGATGCCTGCCACTGGCGTGCGGCGGCAACGTTCGGCCCTGGCGTGCCATCCACGTTGACGATGCCTTCGGACAGCAGGTTGCGCACGCTCTGCCCGCGTGGCGGCTGGTAGGTGGCGTAGACGTGGTCGAAGGTACGGTTTTCACCGATCAGCAGGATGACGTGCTTGATCGGCGTCCGCGTGAGATCGCTGCGATCGCCGCCGCGGCGGGGGCGATGCAAGGTGACGACACCACCGGGCAACCCGGGTTGATGAAGCGTGCCGGCGCCCGGCACATGCTGACGAAACGTCGCGTCCTTGTCGGCTGGTGTGGATTGTGCGCTGACGACGCCGGCAAGGCCGGCGGCGAATACACCGATGAGCAGCGGCTTCAACCGCTTGCGGCCAAACACTGTATGCATGACAGGATCTCCTGCTGACGACCGGCAAAGGCTGTCTTCGAGTAATCCCCCTGATTGCTGGCTTGCGTGCGTGGTGCGCTCCGCAAACCGACCGTAGTTTGGTCCGCGCAGATGACGCTACGTTGGCGCTGACGCGACAGTGCGCGAGCTCAATATGACAGTGCGGCTACCGCTCACTCGCGAGCCCTCGCACCGACGATCCAGCTTGCTGTTCACGCCGGCAGCAGCTGGTAGGGCCGCATCATTTCGTTGTCCTCGTGTTCGAGGTAATGGCAATGCCATACGTAGCGACCGGGTTCGCCTTCGAAGCGCATGGCGATGCGCGTGACCATGCCGGGATCGGCACGCACGGTATCTTTCCAGCCGGCCTCGTGCGGTGGGGGAAGCTGCGCCGGCCCGATGTACTTGACGACGCGGCTGGCGTTCCATGCAAACAAGTCGAATGGGCGCCGGTCGATGATCTGGAAGCGCACCAGGTGCAGATGGATCGGATGCGCGTCGCCGGTGATGTTGACGAAGTTCCAAGTTTCTATCGTGTTCTGCTTCGGCTTTTCGGTCACCGGATCGGACCACATCCGGCCGTCCAGCGTCATCATCATCGGGTTGCCGCTTGCGTCGTCCTGTTCGCCCACGGTCAACACGCGATGACGCACCGCCGTTGCAGGGTCGATGCGCGGCACCGGCCGCAGCGTCGCCGGCAGGACCGACGGGTCGGGCCGCCCGCGGTCGCGCACGCGAAATTCCAGAATGGCCTCGGACTGCTGATGCAGGTGTACGGTCTGCCCGGCCATGCCGGTGAAATCCACCACCACGTCGGCACGCTCGGCCGGATAGAGCTCGATGCGCAAGCGCTGCAGCGGTGCAGCCAGCAGCCCCTGGTCGCTGCCGATCTGCTGGAACACGTGTCCCTGCGACAGCGACAGATCGAAGAAGCGGGTGTTGGCCACGTTGATCAGGCGCAAGCGGTAACGCCGCGGCTCCACGTCGAAGTACGGATAGAGCTTGCCGTTGCACAGCACGCTATTGCCGCGGCATTCCGGCACCCATGGCGCGGATGGATCGTCCGAGACCGGGTAGTACAGCTGGCCGTCCTGTGCGATCAGGCGGTCGCACAAGATCAGCGGCAGATCGCAGTCCCCGGATGGCAGGCCAAGCGACTGCTCGTCCGCATCGCGCACATTGAACGCACCGAATAATCCGGCGTAGATGTTGAGCCGGGTGATGCCCATCGCATGGTCGTGGTACCACAGGCTTGCCGCGTCCTGCACGCCCGGATAATGGAGCAGCGCCGAGTGGCCCGGCGCGAACCAGTCCTCCGGCCAGCCATCGCTG
This sequence comes from Rhodanobacter sp. OK091, assembly GCF_900142825.1. Lineage (GTDB taxonomy): Bacteria > Pseudomonadota > Gammaproteobacteria > Xanthomonadales > Rhodanobacteraceae > Rhodanobacter. Next base: position 257,480 of record NZ_FRCH01000001.1, on the reverse strand, counting down.
CCGGCCGGCACGCGCGCGCCGTGCACGTGCGTCACCGTGCGTACCGCGGGCTTCGTGCGTTCCGCGCCGTGAATGTTGTAGTCGATCGGCAGGAAGTGCTTCGTCGGCAGCGCATTGACCCATTCGATCAGCAGCGGTTCGCCGCGCACGGTCTCGAAGGTCGGGCCGGGTGAGCGACCGTCGTAACCCCACATGGGTGTGGGCGGCACGTCGCGATGCACGCGGGCGCTGAATGCGCGCATCTCCATCCGGTAATACGGCAGGCTGCGGCCAGGATAAGCCGGATGCGTGCGCTGGCCGGACGGACGTGCGATGGGCGGCACCGGCAGCGGATCGACGAAACGCGCCAAGGTGGCGGGATTCACCAGCGGCACCTTCGGCGGCGCCAGCGTCGGCATCGCCATGCGCATCGGCATCGTACGCGCCGACGCCGCATGCAGCACATCGGCGAGCGCATAGCTCCCGATCAAACTGCCGGCTCCGCACAGAAAGCGGCGACGTGAGAGCGTCATCGCTCACCACCCGGGTCGGCACGATCCACTGTGTGGATACGGCAACAGGCAGCATGTCGCCAGCTGGAACGAACTGCGCGTCTCATCCGGCAACCCTAGGCGCTGCCCGTGACGGAAATGTGGCAGCTCAAAAAAAAGCCCTCGGCAGAGCCGAAGGCTTTCTTTATTCGATGGTGGAGCGGATGGGGATCGAACCCACGACCTTCGCATTGCGAACGCGACGCTCTCCCAGCTGAGCTACCGCCCCACGTGAGCCGCGAATGTTAGCAGCGTGTGTGGGGGTTCGCCAAGACCTGAGCCACGGTGGGCTCAGTCGGGAAGCAGGGCGACGAGACGGTCGTGCAATACGTCGCGACGCCAGCCTTCGAGGAACTCGGGCCATTCGGCGGTGACCACGTATTCCTCCAGCGCCTTGCGCGGGCATAGCAGGCCGGGCGGCAGGTCGAGTTCGCCGGCGAGGCTGTCGACGAGTTGCTTCATCGCCGCTAGCGACTTCTTCGCTTCGCCTTGCGGATGGCCGGGGATGCGCACGGTGGCGGCGATCTCCTCGGCGCTGACGGCAGGCATAAGCACTTCGAGCAATTCGCCGCGCTGGGCCGAGCGCAGCGCACGCTGGCCGCGGCTGCGTTGTTCGAGATCGGCGAGGCTGGCCGGCGGTTGCTGCGCCAGGCTCAGCGCCAGGATGTCGTCGAGCAGCCAGGGGCGCGGTACGTCGAGGCGGCGTGCGCTGCGGTCGCGCCACTGCAGCAGGCGGCGCAGCAGGGCTTGCTGTGCCGCCGGCCATTCGGCGGCGGCGCGCATCGTGCGTTGCGGTTGCGGGTCGCCGTCGCGATGGCTGGCGCGGCTTTTCAGGCGCTCGCAATCCTCGGCATGCCAGGCGCTGCGGTCGCGTTGCTGCAGACGTTTAGCCAGCTGTTCGTGGATGGTTTTCAGGTAGACCACGTCCAGCGCGGCATAGCTGCATTGCGAAGCGGTGAGCGGGCGCTGCAGCCAGTCCGAGCGGGTCTCGCCCTTGTCCAGTTCCACCCCGACCAGCTCGGCGACCAGCGCGCGGTAGCTGATGCCCAGGCCCATGCCGACGAAGGCCGCGGCGATCTGGGTATCGAACAGGATTCGGGGGCCATCGGGCAGCAGCGGCGCCAGGGTCTCCAGATCCTCGCTGGCGCTGTGCATCACGGTGACGGCGGGGCCGGCGCCGAGCAGCGGCTGCAAGGCATCGCCGATCTCGAACGCGAGCGGATCGATCAGCGCATGGCGGCCGTTCCAGCCCAGCTGCAGCAGCGCCAGCTGCGGATAGAAGGTATTGCGGCGCATGAACTCGGTGTCCAGGCCTACCGCGGCATCCGCGGGTACCGTGGCCAGCCACGCCTGCAGCGCATCGCGATGATCGATCCACTCGGCGGCGGCGGTTTCGGGCAATGACATCGATATTCCTTGAAAGGTTGCCAGGCGCGGATTGCCCTGTCGGCGGTTTGTGCCTATGGTGAGCAGAGCACGATAACAGGCCGCACCGAGGACGCCCATCTATGCCGAGCAATGCAACCCTTCGCCGTCAGCGCACTCTCGGTGGAGCGCTGGGGGTGATCGTGCTGGGGTTCGCGCTGATGTACCACTTTTTCCCCCGGATATTTCATGTCGATCCGACCCAGGCGCCGCGCCGCTCGATGTCGATGGGTGCGCAGATGCCGGCCAGCGGGTTGCAGCCGGAACGCGCATCGGCGATCAACGAAGTCAACGCGGGGCCGCCGCTGACGTTGGCGCCGGCGGCGGTGATCGCCGCCCACAGCAGCAAGAACGCGAACCTGCCCGAACAGATGAGCGCGGATCCGCCGGCGGTGCAGGCCTTGCTGGCGCGAGCGACCAAGGCGCTGCATGCCGGTCAGCTGGCCGGCGACGCAAACAGCGCCGCCGCATTGTTTGCGCAGGCATTGAAGGACAAACCGGACAGCCGCCGCGCCGCGCAAGGCCTGTTCGACGTGCGTGCGCGGCTGGTGGCGGAGATCGACCAGGACATCGCACTGGGCGACGCCGATGCCGCGGAGGATCTGCTCGGTGCGTTGCGTCCGCTGCCGGATGCTGCCGGCGATGTGACGCAACTGGAAGCCAATCTGAAAACCCTGGTCAAGGTGCGGCCGATGCTGGCGAAGGCGGCAGCCTTGCTGCAGCAGGGCAAGGTGGATCAACCGCACGGCGGAAGTGCGCTGGACATCTACCGCGAGGTGCAGCAGCTCGATCCGCAGAACGCGGTGGCCGAACAAGGCATTTTCCAGGTGCAGCGCGCGGTGCTCGACCGCGCCCTGGCCGCGGTGGCGCAAAACGACTTCGCGGGTGCGGACAAGCAGCTGGCCGAAGCGCAGGCCATCCGTCCCGGTTCGCAGCAGATGCTCGATGTGCACAAGCGCGTCGACGACATGCGCGAACAGCGCGCCAGCGGTGTGCTGGCGCAGGCCCGTTCGGCGCTGGATGCCGGCAACATCGAGCTGGCGAGGAAACTGGCGGCGCAGGCCCGGGCGACCGATCCTGCTCTGCCGACGCTGGCGGATTTCGACGAGCAACTGACCAATGCGCGTCTTTACGCCAGCTACAAGCCCGGCCAGGTCTTCGCCGATCGCTATGTCGACCTGCCGGGCAAGACACCGGCAATGGTGGTGATTCCCACCGGCAGCTTCCAGATGGGCGTGTCGGCCGACGAGGAAGACCACAACGACGCCGAAACGCCACAGCATATGGTCACCATAGCCAAGGGTTTCGCGATGGCACGCACCGCGGTGACGGTGGACGAGTTCCGAGAGTTCGTGCGCGCCAGCGGCTATGTGCCCGATTCGATCAAGCTGGGCGGCTCCAGCGTGTACGACGAGCGTAGCGGTGCGTTGCGGGACGACTCCGACGCGACCTGGCAGGACGACTACGCCGGTCACAAAGCCGACGGCAGGTTGCCGGTGTTGAATATCTCGTGGAACGACGCGAAGGCTTACGCCGATTGGCTCAGCCAGCGTACCGGCAAGCTCTACCGGCTGCCCAGCGAAGCCGAATTCGAGTACGCACTGCGCGGCGGCACTACCACCCGCTATTGGTGGGGCAACGGCACGCCCTCCCACCCGGTAGAAAACCTGACCGGCTCCGGCGACCGCTCGCGCAGCGGCCGGCGCTGGAGCCACGCCTTCCGCGGCTATCGCGATGGTTACTGGGGACCGGCGCCGGTGATGAGCTTCGCCGCCAATCCGTTCGGGTTGTACGACATCAACGGCAACGTGTCCGAGTGGGCGCAGGATTGCTGGCACGACAGCTATCTGCGTGCGCCGGTCGACGGCAGCGCATGGCTCAACCCAGGCTGCCGCGCTCGCGTGGTGCGCGGCGGCTCCTGGGGCAGCTCGCCGGAGCAGGTGAGCTCAGCCTATCGGCTGGGTGCCAATGGCGATACGCGCAGCGGCAGAGTGGGCTTCCGCGTAGTGCGCGAGTTGTAGGCGGACATGAAAAACCCCGCGCGAGGCGGGGTTTTTCACTGATTGGTACCGGTGATAGGACTCGAACCTACACGACATCGCTGCCAGCGGATTTTGAGTCCGCCGCGTCTACCATTCCGCCACACCGGCATGTGAGCGGCGCATTATGCCGGGTTCAGTGGACGCGGTCGAGCCCCAACTGGCGCACGTCGCGTCCGTACCAGCGGTCTTCGGGCAGCGGCTGGAACACCGAGCAGCGCGTCATCGGGCCGGAATAGATGTGCAGACTGACAGTGACGCTGTTGTCGCTGGGGTTGCGGATGCTGTGGTACTCGTGCGGCGGGATCAGGCTGCCGGCCGAGCCGGCGCCGGCCTGGATCGAGCCGACCGGCTGGAAGCAGTAGCGCTGTGCGTCGTGCTCCAGCAATTCGTACTGCACGATCTCCAGCGCGCCGTTCCACACGCCCTCGACGCACCACATGCCGTCGTGATCGTGGATCGGCGTGCCCTGGCCCGGGCCCCACGTCATCGCCACTACGCAGTAGCCGTGCTCGTCGCTGCGGTACAGCTCGCGGCGGGCGTAGTGCTCGGCATTCGCCTCGAACACGCAGTCGGGCAGGGTGACCGCCTTGTCGCGGATCAGCTTGCACAGGCTGTTGCGCAGGCTGTCGGTGAGTTCGTGGGTGGTCGGCTTGGCCACGGCGGCGTCGATCGCGTCGATCAGGGTGCGGCTGCCGGGGAAATCCAGGGTGAGCATGATGGTCTCGGATGGTGCGTGGTGTTGCTTATCTTAGCAGCGGGGCGGTCAGGCGGCGGGAAGCCGGTTCAGGAAGCCGCCGATCGCGCGACTGTAGTTGTCGATGTCGACCAGGAATGCATCGTGGCCTTGCGGCGAATCCAGCGCCACGAATTCCACTTCGGCGCCGGCCGCCTGCAGGCCTTCGGCGATCTGCTCCTGCTGCTGCAGCGGGAACAAGATGTCGGTGCTGACGCCGATCACCATCGCCTGCTCGATATGGATGCGCCTGAGCCCTTCCAGCACGCTGCCGTGGCCGTATTCGGCGATGTCGAACCAGTCGCTGGCGCGCGACAGATACAGATAACTGTTCGGATCGAAGTTGCGCACGAAGCGCTGGGCGTGGCCTTGGAGATAGGACTCGACCTGGAACTCGCGGCCGAACGGCTCGTCCTCGCGCTGTTCCGGGTCGAGCCGGATGCGCGCGAAGCGGCCGTTCCACTCCATCGCCGAGCGGTAGGTGATCACCCCGAGCTTGCGCGCGATGCTCATGCCCAGGTCGGGGTAGCTGCCGCCTTCGGTGGCGTGGATGTCGTAGCGGCCTTCTTTGAACTGCGGGTCGAGCCGGATCGCCTCGCGCTGCAGCGAGCGGATCGCGATGGCGAACGGCTGCGCCTGCGGTGCGGTGTCCACGCTGATGTGCGCACGCACGCTGCCGGGGTGCAGCAGCATGTAGGCCAGTGCGCTCATGCCGCCCATCGAGCAGCCGATCAGGCAGGCCAGTTGGGTGATGCCGAGGCTGCTGACGACGGCATGCGCGGCGTTGGCGACGTCTTCCAGCGCCAGCTCGGGGAACGTCAGCCGGTACGGCTCGCCGGTGGCGGGATCGGTCGAAGCAGGGCAGGTCGAGCCCTTGTCGCTGCCCAGCGAGTTCACGCAGATCACGAACCAGCGCGTAGTGTCGATCGCCTTGCCCGGGCCGGCCATGTCTTCCCACCAGCCGGGAGCGGGGTCGTCTTTGCAGGAGGCCATGTGCGCGCTGGGCGACAGGCCGGTGAGCACCAGCACCGCGTTGTCGCGCGCGGCGTTCAACTCGCCCCAGGTTTCGTAGGCGACGTGGGCACCATGCAGCACGCCGCCGCGTTTCATGGCGAACGGGGAGGGCAGATCGAAGTAGCGGCGTGCGTCGCCCATCGTCAATGCACCTTGTCGATGCTGATCTTGACGGGTGTTCTGCTGTCCACCGCTACGATGCCGGCATCGCCTTCCAGGTCGCCGGATTGCGCGATCGGCTGGCCGCTGTGGCTGATTCGCGCGCCGACGAACACATGCGTGACCGAGGACAGCTTCATCGCTGGTGTCATCGCCATGGCATCGGTCAGGGTGACGTTGGCCGGCAACTGGCCGGCGTCGAGTCTGGCGACGGCCAGCGGCATCGGCGGGCCTTTGTCGGCACGGGCGTAGACGAATAGAACATCGCCCGCAGCCAGCTTGTCCTTCAACGCCGGCGCGAGCGCGACTTGCACCTGCAGTGCGGCGCCTTGCGGCGCGGCCACCGTGGTGGTGCTCGCAGCGCCGGCCGGTGCGCCGCCGCCGCGGGCGTCGGCAACAGCGATCTGTTCGGCGACCGCCCTGGCCACGTCCGAGCCGGGCTCCAGTTGCGGTTGCAGCAGGCGCCAGGTGGCTGCGGCATCGCGGTATTCGCCGTGCTGGAAGTCGCTGATGCCGAGCAGCCACAGGCCGCGCTGGCTGTCCGGATGCAGCAGTACCGCGCGTTTGAGCAGGTCCAGCGCGCGGCCTTCGATCATGTGGTCGCTGCGCGTCATCGAGTCGTTTTCGGCCCAGCCCACCATCGCTTCGGCGTTGTTGGCGTCGAGCTTCAGTACACGGTCGTAGGCATCGCGGGCCGCGGCCGGATCGTGCTGCACGGACAGGGTTTGCGCCAGCAGCATCCAACCCTGCACGTCATCCGGCTGTTGGGCCAGGTGGGCGTGCAGTTCGTCGAGTGCCTGCTGCATGGTCAGAGGCTGTGTAGCCTCGGCGGAAACACCGTTGAGCGCGGCGGGTGTGCCTACCAGCAGATACAGGCCGCTGGCCGCCAGCGGTACGACGAAGGCGATCGCCAGGGTCAGTGCAAACACGCCGCGGCTGCGGCCGGAGCGGCGGCCCTGGCGCACCAGCGGCAGCAGCAAGGCGGCCAGCGCCACAGCGATCATCACTGCAGCGGCTATGAAAAAAACGGTTTTCACCAGTCGTCCCCGTGGTCGGTCGGCGCGTGGTCGGTCGATGCTTCCGGGGCGACGGCGGCGCCGCGGTTGCGTTTGCGGATCACCACCAGCACCGCACCGGCGCCGCCAAGCAGGATCAGCAGCGGGCCGAACCACAGCAGCCAGGTGCCGCTCGTCAGCGGCGGGTCGTACAGCACGAAATTGGAGTAGCGGGCGACCAGGTATTGCTTGATCTCGTCGTCGCTTCTGCCTTGCTGCATCATCTGGAAGATCTGGTTGCGCAGGTCGCGCGCGATCGGCGCGTTGGAGTCGGCCAGCGTCTCGTTCTGGCACATCGGGCAGCGCAGTTGCTGAGTGAGGTGCTGGAAGCGCAGTTCCTGCGCGTGGTTGGCGAACGGCATCGGTTCGATCGCCTGGGCATGCACGACGCCGCCGAACCACAGCAGCGCCATGAAAATCACCCGTAGGAGCCCAGGCCGCATCACGGCACCTCCTTCTGCATTGCCGCAATCGCCGGCTTCAATTCCTTCGCCACCACGTCGGGCGTGAGCGGACCGATATGCTTGTAGCGGATCACGCCTTTCGCATCGATCAGGAAGCTTTCCGGCGCCCCATACACGCCGAAGTCGATCGCGGTGTTGCCTGGCTCGTCGGCGATCAGCAAGTTGTACGGATTGCCGTGTTCGGCCAGCCAGCGTTTGGCGTCGGCCGGCGCGTCCTTGTAGTTGTAGCCGACCAGCTGCACGCCCAGGCCTGGGCCTTCGGCTTCCAGCACCGGATGCTCCGCGCCGCACTCGATGCACCAGCTGGCGAACACGTTGAGCAGATAGGGCTGGCCCAGCAGGTCCGCTTTGCTCACTGTCTGCGCGGGTTCATACAGCTTGGGCAGATTGAACGCCGGCGCCGGCTTGTTCAGCAGCGGCGACGGAATAGCATTCTGGTCGTGCTGGGTGTTCCACCAGATGCCGAAGCCGAACAGCACCACCAGCAGCATGAACCCGAAGAACGGCAACAACCGGTTCATGCGTGCGTTTCCTGTACCTGCAAACTGGCAGTGGCTTCTTCGATTTTCGCGCCGCGCTTGATGCGGAAGCGTTTGTCGCCGGCACAGACGAATCCGCCCAGCATCATCAACAGGCCGCCGCCCCAGATCCAGCGGATGAACGGCTTGTAGTAGAGCCGCAGCGACCAGGCGCCTTCGATGTCGTTCGCATCCATCGGCTCGCCCAGCGCCACGTAGAGATCGCGGAAGATGCCGGCGTTCACCGCCGACTCGGTCTGCACCTGGCCACGCAGATAAGTGCGTTTCTGCGGATGCATCACGGCGACGGCCTTGCTGTCGCGGGTCACCGTGACCACGCCCTGGTCGGCGCGCCAGTTGGGTCCGGTCGCGCGATGTGCACCGTCGAAGCGGAAGTCGTAGCCGCCGATGTGCTGGGTCTGGCCCGGCGCCATCCGCACGTCGCTGGTCACGCTGAGCGATTCGGACAGCAGCACGCCGGCCACGAACACGCCCACGCCCAGATGCGCCAGCAACATGCCGGCCATCTCGGCCGGGTAACGCCGGCCGCGCGGCATCTCACGCCAGCGCTTGATCACGTACAGCAGTACGCCGATGCCGAGCCAGACCAGCGACGCCACGCCCGCGATCGCCTTGAGCTGGCCATTCACGAAGAACGCTGCCGCGATCGCGCACGCCGCCGCGGCGATGCCGGCGCGCAGCAGCACCTGCTTCAGCGCCGGCCAGTCGCCCTTGCCCCAGCGCAGGAACGGTCCGAACGGCAGCAACAGCACCACAGGCAGCATCAGGAGCGGAAACAGGAAACCGAAATACGGTGGTCCGACCGAGACACGGCCCAGATTCAGCGCGTCGCCGATCAGCGGAAACAGCGTACCCAGCAGTACCATCGCCGCAGCCACCGCGAACATCAGGTTGCCGATCAGCAACACGGTTTCGCGCGACACCACCTTGAACGATTTGCCGCCGACCACCTTCGGCGCGCGCAGCGCGTACAGCAGCAGCGAGCCGCCGACCACGATGGTGAGGAACGCCAGGATGAAGATGCCGCGGCGCGGATCGGAGGCGAATGCATGCACCGAGGTGAGCACGCCCGAGCGCACCAGGAAGGTGCCGAGCAGGCTCAGCGAGAACGCGAAAATCGACAGCAGTATCGTCCAGGCGCGCAGCGAGCCGCGCTTCTCGGTCACCGCCTGCGCATGGATCAGCGCCAGCCCGACCAGCCACGGCATGAAGCTGGCGTTTTCCACCGGATCCCAGAACCACCAGCCGCCCCATCCCAGCTCCGCGTACGCCCACCAACTGCCGGCGACGATGCCGCAGGTGAGGAAGCCCCAGGCGATATTCGTCCACGGCCGCGCCCAGCGCACCCAGGCCTGCTCCAGCTCGCCGCCGAGCAAGGCGGCGATCGAGAACGCGAACGCCACCGAAAAGCCCACGTAGCCCATGTACAGCATCGGCGGGTGGAACGTCATGCCTGGATCCTGCAGCACGGGATTCAGGTCGGCGCCATCGCCGGGCATCGGCAGCAGCCGCCCGAACGGATCGGAGGTGAAAATGATGAAGGCCAGGAAACCCACCGCGATCAGTCCCATGACGGCGATCACGCGCGAGGCGAACACCTCCGGCAGTTTCTGACTGAACGCAGCCAGCGCCACCGTCCAGACATTGAGGATCAGGATCCACAGCAGCAGCGAACCTTCGTGCGCGCCCCACACCGCGGCGATGCGGTAATACCACGGCAGCGCCAGGTTCGAGTTGTCGGCCACGTATTGCACCGAAAAGTCGAAGCGCACGAACGCCCAGACCAGGATGCCGAACGCGAACGCCACGAACACTGCCTGACCCGCCGCGGCCGGACGCGCCACCGCCATCAGCGCACGGTTGCCGCGCCAGGCGCCGAGCAGCGGCAGGATACTCTGCGCCAGCGCCAGCAGCAGGGCGAGGATCAGCGCGAGCTGGCCGAGTTCTGGGGTCATGGCCGTGGGGTTCCTGGCATGCCGTCCTGCATGGCCGGTTCCTGTCCGATCTTCTTGTTCGCGTGCGCCTTGGCCATCGCATCCTTCAGCTCTTTCGGCATGTAAGTTTCGTCATGCTTGGCCAGCACTTCGGTGGCGATGAAATGCGCGTTGTCCATGTGTCCGGTGGCGATCACCGACTGGTTGTCGCGGAACAGGTCGGGCAGGATGCCGGTGTACTCGACCGGCATCGCACCGCCGGCGTCGACCACGGTGAAGGTGACTTTGAGCGAGTCGTTGCTGCGCTGGATCGAGCCTGCCTTGACCATGCCGCCAAGGCGGAACGTCTTGTAGCCGCCAGCCTCGCCGGACTGCACCTGGCTTGGCGTGAGCAGGTAGTTCATGTTGTTCTGCAGGGCGACCACCGCCAGCACGGCGGCGATCGCCGCGGCGGCGAGGATCAGCAGGACGATGATGAGCCTGCGCTTGCGGGTGGGATTCATGGGCATGATCGGAAGCCGCCCCCGTCAAGGGGAAGGTGGAGAAGAGGGTATGGTGTTGCTGCCAGTACGATCCTGTCGTGCCTGTTGACGCGCCAGCCTGGCGCGGAGTTCCCGCAGCACACGGCGACGGCGCACGCGGGGCGCGACGGTATCGACGATCAACGCGACGAAGAACACTGTATAGGCCGGCCACACATAGGCGGCGTAACCACCCATCCTGAAGAAACCTGCGATGTCGCCGCTTGCGGCAAGAGCGCTCTGCAGCATGCTCATCGGCCGGCCTCGTCTTCGGCGATCCGGCGCACCCAGTCCTTGCCGCCTTCCAGCGCCAGCAGATCGGTACGCACGCGGCGGAACAGGCTGGCGGCGTAATAGAACTTGGTCGCCAGCATCATCGTCAGCAGCGGCCACAGCATGTCCGAGGACATCTTGGACTGGCCGAACACGTTGATCGTGCTGCCCTGATGCAAGGTGTTCCACCAGTTCACCGAGAAATGCACGATGGGCACGTTGATGATGCCGATGATCGCCAGGAAAGCCGCGGCGCGCGCGCCCTGGCGGCGATCCTCGAACGCGTGATACAGACCGATCACGCCGAGATAGAGGAACAGCAGCACCAGCTCGGAGGTGAGCCGGGCATCCCACGTCCACCAGGTGCCCCACATCGGCTTGCCCCACAGCGAGCCGGTGACCAGGGTGATGAAGGTGAATGCCGCGCCGATCGGCGCCGATTCCATCGCCACGACTTCGGCCAGCTTGATCCGCCATACCAGCGCGATGAATGCGGCCACGCCCATCACCGCATAGATGAACATGCTCATCTCGGCGCTGGGTACATGGATGAAGATGATTCGGTAGGCGTCGCCCTGCTGGTAGTCGGCCGGCGCCAGCACCAGGCCGCCATACAAGGCGATCGCGCCCAGTACCAGCGCCAGCGCCGTCGCCCATGGCTGCAGCGTGCCGGCGAAGCGGTAGAACGTCGGCGGCGAGCCGAGCTTGTGCAACCAGAGCGGAATCCAGTTAGCCATTAAAAGAGGCTCTCATGCGTCCAGGGCAATACGAAGGGCAGCGGCGCAGGCCAATGGCGCCAGCACCGCAGCGAGCACCAGTGCGGCGGCGAGCCAGGTGATCGGCGCGAGCCACGGCAACCCCTGTTGGGCAGCTGCCACGGCCCCCGCGGCAAAGATCACCGCAGGCACGCACAAAGGCAGCAACATCAATGCGAGCAGCATACCAGAGCGCCGGGTGCCGGCCGTGAGCGCCACCAGCACTGCGCCAAGCAGGCTGAGCAGCGGCGTGGCCAGCAGCAGGGCCAGCAGCAGCACCGGAATCACCGCGCCAGGCAGGTGCAGCATCGCGGCCATCAGCGGCGCGATCACGATCAGCGGCAGCGCGGTAGTCAGCCAGTGGGCGAGGATCTTCATCCCCAGCATCAGCGCCAGCGGTTGCGGTGCCACGACCAGCTGTTCCAGCGAACCGTCCTCGATATCGCTGGAGAACATCGCGTCCAGGGCCAGCAGCATCGCCAGCAGCACGGTGACCAGCACCACGCCACCGGCGATCCGCTGCAGCAACGTGTCTTCCGGCCCCAGTGCGAACGGGAACAGCATCGTCACGATCAGCGCATACAGCACCGGCATCGCGATGTCGCCGCGCCGGCGCCAGGCCAGCGTCAGATCGCGCCGCAGCATCGCGGCGCAAGCGGTGAGGAGACCCGGACGGTTCATGCATGCATCCGGATATGCCGCGGTTCGCCGCCATGGAAACTCACGGCACCGTGGCTGGTGACCAGGGCGGCACCGCCGACTGCGGTGTGCGCCTCCAATATGTGGTTGACCAGCGTAATGCCGGTGCGGTCGAGGTTCGCGTACGGTTCGTCGAGCAGCCACAGCGCGGCCGGCAGCAACAGCAAACGGGCCAGTGCGGCGCGCTTCTTCTGGCCGGCGGACAATCGGCGCACCGGCTCGTCCTCGTAGCCGCGCAAGCCGATGTCAGCCAGTATCGCCGCCACACTGGCACCGTCGCGGCAGCCATGCAGGCCCGCGGCGATCTGCAGGTTTTCGCGCGGGCTGAGGTCGGCCTTGAGGCCGAGCTGGTGGCCGAGAAACAGGATCTCGCCCGCGCAGCGATCGTGTTGTAGTGGTTCGCCGCGCCAGCGCAGTTCGCCTTCGCCGACGTGCAGCAGGCCGGCGAGCATGCGCAGCAAGGTGGTCTTGCCGCTGCCGTTATCGCCCTCGACCAGCGCCAGCTCGCCCGCATGCAGCTGAAAATCCAGCGGTGCGAACACCGGTTCGTCCTGGCGAAGGAAACTCAGGGCCCTCGCTTCAAGCAGGGGCACAGCGGGATTTGCGGCGGTCATTGTCACGATTGTCCGCAATGCCGATGGCGCTTGTCCATGCGGCGTGCTGCCGCTGACCGGATCAGTCCAGCACGCGCAGAAGGGCAGCGCCGTCTGCTTCACCGTGTACGTAGGCCAACTGCCCATGGGCCTTGGTCAGCTTGTCCAGCGAAGGGACGCCGACCCCGACGACGAACAGGCTGGGCTCGCTCCAGCCGGAACTGCCCACTCCGATGGCCGGATGGACAGTGGCACCGGGCTGGTTCAGCAGTGCGGCCAGCAGTTCGCGCTGCGCGGCCAGGTTTTCTGCCGGCGGGCGTCGGCGCGCCTGCGGATTCCATGCCGTGACGAAAGCCCACGGCTGCGAGCCGACCACTTCGGCGAGTTGGGCCGGCAAGGGCAAATCCACGCGTATGGTGGCCCAGGTCAAGGTGTCCAGGCAGACATGGTAGGCGGTGGCGTGAAACGCCTCGAGCAGGGCTTCATCCATGGCGCAATCTCGGCAGTGGCTCCAGGTTCGATCGGAACAGCCGCGCGGCGGCTTCAATGTCAATATCCGCTACGTTCGGCGTGTCACGCAACAGCTGTTCGAGCAAGCGGTCCTGTGCGCGACCGCGTTCGAGGGCGTAGGCATAGGGCACGTGCGAGAACGTGACCAGCCGATAGCGCGCCATGTAATGCTGCGGTGCGCGCTCGGCCAGCAGCGCACCCAGTTCGCGCTTGGCCAGATAGTGCGGGTCGGCGACCGAGTCGCGCATCTCGACGTAGTTTTCCAGCGCCATCGTGGCGATCGCGTCGGCATTGGGCTGGCGCACGCGCTGGAATTCGGCGAACACCTCGGCGCTGTCGTTCGGTGCGGCGGCCAGCAGGTTCGCCAGCACCACGGTGTCCTCGAAGCCACAGTTCATGCCCTGGCCGTGGAACGGCACGATCGCGTGGGCGGCATCGCCGATCAGCAGCGCGCGACCGTCCAGATGCCAGCGTTGCAGATACAAGGTGGACAGAGTGCCGACCGGGTGACTGTCGAAGTCTTCGCTGAAGCGCGGGATCAGCGGCAGCAGGTCCGGAAACTGTTCGCTGAAGAAGGCGGCCGCCGCCATCGCATCGGGCAAGGTGGCGAAACTCGGCGCCGCACCTTGGGCCGGCAAAAACAGCGTGACCGTGAAGCTGCCTTCGGTATTCGGCAGCGCGATGCACATGTAGCCGCCGCGTGGCCAGATGTGCAGGGCGTGCGGTTCCAGCGCGTACTGGTCGTGACCGCCGCTGAGCTGCAGCACGCCGACCGGCAGTTCGCCGGCTGGCGGAATCTCCAGCTCCTTGTAGGCATGGCCGAGCGACTCGATGCGCTCACCCAGCGGACTGTGCGCATTCATCGTCGCGCGTACCGCGGAGCCCGCGCCATCGGCTCCGATCAGCATGCCTACCGGCAATTCGCGTTCCACGCCGGCGGCATCGGCCAGCCGGATGCGCTGCGCGTCGAAGTCGGCGCTCACCAGTGACTGCTCGAAATGGAACTGCACGCCGGCCGCTTCGGCGGCATCCAGCAGCAGCATGTTCAATGCGCCGCGCGAGACCGACCAGATCACTTCGCTGTCGTCGACGCCGTAACGCTGCAGACCGCTGTTGCCATCGCGGCCGTGCACCATACGCCCGCGCATCATCACCGCGCGCTGCAACACGTCGTCGGCCAATCCGGCCGTGCGCAGCGCCTGCAGGCCGCGCTCGGCCAGCGCCAGATTGATCGAGCGGCCACCCAGGAAACCGCTCAGCCGCGGATCGGGCCGCTTCTCGTAGACCTCGACGGCAAAACCGCGCTGCGCCAGCTGCTGCGCCAGCAGTGCGCCGACCAGGCCGCCGCCGATGATAGTGATGGTTTGCTGCGCCATGCTGCGATCCGAGAGGGGAATCCGCTCACTGTTCCGCAAGCGAAGCGGGACTGCAATCCCGGATGGCCCATTTCGTGTTGCGGGGGTGTTGCCAGCCGGGCGTTCGCGTGCGGCGCCGATGAATTCGGCATGCGTGCCGCGGTTTCTCGAGGGCAACGAAAAGGGCCGACCCTGACGGCCCTGCCCTTCTTTACCACCTATTTCCTCGTGTCTTACTGGCAGGTCACCCCGACAGCGTTGAACGCAGCCACTACGTCACTGCGCGGGTAGCCGTAGTCGTCGGCAGCGGTTTCCGCGCCGCAGGCGCCGGAGTTGAACGTGGAGGTAGCTGTCCAGTACATCGCGTTGGCGTGCGCGAATACTTCGAAGGCCTTTTTCGTGTTCCAGTTCGATGTCTTCGCGAGCGTGCAGAAGGCTTTGTTATAGACGCCGCTGGAAAAATGCACATTCATTGAACTGGTAAAGTTCGCCGCGTTGTCGATCGAGCGACCGTCCAGCGTGGGTGTGCACATCCAGCGCAACGCCGTGCCGTTCTTGATGATGTCGGCGCCCACCAGCCAGTCGTTATCGCCGCGGTCGAAGTACTCGGCCGCTTCGCCAGCCATGTCCGAGAAGGCTTCATTGATGCCGCCGGCCTGGCCGGAGTACTGCAGAGCGGAGTTCTGTTCGGTGAAGCCATGGCTGACCTCGTGGCTGGTGACATCCAGCGAGGTCAGCGGGTAGAAGGTAGTGGCGCCGTCGCCGAAGTTCATCGACGAGCCGTTCCAGAACGCGTTCTCGTAGTTGCGGCCATAGTGCACGTTCATCACCAGCGAGAAGCTCAGCGGCGGCGCGCCAAGCCAGCTGTTGTACATATCGTGCACGACGTTGCCGAAATGGTGCGCGTCATTGATCGGCGAATAAGCGCCATTCGCGGCATCGCCGGTGCTGGTCGGGCAGATGAAGCTCCACAGCGTGCCACGGCGCGTGCTGCCGGCCATGTTGTTGGTCGTCACGTCGGGATTCTGCATATAACAGGTGGAGCCGGACTGGGTGACGGCGAGCGACGCGTAGTCGGTACCGTAGAGGTATTGGCCGGTCTTCAGGTTGCCGCCGGCACCCGTGGCGAGGGCGGGAGTGCCGGTGATGGTGCCGCCGCCCGGTTTGCCCGTGGTGAGACCTTCCCAGAACTGGATCACTTCGCCGGTGTTGGCGTCGATGATCGCGGTCGGGCGGGTCGGAGCGCCATGGCGCTCGACGAAGAGCGACGTGACGTAGGCAAGACGTGCCCGGTTGCCCTCGGCGTAGACGTACAGATCGCTCTTTGCGTTCTGGATGTCGCTGTCCTGGATACCGTTGGCGCCGATGCCAAGCGGCACCAGACCGGCGTGTTCGCGCAGAAGGGCGAGCGCACGGGCGCCGCTGATGGTGGGTGCGACCGATGACATGTCGAGACCGATACCGCGGGAGATCTCGCCGCTGACGCTGAGTACGTTGCCGCTGCCGTCGTGTTCCACCACGACATGGCGGCCGTAGACGGGTACGCCGCGGAAGGTCTGTTGCTGGCGGGTCTTCAGGGTACCGTGGGCGGTACGTGTCTGCAGGCGTGGCGACAACGAGGCGTCGGCGTCCAGGCCGATGCGGCTGGCGAGAGCGGCGGGCGTGACTTTGCCCATGGATTGGGCTTGGACACGCGTTTGTGTGGCAGCGCCGGCGTCGGACATGGCAGCCAGGCCGATAGCACCCAACAGCGCAGCAATAAGCGGTTTGTGCGTCATCAGTATTCCCTCCCTATGGTTGGAAAGACGCTCCCAGCCGGTTCTCCCGGCCGGGAGCGTCTGCGGTCCGGTGCGCAAAAAATCCTCCCCAGGATGAATTTGCGACCGGATCGCAAGAAATTACGACTCTCGCCAGCCGAGGTCAATGACTTCGGCTCGTTCACGGCGCTGTGCAGGACCGCCTGGCGCCGCACAACTTTCGGCGAGACTGGCTCAGAAGCTCATGAAATAGCCGCCATTGACCGGCAAGTTGGCGCCGGTGATGTAGCCGGCGTCATCCGCCGCTAGAAATTTCACGGCGCGCGCGATGTCGGCGGGAGCACCGAGCCGTCCGACCGGAATGTCGGCAATGATCTGAGCGCGGATCTCGGCCGACACGGCGGCAACCATCGGCGTGTCGCAGTAACCCGGCGACACGGTATTGACGGTGACGCCCTTGCGCGCGGTCTCGCGCGCAAGCGCCATGCTGAAGCCGTGCACGCCGGCCTTGGCAGCGGAGTAGTTGGTCTGGCCGAACTGGCCGGTCTGGCCGTTCACCGAGCTGATGTTGACGATGCGGCCGAAGCCGCGCTCGGTCATGCCATCGACCACGTTGCGGCACATGTTGAACACGCCATCGAGATTCACCCGCATCAACTCATGCCACTGCTGCGGCGACATCTTGCGCAGGCTGGCGTCCCGGGTGATGCCGGCGGCATTGACCAGGATATCGACGCCGCCATGCTGCTGCTCGACGCGGGCAATCAGCTTCTGGCAGCTGTCGAAATCGCTGACGTCGGCCGGTTCGAACCTGATGCTGCTGCCGAAGCTGGCGACTTCTTCGTGGAACGCGGCGGCGCGCTCGCTGCGTGCGGCCAGATCCACGGCGACCACCTCGCGTCCGGCCAGGGCCAACTGGCGGCAGATTTCCGAGCCGAGACCACCGATGCCGCCGGTGACCAGCGCTACACGTCTATCAAGAGCACGCCTATCAAGCGCAGGCTTCTCGACGGCAGGTTTCGACGCGGCAGTCTGGTTCATGGATTTCGGGACGATGGGCTTGATCATGCGGCAGGGCAGCACATGCTGTGCTGCGGCGATCGGGTCAGGGGAGACGAACGGACGGCGCGTCGATACGCGCCGTCAGCCGGGCCGGTATCAGCCGGGTTTCTTGCCGCTGCGGCTGCTGGCGGCCGGCGTCGGGATCACCTTGGCGGCGGTGTCGATCAGCCCCCGCTGTATCGCCTGGAATGCCGCCATGTTGCGTTCGGTCAGGTCATTCAGCGTGTTCCATGGGGTCTGCCCCATCAAGCTGTTGAGCTGGCTACGGAACTGGGTCTGCTGATCGAGGAACACCTGCAGGCTGCGCTCCAGATAGGGCCCCATGAACCCCTGCAGCGAATCGCCGTAGAAGCGGATGATCTGACTGAGCAACTGCGGCGACAGCATCGGCTGTCCCTTGTCCTCGTGCTCGGAGATGATCTGCAGCAGCACCGAGCGGGTCAGTTCCTCACCGCTCTTCGCGTCGCGGACTTCGAAATCCTCGTTGTCCAGGACCAGCTGGCGGACCTCCTCCAGCGTGATGTAACTGGAGATTTCCGTGTCGTAGAGACGCCGGTTCGGGTACTTCTTGATGATGCGTTTGGTTTGTGCCATGCGGCGAACGCTAGCAGAAGATATTGCGCCGCACCAGCCGGGGGTCTGGAAAAATGCTGCAGCTGTCTGCTGCAGCATTTTTTCTAAGAGCCCGGCCAACCGAAGTCCGGCAGGCTTCTAGTGCCCGGCCGCGCCGCCCGCGCTGCCGAACGGCGGCCTGGCAAACCACAGCACCGGGATCAGCGCCACGAACAGGATGGCGCAGCCCCAGAACACGTCGTTCACCGCCAGAGTCAGGGCCTCGCGTGTAAGCAGCTGATCGATCAGCCCCAGGCTTTGCGTATGGGACAGCCCAGTGTGCGAGAGCTGCCCGACGAACCGGGTGGCGGCCGGATGGCCCGGGCTCACGTACTCGGTCAGGGTGGCGTGATGGGTTTCGCCGCGGTGCTGCCACAGGGTCACCATGATCGCGGTGGACACGCTCGAACCCATGGTGCGGCAGAAATTGGACAGCCCCGAGGCGCTGGCGATCTGGTCCACCGGCAGGCCGGACAGGTAGATCTGGTTCAACGGAATGAAGAAGCACGGAATCGCCAGGCCCATCACGAAGCGCGGCACGACCAGGGTGGAAAACGAGGCGGAGCTGTCGAAGGTGGAGAACCAATACGCAGTACTGGCGAACACCAGGAACGCGAAGGTCACCACCGCACGCAGATCCAGCCTGTGCATGTTCTTGCCCAGGATCGGCGCGATCAGGAATGCCAGTATGCCGACCGGTGCGGTGGCCAGGCCGGCCCAGGTCGCGGTGTAGCCCAAGGTGATCTGCAGCCACAGCGGGAACACCACGTTGATGCCGAAGAACGCGAACATGCCCAACGAGAGACTGATCACGCCGACGGTGAAATTGCGCTGCTTGAACAGCGACAAATCCACCACCGGGTGCTTCGCGTGCAGCTCCCATACGATCAGGAAGGTGAGGCAGACCAGCGCGATGAGGCCCAGGGTCAGGATCATCGGCGAGGAGAACCAGTCATGGTCGTTGCCGTTGTCCAGCATGAACTGCAGGCAGCCCACGCCCACTACCAGCAGCAGCAGGCCGATCGCGTCGATCGGTGCCTTGTAGGTCTTGGTCTCGCGTTTACGCAACAAGCCCCAGGTGACCACCGCCGCCATGATGCCTACCGGCAGGTTGATGTAGAAAATCCACGGCCAGGAGAAATTGTCGGTCAGCCAGCCGCCGAGGATCGGGCCGAAGATCGGTGCCACCACCACGGTCATCGCCCACAGCGCCAGCGCGATGCCCTGTTTTTCCTTCGGGTAGTTCGACAGCAGCAAGGTCAGCGACAGCGCCACCATCGGACCGGAGCCGGCGCCCTGCAACAGGCGACCGATCACCAGCATCGGCATGCTGGTAGCGAGGCCGCACAGCATCGAGAAGATCACGAACAACAGCACCGAACCGACGAAGGTCTTCACCTCGCCGAAGCGGCGCGCCAGCCAGCCGGTCAGCGGCTGCATGATCGCGCTGGCCAGCGCGTACGAACTGATCGTCCAGGTGCCTTCGCTGGGACTCACGCCGAGGCTGCCGGCGATGTGCGGCACCGCGACGTTGACGATCGTCATGTCCAGCACCTCCATGAAGGTGCTGAACGCGACAGCGATGGTGAGCAGCGCCAGCGGGCCGCCGTGCAGCGGCTTCAGTGGTGCGGCGCCGGACGTGGCTTCGATGGGTGTGGCAGCCATGGTCCGGCTCAGTTGGCGGCAGCGGTGTGGGGCAGGTTGGCGCTGATGATCCGGTCGGCCTCTGCATCCGCCTTGCTGGCCATCTGGTCGTACACCGTGGTTTGTGCCACCGGCTGTTGCGCGGGCGTGTTGGCCAGCACGCTGCCCTTGTCGTCGCGGATATCCACGGTCACGTCGGCGGACAGGCCGATGCGCAGCGGATGCTTGTCCAGCGCCTGGTTGTCCAGCGCGATGCGCACCGGTACCCGCTGCACCACCTTGATCCAGTTCCCGGTGGCGTTCTGCGCGGGCAGCAGCGAGAACACGCTGCCGGTGCCGGCGCCGAGGCCGATTACCTTGCCTTGGTATTCCGCATCGCTGCCGTACAGATCGGAGGTCACCGTGACTGGCTGGCCGATGCGGATGTGCCGCAGCTGGCTTTCCTTGAAGTTCGCGTCGATCCACAAGTCATGCAGCGGCACCACGGTCATCAGCTGCTGGCCGGCCGCCACGCTGTTGCCTAGTTGCACGCTGCGTTCGGCGACATAGCCGGACACCGGCGCATAGATCGCGTTGCGCTGGGCCGCGACCCAGGCGGCGCGGAAATTCGCCCGGGCCTGCAACACCACCGGATTCTGCGCCACATCGGAGCCTTCGACCGCGGCATGCGCAGCGGCCGATTGCGACTCGGCGGCGGATACGGAGGCCTGCGCCTGGTCGACGCCATCGCGCATGTGTTGCACGATTTCGGGCGACTCGGCCTGCGCGGCGATCAAGGGCAACCGGCGCTTCAGGTCGGCCTCCGCCTTCTTCAGGGCGAGCCTGGCGTTGACCACCTGGGCATCCGCGCTGCTGGCGGAGCTGGTCTGCTGGCGCACGCTGCGCACTGCCTGGGCCAGCGCGCTGCGCGCCTGCTGCAGGCGCGTATCGGCATCGGTGCTGTCCAGTTTCACCAGCATCTGGCCGGCGTCGACGTGCTGAGTGTCGTCGGCGAGGATCGCCACCACCGTGCCCGGCACCTGCGCCGAGATCGCCACCTGGTTGCCGCCGACGTAGGCGTTGTCGGTTTTCACGCGGGTGGAAAACACGAACAGCCACAGCAGAAACCAGATCAGTCCGGCGAGGATGAACGCGCTGGCGACGATCAGCAGTACGCGTCGGCGCTTGGCCGGATCTTTGGCGGCCATGCCGTTGTCGTTGGCGTCGACGGACGACTTGTCGGACTCAGTGGCGCTCATGGTCGGCGACTCCGGTGGTAACAGAAGAGGGAGATGATTCGGTGCTGGCAGCGGCCTGCGCGTTGTCGCGATAGCCGCCGCCGAGAGCCTTGATCAAGGCGAGATCCGTGCTCAATGCCTGCGCCTGCAACTGGGCCGCGGCATCGCGTTGCTGCAGCAGTTCGGCCTGCGCGCCCAGGCTTTCGCGGACATCGCGCACACCTTGATGCACACGCGCTTGCGCGTTCGCAAGCAGCTGCTGGTCGGCATCGAGCTGAGCTTGCTGTTCGTGCTGGCGGGCAGCGATCTGCTCGGCACCCAAAGCCTGCGTGGCCACTTCGCGCGCGGCGGTCAGCACCGTGCTGTCGTACTGCGCCACCGCCGCGCCGAGCTGTGCCCTGCTCAGACCGTAATTGGCCTCGAGTGCACCGCTGTTGAAGATCGGCAGGTGCAGCGCCGGGGTCAGTGCGAACGTGCGGCTGCCGGCGGTGAGCAGCTTGCCCATGTCGATGCTGGAAAGGCCGGCCAACGCGGTGATGCTGATGTCGGGAAAGAACTCGGCACGCGCAGCATCGGTCTGCTTCAGCGCAGCCTCGACCTGCCAGCGGCTGGCGGCGATGTCCGGGCGGCGGGCGATCAGGTCCAGCCCGGCCTGGGCCGGTACGCCGCGTTCAACCATGGGCAGCTGGCGAGCCTCGAGTGGCGGCAATTGTGCCGGTGCGACGCCGAGCAGCGAGGCGAGTGCGGCGCGGCGGATCTTCGCCGAACCGTCGAGCGCCACGCGCATTTCGCGCACCGCTGCCAGCTGCGCCCGGGCTTTCTGTGCTTCGTCCGGCAGGTCGACACCTTGCCGTACGCGCAATCCAGCGATGTGCACGAGCTGCTGCTGGGTGGCAAGCAGTTGATCAGTCAGTTGCAGGCGTGCCTGATCGGCCTGCCAGCCGAAGTAGGTGTCGGCGACGGCGTACTGGATCGCCAGCGCGGCAGCGCTGCGTTGTGCCTCGGCGGCATGCGCCTGGTCCAGCGCGGCCTCCACCGTCGCGCGCTTCTTGCCCCACCAGTCGAAGTCGTATTGCAGTTGCACGCCGAGGTCGGCCTGGTTGTACCAGGAGAAGCCGAGGAATTTGCTCGGGATCAATCCGTGATCGCTCATGCGCGTGCGCGATACCTGCGCATTGCCGTTGAGCGACAGCCCCAGCTGCGCCGCGGCAAGCCGCGCGGACTGGTCGGCGTCCTGCACGCGGCTCTGCGCCAGTGCGAGATCCGGCGACTGCTGCATCGCCTGGTCCATCAACCCATCCAACTGCGGATCGCCGTACTGGCGCCACCACGATGCTGCGGGCCAGCCGGGGCGGGTGGGCGCCTGCAGGCCGGCCAGGGGCACGTCGTCGCGCAACGTCGGCGAGCCAAGTTTGTTCGGCGTGCTGGCGCAGGCAGCCAGCGCAAGCAGGGTCGCCGCGGCCAGCACCGTGCGGCCGCGTAGCAAGACATGCTTCATCGGAGCTTCCTTCATGGCTGGGGGGCTTCGCTCAACTGGTCGAGGTTATGCGCCAGCTTGCGCAGCAAACGGCTGAGGTTGCGTTTGTCGTTGTCGCTGAAGCCGGCAAACATGGTCGCGACACGGGGGAACATCGGCGGCAGCATCTTCTGCACGAAACGCCGGCCGGCTGCGGTTATGCGGATCAGCACGCAGCGGCGATCCTCTTCGCTGGCACCACGGGTGATCAGTCCGCGTTTCACGAGGGCGTTCCCGATTCGGGTCATGTTGGTAGCGCCCTGGGAGGCGAACTCGCAAAGCTCGCCTGGCGTCGAGCTGCCGTCCGGGCGGCTGTACAGAACCATCAACGTGAGAAATTCGCTGTGGTTGAGCTTGTGCGGCTTGAGCTTGAACTCGAGCTCTTCTTCGAGGCTGGTGCTGACCATCAGCATCAGCCGGCTCAGCCGCGCTTCAGTTGCGGGTAGCTGCGGGATGATCTGGCTCACCCGGCCGATACCCTCATCCATCATCGCGATGCAATTCGTCAGCTTTGCCACTTCATCAACTTATATTTCATCAATGAACTAAAAGATAGCAAGTCCGGAATCGCCTGCGCAAGTGGCGGCGACTGCAGTGGTTGAAGAACCGCACTCAATTGTCGCGACGAACCAGTCCGAACAAACGGTGCGCATTGGCGCTGGTTGCGGCGGCGATGTCCGCGGCCGATTCACCGCGCAATTCGGCGACGCATCGCAGCACCTCGGCGACTCGCGCCGGCTCGTTTCGTTCACCGCGATGGGCTGCGTCGGGTTGGTCCGGGGCGTCGCTTTCCAGCAGCAGGAATTCGATGGGCATCTGCGCCACGATGCGGCGCAGCCGTTGCGCACGCGGGTAGGTCACCGGGCCGCCAATGCCGAGGTGGAAGCCGATCTCCCACAATTGCCGAGCCTGCTGCTCGCTGCCGGAAAAGCTGTGCACCACACCGCGCAAACCGCCGGTGCGGCGCAAGGTCAGGCTTACCTCTTCCAGCGCGCCGCGTGCGTGCACGATCACCGGCAGTTCCCGCTCCCGCGCCAGTTCGAGTTGACGCAAGAAGTAATACCGCTGGAGTTCGTGGTCGAGGCCGTCCATATGAAAATCCAGGCCGATCTCGCCTACGGCTACCGCGCCGCCTCCATCGAAGCATGCAGACAGTGCGTCCACATGCGCGGGGAGATGATGGGGCAGGAACATCGGATGCAGGCCGAAGGCAGGATGCAGCCCGGCATGATCGGCGCACAGCGCCTTTATCCGCGGCCAACTGCCGGCGTCGACGGCCGGTACGATCATCGTCTCGACGCCAGCCTGGCCGGCGCGTTCGATCACTGCGTCGCGATCGACGGCGAACGCCTCGTCATCGAGATGGACGTGGCTGTCGACCAGCTTGGGCGGAGGGTTATTTTCGTGCACTGGCAGTGAGTTCGACGGTTTCGATGTGAAGATAATGTCAGGAGCGCAGGGGGCTCTCCAAGTGAATAGGTCAGAGCATTCCTAGCTAGCTCCGATTCAGTTGGATAGCGGTTCAATGGCGTCGCAGATTATTGCGCCGGCGCAAGATGCGTCGGCCAACCCGTAGCAGACAAACAGAGGAGAGGATGGTGATGAACAGGCTCATGGTCAATGTACTCAATATCGCTATCGCGGCGGCACTCGCGACAAGCCTTTCGGCTTGCAATCGGAGCGCGGATGCGGGCGCCTCCAATGGTGCTGCCGATGCGGGTACCAGTGCAGATGCCTCGGTGAAGTACGCCCAGGTGGTCAGTGTCGACCCGGTGCGCTCGACGGCGAACAATCCGCAGGAGGTCTGCCACGACGAAACCGTGACACATACCGCGCCGCCCAAGGATCAGCACCAGATCGCCGGCACAGCCATTGGCGCGATCGCCGGCGGACTGCTCGGCAACCAGATCGGTGGCGGCAAGGGCAGGACGCTGGCTACGGTGGCGGGTGCGGTCGGTGGCGGTTATGCCGGCAATCGCATCGAGGCCAGTCACCAGCGTGCCCAGGTGACCAGTTCGGTCGAGCGTCGGTGCAGCACGGTCAACAACACCAGCAGCAAGATCGTAGGCTATGACGTACGTTACGTGTACAACGGAGTCACCCGCACCGTGCGCATGGATCATGACCCGGGCGACAGGGTGCAGGTTCAGGAAGGTGTGACGGCAGTATCCGACGCTCGCTGAATCGAACCGCTGAAAAGGAAGTGACTCAAATGAATGCACTGACTAGCAAGTTTGCCCTGGTCGTGGCGGTCACCGCTGGCCTCGCGCTTGGCGGTTGCGAGACTGCGCCTTACAACAACGGTGGTAACTACAATCGTGGCTATCAAAGCCAGCAGGGTGGCTACGACAATCGGAACGTTCGGTGCCAGACATGCGGTGTAGTACAGGATGTACAGCAGGTCTATACCGACAGCAGCAGCGGCAATGGCGGCACGCTAGGCGCGATCATCGGTGCGGTTGCCGGCGGTGTGCTGGGCAATACGGTAGGCAAGGGCGATGGCCGCAAGGCGGCTACCGTGGTGGGTGCGGTGGCTGGCGGTGTCGTCGGTAACCAGGTCGGCAAGCGCAGTGACGGCAATAACGTGGCGTGGCGCATCGATGTGCGGTTGGACAATGGCCAGTACGCCACGGTGACCCAGCGCGAGGATCCGCGCGTTCGCAATGGCGACTATGTCGTGGTCAGTGACGGTCACGTCTATCCGCGATGAGTTTTACTTTGCCGTATGGACGTCCATATGTATGGACGTCCAAAAATAAAAAAGCCCTCATGCGAGGGCTTTTTTATTGACTCAAGATTGCGAATCGTGGATCAGTTCACCGCGTAGAAGGCGTGTTCGCCGATCGTCACACTGGGACGGTTGTGCGACCAGGCGGGTGTAATCGCCGTTGTGGCGAAGTGATCGGCGCGAGGTACCAGCATATGGCGTTGCGCCAACGGCAACTGCCAGTTGTAGAGCGATCTGCCGGCCACCTGCCACGCCTTGCTGAAGGCTTCGAGGCTGGTGATCTCGAACGAGCCGGGCGTAGTGGTTGTCGCGAACTGATGCGGCGCGGTAACCACTTTGCATACCGTGCTTCCCCATTGGCCGCGGTCGCGGCGGCGCAGGGCGACTTCGGCGACGGCGAGTTGGCCATTGGTCGATTCGCTGCGGGCTTCCAGATAGACGGTAGTGGCGAGGCAAGCGTGGTCAGCGACGGGCTGGGGCATCAATGACGTCAGCCACAACAACATGGAAAGTTTCAAGGTTCTGCCTCCAACGTGCTGTACGCGCAAAGCAGACTGCAAGCTTTGTGCGCCGTTGCGATGGACGGGCGGGCAGGCCGTTCCATCTGGATCTATCGCCATGACCGAAACTTGTGGTCAGGCGCTTTGCCACGGGATTGTGGCGGGTCGAGCGGCAGGTCTATGCCGATCGGAAGTTGTGCTGCCGGGCGTTGCGCGTGCCTGGTGGGCCGTGTTGCCTGCAACTGCTGCGCGCTCGTTGGATGCGAGGCGTATGCCATCCGGCGATGTTGCTGCCGGGTCGCGCCGATTCGGATTCTTCCGGTTCGTCGCGTACTTCGACACCCCGTTTTCCGGATGCCGCGATATTCGATCGTCGAAGCCTAGTGGCGGTATTCGCGACTGGCAAGTGCCGAAGGAAAGAAGTTTAACTGCTGCTCACGATTCGTTGACAATTGCGACGACGCATTCTGCATTTTGTTTGTGAAGACGAGCATCACGTCATGCCGACCATGACGTGTCGATATGAATCATCAGACCGTCATTGATTGGATCCAGATGTCCTTCGTGTGCTTGTGCAACAACATCATCCGTCAGTACGACGAGTGCCGCGATGTTGTCTTGCGTTGTGACCACATCGAGCACGCAGCCGACTTCACGATCACTATCGCGCAACATGTCGCCGGCATTTGCTACTTGCGACAATGTGACGCTGTGCAGATGCCGCTTATGTCCGCCGCGATAGTGCAGCCGCGCGACAATTTCCTGGCCGGGATAGCAGCCCTTGTCGATGGCAACCGCTTGCAGACGCTGCAGCGACAAAGCCGCGGGCAGCAGTTCGTTCAACATTTGCGTCGGCAGCCATGGCCAGCCAGCGCGAAGTTGCGGCAAGCGCCACGCGTCGTCGCCGATGTCCGACGCGGTGATCTGAAGACTATGCGTGCCGCAGCCCAGCGAGAGTATTTGCGTATCGTCGCTGATCATGTTTGGCGCCATGCTCGGGCCAGTGCTCAACGCTCGCGGTGGCAACGCGGTCAAGGTGAGTTTCGAGCGGAATACGAAACGCCGCAGCGCCTCAGCCATTGCCATGGCGCTGCCGCCGCGCAGCAGTACGAGGTAGCGATCGTCGGCGAGTCGGATCAGATGGAACAGTGCGCGCACGCGTCCCTGCGGGTCGAGCCATGCACTGAACTGCCACTGGCCGGTGGCGAGCGAATTGACGTTGCTGCTGAACTGAGCATGCGCAAACGCCGTCGCATCCGGGCCTTCGATCAGCAGGGTTTCCGCAGGGTAGGATGTCGGCATAGGAGCAAGGAGATTGGGGCAACGGGAACCCGTCGCAAGTGCGGATATGGGAAGCGTCATCGCCAATAGGGTGTCTCAGTCAAGGTTGTGCTGCTTTGCCGCAAGTATTAACCTTCGCCGGCTTATAAAAAATCATGTCCGATACCTTCTCCTCAGCCGAGTCCACACCTGCTTCCGTTTCGACGGAGACAATCGTCGTGCCCGTGGGCTCGGCACAGGACAAGTTGCCGGTGGAGCGACCGGCTCCAGATCCCACCCGCTACGGCGACTGGGAAAAGAACGGGCGCTGTATCGACTTCTGAACGATCGCAACGGCGCTCGTCGCCGATCGCGTACAGGGGTAGATGCGGCACGGATATCAGCACGAATATTAGCGATTCCACTCAGGGTAGCCGCCATGGCAGACACGCAACGACCGCTCTCGCCGCATCTACAGATCTACAAGTGGCAGGTGCAGATGATGACTTCCATCGTGCATCGGGCCACGGGTATCGCGCTGGCTGTCGGCAGTCTGCTGGTGGTGTGCGGGTTGTGGAATCTGGCAGCGGGCGAAGACAGCTTCAACCGTTTCAAGAGCATCATCGGCAGCCCGTTCGGCACGGTCCTGCTGATCGGCTGGAGCTGGGCGTTGTTCTTCCACCTGTGCAACGGCATCCGGCATCTGATTCAGGATGCCGGCCTCGGTTATGACATTCCCCAGTTCGTACGCTCCAGCTGGTTGGCGGTTGCCGGCAGCATCGTGCTCACCGTGTTGGTATGGGCTTATGTCATGACGGCGGGAGGTGTGGCATGAGCGCGAAGGACATCGTCGTGAAAGATCGGCGCAACCCATTGAAGATCGCACGCGGGCTGGGTTCATCCCAGTCCGGTGTGGGCCACTGGTGGAGCCAGCGGGTGACGGCCGCCGCGCTGGTGCTGCTCGGCGTGTGGTTCGTCATCACCGTGCTGTGCTTGCTGCATGCCGATTACGCCACCGCGCGCGCCGCCGTGGCGAAGCCATGGAACGCCCTGCTGCTGATCGCGTTCGCGCTCACCATGTTCTGGCATGCGGTGCTGGGCCTGCAGGTGGTGATCGAGGATTACGTGCATACCCGCTGGAAGGAAGTCGTCCTGCTGGTGGCGATCAAGTTCCTCGCGGTACTGGGCGCGCTGGCAAGCGCGCTCGCCGTGCTGCGCATTGCGCTGACCCCATAAGACGCGAGGAAAAGGTTTCATGGAAAGCTACAAAGTCCAGCAACACCTGTATGACGTGATCGTGGTCGGCGCCGGTGGCGCGGGTCTGCGCGCCACCTTCGGCCTGGCCGAGAAGGGCCTCAAGGCCGCCTGCATCACCAAGGTCTTCCCCACCCGTTCGCACACGGTGGCCGCGCAGGGCGGCATTTCCGCCGCGCTGGGCAACATGGGCGAGGACGACTGGCGCTTCCACTTCTACGACACGATCAAGGGTTCCGACTGGCTCGGCGACCAGGACGCGATCGAGTACATGTGCAAGAACGCGCCCGCCGCGATCATCGAGCTGGAGCACTACGGCGTGCCGTTCTCGCGCACCGAGGAAGGCAAGATCTACCAGCGCCCGTTCGGCGGCATGACCACGCATTACGGCAAGGGCACCGCGCAGCGCACCTGCGCCGCGGCCGACCGCACCGGCCACGCGATCCTGCACACGCTGTACCAGCAGGCGCTGGCGCACGATGCCACGTTCTTCATCGAATACTTCGCGATCGACTTGATCTTCGACGAAGAGGGCGTCTGCCGCGGCGTGCTGGCGCTGGACATGAACGAAGGCACCCTGCATTTCTTCCGCGGCCAGGCCGTGGTGCTGGCGACCGGCGGTTATGGTCGCGCCTACTTCAGCGCCACCTCGGCGCATACCTGCACCGGCGACGGCGGTGGCATGGTGCTGCGTGCAGGCCTCGCGCTGCAGGACATGGAGTTCGTGCAGTTCCATCCGACCGGCATCTACGGTGCCGGCTGCCTGATCACCGAGGGTGTGCGCGGCGAAGGTGGCTATCTCACCAACTCCGCCGGCGAGCGCTTCATGGAGCGCTATGCGCCCAGCGCGAAGGATCTGGCCTCGCGCGACGTGGTCAGCCGCGCGATGACGATCGAGATCCGCGAGGGTCGCGGCGTCGGCGAGCACAAGGACCACATCTATCTCAACCTGATGCACCTCGGCCCCGAGGTCATCCAGGAGCGGTTGCCGGGTATCGCCGAATCGGCGCGCATCTTTGCCGGCGTGGACGTGACCAAGGAACCGATCCCGGTGTTGCCGACCGTGCACTACAACATGGGCGGCATCCCGACCAACTATCACGGCGAAGTGGTGCAGAAGCGCGGCGACGATGTCGACGCGATCGTGCCGGGCCTGTTCGCGATCGGCGAAGCGGCCTGCGTCTCCGTGCATGGCGGCAACCGGCTCGGTTCCAACTCGCTGCTCGATCTGGTCGTGTTCGGTCGGGCAGTGGCGCATCGCTGCGCCGAACTGATACAGCCCGGTGCGGCGCACAAGGATCTGCCGACCAATGTGCTGGACAAGTCGCTGGCCCGCTTCGATGCGCTTCGTAACGCCAAGGGCAGCATGCCGACGGCGAAGATCCGCGCTGCGATGCAGCGCACGATGCAGAAAGACGCCGCGGTGTTCCGTACCGGCACAACGCTGGCCGAAGGCAAGCAGAAGATCTCCGAAGTGTTCGACATGTTCGAGGATGTCGGTGTCAGCGACCGTTCGCTGGTGTGGAACTCCGACCTGATCGAGACGCTGGAGTTGTCCAACCTGCTGGTGCAGGCGGTGGCGACCATGCATTCGGCCGAGCAGCGGCCGGAAAGCCGCGGCGCGCATGCGCGCGAGGACTTCCCGGAGCGCGACGACGTCAACTGGATGAAGCACACCCTGGTGTGGGTCGACGAGGCGGGCAAGTCGCGCTTCGACTTCCGTCCGGTGCACATGAATCCGATGACCGACGAGGTCAAGGCCGTGCCGCCGGCGAAGCGCGTCTACTGACCATGGTGCGGCTGCGGCCGCAGCGTGGCGGCAACATCATTGGTTGTACGGCCGGGGCGCAAGCCCTCCTGCAGAAAGTTGAAGGGTTCAGCACATGGCAGAGTTTTCGCTACCGAAGAATTCCAAGATCCAGCCGGGCCGCCACTACCCGGCCAAGGATGCGAAGAAGCCGCGTACCTTCCGCATCTATCGCTGGTCGCCGGATGACGGGCAGAACCCGCGCATGGACACCTACGAGGTCGATCTGGCCGCGTGCGGTCCGATGGTTCTGGACGCGCTGCTGAAGATCAAGAACGAAATCGATCCCACGCTGACGCTGCGCCGTTCCTGCCGCGAAGGCATTTGCGGTTCGTGCGCGATGAACATCGACGGCACCAACACGCTGGCCTGCACCCGCGCGATCAGCGAGTGCGCGTCCGGCGACGTGAAGATCTATCCGCTGCCGCACATGCCGGTAGTGAAGGATCTGGTGCCTGACTTGACCCACTTCTACGCGCAGTTCGCCTCGATCAAACCGTGGATCCGCACGCAGAGCCCGGCACCGGATCGCGAGCGGCTGCAGTCGCCGGAAGAGCGCAAGAAGCTCGATGGCCTGTACGAGTGCATCTTGTGTGCGTGCTGCTCGACCAGCTGCCCGAGCTACTGGTGGAACGGCGACAAGTACCTCGGCCCGGCGATCCTGCTGCAGGCTTATCGCTGGATCGTGGATTCGCGCGATGAAGCCACCGGCGCCCGCCTGGACGATCTTGAAGATCCGTTCAAGCTGTACCGGTGCCACACCATCATGAACTGCACACGCACCTGCCCGAAGGGTCTGAACCCGGCCAAGGCGATTGCCGAGATCAAGAAGCTGATGGTGGAGCGGCGCAGCGCGTGATCACTTCTCCCCTCTGGGGAGAAGGTGCCCGCAGGGCGGATGAGGGGCGGGTGCTCGCGGGGAAGTCGATCGAAGCTATCTTTCGATGAGGGCGTCCCGCAAGATTGGCCCCTCACCTCAATCCTCTCACCCGCAAGGGGACTCCAAAGTCGCCCAGAGGGGAGAGGAAGCAAAGGACGCGCTTGGCGCGATTTGATCTTATGGAAGCTGAAGCCGCCCGTCTCAAACGCCTGCGCTGGCGCGCCCGCCGCGGTACCCGTGAGCTGGATGCCTTGTTCGGCGGCTGGCTGGACGAGTGCTTCGCCAGTGCGGATGAAGCGCAGCAGCAGGCGTTCGACGAACTGCTCGACGCGCAGGATCCGGATCTGTGGGATTGGGTGATGGGCCACGCGCGTCCCGCGCGGGCGGACTGGCAGGCGATCATCGATGACATCCGCACCCGCCATCGGCTTTGAATATCGGCCATCGCGACTGCTGCGGGGAGTGCTGATCGCCGTGGCCACCGTGGCCGTGCTGGCGGTGGCGTTGAGCGGGCTGGCGCCATGGCTGAAGTTGCCGCTTGGCGCCGCCGTGGTGCTGGCGACACGGCTGTCAGTGCGCCGCCTTGCAACTGTGCCGGTGGTCGCTGCAGGTTGGAGCGCCGACAACGACTGGACGCTGCGCCTGAAAGACCATGAAGACGTGCGGGCCACGCTGGCCTCATTCCGCGTGTTCGGCGTCTTCATACTGCTGCGTCTGCAAACTGTGGACCGCGGCGTGCAAGTATTGCTGTTGGCGCCGGACAACAGCGACGCCGATATCCGCCGCCGCCTGCGCATGCGGCTGGCGACGATGCAGCCAGACGGCGCCGTGCCGCAGCTCTGACCCCGATACCCCGCGCCACCGGCAACTTCGCCGCCGCAGCGCGGTCCGATCGAATACCTGATAATGGACGACCGGGCGGCCCGCCCTGCGATCCCCACAAGCGACCCGCCCATGTTCCGACCGCTAGAACTCTTCATCGGCCTGCGCTACACCCGCGCCAAGCGGCGCAACCAGTTCATCTCCTTCATTTCCACCGTATCGATCGTGTGCATCGCGATCAGCGTGATCGCGCTGATCACGGTGATGTCGGTGATGAACGGTTTCGACTACCAGATGCGTTCGCGCATTCTCGGCGCGATCTCGCATGCGACCGTCGCCGGTATCGGCGAAAGCGTGCAGGACTGGCCGCGCGCGCTGAAGCTGGCCGAAGCGAATCCGCACGTGCTGGGCGCCGCGCCGTACGTCGAATCCGAAGCGATGTTGCTGGCCCGCCGTTCCAGCGGAGCGATGGTGCGCGGCATCGAGCCGGCGCAGGAGCCGAAAGTCGTCGACATCAGCAAGCACATGCTCGAGGGCAGGCTCGACGCGTTGACCCCGGACAGCTGGAATATCGTGCTGGGCAGGGAGCTGGCGATGACGCTCGGGGTCGGTGTCGGTGACCGGGTGACGATGGCGGTGCAGCAACTGCGCGCCACGCCGATGGGCAGCTTTCCGAAGATGCGCAGTTTCCATGTGGTCGGCACGTTCGAACTGGGCATGGAGCAGTTCGATTCCGGCCTGGCCCTGGTCAACATCAGCGACGCCGAGAAACTCAACGATCTGAGCGGCCCCACCGGCATCCGCTTGCGCCTGGACGATCTGTTCAATGCGCGGCCGGTCGCCACCGAGCTGGCCGATCAGCTGGGCCAGGTCTACCGGGTGCAGACCTGGATGGATACCAACGCGAACCTGTTCGCGGCGCTGTCGATGGAAAAGATGGTGATGTTCATCATCCTCTCGCTGATCATCCTGGTCGCGGTGATCAACCTGATCTCGATGCTGATGATGCTGGTCACCGACAAGCAGGCCGACATCGCGATCCTGCGCACGCTCGGCGCCACGCCGCGCAGCATCATGGGCATGTTCATGGTGCAAGGCGTGCTGGTGGGCTTCGTCGGGATCGGGTTCGGTGTGGGCTTGGGCTCGCTGCTGTCGTGGAAGCTGCCCGGCATCATCAAGTGGATCGAGCACACGTTCCACGTCACCTTCCTGTCGCCGGACGTCTACTACATCAGCGAGGTGCCGAGCCGGCTGGACTGGCACGACGTGGGCTGGGTGGCGCTGCTGACCTTCACCTTCTCGCTGCTGGCCACCCTTTATCCCGCGTGGCGCGCCTCGCGCACGCAGCCGGCTCAGGCGCTGCGCTATGAATGAGACCACCAGGAAAGAGAGCGCCACGATGCCGTCGAACGAAAACGTGCTGCGTGCCAGCCACGTTGCCAAGACCTACGACGAAGGCGGCCTGCGCACCGACGTGCTGAGCGACGTCAGCTTCGCCCTGAAGCGCGGCGAGACGATGGCGATCGTCGGCGCCTCCGGTTCGGGCAAGAGCACGTTGCTGCATATTCTCGGCGGCCTCGACACGCTGACCGCCGGCGAAGTGGAAGTGGACGGCCGCGTGCTGTCGAAACTTTCCGACGCCGAACGCGGCCGCGTACGCAACCGCTCGCTTGGTTTCATCTACCAGTTTCACCACCTGTTGCCCGAGTTCACCGCGTTGGAGAACGTGTGCATGCCACTGCTGATCCGCGGCACCGCGATCGGCGAGGCACAACAGCAGGCCGTGGCCTTGCTGGAGCGGGTAGGCCTGGGTGGCCGCACGCATCACAAGCCGTCGGAACTATCCGGCGGCGAACGCCAGCGTTGCGCAGTGGCGCGCGCGCTGGTGACCCGGCCGGCCTGCGTGCTCGGCGACGAGCCCACCGGCAATCTCGATGAAGGCAATGCCGCGCAGGTCTATGCGCTGATGCTGGAACTCAACCGCGAGATCGGCACCAGTTTCATCCTGGTCACCCACGACACCCGCCTGGCGGCGCGGATGGACCGCACCCTGGTGCTGCACAACGGCGTGCTGCAGGAAAGCCCGAAGGTCTGATTTCCGGCTCCTCCCCTTGCTTGCAGGGGAGGGAGCTGATCTGGGATCTAGGGGTAAGTGCACCGGCGCGCACCTACACGTTTTTCATCCACGCCACCGTACTCGCCGCGTTAGGCTCGACTTCTTCCAGGACGGAGCAGGGCGTGCGGCGTGGAGCGAGTGACGATCATGCCCGCGGCAATCACGACAGCGTTGGCTTTGCTGATCGGTGTATTGCTGGTGCAGTGGTTGCCACAGCTACCTCCACATTGGTGTCTCGCTCTGCTGTTGTCCGCCGCATGGCTGCTGGCATGGCGATGGCCACCTTGGCGCTGGCTGGCGTGTCTGCTGTTCGGCATCGTCTGGGCGGCGTGGCACGGCGCTGCGGCGATGGAAGCGCGGTTGCCGCATGCGCTGGAAGGCCACGACGTCGCGGTGATCGGCCGCGTCATCGACCTGCCGCAAGCCGGCAGCGACGCCAGCCGTTTCACGTTTCGGGTGGAACAGGCCACGCTGGATGGCCATCCGGTCGCGTTGCATGGCCGGGTGACGGTGTCCTGGTACGACGATGCGCCAGTGCTGCAGCCGTGTACCCGCTGGCAGCTGTTGCTGCGGCTGAAGCGGCCGCGCGGCCTGCTCAATCCGGGTGTGGCCGACAGCGAGCGCTCGGCGCTGGAGCGCGGCATCGTGGCTACCGGCTATGTGCGCGATGACCCCGGCAATACCCGGTTGGCTGGCCCGCGCTGGTGCGTCGATGGCGTGCGAGACGCCGTCACCCGCGGCATAGCGACACGCGTGAATGATCCGCATGACGCAGCGTTGTTGCAGGCGTTTTCGGTCGGCGACACGCGCGGACTGGCGCCGCAGGATTGGGAGGTGGCGCGTGCGAACGGCGTGTCGCATCTGATCGCGATTTCCGGTTTTCATGTGGGCGTGGCAGCGGTGTTCGGAGTCTGGCTGACGCTGCTGGCTTATGCGTTGTGGCCGCAGCTGGGTTTGCGGCTGCCGCGACCGCAGGCGCAGGCGGCGACTGCATTGCTGGTCGCGGGTTTCTACAGTGCGCTGGCCGGCTTCGGCCTGCCCACGGTGCGCACGCTGCTGATGATCGCGGTAGTGGCGCTGGCGCGCTGCGGTCGGCGCGGCAGCAGCGGGGCGCCATCGCTGGCGTTGGCGCTGATCGCGATCCTGCTGTTCGACCCGTTGGCGGTGCTGGCGGCCGGCTTCTGGCTGTCGTTCGTCGGGGTGTTGTTCCTGATGCTGTGCCTGCAGGCGCAAGGGCGCGGCTGGCGTGCATTCCTGCGTGAGCTGTCGGTGGGGCAACTGATCATGACGGTGGCGCTGCTGCCGCTGACCTTGTGGTTTTTCGGTCAGGCCTCGCTGGTGGGTGCATTGTCCAACCTGATCGCGGTGCCACTGGTCAGCTTCCTGATCGTGCCGTGCGCACTGTTCGGCATGCTGCTGCTGGGGTTGTGCCCGCCGCTGGCGACTCCGGTGTTGTGGCTGGCCGCGCAGCTGGCGCATGCGCAATGGTGGCTGCTGGTGCGGATGTCGACCTGGCCCGGCGCGCACTGGTACCTGCCGACGGTGCAGCCGTATGCGTTGCTGCTGGCCTTGCCTGGCGCGCTGTGGCTGTTCCTGCCGCGTGGCATGCCGTTGCGCTGGCTGGGTTTGTTGCTGTTCCTGCCGTTGTTGTGGCCGCCGCGCCAGGTGCCGGCCGAAGGCGCTTTCCAGGCATGGGTGCTGGACGTGGGGCAGGGCTTGTCGGTGCTGCTGCGCACCCGCGACCATGCGCTGCTGTACGACACCGGCGCCCGCTATCCGTCGGGTTTTGATCTGGGCGAGGCGGTAGCGCTGCCGTCGATCCATGCCCTGGGCATCCGCCGGCTCGATATGCTGATCATCAGCCACAGCGACAACGATCATGCCGGTGGCACGGAGGCGGTGGCGGCGGCTTTCCCGCAGGCGCTGCGCTATACGGGCGAACCTGCACGAATGCCGTTGCCGATGCGCCAGTGCGCGGCCGGACAATCGTGGCAGTGGAACGGTGTGCGCTTTCGCATGCTGAGCCCGGCGCCCGGCGAAAGCCATCGGGACAACGACAGCTCCTGCGTGCTGCTGGTCGAGGGCCGCGGCGGGCGTCTTCTGCTGACCGGCGACATCACCTCGAAAGTGGAGCCGCAAGTGGCCGCCGCGCTCGACGCGGGGCCGGCGCCGGTGTTGCTGGTGCCGCATCACGGCGGCAAGACCTCGTCCAGCGCGGCCTTCATCAAGGCATTGCAACCGCCGCTGGCACTGGTGTCTGCGGGATGGCACAACCGCTTCGGGCACCCCAGGCCGGAGGTGCTGGCGCGCTACGCCGAGGCCCATGTGCCGCTGTTCAATACGGCCGAGCAGGGCGCGATCCCGCTGGATTTCCCTGTGGATGCCGCGCCACGGCGGGAGCCGGGCTGGCGCCAGCGGCAGACGCGCTACTGGCGCGAGTGACATGAGGAATGCCACGCCTGCCGCAGTACGGCGGAGCGAGACTGCTATCATGCGCGCTTCTTGTCAGGCAGTGCGGTGGGTCGAAAAGTGCTGGAAATTCTGATGGCTGGCGGCTGGGCGATGGTGCCTATCCTGATCTGTTCGGCGATTGCCCTGGCGATCGTGCTGGAGCGTTGCTGGACCCTGCGCCGCAAGTCGGTGTTGCCGCCGGGTCTGGGTGACGAGGTGCGCCAATGGGCGCGGTCCGGCCAGCTCGACCCCAGCCATCTCGACACACTGTCGAACGGTTCGCCACTGGGCGAATTGCTGGCCGCCGCTCTGGCCGTGCGCAACCAGCCGCGCGACCTGATCAAGGAGCGTATCGAGGACACCGGCCGGCACGTCATTCACCGGATGGAGCGCTACCTCAACACGCTGGGCACGATCGCGCTGATCGGTCCGTTGCTGGGCCTGTTCGGTACCGTGATCGGCCTGATCCGCATGTTCATGGAAGTGATGGCCGGCGGCATCGGCGACCCGGCCAAGATGGCCGGCGGCATCGGCGAGGCGCTGATCTGCACCGCGTCGGGTCTGACCGTGGCGATTCCGGCGTATGTGCTGCACCGTTATTTCCGTTCGCGCGTGGCCGGCTATTGCGTGGAGATGGAAAAGCAGGCCACTGCCTTGCTCGACGATCTGACCCTGGCGCCCGCCGTGGCGTCACCGGTGCGGCCGCGGCGCATGCCGACGTCCGCCACGCCGGATCCAGGCTGAGCGCGCACCGATGCGTATCGGCAACGACCGCCGCCAGGACGATTTCGAGATCAACGTGATTCCGTTGATCGACGTGCTGCTGACCCTGCTGATGTTCTTCGTGCTGACCAGCACGTTCGTGCAGCATTCGCGCCTGCAGGTGACCCTGCCGCAGGCGAGCGCGCAAGACCGCGACATGAACGCCCCGGCGCTGACCATCATGATCGACCGCGATGGTCACTTCTATGTGGGCAGCGACGAAGTGCTGGGCGAGGGCATCGAGCCGCTCAAGCAGACCATCGCGCGCAATGCCGGCGACGACCGCGAGCGGCAGGTGACGATCCGCGCCGATGCGATGACGCCGCACCAGGACGTGGTCACCGCGATGGACGCACTGGGCCAGCTCGGCTTCACCAAGCTCTCGATCGCCACGACACCGAGCAAGCCGGGCGCAGCGCAGTGAGCGACGCGAGCAAGAGGGTCACGATCTGGGATGCGGAATCCTGGCGGATCTACAAGCGCCTGCTCGGCTATACCTGGCGCTACTGGGTGGTGGGCTTGATCTCGCTGTTCGGCATGTTGGCGGATGGCGCCGGTCAGGCGATTTTCACGAACCTGTTGAAGCTCATCACCGACGACTTGTTCGCTAAGAAGGATGCTTACCTGATTTTCTGGATGCCGATCTGGATCATCAGCATCTTTTTCGTGCGCTCTGTCGGCACCTTCGTCAGCAATTACGGCATCTCCTATATGGGGCGGCACGTGGTGCAGGCGATCCAGCAAGATGTCTTCGATGCCTATCTGCGGCTGCCGGCCGCGTTCTTCGGTGCCGAGCCGTCGGGGCAGCAGATTTCCCGCATTACCTACACCAGCGAGCAGGTGGCCGCGGCAGCGACTGACTCGATAAAAACGGTGGTGACCGACGGATTCACCGTCATGGCCATGCTGGCGGTGATGCTATACAACAGTGTTTATCTCACCTCGGCGCTGCTGGTCATGGTGCCTGCGATCGCATTGATCGCCGCCATGGTGAGTCGGCGCTACCGGCGGATCAGCCGGCGCATTCAGGGATCGATGGGTTCGGTCACCGGCACGGTTGAAGAATCGGTCGGTGCGCATCGCGAGGTGCGCATCTATGGCGGTCAGACGCACGAGAGCAGCCGCTTCGGCGAGGTTACCCGGCGCACCCGCGGGCTGAACCTGAAGATCGCGGCGACCAATGCCACGTCCAGCTCCACCATCCAGCTGGTGGCAGCCTGCGCGCTGGCCGCGCTGGTGTTCCTGGGTACGCGGCCACAAGTTCTGAAAGACATGTCGCCGGGTGTATTCCTGGCTGTGCTGACCGCGATGGGCATGATGCTGCCCGCGCTGCGTCGGCTCGCCAATGTGCAGGCGAATATGCAGCGCGGCCTGTCCGCGGCCGAGGATCTGTTCGAGATCATCGACCTTCCGCCCGAGCCGGATCACGGCACGCTGGTGCTGGATCGCACGCGCGGAGAGTTGTCGATGCACGGCATCCGGCTGGTCTATCCACGCAGCGAGGCCGAAGCCTTGCGCGGCGTTGACCTGCATTGCGCGCCGGGCACGGTGACCGCCCTGGTCGGCCGCTCCGGCAGCGGCAAGAGCAGCCTGGTCAGCCTGTTGCCGCGCTTCTACGCACCCAGCGACGGGCAGATCATGCTGGACGGCCAGAATTACGAGGCTTACACATTGGCCTCGCTGCGCAAGCAGATCGGCTGGGTGGGGCAAAGCGTGGTGCTGTTCGACGGTAGCGTGGCCGACAATATCGCCTACGGCGAACTGGCCGGCGCCAGCGAAGCGGACATCATCGCCGCCGCCGAGGCGGCCAACGCGATGGAATTCATCGCGCGCATGCCGCAAGGGATACACACCCAGATCGGGCAGGCCGGCAATACGTTGTCCGGCGGTCAGCGCCAACGCATCGCGATCGCTCGCGCGATCCTCAAAAATGCGCCGATCCTGGTGCTGGACGAGGCCACCAGCGCGCTGGATACCGAATCCGAGCGATTGATCCAGCAGGCGCTGCAACGCCTGATGAAGGACCGCACCACGCTGGTTATCGCGCATCGCCTGTCCACCATCGAAGGCGCGCAGCAGATCGCCGTGATGGATCAGGGCCGTATCGTCGAACGCGGCACGCATGCTGAACTGCTGGCGCTGGGCGGCCACTATGCCGCTCTGCATCGCATGCAGTTCCACGATTACCCCGATCAGCGCTCCGGCGACTGAGGGTCACCCATGGCGCTGATCGATACGCTCGAATCAGCCTGGTACGCCGATGGCCGCGCGCCATGGTGGACGCAGCCGCTGGCGGCGCTGTACGGCGCCGCGATCGGTCTGCGCGGCAAGCTTTATCGGGTGGGTGTCTTGCGCAGTGTGCGCTTGCCGGCGCCGGTCATCGTGATCGGCAACCTCAGCGTAGGCGGTACCGGCAAGACGCCATTGACGATCGCCGTGGCCGCTGCCTTGCGCGCGCGCGGCTATCGCCCCGGCGTGGTCAGTCGCGGCTACGGCGGCAGTCAGCGCGAGCCGCTGCTGCTCGGCGATGCGCCGGACCCGGCGCAGGTTGGCGACGAGCCCTGTCTGATCCACGCCAGCGGCGTGCCGGTGGCGGTAGGGCGAGATCGCCCCGCCGCGGCGCGATTGCTGCTCGACGCCGGTTGCAATGTGCTGGTCGCCGACGACGGACTGCAGCATTACCGGCTGGCGCGCGACGTGGAAATCTGCGTGATCGACGGCGTGCGCCGCTTCGGCAATGGCCGGCTGCTGCCGGCCGGCCCGTTGCGCGAGCCGCCGAGCCGGCTGCGGCAGATGGATCTGCGCGTCTGCAACGGCGGCATCGCCGAAGACGGCGAGTACCTGATGCAATTGCGCGGCGGCGATGTCATCGCGCTGAATGACGGGCGAGCCCAACCGTTGGCCAGCTTCCGTGGTCAACGTGTGCACGCGGTAGCTGCGATCGGCAATCCGCAGCGATTCTTCGACAGTCTGCGCGCGGCTGGTATCGCGCCGATCGAGCACTCTTTTGCGGACCATCACGATTTTGCGGCGGCGGATCTGGATTTCGCGGATGGCCTGCCGGTGCTGATGACCGACAAGGACGCCGTCAAATGCCGGCGTTTCACCCAGTCGCACTGGTGGCGGGTGCCGGTGCAGGCGGATCTGCCACAGGCATTTTACGAAGCGCTGGATGTGCGCCTGGAAGGCTTGCGCCGCGAGACGGCTTCGCCGGCCACATAGATCTTGCGGGCCAGGCTGCCGCCTATCCAATAACACAGGTCGGCCGGTCGGCGCGCGTCCCATACCACCAGATCAGCGCGCTGGCCCACAGCGAGGGTGCCTCGATCGGTCAGGCCCAGCGCACGGGCGGCGTTGACGGTCACTCCCAGCAGTGCCTCTTCGGGCGTCAGCCGGAACAACGTGCAGGCCATGCCGGCTGCCAGCCGCAGCGACAGCAGCGGCGAGGTGCCGGGGTTGCAGTCGGTGGCGATCGCGATCGGCACGGCATGTTCGCGCAGCATGGCGACCGGCGGCAGTTTCGTTTCGCGCAGCGCGTAGAACGCGCCGGGCAGCAGCACGGCGACAGTGCCGGCACCGGCCATCGCGTGGATGCCCGATTCGCTGAGGTATTCCAGGTGATCGGCGGACAGGCCGCCGTATTCGGCGACCAGCGCGGCACCATCCTGATCGGACAATTGCTCCGCATGCAGCTTTACCGGCAAGCCGAGCTGTCTTGCGCGCTCGAATACACGACGGGTTTCGTCGCGGGTGAAACCGATGTTTTCGCAGAACGCGTCGACCGCGTCGACCAGGCCTTCGGCCGCGAGCGCGGGCAGCATCTCGTCGCAGACCAGCGCCACATAGTCGGCGCGCCTGTCGCGATATTCCGGCGGCAGCGCATGCAGGCCGAGAAAACTGGTGCGCACGCTGATGCCCAGCTCGCGGCCGAGGCGGCGCGCGACCCGCAGCATGCGCCGTTCGCTGTCGAGATCCAGGCCGTAACCGGATTTGATTTCGAGGCTGGTCACGCCATCGGCAAGCAGCGACCGCGCGCGCGGCAGCGATTGCGCGAACAGCTGTTCCTCGCTGGCCGCGCGGGTCGCGCTGACGCTGGAGACGATGCCGCCACCGGCGCGAGCGATCTCCTCGTAGCTGGCACCGTTGAGGCGCAAGTCGAATTCATGTGCGCGATCGCCACCGAAGACCAGGTGGGTGTGGCAGTCGATCAGTCCCGGCGTAACCAGCGCGCCATCGAGCGATTCGACGACGCCGGCCAGCGCATCCGGGGCATCCGGCAACGCATCCATGCCGCCGATCCAGGCGATGCGGCCGTGATGCAGCGCGATGGCGCCATGCACGATCAGCCCATACGGCGTGCCGCCGACAAAC
Source organism: Rhodanobacter sp. OK091 (assembly GCF_900142825.1). Classification (GTDB taxonomy): domain Bacteria; phylum Pseudomonadota; class Gammaproteobacteria; order Xanthomonadales; family Rhodanobacteraceae; genus Rhodanobacter. Next base: position 216,120 of record NZ_FRCH01000001.1, on the reverse strand, counting down.
GTCGCCAGCGTGGCATTCAACAGCAGTCGATCCCAGCGTGGTTCACTCATGGCTGCGCTGACTCCGTGACGGTGTTCATGGCGGATGGGGTGGATCGGTATCGGCTGGCGTGGCGGGTTCGTCGAATGCGCTGGTGCGGCTGCCAGGCAACGAGAGCTCATCCTGATCGGTCGACTCATCGGCCGGGGCGTCCGCACGAGTGCGGCTGGCCTGCTGACGTTCGAAGTCCTGCACCATGCGCTCGGCGAAATCCTTGTAAACCGGAGTCGGGCAGAACAGCGACGCCGCGGCGCGGGCGAGCAGGCAGGCCGCCATGATCGGAATCACCATGGCCTGATTATCGGTCAGCTCCATCGCGATCACCGCCGAAGTCAGTGGCGCACCGGTCACGCCGGCCAGGTACGCGCTCATGCCCAGCAGCACCACGGATGCGGTGGGCGCGCCCGGCAGGAAGTGCGCGATGTTCTGGCCCAGGCCGGCACCGACCGCGAGTGCCGGCGAGAAGATGCCACCCGGAATGCCGGCCCAGTACGACACCACGTTGGCCAGCAGTTTTTCGACGCCGAAACCCTCGCCCGGCATGCCAGCCGCGTTCTGCACGATGGCGCGGGCCTGGTCGTAACCGGTGCCGTAAACGCTGTTGTGCGAACACAGGCCGAGCAGCGCTAGCGCCAGGCCGCAGCCCATGGCGAACAGCACCGGGGCGTGCGCGCGCAGGCGACCGATATAGGCCAGCGGTCCGTGCCGGCCGAGCAGGATCAGCCGCGCGAACAGGCCGCCGAGCAATCCGCAGATGATGCCGGTCAGCAACACCGCCAGCCACGCATGCCCCAGCGGCAGGCTGGCTTGTACCTGGCCGAAGTACGAGTAATTGCCCATGATGCCGAGCGAAACCACGCCGCCGATGAATACCGCGGTCAATAGCAGGCCGCTGAAGCGGTGCTCGAAGGTGCCGGCCAGTTCCTCGATCGCGAATATGACGCCGGCCAGTGGCGTGTTGAACGCCGCGGCGATGCCGGCGGCGCCGCCCGCGAGGATGAAGCGCGAGGCGGCCTTGGGGTCGTCGAAGCCGAAACGTTTGCCGATCGAGTAGAACAGTGCGGCGCCGACGTGCACAGTCGGCCCTTCGCGTCCGATCGACGCGCCGACAGCGAGGGCGATCAAGGTCAAGGCCATCTTGCCCGCGGCGATCGGCAGCGACAGCATGCGTGCGCGAAAACCCGCGTCCTCGATATGCAACGTACCGATCACCTGCGGAATGCCGCTGCCACGTGTGGCGCGCAAACGCCCCTCGGTGATCCAGGCGAGCAGGCCGAACACGATCGGGGTGAGGATCAACGGTATCCAGCTGCCGTGTCCGAGGATGCGCAGGAACAGCTGATACGACCACACGCTGGCCTTGGCAAACAGGATCGCCGCCAGCGCCACCAGCACGGCGCCGACCCACAGTACCAGTCGGCGTTTCCAGTGATGCGGGGCGAAGAATTCATGGCCGAGCATCGCCTGCAGGCGCGGGTTCGGTGATTTCGATGCAGGCTCGGCCGATTCGGACATGGCGCGATTATCGCAGACGTCACCGCCACAAATGTGGGAACGGAGACCTCATTGCGGGAGCGACGCTGTGGGAGCGACTTCAGTCGCGATGCTCTTATGTGGTTCCAGCTAGGAGCATCGCGACTGAAGTCGCTCCCACATGGTGACATGCATCCACACGCAAGCCGCTCTCCGCGGATTCAGCGCGGCCGCCAGCGCGTCTCATACAGGTCGAAGCGCCTGTCCTTCAGGTTCTGCACGGCGCCGGCGTTGCGGGCGCGGGCGAGGGTCTCCAGCCGCAGGTCGGCAAACAGCACGGTCTCGATGTTCGGCGTGGAGTCGGCGGCGATGCCATCGCGGGCGAAGCCGAAATCGCTGGGGGTGAGTATGCAGCTCTGGCCGTACTGGATGTCGAAATTGTTGACGCCGGGCAGGTTGCCGACATTGCCGGACATCGCCACGTAGCACTGGTTCTCTATCGCGCGCGCCTGCGCGCAGTAGCGCACGCGCAGGTAGCCCTCGCGCACGTCGGTGCAGAACGGCACGAACAGGATCAGCGCACCCTGGTCGGTGAGGTGGCGCGCCACTTCGGGAAATTCCGCGTCGTAGCAGATCATCACGCCGATCGGGCCGCAATCGGTGAGCACGGTCGCGGCGCTGTCGCCGCCGGTGATGTTCCACACATTGCGCTCGCTAGGCGTGGGGTGCAGCTTCTCGCGCTCGTGGATCGAGCCGTCGCGCAGGCACACATAGCAGACGTTGTGGATGTCGCCGTTGGCCTGCTCGGTGGGATGCGTGCCGGCGATGATGTTGATGTTGTAGTGCACCGCCAGCCGGCTGAACAGCTCCTTGACCTGCGGTGTGTAGTGGCTCAGTTTGCGGATCGACTCCACCGGCGACAGTTCGGTGTTCTCGATCGACAGCAGCTGCAGCGTGATCAGTTCGGGGAAGGTGACGAAGTCCGCGCTGTAGTCGGCGGCAATGTCGGTGAAATATTCGACCTGGGTGGCGAATTCGTCGAACGAAGTGATTCGCCGTTGCTGGTATTGCACCGAAGCCACTCGCACCGAATCGGGCAGCAGCCGTGCCGAGGTGATCGGCGGCATGTCCGGCTGATCTAGCAGTTGCGGATTGCGCCAGACCAGATGAGCTGCGTAACCCAGCGATTCGTGATCGGTCGGCACGTAGGCGCGCAGCAAGCCGATCACCTCGAAGTCGTTCGACAGCTGGAAGCTCAGCGTGAGGTCGCGCCGCTTGCCTTCCACCACCGCTTGTACATACGCCTCGGCGGTGCCGTAACGCCCCAGGTTCTTCGCCAGGCCCGGGATGCGGCCGCCGAACACGATGCCGCGCAGCTTGAGTTCCATGCACAGCCGCTTGCGCGCCTGGTACAGCCGCTGGCCGATGCGCATGCCGCGGTAGTCGGGGTGCACCACCACTTCCATGCCGTACAGCCAGTTGCCGTCCGGTTTGTGGCGCGAGCCCATGCCGCCGCCGGTGATCTGCATCCAGGTATGCGGCGCCAGCGCGGTGGCTTCGTCGATACGGAAGGTGGCGCAGTAGCCGACAATTTTGCCTTCGTACTCGACCACGAACTGGCCTTCGGGAAAATGCGTCTGCTGGGAACGCAGCATCTCCGCCGAGTGGCCCCATTCGGGCGTGTAGATCCGCGAGGTGAGCTCGACCAGTTGCGGCACGTCATCGAGGACGGCCTGCCGAAGCAGCAGTTTCGGCGCGTTTTCGTGAGGTTTCTTGGCCATCGCGCGATTATGCATAGGCCACCGAAGCTTCAGGTGAAGGCGCTTTCATCCACCGGTTACACTGCACGTATCGTTGTCCGGAGACGCACCATGAGCAACAGCGCCGCCATTCGCCGCCTCAGGGCTGATCAACTATGGTGTGCCGAGGGCTGGCAAGCCGACGCGACTTTCGACGTCACGGCGAGCGGTCGGTTGCTGGACGCGACAGGCGGCGCCGGAGAGTCGATCGGCCGCTGGGTGCTGCCGGGTATGCCGAACCTGCATTCACATGCATTTCAGCGTGCGATGGCCGGGCTGGCCGAGCGCAAGGGGCGTAGCGACGACAGCTTCTGGAGCTGGCGCGAGACGATGTACGCGTTCGCCGCCGCGATCGGTCCGGATGAACTCAAGGCGATCGCCACCCAGCTCTACGTCGAGATGCTCAAGGCCGGCTACACCCAGGTTTGCGAGTTCCATTACCTGCATCACCAGCCGGATGGCACGCCGTACGCGCAGCCCGAGGCGATGTCGCTGGCGTTGATCGAGGCCGCGCGCGAAGCCGGCATCGCGCTGACCCTGCTGCCGGTGCTGTACATCAGCGGCGGCTTCGATGGCCGCGCGCTCACCGCGCGGCAACGCCGTTTCGGGCACGACGTGGACGGTTATCTGCGCCGGCTCGAAACATTGCGTCAACACGAGAGCGACCATCTGCGTGTGGGCATCGCACTGCATTCGCTGCGCGCCGTGCCGGAGGCGGCGATGCGTGAAGTGCTCGCCAGCGACATCGCGAAAGCCTGCCCGATCCACATCCATATCGCCGAGCAGGTCGGCGAAGTGCAGGACTGCCTCGCCACGCGCGGCGCCCGCCCGGTGGAGTGGTTGTTCGAACATGCCGACGTGGATGCGCGCTGGTGCCTGGTGCACGCGACTCATCTCACCGAAGCGGAAGCCTTGCAGCTCGCGCGCAGCGGCGCCGTGGCCGGGCTGTGTCCCACGACCGAGGCGAATCTCGGCGATGGCCTGTTTCCGTTGGCCGACTACCAGGACGCCGGAGGCACGCTCGGCATCGGTTCGGACTCGCATATCTCGGTCTCGCCGGTGGAGGAGCTGCGCTGGCTGGAATACGGCCAGCGCCTGACCAGCGGCCATCGCAATATCGCGGCGCGTGCGCAGGGCGTCAGCGTGGGCGAGACGTTATGGCGTGCCGCATTGCATGGCGGCGCGCAGGCTTCGGGCCTGCCTGTCGGCGGACTGCACAGCGGCATGCGCGCCGACCTGATCGTGCTGGACGAAAATTCGCCGTTGCTGGCAGCGCGGGATGCCCGCTCCATGCTGGACAGCTTCCTGTTTGCCGGCAATACGCCGCTGGTGCGCGACGTGATGTGCGGCGGCGAGTGGGTGGTGCGCGATTTCCGGCACCGCGACGAGATGCGCATCGCCGCGGCTTATCGGGCCACCGTGGACGCGCTGGCAGCACGCTGACATCGCGTTGCCGAAAAACATGAACGCCAGCCATCGTGGCTGGCGGCTGCGGTCATCGGCACAACCGGCATCGACGTTCTTCACGGCACATCTCTCGAAGGAGTGCCCCATGCGTCGATTCATGTCCGCTTGTCTCATCGCCGCCGCCGTGATCGGCGGCAGCCTCGCCATGACCGGCTGCGTGGTGGTGGCGCCGCGCGGTGGTTATCACGCCGGTGTCTGGGTGCCCGGGTATTGGGCATCGGGGCATGTCTGGGTGGGTGGCCACTGGCGCTGATCGGCTAAAGGCTTCCCGATGCTGGCGCAGCGTACCCGTCATCCCAGCGCAAGCTGGGACCCAGCGCCTTTAGCTTTTCAAAAGCTTGAAAGTCGCTGGGTTCCTGCTTGCGCAGGAATGACGAGCTAGGACGGGTTTTTCGATGCTCCTTTATGAATCGGCTACTGCGCTGCCGGCGTTGTCGATGACGTTGCCGGATGCTCCGCCTTGAACTGCTGCCACTGCTGTCGGCGTGCCTGCTTCTCCTGCTTGATCGACGCCCACTGCGCCTTCTGCGCCGGCGTCAGCAAGGCATAGATCTGCGCACGCACGGTGGCCTTCTGCTGCACGCGCACGCGCGTGGCGTCGGCTTCGGCCTGGGCCAGGCTGGCTGCTGCCGCCTGGTAGCCCACCTGATCCGGCGTCATCGATTCGAACGCGCTGCGCTGCTGGCGCAGTGCCTGCCACTGGGTCTTGTTCTGCGCGAAGCTGCTCTGCACGATCTGCTTGATGCTGGTGCGCTGCGCATCGGTGAGGTTGAGCTTCTCGAAGCCCATGCCGTGACCGTGCTGGTGTGAAAACCGGCCCTGATGCATGCCGTCGGCCTGGCCTGAAGGAGCCGCCAAGGCGAGCGTGGTGAGAGCCATGGCCGAGCTCAGGATCAGGCCTAGGGTGATGTTCTTGCGCATGGATGGAACCTCTGTCGTTGGGGTGGGGGACAAGGGACGCCCCGATCGATTCAACGCAGGCGTCACCGGTTCTGTCTGCCCGCAGATCAAGGTGCGCCGACGAAGGCAGGCTGGCCGCCTGTCGAGGAGGTGCGCCGCGGAGATGTGGGCAGACAGAACCGGCCCCAGCTGATTGAAAACCAATGACGGGGTGATGTGCAGAAGGCCCGCAGGCGGCAGCGCGCGGCTTGCCAAGGCAGCCAGCCTTGGCTGCGCCACGCACCACCACCTGCGAACCTTCTGCATATCATGCCGCCTGTGTTGAATCGATCGGGACGTCCCTCGCAACCTATTTGACGACAATGCGATGTGTATGTTCTTTGCCGGAAGGTAAAGATGCGTAAAGCTCATGGAGTTCGTTCCGCCGCACCGCTTGAATGGAAGCCATGCAACCAGCCGCCATGCCCCGTATCCTGATCGTCGATGACGACCGCGCGTTGTGCCGGCTGCTGGCTGAGTACCTGCAGCGCGAAGGTTTCGTGGTCGATCTCGCGCACGACGGCGAGACGGCACTGACGCAGCTGCGCAACCCGGCCTTGCGTCCCGACCTGTTGATTCTCGACGTGATGATGCCTGGACGCGACGGCCTGGACACGCTGCGCGAACTGCGCATGCAGCACCGCCTGCCGGTGATCATGCTGTCCGCGAAAGGCGAGCCGGTGGATCGGGTGATCGGCCTGGAGCTGGGCGCCGACGATTACCTGTCCAAGCCGTGTCTGCCGCGCGAGTTGCTGGCGCGGGTACGCGCGCAACTGCGGCGCAATACGCCGGCCACTGCCGCCAACCTGCAAGTGGGTGTGTTGCGGCTGCAGCCCGGGGACCGCCGGGCTTTTATCGGAGAACAGGAACTGGTGCTGACTGGGGCCGAGTTCATGCTGCTGCTGGCCCTGGCGCAGCGTGCCGGCCAGCTGGTCGACAAGTCGTCGCTGACACGCATCGCACTGGGGCGCGAACTGGAGCGTTTCGACCGCAGCATCGACGTGCACGTGAGCCGCCTGCGTCACAAGCTGGCGGAAGCGTCGGAGCAATCTCCGCGGATCGAATCGGTACGCGGTTCCGGTTATCTGATGATTGCGGGGACGCCGTGAATCCGTTCAAGAGTTCGATCTATTGGCGCCTGCTGATCTGGTTCTGCTTGGCGAACCTGCTGGTACTGTTTCTGGGCAGCTTCCTCACGCAGCGCTTCATCGAATACACCACGGCGGTGGAGATCAACTGGACCGCGCTGGCGCAGGACGCCAACCAGAGCTACGAAAGCGGCGGTGCCCCGGCGCTCGGCAACTGGATAGTGCAGCAGCGGCATGAAGGCATCGACGCCACCTTGTACGAGAAAGGGCAGGCGCTGTCGCCGGTGTGGCTGCCGCCGTCGGTCCGGCAATCGCTGCCGGCCTGGTTCGATGCCGGACGCAACCTCCTGCTGCAGCCCCGGCCGGGCCTGTATGTTTCCGTGCAGCAGGTGGCTGGCAGCGATGGTCAGGTCCGGTATCTGGTGGCGCTGAGCCGCACGCATACGCGGCTGCGTCCGCAGACCCGCGCGAAGATCCTGCTGGGCGTGCAGCTGACGCTGTCGTTGCTGTTCATCGGACTGGTCGGCTGGTGGGTGGCGCGCAGTGTGGCCAAGCCGGTAGAGGCGCTGCGCGATGCCACGCGGCGCATGGCCGCCGGCGAGCTTTCCACGCGGGTGGGCCGGCAAGGCGGCATGGCGCGCGATGAGCTGGCCCAGCTCGCCCGGGATTTCGATGCGATGGCCGAACGCATCGAGGCGCTGGTCGCGCACGATCGCGGCGTGCTGCAGGATCTGTCGCACGAGTTGCGCTCGCCGCTGGCGCGGCTGCACCTGATACTCGACCTCGCCCAGCGCAGTCGCGATGCGGCCGAGGCCGACGCGTACTTCCATCAGGCCGAGCTGGAGATCGTGCGGCTGGATCGCATGACCGGCGAAATGCTCGCGCTGTCGCGACTGGAAGGCAGCATTCCCGGCATGAACCGCGAAAACCTGGACCTCGTCGAGCTGGTGCGCGGATGCGTGGAGCAGGCGGAGCTCGAAGCACAAGCCCGTCATGTGCAGCTGCGGCTGACGTCGCCTGGCGCGCCAGTCATCGTGTTCGGCAGCGCGTCGCTGCTGGAGCGCGCGCTGGACAATCTGATCGGCAACGCGATCAAGTTCAGCGCCGAAGGCGGCGAGGTGGAGGTGCTGGCACGGGTGGCCGATGGATACACCGGGGTTTCGATCCGCGACCGCGGTCCGGGCGTGCCCAAGGCCGAACTGGAATCGCTGTTCCGGCCGTTTTTCCGCGGCAGCAACGCCGTGCGCGCCGACGGCCATGGCTTGGGCCTGGCCATCGTGCAGCGGGTGGTGAAAATCCACGGCGGCGCGCTGCGGGCGGCAAATCGCGACGGTGGCGGACTGGACGTCGATCTGCGCCTGCCACTGGCGCCGGCCACAAAGGCGGAAATGTGATGTTGAAACGCCTTCGTATCCTTCATGCCGCCGCCAGCCTTGCAGCTATGAGCGTTTTGCCACCTCATCCTCAGCGGGTGTGATTTCGGGTCGTGCCGTTTTCCTGACTATCGCCCGCTTGGCATAAAGGCCTTTGTCCGCACGTGCAATGACGCTATCGAGCGGCTCGCCATCGGTGCTCGTCGCGGACCCCAGTGAAAGGTGGATAGATGCATTCGAGCTCCTCGTTTCCAGCGTGGTCAACAAACCAGCCAGCAATGCCGTGTCCTTCACGATAACGATAAATTCGTCTCCGCCCATGCGAACGATGATGTCGTCTTTCCCAATACACGAGTTCAGGAAACTGACCACCTCGATGAGAACCTCATCGCCACGCTGGTGACCGTGGGTGTCGTTGATCTCCTTGAAATGGTCGAGATCGATCGCGATGCATGACCATGCCCGCGCATCTCTCAACGATCGCTCGATCTTGCCGAGGTATCGCCGGTTGAATGCGCCGGTAAGCGGATCGTGTACGGACCATTCCAGCAATGTTTTCTCGTACCTGTGCTGCTCCGTGACGTCCTGGGCGTGACCAAGCACGTAAGGGTCCTCATCCTCCACGTCCAGTACGTTGTGGTACTGCCAGCACCGGGTGGTGCCATCCTTCGCGATAAGTTCCATGAGTCCGGAGTCGACGTGGCGATCCTGGATTCTTGCCAGGTACTTCTGAAAGTCGGCTTGTCGCGCCGCAGGCATCAGGGAATCCAGCGACGAACCAAGAAGCTCGGCCATGCTGTAGCCCAGGGACGTTGCAGCAGCGGGGTTCACGGACAACAGAGTCCCGCTCAGGTCATGTGTGCAGATGAGGCCAAGGCTGTATTGGAAGAGCTTCCGGAACCTTCGCTCGCTGGATTCGAGGGATGCCACGACGCGGCGACGGACGGTGACGTCCTGGAACGCTCCAATCAGGCGATACGGATGGCCATCGCGAAACTCCGTCGAGCCGACCGCACGCACCCATATGTTCCTGTCTTTGGCCGTAACGAGAGGCAGCTCGAGATCCCAGCCCTCTCCCGTGGCCATGCCCTTTTTCCAGGTAGCCCGAATGGCTTCCTGTGCTTCGGGCGAGTAGTAGTTGAGCGCCTCATCCAAGGTCGGTTTGTGACCGGCCGGCCTGTCGTGAATCCGGCATGTTTCATCGGACCAGAACAGTTCGCCCGTGGCGACGTTGAACTCCCATCCGCCCACGCCAGCCACGCGTCCCGTCCGGTCCAGAAACGCTTCGCTGTCTCTCAGTCTTTTCTCCAGCCCCGCAGAAATCTCGGATTGGCGACGAGCCTCATCGGCCTCCGTTTTCATTTGTTCATTTCTCGCAAGGAGAAGCGAGCGCTGCTCCAAAGCTTGAACCACCGCTGCTGCGAGTTTCTGAAGTACGTCGAATTGTTCGGACGAAAGTTTTCGGGGAACCCTGTCAATGACGCATAGAGAGCCGAGCGGTGTGCCATCGTCGAGGACGATGGGAGCGCCTGCGTAATACCGGATATGGGGATCGCCGGTTACCAGGGGGTTTTTGGAGAATCGTATGTCCTTGGCGGCGTCGGTAATCTCCAGGATGCCGCCATGGCTCATGGTGAGCGCGCAGAAGGCTACCTCTCTGGGCGTTTCGCTGACGCCGTCCAGGCCTACGTTTGCCTTGAACCATTGCCTCGATTCGTCGATCAAACTGACCAACGCGATCGGCGTACCCGCGACTGCCGCCGCAGCCCTCGCCAGCGAGTCGAATAGCGGCTCGGCCTCGGTATCGAGGACATGCAGATGACGAAGCCGCTCGAGCCTGCTCATCTCGCTTACTGCCGCGCTGCTCATAGGTAATACCCCTGGCAACAACCACTTCGTGAGTACACAAATGATGCTTGTCGACCCCGGCAGCCGTTATACATCGCTTGTCGGCCTTATCGGGCCTTTTTGACTCTTACGGGCCCCGCACCCCTATGCCGCTGCCGCGCCACAGATGCTTCGCATGGTGTAAAGCACGCTGACCGTGTTTCAGGGAGCCATTCAGGCCGACGGCTCCAGTCGCTCGCGCAGGAAATCGATGAACGCGCGCAGCTTGGGCGGCACCTGCAGGCGGCTCGGGTAATACAGATAGAAACCTTCGAATGGCGGCAGCCAAGAGTCCAGCACGGTCTGCAGGCGGCCGGCCGCGATGTGCTCGCGCACCATCGGTTCCAGCGCGTGTACCAGCAGCAGGCCATCCAGTGCGGCGTGGATCTGCAAGGTGGGCTCGTTGGTGATCAGCGGGCCGGTCACGTCGATCTCGAACCAGCGCCCGCGTTGTGCGCCGGCCTTGGGGGCGCCGCTTTTATGGGCAAATTCCCAGCGGTAGATCGCGCCGCTGCCGTTGTAGCGGAAGCGTGCGCAGGCATGATGCTGCAGCTCGTGCGGATGCTGCGGCCGTCCATGTTGCGCGAAGTACGCCGGCGAACCCGCCACGACCGCGCGCACCGGCCCGCCCAGCGGCACGGCGACCACGTCGCGTGCCAACCGTTCGCCGAGACGGATGCCGGCGTCGACGCCTTCGGCGACCAGGTCGGTGAGTGCGCTGTCGACCACAAGGTCCAGCGTCACATCGGGATACCTTCGCAGGAAATCCCCGGCCATCGGTGCGATCAGCTGGTCGAACAGGCTCTGCGACGAGGTGATGCGCAGCGTGCCGGCAGGGTGGTCGGCGTGCTGGCGCAATGCTTCCACCGCGCTGTCGATGTCGGCCAGCGCGGGCGCGATGCGTTCGAGGAACAGTTGCCCGGCTTCGGTCAAGCCCACCTTGCGTGTGCTCCGCTGCAGCAGGCGCACGCCCAGGCGCTGCTCCAGCTGGCGCATGGTCTGGCTCAGAGCCGAAGGCGTCACCTCCAGCACGGCTGCGGCGCGGGTGAAGCTGGCATGCCGGGCGATCATGTGGAACGCGCGCAGTGCGGCGGTGTGGTCGTCGCGCATTGATTAGTCCTGCTTCAAGAAGCATGCAGAGAATCGGTATTTTTCAGCGTAATGACAAGAGGCAGACTGATGCCGTCCCCACCGCTGGAGTCCCGTCATGCCGCTCGATCAGTACTACACCCTCGGCCGTTCCGGCCTGCGCGTCAGCCGCCTCGCGCTCGGCACCATGACCTTCGGCGACGACTGGGGCTGGGGCGCGGCGGAAGACACTGCCCGCGCCATGTTCGACCGCTACCTCGCTGCCGGCGGCAATTTCGTCGATACCGCCGACCTCTATACCGAAGGCAGCAGCGAGCGGCTGCTGGGCAAGTTCATCGCCGACAGCGGCAGCCGCGACCGCGTGGTGCTCACCACCAAGTTCAGCTACAACGCCGAGCACGGCAACCCGAATGCGGGCGGCAACGGCCGCAAGAACATCCTGCGCGCGGTGGAGGGTTCGCTGCGCCGCCTGCGCACGGACTACATCGACCTGTACCTGCTGCACACCTGGGACCGGATCACCCCGGCCGAAGAAGTGCTGCAGACGCTGGACGACCTCGTTCGCGCCGGCAAGATCCGCCATGCTGGCCTGTCCGACGTGCCGGCATGGTATGCCGCGCAGATCCAGACGCTGGCGCGGGCGCATCACCTGCATCCGCTGGTCAACCTGCAACTGCAGTATTCACTGGCCGAACGCAATATCGAGCGCGAATACGTGCCGCTCGCGCAGGAGCTCGGTATGGGCATCACCGCGTGGAGTCCGCTGGCGATGGGCTTGCTGTCCGGCAAATACCGGCCCAGCGAGGCCGGCCACGACGGTGCGGGCGAAGGCCGGTTGCAGGCGGTCAAGTCGATGGGCCTGCCATCGCTGGCCGACAAGTTCACGCCGCGCAACTGGGCGATCGTCGGTGTGGTCGAGCAGGTCGCGCGCGAGAGCGGCTTGAGCATGTCGCAGGTCGCGATCCAGTGGGCCGCGCGCCAGCCGGGGCTGGGCGCGGTGATCCTCGGCTCACGCAACATGGCGCAGTTCGAGGACAATCTTGCTGCGCTCGAACGCCCGTTGCCGGACGAAGCCATGCGCCAGCTGGATGAAGTCTCCGCATTGCCGCTGCAGTTTCCCTACAGCTTCTTCGAGCCAGCACAACAGAGCAGCCTGCACGGTGGTGTGGGTGTCGGCGACAAGCCCGCCGGTTATGCGCCCAGGGTATGGACCGACGCCGCACCGCGCGCGGACTTCGGGCCGGGCGCAACCGCGCAGACGGCTCCATGAGCGCACCCGTCGTAGCGCGTTACGGCGCACCCATCACGCTCGATCGGGCGCGCCGCGTCATGGCCGCCGCCGAGGCCGAGGCGCAGACATATGGCTGGCCGATGGTGATCGCCGTGGTCGGCAGCGGCGGCCATCTGGTGATGCTGCATGCGCTGGACCAGGCGCAGCACGCCAGCGTGACGGTGGCGCAGGCCAAGGCCGAGACAGCGGTGAACTTCCGCCGGCCCAGCAAGATCTTCGAGGACGCCGTGGCCTCCGGCAGCCTCGGCCTGCGCCTGCTCGGCATGCACAACCTGCTGCCGCTGGACGGTGGCCTGCCATTGATCGTGGACGGTGAGGTGATCGGCGCGATCGGCGTCTCCGGCATGCAGTCGACGCAGGACGCGCAGGTGGCTGCAGCCGGTGTCGCCGCACTCGCCGGCGATCGGGCCTAGCCCCATCTTGTAGGTAGGAGCCCGCTGGCGGGCGATGCCCTTCGCCTTCGCTCCGCAGCAACAGCATCGCGGCCGAGGCCGTTCCTACAAAAAGCCGCCAAGGCCTTGCTACACCTGTGGGAGCGACTTCAGTCGCGATGCCTTTGCTCTTTGGTTGTTTGTTTGAAGCGAAGAGCTTTCGTGCGCCGTTGGCGCCCGAGTCACTTTCTCTTTGCGTGCTCAAAGAGAAAGTAACCAAAGAGAAAGAGCACCCCGCTTACGCGCTTGCCGGGCATCCTGCCCGGCAAGTCCGCGGGCGGGTTACGGGGTTTGTCGACAGGGCATCCTGCCCTGACGCCAAACTGGTTCGCATCCTTGCGAACCACCCTGCGGGCTGTTCCTCCACCCACCCGCCGCTTCAGAGGGGCCCCGGGTAGAGCAGCGGGCCTTCCTGGCCCGCACTCGATGAAAAGCCGAAGCGAAGCGTCGCTCTGGCCGTTGACCTGGCTCTTCTGAAAAGTGCAGGCCACGATGGCCTGCTGCTCTACCCGGGGCCCCTGTGCGGCGGTGAGACGGGGACGACAGGCCGCACAGCGGGAGTCGACAGGGAGGTCGACTCCTTTTCGCACGGGCAGGATGCCCGTTCGAAAAGCCCGGCCCCGGCTCACGGACTTGCCGCCCACGGATGGGCGGCAAGCGCCAAGCGGGGTGGCCTTTCTCTTTGGTTACTTTCTCTTTGGCCACACAAAGAGAAAGTGACTCGGGCGCCAATGGCGCACGAAAGCTCTTCGCTTCAAACAAACCACCAAAGAGCAAAGCCATCGCGACTGAAGTCGCTCCCACAAATAAGGCGGGATGCCCGGAAGGTGAAAGCGCCTCGCTTCAAACCCGCCAGTCGAGCAGCCAGGCGCTACGCAAACCCGTTGCGATTTGCCACACTCGGATCTTTCGCCAATCGATAGCGATGCGTTCGAATGCTCTCGCCGCGGTGGGACTGGCGTTGTGTTCCGCGCTGTTCTTCACGCTTACCTACGTGCTCAATCGCAGCCTCGTCGCCGGCGGTGGGCATTGGGCGTGGGCGGTGATCCTGCGTTACCTGTTCACGCTGCCGTTGCTGGCCGCGGTGGTGCCCATGCAGGGCGGACTCGGTGATTTGCCGCGCGAACTGCGCCGGCATGCGCGGCCGTGGTTGTTATGGAGCAGCGTCGGCTTCGTGCTGTTCGGCGTGCCGCTGACCTGGGCGGCGAACAGCGGGCCATCATGGCTGATCGCCGGCAGCTTCCAGACCACCGTGCTGGCCGGGCCGCTGCTGGCGCCGCTGATCTATCGCGATGAGCGGCGTCGACTGGCGTGGCGCACGCTGGCGATCGGCGCGCTGATTGTCGCCGGCGTGTTCGCCTTGCAGTGGGGCCATGCGCAAGGCCGGCTGCATGCGGGTGACTGGTTGGCGATCGGTGCGGTGGTGCTGTCCGCGTTCGCCTATCCGCTGGGCAATCGCAAGCTGCTGTTGCACCTGGAGCATGCCCAAATGGAACCGGGCGAAGGCCGTATCACCGCCGTGCAGCGCGTGTTCGGCATGACCTTGTGCAGCTGGCCGCTGTGGCTGCTGTTCGCCGTCATCGCTTGGCGCACGATCGGGCCGCCGAGCCTGCGCGAGGCGCTGCTGGCCGGCGGCGTGGCGCTGTCGTCGGGCACCATCGCCACGGTGATGTTCTTCCGCGCCACCGACATGGTGCGGCGCGAGCCGACCGCGTTGGCTGCGGTCGAAGCCATGCAGGCGGCCGAATTGCTGTTCGCGACGCTGCTCGGCGTGCTGTTTCTCGGTGAGGCATGGCCGCGCGGCTATGCGCTGTTCGGCGCGCTCGCGATCATCGCCGGCATTGCGCTGTTCGGCTGGGTCAGCGGCCGCGGCGCCGCCGGCGACGACGAGGCGGTGCGCGCCTTGCGCAGCGACCGCAGCGCCTGATGGCCCTTCAATTTATTTCGAATATGTTCGTTTGCTTGTGAAATTCGATCAATCAAGTTACATATTGGTTTCGATCAGGGCCGCGAGAGCTTCCGCACACCATGAGCAAACGACGATTTTCATGCCTGCTGGCGTGTGCGCTGCTGGGTGCAAGCAGTGCGCTGTGGGCGCAGCCACCGACCTCCGGGGCCGGTACCGGTACGAATCTGCGCTGGGATGCGGATCGTTATGGCAATCATCGCTACCTCGTGCAGGTGGACAAGCCCGCTGAGGCGGTGCGCGTCGTCGTCCCCTGGCGTCGTCGCGATGTTCATCCGGAACAGGTGGCGGTGATCGTCACCGGGCCGGACAGCAAGATGATCGCCAACGTGTTGCGGGGCGCGATCGACCAGGCCAGTGGCGAGCTGGTGTTCGAGGCGCGCCAGCCCGGCATCTATGCGGTGTACTACCAGCCGTACCTCAGTAACGGGCGCAGCAATTACCCGACGGTGAGCTACGCCACGCCGAAGGACACGGCCGATGCTGGCTGGATCCGCAAGACCGGCCACGATGCTGCGCACTGGCGCAAGCTGCCATCGGCGACAGTGCTGCGCTACGAAGGTGTCAGCGATTTCGATGCGTATACCGCGATGGAGCGGGTGGCGACACCGGCGGAAGTGCAGCAGCAGCTCGCCGCGCACCCCACGCAGGTGCTGTGGCTGTTTCCCGAGACGCGCGCCTATCCGGTGCGCATGTTCGATCAGCTGCCGCAGCGCTGGGCGCAGCGCGGACCGGGCGGCGAGCTGGCCGACAAGGCGTTGCGTGGCGAGTACCTGAGTTTCCAGGTCGGGCTGTGGGCACCGCGTGCCGGGCTCGATCACGTGCAGGTGGCGTTTGCAGATCTGCACGGCCCGGACGGCGCGATCCTGCCGGCCAGCGCGCTGACCAGCTTCAACCAGGGTGGCGTCGATTTCACCGGCAAGCCATTCAGCACCCGCGTCGACGTGGCGAAGGGGCGCGTGCAGCCGTTGTGGATGGGGCTGGATATACCGGTGGATGCGAAGCCTGGCGTGTATCGCGGCGTGGTGACAGTCAGTGCCGATGGCGTGGCGGCGCAAGCTGTACCGCTGGCCATTACCGTGGGCGAAGGCAACGCCGTCGCGCATGGTGATGACGATCCGTTCAAGCTGACCCGGCTGCGCTGGCTCAACTCCACGCTGGCGCAGGACCACGCACTGGTGAAACCGTTCACCGCGGTGACGGTCCACGGCGCACAGCTCGGCATCCTCGGGCGTGAGGTGCAACTGGCCAACAGCGGTCTGCCGGCGCAAATCGAAAGCCGCTTCGACGAACGCATGACCGGCTTCGTGAAGCAGCCGCGCGCCTTGCTCGCCGCGCCGATGCAACTGCTGGTGCAGGATGCGAACGGCACTCACGCGCTGCATGCGACAGCGCTGCCGACCGTGCAGGCCGACGGCCCGGCCAAGGTGCACTGGCAAGTCGCCGCCGATGCCGGTCCCCTGCAAGGCGAAGTGACGGCCAGTCTCGAAGCGGACGGCACGCTCAGCTATGCGATCGCGCTGAAGGCCATCCAAGCGGTCACGCTGAAGGACATCCGCCTGGAAATTCCAATGCGCAGCGACACGGCACAGTACGAGCTGGGCCTGGGTCGCACCGGCGACCACGCGCCGGCGGATTTCAGCTGGAAGTGGAACGTCGAGAACAATCAGGACGGCGCATGGATCGGCGCGGTGAATGCCGGACTGGAATTCCACCTGCGCGATGAAAATTACCTGCGCCCGCTCAACACCAACTTCTATCACCAGCAACCGCTGCGCATGCCGGCCTCATGGGACAACGCCGGGCAGGGCGGTGTCACGTTCAAGCGCAGCGGCGCGCGCTATCTGGTCAACGCGTTCAGCGGCCCGCGCACGATGGCGGCAGGACAGGTGCTGCGTTACGACGTGGTCATGCGCGTCACACCGTTCAAGACGATCAAGCCGGCCGAGCATTTCGCCGAGCGTTTCTTCCACAAGTACGACGACCTGGACACGATCAAGGCCGACGGCGCGAACGTGGTGAACATCCATCACGCCACGCCGATCAATCCGTGGATCAACTACCCGTTTCTCCAAGCGGATGCGATGCGGGCCTACATCGACGCCGCTCACCAGCGCGGCATGAAGGTGAAGATCTACGACACCATCCGCGAAGTCTCCGACCGCGCGCCCGAGCTGCCGATGCTCGAATCGCTGGGGCACGAGGTGATCAGCGCCGGCAAGGGCGGCGGCTTCTCCTGGCTGCAGGAGCATCTGGACGGCGACTACATCGCCGCCTGGCACGTGCCGGAAAACCGCGACGCGGCGGTGGTCAACGCCGGCCAGAGCCGCTGGCACAACTACTACATCGAAGGGCTGGACTGGCTCGCCCGCAACGTCGGCATCGACGGCTTGTACCTGGACGACGTCGCCTATGACCGCACCACCATGAAGCGTGTGCGCAAGGTGCTCGAGGCGCATCGGTCGCATCCGCTGATCGACCTGCATTCGGCCAACCAGTTCAATCCGCGCGACGGCCATATCAACAGTGCGCTGCTGTACATGGAGCTGTTTCCGTACATCGACCGACTGTGGTTCGGCGAGGAGTTCGACTACGAGAAGACCTCGCCCGGTTACTGGCTCACCGAGATGTCCGGCATCCCGTACGGCTTGATGGGCGAGATGCTGCAGAACGACGGCAACCCCTGGCGCGGCATGCTGTTCGGCATGACCAGCCGGCTCGGCTGGTCCAAGGGCAGCGACCCGCGGCCGTTGTGGCGGCTATGGGACAGCTTCGGCATCGAACAAGCCGACATGATCGGCTGGTGGGTTCACGAGGCACCGGTGAAAACCGGTCGCGACGATGTACTGGCCACCAGCTATGTGCGCCACGGCAAGACGCTGATCGCGCTGGCCTCATGGGCGCCGCAGAGCACGGCGGTGAAGCTGCAGATCGACTGGAAAGCACTCGGGCTGCGATCCGGTAACGCCACGTTGAAAGCGCCCGCCATAGAAGGCTTCCAGTCGGCTGCCGAGTTCAAGCCGGGCGATGCGATTCCGGTGGAGCCGGGCAAGGGGTGGTTGCTGGTACTCGAATAGCGTTCACGGGTGAAGCGCCGCCGTCTCAGGCATCCGTTGATCCGCTCAGCCAGCGGCTGAAGTCCACGACGCTGGTCGTCTTTGGCCGGCGCGAAGACGTGACGAGGTAATAGCTGCCACGCGAGGGCAGGGCAACGTTGCCGATGCGCTTCAGCGTACCGGCGGCGATAGAGTCCATGACCAGGCGGCTGCGCGCGAGCGCCACACCTGCGCCGGCCTCGGCGGCCTGCAGCAGCAGTGCGGAATCGTTGAACAGCGGCCCGAACACATGCTTGCCGTCGGCGACGCCGGCATGCTCGAGCCACTCCGGCCATGCCCCGAAATCGTCCCGCAGCAGCACACAACGTTCGAGATCGGCTGGCTTGCGCAATCGCATGCGGGTGACGTAACCGGGAGCGGCCACCGGAAACAGTTCCTCGTCGAACAGCTTCTCGCTGCGCACGCCCGGCCAGCGGCCGCCGCCAAAGCGGATCGCGAGATCGACCTCATCGGCGTCGAGGTCCACCAGCGACGTCGTGGTATGCAACCTGAAGTCGATCGCCGGATGCTCGCGCAGAAAGGCGCCGAGCTGTTGCAGCAGCCAGCGGCTCGCCAACGATGGCGGCACGCTGACGGAAAGCCGGTTGCCATCGCGCCGACGCAGCTGATCGCCGGCGTCCGAAAGTTGCCTCAGCGTGGTCTGCACCACTGCCATCAGGCGTTCGCCGGCAGGCGTCAGCGCGACGTCGCGCCGGCTTCGCTGGAACAGCGCGAGTCCGTAGAACGTCTCGATGGACTTGATCTGATGGCTCACCGCACTGGGCGTCAGATGCAATTCCTCGGCGACTCGCGAGAAGTTCCGCAGACGCCCCAGCGCCTCGAACGTACGCAGCGTTTGCATGGGCGGCAACAGGTATTTCATGGATGAAATGCATTCACCGTGTTGTGAAAAATCATGACTTCACCGCTTGCGCCGGGCGCCCAATACTAACTGCAAGCCAGCACGGCCTCGATCCGGAAATTTTCCAGGTCGGCGTGCGGGACGCTTGAACCAGTGGGAGAAACGCGTGAGGAAACTTTGTTTGGTAATGCTGTCGATGGCGCTGGGGCTGTCGATGACTCTGGGCTGCATGCCGGCGAAGGCGGAGACGCTCAGCTACGGCTGGCAGAAGGTCGACGGCCTCCATCTGTTCTACCGCGAAGGCGGTCCGCGCGACGCGCCGACCCTGGTGTTCCTGCATGGCAATCCTTTGTCTTCGATTATGTACGAAAAGTTGATGGAGGATCTGGCCGCCACCGGGAAACTGCATGTGCTGGCAGTCGACTACCCGTCATTCGGCTACTCGGATGCGCCCGATCATGCGACTTATCGCTACACCTTCGATCATGTCGCCGATACGGTGCAAAAATTCCTGGCCGCGCGCGGCATCGCACGCTATGGGCTGTACATGCAGGATTACGGCGTGCCGGTGGGGTTTCGCCTGATGCAGGCGAACCCAAACGCGATCACGATGATCGTCGTGCAGAACGGCGTGATCCATCTCGATGGCTTTCCTTCGGCCCAGGACCCGCACGGGGAATTGCGCCAGCACTGGCAGACGCGCAACGCCGCACTCGATCGGCGTCGTGCCGGCTATGTGGCCAGGCTGGCGTATCCGCAGGCCGACGGCTGGGCTCCCGATGACGGGGTGACGCCCGATGCGGCCTTGCTGATGGTCGCCGCCGAGCAGCGGCCCGGAGTGATCGACGCGCGCAACGACTTGTGGTTCGACTATGGCAACAACGTTCTGCGCTATCCGACGTGGCAGGCGATGCTGAGAAAGATGAAGGCGCCGCTGTTGGTGCTCTGGGGCCGCCGCGATCCGTTCTTCACCACGCCCGGTGCGCTTGCCTATAAACGTGACGTACCCGCCGCGGAGGTCCATCTGCTCGATGCGGACCACTTCGCCTCGCTCGAAGTGCCCGACGAGATAGCGTCCTTGATAACAGGCTTCCTGTCCCGTCATTCGGTGGCTACCGCGCCGCCGCCGCACCTCGATGCCATCGTTGCAGATATTCAATAGTGCGAGCTAGCGTTTATGCTTGCGCGGTGAGTACAGCAACCGATCGAGCATGACGATGGACACCGCTTCCAGCAGCCCGGCACCGCTCTATGAGGAGGCGGTCGCAGCAAAGATCCACCACGGCACCCCGGCATTCCGCCGCACCAATCTCGCGCTGTTCGCGGCCGGCTTCGCCACGTTCGGGCTGCTGTACTGCGTGCAGCCGCTGATGCCGGAGTTCAGCCGCGACTACGGGGTGAGCGAGGCGGGCGCGGCGATGTCGTTGTCGCTGACCACCGGCGTGCTCGCGTTCGCGATGCTGTTCGCCGGTGCGCTGTCGGATGCGTGGGGACGCAAGTCGGTGATGGTGGCGTCGCTGCTGTCATCGGCGCTGCTGGTGCTGGTGACGGCGGTGATGCCGAGTTGGCCGGCGTTGCTGGCGGTGCGCACCTTGCTCGGGCTGACCTTGAGCGGCTTGCCGGCGGTGGCGATGACGTACCTCGGCGAGGAGATGGCGGTCGATTCGATCGGCCTGGGCATGGGCTTGTACATCAGCGGCAGCGCGGTCGGCGGCATGGGCGGACGCTTGATCACCGGAGTGCTGACCGATTTCTTCGGCTGGCGTTTCGGCGTGGGCGTCGTCGGTGTGATCGGTGTGCTGGCCGGCTTGATCTTCTGGCGTGCGCTGCCGCCGTCGCGGCATTTCGTGGCGCAGCCGCTGCACTGGCGCGTGGTGCTGGGACGCTTCGTCGGCATGTTCCGCGACCGCGGCCTGCCATGGTTGTTCGTCGAGGGTTTTCTGCTGCTCGGCGCGTTCGTCACCGTCTACAACTATCTCGGCTACCGCCTGCTGGCGCCGCCATACCACCTGAGCCAGACGGCGGTCGGGCTGATCTTCGGCATCTATCTGGTCGGCACTTTTAGCTCGGCGTGGATGGGCCACCTGGCCGGCCAGATGGGGCGGCGCAAGGTGCTGTGGACGGCGTTCGCGCTGATGCTGGCCGGCGTGGCGCTGACCATGATGCAACCGCTGCTGCTGATCATGCTCGGTATCGTCGCGGTGACGTTCGGCTTCTTCGGCGGCCATTCCATCGTGAGCAGCTGGGTCGGCCGGCGCGCCGGTGCGGCGAAGGCGCAGGCCTCGTCGGTGTACCTGTTCTGCTACTACATGGGTTCGAGCATCGCCGGCGCCAGCGGCGGGCTGTTCTATGCGTCGCATGGCTGGAATGGCGTGGCGCTGTTCGTCGGCGCGCTGGTGCTGGCAGGCCTGCTGATCGCGCTGCGCCTGTTCCGCCTGCCGCCGCTGGTGAACGTGGCGACGCCGCCGACGCCGATGAGCAAGGGCGCGATGCCGTAGGAGCCGGGAATCGGGAATCGGGAATTGGGGGAGCTTTGTAGGGCGGGCACGGCTCGCCCTACAGGGTGATGGCTTCAGCGCGCTGCGGGTTTCAACATGCCCTTCACCGCGTCGTAGTCGCCGTCGTTCGCGGCGGCGGGAAGGCCGAGCAGGTGGGTCATCAGCGGATAGACGTCCACGTTCGGAAATGCCGGCACCTTCGCACCGACACGGAAGGCGGGGCCGTGCGCCACGAACAGCGCCTGCATCAGCGGATCGGCGTTGTCGTAACCGTGTTCGCCGATACTGACGTTGCCTTTGTGGCTGGCGGCGTAGTCGGTGGTGGTGATGCGCCAGCCGACATCGGCCAGGCATAGCAGCCGCGGCACGCGGGGATTGCCGCCGTAAGCGAAACGCGCCGGCACGCGGGTCTTGTCCCAGCAGCGCATGTGCTGCTGCGGCTGTTCGAGCTGGCGTTCGATCGCGGCGAAATCGGCGGCAGCCTTCGCGCTGCCGTCTTTCGGATTGAAGCCGGCGAGGATGCCCGTGCTCACTGTCTGCACCTTATCTTGCGGGATCAGCCGGTCGATCATCACGCTGTTACGTTCCGGCACGCTGGCCATGCCGTGATCGGCCAGCACGATCAGATTGATCTGGTCGAACAGGCCGCGTTGCCGCAGCCCCTGCACCAGCCGCGTCATCGCTTCATCGGTTTCGCGCAGCGCATCGTTCACCTGCGGCGTGTCCGGTCCGTATTTGTGGCCGGCGTGGTCGACGGCGTCGAAATACAAGGTGAGAAACGTGGGGCGTTGCGCGACCGGCTGGTCCAGCCATGCCAGCACCCGATCCACGCGTTGATCCGGCGTCACGTCGCCGTCGTAAGGCATCCACTCATCCGGGTGGTGGCCGTGGATATCCGCTTCGGCACCGGGCCAGAACATCGTCGCGGTGCGCAACCCATGCTGGTCGGCCGTCTCCCAGATCGGCGTGCCCTGGTCCCACCAGCGGCCGTCGCTGACCGCCTTGCGGTTGCCCAGCGAAAACTTGCCGAGTGCGGCATCGAACATCGTATTGTTGACGATGCCATGGTGATCCGGGCGCAGGCCGGTCACGATGGTGTAGTGGTTCGGGAACGTCAGTGACGGAAACGACGGCTGCATCGACGCCGCCCGCACACCGTCGTTCGCCAGCATCGCCAGGGTCGGGCTCAGCCCGCGCTCGAGGTAGTCGTAGCGGTACGCATCGATCGAGATCAGCAGCAGCGGTGCGGGCCGGCCGGTCGTCGCGGCTGCTGCCGGCGCTGCCGGTGGGCGGGTGGCGCAACCGGCGCTGAATGCCGCCCATGTACACAGCAGCAGGCGAAACAGGATTTTCATATGTGGGGTCCTACGATGCTAAAGCCATCCCCACATGATTGCCGATCATCATGACCATTACACGTATTGCTTCGCACCGCCCGGGCATGCATGCACTGCTGATCGGTGCACTGGCGCTGGCGCCGCTCGGTGTTGCCTGCGCGTGGCAGTCGAATTCGCAGCCGTTATCGAGCCAGCAGTTCCAGCAGAATGCGCAACAGCAGCAGACGCGCGATCAACTGCAGAAAAGCCAGCTGGAACAGCAACTGCATCAAGGTGTGGTGGACAACGCGAAGCGCCCGACCGCGAACAACCCCAGCATCCAACGGCAGCTGGACGCAGCCGATCGCGCCCAGCGTCAGCGCGATCGCGCGGCCCAGCAGGACCTGCTCGATCGCGAACGCGACGTCCCGCCGTTGCCGCGCGTGGTGCCGAAGGATTCTCCTGCATCCCCGCGCAGCGGCTGATCGTTCATTTCATCAGCGGGGCAGCGGATACAAGGCCAGGCCCAGCAGCCCGATCAGGCCAGCCAGATCCAGCCACGCGAACCAGTCGCCCCATTGCGCGTACAGGGTATGCGTCTCGCGTAGCGGCAGGTCGCCCACCAGCTCGGCGTTGTGCTGCTCGCTGGAAGCCTCGGCCAGCACGCGGCCGCGGTCGTCGCTCAGCGTGAGGCGGCCGGAATGGGCGGCACGCGCGATGGCAAATCCGCTTTCCACGCCGCGCATGATCGCCATGCGGCTGTGCAGCCAGCCATCGACGGTGAAATCCGATGCGGGCACCAGCAGCAGTTGCGCGTGGCGCGCCGCATAGGCGTGGCCGGTGTCGTGGAAATCCATGTCCTTGCAGATCGCCAGTCCGATCCGTGGCGTACCTTCAAGCAAGGTGTAGCTGTCGCCCGGAACGTAATGTTCAAAGCCGACAAGCAGATGACGCTTGTTGTAAGTGGCCGGTGACATGGCGCCCGGCCGGAACACCATCAGCATGTTGCGCTCGGCGCGGGGATCGCTGGTGGAATCGACGCCAATGCCCACGGTCAGGTCGCGTTGATTCGCCAACTTCGCGAAGGCGGGAAGGTAGGCATCGTCGCTGGCGAAGGATGTTTCCGGGGTCAGCACGATGCGGGCGCCGGCATCCGCAAGACGTTTGATCACGTCCGCGTAATGCGCATCCCGTGCCTGTAGGTCTGCGGCAGACCGTGCCCGCTCCTGCAACGACACCAGGCCGACGCGGATCGTCGCCGTGGCCGGGGCCTGCAATCGCCAGCTGCCATAGGCGAAGGTGACCACGATCAGCAGCGCAGCGGTCGCGGCAGCCGTCATGCGGCTGCGCTTCGACGCCACGTAGGCGGTCTGCACGGCGATCGCAGCCGGCAACAGCAGCACCAGAAAACCGATACCCCAGAGGCCCGTGATGGCGGCGATCTGGATAACCGCAAGCGCATCCATCTGTGTGTAGCCGACGTTGAAGAACGTACCGTGCGGCGAAATCAGGTTGTTGACGTATTCAACGGCGACCCACGTCACCGGCAGGGCCAACGCCGCCGCGAGCGCGTAGCCGCGCAGCAACAGGCGCCGGAACAGCAGTACGCACAAGGCGAGCACGAGGGCAGGTGTGCCGACGGCCTGGATGATCGCCACTACCGGCAGGCCGATGTACCCGTGCAGGTAGCCCCATAGATTGATCCCGCCGATCGCGTACGCGGCAAAAGCCGCCAGCGCCGCCCAGCGGGCGCGAACCCGCGGCGCCAGCCACAGCACCGGCAGCGGCGCCAGCCAGGTCAGCCACCACAGCGGTTGCACGCCGCTGCCAAACCACCAGCCCAGCGCGGTCAGTGCAGTCGCCGCCAGCCATGCGGGCATTGCGGAACGATCAAGCCTTGATGCCATCGATCAGTCTCCCTATTGATTCGAAATAAAATTTGCGGAATTGCGCTTCGTCGTAACTGAAACGGCCGGCGCGATACAGCGCGACCAGGCCGTGCGCGTGCGCCCACAGCGACATCGCCACGTCCCACGGGTCGTCCTGCTTCAACACGCCGCGCCGCACACCCTCGGCGACCGCATCGGCAATGACGTTGAGCGTGGGCGACTGGCGCGCACGGAAGTCCTCGGGAAAGCGCCGCGCATCGTCGCGGCGCACCGAGAACGCGTGGTCGAACAGGTGCGGATGCTCCAGCGCGTATTGCAGATACGGCTCCAGCAACGCGTGCAGGCGCTTGAGGATGTCCGGATGCGTCGCGCGTGCTTCCCATTCATGCGCGACGGTGTTGAAGCTGTCGTCGGACAGCCGCTTCAGCAGCGCCTCGCGATTCGGAAAGTGCCGGTAGATCGCCATCGGCGTGATGCCGACCGCGTCGGCGACCCGACGCATGCTGACGGCGTCGGCACCCTCACGTTCGAACAGCTTGTGGGCGGCGCGCAGGATCTTTTCTGGCGTGGTCAGTTTCTTCATGTATACAGTGTATACATAAGATTTTCGCAGCGTCAATCTCGAATGGCATCGATCTCGAACGGCCTGAATCTCGAACAGCATCGAACGGCCGCGCATCACCCAGCCGTCATTCCGGCGCAGGCCGGAATCGCTTTTTCAGCCGTGAAGCGGGTCATCCCTCGACGACGACTCGAGGCGTACGGCGCTGAAAGTGCGATGAGCAGCCGCGTACCACCTAGCCGTCATTCCGGCGCAGGCCGGAATCGCACTTTCAGCCGAAAAAAGCGATTCCGGCCTTCGCCGGAATGACGATGGAGAGAGTCAGCTATCGAGACGCGTATCAGCGGACGGCGGCGGGCCGCCAAACAGATCGCCCCGCGCGATGCTGTCTTCCAGCATCAGCAAGTAGCGCTTCGTCGGCAGGCCGCCGCCGAAGCCGGTGAGGCTGCCGTCGGCGCCGATCACCCGATGGCAGGGCAGCACGATAGGCAGCGGGTTGCGTCCGTTCGCGGCGCCGACGGCGCGTACCGCCTGCGGCTTGTCGATGCGCCGCGCCAGTTCGCCGTAGCTGATCGTGACGCCGTACGGAATCCGCCCGAGCTCGTCCCACACCGCGAGCTGGAACGGCGTGCCGTGCGGATGCAGCGGCAGTTCGAAGTGCTGGCGTTCGCCGGCGAAGTATTCCTCCAGTTGCACGCGGGCGAACGCGAGCGGTTCCGCGGCACGGATCCAGTTTGGCGAGGCCTTCTTCGGATGACGCTCGCGCTCGAACCAGATCTCGCGCAGGCCGTGGCTGTCCGCCACCAGCCGCAGCGTGCCGACCGGACTGTCCATCTCGTCGTAGTAAATGGTGTCAGACATGGTTGTCATGCGATCGCCTCCCGTTTGCTGCGGCGTGGCAGCGGCAGCGCATCGGAGGCGCCGCGCCACAAGTGGATCACGGCATACGCGCGCCACGGTCGCCATGCTTCTGCGCGCAGCGTCAGCGCTTTCGTGCTGAGTGCCGTCGCGTCGCTCGTGGCCTCGCGGCGCAGAATCAGGTCCGCCGCCGGGAACGCATCCGGATCGCTCAACGCACGCATCGCCATGTAATGCGCCGTCCATTCGCCGATGCCGGGCAGCGCGACCCAGCGCGCCACGAATTCGTCCAGCGACTGGTCCTCGCTGAAATCCACGCGGCCATCCAGCAGCGCCTGCGCCATCCCGCTGATCGTCGCGGCGCGCGTCGTGGTGAGGCCGATCTCGCGCAGGTCCGCCTGCGCCAGCGCGGCCGGTGTCGGGAACAGTCGTTCCAGTCCCGCCATCGGTGCGGTCGGCAACGACTCGCCCCAGCGCTGCACGATGCGCGTCGCCAAGGTGCGCGCCGCCGCCACGCTGATCTGCTGGCCGAGGATCGCGCGTACCGCGATCTCGAAACCGTCCCAGCCGCCGGGCAGGCGCAGGCCCGGGCGGCGCGCCAGCAACGGGCCCAGGATCGCGTCGT
This sequence comes from Rhodanobacter sp. OK091, assembly GCF_900142825.1. Lineage (GTDB taxonomy): Bacteria > Pseudomonadota > Gammaproteobacteria > Xanthomonadales > Rhodanobacteraceae > Rhodanobacter. The sequence continues at coordinate 189,573 of NZ_FRCH01000001.1, read as the reverse complement.
GCCGGAACGTGTCCGCGATCGCCTCGGGATTCGCATCCAGGTCGAACATCCGCCGCAATGTCCTCACCACGCCCAGCAGTTGCGTCGGCTGCGGGCAATGCAACTCCAACTGCAGCGCATGCTCGCCGCCGGGCCATGCACTGAGGCGCAACCAGCCCGGCGCGTCGGCCGGGCCGAACACCCGCGCGTAGCTGTGTTCGTCGACCCGTTCCACGCCCGGCAGAGCACGCGTGCGCAGGAACGCGAGCAATGCGTCGAAGTCATACGGCGGCCGATAGCCCAGCCGCAACACCAGCGCCGCACCGGCTGCCGCGCGCGGGTGCCGGCGCAATTCGCGCGGCGGGATGCGGTTCGCCTGCAGGAACGCCGCGTTGAACCGGCGCAGGCTGCGAAAGCCCGATGCGAGCGCGACCTCCGTCACCGGCAGCGCGGTCTCCGTCAGCAACTGCTTCGCGAACAGCAAACGCCGCGTCGTGTGCACGCTGATCGGTGGCGCGCCGACACGCTCCACAAACAGCCGGCGCAACTGCCGCGCGCCGATGCCGACACGGCTCGCGAGTTCGTCCAGCGATTGTTCCGCCAGTACGCCGGCCTCGATCAGCTTCAACGCACGCGCGACCACATGATTGCCGCGTTGCCACTGGTCGTTGCCCGGCGCGAGCTCCGGCCGGCAGCGCAGGCATGGCCGGAATCCGGCCGCTTCCGCCGCCGCCGCGTTCGCGTAATAACGCACGTTCTCGCGTTTCGGCCGCGGCGCCGGGCACACCGGCCGGCAGTAGATACCGGTGCTGCTCACCGCAGTGAAGAACAGCCCGTCGAAACGCGCGTCGCGGCTGAGCCGGGCTTGTTCGCAGATATGCGGGTCGGGCAGGGTGGGAAGCTCGTTCATGGGTGCAGGCTAGCACCGCCCGGCCAGACGGACTCGCCGTTTTCGGACATCAATACCGTGCCGTGCCCCGGCCCGTTTGCATGAGGTTCACATGCGCACGAAAGCGCCGACTGGCGCGTAACGCGCCAATCGGCCAGCCAAAGCCATCCACACGATCACTCCGTGCGAGCGAACCGCGCGATCAGTGGATCGGTGCCATCAGATGCTCGTACGGCGTGCCGGCCCACATGATGTAAGGCGCACCCGTATCCGGGCTCGGGCTTTTCGGATAGCTCGCGTAGAACGCCGGGTCCGCACCCACGATCATGAAATGCGGTCCGGTCTTGATCCAGTGATTGCTGCTGTCCGGCTTCTTCGCGTACGGATCGGTGTTGCTCGCATCCGTGCCGCCTTCCAGCATGTACATCAGGCCGAGCTTGCCGGCCGGCGGCGTCTTGTGCGCCATGTACGCGTTAATCCATTCCATCGCGTTCTTGTCCATGCACATGGAGTCCGGCCCCGGTGTGGCGGGGTTGTCCGGCATGCACGTGAAATCATTGCTGCCTTTGCGCAGCGTGCGCATCTGGCCATCCGCACCCATCGCGATGATCGTCGCGTCCTTCGCCACGCGCATCGGCGCCGCGCGCATCGCGCTGGCGATCAATTGCGCGTCGCTGGGTGTGCTCTTGTCGGCTGCCTGCACTGCGCCGATGACAGCGAGCAGCGCCGCGGCAACGGTGAACCGGTGGATCGATCTCGTATGCATGACTGCTTCCCCAAGATGACGTGAGACAGTCACCGCCGGGTTCCCCAAGCGCAGTCTGGGCTGCTCCCCGAGGCCGGTCAATCGGTGAAACGGCCTAATCCGGAAGGCCGGAAAGCGCCGCCGGGTCGCCTCCGCCCGCCGCCCCGCCGGGCCGTTTTCGGGCATCGATGCAGGGCGCTGCAGCGGTCGCCTGGGGGCGTGGCCGGCCTAGTTGATCGGGTCGTCTTCAGGCATGCGGAACGAGGTGCCTACTGCGTTCAGCAGGGCACGGCGATCGTACGGTTTCGACAGGAACGCGACGTTGTCCGGGAAATCCGTGAAGCTGTCCTGCGGATACGCCGACAGCAGGATGATGCGCAACGGCGCCAGGGTCTGCTGCACGCGCCGCGCCAGCTCGATGCCGTCGATGCCGCCGGGCATGTTGATGTCGCTGACCAGCATCTCGACGGCGGGATCGAGTATCAGCATTTCCAGCGCTTCCGTGCCGTTGGACGCCATGCTGACGCTATACCCCTCGGTCTGGAGGACAAGAGCGCTGATTTCACGAGCTCGCGCATCGTCCTCGGCAAGGAGGATGCGCCGGCTCTGCGGGGCTGTCATGGGCGGGGCCGGGGAGAGGGAAGTGAAGCATAGTTGCACGAACGTGCACCTATAGTGACGCTTATTTCCGTATGCTGGCGAATATCTCAGCCGGATGCGGGACCATGAACGATCTCGAACACTACCGGCAACTCGCGGAATTCTCGGTAGACGGCATCCAGCAGCTCGACACCGGCGGGCTGGTCGTGCGCATCAATCGCAGCGGTTGCGACGCACTGGGCGTCGCCGACAGCGAAGCGGCCAGGGGCAAGCCCTGGGTCGCGTTCTGGCCGAAAGACGTGCGCGTTGAAATCGAGGCGGCGCTGGATATCGCCCGCGGCGGGCAAGCGGCGCAGTTCACCTGCATGGCGCCGGGCCCCGATGGAGAGGAATGCTGGTGGCTGGTCAACGTCCATCCATTCGTCGATGCCGACGGCCGGGTCGACGGCCTTGCCGCGATCAGCCGCGACGTGACCGAGGACGTGCAGGCCACCGAGGCGCTGGATGCGATCCGCGAACGCCTGCAGAACCGGCTGAGCATCAGCCAGTCGGAAGGCGAGACGATAGCCGCCCGCAACCACAAGCTGGCCCGCCAGCTCGCCAGCGTGCGGCTCTCGCAGCAGCAGGTGATCAACCGCGAGCTGTCGTTGAAGGTGCGCCTGGGCGTTGCCAGCGCCGCTCAGGCGGTAGCCGAGCATGCCGCACGGCAGGCGCAGAAGAACGAAGCGATCGGACAGCTGGTGGCCGGCATCTCGCACGACTTCAACAACATGCTGCAGATCGCCATCGTCGCGCTCAGCACCATCCAGGACGATCCGCACAACCTCACCGAGACCCAGCGCCGGCTGGTCGGATACAGCATGGACGGCGTCAATCATGCCTCCGTCGTGGCCAAGCGCCTGCTGGCCTTTGCCCGGGTGCACCGCTACAAGACCGAAGAAGTCGACTTGACGGCCATCATCGGCGGCATCGGCGATTTCGTGCGCCACAGTCTCGGCGCCACCATCGATTTCAGCATCGACCCGTCGGGCGGCGCATCGCCGACCCTGAGCGACAAGCACTCCATCGAGCAGGCGTTCATGAACCTCTGCATCAATGCGCGCGATGCCTGCAACGGCCAGGGCGCGATCCGCGTCCACTTCGGGCAAATGCTGATCGATGGCGAACAGGCCAGCACGCAGCGCGCGGCCGGCGATTACGTGACCGTGTCGGTCGCCGACAACGGCGCGGGCATGAGCGAGGAAACCCGGGAGCGGCTGTTCGAGCCGTACTTCACCACCAAGGACGAAGGCATCGGCACCGGCCTCGGCCTGGCCCAGGTCTACGGCGTGGTGCGCCACGCCGGCGGCTTCGTCGATGTGGAATCCGCGCTGGGGCAGGGCTCCACGGTGACTCTGGCGTTCCCCCGGCTGAAGCTGCCGTCGTTGCATTGACCAGCTGGCAGCACGGACGCCGAGGCGACCCGCAGCGCGCGTGACCACCGACCAGGCATCGAAACACCGCGGGCCGCGAGCGTGCAGCGCTAGTCCGTACGCTCCGTGTCCACCTCATTCGTCCCTTCCGCCGCGGGCGGGTCGGTGTAGCCGATCAAGGCCGGCACCGTTTTCCGGCCGCGAAGCATGCTGGGCAGCACGCCATCGCGGCGTATCAGGCCGTGATAAAGCGCCGCCGCCATGTGCGCCAGAAACGTCAGGAACAGCAGCATCGCGAACCCGCCGTGCAGTTGGCGCAGCACCGCGAACGCAACCGGGCTGACAGGAAAGATCGGCGGCAGCCGCAGCGACGTGCCCAGCATCACTGGGTAGCCGCCGGCCGACAGCATCGCCCAGCCGATCAGCGGCATGGCCAGCATCAGGAAATACAGCAGCCAGTGCGATGCCAGCGCCGCCAGTTTCTGTATCGCCGGCAGATCCGCCGGCAACGGCGGTGGCGGATGACGCAGGCGCACGGCCAGTCGCACGATCGCCAGGATCAGGATCGCGATGCCGAGCGGCTTGTGGATCGCGAGCAGCCATTCGTGCCGTTCGGACACCGACGCGACCATGCCGACGCCGATGAACAGCATCGCCACGATCAACACCGCCATCAGCCAGTGCAGCACGCGCGCCGCCAGCGTGAACGTGTTCGGGTCGGTCTTCATCGCGTCTTCTCCGGCGGCATGTGTGCGGCGGCCGTGCCGGGCAGGTGGGCTTCCTCGCTGGTGCGGCGCAGGTACGAATCGGCGTAGGCAGCCGAACGGGCGGGCAGCAGCGGATCGTCGGAGCCGGCGATGCCGGCCGGCAGCACCAGCGGGTCGTAGTTGATGTCGCGGCAGGAGCCGCTGTCCTGCGGCTCGGTGTGTTCGAGCACCAGCGTGCCGGCATCGATCGTGCGGCGGTCGTCCGGCCATGTCTTCGTCGCGTCGTTGGTCGGATCGCCCGGGTTCGCCAGCGTCACCTGCAGATGCCAGCGCAACGGCCCCTGCGCCAGGCGCGCGGCCAGGTCGCTCGCCAGATAGTCCGCGTCGCCGGCCTTGCCGGCATGGCCGCCGGCATCGGCCGCCTCCGGCACCATGCGCCAGCGCACCGCTTGGCGTCGGCCGTTCGCATCGACGAACACGAAGGCGTTGAGGCTCCAGTAGTTCTCCGTCGCGAAACTGGCGGACGGTTTCGCCGTCTTCACCCAGGCGAGAAACGCCGCGGTTTCCGGATGCGCCGCGAAGAACGCGCCGACCTTCGCCGGGTCAGGCTTGCCGGTGGCAGGGTCCGGCTGCTGCGCCTGCAATTGCGCATAGAACGCCTGCGGCGTGGCGACCGGAAACACCGGCATGCTGTTCATGCCGGTGCGCCACTGCTGTCCGTTCGCCTGCGCAAAGCGCAGCGCCATGCTGCGAATCGGCACGCTGCTGTCGGGAGCGTAAGGGTTGCCGCCGGGGATCGCGAAGCGGCCGACCACCGGCGTGCGGCCCGGTTCGAACACCTGCGCTACGGAATACGGCTGGGCGCCGCCGTTGCTGTCGAAATAGCCCATCACGCAGACGCCCTTCGCGTGGTTGCGGCGATAGCCGGCAAACGTGCCCGCGTTGTCCTGCAGCTGATTCACCAGTTTTTCCGGCGTGAGCCGGTGCGGCGCCAGCCAGCCGCCGACGTAGCCGAACGACACCGCGGCAACGGCCACGGCGGTGGCGATCAGTGTCCACGATCCGATCCGGCGCGGCGGCGAATGAGGTGAGGTGGGGTCGTGCATGTCCAGCTCCGCGTGTGATGGCAACGATGGATGGCGCAAGCCTGGAGGGCGCACCTGTCAGCTCATTCGCTGTACGGCCGCGACCGGTTACCTGCGGCGGCGCTTCGATCAAATGAGGTGACCGCCGATCAGGCGACGCAGACGAGGCGGCCTATTTTGTGGGAGCGACTTCAGTCGCGATGGCCGCGGCCTGCACAGTCGCGACTGAAGTCGCTCCCACGGGCAAAAGGGCATCTCGGCGACGAGCATAAGCTTGTTCAGACGTTGTGGCGCAGAACACCTGGTGTTTCGGATACCGATGCAAACGCACGGTTCGCTTGCAGGTGGCCTCGAACACCACCCGTCATCCCAGCGAGGCGCTTTACGACAGCGAAGCGGGTCAAGCTGCGATGACGGTCCAAATCACGGATTCTTCGAGGTTGGCCTTGGGATAGCCCGAAAGTCCACTGCGGTCCGGAGAAAGGTGCACACCGGCCGTGGCCTGTCTTGTGGGAGCGACTTCAGTCGCGATGGCCGCGGCAGCGGCCTGCACAATCGCGACTGAAGTCGCTCCCACAAGCAAACGGGCATCTCGGCGACGAGCATAAGCTTGTTCAGACGTTGTGGCGCAGAACACCTGGTGTTTCTTGGACCGATGCAGACGTGCGGTTCGCTTGCAGGTGGCCTCGAACACCACCCGTCATCCCAGCGAAAGCTGGGACCCAGTGACTCTCAATTCATTGAAACCCAAGGGCCCTGGGTCCCAGCTTTCGCTGGGATGACGAGCTAATGGCCCGTTTTTCGAGATTTCCCCAAGCCCCCGATCAACCCAGCCTGACCTGCTTCAGCACATGCAGCAACGCGTCCAGCCGACAAGGCTTTTGCAGCACGGCGCACTTCGCATACGCCTGCGGCAATTCACTGGCGCGGACACCGGTGAGCACGCACGTCGGTATATGCCTGGCGTTGAGCGAGGCCAGCAGGCCTTCCGTGGTCATCGCGGCGAGCTGGTAGTCGATCAGGGCGAAATCCGGATTCGACGCCTCCAGCAACTCATACGCATCCTCCAGGGTGGCGACCGGGCCCAGCACGCGGCAATGCTTCGATTCGAGCGCAATGCCCAGCGCCTCGGAGACCAGCATGTCGTCTTCAACCACCATGATCTGCGGCCACTTCAGGGTCAGGGCATTCATGTCTTGCCATCCTTCGAGGTTCTGCAGGGAAGCCATGCCGGGGCGCGGGGAGTGAGCAATGTCGTTTGATCCTCCGGGTATGGCCGCCGCGACAACCGCAACGATCGGCTTCAGTACGGCCCATGCCGCGCGAAGGCGAGGCGAAGGCCAAGCGAAGGAAATGCATGCGGCGGTTGATGCACGTCACACCGCCAGCACTCGCCGGGATGCCGGCGCGCCCTGACATCGGCGGAGCGCGGTGATACTGTCTGACCCATCTGCCTGGGGGAGGCGCTATGGGTTCCGGTCCGCGTTGGCTGCTGATTGCAGCGATCGTTTTGCTTGGTATCGTCGAATGGGGGTGGGGTATCCGTTCGGCGATGACGCAGTTGACCGCACGTATGCATGCCGAGTCGGGGCGGCCCTATGCGCGCCCGCCGGTGCCGGTGCCCAAGACCCACATGTTCACGCGCGATGAGGCGTATGCGTTTCTCACCGCGGCGAAACGCGCCGAGGCGATCAAGGATCCGCTCCAGCGTTGCATCGCCTATCCCGACCCGCCCGGCAGTCACTGGTCGCATGACGCGGCGGTGGCGTATTGCCACTATGGCCTGCAGCCGCTGCCGTTGTCGTTTGCCGAAGCGCAGACGCTGATCCAGCACGGACAGTCGGCCGAACTCGACCGCCGCCTCGCCGCGGCGCTGCACGCGCAGCAGACCCAGCCGGACTCTCCCGGCCTGCTCGACCGCATCTATCACGAAAGTTTCGAAAACAGCTCGTTCGACGTGCGTCCCACCCTGGACGCGTGGAAGCGCGATTCGCCGAACAGCGCATTTGCGTGGGCGGCCAGCGGCGTGGCCTATGTGGCCATGGCCTCCGCTGCGCGGGGAAGCAACTACATCAAGGACACGCCGCAGGACAGCATCGACTCCATGCACAAGCTGCTGGCTCAAGCCGACAGCGACCTCCGTAAAGCGATCGCGCTCGACCCCAAGGTCACGCCGGCCCATGCCGCATTGATCAACGCCGGCGCCCTGGGTTTCGGCCGCAAGTACACCGACGATGCCATCGCGGCCGCCATTGCTGCGGCGCCCGACAACTACACGATCTACGGCGTGGCGATATGGGCCAAGGAGCCGAAGTGGGGCGGGTCGCTGGATGACATGAGCCGCCTCGCCGCGCAGGCGCAGACTCACGCCGGCGACAACCCGGCGCTGAAGCTGATGTTGTCGAAGCGGGCTTTTTATGAGGTCAGCAACTGCAATTGCGAGCAGAACATCGAACTGGCCTCGTATCCGGCGGCACTCGATGAGGTCGCCAGCGTCCCTGACCTGATGGACGCCGGCGATGCGGCGAAAGGCAGCAAGCATCCGGCGGTGGCGGCGATCTATCTGTCCGAGGCGCTGCGTTTCGGGCCCGAGTTCGACGACGCCCGGCTGCACCGCATCGATGCGCTGATCGATTTCGACGAGGCCGCGTGGGCCGTGGCGGAGGCCACCACCCTGATCGCCGCCAAGCCCGGCGATGCAACGCTTCTCGAGGCACGCGCCAACGCGTATGAATCGCTGAACGACTATGCGCATGCCGAGCAGGATTATCGCACCATGCTTGCGCTCGACCCGAATGACACGCATGCGCTGGCAGAGCTCGGCAAACTGCTCGTGTACTGGACGCACGACTGGAACGGGGGCTGGGACGTCGCCAACCAGCTGATCAAGGTGCAGCCGCAGAGTCCGTACGGCTGGATACTGCGCGCCAACATCCAGCAACAGCAGCCGCGTGCCGGCCTGAAGGACACCGTCGACTACGTCGAAGCCCATTTCAGCGGCGATCCGCAGATGGCTCAGATCATCACGCAGATGCGCTCCGCGCTGATCCTGCAGACCCATTCCGGCAAGCAGGTGCTGGCCGGCAAGGCGCCGCCGCATGGCTGACGGGCGCGCGTGGCGGCTGGCCTATACTTCGTGGTCTGTCCTACCCGAGGCCTAGCCCATGACCGCACCCACCCGCATCGACACCACCCGCACCATCCGTGCGCCGCGCGGCACCGAACTGAGCTGCAAGAGCTGGCTCACCGAAGCGCCGTTCCGCATGATCCAGAACAACCTCGATCCCGAGGTGGCGGAGAACCCGGCCGAGCTGGTGGTGTACGGCGGCATCGGGCGGGCGGCGCGCAACTGGGAGTGCTTCGACGCCATCCTGAAATCGCTGCGCGAACTGAACGACGACGAGACCTTGCTGGTGCAGTCCGGCAAGCCGGTCGGCGTGTTCCGCACGCATGCCGACGCGCCGCGCGTGCTGATCGCCAACTCCAACCTGGTGCCGCACTGGGCCACCTGGGAGCACTTCAACGAGCTCGATAAGAAAGGCTTGATGATGTACGGCCAGATGACCGCCGGCTCGTGGATCTACATCGGCTCGCAAGGCATCATCCAGGGCACCTACGAAACCTTCGTCGAGATGGGCCGCCAGCACTACGGCGGCAATCTCAAAGGCAAATGGCTGCTCACCGCCGGCCTCGGCGGCATGGGCGCGGCGCAGCCGCTGGCCGCCTCGCTGGCCGGCATGTGCAGCCTCAACATCGAATGCCAGCAGAGCCGCATCGACTTCCGCCTCAAGACCCGCTACGTCGACGAGCAGGCCAGCAACCTCGACGACGCGCTGGCGCGCATCGAGAAATACACCAAGGCAGGTGAAGCGAAATCCATCGCGCTGCTGGGCAACGCCGCCGACATCCTGCCCGAGCTGGTCAAGCGCGGCGTGCGCCCCGACGCCGTCACCGACCAGACCAGCGCGCACGACCCGGTCAACGGCTACCTGCCGCAGGGCTGGACGGTGGAGCAGTGGTTGGAGCGCCGCAAGAGCGATCCGGAAGGCACCCGCGACGCCGCCAAGCACTCCATGCGCACCCACGTCGAAGCCATGCTCGCGTTCCACGCCCAAGGCATCCCCACCTTCGACTACGGCAACAACATCCGCCAGATGGCGAAAGACGAAGGTCTCGCCAACGCGTTCGCGTTCCCCGGCTTCGTACCCGCCTACGTGCGCCCGCTGTTCTGCCGCGGCATCGGACCTTTCCGATGGGTTGCACTCTCGGGCGACCCGGAAGACATCTACAAGACCGATCAGAAAGTGAAGGAGCTGATCCCCGACGACGCCCACCTGCACAACTGGCTGGACATGGCGAAAGAGCGCATCAGCTTCCAGGGCCTGCCGGCGCGCATCTGCTGGGTGGGCCTGGGGTTGCGTGACAAGCTCGGGCTCGCGTTCAACGAGATGGTGCGCAACGGCGAGCTGAAGGCGCCGGTGGTGATCGGGCGCGATCATCTGGATTCCGGGTCGGTGGCGTCACCGAATCGCGAAACCGAAGCGATGAAGGACGGCAGTGACGCCGTGTCCGACTGGCCGTTGCTCAACGCGATGCTGAATGTTGCAGGTGGCGCGACGTGGGTGTCGCTGCATCATGGCGGCGGGGTAGGGATGGGCTACTCGCAGCACAGCGGCATCGTGATCGTCTGCGACGGCACCGAAGCCGCCGACAAGAGGATTGCGCGGGTGTTGTGGAACGATCCGGGGACTGGCGTGATGCGGCATGCGGATGCGGGGTATGAGATTGCTGTCGAATGCGCCAACGAGCGGGGATTGAAGTTGCCGATGGTTTGAAAGAGAAGGGGTCGGGAAATTAACCTGACCCCTTTGTTTTTTCATGCTCGATAGACAGCGGCTTGATGAGAAGACCGAATCTGCAATGCGCATCAAACGCAAGGACAAGAAGAGGTTGTAGGGCTGCTTTCACCACCGACGTGAATCATCAGGGGGATGACATGTCACTGAAGGATGTACAGGTTGCCGTAGAGAATTTCCTGAAATTAGACCGGCCGCAAGCCATCGCTATCAGTGGTCAGTGGGGAAGCGGTAAGACCTATTTTTGGAACCAAGTCATCAAGGATGCTTCGTCCAAAGGTCTGGTCAAGAAGTACTCGTATGTCTCTCTGTTCGGAACAAGCAATCTCGCGGAACTGAAGTCCGCCATCTTCGATAATGCCGTATCCGCCAAAGATGTAGATGCGGGCGCAAGCTCATTGACGTGGGCAGAAAATGCCAAAGAGGTGATGCGATCTTCCTCCATCGAAGAGGTCAAGGCTCCCGGTCGTCGACTACTGAATTTTAGTAGAAAAAACATTTCACAAGTGACGCCACTCCTTGGGGTCTGGGGCAGTGTGGCGAGGTCATTGTCTTACTTCGCAATAAAAGATTATGTGATATGTCTTGATGATATAGAGAGAAAAGGTGCAGAGCTTCCCCTTAAGGAAATTTTAGGCCTTGTGTCCATGCTTAAAGAGCAGAGAGGCTGCCGGATAGCTGCTATTTTAAATATGGACGAGCTTGAGGGTGATAAGGTCACTCTAGACGCGTTGAAAGAGAAGGTTTTTGATGGAGAAATTGTTTTCTCGCCATCGGCAGAAGAGTGCGCGAAGTTGGTCTTCACTGATGAATGGAAGCACTCCAGGGAAGTCGCAGGCAAGGTCATTAGCCTTGGGATCAAGAACATTCGCATTATGCAGCGAATTCGCTGGGTGATTGAAACACTCCTCCCCTATGTGAACGATAAAGACATTGCGCTGACCAGACAACTTATCCACTCATCTGTCTTGCTGACGTGGTGTTACTACAGTCGGGGGACGGGTATTCCATCATATGATTTTGTTAAAAGTGACGGGTTTGCGGTATGGGGTATCGCGAAAGCGGGAAAGGAGGGAGAACAAAGCAAGGAAGATAAGTTCGTGGAAAAGGTTATGTACGATTATGGATATAGCGGATCGGATGAGTTTGATCTACATATATGCAAATTCCTAGAGCAAGGTTATGTTGTAGAGAAAGACTTCGTTGAAGTCGTCGACTCATTTCAAGAGATGGCATTAAAAAACAATCACGATGGTAGCTTTACCCAAGCTTGGGAGCTATTTCATGATACTTTTTCGAATAATGAGAAAGAATTAGTTGAGACGTTACGAAAGCGTTTTATGGAGGATGCAAAGTGGATCAGTCTTGGCAATGCCATGGCTACGGTCAAGCTGATGAGGGAGCTCGAGCGCGACGATGTTGGAGATGAGTTGATGCTGTGCTGGATTGAGATGGCCAAAAAAGAAAATAAAGACCTTCTTGATTTGCGCCATGCACATTTATTTTCCGGAAGTATTGACGAGAAGTTTAAAGATGCAGTTAAACATGCTTATGTCGAGGATAGGGCATTGCCGGCTTTGGGCGAAACCATCATTGATATTTCTGTAAAAAGCGGATGGGGTGTAGATCAAATAGAGGTGATGTCACAGGCTTCATCGGATGATTACTATACATTCTTCATATCAATCAAAGGAGATCGGCATCTAGGCGCCTACGTCAAGGCATGTTTACAATTTGGCGGCTACAAGGACGATGAGCGGTATCAAAAAATCTACGCTGCTGCTTCCGAGGCGTTGAGGCGGATTGCAGCTGAGAGCCATCTCAATGCGGTTCGTGTCTCGCGTTTCTTGCCCAAGGATGAAGGTTAAGTCGGTGTCTTTTTTGGTGGGTTGCCTCGTTTCTTTCTTGTAGACGTAGGGGTAACCATCCAGTCATCCGGCGTCGCGTATTTGAGTTTCTCGGAAAAGTAGCCCGCGAACTGCGCGTGGTTGTATGGCATGAAACTCACGGCAAAAAAGGGAATGTCTTCTAGTGCTTTCTTACAGCCTTTGATGTCTGCTTCTTTGATCTAATGGGCGCGCTCAAATCGAAACGATACGGGGACGGGCGTGATGCGGCATGCGGATGCGGGGTACGAGATTGCTGCGGAGTGTGCGAACAAACAAAGGGGTCAGAGACATTTTCATTCTTGTGAAATGTCTCTAACCTCCTTTCTGATCATAATGAGCTTGTCATGAAATTTGCCTTGCTAAAATGTATTTTTTACATGTCATTAATGCTCACGATATGTGGGTGCGGAAAAAATTCCGGGGAAACCCCTGAGCTAAATCAGGACGCGCATAAGACACTAAATATTAGTATATTTATCCGAGGTGGTGGTGTCGAACAAGTAAATTTATCCTCAGCATGGGAGATGGAAACATTGAAATGCGCAAAAGTTAATTTCCCCGCTGGCAACTTAAATATTGGACATTATTCACAGGCGGAACAAGTAAAAAGGGTTGGCGGACATTTTGAAGGTGAAATATTGTTAGACAGGTTTTCATCGGCGAACTGCCGCTGGGAGCTGGGCGGCGTCGGGATTGATTTTATCAAGGGTAAAAAGGTCATGGCCGCCTATTCCGTGGCTCTAAATGAGCTAATGCAGGGGCGTTCTCGGCATATCACGTGTTTAGCACAGTCAAATAATTTTACCGGCATCTGCGTCTTAACGGATCAGTTAAACGACGCTCAGAAAGCACGAGCCAATAGCTATACGGTCGACCTGGAGATAAGGTGATGCCTCTGAATATTCCATTAAAGGGCCATTAAAGTGGCGTGGCTAATTAAAACAGGTCGTCCAGCGGGTAAGGGCAGGGCGGTCAAATCGCGGCCGGCTCTTACCTAGTCCTTGTTGGATATTCACTTGATAGGGGAAACAAGATGAAGCGACTACTTGTTGCAACACTCGGCGTCATTGGCTGCTTATCGGTCCATGCGGGGGACAGGCCGATTCTCTCGTGCGATAAGGCGCCGTTGCTGTCCAACTTCGAGAAGCAGCTACCTGACCACGTGCTGGGTACCGAGGCGGATACGCCTCCCCATATCACTTCGCAATTTCCCCGGTTCTATGGCGGTGAGCCGTTCAACCGCGCCCACACTACGCTCGTCTGCTTCGTATTGGCGCTGGATGCCAGCGGTAAAGCCGAAGCTGCCGAGATTTCCTATCCCGCCGGCGTCCGACTCACCACCAAAGAGCGCGCCGCTCTCATGAGCACCACCTGGTCACCCGCTCTGTCGCATGGCCATCCTGTCCCTTCCCTGACGAGCATCAGCCTGAGCTCATCGACCCGATGAAGAACACGGAAACGGGACCGAGATAAGGGGACGGAGCTAATTAAATTCGGTAATTACCTCCGTCTCCTTTTTTGGCTTATCGCATGTATGGAAGTTAATCTGAGTCCGTTCGATGAAATCCATGAAGAGGGAACGTAATGACTAACGAATTCAATCCTTATATGCCTCCCGACAGCGCGTTGACCGAGTCGGTGGCAGAGCAGCGACGCGAACTGGCAGGCAATTGGCGCCGATTTGGAACATGGTTGATCGACTATGTCTGCCTGGTATTAGTGATGGCGCTGTTCGGCGCGTTGGTTGGGTTGTTGTTCGGCCAGGCTGGCGTCGCTGCGCTCAGAAGGGTCCCGGACTTTATGCTCGGACTAATGTTGATGCTTGCCTACTACTGTTTTTTCGAAGGCATCTGGGCGCGCACGCCAGGAAAGTTGGTGCTCGGGACAATGGTGGTTAGCCAGCAAGGTGACAAGCCGTCATTTGGTCAGGTGGTCGGTCGTACGCTGTGCCGCTTCATCCCGTTTGATGGGCTTTCCTTCTTCGGCGAGGCGGGCTGGCACGACTCTATTCCAAAGACCCAAGTCGTACTCGTTCGAAGCCCAGTTAAGTAGGTCCCCCTTTGTTTCTCGTTTTTTTGAATCATGCAGACGGTGACGATTATTTTTCGCGGGTTAGGCTACCCGAGGGCGTAGCCCTTGTGCTTTCTTGACACCCCTTCACTGCCGTAGCAGACTCGATTTCAAGGAGCCTAGAAACTCCGCAGAGAGCGGTACCCACCTCCGTCAAACCGGTGGGTTTTTTGTACCTGTTCGCAGGTGCAAGCCGACGTGATTCCTGCGTCGGGAGGGCGGCTAATACAACACCCGCAAGGGGAATACGCCCGCCGGCTCTCTGCGGTTTCTAGCCTCCCGACACCCCGTCCGTCGTCATGCCGTGGACGGGCACTTCGTGGAATAGGAGGCGACCATGTCGACGTTAGATTCGGATGATCTGGAAACGATGGGCTATTTCCTGCCGGAGGACAGCCAGCTGCGGCTGAAGCAGCTACGCGAATACGTGGGGTTCCTGACCAATCTGGCGCGACCGCGCAGGCCGGACGAGGATAGTGAGTGGTTCTCGGAGATTCGTCCAGGCGAAGTGGCGATCTGCCTGGAACTGCTGGAGGAGCAGATCGCCCAGGTGCTGAATGAACTCTCCTGGCCGGCCGAGCGTGGCGAAAGGGCGGCAGCAGGCGAGGCCGACGCGCAAGCAGAGGCTTGCACGGAAGCCGCGGAACCGGACGCCGCCGAGCCGGTGATGGATGCGGCCGGCAACCGTTACCTCTTCGGCGTCACCCTGGATCAGCTCGACGAGATCAACCTGCTGCTGAGCAGCCTGCGGGCCCTTGGCAATGTGGTGACCTGCAGCGATCACGCCGAGCTATCCGACGTCACGCTGTCGATCATGGGTGATGCCATCGTCCGCGATGCGCAGAAGCTGCGCGACATCATCGGCGACGTGAATGCGCAGCGGCTGGGACCATCGCACGGAGCGAAACCCGGCGTGCGCGAGGAACGTGCCACCTACCACGCACTACCCGCGCATTTGCCCATGGCCAGCACGTTACACATCGTGCGGCAGCTTCCGACCTATCAGTAGCGGGAGACGGGGAACAGAGCGGCCTATGATGGAACGGAGGTAATTAAAATCGGGTACGCGAAGTTCGCCGAGACGGTGTTCGGACACAAACCGACCGCGCTGAACTTCTACGACAACGACTGATGGCAGGCCATGGATGGCCTATATCGGCAGTGTTTCAAAATTCGCTTCAAAAGCGATTTCATTCACGAACTTGCTTTGCTTCAACGCAGCGCTGTACGACGGGATCAAGAGCACTTGTTTTGAGAACCTGTCGAAGAACTCAGCGGCTTCCTTCTGAGGAGCATCGTAGAAGTCAACTGAAACGATGATCTTCTTTCCTTTGGTTTCAGGAAATTGCTCGGTCAGCTGACCGTCAATCGCTGCATCGATGCACCCGTACATCCGCTGCTGGAGGCGTCGCAGACGCTCATCAATGTCCGACCAGTCCCCCTCCTCGACAAGAACCATCTTCATTACGTCCGGGGAGTCGCCCTTGACGACGAAATCCACCACGAAAGTTTGTCCCTTGTTCATGTCGTGAGCCTAACAGCGGTCGATGGTGCATGACTTGAGGACAGTGGGCTTCCCTGATTCAAGTCCCGCATTCGTCGCGTTCTTACCCACAGGGGTAACCTCTCGGCCCGCATTGATATCATCAAACAACCTTACCTGGTCTTGACCGGCGTGGTGCGCGAGAACGTGCCGCCGACGCCAGGCGAGGGCGGGGCGCGCGGATAACCGCGTATTCCGGTCTGACTGATTGACGGTTTCGGTAATCGCTGAACATCGTTCCGGCGCTGATCGCCTTGCTGGTGCTGACCCGGTGGCTCGTCCATGAGCGCCTGGGCCAAGCGACCCTTCATAGACGATGAGATCGCTTTTTGGGTATACCCGGAAGGACGCGGGCCTAAGCTGGAATGACTGCAGATGGCGATCTCGCGAAGTACTGCAGGAAGACCCATACGACACAGGTCGCAGCAGACGTCACCCTGATTTGCTATAACGCCTGTCGCGGGATGAGCTTTCGATGGCAAAGGACGTTCCGTCCACACAGCAATCCACGTCACAGGGGAATCAAATGGACTTCGTTCGGTGCGTGTTGCTGGTGTTGTGCGTTAGCGTGTGTGGTGTCGGGTCGGCATCGGTTGCCGGCGAACACGCGGGAAATGGAAGTCCACAACCGGGGCCGGCAAGAACATCGAGTTCGCATGGCACGCCTACCGCGGTAGGTGTCGGTGTCCCTCTATCACCTTCGGCGGCAACAACGGCCACGAACTTTCAGTCGAGCACAGTTAGCTATTACGGAGCTCCGTTTCACGACGACTACGCCTATCACAATGATGGATATTCGGAATCTGTAGAAGCGGCGCTTGCTAAGTGGTGGGCACAGTATCAACTGGATTGGGCATATGCATTCCCCGGCTGCTCATATGCTCCTTCATACGATGGTGCTGGCCCACAGACCGGGCATTTCGCCAGTTTTTACCTTCAGGGCACATGCGGTGGCGGTGGCAGTATTTATGGGACGGCCTATCCCTATATTCCAGGCAAAAACAATGGCCCCACATGCCATTGCGCAGGCGATCCGATCAATCTAGGTACCGGTAACGAATACCGTGACGAAGCGGACAACGATCTCGGCTCGCTGAGCTTCCATCGCTACTACAACAGTCATGCAGCCGTGGCTACTTCGCACATCGGCGCTCATTGGCGGCACAGTTTCGATCGAAGCCTGGAGTATCTGAGCAGCGGCACCACGTCGATCGCGACTGTGTTCCGACCGGATGGCATGCAGGTGGTGTTTACTCTGCAGAATGGCCAATGGACGACGGACCCTGATGTCGCCGATCACCTGACTACACAAACCAATGGAACTGGGGTGATCATCGGATGGCTGTATGCCGATGCGAGAACGCGCTATCAGGAAGCCTACGACGCGAAAGGCAACCTGCTCTCGATCACAGACACGCATGGCCAAGTCACCACCTTGGCCTACAGCACGGCATCCACACCGACGAGCATGGCGCCATCGGCCGGACTGTTGCTGACGGTGACCGATCCACGCGGGCGTTCGCTCAGCTTCACCTACAACGCACAAGGTAACGTGGCTACCGCGACACAGCCCGATGGCGGTGTACTTGGTTATGCCTATGACACGAACGGCAATCTGGTCACCGTGACGTATCCCGATACGAAGACACGCCAGTACGTCTATAACGAAAGCACACTCACTGGCGGTACCAGCCTTCGCAACGCGCTGACTGGCGACATCGACGAGTCGGGCAACCGCCTCACAAGCGTTGGCTATAACAGCCTTGGGCAAGCCACGATGTCGACCTTGCCGGGCGGCGTTGACCTCACCCAAGTGGTCTACAACAGCAACAGCACGACATCGGTGACGTATCCCACCGGCGCACAAGCGACCTTCAGTTTCGTGGTGCCTAACGGCTCGATGCACGCCAGCACCGTCAGCGCACCTTGCGGCCCCGGCTGCGGTCAACCCAACGCCGCGGCCACGTTCGACAGCAACGGCTATGCCGCGTCGACCACCGACTTCAACGGTAACGTCACGACGATGGTTCACGACGCCAACGGTCTGCTGGATCAGCAGGTCGACGGCTCGGGAAGCACCGCACAGCGCACGACGAACACCACCTGGGACACCACGCTGCGTGTTCCACTGACGCGCACGGTGCTCGATGCCAGCGGCAACGCGGTCACCAAAACTTCCTGGGTCTACAACACCCTCGGCCAACCGCTGGCACGTTGCGAGATCGATCCGGCCCAGGCCAGTAGTTACACCTGCGCCACCACCGGCACGCCGCCGGCCGGTGTCCGCCGCTGGACCTACAGCTACTGTACGGCCGTCGATACCACCCAGTGCCCGATCGTGGGCTTGCTGCTTGCCGTGGACGGTCCGCGCACCGATGTGTCCGATGTCACCACCTATGCGTATTACCTGACCGACAGCAGCACCGCACATCACGGCGACCTGCAGTCGGTGACCGATGCCCTGGGCCACACCACCGCTGTTCTGACATACGACGGCGCCGGCCGCGTCACCCGCCTCCAGGACGCCAACGGCGTGGTCACGAATCTGACCTACACCCCGCGCGGCTGGCTCGCCTCGCGCAGCGTCGGTGGCGCCACCACGACCCTGAGCTATACCCCGTTCGGTGCGATCGCCTCGATCACCGATCCCGACGGCATCACGACCAGCTACACCTACGATGCCGCGCATCGCCTGACCGACATCACCGATGCGCAGGGCAACGTCATCCACTACACGCTGGATGCCGCGGGCAATAAGACGGCCGAGCAGATCCGCACGGCTTCCGGCACCGTGGTGCACAGCCTGTCGCGGACCTACAACACGCTGGGCCAGCTCACCGCACTCGTCGATGGCCTCAACCAGACCGTCTTCAACGCCGGCACCAGCGGCAGCTACGACGCCAACGGCAACCTCGTGCAGTCCGCGGACGCGCTGGGAATCCAGAGCCATCAGGGCTTCGATGCGCTGAATCGGCTGCAGAGCACGATCGCCAACTACAACGGCACCGACCCGGCCACCAAGAACACCCAGAGCGTGTTCGCCTACGATGCCCGCGACCACGTGGAGGGCATCAGTGATCCGGATGGCCTCAGCACCACCTACGACTACGACGGCCTGGGCAACCGCACGGCGCTGCATAGCCCGGATACCGGCACGACAAGTCGCACCTTCGATGCCGCCGGTAACGTCCTAACGAAGACGGATGCCAAGGGCGTCGTCGCCATCAACACCTACGACGCCTTGGATCGCCTCATCACCAGCCGCTATCCAGATAGCACTCAGAACATTACGTACAGCTACGACGATCCCAACAGCATCACCCTCTGCAACAGCAGTAACCCGATCGGTCGACTCACGCGCATCCTCGAAAACACCGTCACCACAGCGTACTGCTACGACACTCGAGGGCACGTTATCACCAAGATCGAAAACGTGAATGGGACGAGCGGCACCATCAGTTACACCTACACCGCCGCCGGTCGTCTCGCGAGCGTCACCGTGCCGCCGGGCATGACGGTTAGCTACGCTTACGACACCGACGGACGGATTAACCAGATTACGAGCAATTGGGGTGTTCAGGTGAGCAGCGTGACCTGGCTGCCGTTCGGCCCATTGGCTAGCTATACCTTGGGCAACGGGCAAGTAGTGGCTCGCACTTATGATGCAAACTACAGACTCACCGATTTGACCAGTTCGGCATTCAATCTGCACGTGGCCAGAGACGCGCTCGGCGATATCACGGCCATCGGCAGCAACCCTGGGGCGAACCCGGCGACGGAGGCATATAGCTATGACCCTCTGCGTCGACTGACTGCCGTCACGGAAGCAAGCGGTACAGTGCTAGAAAGCCTTACCTACAACCAAACTGGGGATCGCCTAAGCAAGAGCCGCAGCGGGTCAGCCACGGGTACATACCAATACAACACCGGAACGCATCAGCTTATTGCCACAGGAAATGCCGCGCGCACGGTTGACGCGAATGCCAATACTACGGCGGTGACAGACGCGAGCGGTACCTACGGTTTTGGGTATAGCGGTCGTAATCGCATGACGGTCGCGCAGCTTGGAGGCACTACCGTGGGCAGCTACCTGTACAACGCATTAGGGCAGCGGGTGTACAAGTCAGCAGGGGGAGTCGCACGACTGTTCGCTTACGATGAAGCCGGCCATCTTATCGGTGACTATCTGCCGCCAACGTCAGGCGTGCTCAACGATAACTTCTACGTTTGGCTCGGCGATGTGCCTGTGGCAGCAGGAACTTTCAGCGTATCAAATGGGCAACCTGTGACCTCGGTGAACTATGTGATTGCCGATGAGTTGGGCACGCCGCGGGCGGTGAGCAACAGTGCGGGCACGATGATCTGGTCGTGGGCCTATCAGGGCAATCCATTCGGGGAGCTGCCGCCGACTTCAACGACGGGCTATGTGCTCAACTTGCGTTATCCGGGTCAGTACTACGATGTGGAAACCGGGTTGATGTACAACGGTGCCCGTTACTATGAGCCGGGAACAGGACGGTTCCCGCAAAGCGATCCAATGGGGTTGTTTGGTGGGCAGATCAGTACTTATGCCTACGGCAACAACGACCCACTCAGCAACATTGACCCGTCAGGGCTCGGTTGTTCAGTAAGTGGCGGCTTTGTTACGTGCGCATATCCAGGTGGTGGGCCAGCCTTTCGACTTCCTGCGCCGTCCGCCTTTCCGGCAAGTCTCGGTCCGAACGATTTTTGGTATCACAAATATGACGTCACACGCCCGATCGGCTGTGCTGATCCAAACGACGTCATGCAAGGCCTTATCAACAATCCGACGCCTGGGAATCCGAATCCCGCCACTCCCGGTGGGACACCCAACAATGCCGCGGTGCCCGTTGTCGCACCGAACAATCCCGTGACGTCTTACCTTACAAGCGATCTGAACACGGGCGCCCCGATTGTCGTAAACATCACTGGGGCCAATAGTGCCTTTGGTCCTGGGTACGTCGCCCGAACGGTTACAGATGGCGTGGCTCATACCTATGGTGAAGGCGATGCTTGGACACAGTCCGCGCTCGGCGGCGGAATAGGGCCAAACTGGGCCGCTAACCAATACATTTGGGGCGGCCAAATGAGCCAAATCATCGCCCAGTCAAAACAACAATGTGGCTGCACGCACTAGGATTGCCCATGAAACGTAGAATAACCACCGTCTTAGGATTCTTGATCGCTCCCTTGGTACCCGTGGTCGTCGGCACTGCAATCAGTCCGCCGTCCAAACCAGCGGACCTCGGGATATTCGTAGTTATGGGTGCGATCGTCTACGTTTATTCTTGTGGATTGATGGCACTCTTTGGGGTGCCGGCATACTTTCTTTTGAGAAGAAAGAACTTGGTGCGATGGTGGTCCTCGTTGTTTATAGGCCTTCTAGTTGGTGCCTTGATGGCGACCGTCATCCGACTACCTAACCAACCACGTGTTGAAGATTTATTGGTGATGGCGCTCACAGGCGCGTTAGCTGGACTTGTCTTCTGGTTGATTTGGAGCCGAGGAGTTGATCCAGCTGCCAGAAATCAAGTGACCGGGCCGAAAGCCCAAGAATGAACCGTAAGATCAGATCTTGTATGGTTTTGCTTCGGAAGCGCTGAGGCAGCGACGGACGCTAGGCGCTCACTGCGCGACCGCAAAGCGCCGGGCGATGGTTCGCAGTTGGCTCACCAGCCGCTGGTGTCACTGCGCGGCGGGAACTCTGGTCAACAGTTACAGAAATCCAAAACAGGGGGCAGAGTGCACTTTTCATGTTCCCTGACACCATTCTTCGTGCGGAGCGCCACGCCGTATGGACCTTGGTCCGGAGGGCAGCCGGCCAAGATCCACTTCATCCGGAGCAGCCACCGCAACATATGGTCGGCAACTGCGCCACCTGTTCCGGCGCCACTGTCCAGCCGGTTCGCCGCAGTACCTCGATCAGGTCCGTCACGGTCACGCAGGAGGATATCCGCATCACCAGGCCACTCATGTCGAGATCGACTACCGCGCTCGGATCGACTTCGAACATGATGTCCTGGATGACGTCGGGGCCGGGGCAGGCATCGGTGAGTGCGATCTGGAATTCCATCGTATGACCTCGTTTCATGCATATCGTTGTGGTGTCGCGATATCGCATGTTCCCCGAGCAGCGCGATGGTCGTCTTGATCCTGGTCAGGTGAAACGGGAAACACGGGCCAGAGTTCACTTGGTAAAGGCACGGAAGTGAACTCGGCCTCGTTTTCCCGGTCATCCGTCGCTCACGACGCCTAGCCGGTTCCATTGAAGTTATCATCGGATGATATATAGTCATGTCAACGGAAGACGTAGGACTGGAGACGCTGCTGTTGCTCAACGGCGAGATCTACGACCAGGGCGACGGTTACTGGATCAAGATCGAGGCGTGGCGTATAGAGGCGAATGAGCATGTGCCTCACGGCGTACGCTATGCGCTGACATTGCATGATCGCTACGGCACGCGGTTGCTCGGCTTCGACAATGCGCATGCTGTCACGCCACCGAAGCGCAAGCTTTATGCAGGTCGGCGTCTGGCCTACGACCACCGCCATCGTCACGTCCGCGACAAGGGCGTGCCCTACGAATTCACCAGCCCGCAGCAGTTGCTCGAAGATTTCTTCAACGAAGTCGACCGCGTACTCGAGAAAACGAAGTCATGAAAAAATTGGTCATCGGCATCGCATCCCAGCAAGCCATACGTGCCCGGGCGTTGGCCATTGCCCGTGGCGACCATCAGCCACGCCCCAACGAGCCGAAAGTCTGGTTCACCTCCATGCGTTCGCTGGCCGAAGTGTTGTCCGACGACAACCGCGCGTTGCTGCGGGTGATCAGGGAACAGAAGCCCGAATCGTTGAGCCAGCTCGCGGAGTTCACCGGGCGTGCGCCCAGCAATCTCTCGCGTACGCTCAAGACGATGGAGCGCTATGGGCTGGTGGAGATGCGCCGCACACCACGTAACGTGCAGCCTGTCGCCACGGCCAGCGAATTTGTGATTCAGGCAGCGTGAGGTCGACGGTTTCAATGAACTTGACCTCTTTTTCCCAATGGCCACGAGGCAGTGCCAGGTGCCGTAAAGTCGATCAGTGAGCATCACCCAGGTGAAGCCCTGTACATTGAACATGTTTAGCCTCGACGCCCCGCCCGGGGCCTGGACGTCCCCATGATTCTGTCGAAGACAGCTACAAACCGAAGGATGTTTATGCGGCTTTGGAAAGTCATCACGCGCACGAGCGCAACGCTTTTATTGGCCCTGGTGTTCTTCGTTGGCTGGAGTAGTGCGCTGGCGGTTGGCGATTCACCGATTAGCTACCGAGTGCCGGACTCGTGGAAACTCTTCCGGGAGCTGGGAGATGCAACTGGCGCTCACGTCGTCGTTTACGAGATAGGTGGCGACGCTGGTGCGGGCAGTAGACCCGTTGTGATGATCAAAACCTACAAACTGGATCACGGGCGCGACATGAGCAATGTCGACGTGGATGCTCTTGCTAGGCAGGGGGCTGCCGGAGGAACGGAGTTCTGCGAGGTTAGCGACGGTCCACACTGGCGGACCTACGCATTCACTGGCCGGGAAAACGGCGCCAGGACAATCACCCTCTACCGCGTCGGCATGCGGGACGGCTACGGAGTAGAAGAAGTATTCGAGTTTCCGTTGGGTGGTGACAAGTCCGAAGGGCTTTCCTTGCTGACCATCGCTGGGCAGGCCTCCCAGCAGGGGCAAACGACAGGCGTCTACAGTCCACGGTTAAGCACTCAAAAGTTGGTCGATCAGTTCAACCAGTTCACTCAAACTTTGGTGATCAACGGAAAGAACCAGTTCGACGCCAAGGTGATGCTAGTCACGCCGTCCGCGCCACCTTCAGCCATCTACCGCATGACAAAACCCGCGTCTCATGCTGGAGGATAGTGAGGGTAGGGCGCCCGCTACCGACCCGTGGCAGACATTGCATGGCACTCGATATGCCGCGACAAAGCCGGCGCGCTGGATCCGGTTATACGTCCGGTTGTTAGCCGGACCCAGCGCAGATAAGCTCTAAGTGAATCACGGCTTTGCGTCGGAACTACCGAACGTGATCGGGGATGCATAACTGGGCCCACGGGTCCGTATATCAGGTAGTTAGGTGCCACTGCATGGTTCGCACGATCGGCGAAGACAAAAGCGAGCAAAAGGTCATTGATGACATTGCTAACTTCGGGTGGCATTGCATCAACATTGTCGCCGAGGATGAGCAGGTCGCATACTCGTTTACTGTGGGGCTGTTCCAAAGCTACGGGCATCCTGAGCTCATCATCTTTGGCCTACCGTCCCAGGTGGCCCATCAGATCCTTGCCATTGCCGCTGACGCAGCAAAGTCTGGCGCGCCGCTAGACCTCACTCAGCCAACCGA
The DNA here is from genome assembly GCF_900142825.1 of Rhodanobacter sp. OK091. GTDB lineage: Bacteria > Pseudomonadota > Gammaproteobacteria > Xanthomonadales > Rhodanobacteraceae > Rhodanobacter. Next base: position 165,392 of record NZ_FRCH01000001.1, on the reverse strand, counting down.
CGCGCTGCTCAACAACTACCAGTGCTGTTTCGCTGAGGTTCCTCTCACTGAGTACTACGAGCACGTTGGTTATTGCCAGTGGTATTACCAAGGCAATGACTTTCCGCTCTACCAGATTGTTTGGCCGTCTCGGTCCGGTCTGTTCCCATGGCATCATCAGGCCACACCGGAGTTCAGGGCCTCCCAACCTGTTATCGCGCAGGCACCGGAAGGCACCTAACCATTTGTTCAAGGCGGACGGCTTCGCCGCCGCTTAACTTCAGCGTTGATCGTCCGCTTCTGGCCGATTTCGGACCCAGGGCAGGGCGATTAGCCGCTGTTATCGAGGGTAGGACGGGGTCTGCTTCCGACCCATAACTGCCGGTCGCGAATTGCCGCTTTTGAGCTCCGCGTGCAGACACCGCGGGCGCTACACACCATCGGATTCCCCCGGGTCGAAGTCAGGTAGGTACCGGCCCCAGTGATGATCTGGCGATCGTAGACCTTGTTCGCATTGAACAGCAGAGCAAAGCGGTGTACGCCGTGTGGAGTGCCCATGTCATCCGCCCATGTGGTTGCCGGGAAGTGCGGCAGTCATTCCGTCACGTCTGATCCAAGACAAGTCAAACATCGCCCGGACTACTCCGGGTTTCCTGTCCGGGGCTAGCACGAGTGAATGGGGCCACCTCACAGGGGCATTTGCGGCGAGTGCAAATGAAGAAACGTCAGTCGTTCTAGGCAATATCGTAATTGCACACTCTAAGCCATCGCCGCAGCATGAACCCGAAGACGGCGGCGGCAGCGCCGTCGACACCGGAAGGATCGGCCGCTGGCGCAGGTCGACCGCGAGCGGTGCGCGTCTGACCGGGTGCCGACATGTTCGGTCAGCCCACCCTGGTCAATTTCAAGCGCACAGCAACAGTTCAGGGCATTCCCACGGGGCACGAGAGAAGGAAGAACATCGGAGGTAAAACCTCGGTGCGAAGCTCAAGCGTGATGGATTTTCAAAACGGCATCGGCCGAATGATTGGGTGGGATATTGCATGATGAGGAAACTACTCCCGGGCGGACTCTGCGCGTTGCTCTTGAGCGTGTCGCTGAACGGCACTGCGGTCGCCCGGGATGCTCCTCTCGTGCTGCAGCGGGACGGAAGAACCATTTCACTCGAACCGTATGCGCCGAACGTCTTGCGGGTAACGCTGAGCGTAGATCGGGCGGCTGTGGTGAGTTCGCCTGGATACGGGTTTGAGGCTAAACCCTCGGCCCAAGGATGGGCGCATACGCGCGATGCGGCAGGCGACGACGTTTTTCGTTCGGCGAAGATGGTCGTGCGAGTGGCGTCCGGGGACCTTACGCGTGACGAACTCCCGAAGCGCATGCCCCTGGACGCGCTGAACCAGCAACTGCGCGAAAAGTACTTCGGAGGATGGAATGATCGAGGTACGTTCAACGACGCGCTGAGGATCACCAATGCCGAGGGCAAGACGCTGTTGCGCATGCGCACGTGGACCATGGCACCCGAACAGCCGGAGGTAGCGCAGGCGGACGCTGGCGCAAGGGGTTTTCGCGTTGCCGCCACGTTCGATTCGCCTGCCGACGAGCACTACTTTGGGCTCGGGCAGCAGCAGAAGGGATGGATGGACCTGCGCGATCATGAGATCCGTTGCTGGCACGATTATTCCGCGCTGGGCGGCGAGAACGTCTGCGTTCCCTTCATGATGTCGAGCCTTGGCTATGGCCTGGTTTGGGACAACCCTTCGAAAACAACCATACAGCTCGGCCTCAATGACCAGAACGTCTGGTCATCGGAAGTGGGTGATCGCGTCTCCTATTTCGTCATCGCGGGAAACAGCGCCGACGAGATTTACGAAGGCTACCGCCTGCTGACGGGTGTGACCCACCTGCTGCCCAGGAAGGCCTACGGTTATATCCAAAGCAAGGCGATCTACTCGACGCAGGCGCAGATCCAGGCCGTTGCCGACGAGTACCGCCGAAAAAATCTTCCGCTGGGTGTGATGGTGGTCGATTTTCTCAACATGACCAAGCAAGGAAACCTGGACCTGGACCCGACGCGCTGGCCGGATCCCGCCGCCATGAACCGCCGCTTGCATGCGATGGGTGTGGACACGCTGCTGAGCGTATGGCCGCACTTCTCAAAGGAATCGCTGTTCTATGACATGCTCGCCAGCAAGGGCTGGCTGGTGCATACGCGGGATGGCGTGCCGGACCCGGGCGGCTTCAAGGCGATCATCGGGCCGAATATCGACACCACGAATCCGGCTGCGGCAAAGTGGTTCTGGCAAGAAATCCGCGATCGCTACATCAAGCCGTACGGCTTCGATTATGTATGGCTCGATGAAACGGAGCCGGACATCGATCCGGCGAAGGACGTGTTCTGGATCGGCTCGGGCACACGCTTCTACAACGTGTATCCGTTGTTTCATACCGCTTCGGTGTACGAAGGATTCCGGCGTGATTTCGGCAATAGCCGAAGAGTGATGATTCTCGCGCGCGCGGCTTATCTGGGCGCGCAACGCAACGGCACCGTCTTCTGGTCGAGCGATATTTTCGCGACCTGGGACATGCTCAAGCGATCCATTCCGGCAGGGCTCAACTTTACCGCGACGGGCTTGCCATACTGGGACACCGATATCGCGGGTTTTTTTTCGCCGATCATCCCAGCCGACTACCATGAGGCACATAGGCCTTTGATCGACGGTTCCGACGCGCGCGATACGATCGGAAACTACGAGGACTATCCCGAACTGTTCGTACGCTGGTTTGAATGGGGCGTGTTTCAGCCGGTGATGCGTGCACACGGGGAAAGGAATCACAACGAAATATGGTCCTACGGCAAGCAAGCCGAACCGATCCTGGCGAAATACCTGAAGCTTCGCTACCAGCTGTTGCCGTACACGTATTCGGTGGCCTATCGCAGCTACCGGACCGGCGCGCCGTACATGCGCGCGCTGTTCATGGATTTTCCGGATGATCCAAAAGTTGCGGATATCCCCGATGAATACATGTATGGGCCGGCTTTCCTGGTCGCTCCGGTTACAGAGCAGGGCGCCACCCGTCGAAGCGTGTATCTGCCGGCAGGCTGCGATTGGTACAACTACTGGACGAATCAGCGCCTGCACGGTGGGCAGACGATCGAGGTGGATGCGCCCATCGATACGCTGCCGCTGTTTGTAAAAGCGGGAAGCATCGTGCCGCTGGGGCAGGACGATGGCAGCGCCCAGCAAGCGCAGCGAATCGTGTCGGTAAAGGTATATCCGGGCGCGGATGGCGGCTTTACGCTCTTCAGAGATGACGGGAAGTCCTACGGCTACGAGCAGGGCAAATACTCGCTCTCCGAGCTGACTTGGGATGATGCCGCCCATCAACTGAAACATCAGGGAGCGCCGGCCTGGAGTGGACCGGATTCGGCTGTCGTTACCGTGATAGATGGCAGTGGATTGTAGACCGAGCAGACGGGTCCGCAGACCGGCCGATCAAAGGCCGGCGGACTCCTGTCTGCAATCGCTGCCTGTTTCTACTCAAGCCAGGAATCAAAGAATGAAACGAACGCTTGTTGCCGCTGTTGCAGCCATGGTCCTGTCGACACCGGCGATCGCGCAGATCGCCCCGGCCCACGTCACGCTGACCATCGACCTGGCCCACCCCGGCTCGGTCATCGAGCCCGCGGTCGAGGGACAATTCGCGGAAAATCTCGGCCGCGGCATCTATGACGGCATCTGGGTCGGCCCTCATTCGTCGGTTCCGAACCGGAACGGTTATCGAACCGACGTGATGAGTGCGCTGAAGGCGCTCCGCGTACCGGCGATCCGCTGGCCCGGCGGCTGCTTCGCCGACACCTACGACTGGCGCGACGGTATCGGTCCTGCCGCCAGGCGGCCCAAGGGGATCAACACCAACTGGGGTGGCGTCACCGACGACAACAGCTTCGGCACAAACGAGTTCATGGACTACACCGAAGCGCTGGGCGCGGCAGCCTATGTCTCGCTCAACCTGGGCTCGCTGCCGGCCTATGATGGACGGCAATGGGTGCAGTACATGACCGCCAGCGGCGATTCCGCGCTCGCGCAGGAGCGGCGCGCCAACGGCCGCGACAAGCCGTGGAGCAACCTGAAGTATGTCGGCTTCGGCAACGAATTATGGGGCTGCGGCGGCAGCATGAAAGCCGACTACGCCGCCGACCTGTTCAATCGTTACGCCACGTTTGTCAATCCGGCGCCGGGCGCTCCCGCCTTCGTCAAGGTCGCCTCGGGGCCTAGCGACGCGGACTACGCCTGGACCGACACGATGATGCGCGATGCGGCCAAACAGATGGGCGCCATCAGCCTGCACTATTACACCATCCCGGGCCCCTCCTGGCAGCACAAGGGATCGGCCACCGGCTTCAGCGAGAACGAGTGGGCGGCAACGCTCAGCAAGGCGCGTTACATGAACACGCTGATCGTCAAGCATTCGGCGATCATGGACAAATATGATCCCGACAAGAAGGTCGCGCTCTACGTCGACGAATGGGGTACCTGGTACGACCAGGAACCCGGTAGCCATCCCGGTTTCCTCTACCAGCAGAACACGCTGCGCGATGCCGAAGTGGCGGCGCTGACCCTCGACATTTTCTTCCGCCATACCGACCGGGTGAAGCTCGCGGCGATCGCGCAAATGGTCAACGTGTTGCAAGCCATGGTGCTGACCGATGGCGACAAGATGTTGCTGACGCCCACCTATCACGTCTTCCACATGTACGTGCCGTTCCAGGGCGCAACGCCTTACCCGGCAACGATCAGCGGCCCCCAGTATGTGGAGGGCAAGTACGACCTGCCGATGGTCGATGCTGCGGCCGCGCGCAGCACCGACGGCAAGCTCTACCTCGCGCTGGTCAATCTCGATCCCGATCGCGCCGCGCAGGTCGTGACCGGGCTGACCGGCACGGCGAGCGGCCAGATCCTGACCGGGCCGAAGATGGATACCCACAATAATTTCGCTGCGCCGGACACGATCCACCCGGTCGCCTATTCGGGGCGAAGCGAGCGCGGGAGGTTGACTTTCGACCTGCCGGCCAAGTCGGTTGCGGTCGTCGCCATCGATCAGAAATAGCCGTTCGGACCATGAACGCTCCGCCTGATGCGCCAGAGCAGCACAGCACGTCATGTGCGCCCTCCGTATCCGGCGGTAGCACACGCCACGCCTGCGCCGGATCCACCGGTTTGCCGTCACCATACTGGCAAGCGAAGCCCAGGGCGTAGTGACCGTGCGAATCGTTTTTCAACACCGCCTTGTCGGCCCATTGCACATCCGACGCCCCCCGCTTTGAGTAGCTGGACGGTTTAGAGCTCGCTCAATCCTTGTCGACCAACCGCGCGCTGCGACGACATCAGTGGATTCGCCGCACTGCAAATAGCGCGCATCCGTGCATGGGCAAGTCGATCTCGAGACGACTGGACGCGTCAAACGGGTGGCCGCTCCATAGATCGCGGGCGCTGTACATGCCGGAGCCTAACCCCAGTCCGTCCCACGACGCCTTCAGCGAAACTGGTTTGTCATCCAGATTGAATATAGCCAGGTAGCGCTCGTCGCTGCTGCCGGAGGCTACCCAGACGCGCGCGTGATCGAATCCTTTTGGCAAATGGACGACCGGGTGGTTGTCGTGGCTATGCTGATTGACCGCGATGACATCCTTGTTGGTGATCAGTCGGCGTGTGGTCTCGTCCAGCTTCGTCAGATTGGCGCCCAGGATAAGCGGCGAGCGGGCCATGGCGAGCAGGCTTAGTAACGTGCGCTCCTCATCCACGGTCAAGCGCGATCGGCGTGCCACACCCAGGCCCGGGTGGGGCGCCAGCATGCCGAACGGCAGCATGTCGGCATCGGGCCAGTGGCCATCGCGGGCCTGACCGGCCCATGGCGGCAGGCGATCGAAGACGTCGCGTATGCCCATGGGGAAGTCGTCATCACGATGCTCATGGACGAATGACCAGCCATCCCACATATCGTTGGAGATGCGCCACATCTGCCCGAATCGGCGGATCTCCGTGGCATGCGAAAGCTGAGTAGGACCGGGCGATAGGCTCAGCACGATCGGTCGTCCGGTCTTCTTGATGGCTTCGGCGATCTGGCGGATCTCGCTGATCCTGTAGGGATGGTCGGCAATGCAGTCGACTTTGAGGAAGTCCACCCCCCAGGCTGCGTATAACGCCAGCATGGCATCGTAATAAGCTTGTCCGGCCGGTGTATCTCGCACTCCGTAGTTGCTGTCGTCCCAAGGGCAGGTCTCCGCCGTGTCGGCAGCGTCCTTTGCGCGAAACCCGGAGCCGGCGATCGGCAGATCGGCCGCCACGGCCTGCTTCGGAATGCCCCTCACGATGTGGATGCCGAACTTCAGTCCTTGCGCATGCACCCAATCGGCCAACGGCTTGAAACCTTGTCCATCGGCGGAAGAGGGGAACCGATGGATTGCCGGAATCAGTAGGCCGTTCGCATCCAGCGTGTAGCCGCGGGTTTGCAGTTTGTCGCCGAACGGATTGCTCATGTACCAGCCTTGATCGATCACCGCGTAGGTCCAGCCATAGGCGCGCAGCTTGGCGAGCTCCACCGCGTTGGCCTTGAAGTCGGGCTCACTGATGGTTAATCCGTAAGCATCCCAGCTGTTCCAGCCCATGGGCGGTGTAGGGCTGATGTGCTGTGCCGCAGCGGCGCCTGCCATGGTCAGCAGAACAAGTAGCAACGCGGCTCTCATCCACTCCAGCATGAAGTTCACTCCCGTTGGGCCCTGCTACTTTCTGTCGATAAAGGTGGCGGGACATGCGTGCATGCCAACTTCAGGCGTCAATTCGAGGACGTCCCACAAAAATCACTCTACCGTTCGATCCATCATGATTGGCATTGCGAAGAATGCCAGTGGAGATTATGAAAATTGGTACCTTCAACAAAGCCTGTCTCCGATGGTTGCCCACGCTACGGGCATCGCTTGCCTGATAAATTTTGTAATCACCGATCCCGATTAAGTTAATGGGATTTTTGCTATACGTTCCGCGGCAAAGACCACATGGGAGAAGCGGCATGCGTCAACGGGTATTGAAATGGATGTTCGCCGGATCGGTTTGCATAGTCGCGACTTGCGCGATGACCGCCACCGGCGCGGATCGTCATGCATGGGTGGATACATGGACGGCGACGCCGGATATTGCCGGCCCCGCCTTGAATGCGCAAACCGTGCGGCAGATCGTACGCACGAGCGTGGGCGGTTCGGAGGTACGTGTCCGTCTTTCCAATCTGTTCGGCAGTGTGCCCATCACGCTGGGCCCGGTGCATGTGGCGCTTGGCGCCGAGGAAGCGGATGCGGTGCCGGGCAGCGATCACGCACTGCTGTTCAACGGCAAGCCCATCGTGACCATCACCAAGGGCGAAAGCGTGCTGAGCGACCCGGTGACGATGGACGTGAAGGCGTTGCAGAAGCTCGCAGTGAGCATCTACGTGCCGGCCGACGCGCGATACCACGCATCGACCATCCACAACGCCGCCCTTGCCACCGCCTACATCACCGAAACCGGCGACGCCACTGCCGCCGTGCAGTACCCGCGAGACGAGGTCAGCGGCAACCGCTTCTTCCTCACCGACGTGGAAGTAGCCGGCCCTGCGACCAAGCACACGCTCGTTGCCTTTGGCGACTCCATCACCGACGGCGTGGGCTCCAAGGAGAATGCGAACGAGCGCTGGCCGGATTACCTTGCCGCGCGCCTGCAGGCCGATGCGAAACTCAAGTCGATCGGGGTCGCGAACGCCGGCATTGGCGGCAATCGCATCCTGCACGACGACTACGGCCCCAGCGCGCCGGCACGCTTCGATCGCGATGCGCTGGACAAGCCCGGCGTGCGCTGGATCGTGTTGCTGGAAGGCATCAATGACATCGGTGGTTCGGGCTACGCCTGGGAATTGAAGGACAAGGTCGTAGCCCAGCAGCTGATCGACGGCATGAAAACATTGATCGCTCGCGCGCACGCCAGGCACGTGAAGGTTTACGGTGCCACTCTGACGCCTTACGGCGGCAGCGGCTGGCCGTATCACAGCGTGGCCGGCGAGAAGACTCGCCAGCAGGTGAATGCATGGATCCGCAGCCCCGGCGCGTTCGATGGCGTGATGGATTTCGACAAGGCGGTCCGCGATCCGGCTGCGCCGGAAAAAATGCTTGCCGCCTATGACAGTGGCGATCACCTGCATCCCAACAGTGCGGGCTATCGGGCCATGGCCAATGCGGTGGATTTGAGCTTGTTCGCTGATAAGCCGTAGGCGGCGGAATGCTCCCTCTCCAGGCGGGCTGATCAGCGTTGAGTCTCGGCTCGCTGGATCCGCTTCCTCTCTTGCTTCGCAGGAAAGGGAGCGGATCGTATAGCTGAGACATGTCGAACCAGGATCGAAGAGCGGGTTCCGGTGGCATGCTCCAGCTCAGGCCATCGCTGAGCCAAGGATAGGTTGGAGCGTAAACGACGAAAGCGCTCGGCCCCTCGTAGCCTGCCTGTCGAAATCCAGCTCCTCGTACGTTCGCAGACTTGGATGAGGGGTGCGGTGGGACTCGGTAGGGTGGCAAGGTCGGGTTTCGCAGAATCTCCACCGGCTTATCGGGATCTGACTCGCCTCGGCTTGCGCCGTAGCATCGTCACTTGCCTCTGCGTCGCCCCCTGGGGCGATACTGCCCATCTCTCAGTCCATTGAACAGCCTGCCCATTTTTAAGGCTAAGCTCGCGAGCATTCGCAGGCCCATTTAGGCTATGGAGAGAGGGATGATTCTTTTAGTTCGCGTGCTATGTCTTCTAATTCTGGCGCTCGCTTTCAACGTCGAGGCGGCGGAGTGCGCTGCCCCCACGCGGGACATGACGACGGCGATGCCAGGGCACCCTTTTTCCGCTCTGCCTACTGCTGACAACTGCTGGTTATTCGTTTCAGTTGAGCAGGCCAAACACGGGGCAGTGGTGGCCATGAGGAATCATGATGGCGTATTCGTGGTTGATCATGTTGTGGCGCTTCCGCATTACGCCTTTGGCGAAGCGTTGTCTCCCGATGGTCGTTTGTTGGTGGTGACAGGTGGGCGGTCCACCAGCGTGCTGAGTGTGGCAAAGCTTGAACAGGATGCCGAAGGTGCCGTGCTCGGTGAACTCGACGATGGTTCGGGTGCCGGTGCAGTTTATGCGGCCATAGCTCCTGACAATCGGCATGTCTTCGTCAGCGATGAAAACAAGGCGCGCATCGACGTGTTCGATCTGGGGCAGAGCGAGACCCCCGCATCTGTGATGGGCCAGCTGGTTGGAAGCGTTGCGGTAGTGGCCAGTCCAGTTGGCCTAGCTTTGTCGCCGGATGGAAAGTGGCTCTACGCCACCAGCCAGCGTGGCCCGGAAAGCATGCCGAGTTCCTGTGCAGACGAGCAGGGCAGCTCTCGCAAGCATCCCTTCGGTCTGCTGTTACGCATTGATATCGCCAAGGCAATCACTGATCCACGTCGTGTGCCGATCGCCGCGCTGGCCGCCGGCTGTAACCCGGTTCGGGTTGCGGTATCGCCAGACGGAAGCCAATTATGGGTAAGCGCACGCGGTGAGAATGCTCTGTTTGATATTGATGCTCGTGAATGGCTCGCCGGCAACAAGCATCCGAAGTCGATGCGTTACGCCATCGGCACCAGTCCGGTTGGGGTCGCGGTACGCCCGGATGACAAGCAGGTGTGGGTGGCCTTGTCAGCGCGCTTCGGTCAGGGTAGCGATGGCGAAATAGTCGGGCTGGCGAATGTCGATGCGAGCGCTCCCCTTAAGCAACTGGTTGTCAAGGCGCCGGGGTTTCCACGCGAACTGACCTTTCTCCCGGATGGACATACTTTGGTAGCGACCTTGTATGACTCCAATCAGATAGTCATGTTGCGGACGCCGCCGTAGAGAGATGGAAGCTCAAGCGCTTCCGTCTGCCGATTGGCGATGAGTCATCGATATCTGGAGTTCGGTCATTAATGCAGTGGACCACCCAGGGATCGTACCGAAATCAGCTCGATGCGAGCGGCTACTGCTCGACACGTCAGTAGAGAAGCAATCAATCCAGGATGCCATGCAGATCTGCAACGTGGCGAACGTCATCGACCGGGGCAAGGCGTCCGTGGTCAAAGTTGGCTGAGGGGTGCCACATATGAAAGTTGTCGCAAATGACCTAACAAGTCGACCGTGGATGCGTCTTCTTGCGCTCGCGCTCGGAATCCTGGGGTCGGCCGGGACGAGTCGTACTGAAGCGGTGCAGCTATCCGAACCGCCGATTCCGGGGACATACGAGATACTCATTTGCCGCGGCTTGTGTGCATCTGCGACGAGCCCAAACGTCGTGGTACGTGGCCATGTCGTGCTCTTTGCTCAAGCGCTAGACCGCCGGACGGTGGAAAGGTTGGACGATGCCTATGGCCCGACGACGGCCGGAGAGCGACCAAACGGTTGCTATGAACTAGAACCGGTCCACCCCGGTGGCGTTCCGGGATATATCGGGTATGCAGGCACGGTGCCCTTCGGTGTGACTGGCTGGTATCCCTGGGAAGGCTCGGTGGTCTTTGCCCTATATCACTCGCCTGACGCGGGTTACAACGCAGTAGTTAAGCCGTTCGCCGGCGGGCTGTTCGGTCAAGGGAGGTCTTGGGGAGTCGGGGCAGCGGCACAAGGACGTGCTGACGCGGACACGGTTGTTGCCCGAAGAACGGGTGAGGCTGAGCTCTCGCTATGCGAGCAATGGTCAGCTCGGAGAGGCTAGCCAGCAGGGGAAAAGGTGTCAGGGACAAATTTTGATCGTCTACCAAGTCGCCCGAATGGTCCCTGACACCATTCTTCGATTCTTCGACGTAGTACGTGGCGTCAGAAATGCCCAGCTCGCGGCACACATCCTTGACTTGCCGACCGCCTTCGACCTGCTTCAGCGTTGCTGATGTCACCTCGCTGTCGGCGAGCCCTGAATACATCACAGGCGAAGCGCCGTGTGACTTCACTCTTGCAGCGCCGCCTCGGCCAGAAACTCCACGAAGTCCAGGACGAGACCGGAGCTTTCCTGCTCCCGCCAAAAGATATGCACTTTCAAATCCGGGAGCCCTTCGATCGGGACATAGACGATGCCATCGTGCCTCTCTCTCAACACGTAATCGGCGCCGAGCATCAGCCCGCCACTATCCTTGACGATGCGCAGCCCGATCTGCGCTTGAGTGGTCTCGTAAACGAAGTTTGGCTCAATCTTGGCGCCTTGAAAGCTCGCGAGAACAGCATCGTAGAGCGGCTCGTTAACATTGCGGGAAAAGATGATCAGGTTTTCGTCTACGAGATCGGTGAGATGAATAACCTTGGCCTGAGCCAGCCGATGCATGCTCGGCACGGCCAATAGCCATCGTCCGTCGATGACAAATCGAGTCGAAATCTTCGCCGCCTGATTTTCATTCGCCAACAGCACGCCTATGCCAATGTCGATCTGATGGGCGATGAGGGCCTTGATTTGCTGCGTTGATACCATTTCCTTGCGGCTGATCTTGAGGTTGGGATAGAGCTTCTGCAGTTGCGTCAACGCCGGCACGATAAAGGGCAGGTCGGTGTATTCGACCATGGCGATCGCGATCCGCTGTTCGTTTTGAAACGCGGTGCGGCGCGTGACCTCCACCATCGTTTCCATCTGGGCCAAGACCTCGATCGCTTGTCCTCGAAAGACCTCTCCTGCGGCCGTCAGTACGACGCCTCTGCGATCACGGATCAGAAGCTGCACACCCAGAATGGCTTCCAGCGCCGCGATCTGCTGGCTTAACGCTGGCTGCGTCACCATGAGCTTTGCTGCCGCGCGTCCGAAATGCAATTCGTCGGCGACGCCGACAAAATAGCGAAGGTGCTTGATGTCGATCGGGCTCATAAATTTATCTAATCACAGAGCCGGTAAAAGTTAATTGGACGGTGCGTGTGGGCAATCCTAGGATTGTCGCACTAGATCATTGCCGAGGAACTAAACCATGTCCCATTGGATGGTAACCGGAATTTCCAGAGGCTTCGGGAAACAATTGTCGGAAGAGCTTCTGAAGAATGGACATTGTGTGTCTGGCACGACACGCAACGGCCTCAGCGATCTTCGCCACCCCAATCTGACCGTATTCAAGCTCGACGTGACGAACCCGGAAGATGTGCATGCAGTCGTCCTCGATATCATCGAGACCGTCGGGCCAATCGATGTCGTGGTCAACAATGCCGGTTTCGGCATGGTCGGAGCGGTCGAGGAGGTTTCACCGGATGAAGCGCGACATGTGTTCGCAACGAATGTGTTTGGAACGCTGAACGTCATCCAAGCAGTTCTACCCTCCCTCAGAGAGCAGCGTTCCGGCCTGATCATCAACTTCTCGTCGGTTGGCGGCATGGCGGGTTCGGCCGGGTTCGGGATCTACAACGCGACCAAGTTTGCGGTCGAAGGCATGTCCGAAGCGCTTGCCCTGGAGGTGAAGCCTTTCGGCATTCGCGTGATGATCGTCGAGCCCGGCTACTTCCGCACCGAATTCCTGTCGTCGCAATCCATGTCCAAAGCCGAGCGCGTGATCGAGGACTACGCGTCGACCGCCGGCATGACACGCGCGAACGTCGGAAGCCGCGATGGTAGCCAGCCCGGCGATCCGGCGAAGGCTGTGCAGGTGATCATCCAGGCGGCGGAATCCGAGGCCCCTCCATTGCGGCTGCCGCTGGGCGCCGATGCCTTTGCCAGGATTGATGAAAAGATCGCGAAAGTAAGAGCCGACATGGCGGCGTGGCGCGAGTTGGCCACCGCAACCTCGTTCGAATCCTGAGGCTTGCCTGCGTTCTACCTGCGATAGCCGACATGCGTAGTCAACGTGGCAGGTGCGTTCGAAGCTCGACTTGCCATCGAGGCAACACACCAGGAGCAATCAAATGCAGTACATCGTGATAACCCGCCGACGCAGCGAAGTATTCCCGGAATCCGAATACAGCCCCGAGAGGCTCGCAGCCGAAACCGCCGCCGTTCGCAAACTCTATGGCGAAGGCGTCGTACGCCACATCTGGCACCGTGGCGATGTGGGGGGTGCATGCCTCTTGCTCGAAGTCGAATCCGAAGACGGCGTAAAGTCTGCCCTGGGCAGGCTTCCGTTGTTTGGTTTGGGCATGCAAGAGGCGGTCTCCATCGTGCCACTGGTGCCCTACCGCGGCTTTGCGGCCGGATAGCGCCTCTTCGGACACCTGAACAGGTTGATCCTGCTCCCTCCCGAAGACATCGAACATCGAAGCCGGCAGGACGCCCACTACATTCCCCACGTCTCGACGATTCTTCATCAACGGCGGCGCGGCTCCAGGCTGTCAGTGAGGTTATCGGCAAGGGTTTCGACAACACACAAAGGATCATGCTCATGTCGTGCCACCGTGCTCGATGGCGCGGATTCTCACCCATCAAACCAGAGAGGTAATCACGCAATGAGCTCGATCAAGACTAAAGACGGAAACGAGATCTTCTACAAGGACTGGGGCGACAAGGCCGCCCAACCGATCGTCTTCTCGCACGGCTGGCCGCTGAGCGCAGACGATTGGGACGGCCAGATGCTGTTCTTCCTCCAACAGGGATACCGCGTGATCGCGCATGATCGCCGCGGCCACGGTCGTTCCAGCCAGATCTCCACCGGCCACGACATGGACCACTACGCCGACGACTTGGCGGCAGTGACCGAGCATCTGGATCTCCACCGCGCGATCCACGTCGGCCACTCCACCGGGGGAGGCGAAGTGGCGCACTACATTGCCCGGCACGGCGCCAAGCGTGTCGCCAAGGCCGTGCTGATCAGCGCGGTACCTCCGCTGATGCTGAAGACCGCGGCCAATCCCGGTGGCCTGCCGCTGGACGTTTTCGACAGCATCCGCGCCGGTGTGGCAACCAACCGTCCGCAGTTCTACAAAGACCTCACGATGCCCTTCTACGGATTCAACCGGCCCAACGCCAAGGTCTCGGAAGGGATTCGCGAGCACTGGTGGCTGCAGGGCATGATGGGCTCGATCCAGGCGCACTACCTGGGCGTCAAGGCCTTTTCCGAGACGGACTTTACCGAAGACTTGAAGAAGATCGACGTGCCAACCTTGGTGATGCATGGCACCGACGACCAGATCGTGCCGTACCAGGATGCCGGCGTTCTGTCCGCAAAACTGGTCAAGAACTCCACGTTGAAGCTTTACGATGGCTATCCGCATGGCATGTGCGCCACGAACCCGGACGTTATCAACGCGGATCTGCTGGCCTTCTTCAAGGCGTAGTCCGCGCCGGGTCGGATGACAGATGCGTTCGATGCGGCGCTCCGAGCGGCAGCGTCCATCGTGAAGACTACGACGGCCTTGATCTGGCCAAAAGGTCTTTCAGATGCATGGTGTCGATGCCGCAGCTGTTCCGGTTCGAATGGAAGCCGGTGCTCGCTTCATGTGCGACATTGGTGCCGTTCGCCTGTCGAGAGAAAGCGCGGCGAAGGCGGGTAGATGGCGTCGCCGCATCATGCGGCGATCGCGCGAAGCGCCTGTTCGATCGACTCGCGGACGCGCGGTGTCGGCAGTTCGGCCATCTGCCGCAGCGTCAACGTCATGTGGAAATAAGTCGTCAGAATGCTTCCTCAAAGACACTATTTCGCCAATTTCGAAGCTTCTGACGGCTCGATCGACGCGGTGCCAAGCCAATGCGCTTGGCGCCGTAACTCGCAACGACTTACTTGGTGTGAGCGGGCATGATGGCGGCGAACTCCTCGCGGCTCGCCGGGGCACCGTCGATCATCTCGAAGACCTTCTTCGAATTTCCGAGGCTCTCCATGAGCGATTTCGGGCCGGCAAATGGGCGGCCACCGATGTGCCAGCCGTCGGTGTGAAGCTCTTCAATCAGCACCCACACGACCTCCCGGAATGCTTCGGATCCCTCGTACTTCACCATCACGTCGGTGAGCTCTTTCGCCATCGCGTGCTTTTCTTCGCTAGTGAAGACGCCGTCCACGAGTTTTACGTTAACAAAAGGCATGGTAGTTTCCTCTGGTAATGGGCGACCGAAGTCACCATGGGTTGGGGCGGCGGAGGCCACTCCGTTAGATCGCGTGCTCGACTGCGCTACTACGCGCTGACATCCACCACGAGTTTTCCAAGTGTCTTCCGGCCTGCCAGTAGAGCGTGCGCGTCGGCAACCGATTGCAGACCGAACCGCCGCGAATCCAGTTGTGGAAGGAGGGCGCCCGATTCGGCCAAACGCGTGGCCTCACGTAGAATTTCTCCGTGATGCGCTCTCCCTACACCGGTGATCAACGGCAACAACGTAAACACGCCTGAATAGCTTGCGGCCCTGAATGAGAGCGGAGCCAAAGAGTGCGTGCCCCAACCAAGCGCACTCACCACGTGACCAAATTGCGCGACAGCCTTGAATGACGCATCCAGGCTCGCTCCGCCGACCGTGTCGTACACCACGTCGAACCCTCTGCCACCCGTGTGCTCGGCCACGTATTTCTCGACCGAGGTGGTTTGATAGTTGATGGGAGTTGCACCGAGACTCTGGATGAAATCAGACTGGCTCCCGGAGCCTGTGGCAAAGACCTTCGCGCCTTTCGCCACGGCAAGCTGAATAGCTACATGGCCAATTCCACCGCCGCCGCCTTGCACCAGCACGGTCTGACCGGAACGGACGTTGGCGCGGTCTATGAGGCCCTCATATGCAGTGATGAACACGAGAGGAAGCGCGGCGGCCTCACGCATGCTGAAATTTCCCGGCTTGATCGCAAGCAGGTCCGCATCGACGGCCGCATACTCTGCAAGCGAACCTTGAACGCCCGCAACGCCGCCGGTCATACCGAATACTTCATCGCCCTTGCTAAAAGAGATCACGCCCGGTCCAACGGACACAACCACACCCGCCAGATCAATGCCAAGAACGGCTGGGAGCGCCTGCTTCGCATGGGTGGCTTCGCCGCTGCGAATCTTCAGATCCAGGGGATTTATTCCGCTGGCGGCAATACGCACCAGCACCTGGCCTTGCCCGGGAACAGGACGAGCAACCGTTGCGTACCGGAATGGACCGCCATGAGTTTCAAGAACTGCGGCTTTCATGGAGTTAGCTTGATTCACGTCGAAATCCTAAGTTGGCGATGAGGTGAGGCTTCAAGCTATACCCGTGGTGTACGCATGAAAACCAAAGAGATTGCACGTCGTGCATGCAAAAATGCATGCGCTATCGGCGAAGACACAAGCAGTGTCCGAGCGCCACCACCAGGAGCTATCGAATGGAGTGGAGCGATGTAAGAGTTTTTCTCGCTATTGCCCGCGAGGGGACGCTAGGCGCTGCTGCCCGTAAGTTGGGGCAGACCCAACCGACCATGGGCCGACGTCTCAATGTTCTTGAGGAGTCAGTCGGACAGAAACTCTTCCAGCGGACGAGCGAAGGGTTTGTGCTTACCGACGAGGGAAGCAGCGTGCTGGTGCACGCGGAGCGCATCGAGGAGGAGGCGCTCGCATTTCAACGGCAACTTGCCGGCCAAGGTCAACGGCTAGAGGGAATGTTACGAATCACTTCATCAGACTGGTTCGGCACACACCTACTAACACCCGTCTTCGCCGAATATGCTCGGGCAAATCCGAATGTCACGATCGAACTTCTGACAGACGCGCGGTTCTACAGCTTGTCCCGACGCGAAGCGGACATGGCCTTCCGCATCAGACCCTTTGACGAGCCCGATGTAGTCTCCCGAAAGCTCATGCGTATACGTTACGGTCTATACATGGCGAAAGGCGCGGATCACCCAAAGGCGGGTGACGGGACCGGTTCCACGCTGGTGACGATGGACACGGCATTCTCGGCGATGCCGGATGCCGGCTGGCTGAAACGAATGCTACCCAACGCCACCGTCACCTTTCGAAGCAACAACCGCGACGTGCAGGCACAACTTTGCACACATGGGGCGGGACTAGCCGTCTTGCCCATTCCCTTGGCTAGCAGCCTTGATAGCCTAGCGCTGGTTGACTTGGGTGAAGAGCCGCCATCCCGGGATACATGGGTCGGGTATCACCGCGATCTACGCGGCTTGAAAAGGCTTCGCGTACTGCTGGATATGGTCGTCGAGCGCCTGGCAAATTAGCACCGCTACGGCCGACCTATCGCCTCCGGAGTTGCCGGGATTTGGTGGACGTCTGATCGGCGTGCCGGTTCGAGTGGGTCACCCTTGCCGGTTGATGCTGTCAGGCGCACCTACGATCGATTAGAAAAAGCCTGACGTGGGGCATCACCATGCGTACCGTCGAAGCGGGCGCGTGCGGCGTGGATGTCGCCATAGCAACGATCCGCCCAATCGATGAGGCCCGCCATCGGGTCCAGCAGCGAGTGGCCCAGCGGGGCCAGACGATATTCAACGCCCGGCGGCTTGGTCGGAAAGACATGGCGGGTGATCAGTCCATCGCGCTCCAGATCGCGCAAGGTCTGGGTGAGCATGCGCTTGGAAATGTCATGGACAGCGCGGTGAAGCTCGCTGAAGCGGTGCGGTCGCGTCGCGAGAGCCATGATCATGAGCATGCTCCATTTGTCGCCGATACGGTCGAGCACGTCGCGCACGGGGCAGCAGACGGACTGGGACTCGCCCATCGGATATCGGCTGAATCTTTCGATGGCGCTCGATGCGTTGCTCATGCGGAATTCCTCGAAATCTGCTGGTTACAAAAAACTGCCTCCTTACGACACGCGAAGGCGGTCTCTATAGTAGACCTCCCCAGGCCTGTTAGTTGGCCTTTACATACAGAAATCTCACAGATCAGGAGAACGCTCATGTTTTTAGTCATGGGAATTACGGGAAAAGTTGGCGGCGCCACGGCAAAACATCTGTTGGCGCAAGGCAAAGAAGTACGCGCGCTCGTGCGGAATCGCGAAAACGCGGCGAAATGGGCCGACGAAGGCGTGCAGCTGGTCGACGGCGACTGGAATGATTCGATGGCCATCGAGATGGCGCTTAAAGATGTCGAAGGCGCGTTTGTGATGTTGCCACCGGTATGGGCGCCTTCGCCCGACTACAAAGAAGCGAAGGCGGTGATTGCAAGCTACGTCCGTGCGCTGGCCAAGGCAGCTCCGCCGCGGGTGGTAGCGCTTTCATCCATGGGTGCGAACAGAACCAGCGGGCTGGGGATGATCACGGCCCTGTCGCTTCTGGAGCAGGGATTTCGCGGCCTGCCGTTGCCGATCGCCTATGTGCGCGCCGGCGGATTTTTCGAAAACTTCCTCTACGGCTTGCATGTCGCTCAGGGCGGCACGCTCCCCGTCTACTACAACCCGACAGATCAGAAATCGGCCATGGTCGCGACCGACGATGTCGGCGCCGAGATCGCAGCGCTTCTGACCGGGCCGGCGTGGTCGGGGCAACGGGTCATCGAGCTCGGTTCGATGGTCAGCGCGGATGAAGTGGCGACACAGTTGGGTGAAGTCTTGAAGGTCGACGTCAAGGCTTTCGCTATCCCGCGTGCCGGGTGGCCGGAAGCGTTCGAGCAGCTCGGCATTCCGAAGGGCCAGACCGGATCGGCCGAAGCGATGTTCGACGCCGTCAACGCAGGCTGGATGGCTCTCGGGGTCGAGGGTACGGAGCATGTCCCTGGCACCACGTCCGCCCGTGATGTCTTCGCGGCGGCCCAGAAGGCCGCTACGGCGTAAGTCCGCGGATCGGCGATGGGGTACGAGTTTCGGAATCCACTCCGGCAATTCGCATTCCGTCGCGATTCCGGCAGAGAGGCCGGAACAGCCCTTTTCCCTGTGAATGGCGGCGTTCATACCAACAAAGGTCGAGGTCGAATATGAAGGTTCTTGTTTTGGGTGCAACGGGCGGAACCGGGCGGCTGATCGTTCACGACGCCCTGGAGAAGGGCCATTCGGTCGTGGCGATGGTTCGCTCGAAGGCGAGCGCCCCCGATCTCCCGGGAGCAGACATCGTCGAGGGCGATGTTCGCGACGTAGGCGCTCTAATGCGCGCCCTGGAGGGCTGCGATGCCGTCGTCAGCTCGCTGGGGACGGGCCTTAGCCCTTTCAGCGAGGTCAGCTTGCTGACCGAAGCGACGAACGCGCTGGTCCTGGCGATGGGGCGCAGCGGTGTGCGCCGCCTGGTCTGCATCTCCGCCCTGGGGGTCGGGGACAGCCGCGGCCACGGCGGCTTCGTATTCGACCGGATCTTCATGCCCTTGCTGCTTCGCCATGCCTACAAGGACAAGCAGCGTCAGGAAGACGCGATTCGCGCCAGCGCACTCGATTGGGTCATCGTCCGGCCCGGCAGGCTCACCGACGACCCCGCTCGCGGAAGCCTCAGGGCCGTCGTTGACCTCGCCGGCGTCAACGGCGGGAAGATCGCACGCGCCGATGTCGCTCGGTTCGTGGTGGAGCAACTGGCGACTGACACCTGGTTGAAGCGCACACCCTTACTCCTGTGGTGAGGAGTGGTCGCGTGGGTCACCTTTTCCAGCCGCGGCATTCGTCGGAAATCAGCCAGCTCGGAGGCAGGCGGTCACACGATTCCTCGGCAGTAAACTCATCATCCGAGATCGCACCAATGTCCAAAATCTCCTGGCGTCGAATCCTGCCCTTGGCTCTTGCCGCCTTCTTCGTCGTGGGTTCCCTCAGCAACATCATCGCCCCGGGATCCATCTACACGGAATACCTGA
This sequence comes from Rhodanobacter sp. OK091, assembly GCF_900142825.1. GTDB lineage: Bacteria > Pseudomonadota > Gammaproteobacteria > Xanthomonadales > Rhodanobacteraceae > Rhodanobacter. The sequence goes on along the minus strand of NZ_FRCH01000001.1, from coordinate 145,731 downwards.
AGTGGGGGTACCCGCACTGGTTCCATTTCGTGACCGGATCGCTGGAACTCACTGCCGCCATTCTGCTTCTCCGGGCGCGGAGTCGCCTGTTGGGCGCGGCGCTCGGCTGCGTTGTCATGTGTGCCGCCCTCGCGACCGTCATCATCCACGGCGAATACGGGCACGCTGTGCCGCCACTCGTCGCGGCGACATGGGCAGTTGTGGTCGGCTGGATGAGTTGGCGCAAGCGGGTGTAGTTGCCAGCGATCGATCAGTACAGGCGGTACCCGGCATATAGATCATGGTGGTCTTCAATCGGACTGCCCGGGACGCCGCACGTTCTATCCAAACCTTATCGGGTCGGTGGCTGCTTAACGTGGCTTCGGCCTCATAGGACGCCGCTTTAAAACATCGTGATCCATTTCGGATCATTTCAGTAGAGCGAACAGGGCATGGTCAATACGGCGTTGCCCAATGCCGCGCGAAGCGAAAGGAAGAACACGTGTCTACGATATCCAAGTACGCAAATTTGGCAAAGGTTCTCTATTGGCTACGGAGCTCGCTATTTTTTGCTTCCATCATCGGGCTCTCACAGCCCGTCCTTGCGTTCGAATTAACCCAGATATCGATGGCACCTGCGCAATGGCGGACGAAAGGGGATGTGTCGTTTCAGCACGATCAGGCCAAGCAGGATGTCCTCGTCGTCAACAAGGGCTATGCGGAGCTGAAGAACACCAACTTCAGCAATGGCACGATCGAATTCGACACAAAATTTGTAGGAGGGCGAATTACCGGCATCACCTTTCGCCAGCATGATGACGAAGCAGACGCGTTGTATTTTCGACCCAGCGCGGACTGTGCTGTCTCGGACGAATGTATCCAATACATGCCTACAGCGCATCATTTGTTCGAATGGGATTTGTACGGGCAGTATCAAACGCACGCGCCCATTGATCCTGATGGCTGGAATCATGTAAAGCTGGTGCTCTCCGGCGCGCGCATGAGTGTTTTCATCAACGGTGCGCGTTCGCCAACGCTGGCGGTCGGAACGCTGGTCGGCGGCTTCCCCGACGGCTCGATCAGATTGCATGGACCTGCGTCCTATGCACACCTGAGCATCGCTCCCAATGTCGTTGATGGCTTGCCTGCAGCGGCTTCCAGCGATCCCGCGAAGAGTGACCTCCGATACGTTCGCCACTGGCTCGCTTCGAAGCCGTTCGTCATGCCCAGTCGGATGGATGCCACGTTTCAGGAAAACACCGGCATCGATCCCGTTTATTCGTCTGTGCCAAAAGAGGCAGCGTCGTGGAAGCCCATCGCGCTAGACCCGGGTGGCTTGGTCAATTTAACGCGATGGTATGGCGATGCACAGACCGGGCACGCCATCATCGGCATTTGGTTGAAGACCACGATCAACGCTGACCACGCCCAGATCAAGCATGTCGACATTGGCTGGACGCGGGAAGTCTGGGTCTTTGTAAACGGCAAGCTTGTGTTCGCGAACAAAAATCTATACGGCATCGAGGGCGCTAGCAAAGAACCTGACGGACGCCTATCACTGACGAACGGCTCGTTCGATCTGCCACTTCGCAAAGGCGCCAATCATATCGTTGTGGCGCTTGACGATAACTTCGGGGGCGGTGCGCAACATTTCGGATGGGGTTTGAAGATGCGCTTGGCTAATGTGGATGGCATTGATCAGATTGATGGGCGTGATGCACGGGCACATGTTACTGGGTGTTCTGATGCACAAGCGATGCATGGCCGCGATGGCCCTGTTAGTGCCCGGTCCCGCACTCGGCAGTGCCGGGCCGCAGGCAAGCGCGCCAATGTTGTCGCTCCCTGCTGCTAGTAGAAAAGGTGTCAGGGTGAGATGGCCCGGGTTTGACGGACACCTTTGAACGGGGACAATGCCTTGGAAGGTCGATCCCTGACACCTTTTTCAGAGTTTCAGTTCTGCTCCGCCTGGCTCCCTTACGATTTCGGCTCGATGTCTTTCAACAGCCGATCTTTGTCGGTGACGGATAGCTGGCTGAAAGCGAGGATCATTCGGGCCAGGCGTTCGTCGTCGGCGAACAGATAAGAAACGGGCACGTCCAGGGTCTGTGCCATCCGCTCGATCGTTGCCATGTCCGGTTCATGGACACCTAGCTCGTAACGATTGATGCGTGTGCTGGCCACAAATTGGTCCAATCCTGCCTGGATGCCCAAGTCCTTTTGTGACAGTTGTTTCCGCTCACGCGCTTCCTTGAGGCGGCGCTGGAATGTCTGTCGGATATCTGTTTTTCGAGGCATCGCCCGAACCAGGTAGCAGAAGTGACTACGAGATTCGTAACTTTCCCTTGCGAAGGATACTACGAGTTTCGTAGTATCCTTCGCAAGGCCCTACGGTTCCGTGCCACGAAAGGGAAGTGGCGGCCGATGGCCGGCAGGCCGGGTAGCTGCAGCGTCCGTGCGCATTCGCAGGTGGTCGCCGCCTGGGATAGGAGTTTGGATGTCACGGCAAACAAGGGAATGGAGGTTCTATGTGCGAAGCAGAAGCATCTTCGAGCGAGGCTACGGCGCCGGGCGTGAGCGACGAAATTTTCGGCGGCGACCAGTTCGCCACCACCGGCCTCAATGAACTGCTTGACCATCTGCTGGGCGGCGGCACGCGCGTCCTGGCCGATGCGGGCTTGTCCCGTTTCTGCCCGCGACGTCTGTCGGCGATCCAGAGCGGCGCCGAGGCGCAGGCCTTGGAGTGCCTGCATGGCTTGCAAGGCATGGCGCACGTGCTGGGCGTGGCGTTGGGACATCCGCAGGCGGAGCTGCCCGCGACCGTGCTGACCGACGTGGTCTGGCATTTCCATGGGCAACTGCACGCCATCGAGCGCTGGCGCGAACTGGCGACGAATGCCGCCGGCTTGCTCAACAACCGGCGCGTGGCCGGCGACATTGCCAGCCGCTACGCGACCTGGGCGCGATCCGTCGGCGAGTGGCCCGAGGTGAGTCATTGATGTCGTAAGAGGACTCCATCCTTTTTGGAGAGTCCCCAAAACAGACTTCCTTCAATCCACCCGCGTGTATTGCAGGCTGACGGCGAGGGCATTCTTGGCCGGCCGTCTACGTGCGGCTTCTAGCCTCCCCACACCTCACGGTGACGCCTCGAACGTCCCTGCGAGGATTTACTCACACGTAGGAGAGTCGCCATGGCAGGTCAATCTTCCTCTACCGCTTCATCAGCACGCGAGTTGCACTACCAGCTCCCCGAACCGGCGTACGAGCGACTGTGCAACACCCGCGACGAGATCCGCTTTCTGGCCGAGCTCACCGCGCGCCTCGACGCCCACCCCGATCCGCTCCAGCTCTCACCCCACATGCTGTTCCTCTGCTTCGACCGTCTCGACGAGGCCTTGACCGACGTAGTGCGTGAGAGCGTGCCGCCGACGCCGGGCGAGGGCGGGGCGCACGGATAACGCCAAGCAGAGCAGGGCTTCGCTCGATCCGGATCAGCTCTTAACTGGCCTCGGATTGGCGTCCGCACGGACAGTGTTCTTTGTCCGCGGACAGTGCCAATGCGTTTGCAGGGCGCGGCAGTACGCGTTGGAATGCTATGTGCTTGGAGCACCGTGTCTCGATAACCTGGAAACGTGCGTATGTTCGCCACAGCGCCACCGCTGCCGCCGACTATCCCAGACCCGGTCGTCTTGGAAGATGTCCGCTACTACGTGATCGAGGGTCGAAGCGAGCCAGAGCTGGTTGCGCAGATGAACGCGAAGGGCTACCTGGGTGAGCATGGCCGTTACTGGGGTTATACCTCGCCGGAGCTGAAATGGAGTTTCGGCGTAAAGCTCGTTGACGGTCGCTGCAAATTGGTCGATCCGAAGGTAGTGCTGATCATCACAACCACATTGCCAGCATGGACGCCACCATCCAGCACGTCTGCAGCCATGATGGCCAAGTGGCGCGCGTTCGATCGGGCGATACATCACCATGAGGGAGAGCATGCACAGATAGCCCGCGACGAGGCCCGAAAGCTGGTCGTGTTGATGCGAAAGCATCACAGCGACGTCTCCTGCAGTGGCCTCGACGCTTACATGCAGACAGAGGGGAGGGCGATCACGGGGAAGGCCGATACGGCCAGTGCCGAACTGGACGAGCGCACAGGGCACGGAGCAACGGAAGGTGTGGCGCTGAGCTGGTGAGGAAAAGAGGCCTTATCGGATAAGGCGATGGAGGTAGTTGAATTCGAGTGATTGCTTATGTCCCCCTTTGGATGGCAGGCTGGCCCAGTAGGGTGCAACACGAAGGGGAAGGCTCATGGAGCCGATCTATCCGCTCACCATGCTGCCGCGCTCGTGAACGAGGTGGCTCTGACCTGCAGAGTTGTTTTGATCAGCGACAACGGCCAATAAGGATGCAGGCATGAGGCGAGTTTTGTTGGCCATGGCGGCGATCTGCGCGGGCTACTTGACGCGAGCGGCCACACTAAGTGAGATCGCGCAATGGAATTTCTGGAGTTAGGCGCCGTGGTCATCCAAGAGACTTATGACCATAACCTCTATGACTGAAATGAAAAGACCAGAAGATGCGCCTGCTGCATTCCAAGCTGCTTGGAACGCTCACGACATGGCTGCCCTCGGCAGCTTGTTCGATGAGGACGCTACGTTCGTAAATCGCTTTGGGCACTATGTCCAAGGTATCAATGAGATCGTGGCGCTCCACGCGCCCATCCACGAAACAATCTATCGCGACTCTACGCTGAAAAATGAGCTGATCGATGTCGTCCACATCGCTGACGGAGCGGTGGTCATCCATTTCTGGAGTCGCCTGGCGGCCGGCGCCGCTCACCCGGCTGGACCGCATAAGGTAGATACGCTGATCCTCGCGGTACTGACGAGGCAGAACGAGATCTGGCGCATTCGAGCGCTCGAGAATGTGACCCTCACAAACCCGCGGACCGGGGAGCCGATCTTGCGCGGTTAGTGCAGCGTGGGTTCTACCCCGTTTTCGCGGACAGTTGAGTTAAGGCCGTGAAGGCCCGATCGCGAGTCGCGGTTCTGCGTTGCATTCGGGGATTGTGGATGCGTTAGGTGTAACCCGCCGGAGTCATGGGGCCCGGCCTTGTCGACCGGGCCCCACCGGGGAATGACTACGCGGCAGGCAGGAATTCGTAGGAACAGAAGACCAGGCTGTCGCCGGGCTGCTCGGTGTTGATCAGGCGCATCGGCTTCGTGTTGCCGGCCTCGTCGAACAGCCGCTTGCCGGTGCCGAGCACGACGGGGAACACCACCAGCCGGAGTTCATCGGCCAAGCCTTGTGCCATCAGCGTGCGGACGAGCTGGCCGCTGCCGTAGACGAGGATGTCGCCGTCCAGCTTCCGCTTCAGCTCGGAAACCTGTTTCACGACATCGCCACTGAGCACCGTCGCGTTGCTCAATTCGGCATGGCCGAGGGTCGAGGACACCACGTATTTGGGCAGGCTGGTGACCCTGGCCGCCCATTCGGCGGACCAAGCTGTCGGCATCCGGGTGGCGAACCACGCATCGCTGTGCCTGCCCAGAAGCAGAGCGCTGGCACGCATCGCTTCGTCGATCTCGCGTTCGCTCCACGCATCGAAGTCCTGACCCACGTACTGGCGGAACCAGCCGCCAAATGCGGTGTCCTCCTTGCCGTCCGGGTCCTGGACTACGCCATCGAGCGTCATGTTCGTAGTGATGATGATCTTTCCCATTTTCTAGCTCCTTGGTTGATGGTGTTGCTATCACTGGGGTAGATGCCGCAGCCTTGGAAAAGGGGGCGCTCGGCGAGCGCCCCCTTTCATGTGCGGCCGGCGTCCATATGGGAACGTGAGTGATGAGCGGAGAGGTGAAGTTGATGGCAGCCGACCTGATGTCGAAGGCGCGGGCCGGGGACGGTGAAGCGTTCCGGGCGATAACCGAGCCATTCCGCCGCGAGCTGCAGGTGCATTGCTACCGGATACTCGGATCGTTGCAGGACGCCGAGGATGCGCTGCAGGACACCATGGTGTCGGCGTGGCGCGGTCTCGACGGATTCGATGGACGCGCGTCGCTGCGCACCTGGCTTTACAAGATCGCCACCAACGGGTGTCTGAGCCTGCTGCGCGCGGCGAGCCGACGCCCGGCCAAGGAGTGGGACGTCCCGGGAGTCCAACCGCCCGAGCCGACCCGGCTCGGCGAAATCGTCTGGCTCGAGCCGTATCCCGATGTGTTGCTCGATGAGGCCGTGTCACTCGGCCCGGAGGCTCGCTACGAGCGGACCGAATCCATCTCGCTGGCCTTCGTGACGGCGTTGCAGGGCCTGCCCCCGCGCCAGCTCGCGGTGCTGATTCTGCGCGACGTCCTCGGGTTTCATGCGCAGGAAGTAGCCGACATGCTGGACACGACGGTCGACTCGATCAAGAGTGCCCTCAAGCGGGCCCGCGCCGGCCTGCAGCGCCACCGGATGCCGGTCGACGCGGGCCGCGAACCGGCGGCCGAGGATGCGATCGTGGCGAAGTTCGTCAGCGCCTACGAGTCCGCCGACGTCGATGCGCTGGTGGCTTTGCTGACCGACGATGTCTTCATGTCGATGCCACCGATGCCCCTCGAATACCAAGGTCGAGACGTCGTCGCCCAGTTCTGCAGACTGTTCTTCGCCGCAGGTCGGCGGTTCCGGCTCGTGCCGACGCGCGCCAACGGGCAGCCGGCCTTCGGGGTATATCTGCGCGGTCCCGCCGGCATCAGCCACGGAGTCGGCCTCTTCGTCCTGACGCTCGCCGGCGACCACATCAGCGCCATGGTCCGCTTCGAAAACAGCTTGCTCCCGTGGTTCGGCCTGCCTCGCTCGCTGCCGGACCCCGTGGATGACTAGGCTGATCGCCTTATGGAAGAGGTGTCAGAGACCATTTTGGGGGCGAAGAAGTAGCCACTTTGTCCCTTGAGCGCGCCTCCGGCCGCTATTGCAGCGCAACTTGTCGCTGAAATTAGATCGTGATAAATCCTATCCGTGGAACTTGCAGCGGTGTCCGGCTCTTCGCTTGGCGTCCCGTTCGATGAGCGAAATCCAGACCGTTGGTAAGCGAGGCTGCGATGGGTGTACTGGAGTGGATGCATGACCAGCTGATCCAGTTCTTCGGCCTGGGGCCGTTGCTGGAAATGCTTGCCAAGGGCGACTACCGCGCGCTGCTCACCGTGGACGGTTTCGGCAACCTGCTCAGTCCGCTGATCCCGCCGCTGCTGGTGTTCGAGCTGCTGCGCAGCGTCGCGATCAAAACGTTCAAGCGCGAGGACTATCAGGTTCCGTTGCTGCTGATGGTGCTCAACCGCTTCATCGGCAATTTCATCACCATCGCCATGGTCGGTCTGTGCATCGGGCTGTTCCAGCGCTTCGCGCTGTTTCAGGCCGGACTGACTTGGTATGGACTGCTTTACGGCTATGTTGCCTGGGAGCTGTCGCACTTCGTCTACCATTTTCTTGCGCACAAGGTCCGGCTGCTGTGGTGCCTGCATTCGACGCATCACGCGCCAGTGGCGATGAACCTGTCGGTGAACTACGCGCATATCTTTCTGGAAGGCGTCTACGCCGACTTCGTGCGCACCAGCATCTGCATGGTGCTGGGTGTGAGCCCGCCGCTGCTGATCCTGATCATGATCATCGACGGCTTCTGGGGCCAGTTCATCCACCTGGGCGAGAACGTGCTCAAGGACGGCCGACTGGGCGTGCTGAACCGGATCATCCTCACCCCCTCGCACCACCGCGTGCACCATGCGCGCAACGTGCTCTACATGGATACCAACTTCTGCAATCTGCTCAGCATCTGGGACCGCGTGTTCGGTACCTACCTGGAGCAGCGCGACGATATCCGGATCGAATACGGGATCACCCGGCCGGTGAAGCCCTATAGCGTGCTCGACGCCTACTTGGGCGAGTTCTATCTGCTGGGCAAGGATGTATGGAAGGCGCCCGGCCTGCGCAACAAGCTGCTCTACCTGGTAATGCCGCCAGGCTGGAGCCACGACGGCAACCACAAGACCGCTAAAGCCGCCAAGCAGGCGTTGCTCGAGGCGGCGTCCATGGCGCAGCCGGCCGATCCGCTGGCCATCGACGAGCTGACCTCAGGCACCTCGCCGGCGGCCTGATCGGCCGGCGCACCGACCCGCCGAGCAACCGTGTCATGGGCATCGCGTGCTCCCCATGGGCAAGTCATCGCGGTGGCCGGCCGATGGGAACGACGACTTTGGATCCGATCCCGCCGGCGTGCATCGAGCCGCCCGGTACCGACGCTACGCCACGCGGCCGGCGTCGACGATCGATCCGTGGCTACCAGACTTCCAGCTCGTAGATGCGGGTGGCCGGATCATCGGTCTGGGTCGGTTCGCTCACATCCAGTTCCACGTAGCGCACCTGCTGGGTCGCGATGCGATGCTGGGTCACGCTGGCCGTGTTGCGGTCCTCGGTGACCACCGTTTTCCAGGCCTTCCCGTCAGGGGACACGCGCAGCTTGAACGCGCGCGTGTTCATCGAGACCGGTTCGCCGCCGGCACCGGCGTGCTTGATCGTGAAACCGCTCACTGCGGTCGGCCGCTGCAGGTCTACCCGCAACCAGCCGGGCCGTTGCTGGGTGCAGAACTTGTCCTGGGTCTTGCTGGCAATCTTGCCATTCACCGCCTTGCTCGCTTCTTCGCCTGGCTTGCAGATCGGGGCGCCGACGACTGGCTTGCCCAGGGCGAGATCCGTCCGCCCCTGCGCGGCGTCGTCGATCGTCTGGGCAGCGAGTGTGCCGGCGGCAAGGACGAGCAGCCCGGCAAGCACGAGGTGAGAGAACGGCTTCATCGAAAGACTCCTGCGAAACAAGGGGACGAGGGATGCTGCATGGTAAGCGCTGCTCGATGCACGGTGTACCCACCCAGTCGCCAAAACAGGAGTAGCTCGCTCCGTCCCAGTTTCGGCGATCACGACGACCGGTGCTAACGTTCCGCCATGGTCAAACCTACCGCAATGATCAAGTTCAAGGCGAAGCTGTCGCGACCCGCAACGCCCAAGGGCGCGGCGTGGACCTTCCTGGTGCTGCCCGTGGTCGCGAGCGCGAAGCTGCCGACGCGAAGCATGGTTACCGTCGAGGGCAGCTTTGAAGACCAGCCCTTCCAGGCCACGCTGGAACCGGATGGCCAGGGCAGTCACTGGCTCAAGATCGACCAGGCCTTGCGCGAGGCCGCCGGGGTCGCTGCGGGCGACAGCGTCGCGCTGGAGATCGCGCCGGTGGAGAAGGAGCCCGAACCCAAGGTGCCCGCCGACCTGCGCAAGGCGCTGGCGTCCAACGCGGACGCCAAGGCGACATGGGCCGACATCACGCCGGTGGCGCGACGCGACTGGATCCACTGGATCACCTCCGGCAAGAAGGCCGAGACGCGCGGCAAGCGCATCGCCACCGCTTGCGACAAGCTCGCATGCGGCAAGCGCAATGCCTGCTGTTTCGATCGCTCCGGGATGTACAGCAAGGGCAGCATGGGCGCGCCCGAAGCGGCGGAGTAGGGCAGAACAGGGGCGTTGCGCTTGGCGAGGCGCGGATCAGTCCCACCGTATACGTTCTAGTTCCGGCCTCAGACGGCCCGCAAGAACTTGCTCGTTGACAATGGATCCACCTGAGTCGGAATCTCCGACCCACAACCTGAGCGCAATGCCAGGTAAAGGGGAACATGGATGCGTGTTTGGCAAGGGATCTGCCTGTCGGCAATGCTGCTGTTCTCGTTCGGGGCGCTGTGTCACGCACAGTCGGTCACCCCGGAAGACGAATACAAGAAGTTGATCAAAGTGGATCAGGACATCCAGCAGCTGGGTACGCATCTGTTCGGCGAGAACATCGGCCTCTCATACGGAAAATCGTTGCCGCAAGGCGCCGTGAGCGATGTTCGACAGCAATAAGTGGGCGACGCAAAGTCGCCATCCGATTATTCGCAAATAAGGGAGTATTTGGCCATGAATAGATTAAAACTTGCCTTGCCACCCGCTTCGGTACGATCGCGATTGGCGGTCGCGCTGATACTTGCGCTCGGTACGCAAACCGTGACGTACGAGGTGTCGGCGCAGGCGCCGAACACTGCCGCATGGGCGACGACGCAAACGCGCGTCGCCGCGACCGGCAATGCCGCCTTCGGCGGCCTGGCGGCGGACCAGGAGTCGGTCTCGATCACGGTGACACTGAAATTGCGCAGCAAGGATGTGCTGGACAGCTTCATTCGCGAGCTGCATCGCCCGGGCAGTCCGGCTTATCACCAGTTCCTCAGTAGTGCGCAAACCACGGCCACATTTGCGCCGACCGAGCAACAGGCCCAGGCGGTGGTGGACTACCTGCGGCAACAGGGCTACACAAACGTTAGGATCGCGCCGAACCGCATGCTGGTCACTGCAGACGGCACCGTCGGCAATGCGCGCTCGGCGTTCCGCACGCAGATCGGCCACTTCAGTCGCGATGGACGCGCCGGCATCGCCAACATCCTCGATGTACAAGTGCCCACCGCGCTGAGCGATACGGTCGACCGCGTACTTGGCCTGCAAACGCTCGATCATGCGCAGACGTTGTCCTGGCATGGCCGGATGCAGCCCGTAGCGACTTCGAACCCGCGCCCGGGCTACCACATCGTCACCAGCCCCGACGGCAATCCTAATGCGCATGGCTACTATCCCCAGGAATTCGCCACCGTGTACGACGCGGGCAGCGCAGCCGCCGCGACCAATACGACCGCAGCCATCATTGGCTGGGGCAGCATGACCAATTCGGTCAACGACCTGGCGCAGATGGAGAGCGGCCAGGGCCTTGCCGCCGTGCCGACCCAGGTGGTGATCCTCGGCGGCGACAATGGCGACGATTCCGGTCAGGGCGAGTGGGGCATGGATGCGCAAGCCATCGTCGGCATCAGCGGCGGCGTGCAGAAACTGATCTTCTATACGGCGGGCGGCGCCGAAGACCAAGGCCTGATGTTGCAGACGATCAACCGGGTGGTCAGCGACAACGCAGCCAGGGTCACTAACATGTCGTGGGGCTGGCCTGGCTGCGAAGACTCCAGCACCGGCTGGGCGGACTCCGCGTTTGAGCTGGGCATCGCCCAGGGCCAGACTTTTTCCGCGGCCAGTGGCGACAACGGCGCCTATTCCTGCGGCGCTTCCAGCAACGGCAGCTACGGCACCACCCTGGGCGTCGGGTATCCGGCTTCTTCGCCCTATGTCGTGACGGTTGGCGGCACGACCTTGAACACCAGCACCGCGGACGGCTACATCTCCGAGTCGTCCTGGGCGTACAGCGGCGGCGGCATCAGCGCGCATGAAGCCAAGCCCACTTGGCAGAGTGCGGTGTCTGGTTCCTATCGCCAATTGCCGGATCTCGCCTTCGACGCGGACTGGACGAATACGCCGATCGTCGCCTACTTCACAGCCAGCTCCGGATCGGGAATTCCCTCGTCGGGCTACTACACCAATGGCGGCACCAGCCTGGCTTCGCCGTTGTTCGTGGGTGCCTGGGCGCGGCTGGAGACGGCCAACAGCAATGCGCTGGGTTTCGCCCCGCCATCGCTTTACGCTTATGCCAGCACGTTTCCTTTCCACGACGTGACGACCGGCAGCAATGGCCATTACGCGGCCGCCGCGGGGCGCGACGATGCGACGGGTTGGGGCAGCTTCGACATCCAGGCCGCCAAGGCTTTCATCGCCGCCAATCCGGGCTTCATTTCGGGTGGCTCCGGCGGCGCTACCCATCTGGGCATGACTTGGACCAGCTTCTTTCCGGCCAACACGGCGGGCCTGGTCCATGTAGGCAACGACAGCACCACCAATCCCTACAGCGGGGATACCGCGACCGGCACGGCGCTGCCCATCATGTGCGTGAGCGTCGGCAGCAACGCACTGCCCGCCGGCATCACCACCGATTACTACGATGGCTGGACGGGCGGTACGGTCGCGTTCACCGGGGCGACGCCGGGATCGCAGCTGACCAGCCGGGCGGTGGCGGACGGCAAGTGTGCCAGCGCCTTCGGCAGCGGCTGGCGCATGGCCGAGTTCCATGATGGTGGCGGCGGCTGGAGTTATTGGAGCTACGGCAAGACTCCCGGCGGGCTGGGCCGTTTCTGGGTCGCCATCAACGACCAGCCGGCCAACCCGTGGAATACGACGACTGGAAAAGCGATGACCTGGACGGGGAGAACATCCACGGTGATTCATGTCGGGCGCGACAGCACCACCAATCCGTACAACGGGGATACACCTCCCAGCGCGTCTTTGCCCATCCTGTGCATCGACGTGACCGGGAGCGCGCTTCCTGCAGGCATCACCACCGATTCCTCCGATGGCTGGGCAAGCGGCAATTTGGCGTTCACTGGGGCGGTACAGGGATCGCAGCTGACCAGCCGCACGGTGGCGGACGGCAAATGCTCCGCCACCTTCGGCAGCGGTTGGCGGATGGCGGAGTTCCACGACGGCGGCGGCGGCTGGAGCTATTGGGGCTACGGCGCGATCCCTGCCGGCACCACGCGGTTTTGGACGGCGATCAACGACCAGCCTGCCAATCCCTGGAACTAGCGTGATCGGCAACGGCGCATAGCCGGAATACTTCGTCCGCTCCGCCCGAGCCATCCAGAAAACGGCACGCCCCGGTGAAGACCGGGGCGTTTCCGTGTGAAGACCTCGCGCCCCATCAGGCCGCAAGCTCGCGCCTAGCAACGGCTGAGAATGCACTCGCAAGAGCACCGCTCATAGGCTTTGATCAATGAAGCGCCGAGCGTGATGCCGTCTCGTCGACTGTTCCGTTACTTCTAGACGCACGTCTCCTGTGTTCGCTCACGTCGGTGCGCGACAAGGGGACGGAAGCGATTAAATTCGGTAAATTTTTCCGTTCCTCTTTTGGGGCATCCGCGACGTGGAGCGAGCTGCTTGCACAAGACGGATTGCCCATCGCAGAGAGTGGCGGAAGTCTCCCTATGCCTGGAGGCAAGCGAGAAGGGCCACTTATGCTTCCAGGCAAAAGCTCGGGTCGAGCCAAAAATTTTCGAACGGTTGTCGAAATCGGTTCGAGCTGTTCGTCGCTGTAGGGAAGGCCGGCGATCAGCCAGCCATGCAGATCATGGGAGAAGAGCTATGCCGCAATATCTGGTTGCGATCCACCACCCCGACAACTACGACGCGTCTCTTGAAGACGATGCGATGGTCCGCGACATCCAGGCGCTCAATGACGAAATGGTGGCTGCCGGTGCCTGGTTCTTCGCCGGCGGGCTGCAATCGGCGCCCCGAGCGAAGTCGTTGCGCAAACAGGCCGATGGAAAGGTGGTCATCACCGATGGACCCTACATTGAGTCCAAGGAACACATTGGCGGCTTCTGGATACTCGACGCAGCCAACATGGATGAAGCCCTGGCGTGGGGAAGCAAAGCCGTGGTCGCCTGCCGCGCACCGGTCGAGGTGCGCGAGTTCCTTGCCATGCCAACGGAATAGAAACTCTAACCACGGAATACGGAGACTCAGATGAGAAAGCTGAAAATCATGGAGCACATCTCGCTGGACGGCGTGATACAGCACTCCGACGATGGCGACGATTTTCCCTACAGCGACTGGACCGCGCCCTATCGGACCCCCGTCGGCCGGGACGCGGTGTTGGCCGCGCACGGCGAGAGCTTCGATCTGCTGCTTGGCCGTCGCACCTACGATCTCTGGTCGGGCTTCTGGCCAAAGGCGCCGAGCAGTCCGATGGGGGACCGCCTCAATGCCGCGACGAAGTATGTCGCTACCCATCGTCCGGAAAGTCTCGAATGGGGCCCGTTCGAGGCCCTTGGACCGGACCTCGTCGAGGGCATTCGCCGCATCAAGTCGCAGGATGGCCCGGGCCTCGTCCTCTCGGGCAGCTCCACGCTGACGTCGACGGTGCTCGAACACGGCCTTGCGGATGAAGTGGTGCTGATCGTCTCTCCAGTCCTGTTGGGCACGGGGAACCGCTTCTTTGCGGAAGGAACCCCGGCACGCTCGTTCGAGCTCGTCAGCACGCAAGCAACGCCGTCCGGCGTCATCCTCAGTACGTACAAGGTCGCCGGACCTTTGAAGGCCGGATAGCTCGACGACGCGACATCGCCAGTGAATACCGGAACGCCGTCATCCAGCAGCCATGAAAGATGTGCCTGAGGCGACTGATGCCGTGTGGAAGACCGAGTCCCCACGGCTCATCGCAAGCCCGATAGAGGGCGGAGGAAGTTGAATTCGACTAATGACCTCCGCCTCTTTTGCGGACTCCGCAAAACAGGCTTCCTTCAGTCCACTCGCGTGTATTGCAGGCTGACGGCGAGGGCTTCCTTGCCGTCGCGGGTCTCGTAGTACTCGTAGACGAAGTGGCCGTTGTCGGCGATGCGCAAGACTTGGCGCGTCGGTACTGGCGCGCCACTGTTGCTGGGCATCTCGCCAGTGAAGGTGTAGGTGCGGCTCGCCGCGTCGTAGTCGCCGTGCGCGAGGATGATTCCGGAGAAATTGGTGTCCATCCAGCTACTGTAGTACTTGCCGGTGGCGTCGTCGTAGCCGATGTAGCCCAAGCCTTCGAAGGGCTTGCTCGACGCGATGCGGAGATCCTGCCTCAGGTGGTGGCCGCCGAGCACCATCGTATAGGTGGCGGTGCCATGGTCGATGGCAGGCGGTGTCTTCGGATCGGTCCATATCGATTGCCGCACGGTCCAATGTCCGGACAAGGTGGCGAGCTGCGCGTACGGCGGACCGATGTGCGGCGTTGCCGCCAAAGTGGCGGTTCCGGCGGTGGCCGATCCCGCAGCGAGCGACATGGCGATCGCCAGCACCCATCCCCATGCCGCGATGGAACATTTGTTCATTTGACTATTCCGACTGTTCAAGAAGCACCAAGGATGGTTGGCCGGCCGCAGACGCTCAATAACCTGTGAGGTCATGGCGATCCCGATAATGGTCGCGCAAGGCGACCCGCTTCCATGCGCCGACGGAGTCACCCGCTGCGAGCGCATGCACTGCGGCCGTGATCCCCATTCAATCGCGCCACACTTGTCACTCCCACCTTGCGATGGCCCGGTCGCAATCTTTCTCACGATCACCAACCAACGCGCCGGGGAGCACCGGCATCGACAGACGTGAACGCGAGGAGAAGCGAGATGGAAAAGATTGCTGTGTGGGGTTTCAGCTGGGTGCCGCCTTTTGCCCAAGGGCTTGTGCGCGATCTGCGCGTGCGCTGGGCGCTCGAAGAAGCGGGGCTTGCCTATGAGAGCCGGTGGATCGACACCGAGGAGCGCAGCTCCGAGGCCTATCGGCGCAAACATCCTTTCGGCATGGTGCCGGTTCTCGAATCCCGCGACGGAACGTTGATCGAATCGGGTGCCATCGTCTATGCCATTGCCGAACAGTGCGATGCGCTGATGCCTGCCGGCCAGCGTGCCGAGACGCTCACCTGGATGTTCACGGCGCTCAATACCGTCGAGCCGCCGCTGTGGAATCTTTTTGTGCTGGATCAGCTGCACCAGGGCGAAGCATGGGCAAACCTGCGGCGCGCCGGGGCGGTCGACGAGGTGAAGGCTCGATTGACGGCGCTTTCCCAATGGCTCGACGGTCGCGATTATCTGCTGGGCCATTTCACGGCGGCCGACGTTCTGATGACCACCGTACTGAGGTTCATCCGGCATACGGATCTGGTGGCCGGCTTTCCGCCGCTCGATGCCTACGTCAGGCGCTGCGAGGCGCGGCCGGCATTCCAGGCGGCCTTGCGCAGCCAGATGACGGACTACGCGCGCAACACACCGGTCGCCGCCTGAGTTTGAGGTGGGAAAACGAAAAGGGGGCTGGCTCATTTTTGGCAGATGAGCCATGCCCCCTTTGGTTACTTTGCCGCTTCCGCAGCTTGATCGGCGGTTGGCTTGCTCAGCCTGGCTGATCGCCCGAGGGAATCGCCGCCGGGTCCATCCACACGGCCTCCCAGACATGCCCATCGGGGTCGGCCACGCTGCGGCTGTACAGAAAGCCAAGGTCCTGCACGGGGTTGATATCGGCTGTTCCGCCGTTGGCCGCCGCCGCCTTGCTCATGGCGTCGACTGCTTCGCGCTCGACGTGCGAGATCGCCAGCATGACTTCGCTCGAGCCTGCGGGTGGGAGCGGGCGATTCGTGAAGGTGCGCCACTTGGCATGCGTGAGAAGCATGACGTGGATGGCTTCGCTCCACACCATGCATGCGGCCGTTTCGTCGGAGAAGTGCGGGTTGATCTCGAAGCCGATGGATTTGTAGAAGTCCATGGACGCGTCGAGATTGCCGACAGGAAGGTTCACAAAAATCATTCGCGGCACGGGGGATATCCTTCAGCTGGGTTGAGAGGGTGGAGCAGGGACGGGTGTTGCCTCTGGTGCGACGAATGGCATCCGGCGTTTTCGACAGGGCGAACGAATATTCTGAAATCCGCTCTGTTACAGCAGCGGAAGTCAGTCGCGCATCGGGCAACCAGGCAGGCCCGCCGGAACTTCGCATGACTGCCGGTTCCTCCGACGGTGCAGCGGGCACTGCCCGCACGACAGGTTTGCGCCGCCGAGGGGCGGTCGGTTTGCAGTTGCGACCGGACCCGACCGCCATGTTTTAGGTTGAGACTATTCACGGCGGCCAACCCGTCGGCGACCCATGCGCGCCGACGGGTTGTGCCGGTGTTATTTCAGAGGCTGTTTCAAGTGCAGCGCCATCAGCCACGAGCGGCCATCGCCGTGGGTCTTCAGCCGGACGAGCGCCTGTCGGCTCTCCTCCTCGGTGAATGGCCTGCCGCTGGCCAGTCCCGCGGCACCGATCAGGATGCCTTTCTGCACATCGTTCAGCGGTTCGTCGTCGCCGGGCTCCGGGATGGACAGCATGCTCGCTGGCGGGGTGGGCAGGGTCGGCCAAGATTGCGCCGTAGGCTCGGTCAGAACGTAGGCGAGATTGGGGGCGGCGGCG
This sequence comes from Rhodanobacter sp. OK091, assembly GCF_900142825.1. Taxonomy (GTDB): domain Bacteria; phylum Pseudomonadota; class Gammaproteobacteria; order Xanthomonadales; family Rhodanobacteraceae; genus Rhodanobacter. The sequence continues at coordinate 128,819 of NZ_FRCH01000001.1, read as the reverse complement.
ATGCGTGGACTGGACAGCATGTTGTTGAACGCGTCCGACAGGCCCAGCCAGTCGCGCAGGGTGGCCAGCACGCTGGTGTGGTCCAGTGGCACGCTGGTGTTGCTGCGGAACACGGTACCCGGAGTCACCCACGACGAGATCACGATCGCCGGGATACGCACGCCAAAGCGGTCGAAGGTGAAATTCGAACCGTCGGTGGCGACCGGGTCCGGATACGGCGGTTTCGAGCCGTTCGGTGGCGGCACGTGGTCATAGGTGCCGCCGTGTTCGTCGAACAGCACGATGAACAAGATACTGTCCCGGTACGGGCTTCCGGCTATGGCGTTGTAGATGGTCGCCAGGAACTGCTCGCCAGGGCGGACGTCATGCGGTGGATGGTAGCTCTCGTCGTTGCCGGAGACGCCGAAGTTGGGCTCCACGAAACTGAAGCTCGGCAGCTTCTGGTTTGCCGGTGCGCTGGCAGGTTGGGCGCACGCGGCCTGGAACTCGCTGATGCCGAGGAAATTGGTTTCGTTGCCCAAGTACTTGGTCAGAAACATCGTCTTGGTCAGCGACTGCAAGGTGCCATCGTTGTAGACCGCCCAGGACAGATTCTGGTTGGTGAATACGTCGAAGACGGTGTTGATGTCCCAGGGCATGTAGTAGTCGTTGTTGGTATAGCCATCCGACGAGCCGGTCTGGACAAAACCGCGATTGGGCCAGGTCTGGGTGGGCACGGAGGCGAACCATGCATCGGAAACGGCGAACGATTGCGCGAGCGTGCTGATGATCGGCAACTGCGTGGTGCTGTACGACTGCATGATCTGTTCGGCGCTGGTGCCGTTGTACTGGGTGAGGTAGTCGGTCAGGAACCCGCTCATGTTCGCGCTGGACTGGCCATTGAACACTTGCGTGGTGACGTGATCGAACTCCTCGCCCGGATCGGGGCTGGGTACGAACCACTCCGATATCGTGGTGCTGCCTTCGCTCCACGACGTGGTGCCGTTGCTGGCATACACCGGCTGTCCGCCATTCACGTTGGGGTCGCTGTTGGAATAGGTATTGGCGGCGAGGCCGTCGTAGCTTTGCGGCGAGTCCGCCGGCAGGAACTGCGATGGCGAGTTGCTGCCGCTGTAGATCCAGCCGAGCAGGTTGTCGAGCGAGCGGTTCTCGTTCATCAGCACGACGACGTGGTCGATCTGCGGCAGGATGGCGTTCTGCGAAACCAGGGTGACGGCATAGACCACGTCGTTGTAGGTGCCGTCCGCGACGTAGCTGGCGGTGATGCGGTAGGTATTGGTGTCGGATCCGGTGAAGGTCAGCGCCGTGTTGCTGGCTTGCCAGCCGGTGTTCTGGCTACCGACACTGATCTGCACGGCAATGTCGCTGCTGGCGAAGGTGCCGGTGAGCTGGACCTGCAACAAGGCCGTGGATCCGCCCACCGTGATGGTGGAGGTGAATATCCAGATGTCGTGGTTGGTGATGCCTTCGTTGCGATCCACCCAGTAGGCTTCCGTCTGCGCGCCATTGGGGGCATTCACGGCCTGGGTGGGGTCGGACCAGTAGTCGCTGCTGAGTGCGGGCGACACCGCCGTGCTGACGGACAGTGTCGAAGACAGATTGTTCTGGACGTAGATGTTCGATGGCATCGCTTCGTGCTCCTTGCTCGGCGCCGTGAGGGGTCACAGCTTGATGGCGGTATAGATCACGTTGTCGTAGGTAGAGGCGGAGACGAATTTGCCGACGACCTGATAGGTGTTGTTGTCGGCCGCGGTGAACGTGAGGGCCGCACCTTCGTCTTGCCAGCCGGTGCTTCGGCCGGCCGCGGTGACCTGGATGGCGATGATGCTGCTGACCGCCGTGCCGGTGACCTGTTCCTGCATCTGTACGGGACTTCCGCCGACGCTCGCGGCGGAGGTGAATACCCAGGTGTCCCCGTTGGTGATGCCGATATCGCGATCCATCCAGCATATTTCGACCGGTTGGCCCGGGGGCGCGCTGACAGGGTCTGACGGATTGGACCAGTATTTGTCGCTGAGTGCCGGCGTCACCGACGTATCGACGGTCACGCTGACGGGCAATTCGTTCTGGACATAGACATTGGTAGGCATGGTATGTGGTCCTTGCGGAAAGAAAGGTCAGACGTTGAGGAGGGTGTAGGTCACGTCGTCGTAGGTGCCGTTGGGGAAGAAGCTGCCATCGATCTGATACAGGTTGCCGTCGTTGCCCTTGAACTGCAGCGAGGTGTTCGCGTCGCTCCAGCCACTGCTTTGGGTGCCCGCCATGATCTGGATCTGGATGTCGCTGCTGAAGGTTGTGCCGGTGAGCGATTCCTGCAGTTGGATCGTGATGCCTGCCAACTGGAAGCTGGTGGTGAAAATCCAGGTATCACCCTTGGTGATGCCTTCGTCCCGGTTCATCCACAGGACCTGCGTCAGCTGGTTTCCGTTGGCGACATTGGAGCTGATGCCCCAGTAGCTGCCGTCGAGGGTCGGTTGCACCGACGAGTCGAGAGTCAGCCCCGCACTGAAGCCGTTTTGAATGTTCACGTTGGTGGTCATGTGTTCCCCTGATGTTGGTGATGGTCGAGAAATGGCGAACCCGGGCACTGCCGCCGCGTTTCATGCGCAGGCCTGTTCGCGTGCTGTCGGACCCCCGGACGATCGGACCTGTCAGTCCAGATACATGGTTCGTTTGGCGACCGCATGACGTGCGGGCGCAATCCGCCTTGGGCAGATCAGTGAGGCAGCGGGTTCAACGAGGGGGTGCGGGTGTCGGCGGGCCAGGCAGATCGCCTGTCGCAAGCGGGTAATACGGAGGTCTGCAGATCCCTTGCATACGCTTCCCCTAAAGCGTGATGTCGTGCTGCGGACCGTAATGCGGACCACGTTGTGAAAATGAGATTCCCGTCTCACTTCCCGGCGTCTGCGATGGTGTCGCTGGACGCCGGGATCATGGTTTGGATGTGCCTTGTGTCTCTATCAGCCGACCTGAGCCTGGCTAGTGAACACCGCCAATTGCGCGGCGAAGGCGCGCTTGTACGCGGGCCGAGCTTCGCCGCGGGCGACATAGGCGGCGAGGTTCGGGTATTCGTCCAGCAGGCCCGATGCTCTCAATCTGAGCAGCACGCCTATCATCATGAGGTCGCCCGCGCTGAACGCACCATCGAGCCATTCGGCATCGCCGAGACGAACGGAAAGGTCGCCCAGCCGGTGACGGATGCGATCCAGGACAAGAGGCAGGCGCTGCTCGGCCCAGGGCTTGTCGCCCTCCTGAAACTTGGCGGTTTGGAGATCGAGGATAGGTGGCTCTATCGTGTTGACCGAGGCAAACATCCATGTGATCGCACGCGCCCGGGCATTCGCATCGTCCGGCAGCAGGCCTGCATGGCGCTCCGCGATATGGAACACGATGGACCCCGACTCGAACAGGGCGAGATCGCCTTCCTCATAGGTGGGTATCTGCCCGAAAGGATGAAGCGCCCGATGCGCGGGTTCTTTCATCGCACTGAATGAAACAAGACGAACCTCGTAAGGCTGGCCCGCTTCTTCAAGCGCCCAGCGAACGCGCATGTCGCGCGCGAGTCCTTTGCCGCGATCGGGCGACCGTTCAAAAGCAGTGATGGTGGGGGTCATGGGAAGGCTCCAGGGGATGGCATGGCGTCATGAAAAAAAAGGGAGTGGATGGCACTGACTTGGATAACCCGACTCACGAACCGTTCGCGCTGAGCGTAGCCCGCGCCGCGTGCGGAGTCGAAGCGCTGCCCGGCGTGGCCAAGCCATCGCCGGTATGTCCTTCGGCTTCCTCAGCCGTGGCGGGCGGCCTCGATCGCGGCGATGTCGATCTTCGTCATCTTCATCATGGCGTCGAATGCGCGCTTGGCCGCGACAGGATCCGAATCGGTGACCGCTGCGACCAGGGCGCGCGGGGTGATCTGCCACGACAGGCCCCAGCGGTCCTTGCACCAGCCGCAGACGCTTGCCTGGCCACCGTTGCCGATGATCGCGTTCCACAGGCGGTCGGTTTCGGCCTGGTCGTCGGTCGCCACCTGGAACGAGAACGCATCGGTGTGCGGAACCCCGGGGCCACCGTTCAGGCCCAGGCACGGGATGCCCATGACCGTGAACTCCACCGTCAGCACGTTGCCCTGCTTGCCCGCGGGATAGTCACCCGGTGCACGATGGACGGCGCCCACGGCGCTATCCGGGAACGTCTTGGCGTAAAAAGTAGCGGCGTCCAGCGCGGTGCCGTCATACCAAAGGCAAATCGTGTTCTTGCTGGCCATGTGGATTCTCCTGAGTTCAGGGCAGCGGGGATGTGCCCTTCATTCTCTTCGACGAACGACGGGTGCGCAGATCGACACGCCTGAAAGGAGTGGGTGAATTAAGTTGCGGGCGGCAATGTCGAAGGGCTGTTCTGGGCGAACACGCGTTCCGCTCATCGGACCGGGTTCATGGGTAGCCATTCTGTGGCAATAGGTGTTTGCTACGATGGCAACGTCATTCGCCGCCATGTGCCATAGCGGCGGCTGTTTCGTCCATGGCTAGGAGGCCCGATGAAATCCGCATGCACCCTATGGCTAGGTAGCCTGGCCCTGGCGAGTCTCGTCGCCCGGGCGCAAACCACTTTGCCTGCGGTCAAGGTCACCGCGCCGGCGTACTCGTCGCAACACGGCGGCTATCTGATCTCCGGCGACTTCAAGGTCGATCCGCGCATGCCTGCGGTGGTGTTCCCGGCACAGGCGCTGGTGAAGGACGACATCCTCAGCATCGAGCCCATACGTCTGCAGGACAACGAATATCTGGTGCTGCAGGAATGCGCATCAGCCGACTGCCACCAGGCTTCGCTGGTCCGCTTCTGGAAGTCGGACGATATCGGCGGCAACGATGCTCGACACAATCGCGTCTGGATCACCCACGAGAACAAGTATTTCATCTGGCTCAAGCGCCTGCCGGAAGTATCCGCCGTGGGCTGCGGCCAGGGCTTGTTCAACACAACAGCCGGGTGCAGCAGCCACTTCAGCAGCTTCCAGCAGATCAGCCCACCCCTGATACTGATTCCGGAAGGCGATCTGGCGGCGTTTCACCAGGACGCTCTGCAGAAAGCCATCGAGGCCGACCCCGTGCACGTGACGCAGCAGACGCATGAAGGCTCCACCTACGTCGTGATCTACGAAGGCGGAAGCACGGTGCGCATCCGTCGCATGCATGCGGCACACGACAACTAGGGATAGGTCGGGGAAAGGGGGTGGCTCAGGTTCATTTGTTCGCTATAAACATCTCTTCAAATATGTCCCCACAACGCCATGCTCACTACGGTGATCATCAGCAGTACGCCAGCGATACGCTGATGGATGGCGATGCGGCGGCGTGGCGCGATCTCATCCGGGCTGCGCGTCCGCAGCTGCCGCACTGCCGGCAGGGCCAGCGCCTGTACCACCGCGGCGAGCACGGCGCAGATCACGCCGGCACCGAGCACGTGGAGCGACGGGATCGGCGGGACGGTGCGCAGCGCGAGCGCCCAGACGGCGATACCCATCAGCATGGTGGCGATGGCGGCGCCGAACTGCGGAAAGGCCAGGTGTTCCGCGCTGGCGCCCCCGGTGCGCGCCAGGACGAAGGTCGAGCCGGCCCAGAACACGCCGGTCAATACGTGCAGCACAATGAGAACAACCAGCAGGGTTTGCATGACGGCCTCACATCGGATATTGGGTATACGAAATGTATAGTGAATTATCGAGGTGCACAAGATGACCGCGCGGACCTATCGCGGCGCTGCGCGAGCAGAGGCGGCGGAGCAGACTCGTGCGCGCATCGTGACGGCAGCCGCCGCGCTGCTGCGTGAGGCTGGCGTGGCGGGGTTTTCACTGGAGTCGGTGGCCAATGCAGCCGGAGTGAGCCGGCTGACCGTCTACAACCAGCTCGGCTCGCGCCGTGCCCTGCTTGAGGCAGTGTTTGACGAGCTGGCAACGCGTGGCGGGTTGCATCGCATCGGCGCGGCATTGGCCGATCCCGATCCCATGGCGAGCCTGCGCCGGCTGATTGGGATCTTCTGCGACTTCTGGGGTCTCGACCTGGGGTCGATGGCCAGCCTGCATGGGGCTGCCTCGGGCGACGCCGATTTTGCAGAGAGCCTTGGCGCCCGCAACGAACGGCGGCGCGAGACGATGTCGGTCGTGGTGAGGCGGCTGGTCGAGCGGGGGGCGGTGCGTATCCGCGCCTCGGCCGACCTGGTCGACATGCTCTTCGTGCTCACCAGTCTCGCAGTATTCACCCAGCTGACGGTCGGCAAGCGCCGCAAGGCCGCCGTGCGCAAGCTGATCGAGGCGGCCGCCGAGGACGCGGTGCGAAGGGCGGGCTGAGAAGAACGGGAACTGACCGAATATCTGGGTCGGAGTGAGATGGCCCGGGTTTACTTGCCAACCCCGATTTGCTTCATGAGTGTGGCGTTATCCCAGAACAGATATTCCTCGGCCATGACACCTTGCTTGTTCCAATGCCCCAGGGTCGCCATCGGGAGGTGGTACGCCTTGCCGGTGGGCTGAATCACGGTGCCGTTCGCCATGACCATGGGCTTGGTAAAGGTACCGTCGAGGAATCCCATGACGGCTGTCCACTGGGCGTCCGCCGTGCCGAACCGCACGGGGTGCTCGGTAATGCGATTGTCCGGCGCGAAGGTCCACATGAACTTCAGTTCTTTGATGTGATCCGGGATGCCCCTGGTGGTGTGGCCATCCGGGTAGTGCACAACGATGTTTTGACCGTGGCTCTTATGAAGGTTTTCCCATTGCTGCCCGGTGTAAACGTGGAAGTCGAGGTCGTCGAAGTTGGCCAGGTTCTTGGCCAGTTCCGGCGGCATGCCCGCTACCGTGGGCGTCGGCTCGCCAACCTTGCTGCCTGGCCAGCTATTTTGCGCGGCGGCTGTGCCAGGGATTACCGAGATCAGAAGTCCAGCGGCAAGGCCGGCGCCAAGCGCAAGCGACGGTGTGCGTGTTTGCTTCGTCATGATTCGTTCCTCTTTGTCGACCGTGAAACGCGCCGCGCTGGGACAACCAGTTCGGACCTTAACAGAGCGATGTTTTCACCAGACGTGTGCAGCGCTCGTAAATATCCAGGTCTGAAATGTCTGCGCGAACATCTGGGTCAGAGCCACTTGCCAAACAAGCCTGCCGGGTGTCAGCAGGGCATGCGCAGTGCATCCGGCGGTGGCCGCAGTACGAACTCGCGATGGACGTCGGCGTATATGTCGCGTTGCCCACTGAAGGGAAGCCGCGCGATCGCTTCGGCGAACGTCATCCATGCGTGGTCGTCGTGTTCGTGGTTCAGGCGGACCTCGGCGGCGGTATCCACGAAGGCGACAAAGGCCGGCACGATGGCGATGCACTCGTCGCGCACGTCGTAGAAAATTTCGCAACGGTCGACCGAATACAGGGCAGTGGCCTGCAGGCCGGTTTCCTCGTGCAGTTCGCGCAGGGCGGTCTGCCAGGCTTTTTCGCCTGGCTCGATGTGTCCGGCCACGTAAGTCCACAGCCCTTGCAGGTGCGCTACGGCCCGATGCGCGAGCAGAGTACGGGCGTTCTCGCCGGCGCCCCTGACGACCACCACCGAAACCATGGAGCAGCGCAAGGGAAGGTCCGGCATCTCTTTTCCCAATAGCGAAGTGGGCACGGCAGCAATAGCACCAAACCTGGCGATCCGCGAGCAAAGCCGATGAGGTCGGAAGCGCCTGCAATTGCCTGATCTCACGACTACGCCGGTCGGCTGACCACCTGCGCGAAGGCGCCGAGAGTCATGTGCTGCCGTCGGGTACGCCATCGCATCAGCACTTCATCACGCGCGTAGCGCCGACCTCCAGAGGGTGGCGTCGAAGATGTCCGTCAAATCCTGGCCAGTCCACTCTGTCCGGTTTTTTCGAACTTCGGTCAGTCTTCGGCTCGAGATTCCTGATGCGCCACGATCTTGTCCAGAATGTTTCGCAAGGTCTTGATATCCGTGGTCGACAAATTCTGCAGGGCAGAGGGGGTTGTTTCGATAACCCGGTGTGTAGTGGTGACGACGCTACGGCCCGCGGCCGTGATCGCCACCAGCTTCGCACGCCGGTTTTCAGGATGAGGGTAACGTTCGACCAGGCCGCGGTTTTCCAGATCGTTGATGGCGACGGTCGCAGCTGGGGCGTCTGTGGACATGGCGTCCGCGAGATCCTTGAGCGTCATCGGGCCGGCGCCCAGGCGCTTGAGTGCGCGTATCCGGCTGAAGGGCAATCCGGTGGCGTCGGTGACCTTGCGGCGCCAGTCGCCGCGGCTGTCCATCACCCAGGCGACCAGGGTTTGCCAGATGAAATCGGTGTCACTCTGTTTCGGTACTGCCTTTTTCACACCGCCGCTCCCGTGGGCACCTCTTCCAGCAGATGCGCAGCGTGGCGCCGGGTGCCATGAGCCCAGGATGTGCTGGAAAGCCAGCCCAGAAAAACCACTGCTACACCGCCGCCGCCGACCAGCCACCAGAACGGATGCGTTGCTTGAGGGAAGTTGTGCAGCACGCCCCGGGCTCCGGCAATGGTACCGGCAATCGCCACGCCAAGGGATGCACCGATTTGTCGGCTGGTGGATGCCACTGCAGCGGCCAGCCCGGCTTGCGCCTTCGGCATGCCTGAAACGGCGGTGTTGGTGATGGGCGCGTTCACCATGCCAAAACCGATGCCGAAGATCACGTAGCTCACCAGCAGCACACCCAGCGGCGTCGTTGCGGTCAATGGCGTGAGCATTAACGCGCTGATGGTGGTCGCCGTACCGGAGATCAACAACGAGGGCCGCGTGCCATGGGTACCGACCAGCCTTCCGGAAAGAGGTGAACAAAGGATGGTTGCAAGAGCCATCGGCAGCGTACACAACCCGGTTTGAAACGCGGAGTAGCCACGCACTTCCTGCAAGTAGAGGGTATTGAGGAATAGAAAGCCGGAGAAGGCCGAGAAGCTGCAGATGGCGATCACGGTGGCGCTGCTGAAAGGGGTGCTGCGGAAGAATCGCAGGTCGATCAGCGGCTCATCCCGTCGCGGCTCGTAGACCAGCAAGGACACGATGGCGAGTACGACCAACGTAAACGCACCGGCGATGATCGGCGTATTCCAGCCGATATGCGGCCCTTCGATAACGGCGTAAGTCAGCATGGCGAGTGCGACAAAGACCAACGTCTGCCCGACCGGGTCCACCCGTCGCGGCTGCGCCGCTTTCGACTCGGGTATATAGAGCGTTGCCAGCACCATCGCTGCCGCGCCGATCGGCAGATTGACCCAGAAGATCGAACGCCAGCCGATGCTTTGCGTGAGGGCACCGCCGATCAGCGGCCCCAACGCCATCGAGACGCCGGCCACGGCACCCCATATGCCGATCGCGCGGGCGCGTGCCTTCGGTTCATGAAAGGTATTGACGATGATGGACATCGCCACCGGGTTCAGCATGGTGGCCCCCAAGGCCTGCAACACGCGGAAGGCGATCAGACCGTGGATGTTGGTAGCCAGGCTGCACAGCAGCGAACCGAGCATGAAGACGCCCATGCCGATCAGGAAGACGCGTCGGCGCCCGAAGCGATCTGCCATGGAGCCGGCCATCATCAACAAGCTGGCCACCACCATCGTGTAGGCATCGATCACCCACTGCAGTCCGGAAATCGATGCGCTCAGGTCGTGGTGAATCGAGGGGAGCGCGACGTTGACGATCGTGACATCCATCGCAACCATCAGCAGGCTGAGGCAGCAAATGGCGAGGATCAGGCTTGGGTGCGGCTTGAGCTGTCTTGCGGGCGCATGAGTCGTTTTCATGAAATGATTGTATGAATACAATTATTGTACGTCAACAACTATCCATGCTGAGGCGTCTGCGCCGACCGAAGAAAAGGATCGACCGCGTTGTCGCGGGCGATCGTCAAGCGTCGCGATAGACGCCCATATCCGCTTGCACACCCAGCTTCTGGATGAACGCTGCAGGGTCGAAACCTTCTTCGGTGTACTTCGCCTGCATGGTGGCCTTGGCGGCGGTGACTGCCTCCGCGTCGCTCCATTCGACCAGAGTGATGATGTTGAACACGCCCGGGCTGCCGTCCTGTTTCAGCACCAGGTTCTGCTTGCAGCCGGGCACGGTATCCAGAGTTTTCTGGGTGAAGCGCAGCCGTTCCATGAAGGCGGGCAAGGCTTCGGCGGGGACGACGAAGCGGTCGATGCGGAAGATCGACGCGGCGTGGCTGGCTGGGGTGGTCATGGTGGAGGCTCCTGCGAAGCGTGGGTTTGAACCGGGATGGGCATGCACTGTAAAACCTCATGTAAAGTTGAGGTCAAGAGGTGATGCATGAAAACCAGACTGGAACAGGCCGGAATCTCTCCGACTCTCTCGGTAGGCGAAGTGGCGCGACGCGCCGGCGTGTCGGTGTCGGCCCTGCATTTCTACGAAACCAAGGGGCTGATCAGCAGTGATCGCACGCAGGGCAATCAGCGACGCTATGCGCGAGACGTGCTGAGGCGCGTGGCATTCATCCGCGTGGCCCAGCGAGTAGGCATTGCATTGACCGACATCGCTGCGGCGCTGGCGACATTGCCTGCCACGGCCGCGCCGACCCGCGCCGATTGGGCGCGATTGTCCGCCGCGTGGCGCGCCGATCTTGACGAGCGCATGGCGCAGCTCAAGAAGCTGCGCGACACCCTCGATGACTGCATCGGCTGCGGTTGCCTGTCGATCGATCGCTGCCGGCTGCGCAATCCCTACGACAAGCTTGCCGGGCAGGGGGCGGGTCCCCAGCGCTTGTGGGTCGGTCGCCGATCCCTCAATTGAGTGCCCACGGGATACCGGGGCGGATGAGCTGGCCCGGGTTTGGGTGGCGCTTGGTGACCAAGCCAGTACCGAAGGCACGACGCCATGGAGACGGCTACTGTAGGAAATGCCAGTGTCGGGTGGGATGCCAGTGGCGTATTTTTTAGCTGCCCACAGCCATAACGAGCCGACAGGATGTTAGCGGTGCAGACATCGGAGGTTCGGTGGGAGCAACAAGGACGGGTGATGGTGAGCTCACGCCCCTGAGCCGGAGGCGCCCGAAAGGGCGCCTTTTTTTATGCGACCCATCTTCCCTCCCGCCGGCTGCATGCGGAAGTCACGGGCGATCGTGGCGCGGCGAACAGGTAGGGCGTCGCCCCGGTTTGGCTACGCCCCCAGGCTGATCACCGGTGCGAAGCCGCCGAAGATCATGCGCTTGCCGTCGAAGGGCATGTCGCTTGCGGCCGCCATGCGGGGATCCTTCATGAATTTCTCCATGCCGGCATCATGGGTGGCCTTGTCGGGCCATTCGGCCCACGAGAACACCACGGACTCGTCTTCTTTTGCCTGCACGGCGCGGCGGAAATCGGTGAGCTTGCCTTCGGGCACGTTGTCGCCCCAGCACTCCATCACGCGGGTGGCGCCGTACTCCAGAAACATGGCATCAAAGGTCTTGGCGTGCTTGATGAACTGCTCGCGATTGGCGTTGGGCACGGCGATCACGAAACCATCGATATAGGACATGGCTATCTCCTCGGTGGGGTGGGCGGACAGGATGGCCGCGTTCCTGTATGCGACGAACGGAGATGGGCGGAATCGACATCAGGATTGGCCTGGGCCGGATCAGGCCGCTCAGGGGCATGACACAGCCACCGCTTGACGAACGTCCTTGCCGTACCAGCGAAGCATCCCGCCCGGTGCGTGCGCTGATGTTGTTCACGCGCCGTGAAAGGCTCGATCGCCCGAGCCTCCTTCTTCGCATCGAGCTTCGGCCTGCCCATGGACAAGGCATGCCGAAAATTTCAAAGCGTGATCACGATTCGCCCGTCGACCGTGCCGGCCTTGAGATTGGCGAACACGGTATTGATGTCTTCCAGGCGGGCGTGGTGGATGTGTGCGCGCACCTTGCCTTCGGCGGCGAACGCCACTGCCTCGGCCAGGTCTTTGCGGGTGCCGACGATGGAGCCGCGCAAGGTGATCCGCTTGAGCACCACGTCGAAAATCGGCGTGGCGAAATCGCCCGGTGGCAGACCCACCAGGGCCACGGTTCCCTTGCGCCTGACCAGGCGCAGCGCCTGCGAGAAGGCCGGCGGGGAGACGGCTGTCACCAGTACGCCATGCGCGCCGCCGCGGGTGGCCTCGATGACCTGGCCGGCGACATCGCTATCGAGGGCGTTGAAGGCCGCATCGGCGCCCAGCTGCCGTGCCAGATCGAGCTTCTGCTGACTGACGTCCAGGGCTACCACGTGCAGGCCCATGGCCTTGGCGTACTGGATGGCGACATGGCCGAGGCCGCCGATGCCGGAGATCGCGATCCATTCGCCGGGCCGGGCCTCGGTCTCTTTGATGCCCTTGTACGTGGTGACGCCGGCGCAGAGGATGGGCGCCATCTGCGCGAAGTCGACGTTGTGGGGCAGCCTGGCAACGTAGTCGGCTGCGCCTATGGCGTATTCGGCGAAGCTGCCGTTCACGCTGTAGCCGCTGTCGTGCTGGCTTTCGCACAGCGTCTCCCAACCGGTGACGCAGTACTCGCAGCCGCCGCAGGCGTCGTGCAGCCATGCGATGCCTACCGCGTCGCCTCGCTTGAGGTGGGTCACTCCAGGGCCTACTGCCGCGACGATGCCGGCGCCTTCGTGTCCGGGAATGAACGGCACCGTCGGCTTCACCGGCCAGTCGCCATCGGCCGCGTGCAGATCGGTATGGCACACCCCGGTAGCCACGATCTTCACCAGCACCTCGCCGGGCCCGGGAATCGGAACAGCCACTTCCTCGATGCTCAGGGGTTTGCCGAATTCCCTGACGACCGCCGCTTTCATCGTCTTTGCCATGGAGCGTCCCTCGTTGCAGACCAGATGTCTGTGCGAGGTTATGCGGCGAGGCGGCCGCTCAAGATGATTTGGGTCAACTACCGGCTCGTTGTAACGCGATCGACATGATTCGTATCGAAGCGTCGGGCGCCGGCTGCATCGATGCGCCTCCGAACTTGACCCTGATCAATGTCTGTGTCGCCGACCCGTCGCACGCTCGGAATCTGCGAGAGAGGCTGAGGGAGCGATCCCAGTCGCGGGAGCTCCGTCACGCCGCAGCTTGTTTTCCCCCCGACCGATTCGGAGTACGACCATGGCATACGAAGCGCTAAAGCAGCCCGCCGCAACTTCATTGGCGGCGAGTGGAAGGCGCCGGCGAAGGGACGCTACTTCACCGACATCAGCCCTATCGACGGCAGCGTGCTGTGCGAGATCGCGCGCTCGGACGCAGACGATGTCGAGCGCGCGCTGGACGCCGCGCACGCCGCGCGGAAAGGCTGGGCCCGCACTTCGCCCGCCGACCGCGCCGCCATCCTCAATCGCATCGCCGACCGCATCACGGCCAACGTGGTGTTGCTGGCGCGGGTCGAAACCCGCGACAACGGCAAGCCCATCCGCGAAACGCTCAACGCCGACATCCCGCTGGCGGCCGACCATTTCCGCTACTTCGCCGGCTGCATCCGCGCGGAGGAGGGCAGCATCGGGGAAATCGACCACGACACCATCGCCTACCATTTCAAGGAACCGATGGGCGTGGTCGGCCAGATCATTCCGTGGAACTTCCCGCTGCTGATGGCCGCCTGGAAAATGGCGCCGGCGCTGGCGGCGGGCAACTGTGTCGTGATCAAACCGGCGTCGGATACGCCGATGAGTCTCGCCGTGCTGATGGATCTGATCGGCGACCTGCTGCCGCCGGGCGTGCTCAACGTGGTGTTCGGGCATGGTTCGGAGGTCGGCACGCCGCTGGCGCGCAGCCCGCGTATCGCCAAGATTTCCTTCACCGGCGAAACCACCACCGGCCGGCAGATCATGCAATACGCCGCCGAGACCATCATTCCGCAGACCATGGAACTGGGCGGCAAGTCGCCGAACATCTTCTTCGCCGACGTCATGGACCATGAAGACGACTTCCTCGACAAGGCGATGGAAGGCTTTGCGCTGTTCGCCTTCAACAAGGGCGAGGTGTGCACATGCCCCTCGCGCGCACTGGTGCAGGATTCGATCTTCGACGAGTTCGTCGAACGCGCCGTGGCCCGCGTGGCGAAGATCAAGGTCGGCGATCCGCTGGACCCGACCACGCAGATGGGACCGCAGTGCTCGGCCGGGCAGCTGGAGAAGATCCTCGGCTACGTCGACATCGGCCGGCAGGAAGGTGCCAAGTGCCTCACCGGTGGCGCACGGGCGCAGCTCGGCGGCAGGTTGGACAAGGGTTTCTTCATGCAGCCGACGGTGTTTTCCGGCGACAACAGCATGCGTATTTTCCAGGAGGAAATCTTCGGACCGGTGCTTTCGGTGACCCGCTTCAAGGATCTGGACGATGCCATCGCGATCGGCAACGACACCGTGTATGGCCTCGGCGCAGGCGTGTGGTCGCGCAGCGTGCATAACACTTATCGCGTCGGCCGCGCCATCGAGGCCGGTCGCGTGTGGACCAACTGCTATCACCAGTATCCGGCGCATGCCGCCTTTGGCGGCTACAAGCTGTCGGGCTTCGGCCGCGAGACGCACAAGATGATTCTCGAGCACTACCAGCAGACCAAGAACCTGCTGGTCAGCTACGACACGCACGCCGCCGGGCTGTTCTGAGAGGTTCACCACTCACATACCGGTCCGGCCGCGGCGGCTGGGCCGGACCTTCCTGGAGAACATGGTGTTGCCCGACCGGGTCGTCTTCACCGACAGAGCGCTCGAACTGCTGCGGCAGTTGCGCGCGCAACATGGCGAGTTGATCTTTCATCTCTCCGGTGGCTGTTGCGAGGGCAGCGCGCCGATGTGCTTCCGCGCCGCGGATTTTCGCGTCGGCCAGCAGGACGTGCTGCTGGGCGTGATAGACGGCTGTCCGTTCCATGTCGCTGTGGCGCATTTCCGGTACGTGGCGCGTTGCCAGTTATGCATCGACGTCGTCGACGGCGGCGGTGACAGCTTCTCGCTCGAAGCGGTGGACGGCGTGCGTTTCATCGCCCGTTCGCGCCTGTTCGACGATGCGGAAGCCGCGGCGCTCGCTGCGGCGGAACCGGCTCCCGGCCAGCGACAGGCCACGACTTCGCCATAATCGTGTGCCAGATTGCCGTCGGTTTCCCTCTTCGACCAGGAAGCGTCCCATGCATCGTTCTCGTACTCGTTGCTCCATCATGGCTGCGGCGGTATTCGCGCTTTCGTTCGCCTGCGTGGCGCCATCCGCGAAAGCGCTCGATGCTGCCGCGGCGAAAACGCCGGATGTCAGGCTGCAGCAGACACTCGACGCGCTGGCTCGGCGCGCGCGTCCGGGAACGCTCGGTGTCGCCGTGCTCGATCTGCAAAGCGGTGCCGAAGCCAGTGTCAATGGCGGTCAGGCCTTTCCGATGATGAGCGTGTTCAAGGCGCCGGTGGCCGCCGCGGTGCTTTGGCGCATCGATGAAGGGAAGCTCTCGCTGCAACAACAGGTGACGCTGACCCGCGCGGACGTGCTGAGTGGCTCGGCCGTGCCATCCATCGGTGCGCATTTCCGTGGCGAGCGGATGACGTTCACGGTGGAACAGCTGTTGAAGGCCGCGGTCAGCGAAAGCGACAACACGGCTGTGGATGCGTTGGTGAAAGTCGTCGGTGGTCCGCAGGTGGTGACCGCGTTTCTACGCGTGCATGGCATCGATGGGATGCGGGTCGATCTGGACGAGGCCGGAGTAGGGCGGATATTTCAGAACCTGGGACCCGGGCAGGAGGTACCTGCGAAGGAATCCGCGCAGGCATCGCTAGAACGCCACCGTCGCGGCTTCAAGGCGTTTCTTGCCGCTCCCTACAATCGAAGCACGCCGGATGCCGCTGTCATGTTCCTGCGCAAGCTTCACGGCAATGAGCTGTTGACGCCGGCTTCCACGCAGCATCTGCTCGACCTGATGGCCGCGCAAACCATTCCCAACCGTTTGAGGGCCGGGGTGCCGCGGGGAGTTGGTCTCGCCGACAAGACAGGCACGTCCTATTCACTGGATGGCAGGATGGCTTCGTTCAACGACATCGGCATTCTCAGTGGGCCGAACGGTCACACGGTGATCGTTGCCGCCTTCCTGACTGACTCATCCGCGTCGGAAGCGGAGCGTAACGCGCTGTTCGCGGATATTGCCCGTGCCGCGGCAACGTCATTTCACCTTTGAAGAAAGAGCCCAGTCATACTGGGCAAAACCATTGATAAGGGGTAGCTAGTGTCTTCCGTCGTTCCGCAACCCGTTGTCGCCAAGCTTACGAGCGCCGCCATTTTTCTCGTGGTGACGTTGAATCCCGGACCTCAGCACGAAGAGGCAGTGCGGGCGCTTTGTGGCGACCTGGCGTCTCTTTTGCGCGCGGTGGGTTTTCGCGATCCCGACGGACGCCTGTCTTGCATCATGGCCTTCGGGTCCGGCGCGTGGGACCGGCTTTTCGGGCAACCGAGGCCCCGCGATCTGCATCCGTTCCGCGAGATCAAGGGACAGCACCACGCCGTTTCCACGCCAGGCGATATGCTTTTCCATATCCGCGCCACGCGCATGGATCTGTGCTTCGAGCTGGCGACGCAGATCATGTCCCGCCTCGGCGATGGCGTCGCTACGGCAGACGAAGTGCACGGCTTCAAATACTTCGACGAACGCGATCTACTCGGCTTTGTCGACGGCACCGAGAATCCCGTGGATCAGGACGCCATCGACGCTGCGATCATCGGCGACGAAGACACTGCCTTCGCCGGTGGAAGTTATGTGATTACGCAGAAGTACCTTCACGATCTGAAGGCATGGAACGCGGTGCCCGTCGAGCAACAGGAAAACATCGTCGGCAGGGCGAAACTCTCGGATATCGAACAGACGGATGCCGAGAAAGCCCCCTACGCGCACAACGTACTGACCAATATCGAGAAGGACGGCAAGCAGCTGCAAATCGTGCGCGACAACATGCCGTTCGGCGAGGTGGGCAAGGGCGAGTTCGGCACCTACTTCATCGGTTACGCGCGATCGCCGGACCGGATCGAGCAGATGCTGGTCAACATGTTCGTCGGTCAGCCCCCGGGCAACTATGACCGCCTGCTGGACTTCAGCAAAGCCGTCACCGGCACGCTGTTTTTCGCTCCGTCCGCGACGTTCCTGGCCAATGTATAGGTACAGGAGAAGTCGGGATGAAATCCATCGTCTGCTGGCTAGAGGATGGATTCGGACCGGCGCCCACTGCCGGATGCTTCAAATTCCCCACGTGCCGGATGACGCTCAAAGATAGCTGAGCCACCAGTCCTTGCGCCGCCGCTTTACGCCGGCATACCAGCGGCAGAGCGGGTACAAGGCCAGCACCACGCATGCCCACAGCAGGTAGATCGTCGGCAGTCCGATGTCCCATCCCGGTGGCGCGGTGAACGGGAAGTGGCCGAGGTCAGGCGACTGGAACATGCCGCTCACGTTGCCGAAACGCAGATAGCAGGTAGCCACCGCCAGCAGGTGGATCAGGTAGAAGTGCAGGACATAGAAGAACAGCGGCACTTTGCCGATGATCAGTGCCGGGCGCAGCAAGCCCGGCACGCCGTTGTCGAACGCGTGCAACAGCAGCAGCGCCGGCCCCAGCGTCATCATCAGGAACAGCAGCGACGGCGGGTACTTCAGGAGATTGAGGAAGGACAGCAGCGTCCATAGTGGAGACTTCTGCACCGACCACGGCACCGGATCGCCGTATACGTTCAGCAGCCGCAGCAGCACGAAGCCCAGGCTGAGCCCGACGCCGAGCCGGAGCAGCAGCGCCCGGCGGCGGTCGTCGCTCCAGCCATACGTCTGTCCCAGCATGTAGCCGAGCGCGGTCACGCCCAGCCAGGGGATCAGCGGATAGGCGACGAACACGATATGGCCGGGGGTGTTGAGGAGAAAGCCTGGCGCATGAAGCACCGACCACAGCGGTGCGAGGCTGCCGAAAGCCGTCGGTGGAATGCCGTCCAGCAGGTTGTGGCCCGCAACCAGGACAACGCCGAAAGCGAGGATGGCCCAATTCGGCAGATGGATCAGCCCCGCCAGCACGATCATCGACCAGCCCAGCGCCCACAGCACGGTGATCATGGTCACTCGGTAGTCGAGGTTGAACTGCAGGGCAAAACGCATCACCACCACTTCGAGGAAGAGCAACCACAGACCGCGCGTGAGCAGGAATCGCGACAGTTCGCTTTTCGACATGCGCTGAAGCGCCAGGCAGGCGCCGGTGCCGGTGAGCATGAAAAACACCGGGGCGCAGAAGTGGGTGATCCAGCGAGTGAAGAAAAGTGCTGGCGTGGTGGTGGCGAGATCAGTCGGGCTGGCATCGAGCGCACCGAAGAAATCGTGGACGTGATCCAGCGCCATGATGACGATGATGATTCCGCGCAGCAGGTCGACCGACTCGATGCGGACACGGGCGGTTGGGATTTCGTCGGCTGTCGCGCGAACTGCAAGAGAGGGCGTTGCGATGTTCACGTTGTTCGCTCCCCAGGGTCACCCGGTCAAGCGTCGTACGCCGGCCGGTGCCAGGCAAGTGACGATGGTAACGCGGCCGCTCGACGGGGTCCCGTTGGTGCGGTGGCCATGCTGACACCTGTGTCGTCAGTCATGTTCCGGAATGCATGCGGGCGTCGCTAAGGTGAGGCACTGCGACGGGACACCCCCAAGCAGAAAGGGGTCAGTTCCGCTTGCCAGGCCAGGCAGCGGATTGGCGCGGCCCAGGCGGCGCGATGTCTGGTTCGGGGTCGTGTGCGACATGCGGTACGGTCTTCATCTCACGAACAGCGGAGAGCACACCATGCGTCTTATCTCGTTCCGTACGTGGCTGTTGCCTTGCGCGCTGGTGTTCGCAGCGTCCGCATGGCAGCCGGTCGCGGCGCAAAGTGCTGCGGCATCCAGCCAAACCGCCGCCGGCACACCCGCAACACCCGTCGCGCAACCCACGGATGTGTCCTCGATGGACGCGGTCATGAAGGCGGTCTACAGCGTGATCTCCGGCGCCAAAGGCCAGAAGCGCGATTGGGATCGCATGCGCTCGCTGTTTGTTCCGGGCGCCCGGCTGATTTCCGTGCATGCGGGCAAGGACGGCGGCGCCAGCGAGGCCCGCGTCATGAGCGTAGAGGACTACATTCGCCGGGCCGAACCTCTTATGGAGAAAGATGGGTTCTTCGAACGCGAGTCGCACCGCACGGTGGAGCGCTACGGCGACATCGCCCAGGTGTTCAGCACCTACGAATCGCGTCATGCCGAAGCGGATGCCAAGCCGTTCCAGCGCGGCATCAACAGCTTCCAACTGCTGTTCGACGGCCATCGCTGGTGGGTGGTGACGATTTACTGGCAGGGCGAGCGTCCCGACCTGCCGCTCCCCAAGCAATACGGTGGTTGAACCTCACGCCTGCGGCTGGCCAAAAAGCCAGGGAACAACGGGCGATCAGGCGTCCGCGGCGATGTCGCGGGCCAGGTCGGTGTCACCGCGCCGCGGCCGCTGGCGCTTGTCCACATACATCGCGCGGTCGGCGTGCGCCAGCAAGGCGTACGGGTCGCTTCCGTCTGTGGGGAAACAGGCGATCCCGACGCTGGCATCCAGCTGGAACAAGCCATCGGGTAGCGTGTAGGGCAGGCTCAGGCGAGCGCGCAGGCCATCGGCGACGATCCGGGCGGCTTCGATATCGCGGCAGCCAGACAGCAGCGCGACAAACTCGTCGCCACCGACACGGGCCACCAAGTCGCCTTGACGGAGACCATGCTGCAGTCGCTGCGCGACCTCGCACAGCAGGCGGTCGCCGGCGTCATGCCCGCCCCGATCGTTGACTTCCTTGAAGCCGTCGAGGTCCATGTAGAGCACGGCCAGTCCGTCGCCGGTCTGTGCCGCGTGAGCAATGGCGTATTGCAACTCGCAGTGCAACCGGTGGCGGTTGGACAATCCGGTCAACGGATCGTGGCTGGCGCGGTGCTCCAGCTCACGCTCGGTGCGGCGCAGTTCGGTTACTTCGTGGGCTACCCCGATACGCACACCGTAGTCGGGCAGCCAGCGGGCCGACCATTGGATGTCTACGCTGTGACCGTTCTTGTGGATGTAGCGATTGCGGAAATGCCGCTGCGGCGTGCCGCCCATCACCTGTTGGGCTTGCTGGATGGTCGCCGCGCGGTCATCGGGATGGATCAGGTCGAATATTCGCCGCCCAAGCACCTCGTCGGGTGCGTAGCCGAAGATCTCCTCGAAGCATCCATTGACGTACAGAAAGTGGCCCTCGGCATCGACGACGCAGACCGCGTCGGGAACCAGTTCGAGCACTTCGGCAAGGGGAGGCAGCTTCGAGATCATGACATTGCCGGGCTCTAGCGCCCGGGCGTGGTGCTGTGCAGGTGTAGTGCCAGTATGGTAGCGCTTGGGGGGAGCGAAAGAAGACGAGGTTCACGCCTCGCCGGCTTCGGGAAAATACGGGCCAAAACCATTGATCCTGCAGAAGGTCAGGAGGGGGCGGCTCGGAGCGGGCATTCGATCAAGCTTCGGCGGCGAATGCCTCGACCAGCGGCTGATACTCCTCCATCGCCGGCAGGCCGGCAAAGCTGTGCTTGGCCGGGGTCGATACCCAGGAGAGCCGGGCATCGGTATAGGTCTCGATGAACGGCACGAAGTCCGCATGCGGGTCGAGCATCGAGGCACGCAGGTTGATCAGCCAGTCGATTCCCGCCGGACGGGTCATCACCCACGACTTGCAGAACGCGCAATACAGGTGGATGTGCTCCTCCTGCAAGGCGCCGCGGACCAGTTCGCCCTCGAGCACCTCCACCCCGTCGGCGGGCATCGCTAGCGACAGCGAAAACGCGCTGCCCGTCATCTTCTGGCAGCCGTGGCAGTGGCACGCCATGGTGAGCAGGGCCGGCTTGGTGACACGCAAACGCACGCGGCCACAGCGGCACGTGCCGGTAGCAGGGAGCTGTCGCGGATAAGACATGGATGGGTTCCTCGTGTCGTAAAAATGATGCTGCGAAAAATAAACCCTGACGGAAGCTGTCGCTTCGCCTGCGCGCCGGAGCTGGAGACGCACCGCCATACCGTTGCATCGAGGGCTTGGCTTCAGAGCGTCATGTCAGGGCCTCGGCGGCATTACGACGCTGGTTTTTTCAAACCCCGTGGCGCTGGACGCCTATTTTGAGCGGCCGGTTTCACCATCCAGTCGCCTTTACGCTTGCCGCGCACGACCTGCCATCCCGGCGCCAGTTGCATGGTCCAGCCTTTGCCCTGCAGGTTGTCGCCGTGGAGCTTGCCGGATGGCGCAGCTACCGACAGGCGCGACCAGTCGCTGGCGAGCAGGGCACCACCGTTCACGTCGATGCTGCCCCAGTCGTCATTGATGTGCATGGTCGGGTAGACCGTGCCGGCTTTGCCGAGCGGTACCAGGTTGCTCGGGTTGAACTGCACCTTCATGTGCTTCAGTGGCACCAGCACTACCGGGCCGGTGACGAACTGGGCGGTGTATGCGGCGACTTGCCGGGCCTGTGCGGCGGCCCGGTCGCGCTCGGTTGCCATCAGGG
The DNA here is from genome assembly GCF_900142825.1 of Rhodanobacter sp. OK091. GTDB lineage: Bacteria > Pseudomonadota > Gammaproteobacteria > Xanthomonadales > Rhodanobacteraceae > Rhodanobacter. Next base: position 107,307 of record NZ_FRCH01000001.1, on the reverse strand, counting down.
CGACGCTGTCGTAACGGGCAGCGCGCGAGTTGATCTCCGCCGCCGCCGTCATGTCGATGTGCAGTGCGGCAGCCAGCAAGGATGCCGGTGAACCGCCTTGCACGATGTCGTGGCGCCAGCCGGGACGATAGCGATCCAGCAGCAGGCCATACGCCGGGCCGGTGGCGTAGGCGAACGAGCGTGTCAGGCCTGCATCGTGCGTATGGATGGTGAGGTCTTTGTGCGCCACCGCCAGCCGCTCGGCCGAGGTGTTGTTGCCCACCATCACGCCGGTGTATTCAGCCAGGCCCTCGTTGCGTTCGAGCACGGCTTCGGATTGCGCAGCGGTGGGAAAGCTCCGATAGCGCGCGGCGCGGAAGGCCAAGGCATCGGTGACGCGTGCGCGGCGATCGGCGTCGGTGGTGGCCGCCAGTGCGGCGTCCAGCGCGCGCCATTCCAGCTGCATCGTGTAACGGCCTTCGAAGGTGTCCATATGCGCGTTATCGCCATCGCCGGCGCGCAGGCCGAGACTGTCCTGGATGCGGTGGAAGGATTCGTGTGCCATCAGCGTGCGCCGATCCTGCGCATCGTCGGGCAGCGGCCACAGCATCTCGCTCCATTGCACGCCGGCCCAGGTCAGCGAGGTGTTGGCGATGTTCTCCTGGGGCGGTAGCTGACCGACGAATACGCTGCCCTCGGCATGCAGCTTGCCTTGCGCATCGGACTGGCTGGCGATCACCTGTCGCGTGGCGGGCACCACCAGCAGCATCGGTCCGCACAGCGACTTGCCCCACAGCCGACCGTTGTCCATCCGGCATTGATGGGTGGCCTCGTCGAAGCGGGCACGGGCGGACGCCGGCGTGGGATCCGGCGAGGTGGCGGCGATCGCGACAGGCGCGAGAGCCGTCAGCAAAAACCATGGCAAGGCAGATCGAAACGACATGCACTTCTCCTATCGATGAATGGCTCACAGCTGGTCAGGCGTGTGTATCGCGGGATCGACTGCCCCGGCATCGAGACGCTTTCCTGTCGCATGCCGAAACTCGCTCAAGGACTTTGTGCCTGTGGCGACATGTCACTCCCAGCTCGGGTAGTCCGCGCCGATCGCCTGGTGGTGGGTTTTCCCCCAGGCAGCAAGCGCGTCGAGCGCCGGGCGCAAGGTACACCCGAATTCGGTCAGCTGGTATGTGCTTGCGGCCGAAGGCTGGTCGTGGGCGATGTGCTGGATCACGCCATCGGCTTCCAGCTGACGCAGTTGCTGGGTGAGCATCTTGTGCGATACGCGAGGCATCGCCATTTGCAGTTCGCTGAAGCGCCGCGGCCGTGTGGCCAGCTGCCACAGGATCAACGGCTTCCACTTGCCGTTGATCATGCTCAGCGTGACATCGACCGGGCAGGCGAACGACGAGTGGCGACGGGTAGTGGTCTTGGCATCCATGGTCGGCTTCGGGTTACCTGAAGGTGCGTAGCGTGTGGTGGCGAAGTGCACTACAAAGGCGGCCAGTATGCATCTTGCCCAGTTTGTATCTTGCTCAGGAGGACAGCCCATGATCGTGGAATACATCCGATATGACATTCCCGCGCAGGACGCCGATGCGTTCGAGGCCGATTATGCCAAGGCGGGGCTAAGCCTCGATGCATCGCCCCACTGCATGGGCTACGAATTGTCGCGCGGCCTGGACGAAGCGTCCTGCTATATCCTGCGCATCGAGTGGGATTCGGTGGAAGGGCATATGCAGGGTTTTCGGCGGAGCGGGGACTTCCAGCAGTTTTTCTCCGCCATCAAGCCCTGGGTGACTCGCATCCTGGAGATGCGGCATTACGAACAGATCGCCAGCGTCGTGAGGAAGGCATCGTGATCAACTCGCTGCATCGGCGAGGCGAGATCGCCAGCCGCGGAAGGAGCTAGCCATGGCGGAGTTCGCTTGACGCCATATAACAGCGCTTCTATGTTTTGAAGATGAAGGATCCAACGGCATCTTTAGGCACATTGCTCCGTCACCTGACCGAACTCCTGGATGGTGCCGTCGAGGACAGCTATCGAGCGGAGGGTCTGGACTACAGGCCTCGCTTTACGCCGGTGATCCGCGTGCTGCTTGCGTCAGGTCCGTCGTCGATCCGAACCATCGCCGATTACGCAGGCATCAGCCATTCTGCGGTCAGCCAGACGGTGTCGCAGATGGTGATGCAGAAGTGGGTGAAATACGGTCAAGGCGGGGACGGGCGTGAGCGCATCGTCTCCTTGACAGCGAGCGCGAAGCGCAAAATCGACTCGCTCGAGCGCTGCTGGGCGGCGACATCCATCGCGGCTGCGGACCTTGATCGTAGTCTTTCGGTGCCGCTATCCCGGGTCTTGCAAGAAGCGATTGAAGCACTCGACCAACGGCCGTTTTCTACACGGCTGCTGTCTGCCAACGCAACGTTGAAGAAGCGCGAAAAGGCCGGCGACGTCTGAAGGATTATTGGGAAAGGGCTGTTTTGTCCTTTTTTCAACTCGCCGAGTCGCCGACGGGGGCTCGACGGCGCCTGCACGGCTACCGTGCCTTTAGTTGGGTGGACGATATGTAACAGCGCTTATATAGTTTTTCCGTCGACTTGCGATGATGATGGCGACCGCCAAGGTCCGAACCCATGAAACATATCGTGCTGGCCATTTCACTGGTTCTCGGCTCCTGCTGCGCCGTCGCTGCGGATATCCACGCTTCGGTCGTGAAAGCGGACAGTCAACGCGAAGTGATCGAGCAGGCCGCGGAGATTATCCAGGCCCGGTACGTTGATCCGGCCATGGGCCGCAAGGTCGCCGATGCGATCCGCCGCGAGGCGAAGACCGATGCGTTCAAGCACGACAGCGATCCTGGGGCCTTCGCCCAGGCGCTGACGTTGGAGCTGCGCAAGCTTTCCGGTGACGGACATTTCCGCATCAACTACAGCGCCCAGGTTGTGCCGCCGCCCGATGCCGGAACGGCCGATCAATACGAAGAAGACGACGACAGTTGGGCAGGCCCTGCGGTCAATCACGGTTTTGAAAGCGTGCGGCGCATCGACGACGACATCGGCTATCTCGATCTGCGCTTGTTCGCGCCGCCACGCGTCGCTGCCGACATGCTGCAATCCGCCATGACGTTGCTGGCGCAGTCCAAGGTGCTGATCATCGATTTGCGCAATAACGGTGGCGGCGACAGTGGCATGGATATGCTCATGGCCGCCTATCTGCTGGACAAGCCGGCGGAGATGAGCGCGACCTACGATCGCCCGAGCAACCTGCTTACTCGCGCCACGACGCCGGTATGGGTGCCCGGCCGTCGATTCGGCGGCACAAAGCCCGTCTATGTACTCATCTCGCACAAGACTTTTTCAGCGGCGGAAGCCTTCGCCTACGACTTGCAGGCCATGAAGCGCATCACGGTGGTGGGCGAAGCCAGTGGCGGCGGCGCGCATCCGTATGAGCGTCGGCGCCTGACCGATCACTTTCTGATCAAATTGCCCGAGATGCGTTCGATCAATCCCATTACCGGTACCGACTGGCAGGGCGTGGGCGTGAAGCCGGACGTGCCGACACCGCCTGACCAGGCGCTGGACAAGGCGCTGGAGCTGGCACATGCGGCACTGGCGAAGGAAGCTAAACCGGAAGAAAGATCGAAACGCTGACGCTCCGGATATTTTGACCGTCTGTAACATACGGTCGATGCGGCTTGCTCTATGCCCGGTTATTGATCCGCGCCAGACCGCCGAATCGTCGCTACCACAAGAGAACCCATGTCTACTTCCATCCCCACGTCCAGCAGTCTGTGTTTTTCGCATGCGGTCGCGCGTGAGCCCCATGCCGTCGGCGCGCACTGCCATATCCGCCAATTTCGCCACACCGACTTCGATCGCGCGATGAGCCCGTTGGTGCTTGCCGACCATTTTGTGATGACCGGTCCGACCTTCGAACTGCATCCACATGCGGGCATGTCGGCGGTGACCGTGTTGTTTGAAGATACCCAAGGTTGGATGAGCAGCCACGACAGCGTGCACAACGACCACCGCATCGAACCCGGAGACCTGCACTGGACGGTGGCCGGCAAGGGCATCGTGCATACGCAACAGCCCGAAGGCGAACACGCCCGGCTGAACGGCTTGCAGTTGTTCGTCAACCTGCCGCAGCGTCTGAAGCGCATCGAGCCGGCGACGATGCTGGTGCGGGCTGGCGACGTTCCCGTGATCGAAGGCGCTGGCGCACGCCTGCGCGTGCTGGCCGGTTCCCTGGGTGGCCAAACGTCTCCACTGCTCACCCCGGAACCCATTCTTATCGTGGATGGCCGGCTGGATGCGGACAGTCGTATCAATCTGCCATTGCCGGCTGGCTGGAATCTTTGGCTCTATGCCCGCCACGGGAGTCTGACGGCGCGTGAGCTCGGCGCAACGGGAATCGATCAGAGGACAGAACTGCCATCGGGCGCAGCCATCGTCGTCTCGGCCGCAGCGGCCGGAACTGTGGAGCTGCATGCTTCGACCGGTGAGGTGCGGTTCGTCGCGATTGCGGGCCCGGCGATCAACGAGCCGATCGTACAAGCGGGTCCTTTCGTCATGACTAGCCGCGAAGAAATCGAGCAGGTCACCGCGGCCTACCAGGCAGGAAAGTTCGGAACCGTGAAGCCTTTTTCGTAGCGGGTCAGCCGGCGGGGCGAATATCGCTACGTTGCAACCAGCGACGTACTTCCGACACCATCTCGTCGATGCCGAGGTTTCCCGACAACGTCAGTGCCGCCTCATCCTCGACGGGTTCTTCCAGTGTCCGCAGCTGGCTGTCGAGCAGGGCCGCCGGCATGAAGTGGCTGCGCTGTCGCATGCGATGCTCCAGCTCGCCGCGCTCCACGCGGATATAGACAAAGCGCACCGCCGCGCTACTCTGGCGTAGCCGATCGCGATAGGCGCGCTTGAGGGCGGAGCAGCTCACTACGCCGTGGCGGCCCCGGCTTTCTTCGCCGCTGATCCAGGCGGCGATGTGATCCAGCCACAGGCGGCGGTCGTCGTCATCCAGTGCGATGCCCGCGCGCATTTTTTCGATGTTCGACGACGGATGCATGTCGTCGCCCTCGAGGAAATCCCAGTCGAGTGCATCAGCCAGCGCCCGTCCGAACGTGGATTTGCCGCTGCCCGACACACCCATCACCACGATCACTATGGGCCTCATCACGAGTGGCTTCGTCCATTCGCGCGCGCAGTGTGCACGCGGGGTGTCGATCTTGCTGCATGGTTGATTGTCATCCGACGGCGGCAAGGCACCGCCGTGAGAGCCTGCGGTCTGGAACCTGGCAAGCGCATGTCACTCTTCCACGAAAAACTTGAGTCGCGACAGTGCGGCGTCCCATTGACGGGATACCAGCTCGATGTAGCCGCGGAGGTCCTCGATCGGTTTCGGATCGAGTACGTACAGATTTTCGCGGCCGGCGCGCTCGCTGCGGACAACATGGGCGTCCTCGAGTACACGCAGATGCTTGCTGATCGCCTGCCGCGTCAGCGGCTGCCCGTCGCTGAGCTGGGCGATCGAGCAACGCGATCCGTCGCTAAGCCTGACCACCAGCGCCAGCCGTGTCGGGTCGCCGAGGGCGGCGAACACCATGGCGGCCTTCGGCGATTGGCGGGTCAGGCGTGCTTGCGCACTAGCTGCCATGGCTTTCCTCGACGTGGCGACGGATGTTTTCCATCTGCTGGGTCCAGCCATTGTCGTTCATGCGGAACGCTTCGGCACGTCGACCCGCCGGTATGCTGTCGAAGCCCGACTCGGTCAAGGTCAGCAAGGTGCCGTCGCCGCTGGGCTCCAGGCGGAATTCGATCAAGGTCTGCGGTTCGGCGGAGTAGTCCACGCCCGGTTCGACGGCGTAGGGGTGCCAGGTAAAGGAAAACAACTGCTCCGGCTCGATCCGTTGCACCACGGCCCGCCAGGTGACGTGCTCGTAGCCCGGATACGTGATCTGGCCGACAGCTTCCTTGCCGGGCACGAACGGCCCGTCAAGCTTGACGCAGAACCACGCGCCGAATTCGCGGTAGTCTGTCAGTGCGCGCCATACACGCGACACTGGCGCTTTCAGCTGGATGTGTTTTTCGATGCGATCGCTCATATGCCACCTCCTGGTTGCATATGAGCATGCGCCACGATTCGCAAAAATGCAACTTTAAGGTTGCTCTTTCGCGAACCATGACGGGTTCGCTGATAGCCATCTGGTGCGACCCAGTGCGCGACGGCATGCCAAACCTGGACGCATTCCAACCCCGGAGCGGTGGCCTCACCGCCCCGAACCTGCTTTGACGTCCAAGTCGGGTCCACTCCGCGCGTGGACGAAGGCGAAATGACTCAGTGCATCTTCTGCGATTTGGCCCATTCGGCTCCGCGCCGTTTCATCTCCTCTTCGCTGACATCTTCGATGTGCGTGCCCAGCATCCATTTGTGGCCGAACGGGTCGACGACGGTGCCTACCCGATCGCCCCAGAACTGGTTTTCTGCCGGTTGCAGGAGTTTGGCGCCGGCTTTCACGGCGCGATCGAGGGCAGCGTCTACGTCGGAAACATAGATCATGAAACTGCCGGTCGCGCCGCCGCGGGTCTTCGGCCCGAGCGCATCGAATTGCGGCATTTCATCCGATAGCATGAGACGCGAATCGCCGATCTGGATTTCGGCATGGCCGATCTTGTCGCCGATGGGCAGGCGGTAGGTTTCCTTGGCGCCGAGCGCATCGTGATAGAACTTCAGTGCCTTGGCGGCGTTGTCGACGACGACGGACGGCGTGATGCTGTGATAGCCGGTGGGAATGGCTTTGACTGACATGATCCGGTGCTCCGTTGGTGGTGAAATCAAGAGCCTGCGCCCGTCAACGTTATCCGGCGATGCATCCAGTGTTGGCAGATTGCTAATACAGTGTCGTAGTCGACGAAGTAATCACCTCACGACGGAGCACGCAATGACTGGACGATGGTTTTACCTCTTGCTCGGGATTCTGCTTGCGGCGACCGGCCTTTGCCGTGCCGGTTCGACCATGGCGGCAACGGTCGATGACGCAGCTGCCATCCGGCAGGTGATGGATCAGCAGCAGGCGGCGTGGAATCGCGGCGATGTTTCAGACTACATGCGCGGATACAAAGACGCGCCCGACACGACCTTCGTCGGCACCAGCGTGCGCAAAGGCTACCGCACGATTCTCGACAGCTATCGCAAACACTATGCCAGTAAGGAGCAGATGGGGCGGCTCACGTTCTCCGCCCTCGACGTACGCCTATTGCCGGATGCCGGCGGCGAGGTGCGCTACGCCGCGGTGACCGGGCGCTTCCATCTGGATCGCACCGCGCACGGCGAGACCAGCAAGGACGACGGCGTGTTCTCGCTGCTATGGGAAAAGACTTCCGACGGCTGGAAGATCATCCTGGATCACACCAGCTGACACGGCGGTTGATCCCGGGCGCATCGAGGTGGTCATCGAGCGTTGAATTTGGGAGGCGGGGGTGTCGGCCCCGGAGAGAAAAACCGGCACGACAAGACTCCCGGCGGCCCCACGCGGCACGGTTGGGCAGGGTCGCTCATCGCTGGAATATGGCGCTGGCACGCGGCGGTGATGTCGCAAGCGATATCTCGTCCGCGCGTGTTGTCCGGACACCATCGCGATTGTCCGCGGACAGGCTGCCTTCTCAGAGTGCGAAGAAAGAAATGGCTTGGCAATGCGGGCTCCCGGGTTCCGTGGCCATTGGCACGACGTTTGCCATTCCATTCTTGAAAGCTTCATTCACTCACTCAAGGAGAACCGCCATGAAATTCGAATCCCTGATGCTGCAAAGCCTTTTCGGTGCCTGCCTGCTGATCTGCGTGCTGGTCGTCGGCGCCATGCTGACATCGCCGACAACCAGCGTGGCTGCCAGCCACGCACCGGTGGCGGCGACGACGGTCTCGGCCAGCTGATCTCGCCGAATTTCCGGACGGTCGCTTCGGAGGTTCGCTCTGAATTACGCTGAGGTGCCGCCGTTCCGGCGTGTGCCAGGGAGATCACGATGTCGATGGATGGAAGCTTTGCCCGCGGGCTGTTTGCAGTGTTGTTCTGCTGGACTTCCCTGGCCGTTGCGCAGCAGGCATTGGCACCGGTGGAGGCGCGCGTACCGTTTGCTCCGGCGGCGTTTGTCGGCAGCGATGAGCTGAAGCATCTCGCCTACGAACTGCATGTCACCAGCATCTACGGCGATACCGGTCCGCTGATGCCGCAGAGTCTGGAGGTCTACGCGGACGATGGCCGCGCGCCGCTCGCCAGCTTCGGCGCTGTCGAGCTGGCGGCAATGAGCCGACCCGCGCCGGCCGAGCATGCGCCGGTGACCATCGAAGCCGGCAAGCGTGTGGTGATCTATGTCTGGCTGACCCTGCCGGCAAGTAGCGAGCTACCGCGCACATTGCGCCACCGGATGGTATTCGCCACGGCGAAGCATGGCATCGCATTGCTCGATGGCGTAAGCGTGGCGTTGAACACCGATGCGCCCATGCTGATCGGGCCGCCGTTGCGCGGTGGGCTCTGGCTGGCGCACGAAGGGCCTGGCGACGCCCATTCGCACCACTGGGGCAGTCTGGTGGCGGTGAACGGGCAGGTGACCATTCCGCAGCGTTATGCGCTGGACCTGGTGGGAATCGATCCGCAGGGTCATGCGATGCGTGCGGACGTGAAGGATATCGGCAAGTCGCACCATGCCGACTGGATCGGCTACGGTGCGGACGTGCTTGCGGTGGCCGATGGCGTCGTGCGCGACATGCGCGACGGGCAGGTGGAGCATCCGCCGCTGACTCCGCAGGCGGAGCCCGAGTCGCTGACGGCGCATGGCTTGTTCGGCAACTACGTGGTGCTGGAGATTGAGCCCGGCGTGTACGCCGGTTATGCACACCTGCAGCGCGGCAGCGTGAAGGTGCACGTGGGCGAACGTGTTCGCCGTGGACAGCTGCTGGGACGCCTGGGCCAGTCCGGCAATTCCGCGGCTCCGCATCTGCATTTCCAGCTTTCCAATGCCGCGGCATTCGAAGGTTCGGAAGGCCTGCCGTTTGTCTTCGACCATTTCGATCTGCTGGGGCCGGAGACCGAGGCGCAGGTGTTCGGGCAGGGCGAACCGTGGACGCCGGCAGCTACCTTGCGTCGCCAGGCACAGCTGCCATTGAACGATATGGTGATTGGATTTCCGGCGTCTCACTGATGACTGAAGGGGCTGAAGCGGTTCAGAGGAAAGCCGGGACGGCCCCGGCCCGCAGAAGAGCGCTGCGTGATCACCGTATCGCGAGGCACGTCGCCAGTTGAAAGTGCTCAACTATCTACTCTGTTCATGGCAGACTTTTCCGCCTACAGTCGATTGGACAGCATTGCGGAATGACCGCCACCGAACTCGACAATCCGTTCTGGTCTTCACTGCGCAGCCGCCATCGCGCGCTGGCGCGGAGCCACGGCGATGCGGCGCGCTATCCGGCGGAGTTCGCGCCGTTCCTGGGTGTGGCGAACGCGCAGGTGGACGTAGCTGAGGCACTAGAATCGCTGATCGATCCTGGTGAGTCCGTCTACCTGCTTGGCGTGGCGCCGGCGCTGCCGGGCGGATGGCGTATCGAGGCTTATGGCCCACTGGCGCAGATGGTTTGCACGGCTCCGATGACGGTGATCGACGGGCCGCAAGTGATCGAGCTGTCCGAGGCGCATCACGCCGATGTGCTGGCGTTGACCGCGCTGGTGTATCCGCATTATTTCCGTCCGCGCACGATGGAGCTGGGCCGTTACTTCGGGATCTACCAGGACGGCCGGCTGGCGGCGCTCATCGGTGAGCGCCTGGGCATGGACGCGTACCAGGAAATCAGCGCGGTCTGCACGCATCCCGACTTCAACGGCCGCGGCTATGCGCGCCGCCTGCTGGCGCTGCTGTCGAACGACAATCTCGAACGCGGACGCCTGCCGTTTCTTCATGTGAGCCACCAGAACCCGCGCGCAAAGTCGCTGTACGAACAGGCCGGCTATCGTCTCCGCCGTGACATCGCGTTCTGGTCGCTGAGTCGGACGTAGATTTGCCTGTGCGCGGACAAGGGGCGGAAGCATTTTCGTCGCAAATGAGAACTTCCGGCCATCCACATCCAAAGATGTGATCTGATCACTCAACTATTCCACCTTGCCATGACTGCGCAGGCCACCATGTCCCAACCTCTTGTCGACCCCTGGCTGTACTCCATCGCCTTGTTGCTGGGCTTGCTGATCTGTGTGCAGGCCGGCTTCGTACTTGGCGGGCGCTATGGCGTCAAAGGCGATGCCAACACCTTGAGCGGGGCGGTGTTCGGTTTGCTGGGACTGCTGCTGGCGTTTTCGTTTTCCGGGGCTGCGGGTCGGTTCGAGCATCGGCGAGAGTTGATTACGCAGGAGGCCAACGCCATCGGCACGGCCTACCTGCGCATCGACCTGTTGCCTACCGCTGCGCAGGTGCCGTTGCGCGAGGCGATGCGCCGGTACGTACGGCAGCGGCTGGATACCTATCAGGCCATGCCGGGCTCTGCGGCGGCTGCCAGGGCGTGGGCCGACAGCGCGGCCACACAGCAGCAGATCTGGACGCAAGCCACCACGGCGGCGCAGGCCTCGGGCAGCAATGCCACGTTGAGCCTGGTGGCGTCTGCGCTCAACGAGATGTTCGATATCACCACTACACGGCTGGCGGCCACGCGCGACCATCCGCCGGCAGTGATCGACTTGATGCTTTTTCTGCTTGCGTTGATGTCGGCCCTGCTGGCCGGCTACGGCATGGCGGAGGGCGAGCGGGTGCCCTGGCTGCAGGTGATGGTGTTCGCGGTGGCGCTGACCGTGACGGTGTTCGTCATCCGTGATCTCGAATACCCGCGCCTGGGGCTGATTCGGGTGGATGCGGCTGACCAGCTTCTCATCGAGACGCTGCAGAGCATCACGCCAAGGTAAGACCCTCATGACCCGCCGCGTGGGAGCCGGATGCATGGAACGCAGGCGATCCGTGATTTCATTCGAGACCGGTTGACATGTAACGAGTGTTACATGTAACGTCTGTTACATGCAGACACGAAAAGAAATCCTGACCGACGAGCTGGTCGCCTACCTGCTCGAACATGGCCTGTCCGATCTCTCGTTGAGGCCGCTTGCCGATGCGCTGGGTACCAGCGCGCGCCTGCTCATCTATCACTTCGAATCAAAGGAAGGTCTGCTGACCGAGGTGCTGGACAGCATGCAGACGCGTCTGCGGATGTCCTTCGGCGGCATGATCGAACGGCGGGCAGGGCAGTCAGGGCGGCCGTTGAAACTGTTCTGGGACTGGGCGATCGCGGACGAAAACTATCCCTACCTGAAGCTGCTCTATGAGCTGCAGATCCTTGCCGTGCAGAATCCCGCCGCCTACGGGCACTACCTGCAGCGCAATACCTCGAACTGGTCGGAGCTGATCGCGACGGCGTTGCCCGAGGCGGAGCGGACCCCGGCCATGGTCACCTTGCTGGGTGCCGTGTTCGACGGCCTGTTTCTGGAACTGATGAGCACCGGCGACAGAAAGCGGACCACGCAGGCTGTCCAGCAATTCATCCGGCTGGTCGACGAGGCACGCGATGCGCGCCTGGCCGTCCAGAAGAAAACCGCAAAAGCATCGAATACGAGGCGAGGTTGAGTTCATGTCGACGACTACACGGATGATTGCCGGACAGAAAAAGCCGTGGCTGCTCGGTATGGCGGGATTGCTGCTGGCGTTCGGCGGCATCAGCCTGCCGTTCGGAACGTGGGATCACGCGCTTGCCAGTGTCGGTCACATGGCGGCCAACGAGCTGGTCTACTGGGGGCTGGTTGCGGCGCTCCTGCTGTATGTCCTGCTGATCGAGCGTCGCCCGCTGGCGTCCATCGGGCTACGGAGGCCGGGTGGCAGGGATATCTTCGCGGCGCTGGCGACTGGCGTACTGATGATCGCCGTGCTGGCCTTGATGTATCTCGTCGTGTTTCCAGCGTTGCACTGGGACGAGACCCAACAGCTGCAGACCCTGACGGCAGTGCCGTTCTGGCTGAGATTCATGGCGGTCGTGCGTGCGGCGGTTTCCGAAGAAATCCTGTTCCGCGGCTATGCGCTCGAGCGTGTGCAGGAATTGACCGGCAGCCGCGGCGCGGCGGGCATATTCACGTGGGCCATCTTCACGCTAGAGCATCTCGGCTATTGGGGGTGGCACCACCTGTTGGTCGCGGGTGCGGCCGGCGCGCTGCTCACGCTGCTCTACCTGTGGCGCCGCAATCTGTGGGCCAACATGCTGGCCCACTTCATGGTCGATGCCGTGGGTTTCCTGCTGGGGTGAACGTAATGCTTTGGGGGGTCGTTGTGCCGTAAAGCGGAGGAACAAACGGATCAGCAATGCTCCACTTGATCTTGCCGCGAAACAACACAATCTGATCCGATCACCACCCCGTCACATCAGGAGCAACACATGCCCGACCTCTCCAGCTTTCCGATCGCAGCGCGTTGGCCGGCGAAACATCCGAACCGCATCCAGCTTTATTCGCTCAACACGCCGAACGGGGTGAAGGCATCGATCATGCTGGAGGAGACGGGGCTTCCGTATGAGCCGCATCTTGTCGACATCATGAAGAACGAGAGCCATACGCCGGAGTTCCTGTCGCTCAATCCGAACGGCAAGATTCCCGCGATCATCGATCCGGACGGCCCCGGCGGCCAGCCGCTCGGCCTGTTCGAATCGGGCGCGATCCTGATGTACCTGGCGGACAAGTCGGGCAAGTTCATTTCGGCCGATCCGGCGCAGCGCTGGGAAACCATCCAGTGGGTGTTCTTCCAGATGGCATCGATCGGCCCGATGTTCGGCCAGGTTGGTTTCTTCAACAAGTTCGCCGGCAAGGAGTACGCGGACAAGCGCCCGCTGGAACGCTATGTCGCCGAATCCAAGCGACTGCTCGGCGTGCTCGATACTCAGCTGGATGGCCGCGACTGGATCATGGGTGACGAGTATTCCATCGCCGACATCGCAACGCTGGGCTGGGTCAACAACCTCATCACGTTCTACGAAGCGCGCGACATCGTGGAGTACGACAGTTTCCGCAACGTTGTCGCCTGGCTCGAGCGCGGGCTGGCCCGCCCGGCGGTGCAGCGCGGGTTGAAGATTCCCGGCCGGGGCTGATGCTGCCGTTTGCGTGGTTGCGCCGGGATTGCTTCATGGCCGGCCACGATTAGGTTCATAACGGTTGCTGGAGTGATTCGGCTCGATCGGATCGAGCCGAATCCAACGTCGCCGATGCAGGTGCTGCACGCGGCCCCGCGATGCCGATCGACACGCATGCGTCGGCAAGCCACGGAGACGAGAAGCATTCCCCACATCATCTGCCGAGACGTACACAATGCTTGCCGCGGCCTCCGCGCATCGTGGAGGCCGCCAATCGCATCCCCGGTCTTTGATGATTCCTGCAGGAGATGTTTCATGGCATCGGTCGAACCGCCATCGCACTACGCTGCCTCTGTCCGTCGGATGCACTGGACGATATTTGCGCTGGTATTGCTGGCTTATCTCTTCATCAACCTGTTCGAGCTGTTTCCCAGGGGCAGTGCCACACGAGCCAACATATTGGCTGCGCACTACACCGCGGGGCTGGCGGTGCTGTTGCTGATACTGCCGCGTCTGCTGCTGCGCCTGCGCAACGGGCGCCCGCCGATCACGCCGCCGTCACCACGCTGGAGCGAGCTGCTGGGCAATATCACGCACGTGGCGCTGTACCTGTTCCTGCTGATCCAGCCTATCCTCGGCATCATCACATTGCAGGTCGGCGGCAAGCCGGTAACCCTGTTCGGCGTGACCTTGCTGCCATCGTTCGTCGGCCTGCCGAACCGGGCGTTGTCGCATCAACTGGAGGATATCCACGGCGACATAGGCACGATCTTCTACTACGTGATCGGGCTGCATATCCTGGCCGCGCTGTGGCACCACTTCGGCCGCCGCGACAATACGCTGAAGCGGATGCTCTGAACGCGACACGCCATTCAATCCCGATGTCCTGACTCTTGCCGAGATCGCCCTCCGTGCCCCGACGCCATTATGAAAGACACCGCACCAGCCGCATGGGCTGGTTGCGCGCCGCCGTACTGGGCGCGAACGATGGCATCGTTTCTACCGCCAGCCTGGTGCTGGGCGTGGCGGCCGCGCATGCCAGCGGACAGAACATCTTGATCGCCGGTATCGCCGGGCTGGTGGCCGGCTCGATGTCGATGGCGGCCGGCGAGTACGTGTCGGTGCATTCACAGGCCGACAGCGAACGCGCCGAACTGGAACGCGAGCACCACGAGCTGCAGACCGACGTGGAAGGCGAGCACAAGGAGCTGGCGTCGATTTACGTGAACCGTGGACTCGATCCGGCGCTGGCCAGGCAGGTGGCCGACCAACTGATGGCGCACGACGCGCTCGATGCCCACGCGCGCGACGAGCTGGGCATCACCGAAGCGTTCAAGGCACGACCGCTGCAAGCCGCCGGAGCATCGGCGCTGAGCTTTGCGGTGGGCTCCGCACTGCCGCTGCTGGTGGTGGCGCTGGCGCCGGTCGCCTTGTTGTTGCCGCTGGTGTTCGCCACCTCGCTGGTGTTTCTTGCCGCGCTCGGCGCGCTGGCGGCACGGGCCGGCGGCGCGAAGATGGGCGTCGGTGCCATGCGCATCACGTTCTGGGGCGCGCTGGCGATGGCGGTTACCGCTGGCGTCGGCATGCTGTTCGGCGTGTGAGCGATGAAGCCGTGCGGCCTCACTCCCCCGGACGATAGACCCGCTCGGTATGGCCCTTGAGCTGCTCCGGCCAGAAATAGACGGTGCGCAGGTTGCCGGTGGTATAGCGTTCGGCCTCATCGTTGAAGTGCTTTGAATCCGGGTGGCCGCTTTCGCCTCCGGCGGTGATCGCTCGGGCGTGCACCTTGGGGCCGAACTCGACGACGGCCACGAAACTGTTGCCGCTAGTGCCGTAGTAGCGCTTGGTGCCAGGCCAGCGGTGCGCGCCGAACGATGCGAGCGAGCCCCAGCGTGACGAGGTGAACGGCACCGGGATGCTGGGTTTGGTGTCGTCGAACGGCTGCACGATGGCGCCGTTGACGCGCTGGAAGCGATTGATTTCACCCCACGGCACGCCCCAGCTGCCGAAGTCCTTGGTCAACCGGTCGGAGGCCTCGACCAGCGCGCCCAGGCGCGCCTTCGAGCCGGCCTTGTCGGCCATGATGTCGTAGACCGACAAGCCTTCGGCGGTGTCTGCCTTGTCGACCTTGTCCCACAACGTGTCACCCCAGAACACCGCCAGCGAGGTGGGCATCGAGGCGACGCCCCAGCGGTAGTCCCAGTCGCGCAGCATGGCGATCTGGCCTTTCAGCCTGGGCTTGAGCGGATCATTGGCAGGCAGTGCGTCGTAGTCGGCGATCAGGATCGGCAGTTGCCGCGCGAATGCCGGCAGGTACGAGTCGAATGCCATGGTGATCAGCGAAGCCATGCTGACATCGCGCGCGCCGGTGAGCAGGCGGGTGGCGTGGATGCCGCGGGGATTCTCACCGAAGGTGTCCATGTAACGCGGATAGTCGGCCCGCTTCGGACTGTACGGGCCGGCGGCGGAATACGGCCAGTTGTTGGTGTTCATGACCCAGCCGTTCGGCGGGTCGAGCAGCTGCGGGGCCTTGTCCAGCGGCAGCAGGCCTTGCCAGTCGGTAGCCGGGTCGCTGCCGTCGACCGGCTTCGTATAGTCGAAGCGGTCGTCGCGTTTCGGGATGAACTGCGGGTGCAGATAGGCGATCTCGCCCTTGTCGTCGGCGAAGAGCGTGTTGTTCGACGAGTTCGCCCGCAGCTCGGCAACCTTCATGTAGCTGGCGTAGTCGCTCGCTTTGGTGCGCAGCCAGCTCTGTTCCAATGCTTCCATCGGCTTGTTCATCAGCGCCGTGGCGATCCATTTGCCGTCTTTCTCGCGCACGATCGGGCCATGGTGGGTGGCATAGACGGTGAAGCTGCGCGTGGCCATCGAGCCGTCCTTCGCGCGGTAAGGCACGCTCACGGTGCGCGCGGCGACCGGCCGCAGCTCCTTGCCGTAGCGATAGAACGACTTGCCGTCCTTGCGCACGATCGTCTCGGCGAACTCGTCGACGGCATCGAGGCCGGTGGAGGTGTGCATCCAGCCGACGTGGTGGTTGAAGCCCTGGTAGATGAAGAACTGGCCCCAGGTGACCGCGCCGTAGGCATCGAGCCCGGCGTCGCTGGTCATTTGCAGTTCGGAGCGGAAGAAGAACGACGTGTGCGGATTGATCAGCAGCAGGGCGTGGCCGTCGGCGGTCAGCTTCGGCGCGATCGCGATGCCGTTCGATCCGGTCGGTTCCTGCCAGCTCGACGGCGGGTCGACGCGGGCGAGTGCCTGGCGATCGTGGCCGTAGAACGCTTCGAGCTGATCCAGCGAAACGCGTTCGATATCGCCACCGATACTGCCCTCGGAAAAGCTCAGCGCCATCCACGGTTCGAAATGCGTGATGACCCGCGGATGCACGTCGGGATGCTTGGCGAGGTAGTAGTTGAGACCGTCGGCCCAGCTGTTCATCAGCGCCTGCAGCCAGGCCGGACTTTGCGCGTAGAGCGACTTCAGTACGACCGGATCGATGAACAGTTTCTGCCGCAGATCCTGCCAGATCGCCGATTCGCCTTCGGTCTCGGCAAGCCGGCCCATCGAATTGAGATAGTTCGTCTCGACCCGGTTGAAGTCGTCCTCGGCCTGCGCATACGCCATGCCGAACACCGCGTCGGCGTCGGTCTTGCCGTGCACGTGGGCGATGCCCCAGTCGTCGCGGGTGATCGTGACCGCCTGCGCTTCATGCTGCCAGCGGGCTTCGTCGGGCGTGCGCGCCTGGGCGGGTGTTGCCAGACACAGTGCGAATAACATCCCCGTCGGCAGCAGGCGTGCCACGCCGTTGGCGCGGGTCAGTCGGAGCAGGTTTTGGGTGATGTGTGCCAGCATCGGTTTCCCCTTTCAGATGGGCTCGCTGTAGCCACCTCGTCGGAGCGTCGAGCGGCGAGCCTCGGATGCCACGAATCGTCCGTCGGGCACCATGCGGATCGGGCAACACTAACAGGGGCAGCGCCTTGTCTGCTGCACCTGGGCTTCTTGATTCGACACGTCGAGGCTATTTCGACCCTATCGTATGCAGGAACGCATCGACGGCATCGGTGTAGCTGCCGGGCGTGCCGAGTTGCTGGTTGATTTCCCCATGCGTCTTGTCGACCGGAAGGACTGTGGCGTGGCCACCCAGCGCGATAGCCTTGGTCGCAAAAGCTTCGGCCTGGGGACAGGAATCGTTGCGCCGGCTCGAACAGACCAGCAGCATCGGTATCGACGCCCGCTTCAGGCGCAGGGTCGGCGAAGCTTCGCGCCAGAGATCCTGATCGTCATGGAACACGCGGTCGTAGAGACCCAGATGATGTGACTGCATGAGCTTGGCGACGTCGTAGGCCGCGCTGTCCAGCGACACTGTGCCTAGCCATGGCCGGCCGCCTTGGCGCGTCGCGATGACTGGATCGGCGCTCAGCAGCGACACTAGATGGGCGCCGGCGGAATGCCCGACGAGTACGAACCGGGCCGGATCCGCGCCCCAGCGATGGGCGTTGCTCTGGGCGAAGGCCAGTGCCCTGGCGACATCGTCAGCCTGCTCGAGTGGATTGGCCGACGGCGACAGGCGGTAGTTGGTCGACATCACGATATAGCCTGAAGGCAGCCAGTGCGCTGCCTTGTTGGCGACTACACCGCTCGAATCCTTGTCGCCAAACATCCAGCCGCCGCCGTGGACCATGAAGATGACCGGGGCATGCTCGGCATGTGGCGGCAGATAGACGTCCAGACGCTGCGCAGGATCGGGGCCGTAGGCCATGTCGCGTTCGACCCGCGCGCCGACCGGCAACGGCATGGCATGGCTTGCGGCGGCGCTGCGGCGCTGAGTGAGCCGCTCGCGCAGGGATTGGGCCGTCGTATGGCGGGGAAGCACCGATAGCACGCCTATCAGGGCGGCGCCCCATTTTGCTGCAATCGATGCTCGCATGAGAAACTCCGTGAGGGGTGTGATGCGGGTATTCGTCGTCGTGGATGCGACATGCATTAACGCTTGATACCACGGCGGGATGACAGGAGTCGGGGAACATGGGAACGATGATTCATCGCATGATCGGTGGCGCGGTGGTGCTGGCCTGGCTATGGATGGTGCGCCACTTGCGAAGCTGGGCTCCCGGGCTGGATATCGCGGCGTCTTCCGGCTTCGGGCGTGCGGGCAGCGGTGCCGACTACGTGCTGTTGCTGCCGTTGCTTGCGGCGGCCTTGCTGATCTTTCCCGACTTCTTTGTGGACCGTTTCAGTCCCTCTTCGGAGCTGACCAACGAGCCATTGCTCGGGGCGGGCTTCTGGCGGTTCTTCGGTTATTTCGCACTGCTGGTGAGCTGGGGCTTGCTGCAGCTTTTTCGCTGATATTCTGCGCAGGGTAGGAGCATGATGATTACGATAGGGATAACCACCGAAAGGCCGGCCCCCGCGTTCCACCGGATGCTGGCCGCCATCGCGGATGAGTCGCCTGAGGGCGCGATCGGTGGCGACGCATCCGACCGTTGTATGAGAGCTATGCCATGACCAGCTATGTGGCGCTGTTGCGCGCCGTCAACGTGGGCGGCACCGGCAAGCTGCCGATGAGTGAGCTCAAGGCCATGTGCGAGGCGGCCGGCTTCGACGCTGTGCGCACGTACATCGCCAGCGGCAACGTGGTGTTTTCCAGCAAGCTCGCCGAGAAGGCGGTGAAACGAGAGATAGAGCAGCGGCTGCAGGAATACGCGGGAAAGTCGGTTGGCGTAGTGGTACGCAGCGCGGCCGAAATGGCCGCGGTGCTGGCGGCCAATCCCTTTGCCGAAGCGCCGCCCAACCGCACGGTGGCGATTTTCCTGGATGCGCCGCCGCCAGCGACGGCTTTGCACGATATCAGCGGCGCGAAGGACGAGCGGCTTGCGTTAGGGCGTCGCGAGATCTACGTGCACTACGGCGACGGCATGGCCGATTCGCGGCTGAAGATTCCGGCTGCGAAGTCGGGCACGGCACGCAACATGAACACCATTGCCAAGCTGGCAGATATGGCTGCCGGCGCTGGGGCCAGGTGACCCTGGACATCTACCCGGCAATGGGACCAGGATAATCTTGATTTTTGGTTGCCCGGCTTGGTTGGCCGGAGCGTGCTGTACCTGGGTGATGAGCCCCAGCGTCGGGATGGCGCTTGCGCTACAACGCGACGGGCGTCTTGAAGCCGCCAAAAAACATTCGCTTGCCGTCGAACGGCAAAGACCCCGGATCCATCATGACCGCGAGGCAGGGGCGGCCATCGCCAGTTGGTTGGTGCGATCGCGATCGCGGCGTAAGACATAGACCATTCGAGAGAGCACGGCGACCTCGCCGTTCTTGAGCTTGCCTGACGTCGTCGGCGACACATTCGATGTATTCCAGCGCGCCATGCTCGCGCCAGATCTTGCCTGCTCAGCGCGTCATGCTGCGGTACGACGCATAGTTTTTGTTGCGGAACGGGACCACGAAATCGTCGACGTAGTTCATGGGTCATCTCCCCTGGATGAGGTGCGGATAGGTTCGATGAATCGAAATGGGCGAGGCTGGTTCGCGCGCCGTGGATATGGCAGGGGCCGCGCGATGCATGCGTGCTTTTGGCCGACAACAGGCCGCGAGCCAGGCGGAAGAACGTGGGCGGCTGTTCGTCCCGCCGCCGTGGCAGGGGTACGCTGCATCGGGAACGAACAGAGGTTTAGTCAGCCATGGCGAGCGCAGTGAACGCTGCCGAGGTTGTACATGCAGCACGTGCCGGGGTAGCGGACGACGTGTCAGCGGCCAGCGGTTCAGGGTTTTCGGCATCGCCGCAGTGATGCCGGAGTACGACCGGCCCAGGCTTCTCCTGGGCCGGCAAATTGAAGCACCAACCAACTGTGCAACTCTGAGGAGAAATCTATGAATACCCATTTCGAACGCACCGGCCCGCTGACCGAACTGACCAGCTACCCACAATGGGCCCAGGACATGGTCGCCGATTGCGAAAGCACCAAACGGAGCGTGGTCACTCATCCTCTATGGGAAAAGATGAGTGAGGGGACGCTCGGCAGGTCTGGTACCGCCAATTTCATGGTGGGGATATGGCCGGTGATCGAGCGTTTTCCCGCTTATATGGCTAAAAGCCTGTTGAAAACACGTTTCGGCCGCAGTCCCGGCGACAATCTTGCGCGCCGCTGGCTGGTGCGCAACATTCGTGTGGAGCAGAATCATGCCGAATACTGGCTCAACTGGGCAGAGGGGGCGGGGATCCCGCGCGAAGAATTGCTGGAAGGGGTTCCCCCGCATGGCACCGAAGTGCTGGCGAACTGGTGCGAAGATGTCAGCGGCCGTGACACACTGGCGGCAAGCATCGCCGCTACCAATTACGCGGTCGAGGGGGCAACCGGCGAATGGTCGCAGCTGATATTCGATAGCAAGAGCTATGCGGAAAGCTTCCCTCCCAAGATCAGGGCAGGGACACTACGTTGGCTTCAGCTTCACGCCGCATACGATGACACGCATCCGTGGGAGGCTTTGGAGATAGTCTGTACAATAATGGGCACGGAACCTGCAGCCGATGAAATAGCTCATATCACTGAGTGTATAAAGCGCAGCTACACCAGCATGAGGATTCTTGCTGATCGCTGCGTCGAGCCGCACCGTTTGTCGGAGGTGCTGAGCAGCGCAGCCGCCTGAAGGAACCGGTTGCGCGTTTAATGCAATGCCCAGACGTTGATTCGCCTATCGCGAAACAAGGGACGCAATGCGCACTTCCACGATCACTTTGCAACGGCCATTGTCACGACGCTTGATGCCACTGGCATATGCGTTGGTGGGGATGGTCGGGCTGATCCTGGCACTGACTTGGGGAGCATTGCAGGTTCAAATAGCTCTCGCCGGATTTCTCAACGGCGAGAGCATCTGGTCCAAGGCGCAGAAGCAGAGCGTGATCGCTCTGGACGCCTACGCGACCAAGGGCAATGCCGCGGACCTGGCCAACTACAGGCTCAACTACGACGTCTTGATGGCCGACCGTTGGGCGCGTGATCAGACTGCCTCGGGGAATTTCGATTACGACGCGGTGGCGGATGCACTGCGACGTAGCAAGACGGTCACGGTGGCGATCCCTGGCGTGATCTTCATCCTGCGTCATTTCGCGGATGCGCCCTACATGCGCGACGCCTTGCAGGCCTGGCGCTCCACCGACAGTTCCATTGCGGAACTCAATACCATAGCCAGCTCCCTGGAGGCCGGCTACGCCACAGGCAAAATCAACAACGCGGAGATCGCCCGGCAGCGTGAGCGCATCGGTGCCATCAACAGCTATATCGAACCGCGCAGCAAATTGTTTTCACGGGCGGTCGCCGACGGCGCCGCCTGGATCGGTCAGGTGCTTTTTGGGGGCGTACTGACGGCAGCCGCCGTCGCCGCCTTGTTGTGGCTGGGCATGGCGCGCCGGATTCTTGCCAGTGTCCGCGGTACCGAAGAACGCTATCGCCTGCTGTTCGACAGCGCCGCCGATGCCATTGTGATGGTCGATGAAACCAGCGGGCGGATCCTGGACGTCAACCACATGGCGTCGGTGTGGACCGGGCGCGATGCGGATGAACTGATCGGCGACCGTTTCGTGCATCTGTTCGTGCAACCGCTCTCCGGGCAGCAAGCCGGGCGGGCGGCCACCAACGCCTTGCTCGGCGCGGACGGCAGCAAACGACCGATCGAGACGCAGAGCAGCCTCGCCAACTGGGGCAATCAGCCGGTGCGGCAGGCGATCATTCGCGATATTTCCGAACGGGTGGCGATGGAGCAGGAGCGTCGTGTGGCTGCCGAGGCGCTGGCAAGCATCGCCGAAGGCGTGATCATCGCCGATGCCGAGCGCCGGGTGATCTCGACCAATGCCGCCCATGTCGACCTCACCGGTTTTACCAGCCAGTCGCTGCAGGGCAAGCGCCTCGACGACAATCGCCGCCTGCCTGACGGCAAGCCGCTGCCGCAGTCGATCTGGGACAGCGTGGCCGCCGGTCACAACTGGCTCGGCGAAGTGCAGACCACCCGCAACGACGGCAGTTGCTATCCCGAGCACCTGAGCATCAGCACGATCCGCAATGCGGACAACCAGGTGCTTTATTACGTCGCGGTATTCACCGACGTCCATGAAGCGAAGGCCAATCAGCGCCGGTTGGAGCATCTGGCGCGACACGATCCGCTGACCGGGCTGGTCAACCGGGCGGAGTTCGAGCGGTGCTGCAGCGAGGCCATCGCGGTGGCCGAGCGCGAACGGCTGGCGGCGGTGGTGCTGTTCATCGATCTGGACGCGTTCAAGATCGTCAACGACAGCTACAGCCACGCGATCGGCGACCGCCTGCTGGTCAAGGTCGGCGAACGCATTCGCCGGCAGTTGTCCGACGGCGACGTGGCAGGGCGTATCGGCGGCGACGAATTCACCGTATTGATCCCGCGGTTGGGCTTGCGCGAGGACGCCAGGATGATCGTCGGCCGCCTGCTGGCCGCACTGGCCGATCCGGTGCTGGTGGACGACTACGAGATTGTGCTCACCGCCAGCATCGGCGTGGCCGGTTACCCGCTGGATGGCGACAGCGCGGCGGCGCTGATCGCGAACGCCGATGCGGCCATGTATACGGCGAAGACCGAAGAGCGCAATACGTTCCGTTTCTACACGCCGATCATGCACGCCGATACTCGCCGGCGCATGCAGCTGGCGACCGAGCTGCGTCAGGCGCTGGCGCGCAACGAATTCCAGCTGGTGTTCCAGCCCAGCGTCGAGCTGCGCACGGGGCGCATCGTGGCAGTGGAGGCGCTATTGCGCTGGATGCATCCCGAGCGCGGCGAAGTGTTGCCGGGGGAGTTCATTCCGGTGGCGGAAAGTCTGGGCCTGATCCGCCGCATCGACGAGTGGGTGATGCAGGCGACCTGCGCGCAGATCCAGGCATGGAATCTGGCTGGCGTGCCGCCGATCCGCGTGGCGGTCAATGTTTCGGCGCGCTGGTTCAGTCATCCGGCCTTTGTCGAAGGCGTCAGCCGGGCTTTGCAGTCCCGGCAATTGTCCGCGCAACGACTGCTGCTCGAGATCACCGAAAGCGCCATGCTGCGGCTTGGCGACGACACCGAGCGCACTATGCGGACCCTGCATACGCTAGGCATCGATGTGGCGATCGATGATTTCGGTACCGGCTATTCCTCGATGTCCTACCTCAAGTTGCCGGCGGTGGCCTATTTGAAGATAGACCGCTCCTTTGTCACCGGCCTGCCGGGCAATGCGAATGATGCGGCCATCACCGAGGCGATGCTGGCGATGTCCAAGAGCCTCGGTCTGACCACGATCGCCGAGGGCATCGAAACCGAGGCGCAGCACGAGTTCCTGTTGCGCGCCGGTTGCGTCGAAGGGCAGGGCTATCTGTACTCGTATCCGCTCAGGGCCAACGAGATCCAGCATCTGCTTTGCCCGAACCAGCCGCTGGCTCCGGCCAGGCTGAGGCTGGTGCCGCCCAGACGCAACTGAGTTCCGTTGGCGCGAAAACGCTCGCTCAGAGCGGCGCGCAGTGGCGGTTCAGCCATTCCAGATCGGCGTCTTCCAGCAACGGGCTGAGCGCGGCACGCACGCTGGCGTGGTAGTCGTCGAGCCAGGCGCGTTCTTCCGGATTGAGCAGGCTCGGCTCCAGCGCGCGGCGATCGAACGGACACAGCGTGAGCGTTTCGAAGGCGTGGAACTCGCCGAACTCGGTCTGCTCGGCCTCGACCACCACGGCCAGGTTCTCGTGCCGGATGCCATGCCGACCGGGCTTGTACAGGCCAGGCTCGATCGAGCTGATCATGCCCGGCTCCAGCGCCACCAAGGCACCGCCGACGACCGGGGGGCGGATACTGTGGGGGCCTTCGTGCACATTGAGGAAATACCCCACGCCATGGCCGGTGCCGTGGCCGTAATCCATGCATGAGGCCCATAGCGGCGCGCGGGCCAGTGCGTCCAGTTGCGGGCCGCTGGCGCCTTTCGGAAAGCGCGCGCGGGACAGCGCGATCATGCCTTTCATGACCAGCGTCGCATCGCGGCGTTGTTCCGATGTGGTCTCGCCCAGCGCCAGCACGCGGGTGATATCGGTGGTGCCGCCCAGATACTGGCCACCCGAATCGATCAGCAGCAGCCCCCTGGCGTGCAAGGCGCTGTGCGATTCCGGTGTGGCGCGGTAATGCGGCAGCGCGCCGTTCGCCTGGTAGCCGGCGATGGTGGCGAAACTCTCGCCAACGTAGCCGGGCTGGGCCGAGCGTTCCTCATATAGCAAGGTATCGACATCCAGTTCCGTCAGTGTCATGCCGGCGGCGAGACGCTGTTCCAGCCGGCGGAATCCGCGCACCAGTGCAGCGCCGTCGCGGCGCATCACCTCACGGATATGGGCGAGCTCGGCGGCATTCTTGATTGCCTTGAACGCGGTACTCGGGTTGGGCGCCTCGATCCGATGGACCGCCGGCGCGATCGCCGCGGCAATGGAGCTGACGACCCTCCCGCTGTCCAGCAACAGACGGTCGGCGACACCGAGTTCGTGCAGGGTCGAGGTGATCGAGGCGTAATCGGCGATGCCGATGCCGTCGGCGGCCAGCGATGCGACCAGTGCATCGCTGAGCTTGGCGCGGTTGACGAACAAAGTGGCGCGACTGTCCGCCTGCACCAGCAGGTGGGCGAGAAATACCGGATTGCACTCGACATCGCTGCCGCGCAGGTTGGTCAGCCAGGCAATGTCGTCGAGGCTGGACAGCAGATGATGGGTGGCACCGAGCTTGTGCATCGCCTTGCGCAGGCGAGCGAACTTGTCGGCGCGCGAGATGCTGGCATAGGCGGGGTCGTGGGCGACCACCGGGGCCTGCGGCAGCGCAGGGCGGTCAGGCCAGATAGCGCCGGGCAAGTCGAGATCGGTGCGCAGGCCGGCGCCGGTCTCGGCGAGCTTGCGCTCTATCTGCCGCTGGGTGGTCAGTGCCAGGCTGTCGCCGGCCGCGGCCAGTACGTCTCCCTGGTGCAGATGTTGCTGCAGCCATTCCTGGTGCTCGGCCACGTGCGGCACGCGCAGCTTCATCAAGGTGACGCCGCTGCCGGCCAGCTGCTGTTCGGCCTGCGCGAAATAGCGCGAATCGGTCCACAGCCCGGCATGCTCACGGCTGACGATCAAAGTGCCGGCCGAGCCGGTGAAACCGGACAGCCAGGCCCGTGCCTGCCAATGCTCGGGCAGGTATTCGGACAAGTGCGGATCGGCGCTGGGGACCAGGACGGCGGCGACGCCATGCAATTGCATGGCCGCGCGCAAGGCAGCAAGACGGGCGGGGATAGGGTTCTTCATTCAGGCATGCTAGCAGCCAGCCTGCGGCCGTTTCATCCATCGCGGCCATATCGGAAATGAACCAAAACGGAGAATTCTCCGCTGCCATCTCGCAGCGGGACGCTTCTGCAGCTAAAATGCCTAATTTCCAGCACGGCTGCTTTCCATGACCCCCCTGATTTTCGTCACCGGCGGTGTGGTGTCCTCGCTTGGCAAGGGCATTGCTGCGGCGTCGCTCGCTTCCATTCTCGAAGCGCGCGGGCTCTCTGTCACCATGATGAAGCTCGATCCCTATATCAATGTGGATCCGGGCACCATGAGTCCCTTCCAGCACGGCGAGGTCTACGTGACCGACGACGGCGCCGAGACCGACCTCGACCTCGGACATTACGAGCGCTTCGTCCACACCCGCCTGACCGGCAAGAATTCGATCACCACCGGCAAGATCTACGAGAGCGTGATCCGCAAGGAACGCCGCGGCGATTACCTGGGCGCGACGGTGCAGGTGATCCCGCACATCACCGACGAGATCAAGCACTGCATCCACGAGGCCACCCGCGGCTTCGACGTGGCGCTGGTGGAGATCGGCGGTACCGTCGGCGATATCGAATCGCTGCCGTTCCTCGAGGCGATCCGCCAGCTGCGCATCGAGCACGGCCCGGAGAAGGTGGTGTTCATGCACCTGACCCTGGTGCCGTTCATCAAGGCCGCCGGCGAACTGAAGACCAAGCCGACCCAGCACTCGGTGAAGGAACTTCGCTCGATCGGTATCCAGCCGGACATCCTGCTGTGCCGCTGCGAGCAGGCCTTGCCCGAAGGCGAGCGCCGCAAGATCGCGCTGTTCACCAACGTGCCGGAGCAGGCGGTGATCAGCGCCGTCGATGTCGACATCATCTACAAGCAGCCATTGTGGTTGCACCAGCAGGGGCTGGACGAGATCGTGGTCAAGCGCCTCGGCCTCGATGCCGGTCCGGCCGACCTGTCCAGCTGGGTGCGCACGGTCGAGGCGATGGAACATCCCAAGGACGAGGTCAACGTGGCCATCGTGGGCAAGTACGTCGAGCACAAGGATGCCTACAAGTCGCTGGCCGAGGCGCTGCGCCACGGCGGCATCAAGCAGCAGGCGCGCGTCAATCTCAACTGGATCGATTCCGAGCAGGTCGAGGCTGATGGCGCCGCCAATACATTGGGACATGTCGACGCGATCCTGGTGCCGGGCGGTTTCGGCAAGCGTGGCTTCGAAGGGAAAATCCTGGCCGCCAAGTACGCGCGCGAGCACGGCGTGCCGTATTTCGGCATCTGCTACGGCATGCATGCGGCCGTGATCGACTTCGCCCGCCACATCGCCGGTCTGGCCGACGCCGACTCCAGCGAGAACGACCGCAACACGCCGGACCCGGTCATCGGCCTGATCACCGAATGGACCACCGCCAGCGGCGAGATCGAACAACGCAGCGATCGCTCGGACATGGGCGGCACCATGCGCCTCGGCGCGCAGGAATGCCGCCTGAAGGCCGGTACGCTGGCGCGCGAGCTGTACGGCCAGGACGTGGTGCGCGAGCGCCATCGCCATCGCTACGAATTCAACAACCGCTACCGGCAGTCGTTCGAGGATCTGGGTCTGGTGATCTCCGGCAAGTCGATGGACGACCTGCTGGTGGAAATGATCGAGCTGCCGCAGCAACAGCATCCTTGGTTCCTTGCCTGCCAGGCGCATCCGGAGTTCACCTCGACGCCGCGCGACGGGCATCCGTTGTTCAGCGGCTTCATCCGTGCGGCACGTGAATACAAGGCCGTGCGCGATGGCCAGCGACTCGCTGCCGCGGAGTCCGTTGCATGAAACTCTGCGGATTCGAGATCGGACTGAACCAGCCGCTGTTCCTGATTGCCGGGCCTTGCGTGGTCGAGTCGCAGCAGCTGCAGATCGACACCGCCGGCACCTTGAAGGAAATCACCGGCCGGCTCGGCATCCACTTCATCTTCAAATCCAGCTTCGACAAGGCGAACCGCTCATCGGGCGACAGCTTCCGTGGGCCGGGGATGGAAGAGGGGCTGCGCATCCTCGCCGAAGTGAAGCGCCAGATCGGCGTGCCGCTGCTCACCGACGTGCACGAATACACCCCGATGGACGAAGCGGCGTCGGTGATCGACGTGCTGCAGACGCCGGCGTTCCTGTGCCGGCAAACCGACTTCATCCAGAAGGTAGCGCGCGCCGGCAAGCCGGTGAACATCAAGAAGGGCCAGTTCCTGGCGCCGTGGGACATGAAGCATGTGGTCGCCAAGGCCAGGGCTGTCGGCAACGACGACATCATGGTGTGCGAACGCGGCGCCAGTTTCGGCTATAACAACCTCGTTTCGGATATGCGCTCGCTCAGCGTGATGCGCGATACGAATTGTCCGGTGGTGTTCGACGCTACCCATTCGGTGCAGCTGCCGGGCGGCCAGGGCGCTACCTCGGGTGGGCAGCGCGAGTTCGTGCCGGTATTGGCGCGCGCGGCGGTTGCGGTCGGCGTCGCCGGCCTGTTCGCCGAGACGCATCCGGATCCAAGCAAGGCGCTTTCCGATGGCCCGAACGCATGGCCGCTGGGCAAGATGGAAGCGCTGCTGGAAACGCTGATGGAGCTGGACGCGGTGACCAAGCGGCATGGTTTCCTGGAGCAGACAGTTTCCTGACCTACCGGGCGCGGCGATGCGCCCTTCATCATCAATCACATCCAACGCAACGGACACCGCATGAGCACTCTGATCACCCGCATCCACGCCCGTGAAATCCTCGACTCGCGCGGCAATCCCACCTTGGAAGCCGAAGTCACTCTGGCCGGCGGCGGCTTCGGCCGGGCAGCGGTGCCGAGCGGTGCCTCCACCGGTTCGCGCGAGGCGGTCGAGCTGCGTGACGGTGACAAGGCGCGCTATGGCGGCAAAGGTGTGAAGAACGCGGTGGCGAACGTCAATTCCACGATTGCCGATGCGTTGAAGGGTTTCGATGCGGCCGACCAGAAAGGTCTGGACGCCAAGCTCATCGCGCTGGATGGCACGCCGAACAAGGGCAAGCTGGGGGCGAACGCGCTGCTCGGTGTCTCGATGGCGGCGGCGCACGCTGTCGCTGCCTCGCGCGGCGAGCCGTTGTGGCAGTACCTGTCGAATGGCAAGCCGGGCGCTTTGCCGGTGCCGATGATGAACATCATCAACGGTGGCGAACACGCCGACAACAATATCGACGTGCAGGAATTCATGGTTCTGCCCGTGGGCATGCCAAGCTTTTCCGAGGCGCTTCGCGCCGGTGCCGAAATCTTCCATGCGCTGAAAAGCGTACTCAAAGGCCGTGGCCTGAGCACCTCGGTGGGAGATGAAGGTGGCTTCGCGCCCAACCTTCGCTCCAACATCGAAGCGCTCGACACCATTCTTGAGGCGATCAACAAGACCGGCTACAAGATCGGCGGCGAGATCCTGCTCGGCCTGGATGCGGCCAGCTCGGAGTTCTACAAGAACGGCAAGTACGACCTGGCCGGCGAAGGCAAGCAGTACAGTTCGGTCGAGTTCGTCGACCTGCTGGCCAGCTGGGCGAAGCAGTATCCGATCATCAGCATCGAGGACGGCATGGCCGAGGGCGACTGGGACGGCTGGAAGCTCCTCACCGATGCGATCGGCGATCGTATCCAGGTGGTTGGCGACGACTTGTTCGTGACCAATCCGGCCATCTTCCGCGAGGGTATCGAGAAGAAGATCGCCAACTCGATCCTGATCAAGGTGAACCAGATCGGCACACTGTCCGAGACGCTGGAAGCGATCGCGATGGCCGATGCGGCGAAGTATTCGGCGGTGATCTCGCATCGTTCCGGCGAGACCGAGGACACCACGATCGCCGATATCGCCGTAGCCACCACGGCGACCCAGATCAAGACCGGTTCGCTGTGCCGCAGCGACCGCGTGGCGAAGTACAACCAGCTGCTGCGTATCGAGGAGCAGCTCGGTAGCGCCGCGCACTATGCCGGTCGCCATGCATTCCCCAACCTGACCCGTCTGCCCGGCTGAGCGGGAAGATCGACCTCCCATGTTGCGCTGGATCGCCCTGGTTCTGATCCTGATCCTGGTCGGACTGCAGCTGAAGCTGTGGTCCGGCAGCGGCGGCATGCGCGAGGTGGATGCGCTGCGCGTTTCGGTAAAGAAGCAAACCGACGACAACGCCAAGCTGCAGCAGCGCAATCAGGCCGTCGGCGCGGATGTGCTCGATCTCAAGCATGGCGATCAGGCGGTCGAGGCGCGTGCACGGACCGAACTGGGACTGATCAAGCCGGGCGAGGTTTTCTATCAGGTGGTCGAGCAGCCGGCTCATGCCGGCAGCGCGCTGCCGCCGCCCGCCACATCCGCCGGCTCGCCATGAATTCGCCGCTGTTGTGGTGCGTGGTGCCGGCGGCGGGGCGCGGCACGCGGGTTGGCGGCGATTGCCCCAAGCAATATTTGCCGCTGGCCGGACGGCCGCTGATCGAGCACACGCTGGAGCGCCTTGCCGCGCATCCGCAGATCGCCGGTTTGCTGGTGGTGCTGGGCGCGGCGGATGCGCATTGGTCCAGTGTCGGCATGCTCCATGGCAAGCCGGTAC
Source organism: Rhodanobacter sp. OK091 (assembly GCF_900142825.1). Classification (GTDB taxonomy): domain Bacteria; phylum Pseudomonadota; class Gammaproteobacteria; order Xanthomonadales; family Rhodanobacteraceae; genus Rhodanobacter. Next base: position 77,318 of record NZ_FRCH01000001.1, on the reverse strand, counting down.
TCACGGCTGTCGGTGGTGCGGAACGCAGCGACTCGGTGCTGGCCGGAATCGATGCTCTGCCGGAAGTGGTGGGCGCGGGTGATTTCGTACTGGTGCACGATGCCGCGCGCCCGTGTGTCCGCTTGGCCGATATCGGCAAGCTGATCGAGCTGGCCGGCGCCGCCGATGGCGGCCTGCTCGGCGCGCCGTTACGCGATACGTTGAAGCGTGCGGACGCTGCCGGTCGCAGCGAACTGACCGAGCCGCGCGACCACCGCTGGCGCGCCTTCACGCCACAGATGTTCCGGCGTGCTCAACTGTCGAGGGCGCTGCGTGAAGCGGGGCGGCGGGGCGTGAACGTCAGCGACGAAGCGATGGCGATGGAGCAGGCCGGCTTCGCACCGCTGCTGGTCGAAGGCGCCGAAGACAATATCAAGGTGACCACGGCGGCGGATTTCGCGCTGGCCGAGTTCCTGCTCGCGAGGACGGCATGATACGCATAGGCCAGGGTTTCGACGTACACGCGTTCGGCGAAGGTGACCACGTCACGCTCGGTGGCGTGCGCGTACCGCATCGTAGCGGTGTGGTGGCGCATTCCGATGGCGACGTGGTGATCCATGCACTGTGCGACGCGATCTTCGGCGCGCTGGCGCTTGGCGATATCGGCCAGCACTTTCCGCCGTCCGACGAACGCTGGCGCGATGCCGACAGTCGCGAGTTCCTGCGCCATGCGGCGATGTTGATGGCGCAGCACGGTTACGCGTTGGGCAATGCCGACATCACCGTGATCTGCGAGCTGCCGAAGGTCGGTCCGCACGTGTTGGCGATGCGCGAGAACCTCGCCGCCGACCTGGACAGCGAGATCGGCCGCATCAGCGTCAAGGCCACTACGACCGAGAAGCTCGGCTTCTGCGGCCGTGGCGAAGGTATCGCGGCGCAGGCCTGCGTACTGCTGCAGCGGCGCTGAGCGACGCCCGTTTCGATCTGAATGCCGGTACGACCGGCGGAGTGCCATGTCCGAATCCGAACTTGCCCAGGTGCCGTTGCCGTGGGCCTACGGCGTACCGCCGCTCGAGGCGCGATTGCGCAGCGCGCCGGAAGACTTCGTGGTCGAGGAGATCCTCGGCTACGACGCTGAAGGTGCCGGCGAGCATGCCTTGCTGTGGGTGGAAAAACGCGGCGCGAATACCGACTGGGTCGCGCGCGAGCTGGCGAAATTCGCCGGTGTGTCGCAGGTCGCGGTCGGCTACGCGGGCATGAAGGATCGCCATGCGGTGACCCGGCAGACGTTCTCGGTGCAGTTGGCCGGCAAGCCCGATCCGGACTGGTCGGCGTTTCCTCATGCGGAAGTGAAGGTGCTGGCGGCGACACGGCATTCGCGCAAGCTCAAACGCGGCGCGTTGCGCGGCAACCGCTTCGTGCTGGTGCTGCGCGAGGTGCAGGGCGACCGCGAGGCGGCCGAGCGGGTGCTGACGCAGATCGCAGCACGCGGCGTGCCGAACTATTACGGCGAGCAACGCTTCGGCCGTGAAGGCGGCAACGTGGCGCAGGCGCGCGCGATGTTCGCAGGACGCCGGGTCGAGCGCGACAAGCGCTCGTTCCTGCTGTCGGCGGCGCGTTCGCAGATCTTCAACAGCGTGCTGGCGGCGCGGGTCGAGCGCGCCGTCTGGGACACGCCTCTGGATGGCGAAATATGGTCGTTGTCCGGCTCACGCTCATGGTTCGGCCCTGAGCCCTTCAGCGAGGCGCTGGCCGAACGGCTGGCGCGTGCCGACATCCACCCGTCCGGCCCGTTGTGGGGCCAGGGCGAGCCGCCGACTCAGGGCGAGGCCGGCGCCTTGGAGCGCGAGATCGGTGCAGCCAACAGCGACCTGGTCGCGGGGCTGGCATCGGCCCGGATGGATCAGGAACGCCGCCCGTTGCGATTGATGCCGAAGGATCTGAAGTGGCGTTGGCTTGACGATGCGGTACTGGAGCTGTCGTTCGAGCTGCCGGCCGGCGCCTATGCCACGGTGGTGGTACGCGAGCTGGCTTTGTCGTTGTAGGAGCCCGCGTGCGGGCGATGCTGTTGCTTTGATGGTTGGATAGGAAAAATCAAAACAAAAGCATCGCCCGCACGCGGGCTCCTACAACGGAGATAGTCAGCCTTTCAACAGAACCACCACCGCACCGGTGCCGCCCATGGCCGGCCGTGCCGAGGCAAAGGCGATCACGTCGTCGCGCCGGCGCAGCATGCGGTCGGTGAGAACCTTCAGCACCGGTCCGGCGGAACGCGAGCGCAAGCCCTTGCCGTGCACGATGCGCACGCAGCGCAGGCCGTGCTGTTTGGCCTCGGCCAGGAACATGACGATGCTGGCCTGCGCGGCGGCGGCATTCATCTGGTGCAGGTCGATGTCGTCCTGCACGCTGAACTGGCCACGCTTGAGCTGGCGCAGCAGCTTCGGCGGATAGCCGTCACGCAGGTAACTCAGCTCCTCGCCGACTTCGAGCAGAGCGGGGTCGAACGCCATGTCCAGCAATTCGCCGGGTACGGCGGCCTCGTCCGCTTCCAGCATGTGCGGATGCGGCGCGGGTTTGGCGGTCGCCGGTGGCGGCTGCACCGGCTCAAGCGGACGCACGTCGCCGATCGCCTCGCGAAACAGGCGGCTGTCGTCATCGTGGATCGGAGCGGGCGCGCGGCGCTTCATCCGTACATGCTAACCAACACTGCGTGATTGGGGCGGATTCGTGTGAAACCGGCGGCATGCTCCGGTAGACTTCGGGGAATGGGGCGCGCGCCATCGAGGTGATCGGCGATGCGCCCGCGGTCAGCTTTCGACGGAGCATCATGCGAGTTCTGGTAAGTAACGACGACGGCGTGGATGCACCAGGCATCCGCGTGCTTGCCGAGCGCCTCGGCGCGGTGGCTCAGGTAACTGTGGTGGCGCCCGATCGCGATCGTTCCGGCGCCAGCAATTCGCTCACCCTCGACGCGCCGTTGCGCGTATTGCCGATGGGTGGCGGTTATTACCGGGTGGCCGGCACGCCGACCGATTGCGTGCATCTGGCGCTGGCGGGGCTGCTGGACGAAGAGCCCGACATGGTGGTGTCCGGCATCAACAACTCGGCGAATCTCGGCGACGACGTGATCTATTCCGGCACCGTGTCGGCGGCGATGGAAGGACGTTTTCTCGGACTGCCGGCGATCGCGGTGTCGCTGGTCACGCAAGATCACAAGGGCATGCACTACGATTCCGCTGCCCAGGCGGTATTGCTGCTGATGCGGCGATTGCTGGTCGATCCGCTGCCGGCCGACACCATTCTCAACGTCAACGTGCCGGATCGGCCGTGGGCGGAGATCGAGGGTTTCGAGGTGACCCGGCTGGGTCGTCGTCACCGTTCCGCGCCATGTATTGCGCAGACCGACCCGCGCGGCCGGCCGATCTGGTGGATCGGTCCCGCCGGTGAAGTGGACGATGCCGGCCCAGGCACCGATTTCCATGCCGTGCAGCGAGGATTTGTCTCGGTAACGCCGATTCACGTCGACCTGACCCGCTTCCAGGCTCTGGAGAAAGTCAGCAGCTGGATGCAGGCGCTGACCGACGACATGGCGGTGGGCATGGCAGGTGGCCGCGCCAGCAAAGACGAGGCTGCCTGACCGATGACTGTCTATCGACTACCGGCTGCGGACCTGAAGGGCGAAGGGATGACCTCGCAGCGGGCGCGCGATCGCCTCGCGGCCAACCTGAAGGAAGGCGGTATCCAGGATCCACGGGTGATCGACGTGATCCGCAATACGCCGCGGCATCACTTCATCGACCAGGCACTGCATTCGCGCGCCTACGAAAACACCGCGCTGCCGATCGGTCACGGCCAGACCATCTCGCAGCCGTGGGTGGTGGCGCGCATGACGGAGGCCTTGATCGAGTTCGGCCTGCCGCAGAAGGTTCTCGAGATCGGTACCGGCTCGGGGTATCAGGCCGCCGTGCTGGCGGCGCTGGTGCCGCAGGTATTCACGGTGGAGCGCATCGAGGAGCTGCTGCGCCAGGCGCGCCGGCGTTTCCGCCAGCTCGGCCTGACCAACCTCCGTTCGCGCTACGACGACGGCAAGCTCGGCTGGCCGGACGAAGCGCCGTTCGATGCGATCATCCTCACCGCTGCCGGCGACACGATTCCAAGCCGGATTCTCGATCAACTCAGTCCCACGGGCGTACTGGTGGCTCCCGTCGGCTCGCCCAGCCGGCAGACCCTGATTCGCATGCGCGGCGACGGGCAGGGCGACTTCACCCAGGAAGAACTCGGCGCGGTCAGTTTCGTGCCATTGCTCGGCGGGATCGGTTGATGCGTCTGTTCGGAGCACTTTATGCGCGTGCACTGGTATGGGCGCGCGAGCCACGGGCGTTGTACTACCTGGGCGGGCTGAGTTTCGTCGAGGCGTTCATCTTCCCGATCCCGCCGGAAGTGATGCTGGCCCCGATGATGCTGGGCAAGCGGCACAAGGCCTTCCATTACGCCAACATCAGCCTGCTGTGCTCGCTGCTTGGCGCCCTGGTCGGCTATGCGCTGGGGCACTGGGCATTCCAGGCCTTGCGGCCGCTGCTCGATACGCTGCATCTGTCGGGGCCGATCGAGCAAGGCGTGGCGACCCTGAGTGCGCAGATGCGGGAGCATCGCTGGGGCATGTTCGGCGTACTGATCCTGGCCGCGCTGCAGCCGGTGGTGCCGATGAAGTTCGTCACCTGGGCCTGCGGCATCATCAGCGTGCCTATCGTTCCGTTCCTGGCCTGCATCGCATTGGGGCGCGGAAAACGCGTGTGGTTGCTGGCGCTGCTGATCCGGCTGTTCGGCGAGCGCGCCGAACGGATCCTGCACAAATATATTGAATGGATCGGCTGGGCCGCACTGGTCGCGCTGGCCGTGTTGCTGGTGTGGTGGTTCTGGCCGCGATGAGCGTCGGTTGGCTTGAGGAGCGACCTCGTATGAAAAAGCCCCACCGCCTCGGTATGCTGCGGCGCATGGATCGATATCTTCAATCGCTGAGCGTTTCGGTTTTGGCCCTGCTGCTGGCTGCCTGCGGCACGATGCGCAGTTCGGTGGTGGTCGAGCCGGCCCCGGGCAGCGGCTACAACAACCCTGTTGCCAGCCCGGTAGCGCCGGCCCGCACGCCGATTCCCGGCGGCACTTATGTCGTGGTGAAAAGCGACACGCTGTACTCGATCGCCTTTCGCAAAGGGGTGGATTTTCGTGACCTGGCGCAGTGGAACGGCATTGCTGCGCCGTACACGATCCGGCCGGGGCAGCGGCTGACACTGTCGCCGCCGCCGGGCAGGACGGTGGCCGCGCAGGCTACCCGTGCTCCACATACCAACCCTCCTTCCAACCCTCCACGGACGTCATCGCCGACCGTGGTTTCTGCTCCGTCCCATCCGCCGGCTGCCGCATCGACGGCCGCGACGGCACCTGGGTTCGAACCGGTGACGGCGCCGCCGGCGGCCCCGGCCGTCGCAGCCACTGCAGCCACCGCGAATGCAACGCCGGCTACGCAAGTCGCCGTGCCGATCAAAAAACCGGCGGCGCCGGCTGTGACCGCCACGACCACGATCGTGCCTGTCGCCGGCGTGCCGACACCTGCACCAGCGGCGATGCCGCCGCCCGCGCCGACCCCGGTTGCTGCGGGTGCCTCACGTGCCGTCAGTGGCGTGAACTGGCGTTGGCCGGCTGACGGCAGTCTGCTCAGTCGTTTCCAGAGTGGCGACGCGATTCCCGGCATCGAGATCGCCGGCAAATCGGGTGATCCGGTGCGTGCGGCCGCCGATGGCGTGGTGGTGTACAGCGGCAACGGCCTGGTGGGTTACGGCGAGCTGGTGATCATCAAGCACAACGAAAGCTTCCTGTCCGCCTACGGCCACAATCGCAAACGGCTGGTGAAGGAAGGCCAGCGAGTCAGCGCCGGCCAGCAGATTGCCGAAATGGGCTCCACCGGAGCCACGCGCAACGAACTGGAGTTTCAGATCCGCAAGGACGGCAATCCGGTCGATCCGTTGGGATATCTGCCATCGCGCTGAAGTAACTGCGCAGCAGGAGGCTGCAATCAGCCGGTCGGCAGGATGAATCCGGCAACGACCCGGCGGCCTTCGCCGGCCAGCAGGTTGTAGGTACGCGCGGCGGCGGCGTTGTCCATCACTTCGATGCCGATATTCCTGCGCAGGAAGCCAGCCATGAAGGCGGCTGCCGGAAACACCTGGCGATGGCCGGTACCCAGGATCACCAGTTCCGGCTGCAGCGCCAGCAGGGCCTCGACGTGGCCAGCCTCCAGCCCGCTGGCGGCATCGACCGGCCAGTTCTCGACCACCCGGTCCGGCGCCAGCAGGAAACTGCGGCCGAGTTCGCGGTCGATCAGGGTGATGCTGCCAGCGTCGACACGACGCACGAACAGATAGCCTTCGGGGCGGTCGAGCGACAAATCCATCGGGTATGCCTAGCGTGGCAGGGCGATTTTCGGTTCGTCGGCGTTGCGGCGAAACAGCACGACCACATGGCCGATCTGGTGGATCTTCTCGGCCTGGGTGCCGCCGGCAAGCACGTCGATCTGGGCCTGCCGCTCGTCCTTGTCGCCACCGGACAGCTTCACCTTGACCAGTTCATGGATATCCAGCGCCAGGTTCAGTTCCTTGACCACGGCCTCGGTCGCGCCCTTGTTGCCCAGCAGGACGACCGGGCTCAGATCGTGGGCGAGGCTGCGCAGGTAGCGGATCTGCGAGGAGGAAAGGGCCATGCGGTGGTGCTCGATTCGCGGTCAGTGAACGGCAAAGGGTATCATGCGGCATCCCGTTCCCCAATCGGCGACCCCAACGACATGGCCCGCAGCAAAAGCAGCGCAGTCTGGCTGCGTGAACATTTCAACGACGAATACGTCAAGAAAGCCCAGGCCGAGGGCTTGCGTTCGCGTGCGGTCTACAAGCTGGAGGAGTTGATCGAGCGTGATCGCCTGCTCAAGCCGGGCATCAATGTGGTCGACCTGGGCGCCGCGCCGGGCAGCTGGTCGCAACTGGTACGCAATCGCCTGGGCGATACCGGCAAGGTGTTCGCGCTGGACATCCTGCCGATGCAGAGCATCGCCGGGGTGGACTTCCTGCAGGGCGACTTCCGCGAGGAGTCGGTGCTGCGCGCGCTGGAGGCCCGGCTGGAGGGGCACAAGCTGGATCTTGTACTGTGCGATCTGGCCCCCAATATGAGTGGTGTGGCGCTGGCAGACCAGATCCGTGCGATGGCGCTGGCCGATCTGGCGCTGGATTTCAGTCGGCAGTGGCTCAAGCCGGGCGGCTCGTTCCTGATCAAGTTGTTTCAGGGAGTCGGCTTTGACGAATACTTGCGCAGCTTGCGCGCGGAGTTCACCCGCGTAACCATGCGTAAACCTAAGGCCTCACGCGCACGTTCGCGTGAGGTGTACGCACTGGCGGTGGGGCGCAAGCCTTCCGCCGTGTCACCGGGCGAGAACCGTGCATGAATGAAACAGCGAAAAATGTGTTGCTCTGGGTGATCATCGCGGTGGTGCTGTTTACCGTGTTCCAGAGCTTCAACCCGCGTGGCGCGGCTTCTTCGGACTTGCCTTACAGCTCGTTTGCGCAAAGTGTGGACAACGGCAACGTCGCCACCGCCACGATCAGTGCCGATCAGCCCGCCACCATCAGCGGCAAGTTGAAAGACGGCAGCGCGTTCCGCACGGTGGCCCCGATGCTCGGCTTCTCCACCAATTCGGTGGTCAAGCAGATGCAGGACAAGGGCGTCGAAGTTCGCCAGGACCCGTCCGAAGGTTTCTCGCTGATCGGCTTGCTGGTCAGCTGGCTGCCGGTGCTGTTGATCGTCGGCGTATTCATCTGGTTCATGCGCCAGATGCAGTCCGGCGGCGGCGGTCGCGGTGCGATGAGCTTCGGCCGTTCGCGCGCCAAGCTGCAGGGCGAGGACCAGATCAAGGTCAACTTCAGCGACGTCGCCGGTTGCGACGAGGCGAAGGAGGAGGTCGGCGAACTGGTCGAGTTTCTGCGTGACCCGGGCCGCTTCCAGAAGCTGGGCGGCAAGATTCCGCGCGGCGTGCTGATGGTCGGTCCGCCCGGCACCGGCAAGACTCTGCTGGCCAAGGCGATTGCGGGCGAGGCCAAAGTGCCGTTCTTCGCGATCTCGGGTTCCGATTTCGTCGAGATGTTCGTCGGCGTCGGCGCCAGCCGCGTACGCGACATGTTCGAGCAGGCGAAGAAACACGCACCGTGCATCATCTTCATCGACGAGATCGACGCGGTCGGCCGCCATCGCGGCGCCGGCCTGGGTGGCGGTCATGACGAACGCGAGCAGACCCTGAACCAGTTGCTGGTCGAGATGGACGGCTTCGAGGGCACCGAGGGCATTATCGTGATCGCCGCGACGAACCGCCCCGACGTGCTGGATCCGGCGCTGCTGCGTCCGGGCCGCTTCGACCGCCAGGTCGTGGTTGGCTTGCCCGACGTGCGCGGCCGCGAGCAGATTCTCAAGGTGCACATGCGCAAAGTGCCCATCGCCAGCGACGTCAACGCGATGACGATTGCGCGCGGTACGCCGGGCTTCTCCGGTGCCGATCTGGCCAATCTGGTCAACGAGGCGGCGTTGTTCGCCGCGCGCGAGAACGCCCGCGAAGTGCGCATGGTTCATCTGGACAAGGCGCGCGACAAGATACTGATGGGCACCGAGCGCCGCTCGATGGCGATGAGCGAGGACGAAAAGAAGCTCACCGCCTATCACGAAGCCGGCCATGCCATCGTCGGCCGGCTGGTGCCCGAGCACGACCCGGTCTACAAGGTGACGATCATCCCGCGTGGGCGCGCACTGGGCGTCACCATGTATCTGCCCGAAGGCGACAAGTACAGCATCAACCGCGTGGCGATCCAGTCGCAGCTGTGCTCGCTATATGGCGGCCGCGTGGCCGAGGAACTGATCTTCGGGGCCGACAAGGTCACCACCGGCGCGTCCAACGACATCGAGCGGGCCACCAAGATGGCGCGCAACATGGCGACCAAGTGGGGCCTGTCCGACGAGCTCGGTCCGATTACCTACGGCGAGGACGAGGACGAGGTATTCCTCGGTCGTTCGGTGACCCAGCACAAGAGCATCTCCAACGAGACCGCCAGCAAGATCGATGAAGTGGTGCGCGGCATCCTCGATCGGGCTTATGCGCGCAGCAAGGAATTGCTGACGGCGAATCTCGACAAACTGCATGCCATGGCCGAAGCGCTACTGCAGTACGAAACCATCGACGCGCACCAGATCGACGACATCATGGCCGGGCGCGAACCCGGACCGCCCGCTGACTGGACCAAGAACGCAACGACCGGGGCAACACCACCGCCACCGCCGCCGAGAGGAGACACGGGCTCGACCGTAGGCAAGGTGGGCGATCCGGCGCCGCAGAGCCGCACCGGTCTGGAAAACTGATCCGGATTTGGACGGCCATAAACCGGCACGTCGTGAAGTGATTGAAAAGGGTGGCCGCCGGCCACCCTTTTCATTTGAGTCGGCGACCTCGCTGCGTGAGACGCGTGCATTGCGCAGGCCGACGTGTCACATCCTGGGCGGGATTTTTTGCTGCGCGATCAACCGCCGCGAATAATTTTCAAGAAAAGGGTTGACGCACGAGGGCGGAGTCTGAATAATTCCGCTTCTTGCTTCACCGCCTCAATGCCCAGACACTGATGCGGTGAAGTGAAAAGTTTTTTTCAGTGCGCCCGTAGCTCAGTTGGATAGAGTACCTGGCTACGAACTAGGTGGTCGGGAGTTCGAATCTCTCCGGGCGCACCATTTTTATACGGCGAGGCGGGGTGCTTGCACCCCGTTTTGTTTTCACGGAGAAGTGGCTTTTACTCTGTGGAAACGATGGTTCAGAAACAGCGGTGTGCTTCGACACGGATTGACTGAGCGAGGCGTCACCCGTAACATTTCAAGGCTCCGGTGGCAGCATGATCGGGGATTCGAAAGCGGGGTATAGCTCAGTCTGGTAGAGCGTTGCGTTTGGGACGCAAAAGTCGGGGGTTCGAATCCCTCTGCCCCGACCAGCGACACGTTCTGCCGACAGGGACTGCGCCTGTAGCTCAACCGGATAGAGCATCGGCCTTCTAAGCCGACGGTTGCAGGTTCGAGTCCTGTCGGGCGCACCAGTAACAAGATTTATGGTGGGTGTAGCTCAGCTGGTTAGAGTCCCGGATTGTGATTCCGGTTGTCGTGGGTTCGAATCCCATCATCCACCCCAGTTTCAAACCCAGGTTTCCTGGGCCGTTAGCTCAGTTGGTAGAGCAGTTGACTCTTAATCAATTGGTCGAAGGTTCGAATCCTTCACGGCCCACCAATGCAAGGCAAAACGCCGATCGCTTGCGATCGGCGTTTTGCTGTGTGGGTCCCCGTCCCCGTGCGAAACGCGGTTTCGCGGGGTGATCTGCTGGCATCGTCGTAAAAAGGCTCGCATCGCTCTCGGCATGCTTGTGCTGCAAGCTCGTGCAACCGTAAAATGGTCTGCTTTCGTATAAGGGAATCATCGACTTAGGCGGACGCGGCTGAAAGGGGGTGAGGGCGGTTGTCTGGCGCACGACAATCGGCTTCAGGATCCTGCAGTTGCGTACGGCTGATGAGGGTGGCAAGGCGAGAGTGGCGGAATTGGTAGACGCACCAGATTTAGGTTCTGGCGGTTAACCCCGTGGGGGTTCGAGTCCCCCCTTTCGCACCATGCCCCGTGGTTTTCCTTGTTTTTCAGGCGGCACAGCCGCCATGGCGCCTGTGGCAGGCCCACAACATCAGGTAGTACCAGGAGACGTCATGCAGGTTTCGGTTGAGAACATCGGTACGCTCGAGCGCAAGCTTACGGTGAAATTCCCCGCAGAGCGGTTCGAGACGCAGGTGAGCGCGCGTATCGCGGAAATGGGTCGCACGGTGCGCTTGAAGGGTTTCCGACCGGGCAAGGTGCCGACGACGGTGATCAAGCAGCGCTTCGGCGACCAGGTCCGTGGCGAGGTGCTGTCCGACCTGATTGGCAGTACGTTGCGCGAAGCGGTGGAGCAGGAAAAATTGCAGCCGATCGCGAATCCGGCGATCAACACCACCGGCAGGCCGGAAAACGGTGAAATTGCCTATACCGCTACGTTCGAAATCATGCCGGAGTTCCCCGCGGTTGATGTGGCCGGGCTCGAGATTCATCGTGCGTCGGCGGTGGTGACGGATGCCGACATCGACAAGATGCTGGAGACGCTGCGGCAGCAGCGCCGCAGTTTCGATGAAGTCGATCGCGCCTCGGCCGAAGGCGATTTCGTGATGTTCGAATACGCGGCAGAAGCCGGCGACTACCGCTTCCCGGCCGACGGTCTGGAGCGGGCCGGCAGCGTGCTCGGTTCGGGGACGTTGTTCAAGGCGCTGGACGAAGCGCTGACTGGCCGCAAGGCTGACGATGTTTTCGATGCCGACGTCACCTTCCCGGAAGATTTTCGCAACGAGCAGTTGGCTGGCAAGACCGCCAAAGTCAGTTTCAAGATCATCAAGGTTCAGGCGCCAAAACTGCCCGAGATCGACGGCGAGTTCGCCAAGCTGTTCGGCATCGCTGACGGTGACCTGGAGACCTTCCGCAAGGAAGTTCGCGCGAACCTCGAGCGCGAATTGAAGGCGGCGCTGATGGCGCGCCTGAAGTCCGAAGTCGCTGAAAAACTGGCAGATGTCCACGCTGAGCTGGATGTGCCGAAGCTGCTGGTGCAGTCAGAGGCGCGCAATATGGCCGCCGGCAGCGTGCCGCAGGGTCAGCAGCCGCCGCCGCAGTTGATCGATGCCGCCATGCCGATGGCGCGCAAGCGAGTGATTGCCGGCCTGCTGATGGGTGAGATCGCTCGCAAGCAGGAGATCAAGATCGATCGCAAGCGTGTCGCCGAGCAGCTTGCCGCCATCGCTTCGACTTATGAAGAGCCCGAGAAGGTCATTGAACTCTACAACGGCGACCCCCAGTTGATGTCAGGGCTGCAGAATCGCGTGATGGAAGATCAGGTGGCCGAATGGGTGGCGGAGCATGCCAACACCACCCAGCAGGACCTGAGCTTCGACGATGTGATGCGCCCGGCCGGTGTTTGATCGAATCAGGCCCCGGCTCAGCCGGACCTGATCCGATATCAGGCCCGGCGCCATACATACTGTCAGGCACATCAACCGGAGAGCTGCAATGGCCATGGATCCCATCCAGAACCTCAATTTGATACCGATGGTCGTCGAGCAGACGGCTCGTGGCGAGCGCTCCTATGACATCTACTCGCGTCTGCTGAAGGAGCGGGTGATCTTCCTGGTCGGCGAGGTCAACGATCAGGTCGCCAACGTGATCGTTGCGCAGATGCTGTTTCTGGAGTCGGAGAATCCGGACAAGGACATTCACTTCTACATCAACAGCCCGGGTGGCGCCGTGACCGCAGGTCTGGCGATCTACGACACCATGCAGTTCATCAAGCCGGATGTCAGCACGATGTGCATCGGCCAGGCGTGCAGCATGGGTTCGCTGCTGCTGACCGCGGGCGCCAAGGGCAAGCGTTTCTCGTTGCCTAACTCCCGTGTGATGATCCACCAGCCCTCCGGTGGCGCGCAGGGGCAGGCAACCGACATCGAGATCCAGGCGCGCGAGATCCTGTACATGCGCCAGCGCCTGAACCAGATCTACGTTGCGCATACCGGCCAGGCGATCGAGAAGATCGAGCTGGACATGGAGCGCGACCGCTTCATGAACGCCGTCGATGCGAAAACGTATGGTCTGATCGACGAGGTGCTCGACAAGCGCGCCGGCGAAACAGTGAAATCGGCCTGATTCCCGGGTCGTAACCCCCGAGTCACGAGACGGGCTCCGCGTCTGCAGGCAGACGCGGAGCCCTGTGTTATTCTCGCGACGCATTCAGATTTGTCAGTGGGACCGAAAGTATGAGCGACGACCGGCAGGGGCGTTCCAGCGATAGCGGCAAGATTCTCTATTGCTCCTTCTGTGGCAAGAGCCAGCATGAGGTGCGCAAGCTGATCGCGGGTCCGTCCGTGTTCATCTGCGACGAGTGCGTGGAGCTTTGCAACGACATCATCCGCGAGGAACTGGAGGAAAAAGCCGCCTCCGGGCGCACGCATCTGCCCAAACCACGCGAGATCCGCGAGTCGCTGGACCAGTACGTGGTCGGTCAGACCCGTGCCAAGAAAGCGCTGGCGGTGGCGGTATACAACCATTACAAGCGGATCGAGTCGCGTCAGAAGAGCGATGACATCGAGCTGGGCAAGTCCAACATCCTGCTGATCGGTCCGACCGGTTCGGGCAAGACGCTGCTGGCCGAAACGCTGGCGCGCCTGCTTAATGTGCCGTTCACGATCGCCGACGCTACCACGCTGACTGAGGCTGGCTACGTTGGCGAGGATGTCGAGAACATTATTCAGAAGTTGTTGCAAAAGTGCGACTACGACGTCGAAAAGGCGCAGTCGGGCATCGTCTACATCGACGAGATCGACAAGATATCGCGTAAGAGCGAGAACCCGTCGATCACCCGCGATGTGTCGGGTGAGGGCGTGCAGCAAGCGCTGCTGAAGCTGATCGAAGGCACCTTGGCCTCGGTGCCGCCGCAGGGCGGCCGCAAGCATCCGCAGCAGGAATTCCTGCAGGTCGACACCAAGAACATCCTGTTTATCTGCGGTGGCGCATTTGCCGGCCTGGAAAAAGTCATCCAGCAGCGCTCCGAGAACACCAGCATCGGTTTTTCGGCCGAGGTGCGCAGCAAGGAGCGCACCGAGAACCTGGGCAAGGTACTGGCCGATGTGGAACCGTCCGATCTGGTGCGCTTCGGTCTGATTCCCGAATTTGTGGGGCGTCTGCCGGTAGTGGCCACGCTGGACGAGCTTGACGAAGCAGCGCTGGTGAAGATTCTCACCGAGCCGAAGAATGCCGTCACCAAGCAATTCAAGAAGCTGTTCGAGATGGAGGAGGTGGAACTGGAGTTCCGTCCCGAGGCGCTGCAGGCGATCGCCAAGAAGGCGCTCAAGCGGAAAACTGGCGCACGTGGTCTGCGCACCATCCTGGAACAAGTGCTGCTCGATACGATGTACGAGCTACCCTCGCTGGAGCACGTCAGCAAGGTGGTGGTGGACGATGCCGTGATCGACGGCCAGGCCGAGCCCTACCTGATCTATCGCGGCAACCTGCAGCAACGCGTGGCGGGCGAGGGCGGCGACGCCGCCGCCTGATCCACTCGCAGGCCTGTCATGACAGCGGCTCCGGTGATTTTGCCGGGGCCGTTCTGTTTTCGGCACCCGCAAACCTTGAGTGAACGTCCATCCGTCACCACTTGACCTGATGATGTACCCGGCGCAGTGTCGGGACGAAACCTGATCCTGAATTCCGAGGAACCCGTCTTCCATGGCCAAGAATGCCCCCTTACCCCCTGCGCTGGACGCTCTTCCGGTATTGCCGCTGCGCGACGTGGTGGTTTATCCGCATATGGTCATCCCGTTGTTTGTCGGACGCGACAAATCCATGCGTGCGCTCGAACGCGCCATGGAAGGCGAACGGCAGATCCTGCTGGTAGCGCAGAAAAGTCCGGATGTCGATGATCCGGGTATCGCCGATCTGCACCAGGTCGGCACGCTGGCCGGTGTGCTGCAACTGCTGAAGCTGCCCGATGGCACGGTCAAAGTGCTGGTCGAGGGGCAGTCGCGCGTGGCCGTTGAGGATTTCCACGACGAAAATGGCATGCTGATGGCTCGCTCACGTCTGATCGAGCCGGTCTACAACGCGAAAGAGCGCGAGCTCGACGTCGTTTCGCGCACGCTGATCTCGTTGTTCGAGCAACTGGTCAAGCAGAGCCGCAAGCTGCCGCCGGAAGTGCTGGCCAGCTTGTCGGGGATCGACGACCCGTCGCGCGTCGCCGACTCCATCGCCGCGCACCTTTCCGTGCGTATGGCTGACAAACAGAAGGTGCTGGAAACCGCCGATGTGGGTCAGCGCCTGGAGCTGCTGATCGGGCTGGTCGATGGCGAGATGGACCTGCAGCAGGTCGAGAAGCGTATTCGCGGCCGGGTCAAGTCGCAGATGGAGAAGAGCCAGCGCGAGTACTACCTCAACGAGCAGATGAAGGCGATCCAGAAGGAGCTCGGCGACAACGAGGAGGGCCCGAACGAGACCGAGGAGCTGCAGAAGAAGATCGAGACCTCCGGTATGCCGAAGGCCGTGCTGACCAAGGCGCGGCAGGAGTTCGGCAAGCTCAAGCAGATGTCGCCGATGTCCGCCGAGGCGACCGTGGTGCGCAACTACCTCGACTGGCTGGTCGGTGTGCCGTGGAAGAAGCGCAGCAAGGTGCGCAAGGATCTGCAGGTGGCGCAGGAAGTACTCGATGCCGATCACTTCGGGCTGGAGAAGGTCAAGGACCGCATCCTTGAATATCTCGCGGTGCAACAGCGCGTGTCGGTGATGAAGGGGCCGATCCTGTGCCTGGTCGGTCCGCCCGGCGTGGGCAAGACGTCGCTGGGACAGTCGATTGCCAAGGCGACCAACCGGAAATTCGTGCGCATGAGCCTGGGTGGCGTGCGCGACGAGGCCGAGATCCGTGGTCATCGGCGCACCTACATAGGTTCGATGCCTGGCCGAATCGTGCAGAACATCAACAAGGTGGGCACCAAGAATCCGCTGTTTGTGCTGGACGAGATCGACAAGATGTCGATGGATTTTCGTGGTGACCCGTCGTCGGCGCTGCTGGAAGTGCTTGATCCGGAGCAGAACCACGCGTTCAACGATCACTACCTCGAGGTCGATCTGGACCTGTCCGAGGTAATGTGGATCGCCACCGCGAACTCGCTGAACATCCCGGGCCCGCTGCTTGACCGCATGGAGGTCATCCGCATTCCCGGCTATACCGAGGACGAGAAGCTCGGCATTGCGCAGAAATACCTGCTGTCGAAGCAACTCAAGGCGAACGGTTTGAAGCCTGAGGAGCTCAGTGTGGGCGAAGAGGCACTGCGCGACATCGTGCGTTACTACACGCGCGAGTCGGGCGTACGCAGCCTCGAGCGCGAAATTTCCAAGATCTGCCGCAAGGTGGTCAAGGAGCTGACCTTGTCGCAAGTGAAAAAGGCCAAGGCGAAAGCGTCACCCGCCAAGACCGGCAAGGCCAAGACGAAGGCGGATGCCGGTCGGATCAAGGTGGATTCGGCCAATCTGGAACACTATCTGGGTGTGCGCCGCTTCGATTTCGGCCGCAAGGAACTGCAGAACGAAGTGGGTCTGGTGACCGGGCTGGCCTGGACCCAGGTCGGTGGCGAACTGCTCAGCATCGAAGCCTCGGTCGTACCGGGCAAGGGTCGATTGGTGAATACCGGTCAGCTCGGCGATGTGATGAAGGAATCGATCCAGGCCGCGTTGTCCGTGGTGCGCGCACGCGTCGATCAACTCGGCATCGATCCCGAGTTCCATCAGAAACTGGACGTGCACATCCACGTGCCCGAAGGAGCCACGCCGAAGGATGGACCCAGCGCAGGCGTTGCGATGTGCACGGCGCTGGTATCGGTGCTGACCAAGGTGCCGGTGCGCTCCGAAGTGGCGATGACCGGTGAGATCACCTTGCGCGGTCGCGTGTTGCCGATTGGTGGACTCAAGGAGAAACTGCTGGCGGCACATCGAGGCGGGATTACCACGGTGATCATCCCGGAGGACAACAAGAAGGATCTGGCCGACATGCCGGCCAACATCACCTCTTCGCTGGAGATTCATCCGGTGCGCTGGATTGACGAGGTGCTGGATATTGCTCTGGAACGCCCGCTACGGCCCAATCCGGTCAAGGGCGAGACACCTGCTGCAGTGGCAAGCGGCGAGTCAACGGAGTCGCACTCGCTCACCCATTGATCCGCTCGGCACCCGATATATTTTCGAAAACGCCCTGACTCGTCAGGGCGTTCTTTTTGTATTTTTCGCCGTCAGTCGGCGAAGTTTTGCTGTAGTCCTTCGGCGTCCTTTTTGCAAGCGGTCTCATGGATGGCAGATCTTGCGAAAACGTTGCTGTGGCTTGTGTTGCGGACTCCGGCAAGGCACTGGTATAAAGGCGCTACCGCAGTCCCGGCGTTTGTTTGTCAGCGCAGCGATGCGGGGTTGCGTTACGGCGCCTAGCAAGAGCCAACCATCCATGCCGGTGTTGTCCCGTCTCCGGACGGACCATGCTGGCGAAATCCGAACAAGGGAGTTTTCTCAATGAATAAAACCGATCTGATCAATGCCATCGCCGAAAAGGCCGAGCTGACCAAGGCCGACGCGGGCCGTGCCCTCGAAGCTTATCTGGAGGCTGTGCAGAAGTCGTTGAAGAAGGGCGAGGACGTCTCGGTGGTGGGTTTCGGCACGTTCACTGTGCGCAAGCGCGCGGCTCGTACCGGACGCAATCCGCGCACGAACGAAGCGATCAAGATCAAGGCCTCGAAAGTGCCCGCGTTCAAAGCTGGCAAGACCCTGAAGGATGCCTTAAACTAAGCGGCTGACGCTTGGTTTTGGGTGCTTAGCTCAGCGGTAGAGCGTCGCCCTTACAAGGCGGTGGTCGTAGGTTCGATCCCTACAGCACCCACCAGAAAAAATGCGGAGTGGTAGTTCAGTTGGTTAGAATGCTGGCCTGTCACGCCGGAGGTCGCGGGTTCGAGTCCCGTCCACTCCGCCACAGTTCGCAAGGGCGCCCGAGTGGCGCCCTTGTCATTTGAGCGTTGCGTGTTCGTGCAGCTTCCTGAGCGATCGGACACGCGGCTTGCACCACCCACGCACCACGCGCTTTCAACCACGTTGCGGGAAGATTTCAATGCTGCAGGCAATGCGTAACAAGATGCACGGATGGCCATCCATCATCCTTCTTGGTGTTTGCGTTTTCGCGATGTCGCTGTTCGGCATGGAGAGCTACTTCACGTCGCGTGACGAGTCGTTCGTGGCGAAAGTCGGCAAGCATGAAATCAGCCAGAACGCCTATCAGGATCGGATGAACCAGTTGCGGCAGCAGGCAAGCGCCGAACAGGGCGAGCATTTCGATGCCAGCATTTTCGAGAAACCCGAGACGAAGCAGCGCGTGCTCGACGGCATGGTCGACCAGCAACTGCTGCTGGCGGCCAATACGGACTGGGGCATGCGCGTATCCGATCAGGCCGTACGCGACTACATCGCAGCGATTCCGGCGTTCCAGGTCAACAACCAGTTTGACGCGACCAGCTATAGCGCCTGGCTCACCAGTCAGCGCAAGACGCCAGGCATGTTCGAGGACGAGGTGCGCTCCTCGCTGGCGACGCAACTGCTGCCGGATGCGATCAACGACAGCACTATCATCAGCGATGCGCAGGTCGATCAATTCCTGAGCCTGCTTACCCAGCGCCGCAACTTGCGCTATTTCCTGTTGCCGCGGCCCACGCTGGCTGACAATCAGGTCAGCGATGCCCAGATCGAGACGTATTACAAGGCGCATCTGGCCGAATACATGAATCCCGAGCAGGTCTCGGTGAAGTACATCGAGGTCAACGGTGCCGATCTCCCGCTGGATGCCGCGCCTAGCGATGAGGACCTGAAGAAGCGCTACGCGGACGAAAAGCAGCGTTTTGTGCAGCCGGAACAGCGGCTCGCGTCGCACATCCTGATCAACGTGCCGGCCAATGCCACGCCGGAGCAGCAGAAGGCGGCACTGGCCAAAGCCGAAAAGATTGCCGCCGACGCCAATCCCGGCGATTTCGCCAAGCTGGCCGAACAGAATTCGCAGGATCTGGGTTCCAAGCGCCAAGGCGGCGATCTGGGCTGGCTGGAAAAGGGCGTGACCGACCCGGCTTTTGATGCGGCGCTGTTCGCTTTGCAGAAGAACCAGATCTCCAAGCCGGTATTGTCATCCGACGGTTATCACGTCATCTGGTTGCGTGATTTGCGCAGCGGCCAGTCCAAGCCGTTTGAGGAAGTGCGTGACCAGCTCGCCAAGGAAGCATCGGCTGCCGAGCGCGATCGCAAGTACAACGAAGTCGCCGGCAAGATGTCCGACAACACCTACCAGAATCCGTCATCGCTGGAGCCGGCTTCGGTAGCATTGAATCTGCCGATCAAGAGCACCGCGCTGTTCTCGCGCAAAGGTGGCGACGGTCTCGCCGCGAACCCCAAGGTGGTCGCTGCGGCGTTTGGCGATGATGTCCTGGTACAAGGCAACAATTCCAGCCTGATCGACCTGGGCAACAACCACTCGCTGGTGATTCATGTCGACAAGCATGTGCCGGCGGCGGCCCGTCCATTGACGGAAGTGCATGCCGATGTGCAGAAGAAGATTCTCGACGAGCGCGTTGCCGCGACCGAGAAGAAGCAGGCCGATGAAGCACTGGGGCGCCTGCGCAAGGGCGAGCCGATGCCGGCGGTGGCGACATCGCTCGGTGCCACGGTGACCAGTCTGAGCGAGGCTACGCGGCAGTCCCAGGTGCCGGCGCCGTTGTTGGCACAGGCATTCCTGCTGCCGCATCCGGCGACGGGTAAAGCGGAGTTTGCCGCGGTGGACATGCAGGACGGCGGCTATGCACTGCTCGCCGTGGACAAGGTGCAAGGGGGCGATCTGTCGAAGGTGCCTGCGGAACAGCGCGAGTCGTTGCGTCAGCAGATGGCTCAGGCGTATGGCTCGGAAACGACGCGCGAACTGATTGGTCTGCTCAAGGCAAAGGTCAAAATCAAGATCAACACCGGTCGCTTGTAAGGGCCTCGATTCAAAAAGAAGAGGGCGGCCCATGGGCCGCCCTCTTCTTTTTGGGCGATGCGAGTCGGCTTGGTTTAGATATCGGTCAGTCCGCGGCGCCACTCACCTGCAGCATCTGGCCAAGCTTGAGCGTGTTTCCGTTCAAATGGTTCCAGCTCCGCAGCTGGGTGACATCCACCGAGTAATCGCGGGCGATCTGCCACAGGCTGTCTCCTCGCCGGACGGTATGGGTCTTCTGCTGCACTTTTGCGACCGGCACAGAGGTGACAGTCATTTTGCTGGTACCGCTGTTGCGACGATCGTCGTTGGCGGTTGTCTGTGGCTGCTCCAGCAAGGCGTTGCGGAATTGCTGGGCGTGACTGACCGGCAACATCAGATACGAAGCGGCGTCGGCATCGATCATGTCATTGCGGAACGCTGCATTGAGATTCTTCAGCGTACCCACTGACATACCGGCATGATCGGCGGCTCGCGCGATCGGCATCGACTGGGTAATTTTCACCTGCACCAGGTGCTCTTCGTCCGCCAGCGTGGGCAGGCTGACGTTGAAGCGAGCCGGCTCGCGCACCACACAGGCCATGGCCAGCAGTTTGGTGAGATGCTCGCGGGTCACGTTTCGAACCGGCCACTTCGGAATCACCGGTTCATCCGCGGGCATGCCGTGTTTCTGGATGATTTTTCGCACCGAGAATTCGCCGGCATTGTAGGCATAGTCAGCCACTCGCCAGTCATGAAATTGATCGTGATACTGCTTGAGCAGCTTCATCACGGCGTGGGCGGCGGCAGGAACATCGAGACGACCGTCGTAGTGGCCATCGACGCGCAGCCCCATCGCTCCCGCGGTGACCGGCATGATCTGCCACATGCCGGCCGGTTGACGCCGGCGGATGGGAAGCGACTGGAAATGACTTTCCACCCAGGGCAGCAACACGAACTCACCGGCGACGTCGTATTGTGCCGCGACCTGTTGCACGTAGATCAGTCGTGGCAGCGCTTCCTGCAGTTGATCTTCGAACTGTTTCGGGTTCTGCGTGTAACGTCTGGCCCAGGCTTGCACCGATGGATCGGCATCGCAGTCGGCCATGGCAAAACTGCTACGCAACTGATCCCACACATCGGCCGACGGCGGCACCGATGGCTTATCGATGGGAGGCGCGACCTGTATCCCGGGAGTGGTGAGCACGGTCGTCGGTGGCTTGATGGCCGGCTGGTGTGGTGAGCGTGTCGGCGCGCCCACGCACGCGGCCAACAGGAGCGGCAGCAGCAGCGGTAAGGGTCGGAAATGTTTTCTCATCCGTGGAATCCATCCTTGGCTGCGCGCACCGCTGCAAAGCGCGCAACGCGGTCGGTGCCAACGCCTTGCCGCCGGCACCACTCGGCAACCGCATCGGTGTCGACACGCAGGAAGGGGTTGGTCGCCAGTTCACCGGCGAGCGCCACCGGCAAGGTGGGTCGGTGCCGGGCGCGCAATTCGGCAACATCCTGTAGCCGCTGCTGCAGCTCGGGATTGGCCGGTTCGATGGTGCGCGCGAAACGTCCGTTGGCCTCGGTGTATTCGTGGCCGCCGCACACCCATGTTTCCCCCGGCAGCATCGACAATCGGTCCAGCGAGGCAAGCATCTGGGCTGGCGTGCCTTCGAACAGCCGACCACAGCCTAGACTGAACAAGGTGTCGCCACACAGCAGCAGGCCAGCCCCGACGTAGGCAATGTGGCTGAGGGTGTGGCCGGGAATCGCGAGCACTTGGAAGCGGACATGCGGCAACGCTAGTTCGATCCAGTCGCCATCGCGCACCTGTTCGGTCGCCTCGGCGATGCGTTCATCCACGGGCGCATATACCGGGACACCATGCTGCGCACGCAGCGCCGCAGCGCCACCGATGTGATCGGGGTGATGGTGGGTCAGCAGGATCGCCCGCAATGCCAATCGCCGCGCAGTCAGCGCGTGCTCGACGACGGCGGCATCGCCCGGATCGACCACGATGGCGTTGCCATCGTCGTCGTGCAGCAGCCAGATGTAGTTGTCGGCCAGCGCCGGTAACGGTATGAGATGCAAGACGAGCTCCGCTGCGTTCGAGGAACAGCCGACAGGTCGGGCACTATTTCCCGGCTCAACGACGGACGCTGCCATCCGGGGCGCGCGTGAAGCGATGGACTATAAAGTGGCTTCGCCGGCCGCTCGTTAGAAGAGCGTTAACCCGGCAACGGACTGTTCAGCCGCGTGCGACAGTTCCGTCTGGCCTGTGATCTGCTGCCGATGGCTCGCAGCCATTACACTCTGAGCATAGATAAAGAGCGGGTAGGGCATGCATCAACGCGATAACGACATCTATGCCAGTGCGCCGTTGCGCCGATTGCTGGATGAGCAGACGCGCGTGTTGACGCCCGAGCTGCAGCGCTGCTTCGGTACGCATGCGTTGTTGCTGGCTGCTTCCGGCGACGATGCGCCGCCAGCGTTGCCGATGCTCGGTTCCTGGACCACATTGCACCTGAAGGACGGCAGCTATCGGGGTGATCTGCGGGCGGCGGCGGATGAGCCGCTGCCGTTCCTCGATGACGCGTTCGAGCTGGTGCTGCTGCGGCACGTGCTGGAAGTGGCGCCGAGCGCATCTGCCCTGCTTGCAGAAGCCGTTCGCATTCTGGCGCCGGGCGGCGTACTTGCGCTGACCGGGGTGCATCCGATCAGTGGATGGGCACCGTGGTTCTGCTGGCGCGCCCGCAGCAAGTTGCGGGCATTGCAGACGCCGCTGCGGCTGGGACACCTCCTGCAGCAGGACGGGATGGAGGTCGAGCGGGTGCAGCGGGTCGGCCGCCTGTGGCCCGGCCTGACGCAGCCGCATGTGACGGCGGCCAACCCGCTTGGGGGCGGCTATGTGCTGATCGCGCGCAAGCGCCGACGCATGGCCACGCCGCTGCGACTGAAGCCGGTGCCGGTACGCGTGCCGCCCAACAGTCAACTATCGCCGGGTGCGCGGCGCAGTTCGGCACTGTGACTTTCAATGGAATACGTGAGCAACGATGAGCGAAGTGGAAGCATTTACCGACGGTGCCTGTCTGGGCAATCCGGGCCCGGGCGGCTGGGCCGCGCTGTTGCGTGCCAAGGGCAGTGAACGCATGGTTGTGGGCGGCGATCCCGCCACCACCAACAATCGGATGGAATTGATGGCGGCGATCGGCGCGCTCGAGGCATTGAAACGGCCCTGCCAAGTGATGCTCATCACCGACTCGCGCTATGTGATGCAGGGCATCGAGCAGTGGGTGCCGAAGTGGCGCGCCAATGGCTGGCGTACTGCAGACAAGAAGCCGGTCAAGAATCAGGACCTGTGGCAACGTCTGTCCGAGGCGGTCAGCACCCACCAGGTGCGCTGGAAATGGGTGAAGGGCCACAACGGCCACATCGAGAACGAACGGGTCGATGTGGCTGCGCGCGAACAGGCCGAGCTGATGAAGGCCGGGATATGAGGCAGATCGTTCTCGATACCGAAACCACCGGTCTGGAAGTCCGCCAGGGCCATCGGCTGGTGGAAATCGCCTGCGTCGAGATGGTCGAGCGCAGGCTCACCGGCCGGCATTATCAGACTTATCTCAACCCGGACCGGGCGATCGACGAAGGTGCCCGGCTGGTGACCGGTATCGAGGACGAATTCCTGCTCGACAAGCCGCGTTTCGCCGAGGTAGTAGAGGAGTTCCTCGCCTTCATCGACGGTGCGGAACTGATCATCCACAACGCCAGTTTCGACATCGGATTCCTGGATGCCGAACTGGCGCGGCTGGATAACGGCGCTGGTCGCATCGGCGACCGTTGCAGTGTGCTGGATACCCTGGCGATGGCGCGCGAACGCTATCCTGGCCAACGTAACAGCCTGGACGCGCTGTGCAAACGGCTCGGCGTGGACAACTCACGGCGTGATCTGCATGGCGGTCTGATCGACGCCCAGTTGCTGGCCGACGTCTATCTGGCGATGACCTCGGGGCAAGTGGCGTTCGACTTGGGCTTTGAAGGCGCCGCCGGGCAAGTCAATGCGGTGGCAGTGATTGCGCCGGTGGTCATGCACACGCGTCCATTCGTGCTGCGTGCATCGCCAGAGGAGCTGTTGCAGCACGAACGCTGCCTGGATGCGCTGGACAAGAACGCGGATGGCCGGAGTGTGTGGCGTCGACCGGGCTGAGGAGCCATGCCGCCGCGGGCAAGACTCAGCAGGAGCGTACGATGATCACGCTGATGTTGTCGTCGCCACCGCCGTCGAGCGCACTCAGCAGCAGTTGATCGACACATTCCTGTGCAGCCAGGTCGGTACGCGCCACTGTGCCTGCGATCACCGTGTCGTTGACGTCTTCGGTCAATCCGTCGCTGCACAACAGAAAGCCCATGTCGGGCTCCAGCGAGCCGCGCGCCATGCCGATATGCAGTTGTTCGGGAGCCGTCACGCCCAGTGCCTGCGTCAGCACGTTGCGTTGCGGATGCTTCGAGGCCTGCGCCGGATCCAATTGGCCGGCCTCGACCAGCGCCTGGACCAGCGAATGGTCGTGGCTGATCTGCCGTAATTCCTGCTTCCACATGTAGATACGGCTGTCACCCACCCAGGCGACCTCGTAGCTGTCGCTGGCGGTCCGCAGTACGGCGATAGTGGTACCCATCGGCAGGTCGTCGGCGGTGTGCCGGGCATGCGCAAGCAGTTGCTCGGCTGCGCCGTGCACCGCCTCGATCAGGCTGCGCCCGCGGGTGACCAGATCGACCACCGCGTCACGCACCAGCGCCGACGCCACTTCGCCGTGCTGATGACCGCCCATGCCGTCGGCCACCAGAAACAGGCCGAGTGACGCATCAGCGTAATAGGTGTCTTCATTGCGCGTGCGGCGCAGGCCGACATGGGTTCCGTGTCCGAATTCGATCATGGCGGGTCTGGTGAGGCGAATGGGTGCAGCATGCCGGATGTGGGGGATGGGCGCAAAAGAATCGTGGGGGAAAGTTGCTAATGCAAAAAGAGGTTCTCAGTGGGACCTCGAGGTGTTTGGACGTTTCAATGGATTGTTCGGCCCATCCTTGGGCCGAACCCCTCCGCTGCGCTGCGGGGCCAGCCTGCGGCTGTCCAAATTCGTTCCGGACGAATTTGTCGAACCCGGGAGGGTTCGTCCACGCCACCCTCTCCGCCAGAAAAGCAAAACGCCCCGCGAGGGGGCGTTTTGCTTTTCTGGCGGAGAGGGTGGGATTCGAACCCACGGTACGCTTACACGTACGCCTGATTTCGAGTCAGGTACATTCGACCACTCTGCCACCTCTCCGAAGGGGTTCGCATGGTCAACGCGAGCCGGCAAGTTTACGCGGTGCTTCCGGTCGTGACAAGCATGCAGGACATACGCCAGCTTCGACCGGATGGGCGGCTCATCCAGCCTTTTTCTTCGCCAGCCGCAGCCAGGTGTCGACGACGGTATCCGGGTTCAGCGACACCGACTCGATGCCCTGGTCCATCAACCATTCGGCCAGATCGGGGTGATCGGACGGACCCTGGCCGCAAATGCCGATGTACTTGCCCTTGGCGCGAGCCGTCTTGATCGCCATCGACAGCAGCTTCTTCACCGCCGGATCGCGTTCATCGAACAGGCCAGCGACGATGCTGGAGTCGCGATCGAGACCGAGAGTGAGCTGGGTCAGGTCGTTGGAGCCGATCGAGAAGCCGTCGAAGATGTCGAGGAACTCATCGGCGAGCAAGGCGTTGGAGGGCACCTCGCACATCATGATGACTTTCAGGTCGTGTTCGCCCTGTTTGAGTCCGTTCTTCGCCAGCACCTCGATCACTTTGCGGCCTTCACCCAGGGTGCGCACGAACGGGATCATCACCCAGACATTGTCCAGGCCCATCACTTCGCGTACGTGCTTGACCGCCTTGCACTCCAGTCCGAACGCCTCGGCGAAGCTCGGGTCGACGTAGCGGCTGGCGCCACGGAAGCCGATCATCGGGTTTTCTTCGTGCGGCTCGTAGCGCGAGCCGCCCAGCAGGCCGGCGTATTCGTTTGACTTGAAATCCGACAAGCGCACGATCACCGGCTTCGGGTAGACCGAGGCGGCGATGGTAGCGATGCCTTCGGCGAGGCGATCCACATAGAAGCTCACCGGATCGGCATAGCCGGCGATGCGCTCGTCGATCTTCGCCTTGGTCTCGGCGTCCTGCTTGGCGTACTCGAGCAATGCCTTCGGATGCACGCCGATGTGGCTGGCGATGATCATCTCCAGGCGGGCCAGGCCGATGCCGGCGTTGGGCAACATGCCGAAGTCGAACGCGCGCTCCGGGTTCGCCACATTCATCATGATTTTCAGCGGCGCCTCGGGCATATCGCCCAGATCGGCGGTGACGCGTTCGAACTTCAGAATGCCTTCGTAGATCGTGCCGGTGTCGCCTTCGGCGCAGGAAACGGTGACCTCGGCGCCATCGGGGATCAGCTCTAGCGCATTGCCGGTGCCGACCACGGCAGGTACACCCAGCTCGCGCGCGATGATCGCCGCATGGCAGGTGCGGCCGCCGCGGTTGGTGACGATCGCCGAAGCACGCTTCATCACCGGCTCCCAGTCGGGATCGGTCATGTCGGCGATCAGCACGTCGCCCGGCTGCACCTTGTTCATGTCGCTCAGCGAGCGGATCACGCGGGCCTTGCCGGCGCCGATCTTCTGGCCGATCGAACGGCCTTCGGCCAGCACCTTGCCTTTCTCGCTGAGGTGGAAGCGTTCGAGCTGGGTGGTATGCGAGCGCGATTTCACCGTCTCCGGGCGCGCCTGCACGATGTAGATCTTGCCGGTATGGCCATCTTTCGCCCACTCGATATCCATCGGGCGGTCGTAATGTTTTTCGATGATCAGCGACTGGCGCGCCAGCTCTTGCACGTCCTCGTCGTTGATGCAGAACCGGTTGCGCAGTTCGGCGGGCGTGTCCTCGGTCTTGACGCGTTCGCCGGGAGCGCTGGAATAGACCATGCGCAGTTGCTTGGCGCCGAGGTTGCGGCGCAGTACGGCGGGCTTGCCGGCGTTCAAGGTGGGCTTGAATACGTAGAACTCGTCGGGATTCACCGCACCTTGCACGACCATTTCGCCCAGGCCGTAACTGCCGGTCACGAAGACCACGTCGCGGAAGCCGGACTCGGTGTCCAGCGTGAACAGCACACCCGACGCACCCACGTCCGAGCGCACCATCAGCTGCACGCCGGCGGAGAGGAATACGTCTTCGTGCTTGAAGCCCTGGTGCACGCGATAGGCGATCGCGCGATCGTTGTACAGCGAGGCGAAGACTTCCTTCACCTTGTGCAGCACGTCGTCGATGCCGACCACGTTGAGGAAGGTTTCCTGCTGGCCCGCGAACGAGGCGTCCGGAAGATCCTCGGCGGTGGCCGAGGAGCGCACGGCGACGGCGATGTCGTCGGCACCGGCGTCCTTGCACAGCTTGATATAGGCCGCGCGGATCGCCTGCTCGAGTTCGTCGGGCAGGGCGGTGTCGACGATCCAGCCACGGATCTGCTTGCCTGCCGCCACCAGCGTATCGACGTCATCGACGTCGAGCGAAGCCAGGCGTTCCTGGATGCGCTTGGCCAGGCCGCTCTTTTCCAGGTATTGCTGGAACGCATCGGCGGTGGTGGCAAAGCCGCCCGGCACGGACACACCAAGCTTGGCGAGATTGCCGATCATTTCGCCGAGCGAGGCGTTCTTGCCGCCAACCTTGCCCAGGTCAGTCATGCGCAGTTGGTCGAGCCAAAGCACCAGATCGTTCAAGGGTGTCTCCTCAAGAGCATTCAGTGGGATAAAGGTATGGGTGCGGCAGGCAGGCCGGAAGCGGGCTGCAAAGGACTGGTATTGTCCGCTGCCGATGGTGCGCAGCACAAGAAGACCATTGACTCCAGATCACATTCCAACGGCATACCAGTCAGCCGGCAGTCAATCGGCGACAGCGTTTTCCGCTTGGGTTAAGGTGCGAACAAACGCACCTACGCGATCGGGATACGGTATGCAGCGCACGGTTTTCTTCATCTCAGACTCCACTGGTATTACCGCGGAGACGATCGGCAACAGCATCCTGGCGCAATTCGAGGGCGTGCAGTTCGACAAGCACCGGCTGCCGTTCACCGATAACGCGCAGAAGGCAGAGGCGGCCGCGTTGCGCATCAAGACGCACTACGCGCAAAGCGCCCAGCGGCCCATCGTTGTCAACACCATGGCCGAGCGTGCGCTGTGCGAGATCGTGGCCAGCAGTGGGGCGTTGATGCTGGATGTGTTCGCACCGTTCATCGGTCCGCTGGAAGACGAACTGGGCGCCAAGCGTTCCGGCGCAGTCAATCGTTCGCATGGCATGGTGGACTTCGACAAGTACGAGGCGCGCATCAACGCGACCAATTACGCGCTATCGCACGACGATGGCATCGACGTGAATTACGCTGATGCCGACTTGATCCTGGTCGGCGTGTCGCGTTCGGGCAAGACGCCCACTTGCCTCTACATGGCCTTGCATTACGGCGTCAGTGCCGCCAACTATCCGCTGACCGACGATGACCTCGAGAAACTCGAACTGCCTGCACGTCTGCGCCCGTACCGGGATCGGCTGTTCGGGTTGACCATCGATCCGCAGCGGCTGGCGCAGATTCGCGAACAGCGTCGTGCCGGAAGCCGCTATGCGACCTTGCAACAATGCCGTTGGGAGCTGGAACAGGCCGATCGGCTGATGCGCCAGGCCGGTATTCCCAGCCTCAACACCACGCATGTGTCGATCGAGGAGATCGCCAGCAAGATCTTCGACCGCTTCGGCATCGAGCGGACCATGTTCTGATTACCACTGGAGTCGCCACACTTTTCATGAGTGCCGTACTGGACAATCGCAATAGCCTGCTGCCGGGACGCTTCGAGTTCCTGATGGGGCTGTATGCGGAGAACTATCACCGGCTGACTCGGCTGTTCGCGCCACAGCAGCTCGCTCCGGGTCGCTACGTTTCGGATGTCGATGATGGGCTGGCGGTGCATCTGCACGTGCAGGAATGCCATCCGTATACGCTGGAGCTGGAACTCACCTACGACTTCGTCGATGCGCACACGGGTCAGCGCGCGCCGTCGGCGCAGTTGCGCATGTACACCGACGCGCATGTGGCCGAAGCACTGCATTGTCATCCCGGACGACACCTATGGCAGGTGCTGGGGCCGTTTCCGCCGGCCCATACCGTGTTCCAGCATCGCCTGCGCATGAACGGATTTCTGTCGCGCTGGCTGGAGTATCTGGTCGAGCAGGGGCATTCCATCGGTACGCTGGAGCGCGAGGATTGACCTGCTTACCGCATGGGCGATGACGAAACGACAGGCAACAAAAAACCCGCACAAGGCGGGCTTTCCGTTTCGTAGTGGCGGAGCGGACGGGACTCGAACCCGCGACCTCCGGCGTGACAGGCCAGCATTCTAACCAACTGAACTACCGCTCCACATTTCTTTTCCAGCTTTGCGAGCCAACTTGGCGTCCCCACGGGGATTCGAACCCCGGTCGCCACCGTGAAAGGGTGATGTCCTAGGCCTCTAGACGATGGGGACAATTCAAGTTGGTGGAGCCAGGCGGGATCGAACCGCCGACCTCCTGCATGCCATGCAGGCGCTCTCCCAGCTGAGCTATGGCCCCGCCGCTGGAAGCCGAGAAGAATAGGGTCGGACCCGATATCCGTCAAGCTTTTTTTCACGGTGGATGACGCAAGGAATCGGCCCCGGTTCGTGCCACCAGGTCATCGGCCGGCGGCAGTTGTCCGTGGTTCGTTTAAGCTGCAGTGACTTGCGTAGATGAAGAGTCGGTGCATGCACGAAATCGGTTTCATCCGCGATCTGGCGGTGGTGATGATCGTGGCCGGCGCCACCACGATCCTGTTCCAGCGCCTGCGCCAACCGGTACTGCTGGGTTACATCCTCGCCGGTGTGCTGATCGGGCCGCATACGCCGGGCATGCTGGTGGACGATCCGCGTGCGATTGATGACATCTCCAATCTTGGTGTCGTGCTGCTGATGTTCACGCTGGGCCT
The DNA here is from genome assembly GCF_900142825.1 of Rhodanobacter sp. OK091. GTDB lineage: Bacteria > Pseudomonadota > Gammaproteobacteria > Xanthomonadales > Rhodanobacteraceae > Rhodanobacter. The sequence goes on along the minus strand of NZ_FRCH01000001.1, from coordinate 47,602 downwards.
GGAGTTCAGCCTACGCAAGTTGCGTGAGGTTGGCATCGGCGTATTGGTGGTGGCGGTGGGCGAGGTCGGTTTGATGTTGTGGATCGGCTATGGCCTCGGTGGGCTGTTTGGCTGGACCGGCATGGACGCGTTGTTTCTGGGCGCGATCATCTCGCTGTCCTCGACCATGGTGGCCACGCGCACGCTGACCGAGGGAGGGCAGCGGCGGCAGCCGTTTGCCCATCTGGTGGTGGGGTTGCTGGTCGCCGAGGACGTGCTGGCCATCCTCATGCTCACGCTGCTTACCGCGGTGGCGATCGGCGGCTCGGTGCAGGCGGAAGCGGCGTTCACGCTGATCGGTCATCTGGGGCTTTTTGTGGTTGTCGGGATGATTCTCGGCCTGCTGCTGCTGCCGCGGCTGGTGGATTACGTGGCCGGTTTCGATCGCGACGAAACACTGCTGGTCAGCGTGTTGGGCATCTGTTTCGGCGCCAGCCTGCTGGCGGCCTGGATGGGTTTCAGCGTGGCACTGGGCGCTTTTCTGGCGGGAGCGGTAGTGGCCGAATCGCGCAGCGTGGGGCGCGTGCTGCATCTGGTCGAGCCATTGCGTGACATGTTCGCGGCGCTGTTCTTCGTGGCCATCGGCTTGAAGATCGACCCTGCCATGCTGCTGCAATACGCGCTGCCGGCGTTGCTCATCGCGGCGGTGGTCATTGTCGGCAAGACGCTGGTGTGCAGTCTGGGCATCTTCGTGGTCGGTCACGACGCACGCACCGCGTTGCGCTCGGGTCTGGGCATGGCGCAGATCGGTGAATTCTCGTTCGTGATCGCCACGCTGGGGCTGTCGCTCCACGTGATCAGTCCTTTTATCTATCCGATTGCAGTAGCGGTGTCGGTGCTGTGCATGGCGGCATCGCCGTATCTGACCCGCTCGGCCGGCGGACTCGCGAATGGCCTGAGCCGGGTGACCCCGCGTTCGGTGAAGTTGCTCGCGGGCAGCTACAGCGGCTGGCTGGAAAATCTCAAACCGGTCAACGAGAACGCGGCGATCGCCGCCATTTTCCGGCGACTGCTGTGGCATATCGCGATCAACATCCTGTTGGTGGTGACGTTGTTCACGATGGGTGCCTACGTCAATGCACACAACTGGAACTGGTTCTCGATTTTCGGCATTGATCGTGATCTGCGCCACACGCTGATCTGGGCGTGTGCGCTGTTCCTGTCGCTGCCGATGCTGATCGCGATATATCGCAAGGCCGAAGCGCTGGGCATGCTGCTGGCCGAGATCGGCATACGCGAACGGTTTGCCGGTTCGTACACCCAAGCCATCCGCAACGTGCTGGCCCGTATCATCCCGCTGGTCACCTTGCTGGCACTGGCGTTGCTTGTCAGCGCACTGGGCTCGGCGATCCTGCCGCCGCGCGGTATCGCGTTGTCACTGGTGGTGCTCGGCGTGGTGCTGGCTGTCATATTGTGGCGTAGCCTGGTGAAGATGCACGCGCGTTTGCAGGCCGCGTTGAAGGAAACGCTAGACAAGCCGGGGTCTCCCGGACACGGCACCGGTTGACCGATCAGGCCGCGATGACGGGAGGTGAACCTTTCTGCCGGATGACGGTCAGAACCCTGAATCGTTGCCAAGACCGGACAAGCACCGCACAATGCGAGGCCTGCCTCCATAGGGGGGGCGCTCCGGTCGGCAATGCCGGCATATCCAAACCTGAGGGAGTTACGAATGAAGCATTTTCTGCGTCCCACGCTGACGGCGGTCGCGATGGCCGTTGCGCTGGGCATGACGGCGGGCGTGTCCGCCCAGACGGCCGGCGCCGCTGCCGGTACCGTCGACAAAGCCAAGGCCAGCTACGTAGTGGGTTGGGAAATTGCTTCCCAGGTTCCGCCGATCATGCGCGACGAACTGGACCCGAATGCCGTGGCGAATGCAGTCAAGGCCGCCCTGTCTGGCCAGAAGCCGACCATGAGCGATGCCGAAGCCAAGCAGGTGCACGACGCTTTCATGGCGAAGATCCAGGCCAAGTACCAGGCTGAGATGACCAAGCTCGGCGCCAAGAACAAGGCCGAAGGCGACGCTTTCCTGGCCAAGAACAAGACCGCTCCTGGCGTGAAGAGCACGGCCTCGGGCCTGCAGTACCAGGTGATCAGCCAGGGTACGGGTGCCCGTCCGGGTCCGAACGATACGGTTGAGATCAACTACACCGGTACCTTTGTCGACGGTACGGTGTTTGATGCTTCTGCGAAGCACAATCCGCCGGGTGCGGCCAAGATCCCGCTGGCTGGCGTGATTCCGGGCTTCCGCGAAGGTCTACAGCTGATGCAGATTGGCGGTCATTACAAGCTGTTCATTCCGTCGTCGCTGGCCTACGGTGCCGAGCCGCAGCCGCCGATGCCGCCGAATGCCACGTTGATCTTCGACGTGACCTTGGTCAGCACGGGTCCGACCGCGGCCGGTCCTGCTCCGGGCGGCAAGTAATAGATCAGTCACGGTTTCACGACCGTGCGAACCAGAAGGGCGCGAAGCGATTCGCGCCCTTCTGCTTTTGTAGGGACCGTCTGCAGTCTTTGCTCGGTGCTACACGGTTAGAATAGACGGCTGGTTTTCGATGGAGTCGCCACGACGATGATGAGGGTCACGATTTTCGGTACCGGCTATGTCGGGTTGGTCACCGGTGCCTGCCTGGCCGAAATGGGCAATCACGTGGTTTGCGTCGATATCGATACGGCCAAGGTCGAACGCCTGAGGCGCGGAGAGATTCCGATCTTCGAGCCCGGTCTGGAGGCGATCGTCCGGCGCAACCATGCCAGTGGCCGACTGGATTTCACCACCGATGCCGCGCCGGCGATTGCGCATGGCGAGCTGATCTTCATCGCTGTCGGTACGCCGCCGGACGAGGATGGCAGCGCGGACCTGCAGTACGTGCTGGCGGTGGCTAGGGCCATTGGCCGGCATCTGGATCGTTATGCCGTGGTGGTGAACAAGTCGACCGTGCCGGTCGGTACTGCCGATCGCGTGCGTGAAGCGGTTGCCGCGGAGCTGGCTGCACGCCATGCGACCGTCGAGTTCGACGTCGTGTCCAACCCGGAATTCCTGAAGGAAGGCGCGGCGGTGGACGATTGCCTGCGGCCGGACCGCATCATCGTGGGCGCCTCCAGTGCGCGCGCGGTAGCGGTATTGCGCAAGCTGTATGCGCCGTTCAATCGCAACCACGATCGCATGGTGGTGATGGACGAGCGCTCCGCCGAGCTGACCAAGTACGCCGCCAATGCGATGCTGGCGACCAAGATCAGTTTCATGAACGAGATCGCGAACATCGCCGAACGGGTCGGTGCCGATGTGGAGCTGGTACGTCAGGGCATCGGCTCGGATCCGCGGATCGGCTACCACTTCATTTACCCCGGTGCCGGCTACGGCGGTTCGTGTTTCCCCAAGGATGTGCAGGCACTGGAGCGCACGGCTCACAGTTACGGCTACGAAGCGCGCCTGCTCGGTGCGGTCGAGGCGGTCAACCGGCAGCAGAAGACCAAGCTGTTCGAATTGATCTCGCACCACTTCAACGGCGAACTGGCGGGCAAGACGATCGCGTTGTGGGGTTTGGCGTTCAAGCCGAATACCGACGACATGCGCGAAGCCTCCAGCCGACAGTTGATGGAGGCATTGTGGAATGCCGGCGCGAAAGTGCGCGCGTTCGATCCGGAAGCGCGCGAAGAGACCCATCGACTGTACGGCGATCGCGATGACCTGGTGCTGTGCGAGCACGCCAACGACGCTCTGCAAGGTGCCGACGTACTGGCTGTGGTCACCGAATGGAAGGCGTTTCGCAGTCCGGATTTTGCGAGTATCCGCGCCGCACTGGCCGAGCCGGCCATCTTCGACGGACGCAATCTGTATGAGCCGGCCACGGTAGAGGAGGCAGGCCTGGCCTACTACGGTATCGGTCGTGGCCGCAGCCTGCAGATGCGTCGATGAATGGTCGCGACGAGACGATCGAACAGCGACTCAACGAGATGGAGGTCAAGCTGACCTTCATCGACGACGCGGTGCAGGCGTTGACGGCGGCGGATGCCGACCAATCGCAACGCATTGCCGCGCTGGAGCGGGCGTTGCGCGACCTGCGCGGTGAACTCTCGTCGATGCGCACGGGGCCGGCGGATGATCCGCACAACGAGCCGCCGCCGCCGCACTACTGATACTCATACCGATCACGGAACATCAGCATGGCCGATTCCCTGCGCGATCAACTGCTCAAGAGCGGCATCGTGAAACAAGTTCAACAGGACCGGGTTCAACAAGACCGGATGCGCGAACCGAAGCGCCCGCCGCCGCCGTCCAGCAAGCCTGCACGCAAAGGTGGCAAGCCGTATGCGCAGTCACGCCCGGCACGGCCGTCGGCCCAGAGCCGGGAAGAAATCGATCTGGCCAAGGCGTATGCGATACGCGCGCAGACCGAAGCGAACGAACGCAAGCGGGTAGAGCAGGAAGCCGCCGAACAGGCCAGGCTGCGGCGCGAGCGCAAATTGCAGATTCAACAATTGCTCGACGGCAAGGCATTGAACAAGGCCGACGCCGACCAGGCACGCAATTTCGAATACGGCGGCAAGATCCGTCGGGTGCATGTCGATGCGGCGCAACTGGCGGCGCTCAATGCCGGCGAGCTGGGTGTGGTGCAGCAGGGCGGTCGTTATCTGCTGATCAGTCGCGAGATCGCCGAACGGGTGCAGGCCATCGATGCGCATCTGGTGGCGCTGCTGGTCGATCCGAACGCGGGTGGGGTGGGTGACGACGGCGTGCCTGACGATCTGATGTGGTGATGGGGCGAGGAGTGAGTGGAGAGGAGTGAGAAACGAGTGGGCTATATGTCCGCTCTCACTCGCTTCTCACTCCCACGCACTCATGGCTCGCTGTCAGGTGCCAATGCCGGGTTATCCCAGCCGTTTTTCGGGCTGAAGCGCTTGCCGTAACGCTGGGCCAACTGTTCCAGCCTGGCTTTGAGCTTGTCGACGCCTTCGCTGCGCGCGTACTGGATCGGGCCACCGCGGAACGGCGCGAAGCCGGTGCCGAAGATCACGCCGGCATCGAGCAGGTCGGCATCGTCGACCACGCGATCGGCAAGGCAGGCGACGGCCTCGTTGACCATCGGCAGGATCATGCGTTCCTGCAAGTCCGGCGGCATCGTGTAGTCCTTGTCGACTTCGGGTTTCTCCGGTTTGCCGTCCTGCCAGACATACAGGCCCTGGCCGTCTTTCTTGCCGCGCTTGCCGGCTTCGATTTTGTCGTCCAGGCCCAGCGGCACTTCCAGTCCGAGGAACGGCGCGAGCCCCTTGCCAACCGATACGCAGACGTCCAGCCCTACGGTGTCGGCAAGTTCGATCGGGCCCATCGGCATGCCGAATTTCCTCGCTTCGCGGTCCAGCACCGCGCCCGGCACGCCCTCGCTGTACAGGCGTATCGCCTCGAGCAGATACGGCATCAGGATGCGGTTGACCAGGAAGCCCGGCGTGCCCTTGACCGCCACCGGCAGTTTGCCGATCGCCTTGCAGAAGGCCAGTGCGCGTTTCTCGATGGCCGGGTCGAGCCGGTCATGGCGTACCACTTCGACCAGCGGCATCTGCGCTACCGGATTGAAGAAATGCAGGCCGAGGAAGCGCTGCGGTGCATCGAGGCCCTCGCGCAGCTGATCCAGCGGAATGCTGGACGTGTTGGTGGCGAGGATCTCGTCCGCTCGGAACTGCGGCTCGATCTTTCCATACAGCTCACGTTTGGCCGCGGCATTTTCGTAGATCGCCTCGATCGCCAGATCGGCCGAAGCGATGCCGCTGCCGTCGACGTCGGCGCGCAGACGGCGGACGGTGGCCTCGACTTTCTCGGGCGTATGCAGCTTCTTCTCGTACAACTGACGGGCGCGATCCAGCGCGGGCTGGATGTATTTCATCTCGCGGTCCTGCAAGGTCACGTCGAAGCCCTTGAACGCGGCCCAGGCGGCAATGTCGCCGCCCATCACCCCGGCACCGACGACATGCACGTGCTTGATGCCGGGATCCGTATCGCCAGCCTGACCCTTCAGCCGCTCCTGCAGAAAGAAGATGCGTATCAGGTTCTGCGCGGTCGGTGTTTTCGCCAGCTTAGCCACCGAGCGTGCTTCGATCTTCAGCCGCTGCCGGATGTCCGAGCCGCCACGCTTCCACACGTCGATCATCGCGAACGGTGCGGGGTAATGCTCCTTGCGTACTTTCGCGGCGGTCTGCTTGAACACCATCGGCGCGAGGATCTGCCGTGCCAGCCAGGTATTGCTGAGCCACGCCACGGCGCGCCGGGCGAAGGGGCGGGGTTGCGGGTGGCGGAGCAACAAGCGTGCCTCGACCAGCAGTTCCTCGGGGCGCGCCATACGATCGATTACACCCAACGCCAGCGCGCGCTTGGCCGACAGCGATTTGCCGGTCAGCATCAGCGGCAGTGCTTCGGTCGCGCCGATCAGACGAGGCAGGCGGGCGGTACCGCCCCAGCCGGGATGAATGCCGAGCATCACCTCGGGCAGCCCGATCCGGGTCTTGTCGTCGTCAGCGGCGATGCGCTGGCGACAGGCCAGGATCAGCTCGGTGCCGCCGCCCATGCAGGCGCCATGGACGGCGGCTACCGTGGGGCAGGACAGCCGCGCCAGCGATTCATAGACGCGCTGGCCGTGCTCGATGTTCTCCAGCACGGTATCGTGTCTGGCGTATTCGACGAATGCCTTGATGTCGGCACCCACCGCAAACCCCGATGGCTTGGCCGAATGGATGATGACGCCGGCCGGCTTTTCGATCGCCAGCCGCTCGACGATCTGCTCCAGCTCATCCAGTACCGCACGCGAGATCGCATTGACGCTGCTGTTGGCGCGGTCCAGCGTCAGTGTGACAACGCCGTCGTCGCCTTCGCCGGTCTTCCAGTGGTTGAAGCGCAATCCTTCGAACATGGGGATAAAGGCATGGTGGAGGAGGTCTGAACCATACCTTTCTGCGGTCTTGATTGCGAGTTGTGACGGGCTCGCTTGACCACGCTGTGGCGCCGGTGTGAAATCCGGTAACCGCCGGGTGGCCTGCCAAGGCCGACTGGGCGGGGCATGGGGTTGCGGCAAGAGCCGCACATGCTGAACGGCGACACATCGTGGTTCAATGGGCAGCGTGCAACGGCCGGGCCATGCCCGACAAGTCACACGTTCCATTGCTGGCCTGACGATTCATCATGGCACTGCTGACGCTACGGGACGGGGACGCAATGACTTCCGCAATGGCCTCCGTTCCACCACAAGCCGGCACCGAGATTTTCGGGCGGATTCTGGCGGCTCCCAGTGGTCTGGTTGTGCTGGACAGCAAGGACGTCCACGCCTTGATCGACCAGGTCCGTGCGATCGCCCGGCATACCGGGCAGGCGGTATATCTGTGGCAGCCCGATACCGGCCTGAGCAGCCTGCGCGACGCCCATGTACGGGTACCGGACTGCCAACGGTTGGGCAATGCCTTGCGCTACATGCGGCAGAGCATGCACTTCGGCGTTTATTTCCTGCTGGGGCTGGAGTTGCCGCTGTCGGCGATGGATGCCACGTTGCTGCGCCAGCTGGCTCGTGCACCGAAGGAATACCTGCGCCGCGTCGTATTGATCGATGCGCCGGCGGCACTGGCCGAACATTTGGGGGACGCGGCGGTACACCTGAGCAGTGAAGACAGCCTGCCGCGGCGTCTTCGCCTGCGCGACGGCCGTTGGCTGGTTTGAGACCGGATACTTTTGAGGCCGGATACTTTTGAGGCATACCCGCGCATGAACTCCGGCATTCTGGTAGTCGCTGCACAGCGCGAGTTGCGTCGCAGTCTGTTCGATGCGCTCGATCACGCGGGTTACCCGCAGATCTACAGCGCACGTGATGTGGCTCATGCGGCGATCCTGCTGGAGGGGCGGCCGCCGGTACCGCCGTTGCAACTGATGGTGATGGTGCTGGCCGGCGACGAACGGCAGGCTCGCAACAGCTGCGAGCAATTGCGGCGCCTGCCGGGCGGGGCGGATACGCCCCTGATTGCCGTACTCGCAGAGGAGGCCTCGCTCAGCCCGGCCGATCTGCCGGCAGGGATCGCGGACTGGCTTTCTGCCACACGGATCGACACCGAACTGGTGGCACGCTGGCGCCGCTCGCAAAGTGGCGATCCGGGCCTGCGCCAGACGGCCGCTGCGGCAGCCGATGGGGCACCCGAGGATTACCGCTATGTCTTTGAAGAAGGCGACAGCGAGTGGCTGATTGCCGATGCGCAAACCCATCGCCTGCTCGAGGTCAGCCCGACGCTGGCCCGGCATAGCCGTCTGCACGCCAGTCAGTGGGAAGGCCTGCCATTGACCGGCGTGCTGCGCTTCGAGGGCATTCCCATCGCGCAGGTGCTGGCCGAGGCTGACCGCAGCTGGCATCCCTGTCAGCGCAGGTCGGCACAGGGAGCCGATACCGGCCAGGCCAGTGTGCGGCGCATACGGCATGCCGGGCGCGATGCGCTGGCGCTGATGTTCCGCAGCGATCGCGCCGACCTGCGCGCCGAAGCCGCCTTGTCGCTGCTGTCGCGGATGTTTGCCTCGACCAGTGGCGTCGATGCGCAGATTGCCGCCGGACGTCTGTTGTTCGACGAACTGGGGCTGGATTATCTCGCCGTCTGGTCGGCGCGTCAGGACGGCGCCGATGCGCCGACCCAGACGCTGCAATTGTGGAGCGGCGACGACCCGGTATGGCCGCCAGCCCAACTGCAAAGCTCCCTGCAATTGGTGCTGGGCGGCAAGCCGATTCTGTATCGGTCCGATGCGAAACGGCTGGCGCCGGTCGACCCCTTGCTGCAGCATCTCGACCTGGCCGGCTTTGCCGGTCTGCCGCTGTACGACGAGCGCCATACCGTGCTCGGTGCGATGCTGGCGGGAAGCCGCAAGGGCTTCGGCGAGATGGGCATCATCGAGCCGGTGTTGCGTTGTGCTGCGGCCCGTTTCGCGCAAGTGCTGGAGCTGGGGCGCACGCGCGAGCAGGGCCGTGCCGAGGGTCTGGTCGACGCATTGACCGGTTTGCCGAACCGGCTGTTGTTCAACGACCGGCTGGAAACGATCATCCGCGAGGCGATCCGCAACGGCGAGTGCTTCGCCGTGTTGTTCGTCGATCTCGACCGCTTCAAGGCAGTCAACGACACCTACGGCCACGCTGCCGGCGATCAGGTGCTGCGGACAGTCACCGAGCGCCTGTGCGGCAGCATACGCGCCTCGGACACCGTGGCCCGCTATGCCGGCGACGAATTCACCATCGTGCTGCGGCATATCGTGAAGAACGACGACGTGTTGCGCGTGGCCGAGAAGATCGTGCAGGTGATGGAGACGCCGCTTTATCTCGAGGACGGCACCGAACTGCAGGTGACTGCATCGATGGGTTTGAGCTTCTTCCCCGACGATGCCGGCGATGCGCAGACTCTGCTCAAGCATGCCGACGAGGCAATGTATGCGGCCAAGCATCTCGGCCGCAACAATTTCCAGATCTACGAAGTCAGCCCGGAATACGCGCGGGAACATGGCATGGCGTTGAAAAGCCGCCTGCGCCATGCCGAGGGTAACGGTGAACTGCGCGTGGTCTACCAGCCCCAGGTCAACACCGAGACCGAAGACATCGTCGGGATGGAGGCATTGATACGCTGGGAGCATCCCGAGCTTGGCATGATCAGCCCGGCGGTGTTCATTCCGCTGGCGGAGGAAACCGGGCTGATCGTGTCGATCGGCGAATGGGTGATGCGTACCGCCTGCCGCCAGGCGAAGGAATGGGAGCAGCGCTACGGATTGCGGCTGCGTCTGGGCGTGAACCTGTCCGCGGTACAGCTGATGGAACCGCAACTGCTGGATACCGTCGCCAAGGTGCTGCGCGAAACCGGCCTGGATCCCACCTTGCTGGAGATGGAGGTCACCGAAAGCATCAGCATCAAGGCTGCCCCCAATCTGGTGGAGAACCTGCACGCGCTGCACAAGTTGGGCTGCCACATCGCGATCGACGATTTCGGCACCGGTGCGGCCTCGCTGGATTACCTGCGCCGCCTGCCGGCCGACCGGATCAAGATCGACCAGAGCTTCGTACGCAATATCGGTGTCGACCCCGACGACGAAGCGATCGTGCGCGCCACCATCGAAATGGCCCATCGGTTGAAGCGCGCCGTGGTGGCCGAAGGCGTGGAGATCGAGCAGCACATGGAGTTCCTGCGTACCCATGGCTGCGATGAGCTGCAGGGTTACTTGTTCTGCCGGCCGCTGCAGCCGATCAGCTTCGACAAGTTGCTGGCCGAGCGGCAGCGCCTGCTGGAAGGACGCGTGGCCGAGCCGGCTTGAGCCGGAGATCGGAGTCCCCATAACAGCGGATGTGGGTCCGTGATGGGCCCGGGGGATGAGCCTGGTCGCACATGACAACCAGCCAACAGGCGGTGCGTTATGGTGGAGGCGATACCCACGCATGCTGAACTCGGGCGCCCGACTGTGGTCTGAGCGCCGCGTTCAGTTCAAAACAAGCTCCGCAGCGGATGACGGCATTGACGACGGATACGGCCCGGATGGGCGAAAACGAACTGGATCGCGCGCTGGTCGAGCGTGTCCAGCAAGGAGACAAGCGGGCCTTCGACCTGCTGGTGCGCAAATACCAGCACAAGGTGATCGGGCTGGTGTCGCGCTATGTAAGAAGCCATGCCGAGTGCGAGGACATCGCACAGGAATCGTTCATCCGCGCGTGGCGGGCGATCGGCTCGTTTCGCGGTGACAGCGCTTTCTATACCTGGCTGTACAAGATTGCGGTGAACACCGCCAAGAACCACTTGGTGGCAATGGGCCGGCGTCCGCCGGCAGGCGACATCGATGCCGACGACGCCGAGTTCATGGCCGGTGCCGAGCGCATGCACGACAGCGCCACACCCGAGCGCGAGATGATGCGCCAGGAAATTGAACAATCTGTATTTTCCACTGTCCAAGCCTTGCCCGAAGAGCTGCGGACAGCCATTACGCTACGTGAAGTGGACGGCCTCAGCTACGATGAAATCGCCGAAGCGATGGGTTGCCCGATCGGTACGGTGCGTTCGCGCATCTTCCGGGCACGTGAAGCGATCGACGAAAAGCTGCGGCCCCTGTTGTCGGACCGCTGAGGATCAGACATGAATCAGGCAGGCATGAATCCAGAAGACTTGAATCCAGATGCCTCGGAAAGCCTTTCCGCCGGTATCGATGGTGAGTTGTCGAAGGAGCAGCTGCGCTTCTTGCTGCGTCGGCTCGATCACGATCCGTCGCTGCAGCGGAGCTGGGCTCGATACCATATCGCCCGTGACAGTCTGCGCCGGCAGTTGCCACCCATGGCTTCGGCCGGGTTTGCGGCGCGGGTGATGTGGGCGATCGAGCAGGAGTCGGCGCCGGTTGCGGCGATATCCAGGCGCAGCCATTGGCTGCGCTGGTCGACCGGTGGCGCGATTGCCGCCAGTGTGGCCGCCGCCGCCCTGATGATCGGTCAGCCTACCGGCGATGCCGAGCGCCTGACCGCATCGACCACACGGCAGACCAACACAGTCGCCGCCGCGCGGCCGATCAGCATGCCGACCGCTCCTGCCGCCGTGCCGCCATGGCTGAGCGGCAATTCTGCCGGACTGCTCAGCCAGCAGGCTTCGGCCACGCTGGGTGCGCCTTTCGGTCAGAACCAGCCGGCATATGCGCGTCGTCTGTCGACCTATCCGTCGATGCCGCGCTACCGCACGCTCGACAACAAGGACGGTAGCTATCTTCTGTTGCTCGACCCCGAGCAGCAGGCTGGACAACAGGCTGCACCGGGCACCTCGCGCCAGGGCCAGGCTGTCGCGCAGTAGGCAACAAGCGAGTTCGCGTGTGATTGCCCGCACTCGCTCACCCCCAATGGTTTCGCCGCCCCTCCACCCGCACCAGCGGGCGGTAGGCGCGCGCCCGGATCCGCCGCGGCGCGCAGCCGTTGAAGTCATCCAACCAGACTGAGGCAATCAGCCTGAAGCAATCAGCCCGAAGTCTTCCCGATTGAAGTCAACCAAGGAGGAGTCATGAAACATTCCATCATGCGCACGCTGACGTGCTGCGCACTGCTGGGTCTTGCCAGCGTCAACGCGGTGCAGGCGCAGACGCCGGCTGCGGCAACGTTGCCGGATTTCACCGGCATCGTGCAGAAAAATGCACCCGCGGTAGTGCATGTCGAGGCCAAGTACAGCGGCGAAAAACAAGGTGCGAACCGCAGTACCGGCGGCGATTCGATGCCCGGGCAGGGCATGCCGGACGATCCGCAAGCCGAGATGTTCCGGCGTTTCTTCGGCATGCCGATGATGCCGTCGCCGCAGGAGCAGAAGCGCACCTCGCTGGGCTCGGGCTTCATCATCTCCAGCGACGGCTACATCCTTACCAACAACCATGTGGTCGATCATGCGGACGTGGTTACCGTGCGCCTGCAAGATAGGCGCACGCTGACCGCCAAGGTGATCGGCACCGATCCCACCTATGACATCGCCGTGCTCAAAGTCGATGCCGGCGGCAGCCTGCCGGCGGTGAGCCTTGGCGATTCGCGCAGCCTGAAGCCGGGCCAGTGGGTGTTGGCGATCGGCTCGCCATTCGGTTTCGACTACACCGTGACGCAGGGCATCGTCAGCGCGGTGGGGCGCAACCTCGGCCAGCAGGACCAGCCGTATACCTCGTTCATCCAGACCGATGTGCCGATCAATCGCGGCAATTCCGGCGGTCCGCTGTTCGATCTGCAGGGCCGCGTAGTCGGCGTCAATTCGCAGATATATTCCAACACCGGCGATTACATGGGCGTGTCGTTCTCGATCCCGATCGACGTGGCGATGAATGCGGTGCAGCAGATCAAGAGCAAGGGCTACGTGTCGCGCGGCCAACTCGGCGTGACGATGCAGCCGGTCAGCGACGATATCGTCAAGGCGTTCAAGCTCGACAACGGCGCGGGAGCTGCGGTGGTCGACGTCACCCCGGGCAGCGGTGCGGCCAAGGCCGGCATCCAGGCTGGCGACATCATCTTGTCCTATAACGGTCAGCCGTTGCAGCAGGCTGCGGACCTGCCTCCGCTGGTCGGCATGACCAAGCCGGGCAGCAAGGTTCCCATGGATATCTTGCGCAACGGCAAGAAGCAGACGCTCGAGGTCACCGTCAATGAGGCGTCGCGCGATCAGAATGCGGTGAACAACAAGGGCGTCATGCCGCCATCGGGCCGAAGCGGTTCGACGGCATTGGGCTTGACCGTGCAGCCGTTGGACAACGACACCCGCAAGCAGCTGGGACTGAAGTCGGAGCAGGGCGTGGTGATTGGCGACATCACCGGCCCGGTGGCGGCGCAGGCGGGTTTGCAGGCTGGCGACGTGATTCTGATGGTCAACCAGCAGAAGGTCGGCGGTGTCGCCGAGTTCCAGGCGGCGACCAAGGAAGTGAAGCCAGGCAGCACGGTGCTGTTGCTGGTGCGTCGTGGCGACCAGAGCAGCTTTATCGGCCTGACGATACCGGACAACAAGTAATCGACCGCTGTCGCAACGAGCGGCAGGGTAGCCATCCGCGTCCGTTGGATGGCTAGCCTGCCGCATCCGCGCGGTGCGGTGGCGGGGCGGGGCGGGTTCCATGCGATAATGCCGGGTTAGCATCATTCTCAGGTGATGTGTTGCTGCGCATGGTGCGCGGCAGTGAAACCCAAGCCCGACAGGCCGCCAGCGCTCCATGGAATTGATCCGCAACTTCTCCATCATTGCCCATATCGATCACGGCAAGTCCACGCTGGCCGATCGCATCATCCAGCTTTGTGGCGGCCTGGCCGATCGCGAGATGGAAGCGCAGGTGCTGGATACCAATCCGATCGAGCGCGAGCGCGGCATCACCATCAAGGCGCAGTCGGTGTCGCTGCCGTATACCGCGCGCAACGGCAAGACCTATCAGCTCAACTTCATCGACACCCCCGGGCATGTCGACTTTTCCTATGAAGTCAGCCGCTCGCTGGCCGCCTGCGAAGGTGCACTGCTGGTGGTGGACGCGGCGCAAGGCGTCGAGGCGCAGTCGGTAGCGAACTGCTATACCGCGGTGGAGCAGGGGCTGGAAGTGGTGCCGGTGATCAATAAGATCGACCTGCCGACCGCCGATGTCGAGAAAGTGAAACTCGAGATCGAGGCGGTGATCGGCGTCGATGCCACCGACGCGGTGGCGATCAGTGCCAAGACCGGCCAGAACGTGGTCGAGGTGCTGGAGGCGATCGTCGCCCGCATTCCGCCGCCGAAGCCGCGTGATACCGACCGGCTGCAGGCGCTGATCATCGACTCCTGGTTCGACAATTATCTTGGCGTGGTGTCGCTGGTGCGCATCATGCAGGGCGAGATCAAGCCGGGCGACAAGTTGCTGGTGATGTCCACCGGACGGACCCACGAAGTCGGCGACGTCGGCGTATTCACGCCCAAGCGCAAGAAGCTGGACAAGCTCGGCGCCGGCGAGGTGGGCTGGATCAACGCCTCGATCAAGGATGTGCACGGCGCGCCGGTCGGCGATACGTTGACCCACGCCGGCAAGCCCGCCGACAAGGCGTTGCCCGGTTTCCAGACCATGCAGCCGCGCGTGTTCGCGGGGCTGTTCCCGGTGTCCTCGGACGACTATCCGGCGATGCGCGAGGCGCTGGACAAGCTGCGTCTGAACGATGCCGCACTGTTCTTCGAGCCGGAGTCCTCCGAAGCGATGGGCTTCGGCTTCCGCTGCGGCTTCCTCGGCATGCTGCACATGGAGATCGTGCAGGAGCGGCTGGAGCGCGAATACGATCTGAACCTGATCACCACCGCACCCACCGTGGTGTACGAGGTGCTCAAGACCGACGGCTCGATCCTGATGCTGGACAACCCGGCCAAGCTGCCGACGAATTCCAGCCTGGTGCAGGAAATCCGCGAACCGATCATCGTCGCCAATATCCTCACGCCGCCGGATTACATCGGCAACGTGATCACCTTGTGCGAGGAGAAGCGCGGCGTGCAGCGTTCGATCCAGTATCTGGCGACCCAGGTGCAGATCAGCTATGAGATGCCGCTGGCCGAAGTGGTGATGGATTTCTTCGACCGGCTCAAATCCGTCTCGCGCGGTTATGCCTCGATGGACTACCACTTCGATCGTTTCGAGGCGGGTCCGTTCGTGCGTACCGACGTGCTGATCAACGGCGAGCGCGTCGATGCGCTCAGCCTGATCATGCATCGCACGCATGCCGAACGGCGGGGTCGCGAGCTGGTCGACCGCATGAAGGATCTGATCCCGCGCCAGCAGTTCGACGTGGCGATCCAGGCCGCGATCGGCGCGCAGATCGTCGCGCGTTCCACCGTGAAAGCGCTGCGCAAGAATGTGCTGGCCAAATGCTACGGCGGCGACGTCAGCCGCAAAAAGAAGTTGCTGGAAAAGCAGAAAGAAGGCAAGAAACGCATGAAGCAGGTCGGCCGGGTGGAGATTCCGCAGGAAGCCTTCCTCGCCGTACTGAGAGTGGATAAATAAGCCCGATCTGAATAGGCATGATCAGCGATGATCTGCCTGGCAACCTGGAGTTAAGGCATGGAATTTGATTTTTCGGCGATTCTGCTTGGCCTCACCGTGCTGTTCGGCGTGGTATGGGGTCTGGATCGCCTGTTCCTGTACAAGAAGCGCAAGGCGCGCCTCGACGCAGCGCGTGCCGAGTATCGCGATCCGATGCCGGTGGACTGGGCCCGTTCGCTGTTCCCGGTGGTGCTGGTGGTGTTGCTGCTGCGCTCGTTCGTAGCCGAACCCTTTCGGATTCCCTCCGGTTCGATGATGCCGACGCTGGACGTGGGCGATTTCATCCTGGTCAACAAGTTTGCCTATGGCCTTCGCCTGCCGGCGTTCAACAACAAGTTCGTCGATCTCGGCGAACCCAAGCGCGGCGACGTGGTGGTATTCCGCTTTCCCGGCTATCTGTGCCATGACGGCGGCGCGCTGGTGCGCAGCGGCGACATGAGCTGCAACGATCCGCATGCGCCGGTACAGCAGCAGAACTGGATCAAGCGGGTAATCGGCCTGCCCGGAGACCGCATCGAGGTGCATGGCGCCGACCTGCTGATCAACGGCGAGCCCGTGAAAGCGGACGAAGTCGGCCCGTATCAGGGCAATCCGCAGCGCAGCGTGGACGAGATCATGCTGAACATGGGGGCCACGGTCTGGAACGAGCACCTCCATCGTGAGGACGGCAGCGTGGTCAACCACACCACGGCGCAGATGCCGGCCTACACCACGCCCAACTCGATTCCGAACGACCGGGTGCCCTCGAAGGTGCCGGCGGGTTGCTACCTGGTGATGGGCGACAACCGCAACGACAGCCTCGACAGCCGCTGGTGGGGCTGCATGCCCGAACAGAACCTGGCCGGCAAGGCATTCCTGATCTGGATGAGCTGGAAGGGTTGGGGTACCGGTGGCGTGGATTTCTCGCGGATGGGCACGGTGATCCATTGAGCTGTCGATGGTCCAAAGCGTGACGGGGTCGAAACGTCCCGTACGCCGGGCTGCTAACAGTGCGAGAATCCACGGCATAATCGGCACGACAGGCGGATCGAGCGGGCGATCGGCACAGACAACGGGCACGCCGCACCATGCGGCATAGCGAGGGGACTATGAAATCGAAGCAGTCGGGCGTCACCCTGATCGGGTTTCTGATCATCATGGCCATCGTGGCCTTTCTCGGCTACATGGCGATGAAGTTGGTGCCGTCGTATTCCGAATACATGGGTGTGGTCAAGGCGATGAACCAGGTCGCCAGCGAGGGCACCAACGGCAAGACGCTGGACGATATCCGCCGTGGCCTGATGTTCAAGATGGGCTTCCAGTACGTCGACGACGCCACCATCAAGCCCGCCGACATCACCATCAAGCGCGATGCCGGTGGTGCCAGCCAGCTGCAGGTCTCCTACGACAAGGAGATTCCGTTCATGTACAACATCGACTTCCTGCTGCACTTCAACAAGAGCGTGCCGTTGCAGGGCAATGTGAGTCAGTAACTTTTGAAGCTCAATTATCGTTTTCGCGATCCGGCGCTGGCGTTGCTGGCGCTCACCCACCGCAGCATCGGCAAACCGAACAACGAGCGTCTGGAATTTCTCGGCGACGCGCTGCTGGGCGCCATCATCGCCGAGTTGCTGTTCGAAGTTCACCCCAAGTCCAACGAAGGTGAACTGTCGCGGCTGCGCGCGCAGTTGGTCAACGGCCAGGCACTGGCGGTGATCGCCCGCGAACTCGAGCTGGGCGACGAGTTGAAACTCGGTCCCGGCGAGTTGAAGACCGGCGGTTTCCGGCGCGATTCGATCCTGGCCGACGCGTTCGAGGCGCTGGTCGCCGCGGTGTATCTGGATGGCGGTTTCGACGCCTGCCGCGATGTCGTGCGCGCGCTGTTCGGCGAGCGTATCGCGGCGTTGCGGCGATCCTCCAAGGATGCCAAGACACGGCTGCAGGAGCATCTGCAGGCAGGTGGCTGGCCGCTGCCGCAATACGAGCTGACCGCCACTCATGGCGATGATCATGCCAAGACATTCGATGTCAGCTGCGCGATCGACGAGCCGTTGCCGCTGGCGGCCGAGGCTCGCGGCAGCAGCCGCCGCGCCGCCGAGCAGGACGCGGCCGAGATCGTGCTGAACCGGTTGCTGGAGCAGCCGCGCAAACCCTGAACCGGATCCCTGCCTCGGATCCTGACGCGTTCATCTTCATCCATGCGCCAGCCGGCGCGGGCCTTGCGCCGCCGTCCGCCGCGGCATGCGCGCTCGTCGGCAGCATGCCGCTTCCGGCGAAGCACTACACTTGCCATCCGACTTGTCGAGCACATCACGTCATGAACCACGAACTGGATCCAGCCGCCGGCACCTTGCCGCATGAGAATTTCCGCTGCGGCACGGTCGCCTTGGCCGGCCGTCCCAACGTGGGCAAGTCCACGCTGCTCAATGCGCTGATCGGATATCGCCTGTCGATCATCAGCCCGCGGCCGCAGACCACGCGCCATCGCATCCTCGGCATCAACACCACCGAAGCCGGCCAGATCATGTATGTCGACACGCCCGGCCTGCACCGTGGCGCCAAGCGGGCGATGAACCGCAGCCTCAACCGCGCCGCGCGTTCGGCGATCAATGATGTCGACCTGGTGGTACAGGTGATCGAGGCCGGCCGTTTCACCGACGAGGACGAGGCGCTGTACGCCGCGCTGGTCGAACAATCGTCGCCGCGCTTGCTGGTGATCAACAAGGTCGATCTGAACAAGGACAAGACGGTGATGCTGCCGTTCGTGGCCGATCTGGTGGCGAAACACAGCTACGACGAAATTCATTACGTCAGCGCGCTCAAGGAGCAAGGCCTGAAGGAGCTGGAACAGGCCATCCTGAAGCGCCTGCCGGTGCAGCCACCGGTGTACGGCGAGGACGAAGTCACCGATCGCAGCGAGCGCTTCCTCGCCGCCGAAATGGTGCGCGAGCAGCTGATGCTGCGGCTCGATCAGGAGCTGCCGTACGCGACCACGGTGGAGATCGAGCAGTTCAACGACCGTCCCGACGGCATTGCCGAAATCCACGCCATCATCTGGGTCGAGCGCGACGGCCAGAAGGCGATCGTGATCGGTAACGGCGGCGCCCAGCTCAAGGCCATCGGTACCAGCGCCCGGCGCCACATGGAGCGCATGTTCGAGCGCAAGGTGTTCCTCAAGCTCTGGGTGAAGGTGCGCGAGGGCTGGGTCGACGACGAGAACATGTTGAAGAAATTCGGCTATACGGATTAAGCCCCATGGAGTCGGGAATCGCCACGGCCATGCCGGGTTGTTCCGATTCGTCACTGTCGGTTCCCCATGCGCCTTGAACAGCAACCCGCCTACGTCCTGCACGCGCGGCCTTACCGCGAGACGTCGCTGTTGCTGGAATGCCTGACCCGCGAACATGGCCGGCTCGGGGTGGTGGCCCGGGGCGTGCGTGGCGAACGCGCGCGCCTGCGCCGCGCCCAGCTGGAACCGTTCCATCCGCTGGCGATGGATCTGCTGTTGCGTGGCGAGATGGCCACGCTGACTGCGGTCGAGGTGGTGGGAGCCCCCGTGCGCCTGTCCGGCGACGCCGGTCTGGCCGGGCTGTATCTCAACGAACTGGTGGTTCGCCTGACCGAGCGGCAGGACCCGTTCCCGCTGCTGTTCGACGCTTATGCGCAGACGCTGGCGCGGCTGGCCGCCGGCGAATCGCTGGCGTGGAGCCTGCGCCGGTTCGAGCGCGACCTGCTGGAGGCGATCGGTTACGGCCTGCAGCTGCAATACGACTCGGCCACCGGCGAAGCCCTGCTGCCCGAGGCGTCCTATCGTTATATGGTCGAGCAAGGTGCCGTGCGTTGTGCTCCCGGCAGCGCGCACGCCCTGCGCGGCAGCGACCTGCTGGCGCTGGAGCAGGACGAGATGCCCGACAACATCGGCTTGAAAGCGCTGCGCGACATGATGCGCGACGTCATTCGATTTCATCTGGGCGGCGGCGAATTGCGTGCCTGGCGCGTGCTGGCGATGGCGGTTTCGCGGCAACCGACGAACCGTTAGGGAACGTCTGATTTTGCTCGTCATCCCGGAATCGCGAAGCGATATCCGGGATCCAGTGCCTTTGTGTATCCACGTGTTACATGATGAAAGACACTGGGTTCCCGCTTTCGCGGGAATGACGAAAATAGAGGTTGATCAGAGCATCCTCAGTGATCGAGCGCCTGCAGCGTCTCCAGCAGCGCCTTGCGGAATCTTGCCAGTGCAGCCGGGGTTGCGCCGTGTTGCGTCAGCTGTTGCTGCAGCAGGATGGTTTGCGATGACAGCGCGGTAGCGCCGCAGAAGCCGCAGGATGAGCGCAGCCGGTGCAGTCGTTCGCTGAAGCCGGCATGGTTCTGGCTCAGCGAGTCCAGTTCCTGATGGAGCAGGGCCAGCTCTTCGCGCAACAGCAGCCGCAGCGCCTGCATGGTGGTGGCGTCGCCGGTGGCGGTCAGCGCGGCATGGTTATCGAGTACAGAGGCATCAGCCTGCTCGGGCTGCACCAGCGCCAGCACGCGTTGCAGATCGGCCAGTTTGCAGGGCTTGATCAGAATCTCGCTGAAGCCGGCCGCAAGCAGCGACTGACGGTCGCCCGGGTCCAGCTCGGCGGTGGTGGCCACCGCCACGCCGTCGGTCGACCGTGCCTGCGCGTCGCCCCGCAGCGAGCCGAGAATCCACAAGGCGCCGGCGCCGGGCATGCGGCAGTCCAGCAACAACAGGTCGAACGCCTCGGTGCGGGCGCGTTCCCATGCCGCCCGTCCATCCGTGCAGGTTTCCACCCGGGCACCCAGCGAACGCAGCCCGTCGCACAGGAAACGGCAGCTGCCGGGGTCGTCGTCGGCCACCAGTACGCGTGGACCGGTGGCATCGGTAGGGGCGAAATCGGGCCTGGCGGGATGGCTGGTCATGACGAAATCCATGTCGTTCAGCTTAATTTGGCAGAATGGCGCGACATGCGTCCGACATCAAGCCATCTTTTGCTGTGTTGCTGCCTCCTGTTGGGGCTGGGCTGGATGCTGCCCGCACGGGCGGACGTGCTGCTGACGGCGAAGTCGATCACCTTGCCTGGCGTGCATTTGCAGACGGTGACCGTCAGGCTCGGTGAGGACACTGCCGGCGGACTTCAGCTGCAATTGCGTGCCGGCCAGGCGGACGTGCCGGCGATGGGCTGGCGGCGGCTGGGCCTGAACCTCGATGGCAACCTGAAACGGGACCAACACCTGCTCTGGACTCTCGACGGCACGGCACGTGTGGCCGGCGCTCCGGGCGGGGCGCTGAGCGATGCCCATGTGAACGTCCAGCTCAGCACGTCGGCCAATACCTTGCTGATCGATATCCTGCAGGGCAAGACGCACGCGAGCGCCGCATTGCCGCTGGATCAAACCACGCACGCGCAGATCCACTTGAACGATCTTCCCGCGGGATGGCTGCAGGGACTGCTGAGCACGGTGTGGTCAGGCCGTCCTACCAGCGGCCGGGTGGATGCCGAACTGGCGCTGGATCTGCGCGATACCGGACTGCAATCCTCCGGCCAATTCACGCTCAATGGCGCGGGCTTCGACACCCCGACCGGGACCTTGGCCGGGCAGGGGCTGAACGGCACGGGCCGGTTCAGCCTCGATAGCACCGGTGGGCCGGCCCGGATCGATCTGGATGCCAGCCTGCATGGCGGCGAGTTGCTGCTGGGCCCGCTTTACGCCAAGTTGCCGGATCATCCGGTGCAGCTTGGCCTGCACGCCGATGCGCAGAACGGCGCGATCGAATTGAGCCGGTTGCGGGTGAATGATGCCGATGCGCTGCAGCTCGACGGCGCGCTGGCATTCGGTGCGAAAGGCGAGCTGAAAATGCTCAAGCTTGATCGCCTGCACGCAAGTTTCCCCGCAGCCTACCAGCGCTACGGCCAAGCCTGGCTGGCCACATTGGGCCTGCGCGACATGCATATCGTCGGTCAGCTCGGCGGCAGCGTGGATCTGCGCGCGGATGGTCCGCATGGCTTCGCGTTCACGACCGATGGGCTGAATCTGGCTGACGCCGATGGGCGGCTGGCGATCGACAACTTGCGCGGTGGACTGGACTGGGCGAGTCAGGGCGAACGGCCGGCGACCACGCTGGCCTGGCGCAGCGTGCAGTTCTATCGGGTGCTCAACGGGGCCGCGCAGTCGCAGTGGCGCAGTCATGCCGGCACGCTCAGCCTGCAGCAACCGCTCGAGGTACCGGTGTTGAAGGGACGCCTGCGCATCGGCGATCTGGATTGGCGTCCGGCGGCGGCGAAAGGGCAGCGATTGTCGACATCGGCGGTGCTGACCGGCGTGGACATGACAGCGTTCAGCCAGGCGATGGGCTGGCCGGCATTTCCCGGCACGCTGGGCGGCGCCATTCCCTCGCTGCGCTGGGTCGATGACCGCTTCGAATTGCAGGGCGGGCTGTCGGCCAGCCTGTTCGGCGGCTTCGTCGACGTCACCCGGCTTTCGCTGCAGCAGCCGTTCGGGCCCAACCCGGTATTGAATGGCGACATCGCCATGAAGCAGCTGGATCTGGCGGCGATCACCAGCGTGTTCGATTTCGGCGGCATCACCGGACGGATGGACGGCTCGATCGACGACCTGCGGCTGGTCGACTGGAGTCCGGCTGCGTTCAAGGCGAGCTTGCTCGCCGGCAGCGGTGGACGGATCAGCCAGCGCGCGGTGAACAACCTCACCGCCGTCGGCGGCGGAGGCATCGCCGCCGGCTTGCAAGGCGCCATGCTGAAACTGTTCAAGACCTTCGGCTACAAACAGATCGGCCTCAATTGCACGTTGCAGGGCACGGTCTGCCAGATGAGCGGTCTGCAGACCACCGGCGACGGCTACACTATCGTCGAAGGCAGCGGCTTGCCGCGGTTGCAAGTGATCGGCCATCAGACTCAGGTCGACTGGCCGACGCTGGTGCGACGGTTGCGCGAAGCCATCAATGGCTCTGCCCCGCAAATCCGCTGATCGACGGGTCGTCTGTTCTTTCCGTATTCCAAACCGCTGGAGTCTGTCATGCGCAAGCTCGTCTACGTCATCCTGACCTCGCTGGCCGTGGCGTTGGTCGGCTGCGTCACCATCAACGTGTATTTCCCCGAGGCGGCGGCGCAGAAAGCCGCCGATCAGTTCATCGGCAACGTGCTGGAGTCGGCTAGTCCCGCCACCACACCGGCGCCGAAAGAGCAGAAGCCGGCGGCGAAGAGCGATGCCCAGCCCCCCTCGGCGATGCTGCTTGACTTGCTGATTCCGGCCGCTTACGCCGCCGACACGCCGAACATCCGTATCCAGACCCCTGCCACCGAGGCGATTCGCGGACGCATGCACGACCGCTTCCAGGGCCCGCTGGGCGATCTGCTGGACAGCGGCGCGGTCGGTTTCACCAACGACGGCATGGTCGCCATGCGCGATGCCGCCAAGGTGCCGTTGAGCCAGCGCGCGCAGGCCAGTGCCACGGTGGCCGACGAAAACCGCGACCGCACCGCGCTGTACGGCGAGATCGCCAACGCCAACAACCACCCCGAGTGGGCACCGCAGATCCGCGCC
The DNA here is from genome assembly GCF_900142825.1 of Rhodanobacter sp. OK091. Classification (GTDB taxonomy): domain Bacteria; phylum Pseudomonadota; class Gammaproteobacteria; order Xanthomonadales; family Rhodanobacteraceae; genus Rhodanobacter. The sequence goes on along the minus strand of NZ_FRCH01000001.1, from coordinate 24,495 downwards.
ACCTTCGCCAAGACCTGGATCGATAAGGCGCGCGCCGGCTGGTACTACCAGAACGCCGCCGGGGCCTGGCAGAAGAAATAAGCGCGCGGTCGCGCGCTGCTCCTGTGTAGGAGCCCGCGTGCGGGCGATGCTCTTCGCGTATTCACCAAAAGCATCGCCCGCACGCGGGCTCCTACAAAAAGGGGCTCCATGCAGGCCCCGGATGACGCCAGGCGTCATCCGGGCCGATCTGGGATAATCGGCGGCCAGCCCTAGCGGCCTTATCCATCCGAGCCTCATGTCCCGATCCAACTCCGTTCCGTCGACTCCGTTCGAAGCCCACATCACCGACCTCAGCCATGACGGCCGCGGCGTGGCCCGCATCGACGGCAAGACGGTATTCGTCAGTGGCGGGCTGCTGGGCGAACAAGTCATGGCCCGCCTGCGCAAACGCCATCGCCATTTCGACGAGGCCGACGTGGTCGAAGTGATCGTGCCGTCGCCGCATCGGGTCGAACCGCGCTGCCGGCATTTCGCGCATTGCAGCGGCTGCTCGCTGCAGCATCTGGATGCCGAATCGCAGATCGCGGCCAAGCAGCGCGTGTTGTCGGAAAACTTCGAACGCATCGGCAAGGTCAGCCCGCAGCTGTGGCTGCCGCCACTGACCGGCGAGCCGTGGGGTTATCGGCGCAAAGGTCGTCTGTCGGTGCGCAACGTGATGAAGAAGGGCCGCGTGCTGGTCGGTTTCCGCGAAGAGCAGAACCCGCGCTTCGTCGCCGAGATCCAGCAGTGCGAGGTGATGCATCCGGCGCTGGGTCCCAAGGTCGGCCTGCTCGCCGACCTGCTCAGCGGGATGGACGCGGTCGACACCATCCCGCAGATCGAGTTCGCCGCCGGCGACGAGCTGATGGCGCTGGTGTTCCGCCACATGCAGCCGCTGAGCGAGCGCGATCTGGCGGCGCTGACCGCGTTCGGCCAGCAGCACGGGCTGGCGATCTATCTGCAGCCGGGCGGCAACAGCAGCGTGCATCCGCTGTGGCCCGAGAACCCGCGGCTGGCGTTCCGCATCGCCAGTGGCGACGCGGCCGTCGCCGACGTCGAACTGGAGTTCCATCCGCTGGACTTCGTGCAGGTCAACGCCGACATGAACCAGCGCATGATGGCGCGCACGCTGGAGCTGCTCGATCCGCAGCCGACCGATCGCGTGCTGGACCTGTTCTGCGGTCTGGGCAACTTCACCTTGCCGATCGCGCGCCGTGTCGCCGAAGTGGTGGGCGTGGAAGGCGAGCACGGCCTGGTCGAACGCGCCGCGCAGAACGCCGCGCGCAACGGCATCGACAACGCACGCTTCCAGGTGGCGAACCTGTTCGAGGATCAGCGCGCCGCGGACTGGGCGCGCCAGCCGTGGGACAAGCTGCTGCTCGATCCGCCACGCGCCGGCGCCGACAAGGTGCTGGAGTATCTGCCGCACAAGCAGACGCACCGCATCGTCTACGTCTCCTGCCATCCGGCTTCGCTGGCGCGCGATGCCGGCATCCTGGTCAACCAGCATGGCTTCAAGCTGAAGTCGGCCGGCGTGATGGACATGTTTCCGCATACCGCGCACGTCGAGTCGATCGCGCTGTTCGAACGCTGAAGAGCGAGGAACGAGTGGAGAGGAGTGAGGAGTGAGAGAAAGCCAACGCGTGCCACTGTTCGCCGTCGCCATGTCGATTCGGGCGGGGCAGGGTGCGCCTGACGCGCCTGCCTTTGCCCTCTCGCACTCCTCACTTCTCTCCACTCACTCCTGACCTCCATGCCCATCGAGATCGAACGAAAATTTCTGCTGGCCAGCGACGCCTGGCGTGCAGCCGTGGAACACAGCGAGCCCATCGCGCAGGGTTACCTGGTCGGTGCACAGGCGCTGCGCGACGGCCATGCGCGCGCTTCGGTGCGCGCCCGCCTCGCCGGTGAACAGGCGTGGCTGAATATCAAGGCGGCCACGCCGGGCATCGCGCGCGCCGAGTTCGAGTACCCGATACCGGTGGCCGATGCCAGGACCTTGCTGGACAGCTTGTGCGATGGCGTGCTGGAGAAAGTGCGCCATCATGTGCGGGTCGACGGCATGCTGTTCGAGGTCGATGAGTTCGAGGGCGACAACCACGGGCTGATCGTCGCCGAGATCGAATTGCCGGCGATCGATGCACCGTTTCCGCGGCCGGCATGGCTGGGCCGCGAGGTGAGCACGCTGACGCGCTATTACAACGTCAATCTGATCGCGCATCCCTACCGGCAGTGGTCGCCGGCCGAGCGCGCTGCCGAGGATGCCGCATGCTAATGATCGGCGTGGCCGCGCTGGAACTGGCCGAACATGAGAAGCGCTGGCTCACCGCGCCGGGCGTGGCCGGCGTGCTGTTGTTTGCGCGCAATTATCAATCGCGCGAGCAGCTGATCGCGCTATGCGATGCGATCCGCGAAGCCGGCGGCGAGGAGTTGTTGATCGCGGTCGATCAGGAAGGCGGTCCGGTGCAACGCTTCCGCGACGGCTTCACCCGGCTGCCGCCGCTGGCGGCGATCGGCGCGGTCTACGCGCGTGACCCGACCGAAGCGGTGCGGCTGGCGGAAGAGCACGCCTGGGTGATGGCCAGCGAGCTGCGCGCCAGCGGCGTCGATTTCAGTTTCGCTCCGGTGGTCGACCTGGCCCGCGGCAATGCGGCGATCGGCCTGCGCGCGTTCCACGCCGATCCGGCGGTGACCGCCGAGTTGGCCCAGGCTTACGTGCGCGGCATGCACCTGGGCGGCATGGCGGCGGTGCTCAAGCATTTCCCGGGGCATGGGTCGGTCGCCACCGATACGCACAAGGCGCAGGCGATCGATCCGCGCGGCCTGGACGAGATCCGCCGCGACGACTTGCTGCCGTTCGCCGAGTGCATCGAGGCGCGGGTCGAGGCGGTGATGATGGCGCACGTGACCTATCCGGCGGTGGACAGCCAGCCGGCCGGCTATTCGAGAGTATGGATAGGACAGATCCTGCGCGGCGAGCTGGGCTTCGCCGGCGCGGTGATCAGCGACGACATCAGCATGGCTGCCGCCGGCGCCGCCGGCAGCGTGGGCGAGCGTGTGCGGGCGCATCGGGGCGCCGGTTGCGATCTGGTGCTGGCCTGCTTCCCCGAGGTCGTGGACGAGGCGATCGCCGCGATGCAAGGCGAGGCGTCGCCGATGCCGGCACGACTGGCAGCCTTGCGTGGCGCACTGGGCGCGAGCTGGGACAGCCTCACGAATAATCCGCAGCGCGACCGTTTCGTGGCGCGCATCACGGCCTTGCACGCCGTTCAAGGAATCGCATGAATACCCCCATACCTTCGCTTGCCGATGCGCTGGCACAGTCGGATCTGCTGCACGGGCGCGGCGAATTGGACACCGTGATCGCCGACATGGGCCGGCGCATCGACGCCGCGCTGGATGGCGAACGCGCGGTCTTCCTCACCGTGATGAACGGCGCGCTGATCTTCGCCGGCCAGCTGGCGCTGTCTATCCGCACCGATATGGAATTCGACTACGTGCATGCCACGCGCTACCGCGGCGCCACCTCCGGCAGCGAGCTGCACTGGCTGCGTGAACCGCTCGTGCCGCTGGCCGGTCGCGTGGTGCTGCTGGTCGACGACATCCTCGACGAAGGCCACACGCTGAAGGCGGTGCGCGAGGACTGCTATGTGCGCGGCGCGAAAAAGGTGCTGATCGTCAGCCTGTGCACCAAGCGGCACGACCGTCTGGTCGAAGGCATCGCTTCCGATTTCAACGGCGTCGAGCTGCCGGATCGCTACGTGTTCGGCTATGGCATGGACTACTACGAACAGGGCCGCAATCTCCCCGGTATCTATGCGCTGAGGTAGCTCCTCCCGCGACGCCCCATCGTGCGAACAGAACAGGACTATCGTGCATGAACATCCTCGGCATTTCCGGCAGCCTGCGCGCGGCCTCCTTCAACACCGCCTTGTTGCATGCCGCGCAGGAACTGGCGCCGGCCGGCATGTCCATCGCCATCCATCGACTGCATGACTTGCCGTTGTTCGATCAGGACGTCGAGGATCAAGGTGATCCCGAACCCGTCGCCGCCCTGAAACAGGCGATCGATAACGCCGATGGCTTGTTCCTGGCCTGCCCTGAATACAACGGCGGCATCACCGGCGTGCTCAAGAACGCCATCGACTGGGCCTCGCGATCGGGCAGGGACCGCCACACGGCGGTGCTGGCCGGCAAGATCGTCTGCATCGCCGGTGCCAGCCCCGGCATCACCGGCACGGTGCGCGCGCAAGACCAGTTGCGCCTGGTCCTGCGCCGCGCCGGTGCGCAGACGGAGCCGCTAGGCGAGGTGCTGGTGTTTCAGGCGCATACCAAGATCGTCGACGGCCGCCTGGCCGACGAGCGCACCCGTGACGCACTGGCCCGCCATCTGCAAAGCTATGCGACCCGGCTCGCCGCTCTGCGTGGTTGAGCGTGCGATCTCCGAACTCGCGATCCATCAAGAGCAGGACTGACCCGTGAACATCGATCTGGCCGTCATCGGCGGCAGCGGCTTGTACAACTTGCCCGGCCTGGAGAACGCGTCGCGTCACAGCGTGGACACGCCTTACGGCACAGCCTCGGGCGACGTGGTGATCGGCGATTTCGCCGGCAAGCGCCTGGCGTTTCTGGCTCGCCACGGCGAGAGCCATACCTTGCCGCCGCATCGGGTCAACTATCGCGCCAACCTGTGGGCGCTGCACAGTCTCGGCGCGCGCCGGGTGATCGGCGTCAATGCGGTGGGCGGCATCCGTGGCGACCTGGGCCCGCGGGTAATCGTGGTGCCGGATCAACTCATCGACTACACCCACGGCCGCTACACCAGCTACTGCGATGTCGACGGCGCCGAGGTGAAGCACATCGACTTCAGCGAGCCGTATACCGAGTCGCTGCGCCTGCAACTGCTGGCGGCGGCGCGTGCGGCGGACATCGCGGTGATCGGCGGCGGCTGCTACGGCGCGACGCAGGGGCCGCGGCTGGAAACGCGGGCCGAGATCGCCCGCATGAAGCGCGACGGCTGCGATCTGGTCGGCATGACCGGCATGCCCGAGGCCGCGCTGGCGCGTGAGCTGATGCTCGACTACGCGTGTCTGGCGCTGGTCGCGAACTTCGCTGCCGGTTGCGGCGACGAGGCGGAAATCAGCATCGAAGAAATCTTCGCGCATCTGGCGGCAGCCACCGCCGAGGTGCCGCGCATCCTCGCCGCCATGCCGAAAAGCTGATTAGTGTCGAAACTCAGCCGTAAAGTGAACCCCCCCGTTCGCGCTGAGCGTAGCTCGCGTCAGCGAGCGGAGTCGAAGCGCTTCTTCGCTGGTGCCCTTCGACTTCCTCGCTCCTCAAAGCCGTGGCCATCCATGGCCACTCCCCGCGTGCGGCCTTACGGCCTACGCTCAGAGCCTGCCCCGGACTTGATCCGGGGGCGAACGGCAGAAGCATGGCTGAGTTTCGACACTCTTCATATGCCGAAAAGCTGAGTACGGCGTCCGGCTTTGCGTGTCCCGGGTATTTCTCGTATTGCGCTCGGCCTTCACATATTGCTACTTTTCGCCAGCCAGGGCGGCGAACCGGGGGAAGTAGGTGGTTCAGCGCGAAGCCTGGCGCACCCATTCATGGATCCAGAGGTTCGCGCAATGAGTTTTGGTACGGTCAAATGGTTCAACGACGCCAAGGGTTTCGGTTTCATCTCGCCTGAGGACGGAGGGGCGGACGTTTTCGTCCATTTTTCGGCGATCACCAGCAAGGGCTTCCGCAGCCTGCAGGAAGGTCAGCGCGTGAAGTTCGACATCACCCAGGGGCCGAAGGGCGCCCAGGCTTCGGCCGTCGAAGCTGCCTGATCAACCAGGCAACCTTGTACAGCAAGAAGGAAACCCCGCATCCTGTGCGGGGTTTTTGCTTTGTGACCTGGAGAAAGTGATGACTGATCGCCGACGTTTCCTCAAGGCTTCCCTACTGGGAGCTTCCGCTTCGATGCTGGCCTGGGGCGGCAAGCTGGCCGCCGGACCGATAGACCAAAGCGGCAAGCTGGCCGCCGGTCCCGCACCTCGCACGCCGCCAACGACGACCGCGCGGGTGATCTCGACCTGGGACTTCGGCATCGCCGCGAACCAGGCGGCCTGGGCGATCCTCGGCAAGGGCGGCCATGCGCTGGACGCGGTCGAGACCGGCGTGCAAGTGCCCGAGTCCGACCTGAAGAATCACAGCGTCGGCAGGGCCGGCTATCCCGATCGCGATGGTCACGTCAGCCTCGACGCCAGCATCATGGATGCCGATGGCAATTGCGGCGCGGTCGCGGCGATCGAACACATCGCCCATCCGATCTCGGTGGCGCGACGGGTGATGGAGCGCACGCCGCACGTGCTGCTGGTCGGCGAGGGCGCCTTGCAGTTCGCGCTGGAACAAGGCTTCAAGAAAGAAGAGCTGCTCACGCCGGAATCCGAAAAGGCCTGGCACGAGTGGCAGAAGACGGCGAAGTACCAGCCCTCGATCAACAGCGAAGTGCATGACTATGGCAAGGGCAAGACTGGCATGCCCGGCGGCGCCCACAACCACGACACCATCGGCATGCTGGCGATCGACGCGCAAGGCCGCCTGGCCGGCGCCTGCACCACCAGCGGCATGGCGTGGAAAATGCGCGGCCGCGTCGGCGATAGCCCTATCATCGGCGCCGGGCTGTACGTGGACGGCGAGATCGGCGGCGCCACCTCCACCGGAGTCGGCGAGGAAGTGATACGCAATGCCGGCAGCTTCCTGGTGGTCGAGCTGATGCGCCAGGGCCGCTCGCCGCAGGAAGCGTGCAAGGAGGCGGTGATGCGCATCGTCCGTCGCCGCCCGGAGGCGTCGAAGACGCTGCAAGTCGGTTTCCTGGCGATGAACCGCGCGGGCGAGGTCGGCGCGTACGCGATCCAGCGCGGCTTCTCCTACGCCGTATGCGATGCGAAGAAGCAGGACGGTTTGATCCCCGCGCAGAGCGTCTACACGACGAACTACTCATGATCCTCGAAATCGCTGCGAACTCCGTCGCCTCCGCGCTGGCCGCCCAGGAAGGCGGAGCAGGGCGGGTCGAACTCTGCACCGCACTGGAGCTGGGCGGGCTGACCCCTTCGCGGGCGCAGATCGCGCTGGCCCGCGAACACCTGCATATTCCGCTGTACGTGCTGATACGCCCGCGCGCCGGCGACTTCCTCTACAGCGAGCTGGAATGCGAGACCATGCGGCGCGACATCGAAGTCTGCGTTGCGCTGGGCTGCGATGGCGTGGTGATCGGCGCGCTCGATGCCGATGGCGGCGTGGATGTGGCGCGCTGCCGTACGCTGATCGCCGCGGCCAAGGGCATGGGCATCACCTTCCACCGCGCGTTCGATCTCAGCCGCGAACCGGCGCAAGCGCTGGAAGATATCGTGGCGCTAGGCTGCGAACGCATCCTCACCTCGGGCACACAGGCCAGCGCGCCGGATGGCGCGGCGCTGATCCGCCAGCTGGTGGTGCAAGCCGCGGGACGTCTTGTCGTGATGCCCGGCGCCGGTGTCACCGCGCAGAACATCGCCGCGCTGGCCGCCGCCACCGGCGCGCATGAATTCCACGCCTCCGCCAAACACCAGCTGCCGTCAGGCATGCACCATCGGCGCCCGCTGCTGAGCGACATGGAAGGCGGCGAGCTGGGCAGCGATGTGGAGCAGGTGCGTGCGCTCGTTGTCGCACTGCAAGCCCAGGTCCATGAGAACCCCTGAATTTCGCGGCCTGCACAGCCCCTGTGGGAGCGACTTCAGTCGCGATGCCCTTGCTTCAGAGCCCACAAACAAAAGCATCGCGGCTGAAGCCGCTCCCACCGTGGTCATCCGCCAAACACCAGCTGCCGTCGGGCATGCACCATCGACGACCGCTGCTGAGTGATATGGAAGGCAGCGAGCTGGGCAGTGATGCCGAGCAGATACGAGGCATGGTCGCGGCTTTGAATGCCGCGGCTGCATCACCCTGACTTGCTGCGGGATGGGTTGGCGGGTTCAGGCTGCAACAAGGCAACCAGGCTATGGGTGCTTTGAGAACGAAGTCCGCAAGGGAATTGGTTCTTCTGAGACAGGCTGCAGGATTAGACTTCATTTCGAAATCTACTTGGCGTTAGGCCTCACTGTGACTATCACTGCTGCTCAACTGCTCGAAATAGTCGAAGCCGAACTTGCCGTGCTGGATGATGCTCGGGTCGTGGCTCATGTGCGAGCACTATTGGTTTCGCCGAACCCAGTTATGCGCGGCTGGGACTACGGTGCCGCCGACGAAGCCTATCCTTGCTGGTCTGTGCTCGAACACAAGGCATCCAACACTGGCATCGCGTACTGCGAGAATGGTTTCGGTCCCCGTAACCCTTGGGGCTTGGTCTTCCTCGGGGGTACGGAGCATATGTCCATGGGCATGGACTCAGGCTGGTTTCCGGGTTTCCTGGATGCCTACTTTGATTCCAGCGCAGCTTCTGACTTGCCGGTATGGCGCGTGTTCCAGCAGCTCGAAGACGAATATCCTGGTAGGCCACTCTCGGCCGAAGGATCCTGGGATTCGACTTGGGCTGAAGTGGAGCGTCTGCGCGCGCTCAACCCTGACAATCGTTACCACTGCGATCAGAGTATCTATCGCGGTGAGGCCTAACTCCAGCACTAGGCTGCAGCGGATATCCACACCACCATCAACACAGAGGACCGACCTGTGAGCAAACAAATATTCATCAACCTCCCGGTCGTCGACCTCCCGAAGTCACTGGCCTTCTTCGAGGCACTCGGTTTTTCACGGAACCCGCAGCTCGGCGATGAGACTGGCGGGTGCATCGTCATCAGCGACACGATTTCGGTGATGCTGACCACGCACGCCAGGTTTCAGGAGTTCACGCCCAAAGCCATCTGCGACACGAGCAAGGCTGTCGAAGTCTTGCTCAACCTCCAGTGCGAGAGTCGCGATGAAGTCGATAGCCTCGTTGCCAAAGCGCTCGCCGCGGGCGGTTCGACCTACGACAAGCCGGAAGATCTGGGCTTCATGTACTCGCACAGCTTTGTCGACCCGGACGGCCATGGCTGGGGACTCTTCCACGTAGGCGCCATGCCGGAATAGAAGTGACCCGCGCGATTCAGACACGGGATCCTGCGGGCTAGTCATTTGTTCGAGGCAGACCCTTCCGGCATTGCTTGATCCCAACATTGGCGCTGCGAACCGCATGCGCCGTGTACAACATAGTGAGAGTCCATGAGCAACGCCCATACTGTTTTCTGCGCCCTCTACCGCTGGCGCCTGCACCCCGGGGCCGAACAAGCCTTTGTCCAGGCCTGGTCGCGGGTCACTCCATTGCTGGTGAGCGAACGGGGCTCGCTGGGCTCGCGTCTGCATCGCGGGCCCGACGATATTTGGTACAGCTACACCCAGTGGCCATCGGCCGAGGCCAAGGCGGAAGGTCTGGCCCGTCCCTCGGTCGATCCCGAAGCCTGGGCCCAACTGCGTGGAGCCATTGCCGAAAGCCTGCCGGAAATCATCCTTGAGCCGGTAGCGGACTTCCTCGTCCCGCTTCCGCATGACGTCGCCTGAGCGTGTGGCGATTCCGAAGTGGGCTTCAGTCGAAGTCGCTCCCTCGGAATGCCTCGTTCCCTCATGTCGTCATTCCGGCGAAGGCCGGAATCGCTCTTCAGCAACAAAGCCAGTCATCCATCCGGTCTTTCGCACGAGCAACGGCGATGACCAGCTTCGCTGTTGAAACACTTCTCCGGCCTCCGCCGGGATGACGAGCAAAACCGAATATCGTCATTCCGGCGAAGGCCGGAATCGCTCTTCAGCAACAAAGCCAGTCATCCATCCGGTCTTTCGCACGAGCAACTGCACGAGCAACTGCGATCCCGGCCTTCGCCGGGATGACGAGTAAAACGGGCCACCCGAACCTCCCTACGGCAGCGCATGGCCCCCCAGCTTGGTTAATATGGCGAATTGCCGAACAGCAGCAGGAGCCATCGAGTGATCATCAAGCCCAAAGTCCGCGGATTCATCTGCATCACCGCCCACCCGGTCGGTTGCGAGCACAACGTGCTCGACCAGATCAAGGTCACCCAGGCCGCGGGCCACGATGCGGCGAAGGGTCCCAAGCGCGTGCTGGTGATCGGCGCCTCCACCGGCTACGGCCTGGCCTCGCGCATCACCGCCGCGTTCGGCTACGGCGCGGCCACGCTGGGCGTGTTCTTCGAGAAGCCCAGCAGCCCGGAGAAGACCGGCACCGCCGGCTGGTACAACTCCGCCGCGTTCGACAAGGCGGCCAAGCAGGCCGGCCTGTACAGCAAGTCGATCAACGGCGACGCGTTCGCCAACGAAACCCGCGCCCGCGCGATCGAGATCATCAAGAACGAGATGGGCGGCCAGATCGACCTGGTGGTCTATTCGCTGGCCTCGCCCGTGCGCAAGCTGCCGGACACCGGCGAAGTGGTGCGCTCGGCGCTCAAGACCATCGGCAAGCCGTTCACCAACACCTCGGTCGACACCAACAAGGACACCGTGATCGAGGCCACCATCGAGCCGGCCACCGAGCAGGAAATCAAGGACACCGTCACCGTGATGGGCGGCGAGGACTGGGCGCTGTGGATCGACGCGCTGAGCGCCGCCGGCGTACTGGCCGAGCACGCCAAGACCGTCGCCTACAGCTACATCGGCACCGAGATCACTTGGCCGATGTACTGGCACGGCACTTTGGGCCAGGCCAAGCAGCACCTGGACAACACCGCCAAGCAACTGCGCAGCCGCCACCCCGGCCTCGAAGCCTACGTCGGCGTGATGAAGTCCGTCGTCACCCAGGCCAGCGCCGCGATCCCGGTGATCCCGCTGTACGTGTCCATCGCCTTCAAGATCATGAAGGAGAAGGGCATCCACGAAGGCCCCATCGAACAGGCCAACCGCCTTTTCCACGACCGCCTCTACCGTGCTGATGGCAAAGCGGCACCCACCGACGACGAAGGCCGCCTGCGGCTGGACGACTGGGAGCTGCGCGACGACGTGCAGATCCCCTGCAAAACCCTCTGGCCTACAGTCACCACCGAAAACCTCAAGCAGATCACCGACTACGCCGGCTACAAGCACGAGTTTTTGCAGCTGTTCGGGTTTGACCGGGGGGATGTGGACTATGAGGCGGAGGTGGAGGCGGATCGGCGGTTTGATTGTTTGGAGATTTAGCTTGAAAGATCTGCGCTCCTTCGATTGAATCGACCGGAGCGCGGATCGAATGCGCCCACGGACCAGGGGGATGACGGATGACCGGATTCAATTCGCGCAAATGGCTGGCAACGTTGACACTGATGGTGCTGACGGCGCCAAGCAGCCACGCAGCAAAGCGCCCACCGGCCGATATCGACTCGAGACACTGTGCACCGGCAAGTGCGGCAAAAGTCACGTCGCTATCTCAAGCCGCCAAGGCCGTCGTCTGCGCTGTCACCGACCGGCGCCTACTGATCGTCGGGGAAGTCCACGGCAGTAACGAAGCTCCTGATTTAGTGGCCTCCCTCGTGAGGGAGGCACTGCCGACGCGCACGGTGCGACTCGGCCTGGAAATGCAAGGCTCCGAACAGGCCCCCCTGGACGCTTACCTGCAATCTGCCGGCAGCGCCGCCGATCAGGCGATGTTTCTGAAGAGCCCATTCTGGTCAATGCAGGATGGCCGCTCCAGCACGGCCATGTTGCGCTTGATCGATACGGCGCGTGCCTTGCGCGCCGAGGGCGCCAAGCTGGAAGTCTTCGCGATGGAGCCGGACTACGGCGATCAAGCCGCGATAGCGAGCGCGGGCGGCCCGCAGAAGTTCAAGGAAAGCAGCATGGCTCAAGCAATTCAGCGCGCCGTCGACAAGAGTGATTCGCGACAGCTCGTCATTGCGTTGATGGGCAACTTCCATGCCCGCTATGGCAGCGACAACCCGCCATCTTTGAAGCTCGGTCCCTCGGTGGTTGATCGTCTGGCAAGCGAACGCCCCTACGTCGTGCTTCCGTTCGCCCGGACCAACGCCACCTGGAATTGCCAGCAGGATGGCTGTGCTGTCCATACGTACACCAGCACGAATGTGCCCAAAGGCAACCTGCCGCAGTTCGTCAGTGATTCTGCAGAACCGAAGGGGCCGGCCGTGGTGAGGCTCTGGTTATCGACGATAACAGCTGCGCTTCCGGCCGGGAAGGCGACGCCGTAAAGGTTTTGGCCGCAGTGGCGAAAACTATTGGGGCAGGTTCACTTACCTGCAATGGGAAAGTTAATCTGACCCCGATCTTCGGATCTGCGGTTTGATCGTTTGGAGGGGTGAGTGAGAGGGGTGCAGACGACAAACGGCCTCCCAACTGTGTTCCTCAGTTTATACAGTCTTCAAAAGCGCACAATGACTCGAGTTTTCGCTACCCGAGTTTTCGAATACCACTTTTTCTTTCAGATGACAGAAAAATCTCACACCATTTTTTTAACTCTGTTTGCAAGTGCGCGATAACCAGCGTTTTCGCCGAGAGTTTACGTTAAATTAGCCCACACCAGTCATGTCATACTAACGGGGGATCTATGAGTGAAATGCCGCAAGCCAACGAGCTGCTTGGATTAAAAATCCAATGGGAGGAATTCGCCTCGAAGTTACCCAATGTGATTAAAGACTCGGGGGGCAATGAAATACCGGTATCAAGCATTTTGGACTGGTTCACGCTTTGTATATCTGGCCTCCAATACGCGGAAATTAATAAAGTTGATCCCGCTATGAAGTCGTTGACTTGGCCAAACATCACTCAGCAGATCAATACTATCCAGAGTTACGTGCAGCAAGGCATTGGAAACGGTCCCGACTGGTTCCTCGGGAATAATCGGCCTCAGTTGATGCTGATCGCCCTTTGGGAAATTCGCAAACTGATAGCGTGGGTTGCGCCGGATCCAACACAGGGTTCAAGCATCGTTACAGCGCCGACCATCAAGGAGGTTAGAGCCAATGTTCAGCTCATCCAAAATGCCGCCCAGTTAGCGGTAAGCGCGCAACAAGCTGCGACATCCTCACAAGGGGCTGTTTCAAACTTTGAAAGCGCGGTCAAGGAATCGGTAGCAAGAATTCAGGGGCACGAGCGCGAAGCTGGTAATGCTCAGACCAACGCGACTGCTAGCGCTTCAGCCGCAACTCAAGCGAAGATTGTGGTTGATGACTTGGTCACTGACCTGAACGGAGACGTCAGCACTCAGAAAGAGCTGATTGACGAGTTTGTACGGAAGCGAAATTTTGTTGAAGAAACGCTTCAGGGTGCCAGCAAGATTGGCCTCGCCAAATCATTCAAGGATCGGCGGGAAAGCTTGGAGCGAGATCAATCGATTTGGACAAAAATATTTGTCGCTGGATTGATTCTTTTGTTCCTAGGAGCCCTGATATCGCTGGGAGATGTTCTGGCATTATTTGGATTTAAGACGATTGCTCTGGCGTCCCCGATCAAAGACACATCCACTGCTTCCGCAGCGCCACCTCTTGAGCGTGTGTTCACTTATGTGACACACGTACTAATTCTCAGTCCAGGTATTTGGCTGACTTGGTTCGCGGCAAGGAAACACGGGCAACTTTCCCGTCTCACAGAAGACTATGCCTTTAAGGAAGCCTCTGCGCTTTCCTTCGTTGGGTACCGTTCGGAGATGGGAGAAGATAAAGAGATGCTTGATTTGCTTCGACGTACCGCTATTGAGAACTTCGGCGCCAATCCGGTCAGAGTCATAGCAAACGATGAGCCGGTAAGTCCGATTCATGACGCATTAGCGCGTGTGCTTAAAAAAATGTCGCCAGATAAATTTGCTGAATTGTTGAAGGACATTCTGAAGGCGGCGCGCGCAGACTTAAATAATTAGCCGCACACCCTTGAGCCCACGAACCAGTTGTAATAAAGCTTATCCATCAAACAAGGGCCAGCTCACACTGACCCGTTTCGCAACGCGGTTTTTCGCCAATTACCTCGCGGTGAAGTTAGCGATCACTGCCTGCTATCGACGATGCGCAGCAGATGACTTGCAAGGATCACCATCTCTTGGGCCTCTCCCGTGTCACTTATCGTCACGGTACGATGTGAATGGGGATTCTTGTACGAGGCGATGGCGCCCGCGAAAAGGTGCGCCAACGCCTCACGCTCTCCCTCAGGCTGCTGGAGATCAGTCAGTGGTCCTGTTGTTTTGTCAAAGGCTTTGCGCATGAGCTGCGTGCCCACATCCGTATCCTCAAATTTGCCCGCTGCGCGCACCGCGATTTCGACCGCTCGAAATGACTTGAATACAGCCGTTTCAAGATCGCCTCGCGCAAGGTCAATCCAAACCTCATCGGCAATTGCTGGGTGCAGAAGTGATTTTGGGAAGTTCACGCTTTGCGCGTAGCTCTTAAATCCGTTGTTGACGAGCAGCGCCTCCGCACGTCGACCGAGCAGCATCCAGCCGTTGCTACCATTAATTCCCAGTTCGGGGATCAGAAGACCTTGGACGGTGAGCCAGTTCCAGGCTTCAGATAGTGCGATCTCGGCCTCCTGGAGGCGCTTCTGCGGGTAGCCGTTGTTCATTCCGACCGTGCCGTTGATGTGTGAGGCGATCGCCTGAATGTGAATTTTGTTGTTCTGTCGGTGCTCTTTGGCCAACTGCAGGACGACCCCTGCGAGCTCCTCCTGAGAGAGGCTAACCAACACGTCGACGTCAGGGATGAGGGAAGTCAGTGTTTGCATCATCGAGTGGCGCGCGGAGACATGGAGGAAGTTTTGTACGAGAGAACGAAGCCGTTCTGATCACCAACATCGTACCGAAGACCGACGATGCCGAGATCTTGGGCGGCCAGCAGGTACGTAACCACCTTGAGGTTGGCATCGGTCAGGAAGGTGAGTAGGTGCTTGATGCCGGTGTCGAGGCCATCAGGAAACGCAGTGAGGCGACGCAGCATCGTGTTCAAGTCGTCCGATCGAATGTCCGGTGCGTCGACCAGCGACTGGGCTTCTTGGATCAGCGATGGGCCGTGCCGATCGATCAGGTAGTCGATCCGCGTCTTGCGGTTGATTCCGCGCAACCCCTGAAGGGGGCCGCGATCAAACCGGATGGAGGTGGGGAGCCTCTGGTCATGCAGTTTGGCTAGGCGCTTGTCCTCGTCCGTTGGTGTGCGCCATCCATGAACAGCGACGTCACCGCTCTGAGCCCGGCTTTCCAGGCTGGACCGAAGTTTCTCTGGCAGGCGATCGAAGTGGGTCAGGGCCAATCGTGCAGCCAGGAATGCCGGTGCATCAAACACAGGCCAGCGATTCAATTCGGTGTGGATCGCGGCCTTGAGTTCGTCGATAGCCTTGGTCTTGGCGGCCAGTTTCTGTGCAGCGGTAAGGGCCTTGCGGACGCGGGACCAGGATTCGCCGAAATGTGTTTTCCCGCAATTTCGACCCACATGACTCAACCGCTGATCTGGGAGCCGAACGATGTAGCCGTGACGATGATCGGTCTCGCACTTGAGAATGCCGCATGGCCTGAGCCCGTCGCTGGGCGTCATCTCGTACTCACTGACGAGGTCCCCCTTGCTGATCAGATCCTTATGCACTGGATCCTTCTCAAAGTTGGGGAGGGCAAAGAGTTCCTGCCAAGTGCCGACGCGATAGATGGTGGTCATCGTTGCCCTGTTCGATGGGGGTCTCTGTCCACATGGGGACTGGGAGTGAACTGACAAGGCTCGTCCTGAGGCGAGCAGGTCTCACACGCCGAAACCCACGTCGGAACCGGGGCGGAGGAAGTTAAAAGGATGGATATAGGGACACATGGGTAGGAAGGTTGTTGACGTGGCCGCCGTGAGCCCCTAACTTTTGCTTACCGCGTCGGCAACAGTGACGCGGGAGTCTGTTGCGATGTCAACGGTCGACGGGGTCACCCCGCCGCCCGCCCACATCAAGGCGAATAGCTGACTAGCTATCAGATGGGCAGCGATGTCCACGAGTAGTTTCCTCAGTGATGACTTTATCATCAGTATGATTGCGACCGCGGTGTTGGTGGCGTGCCACTTTCGAGGATACCTTCGGGATTCCGGAAGCTGAGGGAGCTAGTATGGGTTGCCGCGACCCTCTCCCTCAGTTAACTCCCATGGCTGCCGACCCACTTCGCCCAAGGTCCTATTTACACCTCGATGAGCGGATCCCCCGGGAAGCTCTGCTGAAACTCGTCTCGACCCCGGCAACCGTGGCCAAGTGGCAGTTTCTGCCCTTGATTATGGCCAGCGTGACCACGAAAAAGGTTTGGCGGGATGCCAGCGGGTTCCAAGTCAAGAAAAAGACGCGACCCATCTGCTACGCGTCCCACCGAGATGCGGCGCTCTATGCCTATTACTCCCAGCAGCTCACCAAACGCTACGAGGCGCTGCTCACTGCTCGCGGGCTTGGAGAAGCCGTGACCGCATTTCGGACTAGCGATGGCCGCTGCAACGTCCATTTTGCGCTCGACGCTTTTACCTGGATTGAAGCGCATCGCCCTTGCACAGCGCTCGCCTATGACATCAGCGGCTTTTTCGATGCTCTGGACCATCAGTTGCTGAAAAAGAAATGGAGTGAGGTGTTAGGGAGGAATGCTCTACCTGCCGATCATTACAGCATCTACCACTCGTTGACCCGTAATGCCAAGGTCGAGCAAGTCGTGCTCTACGCCTTGTTTGGCATCAGTCGCTATGCACCGAAGGCCTCGGGCCGAAAGCGCATTTGCTCGCCCGAACAATTTCGTAAGCTCGTCGTGGAGGGCAAACATCTGAAGGTCAATCCCGATGCTAAAGGCATCCCCCAAGGCACGCCCATCAGCGCCACCCTTTCGAACATCTACATGCTTGAATTCGACGAGCGCGTGGCAAATCAGGTTTTCGCTTGGGGCGGGTTCTACCGTCGCTATTGCGATGACGTGCTGTGTGTCGTGCCGCCGCATCGCGCTGTTGCCGCTAAAGCATTTATCGAAACTCTCGTCCCGGAAATCAAGTTGGAAGTACAGAAGGAGAAGCTGGAAGAATGCACTTTCGGCCCTCCCGGAACAAGCATCCAAAAACCACTTCAATATCTGGGTTTGACCTTCAATGGGAAAAAAATACTGCTTCGTTCGGGCAGTGTTGGTCGTTTCTACAGTCGTCTTCGAAAGGGTGTGCGCGTGGCCGACATTGCCCGGTCTAAAGCGGCTAGGAACGCGGGTCTTGCGAAGACTAGTGTGTCGATTAAACGTGGTAAATTGAATCGCGCCTACACATTCACCGGGCACCAGAATTTCGTTAGTTATGCTCATCGGGCCGCAAAAATCGCGAAGAGCCCTGCCATTGCCGGACAGGTCGCGCGACGGTGGTCGGCTCTTGACCGCGCCATTCGCGCCCGGGATAGATCTTGAGGACAATCAGGGTCAGGTTCACTTACTGCCGTGAGAAAGTGAACCTGACTCCGATCTTTGTTAGCCCACCCTTCGCGAGCGTCCATGTACCAATACGACCAAAAACCAGGAACGCATTTCGCCGACTCTTCGGCCGCCTCACTCCAAGCCATTCGCGACTCGGAGTACTCCGTACTTGTTGGGCGAAACAATTGCGGTAAGTCGTTCCTCTTGAAGTCATTGACGCAACAGTGGGGGCAGTCCGCCTCATATTTGGGTCCCGCACGTTATCAAAACTTCAATCTTCTTGGCCACTTCACGCCGAATCAGAATAGACGAAGCGATAGATGGAGCCAGTTCGTGCAGCAGTGGCAACAGCAGCAGCAGAACATCGACAATTCGCCGGTAAACTTGCAACAAGCTATCGCAGAGCTCTCTGACGGTCAGCGCATCCGTCTCGCTGAGATCATCAAAACACTTCTAGGCGTGGAGCTTGAATGGCGCCAAACCGTCGAAGATAACTCGATGTCTCAGAAGTACATCTCGTGTGGCGGGCACAACATCTCTTACACAAGTTCGGGATTCAGACTGATCACGACTTTGGTAACGAGTCTTCTTGACGCTGACTACGATACCTTCCTAATCGATGAGCCCGAACTCGGGATCAGTCCAGAAGCCCAAGGAATTCTGGCTGACTTTCTCTTCGATCGGGAGCATCGCGCTCGGTACTTCCCTCACATCAAGACACTAGTATTCGCCACGCATTCCACGATCTTCCTAGACCGGGCTCGAATTTCGAACAACTACACGGTACAAAAGGTTGGCGATGAAATTTCGATTCAACCGATCCAAAGTCAGTCGGACTTCAACGGAATTCATTTCTTCCTTCTTGGGAATCGATTCGAGACCTTGTACTTGCCCTCGGCGATCGTCCTCGTTGAAGGAAAGTGCGACGACAAGTTCATCGAGCGCGTAGTCTCTCTGCGGCATCCAGAATCTCAAGTCAGTGTAATTTCCGCGAATTCGGACAGCCGCATCAAGGAAATTCTAAACGTCGTCAAAGGGATCTTCTCCGACATACAGCGGAGCCCATATAAGGACAGAATCTTTGTTGTTTTGGACTCCGTTCACTCAGCTGGCCTACCAGGCCAGTTAGTGGCGATGGGCATCCCCACAGGGAACATCGTTGTTTGGCCGAAGAATGGCATCGAGTACTACTACCCACCCGCTATCATCGACAAGATCTTTGGCGCAGGCTCCGAAATCACGATTGTTGGCGATGTGATTTCTAGGAACGGACTCTCGTACAACAAGAGCGAACTTGTTGATAAAGTGGTGTCATTGCTTCAAGCCGATACCGCGATGCACGAAGAGTTCGAAGCTCGCTTCCTGCACGCACTGGCGGAACGGGTGGGTTAACTCCCCCATCGAGCGGGCATTCACAAGCGGACTTCGCCCATTTGCGGCTGCTCATGTCAAACGTTGGGGCCTAGTTGAATGGATGAGCATGCACTTACGTTTAGAACGTCGCGCATCCACTTGCTGAAATTCTTCGCGTCGGCTGAGGAGCAACGTAGATTTCAAACTGAGGTCTGCAAAAGCGAAGGCTATGCTTACGACGAGTTTGCTTGTTGGTGGGCCGATGACTTTCATCCGGACAGCAAACTATTCCGTTCGGCATTCAGCCCCACAGAAATTGTCATCCTAAGTAACTTCAACAATGCGTTTGAGAGTGCACTTACGCAGATCGGGGAGCATGTGCCCAACGTTGAGCAGCTCCTTTCGCTAACCGCTTGGCAATCTGTTATCGCTGCTGCAGCATCAGCGCATGTCGCGCTTGATCCCTGACTATTCGTCCAAGGCGGACGGCTTCGGGCTTCGCCGCCGCTTAACTCCAGCGCTGAAGACGGGTCTTCTCGAAAGAAGCCGTTCGCCACCGGCTGCAACGGATCGGTTTCTGCCGATTGGCGTCGGCAGAGACTAATCATACTGGCCGACTTTCGAGTGGAATATGCACAAGCCGCCGCCGCTTCGCGGCGCGGCTTAGTTCAGGCGTTTGCATAATTCCGAGGAGTTCCCACTTCTGTGCGTCAGGTGCGCAGCGCAGTGGACAAAGCGCAGCTGTTGACACCCTCCAGCTGCAATAGCAGACTCCAACTCAAGGAGCGTCGAAACTCCCCTAAGAGCGGTACCCACCTCCGACAAACCGGTGGGTTTTTTGTACCTGTTCGCAGGTGCAAGCCGACGTGATTCCTGCGTCGGGAGGGCGGCTAATACAACACCCTTCGGGGGAATACGCCCGCCGGCTCTTAGCGGTTTCGAACCTCCCGACACCCCGTCCGTCGTCATGCCGTGGACGGGCACTTCGATGGAATGAGGAGGCGACCATGTCTAAGTTCGATTCGGAAGATCTGGAAACGATGGGCTATTTCCTGCCGGAGGACAGCCAACTGCGGCTGAAGAAGCTGCGCGAGTATGCCGAATTCCTGTCGCATCTGGCGCAACCGCGGAGGGCGGACGAGGAACAGGAGTGCACCGCCGAGATTCGCGTGGGCGAGGTGGCGATCTGCCTGGAATTGTTGGCCGAGCAGGTGGGGCTGGTGTTGGACGAGATGTCGTGGCCGGCCTACCGGTCCGAGAGCGAGGCTGCGGCTGGGGCCGAGGCCGGCGCGGAGCCTGCAGAGGAGATGCCCGGCGGCGCGGATGAGCGCTACCGCTTCGGCATGACCATGGACCAGATCGACACGCTCAACCGGCTGATCGCCATGATCGTGGCCCATGGCGATGTGGTGATCGCCAGTGATGAGGCCGAGTTCGCCGACCACACACTGTCGGTGTTGGGGGATGCCATCTTCAACGACGCGAGGGCGGTGCGCGAGATCATCCGCCAGGTGGAATCGCAGAGGCTCGGGCACGCGCGTGGTTCGCAAACCGGCGTGGGCGAAGAGCGGGCCACCTACCATGCGGGGCGAGCGTGTTTGCCCGCGGGCCACGCGTCGCATGTCGCGCGGCAGTTGCCTACCTACCAATAGCCGGTCCATCAAGACGAGAAGCAGGCGTCCGACAAAACCGGGGTCAGTGTTGCCTTAAAGAACGGCGCACTCCGACCCCGGCTTCCATTAATGTGCGCCCTGGACAACTCACAGGGGAAATAGGCATGAAGCTATCCAGCATTCTCGCGGCTATCTTGCTCAGCATCTCGTTCGCGGCAATCGCGAGGCAGCCGACCGTACGGGTCTTAACGCTCGATCCTGGCAGGGTCTTTGTCGAAAGCGATCGAATGTCTATTGATGTGCTGGCCATGGGCGGTCCGCTGATACTCTGGGATGCCAGGGTAGAGTACGGGCAAGTCCATCGCATCGATATGGAGATCCTGCTCAAAAGTGACCATTGGCGATATCTGCGATGCAACGACACCCGTTGGCTCGTCGACGGCGAGATCGTGCAGCTGACGCCCTTCTATTACGATGAAGTCCGGATGACGAAAAAGGTGCTAGAGCGCTGGCAGGGATCATTGACGCCAGATCAGCTGGCCGGGTTTCTACGCAGTAAGTCAATCGAGCTTCGCATCTGCAAGGATGCATACCGCTTCACTCCCGATCAGGTCGCGCACATGGTCGATTTTGGAACCAAGCTCGCGGAACAGCTGAGCAAGAAATAGCCCCGTTTGCTGACTAGCGCTCAGCATGGCTGGCATCATCAGAGCGGCTCCGGAAATCATCCGGGGCCGTTTTGTTTTGAGCGACGTTTTTCGCCCTCGCTCACGTCCTCGCATCCTCGATCCTGAAGGCATGGCGCGTTACCCCCCTGACGCGCCTACCCGGTGGTGCGGTACATCACCTCCCCTGTGTACCGCGCCGACCCCGGTTTCCGAAAAAGAAAAACGGACCCTTTGTCGAATACGGCAGACGCCGTTCGTCGACCTATGAGTTGCTGAACACGCTCACCGAAACGAGGGAAACCGCATGAAATTTCTTCTGACGTCTGGCGGCATCACCAACGCCAGCATCCACGCCGCACTGGTCGAGCTGTTGGGCAAGCCCATCGCCGAGTGCAGCGCGCTCTTCATTCCCACCGCCATGTATGCCTATCCGCGCCATGCTGCCATGGCGTGGCAGGCGTTCGCTGGAAAAACGCGAAGCCCTTTGTGCGAACTGGGCTGGAAGTCGCTGGGCGTTCTGGAACTCACCGCCTTGCCGAGCCTCGCCAAAGAAGATTGGGTTCCCCTGGTGGAGGAGGCGGATGCCCTGTTGGTGTGGGGCGGTGATCCTGTCTATCTGGCTGACTGGATGCGTCGATCCGGCCTCGCCGAGCTGCTGCCTTCATTGCGACATGAATGGGTTTACGTGGGTGTGAGCGCCGGGAGCATGGCGGTGTCTTCGACATTTTCAGAAAACTACACCCAGCCGCCCAGTGGTCATCGCGATGCGCTGACGTCTGAGAACTTCTCGTTCACCACCGCAGAGGGTGAGGTCGCCAGCCTTCTGGTCACGGCCCACGGAGCAGGGTGGGTCGACTTTGCATTGATCCCGCACCTCGATAACCCGAATCACCTGGATGCCTCCTTGGAGAACGCTGAAAAATGGGCCGCCAAGATACCGGCGCCGGTCTATGCCATCGATGATCAGACCGCCATCGCCGTGAATCACGGTGCCGTTCAAGTCGTTTCCGAAGGCCAGTGGAAATTGTTCTTGCCGACGGCGGGCTAAAAGAGGGTCAGGTTCGCTTACTGCCGTGAGAAAGTGAACCTGACCGCGATCTCGACAGGTGCGCGGTTCGCAAACCGGCGTGAGCGAGGAGCGGGCGACATACCATGCCGGGCCAGTGCGATTGGCCCCTGTCGCTGAATGCGCCACTATGTATCGCAATGGCATCGCATCAGGAGGTTTCATGAAGACCGCGACCATCCCCTCGCTGCGTGTGGAGCCAGCTCTGCGCGAGGCTGCAGAACAGCTCTTGCGTGACGGAGAAAGTCTGTCCGGCTTTGTCGAGTCCGCGTTGCGGGCGCACATTCAGCAGCGCCAGCAGCAGACCGCCTTCATCTCCCGTGGACTGGCTTCGAGGGATCAGGCGAAGAGTACGGGGGTGTACTTTTCGTCGGGTGCGGTGCTGAAAAAGCTCGAAGCGCGATTGGCCATGGCAAAGAAAGTCTCGGTATGACGTTCAAGATCCGCTTCACGGGGGAGGCGACTTGCATTCTAAGTCAGAGTTTAAGTCAGAGTTTGTTGTAGGCTCCTGCAACGACATCGGAGCATGCAAGGGGAAGGGATATGTGCAATCGGAAGGAAAGGTGGTCTAGCCGTCGGTGGGTTGGCGGTTTTTTTGTCCTGTTTTCTTCTGGCTTTTTGCACGCAGGGACGCATCATTACTACTACACTGATCCGCAGGGCACAGTGTTAGCTAAGGCCGACGCCAGCGGCGCCATCATTGCCACCTACGACTATGCGCCGTATGGCACTGCGGTGGCGAGCATGAGCCCGGCGCCGAACGGGCCTGGGTATACGGGGCATGTGAACGATCCGGACACTGGGCTCGTGTATATGCAGGCGCGTTATTACGATCCCAGTACGGGGCGCTTCCTGAGTGCTGACCCCATCGATCCGACACCTGGTAACGTTTTCAACTTCAGCCGGTACGATTACGTTAACAACAACCCAATTTTGAATACCGACCCAACTGGTAAAAGTACATGTGTGGACAGCATGTGCGTTCATTCAACTATTGATAGTGTATTGCCTCGCGCGAATTCACAGCCTCCACCCGTCAATGGAATGGAGGGCATCAAGCTAAATTCATCGATAGGCCGAAATGTTCAAGCGGGGTATGTATCTGCCGTAACTTTTAAGAACGATAATCCGGCGGGAGCAAGCCCAAATCAACCGCTGACAACAAAAACTGCTAACATGGTTGAAAGTGCTATTACAAAATCGGGGGTCCAATCTGTTAATATTAATAGCACTACAGGTGGCGTACATGCAATCCACAGTAATCATTACTCTGCTAAAGCGGTGGATATAAATAGAGTTAATGGAGAACATGTTGGCGATAAATCTAACAATAACGCCGTTACTTCTTTACAGAATGCGTTTAGGAATGAGCCAAATATTCAAGAAAATTTCGGTCCAATATTCCAAGAAAAAACTTACACCCCTGGCGGAGTTTCACAACCTTTGCCTAGCGTGTCTGAGGATCACCAAAATCATATTCATGAGGCAGGTCAGCAGTAATTTTTTCTACAGGAAATTGTTATGATTAAAATTTATTTTAATAGTGTCATGGCTGCCTTTTTATTCGCGGCGCTTTTTCAATCGGTTGCGTTAGCTTCCACTCCTGATCTTAACAATAACAGCATGGAGCTTATTAAGCAGATTAAAGCAACAGATTATGTTTTTAAAGCTACTCTTGGGCCATGTAAAAATGAAACCGTTCGCCGTAATGATCGCGATGGACTGCACTATTTTACTTATTCGGCCACTTGCTTCATTCGTCCGCGTCCGGAGCAGGACTGCCAAGCATATCGAGTTACAGCGGAAGGAACCATAGATACGCCGGAACAGGCAACATTGAGGAATATTCAATTAAAGCTTTTGTGCTCTGCGTAGATAAATTAAAGGGGCGCGTCTTGTATTGCCTCGATCCTGAAACAAAGATCGGGGTCAGGTCACTTTCTCACGGCAATAAGTGAGCCTGAGCTGGCCCGGGTTTTTCGGATACGTTAATTAGGCACTCATGGCTTAGTCATCCACAACCGTCGGCGTCCGATAGCCGAGCGTTTAATGAAGTCGGGAAAAGGTGCCTGGGATCATTTCTGCGTATCGCCACCGAACCGACCACCCATTGCCATCACAGCTGACCAGTTCAGGCCAATGAACTGACCAGCTTCGCCATCCATTTGCCCCGTGGGCAGTTCGCTGCCCAAAGTGGTCAGCCGTTTGCAGTCGTGATGAAGTGGTCCAGGGCGTTGCTCGACGATGTCCGTTTTCGACCCATAACGGACGTTGGACCGCTAACCTATCCGATCGAGATAGTGCGATTTCACGGGTGAAATTAAGGGCTTGAACATATGAAGAGGACGACAGCTGCCAACTTTGCCTTGGGCTTGGCCGTTATCGGATGGGCGATGTCGTGGTTGGGGT